>OZ244971.1:0-830000 GCA_965222775.1 Hyphomicrobiaceae bacterium
GGGGTGCGACAGACTTAACTGCAGCCGGCGCTATCAGCAGCCGTTTGCAAATAACACCCCCTCCACGACTAGCGTTCCGGTGAAGTTGCCTGCGCATTCTCGGAGGCTGCTCGTTACCGCGACGCCCGAGGCATTGTTGCCGACGCCATTGATGATCACGTTGCCACCATCATCAAAGTCAAACACATCGTCGCCGATGGGCCGCAGGAAAATATTGTTGGTGATCGTCAGGCCCGTGTTGCCTTCGTCAAAGACAATGCCTTCATCACCTACGTCATCGATGATATTGCCGCTGACCGAGACGGCTTCGGCTACGCTTTTTTTGCGCCGATCGCGACGACTTCGGCTACTGGCGCGGCGGGAGGATTACGGGTGGTGTTTTGTTTTGTGCAAGCAAAGCTGGTGGTTCCCGTATCGCACCTGTTCGGGAGCAAGGCGACCCGGGACTTAGTCCCGCCCCCGCGGAGGTGCCGGTGTTGACACGAAGTGTCTGCACCGAACAGCACCGTGAGCGATAAAAAACCAGTGCAAGGCGACCCGCACCTTTGGTGCGCGCCCGCGCAGGGCCCGAACGCTTCCCAACACTTCGAAAAGGCCTGTTGGGCTTGTGCCAACACTTCCTAAAGTCGTGTTGGGGGGCGTCATGCTGACCGGGAATGCAGGCGCGACGATGCGTGTAGAGGTGGCGCTGCGTTCGTTTCTCAGGAAGCTATTTGCGATTGGTCTTGGTTGATTCGCGACCTGGCCTGTGACGGTTATTGAGCGGTACTCGAGGAAGATCTCCACGCACGACCGTTATCGCTCGGACGCCCATTGCCCTCTAGTTTGGGTTTCGCAGCTGCACAGTCATGCCGAAAGGATCGGATGCCCTGTTGCCATCATAGGCTCTTACTGCGAATACGAAGTGGTCACCTACCGCATCTTCAGGTGGAGCAAACGTGATGATACCGGTTTTCTCATCGATCGTCACCCAATCTGGGGCTCCTATAAGAGAATATGTGAGCGATTGAGGCCCGTCGTTATCTCTGAAATAGCGAGAGGCATCCTCGGTTCGAGGTGGTTCGCCCCTGACCATTCTTCGGGGGATGTGGTTCTCCGATAGCTTCACGGGCGGACGATTATTAATCGTAATTGTCCCGTCTTTGCTCGCCTGGTTGCCTTCACTGTCAGTCGCAGTGACGGTGAATCGGTGCTGACCGATCTCGGCGTCTTGAGGCGTGTCGATTATGAGCCGTTTGCCATCGGGAGTAATTTCCCATTGCCAGCCATCCGGCAATCCCTGCACGCTGAATGTTAACGTATCGCCATCGGGATCAGAGAAGATCTTTTCGAGTTGGAAGACCCTGTGCATGCCAGCGTACAAATCTGCATCGAGACTGGCCCAGCGCCCTTGGGAGACGGTGGGCGGCCGATTGCCTCCTTCGCCAGGTTGGGGCGTTTCAGTTGGGACGACACGGATCCCGCCGACTGCCTCAGCGGTGCCGCCATTGCCATCATCAGCCGTGATTGTGAATGGAACATTGCCGGTTTCCGCGTCCTGCGGCACTGTGATCGTTAGCGCATCGCCGTCTATCTTGAACTGCCAACCTGAAGGTAACCCCTCTACGTTGTAAGTCAGCGTGTGCCCGTCAGCATCTCTAAAGATGTGGTCGAGATCAATGGTTGCCGATTGGCCAGGCTGGACATTGGACAAAGGTACCGCACCAATCTGCCCTGGAGCATTGTTCGTGCCCTGGCCGGGCTGTGAGGTCGGCCTGGCATTGTGCGCAGTGTTGATCTTGTCGCCGTCTTCAATGTCGGATGTGGTCTTTTCTAAGGGTTTGGCATGATACTGTGCTCTTTGATCTGTGAGCTTTACATCGATGCCTGAGGCCGTTCTTGTGCCGTCCGGTTTCTGGCCTTCCCAGATTGCAATTGTACCAGCGCGTTCTGCGCTCTCTTGCCGGATGAAATGACCATCTGGGTCCATCCGGTAAATTCGCGTCGACTCACCCGTTGTCCAGACAAAGCCGTAACGTGGGCCACTCTTCCCATTAAATTCGGATTCGCCGTTTGCCTCTCTGCGGACTAATCCTTCAAATCGAACAAATGACCCATCTTCCCGCTTGACGGTTGCGGTCATGGTGCTGCCGCCTTTATTCATTGATATTTGGGCCTCGGCGCCCCCACCATCGTAGTCCCAGATTTTGTATACGCCGGCAAATCCATTGTCGGGAACGTTAGGTGCTTGCTTCCCATTGGTGGCGCCGTCTGGCCCATTGGTTCCGCCGGGCGGCTGCCCCTCACCATTGCGTCGATTTTCGCCGGCACCGAATAGACGCTTCAAGTTATTGTTCACGGTATCCGCATGGTCCGGCGCCACCATCATTATGTCATTGCGGCCTTTGAGTTGGAGCCATACGCGGCCGGCATCGTTACGGCCGCCGGCTTCGATCAGGTTTTGTCGTGCGAAATCGTTGAAGTGGGTTTCAGTGAGCTCGGTTTGCCGCATCGTCATGCGCGGCCACGAGTAGTTCCCGTTCCGCCGATCGACGCGGTCGAGATAGAGCATGTCATCCCTACGCCAGGTGAAGAAGGTGACGCCGCGATACTCGCCGATTGCAGTCCCATCTTCGCGCACGTGTGCTTCTACCGGACCCCAACCTGGGATCTGGATCTCAACCCAACCTGGAGTTCCCTTTGGGATAATTCGCGCGGAATGTTGACCATTCTTGGAGACCCATGGTCCCAGCATGCTGACGCGGGCCTGTTCGTTTTGGGACTGGACCGATTGCCCAATTTCAGAAACGGGAGGTGTTATGGTTTTAACGGGCACCTCCCGTTTCTGGGATTGGGCAGCGTTTAAGGTTTTCAGTGTTTGATCAAAACTGCCGTCGCTGTTGCTGGGTCGCTGATTCCGTTGGCGATTTGGATTGAATGGAACATTGATACGCATACTATTTCTCTAGTTATCTCCAGCTAAATGTCAGCTGAGGCAAAATTGGATGGCAATTCTTGCCGGGTCAACAAAGAATATCATTTTTAATATATATCATTAATGATGTATCCAAATAAAAAAGGGGGCCTGTTGAGGGCCCCGTGGGAATGGTAGGTGGGTAATTTGGGTGCGGTGCTAGGCAGCGGCCGTCTCATCGTCGGGATCGCGTAAGACATAACCCCGACCCCAGACGGTTTCGATGTAATGCTCGCCACCTGTTGCTGCCTGCAACTTTTTGCGCAGCTTACAGATGAAGACATCAATGATCTTAAGTTCGGGTTCGTCCATGCCGCCATACAGATGGTTTAAGAACATCTCTTTGGTCAAAGTCGTGCCTTTGCGCAGGCTCAACAGTTCCAGCATCTGATATTCTTTGCCAGTCAGGTGGACGCGCTGGCCATTGACCTCAACCGTCTTGGTGTCAAGGTTCACTTTCAGGTTGCCGGTCTGAATGACGGATTGTGCGTGTCCTTTGGACCTGCGGACGATGGCGTGGATGCGTGCCACGAGCTCGTCCTTATGGAAAGGTTTGGTCATGTAGTCATCGGCTCCAAATCCGAGACCCCGCACCTTATCCTCAATACCGGCTAATCCTGACAAAATCAGGATTGGAGTCGATATCTTGCCGACCCGCAAAGCTTTTAGAACCTCGTAGCCGCTCATATCCGGCAAGTTTAGGTCCAATAGGATGATGTCATAATCATAAAGCTTGCCGAGGTCAGCGCCCTCCTCGCCAAGATCAGTTGTATACACGTTAAATCCTTCGGACTGAAGCATCAATTCGATGCTTTGTGCCGTGGCGCTGTCGTCTTCGATTAGAAGGACCCGCATGCCGCTTGTTTCCTCTCTTTGCCCTGGCAACTACCAGTGCTGCTGCCCCGATGTTTGAAGAGGACTCAATACTGCTCCTAGTAATTGAACATTAGGATTTACACATAAGAATCTTAACAAATCCTAATGTTGTCTTGATACTTTTGTTGCTATGCCACGGAGAATTGCAAGTAATTCAAAAGACTCTTGAATTCCACTTTTCGTTGCATCAGCAGCACTTGACCTAATCTTGCCTCGACAGCAAAACTTTCCCCTCGCGCGGCCGTCGGCCGTCACGATTTAAGACAACTCTGATCTTGTTCGGGATGTCAGGAAACGCGACACGCGCCGTCCCAAAATTCACACTATACGCTGTTCAATATCCGCATTTTCCGGGAGCCCTACCCACGAGTCTCCCAAAATTGCCAGCCAAATCACAACGTCCTCCACAATTAACATTATTCGCCGGCCGGCCCTAGGCCTGGCTCAGCGGAATTTGGCATCAAATTAGATGATGGGAATGAGTAGAATGGCAGCGTGGTTTTAGGGCAACGTTAAGCTGCGTATGCCACGATAACCCTAACAATACACTGACACGTAAAACTTGACCTTCTGCAAGCAGCAGAGCAGGTTAACAGACAGGGTTGATGTTTAAGGTGAACAAAGACGGCCGAATTTGGCATGTTTCTTGATAGCGTTCATCTGCAGATGTGCGAAGGAGTCTAGGGGTATCGGACCATGAAATCACGTGAAGCTGCGTTACGCTTAAAGCGCTTTGAGGCAGATGAGAAAGCGCGCAAGGTCGCCGATCTTGAATATATGATCCACGACTTTGAGCAGATGGCTGCCGATCTGGATCGCCAGATCCTGGCGGAAGAAGAACGCACAGGTTGTGGCGATGTGGAGCATTATAACTATTCGACGTTCGCCAAGTCTGCCAGCCAGCGCCGCGATAATCTGTTGGCGTCGGCCAATGAGCTGCGCGAAAAGTTGGAAGTGGCACAGAAAGAGCGCGATGACGCATTGCAGTTGCTGACCAAAGCTTCTGTTGCCGAACGTCGCGCGGACGCGCCGGGACTAGGGCACAGCAGCCAGGTTGCCGAAACATCAGTCAGTGTTTCCTCTGAGCTGCGCTAGCCTGTTCGGTACCGCGTCTCACGACAATTGAATTCAAGCGCTTCCCAGAGATTTTTGGGAAGCGTTTTTTATTGGGGCATTACCAGGCCGCAAATACCTTCAAGCGTTGCCACTTGGACGATTTTAGACATCGTCAAAACGCTAGGCTGTTCTCCACAGGACAGGTCGCGCGAACTTTGATACGTTCACCGCCCCGACTTAATTTTTATTTTTCATATTTCTTATGACGACAGCCGTTGAGAACCAAGCCACAACTGAGAACCGCACGCAAACGATCTTCATTTCGCGCGCCGTTACATCCAGGCCCGCGAAATGCTAAAGGCGTGTCGCAATTAGCGATGCCTTCGAATACGGAGTTTTGACACAACGGTCACTTGTGGCCGCTACAAAAGCGATCCCGCGCGCGGCAGGATCGGTTTTGTTGTTTCGGCATATTGCTGGGTGTTAGCTACAGTTATTGGCTGCGTCATTAAAGACGACGCCGTCGATAATCAGATCACCGGTGAAGACGCCGTCTCCTTCGCAAAGATCGCCACCGATGATCGCGCCTGCCGCCGTGTTGCCTGCACCGTTGGCGATCACGTTGTCTCCAAATAACCCATCACCCATATCAAACGCATCGTCGCCGATATTGCCAGCAACCACGTTGTTGGTAATGACCAGGTTGGTGTTTCCTGAGAAGAAGAAGAACGCATCTCTGACGGCACCATTTACAGTGTTGCCAGTGACCGTCACGCTATCATTCAGATCTCCAAGGAACACACCGCGTGAGCCTGCATCGTTGATGGTGTTGTCCCTAATGATTACATCGGTGTTGATATTGGAAAATCTGATACCATCATCGTTCGTGTTTGAGATCACGTTATTGGCGACAGTAACGGCAAGATTGTTGTCGCTAAAGCTAATACCGTTGCCTCCTACGTCGGTGATGTTGTTGCCCATTACGGTCACGTCTGTGTTGTCATCGTCAAAGACAATGCCGCCGTCGCCGGACATAACGATGGTGTTGTTGCTGACCGTGACGTTTATATTGCGGTCGTTAAAGGAAATGCCGTCGCCTCCAGCGTTGGTGACCCTATTGTTGGCGATCGTTAGGTTGGTGTTATCAAAGTCGAAATCGATACCCTTATCTCCGGTATTCGATGTCGTGTTATTAGCAACAATCACATTGGTATTGTCGTTGCCGAAATCGATGCCGTCATCACCAATGTCGTCGACTGCGTTTCCAGCGATCGTAACGTTTGTGTTGCCGTCAAAGACATTGATGCCGCTGATGCGCACATTCGATACGACATTGTCGAGAATGGTGACATTTGTGTTGTCATCACGAATGTTGATGCCATTTGAAAAAACATCCGAGACATTGTTTCCGAAAATCAACAGATCTGTGCCAGCGTCAAAGGAGATCCCGTTTCGGCCCATCATTGAGATGTTGAGCTGCTCGACGACGACGTTTGTTAGGCCTGCGCCGCGCACGCCGTGATTGCCAGGAACGCCATCAAATCTGCCGCCATCGCCAATTATGTCGAGGTCTGCAATGTGGGAGTTGTTGGCCATGATGGCACCAGGATTGAAAAATCCAAGCGCCTCGATTGTTGGCCTTGTGCCGGGTGCAGAGAATGTCATGACGTTACCGGTGCCCTGACCGCGCACAAGAATGGCGCCACCGCCGCCCATCAAGGTTTGGTTGTCTTGGAAGACGACACTTTGGAAGTTTACCGCGCCGCCGTTGGCGATAATGAGCGAATTGCCGCCGGCATCGTCGATGGCCGCTTGCAAATCGGTGCCGTTGTTGCCGACAAGCGCAACGCGGTCGAACGGCACATCGGTCAGCGCGTCTTCGCCGGGCTCGCGTGTGACATCGATATTCACATCAACCGTGGTGTTGGTTTGGGCGAGCGGATCTTCGCGTTGAATGGAATCCAACATGCGCCTCTCTTGACCGTTCAATTGTGCGATCTGCGTTTGTGTGGGATCAGCCCCGCCCAATGGAATGCGCAAGCGCGCGCCAATAAATCCTTGGTGATCGAAAACATCGTCGTAGCGGTAGCCTGCTTCTGCTGTGAGGCGCGATCCTGGAACATCGGGAATGACATCGAGGACGCGCAGTTCAAGACGGCTTTTGAAGCCTCCGATGTCTTCAACCATGTCGCCATCAAAGAAATAACCGCCGACGTAGCCGCGCAGTTCCGTATTCCCAAGCGGCAACGGTAACAGCCCGCCCACTTCGCCGTCGATGCCGCGCATGGCGTACTCGCGTACGGTGGTGGTCGTTGTGGTGTCCGTTGTGACGACGGTAAGATCGGTATAGATCCAGCCATCGGTCGGGAACTGGTCGGTGCCGAGTTCTGCAATGGTCTGAGATGAAAAGGCCTGCATGCGGCTGATTGTGCGATCATCGTTGAAGGGCAGAAAACCGCTAATGCGCACATCAAAGTTGTGCGAGAGCAGTTCAAGGCCGCCAGCAATGCCGTGATAGACTTCGCCATTTGATGAGCGAAACGGCGCATAGCCAATCCAGCCGCCAGCGTTAAAGCCGTTGTTCAACATTTGACGAATGCCCAGTGCGACATTGCCGTCCCTAATGCTGTCTTCAAAAATGCGGCCCTCAAGGTCAACAAAAACAAGTGTGTCGTCATCGCCGAGCATGGGAATGAACACTTCTGCTTCGCCGCCATGCAGTTCGCTTGACAGCTTGCCGCCAATTTCAAACCAGGGCGTCCATTTGTTGGAGGCGCCTTGGGCGCTTGCGGGCTGAGGGAGTGCGACGAAAAACAAAGACAGGCAGATGGCACAGGCGATGAAGAGGGATTGGGTAAAGCGTGGCATCGACGACTCCAAAATTATTTTGCAATAAAGCCGTGGGCCGACGCCCGTACAAAAGCTGCGTCACGGCGCGAAAACGACGGGTCCCAAAAATACAAGGGGCCGCTGATAACGACGCGATTACGTGGAAAAATGCAGAAGCAACGGGATACTTTGAGCCGCCAGACCGACAATCGCCGTTTTGAAGGGCTGAAAAGGCGGTACTTGTCGCGCGGGACGCTACGCGTGTGTTCACTCTGGTATTTATGAAGGGGTACCCAGGCGTGCGGTGTCAATCGTAATAATTCTTAAGATGTTGTTAAGATCTGATGCGTTGTTATTGCATCACTTCAATGACGTATACTGAGTATTTTGTCTGCCGTCTGATTAATTGAGGTTTTTATCGACACTGATACTTGAATATTTGCTGAAATATCCTGCCACTAGCGGTGTTCGGTTGGTCCTGCCGTGGGCCGTAGTGATGAATTTTGAAAGTCTTATTTCCAACCCAACGGTTGAATTTTGTGCATGGTGCAGACTTGGTGATGATTTGCCTTCAAAACGCGGTTTGGGCCATGCGAGGGAGGTATAAATTCGAATCAGTAGGCGGTTCGGTCGGGCCATTTTTCTGGGTCTCGAACAGCGTGCCGCGATCGGCCAGCGTGCTGACTACGTGCTCTGGTGGCCCTATCCGGGTGTCTTGAGGTCGGCTCGAATGGTCTTGCACCGGCGCGGCGCCTTTCGGTCGACCTATTTTGTAATCAACGTGCGCTCTCAAAATCTTGGGACAAGTCGTGAGGGGGTCTCGGCGCTGCTTAAGAAACGGCAGATGGTTTGGGTTTGGCGTGGTCGCATTTGCTTAGCGGCCGCGCTTTTGGTTTTGTCAGCCTGTGGCGGCGAAACGGATCCGGCGAAATTGGCTACCGGAGCACTTGAGGCCCTGCCAAAAGCCAACTTTAAGATCCCTGAAAATTTTGGCCCACCAAAAGGAACCGCCACTGAAATTTATACGCGCATTGCCCGTGGAGCGCTGACGTGTTGGTTAGGGGCCAATGGGCCTATCCGAAAAACCCATATGTTTCACGCCTCTGCTGAGCCACAACATAAAGGTGGGCAGTCTAAAATCGTTATTTTTAAACAGCGAAAGGGAGCTGCCCCAAAACGTGGTGCGCGCGCATACGTCGTTTCAATACTGCCAGAAGGGCCCAGTGCCAAAGTTGGCGTCGAAAATTTGCGGATGCCTAAAAAGCTCGGCGAAACGATGCACCAAGACGTTTACCGTTGGGCGGCTGGTGAGGTTGGCTGCTTGAAGGGCGGTGTTGTTGGTGGTTGGGCGCCATCAGCTGGCAAAAAGGCGTCTAAGAAACCTAAGAAAAAACGCTGAAAAACAGCGTTGTGCTGTTGTTCTAACCGGTGAGGCGTCTACCTTATAAATGGCGTTTTGCAACCCACCGTTCGCACACGGTGAATTGCTACAACTCCAAGGTTATTTGGCTGGCGAGACTATTCGCGATAATCCTGGACACGGGTTGCGCGAAGACCAGGTAGGCCATGCTTATCAATGGACCGCTGCCAGGATAGGAACTCGTCGACCGTCAAACGATAGCGATCACAAGCTTCCTCAATGCTTAACAGGCCTCCGCGGACGGCGGCCACGACTTCTGCTTTGCGCCGGATCACCCAGCGCTTTGTATCTTTTGGAGGTAGATCTGCGATCGTAAGCGGGCTGCCATCTGGTCCAATTACATAGCGAACACGCGTTCTCATGTGTTGCTCAGTCATTTTACTCGTTACACTTCTGTTTGACGCTTGGTTATTGATAAACGAAGTCACTTAACTTAGAGCTAAGTGCGTCAGTAAATACGTGTTGAATCAACGTTCTACTTCGTTGCGTTCCGTTCATAAGCGTTTACATTCGGCCACCTCTGGTCTCAACTCGGGATTGTTTGCCCTGCAAGCGGGCAATTTTTCCGTTAACGTGGCGTTGAATACTGATCCCGACGCCAGGGAACCCTCCACTTGCAAATTTGTAGCCGGGCCTCCACCATAGGTGTCGGCTTCCCATATCAACCTTAACGAAGCGCATTGGTCAGAATCGACTAAGACCGGTGCTCTCAATAGTGGGCCGAAGTGGTCAGCGGATTATTTTCTTGTTTAATCTTAGCCTTATAGCAATCAGTGCTCAAATTACTAGAGGAAAAAATGGCCTCAGAGCATGGCGACATCGCGGTTCTTAAGAAGATATCCGCCCAAACTGACGTTGTCCGGCCCAAGCGGGTCGTCGTGGCGATGTCAGGTGGTGTAGATTCCTCGGTTGTGGCCGCGTTGATGAAAGAGGCTGGACACGAGGTCATCGGCATCACGCTCCAACTCTATGACCATGGCCAAGCAACCCATCGCGCGGGGGCCTGCTGTGCTGGGCAGGACATTCATGATGCCCGGCGCGTGGCTGAGAGCTTGGATATCCCGCATTATGTACTTGATTATGAGGACCGGTTTGCTTCGGCGGTGATTGATGAGTTTGCGGCCAGCTATGCGGCGGGTGAGACACCGATCCCGTGTGTGACCTGCAATACGCAGATCAAATTCAAGGACCTGTTGGAGACAGCACAGGATCTTGAAGCTGATGTCTTGGCCACGGGTCACTATATTCGGCGTCGGGAAAGTGCTGATGGGCCAGAGCTGGTCCGGGCCGTGGATGCCGATCGCGACCAGAGTTACTTCCTTTTTGGCACAACGCGCGAGCAGCTAGAGCGTTTGTGGTTTCCGCTTGGTGATTTGCCAAAAGCCAAGGTCCGTGATTTAGCGCGTGAGGTTGGGTTGCCGGTTGCAGATAAAGCGGACAGCCAAGACATCTGTTTTGTGCCGCAGGGCCGCTATACGGATATTGTCGCCCGGCTAAGGCCTGAAGCGGTACGGCCTGGAGATATTGTCCATGTGGATGGTCGGAAGCTTGGCCAGCACGATGGCATTATCAATTTCACCATTGGGCAGCGGCGGGGACTTGGAATTGCTTCCGGCGAACCGTTGTTTGTCATTCGACTGGATGCGGGTTCAAATCGCGTCATTGTGGGTGAACGAGATCACCTTGATACCCGCGTAATTTCGTTGCGTGACGTAAACTGGCTTGGACACGACGCTATTGAACTTGTGGCCGGGCGCGAAGGCGTTGACATTGGTGCTCGTGTGCGTTCTACGCAGCCACCGCACCCGGCCACGTTACGCGCTGATAAAAACGGTGATGTGCGTGTTGAGCTCCATGAAACGGCAGGCGGGATCGCGGCAGGTCAGGCTTGCGTATTTTATTCGGACACGGGACCCGAAGCACAGCTTTTAGGCGGCGGCTTTATTGCATCAACCGAATGTGGACCGCTGTAACGACATTGCCCAGCCGCTTGGTTCTGTCTTGACAGCCAACGTCGCGGCTCCTTATAGACGACGGTCCTCAATGAGATGACGGGTTATGGCGGAGTAGCTCAGCTGGTTAGAGCAGCGGAATCATAATCCGCGTGTCGGGGGTTCAAGTCCCTCCTCCGCTACCAACAGAATCTGAGGCTGATTTAGACGCAGCGCGGCTTTGCCAAGGTTTTTGTTATAGGGCTGCTGAAGTTTCGATTTCTGAGTTCGCCAGCCATGCCGCTGAAAACCCAACGAGCCAGCTTGCAAGCGCTGCCCAAAGGACCCATCCCCATATGGCCCAATATGCGCCCATAAGATGCAGCGCACCGACCGTTGCGCTCGATAGCAAAACGCCAATGATCATTAAGACCGACGCAACTGTAAACGCCCAAGCCAAGCGAAGATCTAAATAATCACGCATTACTAATAACTCCAACCGGTACTCATACTACCATTGCACGGGCCAACAACATGGCACGACCGGCTTTATACGCACGTTGAATTGTTAAAATTTCTTTCACGTCATGTCAACGCGTGAGCCTACGAGGACTTATGCCGCATACGGGCTTTTGAACCGGAACTGTTGCAGTTTTACTGTATGATTTGGGCGAAAATTTTTTGGGCGGTTCATCCCTCAAGTATAGTTAGAACCAGGCGGCGAATTGTGGCATGTCGTCTTTCGAGGCTCTCGGTTGGCCCCATTTGGAGTTTGTGCATCAGAACGTTGAGTTCGCCAGAAACACTTAAAACGCCTAAAAATAGCCGACAATAATGACGCGCAACATCGTCGCGATCGCTGCAATCTGTCATTAAAAGAGGCCTGATCTTGCGGGAGTTGACGGTTTGTTTGTCGTTGAGCTAAACGGTCTGCGTACCGATCAATCGATGTGTCAAAGCAGCCATAACGGTTAACTACATGCGCGCCACCCCGCAGGGCTTACCCGAAGTCTTAGAGATCACTCCGGTCCGTCATCAGGATGATCGTGGGTATTTGTCGGAAACCTATAATAAGCAGAAGTTTGCCGAGGCTGGGATTGATATCTCTTTTGTGCAGGACAATCACTCCTTTTCCATATCGCGAGGTGTGTTGCGTGGTTTGCATTTTCAGTTGCCACCCTTTGCACAGGACAAGCTTGTACGCGTTGTAAAGGGGGCGATTTTTGATGTAGCGATTGACATTCGAAAAGGCTCTCCTCGATTTGCTCAGTGGTGCCCTCTTGTTGTGTCTGCCGAGAAGTGGAACCAGATTTTTATCCCGAAAGGGTTTGCTCACGGCTTTCTGACGCTTGAAGCGAACACTGAGGTGATCTACAAAGTTTCTGCGCCTTACGCGCCTCAGCATGACAGGGTTGTTCACTTTGCGGATCCAACAATCGGCATTGAATGGCCGCTGGAAAAAGAAGAGTTAATCCTGTCTGCGAAGGATTGTAACGCACCTTCCTTGCAGGACGTGGACACGGGCTTTGAATACCGAGCTGACCGAGAGGCAGTCACTTGAAGATCCTTGTTACAGGTGGTGCTGGATTTATCGGTTCATCGGTTTGTCGGCATTTCATAAACGATCTCAAATATCACGTCGTCAATGTGGACAAGTTGACTTATGCTGCGAATTTGGATTCGCTGAAGTCGGTTTCAGACAACCCGCTTTACACATTTTATCGCCAGGACATTTGTGACAGCGCAGAACTCCTAAAAATCATGCGTCGCGAAATGGTAGACATCGTGATGCATCTTGCGGCTGAAAGCCATGTGGACCGGTCCATCGATGGCCCGGCCGAGTTCATTGAGACAAACATCGTTGGAACTTACGCGCTGTTAGAAGCGGCACGCACCTATTGGGGTGACCTTGAAGACGAACGGCGCCAACGCTTTCGCTTTCATCATATTTCTACTGATGAGGTCTTTGGCGATCTGCCTTTCGATGACAGTCTTTTTACGGAATCGACACCCTATGCGCCATCTTCACCTTACTCTGCTTCCAAAGCATCGTCTGACCATTTGGTGCGCGCGTGGCATCACACCTACGGGCTGCCGGTCGTGCTTTCCAACTGCTCGAACAATTATGGGCCCTACCAATTTCCAGAAAAGTTGATCCCGTTGGTGACACTCAACGCGTTGGATGACAAACCGCTTCCCGTTTATGGCAAAGGGGACAATGTTCGCGACTGGCTACATGTTGAGGACCATGCTCGTGCACTGGCGATGGTGGCAACGAACGGTCTTTTGGGGCAATCCTACAATGTTGGGGGACGGTCAGAGCAAACAAACCTCGCCGTCGTAGAAACGATTTGCGACATCGTGGATCAGTTACATCCTCGCGCTGACGGCACATCGCGTCGCGAACTCATTGCGTTTGTCACCGACCGCCCTGGACATGATCGTCGCTATGCTATCGATTGCTCAAAAATCGAAGCTGATCTCGGCTGGAAGCCATTGCGAACCTTTAAGGAGGGCCTTTCCGAAACGGTCTCGTGGTATCTTAACAACGAAAACTGGTGGCGGCCGCTCCGTGAACAACGATACGCAGGCCAAAGGCTGGGTAAAGGGTAACCAAAAAAGCTCAAATTAAACCTCGCCGTCTGAAAGGAAACGACCAATGAAAGGCATCATCCTGGCAGGAGGCGCCGGTACACGGCTCCACCCGATGACGCTTGTCACTTCAAAGCAGCTTCTGCCAATTTATGACAAGCCGATGATCTACTACCCGTTGACGACGCTGATGCTGGCGGGCATCCGGGAGATCATGGTGATTTCGACACCTGTCGACCTTCCTAATTTTCAGCGTTTGCTAGGCGACGGTAGTCAGTGGGGGCTTCATCTCCAATACGCTGAGCAACCTCATCCGGGAGGCTTGGCGCAAGCTTACCACATCGGTGCAAACTTTGTGGCTGGAGAGAACTCCTGCTTGATCTTGGGCGATAACGTTTTTTACGGCCATGGATTGCCGGAGCTCTTGCACCACGCCAAGTCCCGCACGTCAGGGGCAACCGTGTTTGCCTATCACGTCTCTGATCCGGAACGTTATGGCGTTGTAGAAATCGATAAGGACGGACGTACGCTTTCAATTGAAGAAAAACCAAAGCACCCCAAATCTAATTGGGCTGTTACGGGATTGTATTTTTATGATGCAAAGGTTGTAGAAATCGCTGCTAACCTTAAGCCATCTGCGCGTGGCGAACTAGAGATCACAGATGTGAATACAGAATATATGCGGCGCGGTGAGTTGTTCGTTGAGAAGATGGGCCGTGGCTTTGCGTGGCTGGACACCGGCACGCCCTACGCACTCATGGAAGCGGGTGACTTTGTCGCCGCGTTGCAGCAGCGACAAGGCTTTCGCATCTCCTGCCCGGAGGAAATCGCTTACCACATGGGTTTTATTACCCTGTCTCAACTCGAGAAGGTTGGCGCTGAACTTGGTAAGTCCGACTATGGGACGTACCTAATGGACATTGTAAGGGCGGAAACGACGGCTAAAGCTTGATCAATGTTTTACTACCGCAGCCCCGACTTTGTGCATTATCCATTCTTGAGACGGCATCGAAAACAGCATGACGCGTGCCTCCAACCCATGATCGACGGTCCACAATAGTGAACACGGTTGAACGACATATCAATCGCGATGCAGTTTCAAAACGGCGCATTGCGGTTATGTATTTGGGGCGTAAAGGCGCGCTTGGCCGTTTTACGTTGGAATTGGCGCAAGCTGCGGCACGCGCAAAGGACTTTGATTTTGAGTTTATCGTTTCATCCAACAACAACATTGTAGATGACTTTTTGCGGCTGGAGTTGCCTATTACCGAATTGCCTACGTTTGATAGTGCAACACCTAGCAATCTGACCCGTGGATTTTTCAAAACGCGTCGTTTTCTTAAAGAACGATTTGCAAAACAGATGCCTTTTGCGGTTTTGACATTGATGCCACACGTTTGGTCACCGCTTCTTGTGCCGCAAATCAAAAAGCTTGGCGCCAAGTATCTCACAATAATACACGACGCTGATCCTCACCCTGGTGATCGGACGGCTTGGGTCACCCGGTGGCTTTCCTATGACGCAAAACATGCAGATCTTGTGATTACACTCAGTCGTGCTGTTGCACAGAGTTTGATTGGCAGAAAGCTCGTTAAAACGGACGTGGTGCTTCCACTCTTTCATCCGGATATGTCCTTTGACTATCATCAGACCAATCGCAAACTTCCGTCCGATAGACCTTTGCGGATTTTGTTTTTTGGGCGGGTGATGGCGTACAAAGGATTGCCTCTGCTAATCGATGCCGTTGAAGATCTTCGCCGGCGCGGATTACCTATTCAGTTGGGTGTCGTTGGTTCGGGTGATCTTGGTCCTCTTCGAGAGCGACTTGAGAAATTGGACGCAGAGGTGATTAATCGATGGATTGATGATCGGGAAATTGGCGACCTATTTAATCGGTTTGACGCCATGGCTTGCTCTCACGTCGAAGCCAGCCAGTCCGGCGTGGCAAGTGCGGCGTTCGGCAGCGCAATGCCTGTCATTGCAATGCCAGTAGGTGGGATTGCGGAACAGGTCATCGATGGAGGCACTGGGGTTCTCGCGCGTCGTGCAACATCGAATGCACTTGCCGATGCCATTTACCGATTGGCAAAAGCGCCTGGACTATATGACAAGATTAGTCGGCACCTTGTTGAGACTGGTCGCTCAAGATCGATGGATCGGTTTTTGAATGAGGTATTAACCGAGATCGAGGCGATGCCGGTCAATCGACCGAAGTAACAATACGCGCAAACGCGCATTTCACACTTCAGGAAACTTAGCGCAAGGGACGGCGCATTTTTCGCTGACTAAGGCTTGCTTGAAACTCTTCAATTGCCGAGTTGTCTTGGATGACATCACGTATCTTGGGATTGTCCTTTAAGTGCTCCAAGGCGGGATGCGACAAGAACCTATCTATATCGTGCTTCCATGTCTGCTGATTAAACAAAAGATTGCCGTCTTCAAATGATTTGAGGGGCACTTCACCGACATACCTCGATACTTTTTTATTGTACTCACGAAAACGATCGCGTAGGGCCGATGCCTCAGCATCCAATACTCTGAAACGGCCGCGATAGGATGGATCTTCGGCGGCCAACTCGGAGAAAACATTATAGGCTTTGGGTGTATGAAGATTGCGTGAGTTTAAAAACAGCTTAAACGCCAATAGATTTCCGGAAATGGTCGGATTGGGGTTTCGCCTCTCAACGTTATTGGCAATGTTGAAGCCCGCTCGAGACAAGAAGTCATCAACGATGTCTCGGTTTCGAAGCTGGTTGCGATCGTAGAGACCAATGTGAAATTCGTCGGAAAACCATTTCCAATACTTTGTCATCAACACCAAAGGGCGCTTGACATGGAAGGCGCAAAAATTGTTTAGGTCTGTACAAAGGTTTGAGTTTTGTATTTTTTGCGCATAGCCACTACATGCCAAGTCGAGAAATTCGCGCAGATAGCAAATGGTCTTTATGCGATAGGACCGCTTTTTTAAAATTCCAGGCACTGAAAAGTTTCCACGATTGCGTTTGTCCGGTGGGCCAAAAAAATACGTCGCACCTGGACAAGCTCGTATACTGGAAAACCCTTCGCTGCTCACTACTGCGCGATCAAATGCCGCCACTTCGTCAAAAAACGTGTTTTTTAGCTCGTGAAAGTCGCGTCCGGTAGGAATCGGCCGCCTGCAGGCAAGCGCAAGTTTAAAATGCGCGGTACGAGGACGTCCGGTCTTGGGGTAACAAATGTTTTGCTTATGCAGCTCATCACGACTTGCCGAAAAAAAATGCTGCAAGGAACTCGTTCCCGTCTTTGGCAGCCCAATGTGTAGTATGAGTTCGTTCATCTCGGTCGCGTTTCTCTGATTGACCGCTCTGGTTGGGCGCTCACCTTAAAATAGGCATCCTTTGCCGAGGACAATTTCTATATTGATGTCGCTTAAATCTCTGCACATTCGACACCAGCCACCAAAAGTGCGTCTCGAACAAGGGACGTGTCGGCGAAGTCAAATCTGTATCTTTCGTTGTCATAACGCAAGGACGCGGTCGACCTGTCTTGTAAGTCCTTGATTGCAATGACGGGAGCACCGTTTGGATGTTGTGGGTGCTTTGAGCGTTGGTCAGTTACTTGCACGATCGGTTGATGCTTGCTCAAATTTCGCGATAACACGACAAGTGCGCTGAAACAAGCACCGCTTGCTTCGCCGTTCCTTAGATAATCACGCATCATATTAACGTAACTGGGGTGCCTTTGGAGAAAACGAAGTTGTCCCAGTCGTGCGCGCTTTTGCCACGAGCCTCCGAAGCTCTGCCCGCCTTTGTGGTAAACAAATGCATTGGGTGCAATGACGCTGCGAAACCCAAGACGGCGCGCGCGCATGCAAAAATCCGCTTCCTCGCCATAGCCTTTCCCAAAGTCGGAACAAAACGGTCCGATGCGATCTATGACTTTACGTGACATCGCCATACAGAACCCGACACCGCGGGGAATGTCGATCGGATCAATGTCTTCCAACGCCTGAAAGGCCCTGTCGATTTGGTCAGTCTTTGCCCCGAATGGTCGAGCGTTGTTGTGAATTAGGCTCGGTACGCCGACGCCATAGGCGCTGTTTGAAAATGGGGTCACGGTTGCAATGTCGTCGTGGCGGTTGAGACTCGAGAGCATTCGCGTGACGGCACCATTGGGGAGCTCAATGTCGGTGTTCAGGATCACGACGTCTCGAGTTGCGTTTTTTATGCCGCGGTTGCAGGTTGCAACAAATCCCAAGTTGCACTCGTTCTCAATCAGAACGGTCTTATTGAGGCCAGCGCAAAAGGCGCGAAGCATTGGTGATATTCGCTCGTCCGTGCTGCAGTCGTTCACCAGGATGAGGCTATTGTGATAAGAAATTTCTTGGCGCAGACTTTCTAACAAAGCTTTGGTGTCGTCGAAATTGTTGTAGATCGGCACAACGATATCTGCCGAGGGACTGTGCGCACCGGTTTCTTGAGTACGAGACTTTGCGGATTTGGGGTTTGTTGATTGTGGGAGCTTTGTTATTGGTTGATTGTTAAAGCGGCGGTGTAAAATCCAAAGGCGAACATAACGCGCCAAGAGCCAAGGAGCCCCGAACCCGGAGAGGCGAACGGCCATAGGTACTAGACTGAAACTGGAAAGAATGGCCAAGTTAATCCTGATCTAACTTTGTGTGTGATCCTTCAAGCTCGGCAACGTTGTCAAAGTGATGCCCTTGCCGAACCTGCATCACTGATTTAGTAAGCCCTCGTAATTCCTTCTACAGCGACAATATAGCGGGAAATTTTTTGGTTACCGCGACAAAATTACGGAACTGGGTGTCTTACACAGATGCCCTGTCATGTCGCTCCATGGATACTATTTTGCAGGCTTGTTTTTTTCAACCCGACGTCCTGGCAAACGGCTTGAAGTGTCGCGTGGGGAGCTTTTCTCTAGCCTTGCCTCGAGATCGTGCAGTATGAGACAGAGTGTCAAAGGTAGCCAAAGACATACGGGAGATCGCATGAAACGCTTTGAAACAGGAATTGACGTTTTTTACGTGATTGCGCCGCGCAGAAGAGTGATTACGTCGTGAAAATTCTTGTTGTTGGCAAAGATGGACAAGTTTCGCGTTCGCTTGTTTCCTCCCAGAGTGATGCGGCGATGCAGGTCGTCGCACTCGGTCGTCCCAACATAGACTTGACGTTGCCCGACAAAATTGATGCCGCAGTGGCGTCTGTTTCGCCAGATTTAGTTATCAATGCTGCTGCTTATACGGCGGTGGACCAGGCGGAATCGGAACCTGAACTTGCTGCCCTCGTTAATTCCGCAGGACCAGGCTGGCTTGCGGAGGCGTGTGCAAAGCGGTCCTTGCCGCTCATCCATCTTTCAACTGACTATGTTTATGACGGAACGAAACTTACGCCTTATAAGGAGGATGACCCTGTGGAGCCGCTGGGCATCTATGGGCGCACAAAGCTTGAAGGCGAGCAGCGTGTAACCGCTACCAACCCTCGCCATGTGATCTTGCGTTCATCATGGATTTACAGCCCCTACGGGCACAACTTTGTGAAAACGATGTTGCGGTTGGCGGAGAGCCGTTCGGAACTCAATGTTGTTAACGATCAACTTGGTTCGCCCACGTATGCCCCCCATCTGGCCGAGGCAATTGTCGCAATCGTCACGCACTTGGCTGACAGCAATTCAAATGATGCTCTTTGGGGAACCTATCATGCTGCGGGTCGTGGCGAAGCCTCGTGGTTTGATCTTGCAGTTGAAGTTTTTCGCTGCTCGCGGGAACTCGGCGGACCGCGTGCAACGACACATGCGATAACCACGGCGGATTACCCAACACCGGCTGCACGTCCAGCAAATTCCCGGCTCAATTGTGCGAAGTTAGAGAAAACCTTTGGCATTACGCTGCCGAATTGGCGTTTGGGCGTTGCTGACTGCGTCCGCGAGCTCATTGTCAGCAATTGAAAAATCAATGGTCCGCACCGGCTGCCTTAGGCCGGATGCGATAGGCGCGAGATCCGTTGCAAACCATAACGTAGCGTTCGCGCGGTATTGCGGATCAACTTGGCACGCGTCGTTTGCGTATAGGCCGCATATTTTTTGAAGGTCGGCGGCACGGCCTCCGGATTTGGAATTTGCGCCAGTTGTGGGAACAGGCTCGCCCAATAGCGCAAATATTTAGACATTGATCGGGACGCGCGTTCGGACAACCATTGTTCGCCTAGCTCTGCCAAGTTGGCAGGTACGCTTGAAAGGTATTTCTCAATCTCTTGTCGTCGTTCGCCTATGACAAATGCATCATTGACCAGCATAATCTTGTCGAGTCTGTCTACGGCTGCGGCCTCTAAAAGTCTTACCTCGTCATCGGGCAATTTCGGCCGGCTGCGTGTACGATGTTGTTGGTTAAATAGCTCTTTGAGAAACTGCTCGTGATTGTAACGTGCGGGATCGCCGCCAACATGTGCAATAACACGCCTGACAACGTCTGGATTTTTAAAGAACATGGCATCGTAAGGGACAAAAAGCGTATCGTCGGCAAAGTTTAGGCTGTTGTGCAGCAAGGCAAATGTCTCCCATAACCCAAACAGTCCGACTTGTTCTTTTGACCAGTTGTCGCCCGCCCCTGCGGCACGGCGCCGCCACGAATCCAAAAATTCATATGGGCTTCGATAGATGGCCACAAACTTGGGCGGCTGTTTAAGCGCAGCCCATTGGTCAAGGTTGCAATAGTAACGGGGGGATTTGTCGCCTGCGAGGGCCACACCGTCGCCCTTGAGCGTTAGATTTGCATTTGTGCTTTTGAGATTTTTTGGGTTGCACTGAAAGGCCGGATTTCGAAATGAATTTGGAAAATATATTTTGTTTGGATCAATGAGACAGTTGAATCGCTCGACGCCGCAAAAGATGTCGGGATGTAAGTTAAAGGATCGGCCGAGTGCCGTTGTTCCGCTTCTTGGTACGCCAAAAGCGATAAAATCAAGGTGACGCATGCGCGTATCAATTCAGCCGAGGGCTGGTCCCAGTTGGATCTCGTTCCGTCTTCTTCTTGCAACCTGGGCGTAACCTAACGGTAGGTTCTAGTCAATCAGTGTTGTGCGCCGTGCGAATTTTCTTAAGATGGCGGAAGTATGAACTCTGCAGTATGTTATTGTGACCTTAATCGATGACAGTTACTCAAGACTAGCCCATGAACGATTTATACTGAGCGCGTAGGACTTGCAGGAAACTACGTGGAGAAAATTTGTTGACGAATGGCAGAATATTTTCGCGTAGATACTGCGCATAGCGCTTCTTATAAAGCCACCAGTGAAAGGTCTTTCGCAGCCCCGCCTCCCGACATTCCCGGCCAAAAATCATGACTCGCGCCCAGTCTTCCCTCTCGAATGCTGCGGCTAGCCGCGCTTGGTCGTCTTCTTCAACGATCTCCGCGATCGTGTTCTTTGTCCAACGGCTTGGTGTGAGTTTTTCTAAATCTAACTTTCCTCCTTTGCGAAAGAACGTCCCTTTTGGATCGTTGTGCCTTTTGCGTAGTTCCGAAATGGAAACGCTCTTCTGAAGTGCCTCAAGGTCAACGTTATGAAGGCCTGCAAATGAAAGCAATTTTGCCGCGGACTGATCAAAGTTATCGACAAGATCCATATAGTCAAATGACATCACACGATCATCATCTACGTTGCTCCACACGACTTGCTGCAGGCAGTTTCGCAACAGTATCTTACGACCGCGCCGCTTAAAGTAATCGTTGAAATTTGCGTAAACATGACCGCCACGGCGTTGCGCAAAGTGAAAATCGGATATCAAGGCGTCTTTCTGGTCTCTCCACACGAGAAAAATGCGACTGTGTTTTGCGACAAGCACCGCCTCGACTTGTTCCGGAAAAGCTGCATGCACTTTCGCTAGGAAATGACGCTCTGGGTGTGCATCTGTCGCACGAAAAGCATCGCGAATTTTTTGCAGGTGAAAGACGGCCAGTGCCGGACTATCGGTATGGCGTATCGGGTAGCGAAGCTGCCTTATTGCATTTACGCCAATGAGAAACTGGTAAGTTGAACCCATGCGGTGTCCACCGGCGAAAACAAGCAGCACTGGGCATCCTTTCAAGGCTTCGCGGGTCTATAGGCTTGAGCTACATGATCTATGCACTTTGACATTACCATGAGCCAGGGTTGGGACGGGTTTTTTACGTAGGCCGCGTGGATTGTGTCACGATTGCATTTCGCCCGGCCTAGCACAAGGTCCCGTGGCAGGAATTAAAACCGGTCTCGTCTAATAAAGCGAAGTAGCGGGAATGTAAAAGACATTTATGTGGCAAAATTTGCAGGACAACTTTACGGTTCTTGCCAAACTGTCGGCTAGAGCGGTATATGTTTTGGGTTGTCTTCGATCCACGTGTAACAGATTGCGGAACGATATCAAAATTCAGCTCCCGGTTCGCAATCAACGTTCTTCCCTTTCATGCCTGCCATTCGTTTTTGTCGGATAGCAACTGAATGTTTTGCCCTCGCGCTGAACTCCGCGAAGGTATTGCAACCCGATATTGCATGCGGGAACACCAATAAGATATTAGGGTAATTCATGCGTTGCGATACCTGCTCTTATTTCATAATGCTAATGACAATCGACAGCAATCCAGGGGGTTAGGGAACGAGAACCAGTTCTGCGGCCGTGCTGCTACTGGTTGGAGTCAGATGGTGTTGTCCAATCGTCACAAACTCTCAAGGACTGGCAATATAACTACGAACTAAATGTGTGACTAACCTTGCGCCAAGCCTTCGTTGAGCATTACGATAACTCCCAATTGCAGGAATGATAATGACGATCTGTTCGTCGCACTGTGGGTGGAAAGGAAGAATCACAAAGATGTTTGTTGCCGACTATCGCGGGCTAGCTCAATCGGCTGGCTTTATTATTGCGATAAGCATTCTTTGTTACGCATTTCAAGCTACGAATTTGACGCTGTTTGGTGACGATTGGTCGATGATACATTCGACATATTTGGCTGGTCGATTTGGAATTGGAACGGGGCGATGGTTGGCAACGCTCCTATGGCATGTTTTTGCTGAGAATGCCTTCATGCCAATTGTAACGATAAGTTTTGGATGTCTCCTACTGGGGTGTTCCGCCTTGGTTGTTTCAAATGTTTTTCAGCTTGATTCACTCAGTCGTGTATTCTTTATCCTACTTTACATGAGTAACCCATTCTTGATTGAGCCCTTTACATTCAATATTGGTCACGTGCCGGGTGCGTTGAGCATGCTTCTGGTAGCGTTGTCCGCTCATTTTCTAATTCAGGCTTTTCAAGCGGAAGAACACAAAGAAACCATCATCAATGGATTGCTGTCTGCGTTAACACTGACTTTGACCGCGGCTATTAATCAGACTTCGGCCTTGATGATGATTATAATCTTGAACTTCTATGTCTTAATCAATCATGCGCGGTTCACTGGTCAGTTGCTGGTTCGGTTTTGCGTTGTTTGCCTTTCAGTCGCGGCAATTTCGATTACGCTTTATGTTATTTCAGTTTTATTGTCCTGGGAGTTTTCCGGTTTTGGTCCTCTGCAGGTTGGTCAGTATGACATCACTCAAGGTTACAGCGTTGGGGTGGGCTCTATTTTGTCTAGACTTCAAGAGCTCGTCGTTATTTGGCGCGACTATTTAAAGGGATCTGTCCATGGGCACTTTAAAGTTACGAAGTGGCTTCTTATTAGTTTGTTCATTGCTGGTTTAGTTTTCTTTGCCGCCAAGGCGGTCAGGTTAAAGCAGATGTCCGGTTTAGTCATACCTGTTATTTTTCTGGTTTGTCTTGTCGCCCCTTTTTTGCTCTATGTTCTGAGAGAGCAATATTATCCCCGCTACAACACCCTCCTGCCATTGGGAGTGATGCTCGCCTTGCTTCCGGTGATACTCCTAAATTCAATCGCAAGTCCGGCATTGCGTGTGATGGTCTCGGCGATCTGTGCAATCATTGTTGTCGGCAATATTTTTGCTCATAATATCGTTGCTGTTGGGAAGGTTCTCATTTTCAATCGCGACATGGCCCTGGCCGGGCGTGTTTTAAACCGAATTGAGATGAAGCTCGACGCTTCAGAAACTGGGAAATATGTTAATGTGCGACTTATTGGGTTTTTGCCATTAAATGAAAGAGCGCGGCCGTTTGGAGACGGTGCGGGTCCTGATCCTGGACAAAAGTATTTTGTCAGCTCAATTGCGGAATGCTCTGTGTTTGCATGTCAGACCAATCGTTTCTTTTTTGCGATACAGTTGCTCGAGGCTGGCTTGAAGATTGTTAGGAATCGTGGCCCGATGACTCCCGATCAGCAAGCTTTTGTTGCGTCTATGCCAGTGTGGCCTCATAAAGACGCAGTTGCCAAATTTGGAGATGTGTGGATGGTCAAGTTGTCAGACCCGAAATAATCTGCAATTGACTAATAGCGTCAACGTGCCACTTGTTAGAGCCAGAAGGGCTAAAGTTTGCAGGTAGATTGTGATTTGCGACGGGAACCCTTTGTGTCTCAATGCCATTTCCCATTGAGGGTGTGGTCATCGACCCATATGATTTTTATTTTCGCCTTCCGATTTGGCTTCGCCAGAAGTAGCATTGTTGGCGGTAAGGGTGGTGAGTGTTAGTACGGTAGCCCGGTGGCTATGGTGCAAACCGGACTGGCCCTTCAAAGCGACTGACGCCTGGGTAGGGAATGACTCAAAAGTTAGTACTGCTTATCATCGGTATGCATCGCAGCGGCACGTCCGCTGTATCCGGCCTCTGTAGTCATTTAGGTCTAGATTGCGGTCGTACGTTGATGGCCGCCAACGCTGCAAATCCAAAAGGCTTTTGGGAAAACCAACTTGTTGTCGATGCGCACGATCGTCTGCTGTGCAAGTTCGACCTCGATTGGGACAGCATATCACCGCTCCCTGATGGTTTTTTTCGGAGTGAGGCGGCTTCAAGATGCGTAAACGAAATTGTTGACGTCCTAACGAGTGAATTTGATCCGTCCTCTAATTGGGTTGTTAAAGATCCGCGTCTTTGCTTGTTGTTCCCGCTTTGGGAACAAGTGCTTAAAAAGACCGGTCGCGATTGTCGCGTGCTTTTGGTCCTACGGCATCCCGAAGAAATTGCAGCATCGTTAATTCGCCGTGATCATCACAGCAACGCCAGAGCATTTCAGCTTATAACTCGCCATTCGCTGGCAGCCCTACGTGACACAAGCAAGTCTCCCCGCTTGGCAGTCACTTATGAAACTGTTTTGCAAAAAGGTGCTATTGGCTTTGCGCATTCTTTGGAGCAAGGCTTTCCTGGGCTTTTTGAGCGTCAGATAGATGTTGGGAAAGTTGGCAATTTAATTTGCAATGACTTGCGTCACGAAGTTACGCGTCAAAGCCAGACGGATTTTGGTGCCGCCTTTGAGAAGCTGCAAGACTCGTCAAATGACTTTATTGACGAGCATGCGCTGGGTGAATATGAAAAATTCTTGGCGGAAGATGGATCCGATTTGGTGGCAAAATTGCCATGTGAAAAGGATGAGTTGAAAGCGGAGTTAGATGACGCGCGCGCTCGTGCGGTTTTATATAAGGGGAATTACCTGGGGTTAAAGCGAGAGTTTTTGCGCCTCAAGAAGAGCGCAAAGGAAATTACTCCCGAAAATCTCATCAAACAAAATGTAAGGATACACAAAAGCAGCCAATTCGAAAACTTGCTGCGCTGGTGTTGGGAGCGACTCAGGCTGAAGAATTGAAAAGATTGAGGGTCCTCGGGGAACACGCCTTCCACCAGGCTATTTTGGCCGTTGACTGAAAAAGTCCTTAGTCAGGGAAACTGCGAGTTTGGGATCTGTTTTTGCGACTCTCCAAGAGCTTAGCTTCACCGCCAATTCAGTTTTCATAGTTGAGTAAAAAAACATTCAGTTCTCTGTATGTGAGGTCGGGCTATTTGTTTTTATTTTTTGTCGCATGGATTCTGTTTACATGATTATTTCAATTGACTGTATAATCGAATTCGAGAAGATCTTTGTGATCCAAGGCGAACGCAGAACGCAGGGTAGTCAATTAGAATGAAGAATCTGGCGGTCTGGTGTATTTCGCAACTGCTAATCCTCGGCTCTACGATGCTGCGGTTCTTGCCAGTCTCAAACAGCCAAAAAGTTCGGTTCAAAAGCTGGTTGTTTTCAAGAACCGGGTTTGTGCTTGGTCGCACCGCAGCTTATCGCAACTGGCTTCAGCTTATCCGCGGAGGTGGCACCCATCTGCAGCTGCTGCTCCACGAAGCCCAACCCGAAGTTGATCCAACAACGATCGCTTTTGCAGAGTATTTGGTGCCCGAAGCCACGATCATCATACCTGTTTATGGAAAACTCGATTTCACTTTGTGGTGCCTCCATAGCCTACACAGGCGGCAAGGAAGAACTAGCTTTGAAATCATAGTCGTGGACGATAAGTCTCCTGACAATACTGCCGACGTCGTAAGTAAGATCCCTGGCGTCCGACTCATAAAAAATTCTGAAAACATTGGGTTCATACGAAGTTGCAATGCTGGTGCTGCTGCAGCTCGCGGGCGGACCTTGGTCTTTCTTAACAATGATACAGAGGTCGCCTCAGATTGGCTCGACGAACTCATCGGCACATTCGACATTGTGTCAGATGCCGGTCTTGTCGGATCTAAGCTTGTCTATTCGGATGGTCGTTTGCAGGAGGCTGGCGGCATAATCTGGAATGACGGGTCCGCGTGGAACTATGGTCGCCTAATGGATCCACAACATCCGGATTTTAATTATTTGCGTGAAGTCGACTATTGCTCAGGCGCTTCAATTGCCATCAGGAGCGAGTTGTTCCATGCACTCGGAGGATTCGACGAGCACTATGCACCGGCTTACGGGGAGGACTCTGACCTTGCCTTTAAAGTGCGTCGGGCCGGCAAAAAAGTCTACTATCAGCCTATGTCGATGCTGCTTCATCACGAGGGAGTAACGTCGGGAACCGACACGCGTTTGGGCGTGAAGGCGTATCAGGTCGAAAATGCCAAAAAGCTCTTCAAACGCTGGCAGACCGAAATGGCCAAACTCGAACCAGCTCCCAAAACTAGGAATGCAAATATCGACAAAGCCAAGGATAAAAATGTCAAACACCGCATCCTTGTCCTTGATCATACGACGCCAACGCCGGACATGGACGCCGGATCTATAACCTGCCTAAACATTATGCGAATGCTACAGGCTCACGGTTTCCAGGTCACGTTTGTTGCTGAAGACAATTTTTTGTATTTGCCTAAATACACAGCGGCCCTCCTTCGGCTTGGAATTGAAGTTCTTTATCATCCCTACAATTCTTCCGTTTCAGATCATTTGCAGGAAAAGGGCGATCGCTATGATGCAGTGTTGCTATTTCGGCCGTTAGTTGCAAAGCGTCACCTTGGAGCGGTCAAAAAATACTGCCCGACCGCACGTATTTTGTACCACACGTCAGATTTGCACTTTTTGCGAATGCAGCGTGAAAACGCGTTGTCCAAAGGTGCAGCGGAGGAGAGTGCAATACGGGAGATGCGTGAACACGAACTAAGCACCATGCATCTGGTGGATGCAGTTATTGTCCATTCCACCGTTGAAGATGAGATGTTGCGGCAGGAATTTGGTCTAGACAATGTACATGTCCTAAAGTGGGCACTTGAGATTCCTGGTCGCAGGTCTGGTTTTGAAGGGCGGCGTGATATTTGCTTTGTCGGCGGCTTCCAGCATCCGCCTAACGTTGATGCAGTTGAATACTTCGTTACCGATATCTTTCCGCTTATTAAAGAAAAGCAACCAGATCTTCGGTTCTATGCGATCGGTAGCAATCCTCCAGAACGCCTGTTGAAGTTGGCTTCTGATGACATCATCGCCACCGGATTCGTTCCAGAACTGGAACCGTTGCTTGATACAATCAAGCTTGCCGTCATCCCATTGCGATACGGCGCGGGCATTAAGGGCAAGATCGGCACAACAATGTCAATGGGGCTGCCCAACGTGACAACTTCAATGGGGGCTGAAGGCTGGGGCTTGACAGATGGTGATGAAATTTTGGTCGCAGATGAACCGGATGATTTTGCCCAAAAAGTGGTGGACCTATATGGTGACGCAAAGACTTGGAACAAATTATCGGACGCTGGGTTGACATTTATTGAAAGCACTTGCGGTTTTCCAGCCTCAATCGAGATCTTTAAGAATATCCTGACCGCAGCAGATCTACCTGCCCGAGAAAAAGAACGTGCCCTAGAAGCATTGAGGCATCTACCCGAGGAAACACCTGACGGAATTTCCTTGTGCGATGTGAGCCAGTCTATTGCCGGCAGCGATAACCGCTCTCAAGATACGGCGCGCCAGGCAAAAATAAAATCCTATGCGCGCTTTTCTGAATTTCTTTCTGATGCTGGCACACACGACCAGGTAGGCGAACGTAACTCGGACGCAGACACGCATCCATTGCAGGGCAAAGAGACTCCTGTGACCGAAACAGGGTATTGTGCGGCCTGCGCTTCAGAGCGCCAGTTTTGTGGCCAAAGTGGTATTCGATATTCAAAAAGCTCCGTCAGCAAACCTGCTCAAAATTCGGGGGACTCGGCTGAATGTGAAGCCTGTGGCCTAGATAACCGGACACGCGCGGCGGTTGATCTTTTTGTTAACTATATCAAACCAGGGCGCGGCAGCCGTGTTTATGTTGTCGGTGCTGACACTTCCTTGATTGCATGGTTTGAAAGGCGTTACCCTCAAGTTGTCGGTCGGGAACAGCAAGGTGAACGGCATGACGAAGGCTTGTTTGCGCGTAACACCGGCGATCAGGAACTGTTGGAATTAAGCTTTGAAGACAACTCGCTGGATGCGATATTGTCTTTTCAGGACTTGGAACATGTGCCGGACCTTGAGGCGGCGTTGAAGGAGGTCTTCCGTTGTCTTAAGCCGGGGGGGGCCTGCTTAATATCGCTGCCATTAGGCTTTGCGAATGAGAACTCTCAAACACGCGACCGTGTGATGGTGGGCGCAAGTATTAAGAGCGGCGTTCCACAAGGTGACGACGAAAATTTGACGACGTCTAATCTAGGATCGGTGGGTTGTTGCCATTTTGGTTGGGATGTTCTGGACGAAATGAGAAAATTCGGAGCCAGCCGCGCGGTCCTTGTGACATATGACCTCTCAGGGAGGGGCAATTTTGGAGAAGGCCTCAGTTTTTTATATGGCGAGCACTAGTTGGGCCTTTGGCAGCCTACATCACAACCGGGAACAGGAAGACGGATTGTTAGCAAATGATTTTCTCTAGCAGTACGCCATCGCCATTTGAGCGTTTTGAGCCGGATTATGGCCAATCGATCCGTTACGGCCGAAGCGTCAACGATGGGTATGCACGGGGCTGGGGTTTGCAATTCGGAACTGCACGGGATGCAGTGCGTCGCGATCGGCTTTATCAAGAAGCGGTGAAAATTGCGGCGGGCCGAACGGTTGTCTCAGAAGACAACCGAATGAACATCTATCTCATCATCAAATACTTTCTCGAACACATCGAGACGGGTGATATCGTAGAGTTCGGTGCTTACAAGGGCGGAAATGCGCTTTTTATGGCGTACGTATCAAAGCGTATCCATCCCGGCATCAAGGTTTATGCGCTTGATTCATTTAAAGGGATGCCGGACGTCAATTCCGAAATCGACGCCCACAGCGAAGGTGACTTTGCTGACGTAAATTTGGAGGAGTTGCTCCGGTATCGAGATCAACTCGGGCTCGATAATCTGGAGTTTGTCGAGGGCTTCTTTGAAGACACGGCGCCAGACCTCCTCAAAAGGACAAACAAAGTGTCGTTGACCCATATTGACTGCGATATTCAGTCGGCAGTGGCCTACTCTTATGACGTGATCAAACCGTTTATGGTTCCCGGCGGCTACTATGTTCTGGACGAGGCTCTTTACTCCAGCTGCCTCGGTGCCACCGAGGCCGTCGAAGATCTCTTTATCCGCCGCGACGGACTTTACAGCGAACAGGTTTTCCCGCATTACGTTTTTCGTGCGCCCTTTGCCTAAAAATGTTCAGTCCGTCCAAGCTGCATTGACACATGGTGGGCGTTGTTCGGCACCCCAATCGCGATAACGCGGTGCGGTGAGATTGAGAAAGTAACCGAGGCACACATGAAAGAATGCAGCAAATCCATCGCTCGGAGGCTGGCGACACCAAACTTCATCAATAAGTATTTCGTTGGTGAGGGGCTTGATATCGGCGGCAAGCCGGACCCGTTGTGCCTTTACCAAGAATTGTTTTGCCGGATGGGGCCGGTGAAAACTTGGGATTGGGAGGACGGCGATGCCCAATACCTGGAAGGTGTAGATGACAACACTTACGATTTTGTCCATGCCAGTCATTGCTTAGAACACTTGCGAGATCCAAAAGAGGGACTTGCGAATTGGATCAGAGTCCTCAAGCCAAATGGTCACCTGATCGTTACGATCCCCGATGAAGATCTTTATGAGCAGGGTGTTTTTCCTAGCACCTTTAATCTCGATCACAAATGGACCTTCACGATCTTTAAGACGAAGTCCTGGAGCGATCATTCTCTAAACGTCATTGATCTCGTTCGCGAGCTTGGCGCTGCTGCAGACTTGGTACGCTTGGAGCAATTGTCGGCAACCTACAGATTTGATCTGCCTCGGTATGACCAAACGCTCACACCCGTGGGGGAAAGTGGCATCGAATTTGTTATTCGAAAGCGGACAGATGAAGAAATTGCCGCCGGTGGCCGTTGGCAGCGCACCACGGAACAACCCGAAAGGGAGGCTCGCATCCATCTTAATCAATACAAAGACGACGTAAAGGCGATGAAACAGAACAATGAAGGCGCGCCGCCCTTTACAAACGATGATGCGCTGTGAGCGAGGTCTGCAATGATTGTTCGCGCGCGGGCACCATTGAGGTTGGGACTGGCCGGTGGTGGCACAGATGTTTCGCCCTACCGTGATCTCCATGGGGGCTACGTTCTAAATGCCACCATCGACCGATACGCCTACGCGATAATCAAGACCTCTAAAAAACCTGAAATTCGATTTGTGGGCAACGATGTCCGTAAGACAGAATCCTTGCCGCTTGAACCCAAGTTGCCGCTCGCTTCCACATCTGGAGACGACAAACTCAATCTGCATAAGGCGGTTTACAATGCAGTGGTTGATGAGTTCGGCGGAGGCAAGCCGATCGCTCTTGAACTTTCGACCTACTGTGATGCACCGCCGGGCTCTGGACTTGGCTCATCATCGACTTTGGTTGTCACTATGCTGAAGGCGTTCATGGAGTTACTCAACCTTCCGATAGATGACTATCAAATGGCCGAACTTGCCTATCGGATTGAACGCCAAGATTGCGGTTTGGAGGGCGGGTCACAAGATCAATATGCCGCGACGTTTGGTGGTGTGAATTTCATGGAGTTCTACGCCGAAAATCGGGCCATTATAAACCCACTGCGCGTTAAAAACTGGATCACTTGCGAACTCGAAGCATCGTTGTTGTTGTTTCATACAGGCGTGTCGCGCCAGTCGGCGCAAATCATCTCGGACCAGATCGAAAATATGAAGACGTCTGAGACCGCGGCGATGGACGCGATGCATGCGATCAAACAAGAAGCACTCATGATGAAAGAAAGCCTTCTAAAAGCGGATTTTGACGGAATCGTCGAGTCGCTCCGACAGGGCTGGGAAAACAAGAAGAAAACTTCGAAACGGGTTGCGAGTTCGCATATTGACGAAGTCTATAACGCCGCGATCTCTGCTGGTGCACGTGCCGGGAAGGTGTCTGGAGCGGGTGGCGGAGGTTTCATGATGTTTTATGTGAAGCCAGAAAAAAGAATGGATGTCATCCGGGCGCTTGAGCCCTTTGAAGGAGAGGTAAGGAACTGTCATTTCACGCAGGCTGGCGCGCAAGGCTGGCGGCTCTAAAGGAGGTGGTTATGGGTGATGGAAGTCTCGGGCACGCCTTCTTTGGACTTAGCAAACACAAATCCAAAAAACATACGTCATGAAAGCACTTGTTCTGGCGGGCGGCCTTGGCACAAGGTTGCGCGAGGTCGCCCCCCATCTCCCAAAGCCCATGATCCCTGTGGCTGGCAGACCGTTTCTTGAATATTTGCTCGACCGGCTGATCGCTGGCGGTATTTCAGAAATTATGTTGTCGGTTGGCTATCTCGCCGATGTCATTGTGAATCACTTCGGCAATCGTTATCGGTCTGCCGAGATTAGCTATGCTGTGGAAGATGAGCCGCTTGGAACGGGGGGGGCCATACGACATGCGCTCGGAGGAGAAAGTTCGGAACCTTGGTTGATTCTAAATGGCGACACGCTGCTTGACCTGAACTACCAATCTTTTTTTTCGTGGTATGCAAAAAATCCGTCGGATTTGGCCATTGTGCTACGCAGGGTTTCCGATGTTGGACGTTACGGTGCGGTCAAAACTGAAGGCGAACATGTTACCGGCTTTTTAGAGAAGGGACTTTCAGGCGAAGGGCTCATCAATGCCGGGATATATGTTCTCAAACCGGCGCTCATGGGTGCGTTAGGTTTAAATGGCCGCTTTTCCTTTGAAACCGATCTCCTCCAGCCCCACGCCGGCAAGCTGGCTCCGCGTGCTTATGTCTCAGAAGATTTTTTTATCGACATCGGCACCCCTGAAGATTATGAGCGAGCGCAAACGGAGCTTGTGCACACAAAATGATGCGCCCAAAGGCAGAGACGACGCGTGCGCTCTTCCTTGACCGGGATGGGGTCATCAATGTGGATCACGGTTATGTTGCCACGCCCGAACGCTGCCAATTCATAGACGGTATTTTCGAATTGTGCCGTTTCGCTTCGCGGACTGGCTATCTCATCATAATCGTCACCAACCAGGCCGGGATTGGTCGGGGTTATTATTCTGAGGCCGATTTTCACGCCTTCATGAGCTGGATGAAAGACCGTTTTGTTGCTGAAAACGCCCCAATCGCAGGTGTTTATTTTTGCCCCTATCACCCGGTACATGGTCAGGGCTCCTACAAACGTCCGTCGCCCCGCAGAAAACCTGAACCTGGCATGATCTTTGACGCGCAGAGGAATTTTAAGATCGATCTTGCGGGTTCGGTTCTGATCGGTGACAAGTTAACGGATATCGAAGCGGGCTTAAAGGCGCGCGTTGGCACGAACCTGCTTTTTGATCCGCAAGCGAAGCATGGGGTGGGCTACGAGGTCATTTGCACCTTAGGGGAGGCCGCACGCTTTCTGAGGGCTCAACAGAGTGGTTCTTAAATCACCGGCTGGTTCTGGTAGATGGATTGCCGTGCTCGGCGTCCGCTGCTAAACGAGCCAGAGCATGTTCAGTTGAGATGGAACCATTCTGGCGCGGCACATTTCAGCTGAACACGCTCTAGTCCGTCGAAAGGTAAGGGAGCCTGGAAAAGACATTGAAGAAGATTGTCCACTACCACATTTTTAAAGCAGCCGGCTCGTCAGTCATTCGCGATTTGCAGAATAGCTTCGGCAATGGAAGGGTGCTGGAACTCGACCGAGACGAACGCTACGTTAACAATCGCCCTTACAATCTTCAGGCCATACGTCGCGCTGCTGAGGAAAATCCCAAAGTTCGGGCCTTTACCTGTCACGCATTTACTTGCAATACGCATCTGGCCTTTGGTCAGGATGCGTTCCCCGTAATCTTTGTTCGCCACCCCCTACTTCATGCGGCTTCGGTCTACAGATTTGAACGAAAACGCACGGACTCACACCGGCCCGACCGGCAACTCATTGCCAGCAATTTAGACTTTGTCCAGTGGGTCGTCTACTCCCTCGACGCGCCCAACGGGCTGGACTGCATGAATTATCAAACGCGGATTATGCTGCGTGAACCCCAGGGCGCAATGATTACAGCCGCCGCAATAAAAAACGCAAAAGAGCATTATAGGTACCTTTTGGAAAACTACATTCAATCGTTTCCGACACTTGGCATTGTCGAGGAATACAAAAGCTCGATACGGCTTCTTAACGAGGAACTTAGCAAGGCAGGTTTGGATTTTCAGTTTTCAACAGATACCAAAACTAATGTCACCAAGGCTGTAAATGATTGGCGCGCGGAAGCAGATGGCCTTGAGCGGCAGCTTGGTTCTGAATTGACCCAGCGCTTTAAGACGCAAAACGAACTCGACTATTACATGTTTGAGTTGGGCCTGGATGCGTTGGCCGCAAAAAATGGTGGCAAGTCGGTTTAGCAAAAAACCAGCCCGCGAAACCTAACAATGATCCCAAAGGGTCGCGCCCCGAACAACAGTGTCGTTTGGGGGCCTTAAGACTGTCCCCGTGATTCTGGAATCGCTTGGGTTCTTACGTTATGAGCGCTCGCGCGTTTAGTTTTTCTTTGTCTTGACGCTGTTTCTTGGTGAAGTCGTGTTCGAACTCGCGGCGTCTGATTGCGGCAATGGTGGGGGGCCAAACGGATTGGCTTCGTACTCGATTGCAAATTCGTTTTTGCGGGCAAGGGCGGCTTTAAACAACATCATATGTGCTTGCATGACTAAAAATATCCTTCTCCAAAATTTTTGCTCCGACACCCTGACGAGATGCGTTTGTGCCGGTCGTTGTTTATTGGAGAAGGATTGCTTTTTCGTCGCAAACACGCTGTTCCGCACGGAACATAACCACACTTAGTTGCTAGTTCACATGTGCTTGGGCCTTAAATGCCGCGCTGATCTTTTTTTACCAGGTCAATTGTGCGCCAGCGCGTCCGCCGTAGGCCGTTGAAGCTCTACGGCCACCGAAGGCTTGCTCATTAAAGCTGTAACCAAAGCCTCCTGACACTGATAACCTGGCGCCGGTGCCGGCGATGTTGGGAACCAAAACGCCCATGGCTGAAAAGCCAACAGCCTGCGAGCCTTTAAAGTTGCCCCAGTTGACCGCCAGCCCAAAGGTTTCATGGCCTTTGAGGTCAGGGTTTTCTAATGCTGTGGCGATGGCAATGCCTGCACGATTTTCGCTTAGTGCTTCGAACACTTCACCACCGTCAGTGGCCAGGTTGCCGCCGTTGTCAGATGTGACGAGATCAAGTGGGCCTGATTGGCGGGACCTGCTTTGCGCAGAGGTAATGCCGGGCGTTGTATATGTATTGCCACGCGTGCCGAATACCTGTTGGTTTTGCAGAGACGCAACGGCACCGTGCCCCCACGCGGCGGATCCTTGTGCATTGGCCAGCGCGCCAGCGCCAACGACCGTCGTGTTTTTGTTGTTTGCGCTCGCGTTGTTGCCAACAACGGTTGCTTCCGTCGCATTTGCGGCCACAACGCTGTTTTGACCCACTGCAGTGCTCCCGGCGGCACCATCGTTAATCGTGGCGGCTTGACCGATCGCGACACTATTTGTTGCGGTGGCAGCCACAAAACTCATTTGTCCAACCGCTGTGCTCATGTCACCAGAAGCTGTAGCGTCGGCGCCGATCGCTGTTGTAAATGCTCCCGTGGCCTGGGCACCAAGTCCATCGGGACCGCCGCCACCGGCGCTCCCGACATCGCCGCCAATGGCGACGTTACCTTTTTGCGTGGCGTCAGATTCGTTGCCGATGGCGATTGCATCAAGGGCTGCCGCATTTGCATTGGTGCTCACACCTACGGTATTATCGCCGGTAACAGTAACACCTTGACCAATCGCTGTCGTTCGATTGCCATCGGCGACGATGTCGTCGCCCTGAATGTTATTTTCTGTCCCCGTCGTGACCGCGTTGTTGTCGCCGACGATGTTGTTGTCATCAGTGGTCACGCCGTCGTTTTCATCACCAACAATAATGTTGTCGGAATAAACGGCGGGGCCGCCCGCACCATCATCGTTGCCTGTCCCGATAACGATATTTCCGTCACCGTCTACAATGTTTGCATTACCGCCAAAGAAGTTGTCGTCCCCTGCGAGCTCGTTCGCATTGCCGTGTACCGAGTTTGCAAACCCTTCAGCGAAGTTGAAATTGCCAACCACGCCGTTCAATTCGCCATCCACGAAATTGCCATTACCCTGAGCCGAGTTGGCGATCCCAACGATAAAATTCTGACGACCAACGGCGCTGTTGCGCTCACCTTCAACAATGTTGACGTTGCCTTGCACTGCATTTGAAACACCGAGTACGCTATTGCGGTTGCCGACAACACTGTGCCGCTCCCCTTCGACGGAATTGACATTGCCAAAGACGGAACTTGCAATGCTGAACACTTCGTTGCGATTACCCGTGACGTTTAATTGAGCCCCCATAGCCAAATTATTATGACCCGTCACCGAAATGCTATTTCCAAGCGCAAAGTTCTGAAATCCGAAAACGCCAATGCGTTCGCCTTGGACAATATTGAAGTTACCGTGGATAAAATTGTCGAAGCCGGTGCCAAAGTTGTCATTGCCGACAACGCCAAGATCATCCCCCATGATAGCATTGCGATTGCCAACAACGCCGTTATTGTTACCGTTGATTGTATTGTCGTTGCCCGCAAGATGGTTCTGGTTGCCCGTTACGGTATTGTTATTGCCTGAAACACCATTGTTATTGCCATTGATGATGTTGGGGTCACCGATGGTGAAATTGTTATCACCTGTAATCTGGTGACCGATGCCGACGGCTGTGTTGTTAGAACCACCACCTAAAATGGTTATGCCGTTGCCAATGAGCGTGTTGTTGCTCCCGCCTGTGCCGGTGTTGTTGTTGACACCTAATGTGATGTCGTTGACGCCCATCGAAAGGGAGCCGTTACCAATCGCGATGGATGACACATCACCGGTCTGTGGCTGAACGCCACCGAAGCCTGCGCCTGACAGAGCACCGCCACCTAGCGTGATGCCGTCCGAATAAGTTGTGCCATTTGGGTCGCCCAACCAGATCCTACCACTGTCCGCTGAGATGCCTTGCGCAGCATGAACCTGGTTTGCATTAACATTGCCGCCGGCATTCACGTCGCCTGCTACGCCGACATCATCATGAAAAAAAGAATCGCCGTCGATATTGATACCAGCGTTGTTGATGACGGACACCGTGCCTGTAAATTGCGTGTCGCACTCGGGAAGCGTGGCGGTGTATTTCGTTAGATCATGGGCCTGAATGTTCAAATTGTGCGCGTTGGTCTTTTCCGCGAGCGCTGAACCTTCCAAAACAATTCCTGAAACAGTAGACGCTTGTCCGACGATTGCGGCGGCAGTGGCAATTGCTTGGGCTGTGGATTCGGCTGCCAAGACGCCGGACGCAGCGGCCGCGTCAATACTTCCAGGTATGCCAGCGGCAGTCGGTGCGGGTGCCACACCGTAGCCAACTGTAACAGCAAGCCCCGCGGCTAAATCGGCAAAGGCCACCGCTGCGGCGTCTTGCGAGATCTGTTGTGCAGTGAGGTGTACAGTTTCAGCAGCGGCCCCAATCGTGTGGTCGGCGATTGCGTCGCCTTGGAAGCCGATTTCAGCCGTTGTTGCTGCCAGCGCTTGGTCAATGAGGCCATTTATTGCGCCCGTGTACTGCTGCACGCAGCCACCTTGGCCGACCGTGTTTAGCGGCGGTGTTCTTGTGATTGTTGGTGCGGGTGGCGTTGGCGGTGTTGCAGGTGGTGCATTATTCGGCCCAGCCGCCATGGCGGGATTTGAGACTAAAGCAGCGAGTGCATAAACGCTTGATACATAACCTAGTTGCAAAAAACGGGACTTGGGCATGCTCTGCTCCATAACGATTAAATCACAATCGAACTATGGACGCTTACGGATGCGCAAAACTGTCGGGAAACATTCAAAAACTTTGGGGACACTTAAACGTGCACTTCGATGTAACGCACGCAAGCTTGTCTGATGCGCGGTTGCTCTGTTAATCAAATAGCAATCTTTGGTAATGCATCAGCCGTGATTCGGTTGGTAGCAGTCAAGAAACAATGAATCTTGGCTGTGTGTAGCGCGCACGGGCCTGCAACTCGCGTTGGCGCATGGTTGTTTTGCGCAAAAAACGGCAATGAGACCTGCAGTTTCATGAGTGTTGCGAATCAAAAAAGGCCCCGAGGTGGGGCCTTTCTTGCGTCGTGAGTTTCGCGTGTTTACTGTTATCCGTGCGCAAGCACAGCCAATAACAATAGTGCGACAATGTTTGTGATTTTGATGGCCGGGTTCACGGCTGGGCCGGCAGTGTCCTTATAAGGATCGCCGACAGTGTCTCCGGTTACCGAGGCCTTGTGGGCTTCAGAACCTTTGACATGTTTTTTGCCGTCTTTGTCAACGAATCCGTCTTCGAACGACTTCTTAGCGTTGTCCCAAGCGCCACCGCCTGATGTCATCGATATGGCGACAAACAGACCGGTGACGATGACGCCAAGAAGCATCGCGCCAACGGCCGAGAAGCCTGCGGATTTCCCTTCCGCGCCTCCACCTGCGACGAAATACATGACAAAAAAGACAACGATGGGCGACAAGACTGGTAAGAGCGAGGGGATGACCATCTCTTTGATTGCCGCACGGGTTAAAAGGTCAACGGCGCGGGCATAATCAGGGCGTTCTTTGCCCTTCATGATGCCGGGTTTGGCTTTGAACTGGCGCCGCACCTCTTCAACAATTGAGCTGGCGGCGCGACCGACGGCGGTCATAGCAATGCCGCCAAAAAGATAGGGAATCAAACCACCGAGTAGCAGCCCGACAACGACGTAAGGATTGTCGAGGCGGAAGTTCGTTTCCACGCCCTTGAAATAATAAAAGCTCGTGGAGCCCGGATCGTTGGCTGCTTCAATGAAATGCTGGAGGTCGTAGTTGTAAGCAGCGAACAGCACCAAGGCGCCAAGGCCTGCTGAACCGATGGCATAGCCCTTTGTGACCGCCTTCGTTGTGTTGCCAACGGCGTCTAACGCGTCAGTGGACTTACGTACTTCTTCCGGTAGGCCAGCCATTTCGGCAATTCCGCCCGCGTTGTCCGTAACCGGGCCAAAGGCATCAAGCGCTACGATCATGCCCGCGAGACCGAGCATGGTCGTGGTGGCGATGGCCGTTCCAAAGAGGCCAGCAAGATTATAGGTGAGCAAAATGCCGGTCACGATCACGAGCGTGGGCAGTGCCGTTGCCTCAAGAGAGACCGCTAGTCCTTGGATCACGTTGGTGCCGTGGCCCGTGACAGAGGCTTGGCTGATGTCGCGCACCGGTCGGTGGCCAATGCCAGTGTAAAACTCGGTGATCCAGACGATCAGGCCGGTCACGGCCAGACCAACGAGGCCACACAGGAAGAGGCTCATTGCGGAGATCGTTATGGGTTGCGATGTCTGCGTTGTCATCGTCGTACTAAGATCGCCGAAAACAAAATACGTGGCAGCCCATAGGCCCAAGATTGACAGGACCGCGGTGGCAAGAAAGCCGCGATAAAGAGCACCCATGATCGAGGCGTTGGCACCCAGTTTGACAAAGTAAGTGCCGATAATGGAGGTCACGATGCAGGCTGCGCAAATGGCGAGCGGATAGATCATTGCTTTTTCAAGGATCGCATCGCCGGCGAAGAAAATTGCCGCGAGCACCATGGTCGCGACGACGGTGACGGCATAGGTTTCAAAGAGGTCAGCTGCCATGCCCGCGCAGTCGCCGACATTGTCGCCAACGTTATCGGCAATGGTTGCAGGGTTGCGCGGATCATCTTCTGGAATGCCGGCTTCGACCTTACCAACAAGATCACCGCCGACGTCTGCACCCTTTGTAAAGATGCCGCCACCAAGACGCGCAAAAATCGAAATCAGTGACGCACCAAAACCAAGTGCGACCAGCGCATCGATGACTGTGCGGTCTGAAATTTGGTAACCCAGCGGCCCTGTCAGAATGAAGAAATACCCAGCGACACCCAACAGCGCTAAACCAGCAACGAGCATGCCCGTCACGGCGCCTGACTTAAACGCGATATCAAGACCGCTGCTCAGCGAATCGGACGCTGCTTGCGCGGTCCTCACATTGGCGCGCACTGAAACATGCATACCGATGTAACCGGCAAGGCCTGAAAGAACTGCGCCTATTAGGAAGCCTGCGGCAACCGCACCGCCCAACAAAAGCCAGGCCAATATGAAGATGACAAACCCCACCATGAAGATGGTTGTGTATTGGCGGTTCAGGTAGGCTTGGGCTCCCTCTGCAATGGCGCTAGAGATTTGCCGCATTTTCTTGTTGCCTGAATCGGCCGACATCACCGATTGGATCGTGTAAACTGCGTAGACGAGTGATAGGGCACCGCAAGCGATGATTCCCCAGGCTAATTCGCTCATTTATAGGTCCCCTCCGGGCCAGTGTTCTTTTGGGCTCGTTTGATCTGCGGGCGCCTCATTGATCATCCTTGACGGATTGGGGCCCCGGCTGCCGTTAGCGGGTCAAGCGCGCGGACCATGCCAAAAGAGGGCCTGCGTTGCAACAAGAGCACAACACTTTTGGCCAAAGGTCGCATCTCGTGGCCTGATTTGGTTCAGGTGAGGAGACCAGGCGGGTTCTCATGCAACACAAAACTATACTTCGAGCCGGGTGGATGCGGCGGCCGGCTTCGACGCCCAAACCTTCATTCATCTTGAAGCTGGCAGGGTTCCACTATATCGGCTTAAATCTTGGGCTCCAGAGCGCTGATTAACGCTTTGGTCCGGTGACATACGCAAACGGTGGAAAAACTATTGGCCGTCGTTGGGGCTCAGCGCACCCTTGCAAGACCATCTTGTTGTGCTGTGGCCACGTGGGAGTGGGTAAGGTCGGTATCCAGGGAGAGGTTACGATGTCTATGACCGCCATTGCAGGGGAACTTGCGCAAGCCTTTGGGCTTGATGATCAACAGGCCAGGGCCGTTGTGGACCAAGTGGTGCCGGAGATGACCCATGACCTTGAACGGCTGACACTGTCGCGGGGTGGATTAGCGGATCTGATCCAACAATTGGGTAACACGTCGAATTCCGAGTATGCGCAGAAACCAGATCTGTTGCGTGACAACAAGGCGCGCGAAGCAGGCGATCAAATTTTGGACTACGTGTTTGGTAGCAAATATCGCAGCCGGGTCATTGCGCAACGCGCAGCACGCGATTCTGAACTAGATCTTGGTGATGTGAAACGTATGCTGCCAGCGATCGCGTCGTTACTCATGGGAAATTTGGGTCGCGAGACACAAAAGCAAATCATGGGTGTTGCTGACGAACTGCGTGGCGACGATCGCAGTTTTGAAGGTCATCGACCTTTGAGCGTCCCTGGTGATGATATAGAAGGCCCGTCAGGTAAGTCAGGCGGGTCGCCCTATGGGGATCTTTCCGACATCCTCAGACGCGGCGGGCGCAATATTCAATTGCCGCAGGGTCAAGGCGGATCACTTGGCAACATCATACGAGACATTATCGGTGGCGCCTTAGGTTTTCGCAGCAAATCCATTGTCGGTTTTATCCTTCAGTTGCTGTTGTACCGATATGGATGGCGCATACTTTCCTGGATTTTTAATCGTTTGATCTTAGGCCGCCGCTGACGAAACGTCGCTCGTGCTTGTTTCACAAAAAAAGACCGACACGCTGGACAGTCGTGTCGGCCATCTTTGATTTCGTTTTGTGTGGTAAGCGTGGCGCTGCTTGTTGTGCGTAGGATCAAGCAGCAAACCGTTTTTGTCGCGAGCTACGATTTACGGCGGCGCTTGCGATAGCGTTTGCGATGGTTGCAAGGACGCGCCTGAATGCTGCATCCCCAGCCTGATTGAGTTCTGCTGCAACCGCCTGATTTGCTGGCTGCATACCGGTAGCTGGCCCAATCAGAACCATACTCAGCTGCCGTAAATCCCGCCCATGAGGAAATGGCTGCGCGCATGGCCCGCCGTTTGGTCCGATGTCCACTGCTGTCACCGTAATGGTAATGGTCCGTAAAACAAGTCCGTCCCTTGTATTTGGACCAAGAGTGCATGCCGGCTAAGCCCGTATCGTCAGCAAATGCGCCGCCGGCGGACAAAATGAGAATGCAGATTGTAATAATACCTGCGGTAACGTCTTTGCGAATCATGTCTTTTTGCCCATTCAAATGTTTTGTTAGGTTGCCTGCAAATGCAGGCGTGGTTAGTGTGCCAGATTCAGCTGGCGTGCTCGACCATTTGAGTTGCATTTGGTGCACAATCGGTCACCCGCGCGGCAATCGGGTCACAGGGCGTGCCCGTCGCTGACCGAAGTCAAATTCGGTTTTTCTGCTTTTGGCTTTTTACCAGAGGGGTTCGTCGTAGATTTTTTTTCCCTCGACGATGAGGCCCTTGATGGCAGCGCGCCCATTTTTGTCGACAGCCACGAGGGTTTGGAGTGCACCCTTAGCAATCTTTTCTTCCAGGATTTTGCCTGTGTCTTCAGGCACGAAATAGCTTTCGATCCCGTATTCGATGATCGCTGATATGTTGCCGTTATCGTCTCGGCTTCTCCTCACTTTGCTCATGATCGCCACGCGGCCAGTTTCCAAATTTTCGGGACAAGACTTGGCCGTGTCAACGGGTTTCCAGAGTTCGCCCGCGGCTTCCTTTTCAAAGATGACGCACAGAGACGAATCTGGTTCCGGCTTGACACTGAGCAGAGGTGATTTCAACCGCGATGCGTCTGTGTAATTAAGAATGACATAATCGCCGCGGAACAAACTTCGTGGATCTACTGGCTGGGTGTTAAGAACTATTTCCCTTCCATCGCGGATAAGGCTCACGCGATCCCAAACCATCCAGGCAAGAACTGCGGCTTGTAGAGCCGCAACACCGGCTGCAATGATCCAAACGTTCAATCGCCCGTGCATCATTATGAGGCTCCTTGCATGTTGGTTCTCATCGCATTGAGCTTATAAGCAAGCGCTGCAAGGGCGATGACAAGCATCCCGGCCGTAAGGAAGAACAGCGAGGTTCCCATCAGGCTTCCAATTGTCTTGAAATAAATAATAAGAACTTCAATTGAAAATCCAATGTAGCCGACCCAGAGGAGCCCTTTGTTGTTTGTTTTGAGCCCCCACCCGATCGCAGCAATTAGCATTGCGAGCGAGAAAATCGCCAGCGGCCAGAGGCCGACTGTTTTTAAGAACTGCGATTCAATTTGTAGGGCAAACAAAGCGGCAAACGCGACAGCGACGCCATAACAGATTGCCGGTCGCGCAATATCGTCATAGTCAGGCGCGAACAGCTGTATTCCACCAGCGGCACCGGCGACCAACAGGCCGATGGCCACGACAATCAGATGGGAATTGGGACCTTCGATGAGGAAGCCCATAACGTTCAACCATAGGCTCATAACGACGGCAGCTAGATGAAGGCCTGGGCGCCAGCCCTTCCAGGCTAGCGCGGCCGCAACAATCGCCCAGCCAATCAAAAATGGCCAATGGACCTCTTGTGTTAGCGTCATTTCCCAGCCGCTCCACAATCCAACGAGCAACATCGCAAGAGCGAGTGTGGGATTTGAGCCAAAAGCGATCCCAGCTAGGAACGTGCCAGCAGCCCACATCAGTGCAGCATCAGGTGGATTGCCATCGATGTGATACATCTGTGCGATGAGCATGATGCTCGCACCGAAAATGCATGCGCCTAACAGAACCGCAGCATGTGCGAACAGATCAAGCCCGCGTGAAAAAAGTGCTGCGGCGACAATGTAGGAAGCGAACAACAACGACAGCAACAGGCCCAGTCGTGTGATGCGCGGCATGTCTTGCCAGTTGGCGGCGACAAAGCTCATAACCGCAAAGCCAAGAAGTACGGCACCCAGAACGCCCAAAATGGATGCTGCACGAAACCCAGTGCCTTTGTCTGCAAGTTCAGCAAGAATTGCGGATTCACCTTCCGGTGTCACCCATCCTGCTTCGCGCCAACGTGCAACGTCTTTTGTTAGGCGTTTTGTGTAACCCCACATTGGGCATCCCTTCTGTTGGCGCTCTTATCTTTTAAGTGGCCGACCTGACGGGGCTGATGTGGCGATTTAGTGGCTTTAAGAGGTTAGCCTGTTGCCTGGGTGCGCATGATCAGACGCACATAGAGAGTGATCAGACAGCACTTCCATAATTCGACAGGACGCGATGTTGTCGCCTTGGCAATGGTTGAGCATGCGCTCCAATTCTTTTTGCAGAGCCTTTAGGCGCGCAATCTTTGATTGCACGGATATAAGCTGAACACGCGCAATTTCATCTGCTGCTTCGCAAGGTTGCTTGGGATTAGATTGAAGCTCGATCAGCGCGCGGATTGCAGGAATGGAGAACCCTAAGTTGCGCGCGTGGCGGATAAAGTTGAGCCTTTTGGCGCCGTCGGCATCATAAACGCGGCGGTTGCTTGCCGTGCGTGCTGGCTCTGGCATCAAGCCGATTTCTTCATAGTAGCGAATAGTCTGCACCTTGATGCCGGCGGTCTTTGCGAGTTGGCCAATTGTTATGGGTTGCTGTGACATTTGATGGCTCCACGCCCTTTCATCGGGGGTTGATCCTACAGTCACTGTAGCATGTATGGTTAGGCCTATGAAAAGAGAAGGCTTTGCGTGATCGCCACGCAAGGCGATAGCAAACGTGGGGCCCTGCATAATGAGCGCCGGCTGCTGTGGTCACGATGTAAAGTTTGATGGTCTGGACCCTACGTACGTGCGGATCTTGTGGGCCGTCATTTTCATTAACGCGGCCATGTTCGTCATCGAAATGTGGGGTGGACATGCAGCGAACTCGCGTGCGCTGGAAGCAGACGCGCTCGACTTTCTTGGCGACAGTCTCACGTACGGCATCAGTTTGTGGGCTATCGGGAAGGCCGCCCAACTGCGGGCGCGGATCGCCGTTCTGAAGGGCGTCAGCTTGTTGGTGATGGGCGTTTATGTGTTTGGCAAGACGGCCTATGAGGTTTTTTATCTCGGTATGCCGCGCGCGGAGTTGATGGGTGCCATTGGTTTCATGGCGCTTGTCGCCAATGTTGCGAGCGTGTTGTTGTTGGTGCGCTACAAAGATGGTGATGCCAACGTCCGTTCGGTGTGGTTGTGCTCGCGTAACGATGCCATTGGAAACATCATCGTTCTTATGGCTGCGGGATTGGTTTGGGGTACGGCGACAGGCTGGCCGGATGTGATTGTTGCTGCGATCATGGCTGGGCTGTTTATTAATTCCGCTTGGCAGATCCTGCATCGCGCACGAGATGAGCTTGTTGCGGCCAAGACTCTGGAAACGGCGCAAGTCGTAGACGCGGGCCAAGATATTTGTTGCGGTCCCAAGGGCGGCCGTGTCCTTACAGAAAATGAGACGCCGCCCGCGGCAGTTAAGACACCATAAATGGCGTCAACGTCCCCTGAACCACAATATTCTTCATGGACGCCGGATTGTGGTCATCACACAATTCGCCTAACTTCCACATCATGACGACACATGATCCTATTCATGTCATCGGTGGCGGGCTAGCTGGTTCGGAAGCGGCTTGGCAAATTGCCAATGCCGGTCTGCCGGTCGTGCTCCATGAAATGCGGCCGATAAGAAAAACGGATGCCCACAAAACCGACGGTCTTGCTGAACTCGTATGTTCCAATTCGTTCCGGTCCGATGATTGGGAAACAAACGCAGTTGGCCTTTTGCATGAAGAAATGCGACGGGGCGGGTCTTTGATCATATCCGCAGGCGACGCGCACAAGTTGCCCGCTGGCGGTGCGCTTGCTGTTGATCGTGATCACTTTTCGCAAGAGGTAACGGAACGGCTCAACGCGCTCCCCAATGTGACGATCGAGCGTGAAGAAATTTCTGGCTTGCCACCTGAAGACTGGACCAGCGTCATTGTCGCGACGGGACCGCTAACTTCGCCGGCGCTCAGCGAAGCGATTCTTCAGATGACGGGTGAAGGCGAACTTGCGTTCTTTGATGCCATAGCGCCAATCATTCATCTCGACTCAATTGATTTTGACGTTGTGTGGCGACAATCGCGCTACGACAAGCCGGGACCTGGCGGTACGGGCGCTGACTACATCAATTGTCCGATGGACAAGGACCAATACGATCGGTTTATGGACGCGCTGCTAGTCGGTGAAAAAACCTCGTTTAAAGAGTGGGAAGAAAACACGCCTTATTTTGATGGATGCTTGCCCATTGAAATAATGGCGGAGCGCGGGCGCGACACGCTACGCTTTGGGCCGATGAAACCTGTGGGACTTTCCAATCCTCACAAAGGCGGCGAACGGCCCTATGCGGTTGTTCAATTGCGCCAAGACAATGCGCTCGGTTCGTTGTGGAACATGGTTGGGTTTCAGACCAAGTTGAAGCACGGGGCACAAGTGGATGTGTTTCGTTTGATCCCCGGATTGGAAAAGGCTGAGTTTGCACGGCTTGGCGGCCTACACCGCAATACGTTTTTAAATTCGCCGAAGCTGCTTGATCAGTCGTTACGCATGAAAACACAGCCGCACCTGCGTTTTGCCGGTCAGATTACCGGGGTCGAGGGCTATGTTGAAAGCGCAGCTATGGGCCTGCTGGCGGGCCGATTTGCGGCTGCAGAGAGATTAGGGAATGCATTGGTGCCGCCGCCTCAGACAACGGCCCATGGGGCGCTCGTTCGCCATATAACGGGAGGGCATCTTTCATCTGACGACGAAGCGTCGGCCGGCGGACGCACCCGGACCTTCCAGCCCATGAACATCAACTATGGTCTCTTGCCGGTGCCCGCTTCCGTTCCAAAGACCGATGAAACGGGCAAGAAACTAAAGGGTAAAGCCAAGGGTCTCGCCAAAAAGCGGGTACAGTCGCAGCGCGCACTCCAGGATTTTTCGGCCTGGCTCATCGAAACCCAGCAGATCGCCGCAGAATAGCTGTCACGCGGGTGACTCCGTTCACACTTAGGCGTACTGCGATCTTTTTTTCTCAAATAATTTCAATGTTGTTTCTACTGGAACAGCGCTTTTGGGCGCGCTCCGTCATTGTCCATTCCAGAAACCGAACACAAGAGCGGCTCAGTTGAGCCGGGCAAGACAACCCAGGACTGATGGAGACAAAAATGTTTAAGACGATTTTCTCAATGGCCGCCGCGCTCGTTATTGCTACTGCTGCCTTCGCATCAACGGCTGAAGCTGGCTGCGGTGGCGGTCACGGAAAACGCTTTAACTCAGGATATTCTGCAGCCAAAGCAAAAAAGGCAAAGGCCGCCCGTCGTCGCGCTGCCATTCGCGCCGCAAAGAAGCGTCGCCAAGCTGAGATTGCTCGCCGCAAAGCTGCTGCAAAGCGGAAGGCGATTGCTAAAAAGAAAGCTGCTCAAAAGCGCAAAGCCCTGGCCCAGAAAAAGGCTGCTCAAAAGCGTAAGGCGCTTGCTCAGAAGCGCAAAGAAGCAGAGGCAGAAAAAGTTGCAGAAGCTGAAACCAATACGGACGAAGGCCCAAGCCCTGTGAGCGTTTCGGCTCTGGCTGGCCTGGATGCTCCGATCGAGCCTGAAGCCGCAGCAGACCCGAAGATCGACAAAGAAGATGTCGAGAAGGCTGAAAAGTTGCAGAAGGCAGAGATTGAAGACCGTGACGTTGGCTGCAGGCGCTTCATTCCTTCAGCAGGCCTGACAGTTTCGGTTCCCTGCGGAAGCTAAGATCTCAAAAGAATTTCACATCATTGAGCGCTGGCCTTCTTAAGAGGCCAGCGTTTTTCTTTGCACGGCTCTCCTTTATGGCACCGGTGTTGGAGCGCGCGCTGATCGCTCCTGTTGGGAGTCATATTTATTGAGGACGTCGCGGGCGCGTTCAACGACAGCGTCAGCGATAGCGGCTTGGCCTTCTGCTGTTGGATGAAAGGCGCCGGAATAGGTTGCTGCCAAGACAAGCTGGAACCATGAATTGGCCTTGACACCAAAAACTTTGCGCAACGTCACTGGTGTGACGTGAAAGTTTCCGGTCATGAAGGCATCATTGGGGGTTCGAAACCATCGTGTGCGCTGCGCATAGGCGCGGTAATCGGCCGGATTGAAAGGCGTCCATTTGCCATTTGTCTTTCGTGGAAGGCGCAGATCATCGGCGATTGAGAACGATGAGTCGACAAAGCCGGCACATATACCGCGCCCGATGAACTTTGCGCGGTGGCTTTCGACAAACGACCACCCGTGGTGTTTTGCGCTATTTGCCATCTTGTGATGCAGCTTGTCGGCGACCCAAACACCGGAGCGTGCGCGTGCATTGTTCATTTTGAACACTGAGATCACATCCATGCCTGCCGTGCCGCCCGGGCATGTGCGGCTGCCATCGCCAAGCAGATCCATGTTTGGATAGGCCGTCAAAATAATACGATCGGATTCGCGCCACGGAATATGGAGGATGTTGTGCAAGGCGCGGTTTAGGGCCTTATAACGTTCGTCGAGTGTTGCAAGCGCCGCCGTCGCTGCAGATTGGCCATGGACGTGACCCATCCAACCGCCCAGACTTTTTAAGTACGTCTTGTCTGCCAGAATTGCATTTGCGAGCATGCGCGCAAAGCCAATGTCATTGCCGCCGATTGATAACAGCAAAAGGTCAATCTTGCGCGCGTCATTGCGCGCGCATTTGTGAAGCACTAGATTTTTTAACGGTTCGACACGGCCTTTGATGTGATAGGCCTCAGGTAAGTCGTGTGGTCTAGCTTTGTTTGATCCGCATTGGGCAACGGCGGCGGCGGATATCTGAGAAAGTGCAGGCGGATTTGGGACCCACTCATGGCCTTTGTATCTTAAAAAAAGACCCCAAGTGACTTCCGCGCCTGAGCATGCAAAGCCCGCGTAGGTCACGGCACGGTGTGGGTTTTCGACCGCAAGCTGGAGGGCTGTGCGCATTTGATGCGAATATAAAGAGCGATGGCAAGCTTGATCGAGCCAAGTGGCGTTTGATTTTATAAATGCTTTGTCGCCAATCTCGCGCCAAGATCCAATGCGTGCAGGATACCCGGTGAGATCGCCTTTCGCGCCGACACCGCGGTATTTCATGTCGCGGTTGCGGGAAAATCTTACCGGCACATCGGGATTGCCTTCGCCAGAGGCAAAGCTATCGCCCATGCCTACAATGAAGAGATCCTCAACTTTCATTATTTCTTTGGCGATCTGAAGCCCACCGATTTCAACGCGAACTTGCGCGCCGTGAGGGTAGGGGATGTCAATAACCACGGCGCCTAAGCAGGGCGCTCTTTGTGTTTTTTGTGAACCTCGCTCCGTTCCAATTGGCTGCATGTACCAGGTGCAGTGAACAAGTTCGGCGTCGGGCAGGTTCTTGAGTGATGCGATGACCCGGTGGGACTTTGGTTTGAAGTATGCGTCTTTTCTATTGCAACGATGGGTGTTGGTTTTGACATCCCAACAGGGTTTTCCATCTAGATTCGCAGCCCAGCCTTCTTTGAAGCGCGCGTTTAACTTTCGTTCGGTGGCTAAAACGGGGTTTGCGCGATCACTCTCTGACAGAGTCTGCCATATGTCTTGGTGCACCTTCGTATCATTGGGGTTTGAAAAGAAGCGAAAAGGGTTTTTAACGCGCCACGTGATCATGGGTAGCGGTTTTATGGGTTCTAGCGTTTCCGTTTTGGGAGATGGGCTAATGTCGTCTTGGGCGACCGCGCCCGGAATGTAAAGGCTGCAATGCGCTACAATAAGCGTTGTCACAACGAACAGATTGCGAAATCTCATACCGGCCGCGCCTTTGTCCGCCACGTGCAAAAGTTGGGGCCCAACTAGAGGGCACGCCTCGTGTAGGCCCACCAGAGATGCCACGCACGCGACAACGGCGATATGTCTGCGGGCACCATAAGTGGATCGCCATCATGCACCTCAAAACCTCGCAAATAAGGCTCAACGAGGGCGGCTGGAAGGGCGGCATCAATTGTCCCGGACGGTGCAGAGGCGCAGGCCGTTTTGGCGCTGCTTAATGCATGGTGCGCTTTTTTAAGGGCGCACTTAACTGCCGTTTGTCTCGCAGCAGTTTCACGGCGATAAAGTGGTGGATCTTGTCTTGGACCTAACTCTGACCAAGACAATGGCAAAGGCCACCGCCCATGGGTGGCATGTGCGCGAAGTGATTTGAGGTGGCGTGCAATACCGTAGGCGGTTCCGGCCTCCATGAGGCAGTCTGTGAGATGTTGGTCGGTTTGTAGTTTTAGAATTTGGGCGATCAAATTGAACGTTGTCACGTCGGTTGTCTTAATGTGATCAAAGTAGTTTTGCTCGGTCTCGAAGGGCGCGGCCGGTAACATCTCGCAGGTCGCGTCGATGAACGCGCTGAGCAACGATGGGTCGAGATTTTTGTGCGCGATCGTTTGCGCCAGTGCGTCGGCATTTGGATTGCCGGTTTTTTCTCCCGAAGACAAACCCTCGAGCCAATCCTGCCACCACTGCAATTTTATTTCTGCAAGCATTGGATCACTTACAGTCAATGGTATGCGATCAATTTCGCCGGTGACGGCGGCAAGCGCAATAAGGTCATCGCGCACGTCGCGCGGCGAAAGCAAAGCTGAAAGGTAAAGATCTGGATTGTTGCGCCGCGCAGTTTGATAAATGGCAGTGCGAATGTGGTTATCGACTGAAGATTGCGCCGCGCTCATGGCTATCCGAATGACATGTCAGTTGACTGCAATTAGAGCCGCTGCGACCAATCGTTCCTCTGCTAGCAACACGTTATATGTGCGCGCTGCTGCGCCCGTGTCCTTGGTCTCAAGTTCAATGGATCGTTCGGCGAACTGCGATCGTATCTCTAGGGGCAAAATAACTTGTGCTAGACCGGTCCCAACGATCAGGAAATCAAAACGCTCTGCTTCGCCAAGCGCCAACGCAAGGGCTGGCGCTGTTATATCCTCAGGCGATGTTGGGGTCCAAGCATAGATGCCGCTCGGAAGGCACTGGATCGACCCGCGGTGGCTCATTTGTGCAAACCGAAAACCGCCGTTGCCATAGGCATCGATGGGTGCACGTCCGGGGAAACAGGCTTCGTCTGAAAGCCGCATGGGTTGCGATCTCTATTGAGGCGCGCCGTCGATCGCGCAAGTTTTTGGTTCTCGACGCGTTTGAGTGTCGGGGCAGCAACCTTAGGCCTTTGCTGCTGCGCTTGAGCCTTTTCCTGGTCTTGTTTTGCTGGCGTCTGCCTGGCCGCTCCAATCGCGTTTAACGCCAATCCATAACAAGAACGGTGAGGCGACAAAGATCGACGACCATGTACCAATGAGGATGCCGAACATGAGCGCGAAGGCGAACCCTTGAATGACGTTTGTGCCAAAGACCCAAATGGCCGTAACGGCGAGCAGTGTGGTTACGGAGGTCACGATCGTTCGTGACAGCGTTTCGTTGATGGATTTGTTCATGAGTTCGACCAACGGCATTTTCTTAAATCGGCGCAGGTTTTCGCGAATGCGGTCGAAGACGACGACCGTGTCGTTGATCGAGTAGCCGGCCAAGGTCAACACTGCTGCAACTTCCGTCAGGCCGAAGCCAAGGCCCAAGAAACTGAACAAACCAAGGGTGATTGTGATGTCGTGGATCAACGCGAGAACGGCGGCGACACTGAATTGCCACTCAAATCGAAACCAGATGTAAACGAGAATGCCGAGAATGGCGCATATGACGGCAATCAGGCCTGCCTGCTTTAGTTCACTTGAAACAGCTGGGCCAACAACTTCTGTGCGGCGAATTTCAATACTTTCTCCCAGCGCGCCTTCGACCTTTGCGGCCCTTTCTTGTTGCGCTTTTTCGCCGGTCTCTTCGCCCAACTGAACGCGTATGAGCGCCTCTTCAGGTTTTTCGAGACCCTGGATCTGAACTTCGCCTAGGCCCAAGTCTCCCGTTTTTGCGCGAAGGCTGGCGATGTCAAGCGGGCCAGCGTTTGATCTGATCTCGAACAACGAGCCGCCCGTGAAATCAATTCCAAAGTTAAGTCCCTTCGTTGCCAGCAAACCAACCGACAAAGCGAACGCTACGGCCGACGCGATGATGAAATACCGGCGCACATCCATGATCGGAAGTGTTTTGTCGTGCGGCCAGAAATCTACGCCTTTAAATAACAACATCGCCTTGTCCTTTTTTTTCCTTAAAGTGGCGCTGGAATCTTGCGGGTCTTTTGTTGTGCGACCCACCAGGCAACGAGCAGCCGCGTTACGGTAAATGCTGTGAAGATCGTTGCAAGAATGCCGAGAGACAGCGTGACGGCGAACCCGCGTACCGGTCCCGCACCAAGCCCCAACATCGCCACCGCTGCAATCAAAGTGGTTAAGTTTGAGTCGATGATGGTCGAGAACGCGCGTGTAAATCCGGATTCAATGGATGATATGGGTTGTTTTCCGTTGCGCATTTCTTCGCGGATGCGCTCAAAAATCAAAACGTTTGCGTCAACAGCCATTCCGACAGTTAAAACCAGGCCGGCGATGCCCGGCAGAGTTAACGTGGCGCCCATGTAAGCGCCCAACAACGACATTGTGCCGATGATCAGAAACAGATTGGCGATCACTGCCACGAGCGAAAACACACCGAACAAACCGTATGCAAAGATCATGAACGCTGCGACACTGATCGCCGCAATGATCGCTGACTTTTCGCCCGCTTCAATGGAGTCTTCGCCAAGAGAGGGTTTCACTGTCCGTTCTTCGACGATGGTGAGTGTTGTTGGCAACGCGCCTGATCGCAACTGAATGGCAAGCGTGCTTGTGTCTTCTACCGTAAAGCCACCGGAGATTTGTCCAGAACCGCCGGTAATGGGCTCGCGAATGATCGGTGCCGACAACACTTTGTTGTCCAGCACAATGGCAAACGGGCGGCCGACGTTCTCGCTTGTGAATTTCGCAAAGGCTAACCCGCCGCGGACGTTAAAACGGAAGTTGACAACCGGCTCACCTGTCCGGCCATCAAAACCTTGCTGCGCATTGGCAAGATCTTCGCCCCGAACAACTGGGATTTCCTCGAGCACGTATTCATAATCTTCGCTTTCCGCCGACGGGTAGATTTTGTAGCCAAACGGTACACGCGTTTGGCGCGCCTCTATTGCGGTAACTTGCGGGTGCACGTCGTGGAAGGTCAGTTTGGCTGTTTTGCCAATCAACTTTTTGAGCTGCTTTGTATCCTCAAATCCCGGCACCTGCACAAGGATGCGATTGCGCCCCTGGCGAACAATGTTTGGCTCTCTGGTGCCCAACGCATCAATGCGTCGCCGCACCGTCTCCATAGACGCACCTGAAGCGTTCGTCAGGCGCTGTAAGAGACCCTGCTCGCTTGGTGTGACGAGGATCGACTTATCATCGACCTGCTTGATTTCGATGTCGTCACCGGTTGTTCCAAGAATTGCATTTCCTATGGGTTCGGCAATTTCGCGCAAAGCCTTAAGCGCAGCATCCATCTGCTCGGGCTTGGTGAGATTGGCCCGCACGCCCTCGGGCGTTTTTCCAACGGTGGTGCCGATCTTTGCGTCGATCAACTTTTTTCTGACATCGCCGCGTAACGTGCCGAGCCAGTCCTTTTTTAGCTCGTCTTCATCCAGCTGTAACAACAAATGGGCCCCACCGCCCAGATCGAGACCAAGACTCAGTTGGTTTTTGGGCACATAATCTGGCCATGTCTTCACGGTGTCTTCGGAAAAGAAATTTGGCAACGATGCCGCAAGTCCGACAAGGCAGACGAGGGCAATCACAAATATTTTCCATTTTGAAAAGTGCAGCATGAACTCCGCGACCTTCCTTGATTGTTGGTTCTTATATTTAGATGCCCATTGCTCCGTTTTCGAGCTAACGTGACTGCTTGGTTTGATCGCGTTTTGAGCGAACGTCTAGTAACGTGGACCTTTCGACCCTTACGCGCATTTGATCGTTGAGTTCAACTTCTATGTCTGTTGATGTTTCCTGGGCCTTTGTGACCTTTCCAACAAAACCACCGGAGGTCACGACAATATCGCCACGGCGCACATTTGCGACCATTTCTTGATGCTGTTTGTGGCGTTGCTGCTGTGGCCTGATGAGCAAAAAGTAAAAGATTAGGGCCATTGCCATGAGCATTATGAAAAACGTGGCGTCCATCGAGCCAGGCGATGAGCTCTGCGCGTAGGCGGGCGTGATGAACATGTTGTTAAATCCGTTTTCTGGAATTGCTGGAATGCCAGGCATCCTGCCCGTAGGGCATAGGGGATGCTTTCAGGTCTGTCTTGTGGGTTGGCGGGACTATAGTCCCCGATTTGCGCAATGCAACTGCGGCGATCGGGCCCGAGCCTGGGTCTCATTGGCAATTTTGTCGCCAGGCTATAGATCTGGGGCTCCCTTTCGGACCATGCCAGCCCCAAATTCTAGGGATTGAGGCCGCCGGCTGCCACTGCCCAAGGCTGGTTAGGGATATTGGAAACGGCAACTCGGCCGGTTGCTAACCGAGGATGCGGACTTTTAATGCTGTACTGGGTAAGGTTTGCGGTCTCATGACGAGCCTTACTGACCGTCAGCCCGCAAGGCGCTCGGCGGCGATGGATGACAAAAAATGGATGAATTAGATCCTCGCGCACGCATGCTTGAGCGGATCGCGCTCGCACTGGAGCGATTGGCTCCTTCTCAAGCTTGCCGACCTGACTTTGACGTTGCCGAGGCCTTTGTCTGGCATGCGGACCCGGACTTTTTTCAGCCGGTCGAGAACGTAAACCGTGTGCCTCTGGCGTTGCTGCGCGGCATCGAGAGTGTTGCTGATAAGCTGATGGCGAACACCGAGCGCTTTGCGCGTGGCTTACCGGCCAACAATGCGCTTTTGTGGGGTGCGCGCGGATCTGGAAAATCGTCTTTGGTCAAGGCCGTGCACGCTGAGGTGGCTGCTGCTCTATCGCCTTCGCGTGACAAATCACAAAAAAGCGGTGCAAAGCGCGGCAGCGGCAAGGGGCGCTCCGAGCTTAAACTCATTGAGATCCATCGTGAAGACGTGCACTCTTTGCCTAGTTGCCTTGCTTATCTGCGCACATCGCAGCATCGCTATATCGTGTTTTGTGATGACCTTTCATTCGACCGGGATGACACCTCTTACAAGTCACTAAAGGCTGTGCTCGAAGGTGGCATCGAGGGGCGCCCCTCCAATGTGATTTTTTATGCTACGTCCAATCGGCGGCACTTGATGCCGCGCGATATGGTCGAAAATGAGCAATCGACAGCCATCAATCCATCTGAGGCCGTTGAAGAAAAGGTGTCCTTGTCGGACAGGTTCGGCTTATGGCTAGGATTTCACAACGCGTCTCAGGACGAGTACTTGGAGATGGTCAAGGCCTATGCACACCATTTTGGGCTCTCGATTGGCGATGATGCGCTTCGGCGCGAAGCCTTGGAATGGGCACGGACACGTGGGGCTCGCTCAGGCCGTGTTGCATGGCAATATATTCTCGACTTGGCGGGGCGTTTAGGACAGCAGATCGATCTGGCACCGTGACGCGTTTGGGTCTCCAAAGATCTTCCTGGCGGCCTCGAACGAAGGTTAAGGTTGTCTGTTAATTTCTACGCATTGAAGCAACTATTTATTTCTAAAAGGGCATGCACCATTAACGAAGTCGTGTCACAACATTCTCAGTGAAGTTTGAATCTGGGGTTGTGGAATCATGCGTTTGCTGACGGCCGTACTCGCCGGCGTTTTTTGTATCTTTTGTTTAGAATTTGCGGCGGCAGCCGAACCCCCAGAGACCTTGACCCAGCGCTATGTCAGTGAGCCTACCAGCTTCCCAATTCGCGTTGAGATCTTAAGGGAAATTACAAACCTCAAAGCGGACCCGTCTGAGCCTCACATTTCAACGTGGCTTGATCAGCTGGGCACGATCTATTCAAAGCCCAGGGCAACTGTGCTCTGGACGACGCCAGATGGCTATAACCGGCAGGCGCTTAAGATCTTGGGTGGCTATGAGCAAGCGGAAGCGTGGGGCCTCAAGCCCTCTGACTATCAAGTCCCTGACTTTTCAGGAATTGAGATCGACCCTGCGCGGCGTGCAGAAATGGAAGTGGCGTTCTCTCTGGTCTTGTTGAAGTACGCGAGCCATGCCCGAGGTGGGCGGGTTGATCCGTCTCAGTTGAGCTTGTGGTTTGACCGGCGGGCACGGCCTGTGGACGCGTTTGCTCTCATGGAATTGTTTGGGAGCACCGATGAGCCGGTCCAAGAACTTGAGCGACTACATCCCCAGCATGAGCAGTTTCATTTGTTACGGCAGGCTTATCTTGCTTTGAAAAGTCCAGAAGGGCTGAAGGTCAAGCGCAATACACCGCCGATTATCCCAGACGCCGACAAAATTCGTCCAGGTGAGCGTCACCCGCAAATCCCGCTTATTCGCAGGCGGCTTGGACTGCCAGCCAAACAATTCGACATCTTAAGATATGACGATGAATTGCTGGCCGCGGTGCAACGCTTCATGCGCAATCGTGGTTGGAAGCGCAAGAAGGTGATCGATCGGCGTGTTCGCAAGGCCTTAAACAAGGACGCGCGCAACCAGGCCAAAAACAAAGGGCCGAAAGTCACCGAGAAACTACTTTTGGTCAACATGGAAAAGTGGCGGTGGATGCCGGCAGACCTCGGCAGGCTCCACATCCTCAATAACCTGCCCTCCTTTCAAACAAGCGTGGTCAAGGATGGCCGAGTTATCCATTCCGAGCGGATCATTGTCGGAAAGACCAAGATGCAAACGCCTGTCTTTTCCGACGAGATGACTCACATTGTGTTTAAGCCGGAATGGGGTGTTCCAAGCTCTATTAAGATCAAAAGCTTGTTGCCGCGGTTGCTTGGCGGCGATTATGGCGTCCTGGCAAGGCGAGGCATGAAGATCAAATATGATAGCGGCCTTACCAAGCATCCAAGCCGTTACAATTGGAGCCGCACCGACATTCGCTATGTGCCTATTGTCATGGGCGCGGGCCCTTCAAATCCCTTGGGTCGGGTTAAATTTATTTTCCCCAATCAGCATTCCGTCTACATGCACGACACCCCAGACAAGTGGCTGTTTAAGAAAACGAGCCGCACGTTTAGCCACGGCTGCATTCGCGTGCGCAATCCGCAGCGACTGGCAGAGGTGTTGTTGAACGAAATCCACGGTTGGAACGAAAAAAAGATCGCGAGCCTGATGACGCGTAAGGCGGATTCGAACAACAAGATCGAATTGCCAACGGTTATTCCGGTTCACAATGCCTACTTCACGCTGGTTGTTGATCCTGCCACCAAGGACATGGTGAGCCTTCGTGACATGTACGGGCATGACCGTCGGATCCTTGCAGCTCTCGGTGGAAAATCAGCTGCAGCAATTGCGAGATCGGACCCGGCACGTGCCCATCAACGCGAGATTGAGGCCTTGGCCAAGGCCCGTCCTGTGTACAAGCGCCGGCGACGTCATGGCCCGCGTAATGCGCGTTTGCAGGCATTGCGTCGGCCTGCGGCGCAGCCGCAGTTCTGGTTTTACAAGCCCAAGCCGATCTTTAAGGCAAAAAAACAAAAACGGCGCCGCATCAGCAGAAGTCGCCGCCCGAAACGCAGGCCATTTACTATTAACGCCTATCAGCGTTACTAAAGCCGATCATTTTCCGGCTTGCTGTGAGCCCATTGTAAACTGACAACGGCTGTCGTGCTTGTCGCAGGGCCTGGTTCGCGCCTTAGTCCTTCGGGCGCGCCAGAATGCCTCGCGCATAAAGCTGATTTTCCTGCTTGTTTGCACACTATTTTTGGAAATATGGGCGGATTGGGGTCTCCGATCACCCCGTTGGTTTGATATGTTCCATTGGGAACAGTTTACGTGCGCGCTCTGGTTTATAGCCTTAACCAGAGGAGTTTTTTGAGGAGCACAATTTGATGTCACATCGCAAATTCATTGGGGCAGCGCTCGCGTTCGCGGGGCTTATTGCAGTACCCTCGGGGGCTTATGCAGCTTCTGACCCTATGGGTGTTTGGGTCAACAATACGGGTCGCGGGGCCATTGAAATCAAACAGTGTGGAAGCCGGCTTTGTGGGCACGTTGTTTGGGTCAAAAATGAGAAAGACAAGGAGGGCTGCGGCCGTCAGATCATTGGCAATGTGGCCAAGGTCGGCAAGCGCACATGGGGACGCGGTTGGATTTATAGCCCTGAACGGGGCCGTCGTTTTGATGTGGAGTTGACACCGCTGAGTAACGGCAAGCTCAAAGTTTTAGGCTTTGCGGGTTCAAAGTTTTTTTCAAAGACAATGTACTGGACGAAGGCGCCAGCTGATCTGAAGCGTTGCGATGAAAAAGCAACGGTCGCAAAAAAGGAAACCGCTACAGAAAAGAAAAAGGCCGCCAAGAAAACAACGGCTCCTAAAACGAAGTCGGTGACAAAGACCGCTACTCCAAAAAAGAACACAGTCGCAAAAACCGTGAAAGAGCAGGAGCAAAAGGCGGCACATGCACAGGAGAATGCCCCGTCAGAGCCTGAGGAAGACGAGATCGCTCAAGGCGAAGAGCATGGTTCGGCACCAGAGGCCGCATCTGAAAGAACGATTGCGCGCACTGATGCGGAAGATCTCGAAAGCGACATTGAAAACGATGAAGCTGAGGTTAGTGAAGACGAAGAGGGCCAACCCATTGATGAGTTGGCGCCTGTTGCTAACAAAGGTCCAAATCTTGGAGATTTGCCAATTGACAAATTCTTCAAGAAGAGCGGCAAGCGTTGCAAGCTTGATCTGCCATGGGTCAAAATCAACTTTGAGTGCGACAAACTTTAAAAGATCCACTGGTCGCGCATGTTAAAAAAGAAGGGCGGTTTTGCTGGTTTCAAAAAATGTCCAGCACCGCCCTTCTTCGCTGTGCGCCCGTCTCTCGCCGCTAAAGCTGTTCTAGATAGGGGAGCGGATCCACCGGTTTTGAACCTTGCCGCAGTTCGAAATGCACTTGCGGTTGATCGACATTGCCCGATTTGCCCGCCGTTGAGATGACCTGCCCGCGAAACACTTTGTCGCCCCGCTGAACAAGCATTTCATCGTTGTGGGCATAGGCCGTGACCCAACCATTGTCGTGGCGGATCAAAATAAGTTTCCCATAACCGCGCAGTTCTGAACCTGCATAGGCGACGACGCCTGCCTCGGCGGAATGGATGTCTGAACCCATTGGGACAGCGAGGTTGATGCCATCATTGTGCGTGCCGTCAGCACGTCGGCCGAAATTCGATATGATTTTGCCGCGCGCGGGCCAACGCAATCTTTCAGTTACGGACCCAGACTGAGTGTTGGTTGGCGCATCAAGGGCTGCGGTCTGCACGCTGTTGTTCTGTGTGCCCGTCTTCCTTCCACCTCCGTTGAGGACTTCAACGTTTTGTCCACTCATGGTGGTGAGCGGACGCCTGGTATTGACGGTGTGGACGTTGTTCGTGGTTGGAGTCGTGGAGACAGACGAGTAACTACCTGAACTATTGCTGTTCGAGGCCGTGCTGTCATAACTGGAACCATCACCAGGTACGCGCAAGACTGCGCCGGGGCGCAAGCGACGTGGATCGGAAATATCGTTGTTGCGTTGAAGTTCAGAAACTGTCACGCCGTGTTGGCGCGCAATGGCGTACAGAGAATCGCCTTGCGCTACGGTATAGGATCCCGTCCAATCTGACTGCGATGTCGTATTAATTGGCGCCGGTTCGGGATCAGACTTGTAGGTATTTTCGCGGGCGCTCACGCCGCCTGGAAGATACAAAATCTGGCCTGGTTGAAGTTCGCTGCTGGTTAGACCATTGACGGCCATGAGATCGGAAAGTGCAACACCGTGGCGTCTTGATAAGCCATACAAAGTATCACCGCGCTGCACGCGGATTTGATCGCCACGGGACAACGCTGCAACCTGTGTTGGGCGCTGTTGCTCGCCGGAATATTCATAGTCTGAGTAGCGTTGCTGAGAGCGATCAGAAATGTCAGGCAGTTCAGAAGATTGCACGCTCGAAGAGGGCTCGTAGCCGGGACGGCGATAGCTGTTATCGCCGCTCTCATAACGATTGGGCGACGTGGGAGACGTTTGCCTGGGTGATTTTGTTGATCCGGTTTCAGTGAGGCCAAATGGCGGCCCTTCAAATCGTTTGACGTCAGCACTGCAACCGGCTGCAAGGAGGGCGCAACAAAGTGTTGGTCCAATAGCTGTGAGTGTTTTGCTGCCCCGCCAAAATACGCTTCTATTTTTATGATCTGTTGACTTGGAACTTATCATCGTACGCACCTCTTTACCCATATCCTGTTAACCATTGCCTGGTTAATGAATGGTTAAATTGGAATAGGGGTCCCGCAGTTGCCACAGGGTGAATCGTTACGCGCTGAATGTGCGGTTGGCTTGGCGTGGGTGCGGCAGGAGGGAGGCAGTTTGTGGCCAAAAAACTTACTTTTGGTTCGACTTCGTCGAAATTGCATCACCCAGCCCGCATGCGGGTGGTTCGACTTAACGCATTCACAGGCACTTTTCGGTTAGCCTAGTTTTCGCGACAGTCCTTCGATGGGACGGCCGAAGATCTCAGACAATGCCGGCGCAGATTCGGGATGGGTGAGGTCAGCGTGCAGCGGGGTTATGGAAATTAGTCCATTGTAGATCGCCCATAAATCTGTGCCTTCGGCAGGGTTTGAAAGACGCCGCTCAAAGCCAAACCAATAATAAGCCCGGTCCCAAGTATCAATACGCTCATCCACGTGCAAAAGGTTTTGGTCACGACGCCCCTGGCGCGTCACTTGCTGGCCGGCCACGGCGTTTGGCGGCAGGTCGGGGAAATTGACATTGATGAGAACACCTTCAGGCAATTGTGCTCTGACAAGCTGTTCGACAATTCTGGGCCCATGCTCTTTGGGCGTGTCCCAATGAATTGTGCCTTTGTCATCGAACCCCCAGTTCAAACTCATTGCCACTGACGGGAAACCAAGCTGCGCCCCTTCAATCGCACCAGCTATTGTGCCCGAATAGGTGATGTCTTCAGCGACGTTTGAGCCATGATTTACACCTGACAACACAAGGTCAGGCGGTGCATCCTTTAAAAAATGCCGCGCGCCCATAATCACACAATCGGTGGGAGTGCCGCGTACGGCGTAAACGCGCTCGCTCACCTGATTGACGCGCAAGGGTTCGTGCAAGGTCAGCGAATGTGATGCCCCGGATTGATTGAGTTCGGGTGCAAAGATCCACACATCGTCGGTGAGTGTTTCGGCAATTTCGCGCATGACCTGCAGCCCGGCTGCATCAATGCCGTCGTCATTAGTTACGAGTATGCGCATATGGTCCATTCCGTCCGGCGTGGCAGTTTTGGTCCGGGCTGTTGTCGGGCTCGATTGGGAGCCAAGACGGCTTCACGCGGCAGACGCCCTAGTTAGACTCATCACCAGCCCACGCCCCCTGCCCGACCGCCCCAAAGTATACTGCCCTGGGTGGTCGGGCAGGGGGTGCGGGTGGTTCGACTTAAACCTGAAAGCGTCTAGCCGATTCTTTTGGTTCCGCCCATATAGGGCTCGAGTGCTTTGGGTATTGTGACAGTTCCGTCAGCTTGTTGATAATTCTCTAATATGGCGATTAATGTTCGACCAACAGCGAGCCCTGAACCATTTAGGGTATGGACATGGCGGACATCCTTGTCGCCGGCGCGATAGCGGGCGTTCATACGGCGGGCTTGGAAGTCTCCGCATACCGAGCAGCTTGAAATTTCACGGTAAGCTTTTTGACCGGGCAGCCAGACCTCGATGTCATAAGTCTTGCGGGCCGCAAATCCCATGTCGCCGGTACACAGCACCATTGTTCTGTATGCAAGCCCGAGGCTTTGCAAAATCTTTTCGGCGCACCCCGTCATACGCTCATGTTCCGCAACGCTTTCTTCGGGTTCTGTGATGGAGACCAGTTCCACTTTCGAAAACTGATGTTGGCGGATCATGCCGCGCGTATCGCGACCGGCGGCACCGGCCTCAGACCTAAAACATGGCGTCCAGGCCGTGCAGCGCATGGGCAGTTGATCGGCATTAAGAATTTGTTCGCGCACCAGGTTTGTTAGAGACACTTCGGCCGTAGGAATAAGCCAAAAGCCGTTTTCGGTATGAAACAAGTCGTCGGCAAATTTAGGAAGGTTGCCCGTTCCATAAACCGTATCATCGCGCACGAGCAGTGGCACGTTATATTCTGTGTAACCGTTTTCGCGCGTGTGCGTGTCGAGCATGAAAGTTGCCAACGCACGTTCGAGGCGCGCTAACTCGCCTTCCAAGATTACAAAGCGTGCCCCTGAGAGTTTGGCTGCGGTTTCAAAATCCATGAGGCCCAGCGCTTCACCGATCTCAAAGTGCTGTTTTGGTTCAAAATCAAACTCGGGCTGTTTGCCAACTTTGCGCACTTCCACATTGTCATTCTCATCTGCGCCTTCAGGCACATCTTCGAGTGGTAAATTGGGGATGCCGGAAAGTTGCGCGGTGAGCTCATCTTCTAATTTGCGGGCGTCTTCTTCGCCGTCACGGATTTTATCTTTTAGGGCGGCCACCTCCGCCATTAGCTCAGAGGCGCGGTCCTCATCTTTAGAAGCTTTTGCTTTGCCGATTTCTTTGGAGGCCGCATTGCGCCGGCTTTGGGCCTCTTGTAGCTCCGTCAGCTTGGCGCGGCGCTTTTCATCCATCGCAAGAAGCTTCTTGGAAAGTGGCGCTAAACCGCGGCTTTTTAGACCTTTGTCAAATTCTGACTTGTTTTCACGAATCCATTTGATGTCGAACACAGAACGCCAGCCTCATTTCCGCAAAAATTTTTGATCGATTGCCGGGGCTATGGCCCGCGCAAGTTGGGGGCACCCGTCATTACCCATGGGTATTCATATTTTAAGGAGCGCTGCAATTCTTTTTTTTGACCGCAACAAAATATCGCGGGACTAACCGTCAGCGGCGGCACCACTTGCGTCTTTGGCCTTTTGTGGTTGCGACATTTTTTCAGCGCGGGCGGCGGCCCAAATGGACGCTTCGTAAAGCAAACAAGTGGGCAAGGCCATGATCAGCATTGAGATGGCGTCGGGTGGTGTGAGTACAGCAGCGACGACGAAAATGGCCAAAATTGCGTAGCGGCGAAACTTTCGTAATGAGTCCGATGTGACGAGGCCAACGCGTGCCAGCAACGTCAGGACCACCGGGAGTTGGAAGCAAACGCCAAAGCCTAAGATCAAGGACATGATCAGAGACAAATACTCGGACACTTTTGGAAGCAGAGAAATTTCCGCCTGACCCGCGTCGCCAACTTGCTCGAAGCCAACTGAAAAGCGCACCAAAAGTGGCATGGCGATGAAATAGACAACGCAAGCGCCAATAATAAACAAGATTGGTGTTGCGATGAGGTAGGGTCGGAACGCATCGCGTTCATCGCGGTAAAGCCCTGGTGCCACGAATTTGTAAATTTGAGTTGCAGCGATGGGAAATGAAAGGAAAGCTGCGCCAAACATGGCGACTTTAATGTCGACAAAAAACTTTTCGAGGAGATGCGTATAGATTGTCTTTGCGTTTTCGGCACCGACCACGTTGACAAAGGGCCAAAGCAAAATGTTGTAGATGTGCCGCGCGAAGTAAAAGCATGGCAAGAACATCAAAAAAAACGCAATGACGGCATATATTAAGCGCTGGCGCAGCTCTATGAGATGCTCCATGAGAGGTGCTTTTGATGCATCAATTTGATCTTGGCCAGGACGTGTGTCGGTGCTGTCGTTGGTGGTCATTCGTCACCTGTTCTGGCAGGTGATGCGATGTTTTCTGATGCAGTCGCGGGTGTGGGTGTGGGTTTTGCGGTAGGCTCATGGCCTGCTGGAGCTGAAACAGCACTTCGGGCGGCCTCGTCTACATTATCAATATCTTGGCGGACCGAACGCTTTGTGTCCTCCATTGTCGATTCAAGGTCGTTACGCAGGTCCGTCACTTCTTTTTTTATATCGTCCAGTTCGGCTTCTTTAATGGCTTGCTCGACTTGGTTTTGAAATTCGGCAGCCTGTTTTTTCGCTATGCCCACGTAACGCCCAATTGTTCTTAAGAGGAACGGCATTTGTTTCGGGCCCACGACAATCAAAGTCACAAGCGCGATAACGAGAAGTTCGCTCCATCCAATATCAAAAAACATGTTTAACTGCGTTGTTCGTGGCTTTGTTCAACGAGACGCGTTCTTTTACATTCTTATACGGTCAGACGGAACGCGTGGTGGGCTCTTGTCTGATCAGCGGGCTAAGTCCGCAGCACCTGATGAGTATCTCCAATCAATATTATTCAAGCCGCTACACCTAGTGGGTTTCGGATTTATCAGATTGCTTCGAGTCGACAGTGCCCGGTGACTGATCAATCACTTTTGGTTCCGCGGACTTGGTGTCGCCTGTGGCCTCGTCATCCGACATACCTTTTTTGAAGCTCTTGATACCCTTTGCGACATCCTCCATCAGCTCGGAAATTTTTCCGCGCCCAAACAACAAGACAATCACAAGCAGCAAAATCAGCAGATGCCAGATGCTGAACGTCCCGATCAAAGCAGGCATTCTTAATTTCTCCTTCGTGACCTTTCTTTTGGCCTCCGAACCACATGGCGACCTTTGGGTCGCGACCTGTGTCGAACGTAACTCAAAGACCTTGCTGTTACATCGCGTTTCAATTGCAGAAATACAATATGTGCGGTGATCTCGTCAGGCGTTTGAGCTTTTTCGGGTCACCTCGGCGGTAAAATGCGGGGCCCAGGTCCGTTTGTCAATTTGATCACGTTTAGAGGCGCGCAGACGCTACATTTGGGCTATTCGCACTTAAAACTTGCATGGCCAAACATTAAAATCTTCAGCCTTCATCCGGTCCCGTCTCAGATTTTTTGCTTAATCGAGAAAAGACGAGGACGTTGTTTCTATCAATTTCGACGTAGATCTCATCGCCCGCCGCATAGGTTGCGCTTCCTGGGAGGCTTGCCTTAAGGGGTGCGTCAAACCCTTGAACGCCGATTTCGGCTTGGGCGCTGTCACCCAGAAATTTTAGCCTGATGATGCGGCCCGCTAGGCCTTCTGGTGATTTTGAAAGTTTTATTCCGGAATGACGAATGCATAAAATTGCGCTGTCACCGTCAGCAATGTCAGGCGCCGGTACGAGTCCAAATGGTGTTGCAAGGTGTTTGTTTTCTGCGCGGTAGGAAATCTCATTCACCTCAGAAAAAAGCCGTGCAACAAAAAGATCGTTTGGATTGCGGTAAAGCTCCTCTGCCGTGCCAATCTGCGACAGTGTTCCGTCCGATATGACGGCAATGCGATCGCCCAAGCGCATGGCTTCGTCAGGATTGTGCGTTACAATAACTGACGTGGCTCGGGTTTCCCGAAGTAGGCCAAGCGTTTCATCTTGCATGCTCGTGCGCAATTGAACGTCTAACCCAGAAAATGGTTCATCCATCAACATCACCGACGGGCGTGGCACGATCGCTCGGGCCAACGCCACGCGCTGTTGCTCGCCACCTGAAAGGACGTGGGGGTAAGCGTCTGCATAACGGCTGAGACCAACACGCGTTAGGATCGCCAATGCTTCCTTGCGTTTTTCTGCGGCGGGCAATGATTTCAGGCCGAAGGCTGTGTTTTGCAAAATCGTGAGGTGCGGGAAGAGCGCAAAGTCTTGAAACATGAGGCCCACGTTGCGCTTTTCAGGCGGCATAAAGGTGTTTGGCCCGGCCACTTCAAGATTGTTTATGAAAACGCGACCCGATGTTGGTCGTTCAATGCCGGCTGCAATGCGCAACAATGTTGTTTTGCCGCAGCCCGACGGCCCCAACAAACAAACAACCTCGCCGGGCTCCACATCCAAATTGAGGCTGCGCAAAGCGTCAACGGTGTCGTAGCGGCGACCGACATCTTTAAATGTTAAACGCGCAGCAAATGTGGCTGCTGCGCGGCCTCTCGATCCGGTCTCACCGTTCGCTTCAGGGATTTGAACTTCGGACGATTTTGGTTGCCAATGCCTCAAACGCGACTTTCCAAATTTTACTGACGCTACAAAAACTCTATCTTGCCGAGGTTGATCCGTCCATTCATCGTTTGTTTTTTGGGCCTGGCGTTGTGGTCTGATCGTCTTCTAGTAAGTCAGATAGTAAATCATCATCATCTGATACTGTACCAGCTAGCTCATCTTCTTCTTCTTCGTCTTCGGCATCATATGGCAACTCATCGGGCATCAGTGCTGCAACATCTGTAGGTTCTGGCATTTTGAAATTGGCTGGCAGCGTTCCATCCAGTAGACCTGCGCCTTTAAGCTCAGAAAGGCCTGGAAGGTCTTTGATCGATTCCAAACCAAAATGATCCAAGAAGCTGTCGCTGGTGCCATATGTGATGGGTCGGCCTGGTGCGCGGCGACGCCCCCTAATTCTTACCCAATTTGTTTCGAGCAAAATGTCGAGTGTCCCTGCGGAGGTTGACACGCCTCTGATCTCTTCGATTTCGGCCCTTGTTACCGGCTGATGGTAGGCGATGATCGCCAACGTTTCGAGTGCGGCCTTCGATAAGCGCCGTTGTTCCGTGGAATATCGTTCGAGAAGGTAGGCGAGGTCTTCGGCAGTCCGGAAAGACCACTTGCCCGCGGTTCGCACGAGCCTTATGCCGCGGCCGGCGTAAAATCCTTTGAGCTCTTCCAAAAGCGACCGCACATCGCTTCCTTCAGGCAGATGTTCAGAAAGGCGCAATTCGTCCAAGGGCTCGGACGTTGCAAACAGCAAGGCCTCCAAAATGCGCAAGCTGGTTCCGCGATCAGCGGACGGAAGGGCTGCGATATTCGCATTGTCGGCGCGTTGTTGCGCGCCCGACTTGGACCGTTGAACGGATCCTTTTTTGTTTTGATTGCCGAGGTCCACGTTCTCGCCATCGGCCGCATCGTCGTCTGGCACGAGTGTTAGTTTGGGTGGCTCCATCGACCGGCCTCGCTTTCGTTCCACTTTCTTCTCCAGACGCGATGCGCAACATCCCTTTTGTTAGGGATTACCCAACTCTTTGCCATTCAGCGGTTTCTTTGCCGTCTACCTTGACCCGCATGTAGAGCGGGGCAAAGGGCGCGTCTTGTCTTAATTCGACTAAGCCTTCGCGCGCCAATTCTAAGGACGCGCCAAACGACGACGCGCGGACTGTTCGCGGATCATCACTTTGCGGAAGAAATTTTTCCAAGTAGTGATCCAGTTGAACCCAAGCGCCCATCTTTGATCCGAATAGTCTTTGCAAGCGCTCGCGCGCTTCTTGAATTGACCAGACTTTGCGTGCCTCGACTTTGTGAACCGTGCTGACGGCGCGTTGTCGCTGGCGCGCATAGGCCTTTAACAGGTCATAGATTTTGGCCGTGTGTTGAACTTCGCTTATTTTTTTAAACCCATCTGGCATGCCACGTGGAAAGACATCGCGGCCCAGGCGCTTGCGCGTCATCAGTTGTGCCGCCGCGTTACGCATGGCCTCCAAACGCATCAAACGGAACGATAAACGCTGGGCCATTTCCTCAGCGCTCAGTTCCTCCTCCGGACCCTCGTCGCTCGGCAACAATAGCCGTGACTTCAAAAAGGCAAGCCAAGCTGCCATGACCAGATAGTCTGCGGCCAATTCCAGCCGTAGTCGCTTTGCTTCATTGATGAAGGACAAGTACTGATCAACGAGAGCGACGATGGAGATCTGCGCAATGTCAACTTTTTGGCTGCGCGCAAGGGCAAGCAGCACATCAAGCGGCCCTTCGAACCCCTCTACGTCGACGACAAAATCTGCACCCAATGATGTGCGTACGTCGGCGCTTGATTGCTCCCAATCTTCGGAGCTGGCGGCAGTAGGCGTAGCGCCGTCGCTTGGCGTGTCATCTGCCTCCGTCGGGCCTGTTATGGGGTCTTCATTGATCATCCCTACTCCTAGGGAATTCGTGTCAAACGCTGGGGTTTGGTAGAAGTCGAATGGGCCGGTGCCCGCCTTCATAACTGCTATCATTAGATGTGGATAGGGGGCCAATCCTCAAGGCCCACATGTTCGTTTGTCCGCAGTTTACACTGATTCAGGGGGTCTGGTGTCGCCTGCTCGCAGGGCTGCCAGTATCCGCTCGGCACCCTCAGCGTCAAAGGGTTTGATTCGGCTGCTTTCAGTTACCTTAAGAGCCGTTTCGAATCGGCTCTGCGCCTTGCCGGACAGCGGGGGAACATGAGCCGCTACGGCCTCCATTTCACGCATCTGGCCATTACAATGCAAAGCAAGATCACTGCCCGCAGCAATCACCTTTTGGGCGCGATCCCCTAAAGAGCCAGATAGCGCCTTCATGGACAGGTCGTCGCTCATGAGGAGGCCATCAAAGCCGATGTAACCCCTAATGATGGTCTGGGTCACAATAGCCGACGTTGAGGCCGGCCCATCTTGGTCGAGTGCCGAATAGACAACATGTGCCGTCATGGCGGCTGGCAGATGAGCCAGTGCGCGAAACGGGGCGAAATCAGTGGCTTCGAGTACGGTTCTCGGTTCGGTGACGACGGGAAGCTCAAAATGGCTGTCTTTGGTTGCGCGGCCGTGTCCTGGGATATGTTTGATCACCGGCAGGACCGCACCAGCCATCAACCCTTCTGCTACGGCGCGTCCAAGAGCGGTAACCAGGCCTGGGTCACGGTCATAAGCGCGATCACCAATGATGTCATGTGCGCCTGGAACGGGCACATCAAGTACCGGCGCACAATTGCAGTTAATGGCCAGCGCGCGCAGGTCATCTGCCAGGAGTCTCGCCACATCCGATGCAGATTTTGCAGCCCGTGCGCTGTCCTCGTCGAAATGAGACGCGTAAGCGGCCGCCGGCGGCAAAGCGCGGCCAACAGGTGGGCGCAGTCGCATGACGCGGCCACCCTCCTGATCAATCAGCACAAGCACATCGCCTGTACCGATAGCATCCTTGGCATCGTCAACGAGACGACGAATTTGCATTTGATCGATGCAATTACGTGCGAAAAGTATGATACCGGCGGGGCTCGCGGCGGAAAGAAAGCTTTTTTCAGACGCGGTGAGGACCGCGCCTGATAGCCCTGTGATCAGGCTCTGTCGCATGCACGGTAAGGCTTTCTAGTAAGCAGTCACCCAGCACCCAGAATACCCAGCGCTCTTTAACTGAGTGCAAAGGCCTGAGGCCTGCGCACGTGAGCTGGGTGGGCCAACAAGCAGACGGTGGTATCGTCCACGGGCGCCCAAATTTGCCTCGCGAACGTCAGGGGTTTTGTCCTTGAGGAGCGAAGCATATTTCTGCTGCAGATCTGCATACTGCGCCAATGCATCCATACGTGAGGAGCTTGAGACCGGCACAGAAGCAAGGACCGCGACATAGCCCGCCGCACCTCCAGCACCACTCGACGATGACGTCGTGGGAGCCGGTTGGTTAGGCTTGGGAGTCGCTGCAGTTGTTGTGGGAGCAGGTTTCGTCGGCGCCGCTGCAGGATTGTTCGTCGTTGCTTGTGGGTTTGTTGTTGGATTCACATTCGAAATTACAACCGGTTTGCTTGCGCCGTCTTGTCCCGGTGGTTTGACGACGATAGGTTTATCGCTTGCTGCCTGCTGGGGTAGCCCTTCTTGGTTTGTGGGCGCGGCTTGATTGCCAAAATCGTCCACCACCGTGAGACCTGGCACCGAGATTGATGTCGCACCACCACTATTTGCTGTGGGCCCTGCCTCGGGAGGCACGATCGTGCCATCGGGGCCGACGGTGACGGTTGGCACACGACGTGATCCATCTGCGGATTTGGCACCGCCATCGCCTAGGCGACTCATCATTTTTGAATCTGTGTGGTCAAACTTTCGACCGCCAGGTTGGTCCGGACGCGTTTTGGTTGGATCTTTGCTTCCAAGCACAACTGGCGCGTCACCAACTTTTGGATCCGGGCCCAGCATAACTTTATAGGCGTAAGCAAGGCCTCCACCCACGGCAATCGCGGCGGCAAGGACACCGCCAATCAGGTAAATGCGCGAAAAGCCGCTGGGTTCATCGTCCTCGTATTCGTCATCATCTTCGTAAGCAGGTTCAAGATGTTGGTGGGCCGGATCGCCATCAAAGTGCGCGTGTCCTTGCGGAGCTTGGTCCGCATATCCTGGTGCATAGGCATGGGGATCTTGTTGCGGCGCATCGAACCGGGGATCTGGCCCCGGCGCACCAAAGGGATCTTCATTTTGTTGCGGCCAGCCTGTGTTGGGATCGCCCGTGTTATGCGGTTGTTGTGCGCTTGGGTAGGCAGGATCCGTTGGATAAGCGGCTGGATCAGAATAAGGGGGTGTTTGTTGCGGATGACCACCAAGACCACCTGCGCCGAGGCTGGGTGTTTGCTGTGAGGGCGGCGCCGTCTGGGGCACGTCGGCATAATTTGGCGCAGCGTGATCGGTCGGCGGGAGCCCGCCTGGCTGTCCTGTCGGTGGCTGCGTGTTTGGGAAATGCGGATCTTGGTACCCGGTTCCGGGTGCAGCACCTGGAAGCTGCGGGTTCAAGCCCTGCTGATCGCCTGGAACATTACCCGGCGCGTAGGGGGCGCCATATTGGTCTTGCTGTGGCTGATGTTGCGGATATTGCGGATCGTAACCCGGTTGCAATGGTGTTGGCTCAAAGGGTGCTGGCGTGTCGCTGTGCGATGGGTTTTGCGGATCTTGAGTCGGCGCGTTGCCAGCTGGATGGTTGGTTGGATAGTGATAGCCGGCGAGCACATCTTGGTTGCTGCCATACCCTGGCGCAGGCTGCGTTGGTTGATCCGGTGCAGGATATTGACCAGGGAAATTCTGTTGCTGCGACGGCGCTTGCGGATCGTAACCCGCATTACTGCCACCTGTTGCGTCAGATTGCCGACCTTGCTGCTGCGGCCGCAAATTGGGCCGGCCTGCATGATCGCTCGAACGTGCCATGGTCGAACCCCCTCAACACCCGTTGCCATTAGCCTCGAATCGGGAGTCTAACGCATTGTCTCGGGCGCCTGCACTCCAAGTATTTTCAGGCCTGAGGATAACACCTGCTGAACGCTTGCGACCAGTGCGAGCCGGGCGGACGTAAGACCTTGATTATCGGACTGAATAAACCGCAATTGTGGCGAATCATTGCCACGCGCATATTGCCTATGAAATGCATTTGCGACGTCATAAAGGAAAAATGCCAGGCGATGCGGCTCATGGGATCTTGCTGCCCCTAAAATGAGCTTCGGGTAGCCTGCTAGCGCCTTTATTAGGCTTAATTCGCCCCGATCTGTCAGCAGGTGTAGGTCTGTGGACTTTAATGCTGAAATGGACAAGTCCATGTCCGGAAAGGCTTCTTGGGCATTTCGAAACACTGAGGCCGCCCGCGCATGGGCATATTGGACATAAAAAACGGGATTTTCTGCCGATTGCTCCGTCACCTTTGCAAAGTCGAAGTCCAATGGTGCGTCATTTTTACGGTAGAGCATCATAAAGCGAACCGGATCACGCCCAACTTCGTCTACGACGTCACGCAGGGTAACAAACGTCCCGGCCCTTTTTGACATTCGAACTGGCTCACCCGCACGGAACAATTTGACCAGCTGGCACACCTTGATGTCAAAGTCCGCTTCGCCCAACGACAGTGCGTCCACTGCAGCCTTCATGCGCGACAAATAGCCAACATGGTCAGCGCCAAAAACATTTATCAGATGGGAAAACCCGCGCTGCAGTTTATCGTAGTGATAAGCAATGTCGCCAGCGAAATAAGTGTAACCGCCATCTGATTTTTTGAGTGCGCGATCAACATCGTCGCCGAATTGTGTTGACTTGAAGAGGGTTTGCTCGCGATCCTCCCACTCCTCGTCGTCATGGCCTTTAGGTTTTGGCAATCGACCTTCGTAAATCAGGTTTTGATCGCGTAGAAAGCGTATTGCTTCCTCGATTTGATCGCGGCCATTCGATGTCATTGATTTTTCGGAGAAGAAGACATCGTGCTTGATATTGAGAGCGGCCAAATCGGACTTGATCAGATCCAGCATGCTTTCAATCGCGCGCGCGCTCACGGTCGGCAGCCAATCTGATTTCGGAATATCTTTCAGTTTCTCGCCAAATTCCTCGGCCAAGGCTTTACCAACGGGGACCAAATAGTCACCGGGGTAGAGGCCCGATGGAATTTCGCCGATCTCTTCTCCGAGGGCTTCGCGATAGCGTAAATATACCGACTGGGCCAAGACATCGATCTGTCCGCCTGCATCATTGACATAATACTCGCGTGTTACGTCGTAGCCTGTAAATTCCAAAAGGTTTGCGAGCGAATCACCAAATACAGCACCACGACAATGGCCGACATGCATGGGGCCTGTCGGGTTGGCGGAAACATATTCAACGTTGGTCTTGGTATTTCGACCTAGATTGTAACGGCCATAATCGTCACCCGCCTCGAGGATGACGCGCATGTGGGAGCGCCAAAAATCGTCGTCAAATGAGATGTTGAGAAAGCCAGGACCGGCAACTTCAACCGTCTTGATGTCCGGTTCAGATTCCAGTTTGAGCTTTAATTTTTCTGCAATGTCGCGGGGCTTCATGCGCATCGGCTTGGCGTGGACCAATGCAGCATTTGAGGCAATATCGCCATGATTTGCATCGCGTGGTGCTTCGGCTTCAACTCGCAGAATGGTAACGTCGGACGGCAATTCACCTTCCGATTGCAGCGCTTCAAGCGCGGTTTGAATTTTGGCCTCGACGTGCTCATACACGTTCATGGCGCTGACCCTAAATGATGTTGAGGTTGTTTGTTTTGTTGGCGGGTCTCGGCTAACGCAAATCTGGAGTGGCGTCAAACAAACGTCGGTGTTCGGACATGGCAAGGCGATCGGTCATGCCGGCGACAAAGTCGGCAATAAGGCGGGCTTGGCGGCGGTCATCAAGGGCAAGGGCTGCCCTTTGCCATACCTCTGGTAGCTCCGTAGGATTGCTTCGATACCGTGAAAATAAGTCACGAACGATGCTTTCCGCAGCCTTCATAATGCGCATGATGCGCTTGTGACGATAAACGTGGGCAAAAAGAAACTCTTTAATGCCGGCAAGTTCGCGTGCCCGTTCGGGGGGAAATGCAACGACTGAATCGTGGGACGCGCGAATGTCATTCGGTGAGATTGGTTTGAAACTTTCTAACCTGTTTCGTGTTTCAGAAACGCAACTCATAATCATCTGTGTAATCATTCGCCGATGAAGCTCATAAATGGCGCGCGTTCTGTCTACGTTGATTGATTGGGGCAAAACTTGCGGCAATAAATCCTGGAGCAGCGGAACATCTTTGAGGTCTTCCAACTTGAGCAAACCCGCGCGTAGGCCATCGTCGATATCATGATTGATATAGGCGATGTCATCTGAAAGGGCTGCAACTTGAGCTTCCGCACTTGGGTGTTGGTCTAGTTCAAAATCGGCCCAGGCTTTTAATGGTGTTAGGACCTTGGCAACGGGATTGGTTTGCCAATTTTTTTCTTTGACGGGGCCATTGTGCTTTGCAAGCCCCTCTAAGGTTTCCCATGTGAGGTTTAACCCATCAAAGTTCGCGTACTTGCGCTCCAAGCGCGTGAGTACGCGAATGGACTGCGCGTTGTGATCAAAGCCACCGAAATCCTGCATCACCTCATCGAGCGCACGCTCACCGGCATGGCCAAATGGTGAATGGCCGACATCGTGGGCCAAAGCGATCGCTTCGGCGAGGTCTTCATCAAGTTGCAGCTGGCGGGCAATTGTTCGTGCGATTTGTGCGACTTCAAGGCTATGGGTAAGACGCGTGCGATAATGATCGCCTTCATGAAAAATAAAAACTTGGGTTTTGTACGTGAGGCGGCGGAAGGGTGCGGCGTGCAAAATTCTGTCGCGGTCGCGCTGAAAGGGTGCACGTGTTGGACACTCGGGCTCATAAAATTCGCGGCCCCTTGTTGGGAGCGCGCTCGCTGCATAGGCACCGGGGCATCGCTCGCCGGGAGCCAAATTGGCACCATATCCCCTGTGGTCAGTTTGGTTCATTGGCGAGATTTGCACGTTAACTGGTTGATATCTTGCATATAATTCGTATTTGGCGTTTTGACTTGGCCGCACCTGCCACTATGTATGATTCACGGTCGAGACGGTACACAACAGGTAGACCAGACGATCGTTGACTTAAGTTTGGTATGGTATGCTTTCAAATCCAGCGCCAAATGCTGAAGTAAACACGACAAAATGGACCCAACGTAAAACTATGGATGTGATTGTCACAGAACGCGCAGCGAAACGGATCAACGAGATCATTGCAAATGAAGCTCATGGCACAAAGTTGCGTGTGAGCGTCGAGGGTGGCGGGTGCTCGGGCTTTCAATACAAGTTTGACCTTGTCAAAGACACAAAAGACGATGATCTTTTGATTGAACGGGACGGCGCGCAGGTCGTTATCGACCCTATCTCGGTTGGATTTTTGCGTGGATCCGAAATTGACTTTGTTGATGACCTGATTGGTGCTGCCTTTCAAGTGCGCAATCCAAACGCTGTGGCCTCTTGTGGTTGCGGCACAAGTTTTTCCATATAGCGCGTACCGCTAGAACGCGACGGATGGCCCAAGTTTCCTGATGTGCGGCGGGTGGGGACTTCAATGAAAATTGCAACGTGGAACATCAACGGTGTGAAGGCGCGTAGTGACGGCTTGGTGACGTGGCTGAAGGAATTTGATCCGGACATTATTTGTCTGCAGGAAATCAAAAGCGTGGATGACGCATTTCCGGCGGAAACGTTCGAAACGCTTGGGTACAATGTCATAACGCATGGTCAGAAATCCTTTAATGGTGTCGCGATTTTCTCAAAGCTGCCCTTTGACACTCATGAGTCTGGCCTGCCCGGTGACGATGACGACGAACAGGCGCGTTACCTTGAAGCAACCTTTTCGACACCCAAGGGCGCTTTTCAGGTCGTGTCGCTTTATTTGCCAAACGGCAACCCGATCGACAGCGCGAAGTTCGACTACAAGCTTAGTTGGATGGATCGGTTGGAAGCGCGGCTGGTTGAACTTATGGGCGCGGAGTGCCCACTCGTCGTGGCCGGCGATTACAATGTGATCCCGCAGCCTGAAGATACCAAAAGGCCTGAAGCCTGGAAGAATGACGCGCTGTTTCAACCAGAAAGCCGCGCGCACTTTCAAAGGTTTTGTCATTTGGGACTGACGGATGCCATTCGCGCAGTCCACCCTGAACCCGGCGTTTTTACATTTTGGGACTACCAAGGTGGGGCTTGGCAAAAGGACAACGGCATTCGGATTGATCACTTGTTATTGTCGGCACAGGCGGCCGATCTTCTCTCAGAAGCTGGCATTGAAAAACAAACGCGTGGCTGGGAAAAACCTTCGGACCATGTCCCCGTATGGGTCGCGCTTGAGCTTGAATAGCCCCCTAAAGGTCGTTTGTTATTTGAGCTGCGCCCGCCCGCGCGTCGGATTTTACTGACCGCGTCTTGTGTCTGGCGTTCCAACGTTGCGCAACCGACCGCCCACTCCCGTTGAGCCACGTAAAAACCGTTGTTGGGATCCGGTGGAACCGTCAAACGTTGTGTCATTTGCGTCTTCTTCGGCGATGACGTCAAATGATTGGCGGCGCGGCAGTGGTTCGCCGTTTGCGCACGTTCTTGTCGGCGATGGATCTAGAACACCTAACCCCAAACGGTCTTCATAACGCGGTTTGCGCCCATAGCGGCGATCCCAATCTGCAACCATCGCGCCGTCCACCTGTTTACGCACGCGGGATGAGGCGCCACAATAGATGTTTTGGTAGATGTCTTCGATCCAAACCCGTTCTTGTGGTGGTGCGTTTTTTACAGCGACTGATGATAAGAGCAGAGCCCGGATTTTGTCTTGTTCGACGTACTTGCCACGCCAAAGAAGATCGGCAAGAAACGCTTGTGCGCCGGCGTGGCCGTCCTGGGCGAGCCTTGAGAGCCAATGTTTGCCGCGCGCTATGTCGCTTTCAACGTCACCCTTTAGGTATAATTTTGCAAGCTCGAATTGCGCATCGGAATCAGAGAAAAAGAGGGCTGCATGGTCGAGATATTCCGCAGCTTTCGCAGGATTTGGCTCGACGTTGAGTTCTTTAATGCCTGTGCGCACATAACGTGCGAGCGCTGTCAACGCGCCAGATACGTAGGGTGCTTGGGACTCATCATCTGGATCCGCGTCGGCATATTTGTTCGCAATGTTTTCAAACAGTATGTAAGCCTTGGCGTGATCGGTATGGACGGTGTTGTTGTCTGCATAAAGCCTGGCCAAAAAATACTGTGCGACCAACAGGTCGTGCTCGGCTGCGTACTCTAGGGCTGGGATCGCAAGCTTATAATACCCACCGTTATAGGCGCTTATCCCATTGCGCTCTGCTTCTTCGGGTGATGAATACTTTGGCCCCGCGACCGCGCTCACCGTCAGCACCGCAACGGCGAAAACGCAAACAGATGCTCTTAAAACAGAATGTCTAAATGTCCGCATAGCAAACGACTTCCATCTTTCCGCCTGCATGCGTGACCGCACCATCACGCGCAGGACCGACCTGATCTGCATATTTCCTTAAGGCACCGGACTGATACGGATTGGGTGGCAACTTCCAATCCTTCCGACGCCGCTCTAATTCTTCTTCCGCCACTTCCAAATCGAGAATGCCTTTTTCGGCATCAATCGAAATCATGTCGCCGTCTTTAATGAGCGCAATTGGTCCACAGACGGCGGCCTCTGGGCCAACGTGACCTATGCACAAGCCACGCGTTGCGCCCGAAAAGCGCCCATCGGTTATCAATGCTAATTTGTCGCCGGCGCCTTGCCCGTATAGTGCCGCTGTCGTTGAGAGCATTTCGCGCATACCGGGGCCGCCTTTGGGGCCCTCATAGCGAATAACGATGACTTCGCCTGTTTTATATTCCCGGGCTTCTACGGCGCGGAAGGCGTCCTCTTCACTCTCAAAAACACGGGCCGGACCTTTGAACTGCAGCATTTTTAGTCCAGCCACTTTGACGATGGCACCTTCCGGCGCCAAGCTGCCTTTGAGGCCGACGACACCGCCCGTTGGTGCAATTGGATTTGAAACAGGGCGGATCACATCCTGGTCTTCGTTGAATTTTACGTCCTCAAGGTTCTCAGCCATTGTGCGGCCGGTGACGGTCATGCAATCGCCATGCAGTAGGCCGCCGTCTAACAATGCTTTAAGGATCTGTGGAACGCCGCCTATGTCATAGACATCTTTTGCGATGTAACGACCACCGGGTTTGAGGTCGGCGATGTAAGGCGTCTTTTTGAAAATTTCGGCCACATCAAACAAATCAAACTTGATACCGGCTTCATGGGCCATGGCGGGAAGATGCAAGGCACCGTTTGTGGACCCGCCGGTGGCTGCGACGATGACAGCTGCGTTTTCAAACGCTTTGCGTGTTGCAATGTCACGTGGGCGGATGCCCTCTGAAACCAAACGCATGACCGCGCGGCCAGATTCAACGGCATACTGATCGCGACTTTCAACCGGTGCAGGCGCACCGGCCGAGCCAGGAACTGCAAGACCGATGGCTTCGGAAACACATGCCATGGTGTTGGCGGTGAATTGGCCACCGCAGGAACCGGCTGAGGGACAAGCGACACATTCCAACTCGTGCAGTTCTTCGTCCGACATTTGTCCGGCTGAATGCATGCCGACGCCTTCGAACACATCCTGAATGGTGACGTCGCGGCCGTGGAATTTTCCTGGGAGGATCGAACCGCCGTACATGAAAACAGACGGAACGTTAAGGCGCAGCATGGCCATCATGATGCCAGGTAAAGACTTGTCACAGCCGGCGATGCCAACGATGGCATCATAACAATGACCACGCACCGTGAGTTCGATGGAGTCTGCTATGACTTCGCGACTGACGAGCGACGACTTCATGCCTTGGTGACCCATGGCAATCCCGTCAGTCACTGAGATCGTACAAAATTCGCGTGGTGTGCCGCCGGCATCGTTGACACCTTTTTTGGCCGATTGGGCTTGGCGTTGAAGGGCAATGTTGCAGGGTGCGGCCTCATTCCAACAACTCACAACACCAACAAACGGCCGATGGATCTGACCCTCGTTAAGGCCCATTGCATGATAATAGGCACGATGGGGCGCACGACTGGGCCCCTCCGTTACATGACGACTGGGGAGTTTTGCTTTATCGAACGTCTTGGCGTCCATGTCGTCTCCGAAGTGCACCTTTCTGGCGCACAGCTCTTGGTGTTGCACGTATGCGCACGCTCGCGGCGTGTTTCCCCTCGATACTGGATATTGGTCAGGTTGGCGCCTGTCCGGCCAAATGGCCTGGCCTGGCGCCAAAACCTCAAAAAACCCCCTGAGGCCAGCGAGTCGCGGCGTTATTCATATGCAATTTATCGTGGGCGGCCTTTGTGGCCCAATATTGGCATAGGTCGTTGATTTTCGTGGCGCTTTTGACACACCGCAGCGCGAAGCGTGCGATAGCGTTGATCAAATGGCGTTGGCTGCGGTTTTTGAAGTGTAAAAGGCGTCATTTTCGGCCGTGACTTTCGTTCTTGGTTAGGAATTGGTTTTTATGACGGGCGTTTTAGCCGAGACCATTGATCGGGTTTTGTCCCCTCTTTTTGCATCGTTGGCCTCTGGCCAGACGGGCCCGTTGGCACACGCAGGCGTATGTGCTGAATTGGACAGACTGGCGGCAGCGGCAGGGCATATCGTGATCGATTGCGGGACGATGTCGTGGCGAGGAATAAAAAGGCTCGTCTTTTGTGAATTGGAGGGAGATTTTTAATGAGTTTGGACACAGTGGATCTCGCACCACCGGAGCCGACAACGGGGGAGCATGTTCAAGTTAGTTGGCGCAAACCGCTGGGGATGACCGGGCTTTCATTTTTTAATTTCTTTTTGCGTATTCTCACGTTGGGGATTTACGATTTTTGGGGACGCACAGAAGTTCGCAAGCGTATCTGGTCGGCGGTGCGTTTGAACGATGAGCCGCTGATTTACACCGGCACCGGCATGGAATTGTTCCTGGGATTTTTGATTGTCTTTGGCATTTTTCTATTGCCGCTCATGCTCGCGACTGTCGGTGTCATTTTATATTTTGGTCCGGAATCGCCTTACATCGCAGTGTTTCAGCTCGTTGTCAGTGTGGTTGTGTTTTTTCTTATTGGCATCGCCATTTATCGCGCTCAGCGTTATCGCCTTGCACGAACGCATTGGCGCGGTATACGGGGCGGTCTTTTTGGGAGTTCCTTGAACTACGGTTGGACATTTTTTTGGACAGCAATGCTGATACCCATGACGCTTGGGTGGATCGTTCCTTGGCGTACAACCGAACTTCAAAAAATCATGACGAATGACACACGCTTTGGAGACAGGCCTTTTACGTTTCGCGGTAGTGCCGGTCCGCTTTATGGGCGCTTTGCGGTCTTGTGGGTCGGAACGCTGTTACTTTATATTGCCGCAATCGTCGCAATTGTTGCAGCCGTCTTTTACGTTGGCAGTGCAGAGGGCTTTGACTTTAGTGATGAAAACGTCGATGAAAACATAAGTGAGGGCGGCAAACAGATCATCGGTGCAGTGACCATTGCGGTGTTTGTTATTGCATTCCTTGTATATGGCCTGTTTAGTGCATGGTATCGAGCTAAAGTCTTTAACTACTTTGCGAGTGCAACGCATTTTGAAAATGCGCAATTCAGAGGCACGGTGACGGGCTGGGGGCTCATCTGGCTCGGAATCACGAACTTCCTGATAATAATTTTTTCATTGTTCATTCTGTTGCCCGTTGTGCAAGCTAGAACGGCGCGTTACTTCATCGAACATTTAGAGCTTGTTGGTAGCGTTCCGGTGGAAGAAATTGCACAAGGTGCGCAACAAGATCTGAAAACAGGGGAAGGCTTGGCACAGGCCTTTGATGTGGATGCCTTCTGATACGCTGGCGACGCGTTTTGATGGTCGGTATACGTCCGGGGAAACGGCAGGCTCGGAGGAGGTCGGTGTCCGGCTAGAAGAGCGCGGGCTTGCAATAGTGAAACCAGGGGCAACTGAACCGTTGATCTGGCCCTACTCAGCATTGGGAAGCGGGGAGCCCTTTGGCAAACATGCGATCGATGCGTTGGTAACCTACAGGGATCAACCAGGAGCAACGCTTTTTGTTCCTGGTTCGGCTTTTGTCCGCAAACTCAGCGAACATGCGCCACATTTGACATCACGTGCCCAACGTTGGCGCGCGGCGCGGCCGTGGCTTTATGTCAGTGCGTGCGCAATTTTGATTGTCTTCGTTGTTTGGGCCGCGGGTCTATCACCAGCACGCACTGTTGCGTCAATGTTGCCCGACAAAATCCGAAAGACGATGGGTAAGCAAATTGTCACGGCGATGAGCGAAGGACGTGGTGTGTGTCTCGATGAAAAGGGCCGTGCCGCGCTCGATAAGCTGGCGAAGCGACTTTCGGATGCCTCTGGAAGTGCTGCTTCCTTCAACATCGTCGTTGTGAACTGGGGCCTACTTAACGCGTTTGCGGCTCCCGGCGAGCAGATTGTGGTGACACGCCGGCTGATCACAACAGCCAAGAGCCCGGATGAATTGGCGGCTGTCATTGCCCACGAAATGGGTCATGGTATTGAATTTCACCCCGAAGCATCTTTGGTTCGCGGTATTGGTATGACAGCGGCAGCGGAACTTTTGCTCGGCGGCGGCAGCGGATCGCTTGTCAACATCGGCATCTTATTGGCTCAGCTTTCTTATTCGCGGGATGCGGAACGCGAAGCTGATTTGCATGGGCTGCGGATTTTAAAGTCTGCTGGAATTTCATCTCAAGGCATGACGGATTTCTTTGATCGCGTTTCTAAAATTGAGCGTGGCACAGGAAAAGACGGCAAAACGGAAATCAGACCCGACACTGATGGCAGCGCGCTCGACATTTTGCGAACACACCCTCCCACACGTGAGCGTATTTTACGGGTCAAGAGCCAAGGAAAATATGAGGCAACGCCGGCCCTGTCGAAATCCGATTGGGAGGACCTCAAGCTCATTTGCCAGGATCTTCCGGAGCCAGCCAAAAAAGGTTCTAAGAAAGACAAGGCGGACAAATAGCACTGCGGTGCAAATTTTGTAGCCCGGTAAAATTGCAGCACAATTCACAACTTACTTCTTCTTGCTCGACCATTTCATGCGTTTAACTGCGTGCATATTTTGAATAGTTACACGTCAAATTCCATGTTGAATTGTCTAAGTTTGGCCTTGGCACGTCTGGAAACTGGCCGCATTCGGTGCGTAAACGTGGCGGAGGGAAGGGGGGTGCCTTAGCGAGATTTGAATTCGCAATAAAAGGAGGCGAGATTTTTGAAACGGTTATTGTACGCGGGGCTCTTTGTCGTTTTTGGATTTATCTGTTTTGTCACTTCACCTCTTGTCACTGCCTGGTTCATACGCGATGCCGTCAAATCGGGCGACACGCGGCTGCTTGAGTCCCAAGTTGATTGGGTGCCTGTGAGAGCCACGCTAAAAACATCAATGAGCGAATTGATGATCAAGCCTAAGGACACGCGACGGGCCGGACTTGGGCAACTTTGGGGACAAGTAAAATCGTACTTTAAACGCAGAGCCATACATTCTGCCGTTGATCGGTATGCGCAGCCGCGGAGCTTGCCGAAGCTCTTTCAATACGCGCGATCCACCCGCGGCAAGATGCTAGGTGTTCGCGATCCAGACCAAGGTGCATCGCTCTTACGACGCATTCAAAATTTTTGGGCGCGTGTCAAACGCGCAGAATTTAAGAGCTTTACTCGGTTTGAAATGGACTTGATCGACAAGTATGACCGCAGGCGGTTTTATTGTGGCGTGTTGGAACTGCGCGGATTTCGCTGGGTTTTGACTGAACTTTATGTGCGCCGCGCGCGATAACAAGGTGATACGCTTTCGCACCAGGCGGTCTTGATTTTAGGACGTTACGATTCCACGCGCTTTAGCGCTGCGTTGAGGCGCGTCATCATACCTTCCAGTTCCTGTTTACGCGCTTTTGTTTCCTCGACGGCTTCGGGCTTAGCCTTGGCGACAAAATTTGGGTTGTCCAGTTTCGCGTTCATCTTGGCGAGGTTTTGCGTAGCCTCATCAATTTCTTTTTTGAGCCGTTTGCGTTCTGTATCCATGTCAATGACGCCCTCAAGCGGCACGGCAAACGTCGTCTCGCCAATAACTATGAGGGCGGCACCTTTGGGTGCGTTCTTTTGAAAACTTATGTCTTCAAGGCGGGCCATGCGGGAAATGGTGTCTTCATGGGCCTTGATACGTCCGCGTATTTGCTTGTTGGAGCCCGTCACTATGAGCGGAATTTTAGCACCCGCCGGGATGTTCATTTCACTTCTAACTGAGCGGACTTCAGAAATTAGTTTGATCACCCAATCGATTTCTCCTCGCGCATCATCGCTTCCAAGAGCAGACAGGTCGGGCCAGCGGCTTGTGGCGAGAAGCGATTGACGCTTGACACCGTGCGCCACCATGTGCGCCCAAAGTTCTTCGGTAATAAAGGGCATGAACGGATGTAGGAGTTTCAAAATCTGATCTAGAACCCACGCCACCGTTGCGCGCGTTTCAGATTTGGCCGCTTCGTCATCGCCGTTTAAGAGCGGCTTGATGAGCTCAAGGTACCAATCGCAAAAGATGCCCCAAATGAACTCGTACGTCGCACCTGCTGCCTCGTTGAATTTGTAGTCTTCAATGCCGGTGGTGACTTGGCGAGTTACCCGACAGGTTTCTCCGACAATCCATTTGTTGAGCGTCTCGTTCACCGATGAGGGGTCAAAGTCACGTTGCCTAATGCATTCGTTCATTTCGGCAAAGCGTGATGCATTCCACAGTTTGGTTGCGAAATTGCGGTAACCTTCGACGACGGGAATCGAAAGCTTGATGTCGCGACCTTGCGCAGCCATGGCCGCAAGTGTGAAACGAAGTGCGTCCGTGCCGTAGGCGGGCAAGCCCTTTGGGTATTGTTTGCGGGTATCTTTTGCAATTTTGTTTGCGTCTTCCGGGCGCATCAGGCGTTGTGTGCGTTTTTTTATAAGCTCATCCAATTCAATGCCATCGATCAAATCCAAAGGATCCATGACATTGCCTTTGGCCTTTGACATTTTTTGACCCTTCTCGTCGCGGACCAGCGCGTGGACGTAAACGTCATGGAAGGGAACTTCTTTTTGGAAATGGATCCCAAACATCATCATGCGTGCGATCCAAAAAAAGATGATGTCAAAACCGGTGACGAGGACGTTGGTGGGATAATAGTAGGCAAGCTCAGGTGTTTTGTCTGGCCAGCCTAACGTTGAGAACGGCCACAGAGCGGAAGAAAACCAGGTATCAAGAACGTCGGGGTCGCGCGCGAGTATCGTATCCTTGCCGTAGTGTTTTTTTGCCAGGGCTTCTGCTTCTTTTTCGTTTTCTGCAACGAAGATTTCATTATCGGGCCCATGCCACGCTGGAATCTGATGGCCCCACCAGAGCTGGCGTGAAATGCACCAGGGCTGAATGTTGCGCATCCATTCGAAGTACGTTTTTTCCCAAGTTTTTGGAACAAACTTTGTTGTCCCGTTCTCGACCGCTTTGATGGCGGGCGCTGCCAATGTCTCTGCGTCCACGTACCATTGATCAGTTAGAAAAGGCTCGATGACAACATTTGATCGATCGCCATGGGGAACCATGTGAACGTTGTCTTCAATCTTCGCCAGTAGACCAAGCGCCTCCATGTTCTCAACAATCTTGTCGCGGGCATCAAAACGATCGAGGCCGCGGTATTGCTCAGGCGCGTTGTCATTTAGGCAGGCGTGCGCGTCAAGAACACTGATGGCATCAAGTTTGTGGCGGCGGCCCACTTCAAAGTCGTTAAAGTCGTGTGCGGGCGTGATCTTGACAGCACCTGTTCCTTTGTCTGGATCAGAGTATGTGTCTGCGACAATCGGGATCTCGCGGCCAACTAATGGCAGGACGACGAGCTTTCCGATTAACTTGAGATAACGCTCATCATCTGGGTGAACGGCCACGGCCGTATCGCCAAGCATTGTTTCGGGGCGCGTTGTGGCAACGACGATGTGTTTGTTTGGATCATCTTTGAGCGGATATCGAAAATGCCAAAGATGACCGTTCGTCTCGACCTGATTGACCTCAAGATCTGAAATCGCTGTTTGAAATTTTGGATCCCAATTGACGAGGCGCTTGTCTTTATAAATGAGCCCGTCGCGGTAGAGATCAACAAAGACTTTTAGGACGGCACGTGACAAACCTTCGTCCATCGTAAAGCGTTCACGCGACCAATCACACGACGCACCGAGGCGCTTTAATTGATTGACAATCGTGCCGCCTGAGTCCTCCTTCCATTCCCAGACTTTTTCAATAAACTTTTTGCGGCCTAATTTTTCGCGACTTGGCTGTTGATGTTCGGCCAATTGCCGTTCAACGACCATTTGCGTCGCGATGCCGGCGTGATCCGTGCCCGGCTGCCAAAGAACGTTCTTGCCACGCATGCGCTCGAAGCGGCACAAAATGTCTTGCAGTGTGTTGTTGAGTGCGTGCCCCATATGGAGCGAGCCCGTCACATTTGGTGGCGGGATGACAATACAGAACGGCTCCGCATCATTTTTGACATCTTGCGGGTCCGCGCATTTGAAGGCGTTGGCCTCCTCCCATTTTTGGTGGATGCGCGGCTCGATTTCGGCCGGCTTGTAGGTCTTGTCGAGCATGATCGAAAATTGGTTCTTACGTTATTGGAGGACCAAAGGGTCGTACGCTTTGCTGCGCGCGACTGTCAACGGCGCAGACACGTAAAAAATTCGCCCAAAGGCACTTTAGACTCTTTCAGGTTGAAGTCGAACCAAGCGCGGGCCGATTTATTGGACCACACCCGACAAGCCGGTGCGGAGCGGCCAACCATCCAGGGCCGTACACTCCGGGACGGTCCGAACTGAGGGAAGAATTTTGTAGTGGTAGGTCCGCTGGCGACCAAGACCGTGGACGGAAAGCCTGTCAGAGGGTTCGGTCGTCTTTTGTCGCGCCAGAGGATTCTGATACTTCAATTCGCAGCGCGTTTTCGACGATCCGGGGCATGTTTGCTTCGAGCCATTCACGCAACATGGGGCGCAGCATTTCCGTCACGACATCCTCAAGCGTCCGTGGCTGTCCGACCAAGTGTTCGGCACTGCTTGCGGTTGTAATTGAAGTTGACGATGCAGCGTCAGACATTTGTGCGCTTTCGGTCGCGGGAGTCGTTGCCATTTTGGCGCTTGATGCGGCTATGCCTGCAGCCAGAGCATCGAGTGGGGAGGCTTCAGCCGCGGAAGTTTCTGATGTCTTTGGCACGGGTGCTTCTGTTTTTTCAGTGTCTGTTTGTGTTGCGATTGCAGCGCTCGTGTCTTCGAGCCCAATTTTGCTTGTGCTCGGTTGAGAAGCGGTCGCTGTTAGGATGTCGTCCAAGGTATCTTCTTTTGAATCGCTTTTTTCTTTTTGTGGTCTGCTTGGAACCTTTGCCCGATCTGAGGGTGGATAAAAGCCGCCGCTCTTGCGGGCTATACGCGGGAAACTGTCTTTTGTTGCCGCCGACGTATTGGTCGTGGTGGCGTTTGAGACACCGACGGAAGAACTTTCCTCGCTTGCCACTGTTGTAGCTTCGATCTGCGAGACATTCTCGTCTGCATCAGATGTGTTGTCGTCTAGGTAACTTGAACTCGTGGTGCTTGAGTTTTTATCGTCACTTGCAGCGACATCGGCTTTGGGGTCCAACTTGTCATCAAGGCGCTGTTCTGCACCTTTTATTGGATCCTCTGTTTCGTCATCGTCCGCTTTTGCTTCGCTTTCGTCAACTGGACCGTCTAGAATTGACGTGGTTTTTTGCGCCTCGAACTTGTCACCCCTTAGGGCTGACGACACGGGTGTTGGTTCCGGTTTGCTAAGAAGATCCGACAGGTCATCTGAAGCGGAAAACGATGAGGTCTTGAGGGTGGGTTCAGATGAACCACCATTTTGGGCTTCATTTATCTCGTCGAGCGCACTTGCCAATCCTTGCGTTGCCTTGTCATTTGAATGCGGCTTTGTGCTTAAAGTGCTGTCTTTTGTTGGTTCCGAACCGAAGGTCTTAGGTAACGGGCCAGTGCTACGACCATTTAGCGTGTCAGGTTTGCCGGATGTGAGTTCGCTAGTTGTGTGTGCTGCATCCGCCTGGCTTTTGGCGTCGTCGTTTTCGCCCAAAATTGCCTTTGAGGATGGCATTGAGCGGGAAAATCCAAACGTCGGTCGTTTCCCCGTCGCCGGCGAAGCCTCACTTGAGTTCCACGGGTCTTGCGGCGTCGAATCTGTCGAGGCGGTTGGGCCAGCCGCCTGTTGTGAAGCGATCTTGCGAATGGAGGATAGGATCTCCTCCATACTTTGATCTTCACCCCGCTCGGTCTTAGTCATGACCCACCTCATATGGATAGTGTTCTTGTTCGTTTGGTGATTAAAAGCACGTGTTGGCGAACCTACACTTGCACTCCAAACTGTTCCTGATCGGCGGCTGCCGCAGCTGCGCGACGGTCCTTTCTTCACGAAGGGTGGCTTGACGATCAGGGCCGATCAGCAACGATACGTCAGCTTCGTATCAGAGGTGTTGACACCTCATGTCTTCGCTATTCGTTGGAATCTTGCGGATCCTTCTTCAAGCTTTCAGCCACTTCAATCTGCAATGCGGTTTCGACAATGCGCGGCATGTTTTCACCGAGCCATTGCCGCAACACGGGACGCAGCATTTCAGCAGCAGCATCGTGTGCACTGCCCAGGGCTGGGCGTTGTGTCGCTAAGGATGGGTCGGTTGTTGTTGTGAGTTCGGTGCCTGGTGTCGAAGTAATCTGAACGGTGGGTGTCTGACCGCTGACGGCGACGTCTGCTGCGGCCATAGTCGGCTTTTCTACCGGCGTTATGCCGGGAGATGGTGTGTTTGTTGCGTGCAGAAGATTGTGTGGCGCAGAAGTATTAGGATTGGCTGTGCCTTGAGTGCCTTTTTGCTCGCTGGCCGCCGCAGCCATACGATTCATACGCGTGTCGAGAAACGGCGCCATTTCGCGCTTTGGTTCGTCTGCACCAGCTTGCATGGTTGTTGGGGCCGCCTTTGATGGCGTCACCGGCTGAGGTGCCGCGGCTTGTGAGCCCAAGGTCGGCGCCTGGCGATGGCCCTGGGTTGAAAGTGGTGGAGGGTTTTGGGTGCCGTTGAGTGTCATTGTCGGCGCTGAGTGACCATTGCCACTTGGATGGGCGCCTAACTTTAGGCTGGAAAGTTGTTGTGTTTCAGAAGCTTTTGCCGTGCTGCGAATGTGTTTTATTGGCTTTGTGAAGGGAATTAGCTGCCCAGACGACAAAATTGGGCTGTGCCCATTGATTGTCCGTTTTGAATTGGCAAAAGGCCGCTTGACCATGCCGGTCCGTAAACTGGACTTAGCGCCGTTGCTGTTCTTTGAACCGCTTGATTGTGAAGCAAGGGAAATGTCAGCGTCGCGCGTTACGCCTTGGCCATTGCTGGTGTTTGAGACGGCGATTGTATTTCGCTCATCGGATGCCATTTTCCAAATGGATTCAAGAATATCCTTGATATCCGCATCTTCGCCGTTTGCTGAGTACTTTGACATCACGCTACCTCGTCACAACGAACTCGCGCCCCATACAGCGCGCGGAGGACTAATCCTCTTGGACGGAAACCATTGCCAACATTGCCCCCGTGCAGGCGCGCCTATTTCATGCACCAAAACTGGAAATGTGCAACGCTTGAACCGCACCTATTTTGATGGGCAGCAGATTAAAGTGAACGGTTGTGCCCGCATCCAAAGGATCTCAACTCCTGGGCGAAGGTGTGGCGAAAGCTCTTATGAATATCAAAAAAACTACTTTGCCGGTTCGTGGCGACCGTGGCTATCCCAAAAGTCGAAATGCTCACGTCGACCATCCTCGTGGGTGATATCGACGCCCCACCATTTGCGACGTACATCAAAGTAGTGTTCTTCGGGGGCGTAAACGTAGGAAGCCACGCCCAAATGGGCCGCGTCGAGCCGTCCGACGGCAGACAATACGGCGTAGGCAGCCACAATGAGATTGCGCTGTGTGGTCTCTAGTTGCACCTGTGAGTTGAGTAGCTCAAGCTCTGCATTTAGTACGTCGAGCAATGTCCGCTGGCCGACCTTTTCTTCTTCACGTACACCGTTCAAGGCCACCTGGTTTGCCGAAACTTGGGTGCGATCTGATTCCAGCTGCGCTTCAGCTGCTTGTAGCTGCGACCAGGCTGCAACAATTTCTTGGCGTACCTGTGTGCGTGCGTCTTCGATTTCTTGGATGCGGCTTACGTGGGTGTGCTTTGCCGCTCGTACACGGGCCGAGACTTCCCCTCCCTGATAAATGGGAACGTTCAGTCGACCGGTGAGGAATGTATTTTCTGTTTCAGCGATATCGCTTGAAGTGTGGAACCGGTTGTTATAGCCGGCTTCAAGTGTCACTTTTGGCAATAGCTCGCTGCGAATTCTATCAACGGTATGTCGTGCACTTTGTTCGGTATAAAGCGCTGCAATGACAAGTGGGTTTTCATTGCGCCCAATGTCGAGCGCTCTTGGTAATGTGCTTGGCAAGAGTTGGTTTGGAACCCGGGGAACCATCAAATTTGATGCCGGATTTCCAATGACGCGTTGGTATGCGGCGCGCGCGGTTTTCAAGTTTGCGCGTGCCAAATCCAAATTAGAAACCGAACCTGCACGGCGTGCTTGGGCTTGCGCAACGTCTGTGCGTGTTACTTCACCGACATCAAAGCGATCTTGTGTTGCTTGCAGCTCGCGTGACAGAACGCGGACATTGTTTTCACGCAGGCGAACGACGGCCTGATCGCGGACAACGTCCATGTAGGCCGTCACAGCATCCAGAAGAACTTCGCGTTCCACGTTGCGTAAAACTTCACGTCCGGCGCGAACGTTTGCTTCTGCCTCGCTCACCGCATTACGGGTTTGAAAACTATCGAATATGTTTTGTTGAAGGTTGACGCCGTAGCCGCGCGGATAAATCGTGTCGCCTGACCGTAAACTGCCGGGATTTGTGCGCACGCCAACGCCCGTTGCAGGGGTGCCAGCTTGAGTCAACGTCTCTTTGCGCAGGCGAATCCGATTGTCTTCTATGCCAACATCTGCTGACCCGTTGATGCGTGGCCGATAGCCCGACATAGCTTGGGCGACACTCTCGTCGGTGGCCCTTAGTCGTGCACGTTCTGCATCTAGTCGAGGATTGTATTTATAGGCACTCGATAGCGCTTGATTCAGGTTTTCAGCATGCGCAGGTGCAATCGGACAAGCGAGCACGCTGGCCGTCAAAACTATGCCAAAGGTAGTACGTTTTAGCATTCTGAGAATTTTGCTCCGGGTATGGCCCACGTAAGGGCACTTGCCGTCCTCAGATTTTACCCCACGCATTACTTTTGCGTGTCAACCCTCGCCAATCATGTACCCTTTCACTCGCGCGAACTTCCCGTCGCTTTGCTCGCCTCAATAGAAGGCGATTCTAGTGCAAACGTGACCGAACCATAAAAGAAATCCGGGATTCTGCACAAAGCACCAGCGGCGCGTGGCAAAACTCCCACAGATTTGAGGACCATAGGCTGTCGCGTTAAAACACAAATGCCTTTGGTGCATCAAAACCAGGCAAGACCGGCGCATCTGCTTCAAAAGCATCTCGGGAATCAAAAAGCTCACCAAACCGGTAATATACTTGAGCGCGTGAAATGTCCGAATTGGCCGTGACAGCGACAAGACGACCACCGTCCTTCAGCTGATCAAGAAGTGCATGCGGGATTTTAGCAACACTGCCACCAATCACTATGGCGTCGTAAGGGCCTTCCGTGGGATAGCCCGCCGCAAGATCGCCGCTCACAACCACAACATTGTCGAGCGCAAGTTTGCTTAGACATTTGGATGCGGTTTCCGCCAGTTCCGGATCTGATTCAAGTGCCACAACTGTCTCGGCGAGTTTGGCGAGAACAGCGGCCGAGTAACCAGTTGTGCATCCCACATCTAAGACCACATCGTTTGGTTCAATCTGTGCCAGCTGAATGAGTTTGGCAAAAGTGCGTGGGGCCATTAGCCCCCGTTGCAGTGCGGTTGATTGTTGACCGCCAAGCGCTATATCCTGATCCATGTAAGCCAGCGCACGCAGTGTGGCGGGTACAAATTCTTCGCGCGGTATCTCGGCCATCGCCGCTATGATCCGGCGATCTGTCACGTCCGACGGGCGAACCTGGGACTCCACCATATTTTTGCGCTGTGTTACCGCATCGACCATTTGCCGCTCCTGCGCGCTGTTAAGAAGGTTACTGTGTCAAATTCATTCGTATTTGCCCTATTTTGATTATGGGCGCCAAGGGCTTTTGCCGCCCTGCATATCTGATGTGTTGATCCGGCCGCTTGAACACCCCTATTGCGACAGGCACACATAATGTGGTAGGCGGCACATCTTTTACTTAACCCATTTCTTTGCTCGAATTACCTAGATCGTCCATTTTTTGTTTGCCTGGCACGATGCTTGCGGACATAGATATGTGTTCACGGGCTCGTGACACCCTCGTAGAGACGACCGGCGTCTTGGGCCTCGTTTGAGTTTAGTAGCTAGAGATGCGGGGTGTGCCCAAATATTAAATGGGTAGGGGAAAACTGCCCCTAGCACCTTTGGCATGATTGGCCACGTGGCGGAGTGGTGACGCAGCGGACTGCAAATCCGTATACCCCGGTTCGATTCCGGGCGTGGCCTCCAATTTCTTACTCTTACGGCGTTTCTTCGACGCGCAAAATGTAATTTTGGTGTTGGGTTCGGCTTTGAGGTCTGCTATCAGGCGCCTCTTAAGATTAAGATGCCTCCTTTTGATCCGCGGTAGCTCAGTGGTAGAGCAATCGGCTGTTAACCGATCGGTCGTAGGTTCGAATCCTACCCGCGGAGCCATTTCTGCCTTGTCCGGCCTAGAGACATGGGTGACAGTTTGTACCTAAGACATCCCTGACATTCTAATGCGCTACCGGTATCGGACCACGTGCAACTGCGACGATTAGTGGCGTGCGTGTTGCGTCTACTTCGCGCAGGTTTTTGCCAACGCCCAACACTTGCACCCTGAACTTGGAAGTCGTGCACGTGATGGCTTATCCAGTCCGTCCCTGCGCCAACCATTGTTGCTGGCACTCACGAGAATTGGTGTTGCGCTGCGCTTAAAGTTGCATGATCTGTGGCAATTGCACTTGCTCGATCGCAATAGGTAGTGTGCGGATTGTCCGATTACACTGTGAATATTTTGGAACTACTTATCCAAAGCTCCTCACAGTCTTCTCAACACACCGCGGTCCGCGGCGATGTGAATCGGACATGTCATCACCGGATCTGATCGCGAATCACGTAAAATGTAAGTAGCGTTCGACCGAACACAGAAATGAGCGTTTGGGAAAATGTGTGCTGAAACATGGATTTGGCGTTTTTCTTAAGCTTGCCTCATGTAAAGCACAAGTGTCAGCGCAATTTTGCTGGAGAGCAATGCATGTCGCAGAAAACGACACCGCCAATGACCAAGTTTAGCGAAGAAGATCTCGCGAAATACATGAAGGAGCGAAAGCCAACGAAGTTTGGTGGTTGTTTTATGTGTTACGGTTTGTTTCTCAAAGCTGACGGCACATTGGGGTGCTCGAGCCAAGTGGGGTACTATGCTGATCTTGGCAACATTAAAGATCTCAATACCGCGGAACATATAAACGGTCCGCTTCTCCGCTATATCCGCGAAAGCTTTAAAGCGGGATATGAGCCTTTTTCGATGTGCTCACGGTGCGTCACCAAATCGATGGACTATCCTGAGAGCGACCTTGACGACGGCGTGACCCTTCACATCGAGCCATCAAACAGATGTAACCTTTGGTGTGATGTGTGCATTTGCACGCGGGAACGCAATTCAGCGAACACGCCGGCACGTGTCGATTTGGACTACGACGCGTTTGAAAAAATGATGCGTGAGCTGCATGAGGCCGGTGTCACAGTGAATGGTTTGTCAATTGCCGGATATGGCGAACCACTTTTTAATTCCGACACGCCAAGAATGTGCATGCTTGCGCGATCCTTATATCCGAACGCAACGATCACCATCGACACGAACGCGAATTTCGGCTTAAAGCGCGCGAAGGAACTTGCGAACTGCGGCTTTAGCGAAATACGGCTTGCGCTTGATGGAGTCGATCAGCAATCGTACGAAGGCTATCGCGAGGGTGGGAATTTTGAAAAAGCTTTGAACTTTTCACGGCATCTGCTGCAGAATGTTCGCGAAACGCAAAGCCCAACGAAGGTTGTTTGGAAATACATTCTGTTTGAACACAACGATAAAGATGAGCATCTTCGGGCGGCGGCAACCTTGGCAAATGAAATCGGTGCGGAACTTGTCTTTAGTAAATCGGCTGGCATACGGGCCTCGACGCGATCCTTGGACGAGATCTATGCCCTTGTTGGTGATACGCAAACGCGGGTCAACCTTGATATGAGCGCGCACAAGCTCGTCGTCGAACAGCGGTTGGCAGCACGGAAAAGCATGTCAGAAAAGCTTAAACGGCTTGGCGCGTTGATGGGGCTTTCTAGAGATAACACCGCGCAGCAGGCTTGAGGACTTTGCGTCGTGCGGTGGTGCCCGTGTCCCGTTCGCGTGCGTCGGATTGTGGTGTAACCAAATTCAAAAACAGACCGTTCAGAACACTTAAATGCGTCTGCTCAAGCAGATGTGGGGCCGTTACATTTCATTTCGCTAACGTTACGGCTTTACGCTTTGCCAATTGGTTGGGCGTGATTTGGTGTGGCCGTCCTATTGATCTACTTGCTCTTGCCGCTGACTTCGATCAAAAGGGCAGATGAGATTGTGTCCGCGTGGCTTTGAGGGCCCCCGGCGCGCTCGAGGGACGGAGCCAAAACATCTGCCATGACATATCGCCCGGATATCGACGGTCTGCGCGCGATTTCTATTCTCGCTGTGGTTTTGTTTCACGCCGGGTTTGGCGTGGGACATGGCGGGTATGTTGGTGTCGACGTTTTTTTTGTGATCTCCGGGTTCCTGATCACATCCTTGATTTTAAAGGGGCTTGAGGCCGGCACCTTCACGCTGCTTGGCTTTTACGAACGGCGGGTGCGGCGCTTGTTGCCTGCGGCAATTCCGGTTCTTGCGGCGACCGTCATTTTTGCGTGGGCGTTTTACACCGATCCGGTGTTTGAGAACTTTGCAAAAAGCGCCATTGCGTTCATTACGCACACGGCCAATTGGTATTTTTTATTCACGACCAATTATTTTGGCACGCACCCGGATGCGCAGCCGTTGTTGCATGGTTGGTCGCTGGCGGTCGAGGAACAGTTTTATTTGTTCTACCCGCTGTTGTTGATGTGGCTTGCGACGGGAACGAAAGGACGGTTGAAGGTAACGCTCGTTGTGTTGGCGGTTTTGAGTTTTGGGTATTCCACCTATGAGCTTTGGCGAGGCCATGCGGCCGTTGCGTTTTTTAGTTCGTTTTCCAGGTTTTGGGAGTTGATGGCGGGCGCGCTCATTGCGGTTTTTCCGCGACCGGATTTGAGTGCGCAACGCACAACACACATGCGGATCATTGGCCTTGTTTTAATCCTGGTTTCCATTTTTGCGTTTGGTCCAAACACGCCGTTTCCAGGTCCCGCTGCTCTCGTGCCCGTGGGTGGTGCGGTTTTGTTGCTCATGGCAAACCCTGCGCACAAAGATTTCATAACGCGCGGTCTTGAGTGGGGACCCAGCGTCTATTTGGGCAAGATTTCTTATGGGTTGTTTTTATGGCATTGGCCCGTGTTTGGCATGTTGCGGATGGTGATCCTAGATCCATCCACAAACCATGAAGCCATCGGCATTCCCATTTCCATTGCGCTTGCCGCTTTGTCCTATCACCTGTTGGAAAAACCCATACGGACGCGACAGATTTTGCCGCGCGGTCGAGAGGTTGCGGGACTGCTTGGTGCGACGACGGTGGCTGTTGGTTCGGTCGGCATTTACGGATGGACATCCGGTGGATGGCCGGGACGGTTTAGTGATGAGGTGCAACGGGTTGCGCAGGAGGGCAGTCGGCGCCCGCCGGATCGCGCGGGATGTTTTAAGCGCGTTGATAAGCGCGCTAAAACTTTGGACTTTTGCCGATTGGGAAACACGACGCGCGCGCGGATCGATTTATTGTTATGGGGCGACAGTCATGGCGGCTCATTGATCCCAGCGCTGGAAGCATATGCGAAGTCGCGCGATCTTTCGGTGGCGATTGCCGCGCGTGGCGATTGTTTGCCGTTGTTTGACGTGTGGCGTTCGAAAGACAATGCGCGGCGGTCGTGTCCAAAGTTTAACGCTGCGGTGCGCAAGTACATTGAGACGTATGACGTGCGCGCGGTGATGATCGCGGCGCGGTGGTGGGTTTATTTTGATGGCGTGCAATGGCTGCACGATGGCACGCGCACGACGTTTGATTATCGGCCGTCCATTGAGATTTTTGAACGTGTCTTTGAGAAATCTTTGAAAGCGCTTAAAGGTCGCAAGCTAGCGATCGTGGAGCAAGTACCCGAACAGCTTATTCGCGCGCCCTCTGCTTACCTTGTGTTGTGGCGATTGGGCTTGCCGGTCAACAGCGCGGCGCTCAGCGAAAACGATCATGTTGAAAATCAAGAGCGGGCACTTGGTGTGTTTGATCGCGTACAAGAGAGAGTGCCATTTACACGCTTGTCGCCGGCCAAATACATGTGCGGTGATGGTGGCCGCTGCAATGTCATGCATGACGGCAAGCTTTTATATTTTGATGATGATCATCTCAACAAAGCCGGCAGTTTGTATTTGGGAGACTTGTTGGCCGATGATCTTGATCGGTGGTTGGGTGTTCAACCGCGCTTGGAATCGAGCCGGTCAATGGAGGGGCGGTAGGCGTCCGGGATCCATATTAAACTGAGTAAGAATTGAAGGTTGCGAGGAACACATGGCCCGCATCAAAAAAGGACAGTGGATTTCAACGGTTCAGGGCATCGCTCAAGTGATACGATCCTATCGGCTTTATTGTGATGAGTTTCATTATGATGTCATGCGAGGCAATGCAAAAGTTGGAGATTTTGATCGCACTCTGATTTGCTACAAAATACTTTGTGATGTTTATGGCAAACTCAGAAAGCAGAAATTTTTTGACACCGCTCATGTTGATTTGTGCGAACAACTCGATGAGGAGGCGTTGGTCTTTGTTGAGACGTTAAAGACGGACAACTCGGAATATTTTGACAAGTGGTTGTCAAGAGAGTTCGACGAAGATTCCGTCGGTGAATGTCTGATCGTAAACGTCATGATCAAAGACGGTAGTGACCAACGATTTAAAGACTTTATCGCGACTTTTCGCGCCCAGATCGCAAAACCCTTTATCTATGCGGACTTTTGTCAACTCTTCGGTCAACAACGTGAATTTCTACTGGACCGTCTGCGAACTGAAGACGACCACTATTATTATAAGCGGGGTTACAAACAGAAAGATTTATTGCTGTTCAACTGTGGCTTCCGTACGAAAAACAAAAGAGCGCTCTTTACGGAAATTCGAGGGCCGATAGGGAGCTAGGTTTTGGGCTGGCGGTGCGCGACTCGGTGCGGGAGTGCATTAAGAGTGTCGGGATGACGTGAAGGATACGGATCAAGGTCCTGCCTCTCAGGCACACGGTCATGTGCCCTCGGCAGGGAATGCAAATGGTGAGGTTTGACTCTCAAATCGCCGCGACAACCGACAACCCGAGCTCGCGCTGTGTTAAACCGGACAGGCGTGGCACAAGGCCTAGGATGACAAAGCGGAGTTTACGAAGAATACGCAGCCAAGAGGACTTGATCGTATCGCCTGCAAATTTCGCGTGCCGTCATTGTTGGCGTTGGCTGCATTATGCACACCGCGTGTTTTTGGTTTTGCGTACGTTGCAAGGTCAGATTCCTAAAACGAAATGCATCAATTTTGGAACTTCTTAACTGATGTTGGTTGTTGGGCTTGCTGCATGGCGTCAGCTTGACTTGAGTCAATGTCATTGTGGACCGGTCTCGCTATTGTCTTTTCAACTTCCCAAATTTTGTTGGTGACATTTGCGGTCCACGTGTTGTGACCAATGGTCAATGAGGTGTTGTCATGAATATGCGGCCACTTTTGCCTTTCTCTTGGGGGCAGCCTGATAATGGTGAAGATCACGTTCAGAGCCTGCATAAGGAAATCGACAGGGTGTTTGATGAGTTTCATCGAGGGTTTGGAATGCCGGCGCTGAAACCCGGAGGGCCAGGACTTCAAACGCGTTTGTCTCCTCGCTTGGACATGGCGGAAAGTGAGCGAATGCTCGAAGTTTCCGTCGAATTGCCCGGTGTCGCAGAACAAGACATTGACGTTACAATCGTTGATGATGTTCTGACTATAAAAGGCGAAAAGAAAGCCGAGCGTGAGGATAAAGGTAAAGATTACCATGTCATCGAGAGATCCTACGGTACTTTCCAGCGATCTGTTCGCTTGCCGTTTGACGCGGACCCGCAGAAAGTTCGCGCAGAATTTAAGGATGGGATTTTAAAGATTGCCGTCGACAAGCCATCGGATGTCGAGACAAAGACACAAAGGATCCCGATTAAATCTGCGAAGTCTTAATTGCGCATGTTAGATGGTAGTGCTCCGTCTTGAGCCAAAAATTGGTCAGGCGACTTTGCGATGTATGCCTCGGATCTTTATTAATTGACTTCATACCTTGGTGTAAGAGCATTTGAGAATCGAAGTTGCGGTTGGTTGTTACAAATAGATAGGGTCGTCCCATGTCATATAAGACCATCATTACGTACCTGCCCTCGCTTGAGATCGCAAAGCAAGTTCTTGACGTTGCACTTCCGCTATCTGAGGCGCACGGGGCGCATCTCATTGGTCTACACATCATTCCTGTCTTGCCAATTTCGCTGCCACTTTATCCTGCAGGGCAAATTCCAATCCCCGACGACGTCATTGAAAAACAAAAGAAAGCCTTGGAAGACGATGCGCAGGTCGTTTGCGCTGAGTTTGAGCGCGCAACCTCCAAAATTGATGCCAAATCGGAATGGCGTTGTCACAAAGCCGACTACGGGCAGTTTGCAACGAGCATTGTCGAACAAGGGCGGTGCGCTGATTTGGTCGTTATCGCGAAGGGCACTAAGGATCCTTACAATACGGGCACAGATTTGACGGCGCGCATTGTCCTTGAGTGCGGCCGGCCCACTTTGGTCGTGCCAGAGAAAAATAATGCAAACACGGTCGGTAAACATGTGCTTATAGCTTGGGACGGTGGACGGGAGGCGAGCCGCGCTGCTTATGATGCGATACCGATTTTGAAGGACGCAGAAAGTGTGCGCATCGTTGCTGTCAATCCCACGCCACGTAATGGCCACGGAAATTTTGCAGAAGGCGATGAACTTGCTCTTGGGTTAGCGCGGCATGGCGTAAAGGCGGAAGTCACGACAACACATACGAACGAGCGCACTGCCGCTCAGGAGCTCTTGGAGCGCGTGACGGGCCATGGTAGCGATCTGCTTGTTATGGGATGTTATGGGCATTCGCGCGTACGCGAGCTCTTTTTTGGTGGAGTCACGAGCGCCGTGATGAGCAAAATGCCCGTGCCTGTTTTGATGTCTCATTGACACTTGAAGCACTGCCCAGTGTTTCGAGATTCCTCACGGACAATAGCCGCCCATCTACATTTTTGTTGGTGTAGCGCAGGAGTTTTCCTGTAGCTTGGATGTAAACCTTTGCACCAAACAACTGCGTTCGCAGCACCACGAGTTCGTGCAGCCAAACGAATTTTAGTAAAGTTTTAACTGTAGCGAAATCTTCAGCTGAAGTTTTACAACGTGGCAACTTTACCGTGTAACGCTTCCGGCATCGACTGTTGGAGAAACGGGGGACGATGCTGTGCGCCACATTAATTCAGGCAAATTGGCCGGCTATTTGATAGCTTTGTTTTGCGTTGTCAGCACTCAATCTGTGACAGCTGTTGCAGAAACTAAAACACTTTCGTCTAGTCACAAAATTAGAGGGCCAACAATCAAAGACACGCTGAAGCGGTGCGCAAAACGTGATCGTGAAACGGTGCTGCGCGGTACGGCCGAGTCTCTGAAGCGATTGCTTCCCTCGTTGCCCAAGCTGCCGCAAACGCGATTTATCTGCAGAATACAATTAGATTCCTTTCCATCAAAAAAAATTGCCAGCAGCACGGACAATGGCGGCATAACACGTGAACATCCAACACTTGACATTTTCGGCAACGTTGAAATGCAACGATGGTCGGAACACATTTACACAGTTGCTGCCGAGCAGGGAAGCGATACGATCGAAGAAAATATCTACGTGCTCGAAAAAAGCCCGCTAGATTATTTTATTTCAGAAGCTGACGATTCGTCCGGGAAAATCAAAAACGCAATGGGCGAAGCGGTTGCGAACTATAACGAAGGGGCGGAGAGAGAAAATATCATCAGTGGTGCAAGATTTCTTTTTGGCGGTGGCATGGACGGGCGTTTAGAGCGCCTTGATGACATACTCAGCCATTTTAGGACAACGCAAGATAGAACAAAGAGTGGAGTTCATAAGCTCTTCTATGCCTATCTTGGGCTTGGCTACGTGTCAAAATATATTTATAGACCCGACTCCTTGGTCGAGGCAGGCCTCAAAAGGGCGGATCGACTGCAATCTCTTCGGCCCAATTCGGTGTCTCCTAAGCTTATAAAGGCGAGTATTTTATGTAATCACGCGGTCGCCTCGCTTGTTGATCGGCGAGGATATTCACCAAAAAATGGCGGTCCAATAAATGTCGTTGCGCGCCTTCACAGAGCGCAGCAATACTTAGATGAAATTCGCTCTGTAGCCGAGGTCGATCCTCAATGGTATGTCCTGGCGCTCGAGCTGCAATCAATGCAGGACGTGCCGCTCTCAAAATTGTATTCACTAGTTGAAGAAGGCAGTGAACGATTTCCAATAAATTTGCACATATATTCCGCTGCAGCCAATGCGATCGCGCGATTATCAAAAACGCCTTACGACGACCTAGATAAACTGGCTAGAATCGCGGATCGTAAAGCAGCCAAAAGCGAGGGCGAGGACGCGTACTATGCGCGAATGTACTGGCTGATATCAAAAAGATTCTCAGGACTTAACGGCGTCAGCGCGACAAACTTTGATCCGAAAAAGTTTGCAAACGGTGTGCGAAAAATTGTTGCGCGCTACCCTATTCAGTGGAATTACCAAAATCTTGCGGCAATTGCTTGCGCCACTAACAATAAAGATTTGACTCGCACGTTGTTCGAAAAGATACGGGGGCGCTTGCATTTAGGTGCCTGGGTGAGACTTGACGTACATCATGCTTGCAAACGTTGGGCATTTGACGAGACAGATGCCGTCGAGCAACCATCTAACGATTGAAAAGATTGAAACGATTATCATTTTTTGGTGGTGTGACATGGGCGATAGAATACGGTTCTTGCTTGTCTTTGTGCTATTCTTTTTAGGAACCGGTGTGCGCGCGAATGCAGATCCCTTTGATCTTGCGCGCCGGATCTATTTGGAGGCTCACGGAAATGAAATGCCGCCATTTCTGCTCAATGAGCCAAATATGCTAGAGCACCGCTTACCGTATTGGCTCTACCTGCACGCACAAAAGTCTATCAATTTTTTTCCTAAAAACGTGGAGCAACTTCAACAGCTGGCGCGTGAGTTGAGGGAAGATAGGCAATCGCTCCCAAACGGAGAAATGCTTGCAACGACATACCAGGAGGCTATTCGATCGGTCACCGATAACTTCCTAATACTCGCCGACGGGCGGATGCGTTTTTTTGTGTCTGAACTTGAAAGATGGAGAACTCAGCAAAATTCATTGCCTACGCCCTATCTCGTGAACGCAAGTTTTGCGTTGGGACGTAGCGGCCCGGAACTACAAGAGGCGCTGACAAATATAAACGCTCCACCATTGGCTAAAATTGACCGGCAGATGTTTGAAAAAGCGCGTCGGTTTCTTCTGAAACATAAGTCGGTGGCTTCCAAGGACCCGTACTGGTTCAATCTCATGGTCGAACTTGCAATTTATCTGCGACTTGAAGAGCATGAATTTAAACAACTGGTCGAAGAGGGACTTCGTGCTTTTCCTGAGAACACGGCGCTACCCGTTATTGCATCGAGCTACTACCTGTCAAAGTGGCAAGGCGACGTAGGGAAACTGGCTGGATTTGCGCGGTGGGTCTCCGAGTTACCTACTGCGAAAACACGGAAAGATTTTTATGCGCGCATTTACTGGCACGCCCTTAGGACACAGTACAAGCTGAGGTTATTTAAGGTGGCCGACAAGGATTGGCAGATTATGAGACCTAGCTTAATTGCGTGGAGCCAAAGTTTTCCGACCAAAGAGACCAAAAACAATGCCGCGTTACTCGCTTGTCTCGGCGGTGATCGGAAACTTACAAAGTCATTTCTCACCGCGCCAAAATTCAGGGCCGAGTTACCATGGCTCCATGATGGGGATCTTTACGTAGCTTGTGTACAGTGGGCTTCATCTTAGTGCTTTTGCTGAATCACATGAAGTCATAGGTGCGCGGCCTTTGGCGCAAACGCTGTCGTTCCGTTTGCGACTTGGGCCCAAAACGTGTCCAGTTGCTCATTATCAAATCTTGAGATTGAAAAATCTTTCGCAAGCGGCGTGAGGCCTTCATCGTTAACCACAAAGTCGGCCATGAGCTCCCCGAAAACGGGCGTGTATTTGAACGCTTGACCGCCGCCAAGGCAGTGAATGAGATTTGGAGCCAGTTTGTCGGGACCAAGGATAAACTGCAAATCGGGTGTGATGTCGAAATAAGATGTGTAGCCTGAACCAAAAACGAGGCCGTCAATATTGCTAAACCGGCGAGATAGGATCTCTTGATAGGTCTTGATGTGTTTGTCTTCTAACGATTGATTACTGGGATCGTTGACAAAGTCTGCACCAATGGCACTCAGCGGATATTTTGCAAACATGCGTGCTGTTTGGTTGGGGTCTCGCTTGCGGGGCTGATGCATGTGAATTTCGCCGCCACGCCACGTTCTAAAGTAGGCAAGGTTCACGTAGTCAGCGATGATTGGCATCGTGTCTGGCATGTTCTCTATGCTGGTCAGCCAATTCATAACTTGGACAGGTTCCGCGCTCACTGGAATTGAAATCCCAAGATCGGCAAACAACGCCGGGCTCCACGGACCGGCTGCGTTGATCACGAAATCGCTTCTGAATTCACCCTGTGTTGTGTGCACGCTTGAGATTTCAAAGCGTTCGTTTGTTTCAAATCCAATGACTTTAGCCCCTTCGCGAACGGACACTCCGGTGCGCATGAGGGCATTGCACATGGTTCTGCGTGCATTTGCGGGATCAATCTGAAACGCGCCCGGTTCATAAAAAAAAGTCTCGTCCCTGTTGAGACGGACAAAGTCCGGGCAAAGGCTTTGCGCTTTTGGGAGTGGCACTTCGGTAAGTGTGACGCCAAGGTTTTGAAGATCGTCCTGGATTTTGCGCCATTTGTGGTTGGGGCTGTTGTCAGAAAAGGGCGCGATCCACAATGCACCCGTTTTTTCGAGCGGCACCTGTAGACCCCAGATGTTCTTGATGTCCTCCCACATGTGAGCCGCGCTTTTGGCTAACTGAGCTGCTGGCAGACTTGCGTTCACAGATCGCACAATGCCCGAGTGTCGCGCGGACAGACCGGAGCTCAATGAATTCTTTTCTAGGATGCGCACCTCGCTTGGTGTCCGCCCTTGTTTTGCAAGACGATTGCCGATTGAGATTGCTGCTGCGCTTCCAAGACAGCCACCGCCAATAATGATCGTATGAAATTTCTGAGACATATAGTTCGAAGTACCCGCTTGAAGTTTTTTTTGTAATAGGGCTGCGTAACAAAGCCTACCACTGCTTCCGACAACTCTCATTGCAAGCTCGCAATGGTTCTTGCCGCAATCTTAAAAAATTGTTCGGTGAGCGTTTAAAAGGCGTTGCAGTTGTTACCCGTGGAATGAAGTTACGTATTGCTAACCCAAATGGATGACGGGGTGTCGCGTTCTTTGTGGACGCTCCACTGGTGGCGCTATTTGTCGGGGTTGTTCGCGGTTCCTAACCGAAATCGCATCGATGCTTTTCGATGATCGATCAGTTGTTCTTTGCGCTAACGTCAACTTCACTGATCAATTGCGCGTGCAGACGCAATGGCAACGAGGTCTTATTCCGCAGGAATGAGGCCGCGTCTGATCGGATTACTATTTTTTTGTATCACTCAAGTGATCCAAATCTTAACTTCCTGCCTATTTGAGTTTGTTGCACGACGCGCAGAGCGTCGGCTTCAAAAAAAACAACCGAGATTTGACACTCAGATTCCACTTTCGAAGAGGAGAAGATGATGAGCTTACTCAAGACAATTGCGCTGTCGTTGCTTATTGTCCTGCCAATGTCCACGTTTTCGGCTCAGGCCGGGCAAAAGGACGTTGTGGACACTGCAATGGATGCAGGGCAGTTCAACACCCTAGTCACCGCTATTAAAGCAGCCGGCTTGGTCGACACGCTTAAGGGCAAAGGACCCTTCACCGTGTTTGCGCCAACTGATGCAGCATTTGGTAAGCTTCCCAAGGGCACGTTGGAAGACCTCCTAAAGCCTGAAAACAAAGAGAAACTTGCCAAAATTTTGAAGTATCACGTAGTGGCGGGAAAAGTGCTTGCAAAGGACCTTGCGGGCCAAAAAACGTCTGCCAAAACCGTCCAGGGTGGTCGTGTTCGCATTGACGGTACCCGTGGTGTACGTGTTGATGAGGGCATGGTGACAACGGCCGACGTGGAAGCGTCTAACGGTGTCATTCACATCATCGATACGGTTATCATGCCGAAGTCGTAGGAACTTGCGGGCGCCTGAACATAAACACATCAGGCGCTCGCTATTTTGTGATTGGCGAGGTTTTCGTATTCAAAACCGTCCTATTTCTTCAAGACGCGAATGTTGTGCGAAATCCCGCCACCCAATAAATGTTTCTGCTTTTTTGCTTTTATGCCGACGTTAACGTCAAATAAGCACATTCAGTAAAACAAGTGATAGGATAGCTTCTGTTGGTCTCTAAATGCATTTGCTGCGCTTTGTACGCGCCTCCTTGGTGGATCTTTTTTGAAACCTTGATTCGAATTTTAGGGACCAGAACATTTAGAACATTTGATTAGTGTCAACTTAGGAAATTCGACTGCATGATCCGGCCTTGTCCTCAAGTTGACGGTTGCAGGTCACGAGTTTGGTCTGAAGATGCAGGCGAAAGACGCGGATAACAAGTTTCAGAATCTGTGCGATTTTGTCAACGCCACCAGTCGGTTTGACATGGAGGGTGACATCTTTAGCGTGCTTACGCGATTCCTGCCTCGTATGATGGATGCAGATCGTGTAAGTGTCACAAAGCTCGTCAAGTCGGGGGACCATCTTGAAATATTCGCACTTGCTGGCAAGATTGGCTTCCTACCTGTCGGCAAAACCATTCCTGTTCATGAATCCGTTGCGGGAAAAGCGCTCTTAGAAAATCGGCCGCTTTTGGCGAATTATTCGCAATACATGGAAATGGCCGACGCAAAAATGCTCCACAAAGATGGACTCGTTACTGGCATAAGTGCGCCTCTTCAAGTCAATGGCAAGCCGTTCGGCAATATTAATGTGGCCAGCGCCACGGAAGATGCTTATTCGGAGACGTCTGTCACAATGATGCTTACGATCGCATCAATTGTTTCGGCTTTTTTGGATCGCAAACAACTTATTATTGAGACGAAAGACTCAGAAGCGCGGTTTTTTTCTTATTCAAGGCAGTTGGAAGCACTCAACATGGCGTCGCTGCGCTTTGCGACCATTGGTTCGGAAGAAGAGCTGTTCGAGATCGCCTCTGAAACAATTTATGAGATCTTGCCCGTCCATAGGATTGGTTACATTGTTCCTGATGTGGAGCGCGGCAAATTTGTCGTCAAAAATTTTAAGGGGGCTGGTTTTACAGGTGATGAGTACCAAAGCTTTCCGATGTCCGGGAGTCTTTTGGAAAACTGCCATAGGACAGGAAAGCCAGATTACTTTCCCGCACTAAATGATAGCACGCGCCTCGAATGTCAGAAGTTGACCGAACTTGGCATGAAGTCCGCTTGGGCTGTTCCTGTACAAGCAGGTGATCGAATACGAATAATCGTTACAGCGGGAACCCGGCATTCGATTGAAAGCGAATCTGATCTTATGAGTGTGCTGTCAATCTTGGGAGGAATGATGAGTGTCGCGTTAGAACGTCTGTTGGCGGGCGACGCGCTTGAGTTTCAGGCTTACCACGACACATTAACCGGTCTTGGCAATCGTGCGTATTTCAACGAGCGCTTGCGCGATATTGCGGAGGATCCGGATCAGACAGAGTATGCGTTTCTTCTTATCGATCTCGATCGATTTAAAGAAATCAACGACTATTTTGGGCACGTCGCCGGCGATCGGGTGTTGCAGAACATATCAAGGTGGTTGCGCTCGTTTACAAAACCTGGAGATGTTGTCGCGCGATTGGGGGGAGATGAATTTTCTATGTTGGTTGCAGGAGGCGATGGCCGGGAGATACTTCTCAATCAGCTATCTGGTTTGCTGGAGCGACCGCAAGTGGACGTTCTTCATGAAGGTCGGACGATTTCGGTGCGGGCCAGTATTGGTGTCGCTTTCTTTCCTGACGACGCTACTGACTCAGACCAGCTTTCAAGACATGCAGATCTTGCGCTCTATGAAGCAAAAAATAGCCCCAGCAAAAAAGTGTGCTTTTTCGAAAAGCGCCTGGTGGATGTGTTCGAACGTCGGATTAATTTGCTAGAAGAATTTCGTGTGGCGCTGGAGACTTCCCAAATTAAGGCCTACTACCAGCCACTTATCAATCTTGATACCGGAAAAGTTGGTGGCCTGGAGGCATTAGCACGGTGGGAACACCCAACACGTGGAGGATTGTCTCCTGCGGGTTTCCAAGGTGTTTTTGACAACCGTGAATTGTGTGCTGCCCTCGGCCGGAAAATGTTGGCGCAAGTGGCAGAAGATATCGGAAAATGGAAACTGGACCGCGTTCCCTTTGGACGAACCGGTATTAACTTTACAGATGCAGATTTTGCTCAGCAGGGCTTTACGCTCAACCTCATGCGCGAGTTGGCTCGCAATGGTCTGTCGGCGAACGATATTGTCATTGAGGTGACCGAAAATTCGATATTGCATGACAACGAGGGTCTTACCTTAAAGCAGCTTCAAGAACTGAGGTCTGCCGGAATAGGCGTCGCTCTTGATGACTTCGGGACGGGCTATGCTTCGTTGTCACATTTAAGTGATGTTGAGTTCACATCCTTAAAGATAGATAAGTCCTTCACCAAAAATCTTTTGAAGAGCAAGGCTGACTTTTCCATTGTCGAGTTCTTGACGAAACTTGGTAAAGAGATGGGCTTTGTTACCATTGCTGAAGGAATTGAGACCGAGGAAGAGCTGCAAATTGTTCGGCAGCTCAATTGCAAGTATGGGCAAGGTTATTTATTTGCCAAACCTGTTCCAGCCTCTCAAGTCCCCGAGCTCATTGCGCGGCTCAACGGTGCACGCCGCTCTGCAGCGAATGGTTGAATTGACTTGGTTTGCTGATGCACGAGATGGGTGACGGATTGCTTTTCAGTTTTATTGGTTTGGATCAAGTCCTGCCTGAGTTAGATGCTGCCTTCAATTTTCTTCTGAAGTGATTTTGGAAAATCTCGTTCTGGCAAATCAAAAAAATCTCTCGTTCGGTCATAATGTATCACACTCACGTGATGCGCGCCCTGCGGTCATGACAACGTCGTATAGTCGGTGGAACAAGCGCTCATGAGTGGGTTTGAGTGCCTGTTCATAAAAATCCGACGCTGGGCATTGTTTGTGATTGGTCAAATTTTGTTCAGCCGAGGTGGGGGCGTTCAACTTGTTCGGCCGTTCCCAAATTATTTCCTTTTGGAGGAGCAAGACATGAAAATTACCGCTAAATCTGGTGCCACCATGGCTGCTGCGGCAGCCGCTCTCGTTCTTGCTGGCGGCATCGGTGCCCCGGCTGCTTTTGCTGGTGAAAAAGGCCATTGTGTCGGCGCGAATGCTTGTAAAGGCAAGAGTGCTTGCAAGACGGCTGACAACAAGTGCGCCGGCCACAATGCATGTAAGGGCAAGGGATTTACGGTGACGACAGAAGAAGAGTGCGCAAAGATTGAAGGCGCCAAATTTGAAAAGCCTGAGAAATCGTAACTCTTAAAGTAAGCATTACGAGTCTGCGCTGGAAGGCTCTTGCATTTATTGTGGCCCTCCAGCGCAGGTTTCTTTGTCTTCTCATGATATTGATCAGGGATTTCTTTGATTGAATTTGGCAAATTTTGCTATGGTACCACCGCTTATAGATGAGACCGCCAAGGACTGAATTGATGATTACAGAAAAACCCCCATACCTTGGTTACGGGCTTGGGCTCAGAGCACCGCATTACGCCGATATTTTGGAGGGCGATCCGGCAATCGATTGGTTTGAGGTCATCTCAGAAAATTACATGGTTCCCGGGGGCCGGCCGTTGCAAATGTTGGAGCGTATTCGCGAGCGCTTTCCAATTGTGATGCACGGGGTTTCGCTGTCCATCGCATCTACGGCCGAACCCAATTACGAATATCTGGATAACTTAAAGTCTCTTGCTCAGCGGATGGAACCCAAGTGGGTATCTGATCATTTGTGCTGGACGGGTGTGCATCGCGTGAACCTTCATGACCTGCTTCCGATCCCTTACACGCAGGAGGCTCTCGATCATGTGGTCTCGCGTGTTCATTTGGTTCAAGAACATCTTGGCCGCGCGCTCGTGTTAGAAAATGTCTCCACGTACGTTCAATTCAAAGAATCTGAAATGACGGAGTGGGAGTTTTTGACGGAACTCACAAAGCGCACCGGGTGTTGGCTACTGTTTGATGTCAACAACGTCTATGTGAGCGCTTTCAATCATGGCTATGACCCCATGACATTTTTGAACGGAATTCCCAAAGATCGTGTTGTGCAGTTTCACTTGGCGGGCCATAGCGATATGGGTACGCACATTATTGATACGCACGATCATCCTGTGTGCGATGATGTGTTTGAGCTTTATCGCGCATCGCTCAATCGATTCGGTCCGGTCTCAACCATGATCGAGCGTGATGACAATATTCCGCCACTTGCTGAGTTGTTGGAGGAGCTCGATCGTGCGCGCGCAATTGCTAAAGAGGTCTTTGATGATGAGCATGGCGCTGCAAAAACCGGACATGTGGAGCAGAGCAATCGCATTGCCGCATCGTGATGAACCGATTTGGTGAGCTTCAAGATTCATTTCAACGTGCCGTACTATTGGGCGATGACGGCGTCATTGATGCGCTGGCACCTGGCGCGCACACGACGCGCGAAGTGTTGCTGGACGTTTATAAAGACGCTTACATTCTACGTTTGATTGAAGTCACGCAGCAAGACTACGAACTTCTGCGTGCTTATGTTGGCGAAGAGACGTTTAACAAGCTTTGTCGGGACTATATCGCGGCATACCCCTCCAACAATCCAAATGCGCGTTACTTCGGGAATAGGCTGCCTGAGTTTTTGGAACACACAGAGCCTTACCAATCCCAAAAAGAGCTCTTGGAACTTGCCAGACTCGAAAAAGTGCTCAACGACGCTTTTGACTGTGTGGATGCGCCGACGCTTGCCGCGGAGGAACTTGGTAACGTGGACCCCGGCGATTGGGTTCGTTTGTGCTTTTCAGCGCACCCAAGTGTCGCCCGGCTGACGTTTGACACCAATGCCACGGACATTTGGAAGGCGCTAAAAAATGAGCAGGACGTGCCTCAGCCTTTGATCCTAGATGCCCCGCAAAATGTTCTCGTATGGCGGAAGGACACAACTCCGATGATGCGCGTCATGGCAGAGGAAGAAGCAATGATGTGGGACGAAGCGATCAAGCGCGTCAATTTTGGTGTGCTCTGTGAAATGCTGGCCACGTATCAGGATGCGGATACGGCGCCTCAGCGGGCCGCGCAATACCTTTCTGCTTGGTTGTCAAATGAGATGATTACATCTTTTGAGCTTGCTGATTTGTAACAACAATTGTGGTAAGAATTGTTATTGCGGCGTTTGAATACCGAAGACGGGACCACCCAAAAAATAAATCGCAGTAAAACAAACGGCCATGGCAATGAGGTTGAGCCAAAACCCTGCGCGCACCATGTGTCTGATATGCAAGGGCTCATAGGAAAAGACGATCGCGTTTGGAGGGGTGGCAACGGGCATCATGAACGCCATGGATGCTCCCACAGCGATGGGGATGGTTAGAAGTTGCGGATCATAGTTGAGCCCCAACGCTATAGCGCCGGTAATTGGAAGAAACGTAGCGGTTGTCGCGAAGTTGGAGGTGATTTCTGTCAGCAAAATTATGGCGACAATCAAAAGCAGGACCAATACCCAAATGCCAAGGATATGAAGCCCCGACAAAGACTTACCTATGGCGCCGGCAAGCCCGGTTGAGGTAAAGGCACCGGCGATGGCAAGTCCGCCGCCCAGTATTAACAAGATCCCCCACGGTATTTTTCTCGCCGCGGACCAATCAAGTGCAAATCGCCGTTTCGCAAATGACACTGGAATTGCGAACAATAACAATGCCGCGGACATGGCGACACTGGTATCTGTAATTGGAAGACCTGTTAGGTGCGATAACGACTTACCAAAGACCCAACCCGATGCAGCACACACGCAGACGGCGGCGACGATAAATTCCTCTCGACTTATGGGACCAAGCTCAGCAATTTCGGTCTCAAGTGTGTCTTTTGCCTCTGCAATGCTCATGCGCTTTGTTGGAAATATTGCTTTGGTGAGAAGCGTCCAAGTAATTGGCAACATCACGGCGATGATCGGGACGCCAAAAAACATCCAGGTCACGAAATCGATTTTTATATTGTAATTTGATTGCAGAACACTGGCTAGGAGCGCGTTTGGCGGTGTGCCTATCAAGGTGCCAACACCGCCGATTGAAGCAGAATAGGCAATGGCCAGCATGAGCGCGATGCCAAAGTACTGATCACGCGTGTCTTCGTTTGCGGTTTTGTCGATGGCTGAAATAATGGGTAGCGCGACGGCGTACATCATTATGGTCGTTGCCGTGTTTGATATCCACATGGATAGGAACGCCGTGGCCAACATAAAACCCAATATGATTTTGTTGGCGCTCACCCCAACAAAGTTGATGATTGATAAGGCGATGCGTTTGTGCAAACCGCTGCGCTCCATAGCGGCTGCGAGTAAAAATCCGCCTAGAAAGAGAAAAATGAGGGGATGGGCGTAACTTGCCGTCGTGGCCTTCATGCTTGAGATACCGAGCGTTGGCATGAGTGGAATGGGTAAAAGTGCCGTAGCAGGAATGGGAATAGCTTCACTCAGCCACCAAATGACCATCCAGGCGACGACTGCGACAGCGGCCCAGGCCTGTTCGCTTAGACCGTTGGGCGCAGGGACGAGCAAGATCACAAGTGCGGCGAGCGGGCCAGCCAAGAGCGCGCGCCATTTTATTGGAGCGTGCGGTGTTGTGTTTGTTCGCGCGCCGGGCTGGCTTTGTCTGTTATTTGTGTTGACTGTCGCCTCCCGCTTTTGCGAACTGGTTAGATACCTCGCCGACTTTCTCGATTGTCTTATGCTTTGTCATCTGTTGGAGGAACACCAACGGCGGCAAGCCACATTTCGGTTTCGACAAATTTTGGATCGGCCTTGAATGATCGAGTCGGCGTAAAGCCGTCAACTTGAGACAACGCCCGGGCAACGAGATGACTAAACTCCGGCACATTAAAGTAACTCGTGTGAATAAGTTCGCGCCAGCTGAGGTAATTCAAAATGTCGTTGGACTTTGACTGCTTTGCGCCCGTAAAGGCCAGCTCACTTATGGCATTGCGGAACTTACCAAGGGACGCCGTCATTTCCAGATTAGAGTGTTCGGTTATTTTATCGCCGATCGGTTTTGGCAGGCAGTTCACCTTTTTTGTGGTCCATGGCGGTCGGCGGGCGACGGATACGGCAACCTCTTGTTCGGTATCGTTGCCTAGTGCTGAGCGATGAATTTGAAACCAGGTCATTTTGTCGAGCCATGTACTTGCAAACCGGCTGATGAGAACGGCGAAAAGTTGCACGAGCAGCACGAGAGCAACAGCAATGAGGCCAAAAATCATGGGCACGAGGATGATCGCTAAAATGTATGCGACGTAAATGGGGACCGTTGGGCTACGGAGGTCCTCATTTAAAAGCCAGTCGGTGGCGTCGGCTGTTACCCACTGAAACAACAGTTTTGCGTTGAGTGGGACGCTTGTGCCGCAATAGCGAAGATTGCCTTTTTTGCAGGTGTTTGTTCCGTTTTGTTCAAGGAAGCGGCGCGAAAAGCGTGCTGCACGACCGAGGTCTAGTGCGTTTGGAAACGCCTGACGTAATTTTTTTCGTTCTTGGCGCAACTGTTTTTGCAACTTTTTGACTTTTGCTTCCCCTTCAAAATCAGGCTGCAGGTTTGGGCTTACTTTTTCTCTTTCCCGTCTTGCGCGTCTTAAGTTGCGGCGAATGGCACGCACTTTTCGATACTGCGTGTAGAACTTTTCGCGCGTACCTTCCAATTCCTCCAATTGATAGACATTTTTTTTGAGGTAGTTGGTGAAGCCCATCATCAAGTTTGGTGATGTTACGATGTATAGGTAGGCCAGGGGCAAGATAAAGACGGATGCCATTGTCAAAACTGGTACTGCAAACTCTTTGGAAAATATACTGAAGCGGATGGTGCCCAGCGAGCCTAATCCGGCGATCGCTTCATCATCTTCGTGTACGAGTGGCACCCATTTTGATTCGTAGAGTTTTTTGGCGATCTGAATGTGATTTTTTTGGTATCTGAAAAGCTTTCTTCTGTCGATCATGTTGGCGACGAAATAAAAGATAATGAACGGCAGTGCTGCGACGACACCAGAAAGAATGATACGCCAAACCTTGTATGGCATGGCAAATCGCGCGTCCTGATAAATCAATTCGCTGGTGGTTGAAAACGCGTACATCAACGACAGCATGAGTGATGCGACAAACAAGGCTTTGAAAATGAGCGGCAGACGAAGGAACAAAAAACGTTCCTTTCGCAGCTCGACAAAAGGTGTTCCAACGGTAATCCAGCGCTGCATGTTGTTGAGAGGCGTTTTGCGGATCACACTTTGCAACAATGCATGCGATATAACCGAACCGCCGTGGCTGTGGCCAATTAGGCAGTACTTTTCGCTTTTGTCTTCGAGTTCTACGAGACGGTTATAAAGCCGTTGTCCCGCCGCGCGCCGTTCATTTTCTGTGTTGTCCCCACTCCAAATAAATGGCTCGATGTTTAATGGACCTTGATCGCCTTGAACCTGGTCACGCAGGCCATTTAAAAACTGCGTGCCAGGTTGCCACCAATCAGCGTCGCTCTCGCCGTTGGTCGTGTTGTTGTTGGACGCTCCGTCGATGTGGGCAAACGTTCCGTGGACCGTAATGAGTGTCGACATTCCACCCTCCCCGTGCGCGTACGTGTTCGCATTGCAAGCCCCTTGGGATCGGACGTACGCTTTTTTCAAGCGACAGCTCTCAACTTGGTGCACTCTCCTAGCCCGGCATTATAGTGGTTCTGATCGCCACGGGCGTAACCGTTGAGATTTGCCCTTCTTATCCGGCGGAAATGCCAGGTATGCAAATACTCCGAGTGCCAAATAAAGACTTTTGGTGTCTGTGTGTGATCACAAAGCCATTGGCGAACGCATGAGCAAAAGCGGTGCCTGCCGGGTGGCAAACACCGCTTTTTTGGGGGGACGTGGCAAACCTAGTTTGGTCTGCCCATGTCGTGGTCGCCTATTTGGCTAAACTTCCGCTTATTGAGCCGGAGACAATTTTACAGCGACGACCCGGACTTGGCCGTCCTTTGTGGCTAGGCCACGCCATGCGCCGTTCGCATCACGGGTCAACTGCGTGATGTTACGGTAGCCCTGGCGTGCAAGATGGTGACGAGCCCAAGTTTCAACAGACGTATCGCTTAGTCTAATTTTGTCGGAACTGTTGGTGTCTTCAGCGATTGCAGGAGCAATCGCTGAGCCCCCGATAAGAGCGGTGGCGGCAAGCGCCAGGCACGTTGTGCGAATGATGGAGTTTGTCATTTTGGTTCCCTTTCGAATTTGCGTCGTGCGTTAAAAAACCAAATCCAGATGTTGATGGATCAGGCTTGCGCATATTGGTTGTGGCTTAGTAGCGGCCGTCCATTTCGATCTGCACGTTGCAGAATGAAGCCCTCCTTCAGCCTTGGCATCACATTTAGTGAAGGGCTGCAAATTGCATTAGGGAATTTTTCACGATGTGCGCTGGGAGTGTTCCACAACATCTAAGTTGAGGTCGCCACTCCAGCAAAAAAGTGCACGTCTCTAGACGTCGATTTCGGTAACAAAGGCCGCGCGTTCCTGAATAAAATTGAATCGCGCTTCGGGTTTAGATCCCATCAGAGCATTTACCGCATCGGTTGTTGTTGCTCTATCGCCATCTGAAATCTCAACACGCAATAAAGTCCGTAATTTGGGATTCATCGTCGTTTCTTTGAGCTGCTGCGCGTTCATCTCGCCTAAGCCTTTGAAACGGCTGATTTCTACTTTTTGACCAGACTTAAATTCCGTGGCCAGCAGTTCTTCTTTATGGGCGTCATCGCGCGCGTAAAACGAAGTTGCTCCTTGCGTCAGTTTAAAGAGCGGAGGGACAGCCAGAAACAAATGTCCGTTCTCGATTAGCCCGGGCATCTGCTGATAAAAAAATGTGATTAAAAGTGAAGCGATGTGAGCGCCATCGACGTCGGCGTCAGTCATGATAATCACGCGCTCATAACGCAAGTCTTCATCGTTGTATTTGGCGCCAAGGCCAACGCCCAACGCTTGGATTAAATCCGACAATAACTGGTTTTGCGACAACTTGGCGGCCGAGGCATTGGCGACGTTTAGAATCTTTCCGCGCAAAGGTAAGACCGCTTGGGTCTCCCTGTTGCGGGCAGATTTGGCGGAACCGCCAGCGGAGTCACCTTCGACAATGAAGATTTCGGTGCCTTGGGCTTGTCGGATTGCGCAATCTGCGAGCTTGCCGGGCAAACGCAGACGGCGTGTGGCCGATTGGCGGCTCACTTCTTTTTCGCGCCGGCGCCGCAAGCGGTCATCGGCTTGGTCGATTGTCCATTGCAAGAGTTTGTTGGCTTGCTGTGGAGAATCGGCGAGCCAATGGTCAAAGGCATCGCGCACGCCCGTTTCGACAATGCGTGCCGCTTCCGTTGTTGCGAGCTTGTCTTTGGTTTGGCCTTGGAATTCCGGCTCGCGAATAAAGACAGAAAGCATGGCGCCCGCGGTTCCAAGAACGTCGTCGGCGATCAAGGAGGCTGCCTTCTTGGTGTTGGTGAGATCGCCATAGGCGCGCAGGGCCTTCGTCATGGCTTGGCGTAAGCCTTGCTCGTGGGTTCCACCTTCATGTGTCGGAATTGTATTACAATAAGAACGGGTGAAGCCATCATCGTTAGCGATCCAAGAGATGGCCCACTCTAAGGAGCCATGTCCGCCTGGTTTTTCAATGCGACCGCAAAAGATTTCGTCGACGACACGAACTTTGCCATCGATGGCTTCTGTCAGGTAATCGCGTAAACCACCGGGGAAGTGAAAGACGGCTTCGGATGGCGTTTTGTCTTTGATTAATTCTGGTGCGCATGACCAACGAATTTCAACGCCGCCAAAAAGATAGGCCTTGGAACGCGCCATCGTAAATAAGCGTGCCGGTTTAAATTGCACACCCTTACCGAAGATTTTTTCATCAGGCTTGAAGCGCACCGTTGTTCCACGGCGGTTTCTGATGGCGCCCAGCTTTTCTAGTTTCGTTTGTGGCTTGCCGCGAGAAAAGACCATGCGATATAGCTTTTGGCCGCGCGCGACCTCTACTTCTAGTTCTTCCGACAATGCGTTGACGACGGATACGCCCACGCCATGCAATCCGCCTGATGTTTGATAGGCCTTGGCGTCAAACTTGCCACCCGCATGGAGCGTGGTCATGATCACTTCTAAAGCGGACTTGGACTTAAATTTGGGATGCGGATCGATCGGAATACCGCGGCCATTATCGGCGACAGACAAATAACCATCTTTGTCGAGATGGACTTCGATCCATGTCGCATGGCCAGACACGGCCTCGTCCATGGCATTGTCGATAACTTCGGCGAACAAATGATGCAGTGCTTTTTCGTCGGTGCCGCCTATGTACATGCCCGGCCGACGTCGGACGGGTTCTAAGCCCTCCAAGACCTCGATATTGGCGGCGGTGTAATCGGTTGATGGCTCAGCATTTTTGGCAGTACGGTTTAATTTGCGGGTCAACGCATTTCCCACTTTCGTAAACAAATCAGCTTGTGATCTGGCCATGGATCTTTTGGTCCTTGTCGACTTGGGTCGTGTCTTACGGTCTGTGGAAAAGCCATTGCCGACGCAGGACCAAAAACAAGCATGGCGCGAATCTAATATGGGTCATTATCGTTCCAGTGCCATGGTAAATGGTCTGTTGGCAAGATCCGGCGGCAATCCTTTGGAAGCACAGTTGTCCACATAATCGACCGTTGATTGGTGAAAAGGCCACTTTGCCACGCTGGGTACAGAGATCCCTCCCATCGAATCAGTGCAGCTTCAGTCATCGTTTTTGTTGAACGTGCGGCTGACTCGGAGGGCGTGCCATGCTGCCACTGGACTGGAAAACTGTGCCGCTTTCGACTGCCGAGACACATGCAGGCGCAGTTATGGACATCGATGGCGTTTACGTCATATTCGATGAGATTAGCGTATTCTTTGTTGGGCAAAGCGACGAGATCCAAAGAGACGTTTTGGCCTGTTCTCGGTCGGAGGAGTTCAACGGTGTGCGCAATGGCAAAACCGTCTACTGCTCGTTTGCACCGGTCCACACGCTGCTCAAGGACAGCGTGGAGCGCTATCTTTATGATACGCTGAAGCCTGTTTGTGATCATACCCAACCGAAGGCTTTGCCGCGCGAGGTTCGATTGCCCTATGAGCTTAGCTACGCGATGCGCCATCGGCTCGATGCTTTGATCGCCGCAGACAGCATGCCGTCTTATGGATTTGCGCCGTGAAGAACGGAATCTTGGTTTGCCGTGTTGGTCTGCAGCACAAGCTATGAACGGAGCTTAAACCCGATATTATCAATCAATCTGGTTTTGCCTAACCAAGCGGCCGCCAAGATACGACCGGGTTTATCGCCGTCGGGATCGTAATCTCTCAGTGTCTCCGCTTCGCGCACTGCAACGTAATCCACTTTGTCAAACCCTTCTGCGAGCAACCGAATGGTCGTGTCCGCGCGCGCCGTTGAGACATCCTCGCCATCGGCAATTTTCTTGGCGAGCTCACGCAGTGCCTTGTTGAGGGCTGGTGCGATGGTGCGTTCTTTTTCTGTAAAGTATTTGTTGCGCGATGATAGCGCCAAGCCATCCTTTTCGCGCACGGTCGGCACGGCGATAATTTTAATGGGGATATTGAGATCGCGGACCAATTGGCGCACGACACATAGCTGCTGATAATCTTTTTCGCCGAAGACGGCCATGTCCGGCATCACTTGGTTGAAAAGCTTACAGACGACGGTTGCGACACCTGCAAAAAAGTGCGGCCGGTGATCGGTCTCCAAACCCAACGCCGCTCCTTCCGGGACGACCTTGGTCGCGAAATTTTCGCTGTACATTTCAGTGGCGGATGGTGCCCAAATGGCCTCAACACCAAAGTGCTCTAGTTTTTCTATGTCGCGGGCCTCATTGCGCGGGTAGTGGTCGAGATCCTCATGTGGCGCAAATTGTGTGGGATTTACGAAAATTGATACGACGACGCGGTCCGCGCGTTGGCGGGCGCGCTTTACCAGCGCCAAGTGGCCTTCGTGAAGTGCGCCCATGGTCGGCACTAGCGCAATTGTCTCACCTTTATCGCGCCAGGATGTGATTTTCTTGCGGAGTTTGCTCAGCCTGCGAATCAGTTCCGCTGAGGGCGCTTTTGACTTTTTCGCCTTTGTTGTTGGCCGTTTGGCCGGTTTTTTTTGAATTTTCATTGCACAAACGCCTCCGAGCACAAGATATTCAAACCAAAGCTTGCTCTTTTGGTATTGTGGCTTAAAGCGTTTTAGTCGAGTCGTCTTGCGTTCCGTTGGTGATCGAATAAGAGGACGGCATGGCCTTAGTCAATGCAGTTGATCCCCGCCACTCACAAATGGTGCGCCGGGCTGGTGTGCCAATGCCTGCGCGCGACGAAATTTCCGCTTACCATCTCATAGACCAGACGCGGCTTGCTGGTGGCCTTATCGAACGGGCTGTCTACACGGAGGATGAGCGTCAACGGATCAATGAGATTGCAGCCCAACTTGTGCGCAATGCGCGGGCCCAAAGGCATGAGGGACCAGGTGTTTTGGCCTTCTTGCAGGAATATGGCCTTTCGAGTGAGGAAGGCGTCATTTTGATGTGTATTGCTGAAGCGCTTCTGCGAATTCCTGATAGCGAAACAGCTGACCTCCTCATCGCGGAAAAAATGAGTAAGGGTGCTTGGGAAAAGCATTTGGGTCATTCTGAAAGTTTGTTCGTCAATGCATCGACGTGGGGCCTCGTGCTTACGGGACAGGTGATCAAATATAAAGATGCCGCGGGCAATGATCCTCTCACTGTAGCTAAGCGACTTGTTGCGCGTTCGGGTGAGCCGGTTATCCGGCAGGCGGTTCGTCAGGCCGTCAAGCTTCTTGGTGATCAATTCGTTCTGGGTGCGACGATCCAAGAGGCCTTGGCGCGCGCTTCGCATTGGGAATCCCAGGGCTACATGCTCTCTTACGACATGTTGGGAGAATCTGCCCGTTGCGACGTTGATGCGGAACGCTATTTCAATAGCTATCTGGACGCGATTTTAGCAGTGGGACGCGCGACAGGTCCGGCAGCCACTGAGCATCCTGATGAGCTTATGCGTCGACCAAGCGTATCAGTAAAACTTTCAGCCCTTCATCCGCGGTTTGAGCCGGGCAAAGAAGAACGACTTTTTGACGAGCTTAGCCCACGCCTTCTCGCATTGATCCGTGCGGCAAGGGAACAAAACATTTCAATAACGATCGACGCGGAAGAGCAAAGTCGGCTCGATGTGACACTTGATGCATTTGCCGTTGCTTATGCGGACGCCGAGCTTGAGGATTGGCATGGTCTTGGGCTTGCTGTGCAAGGCTATTCAAAACGCGCGGTGCCGGTTCTCAGATGGTTGCGACGCTTGGCGAACGATTATGGGCGGCGTATTCCGGTGCGGCTTGTGAAGGGTGCTTATTGGGACAGGGAAATTAAGGTCGCACAACTCCAAGGGCTTTCAGATTATCCGGTATTTACGCGCAAGCTCTATACGGACCTGTCTTATTTGGCTTGCATGCGGTTGTTGCTTTCTGATCGCAAAGCATTCTATCCGCAGTTTGCGACACACAATGCGCAGTCAATTGCTTCTGCTTATGTGGCGGGCGGCAACTCAACTTACGAATTTCAGCGACTGTTTGGCATGGGTGATGCACTTTATGATGGTGTGGTTGCCGAGGATCAGCTTGGCGTGCCGTGTCGTATTTACGCGCCTGTGGGTGAACCGGAAGATCTGCTCGCCTACCTCATGCGGCGGCTGTTGGAGAATGGGGCAAACTCATCGTTCGTGCACCGGCTTGCGGACGAAGATATGGACATTCAAGATATCATTAAAGATCCGGTGCAAACGGCGGAGGCTGAGCTTAGTCTAGCGCAACCTGATCAACAGAAAGCTGAATCTGGACCGGCGCCGATTGCGAAACCCCGCGATATTTATTTGCCCCATCGCAAAGCAAGTTCTGGATTGACCTTTAGTGATCCGCGCGCACGGCAAGACCTGGCAGCAGAAATGACTGCGGTCTTGGAACACGCTTTCGATGTTGGACCAATTGTCGGTGGCGAGCCACAGATTGACCCAGAGAACGGTCGCTCTCTCTTTTCCCCCCATGACCTTCGCGTGCGCATTGGAAGCGTGCGTGAAGCCACAGACGATAATATCGAGACGGCCGTTGCTTCCGCGCACGCGCAAAGACACCACTGGGATGTCACGTCCGTTGAAGAACGCGCGCGAGCCCTGGAGTTTGCAGCAGACCTTTTTGAGCGCGATCGCGCCAAACTCATGTCGGTCATGGTCAGGGAAGCTGGCAAGACCGTTCAGGCTGCGCATGACGAAGTGCGCGAAGCGGTCGATTTTTTGCGTTACTATGCGCAGGAAGCCCGTTCACTTTTTGGCACTGACGTTGACCTTGTTAGTCCCACGGGAGAAACCAACACCTTGAATTTGCGCGCGCGCGGGGCGTTTGCGTGCATATCTCCCTGGAACTTTCCGCTCGCGATCTTCACAGGGCAAGTTTCTGCAGCGCTCGTTGCGGGCAACCCAGTTGTTGCAAAGCCTGCGGAACAAAGCCCGATCACGGCCTTTCTCGCCGTTCAGCTTTTGCATGAGGCTGGCATTCCCGCTGATGTTTTACAGCTGTTGCCAGGCGATGGTCGTGTAGGTGTTGCACTTACCAAAGACCCCCGCATATCTGGCGTGGTTTTTACCGGTTCGAATGAAACGGCGTGGGCCATTCAAAAGTCATTGGCAGAGCGCCGGGACGTCATCGTACCCTTTATCGCTGAAACTGGCGGCATCAATGCCATGATCGCGGACTCAAGTGCTTTGCCGGAGCAGGTGGTGCGAGATTGTGTTAGATCTGCGTTTGATAGTGCCGGCCAACGATGCTCTGCAGCGCGTATCTTGTTCCTTCAGGAGGAGTTGGCGGACAAAACCATTGATATGTTGACGGGCGCAATTGATGCTTTGGACATCGGTGATCCGCTTGCATTTTCTACCGATGTTGGTCCTGTCATTGATGAGCGGTCGCAAGATCAACTTGACGCGCACAAGCTTCGTATGCAGCGGGAGGCACGCGAACTTATTGATCGGGAGTTGCCGGATGATTGTCGTGCAGGCACGTACGTGACGCCGGCTGCTTACGAGTTGCAGTCACTTGATCTGTTGGAGCGAGAGGTGTTTGGACCGGTTTTACATGTGATCAGGTACCAGCAGGGACACTTGGACCGGGTCGTTGATGCGATTAATGCCAAAGGCTACGGACTGACGTTAGGACTACATAGCCGTCTCAATTCGGTTGCCGATTACATTACAGAGCACGCGCGCGTTGGCAATTTTTATGTCAATCGCAATCAGATTGGGGCTGTTGTCGGTGTGCAGCCCTTTGGCGGCGAAGGTCTTTCTGGAACAGGACCGAAAGCTGGTGGGCCAAACTATCTCATGCGATTTGCCACTGAGAGGGTTCGCACGACTGACACCACTGCAACCGGGGGCAATCTCGAACTTCTAAGGCGCGGGTCACGCATTTAGCTTCTGGCGGACTTGCTTTCCGGGCGATCCGTCGCCACATGCAGATTGGGATAACCTTTGTAAAATGCGTGGCCATGGCGACGAAAAAAACTCAAAACCCCATTGATGCCAAGTGGACCTCTGCGCGCAAGGCTGATCTGCCTGCGCAACGGGAACCAAGCCCGCGAGATGAGGCTGCCAAATCTTCAGCTAAAGACGTTGCGGACTTTGTCGCCAGTATGAAATCTTTGGCCCCGCGTGCGGGTGGCGGTCGCGGCCGACTGATTTTTGCCATGGACGCAACAATGAGCCGGCAACCCACTTGGGATTTGGCGCTTACACTGCAGGCGGAGATGTTTTCTGCGGTCAAGCAAGTCGGTGGTCTAGATGTGAAATTGATTTACTTCCGGGGGTTTCGCGAGTGCAAAGCCTCGAAGTGGGTGAGCGACCCTGAAACACTAGCACGGTTGATGACAAAAGTTGGTTGCCGTGGTGGAAGGACGCAAATCGGTAAGGTTTTGTCACACGCACGTTCGGAGGCGGCTAAGAATTCTGTCGACGCGCTTGTCTATGTGGGCGATGCGATGGAGGAAAGTATTGATGATCTTTGTGATCGCGCGGGCGAGCTGTCGCTTCTCGGCATACCCGTATTCGCCTTTCAAGAGGGAGGAGACGTCATCGCTGAACAGGCATTTAGAGAAATTGCGTGCATAACCAAAGGCGCGTGGTGCCGATTTGATGCGGGGTCTGCCGCGCAATTGCGTGAGCTGCTGACAGCAGTTGCGGTTTATGCCGCTGGCGGACGCGAAGCACTGTTGTCGATTGGTTCGCGTTCAGGTGCAAAAGGCGCGCGATTGCTGTTGGAACAGTTGCCGTCTAAGACGTGATTTGCCAGAGAGGCGATGGTGACGGGCGTCGAACCAGTCTACTAGTTCGGCTCGTGCGTGGCTCTTTCCAGTTTTCAATTCGGAAATAAACTTACTTGGGTCGGTGATGGTCTATTTTCTTCTCGGTCTGTTGGTTCTTATTTTCATGTATTTTCTTGCGCGTGGGGTCGCAAATACAAACCCGGTGCAAATGGCGAACATCGTTCGGTACCTGGGCGGCGGCTTACTGATCTTTGCATCTTTGTTGTTGTATGCGCGCGGCGGTGGCGCCATCGCAGCACCGTTGGCCCTATTTGGGTTGTGGTTGTTGGGAGGTGCCCCTGGTGGAGGCTCGGTGTTTCAACCGAGGTCGCCGGGTCAAGTGTCGCAAGTTTCGACAGACTTTCTGCACATGGAGCTTGATCAAGACACGGGCGATATTCGCGGCCGAGTTCTTAAAGGAATTTTTGAAGGTCAAAGAATTGAAAACCTAAAGCCTGAAGACCTTGTGTTGTTGTGGCAGGACTGTCGGGCGGAAGATCCCCAATCAGCGCAGATCATTGAAGCTTATCTTGATCGGACCTATTCCAGTTGGCGTGAGGATGTGGCGCGCGGCGAAGAAAAGATGGCGAGTGGGCCCGATGGACGGATGAGTGAGGAGGAAGCGCTGGAAATCTTAGGGCTTCGACCGGGGTGTCGTGCAGATGACGTCCGCAAAGCCCATCGCGAACTCATGCAAAAGCTACATCCTGATCACGGTGGCTCCACATATCTTGCGGCAAAGATCAATGAGGCTAAGGACGTGTTGTTGGAAAAGTTTGGGTAACCGCGGCTTCGTTTGTTTTTGGTTTTTCTGTTAGCGACCCCACAACAAACCCAATAAGAGATAGCGCGATTGTTGTAAAACCGATGACCGGCGCTGAGACGTCGCTCAGGCCCAGCGCGTTGCGAATAGGTTCAAGGGCAATGATGGCAGTAAACCCAAGTATGAGTGCGGCCCACGCACCGCGACGCGTCGCACGTTTCCAATAAAGTCCGCCTGCAAGAAGCACGACGCCCGAACAAAAATATATGGACCCCGACACAGCGAGATAATCCCAAATATCTTCTTTGCCCTCATAGACTAGCCCCCAATAAAGCTCATATAGCGCGATCAAAGCGATGCCAATGCGCGTGACAAAGATTTGGCGATCGGCGTCGTTAGACGTACCCGTGAGTGCACCATAAACGTCACGCGATAATACGCTTGACCAACAAAAAAGATAACTGTCTTGGGTCGACATAAATGATGCGAACATGGCGACGACCATGAAAGCAAATAGCCAACTAGGAAGAGCTAAACCAAGAAAAATGGGCGTTGCGACAAGATCTGCGTCATCTCCAAATTCACTCAGAAATTTTGCTTCTTCAACGGCACCAGGGCCTGCAAAATAAGCAAAAGCCAAGACGCCGATCAATGCCGGCAGAACCATTCTTCCCATGAAGATCACGCTTGAATACAGGTAGACTTTTTTGACGTCGTGTTCGTTTTTGATGAGCAAAGCGCGCGTGAGGGCTGTGGGCCAGATAGCTGAGCTGACGACGCCGGCAACAAATATCATCCAGAGGACATAGGTTGGGCCAAACCCTTCGCTTTTTAAGGGATCAAATCCGCCTGCGCCTTTTTTGGCATTCACCGCTTCGACAGCAGCGTCAAACCCAACAGCGTTGCTCAAATAAATGCAGGCGATGATGAGTCCAATGGCCAACAGAATAAACTGGAAGATGTCGGTCAGGACAACGGATCGCATGCCGCCGTAACAGGTATAGACCACGGCAACCACGATCAGCGTGATCATAACGGCGTTGACTGGGATCTGCGCACCTAGAGGCGTCAACATGGCAACGATAAACAGGGAGGCCACTTTTAAAAACAGCCCCATATTCAAAATTCCGCCGAGCGCCATGACGATGGCACCGAAGACTCGCACGTCGCGCCCATAGCGTTGTTCGTAATATTCTGGAATGGTGAGAACACCGGTTTTTCGAAGCGGGGCTACGACAAAACCGATGAGACCGACAAACAAACACCCGATTAATGCGGCAATGCCGATGTGAAATGCTGAAAAGCCAGCATTGAAACCTTTTTGCGCGTTGTAAGCGATGGTTATGAGACCAATTTCGGTTGCGCCTAAGGTTGCAATGGCGCTTAAGGTGCCAAGATCACGGCCCGATACAAAATATTCGGTGAGTTTGTCGTCATGCGCTGTGGTGCGCCGATGCGCGAGAATGATCAGCGCAAGATAGACTGCGGTGAAGAGGGCGATTAAAAAAACAACATCTTTTGACACGCGGCTCCCCCCTCGACTAAGTCTTTTGCTTGATGTTGGTAAAATCCCTTACACGGCGTTATAGCCCGTTCGTTTGAGGAGGTCAGAAAAAAATGGTGGGCGATACTGCGGGCAGCGGCGGCCTCCCTCAATCCGGCGTTTTGCGCAAGCTTGGTTTTGGGTCCCACCCGCAAGGGCTTTCGTCGCTTTTTTTTGCCGAGCTATGGGAGCGCTTTTCCTATTATGGTATGCGTGCGCTTTTGGTGTTGTTCATGGTGGCGCCTGTGTCGATGGGCGGCATGGGTTTTGAAACGCGCGAAGCTGGCTTGATTTACGGCAACTATACAATGGCCGTTTACATGGTCGCCATTTTGGGTGGCTTTGTCGCTGATAAATTTTTGGGCACGTTTCCGGCGGTTTTAATAGGCGGGTTTATTATTATGTGCGGGCACTTTTCGCTCGCAGTACCAAGCCACTTTACGTTTTTTCTTGGGCTGATCCTGATTGTTATTGGGACAAGTTTATTTAAGCCCAATGTCAGTGCGTTGGTTGGAAAACTATATGTGTCAGATGATGATCGGCGCGATGCTGGGTTTTCGATATTCTATATGGGGATCAATATCGGTGCTTTTATTGCGCCGCTTGTGACAGGCTTTTTGGCGCAAAGTTCCACGTTTAAGTCGTGGCTGGCCGACAATGGTTTTGATCCGAATTCGAGTTGGCACTGGGGCTTTGGCGCAGCAGGCGTTGGTATGGCACTTGGGCTTCTTGTTTTATATTTTCGCCGCCATCAGCTTGGTGTTGCGACGGGCTATGATCGGGCCGCATTGCCGCCGATAACGCAATCGCAAATGTTACAAACGCTTGGCGTCCTGCTAGCGACGGCCGCGTTATTTGCAGTTGTCTTGCTGTCTGACCGGGAAGGATTTCAATGGTTGCGGTCTTTGTTTGTCCTTGGACCAGCCGCGGCAATCTTATGGTTTGCATCGCGTGGCGACCTTGACGGAAAACGCATGGCGGCTGTGTTTGTGTTTTTTATTGCGGCAATGATCTTTTGGGCCATATTTGAGCAAGCAGGTGTCACAATTGCGCTGTTTGCGGAAGAACTCACACAAAGAAACTTTTTTGGTTGGGAGATACCGTCAGCGTGGTTCCAATCGCTCAATCCGCTATTTGTTATTTTGTTGGCTCCGATATTTGCCACGGCTTGGGTGCGTCTTGGGTCAAAACAGCCTTCCAGCCCTGTAAAATTTACGCTTGGACTATTTTTTCTTGGGCTTTCCTTCTTGTTGATGGTGCCGGCGGCATATTTGACGGTCAACGGACATGTCAGTCCGTTATGGTTAGTGGCCTTGTTCTTTTTGCAAACGGTGGGCGAGTTGTTTTTATCTCCAGTAGGTTTAAGCACCATGACCAAACTTGCGCCCGTGCGGTTCGTTGGCTTGGTGTTGGGTGTTTGGTTTTTGGCCGCCGCGTTTGGAAGCAAGCTTGCTGGCGTCCTTGGCGGCGCCTTTACGGCAAAAGACCCTGAAGGTCTGGCGTGGTTCTTTTTAACTCAGGCGGGCATGGTTGGTGTCGCGTTTTTGCTGTTGCTTGCGCTTACGCCGTGGGTGAAGCGGCTTATGGGCGGTGTGCATTAAGAACCTACGAGCGGTCATGATCCAGCTGCAAGCCACATTGTGTGATCCACGAAAGGCCTGCCAAAGTATCGCCGCGCGGGCGATACTCACAACCGACCCAGCCATCATAGCCGATGTCATCCAAACATTTGAGCAGAGATGCAGCATCAAAATCGCTTGGGTACGGTTCGCCGCGATCGGGTGGTCCTGCGATTTGGACGTGGCGTATGTGTTGCGCGTTGTCGCGAATTGCACGCAATGCATCGCCTTCTTGGACATGGCGATGATAAAGATCAAGTTGCAGTCCTAGGTTGGGCGCGCCAACGTCACGGATGATGTTGCAGGCCTGCTGTGCTGTGTTGAGGAGATAGCCTGGCATATCGCGCGTGTTGATAGGTTCAATGAGAATGTCAATACCGTGCGGCTCCGCAAGCTTCGTGAACCATTTTAAATTTCGTTTGTACATTCCCTGCTCAGCACCGTGTTCAATGAGACCGGCCATGGCGTGGATACGCTTGCACTCAAGGGCGTTCGCATATTCAATTGCTTGATGGGCTGCCTCTTGGAATTGCGACTGGCGGTCTTTTAGAGCGGCAAGGCCGCGTTCGCCTGCGTCCCAATCGCCAGGATGAATGTTGAACAACACGAGTTCCAAGTTGTTTATGCCCAGTCGATTTTGTATTTCTTGCGCCGGCCACGCATAGGGAAACAAGAACTCTACACCTTTAAAGCCGGCCCGCGCTGCCGCCCGATAGCGATCGAGAAAGTCATGGTCTTGAAACAACATTGAGAGGTTGGCGGCCAAGCGCGGCATGTATCAAATTTCTCTTTTGGTTTTTGAGTTTCGTTGTCGAGGTGAGATCGGACCAGAAAAACGTCAATTCCCGTTGCGGCGGAGCACTTGTGCAAATTGAGGTGCTAAGGATTTTGAGAACGTCGCCGTAATATGCGTTTTATCACGATAGACGATCTTGCCATCAATCATAGCGTAGCATACGTTGCGGCCACAAAAGCTGTCCGTGAGATCGAGCATGTCGACGTTTGGAATTTTTCTTGCCACCTCTAGTTCGGGTGCGTAGGCATTTAAGGCTTCATTCTTTGGCGTTCCGCAATAACCAGGTCCCATGGCCGCAACACAGTCGAGCACGTTTGGTCTGCGGGTGCGGGGCGTCCCGCGGATAACGACAACTTTTAGTCCAGCGTCCGTCAATCGGCGCACAACTTTTTCAAAACCCTCTTTCCAGCGTACTTGTGCTGTTTTTATGTCAAGTCTTTTGCCGGTTTCTGGATCGATGACCCATTTGGCAATGCCAGACCAGGATGCGATGAAAACAACCGACGGTTTATCAGAAAGAATGCGCGCGATGACGGCCTCACGCCACTTCACGCAGGTCTCATCCAAGGTTTTGCTGTCGGCATGTACGTATTTCACATCGACGGGCGGGCAGCTTGCCTTTGTCCAAGTGTGGAGTGCCCAATTTTCCTTCTTTGACGCTGCGTTTAGGCCGGCAAAAAGATGTTCGGCGTGGCTGTCACCAATCAGCACGGCGACTCTGTCAGCATTTTCATCCCCAAATCGGCATGTCTTGATTTTATAATCACCAATGCGGAGTGCGCAATTGGGAATGAGTTCGCGGGCGCGGTCACTTTTTGCTTTTAACGCCAGTTTGTGTCGGGCCTGTTTTTCGGGATCGGTTGTCAGAAGAACGTTCGGCAACAAAAGTGCGGCGATTGCCACGCTCAAAGATGCGGTGCCCGCCGATGCTAAAACCCTACCAGGTGTTTTTTTGAGAGGCTGGTTTTGCCGGATGGGATTTTCAACGAGGTAATATGCTGCGGCGGATACGGGAAGTATTGCGAGTAGGGCCGCGTATTTTGCAAAGGCAAACTCTGGAAACATGAGTGGGGCCAAAACCAATAGCGGCCAGTGCCACAGGTAAATGCTGTAAGACAGGCGTCCGATCCAGCGTAGGGGCGACAACGCTAAGATGTTGTTAGGGCCTAGTTGCCCGCCAAGCCCGCCGGCAATAATTGCGACCGAGGAAAACGCGGGGAGCAACGCCCATAATCCTGGATAAGGAAAACTATCGTCGATCGTCAGTGCGCAGGTGAGGATTGTAAGAAGTCCGATCCACGACAGTGCCGACAAGACGCCCCCGGGCAATCGGTGAACGGCCCACAGATTCATTGCAAGAATGCCGCCGAGTGCAATTTGCCATATGCGAGATTCGGTATGGAAGAAGGCCGCCGGTTGACTCTTCGTCATCCAAAGGAGGGAGGCGGCAAACGATGAGATGGCGATGATGATGAGTATGAAAGACACGGTCCGGCGTGAGGGTGCACGCCAGAAATAGACGATCAATGACAATAAAAGGGGCAGCCCAATATAAAATTGCTCCTCAACGCTTAATGTCCAAAAGTGTAGAACAGGACTGGCAAGTGCGCCGGCATCGAAATAATCGACGGCTCTTGCAGCGAAATGATAGTTCGCCAGGTAAACGAGTGCGGCCACGACATCATATTTGGTGGCTTCTAGGAGCGTAGGCGCTTGGGCTAGGGCCACCAGAATGATTGTTACCAACAGTGTTAATAGAGCATTGGGTAACAATCTGCGTGCGCGACGTGCCCAGAACGACAGGACGTTGATGCGTCCGGTTTCCTTGAGCTCTCGCATAAGCAGTTGCGTAATAAGGTATCCGGAAATCACAAAAAAAACGTCGACGCCAATGAAGCCGCCGACAAAACCTGCCGCCTGCGCGTGGTAAAACACGACCGCAAGGACGGCGACGGCACGCAGTCCTTCAATGTCTGCTCTAAATTCTGTTTCGCGCGTCGGTTTTTGCATTTTGTTCTGTTTCGGAACTAATGCGGAATTTCGCTTTTGCGCAGGTGCCTGGTCGGCTGACACTCACACTAAATGATGCGGACCATAAACATGGGCGAACGCGTCAGCAAGCTTGATTGAAGTGTCTGAAAGACGCGTCCCCGTTGGCGTGGTCTTGATGACAATGGTTGGGTTTGGATTTGAAAGAGACGCGACGTTGGTATGCCGCTTTTATGGGATCTCCGGTGTAGAGCGGCGCAATCGTTTTAAGGCCGAGCGACGACTTTTTGCCTGCAGACGCCGCTCGATGGTCGCGCGAGACGGCTTAGTCGGAATGCGCGGGCGGCGGACTTGCGAGGCGCGCCTTACAAGGTCGATGAGGCGTTGGCGAGCATCTCTTCGGTTTTGTTCCTGTGTACGGAACCGCTCTGAGCGAATAACGAGAATACCATCATCGCTCAACCGCCGACCTGCCAAGTGTTTAAGCCGATGTCGCACCGCGTCGGGAATTGTGTCACAATTTGCAAGATCAAAACGGAGTTCAACGGCCGTTGCGACCTTGTTGACATTTTGTCCACCGGGTCCGGACGCGCGTACAAAGCGCTCGGTTAGAAGTCGCTTATCGATTTCAATTCTGTCGGTGATGCGGATCATGGCGTTTCTAAGTTTTGCTTGTCAGATCCCAATAATCGCCGCGGAAATATAAAAGTGGTTCGGCTTCGTTGCGGAATCTGCCGGCGATCACCCTGCCAATGAAAATCGTGTGCGTTGTGAAATCATGTTTGTCTAATACTTTGCAATCTAGATTTGCAAGAGCACCTAACAGCACCGGCGCGCCCGTTGTGAGTTTGTCCCAATTCAGTCCTGTAAATTTGTTCTCACCCTTGAGACCAGACTTTCCTGCAAAGCGTTCGGCAATCTCTTGCTGGTCGTTCGCCAACACATTGATGCTGAAGCACCTAATGTTGCTAATGACACCGTGCGCATCGGTCATTTTATTGACACATGCGAGAATGGTTGGCGGGCTGTCAGACAAGGACGAAATGGCAGTTGCTGTGAGGCCCGCGCGTGCGCCAGCCTCACCGGCAGCGACAATAGCCACGGCACCGGCTTGATGGCGCATTAAAGCGCGATATGCGGCGCTGTCCATGGTTGGTTGGTCAGCGGTTTTGTCCTTCGTAAGAGTCACGAATTGAGCCTCTCGTTGTTCCTCATAGGCCAAGCTTGCGCCTTGTAGCTGGTGCAATGTGTCTGCGCCAGCCCTTTAGGTCTTTTATGATCTCGCGCGCGCAATTTAATCCAGGTACGCCCGTCACACCGCCACCGGGGTGGGCGCCTGATCCACACAGATATAGGCCTTCGACGGGCATTCGGTAGTCTGCGAAACCCAAAACCGGACGCGCGGAGTAAAGCTGGCTTAAGCAAAGTTGCCCGTGGAAAATGTCACCGTCGATCATTCCAAACCGCGTTTCGAGATCAAGCGGCGAGAGAGATTGTGTTGCTAAGATGGATGTCTTGAAATTTGGCGCGTATTTCGTGACCGTAGCGATCACGTGCTCAGCAAAGGCGTTTTTTTCGTCGGTGTTTTCCCAAGATCTGCCTGACGGTAGTTTTGGGGCGACGTGTTGCACGAACAAACTTGCTACATGTTGTCCTTTTGGCGCCAACGTGTCGTCGATTGTGGATGGGATTAACATTTCAATAACAGGTTGTTGTGACCATCCTTGCTGGCGCGCGTCGATGTAGGCCTGTTCTAAATAGTTGAGAGTCGGACCGATGATGATGCCGGAGCCATGGTGAGGTGCGCATGTTTTTCCGGGCCTACATGTGAAGTTGGGGAGTTCCGACAATGCAACGTTCATGCGAAAAGTGCCGGACCCTGTTGTAATGTTGAGGAAGCGGTTACGGAGCTCGGGCGAAACACATGAGTCTGGCAGGAGTTTTTTGAACAACAGTTTTGGTCCAACGTTCGCTGCAATAACTTTTGCGCAAATGTCTTCTCCATTTGCGCGCACCAAGCCGTTGGCGCATTGGTTTTCAACTTTTATTTCCTCTACGGGTGCATCAGTGATGATCTCGGCTCCCGCTGAATGCGCAGATTTTGCGAGCGCTTGCGTGATTGCGCCCATGCCACCAACAGCATGTCCCCACGCACCGCGTTTTCCGTTCACTTCGCCAAACGAATGATGCAATAAAACGTAGGCTGTGCCAGCTGTCGAAGGGGCCGCGTAGGCGCCGACGATACCGTCAAAGGCAAACGCGCCTTTGACGAACTCGTTCTCAAACCACTGATCAAGGACGTCGGCGACGCTTTTTGTAAAGAGGTCAATCAAAAACCGCTGATGTTCGATCCCACCGCCCATTACCCTGCGACCGACACGCGCGGCCTCGATCAATTGGGCTATGCCGCCAGAGGCATTTGGTGGCGTGCGAAGACTGAGGTCGCGCAAGGTGTTCGCAGCGGTTTCGATGGCGCGTTCGAATTTGGGCAGTTGTACTGCATCATGTTTTGAAAATTCTGCGATGGCGCGCTGGCGACCCTCGCTGTCGTTGGGCAACAATAGGCTCTGCTTCTCGTCAATTGGCCAGAAGTTGGCTGCTGACCGCTCGATAATACGCAGGCCATGCTGATGTAAATTCAGATCGGTGATCACGCGCGGATGGAGAAGACTTACCGTGTAGGCGGCGACAGAGTTGCAGAATCCAGGGTGGAACTGTTCGGTGACAGCTGCGCCACCGACAGTAGCGTTCTTCTCCAGCACAACAACATTTAGTCCTGCTTGTGCAAGATAACAGGCGGTGACGAGACCATTGTGGCCCGCGCCGATAATCGCGACGTCGTATTTTCTCATCTACCGGCCACGCTGGCGCTTTTCGCAAAAAATAAGTGGAGAACCCCTTTGTTTGTATCACTCGGAGGATCAATGGAGAAGCGCGCAATTTTGACAATTATGTAAACGAATTGTTAGTATTTATGAATGGATGCAGCATTAGAATGTTCATTTAAGGCGGTGTTAATTTTCCCCTGGTCTGATTGCAAACTTCGTAACTGTTGTTAGACTTGTTGGTCAACCAGGATGTTTGGCGTTTTGTAATCTTGAGTTTTGTTCAAATGGAACGGGCTCGATTGACACTTTTACGCAAGACGCGGAGCACGAAGGGAAAACGATCGATGGATAGCGCTTCTCACATTGCGCATGATGTCGTAACGGCCGCGCCAACTGCAAAGTGGCGGTCCGGCAAGCTTGTTGGACTTGCTGTGGTTAGCATTGTGCCTGCGCTGTTCTGGACAGCCCTCCTCGCACTACTTGGGCCCTTGCTTGGATTTGGCGCGGGAACACTGACGTTGACACTTGTTGGCGTAGGGATTGCTGTGTTTCTTGGCCTCATCTTTTCAGCACTTGTGCTTTCATCTTAAAGACAGAGCAGCCTTAAATTTACAGTCGCGTTTTCTGTTGCGCTTTTCGCGCGCCTAACTTCCCCAATAACAACGCATCCGGCGGCACGTGCCGCGGCGGTTTCCAATTTGGCACCGGGCACGCACAAGCTGACACCTGCGGCAGTTATAAGATGACAGGCACCCGCGATAGGACCCACCGCGCGCAAATTGGCACGTCCTGATCGTGTGGCAGCGGCGGCCATTATCAAAACTGAATTGGCTGACTTGTGCGTTGGCGCTACGTGTTTCGCCGCCAATAAAAGACATTGCTAAGATTAGAGCAATTGCGACCCGCATGACGGACCTCATGACTTGAAAAAGAACCCAACCGAGACGAGCAATCTTCGCGCAGTTCCGTTGCAATAGCAATAAAGGCGGGGTGTTAATGCTGATTGTTTTTATGGCGTTGTGGATTTGTTGGCGCGCATCGTCCGTTGTCGGCAATGATTATTCGGCGGCAACACGCTTATCTGGTTGGACCAACGTCATGTAGTCGCTAAGAAGGGCCGTGGTCATTTCGCCAGGCGTATATCGATGTTCGCCGATTTCAGAAACTGGTGTCACCTCAGCGGCTGTACCCGTAATAAAGCATTCGCTGAAAGATCCTAACTCGTCTGGCATGATGGCCCGTTCAACGACTTCGATGCCACGGTCTTTGGCCAGGCCGATCACCGTTCGTCGGGTGATCCCGTCTAAGAAACAATCAGGTGTGGGCGTGTGGATGATGCCATCTTTGACAAAAAAGATGTTGGCTCCCGTGCACTCAGCGACTTGGCCGCGGTAATCATACATCAGGGCATCCGCGTAGCCCGCACTTTCCGCGCGATGTTTTTCTAATGTGCAGATCATGTAGAGACCTGCAGCCTTTGCTTTGCACGGAATCGTTCTTGGATCGGGTCTTTTGTATTCGGCAATTGCCAATCGTATGCCTTTGAGGCGCTCTTCCATTGGGAAATAGGACCCCCAATCCCATGCTGCGACGGCGAGGTGGATCTTTGTTTTTTGCGCCGCAACGCCCATTTGCTCGCTACCGCGCCAAGCAATGGGTCGGACATAGGCATCTGTTAAGCTGTTCGCTTTGAGGACGTCGCGGCAGGCCTGATTGATTTCGTCTTGGTCAAAGGGGATCTCAAAACCCAGGATTTGCGCACCTTCGATCAGGCGTTCTGTGTGCTCTGAGAGTTTGAAAATTTCGCCGCCATAGGCACGCTCGCCTTCAAAAACGGAACTCGCATAATGAAGGGCGTGGCTTAAGATGTGAATGTTGGCTGCGCGCCAGTCGATCATCTCGCCGTCGAACCAAATCTTTCCATCGCGATCTTCGTACGAGGCGAGTTCTGGCATTTGTCCCGTATCCTTAATTCATAAGGTGTCGGCGCTTTTGGGCGGCGTCAATCGACCAAATTCTTGGCGGACCCTGACTTACATCTCGCTGACTGGCAACTGGGTTACATCGGGGATAGAGCCAAAAAGCTGCCAAACCACCCCGTGATGTTGCGCATTTGACCAGTCACGAGTATCAATGGGGTTCATTTATGTCAATATGGCTGACATAATTATAGAGAACGAAAACTGTCAGCTGGTAGGGCAGCGACGTGGCGCGGAAAACGGCAATCGGATCTGACTTAATTTGCGGTTTAGGCAGCGATGACTATGTCGCATGCATGGAGCTGCTGTTTTTCGCGTATCGGGATTTTACGAGCGATCCAGATGCGGTTTTGGAGAAATACGGGTTTGGGCGTGCGCACCATAGGGTCTTGCACTTTGTAAACCGCAATCCAGGGTTACGGGTCGCTGATTTGTTGGATATCTTGCGGATCACCAAACAAAGCCTCGCCCGGGTTTTAAAGCAGTTGGTTGATGAAGGCTTTATCACTCAAGAGGCCGGGAGGTCCGACCGTCGTGAGCGCCGATTGTATGCGACACAAAAGGGAACGCGGCTGGCCGACAAACTTGCTGACCTTCAGATCAAGCGCATCCGCGCAGCCCTTCAATCTGCCGGACCGGGTGCGGATGAGGCGTTGCGCCGATTTTTGTTTGCCATGATCGGAGAGGGCGATCGCCCGCAGGTCAAAAAGCTTATTGAGGCTGGAGTTAAGGATCGTCACGCGGAGGCCGTAAAATCCTAGCAGACAGTGCTAGAGACCAAGAACGATCGCATTGAAGGCCGAACAGGAGCCTGATTGATATGGTACGCACCAATTCGCAGTATGCGCTTCAACCCGTGGCAGACGATGCGCCACATGTGTTGGTGGTTGACGACGATAAAAAAATTCGTGATTTGCTTGCGCGCTACCTCACGGAAAATGGTTTCCGTGTCACGACGGCTAGCAATGCGCAAAACGCGGAAGCAGCGATGCGCGGGCTTTCGTTTGATGTCATCTTGCTGGACTGGATGATGCCGGGGAAGCCGGGCATCGATTTTGCGCGCGAACTCAAGCAAACTCTGGATGTCCCAATTTGTATGTTGACGGCACGCTCGGATTCAGATGATCGCATTGAGGGACTTGAAGTTGGCGTGGATGATTACCTGCCAAAGCCCTTTGAGCCGCGCGAACTGTTGCTGCGCGTCAAAAATATATTGCGACGTGGCGGCCAGTCAGATGTGTCCAATGATGAAATCCGCATGGGACCTTATGTCTTTCACATTACGCGGGGCGAGCTGCGGCGCGGCGACAAGAGCCTCAAATTAACCGAGCGTGAGCGCGAACTTTTGCGGCAATTTGCAAGCAGGCCGGGCATGCCGATACCGCGCCATAAGCTCTGCAATGATGAGGCCACGGGCAGCGAACGGGCTATTGACGTACAGATCAACCGGTTGCGGCGCAAGATTGAGGCCGATCCGTCGAACCCGATTTATCTGCAGACGGTGCGTGGTAAAGGCTATATCCTATACACGGACTGATGCGGTAAACATGCCGATAAGACATCCGGTAGTTCTGAGATCCAAATGGTCTTTCGTCCTGACACCTCCGAAAGCGATAGCGAGCGCCTCCGTCATGGCATGACACGTGGGTTCTTGGGGACCGCCCGTTCGGGGCTGTCCATGTTGGTCGAGCTTGGACGTCAGATCCGGTACTGGTGGGCATGGATTGGCTATCAGATCGCAGGGCTTTTACCGAAAGGCCTTTATGCGCGCGCGCTCATTATTATTATTGCGCCCATTGTTGTCTTAGAGGGCGTCATCGCTTTTGTCTTCATGGAGCGGCATTGGCAAGCCGTGACGCGGCGGCTTTCTGAAGCGACGGCGCGCGACGTGGCGGCGCTCATTTCGGTATATGAAAATTACCCTCATAAAGACGATTATCAGGCACTTATCGACATGGCGCGGGACCGGCTCAATTTGTCGCTGCAGGTCAAACCGCTTGAAGACCTGCCGGCGCCACGACCGAAGCCTTTCTTTGATGTTCTTGATCGCGCGTTGTCCCGAGAAATTAGCAAGCACGTCAACAGGCCGTTTTGGATCGATACGGTTGGGCAGTCGCGACACGTTGAAATAAGGGTGCGGATGCCCGAACATGTGTTGCAGTTTGTTGCGACACGAAAGCAAACCTATGCATCGAACTCGCATATTTTTCTTTTATGGATGGTGGGATCATCGGTCATCTTGTTGACGGTGGCCATCATGTTTTTACGCAACCAGATCAGGCCGATTTTGCGCCTAGCAGAGGCGTCAGAGGCATTTGGTAAGGGACGGCCCGTTTCGGCGGACTTTAAACCTCGTGGTGCACGCGAGGTGCGTCAGGCGGCACTGGCGTTCCTTGAAATGCGCGATCGCATTACGACTCATGTTGAACAGCGCACCGCGATGCTGGCCGGTGTATCCCATGACCTTCGCACGATTTTAACGCGCTTTAAGCTTGAGCTGGCGTTCATGGACGACACACCAGAGGTAGTCTCGTTGCGCAGCGACGTAAATGAAATGCAGCAAATGTTGGAAGATTATCTTGCCTTTGCAAAAGGTGATGGAGGTGAGGAAGCGCGCCCAACAAACCTTGCCAAGCTGCTTCATGAAGTTGCTGAAGAGGCGCGCGTATTAGGCACGGAGATTGAGCTTAAGTTCCGCAAGAGGCGCAAAGACATCGTTGTTCCGTTAAAAAGGCAGGCGATGAAGCGGGCGATAACAAACCTTGTTACCAACGCCGTCCGGTTTGGCAATCGCGTTGTCATTCGCGCGGCAACGGAACGACGGTGGGTGCGTATTGAAGTTGATGATGACGGGCCGGGAATACCGCCGGAAGAATGTGACAATGTCTTCCGGCCGTTTTATCGATTGGATGATGCGCGGAATCAGGATCAGGGAAATACTGGACTTGGTCTTGCCATTGCTCGCGACATTGCGCGCACCCATGGCGGCGATATTTCGCTTGGCGAAAGTTCGCTTGGTGGTCTGCGCGCTGTTATAAGTCTGCCAATGTAAGACGTGCACGTGCGTTAGTGCTGTGGCCCAGATGTATAGGGCGCGGAGCCGTCTTGGCCTGGACGGTTATTGTTATAGGCGCTGTCATTTTGATTTGGGCCTGTGCGTCTGCGCACGGTTTGGCGCAAGACGTCAAACACGCTTTGTCCAAATGAAGAGACCTGGTCAAATGCCTCAATGGCGCGTTCACCGCCGCGCAAACGACGGTCCAGCGCCGCCATGGTGCGTGCGCGGCCTGGGTCGTCATCGTTGAGCCAGGTGGCAAATACGGAACTATAAAGTGCTGCAAGGCCTGCGACCCGTGCGCTGCCTGTCAGGCCATCGGTGTTTATTCCTGCCGCGTGCAGCATCCAAGCGACTGACGCCATAAACGGTCTTATTAATGCTGCGTCCGGTAGGCTCTCTTCGGCGATTGAGCGCAGCGCGTCCCGTTGCGGCTCCATGGCATCAAAACGACTCATAATGACTTCAAAAAGTGCATCGCGCGTCGATTGCTCTGCTTGCGGCGGGGGCGCAGTTGAAAGAACCTCGTCATCAATCCTTCGCGCATAAGCGGCGATGATGGAGGCTTTTCCATCAAAGGATTTGCGCAAGGTGACAAGATCTGTTCCGGCAGCTTCGGCAATTTCGCGCAAGGTCACATGTGGCCACGGCTTTTCAGCCGCCAACTTAAGTGCGGCGTCAATAATGCGGCCTTCGCTTTCTCGCAAATCAGTCATTTCGCCGGTCCTTTATTTGATGGCGCTTTGCCCTCATTTGGGAATGCTGATGTGCCATGTCCATACGTCTGCGGCGTTTCACTCCAGCAAATCTAGTACGGTCTCTGGCGGGCGGCACAATTTGGCGCCTTTTTTTGTGACCACCACAGGTCGGTTCAGTAAAATTGGGTGTTCGACAATGAAATCGATCAGTTCATCGTCTGTCCATTTGGGATCATCAAGACCCAATTCGTCAAACGGCGTACCTTTTCGGCGCAAGATTTCGCGCACCGGCGACTTCATCTTTTTAAAAAGCTCGGCAAGTTGATCGCGCGTCGGCGGGGTTTTGAGATATTCAATTATTTTGGGCGCGACGCCCTGTTCGCGAATTTTATCAAGCACTTTGCGCGATGTGCTGCATTTGGGATTGTGGTAGATTGTGCACGTCATGGGACTTCATTTTCGGTTGCAACGAATAATGATCGCTATCCCATTTCTTGTGTGCGATTGCAAGTCCATCCCCACCCGCCAGCTATCGTCACCACTCTCGCTGTTTAGAGAGAAACCCTTTCTTTTTCGGCGATTGCGCTTTCTTGTTGAGCACGGGCCGCCAGTGCCCAGCAAACGAGGACAGCAATTATGGCGCCTACTATCTGCGCGGCAATAAACGGTACGACGTCCTGTGGCCGAATGCCGGTGAACGTGTCTGTTAGGGCGCGCCCAATGGTGACGGCTGGGTTTGCGAAGGATGTCGAGCTCGTAAACCAAATGGCCGCAGAGATATAGAGGCCGACAGACATAGCAACTGCTTCTGCACGTGTGCGCAACGTGAGTATAATTACGGCAACGAGGCCAAAGGTGGCGATCAACTCGCTAGCCCATATCCCGATTCCTGTCCGCGTTGTTGTTGCGGATTGCAAAAGTGCATGGTCAAACATTATGTGCGTTGCCATTACGCCAGCAACGGCACCAGCAATTTGAGCGGCTACATAGAAGATGGATTGAAGAATGTCACTTTCGCCGCGCAGCGCGAAGGCCAACGTGACCGCCGGGTTGAAATGTGCGCCCGAGACTTCGCCGAACATGGTGATCAAAACAACAAGAGCGGCGCCCGTCGCAAGGGCGTTACACAGCAGTGCGACTGCAATGTTGCCGCCTGCGAGTTGATCGGCCGCGATCCCGGAACCGACGATGGCTGCGAGGAGAAATGCTGTTCCCAAAAATTCGGCACCAAACCGCTGGGCCAAAGTAAACCCATGCATCGTTTAAGCCTTTTCGTTGGTAAGTGCGGCTTGATCTACGGTGTCAGTGGTTTGGCCAATGCGATCAAGGTGTTTTTGCAGTGCTAGTTTGTCTAGGGACTCGATGGGCAGGTTGGTAAAAATGCTGATGCGCTGATATAGCATGCGATGGGTGTCTGCGTAGGCAGCACTTATTTCTGCCTCGTTGCCTTCGGTAAGCGAGGGATCAGGCACGCCCCAATGCGCACTCATAGGTTGGCCGGGCCAGACGGGACATACTTCCTGGGCCGCGTTGTCGCAAACTGTGAACACAAAATCTAAATCGGGTGCACCAGGCTTTGCAAATTCATCCCAGGATTTTGAACGCAGTTTGCTTGTGTCGTAGTTAAGCTTTATTAGAAGCTCAATAGTTTTTGGATTGACCTCGCCGCCAGGCTGACTGCCGGCACTGAAGCCTTTAAATTTTTTCCTACCGATCATGTTCATGATGCACTCCGCCATGATTGAGCGGTTTGAATTGTGCGTGCATAGAAACAAAACGTTGAATAGGCGTTCAGACATGACAATGTTCCCCTGACTGGTAGAGGCTTACACCACTTCACCCATTGCGCTTTTTTTGCCCTTGACGCCGACGCCGCATAGCTCTGGTCGCCCGGCGCAACAATCTTCAGCCAGAAAACCCAAAAGCGCGCGCATGCCTTCAACACGAATGGCGTAATTTATGAAACGACCTTCGCGGGTCGCTTTAACCAGACCGGCATGATCCAATTCTTTTAGGTGAAACGACAAACTCGTGGCGCCGATGCCCACTGACTTCGCAATCTGTCCGGCGTTGAGACCCACGGGACCTTTGCGGACAAGAAGGCGGAAAATTTTAAGGCGGGTTTCATGTGCCAGTGCAGAAAGCGCAAGCACGGCTGTTTCATTCTTCATTGTTTCATATTTTCATGAATTGTTGAAATGATCAAGTGTGGAGGTTTGACGGGATGGCTTGGTGCGCCCCGGGTGGGGACGGCGCACCAATCGGATTTTAGAAGATAGCGCGTGGATTGATGCGGATTACGCCTTTTAAGTAGTGGCCGGCTGACGAGATGGCCGACATAAGGATGCGCCACCCGCTTTTTGTGGGTTTTCGCCAAGAGCTATTGGGGAAGAAATTGCGCTAATTTTCGAGATCACTCCCAGATCACGCGCGCTTACATATCTACCGGCGACATGTAAAAATTTGACACGAAATTTTGCCTAACTTCATTTGCGTATTAGGGGCGGAGTTAGGCCTACGTATATCTGGTTTGTCGCAGAATATTAGCCAGTGCTGGCAGCCGCATTGAACTGCCTGTGCTTTCTCTTAAATCTGACGACTAGATAGATGACACGCTTACGCTGCGTGTCTGGTAGGTTGAAATCGATTGGCAATGGCACGCGTTGTATATCTGAATTCGTTCCGTGGCTCTGCTGCCCTTAAAATTGATGACGATGAAGCGCGGCGCTCTCAGCGTCGGCACATGCTAAAGGCTGGGATCGTCAGCTTCGGCGGTCGACAATGCTCAATTCCCTGCGCGGTCCGTGATATTTCTGAATCGGGCGCCAAGCTGACGGTTTCAGAATTCCATGCCCGTGCCGGACACATTTGAACTGCACATTGAACTTGATGGCACATGGGTCAAATGCGAGCTGGTCTGGATACGGGGTGATGACGTTGGCGTGCGATTCACATCTCCAATTGAGCGGGGAACAGCGCGGCGAACACAGGCCGTAACGCCAGAGGACGTGAAAAAGAAAGTCTCACTGCGCCGCGAACCCCGCAGCCCACCAAAAACCGATCGTTGATGTGCTCCCGATAAATTTCCAATTTAAATAACAGTCTGCTAGCTCGTTTAATGGCATCAGCGCGGCCGCGTTCCTGTTCGCAGCTATTGCTCTTTTTTTGTCTAATTTAGAGTGGCAACCCCAAGTTTTGCTTTACTTCCTGGTTCGAGTGCTTGCCGGCGGCAAGGCCCTGGTCGGTGTCCCCACCGCTCAGGCTACGATAGATATTGACCTGGGTAATGGTATATCGTAACGTTCAGATCATAGCGGGCTACTCGCGTCACTGGGTGGCCGCCACAAAGTCAAGTCCAGGGAGGAAATGCGGCAGATCGGTTTGTAACTTCTCATGCTCCTCCTGGTGTCAGAAGCTGCAAAGGTCTGTCCGGCTAGTTAAATAAACTGGCAAAGCTTGGAGCGCCGAGCGAACTTTCGCTCTTCCAAGCAAAAAATAGGCGCGGATCGGAATTGGTTTGTAGACCAGCTTCGGTCCGCGTTTTTATTTGGCGGCGCGGAGATTCAAATTTTTGGATGGTTTTGACACGGGACGACTTGCCAGTTGGGCCGGATGCAGCGGGCCTAATCAGAAAGTTCTTTGCTTCTTTTTTTTGCCGCCGCGACGGCCTTGATCATCAAATCGCGTAATGCGTTGTCGTCCCGCAGGACCTTGAGCGCCGCCTCCGTTGTACCACCTGGCGATGTTACATTTATGCGGAGGGTTGCTGGATCTTGTTTTGATTGGGCGAGGAGTGCGCCTGAACCCACAACTGTTTCGCGAGCAAGTCGGTCAGCAAGATGCTCGCTGAGCCCAGCTTCAACGCCCGCTTCTTTCAGGCATTCGGTGAGGTGGAAAATGTAAGCGGGGCCTGACCCAGACACTGCCGTCACGGCGTCCATTTCGGATTCGTCTGAGATCCAAGCGATCTCTCCGGCAGATGTAAGAATTTTGGTACAAAGCTCTTTTTGTTCGTTGGTGACGTTTTCATTGGGGCAACAAACCGTCATGCCTTTGCCGATGGCAACGGGTGTGTTTGGCATGGCGCGCACGACTGCGGATCCGGTCGGCAAGACGCGTTCAAAACTCTCAAGCTTTCGGCCCGCAACAACAGATAGGGTCACGGTACCAGGTCCTGACAGTTTCGCGAGTGCGGGCCATACCTCATCGATCACTTGCGGTTTTACGGCGACGATAATGAGCGCCGGTGACACATCAGTTGCCAGCAAAATGGGCTCAGCTTTGATGCCGAATTGATTGAGGAATTCGATTGTATCCGGCGAAGGCTGCGGATCTTGAACGCGCACCAAACTTGGGTCTAGTCCGCGCTTCAGAAGACACGAAAGCAAGGCGCCGCCCATGCGTCCGGCTCCCGCCAGTACAAGTGGGCCACTCAGCGTTCGTAACATGATTTCTGGCGCCTTATCATTGGTCAGGCGATCATGGTATGGCAGTTGCCACGCATTTTGATCGATTGACGAAGCATAGAACGACGCCTTCATGGCAAGCATTGCGGCCGCCGTCAAACGCGATCATCGATAACGTGTATTTTTTAGGCTTGGCCTTCGGTTTCAAACATCGTTGAAGCTAACGCCTCATGGCTTTGTCGACCGGCCCAAACAACAAACTGGAACGCCTGATAATAGCGTTCGCAGGATTCGAGGGCGGCTTGCAGCATGGCGTCGCACTGTCCGGGCGTTGCAACCGTGTCGTTTAGAAGGATCGCATGGCGGAACATAATCAGCCCCTCTTGCGTCCAGAAATCAAAGTGTCCAATCCAAAGCTGTTCGTTGATTTGAGCGATCAGCCGATACATTTCATTCATTCTTGAGTCTGGTACGCGAAAATCAAACGCGCATGCCAAATGGAGGGCATGCAAATCGGGACGCCAATTTAGGGAAACATTATAGTCGGTCCACGTACCCGAGACCGTCATCGTCAATTCGTCATCGCTGCTGCGATCACAATGCCAATCATTGCGATGCGCCAAGTGCTCCATGAGATCTATCGGGCTTTTTGAAATTTTGAAACCCGGATCGACACTAGCCATATTTTGCCCTCAAGCTGACGAGGCGAAATTCGCTCTCAAGATCATGTTGCAGTGTCATATCAAAAAAAATTATGCACTGCGAACAGGCACGACGAAAACACTCTCTGGTGGCGAGTCGCAACCGGCTAAGCCTTAGTGTCCACGGGCAAAGTGGCTGCAAGCTGGCAAAATCGTGGATGGTGGACAAGTTGGGGGGAATTCTGTTGAGAACCCTTGAAAAACCATGGCCGAGGCTTTCTTGCACTCGACTTTCCGGGCGCTTAATGCAGGTGCCTGATTCACGCATTATTTTGATCAATTCCGAGCTTTGCTTCGAGCACCGCTATTCGTGCTGCTAGCCGCTCGTTTTCTTCGCGCGCCTTTTGCGCCATCAACCGAACCGCCTCGAACTCTTCGCGGTTGACAACATCCATCTCACGTAGAACCTTTTCGCCCTGGGCTTTGAAAATGGCTTCGATTTCGCGTTTGGCCCCTTGGGCAGCACCGGCGGCATCTGTCATAAGCTTACCCAGTTCATCGAAAAACCGGTCTGAAGTGTGGGTCATGGGTTTGGCTCCAAGGTTTATTGAAAGTTAGGGACATCAGCGTTCCCGGTGATGCGTTGTCAAACACGTGGGCTATAATGGTGACTATGGGACTTGCGCAGTCCTTGTTCAAGCTGTCACACGCATGTGGTTACGCGTCTGGATTGACTTAGGTGACAAGACGCTGCACTTGTGACGTTCAACATGGCACACGTGGTACACATCATTTTTTGCATGACGCGGACAATTAAAGCACGTGGACTGCTGGGGGCGCGTTGATGAATGACGTCTTGAGTTTTACGCTGGGGTTAGCGGCCATCCCATTCCCGAATTTTGACCCGGTTGCTGTTCAATTGGGACCCGTTGCCATAAAGTGGTACGGTCTTGCCTATTTGACCGGTCTTATCCTGGGCTGGCTTTATATCCGCCGACTTGTTGGTAACGCGAGCCTGTGGCGCAACGAAGCGCCTCCGTTCAAACCGGAAAAGACTGATGATCTTTTGATCTATATGGCTGTTGGTGTGATTTTGGGTGGCCGCCTTGGTTACGCGTTACTTTATCAGCCATCTTATTTTTTCAACAATCCGCTTGAGTTTTTTCAAATCTGGAAAGGTGGCATGGCGTTCCATGGTGCGCTTTTGGGATGCGGGCTTGCCATTTGGGTTTTTTCGAAACACTTCAATTGCAATGTGTGGAGCGTGATGGATCTGTCGGCGGCGGCCGTACCCATCGGATTATTCTTCGGGCGAATTGCAAATTTTGTAAATGGCGAGTTGTTTGGCCGACCGAGTGACGTGCCGTGGGCGATGGTGTTTCCTGGGGCAAAAACAATGTATCCGGCCGTTGAGCCAACTCCGCGTCATCCCAGCCAGCTTTACGAAGCGGCGCTGGAGGGGCTGTTGCTGTTTGTCGTGTTACGAATCGTAACTCATCATTTTGATGGTTTAAAACGACCGGGACTCGTGGTGGGTTTGTTTCTTATTGGTTATGGGCTCGCACGTTCGTTTTGCGAATTGTTCCGACAATTTGATCCGGCCCACGCCTTTTCCGCCTATGGGTTTACGCCCGGCATTGTCTACTCCATTCCGATGGTTCTGCTCGGCGTTATATTTTTGCTCTTTGCGCGGCGGCGCGCGGCAGCAGAGGCCGCATGACATATGACCGTGATCTTCGACGTGACACTCCACTGGCGCGCAAGCTGAAGGCGCGCATTAGTGCTCATGGCCCCATTGCGATTGATGACTACATCGACGCGTGTAGTTGGGATGAGGAGTTTGGGTACTATGCGACGCGCGCTTGCATAGGTGCGCGCGGCGATTTCATCACGGCTCCCGAGGTCAGCCAAATATTTGGCGAGATTGTTGGCGCCTGGTGTGCGGTTGTTTGGAAGCAGATGGGTGCGCCATCATCGTTTGAAATTGTTGAGGCAGGCCCTGGCCGCGGAACGCTGATGGCCGATGCGGCGCGAGTGTTGGTGGGTGTACCGGGCATATCTGATGCTGTTCGCATTCGGTTGGTGGAACCAAGTGCGGTGCTAACGGACGTGCAAAAACGGAATTTGCAAAGCTGTCGGCTTGAATTGCATTGGACCGCAGATGATTTTGGAGATGGCGATCGGTCGGTTATCTTCTTCGGCAATGAATTTTTGGATACTGGTCCGCTGACACAATGGGTGAAAACAAATGACGGTTGGCGATGGCGCGGTGTCGGTCTCGATGATGTTGGTAAGCTGACGTTTGATATCGTGCCCAACACACGAATTGCTGATCATCTGGATACGCTTTGGCCGCAAGCCGAGATTGGTGACATTGCCGAATCTTTGCGGCCAGATTTATGGTTGCAGCTTTTTAAAGATACCGCGCAAGGCCAACCCATGGCAGCTTTGCTTATCGACTATGGTTACACCGAAAACAGTCTGGGCGACACGTTCCAGGCCGTAAGGGGACACAAGTACGAGCATCCCCTCACGTCGCCCGGGGAAGCGGATTTATCTGCGCACGTCAATTTTCAAGACGTTAAGAAAGAGGCAAGCGATCTCGGCTTTGCTGTAGACGGACCTGTGACGCAGGCAGAGTTTCTTGGTGCTTTGGGAGCAGTGGAACGGGCCTCCCGCTTGATGGATCAAAACCCAACCAAGGCGGCAGAGATCGAAGCAGGTGTTGCACGTTTAATGGCGCCAAATGGAATGGGGACACGGTTTAAGGTGATTGGACTGCGCGCAAATTTTGACGGCCCGTTGCCCGGATTTGGGGCTCTAGAAATGGGGCACCACACTTCTTAGATGACATTTCTGAATGCGAACAGGATCCTTGATGCTTGAGCCACTGACAGCAGACACCTTCTCGCAGCTCAGTGAAATTCGTCATGGTTTTTTCACGCGCACTGGCGGGCAGTCGAAGGACATCTATACGTCCTTAAACTGCGGGCTTGGTTCTGATGATGCGCGCGAGGATGTGAGCGCCAATCGGCGGCTCGTGTCGCGCCATTTGGGGGGCCGGAATGACGACGTGGTGACGGTCCACCAATGTCATAGCGCGGACGCAATCGTAATCGAACAGCCCTTGCCGCGCGAGAACTTGCCCAAAGTCGACGCGATCGTTACCGCAGCGCCTGGGCTTGTGGTTGGCGTGTTGACGGCCGATTGTGCACCGGTGCTGTTTGCGGATGGTGAGGCCAAAATTGTTGCAGCGGCGCACGCAGGTTGGCGCGGATCGATAAGGGGTATTGTTGCGGCCACGCTGGAGGCCATGGAAGCAACGGGTGCCCGCCGGGATCGGATCCGAGCTGTGGTCGGGCCTTGCATCAGCCAGAAGAATTATGAGGTCGGCGAAGACTTCAAAGCTGACTTCGTTGCGCAGTCGTCTGAAAACACTCGGTTTTTTTCGACGCCGTCGGACGGTGGCAAGCCGCACTTCGATCTGCCTGCATTTGTTTTGGCGCAACTTGAGCGTGCAGGGCTCGAAAATGTCCAATTGATGGCTCCCTGCACCTATGAGAACGAATCGAAATTCTTTAGCTACCGCCGCTCTCAACACCGTTCAGAGCCCGATTACGGCCGTCAAATGTCCGCAATTGTGGTGGCATAAGTGCAAAATCCACAAGAGTTCGCAGCCGGTTGGCGGCCGGAGGTGCATTTGTTTGTTTTTTGTCCCGATTCACTATGGACGGAGCAAATTTCCGTCGGTTACATGGAAAACGGTGGGTACCGGTGGTATTAATGGTTGAGGCCGCAAGGTAGGTACGTCGGCAACCGGATATAGGCGGGTCATTAAAGGGGGACGTCGTCGTGACGACCATTAATGCTGCTTCCGCGTGGCGTGCGTCGAGACAAGTCTCGTTTGCAGTCTTCACAGCGGTTTTGGGTGTCGCATTCACTGCGCTTGCGGGTTGTAGTACGACACCAAACATATTCTCTGGCACTGGCGATAATCAAAACAGCGCCGCGACAGGTGCAACACAGCCATTGGCCGGAGCTCAGTCTTCAAAAATTGCCATTGCACCGGTGATTGGTGCTCCTGAATCCATTGCTTCGCAGCTGCAATCCAAACTTGCAGCCTCATTGCAACAACGCAAGATCCCTGTGGCAAGCAACGCTGCGGAGGCGGCTGCCTATACGCTTAGGGGCTATGTCGTTTCTGCGCGGGAAAATTCTGGCACCAAGGTTTCTTACATTTGGGACGTCACAGATGGTGCTGGTCAGCGCGTCAATCGAATCTCAGGTGAAGAAGTTGCGCCGGCTAGTGGCGGGCGTGATCCTTGGGCGTCGGTAAATGATGGCGTTGTTTCGGCAATTGCTACTAAGACCGCAGGTTCTTTGGCTGCCTGGTTGCCCACACAGACTAAAACCGGTTCGCAAGGTGCGCCGGCAGTCGCGGCAGCGAACCAAAAACCGGGAGCTGCGCCACTCAACACGGCAGCGGTTCCAAATTCAACGCCCTCGCAAACAACGGGAAGCATTGCGCGGTCCGGCAAAGTTTCTGCGGTCGTTCCTGGCGTCGTAGGCGCGCCCGGAGATGGTGGTGTTTCTTTGACAAATGCCTTGCAACGCCAGCTCACGCGTAACGGGATCGCATTGGCTTCGGCTGCGACACCTGATGCCTATCGTGTGGAAGGCGAAGTCAAAGTTGGACCTGGCAGCAGTGGTAAACAGCCGATCCAAATTGATTGGCACGTCAAGGATCCGCTAGGTAAAAAACTTGGTACAGTGTCGCAGAAAAATGACATACCACAGGGCTCTCTCGATGGAGCTTGGGGAAAGACAGCTGATGCTGCGGCGGCGGCTGCCGCGCAGGGCATCTTGAAGCTGCTGCCCAGGCCCACTTCAACCAATTGAGGGGGCTTTGGGCCAGGTCTGAAATCTGGCCTGTATGATCATTTACGACCTACAAATTGGGGCTTGCCGCGCAGGCCCCAATTTTTATTGATGTGTTCTGGTTAGGGACTTCGTGCGTCGCTGATAAGGGATTGATTGGTAGAGCTGGTTTACACTGGCTTGTGGCGTTGCTAGAGAGCTGTCATCAAACTGTCTTAGAGAGGCCCGCATGTCCTTTGACGCACCGGATGGTGGTGGTCAATCGGTTCCAGCGCTTCGGCTTGTGGCCGGGAACAGCAATCGTCCCTTAGCAGAGGCGATCAGCAGTTATCTCAAAGTTCCGCTGGCCAAAAGCCAGGTGAAGCGTTTTGCGGACATGGAGATCTTTGTCGAGATCCAAGAGAATGTGCGCGGGCGGGACTGTTTTATTATTCAATCCACATCGTTTCCCGCCAATGACAACCTCATGGAGCTGCTTGTGTTGATCGACGCATTAAAGCGCGCGTCAGCACGACGTATCACTGCTGTCATTCCCTATTATGGATATGCGCGGCAAGACAGGAAGCCTGGACCGCGCACGCCTATCTCGGCGAAGTTGGTGGCAAATTTGTTGGAGCGTGCGGGCGCTGATCGTGTGCTCACGCTTGATCTTCATGCGGGGCAAATCCAAGGTTTCTTCGACATACCGACGGATAACTTATTTGCCGCACCGGTCATTATGCGGGACATCTTGGAAAACTATGAAACCAATAATCTGGTTGTTGTCTCGCCAGATGTGGGCGGCGTCGTGCGTGCGCGGGCGCTCGCTAAACGCATCAATGTGCCGATTGCCATTTGCGACAAGCGGCGTGAGCGGCCCGGCGAATCCGAAGTCATGAATGTCATCGGTGATGTTGCGGGTAAGAACTGCATTTTGATTGACGATATCGTGGATTCTGGCGGTACGCTTGTGAACGCGGCTGAGGCGCTCTTAAAAAAAGGTGCTGAATCTGCGATGGCTTACATCACGCACGGTGTATTGTCGGGTGGAGCCGTCAGCCGGATCAAAAATTCACGTTTGAAATCGCTTGTGATTACGGACTCAATTTTGCCGACGCAGGCGGTCAAGGCAGCCTCCAACATTCGCATTTTGCCCATTGCGCAACTGATTGGCGAGGCCATAGCGCGCACCAGTCGCGAAGAAAGTGTGTCGAGCTTGTTTTATTAGGTGCGACTAATCCGCTTCAAAGGCGTTTTTGTAATCTTCGGCTAGGCTTTGGTCCTGGTCGGACTTGCGCAGAATACAATTACCCACGACGAGCGTGTCCATTTCGGTGCCCATAAAGCATCGAAACGCGTCTTCTGGTGTACAAACGATGGGCTCGCCGCGCACATTAAAGCTTGTGTTTACAAGAACCGGGCAGCCGGTCTGCTTTTTAAACTCTTTGAGAAGTGCGTGATAGCGCGGGTTTGTGTCGTCGTGCACAGTTTGCACACGCGCGGAATAGTCCACATGAGTGACCGCGGGAATGTCCGAGCGCACGGTGTTGAGTTTTTCAATACCAAAGAGCTCTTGTTCGTTTTTACTCATTGTGCGGCGGTGTTTTTTGGCGACATCAGCGACAATCAGCATGTACGGGCTATCGTTTTCCAACTCAAAATAATCTGAGACGTCTTCGCGAAGGACAGACGGGGCGAAAGGCCTGAAGCTTTCGCGGTATTTGATTTTCAGATTGAGTGTCTTTTGCATTTTAGGATTGCGCGGATCGCCGAGGATCGAGCGCCCGCCCAAGGCACGCGGACCAAACTCCATGCGGCCTTGAAACCAACCAACAGCGTGTCCAGAAGAAAGCGCGTCGACGGTGTCTTTATAAAGTGCAGCCTCCTCCTTCACATCGAAGTGCGCGCCAATTGCCGTTAGTCTTTTTTCAATTTCAGATTGCGCAAATTCGGGCCCGAGGTAGGCGCCTTTCATCAAGTCGCGCGAGCCATTGAGTTTGCGCGGTCTTTCAAGGTGTTGATGATATGCCGCCAGCGCCGCACCAAGAGCACCGCCGGCGTCACCGGCCGCCGGTTGGATCCAGATATTTTTGAATGCGCCATCGCGCAAAACTTTACCGTTTCCGACGCAATTCAAGGCAACGCCGCCTGCAAGGCAAAGGTTTTCGATGTTGTATTGTGTGGCGAGATCGCGCGTCATGCGCAAGACGACCTCTTCGGTAACCTTTTGAATGGACGCGGCCAAATCCATTTCACGCTGCGTCACCGGGGATTCTGGTTTGCGCGGCGGGCCACCAAAAAGATTGTCGAATTTTTTCGACGTCATGGTGAGTCCGGTCGCATAATCAAAATAGCTTTGGTCCAGCCAAAATGACCCATCATCTTTTAAGTCGATCAGGTGCTCTAAAATGAGATCGGCGTACTTTGGTTCGCCATAAGGAGCGAGACCCATAATTTTGTATTCGCCGGAGTTCACGCGGAAGCCGGTGTAATACGTGAAAGCTGAATAAAGGAGGCCAAGGCTGTGTGGCCAATGGATTTCGCGAACCGTGCGCAGCGTATGACCTTCACCGATCGCCACCGATGTCGTTGCCCATTCGCCCACACCGTCCATGGTCAAGACGATGGCGCGTTCAAAGGGTGACGGGAAAAATGCAGAAGCCGCGTGGCTTTGGTGGTGTTCTGTAAACAAAAGCTTGCCATCCACGCTGCCGGACGGGGCAAACTCCGCAAGTACTTTTTCCAAATTGGGCTTTTGAAAGAGTTTGTTTTTGATCCACAACGGCATGGCCATGCGGAAGGAGGCAAAGCCTGCTGGGGCATTGGCGAGATAAGTTTCGAGCAGACGTTCAAACTTGATCAGCGGCTTTTCGAAAAACACGATGTGATCGACAGAATCCAAATCGCATTTGGCTTCATCCAGGCAATACTGAACGGCATGGCGCGGGAAGCCCGCGTCGTGTTTTTTGCGTGTAAAGCGTTCTTCTTGTGCTGCAGCGATGATGCGGCCGTCCTCGATCAGCGCGGCTGCACTGTCGTGGTAAAAAGCTGATATGCCCAATAGCCGCATTCGTTAAAGCGTCCTTCGCTGCGTGTGTGTCGACTAAAACACTGTGTAGATGAAAGGTGCGACGGCTGATCCTTGTGCCAAGACTAACAGGCCGCCGACGACAAACAAAATGATGAAGATCGGCATGAGCCACCACTTCTTGCGCGCACCCATGTATGCGATAATTTCTTTGGTGAGGGTCAACATGTTTGTCTCCGTCGGTCCTTGTTCGTCGTTCTTTGTTTTCTAAAACTGATTTTTCATAGAGCCCTTTTCGGCCTCTTTAAGGGATCGATCAATCCAATAGGTGTTTGCATTTTTAGGTCGATGTCGGCGCAACGGGTCCCGCTTCAAGCGCATCAGCGCGCCGGCCGGAACAAACACGCAGGCAAAGATTATGAACATGACCAGCGGATTGATGATTCTGTGGAGGAGCAAGCCGAATTTGAACCATACGATATTAAGGGGTCGCAAAAGCGTTGGCGCGAAGGCACTGAGCAGGCCAAGTGTGGCACTCACTGCGAGTGCGCTCCAAAGCACGGTTGGTGTATTCCGCCAGAGGAGCGCAACGATTACCGCCACAACAGCGAAGACGATGCCGGTGGCGCGATCGGTCGGGGGTGCTACTTTCTCGCCCGACATCTGCTCATGGAAGTTGCTCGACACGTGGGTTCGCCTTAATTCCTTGTTTCTCTGTGGGGCACAGGCCGCAAATAGGGCGGCTCAATTTGGTACGCCGTGCTTGATCCAAAACCCTAACCGCCAAGCGACCGCCCCAGATTTCAGGCGATAGCGCTGGCGTGCCTAGATTTGAGCAAATCTTAGGCCATTCTTGATTAACATCTTGAGTTGTTGATGAAATGACTTCTGACAATGGCGCAAAGATTTGAGCTTGAGGCATGCGCCAGGCCTCAGATTTCCCAGGTATCTGCTGGTTTTATTGCCAAGGATCGCCGGCCTCGCTATAAGCCCCCATCTCATAAAAAATATGAGCTGTCGCAACGCACCCTTGGAGGCCGCGCGGCCGATATCGCCCCAACGGGGTAAGCCCATAATTGGAGAAAATCTGCCATGGCTAGAGAGATGGTTGAACTCAAAGCTACGGCTCGTGCGCGTGTCGGCAAGGGGGCCGCCCGCCAAGTCCGTCGCGAGGGCCGCGTACCCGCTGTCATTTATGGTGACAGCAAAGCGCCTGAATCCATTTCGTTGGATTACAAAGACCTGCGTCAGCAATATTTGAAGGGACACTTCACGTCGACAGTTTTTGAGTTGGACGTTGATGGCACCACCCATCGCGTTATTCCACGCGACATGCAATTTGATCCGATTAAGGATCGCCCCATACATGTGGACTTTTTGCGTATCGCCAAGGATGGACTTATTCGCGTTGAGATCCCTGTTACGTTCATCAATGAAGATAAGTCCCCCGGCCTCAAGCGTGGGGGCGTCTTAAACATCGTGCGACATGGCATCGAGGTTTGGTGTCCTTACGACAAGATACCCTCTGATATTGAGATTGATTTGGCAGATGCCCAAATCGGTCATTCGGTCCACATCTCGGCGGTGACATTGCCTGAAGGTATTAATCCCACGATTACAGACCGTGACTTCACCATCGCAACGATTGCAGGACGCGTTAAAGAAGAAGAACCGGAAACGGCAGCAGCAGCGGAAGCGGGAGCAGAAGGCGAAGCGGTTCCGGAGGGCGAAGAAAAGCCGGCAGAAGAAAAAGACAAAGAGAAAGAGGGCGAGTAGTTTTACGCCCCTTCCTGTCTTGCATCTTTTCATGGGCCGTGCTGCGTTTTTGCACAACGATCCCGCTTGCGGTTTGCGTAGGGATTTGTGCTGGCCCCCACACGGTGGACACGCTGATGAAGCTCTTTGTCGGACTAGGCAATCCGGGCAGTGGGCATGCGCAAAATCGACATAACGTTGGCTTCATGGCCGTCGAGCGCATTGCTTCTGAACACAATTTCGGCCCGTGGAAGAAAAAATTTCACGGCCTTATCAGTGATGGCCGGATCGGCGGCGAACGCGTGTTATTGCTCAAACCGCAGACCTACATGAACGACAGCGGCCGATCGGTCGTTGCGGCACAGCGCTTTCATAAGCTTGATGAAGGCGACATCGTTGTCTTTTACGACGAGATCGATCTGGCGCCGGCAAAACTCAAAGTCAAAACCGGTGGCGGGAATGCTGGGCATAACGGACTTCGGTCGTTATCTGCACATGTCGGCAATGATTTTGTGCGCGTGCGCATCGGCGTTGGGCATCCGGGCAACAAAGACTTGGTTGCAGATTATGTACTGCGCGATTTTTCTAAGTCTGACCGCGCGTGGTTGGAGCCACTGATTGATGCCATTGCAGGCGCTTCCGGTCGGTTAGCTGCCGATGATGCATCGCGGTTTTTAACCGATGTTAACACTGCACTTGGCATCGGTGGCAGCAAGAAGGCGACCAAAAAGCGCGCGGGTGAGGCTAAACAAAAACCCAAGTCCACACCGCAAGCGCAAACGAACGTGGCAAAACCTGATGAACGACATCGCGGTAGCGCTTTGACGGAGGCGCTCAAAAATTGGATTGCAGGTCGTGCGTCAAAAGATGAGGGCTAACACGGGTGCGCGGGCGTTACGGCAACCCCAATCAAGGACGTTTCATGGGCTTTAAATGCGGCATTGTTGGACTGCCCAATGTGGGCAAATCGACACTTTTTAATGCTTTGACGCAAACAGCAGCGGCCGAGGCGGCGAACTATCCGTTTTGCACCATTGAACCCAACGTGGGTGAAGTGGGGGTGCCGGATCCGCGGCTTGATCAACTTTCAACCATAGCGAAGTCGGCGCAAACCATCCCAACGCGTTTGACGTTTGTTGATATTGCTGGGCTGGTGCGCGGTGCGTCCAAAGGTGAGGGGTTGGGAAACCAGTTCCTGTCGCACATTCGCGAGGTGGATGCCATTGCCTATGTGTTGCGCTGTTTTGAAGACGGAGATGTGACGCACCTAGAGGGCCGCATTGATCCCGTCGCTGACGCAGACGTTGTTGAGACGGAACTGATGTTGGCTGATCTGGACTCGTGTGAACGACGGGTGACGGCGTTGGAAAAGAAGGCACAGGTCGGAGATAAGGAAGCCAAGGCGCAACTGGCGCTCATCAACAAGGCGTTGGCTTTATTGCGCGAGGGTCAGCCGGCGCGGCGCGCGGCGCTCGCAGACGAAGAGCGGCCCGGGTTTGAGCAATTGCAGCTGCTGACGGCGAAGCCTGTCTTGTATGTGTGCAATGTGGATGAAGCTTCGGCTAAAGATGGCAATTCCTATTCTGCGGCGGTTCAAAAACGTGCCCAAGAGGATGGCGCGGCGGCGGTGATCATCTCCGCGAAAATTGAAGCAGAGCTGGCGGGGCTTGAAGAGGATGACCGCGCGGCGTTTTTGGAAGAGCTTGGGTTGGATGAGCCGGGGCTCAACCGGTTGATCCGTGCCGGTTACGGACTGCTCGACCTCATTACGTTTTTTACCGCCGGCCCGAAGGAAGCGCGCGCATGGACGGTACGCAAAGGGGCCCGTGCGCCACAAGCCGCCGGTGTTATTCACACGGACTTTGAAAAGGGTTTTATTCGCGCCGAGACGATTACTTACGATGATTATGTTGCGCTTAATGGTGAAGCGGGTGCCAAAGACGCGGGCAAGATGCGGCTTGAGGGCAAAGAGTACGTGGTGCAGGACGGGGACGTGATGCATTTTCGGTTTGCGACTTAGTTTGCACACGTGTTTGTTATGATAAGCCGAAGTGGCCGATGCCTTACCACGGTGTGGATTTGCGGACTTCTTCGAGGGCTTTTTCGCGGTAGCGAGATTCAAGGAAGCTATTGTGGATGGCTTCTAAAGCTGCTTTGCGTGTCGCCCAAACTTTGCGGCCCTTGATATAGCGATGTTGGATCGCATTCATTTCGTCTTTGTGAATGACTTTGTCGGCGGAGAGTTCTTCGAAGACGGGATCAAACTTGGCGCGATCTGTGCCGGCGTCTTCGAGGGCATCCACATAGCGCTTAATGAGGCGTTCGTTGAGGATGCGCGCGGGGCGGTTTGTTTTCTTTTTCCTTGTGGGTGTCACGTAGAGCTTACGGACTTCTTCCAGGAAGTCATCGACGTCCTGATCGTCACAGCCGTCAAAGAGTGTCAAAAGGTCGGCCAGATCCGCGGCCGGTCGCGTGGCACCGGCGTCGGCGTAAATACCTTCAATCTCTTCGATAATCGCGCGCAGCTCTTTGACCTTCATGGGCGCTTTGTCCTTTGGTTTGGAAATAATACGCGCATCTCCTTAAAATGCGAACGCGGACCTAATCTCTTACTTAGTAACGCGATTCTTTTGTTGAAGCTTCTTGTGGTGCTTCACGAGACTGGATACCGTCTTTTTATCGTGTTTTTTCAACACCTTCGCGAGCCCATGGAGGGCCGCTGCCTTGTCGTCATGACCAAGATCCGCATGAAGCCGCCCGAACCGGTCGAGCACTGAACGCAACTGGTTGACTTTCATGATGCCATTCCCTGCGCCTGGGATTCTGCGGGCACGCTCAAACCAATGCGTCTTGCGATTTCATCGCCAAGGGGATCCATGATGGTTTCCCGGAAGAGTTTATTCTTGAGATAGAGGACATCTTGACCTGCGACCGTTGCAAGTTGTGGTGAACGTGGGATGATGTGTTCGCAGATATAGGGGTCGAGTCCCAAATCGAGAAGCTCCTTTGTGAATGCGGGAAATGCATCGCGTTCGCGAGCGACGAGTGTTTTCTGCTGAGTAAGATTCAGAACGACTCCCCTAAACGATAGTTTCGGATTCAATTGGGCTTTTAGATCTTCTATATGCTTGCAATAGCGACCAACGGCAACGGCTGACAGCTTGTCGGGTATCGTCGGAACGATATAGTAGTGACTTGCGCACAGAGCGTTTAATGTCGCTGCCGTCATGCGCGGTGGAATATCAAATAAAATGATGTCATATTTTGTTTGAAAGGCATCATCCAATAGGATGCGGCCCATATTGTATCGAACGTCGTTCTCCGCCTCGCCAAACAGCCATTTCATCATTAAACGGTTTTCTAACCGAACAAGTGGATAGTCGGCGGTTATAGCGTCTGTTTTTGAAAAGGCAGGACCGAGCGGTAAGACCATTTGTGCGAGGTCATGGTAGTTTTTTTCTGCTTCAAGAAAATCTAGTGCGAGGGTCTTGTTATAGGTGCGACCTTCTTTTTCAAATTGGGCGGCGCCAATGAGAACTTGCGTTAGCGATCCCTGATAGTCCAAATCGACAACAAGCACTCTTTTGTCGAGTCGTTGTTCGAAGTAAGCGGCCAAGTTCGCCACTAGAGTGGTTTTTCCAACGCCACCTTTAAAGTTGCCCACCATGATTGCTTTGGCGCGGCTATTTTCCAACGTTTCGAAATATTTTTTGTTTGGTGGTTGGGCCGGGTAGAGTTTCCAAAGCTCATCTTCTTCGCCAAAAAGAGCGTCGCGAAGATCTTTGTATTTTTGGGTTATGTCTCGTTCTTCGTTTAGTTTCCTGCGCGCGTTCTGGTGATAGCGTGTCTTTTTTGCGAGGCTGGTTTCGGAATTTGCTAGTTGGCGCTCTAGTTCATGAACTTTCGGGTGCCAGATTCTCTCGGTCAATCGACCTGCCCAAAATGAGATACCTAAAAGTGCGGCGCAACCGGCCAAGAGACTCACAACCATTTCTATCGAGTCAATGGAAATTGCCAGCCCCATAAACACCAACATCACGGCCTCCCCTACGCCTTACAGCAAAAGTATACATTTCTTCTCTTGGTTGAACCTAGCACACCAAAAGCGCGAATAAAGCACTTTTGTGCATAGCGCTTGGGTTGCAGTTGCAGCGAAATTAAACAGGAGATGATGTGGTCAGATAGGGGGGCCCATAAGTTGGCTTTAGCCAACTCACCCCTGCGCTTTTTGTCCATAATTGGCGAAGCGTTCCAAAACGTCGGCCATTTGTTTGCCGTTTAAAAGGAAAGGCTTTCCCAACATCAAAACTTTAAAATATTGCTCTGACAGAACTTCGATTTCGTGCGCCAGTTCCAATGCGCCGGCTAAATCTTTGCCAATGGCGATCTGTCCGTGATTGGCCATCAAACATGCATCGTGTTCGCGCAAACCGTCTGCAACGAGTTGCGCAAGTTCGTCTGTGCCGAACGGTGCGTAATCAATCAGCGGCACATGATCGCCGCCGGCAATGGCGACCATGTAATGAAAGGCCGGAATCGATTTGTGTGCGCAGGCCAAAACCGTTGCATGCAAAGAATGTGTGTGCACGACGGCCGCACGATCAGGACGGGCGTGATAGGCGGACAAATGAAACCGCCATTCGCTTGAGGGTTTGCGCGCACCGGCGCGGACCATGCCGTCATCATCGACAAACACAATGTCGGCGGGCTTGATTTTGTCATAGGCCATACCCGAGGGCGTAACGAGCATGCCATCTTTCCAACGGCACGACACGTTACCCGAACGGCCGGGCGAAAGACCGGACTCACTCATTTCGAGCGCCGTTGCAATGACCTCTTTGCGCGCTTTTGTTTCGGCGGCTGAAGTACGCGGACGCCTCGATTTGGCAGCAGTCTTTGATTTGGTGGCGCGTTTTTGTGTGGTCATGTCTGTGTGGTCATGGCTTTTCTGGATAAAGCGTGCGCAGGCCATCGAGGCTAGCGGGTGCGATGCCGCGTTCGGTGATGATCCCGGTGACGAGGCGCGATGGTGTGACGTCAAACGCGGGGTTGCCGGCGCGCGAACCTGGGTTGGCGATTTCGACTGTTGCGAGCTCTCCGGTTTCCAAGCGTCCGGTCATTTTTAAAACTTCGTCGGCGCTGCGGCGTTCGATAGGAATGTCGCTGCCATCTTGCAACGACCAATCAATGGTCGAGTGCGGTATGGCGACATAAAAGGGAACGTTGTTGTCACGCGAGGCAAGCGCTTTCAAATACGTTCCGATCTTGTTGGCCACATCGCCCGCCGCTGTCACGCGGTCGGCGCCGACAAGGCAAAGATCAACATCGCCAGCGCGCATCAGGTAACCGCCGGCGTTGTCGACAATGATGGTGTGATCGACGCCGTGGGCGCCCAACTCATAGGCGGTCAAGGATGCGCCTTGATTGCGCGGGCGCGTTTCGTCCACGTAGACATGAATGGGAATGCCATTGTTGTGGGCAGTGTAAATTGGTGAGGTGGCGGTTCCCCAATCGACGCACGCGAGCCAGCCGGCGTTGCAATGGGTCAGCACATTGACAGGATCGTGCGGGCTTTTTTTGCGGGCAGCGATGTCTTCGATGATCTTGAGGCCATGCTCGCCAATTTGTTGGCAATTGGCAACGTCGTCTTCGCAAATTTCAGATGCGCGTTTGAAAGCGGCGGCCACGCGTTCGGTGTGCGGCAGGTTGCGGACGGCCTTTTGCATTTCGTCCAATGCCCAGCGCAAATTGACGGCTGTGGGGCGTTGGATTGCAAGCTTTTCAATGGCCTGATCAAGTGCTGCATCGGAGCTGTCTTCTTGAAGCGCTAAGCAGACGCCGTAAGCCGCCGTTGCGCCAATCAGCGGGGCGCCGCGGACTTGCATGGTGTAAATGGCGCGCGCGGCATCGTCGAGGGAGCGCAGCTCTATAACTTCAAAAGCGTGAGGTATTTTTGTTTGGTCGATGATGTTGACGGTTTTGCCATCATCAGCCAGCCAGATCGTGCGGTAATGTTGTCCGTTTATGTTCATAGTACGCTATTTTATTGTCGGCCCACGGTGCAGAAGCCCCTAATCCAGTCGGTTTGAGTGAATGGTCATGGGGATGTTGAGCGCATCGTCTAGTCCGCAGGTCTCACACTCAAACGCATACCATTCCGCCACTGGCCGCGTGGATCGGTCACAGACCGCGACGCCCGTCGTTGCGCAACGTGGGCATGGCAGTGTTTTTGAATTTGGCGTCACCTCCCAAAGACGAACGACACGCAATGCTTCAAAGATTTCTTTTTCGCCCTCAAGTCTTTTGCTTCGTTGCGACATCAATGTCCTCCAAACGCCATAAGTGCATGGGAACTGATGCCCATGTCTTCAAGGCGCTTGGCGCCGCCCAAATCCGGTAAGTCGATGACAAAGGTGGCGCCTAGAATTTCGCCGCCCGTGCGCTTGATGAGTTTGCCTGCTGCTTCCGCCGTGCCGCCGGTAGCGATGAGATCGTCCACGATTAAGACGCGGTGACCTGGCTCGATGGCGTCTTCGTGAATTTCAATAATGTCCACGCCATACTCGAGTGTGTATTGTTCACCAATGGTTTTCCATGGCAGCTTTCCTTTTTTGCGGATCGGCGTGAAGCCAACGCCCAGCCGGTCGGCAATGGCGCCGCCTAAGATGAAACCGCGTGCCTCGATGCCCGCCACCGTGTCCACGCCGACACCCTCAAATGGTGTTGTCATTTGGACAATCGCTTCCTTAAACCCCTTTGGGTCCCCAAAAAGTGTTGTGACATCTCGGAACATGATGCCCGGTTTTGGGTAATCCGGAATTGTACGCACAAGGCTCTTCAGGTCCACCGTGATCACCTCCTCGCCCCATTCAACTGACAAACTGACACAGCTCCATAGCAATATCCGGGGACACAGGGTAAGAAATCTTGGTGGCGCGAGCGTGAATCTCACGTTTCGCGCCATTGGCGGTGGTGCCTAAAATAGGGCTTGGGCACCTTGAGGAGGTGAGGTGGTTATGGCTGATATCAAATATCCGCTATCGGCTGAGGATGGCCATGACGACCTGCCGCGGACGTTGCGGCGGGAAAAAGAAGCCAGAGAACGCGAGCGGCGCGAACGAGAAGCCAAAGAGCGGGGCGGAAAGTCACGGCTCGGCGATGCGCGCGAACGGCCATCGGACGCGGGGGCCGCGGGTGGTTCCATGCATCCAGACTATCATGGCGACCCCTACGATGTTGATGGGCCCGCGATGCCGGCGGTCGTCAAACAATTTGACGTTCCATTCTTAAGTCTCGTGATGTTCTTCCTCAAAGCGGTGTTGGCTGCCATTCCGGCGCTGATCTTGTTGGGAGTCGTGATCTTGCTAATCGGTGAAATTTTGCAACAGTTGTTTCCTTGGCTGGTCAAGATGCAGATCTTTGTCCATTTTCCTGAATAAGCGTTGCGCGATTACGTCCTCTCCCACCGCTGAATCTGCTTTAGTCCGCCCCGGATTTTGGCAATGCCCGCAGTGAATTTCTTCTGCTCTTATCTCACATATTTTGGGTTTTGCCGCGACCCGGGGGCAAGCATGAAACTTAATTTTCTACGGCTTTTGACGTGCGTCGTTTATCTCGTGACCGACATTTTTGTCGTCAGTTATTTGACCCAAGAGCCCTATTTGCGTGGGGCCATCGCTAAACCGCAAGAGCACTCCATCTTTGAACGCTTTCCTGGCCGATGGGTCGGCAAGGGCCGGCTCGTTTTTAGGGATGGGAAGGTGGAAGAAGTCAAATGCCGCGTCACCTATTTTGTCTCGGACGACGCTCTGGAAATGAGACAAAATATTCGCTGTGCGACGGCCAGCGGCAAAATTGAAGTCAAAAGCGTTGTGAAGAACAACGGCGGAAATCTTACAGGCACGTGGCGCGAAACGATTTATGAATTAAGTGGCGAATTGACTGGGCGGCCAACGGAGCACGGCTTGGTCGTGTTTGTTAAAAGCGGAGATGTTCAAGCAAATATGCAGCTCATTATTCGCGAAGGCCAGCAGATCGCAGAAATTCAATTCAACAATGACGTGCTTCTTGGGCTCACGTTGATCCTGCGGCGCGGGTAATGGCTTGTGGGCGCCATTGGTTATCTATTATTATTGATGCCCGACGTCCTTCAGGTAATAACGAAGCAGCCATTTAAGGCCGGTGGTCCAGCTCGTGTCGGTGTTGCCGCGGATATCAACGCTCTTGACGAAGACCATTTTTCCGGTGCTGACGTCGGCAATATAAACATTAATGTTCAAGATTAGATTGCTGACCTTCTGGACCGTACCCCAGGCCACAAGATCGGCGCCTACTTTTTTGCCAAAATCAACTTCGCAGCGGCATGCACCGAAGTCCTGGCCTTTATTTACATCCTCCATGATCGTTGCTGAAACAGGTGCAATACTGTAACGCCCTGTCGCGACGAGTTTTTCGAGCATTATTTTGTCAAGAAGTGCGACGCGGTTTATTTCCGCTTCGCTGGATGGGGTCGTTTGACTGTTTATAAGACGAAAGCCAAACCAGCCGACAGATTGGACTTGGGTTTCTACCGGCCCTGTGCTCGCTGTTTCTGCCTTTGCGGGGAGCAGAGAGGCTTGAGTGAATGTAAAAAGGGCTGCGGAAACAACTGCAGTCGTTAGGCGCGAATAAAACATGGTTTGGAATCCAATTGTTGTTTCGTGCTCGCCTCAACTCTTGGACTTGTGCTCCTCGTGTTCAACTCAATTGTTCGTTACTTGGATCACTATTGTGTTTTTCAAAGTAGATATCGAGCTGCGCAAACAGAACTTCAAATTGCTTGGACGCTCCTTGGCAGAGCGAACACTCAGAAATGTGCGCGGCGAGGGCTTCCTTTTCTTCGTCCGTGAGCGGACGCTCGAAAGAATCACTAACCAGCCAGGTCGTATCTATGCACTTTAATGGCTCTTGTTTCATGGTGTGCGATCCCAAGTTAGATCGAGACAATGGCGCAGCTGCATCCGCGCGCGATAAAGCAATATGCGCAAGTTGCCTGGCGTTATTGACAGCTCGGAGCACACATCGTCTGGATCAAGTTCGAGCCATGTGCGCATGAGAAACGCGCGAGACGTTCGTGATGGCAAACGTTCCATGCATGCTTCCAGTACGCGGAAAAAATCTGATTGTTCGGCAGCTGTTTGTGGGTCTGTCCAAATGTCTTTTGGTGCTGCCCAACAACCCAGTTGATCAAACAAAGCATCAAAGTCGGAGATGTCTAACTCTTCCGCAAGGGTCAGATCACTTTCGATCTTCTTGCGCGTGCGCGCCCGCTCGCGAATGGCATCGAGGACTTTGAAACGTAAAATGGAAAAAAGCCAAGTGCGCAGCGACGAGCGACCCTCGAATTTTTCCGATCCTTCTAGGGCAGCAAGCAACGTTTCTTGTGTTGCGTCTTCGGCTGCAGCTTTGTCGCCCAGCTGCAGAAGAGCAAGCCGAAACAAGGCCGGGCGGTAGGCTGCGAGATCATCAGAAATCTCGAATGACGGCGTTTCAACCATGGTTCGGACAATAAATGCGTTTTTTGCTGTAACACAATGCCTATTTCATCCGACTAATTGTTGGGTGCTCTCGGTTTCAGTACCCTGAGAGAACGGGATTAGTGGCCCGACAGTCTGAGTTGTGGTCTTTGTTGTAGGATTTGGCTGTTTGGCATTTGGCGGAGGCCTGTGTTCCCGGGGAAAAAATGGATTTCGTCGTTAGAGCTAATGGAGGATTTGACATGTTGAAGCGACTGGTTTTGGTCGGACTGGCAGGCCTATTCATGGTTGCTGCCACGTATGCGCAAGATGAACGCATTCAATTTCCCGATGGCTATGCCACAAAGTTTACAAACTATGTCAGCTCTGATCGACTGATGAACGAAGATCAGGCCATTCGATTGTTTGCCAATGATATCGCGCTGCAGGGCCCAGGTGCCGATGGAAAACTCGCCAACGGCTCCGTGTTGGTCGCAGAAATTTACAAAGCAAAAAAGGGCGAAGATGGCGAAGTGATTGAAAGCCAGTTGGGACGGCGTATCCGGGGTAAACTTGCTGCCGTCGGTGTCATGGAAAAGCGTGAAGGTTGGGGGCAATCGATTCCTGAAAAACTTCGCACGGGTGATTGGGACTTTGCGATCTTTAACCCAGACGGCAAGCGACTCGTTAAAAAAGATCTCAACAAGTGCCGCGAATGTCATGCGGGGCATGCGTCAACGGATCACCTATATTCTTATGACCACCTGAAGAAATGATTGTCTGAGATCTGAATTTGATTACACCGTCTTATGTCTTGAGAACGCGGCCTGCGACGGCATCGAGTTTGGCGAGAAGTTGCGGGTCGCGGGCTTCGGGCGGCGTGATGATTGCAATTTCGAGGGCTTTGTCGGACCCGATCGGGCAGGCTGGGTGCTCCTTGGGGAAAGACTTGGCGAGGTTTAGCACCAGTCTTTGCGCTTTCTCCGTATTATCTTTCATCACCCTCAACACGGATGCAATATCAACCTCGTCATGGTCTTCATGCCAGCAATCATAGTCGGTCACCATGGCAAGCGTGGCGTAACAGATTTCGGCTTCACGGGCGAGTTTGGCTTCCGGCATGTTGGTCATGCCAATAACATCGCACCCCCAGCTGCGATAAAGTTCGCTTTCAGCGCGGGTTGAAAACTGCGGGCCTTCCATGACGATATACGTCCCGCCGCGGGTGACCGCGACGCCTTCGGCGCGCGCGGCGCTTTCCAGGGCGTCGGCAAGCAGCGGGCTTATCGGATCGGCCACCGAAACGTGTGCAACGCAGCCTTTTTCGAAAAAGGATTTCTCGCGTGCAAACGTACGGTCGATGAATTGGTCGACGATGACGAAGTGACCTGGGGGATACTCTTCTTTTAATGAACCGCAAGCGGAGATGGACAATAGATCGGTGACGCCGGCGCGTTTTAACGCATCAATGTTGGCGCGGTAGTGGATGTGGGTTGGCGAGATTTTGTGACCGCGCCCATGGCGGGGCAAAAACCTGATGGGGAGGCCATCGATTTCTGCAAACAAAATCTCATCTGAAGGTTCACCCCATGGGCTTTCAACATGTTGCCACCGTGCATGATCGAGACCCGGCATATCGTAGAGTCCGCTGCCGCCAATGATGCCCAGCACGGTTTTGGTCATGTTTCATGCCCCTCTATTGAAGCCCAGGTACAAGTGTTCGTCTTCGCCAGGCGGTCTTAGACAAGAAGGCGCTGTATTGCGAGGCCTTTTTCTACGTTGCGGGATTGAGAATGGATCTGGCGTGTGCAAATCCAGAGTGTATCGGTGTCTGTGACTTGCGGCCGCGAGGATCTAAACGCCACGAGAGAAGTAGCCGATCAAGTTGACGAGAACCGTCAACACAAGAGACACGATCAGCATGGTCTTCCAGGGAAAGAACACTTTGACCCTTGGTCCGGTTCCGTGCTCTTGCTCATTGAATGACTCTTCTACTTTTTCTTTTATTTTCCGTTGGGCTTTTTGCGCCGTCTTTGGAAAGAGCATCGGCAAAATATTGATGAGTGCCGTTAAAACAACTGAGGCGATGAGGGACGTGATTAGGAAATTCTGCATCGCGCCTCTCCCTTTTCAAGGCTATATGGGACGCAAGGGGTATGGGCCTGTTATAGCTTTCGTTGGAGCGAACGCAAAATTCTGAACTCTTTAAGCGTGCGCGACGGCAACGCGGTAGGTGACGATCGCACGGCCAAGCCCGTGAGCTTGGTTTGGGTGCGTATCCTTGTGAGTTGCCAGCTCAGTGCTTGACGTTGGCCCAAACACGCTTTTTGGCGATGTAAAGCAGAATTGTGGTCACCAACAAATAAAGCATAACATGCCAGCCGATATACTTGCGTGTCTCAAGAGACGGATCGGCCGCCCATGCCAAAAACGCAGTTACATCTTTTGCGTTTTGTTCGAGCGAGGATTTGGCGCCTGCGTTTTCCTGATATTCGACGGATCCATCGTCGGCAATGGGCTGGACCATTGCGATCTGATGGCCTGGAAACACTTTGTTGTAATACATGCCTTCGGACATTTTGAAATCGGCGGGTTCGTCCTTGTATCCGGTCAAAAGCGCATAAACGTAATCAGCGCCTGCTTCTTGATAGCCGGTGAACACATCTTTGATCATCGTCAGGATGTGCTGGTGCCAAGGTTGATGGTTTTCAATGGTCCGAGCCTTGGTGATGAGTGACAGATCAACTGGCAATGCGCCGTTGTTCAGCGAGCGGGCTTGATTGTCGTTTTTGAACGGTCCGAGAATTGGATCTGAAAGTTTTGGCGGGCGCTCAAACATCTCGCCTTCTTCATTTGGACCGTCGGTAATTTGGTTTGGCCAATCCTTAGCCAGTTGTTTAACGGATTCTACTGGGAATTCTGGGCCACCCTTTTCGCCGAGATTGCGAAAATAAACGCGTTTTAGCCCGTGGCAAGCTGCGCAAACTTCTTGGTAGACCTGAAACCCGCGTTGCAATTGCGGTTTGTCGAATTGACCGAAGAAGCCAGCAAATGACCAGTCCTGGCGTTCGATGTCTATTGGCTCGCCACCGGCCGCATGCGCGGGAATAAGTGCGCTGACTGTCAAACTGAGTGCAATTACAAAGAAGGCCGCAAATCTACGCAGCACACCCATGGTTGCCATTTTCGTCATCCCCACCACCATCCTAACTTTTTTCCGGTGCGGACGCCGCGCCGCCTGCCGTGGCCTCTTCGATGGATTTTGGAATTTTGCTGGGTGTTTCCATTATTCCAACGATCGGCATCACGATCAAGAAATGTATGAAGTAATAGGCGGTGAAGATGCGCGCCCATGTGATGTATTCGCCCTCCGCTGGCTTGGAACCGAGATATCCGAGCGCGAGACATGAAATGACAAACAGCCAGAAAAACCACTTGTAGATCGGGCGGTAGGCCGTTGAGCGGACCCGTGACCGATCCAGCCAGGGCACGAACAACAGGACGAAGACTGCGGCGAACAGCAAAATCACGCCCCAGAGTTTGTCAGGCACGGCGCGCAGAATTGCGTAGAACGGCAAGAAATACCATTCGGGAACGATGTGTGGCGGTGTCACAAGTGGGTCGGCTTCAGTGTAGTTATCCGAATGACCAAGATAATCGGGAAGGAAAAACACAAACCACGCAAAGACGATCAGAAAAGCGAACAGTGCGAAGAAGTCTTTTGACACCGCATAGGGCGACATGGGCACCGTCTCGGATTCTAATTTTGCTTCAACACCGGTGGGATTGTTTTGACCCACAACATGTAAAGCCCAAATGTGCAGGCCGACGAGACCGCAAAGCACGAACGGCATCAAGTAGTGCAATGAAAAGAAGCGATTGAGCGTCGTGCCGGTAACGGAATAGCCACCCCATAACCATTCGACAATCGCCGTTCCGAAACCGGGTATGACGTCATCCAGTGACGAGAACAAATTGGTGATGACGGTTACGGCCCAAAAGCTCATCTGTCCCCAGGGCAGGGAGTATCCTAGGAACGCCGTGGCGATCATGGCAAGAAACGTCAAAACGCCGAGGATCCATAAGATCTCGCGGGGAGCTTTGTAGGAGCCATAGTAGAGGCTGCGAAACATATGAATATAGACCGCAACAAAGAACATCGACCCGCCCACCGCATGGAAGTTTCGGATCATCCAGCCAAAGTTCACGTTGCGTCTTATGTTCTCGATGGAATTGAAGGCTTCTTCTGCACTGGGCTGATAATGCATCGCCAGTACAATGCCCGTGACCAACTGCGCCACCAAGCAGAACGTTAGAATGGCACCAAACGTCCAAAGGTAGTTAAGATTGCGGGGCGTCGGGAAGTCAATAAACTGATCATACATCATCCGGACAATAGGTAGGCGCTCGTCCCACCATTTTGCCGTGGCCGACTTCGGCTCGTAGGTTGATCCGTGCTGAGCCATCGTTGGCGTCCTCTAACCGATGCGAATTTTGTTGTCTGTGATGAACTGGTAAGGCGGCACTTCAAGATTGCGTGGCGCCGGGCCTTTGCGGATGCGGCCTGATGTGTCGTAGTGCGAGCCGTGGCAGGGGCAGAACCAACCGTCAAACTCACCTTTGGTGTCGGCAAGCGATTGGCCTTTTGGAATGCAGCCTAAATGCGTGCAGATGCCAATTAGAACGAGCCAATTTTCATGACCTTCAATAGTGCGGTTTTGATCTGTGGCCGGGGCGTCGCTTGGAACGTTTGGATTGTCATTGCGCGCGTCTTCGTCGATCAGCGCGCTAATTTTGGTCGCCTTTGCGGCTTCGATCTCTTCATTGGTGCGATGGCGAATAAAAATGGGTTTGCCGCGCCACATGACGGTCATTGCTTGGCCCACCTTTACAGGTTCTAAGTCGACTTCAACGGTCGCGAGGGCCTGTGCGCCTGCGTCGGGGTTCATTTGATCGATGAAAGGCCAAATGAGTGAAGCAGCACCAACGGCGGCGAAGGCATTGCCTGCTATAATTAAAAAGTCGCGGCGATGGGGCTCTTCTTTATTGTCGGCCACGTGTCACTCCTCGGTCGCTTTCGACGTTGCGCAGGCGTCCAATTCACCAACCCTCTGCACAAAACCCGATAAAACGTCCCATCCAATTCCAAACAATGCGTGCACGCCCTGTTTGCTGTATGACCGGCCAGGGTCTCTTCCGTCTTCCGTGCACGATCGACTTTGTGCCTAGAGGACCAGCGGGACCAGCTCGGCGAGCTTTGCGCCATAATGGAAAGAGACGACCCAAACCGCTCAAAAGTATTTGGCATCCTTTGCGTGCCCCCTCAAGATCAGGAACGTGCGTTCACACGGGGCAATTTGGCGCACCGCGCATGTCGGCGTGCTAGAATTTATAGAACTTGAGACTAAAGCAGAATGCGAATTGCACTCTATCAACCGGACATTCCACAAAACACTGGCACAATCCTGCGTCTGGCCGCATGCCTCGGTGTCGCAGTTGATATTATTGAACCTGCTGGCTTTGACATGAGCGAGAAGTCCTTACGACGTGCGGGACTGGACTATCTTATTCATGCGCAACGGCGACACCATCAAAGTTGGACGGCCTTTTGTGAATGGAAATCAGGCACAAAGCATCGCCTTATACTTTTGACCACAAAGGCTGAGTGCGCCTATTTCGATTTTATGTTTGAGCCGGACGATATTTTGCTGCTTGGCCGGGAGAGTGCGGGTGTACCGCAAGAGGTCCATGATGCGGCTGATGCGCGATTGTGCATCCCCATGCTCGCCCATGCACGTTCGCTGAATGTTGCTGTGGCCGGAGCAATCGTTGTTGGTGAAGCGTTGCGGCAAACCGGCGGCTTTGTAGACTTGTAGCAGCTCCTCAAAAACTCAAGACGCAGAATTTTCTGTGAATTCTTGTTGTTGGTCGGCGCTGGTTCTTCTGACAGGGGTTGCGGACCCGTGTGCGACCAACGCAGACGAGTAAGGAACATGTGAGCATTGATTCGGGGGACAACGGGCCTGATGCGGCGGCTACTACCATTCTGGGCGGTTGGTGCGATCTTGATCGCAACGGCTGGCTGCGCCAGCGACCAAATGGGTGACGGGCCAAGTGTTGCGGTTACACCGCCGCCTGGCGAGCGTGAGCTTGTCAAATCTGATCCCGAATTGAAAGACAGAGAAATCGTTGCGCTGCCCGCCAAGCGGTCGTCAGCGTTTGACTTTAGTTCTGCGATTGCCGGCGTGGCCGAAACGAGCGAGCCCGTCGTGTCGATCCGACGGACAACAAACAACCTTTATGACGTTGTGACGGTGCATTGGGGAACGGATCGAAAACTTGCAAGTGGCTCGCCAGTGCAACCGGTCAGCGATACCGCTCAAATCGTAACGGGATCTATTGGACGGATTTCGCCTCCCGGGCCTGATCGCGGGCGTAAACTTCGGTTGGGTCGCGCGCATATTACAATCCCGCGCATCGTGCGGGATAAAGGTCGTGTGCTGAGACCGCGCAAAATCACGTTCCTGAAGTACACGCTTTATGCCGAGGAGGAAGATCCGCGAAAGCACTTCACGCTTGGCTCGCTGGAGTTGATGGATGAAACGAGTTTCGTTCATTCCGTCAATGATGAGGCTTCGAAGGCGGTCCGTTTTAAAGATCAGGCGTTCGTTTTCGTACACGGCTTTAACATCACTTTCGAAAACGCGCTTTATCGCACGGCGCAGCTTGCTTACGATCTTGATTTTGATGGTGCGGCGTATCTTTATAGTTGGCCATCGCGGGCGGAAAAGCGCGGCTATCTTTATGATCGGGACAGCTCAGATCGCGCTCAGAAGTATTTATTGGAATTTCTGACGTTGGTCGCTGAGAAGACGAACGCCAAACGCATTCATGTTATCGCACATAGTTTGGGCGTGCGGCCGTTGGTTGAGTCATTGGAAAAGGCCAGTGCACAGCGCGGGCATGCGCTGCCGTCAAAACTGGATCAAATTGTTCTTGCTGCGCCAGACATGGACTCCGATGTATTTTTGGAGGTTGCAAAAGCGTTTAATAAAGCGGCGAAAACGACGACGCTTTATGCGGCTGATAACGATCGCGCTTTGCAAGCGTCGCGGTTCTTAGCGCGTGGCACCCCGCGTGCTGGCGAGGTTACCGAAAAAGGGCCCGTGATCGTAGGTGGCATCGATTCCATTGATATTTCCGACGCCTCGACTGGGTCACTGCTCTCTTTGAATCATCACACCTATGCAGAGGGTAGGGATCTTCTTGCGGACATCAGACGTTTGATGAGTTCCGGAGTGAGGCCACCCCACAAACGGTTTGCACGCTTTGAACGCAAATCGACGGTGCGCGGGACGTATTGGAAATATGTTCGCGAAGCGGTGGCACAAAACTAGCTTTTTGCCGCGACAGCCCAGTCACGTCGTGTGCGGCAGGCCTTGTCAAAAACTTACTCTGCCGCTTCCCGTGCCAAAAATCCGCCGGACTGTCGCGCCCAAAGTTCCGCATAAATCCCACCGCGCTCAATTAATTCAAGGTGTGTTCCTTGTTCGACAATTGCGCCCTTGTCCATGACGACGAGGCGATCCATGGCGGCAATTGTCGATAAACGGTGCGCGATGGCGATGACGGTTTTGCCTGCCATAAGATCCGTGAGACTATCTTGAATGGCCGCTTCCACTTCGGAATCGAGTGCGCTTGTTGCTTCGTCTAAGACAATTATTGGTGCATCCTTGAGCAGCACCCGTGCTATGGCAATGCGTTGACGTTGGCCGCCCGATAACTTGACACCGCGCTCTCCGACATGGGCTTCATAACCTGTGCGCCCTTTTTGATCAGTGAGATCGCTGATGAACTCATCGGCTTGCGCTTTTTTTGCGGCTAGACGAGCTTCTTTCTCACCGACGTCCGGTTTTCCATAAACAATATTGTCGTGAATGGAGCGATGCAGCAGCGAGGTGTCTTGTGTCACAACGCCGATTTGTGCCCGCAGGCTTTCCTGGCTCACCTGAGAGACGTCTTGCCCATCAATGCGAATGCGTCCGTTCTCCAAATCGTAAAATCGCAATAGCAAGCTCACCAGTGTGGATTTGCCTGCACCGGACCGGCCGACAAGACCGACTTTTTCGCCAGGCTTGATGTCCAAGCTTAGATTGTCAATAACGCCGCCATCTTGGCCATAGTGAAACCTGATGTTTTCAAAAGCGATTTCACCTTTTTCAACCTTCAGTGGGCGCGCACCTGATCTGTCTTTCACACCTTGTTCCTGTGAAAGCATTGTCATGCCGTCTTGGATGATGCCGACATTTTCGAAGAGGCCCGCCACCTCCCACATGATCCAGTGGGACATGCCTTGCAGGCGCAGCACCAGACCAACTGTCAGCGCAATGGCACCGGCACCCACATGACCGGTGGACCACAGCCAAATTGACAACGCGGCAACTGAGGTAAGGAGCAGCGCATTGAGAAAATTCAGTACGACCGTCAGCCACGTGACCAATCGCATTTGGCGGTGCACGGTGTCCAAAAAACCAACCATGCTCTCTTTGGCGTAAGCGTCTTCGCGATCGGCGTGCGCGAACATTTTTACGGTGGCTATGTTGGTGTAGCTGTCAACGATGCGACCGGTCATCAAAGATCGGGCGTCGGCCTGTTCAGCGGAAACGTCGCGAAGGCGCGGCACAAAAAAGCGCATCGCCGCAAGATACCCGATCAGCCACAGAACAAGCGGTATCGACAGCCTAATGTCGGTCGACATAAACGCGATGACGCCGCCGAGAAAATATATCGATACGTAGAGCAAAACTTCGGCGATGCTCATGACAAAGTCACGCGCAGCAACAGCGGTTTGCATGACCTTTGCCGTTATGCGGCCCGCAAAGTCATCCTGGAAAAAGCCCAGTGACTGGCGCAACACATAGCGATGGGCCTGCCAGCGGGTACGCATGGCGAAGTTGCCCATTAAGCCTTGGTGGATGGCTGCTTCGTAAAAGAACTTAAGGGTCGGAAGAATAATGACCACGAGCACGACCATCCCAATGAGGTGCAAGCGGTGCTCAATAAAGAATGTGTCTGGGTTCGATTTAGAAAGCCAATCAACGAGACGACCCAAAAATGCGAATAGGGACACTTCGAGCAGGGCAACGGTCGTCGCGAGAAGGGCGGAAGCTGCAATAAGCGGCCAAAATGGGCGTGCGTAATGGAGCACAAACGACCAAAACGTGTTGGGCGGCATTTCGGCCGGCGCAACCGGAAAGGGGTCGTGCTTGTTTTCGAGCCAGCGAAAAAAGCGGGCAAACATCAAAATGCTCCCGATGGGACCAAATTCCTGTCGAAAGATTTGGCGAATTGAACGTCAGCGAAGCCTTAAGGTATTCAATCACAGATGTGGATCAATATGCGCGGTTTTATCCAATGGGGACCCGCAATGGCTTGCTATAGTAGGCTTGCCTATATCCGCAACTCGACAAAACGATGACCGGTCAGGAGCTTTCACCTAGCATGACAGAAATTCGGATGGTGCAAGACACAGAAAAGAAATTGGCACGTGCTTGGTTTGAAGACTTGAGGGACCAGATTTGCTCCGCATTTGAACGACTTGAAGATGATTTGCCGCAATCTCAAGGCAACTCTGGCGACGAGGCCGGTCGATTTGAGCGTAAGGCCTGGCAGCGCAAAAACAGCACGGGCGGGGATGGCGGCGGCGGCGTGATGAGTGTGATGCGCGGCCGCGTTTTTGAGAAAGTTGGGGTCCACACGTCAACCGTGCATGGGGAGTTCGAGCCTGAGTTCCGGAAACAAATTCCTGGTGCTGACAAAGACCCTCGATTTTGGGCGTCCGGTATTTCGCTGATCGCGCATATGCACAATCCAAATGTTCCGGCAGTCCACATGAACACGCGCATGGTGGAAACTTCGAAATGGTGGTTTGGTGGCGGGGCTGATTTGACACCGGTTTTAGATGCGCGGCGCACGCAGGAGGATCAGGACTCCAAAGATTTTCATGCCGCGATGAAGTCTGCATGTGATAATCATGCGATTGCAGAGTATGACCGACTAAAAACGTGGTGTGATGAATATTTTTTCCTCACGCACCGTAATGAGCCGCGTGGGATCGGTGGGATTTTTTATGACTACTTGACGCCAAGCGACGCCGAAGGAGGCTGGGAAGCAGGCTTTGCATTTACACAAGATGTGGGGCGCGCGTTTTTGGACATTTACCCCAAGCTCGTTCGCCGCAACTTTGCCACAGAGTGGACTGAAGCCCAGCGCGAAGAGCAGCTGATCCGCCGCGGAAGGTATGTCGAATTTAATCTCCTTTACGACCGCGGAACCACATTTGGCCTGAAAACGGGGGGAAATGTGGAAAGCATTCTGTCCTCTATGCCGCCCGCCGTGAAATGGCCTTAGGACCCACTAACGTTGCCGTTGCACCGAATTTAGGGGCTTGGCACGCCCAATATGCTCGGGAGGGGCAAGTTTGGCCGCTCTATCGACTCATTAGGCTCGCTCGCTGGGCGTTAGCCAATTGTCAGTCCCTGTTGGTTAAGCTTAGGTCGTTTGATCGTTTTTGGTTCCACGAGCAATAGTCTGGTAATCCGTGTGCGGTAATTAGCCAAGAGATACCACATTTGGGGCATAGGCTGGTCGGAATCGGCAGCCACAGTTGCCAGATGCCGGCAAAACGGTGTCACTGAACGAGGGGCGAAGTTGCGTATTTCCAATAGCGTCAGTTTGATTGCTGTAGGTGCAGCCAGCGTATTTGTGAGTTTTACGCTCACAAATTATGCCTTGGCCGCCAGCTCACCCTACGGCGTTTGGCTGGACCATACGGGCAGCGGCGCCATCGAAATCAAAAAATGCGGTAAAGCTTTGTGCGGCTACATCGTTTGGGTAAAGGATCCGCGCGATGTCAAGAAGGGCTGCGGCAAGCCTCTTATTCGAAACGTAAAATATGTGGGCAACAACACGTGGGACCGTGGTCTCATTTACAGTCCCACAGACGGCAAAGACTATTCCGTTGAATTAAAGCCGATCAGTCGCTCAAAACTTAAAGTTTTGGGTTACGCGGGCAGCAAGTTTTTCAGCAAAACAATGTACTGGAAGCGGGCGCCTAGTTCTTTGAAGCGCTGCGACAAAGGTTCGAAGTCAAAAACGCAGGTGGCAAAGAAAGAGTCCAATACGAAATCTGGTGCGACGCCAGCCAAGGAAATCAAAATAGCGGCGCTAACCGATGCACCACCTCCTGTACGTCGTCCGCGAGACATTGGCGAAAGCTATTCTTCGCAACCGACCAACGTGGCGGCGATCGCTGCGCCAATGCCGGAACTTGTTCCACCAAAACCAGTACTGGCACGCCGGCCCATGTCTTCATCGTCAAGGGAGATTGCAGCACGTCAGGTAAACGGAATGCCTGCGATGGCTGTGGGTGGTCCCAAAGACGGAGATAACGCTGACGGCCTGTGCACGATCCGCGTGCCGTTTGTGACCATTTCCGTTCCTTGCAACAAATAAATACTGGTCGCCCACGCCGTTCCCGCTTGCGTTTTTCCTACGTCTCACAAATTTAATTTGGTAGTTTTGCCTCGTTTCTCTCAACGGGCTGCTAGCAACTCGTCAAATATGGCGTTGAACTCAATGGCACCGTCGTTTTTTACGTTGCCGTCCATGCGCTCGCGTAGGGCTTCCAACAGTTGTGCAGATGTACGCCCGCGAACAATCGTGTTTCGTTCATAGCCGCGACGTGCGAAAAAATTGGCGGTTGGCATGGCTAGGCCGAGAGCCGTCATCATTTCCAACCCGGTGCCAGGTCCTGCTAAGTTCATGAGCTCCAGTTGGTGGCTGGCGATGCCGGGGCGCCCCTTTCGTGTGGCGAGATCCTTGATACCTTTGAGCTTGATTACTTGGAGCCAAGGGCCGATGTCGCCGTCGATGTTGATGGCATGTATGCCTCTGCCACGTGGTGTCCTGGCCAGTCTAACGTGTTTGTACCAGTCATTGGGAACGCTCTTTGCTGTACGCAGCATTTTTGTCAGGCTGGAAATCTTGGCATTAAGACGTTGTGCGCGTTGTTCTGAAATTCCTCGTTGTTTTGACATTGCACGCAATCGCCTAATGAACGTATTGCCATGAAGAACAAGTTCGGAAATTGAGTTGGCGGCAAGGAGCTGCGCATAGCCCAATGCAGATGAAATTGGGCGGCCCTTTTTTGAAACGGGATGAATGCCGGCCTGCATGTCGGCCGTCCCGTTGCCGCCGGTTTCCAATGCATAAACCCGCACCACCTGCTCTTTGTTGAGGCCGACGCGCAAGGCTTCGCGCGCATACCTTTTTTTGAATTCTCTTTCGGGGATCCGCTCAGGAACGAAACCGTAATATTTTTTTGACGCGGCAAGATAATCAGCAACGCTCGGGAGACTTTTGCGACGTGATGGGGATTTTTTCTCTTTTTTGGCAAGGTAAGCCTGCCAACGCTTTTTCAGGGATGCGCTGAGTGTTGGCCCGTTATATTTTGGTGGAAATGTCGTGACGTAATCCTTCTTGCTTATTGATATACCTTTTCTGATCTTGGCTCTGCGTTTTTTGCGCGTGCTATTCACTTTCGCCCAATATGCATCCACGGCGGCGTCATGGAACGTTTGATGGGCTATATATTGTTCAAACTGTTGGCGTTCTTCCTTGTTTAGCGAGGCAGCGAATTTATGCGCGTCCCGGCGCGCCTCGGCCGGTGAGATCCCAAGCAATAAAAAGACAAGCGTTGGAACACACAGTGCGACGTGAAAGAGCCTTATCACCTGACTTAGATCCATCCCTACTCTTGTCCTGTTGCTTTTCGTAACCTGAGTGCCAGCCGGTAGCCTTTGCCATTTTTTAGTTCTTGCAATTTGATTGGCGCTTACCAGATGACCGCAATGTGTGCAAAAAATTGGGCAGATTGACCTGCCAAAATGAAAGCCTGGCCCGATAGACGGTGTGAAAACGGTGACATATTGTTGAGAAGCTGCGATTTCTTTGGCATCAACAAAAAACACATCTCAATGTAAATGGGTCATATGCTACCCATTATGGACAACGAACAGAATCTGAAAACTGCTGGCCACCTTTCTTTTGACCGCTTGCGTCATCTGGCGGGCGTGAAACTGCTGCCGCTTGATCATTCGTTTGCGAACGAGACTGGCGTCACACCAAATGACCAAAACCCGGGGGAGAATCGAACCGGCATGTGGGGGCCTAGCGATTTTGATCTTAATCCGGGCCTGCGCGATGAAGTCGGAGCTGTGCCACCGCCAGTTCCGGCCGCGGTGTTGATTGGAATTACTGAAGGCACGAAGGTGACAGTATTGTTGTGCGAACGGACAACGACACTGTCGGCCCATGCCGGTCAAATAGCTTTTCCCGGTGGGAAGTTGGATCCTGGGGATCGCGATTTTACAGAGACTGCGGTGCGGGAGGCGCATGAAGAGATTGGGCTTCATCAAAAATTTGTTGAGCCTCTCGGGTTTTTAGATGCTTACGAGACGCGCACTGGTTTTCTGGTCCACCCACTGGTTGCGCTTATTCGACCTGGCTTTCACATAGAGCCCAACCCGGGTGAGGTTGCAGAGTGCTTTGACGTTCCGCTTGGGTTTCTGGTGAACCCAGAGAACCACGAGATGCACTCGCGGGTTTGGCGTGGAAAGACGCGATACTACTATGCCATTAGGTACCAAAACCGGTACATATGGGGTGCTACTGCTGGCATAATTCGAAACATGTATGAAAGGCTCGTTTTAGGATGATCCGCATTGTCATCGAAAACCTGCTTCTGTTGATTTTGCCGACGCTCATTTATTTTAGCTATGTCTTTTTGTCTGGCGGAATGAAGACGCGGAGCCGACAGCAGATCCTGAACGAGGCGCCCCTCATCTGGTTGCTCATTGCAGGTATTTTGTTGGCGGGAGCCGTCGTGGCTACGTTTGCGACGTTTTCTGGCGGCAAACCGGGAGAGGCTTACCGGCCCGCGGAGCTGCGCGATGGAAAAATTGTTCCTGGGCGTGTGGGCGAAAACGAGAAACCGCAGGAATAGGATTGGTTAGCACGTGCGAAGGCAAAAATCGCAACGAGATGATTGATCAAACAACAGGCAAGGACAAGATAACAGTGACGTCGCATGAAACTCAGACGTCAATGTCACTGGCCAACGCAGATTGGCTCACTGCACCACAAACCCAAGCGATTCTGGGTATGCTTGAAAAGGCGGGCAAAGGTGCGCGTGTTGTTGGTGGCGCCGTGCGCAATCAAATACTTGGTGACCCCGTCAGTGACATCGATATCGCGACGACGGCGCTTCCGGAAGAGGTTATGGACCTTGCGACGGCGCGCGGGTTTGCGGCCCATCCGACGGGCATTGACCATGGAACGGTGACGGTTGTTTGTGACCACAAACCGTTTGAGGTGACGACGCTGCGCAAGGATGTGGCAACGGACGGGCGGCGAGCGACTGTTGCGTTCACGCAGGATTGGGCGCAGGATGCGCAACGCAGAGATTTTACGATCAACGCCATTTATTGTGATCGCGACGGGCAGGTTTATGATCCGGTAGGTGGCCTTGCAGACATTGCAAACGGCTGTGTTCGATTTATTGGCGCGCCTGTGCAGCGGGTCCGCGAAGATTACTTACGAATTCTGAGGTTTTTTCGTTTTTACGCAACGTATGGTCAGGGGGCCATTGACGAAGATGGGCTTGGCGCGTGTGTGGCCGAGCGAGAGGGCCTGACGCTTCTTTCGGGTGAACGCATTCATATGGAGCTTTTTCGCCTTTTGGTGACACCAAGGGCGCGTGAGGCTGTGCGTTTGCTTGTCAAAAACGAGATCTTGGAGTTTTTGATTGGCTCTGATCCGGCCGTTGACCACTTTGAACGTCTTACCGAAATTGAGGAATGGCTGGGCCGTGATGGCGACCCATTGCTGAGATTTGCTGTGCTCGCCGCCCGCTCAGAGGAGGACGCGCAACGGTTTAGTGCAAAACTAAAGTTATCACGTGAAGAGCAGGCGCGCCTGAAGCGGATCGCGGCAATCGACAGTGTAGCGGATCTAAATTGGCCCAGCGATGAAACCACTGCAAAAACTGGTCTTTATCATCTTGGCGGTCGGTTTTATGTGGACCGCGCGTTGGCAGCTTGGGTGCGCTCTAGTGATGAGACGACGAACGAGACACGGCGGCGCTACGTGGCTCTGGCACAGGATTGGGTCCCTCCAAAGCTTCCATTTGGCGGAGAAGACGTCATAGCGTTGGGTATCGCGCCCGGCCCGGATGTTGGACGTGTGCTGGAGCTGTTTGAAGCGTGGTGGGTCGCTGAAGGATTTCCAGACGACCCGACGCTTATTAAGGAAAAGCTCCGATCGTTTGCTGCAGGGCTCTGAAATCTTACCAATTGTCTTTCATTGGCACAGGACTTCGCGCTAAGTTTGTGAGGTCGGCGATGGCCCGTGGTGATGCGTCGCTGAAGCCCTTTTTTGCAATGAATTCAGAACCGGACTGAAATTTTCGATGAATGATCGACAGGCAATCCGACGCGAGCGCGCACGCTCAGCCGATAGTGTTCTTGCAGTTTATTGCCTATTGGCACTTTTTTCTGCGCTCGCCTCGTTAATTCTTCTCTACGATGTTGGTGGGTGGGGTTTGCCTGCGGAAAGTGCAATTGGGCCCGCGCAATGGCTTGCCGTTTCCGGGGCCGTTTATCTTTTTGTGGGTTTCCTATGGTCTTTGGTGTTGAGATCAAGGAATTGAACACCCGCCGTTGCTCAACGCTTGGGATGGTCGATAAGGCCGTCCGTAGCACCGACCCTGCCCCCAATTTGATTACGGAACATTTGAACCCTGAAATGGTTCGATTGTTTTGTCGTGTGTAGTCGTGGCGCCAAAGCAAATTCGGCGAAATTTCTGCTCGTTTTTGGTGAGGTTTATTGTTTTTTCTACCTGGGCGGGTAATTTTGATTGCAAAAACTTTTGTTGAGTTGATGTATGAGAAATAGTCAGACTGCTTATTGTTTATACTTGAAGGGCAATTTTAAAAACGCACCTATTTTGTACATTTAAATTGGTCGTCACCAAAATGATGGTGTGCAAATGGGACTAAATTGCAAAATCTTCTAATTTCGAACCCTTTTTCAATTTCGAAACAAGCCAATTGGGTTTTCGCCCGCGACCCGTCCAGGTTTCTGCACGATTTTCTGGGTTGGCATATTTGGCAACGGTGATCTTACCCTTGCCCTTACCGCGACCACCGACCAATTCAGGTAGTGAAAAACCAGCGTTATGGGCTATTTTTTCCATTTTTTGAAGGACTTCTGTACGCTCTCGTTGGCGCGCAATTGAAATGGCACGCTCCACTTCGGATTGGAGCGATAGCAAATCCTTTAAAGCCATTTTTGACAAATTGAGGCCCGCGGTTTTGGTTTTTGCCTTGGTCCTCGTCGTGGTGCGGGTTCGTGCCATCGTCATCACCTTAAAGCTGTAACTCTGTGCCCCAGGACTCGGAAAATTGAAGTTTTGATATCCTAGAAAAGCGCTCAATCATTGCGGAAACTTACAAAATACTAAATGGCACTTGTCTCTCATAAGTTTCTATCGGCCGGCATAACACGTTTTTTCCAAATTTATTGGGTTTCATCGGCCCTCCTCCCAAAGTATTTGAGCCCGGCTGAAATAACTCGACTTTATCTAGCCATCAACAGCCTAGCACATTAACTGCGACATTTTTTTTGCCTCAAGGAAAGCGTATATTGGGCGTTTGCTGAATAATTCGCCCACAAAGGATGGGAATGAAAAATAAGTACATTTTCTGGCCACTGAAAGAATTGGGATTATGAAACCGCAGCCGCCAAAAACATGAACGGGAGATGAATACGATGTTCAGGCACAATTCAGTGCGCCTGAACTAGCCTCGCACCTACCCTGAAACTCATCTTCCCCGGCGTGATCCATGGGGGTGCAGCGCGCAGGGTCGCTGCACCCCATTTCTCTTCTTCTTCTCAGTCAAACAAAATTGGTGTGTTGGTGCCAACGTCTGGTCGTCCAACTGAGATTGCTTGGTCTGGTGAGGTCTTTGGGATTGATCTAATGAGATCCGCCACCTAACAAGCGCGCCAGATTCTCATCCGCAAAAATTTGTTGCAGCAATTGGTCTGCTACCGCCGCGATGGCATTGGCCGTGTGGATCGTCGGCTTCGCCCAGCGCTCTTTTTTTGGCTTTGTGTTGTCCCAGCCGTCAGGTATGACCTGGGGAACCCTTTAGCAGTGGTTGAAACGCGTCGCGTCGGAACGGTTCCATCTCAGCAAAACATGCTCTAGGCTGCGAGCGATTTTCAACACAGCTAGCCCCTCAACACCAAAATCTTTGGAGGCTTTACCGATGTCGTTCTCATTGCCTGATTTGCCATACGCATATGATGCCTTGCAGCCCTACATGTCAGCTGAAACGTTGGAATTCCATCACGACAAGCACCATCAGGTCTATGTGGACACCGCGAACAAGATTGCGGGCGGGGGCAGCAACTATGACGGCATGAGCATCGAAGATATCTGTAAAAAAGCCTTTGCCGACAAGGATCAAGCCGTCGTCAATCAGGTGGGTCAGCACTTTAATCACATTCATTTCTGGCAATGGATGAGGGCTGGCGGCGGCGGAAATAAGCTGCCCGGAAAACTCCAGGCGTTGGTCGATGGTTGCGGCGGCTATGATAAAGTTCGAGCTGATTTTATCGAGGCAGGTAAGACGCAATTTGGTTCAGGCTGGTGTTGGCTTGCTGTTAAAGACGGCAAACTTGAAGTCATGAAAACGCCAAACGGCGAGAACCCCTTGATGCACGGGGCGCAACCGATCTTGGGATGTGATGTTTGGGAGCACAGCTATTACATCGACTATCGCAATGCGCGTCCAAAATATCTGGAAGCGTTTTTTGACAATCTGGTCAATTGGGAACATGTGGAAGAAATGATGGGCTAGTTTGGGCCGTCAAAGCCGCCTAATATTAGGGCTTCATAACAGCGAACGCGCAAGCCAATATGGCTTGCGCTTTTTTTTGCGTTGAGGGCTCAGGAAATTAAACGTGCTCGACGTAGTTTTTGAGTTCTCTGATGCGTTGGCGGTACTTGCGACGAATGCACCAATACCAGCCGCCACAAGAATTGCGCTCTCTCAACCAGGCGCGCTGTTCGGAACGCAAAGAGCGGGTCTGTCCGAAGTAGCGTGCGCGAATGAGGGCGCGGCGATACCAGCTGTCGAGGCGTTCGTCGTACCTGCCAAGGGATCGGCTGCGGCATATCCGTTGTTCTGTGCGGTTGAGGTTTTCGTATTCCATGCAGCTGAAGCTTGCGGCATGGGCGGGGCCGATGGGCGAAAACACAATTGATGCCAGAGCGGCGGCGGCGATTAATCCGATGGGCGTGTTCATGAAAATATCTCCGTTTGGTTCTTAAAAAAGAGGAACGGCCTACGCATTAGCGGGTGAGGGCTGAATTGAAGCTGAAGTCCGCGTTCATGTGGCTGACAGAAAATATTTGGTTTTGCTCTGAATGCGTTTTTGGTGTGCTGGAGAACATTTCACTTCAAGTTCACGCGGCGTGTTCCCTGGGGAACAGGCGATCGTTTGCATAATCCCTATTTTGGTGACGCTACCTTCAGCATTTTTCCTTTTTCTATCGGCGATGCGCCGCAATTTTTTGGAAACGAGTTTGTCATGAAGACTGTATTTGAGTTAGGGATCGCGATCCTGTTCGTTGGCGCGTTGACAGTGTGCGTATCGGGTTTGACGATCATGGCAACGACGGCTGGCGCTCGGAACCTGGCGCAGCTTGGAACTATAGATTCGCAATTGAGTGTCCACGCTCAGCGCCCCGCAGCACCGCAGCGTTCCCCTTCGCGGCGCGTGGCCCTCTCTCGGCATTAAACGAGATCAGCATCTTTTTTTGCTTCGCCTAAGCTTGTGCGTTGCCGTGCTCGCTGGGTTGCGGCAAGGACCGTTTTTATGATGGGCAATCGTTGGCTCTGATGTGACATCTAATAACGAACCTAAATTTATGATTTGCCAAAAGAAAGATTGGGGGGCAGATTTCTTTGTCGAAATTAATACAGTTATGTCGTTCGTTCGTATAGATTTTGTTGTGTGGTGGTCCCACATTTACAGAACTCAGCACCGCCTTCAGCACTCATACTATTCGTCGACGAACTTAGGGAGAAACGTCATGAAATGTGGTCATTGCGTTTTTCGAACATTTTTTTCGATACTTGCAGCCTTGGTATTCACAGTCGTATTTGCGCCAAGCATTCTCGCCGCCAATGAGCGTTTCGCACAGTCCTACGACTATGAGGATCCGTATCAGGACAATTACGAACGAGACCCGGAAGCGCAATTTGACGATGACTTCGACTCGCAGGATCCAGATCCCGCCCGTGGTGAGGGTGATCCGCAAGAAAATTCATTGATGCGCGAGCTCATGCACTTTGTGCAATATGATTATTTGGGCAATGGACGCCTCAATCATGTCAGTGATGTTGGCTTGTTTGCACCGCGCGTTGATTATTATGGGCGGCGGCAGATTTCGCGCGGCGCGGTGGACGCGTCACGGCATTCTTATTATCGCAAGTGGTCGGAACGGCGTTACGAACTTATTCCAGATAGTGTGCGCATTCGTCAGCGCGGCCATGATAGCGTAGACATCGCGTTCGATTATAATTTTGAGCTTTCTGGTCGACGTAAGCGCATTCGGGGGATTGGACGCACACGCCTAACGGTCCGCCAACGCGATGAAGATGGCGCCTTTGAGATCACGCGCGAAAGTGGGCGGGTTGTGCGGCGGTATTGATGCTGGCTTGGCTCGCTAGCAGGCTGTTGAAGAACTCAGTGAGCGTGTGGTGGATCCCACATCAAGCCGGTCCGACACAGCGGCCGGCCGAATTCGACCCGCATCCCTTTAGGGACGTCACGCTTTTTCGCGCCCCGCGTGCGCCGCGCCGCTTGCACAATGAACCACATCGACGCTCGCGCGCTGTTCCTGCCCGGATTCAAAAAAAACGGGCGCCGGGAACCACAAGAGTTATTCAACAGCCTGCCAGTTATGTTGAGTCGATTTTGGTTTGCCGAGACTGTTCAAATAAGCCAAAAACGCATCGATCTCGTCAGGCTGGAACACAAAAACGGGCATGTCGGGATGACCCGACACGATGCCTTCGGCGAGGGATTCGGCAAGGTGTTCTGCTGGATATCGCGTGACAACGTCCCGAAACGGCGGTGCTTTGTCATGTGTACTCGTATCCGTCGTGCCCACAGCGTGGCATCGCGCGCATTTATTCTTCGCGATGTCCAAGCCTGATTGCTCCAGCTGTCTCTTTGCAACGTCTTCGTAGTTCTCAGTGCAGGACATGACACCTGCAGCAAGAAACAAAACCGCTACTGCAGCGAGCCTTTGTGCTGGCCCGGTGCACCAAGTGATTTTCGTGATCTTTAAGTTTCCCATTCTCAACGTCCGCTGCCGATGATTGTTCTTAAAATCCGCGACACAATACGGCGCATGATCGATTTCGTCGCGTAGGACACCGCCTGTTCGCCCAAGGATTTGCCGCCGCGCGGGCCGCGGCCAAAAATGATATTGCCCCAGCTGCTGGAATTGGCTTTGGCGTCTTCTTCCAGTTCTTTTTCTTTGGCTGCGAGTTCGGCGGCGCGCTTTTTTAGTATCTCGTGTGCGCTTTCGCGATCGATGGCGTCATCGTATTTGCCCTTGAATGGGCTGCGATCCATGATGGTTGCGCGTTCTTTGTCATTGAGCGGCCCGATGCGTCCTTCAGGTGGGCGGATGAGCGTGCGCTGAACGATGGATGGCTCACCTTTGTTTTCTAGCGTTGAGACCAACGCTTCACCGATGCCCAGATCAAGGATGGTCCGTTCGGTGTCAATATCAGGATTGGGCCTGAAGGTTTCGGCGGCGGCTTTGACGGATTTGCGTTCTTTGGGTGTAAACGCGCGCAACTGATGTTGGACGCGATTGCCGAGCTGGGAGGACACCGTATCCGGCACATCCAATGGGTTTTGGGTAATGAAGTACACGCCGACGCCTTTGGAACGGATCAGGCGCGCCACTTGTTCGATCCGCTGTAAGAGCGGTCTTGGGGCTTCATCAAACAACAAATGCGCTTCGTCGAAGAAGAAGACCAATTTGGGTTTATCTTGATCACCCACTTCGGGAAGCGTTTGCCAAAGTTTTGTTAAGAGCCACAACAGGAACGTTCCGTAAAGACGTGGCTTTTGCATCAGCTTGTCGGCGGACAGCAGGTTGATGATGCCGCGCCCGTCCATGCTGACGCGCAAGAAATCTTCAATGTTGAGTGCAGGCTCGCCAAAGAAAAAGTCGGCACCTTGCTCTTCAAGCACAAGTAAGCGACGTTGGATGGCACCGATGGAGGCGGACGAAATGTTGCCGTAGGTGTTGCGCAGCTCCTTTGAGCGATCGCCAACGTTTTGAATAAGCGAGCGCAGATCTTTCAGATCGAGCACTGGCAGATTTTCATCCGAGGCCACACGGAATGCGATATTGACGACGCCTTCTTGGACCTCATTGAGCTCCATCAAGCGCGACAATAAGAGTGGCCCCATGTCGAGAACCGTCGCGCGGATTGGATGACCGGTTTCACCGAACACATCCCAAAAGACGGTCGGGTAGCCTTGGTTCTTATAATCTTCGAGGCCTATTTTCTCGACGCGTTTTTTGATGAAGTCCTTTTGTTCGCCGGCCGTCGCGATCCCAGAAAGGTCGCCTTTGATGTCAGCGGCGAAAACCGGCACGCCGTTTTTGGAAAACCCTTCAGCTAGAATTTGCAACGTCACCGTTTTACCCGTACCGGTGGCGCCGGTGATGAGGCCGTGGCGGTTGGCCAGTTTTAGGTCGAGATATTCTGGCTTTACGCTTTTGCCGAGGAAGATTTTACCGTCCTGAATCACCCGATTGCTCATATTCCAAGCCCCCAATTTATTCGCTGCCCGGGGCGGAGTCGCGCGCATTGGTCCTGGCGACTCGGTGGCCGGGCGGCCTCAAGCCCCTCATGGCATGTGTTGATAGGTCTTGCCAACATCAGTTGCATGGGCGACCAACAGTTTTTTGCAGGAGAAAGTGTTGTGATGATGAGCCGCACTCACGGAAACCCCGCCTGACCTAAAGAATTGGACGGGATCACCATTTCCATTAAAAGGGCCGAATGGTCGCTGGCTCTTGAGAGGTGCACCAATTTCAGAGAAAAGATAAGGCGGTCGGTCGGGCCAACGCTGGCGGCCAGTTTTGTCTGTTTTCCTAGTAGCTTTTTGAGGACGCGTAATGGCGGCAAACGACAGCCAGGAGGATTTGAAGCTCGCAGGAGGTTTCTGGCAAACTTCGCGGGACGACTGGCTGGGGCTCGTTGAAAAAGTTCTCAAGGGCCGCGATTTTGACTCTCAGTTGGTGTCGCAAACTGCTTCAGGCGTACGCGTTGCGCCATTGTACACGCGGGCGGACGAAATAACCGATGCGCAGGGTGCGATGCCTGGCGCTGCACCCTTTGCAAGGGGGACGCACGTCACGCGCACCGGACTGGGCTGGGATATTCGACAACTGCACGCAAATGAGGATCCCGAACAGGCCAATACGGCCATTCTTGCGGATCTTAACGCCGGCGTTTCGTCAATCGTTTTGCAAATCAAAGGTCCCGGCCAATTTGGTTTGGAACCGACGCAAGAAAACCTGGCGTGTGCGCTAAAGGATGTGCGCTTGGATTGGGCAGCAACGGCATTTGCGCCTGGCGCCAAATTTTTAGAAACGCTTGATGCCTTTCAGGCTGTTGCAGCAGATTTGAAAATTGACGCTACTGAGATTCATGGTGCGCTCAATGCAGACCCTATTGGTTACTTGGCGCGCACGGGGACTTATCCGAATGATACGGATGATTGGTCCCAACCGTTGGCACAGTGTATCAAGCAGTGCGAAACAAAAACACCGTCATTCAAGGTCATTTTGGCCGACGCGCGACCCTATCACGAAGCGGGCGCGAATGAGGCGCAAGAGCTGGCAGCTTTGGCCGCCACCTTGGTGGCTTATATGCGGAGTCTTGAAAGGCAGGGCATCGATGCCGCAGCGACGCTTCGCGTTATGGCGTTTGCGATCAGTGCTGACGTCGATGTGTTTTTGACAATTTCCAAATTGCGTGCAGCACGGCGAATAATTTGGCGCGTTGCGGATGCGGCTGGTCTTGGTGACGCCGCCATAGCGCTTCATCTTACCGCGTCGACGTCCGAGCGCGTGATGACCAAGCGGGATCCGTGGAACAACATGCTGCGCGCTTGCGTGGCCTGTACGGGTGCTGCATTGGGCGGTGCAGACGCGATTACGGTGTTGCCGTTTACGTGGCCTTTGGGCCAGCCCGACGCGTTTGCGCTACGCACGGCACGAAATACACAAATCGTGTTGCAAGAGGAAAGCAATTTGGGTCGCGTCATCGATCCGGCCGGCGGCTCTTGGTATGTGGAGAAGCTCTCAGATGACTTGGCGCAAAAAGCTTGGGAGTTATTTCAAGACATTGAACGTGAAGGTGGGATTGTCGCCTCACTGAAGGCGGGCGCGTTGCAGGGGCGGATTGCCCAGTCGCGTGACCGCGTCATTGTGCGGACGGCTAAGGGCTCTGATCCGCTGACAGGGACAACGACATTTCCATTGTTGGGCGATGATGGTGTGACAGTGGAAGCGCACGTAGATGCACCCGAAGTGGTTGGTGAAAAAGTTTTGGAACCACTCGCGGCGGTTCGTTTGGCGAAATCGTTTGAAGATCTTCGCGATGCTGGCGACACAGTTCGCGAGAACACAGGACATTGGCCGCGTGTTTTTCTTGCCAACTTGGGCGCTATCGCGGAACACTCAGCGCGTTCGACTTGGGTGAAAAACCTGCTCGCCGCCGGCGGTATTGAAGCCCTTACAAACGATGGATTTGAACGTGAAGAAGATGTCGTGACTGCGTTTCAAGCCAGCCGCGCACAAATTGCATGCTTATGTTCATCGGATACCCGCTATGACAGTGACCTTGCGACAAATACGTTGAGTGCACTTAAGAACGCTGGGGCCAAACACATTTATTTGGCGGGCCGGCCGGGTACGTTGGAAGAAAAATTGAAATCGGCCGGTGTGACAAGGTTTTTGTTTGCGGGTCAAAACAATGTCGACGTTTTAAAAGCCATACTCAGCGATCTTGACGTCGCCGTTTAGGTTGCGGCTCATGATACGTCTTTATGCCGTTGACCCAGGCCACCAGCGTATACGACAAAATCATTAGAAGAAACCAGCTGCCCAACTTGGCGATTGATACGATTTGCCAGCCGTTTTCTTGATTGGGATAGGTCCAGGCTAATGTCAACGTGCCAATGTTTTCGGCGAACCAAATAAAGAGCGCGACCAGCACCAGGCCAAGCAATAGTGGCATCGTTCGGTGACTGCGCCACACACGGTAATATATCCAACATGGTCCAAACAGAACCGCGGCGGCCGCAAACAAGACCCATCGCACATCGACTGTATAATGGTGGGTGAAAAAGTTGATATAAATGGCGGCACTTAAGAGCCCCAGCGCCCAAAGAGGCGGATGAAGTCTGAACTCAAAATCAAACAGACGCCAAACGCGCGCAATATAACTTCCGACGGCTGCATACATAAAACCGGAAAACAGCGGGACACCGCCAATGCGCAATAGGCTTTCGTCCGGATATATCCAGGACCCCACGGCCGTTTTAAAAACTTCCATGATTGTTCCGACGATATGAAAGATGAGAATGACTTTGGCCTCTTCCCATGTCTCGAGTTTGAGGGCGAGCATGGCGATCTGAATGAAAACGGCGGCCAAAACTAAAAAATCATAGCGCGCAAGACTTGCATCTTTCGGATAGAAAAGATGTGTTGCGATGAGTAGCGCGAGCATCAATCCGCCAAACAGGCAGGCCCATGCTTGTTTGAGACCAAATCGAACAAATTCGTGTGCGAAGGTGCGCCACGCCGATTTTTCGGCCCATTGGCCAATTTGCTCTTCCCATTCGATGTATCTCGCCAGAAAGGGGTATCGTGCGGCGGCTGAGGCACGCTGTGCGGGACGATCTGGACGCGTGTTGCGTTGCTGATCCATATTTGGGATCCGTTGACCATGGGGACGATCTGCCGGCTGGTGCTGACGGCGTAATATGGTATTTTTGGGTTCGAACGCAGATTGAACTCATAAGAACTCGGCGCGAGAGAAGAATTGCATGACGCAAATACCCGACTACACCTCCGTTAGCCTCGGCAAGGGCGCGAATAAAAATCAGCCCGTTGCGGTTGCGCCGGCTGCGGACACACCGTGGCTGACGCCTGAAGGCATTGACGTCAAATCTGTCTACACGCGTGCCGATACAGAGACGCTTGACTTTCTTGATACGTATCCAGGTATCGCACCTTTTTTGCGCGGTCCTTATCCCACCATGTATGTGACGCGTCCGTGGACGATCCGGCAGTACGCGGGTTTTTCCACGGCGGAAGACTCAAACGCGTTTTATCGGCGTAACATCGCGGCTGGGCAAAAAGGGCTCTCGGTTGCTTTCGATCTTGCGACGCACCGCGGTTATGACTCTGATCATGAGCGGGTCAAAGGCGATGTGGGTATGGCTGGTGTGGCAATCGATTCCATTTACGACATGCGCACATTGTTTTCGGGCATCCCGCTAGAGCAGATGTCGGTTTCAATGACGATGAATGGTGCCGTGCTGCCGGTCTTGGCGTTGTTTATTGTCGCAGGTGAAGAGCAAGGCGTGCCGTCCGACAAACTCGCCGGCACCATTCAAAATGACATCCTCAAAGAATTCATGGTGCGCAACACATACATTTATCCGCCCGGACCATCGATGCGGATCGTGTCTGATATTTTTGCCTACACCTCTCAGAACATGCCGAAATTTAATTCCATTTCAATTTCGGGCTATCACATGCAAGAGGCGGGCGCGACGGCTGACCTTGAACTTGCTTACACGTTGGCTGATGGCATTGATTATGCCCGGGCCGGTGTTAATGCGGGCCTTGATATTGATACGTTCGCGCCGCGGCTGTCGTTTTTCTGGGCCATTGGCATGAACTTTTTTATGGAAGTGGCCAAGTTGCGGGCTGCGCGATTGTTGTGGGCCAAGTTGGTGCGCGAGAATTTCAATCCTAAGGACATGCGGTCGTTGTCCTTGCGGACACACTCACAAACGTCGGGTTGGTCGCTGACGGCGCAAGACATCTTCAACAATGTTACGCGGACATGCATTGAAGCAATGGCGGCTACGCACGGACACACGCAATCCTTGCACACAAATGGACTTGATGAGGCCATTGCGTTGCCGACGGATTTTTCGGCGCGGATCGCACGCAATACGCAGCTGTTGTTGCAACAGGAAAGCGGTACGTGCCGGGTTGCTGATCCTTGGGGCGGCAGCCATTATGTTGAGCGGCTCACGCACGACCTTGCGAGGCGCGCGCTGGAACACATCGACGAAGTGGAAAAACTGGGCGGCATGGCAAAAGCCATTGATGCAGGCATTCCGAAGTTGCGCATTGAAGAAGCTGCTGCGCGAGCCCAAGCGCGGATCGATAGCGGCACACAGACCATTGTTGGCGTCAACAAGTACTTGGTTGAAGGTGATGCCGATATTGAGTTTTTAAAAGTTGACAACCAATCGGTGCGCGAACAGCAGATCAATAAATTGAAACGCCTACGCGAAGAACGCAATGAAGCCGACGTTGACGCGGCACTTCATGCGCTGACTGAAGGTGCAAAGGGAAACGCGAACCTGCTTGACTTGTCTGTCAAAGCTGCACGTGTCAAAGCAACGGTTGGCGAGATTTCCGATGCGATCGAGAAGGTGTTCACGCGCCACCGTGCTGAAATTCGCGCTATCTCAGGCGTTTACAAAAAGGAGGCGGGGGCGGTGAATGAAGACGTCGGGCATGTGCAGGCGATGATCGAAACGTTCGATAAGAACGAAGGTCGGCGGCCGCGCATCTTGATTGCCAAAATGGGTCAGGACGGACATGACCGTGGGCAAAAGGTTATTGCGTCGGCGTTTGCGGATCTTGGATTTGACGTCGACATTGGTCCGTTGTTTGCGACGCCCGATGAAGCGGCGCGGCAGGCAGTTGAAAACGATGTGCATGTGATCGGTGTTTCAACCATGACGGCCGGGCACTTGACGTTGGTACCAGAACTCAAGGCTGCTTTAGACGCGCAAGGCCGCGGCGATATTATGATCGTTGTGGGTGGCGTGATTCCGCCTTCAGATCATGAGGCTTTGTTTAAATCGGGCGCGCAGGCGGTCTTTGGTCCAGGCACAAATATTCCTAAGGCCGCAGGTGCTTTGATCGGCAAACTCAGCGAAAAATTGGGGCACGGGCCGGCGGCGGCGGCGGAATAGGGCTAAAAACTGTGGCCTAGCCGCACACCCGCTTACAAAAAGTGTCGCGAATCGGTGAATTGTGGGGGTGAGGTTCGCAATCTGATCTTCGGATGGCGTAAAAAATGCGGGTTGCGACCAGCGGTATTGGGGGTCAGCGCTATGACACATGGATCCTGGCAGTTTTTGGAAAAAGGCGCACGACACGCGTTCAAGACATTGCGCGTCGGCTTTGCCTGTGCGCTTGCGATTGGTCTTTCATCTTGTGCAACGGATCAGTCCAGCCCTACTGGAGATGGTGTCGGGGTTGGCCAGTCGTCAAGCTTGCGCAATCTTGTTCCTGCAGAACAATTGGAAGGTACAGCTTCCACACAATATTCGCAGATCTTACAAAAAGCGCGCGCGCAGCGTGCGCTGGCACCTGATAGCGACCCTCAAGTCAAAAGATTACGCTCCATTGCGCATCGGATCATTCCGCACGTTGCAAAGTTTAACGCCCGTGCGCCGAACTGGAAATGGGAAGTCAACCTCATTCGCTCCAACCAGATTAATGCGTTCTGCATGCCTGGTGGGAAAATCGCGTTTTACTCTGCCATCTTAACGAAGCTGCGTCTCAGCGATGATGAAGTTGGTGTCATCATGGGGCATGAGATTGCGCACGCGTTAAGAGAACATGCCCGCGCTCGTGTGGCGAAAGCGGGCATCACAAGTGTGGGGGCTGAAGTTGCAGCCATTGCTGTCGGTGGTGGTACGGCTGGCACATTGGTCAAAACGGGTGCCAACCTATTGACGCTTAAATATTCGCGCGATGATGAAACCGATGCTGACCTTGTCGGTATAGAGGTTGCTGCACGCGCAGGGTTTGATCCTCGCGCTGGCGTGACGCTTTGGCGAAAAATGAGTGCTGCCGCCAGAGGCGCGCCACTGGAATGGTTTTCAACGCACCCCGCAAACGATACGCGGATTGCCACAATTCAGAAAAACCTACCAACTGTGATGCCACTTTATGAAAATGCGAAACGCGCACGGACCGCCAGCATCCGATAGCGTTCGCCCTTATAGATCCTTTTGGTTTTTTATGGTGTCTCTGCTCTAGACAGGTCTTGTCTGCCGTCCAATATAGATTTGGCGGATTGGCAAGAGATGCAGACGGCGCACAGGTGCGCAGTTTGTGCTGGCAGGACCTCATATGGACAGCGAAAACAACCGATTTTCGGCGCGGGCTGCACGATATGTCCGTGTGGGTTCCAGTGTGGGATCAGTTGCTGCGCGCGCCGTCGGCAATCGCGTGCTGGGGGTGAGCCGTGACCCAGAGACCGCCGCGCAGGAGTTAGCGGATGCGCTTGGGGGCCTTAAAGGCCCGATCATGAAAGTGGCGCAACTCTTGTCCACCATTCCTGAAGCGTTGCCCAAAGACTACGCGCGGGCGTTGCAACGCTTGCAAAGTCAAGCGCCACCGATGGGGCCGGCCTTTGTAAAGCGTCGCATGCGCGCTGAACTTGGACCAGAGTGGCAATCGCGTTTTTTGTCTTTTGATATTTCGGCGGCCGCGTCGGCATCGCTTGGGCAAGTGCACAAAGCGGTCGCGCATGATGGGCGAGAGTTAGCTTGCAAACTGCAGTATCCGGACATGCGATCGGCTGTTGAAGCGGATCTTAATCAACTCAAACTCGCGTTTCAATTTCATGCGCGCATGGACCCGGCGATCGACACGCGTGATATTTTGAAAGAAATCTCGGCGCGCTTGCGCGAAGAACTTGATTACGATCTTGAAGCGCGCCACACGCGACTTTACGCCGACATCTTTTCTGATGAAGACACTGTGTGCGTGCCAGGTGTCGATTTCGGTCTTTCAACGGGACGTTTGTTGACCATGACATGGCTACATGGGGTGCCTTTATTGGACTACAAAGAGCGTGCGTTGGACGAAAGAAACATAATCGCACAAGCCATGTTCCGCGCGTGGTGGTATCCGTTTAGTCATTATGGTGTCATTCACGGCGACCCGCATCTTGGCAATTACACGATTTTTGAAGAAGGGGGCGTCCCAAGCGGCATCAATTTGTTGGATTATGGCTGCATTCGCACGTTTCCCGTTTCCTTTGTCGGCGGTGTGATTGATCTTTACAACGGGCTTCTCAAAAACGATGAAGAACTCATTGTGCATGCCTACGAGAGTTGGGGCTTTCATGGGCTTAGCCGCAGGCTCATTGATGCTTTGAATATTTGGGCGCGATTTATTTATGGGCCGATGTTGGAGGATCGTGAACGGATCATTGCGGAAGGCACGACGCCTGGCGAGTACGGACGGAAGGAAGCCTTTACAGTTCACAAGACGCTCAAAGAAAATGGCCCAGTAAAAGTGCCGCGCGAGTTTGTGTTTATGGACCGGGCTGCCATTGGATTGGGAAGCGTCTTTTTGCATTTGGGTGCCAAACAAAACTGGTACCGGTTGTTTAATGAAACAATTGAAGGCTTTGCGGCAAAAAACGTTTTGGACCGCCAACACGCTGCCTTCGACTTAGCGCAAGTCCCGTTGCCAAGCCGAAACGGCGCGTAAACTGTGATCCGCCGTGATCAAATTTGCGCCAAGGCTTGCCAATTGTGGGCAAGGCCGCCTAGTCTCCTTTAGGTTAAAGCCGATAAACTCACACCGGGCGCCCCAAAGGCTGGGGTCTGCGCCTGTGTGAAGAGGGGAAAAAAGATGCTTTCAGTGTTCCGTGCATGGCGAAGCCTGACGATGCTCCAACAAATCGTGATTGCGATTGTTGCCGGGCTTACGTTGGGTTTTTTGTTTCCGCAGGCCGGCGAAGCGTTAAAGCCCCTTGGCGATATTGTCTTGCGCCTCATCAAGATGATTATCGTGCCACTGATCTTTGCCTCAATTGCGGTTGCCGTTCTGGAGCTGAAAGAAATTGGTAAAGCGGCGCGAGTTGGCGGATATTCGTTCGCGCTTTATTTGATGACGACATTTTTTGCGACAACGATCGCCGTCGTTGTGGCGGGATTTGCGTTTCAGTACATTAGCGTTCCAGCCCTCACCGACTTGCCGCAGGGCGATGTCGGGATGATCTCGCAGCATGCCAAGGAGTATGATGGTTTTTGGGGCACGATCTTTACAATTGTGCCTAACAACTTGCTCAAGGCGTTTGTGGACGGAAATACCTTAGCGACAATCGTGTTTGCCGTTGTGGCAGGGATGTTGGTCCTTGTCATGCAAAATGGGGCTGACAAGGAACACGGCGATCTCTTGGCCAACATCTTGAAGGCCGTGTCGCGGCTCATTTACAGGTTTATCGACTTTGTGATTGCGTTGATGCCATTTGCGGTGTTTGCATTTATGGCTTGGATGATTGCGACACAAGATTACGATGTGTTCTTCGTGCTGGCGCAGATGCTGGCTGTGGGCTACGTGATCCTCGCGCTGCATGTGATTATTACGTACGGTGGGTTGTTGCGGCTCTTTGCCAACGTCCCGCTGACGAAGTTTCTCTATAAATTCGCCTCTGTTCCACTATTTGCGTTTTCATCAGCGTCGAGTGCAGCCACAATTCCGCTTAACGAACGTGTGCTGCAAAATAAAATTGGGGTTTCGAAGGAGACGTCCAGCTTTACAGTTCCGTTTGGCGCAACCGTAAATATGGATGGTACAGCTATTGCCCAGTGCGTCTATGCGATCTTTATTGCTCATCTTTACGATATAGACCTTTCGTTGATGCAATACGTTGGCTTGGCGGCGATGTCGGCGATCGTTTCGGTAGGCGTTGCAGCAGTACCCAGCGCATCATTGGTGACGTTGTCGGTTGTTCTTGGTGTGATTGGGTTGCCGGCCGAGGGTATCGCTTTCATACTTGCCACTGACCGCTTGTTTGACATGGCGCGTACTGCCGTCAATGTGACGGGTGATGGATCGGTATCGGTTGTGGTTGACAAATTGGAAGGCCGGTTCGACCGCGAAGTCTTGATGTCGGACAAAGAGGTGCGGGTGTTACCGGAAAGCGAGAGCGTGGGTTGATGGCGGCGTCAGCAGGGCTAGCGCACTAGCACTTGGACAGCGCATGAGCGGCTATCATTTATCGATCGTTCGAACGAAATCTGAAGGAGAAGAGATTCCGATCGAACGCGACGAGGTCTTGGACCTTGTCAAGAAATTGGATGCCTTGGAAGTTTACAAGTCTTCGGATGATGATCTTGACTTGATTTACAAACTGCCGGGGGACAGAGTTATCTACTTGTTTTGGGCACCGGGTGACCTTTGGATCGAAGACACAGAAGAGGACGAACAAGTAACAAGGGAAACCGTAGAGAAACTTGTTCAACTGGCTCGCCATTTTAACGCACGGGTCCGCGGAGAAGAACTAGAAACTTACAGATCATTTGATGACACTTATGTTCATCCGCATGATGCCAAGTTGATTGAGTTCTACAAAAATGCTTACCCTCGTTGGAAAAACTGGCTGTGGCAAGCTGCGCCATTTCTGTTCTTCGTTATGGTTGGGCTGATTTTCCACTTTGTTACGAGGGGTATGTAGATTGTTTGTCAAGTTGGGCGTCGGTTGATCTGATAGACTGACGGCGCTTCCTACTTGTATTTTTCTGATAGGCAATCTCGAGGGACGGATTCCCGATCCCACTTTTTCTTCATGAGTGTGCATATATCAAATAGGAGTTTTTTGATTGTCGGGTCTTGTTCGGCAAACGGATGGCTATCGGGCCAAACGAAGGCATGAAATGTGGTGTAATATTCTTGACGTCCCAAAACTTTTTTGTAGGCGACATAAAATGGGGAGACCGAACCCTCAAGCGTCTCACCCAATAGCTGTGATCCGCCGAATTGATTGAAATGACATTTGTAAAGCTTCAACCAAATGGTCATAACCTGATTTTCATACTCCTCATCAATGGTTCTATAGCGGAGCACAGTTGCAACATCATGGGGTAACGCCAGATCGTCGCCGTTTTTGCATGGCCATTCCTTATCACCAGACCAAAGCATCTCATAGTTATAGGGCGGATGATGGGGATCGAACTTGGCCGCAAATTTTTTTAACGGCTCGATGGAGATGAAGGGAAAGACGTTGAAATTTTGAAAGGCGATGAAGGTAAGAAAGATCAAACCCAACAAGAGTAGGCCAACAAAACTAGCGTATCTGAGGACCATGAATTCGGCAATGAATTGTTTTGTGGTCTGAAAACTTTTTGAAACGCACCAAAGTCAGTTCCAATGCCATTTTTAACATGGTTTATGGCACAGGTCTAACTGCCGCATTGGGCGCGGTGACGCAGGACATGATCTGCGAGCACAATCGCCATCATCGCTTCGCCGACAGGAACAGCGCGAATGCCCACGCAGGGATCATGGCGGCCTTTGGTGACGATTTCAGTGTCGTTGCCTTTGCGATCAACAGTGCGGCGTGGGGTTAGGATTGATGACGTTGGTTTGACGGCAAAGCGGCAAACAACGTTTTGGCCTGTTGAAATGCCGCCGAGAACGCCACCGGCGTGATTGGACAAAAAAACCGGCTGGCCATCGTTTCCTGCACGAATTTCATCGGCGTTCTCTTCGCCCGTAAGCTCGGCTGCTGCCATGCCGGCGCCAATCTCAACGCCCTTGACCGCGTTGATGCTCATCATGGCGGAGGCCAAGTCTTGATCAAGCTTTCCGTATACAGGCGCTCCGAGGCCTGCGGGCACGCCTTCGGCGATTACTTCGATCACCGCACCAATGGATGATCCGGCCTTGCGAATGTCGTCCAGGTAGTCCGTCCAAATTTCCGCTGTTTGTTGATCTGGGCAAAAGAAGGCGTTTTGGTCGATTGCTTGCCAATCCCAGCGCTTGCGGTCGATCTTGTGGGGGCCGATTTGAACGAGTGCGCCTCTTATGGTGATGCCATTGAGAACTTTGCGGGCTATGGCGCCGGCGGCCACACGCATGGCCGTTTCGCGTGCTGAAGATCGGCCGCCACCACGGTAATCGCGGATGCCGTACTTTTCTATGTATGTGATGTCGGCATGTCCAGGACGAAACTTGTTGGCGATCTCACTATAGTCTTTGGACCGCGAATCTACGTTTTGAATTTGGATAGCAATGGGCGTGCCCGTGGTGACTTGCGTGCCAACATCATTTGTAAATACGCCGGAAAGTATCTCGCAGGTATCGGGCTCGTTGCGCTGCGTTGTGAAGCGCGATTGGCCTGGCCTGCGCTGGTCGAGATAGACTTGAATGTCTTTTTCTTCCAATGGGATGCCCGGCGGGCAGCCGTCCACGACGCAGCCGATTGCTGGCCCATGACTTTCTCCCCACGTGGTAAAGCGGAATTGATGGCCGAACGTGTTATGAGACATGGGCTTGTGTCACCGATCAAAAGCTAAGTGCCGCTCAATTGCATGATTCGATTCGATTGAGCCGCAGTTTGTGTGTTGCAAATAACTCTTATGCCCCGATTGCGTGACCTTCAAGCCACGAAAATGCGGTCCTGTGCGTGACAGACCTGCGAGAAAGCGACAATAATTGGTGAGCTGTGCGTGATTCTTATCGATACGCGACATCCCAAAGGCGTGTGTTGAACAGAATCGGCCGGACGCCATTTCGTCATTCTGGTCCTTTGCTTGGCTACAGCGGGGCACCGACATCGGTCGCGGATGAAAGCACAATTCGGGGCGCACAGGGCGTAAGATGCTGCGGAATCTGCATCTTTCTTTAGTGGCGTTTTTATAGTTTCAGACGACCTTTTGGGTCGTCGACAAAAAAGAACGCTCCTTTTGGTCCTGAGCAGGCCAGATCGAGTGTTTTGAAAAATGCGTGTTAAGAAGGGTCAGAGTTACCGCTGCTCTGACCCTTTTTCATTTGAGCACCATCGTGTTCTAATTGCGGTCTTCACCAGCATCACATCCAAGACATCTCGCCCTGTCTGATCACAAGAATCTGGTCTTGTGGCGCGACGAGCTGCAAAACGCCATCCATGTCGGCCCCTGCAAGATGTCCGCGCAACGAGCGGCTGACACCACCATGGGCGGCAACCACAGTGTCGCGCTCCACCGATTCAAGCCAATCGATGACGCGCTGCATAAGGTCGGCGTAGCTCTCGCCGCCTTCGGGGCGCCAATTAAAAGGATCTTTTTTTCGTGCTGATAGGCCTGTTGGGTCGGTGGTAGGCAAATCTGTTGAGAGCTGGCCCTCCCAATGCCCATAATCAACTTCGCGCAATCGGTCATCGATGCGAAAGCCATCTTCGGACAGCCCTAGCTCTGATCTCATGATCCTCATGGTTTCTTTGGCGCGGATCAGTGGGCTTGCAACAAAGTCTGCCTCCGCAATCCCTGGCAGCAGTGCGCGCATGGCTTGTCCGTTGCGAGCTGCTTGTGCGCGGCCAAGTTCATTTAACGGAATATCCGCTGTGCCTTGGTAACGCGCTTCAGCGTTCCACTTCGTCTGGCCGTGGCGCACACAATATATCGTGACATCGTCACGCATGATTTCAAGCCTCTACGGAATTCTTTTTGACTAGCGAGATTCGTACATGATGCCGCTTAATTCAATCCAACTGACGTACGAACTGCTGAGATAGGTCTTCATGGGCTGGGTTGCCAATGAGATGGTCGTCGCGGACCCATGATAAGACGTTCAGACGACAGATATGTCCGGCGCGTCTTCGTTTTTCATGCCTTGCACATGGTAACCCGCGTCAACGTGATGAATTTCTCCGGTTACGCCCTTAGACAAATCGGACAGGAGATACATGCCGGCGGCGCCCACTTCTTCGATGGTCACGGTGCGGCGCAAGGGTGAATTGTATTCATTCCATTTCAATATGTAGCGAAAGTCTGAGATTCCGGAGGCCGCAAGAGTCTTAATGGGGCCGGCCGAGATGGCGTTAACGCGGATATTTGATTTGCCAAGGTCAGCTGCCAGGTAGCGCACACTGGCTTCCAGGGCTGCCTTTGCGATGCCCATCACGTTGTAATGGGGCATTACTTTTTCTGCCCCGTAGTAGGTCAGGGTGAGGATCGAGCCACCGTTGCTCATCAACTTTTCTGCGCGCTGCGAGAGTGCGGTGAAAGAATAACAAGAGACATTCATTGTCTGATTGAAGTTATCTTCTGTGGTGTCGACATAGCGCCCGTCAAGTTGGTTCTTGTCGGAAAAGGCGATTGCATGAACAAGAAAATCCAACCCACCCCAAATCTGCTGAAGATTTGTGAACACGGCATCCATGGAGTTTGAATCTGTCACGTCGCATGGGAGGACGATGTCTGAACCAAGCGACTGTGCTAAGGGTTCGACACGTTTCTTGAGAGCTTCGCCTTGATAGGTGAGGGCGATTTGTGCGCCCTGATTTGCACACGCCTTCGCGATACCCCAAGCGATAGAGCGATTGTTGGCCACGCCCATTATGAGCCCCCGCTTACCAGCCATGATAGTTCCGGCCGTCGTTGCTGCGGCAGGCGCGGTTTCGTTCATTTGCCCCTCATGTGTTCGGTTTGCTCAATTTTCTGCGGATCGTCCCGCGGCATCCTACACAAAAGGGCCCATGGGTCCAGCGGGCTCGGCCCTGGACCCCAAGCGGCGCGTTGCCGCCCCCTCAGTGTAGTAACCTTATAGGGGCGTGGGGGCGGACTCAGGGGCCTGGGAGCACATATTTCTTGATTGATTTTGGAAGCTTAGGGACGTTTCAGGGCCTAGCCACTAATTTCCCAAACGCCATTGTCCAACCGACAGGCAACGGTCTCCAGCCTTTTGGCGAGATCCCCGGAAACATAAATGACTTCAAAATGGCGGCAGATCTTGCCAGCCCTGTCTTTGAAGGATTTGGTGGGGCGAACGACGCCGGACAGCCGGCCATGACTGCGGTGCCAGATGTAGCTTGATCCATCGCTCACGCGTGATAAGCCAAACTGAACGCTTTCAAGTGCGGCAATGCGATCGGCACGGCTCAGAGAATATGCCACGCGCTTTTGAGCTTTTTGAACAGCCGGTGTGGGGACAGCGGTTTGCGTGTTGACCTTTAGATCTTGGCTTGAAAGGATGTTTTGGTTTTTTGGTTCTTCGGCTACGACCAGCCCCGTTGGGAAAACGCATGTAGCGGTTAGAAGAACAGCCAGAAATGTCGCAGCAATGGGTAGCGACAACGACTTATTGAAACGCATGGCAACTCACTCAAATCACTCAAGAACGCAACTTATGCCAGTAACGGAATTCTGGCTGGTTGTTCGAATTGTGCGGGAGAGATGTTAAAATCCGCTGAAGATTTGTCTTGTGTGTTTTGTTGTTGGTCCACAGTTTAGAGTCTGTTTACAGTTTGGTTGCGCCCAATAAATGGGCACGTGGTCTGACGAGGTGCGTTCGGTGAAGGAAAACTGGCAATTGGATGAGCAACTGGCAAAGGAGGCTGGTGATTTCACCGCTTCAACGGATCCGTTTTACTTGTTTGCCGCCTGGTACGCAGATGCAGAAGCAAATGAAATCAACGACCCAAATGCGATGGCGCTCGCGACTGTGGATAACTTTGGTCTGCCTAATCTCAGGACGATGCTTCTAAAAGATGTTGACCCGAAAGGATCAGCACATAGGGGATTCGTATTTTACACTAATTTGGAGAGCGCAAAGGCGTTGGAGCTAAAGACAACGCCGCGTGCGGCGCTTTTGTTTCATTGGAAGTCCCTGCGGCGGCAGGTGCGTATCCGAGGAACAATTGACAGAGTCTCTGACCAAGAAGCAGATGACTATTTTGCGTCGCGACCGCGGCTCAGCCAAATCGGTGCATGGGCGTCAGATCAATCGCGTCCTTTATCAGCACGGCACGAGCTTGAGGAGAAGGTGGCGGCTATTGAACACAAATATGCTGATCGCGACGTCCCGCGCCCGCCACACTGGTCGGGATATCGACTGATACCTGTTGAGATAGAATTTTGGCATAGCCGGGAGCACCGGCTCCATGATCGTGTCGTTTTTAGGCGCGCGAAGTCTGAAGACGCATGGGAGAAAACATTGCTTTATCCTTAGTGGCACTGCAGACGCATGGTCTGGCGATCCACTAGGGTAGGACCTCAATGAGGCCGAGGCACCTTGTTTTGATGTCTATCGCCTGAAGAGCGGCCACTTTAAGATTGGCGACGAAGCCTTGTGCCTCGCAATGATCGAATTGCACGTGCCGCGGTCCACTTTTGGGTTGGGCCTTGTCAGGAATGAGCGCGACGTTCTTGCCGCCGAGCACTACCGGTACACCAGCGGTGCGTTTGTTCTGGGCCCAGTTGCGCAACTGTTTTCTTTTCATGCAGGAGCGGGACTTTCCGTTTAACGGGCACCGTGCCGGAAAGGCCGTTGAAACAACCCATATGGTTTTTCCTTCATACCGAAGTCGTGCTGCCACGCCGGCCTTGGCTGGCTTTGGTATTTTGTTGGTTTTGCCACCTTGGGTGTTGTCGTCTCGCTGCTCGCCCGGTCTTTCGGTTTCCGTGGCAAGCTGCAGGAGATGTTCGCGCGCCGTGATGCGCACGCCGCTTTTGTAGCGCACTGCAATGGCTGTTGTGGCGAAATTGGCGGGCACTCGTGACCTACCGCCTTCGGCATTCGAATACACGCCCAAGATTTGCCGCGAAATAATGAGGGCCCATCGACGTGCCGGAAAAATCCGCTTTGTTTTTCCAACGCTTCGTACGCCTTGCAATAATACAACGTCGGCGTTTAGCTCTTCTGCAAGATTTGACATTTGCGCCTTGGTCTTTTCTCGGCGTTCCGTGCCAAATGTATGGCGCCAACGGTTGGGTTCAGTTTTTTCAGCTTGCGTGGGTATCGCCTTGTCGCCGGCGTCAAGATCCCAACTCAGAATGCGCAACGGTCTTTTTGTCGCTCCTTGGCCTGCCTCCGCGGCTCTCGATCCGCAACACGCACCAGCAAAGGCCGCAATCAAGAAAATTGCGGTCTTAAACAGATGACTTAAGCCAGATCGTTGCATTCTTGCGTGCGCTGAAAGTTATGGGTTATTGCAAACGTCCGATGGCGCGTGACCGCACAACGTCAAAACGAATTGCCATTATTATGCCCGGGCGATTTTTGATGAAAGTGCCTTTATGGAGCTGCCCGCAGATATTTTTATGAAATCCGATAGGTCTATGACCGGTCGAGAACTGAACGTCGCATAATAGACATGACGAGATTGATTACTTGTGGCAAGGCAGTAAGAAGGGTGCAGGTCTGGCAAGGAACTTAAAATGCGAATGCAACGTGAACCTGAATACAAATCCCCGTTAGCGGCTCGGTGGTGCACGCGCATTGCATTCTTCAGTCTTGGCCTCCTGATTGTGACGCTGTTGCTGCATCGCTTGTTTTCGATGTCCACGCCGGTGGCGCTCAATCTCATCAAACTTGTGATGCTGGGGGCTTTATTGTCGCTGGTAGCCGGCGCTATTGGTGCGATGCGTTTGTGGGCGACGGGGGGAGCCGGTGTGCCACGGATTGTTGTCGGCGTGCTTGTTGCTATTGGCTTGCTGGCTTGGCCGCTCATCAAGGCCGATCAATATCGGACGCTTCCGCAAATCAATGATGTTGTGACGGATCCTAAATACCCGGTACCATTTGTGCGTATCAGGTCATTGCGCGCAAAGGATGCAAACCCGACAAAGTATCCTCAACACTTTGCCGAAATGCAAAGAAACGCGTACCCAGACCTTAAGCCCATAACAATCAACCGGTCGGCGCGGGAAGTTTTTGAAATTGCGTCGGCGGCTGTGCGCAGGCAAAATTTAATTGTCGTTAGTGAAGAACCACCGGGGAAAACACAACAAGAGCCGGGACTAATTGAGGCCTACGACAGAACTTTTTTGCTAGGGTTTTATGATGATGTGGCTATTCGCGTTGTTGGTAGTGGAAGCAATTCTCGCATTGATGTTCGTTCCGCCTCACGCTATGGGCGCCATGACCTGGGACAAAATGCTGAGCGGGTGCGGGCTATTTTAGGAGCGATTGTCGTCCTTTTGGAAGAATCAGTACCGAGCGTTGCGGACCAACTCAAAAAAAGAAAAACAACACGCGAGAAGCGGCAATAGTCTAAAAAACGCGTTAGGCCAGTTGAAGCGGTGTGTCGAACTTGAGCGGTTTGACCGAATATAAGATACCGAGCTCTATTAAGTGTTCCACATGGGCTTGGACAGACAGTGCAGCCGCGACGGCCAGATTGCGATCGAGCGTGCGATAGACCTCTGGCACAATATTATTGATCGTTATGTGGCCCGCATTGATGGCATCGAGGATGGTTTGCTCGCGCCAGCGTCGATGTAAAAGATAAGCCTTCACTGTACGAGACGGTTCTTTGATCCGACCTCCGTGTCCTGGAAGGAACAACGAGGCCGGATGATTGCTGAGACTTTCTAATGATGCCACGTAGTCGGACATGCGGCCTTCCGGTGGTGCAATGACCGTTGTGTTCCATCCCATCACGTGATCGCCTGAAAATAAGATGCCCGATCGTCTTTCCGACATACAAAGGTGATCGGGGGCATGCCCCGGCGTATGAAAGATATCAAGGGACCAATCTTCGCCATCGATCATGTCACCATTTGCAAGTTCGAGATCTGGGCGAAGGTCAAAGTCTATGAAGGCGCGGCCCGAGGGCGTCAAATGGTCTGAAGCTCGTTCGTCGGGCTTACTTCTGCGATACCCGCAAAAAATGGCACCGGTTTCCGCTTTAAGTTTTTCAAGACCATCGCTGTGATCGCGATGGGCGTGGGTAAGGAAGATGTGCGTGATGGGTCGGCCTGCGGCCGCTTCAAGAATTGCTTTTCGGTGAACCTCGTCGTCGGGACCCGGATCGATGACGGCCAAGGATTTGGAACCCAGCAGATATGTGTTCGTGCCTTTGAATGTAAATGGCGAAGGGTTGTTGGCAACGATGCGAGATACGCCCGGCGCCATGCCTGTGGGCTCGCCGTAGTCGAACGTCATCGACGTGTTGAATTTTACATCGGAGTTCATAATGTCGTGCGTTCTCGCGGCTTTGTTTTGCAAGCAACGATCTTGGCGTGGTGTTTTAGGCCACCGGTGAGTAGACCGCTATTTATACGCTAGAATAACATTCTGGTCGGAGCGGGGAGATTCGAACTCCCGACCCCTTGCTCCCGAAGCAAGTGCGCTACCAGGCTGCGCTACGCTCCGCCCGACCCATAACCCGAACACTCTACGCCAGGACGATCCATATTATCTGAACGCCAAATGCGTGAGGCCCGCTTGCCTCTGCATCTTTTTGTCGAGGCTTAATTGGTTAACGTGGTTATAGCTAGAGGGTGGGGCGGCGGCAACCCGTCCCAAGGAGCCCGCGAGTGTCAGGTCTTTACCCTTTCAATACAGGCCGTGTTTGGCGTCAGACAGCACTCATCAATTTTTGCTCTCGTTCGCCATGCATGAGGATGCGGTTGCCGGTCGCGCTTATTTTTGAGTCATCGAATATCAGTTCCTTATATCGATGGTGCCTAGGCCAATTTCGAGATACTTGCCCTTTGCCCAATATCAAATCCAGAAAAGTACGTGTTTGATCTCTTGGTATGATAGACATTTCAAATGTCTGAGGCGGAGATATGTTTATTCTAAAACTTTTTTATAGGCGCTGACATTTGTGCATTGAATGCGTGTTCAATTTTTCTTTTCCATTTATCAATGGCGCACCGATCGGACTTTAATTTGAGAGCTTTTTTGGCTGTGCTTGCCCATTAAATCGAGTCGTCCAGTAATTGATGTTTTCTTACTTTTTTGGTGCGCCCTGATTACAAACTCGAATGAAATTCGATCGAAAACCTGCGCGAATTGTCGTGCATTTTGTTTTTTAATATCGGCCAATTTTTGGGGTATTTAATCGTGACAAATTCGATGTTTTTTTCTTCGTGGTTTGCATATTCAGTTATGTGATTTTTTGATTTTTCAATTTGCGAGTCTCCGCATGCTTTCCCTATTTTTTGTTCAAGCGAAAACTATTCGTTGCGGGTAGCACGGTACTCGAGGGAAGCCTTCCGCACAGTAATAATCAAACGCAACATTTGAAACGGGGATCAATACCAGAGGAGCTTGGTCATGGAATCCTTTAGGGCGTCGGTGGAAAGTTGGGTGCGGCAATTCTTTGACAATCGTGTTGAAGATGCTTCTCCCGAAACTGCTGCAAGCCAAGTGCAAAAGGGCCAAGATCAGTCCTTTGACATGGCGGAAGCCGGCGAATCCGGTGAAGCTGGTAAATCAGAAAAGCCCGGTGAACCCTCCGTGGCAGGGGCGCACCCTGCGGCGTTTGATGAAGGCAAGGAGGGTGATCCGGGATCCAAAGATGCCAAGCCTGGCGAAGGTAAAACGCCCACCACAACGAGCGGCAAAGAGACCCATTTCACTGTCGATCCAATCACAAAAATTGTCGTTCTGCCCGAAGGTACGTCGCTGTCGGCCGTCCAAGTTAAAGGCAAGGACCTTATCCTGACGCAGCCCGATGGCAGCGTCATTATTATTGATGCCGCTGTTTATGAGATCGGTGGCGTGCTTTTTGTTCCAACAATCGTCATTGGTAACGTTGCGATTTCTCCGACGGCGCTTGCTACGGCCCTTGGTCTTCAGGTTTCGCAAGTTGCCGCAGAACCGCAGGAAGGCTCAGGCGATAATCTTTCCGAACCGCCTGGAGATATTGGTCCAGCGCTTGATATTTCTGCGCTTCTGCCACCCACAGCCTTTGGATTTGTACCGCCGACATTTGAAGAGCTCGAAGAACCTATCTTTGTGCCAGCGGTCGCAGAACTCTTACCGGCCGTTGATAACCCGGTTTCAATTAGTGGCCTTACGCCTGAAGCGGATGGTGGTGAACTTACCGTATTTGAAGAAAACCTTATTGACGGTTCGGCGCCAGATGGAACTCAACTGACGAAGGCAGAGTCCTTTACAATTTCAACACCCGATGGCCTTGGTACCTTGCAGGTTGGCGCGACAGTTTTCACAGAAGCGCAACTTCTTGCCACAAACACGACGCCAGTGACGATCGTTGGGACCTCTTACGGTGATTTGACAATCACGGGGTACAATCCGGCAACGGGCGTTGTCACATACACGTACACGCTGAAAGACAACACGCTCGATCATGGTTTTTCAGACAACGGCAAGAACTCGATATTCGATAACGTTCTGGTCACGGTAACAGACATAGATGGAGACAGTGCTTCTGGCACATTGTCCGTTCAGGTCGTTGATGACGTTCCAGGTACAGATGTGGAATTGGTTGATGAACTGGAACTCATCATCGATGAAAGTCTTGGAGAAAACCCGGGCGAAAATGAAACGGGCACGTTGGGATCCATTACTGTTCCGGCGGGCGTCCTCTTTGCGATTTCGACTGTTCCAGGTGCCGACGGTATAGGTTCCACGACTTATGCCCTTGAATTGGTTGGAACCGATGTGTCGTCCGGGCTTTACGCCTTGGACCCCGCTGACACCAGCGACATGGATGGTGACGGAATTGGTCAGGGCAACGAGATCTTGCTCAACCAATCCGGCAATGTGGTTACAGGCTCTGCCGGTGGCATCAATTACTTCACGATCGAAATCGATCCAAACACGGGCGATATCACATTCACGCAATTCGAAAACATTTGGCATGCAGACATCTTCAATCACGATGACACAGAAGCTCTAACGTCACCGGCGAACACTTTAAATGTGGTTCAAACGGTCGTTGATAATGACGGCGATGTCGCTACGGACTCTGTCGATTTGGGCCAGGGACTTTTCCTAATTGAAGATGACGGCCCGAGCGCCTTCGCTGACGACGTTCAACCTGACATGCTTGTGCTGGATGAAAGTCCAGTGCCGCCCAATGGCGATGGCATTGTGTCGGCGACGGCAAACTTTGCCGATAATTTTGTGGGACCAGCAGAATTTGGCACCGACGGTCCGGGCGATGTCACGTATTCCTTGAACCTTGTTGGCAACAATGTTGGCTCAGGTCTTTACGCGCTGGATAACACTGACACGTCCGACATGGACGGCGACGGTTTTGGCCAGGGCGATGAGATCCTTCTCAACCAGGCCGGAAACGTCATTACTGGCTCTGCTGGTGGTACGGATTACTTTACGATCGAGATCGATCCCAACACGGGTGTCGTGACGTTTACGCAGCTCAATAACATCTGGCATGGCGATACGGGCGATCATGACGACAGCGAGACTTTGACAACATCATCGGCGAGCTTGTTGCAAGTCGTGCAAACTGTTGTTGATGCGGATGGCGATAGCGCCCAAGCCGCGATTGATCTGGGTGGCGGGAACGTCTTCAAAATTGAGGACGACGGGCCGAGCGCCACCGCTGATGGTCAGGCTCAACTTGACATGATTGTGCTGGATGAAAGCCCGGTGCCGCCTAATGGCGATGGTGTTGTGTCGGCGACGGCCAACTTTGCCGACAACTTCGTCGCGCCTACGGACTTTGGCACGGATGGGCCAGGGGCAGCGACCTACTCGTTGAACCTTGTTGGCAACAATGTTGGCTCAGGTCTTTACGCGCTGGATAACACTGACACGTCCGACATGGACGGAGATGGCATTGGTCAAGGCGATGAGATTGTTCTCAATCAGTCGGGCAATGTGATCACGGGTTCTGCTGGTGGTACAGATTACTTTACGATCGAAGTGAACCCCGCAACTGGCGAAGTTACGTTCACGCAGCTCAATAACATTTGGCATTCGGACACGGGTGACCACGATGATCAAGAAGTGCTGACCACAACCTCAGCCAATCTGTTGCAGATCGTGCAAACGGTTGTTGACGCGGATGGCGATAGTGCCACTGCCGCAGTCGATCTTGGGCAAAACGTGTTCAAGATTGAAGATGACGGGCCGAGTGCCAGCATTGAGGGCAGCGGTCCTCCATTCATGATCACGCTTGACGAAAGTCCAGTCCCACCAAACGGCGACGGCATTGTTTCAGCAAGTGCCAACCTTTCAGGCGGCTCTGTATCCATTGGTTTTGGTACAGATGGACCAGGTTCGGGAACGTTTTCTCTTATGCTGACGGGAACGAATGTTGGCTCCGGCATGTATGCGCTGGACAATACCGACACGTCCGACATGGATGGCGACGGCATTGGCCAAGGTGATGAGATTGTTCTCAATCAGTCGGGCAACGTGGTCACCGGATCGGCTGGCGGAACGGATTACTTCACGATTGAAGTGAACCCCACAACGGGCGAAATCACGTTCACGCAATTGAACAACATCTGGCACGCCGACACGGGCGATCATGACGATAGCCAGACGCTGAACACTTCATCGGCGGACTTGTTGAAACTCGTGCTGACGGTTGTCGATGCGGATGGCGACAGCGCTGAGGGCTCGGTGAACCTCGGGCAAGGTGTTTTTAAGATTGAAGATGACGGACCAAGTGCAACTGTCGACGGCCAAGCCACGCTTGACATGCTGGTGCTGGATGAAAGCCCGGTGCCGCCTAATGGCGATGGTGTTGTGTCGGCGACGGCGAACTTTGCGGACAACTTTGTGGCGCCGACGGATTTTGGCACGGATGGTCCTGGGTCGGTGGCCTATTCATTGAACCTCGTTGGCAGCAATGTCGGTTCGGGCCTCTATGCGCTTGATAATACCGACACGTCCGACATGGACGGCGACGGTTTTGGCCAGGGCGATGAGATCCTTCTCAACCAGGCCGGAAACGTCATTACTGGCTCTGCTGGTGGTACGGATTACTTTACGATCGAGATCGATCCCAATACCGGCGTCATTACGTTCACGCAGCTCAATAACATCTGGCATGGCGATACGGGCGATCATGACGACAGCGAGACTTTGACAACATCATCGGCGAGCTTGCTGCAAGTGGTGCAAACTATTGTGGATGCGGATGGCGATAGCGCCCAGGCCGCGATCGATCTGGGTGGCGGAAACGTCTTCAAGATTGAAGATGACGGGCCCAGTGCATCTGTTGATGGTCAAGCGCAGCTTGACATGATCGTACTGGACGAAAGCCCTGTGCCCCCGAACGGCGATGGCGTTGTCTCTGCGACCGCCAACTTTGCTGATAACTTTGTTGGACCGACGGACTTCGGCACCGACGGAGCAGGCGGCGTCATTTACGGGTTTTTACTGAGTGGTCCAAACGTCGGCTCCGGCCTCTATGCGCTCGACAACACCGACACGAGTGACATGGACGGTGATGGTATTGGGCAAGGTGATGAGATCGTCTTAAACCAAGCCGGCAATGTGATCACGGGGTCTGCTGGAGGCACCGACTATTTCACGATCGAAATAAACGCTGATACGGGTGTCGTGACATTCACCCAGCTCAATAACATCTGGCATCCTGATACGGGTAATCCAGACGATAGTCAGACGTTGACAACGTCGAGTGCAAATCAGTTGCAAATAATCCAAATTGTGTTTGATGCGGATGCGGATACCGCGAACGCCGCGCTTGATGTTGGTCAGGGAGTCTTCAAGATCGAAGACGATGGACCAAGTGCAGCCGTTGGTTCTGCGCCGCTTGACATGATTATCCTGGATGAAAGTCCGGTGCCGCCTAATGGCGACGGCATTGTGTCGGCGACCGCCAACTTTGCGGACAACTTTGTTACGCCTACGGATTTTGGCACGGATGGGCCGGGTGCTGCGACCTATTCACTGAACCTCGTTGGGAGTAATGTTGGCTCCGGCTTGTTTGCGCTGGATCCGACGGATACGGATGATAGCGGTGATGGTGACGGCTACGGTCAGGGTGATGAGATTGTTCTCAATCAGTCGGGCAATGTGATCACGGGTTCTGCTGGTGGTACAGATTACTTCACCATTGAAGTTGATCCCAACACGGGCGTCGTCACGTTTACGCAGCTCAATAACATTTGGCACGGTGATCCCACAAACCCTGATGACTCAGAGGCGCTGACCACGTCGTCGGCCAATCTGTTGCAGATTATCCAAACCGTTGTTGATGCGGACGGTGATAGCGCGACGGCAGCGGTCGATCTTGGACAAAATGTCTTCAAGATTGAGGACGATGGGCCGAGTGCCGCAGTTGATGGGCAAGCGCAGCTCGACATGATCGTGCTGGATGAAAGCCCAGTGCCGCCGAACGGCGATGGCGTTGTCTCTGCGACAGCGAACTTTGCCGATAACTTTGTGGCGCCGACGGATTTTGGCACGGATGGTCCGGGGCTCGTGGCCTACTTCCTGGTTTTGACCGGCAACAACGTTGGATCTGGTTTGTATGCGCTTGATAACACTGATACGTCCGACATGGATGGCGATGGCATTGGGCAGGGTGCGGAGATCTTGCTTAATCAAACTGGCAACACGATTACAGGATCTGCTGGTGGTACCGATTACTTTACGATTTCGATTGACACTGCCACAGGCATCGTGACGTTTACGCAGCTCAATAACATCTGGCACGGTGATCCCACAAACCCTGATGACTCAGAAGCGTTGACGACAGCATCTGCTGATTTGCTTAAGGTTGAGCAAGCTGTCGTAGATGCAGATAGTGATATTGTTACAGCGTCCATAAATCTTGGTGGTGGCAACGTCTTCAAGATTGAAGACGATGGGCCGTCGGCAACGGTTGATGGGCAAGCCACGCTCGACATGATTGTGCTGGACGAAAGCCCAGTGCCGCCGAACGGCGATGGCGTTGTCTCTGCGACAGCGAACTTTGCCGACAACTTTGTCGGACCGGCAGACTATGGCACGGACGGTCCGGGCATCAAGGCCTATTTCCTCGTGTTGGATGGTAATAACGTTGGATCGGGTTTGTATGCCCTTGATCCGACGGATACCAGCGACATGGACGGCGATGGCATCGGGCAAGGTTCGGAGATTTTGCTCAACCAGGCGGGAAATACGATTACTGGATCCGCCGGCGGTACAGATTACTTTACGATCGAGATCGACTCGACGACGGGTATCGTGACGTTCACGCAATTGAACAACATCTGGCATTCGGACACGGGTGATCACGATGATCAAGAAGTCCTGACGACCGCAACAGCAGATCTCTTGAAGATCGAGCAAGTTATCATCGATGCGGACGGTGATACTGCGACAGCGTCGATTAATCTTGGCGGCGGAAACGTGTTCAAAATTGAAGATGATGGGCCAAGCACATCCAGCAACAACGCAATTACGCTGGACGAGGATGGTTTGCCCGGCGGTAATCTGGGTGGACCGGGCGACTTTAACCCAATGATCAATGGGCCGATCATGTCGTCTGGAACGTTGTCTCACGATTTCGGAACAGATGGCGCTGGTGCGATTGACTTTGCGTCCATGGACGGAACGATGCAATCGCAGCTTGGCATTACCGTTACGTTTAGCTGGAACGCAGGAACGAACACATTAACCGCCAATGACGGCACCAAGGATGTGTTTAAGGTCGAAGTGACAAATCCTGCGACGGGCGCGTTTACGGTGACGCTCTTAGCGGCGCTCGACCATCATGAACCTGCACAAGCTGACAATTTGGAGACAGATTGGACGTTTGACCTCACCTATACGGTTCAAGATGCCGATGGTGATGCGACCACGGGATCATTGCAGGTCATTATTGATGATGACACGCCGATCGAGGTCTTCCCTGAATCGATTTATCTGCTCAATCAGGGCCAAATTGCTGAAAGCGGTAAGCTGGACATCGACGAAAATATCGATGACAACGTCGGCGCTGATCAGCTTGGGTCGATTAAATTCAATTCATCGCTTGATGGAATTGATAGCGGCTTAACATCCAACACGCAGCCGATTTACTATCATTTGACGAGCGATGGTCAAACGCTTGTTGCATCGACGTTGGACACGTACGACGCTGACACGTTTGATCCGATGAATCCCAATCCAGAAACAATATTCATTGTTGTTCTGGATACAGATGGCAGCTTAGCCACCGCGAACGACACCTACATTGTCGAATTGTTCAAGCCTGTAGATGGTGGCGCAAGCACGATCGACTTCAGTGGCGGCGACTTTGACTTCGTCGGCGGTAATGATCCTTGGGCAGGGTTTGTTCCGTCTGGACAGGGTCCGTCAGATACGCCGGTCGACGATGACAGTCAGGATCTGCTGCTGACGCCAATTGTCAACGGAATGGACGGCGGAACGATCAACTCGAGTGCCATTTCTGGTGGCGTGGGTTCGGGAAACTCGGTTGGTGCCGATGAAGGCGTGCGGATTGACTTCGTTGTTGACCTAACAGGTGATCCGCAGAAGAATTCAAATCCCGGTGACTATAGCAATGCGGCCAATCGGGATCATGTTTTCGACGGGCACTACACGACCAACGGTGCGACCGCTGTGTTCACCGCCACGACGGGCTCAAAGGTTGGTATCATTGCGTTTGATGATCCTGACGGTAACAACGTTGTTGGCGATGGAACCACCGACACTATTACAGGATTATTGATCGAGTACGCGGGCGACAAAAAATTCATCGATCTTACGACGACTGCGCTTCCAAGCATTATCATGATTGGCGGTATTAATTTCACCATCGATAGCTATGTTGATGGCGATGGCAATACGCGTATCACGGTCGATGGCGTGACCGGCGATGGTGGTGCGAATCCGACCAACACCACTTCTATATCGGTGTTTACAGCCGATGGTTATAATAGCCTAGAGTTCTACTACGAAAGCGGTGAAGAGTTTAAGATTGGCGATTTTGGCGCCGTTGTTATTAATCCAGGTGATCCGGTTGATGTTTCTCTTGGGTTGGTGCTTGAGGATGCTGATGGCGACCAGATCAATTCATCACTCGACTTCACTTTGATGCCGACAGATGGATTCACGACCAGCTTTGCTACCAGCGGCGTCCCGGTGAATGAGACTGTGATGGGTGATGTTCTTCACCTCATTGGCTCAGACTTCAATGACACGTTGACGGGCAATGGCGAGAACAACATCCTTTATGGCAACCGTGGTGATGATACTCTGATTGGCATGGGCGGTGACGACAGGCTTGATGGTGGTCTTGGCGAAGACACCATGACGGGTGGTGCTGGCCAAGATACGTTTGTTGTCAGTGCAGACACCATTCAGGTGGGCATCGAAGACGTCATAACCGATTATAGCGGTGTTGGCGGTGATGAGGACTTGATAGACCTTACTGAGCTTCTTGATGTCTCACTTGGAACGGATTTGGAAGCCTCTGGTCATGTGGCGATCATGAACGATGGTGTTAACACGCAAGTTCAGGTGGACCCAGATGGTTCAGCGGGCGATGCCTACACGGCAGAAACAGTTGTGGTGTTGCAAAACGTCGTAACAGGCAACGAAACGATCCGAATCTTGTATGATGATGGTCAAGGAAATACCGGAACCGACGTCGTGTAACTCGCTTTTCGCAAGTTGTCGTGTTTTGGAAACTTCCTCGTTATCGATGGGAAAAGATTTGGAAGTCTTGAGAGGGATTGAGATGCGACTCTTTGCGACCGCTGCGCTTGCGGGCAGCTTGCTTTGCTCGTTTTTCGTGACACCCGGCTTGGCTGCCGATTTGGGATATGAGACGGATCATTACGGTGGATCGTCGTGCCACCTCATGAGACGCTCGCCACTTGTGGACCTTGGAGACGCGCAAGACATTTATGAGGCTGTGGAACAGCGATTTCAACATGCGCTCGATGTGTCACTTGAACCCGGAACGCTCGCGAGCTCAAGTGCCAGATATGACTGGGCCATCGAAGCCAAAATCGCATGTGGCAAGGCGACAGGCTATTTGGGTGGCGCGGGCCATCGCGGATATTTTCATCGAAATGTATTGCGCCGTGGAGAAATCAACGAAGATATGATTTCAAAGTGCGATTGTTATTATGGTCGTATGATCAATTATCACTAAAGCATGTCTCATTTCATTGGGATTCATTTGCCATGCTTTAGTGCTTTGTTTTCGCGTGTCGTTTGCCCCAAAACCGGCACCCACTTTTGGGCGACACGCGTTAGGTTTGCTGTCAGCGCGGCTAAACTTCACTTTTTATTGTCCGATCTTCTTTTGATGGGCGGCCTTGTTCTTCTTTACTGGGCCGCTCTTCCATTTTTTGCTTTCTAATTTGTGCCAAACGCTTGATCACTTCATCACGCGGGCCATCAAGAAAGACACCGCCGTCGTTTAGAACTACGAGCCTATCCACCAGCGTTAGAAGACTGTTGCGGTGTGTTGTGATGATGAGGGTCTGTTCTGGTTTTAGAGCCTTTTTTAGGCGCTCGATAAAGCGGGCTTCAGAGGGCCTGTCGATAGAGCTTGTTGGTTCATCAAGAAACAGAACCTTTGGCCTCAATATCAGCGCGCGCGCAAGTGCAACGGATTGACGTTGGCCACCGGACAGGCGGCTGCCTCGCTCGCCCACGTTCATTTCAAAACCTTTGGGATGGGTTGCGATGAATTCTTCGGCGCCAGACAATTGTGCAGCCCGTACGATGTCATCGTCCGACGCGGTCGGATTGCCCATGATGATATTTTCGCGCACGGTCCCATAAAAAAGTTCGGCATCTTGTACGACAAGCGAAATGGCTGAACGTAGGACGTGGGGATGGTATTGTTTTATGTCGACGCCATCTATAAGGATCTCGCCGGATGTCGGCTGATACATACCGGTTACGAGGCGACCGACAGTTGTTTTTCCCGATCCCATGCGACCCAAAATACCTACTCTTTCACCGGGACTTATGGTGAGGCTAAGGTCGTTAAAAACGAGAGCGTCGCTTGAGGGGTAGCGAAATTGCACCTTTTTAAATTCGATGTAGCCGTGGTTGATTTTGCGGGCGACGAATCCATGACCAGAGGATAGCTCATCGTCTTTGCGCATAAACTCATCAAGCCCTCGTAACGCAAGGGAGACGTAGCGCGCGCGGGTAAAACTTTGCGCAATCATGTTAAGTGGCGAAATCAGCCGGTTTGACAGCATGACAACGGCAATGATGCCGCCGGTGGTCATTTCCCCTTCTGCAAATTGGTAGGCCCCGCACACAACAAGAAGAACGATCACTGTCTGCTGGATCATTCCAGTTGAATATAGGCCAATGGCGGCAAAGCGTTTCATTTGCTCTGCGCTTTCAGCGGCCGCCTTGGCGAAATTTTCCCATCGCTTGAGAATGAACCCTTCGGCGCGCACACTCTTAATGGTTTCGATACCGCCGATAGACTCGACCAAAATCGAATGCCTGAGAGCGGATTCTGTTTGTGCGTTTTTTATGATGCCGGTGAGCTTTGCTTGCAGCGCAAAACCTAGTGCGACAACTAACACAAGGGCTGCAAGTGGGACGATGACGATCCAGCCGCCAATTAAATAAATGACAAAACCAAAGAGCCCAAAGAAAGCAATGTCTACAAACATAATAACCGTGTTTGATGACAGAAACTCACGCACGGCCTCATACTCTTGGAAACGACTTGCGGACACACCTGAGGTTTCCGGCCGGTCGGCAAGGCGGGCGCCAAGCAGTTTCCGAAACAGTGTGGAGGCAATTTCGATGTCAATTTTTCTTCCGATGCGATCGAGAAGACGACCGCGCGCCATCTTGAGTAAATAATCGAACAAAAACGCTATGAACAGACCCGCGACGAACACCCACAACGTTATGAATGCTTCATTTGGAAGAACGCGGTCGTATGCGTTCATGACAAACAATGGAACAGATAACGCCAATAGGTTGATCATAGTCGTGGCGAGGATGATCATCCAATAGTTGCGCCAATAAACGCCCGCCACACTCCAAAACCAGCCTAAAGAAGATTTTTTCTCGGTATCTTTTGGCTCTGCGTCGACGGGCTGGTAAGTGGGTTTGAACTTTATGCAGGCGCCCGAATAGCTGGCTTCAACGACGTTTGCGGGCACGACACGCTCAATGCGCGTATCGGGGGAAAAAACGATATATCCCGACGAGTTTTCTTTGCCCAATAGGACGATCGGCGAACCGTCGCTACAAATCAATATGGCTGGGACGTCGATTGGGATGAGACTTGCGATATTTGTTTTTGATCTTTTGGCTTTGAGACCCAAGCGTCCAGCGGCGCGCTCGACCAATTGGGGTGAGAGCTTTCCATCGTCGAGCGGGAGCCCGGAAAGAAGAACTTCTGTCGTTGTTGAACGCCCGTATTGGCCACCGATCTTTTCCAAACAAATTAAATAGAGATCGATATTTCTTTTTGTAGGCACACTTTGCGGCTGGGCTTCCTCCAAGATTTTTTTTGGGGCCTCATTTTTTGCTTTCTGCCCCTGTTTTCCACCTATTAAATCAAAATAGTTCATCGGGCGCTCAAGATTTCTCTATTAAATTTGTGTGCTCGGAAAGGGACGGAACTGTCTGGCGATCAGGCTTCAACCAATCAGAAGGAAATTGGTCTGAAATGTATAAGGAAGGCTTGAAGCAATACGCGTCAATTTGTGATGAATAAGAGTAATCCAATTGAATTTCCTTGCGTTGATTGAATATTGACAACGCGCGACTGAAAACTCCATTCACCTAAGTCAGATCGTATTTGAATAGTTTCGTTTGCATAGGGCCCGGTCAAACTGGCCTGAGAAGATTTCACTGCTGAAATATCCCGAGCAAATTTTACGCGAATAGTTCCTAGTTCAGAGATGTCTCGATCACCTAATTGGTTGCTAAGCAAATCTAAAAAAGGTGTATTTTGGCCAACAATCCGGTTTTGTGCGTCCATCGCAAGTGCTGGAACGGGACTGGCGGCAACCACCTTTCCAAGCATTCTCGGGCTAATCATTTTTGATGTTGCCTCGTAGAGTTGCCGGCAGAGCCACTCAGCGGCGTGGGTTCTCAATGTGGAAGTTTTGTTTTCGGTTTTTTTGTCTGACTGTAAGATGTCGGCAATGTATGCGCCGATCCTCATTTTCTTACCATCGGCTGCTAACTGCAAAATTTGCCAGAATACGGTTTCAAGTTTGAAGGCATACCTATTGCCTGCATGTGAGACGACTCTAAATTTTGAACCGTCTTGTCCATCCATGTCTTTCCCACTGGGCAAGACTTTTGGATGCTGCTTGGTGGCTTTGAGACTTAAATGATTGGACTTTGGAGGATGTTGAAGTTTTGGACTAGCGCTCACGGAAGGCCACCTCTTGTGCTCTATTAATTGGTTTAAGTAGATAGCTCATTATGGTTTTCTTGCCGGTCAAAATATCGACGTTACAAATCATGCCCGGCATGATCTTGTGTCTTGCAAAATTAGATGTTAGCGCGGACTCTTCTGTTTTGATGATGACTGTGTAGTAGGGCTCCTTCGTTATTGGGTCGACAAGTGTGTCTGCTGAAACGTTTTCCACTGCACCTTCCAGGCCACCAAAAATTGCGAAGTCAAATGCGGTGACTTTCACAAGTGCTTTTTGGCCTGGTCGAATAAAGGCAATGTCGCGTGGCTTGATGCGTGCTTCCACAAGCAGCTGGTCTTCAACTGGGACAATGCTGACCACCTCATCGCCGGCGTTCACAAACGCACCCTTAGTGGTGACCAAGATCTCATTTACGATACCGTCTATTGGGGAGTAGACATCGGTCCGTCGGACCCGCTCTGCTGCACCTCGAATGGTCTCTAGAACCACAGACAATTCTGCTTTCTTTTCGGTGAGTTCAGCTTGGGCTTTTTGCTTGAAATCGAGGAGCTGTTCTTGGACTTGTAGTTCCGCCTCGCGCAAAGCGGCCTTGACCCGCTCTTGTGTTTCCATGGCAGTGCTTAATTGACCGACCAGTTCCGACACAGCTTTTTGAGAATCGATCAGTTCCGTGGCCGCAATGATTTTTCGATCGGCAAGAGGCTTGATCATGTTCAATTCTTTTTTTGCCAGTTCGAGGCCTTCTTCAATACGTGCCAAATTGGCCGCGGCCTCACCCAGCTCGCGCTTTTTCTGTTCAACGCGCTCTTCATAGACATCTACGCGGGCTTCAAAATTTTTGACCCTAGCCTCATGAAGTTTGGTTTCGTTTTCACAGATTTCCTTATCTAGTTTGTGGTTGCCCTTTGGGCAGGTGAACTTCGCGCCAGGTTCTGACTGGTGCTCAAATTCCAAGCGCGCAATCTGGGCTATAAGCGCACGCCTTTTTGCTTCTTGCTCACCTAGATTCGCCTCGGTCGGCGTCTTATCCAACCGAAATACCAAGTCGCCTTTTGATATTCTTTGGCCTAACCTCACGGCAATTTCTTTAATGATTCCACGCTCGGCGCTTTGGATGATTTGGGTTTTTTGCGAGGGTATGACTTTGCCGTCACCGCGGGTCACTTCATCCAACTCGGTAAAACTCGCCCACAATATAAATGCTAGGAGCAAGCCACTAACGAGGAGAATAATAGCGTGCGTGGCACGGCTAACCTCATCTGAGGTATTAACAGAGGGCTTGTACCACTTTTTATCTATCATCATCGGTTACTCAACACGTACAAGACGAACTGCTGCACGTTTGCGCAGCCGTTCTGGTTTGCAGTTATCTTGACCACGCCATTTGAAGCCTGAAAGAGTTTTAGTTGCTTCAGATTTTGCTGCGCTGTCTTTGCTGCACACGTTCGCGTTACTTCATTTCGTCAACAGTGGCGGCCCATTCGTCGCGATGGGTGGTGGTGCGCCAGTTGTGCCACGGGTGTGGTTCACGCCGGGGCGAATATCTTCTCATTGTTTCTGCTAAAGGTGTTGCCGGTACGCGCGCATGGTCGCGTGCATAGGGGTCGGCGGCTTGGTCGATTGAAACATGGAGCGCGCGGGTGAGTCCTCCGACAGAAGCAAGGATCCGGTAAGACGCGAATGCTTCTGAATACTCGGAGGTCCGGGCAAGAACTGACGTGTTGAAAAACGTGTTTTGCGCGCTCAATAGATCGAGCAGCGTGCGCCTGCCAGCAAGCCATTGCTCGTCATAGGCGTCGACAACGTCTTTGCCTGAGTCTGCCTGCTCGTTAAGGGTAGCGCCCAGTTCCGCTTGCCGGCGCTTGGTGTTCCAGGCGGCTTTCACATTTTCTTCTGTTTCGCGCAGAATCTGGTGGAGCCGCATGCGTTCTTCGCTCAAACGCCGGATCTGCTCTTGTTCGTTGGCGACATCAATACCGCCATTATAAATGTTCCACCTAGCAACGACCCGGCCCTGAACATCGGATCGATATCCTTCAATACCGTCAAGGTCGTCACCTGCCAACGCACGGCCTTCCAGACTGATCTCTGGGTAGTAGCGGGCCCTTGCTTTTTTAACGAGCGCGGCCGCGGCATCTATATCAGCCTCTGCAAATCTAACTTGTGGATTGTTTTCACGTGCAAGCTTTAACGCAGTGCCAAGGGATCGCGGGATTTGACCTGACAGGTCGCGATAGGGCTGCAGTTGGCTTGGTTGTTTTGCTACGAATTTAAAGAAACGGATTCGGGCTTGATCAAAAGCTTCTTGCGCCTCGGTGACGCGTGCTTCGGCGCCTTGTAGACGTTCTCTTGCCTGTGCATCATCGGCCGTTGTGTAAGTTGTGCCCAACCCTTCTTTAATTCGGCGCATGATGCCTTCGTGGAACTCGAGATTGTCATTGGCGATCGCAATGATCTCTCGTTGCAGCAAGAGTTCAAAATATTCCTTGGCGATCGCCAGAGCGATAAATTCTGAGCGCTCAAAGACGCGCAAAGAAGCACCATCAACGCGTGAGGCCTGGCGCTCAATTTCGGCTTCGCGCTCAAACCCATCAAAAATACTCCACGTTAGGGTGGCACCGTATTCTTTCGTTTCTAGGGTATTGTCAGAAAGTCTTGCGAGCCTGCGCCCCGGACTGTTGAGGCGTCTAGGACCAATGGAACCCTCAAGGTCCAATCGCGGCAAATAGAGTCCGCGTGCTTGGCGCAACTCGAATTCAATGGCTTCACGATTTTCTATCGCTTGGCCAATCTCGGGATTTGAATCTAAGGCAATTGAAACTGCGTCTCGCAGCGACAAGGCGTGCGCAGAAAATGAGTGGGAAATGTAGCACAGGACAGCTAGCCCGCACACATATACGGACCGTCCCCGTGATCCGTCCGGAAGGTTGATTCGTGACATTCTTACATTAGCTCCCGCTCCTAAACGCATAAAACACTGAGAAAAATTTTACGCGCTAGCCCCACTCGTCTTATTCTGGCACTCTGTATACTGACGAATCGTTAATCGGAGCTACAATTTGGCTTAAAACAGCAGGACCTTTCTCGCGTATTTCCCTGTCGCAATTCTTTGTTTCCGGCCGGATTGGACATCGTCAATGGTTAAACGATGTAGCCCCGATGACACATGACGTACTTGGGCAGAAGCGTTGGGCAATCAATTCGTCAACTAGGTCGTTGGTTGAAATGAAGTTAGAAATAAAGAGGGCATTTTCGAAATGAACTACGCACCTTCCCAAATTCGTGATCCAAGACTTCACTTCGTATATCTGGCAAGCATTAATACCGGCAACATGGCAACTGTCCGGAACGAATTCGAGGGTAGTGAATATCGGGTTGTCATTGGTCCGAGCGTTCGCCCTGCGTTGCATGAGCTTGATCACAAGTTCGATCTTGTCATCCTCGATGACTCGGCTGCGCAAAGTGGTGTTGTGGATTTTCTGGCGCGTGTACGACAGGAAACCGATGCGCCGATCGTGGCAATGGTCTCAGAACGCAACGCGTGTTATCGAGTTGCACTTTTTGAAGCCGGTGCCGATGACGTCATTACAAAGCCGTTTGAGAGGCTAGAGCTGTTAGCCAGAATTCGCGCGCTTGTCCGTCGCGTCAGTCTTAACGCAATAGATGCAGGTGGCCCATTTCAGAATGGCGAAAGAGCGGAGCGGTACGCGTTTGGCCGCCTTGTTGTGGATATCGACAAACGTGAGTTGTTGACCGCTGAGGGCGATCCCATTGCCGTAACAAGCACCGAATTTGATCTGTTGGTCTTGCTTATGAAAAAGAGGGGCCGGGTCCTATCGCGCGAAATGATCATGTCGGAGCTGCATGGGCCAAATTTCTCATCCAGTGACCGAGCTGTGGACGTTTTGGTGGCCAAGCTTCGCAAAAAGCTCTCAGCAGCCAATGCGTGCGACATTATCAAAACGAAGCGGAATGTCGGCTATCTATTTGGGTCGTCGGTCACGCGGATGGCGGCGGAACTCGTTGCATAATGTCATCGAGCGCTGGCGGCGTCGCTTAGCGACCTGCAACTGCGTTCGAGCGAACGGGGGTTCCGTGCAACCAAAAGCCCTGGGTGTTCGCTGAGTATAGCGGGATGTAGTCTTTGACTTGCTGATCGCTCAGCACCTGGTTGGTCATATTGTCGAGCACGTATTTCACGTCGTCATGTTTAACGATCGTGATGGCGTGCTGCATGGATCGGCTTGGAATGTGCACTGCGACGATAAAAAGATCCTTGGTGTCGAAGCCCAATTGCTGAAGAAGCCAGATCTTGAGAATTGAAAAATCTTCGCAGTCTCCCTTGGCGTTTTGCATTGTCTCGATCGCCGGCGACCAAATATCAACTGGCTTATCTCCTACGCGGTCGGCGCGATAGGTGATGAGGCTGTTGACCTGCAGATTGATAAACTGAATCTGTTTGTGTCTTGGTAGGCTGCGGGCCTTTGAAATGACATCGGCCCAGGTCTTGCCGGTCTCAACGCCGTCGCCTTGTGCTTCGTTGGTGTGGTTGAGGACGGCCTTAATTTTGTGGGCAAGTGGGTTTTGACCTGCGTCGATGGACGGTGCTCCAAAGACGTTTGGTGCATTTACGCGGTGTTCGATTTGTTTTGTGCGATCGTAATCGCGGACGGCTGCATGCGCATAAATACTGGGACAAAGAAGACAGGTAATTGCCAAGCATTTTAACAATGTAGGAGTGGCTATACTGTATGTGGTCTGCGAGGCTCCCGACATCTGCGCTCTCCTAAGACTTGGCGGATTTGTTCAGAATTTGATCCAAATCAAACCGACAACTCTTAATAGGATGCAAATACATCAAGGGCGCGTTGAATGTCCCTAAATTTTGAGTAAAACAACGTCGCGTGTTCCCTCAAATTTTAGATAGTTTTGCAAGACACTCGAATTGTTTGCGGGGTTTTGCGACCGCTATGGTTTTTAATGGGTAAAGTCTTTGTCCACACGCGGTCGTGTCAGCGGTGCGGGCGGCTACCGGTTCGTGGGATCTGTGTCGGTCCGGCCAAGTGCCACAGGCAACCGAGTTATCGGTGTGGATCTGGAGAAGTGTGATGGCTCGCCTACCCCAATGGAATGTGTATCGGTGGGTGCCCGCTCGCGCACAAAGTTCCTGTTCGATCCCTTGCGCGGTCCTGAAATTGACCTTTTGTTCCCCAGCACTTTGCCAGCGCTGTCTGGTTTAAGTTCAGATCAGCGAAAAACGGCGTCTGCGTTTTTCCAAAGAGATCTCTCCAGAGGTGCATTCCCGGACGGCGCGAAAAGCGCCGAGCCGGGATCTTGCCCATGCACACTTGGGACCCCTGCGCTGTGATACACTAAAGGCTCGAGACCCTGGTCAAATGCGTGGCCGCATTTTCCGGGGACACGGATTGAAGAGGCTGGTTGTTTCTTTGTCGTCGTATTCGAAATCTGTGTTTTGCGTCTGTTTGTATGATGCACGGCGTTTGATGTTCTTGATTGGTTTTTGCAATGCTGTCGCCTTGGACAAACGCACAGCATGATTTTCAAATGACCGATCGAGTGACGTGCTGGGCTCAGACCAGTAGCCGACGTGGTGACGTGTACGAGCTAACACTGTCTTGCCGCAGCATGTATCAATGGACGTCTGCCTGGCGGTTGCGGCGGAATTCCCATGGTGTTGGGTAGATCGGCCCTTGATGAGCTGTGGTGCGGCTGCTAAATGCAGCTTTCTCATTTTGGGGCGTAGCCAAGTGGTAAGGCAGCGGTTTTTGGTATCGCCATGCGGAGGTTCGAATCCTCCCGCCCCAGCCAACCCTCTGAATTATCTTGCTTCTTGAGTGAGATGGCGGGCTTCAGGGGATACTTGGTTGCGCGACTTATCTCGTGACTTGACCAAACATGGACTCGGATGCGCATTCAATCATGGTGCCGTTTTGGGGACGCTCTAGACTGACCCGGCCAAAAATCTGCAAATTTTGACCCTCTGATCACCCGAGCCAATGTCAAATCCATCGTTCATTGAAATCACGCGCGGGCCTCTCGTTGAATGTGTCCATACTGGAGCATTGGCTCTTTCGCGACCCAGCGGTGAGTTGGTCATGGCGCTTGGCAATGTCTCACGCGCGATTTACCCACGTTCCTCTATCAAAGCCATTCAATGTCTCCCACTTATTGAAACAGGGGCTGCGGACCACTTCGGATTTGACGATCAGATGATCGCGTTGGCTTGCGCGTCACACACGGGGATGGAGAAACACAGTCAACTTGCGGGAAAAATGCTTGAGCAGGTGGGGCTTAAAGAATCAGCACTTGAATGTGGCGCGCATCCCCCGTTAGGTGCTGGCGCTGCGCGCGATCTTTGGCGGTCCGGCGGTACACCGTCTCAACTTCACAACAACTGCTCGGGCAAGCATGCAGGCATGCTCGCGACAGCGCTTCACATGGGCGAACCGAGGGAAAATTATGTTTCTGCGATGCATCCTGTGCAACGGCGCATTCATGACGTCCTGTGTGATCTTTCGGGCTTGCCGCTCGGAGAGGATGTGCTTGGTCATGATGGATGTTCGGTTCCCAACTGGGCGATGCCTCTGACAACGCTCGCGCACGTGTTTGCGCTCCTGTTTACGGGCGACGTTCAATCCAGTGTGCGGCGGGGCGCCATTAAGCGCATCATGTCGGCTTGCTTTCGCCACCCTGACCTCATTGCAGGGCCGGGTCGACTCGACACGCTGGTTATGAGCGGCGTGCCAGGCCAAGTCTTTCTTAAGACTGGTGCAGAGGGCGTTTACTGCGGCGCTTTTCCGAAATTGAAATTGGGCTTTGCATTAAAAGTTGATGACGGTGCCACGCGCGGATCAGCGGGAGCAGCGATGGCATTGATCGAGCGACTTGTTCCCGACGCATATGGACTTTCAAAACGCAAGTTGATTAAGACCTGGCGGGGTGCTGACGTAGGCGAAATACGCACGGCGCCGGATCTGCAGCAAGCTCTCGATGGGCTGCACGTGCCGGCGGCCGTATAACTCTTTTTGTAATCCTGTATAGACGCCTAAACGGACTTGTTGCCCCATACTGCAACGCGTTCAGATTTATTGTCTTGATCCACCAAATCGGGCCCATGCGGCTTGCCAAGTTCCATCGCGCGGATGGCACCGTTCTTTGATCCAGAAATGAGATTGTTGGTGATCATGCAGGCGCCGGCCTTTGGATCAGACGATATGACTATTCCCGTTGTTGAATTTCTGATGATGTTTGCATTGGCCATAACGTCGCGCATGTGCAGCCCCCACCCAATTGTGAGACCGGCGGTGAGCGCGTTTTCGATGACATTGCCGATGACAGCTGTGTCGGCTTCAACGCCGATGCCATTGCCGCGTTTGTCAACTGGTTCGTGCTCGCGTCGAAAAAGGTTGCGGACAAGATTTCCTTGCACCACCGCCAAGCGGCCGCCTTCGTTATAGTTTGTGACTGCGATTCCAGTTGCGGCTGTGTCGACAATATTGTTGGCGATGAGTGCGCCTTCAAAACCAAACTCCGCGTAGAGTGCCACTTCACCAATGGATGCGCAGTTGTTTGCGACCATTGTGACATTTGAAGCCGCATTGGCGCGTATGGCGGAATAGGCGCAATCGGTGATCCTATTGGATGTGAGTGTTACACCGTGAGCACGAAACACATTGATACCATTTCCGTTTTGACCGCTGCCACCGTTCTTGGCCTTAATGCGCGCGATGCGATTGGCTGTTAGGATTGTTCCGTCGTTGCCTGGTTTTGAACGCCAAACCAAGATGCCGTTGTTGGCGCAGTCGGTGACGCGGTTGTGTGAAATCTCTAGGTTGTTCGCATCTTGAGAAAAGATTCCAGCCGCGCCGGCGTTTTTTATGGTGCAATCGGTGAGTGATCCTGAAACGCTTTGCAAACTTATACCGTTGCCACGCGCATTTAGGGCGTGAATGTTGTTGATCAAAACATCTGAACACGACTCGAGCGCAATCAAATCACGGGCGGATTTCCAACCGTCGACCACGAAATCTTTGAGGACAATATCCTTGGCACCTTTGGCCGTAATGAATTCTGTTCCGCCAGCGTAGGCCAATATGGACGCACCCTCAGCGCCGATGAGCCGCGTTCCCGTTCGTAGTTGGATTGCCCCAACGACAAATCGACCTGGCGGCAGAATGACGGGCGTGCCGGTTGGCGCGGACATATCAATGGCCCTCTGGAGAACCTGTGTTTGATCTTTATCACTCCCGGGTCTTAGGTCCGCGATATTACCGAAGGCAATCTTTTTTGAACGCGACCGCGGGCCGGCGCGCGCAAGTGTGCCTACGCCATAGGCTGTAAGTCCCAGGCCTGTGCCAGCCATCATTAATGTGCGTCGATCAATACCCATGGACGACAGAGCTTTTGTTCCAATTGCTACCCATTTTTGGACAAAGCATAATTTGGGCCAGAGGAGGTTTCAGCGAATTTCTTGTCGAGAATTAAGCAAAGTTCGATGATTTTCACACCGCCGTGCAAGGCTTTGTCCCATGACAGTGCACACGTCGTTGCCCCAAGATCTTCGGGCAAATGGATGAAGCCGACCGCGGGGCATGGCTTGCATTGTTCCGAGGAAGCAAGCGACTCGTAGAACACTTTATTGCAGATGTAGGTCCCGGCATCACGGGAGCACTGCGCGGGGTAGCCCAATGCTTGTAGCGCCTTAACGATTTGTCGGGTTGGAATTGTCGCGTAGAGACGGTTGGGGTGGCCTTGCGCTATTTGTGCGTCGCGGGGTGTTTCACCGCAGGCATCTTCAGAACACGCGCATTCGTTTTGCGCTAATTCTTCAATGTCAAAACCTCTTATGTCACGGGCCACTCCAAAATGCAGTACCAGGTGTGGTGCGAACTTCGCAAAGATGAGTGAGACTTTTGTCGGCGCCGTTTGCCACTCGGTCGGCAAGATTTCATCCATGATTGTAACGTGCGCGGTTTGAAACCTGTCGCGTGCCTGCTTGGCCAATTGGGGCGCGTACTCCTGCGATGCGTTTTGCGCGACACCTGGAAACGGACCGAAGCCTGTAAGAAGAATTCTCGTTGTTGGCATTGCCGTCATGCTAGCCCCATCAACCCCATTAAACGATCGACAGCCAAGGTCGGCATCAATTTGCCGCTGCGTACATCCTGTTCGATCTTTGGTAATTGATCCGCAACTTTTGCGTTGTGGCGCAGAGCCTCGATCAAGCGATCTTCCAACATCTCTTTCATCCATTGCACGGCTTGTGACTGTCGTCGTTTTTGAAATTCGCCCGTCGCCTGCAATTTTTGACGATGCTCGCAGATATGCTGCCACAATGTGTTAAGCCCAAGGTCTTCTCGGCCAGAAATTGTGATTACAGGGGGCGACCAGGTGGCTGCCGCCGGCGTCAAGATCTGTAGGGCGCTCCGATAATCCGATGCAGATTGCTCAGCGCGTTTTATGTTGTCACCATCCGCCTTATTGATCGCAATCATATCGGCAATTTCAACCACGCCTTTTTTTATGCCTTGCAATTCATCGCCGCCGCCCGCGAGCAGTAGAACCAAAAAGAAGTCCACCATGTCAGCGACAGCAATTTCCGATTGTCCGACACCAACAGTTTCGACAATCACAACGTCAAACCCGGCGGCCTCGACGAGTACCATTGTTTCGCGCGTCTTTTTTGTTACGCCGCCAAGCGTTCCTGATGTTGGCGATGGTCTGATAAAGGCCGACCTGTGTTGAGAGAGCCGGTTCATGCGTGTCTTGTCGCCAAGGATTGAGCCACCGGACCGTTTTGATGTTGGATCGACGGCAAGAACTGCGACTTTGTGGCCTGCGTCAATGAGATTTAACCCGAGTTGGTCTATGGTCGTTGACTTTCCTGCGCCAGGAACACCTGTAATTCCAAGACGGATGGCATCGCCTGTGTTTGGCAGCACCAATTGCAAAACTTGTTGTGCCAGACGCTGGTGATCAATTTTTGTGCTTTCCACAAGTGTTATTGCGCGCGCAAGCATTGCTCTGTCGCCTGCCATAACGCCGTCGGCGTAATCGTCAGCTCTTAGTCCCCGTTGTGACGTTGCGTGATCCTGCATTTTCGCGTTTGAAGTTCCTTGTGTTCGATAGTCAGATAATGACGATGGTGTTAAAGCGCTGCAGCATCAAGCTAGAAGTGTAATTTGCACAAATTTGCTGTCCCAATTGCCCTTATAGGGTTAAGTTAGGGGCGGATGCTGTTTTTCGTAAATGAGGACATTTTTAGCGCGTTGTCCGCCCTTTTTCGTTTTTGGGGTATTTGCTCATGTCAGAATTGCCTCCGTTGTTGGTCAACGGTCTCATCGCCGTCGTTGCTCTTGCATTGTTTGTATTCTTTTGGTGGGCCGTGCGCGACTTGCCAATGTGGTTTAAATATCTTGCGCGCTTTGGTCTAACCGTTTTGCTTGTATTGCCGGTTGTGCTCGTCTGGGTTTCGATGAATGAGATGCCGGATAAGGTGGGCAGTGCCGCTCCGCCCCCTGACATGAATAGAGATGCCAAGCCACCGGTCTATAAAAATGGTGGCGGTGGCGGTCCACCAGGAGCTGGCGCTGGTCCGCCGGATGAGTCGCACGCGACGTCAGATCATAACCGTGGCCCTGCAGCGGCTAATGGTGGTCGTGGACCAGCGGCAGCAAACGGACATCGTGGACCCGCCGCATCGAATGGAGGTGGTGGTGGCGGTCCACCGCCGACAGCGGGTGTTGCCCGCGATGAGGTTCCGCCGGACATGTCGGCAACGTCTCAGCCCAAAGTGTCGATGGCGCCTGAACCTGAATCACTTGCACCCGGCGGGCCTGCCCCTGAAGCAATGACAACCACACCAGAAGCATCTGCACCAAGCGCGCCATCGACAAGCACCACCCGGAGCCTTAATCTCCCCGATCCGGCGGTGGAAGAAGAGGAGAAAGATTGGACGGTCATTCCCATCTTTTACGGCACTGACCGCGCACAAAAGACCGGGCAAGACCGCATAAAATATGATTGGAACCGTGGGCGGCGCCTTGAACTTGGTCGTGCGTTGGTGACAATTCCGTCAGCACATGTGGTGCCCATGGTGGAACGGCCGTGGGCTTTAAAGATTCCGATTCTTGACGTGACGATTTATGAGGAAGCGGAAGATCCAAAGCGACACTTTACGATGAAAGAGCTCAAGGCCTTGTCGCGGGATCAATTCTTGGCGCTTGTTCGTGAACGACTTGGTGGATCAGAACGATTTAAAGATCACGCGTTGATCTTTGTGCATGGCTACAAAACCAAATTTGACAATGCTATTTATCGCACGGCGCAAATTGCGCACGATCTGAAATTCGACGGCGCGCCATTTCTTTATAGTTGGCCTTCGGGTGGCACGCTGCAAGGTTACACTTATGACAGGACCAGTGCTGAGCAGGCTGAGCCATACTTGCAAGAGTTCTTAAAGCTCGTTTCTCAGGATACGGGTGCTAAGAAGCTCAGCGTCATTGCGCATTCCATGGGCAACCAAGTGTTGCTGCGCGTGCTGCAAGATCTCAATCGCTCCGCACCGGACGATATCAAAATCAGTCAGTTGATCCTTGCGGCACCTGATGTCGATCGGGATAGCTTTGTCCATATTGTGCGCTCGATCCGCGGAATAGCGGACGGGATTACACTTTATGCGGCGGCCAATGACGCGGCATTGCAAATTTCACGAACCGTGAATGGCGGTGAGCCGCGCGCAGGTGACGTGCCAGAAGAAAGAGGGCCGATCGTGGTTGAAGGTATTGATACTATTGACGCGACGGCGACAAGCATGGACAGCTTAGGGATCAATCACGCGGGATATGCAGAAAACAACGCGTTGTTGGCAGACATCAGAGCGCTTATTTCCACCGGAACACGGCCACCCGACCAGCGACAGCCACATTTGATGCGTGTGGACACCGAGCAGGGTGCCTACTGGAAGTATCCGGACAAAATTGAATAAGCCTGGGGTACTCAACGCACAAGTAAACACATTCTTAATCCGTGTTTCATAACGTGACAGCACCTTTTTTGAACTTCGCGCGAGGGTGCTGTCATGTTGCACTTCCCATACTTTCTCCATCGGTCCTGGCTTTTTATTGCGGGCTTATTGTTGGCTATGCCTCAAGCTTCTGCTGCGGAAGCTTATTTGTGTGAAGACGGTCGGCTGATTTATGTGACAGTTGAAGAATTTGAGCACATGAAGCGCACAGAACCTTGTGTGGCCGCTCACTTTCGCCGCAAGGCACTACGAGCAAATGCGAAGAAGGAAATTTCGCGGGAACGCACTGATAAGGCTGTGCCGCGCACCAGGGCCAACCTGCATGACAAAAGTCGCGTGTCGGCCGCTGCCAAGAAAGATGCTGTTGCACCTCAGCTAAAAAAGAGACTGTCTCTGAAGCGCCTGCCCACAGAAGTACACACATCAGACAGCTTAGATGTTCGAGGTGCGACACGTCAGGCTGCAAAAGAACAACCACAAACTACAAAAAATGACTATCGCAACATTCCAATTATCAATGCGCGACCAGGCTCATCTAGTTGGTTTCACCACCGCCATTAGATTGCTGCAGAAATCACACAGAAACGTCCGGTAAATGTTTCGTTAACTTTGCCCTGCCAAGGTTTGTGCTTAGTCGCGTATTTGGGGTGGTGAGGCGTCATGTGTACCTTATTCGCGGTCAGGGCCAAGTTTTGGGCCTACCGAATTATATTGGCAACTTGTTTTGCGTTTACGGCCGGCATGAATTTGCCAGCGGTTGCGCAAGAGCAAAAACCTGCAGCGGTTTCAAAAAAGCCCGCTGAAGAGTCTGCAACTGACAGCAAAAGTGTGGGCGCTGGAAATTCCAATAAGCCCAGCAGTGGTAACCGTTCAGCAAAAACAAAGAAAGCAACTGGCAAGAAAACGCAGCAAGCCAAGAATGAACAACAATCTGGGACCTCGAACATTTATGATCGGTGGTCGCAGGGCGTTCTCAAAAATGAAAAATCGCTACGCGACACGCTGCACCCTCTTGCGGAGAAACACCCTGATCAATTCGTTGTTGTTTGCGAGGCGGGCTGTGATGGGCCAAGGGACCACATCGTCGCCATGAAGCCCAAAGGGACGGAAGCTTCGACGGACCAGCAAGCGCAAGACGCGTCGAGCGGCGTTGAGACACCCAATACTGACATCACTTGTGTTGGTGGGTGCTACGAGAGCAACACGTACGAAAATGGCGCATATGACGATTACTACGATGATACGGACTGGGTGACGTCGGATGGCGAGGAGGGTCCCAACTCTTCACCTGCGAAAGTAGAGAAGCGTTGGTACGAGCGCATTAACTGAGCAAACAAGTTCTCACCTATTTCTGTTGGGAATTGGGCTGCGTTACGGTCAAGCCTTACTTTGTCTTGCGCGTTTATGCAGCCTTTTCCATCGACTCCAATTCGTCGATCATAGAGCCAATCACCTCTAAGCCTTTTTGCCAGAACTTTGGATCGCGCGCGTCAAGACCGAAGGGCGCCAGCAGTTCGGAATGATGTTTTGATCCGCCGGCCTTCAGCATGTCGAAATATTTTTCAACGAAGCCTTCGTGGGCTTCCTCGTAAAGGCCATAGAGCGAATTGACGAGACAATCGCCGAACGCATAGGCATAAACGTAAAACGGCGAATGGATGAAATGGGGAATGTAGGTCCAGAACACCTCATAGCCTGTACCCGACTTTAAATTGATCGCGGGGCCTAAACTTTCGCTTTGTACGTCCAGCCACATTTGGTTGAGCTGATCCGATGTTAGTTCACCTTCGCGGCGCGCTTCGTGAACTTTTCGTTCAAACGTAAAAAATGCAATCTGACGCACCACCGTGTTGAGCATGTCTTCGACCTTTTGGGCGATCATCGCCTTTTTTTCTTTTTGGTCGCGTGCATCTGCCAACATTTTGCGAAAAGTCAGCATTTCGCCGAATACGGACGCCGTTTCGGCAAGTGTTAGCGGTGTTGGCGCAAGAAGCGGGCCCTGGTCGCGCGCCAGCCATTGGTGGACGCCGTGACCGAGCTCGTGCGCAAGTGTCATCACATCGCGCGGCTTGCCGAGATAGTTGAGCAGCACATAAGGGTGGACAGAAGGAACGGTTGAGGCTGAAAACGCGCCGGGGCTTTTGCCTGGTCGGACGGGCGCATCGATCCATTGTTTGTCAAAAAAACGCGTGGCGATCTCTGACATTTCCGGAGCGAAACCTGAGTAAGCGTTTAATACCGTGTCTTTGGCTTCCGTCCATGGAATGGTTCGACCAGGTTTTTCTGGCAGCGGCGCGTTGCGATCCCAATAATTCAGTTGGTCCATACCAAGCCATCTGGCCTTCATGGCGTAATAGCGGTGTGATAGGCGCGGATAGGCTTCCCGGACCGCCGAAACGAGCGCATCGACAACGGGGGCTTCGACACGATTTGCAAGATGTCGGCTATCTGCGACGCCTGCAAAGCCACGCCATTTGTCGGAAATCGATTTATCTTTAGCCAGCGTATTGGTGATGAGTGTGAACAAGCGCACGTTGGCTGAAAAAACTTTGGAGATTGCTTGTGCGCCCGCTTTTCGTTTTTCAGGATCCGGGTTTGAGAGCAAATTAAGTGCAGGCTCCAGCGTTAATGGCTCTGCCTCGCCCTCAACGTCAAAGCGTAGCTCCGACATTGTTTCATCAAAGAGCCTGTTCCAAGCGGCACGCCCGGTCTGGGCTTTTTCTGTGAAGAGTTTTTCAATCGTCTCTTCGAGTTGGTAGGGTTTTTCTTTTCGCAGATCTTCAAACCAGGGTCGATAACGTGAAAGATCCGGATGCTCAAGTGCTGCTTCCAAGAGATCGTCATCGATTTTGTTGATCTCTAACTCGAAAAAGAGGACTTCGGTCCAGACTTCATTGAGCTTTTCAGAAACGTCTGCGTAAAATTTTGAGCGCGACGGATCGGATTGGTCGCCTGCGTGCCAAAGTCCAGCGAAGGAGCCCAGTTTGCCACTCAAATCGGCTAATGCTTCGTAACTGCGTACCGCTTTGGCCAGCGCCGCACCGTCCGCTGCTATTGTTTCGATCTTGCCCGCATATGCGCTTTTGAGTTGCCGAGCCTCATCTAAAGCCTTTTCAAGGTCTCGTTTTACTTCGGGTGCATCGGGGCCAGCATAAAGATCGCTCAAGTTCCATTCGGGTAAGTCGCCCAACTCTGTGTTGCTGGGTTGTGGATCACTTCGTTCGGAAAGTGCCATATTGGCCGTCGTGGGTTTGGCGATCGTTAAATCTGTCATGGGCGGCTCCAGTTTGCGCACAAATAACGCGGGTGAGGTGGGCTTAGGTGTCCGAAGTTCGGCAGGATTGATGAATTGTGTCTCATATTCGAAAATTTCGTCGAGACGTGTGAATTCGTAGAAAGCCTTGATTATTCAACAAAATTTTTGTCGATAAATGGTGTGCACGGAACATGTCGGGCCCAGCATGGGGCCTACGGAAACCGCTTGTTTACCCTTGTAGGGCAATCTCCGTCCCTGGGTGAGCTGCCAGTTCATAATTTGGTTCGATTTTGAACCTCGCGAAGAACGTTGGTTGGGTTCACTTAGCATGTGTAGCACGTGTCGGTTTGAGTTCCTTTTGAGTAGAGTAAGAGTACTACATGCCCAAATGCGTCCTGATTGTCGATGACGATCCAACCCAGCGCCGAATTCTGGAAGAGTGTATCAAACGCATCGGGTTTGATACAAAGTCTGTTGGTTCTGGTGGCGAGGCTTTGCAGATTCTCGACAGCAGCGAGAAGAACAACATATCCATTGTGTTGTTGGATCTTGTGATGCCAGATGTTGACGGCATGGCCGTTCTGGAAGCGTTAGAATCAAAACCCGACGTTCCCCCGATTATTGTGCAAACGGCGCACGGTTCTTTGGAATCGGCCATCAACGCCATGCGCGCGGGCGCCGTTGATTTTGTTGTGAAGCCGGTGAATCCGGAACGACTTGAGGTCTCGGTCAAGAGCGCGCTTAAGATTGAAGCGCTAACTGGCGAAATTCGGCGCATCAAAAAACAAGTTGAAAGCCGATTGACGTTTGATGACCTTGTCATCCGCGGCAAGGCGATGAACCGTGTGATCGAACTTGGCAAGCGGGCCGCGCAATCAAACATTCCAGTTCTGATCGAAGGCGAGTCCGGCGTCGGCAAAGAGCTTATTGCGCGTGCAATTCAAGGTGAATCTGAGCGCGCTGGCAAACCGTTTGTTGTTGTCAATTGTGGTGCTTTGCCGGAAAACTTGGTCGAGAGCATTCTGTTTGGGCATGAAAAGGGCTCATTCACTGGCGCAGTGGACAAGCGGATCGGCAAGTTTCAAGAGGCCGATGGCGGAACGCTGTTTTTAGACGAAGTTGGCGAGCTTCCACTTGATGCTCAGGTCAAACTTTTGCGCGCCTTACAAGAAGGCGAGATTGATCCGGTTGGTTCAAAACGCCCAGTGAAAGTCAATTTCCGCCTGATCTCGGCAACCAATCGTGACATGATCGAGTTGGTCAAGGAAGGCAAATTCCGCGAAGACCTTTATTACCGGTTGAATGTGTTCCCAATCTACGTGCCGCCACTGAAAGAACGTCTTGAAGACGTGGCCGATCTTACACAACACTTCTTGTCGCGGTTTTCCATTGAAGAGGGTAAGCGCATCGAGTCCGTATCAGAGGACGTCATGAAGCTGCTGCAGTCTTATCAGTGGCCGGGCAATGTTCGCCAGCTTGAAAATGCTGTCTTCCGTGCGGTGGTCCTTGCGGACGACGGTGTTCTTTCTGTTTCTGAGTTTCCACAGATTGCGGCACAAGTTGAAGGCTTCGCAGCTGAAATACCGCCCGCGCCCAAGCCCTCAAATGGCAAACCCATTTATGAGGGTCCTGCGCTTCTTGGTGCCGAAGACAAAGTTCCTCGCACGGTGGAGGTTCGCCCCGGCGCGCTTGGTATCCCGGCTGTGAATACGGAAGGGGATATTCGACCCCTGGATGAAATTGAAGCCGATATGATTAGGCTGGCGCTTGGGCGCTATCGCGGTCACATGACGGAAGTTGCCAAGCGGCTTAAGATTGGCCGGTCGACACTTTACCGGAAAATGCAAGAGTACGGCTTGGAACCGCGCCCCAATTGACGCTGCACGGCGTAGGCGGCCGCTCTAACTAAGATTTGATCAAGGCTCAGCGTCTTATGGACGGCTGGGCCTTTTCATTTTGTCTCGCTGCGATCATTTCTCCACCGACTACTCGTCAGGATTGTGAAAAAGGGCCGTGGCGCGATGGGATTGCTCGTTGAGGGACAGTGGCAGGATCGGTGGTATGACACAAAATCCAAAAAGGGGCGCTTTCAACGTGAAGATGCGGCGTTTCGAAATTGGATTACTGCTGATGGGTCTGCAGGTCCATCGGGCCGTTCTGGATTTTTGGCCGAAACCGGCCGCTATCACCTTTATATATCACTTGCTTGCCCGTGGGCGCACCGAACGCTCATCTTCCGCAAGCTCAAAGGGCTTGAAGACAAAATTGGGCTGTCGGTCGTGCATTGGTTTATGGCCGAGCATGGTTGGACCTTTGATGAGGGCGCGGGCGTGATCCCGGACACCGTGAACCATGCGCGTTACGCTTATGAAATCTACCAAAAGGCAAAACCTGATTACACCGGCCGGGTCACGGCCCCGATCCTTTGGGACAAACAGCAGAGCACGATTGTTTCTAACGAATCTTCGGAAATTATCCGGATGTTCAATTCGGCCTTTGACGGCGTTAGTGCTACGCCGGGAGACTATTATCCCCAAGAGCTAAGGGGTGAGATCGACGCACTTAACGAGCGGATCTACAGCACTTTCAACAACGGCGTGTATAAATGTGGGTTTGCAACGTCACAGGCTGCTTATGACGAGGCGATTTCGCCATTGTTTGAAACACTCGACTGGCTTGATGAACGTCTTGCGACACAGCGTTATTTGACGGGTTCACAAATAACGGAAGCTGATTGGCGCTTTTTTACAACGCTGGTGCGGTTTGATCCCGTTTACTACAGCCACTTCAAATGCAACATCCGCCAGATCCGCGATTACAAGAATTTGTGGGGTTACACGCGCGATTTATACCAGCAGCCGGGAATTGCACAGACCGTGGACCTAACAGTACATCAAGAATCACTATTACGGGAGCCATGAGACCATCAATCCTTCCCGTGTGGTGCCAAAGGGACCGGATATTGACTTTATGCAACCTCATGGTCGTGACGGACTGTGAATGGGGTTTGTGTGGTCAAAGGGTTGCTTTGAAAGCATTGGCCATGAGCTTTGGCCGCGAGCGAACATTTTTTCCTTGCGAACCAAGCGCTTGTGGGCTTCAAACAAGCAACCTTTGGCCATCTTTTCACCATTCTGAGCACGCCTTTATAAAGATTGACAATGTCATCCGGACGGGCGCGGTGTCACGCTGAAAAGCAGACTGGTCACGGGAGAGGGTGTCCACTAAGTATAGGCCTGTCCAGCGAAGAGGTCGCTTATGCACGTTTTAAAAGTCGCTGCTGTTTGTTTTGCGTTCGCAATCTTGTCGTCGCCAACAGTAGGTGCGGTTGAGCCTGATGCACCCGAAGCGCTGATTACGCCAGAACAGGCGATCGCCATTGGCGCACGGCTTTCGCTTAAAAATGCACAACGCAAATTGAGTGAAGGTGCAAAGTCTGATCGAAAAGCACTGGCGGCCTATTACGTTGCGAATGATCACAAACCTTTGTGGGTGACCCTTGACGGGCTAAACGACAAAGCGCGGAAAGTGATCGAAGAAATCGGTCGTGCTGATGATTGGGGCCTTAAAGCTTCACACTTTGTTTTACCTGAGCCTGGTGCTGGTGACGGTAGTGGCACGACGCCAAGTCAAAAGACCTTGATCAAATTGGAACGCCAGATGTCCTTGGCGGTTCTTAAATATGCACGGTTTGCCCGCGGCGGACGCATTCCTGACCCAGCAAAAAATCTCAGCTCATATCTTGATCGCATGCCGCAAACGAAGGACCCCATGAAGGTCCTTGAAGAGATTTCAATTACAGGCAAGCCTGATGCCTACTTGCGCGATCTTCATCCAAAGCACGATCAGTTTGTGAAGTTGCGCAAAGCGCTGTTGGATTTGCGTGGCGGACATGAACAAGACGACGGTATTGTGCGTCTCCCCGGATCGGGACCCATGCTGCGGCCTGGCATGATGCATCCTCATGTTGCCTTGCTGCGCAAACGGCTTGATGTTCCTGTACCTGAACTTGACTCTGATCAAGACATTGAACCGGAACTTGCCACTCAAGTTTTTGATGATGCGCTCTACAAGGCTGTCCGGGCGTTTCAGCGGGACAATGGCCTTGCTCCCGATGGTCTTGTGGGCCCGTCGACACGGCGTGCCCTTAATGGGGATGCTGGTTCACCGATCAGCGAAGAGCTGTTGCTTGCGAATATGGAGCAATGGCGGTGGATGCCAGAAGACATGGGCGAGGCGCATGTGTTGGTCACCATCCCCGAATATAAGATTCACGTTGTGAAAGATGGACGGGTGCTCCATTCGGCTAAGATCATCATAGGAAAAGTCAACAATCAAACGCCGGTCTTTTCGGACAAACTGGAGAAGGTTGTTTTTCATCCCTTCTGGAATGTTCCCAATTCAATCAAAGTAAAAGAGATCTGGCCGAGCTTGGCGCGGGGTGGTTCGGTTATAAGGCGACAAGGCCTGCGGATTAGCCGCAATGGTCGGAGTATCAATCCGCACCGAGTTGACTGGAGCAGAGCTGACATACGCAATTACGAGGTGTACCAGCCACCAGGACGTCACAACGTTTTGGGCAAAGTGAAATTCTTGTTCCCCAACAAACATCAGGTCTATTTCCATGACACGCCGAAGAAAAACTTGTTCAAGGCGACCAAACGTACGTTTAGCCATGGCTGCATGCGCGTGCAAAATCCTTTGAAGCTTGCAGAAGTGATTTTGAATGTCGACAAGGATTGGGGGCAGGAAGAAATCTCAGACTTGGTCGAAAACGGTCCCGAAAATAATGAAATCGTGGTCGACAACGCGATCAAAGTTCATACGACTTATTTCACGGCCCGTGTTGACGATGACGGAAAGGTGGCGACCTTTCCCGACGTCTATGGACATGAGAAAAGAATCAAGTTGGCGCTTGCTGGAAAGTTTCATCTCATTGCGCGTCACCGAGACCACCTAGCGCCTGTGCGGTATAGTCGCCGTGATTACGCCTATGGCTCGGACTTCAACTCCGTTGGCGATCTCATCAATTCCATTTTTGGTGGCTTCTAGAGCGTGTTCAGCTGAAATGGCATCAATTCTGTTTGGATCCGCGGCATTCTGATGGTCAACACATTGTTCATTGATTGAGCAATTGGGTGTTTTATGCCGTGTTGTCTGCACAAACCTCCAAATTTGTGCCTTGGAACGCCGTCAATGTGCTGTTTGCCATCCTCATGCCGCAAGTTGCGATCAGCTTTGGGATCAATCAGGAGCATCGTTGGTAAGCCTTTTTTAGCGTTAACGGTGTTTTAATAGATGAAGGCTTTAGCTGACCGGGCGGCCATGGGGGAGCCTCGGTCGTGATGGAAGCGACACCAAGCAACCATCAGCACAATAGCCTTCTCGTCAGACGGGGCACGTGCATTTGGTAAAGAGCGTTCAACAAAACGTGGCAGCGTTTGTTGCTGCCGTTGGGCTTACTGCTTTGATTTCGACGGGTGTTTATGCCGCTCGCGAAGACGAGCGTCGCATTGCCTTTTACAACATCCATACAAAAGAGACGTTGGACATTGTCTATATGCGCGACGGCAAGCGCTTGCCGGACGCGATGGAAAAAATCAATTGGATCATGCGTGATTGGCGCCAAGATTCGCCAACAAAAATGGATCCTAAATTGATCGACACGTTGTGGGAGATTCATGCCGAACTTGGATCCCGCGAACCAATCCATCTCATTTCTGGTTATCGTTCCAAAAAAACCAACAACATGCTGCGCAAGACGCGTGGCGGGCAAGCTAAGAAGAGCCAGCACATTTTGGGCAAAGCCGCCGATGTGCACTTCCCAGACGTTCCATTAAAGCAGTTGCGCTATTCGGCGTTGATCCGCGAACGCGGCGGCGTGGGGTATTATCCTACGTCCGCTCTTCCGTTTGTTCACGTCGACACAGGTCGTGTGCGCCACTGGCCGCGTATGCCGCGCTATGAGCTTGCGTTGCTCTTTCCGAACGGCAAAACAAAACATAGACCGTCGCGCGGCGGACGTATTAGCAAACGGGATGTGAAGACCGCGCAATCAAAACACCCGAAATTGGCAACACAAGTGGCCGCCTTTTTTGACGCGCGAAATCAGCCCCGGCCGCCGCAGCCGATCCAAGTTGCGCGCGCGCCTGAGCCAACGCTCATGAGGTGGACGACGGATGTGCAACCGGCAACGAAACCGGCACCGCCCGTGGCCAAGAAACGTGAGCGCATTCGTGTTGCATCTTTAACGCCCATGGCGCCTGAGATTAAGCTGACGTCGCAACCGCGTCTGGTCGAACGTCCATCGAAGTTCACAGATCGAGAGCCACCGAAAAACACAACGATTTTTGATCGTGCGGGTTTGATCAATCTATTTGAACTTGCCTCGTTCTTCACAGGATCAGACTCAAGCAAAACAGCATCGGTTTCCCCCAAAGCAAGACGGACGGTCGCTGAAACGCCGCGTATTGCTGCCAAGTCTTCCGATGCGCCTGTTACGGGCAATCTCTCCCAGGAGCGGCTTTCCAAATCAAGGCCCACACAGATGTCGGCACTGGGTGGCCCCCTGCCTCGACCAAAGGATGTTAAGGCTTCCTTGCGTGGGAGCATTGCTGATGCGCCTGCCGCAGTCGCCACCCCAGCGCACTCTGTTGAAAATCGATTTGGTTGGGGGACAGGATTTGTCAGCGCGCCAGCTTATGATGATGAGCATCCCGACGAACTTTATTACCGGCCTTTTGCGTTGGCCCCGCTTCTAACGGCGTCGGCCTCAGCAGATGATCCAATCTTAGCGAAAATGACTCATCCAGATGTTGCGGCCACATTGGATTTTATTGACGATAAGATTTCGGCACTACCGATGCGGTTGCGACCTGGGCGACAGCATGCGGCTTTACTTTGGGCGCAACAGTTTCGAGGTTCTGCGGTGCCTGAAGGGGGTTCGCTTCAAAGCGCAGCGTCTGACACTCAGAAGGCCGTTGCCGAACCGCCGCTTGGCCTCAAGCGGCGCCTTGTGCGCACCTCGATGCGGTAGTGCAGGCCTTAACGAGGTGTAGGATCTTTGGGCAGCGTATGCGTCTGCCAACGCGTGCAGCAGATCTTTTCTCACAATACATTTCTATAGGGCGGTAACTGCTATGGGCGCGGGATGCCGACAATGATTGGACCAACCGGCCACGACCGCCGCCTGTCAACGGTGGTGCTGACAAGCTGCGAAATCGAACCATCAAGGTAAAGTGCATTCGGCGTTTTAAGATGGCGCTGGAATACTTTTGCAAACGTGTAGAATGTGACCGGTTCTTCCGACAGAACAAAGTACGCTGTCCGTCCATCACTTGTGACTCCAACGCCGTTACGTATTTTGCGCGATTGCGAGTTATGACGAAATTTGGGGTGCAAGCGGCCGTTGATCACCAACATTGGGCCCGACTGTGTTGCAAACTCCGGACGGCGATTGCGTTTCAGGAAGGCGCGTGTTTCCATGACGCCAGCACGCCTTCCATCGATATAGAATATTCCGTTCGGAAGTAAGTGAAAGTTTCCGGGACCGGGACGCGTGTTTGCTTTTTTGATTCTTTGGCGGTTTTCGACGTAATAGCCAACGGGTGATAGGTCCTGATGGTACATGCCGCCGTTCATGGCAACGATGATCTGCTCACCGGTGGCCGCGGCTTCGCGTTGCATGGCGGAAATTGATCCGAACGGCGTGCCAGATTTACCGCGCCAGCGTACGCTTAACGCGGTCTTGGCCACATCGATCTTGCAAATGACGTAAGACCGCCCTGCCACGGCCTCCACACCACAGGGGTCCTTTGCCCAAGCCGCCGGCACACCTGCTGATAGCTGCAAACCAACTAAGAACAGCAGCGCAAGTGTTTGTGTCTTTAATTTTTGCAGCAGATGGGCGATCCTATTTGTCCTTTGAGTTTTGTCCTTACGACCTACTTGGTGCAAATAAAAATGCGCAAAACAAATAGGAGTGCGACTTTAGGCTTGTTCGTTGGGCTCGCCGTTTTCATTCACAAACGCAAGCCGGATCATATTTGTTGATCCGGGCGACCCAAACGGGACGCCGGCCGTAATCAGGATTCCCTCGCCGGGCTTCACAACGCCTTCTTCAAAAGCAATACGGCAGCCTTTGCGCACCATGTCATCGAGGTTTTCCGGATCGCTTGTGAGGACGGACTGCACACCCCACACAATAGACATGCGATGGGCGGTGGCTGGAACTGGCGTCAACCCCATGACCGGCAAGCCGGGGCGTTCGCGAGCAACACGCAGGGCCGTTGAACCGCGCGCGGTGTAACAGACGATGGCGGCCACTTTGACGGTGCTTGCGATGGCATGGGCGGCGGCGGCGATGGCGTCTGACGGTGTGGCCATTGGGGAGGTTTGGATGGCGTGCACAATCGAAGAGTAAAACTTGTCGTTTTCCGCTTCGATGGCGATGCGGTCCATCATTTCGATGGCCTCGACGGGATATTTGCCGATTGCCGATTCAGCAGACAACATCACGGCATCAGCGCCCTCAAATACCGCATTGGCGACATCTGAGACTTCCGCGCGGGTGGGCACGGGCGAAGAGATCATGCTTTCGAGCATCTGCGTTGCCACAACGACTGGTTTGCCCGCGGCGCGGGCTTTGCGCGTAATGCGCTTTTGTAGACTTGGCACGGTTTCGATGGGCAATTCGACGCCGAGATCGCCGCGCGCAACCATGAAGCCGTCTGCAGATTCCATTATGGCATCGATGTCTTCGATGGCAGAGGGACGCTCAAACTTGACCATGACAGCGGCGCCACCGTCGACCCGCCTATTGATCTCTTGCACGTCTTCAGCCCGTTGAACAAAGGACAACGCAACCCAGTCGGCTCCCAAATCCAATGCGAGATCAAGATCGGCATCGTCCTTTTTTGTGAGCGGCCCAATGGGCACAACCGTATCTGGTAGGCTTACGCCTTTGCGGCTTGATATCGCGCCGCCCGTTAGTACTTCGGCTGTAATTTTTTTGGGACTTTTATCGGTGACACGCATGCGAATACGGCCATCATCGACGAGGATATGGTGGCCTGGTTTGATGACCTCGAAAATTTCAGGATGCGGCAAGTGTGCTCGCTTCTCGCATCCGTCTTTTTGGGCGAGATCAAAACCATATTTGTTGCCCTTTCTCACGATGACGCGATTGTCTTTAATGGCACCAATACGAAATTTTGGGCCTTGCAAATCGATCAGTACACCGATTGGGTGGCGCAAGCTTCGCCCGAGCGTGCGCACAGAGTAAAACATCTCCCGCACCTGATCGTGCGTGGTATGGCTCATATTTATGCGGAAGGCGTCGACGCCAGCTACGACAAGGCGCTCTAACGTATCAATTGGTGTCGATGCCGGCCCTAGGGTCGCGATTAGCTTGACCCGTCGGCTGCGTCTCATTTTCCTGCGTTCCCATTTTCAGGATCAGTCAGCCGAATGGTCCACTCCTTCGCCTCACCGGTATCCACTTCGAAAAATCCCGTTCGGCGGTAACCGCGCTGAGCGCAGCCGTCAACCCCTCTTATTTCGAACGAAGTGTCGCGGGTGCACATGAAATTTTTTCCCACCCAGGCGCCGCCGCGGTCATAGTCAACCGCATGAACGTAAACAAATCGGCTAGGAACGGCACCACGCAACAACGTCTCACAGGTTTGAGATGAGATATTCCACCATCCCTCAGTGGCCCAACCTTTGTCATCTTGATAACCGATTGAGACACCGACGCGACTGGAGGTCGAATTGCACAGCTTTAAGTCTGCTAAGGCCGGAGTGGCGCTGCAGGCGATACCCAACAAGACAAATAACGCAGCAACTTTTCGGCCAGTCTTTGCCATTGGATTCGTCTGTCGTCGCGGTCGTCGCATTTGGCTTTCCGTGGATCCTCAAACTTGATCAGCGTCCGGTCCCATATTCCACCAGCAATTCACGGTTTTCGCAAACCTGGCAAATGCGGCCCTGTTAGTAAATATGCGCTGTGAATTGATATCGCGGTAAGATTATGGATCTACAAGGATCACGCGAAAGTCGTTGACATTGGTCTGGGTTGGCCCGCACTGGACAAGATCACCTATGGATCGAAAAAAGGTTGTTGAATCGTTGTTGTCTAAGAACTTGGCTGCATTGAGGTCAGCTGTTGCCGCTTTGTTAAGCGTATCTTCGAGGACGATTGCGCCTGCAGGGTCATCGGCATCGCCGCGTCCGCCATCGGTGCCATCTGTATCGCCGGCGAGCGCGTTGATCCCACGCGTGCCATTTAACGCAACCGCCAGGCCAAGAGCGTATTCCTGATTGGGTCCGCCCGTTCCATTCCCCTTTATGGTTACGGTCAATTCGCCGCCAGACAAAAATGCGACACGCTCGCCGCGCCCATGTGCTGCTTTTGCCATTTCAGCGTGTGTATGCGCCACATCGCGTGCTTCGCCTTCTAAGGAATCGCCCAGGAGTTCGACGCGGTAACCTTCGCGCTCGGCGATATTCGCTGCGGCCTTGAGTGATGCGGCAGGTGCCGCGACCATAATGTATGCTGCGTTTTCCAACTCACGTGCGCCAGGTTTCAGCGTTTCGTTCTGCTCCTGTCGAAGGGCTGCACTTATTTCGGGAGAGGGTGTAATTTTATAGCGTGCAAGAACATCGCGCGCTTCTGCTAATGTCGTCGGGTCGGCAACGGTTGGACCTGATCCGATGGCTGCTTTGTCATCGCCGGGAACGTCGGAAATGGCCAAGGTGATCAAACGCGAAGGGTAAGCGGCAGCAGCAAGGCCACCCCCTTTGATTTTTGAGAGGTGTTTGCGTACGCAATTCATCTCTGAAATTCGTGCACCAGATTTTAGAAGTTGTTTGGTGAGCGCTTGTTTGGTCTCAAAGGACACACCGTCAACAGGGGCGGCCCACAATGCCGATGCGCCGCCCGACAACAAGCATAAAACAAGATCGTTTGGTCCAGCGTTTGCGGCGGCCTCAATTGCACGTTTTGCAGAACTTACACTTTGCGCGTCGGGCACAGGATGACCGGCTTCAATAATTTCAATCTGTTCTGTTGGTAGTCCAAAGCCGTGCCGTGTGGTTACGAAGCCTGAGATCTTTTCCGTGCAAGATCTTTCTTTGTAGGCGCGTTCGGTTGCCTGTGCCATGGCTGCTGCGGCTTTCCCCGCGCCAACCACAATGATGCGACCGCCGTCAGGTGGTGGAGGTAAGTGCTCTGGTACGCACTTTCCGGGATGTGCTGTGGACACTGCAGCTTCGAACAAGTTTAACAGTAGGGCCCGTTTATTATTTGTTTGAGTTTCGGCCATCGGCAGTCCTTCACATCGAATGGAGAATTAAGACCTGCAAGGTTTGAGCGAAGGTAAGGGGCTGCGTCAAGCGGGCTTTCATAAAAAACACAAGGCGTGGTTTTCTTTAATGACCTTGTGCCGTGTGGCTAGCGTTCTGCGGCGGGCGTGCTTATATTTAGGTCCCATGGACGACACTAGCCAGGCCCAGGCTCAAGATGGGCAGGCCACCGATCATGGCTCTATGATCGGTCCTCAAACGACAGAAAGCTATCGAATTTTGCCCGGGCGGGCGAACGCTGGGATCGTTATCGCTTGCGATCATGCTAACAATGCGTTTCCGCCTGGCTATGGCACGCTTGGACTGCCCGCAGATCAGCTGACTCGTCATATTGCCTATGACATCGGTGCTGCCGAGGTCGCGCGCCGTATGAGTGGTCTGCTCAATGCGCCGGCGGTCATGACGCATTATTCGCGGTTGTTGATAGATCCCAATCGGGGGCTAGATGACCCAACGTTGCTTATGCGGATCTCGGACGGGGTCGTTGTGCCAGGCAACCGAAGCATCAACGACAAAGAACGTGAAAAACGCATTGGGCAATTTTACGAGCCCTATCATCAGGCATTGGATGCGACACTAGATCAATGCATCGCGACACGTGTCGTTCCAATCTTGGTGTCGATTCACAGCTTTACCGAGAGTTGGCGCGGCAAAATGCGGCCCTGGCACGCCGGGATCTTGTGGGACTCTGATGGCCGGCTGGCGTTGCCACTCCTTGAAGAACTCAGGGCTGAAGGCGATATAGTGGTTGGTGACAACGTGCCTTACACGGGACGGCTAAAGGGAGACTGCATGTGGCGACACGGTACAATGCGTGGCATCGCGCACTGTATTGTTGAAATTCGTCAAGATCTTATTGGTGAGGAAAAGGGGCAACGCGATTGGGCAGAGCGACTGGCGCGCCTTTTGAGCAAACTTATGCGTTGCAGTGCGTTTTGCGATGAGGCTCAGCATATTAAATTTCACGTCTCGATTGCCGATATTAGTGATCGTTCGTTGAACACATGAGCGGTCTTGGAACCGCGAAAGGGATGATGATGACAAACGATAACGCGCCAAGGGTGCAGGACGCCGACGAGGACAAACTTAAGATCGAGTTGGAAGCTGCGGCTTTTCGAAGGCTTGTCAAACACCTACGAGAGCGCACCGATGTGCAAAACATTGATATGATGAACTTGGCCGGATTTTGCCGGAATTGCTTGTCGAACTGGTACAAGGACGCGGCTCAAGAAAAAGGCTTGTCGATTTCAAAATCCGAAGCGCGTGAATTAATTTATGGCATGCCTTTTGAAACGTGGCGCGAAAAATATCAAAAGGAAGCAAGCGCGGAACAGCTGGCTGCTTTTGAAAAAGCAAAACCGACCGATCATTGAGTCGGGCCGCTACGTGGAGACCAGCAGTTTGTCAAGTGCAATGGTCTGGTGAAAACTAATCTCTTTTCCGATCGGCATCTTGCGCAGTTATGCCAGCACGGTTAGCTTGATTTTTGGCGCCAGAGAGAGGGCGGTCCTCTTTTTTAAGAGGCAGCCTTGGCGGCCTCCTTCAAGTTGAGAGCATTTTTCGCGTGCAACAGAAATGCGCCCGAAAAACTGCTCTCGTCGTTCGGTCCTGTTCGTGGGGCGTATTGACCCAAACTGATCTCGTTTAAGGAAATTTGACTTCACAAGGTCGTGGGGGAGATTGGACATGAGCACGCTTCAGGTCTCTGCGCAAAAACATTTGCGGCAATTCATTGAACAAATTGAGCGACTTGAAGAGGAAAAGAAGGCGCTGGCTGGCGATATTCGTGAGAAATATCTTGAGGCTAAGGCCATTGGCTTTGATGCCAAAGCCATGCGCAAGATCGTTCAATTGCGTAAAAAGAGTGCGGTGGAGCGGGAAGAAGAGCAGAGCATTTTGGACACCTATCTGCATGCGCTTGATATGCTCGACAGCGATATCGTCGAAAGCGACTCTGACGCGGACGATGCTGCTCCTCTCGTGGCGGCAGAATAAAATTTGGCCCCACAGCCCGTTGCAGTGCGTCACATCAGATGCACTACACCCATAAGAACGAAATTTTGATTGCCTTCCGAGACACTTGCCCGACGCACCGGCCGTTTGACCAGTGATTTGGCGCGCTCAATTTTTTTTAAAATTCGCTTGTCGGAATTATTTGCCCGTCGACAGTCCCTTGTGCACCTCAGCCACTGGCACCCCAAGCCAGGGGTCAACTTTTCAGGACAAATTCCCTCTCTGAGTTTTGATCGTGGCAGTCATGGACAAAAATGGCTATAAGACTTATTCGTATTGTCGGGTGGCTTTAATCAGGTACTCTGATGATTCATATCACGCTCAAACAGTTGCGGTATTTTGATGCCTTAGCCCGTGAATTGCATTTTGGGCGGGCCGCGGAAGCCTGCTCCGTGACTCAACCTGCATTATCTATGCAAATTCAAGAGCTTGAGCAGAGCTTAAATCTACCGTTGCTTGAGCGGACGCGATCGGGCGTCAAGCTTACTCCACAGGGAAGCGAGTTTGCGGAACGGGCGTCGCGAATTTTGGGCGATGTGCGCGATCTGGTTGAATATGCCGAGCATGGCACGGAAACGCTGGCTGGCTCGCTGCGCCTTGGTGTCATTCCTTCGATCGCGCCCTATGTTTTGCCACCCCTACTGCCGCTGTTGCGCGAATCCTATCGCGATTTGGAGCTGCATGTCCGAGAAACCCAAACGCACACGCTGTTACAAGAGCTCGTCGACGGCAAACTTGATGTTTTGTTTCTTGCACTCCCGATCAAGCATCCAGATGTGGAAACACACGATTTATTCGATGATCAATTTGTGTTGGCTTTACCGGCCGACCGAAAAGCGCAAAAAGGCATGCGTGCGACACCTGATCTGTTAGAAGAAGAACGCCTGCTGCTGCTGGAAGAAGGACATTGTTTGCGCGATCAGGCACTCACCTACTGTAATTTGCAACAGGTGCAAGCCATTAACACGTTTGGGGCCTCAAGCTTATCGACCATCGTTGAGATGGTGGCGGCCGGCTATGGACTAACACTCTTGCCCGAGATCTGCCTTAGCCTCGAAAGCAGAGGACGCAAACTGAACTTCATGCGGTTTGCAGACCCACCGCCAACACGGATCTTAGGGTTAGCCTGGCGCGCCACATCACCGCGCAAGGATGACTTCATCGAGTTGGGTAAGTACATTTGCATGGCGGGGGAGGGGCTTTTGCAGGCGGCCCAGGAACTTAGTCCGGTGGACGTAAAGGCCCACGCGTCCAAAGCCAGTGGACGCAAAAAAAAGCAAGCGGAAAAGGCCTAAGTTTGCTGTTTGTGAGGGTTGGCGCATTGCATGAACTTTGCGAATTGTGCCCACCGCACCATACCGTTTGTGCCAAGTTGGTTTAGATCCCTTGCCCTTCCACATCGCGCTCTAGCTGTTTGATGTTATCATCTGTTTGCGGCCAAAACGGGTGAACCCGCTGCAGTTGTCGATAGGCTTTAAGCGCGCCTTTCTTCTGGCCGACCTCGCGTAAGATCTGTGCCAGACCTTCAAGCGCCTTGTAGTGATTGGGGTCGAGGGCCAACGTTCGACGTAAGTCGCCCAACGCGCGCGCATAATCATTACGCATGTAATGGGCAATGGCGCGCCTGTTCCATCCTTCGGAGAAATCTGGCGCCAGTTCAACAACAACGTCCAAAAATTTGAGTGCAAGACCGGGGCGCTTTTCGGAAAATGCCACGGCGGCCCGTTGCAATAACACGGAGACCGTGGCGCTGCCTGACGCAAACCAAATGTCTTCGATTTGAGCGGCAATTTTGTCTGCAGATTGTTTGGTGCGGGCGGTTGCCAATCGTGCATAAAGATTGGACAGGATTTTTGCGCGGCTTGGTTTGCTCTGTGCAAAACCGGAGTTGGCAGGCCGCTTATCTTTTGGTTTGCCTTTTTTTGGTATCGGTGTTTGCGGCAAGCGTTTTTGCTGTTTTTCGTACTGTTCTTCCTTTTGATTTTTGGGCGCGGGGGACTGGGCTTGGGCCGAAAAAAATAGGCCAGACGCCATGAGACACACGGCGGCGGCGGTGAACGCTTTGCGGGCTTTTGACATGGGGCAAATTTAGGCGCGAAGGGTGCGCGCGTCAAAAGGCAATCCCGCTGCCGCGTGGTTAATTCTTGTTCATTTTCGATGGCTTTCCGGAGTCCAAGTGGGCCAATCCGAACCTCACACTCTAGGACTTAAGTGGTCCAGGCTCTGTTCCCCAGGGAACAGGCAGCCTGATCGATGTCGTGCCTAATGCCGGACGGGAAAGCCCGGCGCCTGCTGATCAATGACCTGTTCACGCGCCGGTTTTAAGGGGAAGGGGATCGGGTCAAGGTGGTCGGAAAGACAACGTCATATAATGGCTCGGCTGTGTGGTTGCGCATCAACGATCTTTTGCCAGCCGCTCACCGCACGCTCCAATGGGATCGTCCAACGGAAGCAACGTTATCTTGGCGCAACTGCGCAATCCATGTGGACCATTACGACAATCCAGCATCGCCCGTTCGGGTCATTCTTCATCATGGACTGGGGACAAACGCACGTTTGATGTCAATGATACTCGGTCGTTCGCTTGCGAAGAGGGGGTATGACGTTGCGGCGATTGACATGCCCTATGTTGGAATGTCCATGACGTCGTCAAGCAATTTTACCTATGATGATTGGGTTCAACTGTCGCATGAATTTATTTTGAATGGACTGAGGCCTGACCCCAGACCGGTTGTGTTGTTTGGTTTTAGCGTTGGCGGCATGCTCTGCTATCATGCCAGTTGCCTGACGGATCGCGTTATCGGGATCTGCGGAACATGTTTTTTGGATTTGCGCAGCACGTTAACGCGCCGCGAAATTGCGCGTTCACCCTTTTGGAGCCCAGTTGTGGAGGCGGCGGGTCGTATCGCTGTTGCACTTGGTGGTCATCGCCTCAAAGTGCCGCTGCGTTTATTTGCCAACCCCATTGCGATTTCAAACAATCCAATGATCAACAGATTGCTTGCGCGCGATCCAGGGGCTGTTGGCGCAAAAATCCCGCTTGGCTTTTTGGCGAGCCTCAAGACATACCAACCTCAAATCGAGCCGGAGAAGTTTGATAAATGCCCAGTGATGCTTATTCACTGCGAGCAGGATCGCAACATCCCGTTTTCTGCCAATGCACGATTTGTTGGACGCATCAAAGGACCGCGGGAAACAAAGATCCTCAAAGACGCCGGCCATATTCCAACGACGGAAGCGCCTCTACGTGAACTATCAGATGATGTGGAGCGGTTTATTGGATCGCTGTTTTCCGCAGCGTACCGTCCTTAAATTTTTCATGGGTCGCGGCTGCGGAATTGCTGGCACGTAAAGACGTGCGGTCGGTGCAGGCTGTTAGGTGTGCACCGGCATTAGCCTTGGCGAGCTTTGAAGCGCCGCTGGGTTTTATTGATGACGAACAATTTGCCTTTGCGGCGCACGAGCCGGTTATCGCGGTGGCGTGAGCGCAAGGATTTGAGCGAGCTGCGGACTTTCATATTCTTTCACACCTTTCGCGCGGGCGCCGAGGGCGCCTTTTTGTTGTGGGAACCACTTTTTCCTCGGACAGAGCGCTGAAAGCGCTGTCCCGCGCCTGGGCCCATTATTTGTGGGCCGAAGGGCCCTGCAGGCTGCAGGCGGCAAAGGTGGTTTCCAAGACTTGTCGGTTTGGCGAAGAGACATAATGGGATGCGGCTGGAAGGTCAAGGTGTTGGGGGGGCGGTTGGAGACGGCATGTCCTGAGGGCGGAGCCGACCTGTTGAATCATAAAAGGATTATGGCGTTTTGACCCGAGGCGGAATTTCGTTCTAGAAATTATCGACGCGCGCTTTTTCCAAAAGCGCTAACAATCTATTGGTTCCATTTGGCTTTGCGTGCCCACGCGATGACAGCTTGGCCAAACGACAGGCCGCCATCATTTGCGGGAACCTGTTTGTGGATGAGCACGGGTTTATTCGTGCGCTTTTTGAGCGTCGCGTGCACACCGCTGAGAAGCAAACGGTTCTGGAATGCGCCACCGGTCAAGACGATGGCCGGAAAATCTTGTTCCTTGACGAGATTTCCGGCCACATCCGAGACCGCTTCGATAAGCGTATTGTGAAAGCGCGCTGCAATGATCGAAGGCGGGGTTTTTTTCGCTAAATCTTGGAAGATACTGAGCCACAGGTTTCGCCAAACGAGCTTTTTTGGGTGCCCATCCTCGCAATCAAATGGATAGTGTTCATTTTCATCAGGGGATTGCGATGCTAGCGCCTCGAGTTCGATGGCCGCCTGCCCTTCGTAGCTTATCTCATCGCGGCATAGTCCAAGTACCGCGGCGACAGCATCAAACAACCGGCCGACTGAGACGGCAAATGGTGCATTGACTTTGCGCTCTGTCATCATGCGCATTTGTGCCAGCGGCTTTTCTTGTAAGTATCGAATAATGTCAAGGTCGGCAAACTCGCGCGCGACGTCGCCCCATCCAAGCGCAACATCAAGATGCGCAAACGCCGCGCGCCAGGGTTCGCGTATGGCTTTTGAGCCGCCGAGCAATGGTATTTCGGAAAAATGTGCAAGGCGATTGAAAATCTTGTAGTCAGCGGCAAAAAATTCTCCGCCCCAAATTTTGCCATCCTCGCCAAGGCCTGAGCCATCAAGCGCTATGCCGAGGACTTTATTCGTGTCTATGGGGAGCCCATTTTCTGCCATACAGGCTGCAATGTGGGCATGATGATGCTGAATGAGTTCAATGTGCACGGTTTCATTTTGCGCAAGTGCAGCACCCCATTGCGTTGATAGATAGTCGGCATGCTTGTCAACGGCAATCGTGGTTGGACAGAAATCATAAAGCTTTCGGTAGAGAGCTAAGTTCGCGCGAAAGCCTTTGTGAGTTTCGGTATTTTCCAAATCTCCAATGTGCTGAGAAAGAATGGCTTGCCCACTTCTGACAATGCAAAACGTGTTTTTGAGTTCACCGCCCATTGCAAGAATGTCACCGGCCTTTTCAAAACCAGGTGGTAGGGCAATCGGTGCCGGTGCAAAGCCGCGTGCACGTCGCAAAATCTGTGCCTTGTCGCCGCTCGTGCGAACAACGGAATCATCCAGTCGATTGATGATTTTTCGATCATGCATCAACCAGTAATCGGCAATGTCGTTAAGGCGCTCACGTGCGTCGCTGCAGGCTATAACTTGTGGTTCGTCAGAACGATTGCCGGAGGTTAGGACAATAGGAATGTTTAGGTCGTTCAGAAGGACGTGATGAAGTGGTGTGTAGGGCAACATAAATCCCAGCGAGTCTTGGTTGGGAGCGACATCGTATGCAAGAGACTCTCCACCTCGGCGCTGATCCATGATAACGATTGGCGCTTCGGCGGATTGCAAGGCTTTTCGATCAGACGAGCTGACGTTAACAAAGCGTTCAATCGTTGGGATGTCGCGAGCCATGAGCGCGAAGGGCTTGTCGTATCGCTTTTTTCTGTGGCGCAATTCTGTGACGGTGTGGGTATTTCGCGCGTCGCATGCAAGATGAAACCCGCCGATTCCTTTTATGGCGACGATGTGACCTGAACTGATAAGTTCAGCTGTTACTCCGATGGAGTCATGGCCTACGGAAATATCGCAGCGGTTTCCGTCACGATCTTCTAGCCAAAGTCTCGGCCCGCACTTCACGCAGGCATTGGGCTGGGCATGATATCTTCGATCGGTCGGATCATCGTATTCTTTCTGACAAGCCTTACACATGTCAAATGACGCCATAGATGTATTTGCGCGATCGTAGGGAATAGCGCGCACGATGGAGAGCCTTGGTCCGCAGTGTGTACAATTTGTGAAAGCGTACCGATAACGGCGATTGGTCGGATCAAAAATGTCAGCGAGACATTCCGGACAGGTTGCAGCGTCTGGAATGATACCGGTGAGAACTCTGCTGACTTTGCTCCCAACAATTGAAAATACTGTGGGCGGACATGTATCCGCATCGGTCTCGCAGGTTTCGACGTCTTCAATGCGTGCCAGCGGTGGCGCTTCGGACTCGATACGGTGTAGAAACGTTTTTATTATCGGCGGATCGCCCCATACTCGAATTAGAACACCGCTGCCATCATTCATCACTTCGCCAACGAGGCTGCAATCTTTGGCGATGCGTGCGACTGTTGGACGAAAACCGACACCTTGCACCAAACCGCGTACGCGGATTAGAAGTCCGCATTGTGTTTTTATTTGATTGCAGAGCGCCATATCCACTTTCCTCAATGCACGGTGCAAACCATGCACGGATCAAACGATCGCACGATGTGCTGAGCGGCAATTGGATCGTCTTCTCCGGGCTGAACAGGGGCACCTTGCAGTGCTTGTTCCAGTGGACCGGGTATTTCGTCTGCATCACGTGGCGAAAAATTCCACGTGGTCGGTGCGATGATTTGGTAATTGTGTATTTTGCCATCTTTGATTTTGAGCCAATGGCCCAACGAACCGCGCGCGGCCTCCACGAGCCCAACTCCGCGGGCATTGTCTGGTATGTCACCGTGATCGCAAAACGGTTCGCCTGGAATAATAGACGCCACCCAGTTTTCCATGACCGGCACAATGCGTGCGATCTCTAAAAGCCGGGCGACGACACGGGCGTGCACGCTGCCAGTTTTGTTTGCTACGAGGTCACGGATGAGGGGATGGCCATCGACAAGCTGACGCGCAAGTGCACCAACTTCCATAACGTGGCCATTGAGTCTGGGTGCTTTGCACCAACTGTAACCGTCTTTTGCATCCACATCTGGAAAAGTCGTTCCCTCAAAAGGATGCTTTGGATTTTTGTCGCGATCTTGGAGCCAGGCGTGAAAGGGGTCTTCGCGGATCTCGTCTGGGTTAAAACGAAATACTTTGCCATTTTTAAAAACACCGCGGGCAAAAAGCGGCCCGGCGTCGGATTGATACGCGCCATAACTTAAGAAGCGATCTGACGCATGGCCGAGGTTGTGTAAGTTGAGAGCATCGCTCAAATGAAGGAAACTTCGAAAGTCACACTGACCGGAAGGTTTTTTGGCGGCCCAGTCACCCAGTTCTGCTTTCGATTTAAGACATGCGACGGCTTCTAAAGCATCATCAAACACGACGGTTTCCAAAAAACGGCGAAAGCTAGCCAACAGTGCAGCAAGACGTGCTTTTTCTTGTTGGGCGACCGACTTGGTTGTGCCGCCCGGCTGAATGGTCATTGTGTGTGGCCATTTGCCCGCAAGCGTGCCAACAATGTGCATGAATTCTGCGCGGGCTGGAAGAACATCGCGTGCGGCGGTTCCCTTTAGTGCTTTGAATCTCTTTGCAACCCCAGAATACCATTTTTCATTCTGATAAACGGCACGCGCAAAATCGGGCATAAAAAACATGTAGAAGTGTGTCAGGTGATCGGAAACGTTTTCTGTTGCGTGAATGAGATTGCTTATGAGTACGCCATTTGGTGGCGGACGAATTTGTTGTGCGGCGGCGATGGCGGCTGCAGCGGCTGCGGACTGGCTAACCGAGCAGATGCCGCAAATACGTGGGGCATACACAAGGGCGTCTCGCGGGTCTTTACCCTGCATCATTTGTTCGAAGCCGCGGTATAGTGTGGAAACGACATAAGCGTTGCGCACCTGCCCATTGGCAATGTCGAGTTTTATTTCGAGGTCGCCTTCAACGCGATTAAATGGTCCGACAATGCGACGGCTCATTGTTTGCTCTTGTTTGTTTTTTGCTTGGGCGCGATAAGAATATGGTCAGCAACAGCATTCTCTTTGAGACGCTTAGGTGTGGCGGCCTTTGACAATGAAGCTAAGGCAACAAACCACGCTTTTGGCATATCCGTTGGCAGGCCGATTGGAATTCCTGCAATTTTTGGCGTTTCGACGAACGGGTGACCTGGCTCTTCGAAACCAGGCTCGGTGCAGGCAATGCACGGATATCCGCCACTGATGCACGAGCCCGAACCGTTCCAATTGCGCGTGTTGCAGTCACCGCTAGCCTGGGTGCCCTTGCAGCCCAAGTGCTCCATCATGCAGCCAAGTTCGCACAGTTTTTCGGCGCTGGCTTTGAACTCGTAGAACTCGTTGCGGGAACAACCGTGGTGCACAAGTTTGTTCGAAATGGTTTTTGGCCGGCCCCAGCTATCGAGATCTTTTTCCTGGAAATCATCGGCTGCGATTTGGAGAAGTGTCTCGGTTACCCAACCGGGATGGACAGGGCAGCCCGAGATGTTGACGGTCGGCAAGCCTGACTTGGACCTAAAGTCATCGCCCAGCAGCCCGCCGGGTCCGTGGTTATCAAAGGCGAGGCCTTTTGCTCCAACATGATTGCCGCCAGCTGCGGTTATGCCACCATACGCAGCGCAGCTTCCCACGGCGACAACATATTGGGCGTGTCCGGCCAGAGAAGAAATGACATCAATCATCGGCCGATCGTTGCCAGACATAACATGAAAACGCCCGGTTCCGTTCGGACCCGTGATGGCGGAGCCTTCAAGACAAAGAATGTCGAGAATGATTTCGTCATTTTCAATCGACTCCAGTATCGCAATGAATTCAGCGCCCGTTCGTTCGCTTAAAGAGGCGTGCCAGAGGATATTGATGTTTGCGGCTTCAAAAAACGTCAAGAAATCTGGAGATTCGGCGCAAAATAGTGAAAGCGTACAGCCGCCACATCCGCCTGACTGAAGCCAAAGCAAATTTTTTTGTCGTGGTGTCCTGCCGTTTGTCTTCATGCTAATTCTCTCGTGGGAGTTTTAGTGTGAAGATTGCGCCACCTTCGGGGTGGTTTTCAGCGGTAAGCGTGCCGCCAAGTTCCTCGGCCATGCCATAGCTGACGTAAAGGCCCATACCCGTACCCTGACCCACGGGTTTTGTCGTAAAAAATGGTTCGAAGATACGCGGGAGATCTTGTTCTGAAATTCCTGGTCCAAAGTCTCTAACGGCAACCCAAACGCCGGTATCATCGTTTCCAGCACTAATAAAAATTCCAGGTTCATCCTGATTTGCCATTACATCGAACGCGTTTTGGACAAGATTGACGATGATTTGATGAACATAGCCCTTGCGCGTTGAGACAATTATGGGAGCATCAAAACCGAACTTAACGTTCGGTTTTCCAGAAGCCGTTTTGGAAACCCATTCGACAGCTGTGCGTATGGTCGTCGTGAGATCGAATTCAGTCGCTTCTTCCTTTTGTCCACCAGAAAAACAGCGCAAATCTTGGACAATCTCGCTGACACGCTCGGCACCTTCTAGCGTTCCTGCAACAAGGGGGGAAATATCTGAAATAATTCTGTCTATCTTGAGTTCTGATCGTAGATTCCTAAGTTGCGCGCCGTCCATTCCGCTGTCGAGCGCTTTGAGGTACTTGGTTATGCTCGCGCCATAACGTTTGAGTGCGTGCATATTCCCGAACACAAAGCTAATTGGATTGTTTAGCTCATGCGCGACACCGGCAACAAGTCGACCAAGTGCGGCCATTTTTTCCGATGAGATCAGTCGTTGTTGTGCATTCTGTAGCGAGTGGTGCGCTGCATCAAGTTTCGCATAAGCACGGCGAAGTTCACCCAGCGGTCTGCCGATAAGAACGATGCCGACGAGTTTTCCATTTTGGTCATAGCGGGGAGAGCCGTTTACGGCTAACTCGATTGTCTCGCCATTGGCAGACAGCAATGAAAGTTCGCAGTCCGCCATTGGGCTACCTGAAGTTACCTCCTGGAAAAATGCCTTGAAGGTTGGAATGTCGACCTGCGAAACAATGGATACCAATGGACATCCTTCAAGAAGTTTTCCCGCGCGACCCGTTAGTTTTTCTGTTGGAGAATTGATTTGCTGTATGTTTCCATTGATATCGCAGACAATGAGAACATCCGTCATTGAAGATAGAACACTGCGGATAAAGCGTTGTGCATCTTCTAATGCCGTATGTTTTCTCTCCAACTCTATCTGTGATCGGACCAAGTCGGTGTAGACCTCATCCATCTTTCGGATCACTTCGATCCAAGCTTCTTCGCTTGGCTGCCTTGAGTGCTCCAGTTTCTCAACTGCGCCAACTTGTTCAATTAAACCCGTTTTGTTTTCGTGGGTCGGATCATGTCGGGCTACCATTCGACTTCCTTATAGTTGGGCTGCTTTACTTGCGCGCTCCGGCTCCAGCCTTTCAATTTTTTCCAGACCATATCTTTCAAGTTTTCCGCGCAATCCAACGCGCGACAGTCCCAGCTCTTTGGCAGCACGACTCTTGTTCCAGCGATGACGGATCAACGTCTCGCGTAAAATGCGCGCTTCTAGCGATTCTATGCGCTGTTTCAGTGTGCCTTCAAACTCGCAAAGATGGAGTAATTCATCCTCATCTTCCGGGGGTGCCGCAACCAAAATTCGCGGCGATAACAAATTTGCACCCAGTTCGTCACCATCTGGCGCCATAACCAAAATGCGCTGGATTTCATTTTGCAACTCCCGGACGTTTCCCGGCCATTGATAGCGTTTCAAACACTCAAGTGTTTCTGCCGTGAAACCAGACGTCATTTTTTGCAACGCGGACATTGCGCTTTTAAGAAGTTCTTCGGCGAGAATTGGAATGTCATGCGTGCGTTCTCGTAATGGGGGCATGTGGACGGTCACTGCGGCAAGACGAAAATATAGATCTTTGCGGAAGCGGCCCTCGCGAACCTCTGTTTCAAGATCTTTGTTTGTGGCGGCGATGGCGCGTACATCAACTTTTCGCGTTTTGCTTGAGCCGACGGGACGGATTTCACCTTCTTGCAGGACGCGCAAAAGTTTGACCTGAAAGGCTGGGGAAACTTCGCCAATTTCATCAAGAAAGATTGTCCCCCCATCAGCGCGCTCGAACAGGCCTTGATGATCTTCCACTGCGCCTGTAAATGCACCACGCTTGTGACCGAAGAGCTCGCTTTCGAGAAGCTCGTCGGGTAGTGCACCGCAATTTTCAACGACGAACGGCTTGTTCCATCTCAGTGAACTGTAGTGCAGTGATCGGGCTGCCAGTTCTTTGCCGGTCCCTGATTCACCCGTTATCAAAACAGGAATTTCATAGGCCGCGACTTGCTTCAATGTATCGCATACCTGGTTTACAGGGCTTTCTTCGCTGCGAATGATCCCGTCATCAAACTGGAAGCGATCGCGCAGAGATTCTCGACGCTCAGCAACGACATTCTCAACGCGAGTCGAGCACATCTTTAGTTCAATTGCCAGAAGTTCGTTTTGCCTTTGAAGGTCAAACAGACGTGCAGCGTTCTTAAGCGTTAATAGGAGTTCGTTGGGTTGCCAAGGCTTGGTAATGTATTGGTAAATTCCAGCGTCATTGATACCGGCGATTATGTCTTCGGCATCGGTATAACCGGAAATGATTATGCGAACGACCTCGGGCCATTTTTCGCGCACAATTTTTAGAAACTCAGTGCCGGTCATTTCAGGCATGCGCTGATCGCACAATATGATCTGCACCCATTTGCTTTCCAAAATTGCTGTAGCTTGTTTAGCGTTTGACGCTGTGTTTACTTCAAACTCGTCGGACAGGTTGCGCTCCAGAGATTCTTGAGAGCGGACCTCGTCATCGACAATGAGGACCGTTGGCCGAGGCGAGCTCATGAGGCTTTTCTCCGATTGTTATCGAGTAGACGCTGGTCGCGGTGCCGCGCAATTGTGACTGGAGTTCTGGATTTTGGAATTTTATGAACGAAATTATATCGAGCGATGTGGTAACTGGGATCAAAACCAAAGAAATTCATGCGCATGCGTTCAAGTTCCGCGGCACGGTAGTTGCCTAATGGGCAAGCTAACTCGTCAGCGGTGCGCCATGCGTTTTTCTTTTCGAGGTGAGCGCTAATATGTTCCTTGTCGGATAGTATGGCAGCACGACTTTCAACTTCTTTACAAAACTCGGAATGGTTTTTGCCGAATCGTGCGTCTCCTAGCCCAAGGCCAACGGCCTCACGCGTGCCCATCGGCAACCGCGCTTGCGAAATCTTTTTCGCGTTTTCCGGACCTGCATAGCGCGGCAACAAATAGGTCCAAAACTCAGAACCATAAAGGTTACCCATATCTTTGTAGTGCGGATTTAAAACCACACCATTGCGCAGCCAAACGAGATCTGCTGCGCGCGCGAGGAATACACCGCCGGCTCCTGTGTTGCCTTGGAGCGCAGCAATGGTGAGACGGTCGGTAGTGCGGATAATTTCTTCGGCAAGGTCATCTATGGCGTTAATGTTGCGCCAGGATTCATCGGCCGCACTGCCACTTGCTTCAATAAGATTGAGATTCATTCCGTTGGACCAGAAATCAGGTCCACCCATTAATACAATGACGCTGGTCGGTCGTTTGATGGCCGTCTTGTACGCCTTCAGAAGACGCTCGCATTGCTCCGTGCTCATCGCGCCATTGTAAAACGAGAAATGGAGAAGACCGACATCACCTTGTTCTTCATACCAGATTTCACGATAGCCTTGATCGGTATCGATCGGGACTTCTGGCAGGTCTGAGATGTGCTGATGAAGGGCGAAGGTTGCGGGAAGTTTAAATTTGTGTCGGCTTTCATCGTTGATGATGTGACCAATCCAGATTGCTCCGTCTGAGGTTGCTCGACATATTGCAGGTCCACTCTTGGCTAGGACGGCTCCAGGTGTTCCCAATATACCGGGTGCTATAAGAGCGTCGAAAAGGCGCACAGGAAGATCAAAAACTTCATCTTTGACGCCCGGCATTCCATCAGCACTTCTGATTTTGCGTACAATGGTCTGAGTTGCATCCGTTTGCCAATTGATTTTCCTTTCCGACTGCTTCATGGGCGGCCGTTCGCGACCACGGATTGTTGGGTCATCGTGTCGTGGCCGTTCCGGCGCGTACGCACCTTCTTGCATGCGTTTGAGCGCAAGCAGCAATCCTTGAACGGCGGCGTTAGATACCTCGTTTCGATAAATGCTCGACTTTGTTGCACCGGGTCTCATGGGAAATGTTACCGAAGCCCAAACAGGGCCAGCATCCATTTCAGCTTCGGCTTGGAGTACAGTTACGCCCCAGTCTTTTTCTTCATTGAGGATAGCCCAGTCGAGAGCCGAAGGCCCACGGTCGCCCTTGATGCCTGGGTGTACGATCAGGCAAGGTAGCGATTTCCAAATGTTCTCTGGGATTGTACGCTTTAGAAATGGCGCGACGATAATATCAGGTGAAAAAAGCTGAACAGCCTCGTGCAGGACAACATCATTGATGTCGAATTCTACCGAAACGTCGTGACCTTGCTCTTCAAGCTCAACGAAAATCCGTTGGCTTAGTGAATTGAACCCATGGACGAGGAGCAGGATGCGCATTGTCAACAGATCCTCGGAAGCTGTTCGCCGGAGAGCCAATCAACAATGCGATTGCCTCCGAGTGCTGTCTCCATAGTGATAAAGCTGTGCTCATCTTCGGTGATGCGTCCAATAATTGCGGCATCCTTCCCAAGCGGATGTTCATTCATGGTTTTGAGAAGGAGGGCCGCATCCTTTTCCGCGCAAATGGCAACCAGTTTGCCTTCATTGGCGACATAAAGAGGATCGAGGCCTAAAAGCTCACAAGCTGCGGCAACATCGGGTCGGATTGGGATATCGTCTTCGATGAGTGCCATGCCGACACTGGACTGCTGTGCGATTTCATTGAGCGTTGCGGCCAGGCCACCGCGCGTAGGATCACGCAGGCAATGGATATCCGGCACCGCTCCAACCATTGCAGCGACCAGGTCATGAAGCGCTGCGGTATCTGAGCAAATTTCTGTCTCGAATTTCAAGTTTTCGCGTGATGACATGATGGCTACGCCATGGTCGCCAATGGGGCCATTGACGATAATTGCATCACCGGCAATTGCGCGATCCCCTGAAATGTTAATGCCATCGGGGATGACGCCCACTCCGGTTGTCGTGATAAAGATCCCGTCGCCTTTTCCTTTTTCGACAACTTTCGTGTCGCCGGTGACGATCGAAACGCCAGCGTCCCGCGCAGCCTCGGCCATGCTTTGAACAATGCATACAAGATCGGTGAAAGGAAAGCCTTCTTCAAGTATAAAACCTGCTGACAGATAAAGCGGCTTTGCTCCGGACATTGTGACGTCATTGATGGTGCCGTGTACAGCGAGGCAACCGATATCACCGCCTGGAAAAAACAAAGGCGATACGACATGACCATCCGTGCTCATTACAATTCTTCCCGAGGGTGCATCGAAAGTCGCCTGGTCATTTCCTTGTCGCAACCATTTGTTGTCGAAATACTTGACAAATACGTTGTCGATGAGCTGCGCCATCGCGCGACCGCCGCTGCCATGAGTCATGTCGACATGGCCATTGCGCGTGTTAAGCGGTAAGCCGAATCGTTGCGGGATTTCATTCATGCGACTCTAGCCTTTTGTTCAGTGTCCAATCTGAAACGACCATAACTCCAATAGGCTGCGCAGGATCCTTCTGATGACACCATGCATGACCCTTGCGGGTTGTCGGGTGTGCAGATGGTTCCAAAAAGTTTGCAATCCGTCGGTTTTTTGGCGCCCCTTAGAATTGAAGGACACTCGCAGCCTTTGACGTCCTGGCCGTTGCTCTTACTGATTTCGAAGCGCTGTTCGGCATCAAATTCCGAATAGGCATCCTTGATCTTTAGCGCGCTATAGGGCACATGACCCAACCCGCGCCATTCAAAAGCGCGTCGCAGTTCGAACACGTCTGCAACGAGGCACTGCGCTTTTCGATTTCCTTCTCGTGTGACAACCCGGTTATACTCGTTTTCGACTTCGTGGCGGCCCTCATTGATCTGGCGGATCAGCATTAATGTCGCCTGCATCACATCAAGAGGTTCGAAGCCCGCGATAACGACAGGTTTTTGAAACTCCTCGGCGAAAAATTCATAGGGTAGACTGCCAATAACAGAACTCACATGGGACGGGCCAAGGAAGCCGTCGATCGAAACGGTACCGATGTCGCGAACCTCGGGCGATTGCAAAATGTGCTGCATGGCAGCGGGTGTGAGGACATGATTACAAAAGACAGTGAAATTGCCGAGCTTCAGCGCTTGTGCTTGTTTTATGGCGACAGCCGTTGGTGGGGTTGTGGTTTCAAATCCGATCGCAAAAAAGACAACCTGCCGATCAGGATTGTCCCGAGCAATTTGCAATGCATCTTGAGTTGAATAGACCATGCGAATATCTGCACCTGACGCTTTTGCCTTCAAGAGGCTACGCTTTTTGCTGGCCGGCACTCGCATCATGTCACCATACGTACAAACGATCGCATCATGACGTTCCGCAATCTCAATGACATTATCGATGCGCGGAATTGGAAGCACGCAAACCGGGCACCCCGGGCCGTGTACGAAATGCACGTTTCCAGGCATAAGATCCTGCACACCATAGCGGAAGATTGCGTGGGTGTGACCGCCGCAAAACTCCATAAAACTGTAGGTCCGGGATTCATCTGCTTCGCCGGCAATGGCTTGAGCCAAATTCTTTGCAAGTTTTTTGTCGCGAAATTCATCAACAAGTCTCATGCCGCCGTCTCCTTTGCAGGCGCGGACATAAGTCCTGCTTCTGCCATCAACTGAAGCGTTTTCTCCGCTTCTTCTTCGCTGACTTTGTTGAGAGCGTAACCCACATGGACAAGCACAAAGTCGTCGACTGAAATATCATCGACGAGAGCCAGAGAGATTTCCTTTTTTACGCCTTCTAGCGTAACAAAGGCGGTCTCATTATTTTTTCCAAGCGAGACAACCTTCGCTGGCAAAGCCAAACACATGGGTCTTACCTCAAGCCGTTTTTTCCATTTTTGTGGGATGGTCAATGAGCGCCATTTGGCGAGCGGCACCGATCCACTGGTAAAATTGTTCGAGCCCTTCTCCAGATTTTACAGAAACTGGAAGAACCTTAATTGACGGGTTGATGCGACGCGCATATTCGATGCATCGCTCTACATCAAAATCCAAATGTGGAAGCAGGTCGACTTTGCTTAGAAGCATAAGGTCAGCGGCGTGGAACATGTCTGGATATTTTAAGGGCTTATCTTCGCCCTCAGTAACAGACAGGATCACAACCTTGTGCGCTTCACCAAGATCAAAACTTGCAGGGCAGACAAGGTTTCCGACGTTTTCAATAAACAAGACGCCCTTATCTGCAAGTGCCAGCTTTTCAAGCGCATGCCCTACCAAATGCCCGTCGAGATGGCATCCCTTTCCGGTGTTTATTTGCACAGCGGGGGCGCCCGTTTGCCGAATGCGCTCGGCATCGTTTGAAGTTTGTTGATCGCCTTCAATAACGCTCAAGCCAAATTTGTCTTTAAGTTCTTCCAGCGCGCGGACGAGAAGTGTGGTTTTTCCTGAACCTGGGCTTGAGACCAAGTTCAACGCCAGTACACCTTTTTCTTGAAAGAGACGCCGATTGGCGTTGGCGTACTCGTTGTTTTTGGCTAGGATGTCCTGTTCGATTTGAACCATGCGACTTTCAGTGAGCCCGGGCGCATGGGCGTGGCTGTGTCCATCTTTTTTGTCGTGATGATGGGAATGACCATGAGGGTGATGGCTATGGGCTCGCTGGCCATTGATGCGAGCTTCACCTTCTCCGCAACCACAGACGCCGCACATCAGTTTACCTCCAGTTCCTTAATTCTTAAAGCGTCGCCGCCTGTTACTTGCAGCTGATAACTGCCGCAATGTGGGCAAGCGTCAAAACGCTCCTTTACGTCAACTGATTTTGCGCAAGGTAAGCACCAGGCTTGCGCTTTTGTTTCGATAATTTCGAGCTTTGCGTTTTGGGCACATGTGCCGCGCGTGACGACATCAAAACTGAAATGCAAAGCTTCCAATTCGACACCTGAGAACTGACCCACTTCCAGCCAAATGGTTTTGACTTCGCTGTAGTCCTGTCGAGTCGCTTGAGCTTCGACCACTTGAAGGATGCTTTCGCAAATCGACATTTCGTGCATCAGTGTATCCTCAGGTCATAGCCAACGCAGGGATCTATGGCGGTTACGAGAATGTTTGCCTGTGCCACCAGATCAACCTCAGACTGCGCCGAGAGTGTTTCCAGACTTTGTTGTGCTGGACCGTTGGGGTGGAAGTTCCATTCGGTGGGTGCCAGTATTCGATAGGAGTGGATTAATTCGTTTTTTATCTGGACGGTGTGTATGAGCCGGCCACGCGCTGCTTCAACCTGTGCGACGCCTAACCCTGGGAGCTTAAGTTCTTGGCTGGGCCGTTGTTGACCGTTGTCGTTTTCAATCTGATTGACAAACTCTACCATTTGCTCAGGGATCGAAGAGATTTCTACCAATCTTGCAACAAGGCGCGTTAAAAGCCCCGCGCCGTAGGGTTCCAATAAACTTGCAATGAGCGGCGTATGTCTTTGTCGGCAAAGCGCACTCGTTTCGCGAGTTTCATTTTCCCAAGTGGGTTGAGCGATGAATCTATCGCTTTGCAGGCCTGCCATTTGTTCTTCAAGAGCGCGTTCGCTTGTATCGGGAAGCGGCCGCATTTGTGTTGCGCCTGCTGTCGTCCAATTTTTTTCCAAGATTTTCTTCAAAAACTGTGCTGGTGCAGTTTGCGATCTATAGAGCCAGTCTTTGAGGTCATTCTCACTCTTGCGCGCATTCCACTGATCGAGCGCTTCGCCAAACACTGAACTTTCCAAAAACGCTGTCGCATCAGAGATAATTGTACATGTGGTGTCTCTTTCGAACAAAACCTGTGACCCAAAAGCAAATGCCTCGCAGTTCTCAAAGGTCGCCTTGGTCAAGTCATGCGCAACGGTCATGACTGGCTTTAAATCTGAGGGTGATTGGTTGGTGTACTCATTTGGAGACCAGTCCATGAGCACGCGCAGTGCATGTTCGCGAAAGTTTTCGCCAAGGACGATGAGTTTGCGTGCGGCTACAACGGCGTTCGACGGCGTAATTGCCAAAGCGCGTTCACAGGCGGTCACAGCAGCGTACGATTGCGCCTTGGCGCAAACTTGGAAAATGAGAGGCAGTACTTTTAGCGCTTCTTCCGGAGATCGGTTTTCCAAAAGTCTGGTTTGCACCATCGGACGCGTCGAAACTATGCGGACCTTCTTGATGCCGCTGCCATTTTTGTAAAGGTCAATCTTTATGCGCCCTTCCGGTGTCATGTCGTTTGGCCTTCCGCTTCGCGATCGCGTCCTCGCAAAAGTTCCCGGCGACTTATTGGTTGGGTGGCATCAGGTGTTTTGAACTGTCTGTCTTCACCCTTATCGTTGTCCGCAAGCTTTGCTCTTGATGGTTCACCTTTGTCGGGTAACTTACCTTCCCAAATGTCTCTCATCTCCTCATCGCGCTCATCGGGGTCATCGGATTCCGGCGCAGCGAAGAGTTCTGCCATAACGGTTTCAGCAGTAATGAGAGCGGTTTCTTGGTCACCGAACTCAAACACTGGCGAGAAGAGCGACGACATGAGGAATCGGCCAATGCTGGCCTCATGACTGACGATGAATTCGAATTCTCCGGCTGGAAACGTGAAGAAATGTTTTGACCCAACGTGCTGCTTGTCCCACTCAATTTCGCAATCTTCATCGGGCAACAACAGCAAATTCATAAACCACGGCGTCAACATTACACCAAGCCAGTATTGGTTCCATTTGCAAAACCCCACAGCTTCAACGCCAAGACGTCTATTGAGAATGGGAACGCCGTGCATGCGCTCTTTCAAAATTGATTGGAAGAGGTTTTCGAGCGTTTTTGAAACGGTTTGCGTATTTGTCATCTTTTAATTGTCCAGCACCAAAAAATCTGACTTTGCTCCGTCGCAGTTGGGGCAGCTCCAATTATCGGGCAGCTTCGAAAACGGTGTGCCTGGCGGGACTTGCCAATAGTCATCACCTAGTTTTGGGTCGTAAACGTGCCAGCAAATCTTGCATTCAAGCTTTGTATCCTCAGCAATTCTGGTGTTAGCGCCACCGAACGAGTCCTTAAAGAATCCCTCGCTCATCGATACACCTCCAGTATTTCACCGAGACGTTCTGCGCTCTCGTCAATATCCTCCTGGGCAGCGCAAACGACTTCCGGCACATCGACAATTTCAATGGAATTCAAGATCAATGCGTCTTGAGAATTGAAATATTGCACCCACCATACGTTTTTGGTCCCTGTGCTCGTCACGCGGCAGTTGCCGTAGCCTCGCGAGAGTATCGCGGTTTGCCCGGGCCCTAACTTTGTGTGGAGATATTCCAAGTCTTGTTCGGTTTGCGGAAGTAGCGTGAGATTTATGGCATGAGTGGGCGCTCCAGGTTTGTAAGCGCTGACCTTGTCGGCGATTTCGACAAGCAACGGCGGCGCATTAAAAACTCCCTCAGGAAGTCTTTCATCGACTGGCGCAACGGTGGGCGCAGCATCTATGAAAACAAATGACCTGACGGCTGAGGGATAATTTGCGATCTCTATTGTATCGTGAATAAGCCTTCCATCTTCGCTTAGATGGTGGACCCGCCACACCCCAGCAAACACCGATTCTTGAGATTGAACATTGCTACCAGCAACAATTGCGACTTCGCCTTCACCCATGACTTGGTTGACGAGTCCAAGATTGGTTTTGTCGAGATGAGATAGTTCGATTTGATCGGCATCGCTGCCCACTTTGTGAGACAGCAATGCTTGATGCACTTGATGAAGGATCGCTTTGGCTTCCTCCATGCCTTTTAGATCTTCCGGTTCGGGGACATCGGGCATGGCGAAGGTCGTCATGGATTTTGGCATCTCCATATAGTCGAACTTGGCAACATCGGTATCGGCAGGCTGAGAGCCTGGTCCAATTGCCGTCGACTTAAATTCGGCCATGATGATCGCCTTTGCTTTTTCTCGATTGCTTTTTTCTATTGCTTCATTCCTGCCGCCATACAGGCTTCGGGAAATTCAAACGGAGGTGGCTTTGATGGTGCGCGAGAAAGGATATTGCTTGTTTCGATGATCAAATCGTTCCAGTCCATGACGCGGGAAATCACACCTAGGTATTCACCATCGCGTAAAAAAACGAGGCTTGGAAAGGCGTTAAATAGATAGCGCTGTTGGAGTTTGCGCTCGCTGTCTCGGTCAACGACCGCAGGCGTGATGCGCCCGCGAAATGCTTTGATAAGTTCAGGAAGAATTACTGCCACATCATCGGATTCGACGAGGCGTTCATGGTCGCCGGTAAAGAGCAGGGCTGTTTCGTGATGCTGATCAAAAAATTCGTCAATCGTTTTTTCGCAAACGACGGACATAGCCTCGCGTTCTATTATGGATTGCAGCAATGGCGAGAACATATAGTAGTCTCCTTACTCGGTAATGGCAGGTGTTCTGGGCTGCAGGTGTTGCGGCAGTTGGGGCTCTCGATCAGTCAAATCCGCAAAAAGATGGTCGATGTTGGCGTCTCCTTTAAGGGCCAACCTTAAAGCCTCGAGTGCGTCGCCAATCTTTGCAGCATCTTCCTCAGAAATGACTTCGCGCGCCGCATCTAGGAATGTTAATAGCCAGGTACCTTCGGGCTGATCGCCGACCAGTAGGGTATCGATGCGCCGGCGCGCGCCTTGGCTTTCGCAAATTGCAAAGCCTTCACCCTGCTCAATAACTCTCATTGGAACACCGATACACATCAGGGTCGCTGGCCTTCCTCAGTAGAAAGGATTTCATCGATTTCTATTTCTAAATCTTGTGGCGCTTGCCAATTTTTGTCTGACAGCAGGCGTTCGTCACCGATCCGGCAGGCCTCACGCATTGATGGACGCTTGGCTTCGTAGGACTCAAGGTCCATAACCTGACAAGCGATGGTCTCGCGATCGCTTAAGGGCACCGCGCGCTTGGTGGGCTTAATGTCAAAGCCTTCCAGATATTCAAGCACTAGCGCAATTGTCAGTTCAATTTTTGCTTTGACTTCATCACGGAGGCTGCCACCGTAGTCCTCTAGCTCAACGGGCTGTACACCAAGAAGAAGAAGGTGCTTCGGGTAATCGCCCATCATTTCGGCCATCGCCAAAACTTCCTGAAAACCTGTCTGGTGCAGACTGATTTTTTTGGCGCCCAAGAACTTGGGAACGTCTTCACCTTCTATGCGTTTGATGGTTCCTGGAGGTAGCCCGTAGTCGATGGCATCGAAGACAACGAGAATGTCGGCATCGCGGACGTGTTGGAGGAGGTAGATGCCTTGCGTACCGCCATCCATTACCGTGACATTTGGCGGGAACGCATAGTGGCGGTGTAGCTGCTCGACTGCACGCACACCAAAGCCTTCGTCGGCCCAGAGCAGGTTACCTATTCCAAGAACCAACGCTCGCCGGGCATCAGGCACGCTTTTCCTCCCCTAAATTGCTAATTTTCTTGGTTGACAATTCGTTAAGCAAATACTTTGCCAACTTCCGAGATTAGCTTTTTGTGTTGAATTATAAGCCTTTCTCAAATCGACGTAAATCAGAATTGTAATATTACTTATCAAATCTCATCCAAGGTGGAAGGGAGCCTCTCAGTTGAGTTGAGCGGCCTAGGCGATACGGGGCGCGTGAAAACAGGGTACGCCAGAGCACTGGAATGTGTGCTTTCAGCTTTCGTGGAAATTGGAAATGGGCGACCATGGACAAAGAAAAAGTGCGGTGGGGAAGTAGCGACCACCGCACACAGAGGTTGGTTGGGAAGCTTTTTACACGTTCCTACACGCGACGCTCCAAGCGTCCATCAATGAGCATCATCAACAGGACGATCATCTTTGAACGTCCGCCACCCTGAAATCATGGTGCTGATGATGGATTGTCGTGACATGATGTCTTCTCGGAATGCCGCGTAAATATGGATGATGATGAAGCAGACAATGAACCACATTCCTAAGTGATGCCACGTATGCACATCTTGGCTTTGTCCAAACAACGGAATGACCCAGCTTGAAAACCACTCGTATTGCCACGAGCCCATACCTTGGCCTTCGCCGTAAAGCGCGAGACCTGTAATAATCATAAAGATCGTGCCCCACACAAGCATGAAGTGCATGAAGAGCGTCGCAAGCGGATTATGACCGATGTATTTTTTTGGTTCCTTTACGAGCAGTGCATACCATTTGATTTCGTGCCAGACTTCGCCCCACCATTTACCGCTGAGGAATGGCGGCCAAAAGATTTGCCGAGCATGTTCGTTGCCAAAGATCGCAAGGTAGATCCGAAACAAAAAACCGAAAATCAAAATGTAGCCTGCAGAAAAGTGGATGTAACGGATCCACCCAAACTGGAAGTTCTGGCTGGCTTCCCCTGGAACGGACGCCAACGGTTCGCCAATCAAATAGCCTGTTCCAATAAGCGTGAAGATCGCCAAAGCATTGACCCAATGCCAAAGCCTTAAGAAGCCCTCATAAACATAGACGGCTGTTTGTCCTGATTTGACTGTATCTGTTGACGCCATTGTGGCAAACTCCGCTCTCGTCACGGTGGTCGCTGCAGCGCCAAGCGCTGCAGCTCGAAAATCAAACGTTGCGCCTCATACGGCGCCCAAGCTTAATGAAACCACGCGCAACAAGCACACTGGCAAAGAGCGCCAAAGCAACAAGTGCCAGCCACATATCGGCAGGTACCATCGCGATAAGATGCTCCAATTTGTGCAACGGATTGAGGAAGATTTCCATGGGGCCGCGATCGCCGTGGCCAGGATGAGCGAGAGCAGGTGTCGCCGCTAACAGCGCTGCGACCCCCCCACCGGCAAACATTATGTTACGATTCATCATTTTTCCTCCGCTAACGTGTTTTCACTTTTGCCAGCGCCTGACCATCCTCGGACATGACATGGGTCGAACATGCAAGGCACGGATCAAAGCTGTGGAGGTTGCGAAGAATTTCGACGGGCTCTTCTGGCCGCTCCACTTTAGTGTTCATCAAAGAGGCTTCGAATGCACCAATGTTGCCGTTGGCGTCACGAGGTGAACCGTTCCAGGTCGTGGGAACGACGCACTGATAATTGTCGATTTTCGTGTCTTTGATCTTTATCCAATGTGCCAATGCACCGCGCGGTGCCTCGGTAAAGCCCACGCCCTTGGCTTCTTTCGGCCATGTGCTTGGCTCGAACTTTTCAGTGTTCGCCGTTGCCGTATCGCCAGCTTTGATATTGGCAACAAGCTTTTCAAAGAAGTACTTTTGCTTATGAGCGCACCATTGGGCTTCCAATGCGCGCGCAGCAGTACGTCCCAGCGTTGAGAACAAGGCTGATACAGGCACATTCAGCGTCCTAAGAACCAAATCGATTTGCTCTTTGATTTCTTCATGTCCGCTAGCATAGCCAATTACGTAGCGGGCGAGTGGACCCACCTCCATAGCGTGACCGCGCCAGCGCGGCGCCTTAATCCAGGAGTATTTGGCGCTCTCATCGATCTGCTCGATGTTCGTGTTGGTTCCCTTTGCATTTGGACCAAGAGCAAAGTGGGGTTCGGTTACGCCGTCCCACGGATGCAGCCCTTTTGTCTCGTCAGAATATTTATACCAGCTATGAGGAACGAACTCTTGGATCTGTTCTGTGTCCCGGTGGTCAACTTCATGCACCTTTGAAAGATCACCGTTAATGATGGCGCCGCGTGGCATCAAAAGATTGCTGGCCGAATAGTCATTCGCGCGGTCGGGAATGTCGCCGTAAGACAGCATGCTTTTTCCGGCTAATCCGCCGCCATAGAGCCAGCCCTTGTAGAATTGCCCCACTGCCAAAATGTCTGGAATCAAGACGTTCTCAATGAACTCGAGAGATTGATCGATAACCGATTTGACGTAGTTTAGGCGTTCCATATTGATCGGCGCACCGGCCGCCAACTCACCGTCCAAATTAATTGCACATGGCACGCCGCCGACAAGCCAATTGGGGTGCGTGTCCTTACCGCCGAAGACGGTTCTCGTTGTCATCATGATTTTCTGGAAATCAAGCGCTTCCAGATAATGTGTTGTCGCCATAAGGTCCGCTTCAGGCGGCAATAAATAAGCGGGATTTGTCCAGTAGCCATTTTTGAAAGGTCCAAGCTGACCGCTTTCGACAAATTTTTTCAGACGATTTTGGATGTCGCGAAAATATCCCGGTGATGATTTGGGATGTTTTGGCGAAACCTTCTGCTGGAGCTCAGAGGTTGCATTGGGATCCGCTTTAAGGGCGTTTACCGGATTAACCCAGTCGAGTGCGTGCAAGTGATAAAAATGAACAAGGTGATCATGCACTTGCAGTGAAAGTTGCATGATGTTGCGTATGGAGTTAGCGTTTTCTGGAATCTCAATCCCCAACGCATCCTCGACACACCGGACAGAGGTTAGTGCGTGGGTACCAGTGCATACCCCGCATATGCGTTGCGTAAAAGCCCAAGCATCACGCGGGTCACGACCTTTGAGGATCACTTCTAGACCGCGCCACATAGTCCCGGTGGAAACAGCATTGGTTATTATGTTTTCAGCGTTGATATTCACCTCGGCGCGCATGTGACCTTCAATGCGCGTTACAGGGTCAACAACCTGGCGTTGACCAGAATCATCGAGTGTAAAACCGTTTGGAGTATTGATTACCGGCATTGGAATTACTCTCCCTTTTGTGCCATGCGCTTGACGATTGTGGCACCCGCGTGAACTGCGGCGGCGGCGCCAACGACGCCAGCGGCCACCATGCCGACTTCATCAGCGTTGGCTTCAACACCGAAACCGTGGACGTCTGTGAGGCGGTCGTAGAAACTGCCCTTGTCCCAGAAGCCATCTTCAGAGCAGCCAAAGCAGGGATGGCCCGCTTGGATCGGGAACGAAAGGCCACCGTTCCAACGAACTGTTGAGCACGCGTTATACGTCGTCGGGCCTTTGCAGCCCACTTTGTAAAGGCAGTAGCCTTTGCGCGCACCCTCATCGTCGAAGGATTCGACGAATTGGCCAGCATCGAAATGTGGTCGACGATAGCATTTGTCGTGAATGCGCTGACTGTAAAACATCTTCGGTCGCCCCTGGCGGTCCAATGAGGGCAAACGTTCGAACGTAAGAATGTAAGTTACAACGGCTGTCATAACCTCGGCGATCGGCGGGCAGCCAGGAACTTTGATGATTGGAACATTCCCAGGAATTCCGGGTGCCTTGTGAATGGGAACAGCTTGTGTTGGGTTGGGACGTGCAGCTTGTACACATCCCCACGACGCACATGACCCCCAAGAGATGATTGCTTTAGCGTCTTTGGCCGCAAATTGGAGTTGCTCTAGATAGGGCTTGCCAGCAATGATGCAGGACATACCGTCTTGGTTAAGCGGTGGATTTCCCTCGCACGCCAAGATGTAGTTGCCCTTATAATCTCTGACGATCTCTTCCACGATGGCTTCGGCCTGGTGGCCTGACGCAGCCATGATCGTATCGTCGTAGTCGAGAGAGATCATCGACAAGACAACATCTTTAACGAGCGGGTGAGCAGAACGAATAAAAGATTCAGAACAGCATGTGCATTCCAAACCATGAAGCCAAAGCACGGGGATTCGAGGTTTGTTCTCCATGGCATGGGCGATCTTTGGCGCAAACGCAGGTCCGAGCCCGAGGGCAGCGGCCGTCAAACTGCAATATTTTAAGAAACTGCGACGCGTGATCCCTTGCCGCCTCATAACCTCATAAAAGGTCTCGTGCATATTTTCTCTCCCCAATATTTTGCGCTGCGTTCCGCGCGCGCGTCACGCGTCGTCCCGTTTACGCTTTGTTAAGCAAAAAGAAGGCCAACTGAAATCAATTCGTTTTTTCAATAGGTTATTGCAAATCAAAGCCCGCCGTGGTGTGAAGTCCGCTTGCAGATAGGTGTACTGGATGGGAAGTTCGTTACCAGGCACGCCATCTTTATTGTTTTACAAAAAAAGCGGACGCGCATGGAGCCAAATCACCTAATTCATGGTCACGAATTTCTTCAATCTATCGGCGCGCCGGCCCAATACTTGGAGGCGATAGCCAAGAACATCTCGCATACTGATGACATCAACAACGTTGCCACCATCGACCACAGCAAGGTGACGTATTTTTTGGTTAGCCATGATTGCAGCTGCTTCTTGGAGGCTTGTCTGTGGAGTGCACGTCACAACGTCTTTGGTCATGAGAACGGAAACATTTACCAGATGTAGGGCTCCGCGACGGCTGTGAAGGCCGTAAGCGATATCGCGTTCGGAAATAATACCGTCAAGAGATTTTCCGTCATTACTGACAACCATCGCGTCCACGCGTTCTTCCTGCAGGCGCTTAGATAGCGTACCAATGGTATCATTTGGGCGAACCGTTTTTGCCTTATTGCCCTTTTCAGAAAGAATGTCTGCAACTTTTGTAGGGGCATCCTCCAATTTTGTTTGTTGTTCAATGTTTAAAGCAGGCAATTTCCAAAGACTGTTTTCTTCAAACCCAAACACCTTCAATGAGAATAGCGAGCATGATGAAAAAAAATGCTGGCAAGAATCGCGCGCGGCGAGAGGTCGCAGAAATGAGAGACAAACCGTAGATTCGTTTTTCAATCGATTTTGGATTGGGAATATGATGACACGCGACAAACTCTCTTTGTGCGTATTGACTGTGCCGCAATAGAGATGTTGGGTGTTTAAGTTCTGCCAGATTTTCTTTGGTCAATAGCGGGTACATTTCTTGACAAATAAAATTCACTCGATGAATACGACTGATCCAATTTGAACCGATAGCGATCTCAGCGACTGCTGATTGCAAAAAATGAACTCAAGCTGCCCCCATTTTTGGGATGTCCTTCAAATCAAATCCCGTAATACAGGTTGCCGAATGCCTTCGAATAGGTCACGGCACTGCAAGGTGTCACCCTTCGTCAGCTTTTCAACCCGTAAACAGACATGAAACTCTAGCGGTTGGTTAGAATGAGCGCCGCTCTTATCGGCCCAAAGCCGAAGTGACTTTAACAATAATAGATGTCCGCGATCAAAGCTCGTGCGGTTTTAAATTGGAAAAGTTGTGTTCGGTTATTCGACAGAATGATTTTCTCGTTGAGCAAACGACGTGAAGACAGTGCTGCACTGGTGCATTTGCGAAATGATCTAAATTTGCGGGAGAAAATTACGAGGGCGCTTTGCCGGCGCCGGGGTGTGATAGATTTTGAGGGCCAAGCTGGGTGCTTAAAAAATGGTGGGCGGTATTGGGATCAAACGCGGACTTATCACTGAGGTGGTTCAATAGGCAGGCCAAGTTGAACAATCAAATTGCGGTACGCATCCATAGCGGCATCGTATTTGTGTTGTAGCCCACCAACGAGCATCTCATTGTCGTCATCCCAGACGCCGTATTTCTCGTCTCGGTCGACCTTGAAATCCGGCCAGGCAAAGAGGTCCCCACATTCGAAGCAAATATCAATACTCGCAACCGGCTTGTCTTGTTCGTCGAAGAACACGAAAGCGTGGCGGGGGAACGGGCATTTTGACACCTCAAAGGTGCCCTTGGTACTGCCAACAATTTTTGTGACCTGTTCGCCGACGCGCTGATCTACACGTTGTTCGGAACGAATATGTTCGCTCCAGCGACCATCCTTGATGATCCGCAATTGCACGCCATGGCGGGCGGGAAAGAAATTGAATGTATAAACCTTGGCATAGGCATAAGGCCGGAATGGCCAATGCATGTCGGACTGGCCTTGTTTCGCCTCGGCGATGCCTAGGGAAGATGAGCTTGACGCAATTACCGACACAGCGAAAAAGGCGGTAGCGAACATGAGGGCTTTATGGGTCTTGATGCTTTGCATGACCGTGGTCCGATCCCTTCCGAGAAAGCTGCTTTGCAAAGCTCATACGCAATGGCCGTACTGCTTCGCGCCCACCAAACAATTCGTAGCCCGCGACGGAGCAATGAAGCATCGTCAATACATCTAGCAATCTGAGCAATTCAATGGCAGCTCAGGGTCGTCTTCAATAGCGCTTTGGTGGCGACGCGGTGTGATAGATTATGAGTGACAAGCTGCGCGCTTAAAAATGGTGGGCGGTACTGGGATCGAACCAGTGACCCCTACGATGTCAACGTAGTGCTCTACCGCTGAGCTAACCGCCCCAACACGTCGCGTGTCGTTTGCCGTTGCGAATTTCTTGAGAACGACTGTGCCCGACACGCTCGCAATCAAAAAAACTGGAACGGCTCCTATATCGGTAATGGGGGGCAGTGGCAAGCAGCGCTGCTAACGGCCCGCGTGGATGGCCCTTATTAGAGCGCGATGTAGCGTTGATGGACTGGAGTTTGGAGGGCCTTATTCGTCCAACAGGCGTTCGACTTCGGCAACAAGGTCGCGCAAATGAAATGGCTTTGACAAAACGCGCGCGTCTTTGGGCGCTTCGACATTGTTGTTCAAAACGACAGCGGCAAAGCCGGTGATGAACATGATCTTGAGGCTGGGGTCCAGTTCGCTGGCACGGCGGGCCAATTCAATGCCGTCCATGTGCGGCATGACAATATCGGTCAGCAATAGCGTGAAAGGTTCTTCGGTGAGCCGCTCATAGGCGTTCTTGCCGTTAGCATATGAGATTACCTCATAGCCGGCCTTTTCGAGCGCGCGCTCAAGAAAGCTGCGCATAGATTCATCGTCTTCGGCCAACAGAATGCGCTGTTTGGGCAAACGCGAAGGCTTAACTGTCATGTGTGCTCCACCCCTTTTCCAAGGGCAGTATATGGGTCAATATTTGGTATTTCATGCAAACTTGACGCGAGTTTGGTAAATGGAAGGTTGAAACGGTGCATTTTTATTATGTGTTACACCAAATTTTGGATCAGGTCGTGATGTAAAATTTTTGCAAGTGGAGGTTGGACGCTGTTTTGATTTGGAGCGTGTTGCTGCGATGCTAACGTTTACGGCGAATCATGTGTGGGTTCGTGTTTCATTTTACTTGAGGTGATGGAGATATGGCGGTTGACGATCAAGACAAAAATACGTTTGGTTTTGATGTGCCGTTCGAAGTTCATCGTCCCAAGACGCAAATTGCACCATTTGTTTTTTGCTCGCCGCACTCTGGAAGGGACTATACACCCCATTTTGTTCAGCAGACGCGGCTTGACTCTTTAACACTGCGCAAATCGGAAGATTGCTTTGTTGAAGCCTTGTTTGAGCCGGTGACGGAGTTTGGTGCTCCGTTCATTCATGCCAGGTTTCCACGTGCGTTTTTGGACGTGAACCGAGAGCCCTATGAACTTGATCCGCGTTTGTTTTTTGAAGACGTGCCTGATTTTGCAAATGCGCATTCCACGCGGGTCGTGGGCGGGCTTGGGACAATTGCGAGAATCGTTGCAGATGGCGAGGAAATCTATGCTCAGCGCTTGCCTTTGTCGGAAGCATTTTCGCGGATCGAATATCTTTACAAGCCGTTTCACGCCGCAATCGGCGAATTGATGGAGGAAACCAAAGCACTCTTTGGCTATGCAATCTTAATCGATTGCCACTCCATGCCCTCAGCGTCCGCGTTTCCGGCGAGCGGCCGGCGACCGGACATGGTGCTGGGTGATCGCTTTGGGGCTGCATGTCACGAGATCATCGTTCTGTTTGTCAAAGACGTGCTGGAGCACATGGGCTACCGCGTGCAAGTAAACCGGCCCTACGCCGGTGGCTATATCACTGAAAAATACGGACAGCCCGCCGAGGGCATGCACGCTTTGCAGCTAGAAGTGAACCGTGGCCTTTATCTTGATGAGAGGTCCTTCGCGCTCACAGATGGATTTGAAGCGCTTCGGTCTGATTTGACAGCCCTTGCAGACAAGTTGTTTCAGGAGCTGCCCGAGTACTTTGCGCATCGGACCGCTGCCGAATAGTCCACATCAGGGGAGGTAGAAAAAAGGGCCGCTCGCAGGAACGGCCCAAGTCTAGGGAGGAAACGCCCAAGGAGGGCAGCGAGCGAGCAGACATTGTGTGCTCTCTCGCATTGCACAAAATTAGTAATGCGGCGCAGCAATTGCAACCCGATTTTTTCCTGATTCGATTATGTCGCGCTTTAACCGTCACACCGGGGTGCATGATTATGCTTGTCTGCTTAAGGAAGGACATGCCCGAGGGGCCGGATTGAGACCAACTAAGGCGCTGATCTACCGACAAAAAGGAGGCCGCTCAGAAGAACGGCCCAAGTCTAGGGAGGAAACGCCCAAAGTGGGCAACAGCAAGTATGGCGTAACCATACCCTGCCGTGGATAAAATATGCGTGTATTTGTGATTCGCAACAATTCAAGAGGGGGCAGTGAGTTGTGGAAGAAATCCTTGTGTGGCGTAGCTGGCACTATGCCGTCTCCGGCGAAAAACGTATGTAATATCAAAGCTATAGCTTGATGGGCCATCTGCTCATGTCACGAAAATTGGGACTATGTTTACCTTGCATGTAAGAAATGGAATGAATTTGTGACTGCAAAACAACGCTCCTCGGACCCCAGTGAGGAGGCCTTCGATGCATTTTTGCGCACGGCGCACCGCTTGGCGGACCTGGCGGGGCAGGCCATCTTGCCCCATTTCCGGCAGCCCGTGAGCATCGAAAACAAGGCGGTGGATGGCGGTTTTGATCCTGTTACGGATGCAGATCGGGCAGCTGAGCAAACAATCCGAAAAGAACTTGCGCTGTCTTGGCCAGGGCACGGTGTTTTTGGCGAAGAATACGGGAGTCACAATCCTGAGGCTGCTTACACCTGGATTATTGACCCCATAGACGGGACCCGTTCGTTTTTGTTGGGAAGTCCATTGTGGGGAACACTCATTGGGCTTCAGGCTGACACGTCTCCCGTTCTGGGTCTTATGGACCAACCGTTCACAAAAGAACGCTTTTGGTCGGATACTCAGCAATCGTTCATGCGCTCAGGCACAGGAGACGCCGTAGCTCTGCGCACACGATCCTGCCCCTCGCTTGATCAAGCCTCCCTATCAACGACGCATCCGGATCTGTTTGGAGATGGGTTTGAGCAAGACGGTTTTGCCGCGCTCAAGTCGCGCGTGAAGATGTGCCGATTTGGCGGAGATTGTTACGCTTATGGACTGCTTGCTGCGGGGTTCATTGACATCATCGTCGAGGCTGGACTGAAGCCCTACGATATCGTTGCGTTGATTCCAATTATTGAACGCGCCGGTGGAACCATTACGACGTGGACCGGTGAGCCGGCGATGAACGGCGGGTGTATCGTTGCGACCGGTGATGAAGGGCTTCATGCGCAGGCGCTCAAAGTTTTGCAAGGATGAGCGGCGATTTTTGTTGCAGGAATTCGTGTTGATTTGTTAGGCGGCGATGGACGTGATCCGCAAGTAGGCATCAAAGGCCGCCCAAAACCTTTGACGCACAAAATCGTTTTCCTGCAGGATTTCGTGGCGCGCTCCGGGAATAAGAACGTGACTGCCAACTTTAAGGCGCACCGCAAAGTCTTCAATGGCGCGTGTTGAAACGATTTCGTCATCACCAGCCGCTAACAGCATCATTGGAACGGTGACACGGTCGGCAAACTCAGGTTGAGAGATTTTTTCACATGAGCGTAGCGCTGCCCTCAGCCATCCAATGGTTGGTGAGCCGAGACCCAATTGAGGTGCAACATCCAAAACAGCTTTGTTGCGCGACCATCGCTCGCGGTCGGATGTCAGTGGATTGTCTTCAAATGGTGTTGCTTCAACGGAACCATCATTGCCGCCGCGTACATAGATTTTGGAAAATCCGATGAGGCTGCCGGTCTCTGCGTAGGCGCGCACAACAGAATTAGGAAACCCAACTTTGTCTTCTGCAAAAGCGATCATGGGGGCTGAAAGAATCATGCGTTCAAACCAAGAGCCTGGTTCAACGGCATTGCGCAATAAGATGTTGCCACCCATGGAATGGGCCAGTGCGTGAAATGGTGGAGGACAGTCGGGCAGCACCACGTCCTTCATGAACCGCAAAAGATCCTTATCGTATTGCGAAAAGTCTCTGATGTGTCCCTTATGGTGATTGCTAAGTTCGCGATGCGATCCGCCTTGGCCGCGCCAATCCATTGTCGCGACGGCAAAGCCACGTCGGCGAAGATCAGCAATGGTCTCGAAATATTTTTCTATGAACTCACCGCGACCTTGGAACAAACAGATGGTGCCGCGGCGTGGCCCACGCGTTGCGCTCCAAAGCGCGTAACGCATGGGCTTTGAATCAAAGCTCTCAAAGGTCCCGACCCTGGCACCGCTTGGGACAGGGTTTTTGGCCAATGAAATGAGTTCCATGCCGTCTCCAGGTGGGGCGTGAACGATATAGAATGAGGGTCGAGGAGAGCTTAGCCTTAGGGAAGCGTAAGGGCGAGACCTAATCGTTGAGTTGCCCACGGCATTTGGAAAATTGGTCGAAAGGAAAAAATATTTCGGGCGGGTCGCTGTTGCGGCTCTTATAGCGCGCGTGCAGGCACCCGCCCGTCGTAAACTTTTTGTTTAGGGCCTAGTGAAAGCGCCGGCTGAACCTGCGACCGCGGAAATGGCCGCGTGGCAGGGGGCGGGCCGCCATAACTTCTCCAGTGCAGCGATCCAGCGCCAAAACATAGGGGCGCCGCCGATAGCGGTTGCGCGCTTTCACGCGAATGACAGGTCCACGAATTGCAAGAACTCTGATCCTGCGCCAACCCTGCCTGCGCAAACCACGCCTAATCATTCGCCGCGGTATGCAATGGCCATCGGCGTAGCGGCGGTATTTGTGATGTCTGTAGCGGGGTAGTATTGAACGCGGTGGTTCGCGTGGTGGGGCAACATCGTCCTTGTAGGACCCATAATGCCCTTTGTCACGGCCGTAGTGGTCGTCGCGGTATTGATGATCGCGTTCCGCATAATCATCTTTGTAACCGCGGTTATGACCATCTCTGTAACCGTTTTGGTAATCGTCCTCGTATTTGTCTCGGCGCGTTATGCGTTCACCGTATCGATCAGGCGAGCGATCGTCATAGGATTCAACGTCAACGCCATCGTTGTAATATTCGCCATCGTTATCGCCTGCGAGGGCTGGCTGGGCAACGAACAGTGCAACCGCCGCAAACGACATCGGCACAAGCTTGAGGGAGGTCATCTTCCGTATCTCCTGTCCAGTACGCTGACCTGCAAGGTTTTAAGGCCTATCAAGATCCTCGATCCTCGTATGGCAAGGTGAAGGCGCGAACATGAATGTAACCTGAAGGGGTGGAAGAAACGCCGCTATATGAGTCGGTTAGGCGCGTTGGTAAAGCCCTGAAATATACAGATTTGGGCTAAAACGGTGGGTGCTTGAGCCCTTGAATCCGGCCTTAAACGCCCTAAATTATTGCTTGTGCACACGCCAAATCTGGGTGTGCAGAACACAATTGGGTACCGCCCCGAAATTCGTGGTGGGCTCAGCGGCTTTCAGCTTATGCGACCGGGTGCGCTTCGTGCGGACCTTGGACAAAAAAAGTGAAAGCCATGGACATGTTGCTCATTAGGAGGATGTGTTATGCGACACGAAACTTTCGCACCCTTTTACCGTTCGTCTGTAGGTTTTGACCATCTGTTCAGCTTGCTTGATCAGATGACATCAGATGAAAACGGTTACCCCCCTTACAACATTGAACGCCTAGATAGCGATAAGTATCGCATCACGATGGCTGTCGCTGGCTTTGGCCAAGATGAGATTAATGTCGAGGTCAAAGAACAAACGCTAACCGTCAAAGGCGAAAAAGCTGTTGATGACAAAGAGCGGGCCTATCTGCATCGCGGAATCGCGGCTCGCACATTTGAGCGACGCTTCCAACTTGCCGATCATGTTGAGGTTGTCGGCGCAGACCTAAAGGACGGTTTGCTGCACATTGACCTTGTGCGCAATCTGCCTGAGCGCATGAAGCCACGCACGATCACGATTGGCGAGGGCTCAACAAAGCAGATTGAAGCCAGCGCTTAAGATCTGCTGAAACAAAAAGATAACGTAAAACTCTTCAAGGCACTTTCTGATGCGCCGGCCGCATAACTTGCGCGCCGGCGCTTTTTTTTGTGCGCACTCGAACATTAGCGTGGGGTGTTGATCACCCGTGATTGCGCCCGCAGCCAGATTAGACCGCAGGTCTAGAAGTTCATCCAGAACGCAAACGCGATTGCGATCAGAATAAAGAGCCCAAGGATTATGAAATCCATGGTGCTCGTCTCCTTGACGCCTGATTCACGCGATCCGAAGACCAGATGGTCAAGAGACAAGACGCCGGCGCCGTGGGCCATGAGGAAGAGCAGCGCGACGGCCCAAAGCCCGTGCGTGACGTAGGCTTGAGGGAATACAAATGTTTGAATGACGAGCGTCATGATAAGAAGTGCTGCGGCGCTCAGCCGTGTGGCAAGGCCGACCCAAAGCAAAATTGGAAAGAGATGCTCGGCGATCGTGGCCATGTACGCGGCAATGTCGGGCGGAATAAGCGGAACCTTGTAGATGTCCCTAAACAAATCAAATGTTTTTTCCTTGATTGTAAAACCGTCAACTTTTGTTTGACCTGACTTCCAGAAAACGAGCCCGACGACGATGCGCGCAAGCAGGGCAATGAGGTCATTTGGGATGATTTTAAAGACCGCGGTTAGTGGAGATAGAATGTTTCGGGAGCCGTGACCTTCGGAAGTTGCGTGCGTTGTGTCCCTATTAGACATTTTGTTTCTTCCCCTTGTCTTCAATTTGAAATGTCTGCAATTGCACCGGCGTGCAACATGGAGACAAGTAGGGTTTGTAAATCTAGGTTAGGATTTTCTTCCATCGCGGCTTCAAATGCGTCGACAATGTTGTTGCCGTCCTTGGTGCTCTCCACAAACTTTGCGCCACCGGTGGGCAAGCACGCGACCTGAACTTCGTAGTGTGGCCGGGTGACCAAAACATCTTGCCCGCCGTCACCTAAATTGACCTTTTTTACCTCTTCGTCGTGCGTGTTGGTTTCCCAAATTGTGTGAATTGGGAATCGTGAGGTTACGCAGTAGGCTGCCGTATGAAGTTTTATTGAGGGTGTCGCGTCGGACGATTGCGATAAACGCTTTTGTGCGTTTTCAATGGAAATCACCGGCTGATCGCTTGCAAAGCGTGCCTCATGGCATGCCCATTCTAGGGCCGCCACGTCCGGCAAGTAGGGTAGGTCTGCGACCGGTGGGAACGATTTGAGAAAGTCTGGAAATGTCGCGCCGTAATAAAGGCTGGGGTGCGTGCCCGGGGGGTGCGCCCTCGCATAGCTGCGCGCGACGCCGCGAAAAAACTCCTCACCAACCAACCGCTGCACGACGAGGAAGCGTGCCTTGATCATATCAATCAAAGCAACAAAGACATTGTTTCGATAAACATCAAAACGGGTTTTTGTATTGGCAGATGAGCCTACCCTTTTTATTGAGGGAGGATATGGCTGATCGACGTCTATGACGGCGTTAGAAAAGATCGTTTGGATTTCTGCCAACGAGGCCATTGTTGCAATCTCAATAAATCTGTCACCCGAAAAAATCGGGTGACAGGAATGCTCTTAAAGGGGAAATTTTTTTAGGCTTTTGGAAGGTCCCGGTCGAGCGGTTCAAGGCTGCCCTTGCGACCATCTGGAAGGTCCATGGTTGTACATGTGCCGGTTTTTACATAGGTCCAAGCATTGCCTTGATAATCAACTGTCGAAGTTCCAGCACAGGTCGTACCAGCACCGGCAGCACAATCGTTCTCGCCAGCTTTGGAAACTCCGTAGCACTTTTCTTTGTCATCAGCCGCATATGCGGGTGATTGGCTCGCAACGGTCGTGAGGGCGGCCGTCAGTGCGATCGCTGCCACAGACGCTGTAATGGTCTTTGCGGTTTTGCTCATATTGGTCTCCAAAATCAAATATTGGCGACGAAAGTAACGTCGCGATGGGTTGGACAATACCGTAAGAAGACACCGAAATTGCATAAACTTTCTTGACGCCTTTGTGAGGATCTTGTGCATCTTGGCTCAACATAATTTGTGGTTATCCCGAGGTTGGCTGGGTAAGTGGCTTCCTCAATATTTCGCCCAATTGGTCTTGTGCCAGCTCCAGAAATTTGCGACATTCCGGAAGAAAAGGTCAGCACTCCTGTCCTTTATGTCTCTTTTTTGAGTGTTATTGCATAGGGTTCTCGTGCGGGCCTTCTAAAAGAGCAACCGTGACCTTGATGCCAAGGAGTTTTTGGGGCCATGACACGTGTGCTCACAGGTGCTTTGTAGGGGTTCAGCAGTCGACTCTGGATGTGCGCAGAGTCATCTTGAGTTTTGCCCGTGATGAAAACCAACCCACGCAATTGGTTCTCGTTGGTACATCCGGACGCTGTCACTACTGACCGAAGCTCATTCTTGTGAGTTTTAAAAATGCGGTTCTTTAGTGGTGCCACCCTGAGTGGACTGCAACTTAAGAGCCGCGCATAAAGAAGGAAACTCTTTGGGTCGAGATATGAAGAAACTGAACAAATTGCTCGATCAAAGACCCATGCCGGTTGGTTTCGGCCGTCCCTGTTCGCAAGGGTTGGCCGATCCTGATCGCGAATTTGATTCCTGTGGTGTTGGATTTATCGCCGACATGAAAGGGCGCAAATCGCATCGCATTATCGAGCATGCCCTCGAAATTTTGGAAAACCTTGAACACCGAGGTGCTGTTGGGGCCGATCCGCGTGCGGGTGACGGCGCGGGGATGCTTGTCCAGATCCCACACACATTTTTATCGCAAGAATGCCAAGTGGCTGGTTTTAGCCTGCCTCAACCTGGGAACTATGGCGTCGGGCATGTGTTCATGCCGTTGGATGATCGTTTGCACGAACATTGTGAGCGGGTATGGGAGCGGTGTCTGCAGGCCTCCGGTTTAACGCTGCTTGGATGGCGCACGGTTCCGGTTGATAACGAGTCGTTGTCTGAAATGGTTATTGCGACCGAACCGGTGCACCGACAAATCTTTGTCGGGTGCGGGCAAGACCTTCACGATCAAGACGAGTTTGAGCGCCGGTTATATCTTGTCAGAAAGCGTGTCACCAACGCTCTGATGGATTCCTATCAAGGAAAAGATATTGGGCATTATTGCGTATCCTTGTCGTCACGCACGCTTGTCTACAAGGGCATGTTCTTATCTTATCAGCTAAAAGCCTATTACAAGGATTTGTCTGATCCGCGCTTCACCAGCGCAATGGCCCTCATTCACCAACGCTTTTCAACCAACACGTTCCCATCGTGGAAGCTGGCCCATCCTTATCGGATGGTCGCGCATAACGGTGAAATCAACACGTTGCGCGGCAACGTAAACTGGATGGCAGCGCGACAAGCTTCAGTTTCGACGCCTTTGTTTGGCGAAGACATTTCAGATTTGTGGCCGATCTCAGCGGAAGGGCAATCTGACACGGCATGTTTTGACAACGCTTTGGAATTTTTGGTTCAAGGCGGATACAGTCTTGCGCATGCGGCGATGGTTTTGATCCCAGAAGCGTGGGCTGGAAATCCCATGATGGATCAGAAGCGGCGCGCATTTTACGAATATCATGCCGCGCTTATGGAACCTTGGGATGGTCCGGCTGCGGTTGCCTTTACGGATGGACGGCAAATTGGTGCCACGCTCGATCGCAATGGCCTGCGCCCAGCGCGCTACCTTGTGACGAGCGATGACCTTGTGATCATGTCCTCTGAATCCGGTGTGATGACCATTCCTGAGGATCGCATCGTTGAAAAGTGGCGTTTGCAGCCGGGAAAAATGCTGCTCATTGATTTGGAAAAAGGGCGTATCATTTCCGATGAGGAGCTAAAGGCTGAAATTGCTTCGAGTCATCCTTATGAAAATTGGTTGAAGAGTTCGCAGATCTTGGTTTCCGATCTGCCGTTGTCGGAACGCGCCACGACGGGGGCATCCTCAAACGTTGCCTTGCTCGATCTGCAGCAGGCGTTTGGCTACACACAGGAAAGTCTCAAATTTTTGATGTCGCCGATGGCCGTAAACGGGCAAGAGGCTGTCGGCTCGATGGGCAACGATACACCGCTTTCCGCGTTGTCGTCGAAGTCCAAATTGCTGCACACGTATTTTAAACAAAACTTCGCGCAGGTGACCAACCCACCAATCGATTCCATTCGCGAAGAACTTGTCATGAGTTTGGTGTCGTTTATCGGTCCGCGGCCAAACATTCTTGATCTTGAAGGCACTTCCAAACTTAAGCGCCTTGAGGTCGAGCAGCCAATATTGACAAATGATGATTTGGAACGCATCCGGCAAATTGGTGAGGTCAAAGACAATAATTTTTCGTCCATCACCATCGACATTACATATGCCACCGAAAAGGGCGCAGACGGGATGGAGCCTGCCATCACGACTGTTTGCGCGGAAGCGGAAGAAGCTGTGCGGTCGGGGGCCTACAATATCGTCATCTTATCCGATCGCTCGCTTGGGCCAGACCGCATACCCATTCCGGCACTGTTGGCGACGAGCGCGGTCCATCATCACCTCATCAAACGTGGTCTGCGAACCCGTGTGGGTCTCGTTATTGAGACTGGCGAAGCGCACGAAGTTCATCAGTTCTGCACACTAGCCGGATATGGCGCGGAAGCGATCAATCCGTATCTTGCGTTTCAGACGTTGAACGTCATGGCCGAGCAACTTGGCCCGTCCCACACGGGCGAAGATGTGCAGGCGCGCTACATTAAGGCGCTTGGCAAAGCCATTCTCAAAGTCATGGCAAAGATGGGGATCTCCACGTACCAGTCCTATTGTGGTGCGCAGATTTTTGATGCTGTTGGGCTGCATTCTGACTTTGTCGAAAAGTATTTCACGGGCACGCATACGCAAATCGAGGGTGTGGGTCTTAAGGAAATTGCAGAGGAAACGGTGCGCCGGCACGTTGCTGCGTTCGGCGACTCGCCTGTTCTTGCCAACGCGCTTGACGTTGGTGGCGAATATGCTTTCCGCGTGCGGGGTGAAGCCCATGTGTGGCGCCCTGAGGTGGTAGGAAACCTGCAGCACGCTGTGCGTGGTGAAGTTCCGGAGCAGTATCGTGCCTTTGCTAAGGCGGTGAACAATCAGTCTGAACAACTGATGACAATGCGTGGCTTGTTTAAGATTCGCTCAGTGCAGTCTACAGGTCGCACATCGATCCCTCTCGAAGAGGTAGAGCCAGCTTCAGAAATCGTCAGACGTTTTGCGACAGGTGCGATGAGTTTTGGCTCCATAAGTCGCGAAGCGCACACGACGCTTGCCATTGCCATGAACCGTATTGGCGGTCGGTCAAATACGGGCGAAGGTGGTGAAGAGCCTGACCGTTTTACGCCCATGGAAAACGGCGATTCGATGCGGTCGGCCATCAAGCAAGTGGCTTCGGGTCGGTTTGGTGTTACGACCGAATACCTTGCCAACTCAGACATGATCCAAATTAAGATGGCGCAAGGGGCAAAGCCCGGCGAAGGTGGTCAGTTGCCGGGCCACAAAGTTGATCGCGTCATTGCAAAGGTGCGCCATTCGACTCCGGGCGTCGGTCTTATTTCGCCGCCGCCGCACCACGACATTTATTCCATTGAAGATTTGGCGCAGCTCATCTTTGATCTCAAAAACACAAACCCGGATGCTGATATTTCCGTCAAGTTGGTGTCGGAGGTTGGTGTTGGAACGGTGGCTGCGGGTGTTGCGAAAGCGCGTGCGGACCATGTGACGATTTCTGGTTTTGAAGGCGGCACCGGCGCATCGCCGCTTACCTCCATCAAACATGCTGGCAGTCCATGGGAAATTGGCCTTGCGGAGACACATCAGACGCTGGTGATGAATAAGCTGCGCGGACGCATTGCTGTACAAGTTGATGGCGGGCTTCGTACGGGCCGCGATGTGGTTATTGGGGCATTGCTCGGTGCAGATGAGTTTGGTTTTTCAACGGCGCCGCTTATTGCTGCAGGTTGCATCATGATGCGCAAATGTCATCTCAACACGTGTCCGGTCGGCATCGCCACCCAAGATCCGCGATTACGCGCGAAATTTACCGGCACACCCGAACATGTGGTCAATTACTTCTTTTACGTGGCTGAAGAAGTGCGCGGATTGATGGCCGAGATGGGATTCAAAAAGTTTGATGACATGATCGGCCAGTCGGACATGCTCGATAAGGAACGCGCGATCTCGCATTGGAAAGCGCAGGGCTTAGACTTTTCGAAGCTCTTTTTTAAACCGCAGGTTTCCGATGATGTTGCGATCTTTAATTCAGAACGACAAGACCATGGTTTGGAAAAGGTTCTCGACAATCGTTTGATCGATTTGTCGAAACCGGCGTTGGAAAACAAACAACCTGTCAAACACGAGATCAACATCAAGAATACCGATCGTTCGACGGGAACGATGTTATCTGGCCAGATTGCGAAAAAATTCGGCCATCAGGGACTGCCGGAAGATACGATTTGGCTCACGTTGCGTGGTACGGCGGGGCAGAGTTTTGGGGCCTGGGTCGCGCGCGGTGTGACGTTAGATCTTATCGGCGAAGCGAATGATTATGTTGGCAAGGGGCTGTCCGGCGGCAAGCTCATTGTTCGACCTGATGCACTTTCTGGCATCGTCCCGGAACAAAGCATCATTGTCGGCAACACGGTGCTTTATGGTGCGATTGCGGGTGAGTGTTATTTCCGTGGCATTGCAGGCGAACGATTTGCGGTGCGGAACTCTGGTGCCATTGCGGTGGTTGAGGGCACAGGCGATCACGGCTGTGAATATATGACCGGCGGTGTCGTTGTTGTACTCGGGGGCACGGGTCGCAACTTTGCTGCGGGGATGTCAGGCGGCATTGCTTATGTGCTCGATGAAGCGGGCGACTTTGATCAAAAATGCAACAAGGCGATGGTGGAGCTTGAACCTGTTGACAAGGATCCGGCGACAGTAGAGCGGCGTGACGGAAATGGTGGCGCGATTGCCATGGGCGATTTGAGTGACGTTATGCAAGACATGACATCACAAGATAGCGGACGCCTTTACCAATTGATCGTTCGCCATGCCCATTATACCAATTCAAAAAAGGCGAAAGCTATTTTGGACAATTGGGTTGGCTACCTAGCGAAGTTCAAAAAAGTTATGCCAGTTGAATATCGGCGTGCTCTTGCGGAACTTGCCCGAGAGGATGAGACGGCTGAAAAACCCACGGCAGAAGACCGTGCGCTCGATCTTGCTCAGGGTAAGGCTTGAGATAACAGGGCATGCGGTTGGTTTATGTTTGCGGCAGGGCAGCTTGGGGTTTTGAAATGGAGCAAGACATCAGGTGGTGGGCCGATGCTGCGTCCATAGCAACGTTTTTCGTGACCGCGGTCTCGGCTGTGATCGGCATTGGGGGTTATTTAAGTTTCGTGAGGGCGCGGGCCAGGAAAGTGGCGGCACTTGAAGCGTATTTAAAACGTGAGAAGGCGCAAGGAAATGACAGTGGGCAACGATCGGCGCTCAAAATCATTCGTCATGTCGGATTAACCGAAGATGAGATCATTGATATCAGCTTCAATAGCCCGCGCGTGGCCCGCCGGCTTGGGACGGATGAAGAAGGTTATGCCAATCGCTTGCTGTTTGAATTCGTGAACACGAAGGATGAAGGCTAATTATGGGTAAGCCTACTGGTTTTTTGGAGTTTGAGCGCATTGACCGGAGTTATGAGCCGGTGCAAGAGCGTATCAAGAACTGGCACGAATTCGTTGTCCCTTTGAGTGAAGCCGACACGAAGACGCAAGCTGCGCGCTGCATGGATTGTGGGATTCCTTATTGCCACACTGGCTGCCCGGTTAACAACCAGATCCCCGATTGGAATGATCTTGTTTACAATGGGTCATGGCAGGTTGCTGCCGCAAACCTTCATTCCACCAACAACTTTCCTGAAGTGACGGGCAGGGTTTGCCCGGCGCCATGTGAAGCGGCATGCACGCTGAACATTGATGATAACCCCGTCACGATTAAGACCATTGAGTGCGCCATTGTGGATCGCGCGTGGAATGAAGGTTGGATTATTCCCAAACCACCGGAGCACAAAACTGGAAAGAAAGTTGCTGTTGTCGGTTCAGGTCCTGCTGGACTTGCTGCAGCCCAACAATTGGCGCGCGTCGGCCATAATGTGCACGTCTATGAAAAAAATTCGCGGCCTGGTGGATTGCTGACCTATGGCATTCCTGATTTTAAGATGGAAAAGGGCATCATTGCGCGCCGTGTGCGCCAAATGGAGGCAGAAGGGGTTACGTTTAAGTGCAATCTGGAAGTGGGCCAAGTTATTAAGGCGCGCGATCTCCTTGACACGTATGACGCGGTGTTAATTGCGATTGGGTCGGAACATCCGTTTGATTTCTTCAAAGAGGCACCTGGTCGAGACCTTGATGGCATTCACTTTGCCATGGATTTTCTACCGCAACAAAACCGCCGTGTGGCTGGCGAACCTCTCTTGCCTACGACCCAGGAGATTTTGGCCAAAGACAAACATGTGATTGTTATTGGTGGTGGTGATACGGGTTCGGACTGTATCGGTACGTCGTTCCGTCAAGGGGCCAAATCAGTTACGCAGTTGGAAATCATGCCCAAGCCACCGGTGAAAGAAGACAAAGCAATGACGTGGCCAAACTGGCCGCTCAAACTGCGTGTTTCGTCCAGTCAGGCGGAAGGTGCGGAAACAATCTACTCGATTTCAACAACCGGCTTTGAAGGCGAAGACGGAAAAGTCAAAAAACTTCTTTATACGCATGTTGACGAAAAGCTGAAACCGGTTCCAGGAACAGAAGGCGCGCTTGATGCCGACCTTGTTTTGTTGGCTATGGGTTTTTCAGGCCCAGCTGAAAATGGCCTACTTGAGGAACTCAATCTATCGCCTGTGCCGCGCGGCCGTTTTAAAGGCCTTGATGCGGATGAAAATTCCTACAAACTTGAAGGGGCGCCCAATTTATTTACGGCCGGCGATGTTCGTCGCGGTCAATCGCTTGTTGTTTGGGCGATCCGAGAAGGACGCCAAGCTGCGCGGGAGATCGACGCCTACTTGATGGGTCACTCGAACTTGCCGCGATAAATGGTTCCCGACGCGTTGGCGATTGCTTTACAAGGCACCCTACTCTTTTTCAAACTGTGCCCTAACTATGCACGCGGCCGAATAGGATTTGCTGTTGGTAGTGGCACGCCGCCTGGCGTCGTTTTCGGCAACTCGACTTCCGGTGTTTTGGTGAGCTTTGGCAACGGTGGAGGCTCTGGGCGCGGCCAGGAAAAATCATCTGCACGGCCGGTCCGTGGTGTTGTTCGTTCGCCCCGCACGAGCACTCTAAAAAATGCTCTTTGGGCCGGTGACAGCTTTCGCCTTGAACCAGCGGTCAGTTCTTCATTGGCAGGTGTTACGGTACTGATAATGTTGAGACCTCCAGCGATTTGGTCAATGAGCATCTCGCCTTGTCGGCTTAGGCGGTCGGGGCTTTGCTTGCGTGTCACAAGGGCCACGACAGAGGCCGGGATCGCTGGGCGGAGGATCTTGAGTTCAAGAATTTTTTCTTGTCCCGATGTATCGCGCGATCTTAGTGCGATGCGACCATGGTCTTCTTGTTGTTCGCCCCTGGCAGGGCCGGTGGTCGGCTGGCTGGTGGGTTGTTTTTCGTCCGTATCGCCTTCGGTTTGTTTCGCGGCGATGGTCGTGCGCCAATCAGCGGCCTTTTCCGATTCACTTTTTTCATTATCAGGTGAAATGCGGGACTGCTCATATTCGTTGCCGGCTAACGGCATTGCGCGTTCTGCTTTGGCTTGCGCCATGTCGCGCTTTAACTCGCGCTCCACAAAGTGTGCTAGTTTGCGATTGCCTGCATAGGTGAGATGAACACCATCGCGCTCGCGCAAAAGACGGATCTTTCCCGTGAGGTCGGGCCCATAGGCGCTATAGCCGCCCTGCTCGTCGGCAAAACTTGTAAAGGCATCAATGAATTTGATGCCGTTAAGATAAGCGCGCTCGCGAAAGACCTCGTTTAATAGCCGGGCCACTTCGTTTGCCTCATTGCCGCGCAAGTTTGGCATCCCGACCCAGTAAACTGATATCTTAAGTTCTTTCAATGCGCGCATCAGGGCGTCGGCGCGACTGGAAACCTCATTGCGCCATGGGGCTGTTCCTGGATAGGCCCGTTTGCCCGTCCTGCGATTGCGCACATACCGGCGATCGCGCGTCCCAAGCATGACGATCACAATGTTCACATCATCTCGTCGGAGGTCGTTTTTGAGAGAGGTTAGCTCTTTATCGAAACGTGACGACAAAAGGCGATTAAGCCACCAACGCGACGCGTTGTGGCGGATGCGTGCGTCTCGCGCAAGGCTTTCTGAAATTGCACTGTTGAGCCCCTCGGCCAAAGTGTCGCCAACAACGCGAAGCCGGTAGACATCGTTTTTAGGAAAAGGCGTGAGATAACTTGAGGCTGCAGGATCGCGCTGCGCTGAGGCGGGCGCTGCAAGAGCCCCAATGCCCCAAGCAACACTCATGAAAGCAATCGCTAATCGCGAATGCCTCGGGGTGATGCCTTTAATTCGGGATGTTCTTTTTTTCCTCAACATCACCGAGTTAGACCTTTCATGTCCTCAATCAAAGATCGGATCCTGGCATACACTTATACATGATTTGTGGCAGCCAAATCCAGCGCACGGGCGCCAGGCGTCGGGACCTCACTTAGGCCTCAGTTTTTGGCGTGTGCACGCATATATTTCAATAGTCCAGGTGAGGGCCAACAATCGATTTTTATGCCATTTGCGACCTGATATTGGCCAACCTGACGCCGCGTGCCTGAGCCAATGAATCCGTCGATCTTGCCGATGGAAAAGCCTTTGTCTTTTAAGTGTTGCTGAACGGCACGAATAATGTTCGTGCGTTGTGGTCCAATTTTCTTAAATGGCGTTACGAAATTGCCGCCACCGGCGATCCGGTCGGCCAAGTTGCCGACAAACGTCGCATAAAGATCAGATGTGTTGTAAGCGCGGATGACTTGGAAGTTTTTCAGTGCCAGAAAAGACGGCCCGTGGGCTCCTGCGGGAGACATGAGATAGGCGGGGGCATCAAGAACCTTGGCTGGAAATTTGCGATTTGCAACACGGCGATATCCAAGCGCGACCCAATCGCGAATTGGACGCATTCCTGGCGGGCCTTCCAAAGAACAATTGGATGACTTCGGAATTATGACTTCATAACCCCACGTTTGGCCGCGAACCCAACCGTGATTTTTCAGTTGTCGCGCCGCTGACGCCAAAGCATCGGGGACAGAGTCAAATAAGTCTGCATAGCCGTCTTTACCGAGATCGTGCGCGTGCGTGAAAAACTCGGATGGCAAAAATTGCGTCATGCCCATGGCACCGGCCCAGGACGATTTCATTTTTGATCTTGGGACACCCATTTCGAGCAATCGCAGGGCTTGAATGAATTCAGACCGAAATCGTTCTTTGCGGCGGCCGTAATAGGCTTGGGTTGCCAGGACGCGGATTGCATCATGCGGCGGCTTATAAGATCCAAACGCGGTTTCCCTTCCAAAGATTGCCAGAACCGAATACCGGTCGACGCCAAACTTTGCTTCGATGTCTTTCAAAGTTGCAGCGTGTTTCTGCGCAAGCTTGCGCCCGCGCGTTGCTAAGCGCGCAAGGTAAGGCGCATCGAGATAAGCGCGTGGTTCGCGGGTGAACTCGGCTTGTCGTGATTGTTTTGGTTTTGCGCGGCCCGGGATTTCCAAATCAGGTAAACTCAGATCGGGCTTTAGACCGCGCACGGCCTTGTCAAACGTCGCACGCGATACGCCTGCCTGTTGAGCTTCAGGCCACAGGCTCTGCAGGAATTGAGAAAACCCTTCTTTTGCGATGACTGGCGATGCTGTACCCATTACCGCAAGCGTCGTTATCATAAACGCGAGGGCGCAAACGAAGGCTTTCATTCCTATTCGCTCCGGGCTGCGGTCTTTAAGTTTGTTCCACGGTTAATCATCGCCGATTCGCGCGATGGCACACTCCACTGCGCAATCTGGGGCAATTCGCGGCAAGAATAGGGCTTAAAGGAAAAGTTTCCAGTTCGCCATGACGGTTGCTGTTTTGGAACGCATTGGAGGCGCGTTTCTCGTAAGCTCTATGACGTGGTTACGCGCTTTTTTTTAGCTCGGCCAGATGCATTTCCCAGTTCAACGCGTGTTGAACGATCGTGTCGAGATCATCGAGCTCAGGGTCCCATTTTAATATCGCGCGAATTTTGTCGTTGGCGGCCACAATGGCCGCTGGATCGCCAGCACGCCGTGGCGCCTCTTTCACAGCAAAATCACTTGCCGACGCACGCTTGACCGCGGCAATCACTTCGCGGACTGAAAATCCGTGCGCGTAACCGCAATTAAAAATGTCTGATTGGCCGCCGTTTTTAAGGTGGGCCAGTGCTGCCATATGGGCGCGCGCTAAATCTTTGACATGAATATAGTCGCGGATGCAGGTGCCGTCGGGTGTCGGGTAATCGGTTCCAAAGACCTGGATGTAAGGGCGTTTTCCTAATGCGGCTTCGCTTGCCACCTTGATGAGATGCGTTGCGCGCGGCGTTGATTGACCAGAACGGCCTGCGGGGTCGGCGCCTGCGACGTTAAAATAACGCAATGCAACGAATTGGAAATCATAAGCACGGGATGCATCCGCAAGCATGGTCTCGGTCATCAATTTTGATGACCCATATGGTGATATGGGTTTTAGTGTAGTGGTTTCGGATACGGGATTTTGATCTGGCATTCCGTAAACGGCGGCGGTGGAGGAGAAAATGAAGTTCTTAACACCGTTGTCGACAGCCGCTTCAATGAGGGCGCGGGAATTTGCCGTGTTGTTGTGATAGTAATCGAGAGGTTTTTCGACCGATTCTGGAACAATGATGGATCCAGCGAAATGGATGATCGCATTGACGTTGTGGTCTTTGATGATTTTGCTGACAAGGGCTTGGTCTCCGACGTCTCCGACGATGAGGTCAGCTTGCGGCGGGACGGCCCAGCGAAAACCAGTGGACAGATTGTCCAAGACGACCACGTCTTTGCCGGCATCTAACAACTCCAACACCATGTGCGAACCGATGTAGCCTGCACCGCCTGTCACGAGAACTGCCATGTCTGTTGCCTTTATTTCGTCTGGTCAGAATATTTGCAGGGCTTTTTGGTCATACCGGGTCGCTTCTTAAAACTGTACCAGCATGATGCACTCAACGCCCTTCAGTTGCAATCTCAAGCAATTCTTGTACCAGCGCGGGAATGTTGGGGATCCATTGTGCCAGCCACAAATAACCTTGCGGAGTTAAAACATGTCTGAACTCAAAAGAAAAATACGCAAGGCGGTGTTTCCGGTGGCGGGGCTTGGGACGCGGTTCCTGCCGGCAACCAAAGCCGTGCCCAAGGAAATGTTAACGGTCGTCGACAAGCCCGTTATTCAACACGTGGTCGATGAAGCGCGCGCGGCTGGGATTGAGCACTTTGTTTTTGTGACGGGTCGCAACAAGGGCGTCATTGAGGACCATTTTGATACACAGTTCGAGTTGGAGCAGACGCTTGCCGAGCGCGGCAAGCAAGAGGCTTTGGAGGTGTTGCGGCGGGATGTTCCTGCGGCTGGCGCAACCAGCTTTACGCGGCAACAAGCGCCCTTGGGTTTGGGTCATGCTGTTTGGTGCGCGCGGGATATTGTTGGAGATGAACCGTTTGCGTTGTTGTTGCCCGACATGTTGCACTTTGGCGAAGTTCCCTGTTTGCAAAAAATGGTGGACGCTTATGAAGCCCTTGGTGGAAATTTGATTGCGGTGTCTCCGGTTCCGGAAGAGCAAACACATCAATATGGCATCGTGGGTGTTGAAGATCGGCGCTCGCCCGTCACCACTGTCACGCAGATGGTTGAAAAACCGAAACCTGGAACGGCGCCATCAAATCTGCACATCACAGGTCGTTACATTTTGCAGCCGGAGATTTTTGATTTGTTATCAAAACAAGAAGCGGGTGCGGGCGGCGAAATTCAAATCACTGATGCGATGATCACGTTGATGGATTCGCCCGGTCAAACGTTTCGCGCTGTACGATTTGATGGTGAGATTTATGATTGTGGTTCGAAGCTTGGTTTTTTGTTAGCGAATGTGGCGTTTGCTTTGAAGAGCGAAGAGTTGGGGAAGGATTTTCGCGCAGCACTGCAGGGTATGGTTTAGAGGTTTGGCCGGTTGTGTCGGAGGCCAGGCAGTCGTTTGTTGCAGGCGTCGCATTTTCTTTTGGGAGATTAGGCATTGAGCACGCCGCGGGTCGTGCATGTGCGGATTGAGGGCCGTGTTCAAGGCGTTGGATATCGCGCCTGGACGGAGCACACGGCGCGTGCGCTTGGTCTTACGGGATGGGTGCGAAACCGCCGCGACGGTTCGGTGGAAGCGGTGTTTCAAGGCCCGCCTGATGACGTTGCGGAGATTTTGCAGCAGTGTGAGCGCGGGCCTCTGGACTCCGGCGTGTCACGGGTCGAAGTGATCGGCGAAGGTGGCGGCGCTTATGAGGACTTTGTCGTGCTGCCGACGGCGTGAGGTTTTTTAGACTGAAGTTGATGTGGGTGACACGTGACGCGCACGGAAGCATTTATGCGGAGCTGTTTGAAAACGTTCTTGTCCGCAGTTGATGCGTCGCGCATGTCTTCGCCATCAGATCGGTGCTCGTGATCATTAAAGCGAAACACGCAACATAGTTTTTCCGGTTTTGCTTGATGGGCCGAACTCGAATTGTCGTCCATCGACGGGAGGCGCACCCTTTACTCTGTCGAGAGTGTTAGTGGGCTCATTCTTGATGCATGCCAGGCGGCGCGCGAATTGTCCCGTTGACATATTGTTCTACTGTCAACAGAATCTGCTGCGCTTCCAACCGGGCCGCGTGGAATTGATTTGACGGGCTTGTGTCGGAAGTGGGTTGGAGCGGCCAACGACCGGCTGGTTCGGGTGGTTGCGCAAGTACATAATTGCGGATGGTTCCATTAGCCGGCGAACGGGTATTTGGGACATCGGTTCTGCGCCTGCCTGCAAGGAGAAACCGTAGGGAGTTGTTGGCTGTTCAAATCTGAAGCACCAATCCGAGCGCTCATCTAGCCTTGGCTGTGAGTGATTGGTAGGTGGTATGATGAGTAAGGCAAACTTCCAGGTCTTGGAGTCCTGTCTTAGACCGGTGGGTTTGGAACCGTCGATTATTGTCGATCGGCTTAACGAAGAGCCGCTGCAATCTTATTGCGAGAATTTCCTGGAGTCGCGGTGCGGAAGGAGTGACGAGGACGTCGGACTTCAATTCGGTCTTGGGTTCGAGCCGAAGCTTCTCGGGTTCATTGGCTATGCGGCAATAACGTCGCCAACGTTGGGAACGTGCTTGAGAACTCTAGTCGAACATCTACCAGTTGAGAATTCGTGCTGCAGTTTGCTACTTGAGGAATTCGACGGTTGCCGTTTGGCGGCCCTGCAAATTCAGGGTCGATCTTCAAGAACGGCACCTCAGGTGTCGCATTTCTATGCCGGACTTCTGTGCAATGCTGGTCGCGCCTGTTTGGGTTCCCTTTGGGGGCCGAAGGAGATTTGGCTCTGTCACAGCAATCGTTCAGATCAATTGAGGCACTTTGAACGCATATTTGGGGCTCCGGTTTTGCTGGGAAAAGGCGTGGACGCAATCGTGATTCCTAGGGCGGAGCTGGATATTTGCACAGCAGATGCCGACCAATATCTGTCATCCTTCATGCATGATGCGTTTGTTCAGAATAGACGGTCCCTCAGTCCGCAAAAGGATTTCATTGTCGAAGTGCGCAACTCGATAAAAGTGCGTATAGGTCATTCGGGCCTGACACTCGACGGCGTTGCCGATGAGATGGGGATCTCAAGATGGGTTCTTAGAAGTCGGCTCAAGCGGTCTGGCATTCGCTTTGGCGGTCTAGTCACTCAGGTAAGAAGAGAACTCGCGCACGAATACCTGAGCGATCAAAGAGTCTCGTTGACGGAGGTGGCGCTGCGACTTGGCTATTCTGAACTGAGCGCTTTCTCCAGGGCCTTCCGGCAGTGGACCGGGGAGTCCCCGCAACAGTATCAAAAAAGGACGTCAGTTTTCTCAGAGCGCTGATCCAAGGCGGCAAGGATCACGTTCGCGGTACGCCCTATCACCCGATGACACAGGGCAAGATCGAGCGCTGGCATCAGACGCTCAAGATCCGCATCGTGCTAGAGCATTACTATCTGCCCGGCGATCTTGAGGCACAGATCGACGACTTCAGCGGCCACTACAATCACCGCCGCTACGACGAAAGCCTCGGTAACCTCACCCGCCCGCCGATGTCTACTTCGGGCGCGGCTAGACCATCTTGTTGCAAAAAGAAAGGACCAAACGCAAGGCATTCGAGCGACGGCGCTTGCAACATCAACGGCAAGCCGCTTAGATCAACCCAAAAGGTGATCCAAAGCCTCCCTTCGCTGGATCCTCATCCTGTCTCAAAGACCCTGAAGTCGGACACCCTATAGTTATCATTGTAGTCATAGTGAGGCCTCTTGTGATGGCAACAAAGCGCATACATACACCGTTGTGGATCCGGGTCTGGCACTGGACGGTGGCAGTCCTCTATCTGATTCTCGTGTTTACGGGAGTGGTGCTGACGTTTTCCGGATCGCAATTCGCAATGATGAATTATGAATTGGCAAACTCCCTGCATGATGTGACGGGCATCGGTTTGGCGGCGGTCTACGTATTGTTCCTCGTTATCGCCGTAGCAACGGGTTACTGGCAGAATTATGTGAGGCGCTGGCGCGGGCTGTTAGAGCGCATGGGACGGCAAAGCGATCGCGCAATGAGGTCTCTGGCCGATACACCGAGCCAGACGCCGATTGGACAAAGGCGTCTTGATAGATTGCAGCCGCTCTTGCTGAGGTTTCAGCAGTTGCTGTATCTGACCAGCATTACTATTCTGCTGCCGCTGTTAATTGTGACGGGGCTACTCTATCTCTATCCTGAAACGGCACCACGTGAGGTATTGGGCTTCGCCGGCCTCTGGACTATAGCGCTCGCGCACTACGTTGTTGGATTGTTCGGCACCATATTCCTCCTGTTCCACATTTATATAAGTACGGTGGCAGGGCTGAGGCGGATGATCAGCGGGCGTGAGGCGCGCATTCGGGCGGCGTGAGAACGCAGCGGATTGAACCTTACAAATCGTGCCGACCATCACAGCTTGCGGGCGTAAAGCCTCGTGAAAATGCGGTGGCGTGCCTCCTGGCCGAAAGGGAACGTCAAGACACTTTCGTGTCCAGGGTTGAGCGCGGGAGATTGCTGCTGCCCACCCGCGATTCCTTCTTTGAGAGCATGTAGGACGTGCTGATGTGATGATGCGGAGAACGTCGATTGGCGAAAGGTTTTCCAGTAGCCGAGTGTGGGTGGGCGGTCCCGGGGTCTTTGGTTCAGCCACAAGGAGTCTCTTCGCTCTATGCCATTGATGTGTCGAGGTGTCGGCGATTTGACCTACGTCAAATAATTTTCTGCATGGATCATCACGGCCGCGCTGCAAAAATGCTTCGCGCAAGAGTTCTAGGCTACCTATTCTTGATGTTTTTGGTACGTGCCTCGCAGTCCGTCGGCAGCCATCAGGACCCTGCTGAAACTGAATGCATTGCCCGAGTGCCTCCGTGTTTCATTCTCTAATGCTTAAAGGCTCGTTTGACAATCGCTCAGTGCATGTCAAGCGCTCTCCGCTGAACGATGATAGGATAACAGGAAATTAGACCAAAAATAATAAGTGACAACATAAGATAAAGAATATTGGGAGGGAGCCCCGATGCGACGGCACGGACTCCTCATGACGCATCCGGGTCCACAAGACAATATGGGCAAATTGGAAATTGCGGACAGCCTGGTAGCGGAGGTTGGCCAAAGTCCAAGAATGCGTTGGGTCGTGCTGCTCCTTTGCATCGGCATAGGAGCGCTCGCAGGACATCTGTTACCCACTTCGGGAATCGAAACGTCAGCGCTATCAGTATTGTGCCTGATCGCGTTTATTGGCGGCCTCCTGTCCACGTGGTCGCCTTGTGGCTACTCATCGTTGAGTTTGTTGCGGCCGGCCGAACCATACGGTCTAGCGTCTCTCGGCCGGTGGCTACCGACGTTGGTGGCGCACGCGGTGGGTTACTTAGCCGGAGGCTCAGTGCTCGCTGCTGTGCTCATGACGGTCGGATGGCTTCTGCCGCCGGTCGGGCTCTCGGGTTGGGCGCTGGTTGTTCTCGGAAGCATGGGCCTAGCTTACGGCCTCCATCAGCTAGGTTTCATAAGAATGCCTTACCCACAGCGGCGGGCTCAGGTATCGCACGGTGCCCGAATGCGTTTGCCAATGTGGAGAACTGGCCTGCTCTACGGGTGGCAATTGGGTCTCAACTTCGTGACCTATGTACGCTCCCCAATTCTGTACTTGGTTGTCGTTGCGGCAGTCCTCAGCGGCAGCACAACCATCGTAGTTTTGCTCGTGTTGAGCTTGAACTTGGGTCGTTTTCTGCCTCTACTCGTCAACATGTTACCCCTGCCAGACTGGAGAGTGCAGCGTTGGATGGCAATTCACAATCAAACCGCGGTGCTGGCGGACGCTTGTATTTTGCTGTTCGGAGGCATGCTGCTGTTTGTCTGGGGGCTAGCGTAATGACGGCGACGTGAATTCAGGGCCGGGCAATAGATTAAAGATATCGATGATCGATAAGCATAGGAAAAGGATGTACGTCATGAATAGATCTAAGACGTTGACAGGGACCCTGTGCAATTGCCTGAAAGGCTTGATGCTAGGTGTCGCAACTGCAGCAATTGCCATCGGTTCCGGGTCAGCTTTGGCCCAAGACGACGCCAAAGAAACCGAGAAGATGGTGGACATCATTACCACTGAACTGCAGGATCAGCCGGACATCGCCAAGGCGCCCCCGCCTGATAAGCGCAGGATGTACGTTATCGATCCCGCAGCCTTTGCATCGGCCACCAGGATCATGCCGGTGGATGGCAACACTGGGGCATATCTGGGCACCCTTGATACCGGCTTGCTGCCTGTGCCCATGCCTTCACCAAAGGACGGCACGCTCTACATCGCCGACACTCGGTACGCTCTGTTTAGCCGCTGGAAAAAGGACGACTTTATTTCGATCCACGACCCGGTAAATCTCAAGCCGCAGGAGAAGAACAAGGTCATCGATATTCCCAACACCCGTTCGGGCGCGATGGTCCATGTTGGCGGCTCCAGCGTCTCTACTGACGGGCGCTACGCGTACTCCTATCAGTTTGCGCCGTCCAATGCCGTGGTTGTCGTCGACCTTGAGCAACAAAAGTACCTCAACACAATCGAGGTGGCCGGTTGCTGGTACGCTTATGCCGCCGGCGAGCGGCGGTTCGCTGTTCGCTGCCGTGATGGCCAGATGATAGCGGTGACCCACGACGAGGCTGGGAAAGAGGTTTCCAGGGCTGAGACAAAGCCCATCCATGATCCGGTAAAGGAACCGACCTATAACAACCCGGCTTATGACCAAAGGACCGGTCAGATGTTCTTGGTGTCCTATTGGGGCAAAGTGTTTCCTGTGGATCTCTCGGGCGCTGAGCCGAAAGCGGGTGAGTCCTGGGACCTGACGACCGAAGAGGAACGCAAGCAGAAGTGGGCCCCAGGAGGCTGGCAGCCAGCCGGCTATCATGCCAAGAGCGGGTATCTGTTTGTGCTGATGGACCGGCGTGCCAAGTGGTCGCACTCAACCGAGAGCAGGAATGTCTGGGTGTTCGACACCAAAACCAAAAAACGGGTGAAGATAATCCATCTGTCGCACGAGGCGGCCTGCGTCGCAGTCGACGTGGCAGATAAGCCCTACGTTTATGCCCTCAGTTCCCACAGTAAGTCGATGGATATTTATGACGTCGCGTCTGGAAAACATCTTTTCAATGTGGACCAGTTGGGACATGAGCCGCGGCTGCTTGTGAGGAACCCGTAAGTAAGTAAGGCAGGCCTGACGCGCGTGGGTTAAAGCGTCTGCTGGATTGTCAAGGCCTCGGTGGGTTGATGAAGTGAAGGTCGGAGTGATGGTGGAATCCATAGCAGATGCATTCTCCGTGACCTTGCTGGCTGTGATCTTTCTGGCAGCGGGAGTGAGCAAATTGCGGGCCCTCGATACCTTCGAAGGGGTGGTCTACAATTTTCGTCTCCTGCCAGAGAGTGCGGTCCGACCGGCCGCATATGCGCTTCCCGTTGTGGAGTTGATTGCGGCGATGGCCTTGCTCAATCCAATGTCTCGCACTTACGCAGCATGGGTGATAGCGGCTCTGCTCGGCGTATTTATGCTTGCGATCGTGATCAACCTTCTCCGCGGTCGGCGGGAAATTGATTGCGGATGCTTTAGCTCGGAGCTCAAGCAGAATCTTAGCTGGTGGTTGGTGTTAAGAAACGTTGTTTTGGGAGGCTTGGCGTTGTGGGTTGGATTGGGCGCCGTCGCTGCCCACCATGCCAACGCTGGGATTACGTGGCTCTTAGGCGGCGCTGCGGCGGTGATGGTGGTGATGATCTACATTGCAGGTACCATAATCTCCGCAGTTGCCCACGATGTCGCTGCCAGACGGGCAATGGCACGTCAGACGTGATGTGACAGGCAACGAAGGATCGACGGTAATGGAAAGTTTGATTGCATCGAATATTATTCTCTGGCTTGTCGTGCTTGCGCTGGGGGTCGTGTTAGTCGCGCTAAGCCGTCAAGTCGGGATTCTGCATGAGCGGTCTGCACCGTTGGGCGCAGTGATCGCCGACAAAGGCCCGGAGATAGGCGACGACGCACCGAAGTTCGAGTTAGAAGACTTTTCGGGCCGTCCAATAACAGTTGGCGGCAAAAGCGAAAATGGGCTGGATACGCTCTTGCTCTTCCTCGCACCGAACTGCCCCATGTGTAACAAGTTGCTCCCCACGGCACGAGCCATGGCTGCTAGCGAGCACTTGGATGTGGTTGTCGTTAGCGACGGTCCCCGAGAGGAGCATGGGGAATTCCTTCGCAAGCATAACCTTGGCGACATCCCCTATGTCGTGTCTGCAAATGTGGGCATACGCCTACAGATTGGGCGCGTGCCTTACGCCATTCTGATCGATGGTGATGGAAGGATCCGCTCAAAGGGTCTGGTTAACACCCGAGAACACTTGGAAAGTCTGGTGGAAGCCAAGGACATGGGTGTCCCATCGATGCAGGAGTATCTGAAACAGCATCCGGAAATCGCCCGAAGAAAAGAAGTGCCGGCTGAGATCGAATTGGAGTCGGAGCTTTCTAAATCAAGGGCAGCTCAAGCTCACTAAGTACCCGGAGGCCGCTAGACCTTAAGGAGGGACTAAAGATGATCTCTAAGAAACGCTTTGATGATCTCGTCGAATCCATCACTCGAAGTATTGCGCAACGTACATCTCGCAGAAGCATCTTGGCTCGCTTGGGCGTTATCGTTGGCGGGAGTGCGTTGCTGCCGCTCCTCCCAGTGGATCGCCGTCTGGGCGGCAGTAGTCCCGCCAAAGCCATGGGTCGGGAAGGGTGGTTGCCGCAAACCATTGATGAGACTCAGTGCAATTACTGGCGGCATTGTTCCCTGGATGGACAGATCTGTGCGTGCTGTGGCGGCGGCTTAACAAGCTGTCCTCCTGGTACGACGCTTTCGCCCAGTTCCTGGGTCGCAAGCTGCGTCAATCCGGAGGACGGAGAATCCTACCTGATTGCTTACCGGGATTGCTGCAATAAGAGCATCTGTCCTCGCTGCGGTTGTTACGAGACTCAGGGCGTGTTGCCTATGTACAGGCCGGAATTTAGCAGTGACATCATTTGGTGCTTTGGGACGGAAGGCACCACCTATCACTGCACAATCCAGCCGATCGTGGGCAAGAGCTAACGCGGAGAAGGTTTACGCTGATCTCGCATTTGCCAGAGAGCGAATACTCTGTTGGCGATGAGCGTTGAAGGTTAAGGTCGATTTTGGGAACTAACCGCAAGGCCATTAACGTGCGCAACCTAAGCTTGCCAGCCGGCCAATTGGCGTTACTGGAAGCGGGCCGCGCATGTCATCAACGCTCGTCTGGACATCTCGACCTTGCTCAAAGTCCGCGACAATTGGCAAGACCCAGCGCTCCATTTCCCCGACCGAGCGCAAGACAAAAAGATCCGAGAGCATACCTGCCGCATGGTCGACGTTTCAGTCAGGTGGCCAACGCAAGGCTCACCGAAGAGCCACTCCTTGGCTTACCCCGAAGTGCTCGTCCAGTGTTGTTGACGCGGTTTGGTTGGCGCGCAGCTAACTCCGGTTGGCCCAATACGTGGCCGTGCGAGCGTTGGGGCGTCCGTAACACACGAAAATACGATGCCTAACCACTGTCAGGAGACGAACGATGTGGTTTCCCTATACGTTGCCGACGGCGTGGAAGGCGGAAGGCGATCGGCAACGTGGAAACGACTCCTTTGCAGATGATCAACCCCGGGAGTTTCTGATAGCTATGCAACTGCGTAACCCGATCCTGCGCGAGTGGAGTGTCGAGTTACAGTTGTCGGAGCCAAAACTGGTTATGCGGAATGATGAAGACGGCGAAGTTGTGAGCCTGAGCTGTTTCCCGGATGAGAATGAGCGACTCGCCGAGATTACCTGCAAACTGTCTGACACAAATCTGAACAGCGCGGCAGAAAGAAGCTATGCGTTAGCCTGCAAGATGTTGAACTTCTGGTCCGCCGAATATGGGCGGGGATTTTCCGTCGGTGGCATGCGCGCTGCGGACCTTAAGCACGATGCCCGCTGGCGGGCGATCCCTCATTGGCCCAGCGCTCTTCAATTACAGACGAAGATTCCCGCGCAAATACCAGACGAATTTTGGTCCTTGGCGAGCCTCTACCGAGAGGGGCGCACGAGCGGCAGTGATCGTTATCGATTCTTATGCTGTGAAACGATCTTGGAGAAGTGGAAACGGCGCGATCCCCCCTTTAACCTTGAGTCTGATGACGTAAAGGCGCTATCTGCGCACTCGGAAAGCTTGCGAGTGACGAAGGAACTTATGGCATTGTCAGGTATCATTAACTTTTCACCGGAACTTGAGGGCACACCCTTTGAAGATCTTCCGGAGCGCCTTAAGACGTGGCATTTGGCAGCGTTCGCTTTTGTACAAGAAGGACACACGGGCCGCGAGATGGGCGATCTGAACCGTGTCTTGGAATGGATAGCCGTTGCCAATTTGGTTGATCTGGCGGCGCATCAAGTGCTTTCAGGCATGATCAAAAGATGCCGCCAAGCCGAAACCGCGATACAACAGGTTTCGTCTCGCTCAGATGCTGCTGGCCAAGTCGAAGTTACATAATTGGGAGGATAGCTGAGTGAATAAGTGTAAGGAGACTAGCGCCGCCAGAATGCGAAGTAGCCAAAGCTGGAGTCTTTTCCTATCAAGTCTGGTGCTTTTTGCGACGCAGTCTGTGGTGCACGCTCAATCGCCGGAAAAGGAGACATTAGAGGCCCTGATGGTGCGCGGAAAAGAAGTCTACGAAAAGACGTGCGTCGTGTGCCATCAGATAAGCGGCATGGGTTTGTCAGGCTCTTTTCCGCCGCTTGTGGCCGGTGCGCCGTTCGCTGCTGATCCATCCGTTGTCAAACCACTCGAAAAACTTGGTCTGTATCAAGATGGCGCGATCGCCCTCGGGAAGGTAGAGACCCACATTGGTGTCGTTGTGAACGGCATTCCGGGCACCCGCATGTTCGCGTTCGGCCCGCAGCTGTCAGACGAGGAGATTGCAGCGGTGGTGACTTACATTAGGAATGCCTGGGGCAACGATACGGGTGATACCGTTACACCAGAGCAGGTAAAGAAGGCTCGCAAGAAATAACCTCGCCCTCCCGACAACCCGCGTTCAGGTTGCTGTCGTCTGGATAGATGATTGATTGCAACCGAGGACCGAGCGAGTCGAAGGAGATGAAGCTCAGTTTGCATGGTGCCGCTATGCGGCAGAATGAACTATGGGTACAGGCCGATTAGTTGCGCTACTCATATTTGGCATGTGTGTACTTGCGCGTAGTGCCTTTGCCCAACTGGCTCACACCGAAACGTTACAATGTCTAGCCTGCCACGCCGGTCCGGATCGCTTTGTGGAGGATCCGGAGACCGGCAAAATCACAAGTGTCACGATCCGCATGGGTGATTATCGTCGTGGAGATCACACGAAGACCAAATGCCTTGATTGCCACAAGGAAGGCTTTGAGCAGTATCCTCACGTCAAAACGAAGACGGAGACCTGCATGGACTGCCATCCGCGGAAAGATAAAGGTGCAAAGGATGACAAACCCTACGAATACCATCGCATTCGTGAGGAATTCGAGGAGACCGTGCATTTCAAGGAGTACAAGCATAAGGAAGAGAAGTGCTGTGGAACCGCGCCTAAACGCCCTACCGCCGGAACGGTAAAAGAAGATGATAAAGGCAATGAGCGGTTCACGTGCGAGCATTGCCATAACCCGCATTACTTCAAGGCCACAGCCCACATAAAGCTGCCGCAGGCCATTCTCAAAAACGACAACGAGCCTTGCGTGCGGTGCCACGAGGACGCGGCGAAAGGACCGCTCGCGGATCCTGCCGAGCCAAGCATGGTTGCGGCGCATGCCTATCTGCCTCATGTGGACCTGCATCTGCGCTCAACGCGCTGCGTGGACTGCCACACGAACGTTCAGAAGACTGTCGCGCACGACCTTCCTGAGGGTAAGGGTGCTGATCAGGGCTGCAATTCCTGCCACAGCATCGATACGGTGGTCGCCAATCGCCTGTATCGTTATGTGACTGATCCAGAAAGGACGCTGGGATTTGGCAACGCCAAAATGCTGCGAGACAACTACACAATGGGTGCCAATCGGCATTGGGTGGCGGACTGGACGAGTTACGTGCTGATAGGGCTCAGCACCTTAGCCATTCTTGTTCATGGCTGGTTGCGTATCTTTTATAGTTGGCGACGTCGCAAGTCGCCGGAGAGTGAGGGCAAATCCCAAGAAATTGGAGTTAGCCAATGAGACTGGTCTTTGTGGTCGTCCTCGCCGCGCTTGTAACTACCGCGGGGGCTGTGCAGAGCGACGATCTGCAGGAAGAAGCGAACCAGATATTCAAGCCATTGCCGATGACAACGCCAGACATCGCAGGCAATCCTTCCAACAAAGCGAAGGTGAAACTGGGAGAGATGCTCTTTTTCGAACCAAGACTTTCAAAAAGCGGCACTATTAGTTGTAACAGTTGCCACAATCTTGGCACCGGCGGAGCCGATAACCTACCCGTTTCGATTGGTCACGGTTGGCAGCATGGCCGGCGCAACGCGCCGACTGTCTTGAATAGCGTTTTCAATATTGCTCAGTTCTGGGATGGGCGCGCCCGTGATCTGAAGAGCCAAGCCAAGCAGCCGGTGCAAACCTCGGTCGAGATGAACAATACACCAGACCGGGTGGTGAAAACGCTCAAAAGTATCCCTGAATACATTGAGCTGTTCGCAAAAGCGTTTCCCGATGAGGAGGATCCGGTGAGCTTCGAAAACATGGCCCGAGCCATCGAGGTGTTTGAAGCGACCCTCATTACAGCAAACGGTCCCTTCGACCGCTTCCTTCGCGGTGAGAATGATGCGATGAGCGTGCAACAGCGTCGAGGATTGAAGAAGTTTATAGGTAAGGGCTGCACAACTTGCCACAGAGGAATTAATGTTGGAGGGAACGCCTTTTTTCCATTCGGAATGATGAGGACACCAGATGCGCGCGTACGCCCGCCCGAGGATGAAGGTCGCTCGCAAGTGACAGGGCGGGCTCTTCTTCATCGGTACTTCTTTCGCGTTGCTCCTCTGCGCAACGTCACCCTTACGGCGCCCTACTTTCACAGTGGGCGAGTTTGGGACCTGGGAGAGGCGGTGCGCATTATGGCCAAGAGCCAGCTCAGCGCCCCGCTTTCCGACGAAGAGGTTGAAGATATCGTCGCTTTTTTGGGCGCCCTGACAGGCGAGCAACCTCACGGGGTCTACCCCAAGCTCCCACCAAGCACGAGTTCTACGCCGCGGCCTGAGCCATAGGGCGTGTTCAGTCACAATCTTCTCAGCGCCGGGGAAGCATCGTTAGAGCAATTACTTGGCGCGCACCATATTCTTTACTGGTCGATAGTAATTCTCATGCACGTAAAACGTCGTCGAAAGGCCATGTCTGTCAATAATATAATAATCCATCCATTTCGCGTATTGCGAACTTGGAATTTGCCTGTTGGCCAACTTGAAATTGACGACTCCCATTTCCTTGAGAGCGTCGACTTCATTGCGAGATAACGAAAAATTCTTGACACGCTTCACATCTTGCGCAGAGCACATCTTGCCGAAGCGGTCGGCATGCGCATGTTGGCAATAATTGTTGACCAAGGCTTCCCAGAGATCCCAATCGTCCTCAAGGCAGGCCTTGCTGATAAGGTAATAGTGCTCCTTCCTGACGTTGCATTCCCGGAAACACGTTTCGTTCACCAGCACCTCGATGCGGTCCGGTCCTAGCTTCTCGAGCAGCTCTGCAAGGACGTCTTGCCTGTAGTTGAGATGCGGCGGCAGCACGAAAACGTCATAAAGCTCTGCGTGTTTGTAATAGTATTCAGGATCCGTTTTGAAGTGCGTCAGGGAATGTATAAGCTTATAACTTGGGAATATCTCTTTAATGTATTCCGCCAATACGTGACTTGTCACGATGACGCCGTTTCCTGGGCTCTGACATTGCTCCAGCATCCAATTGCAGCGCTTATCGCCGAGATGTTGTTTTTCGACGAGCAGATTGCTGAACACGAGGTCAAACGAAATGCCGCGGCGGTTGTACTCTCGGACCAACGCGGCAAAAGACTCCTTCGTCTGGCCTGGCACTACGGCATGCGGTCGCCCACCTGCCCACTTCATGCCGAAGTGATGGTCGAAGATGCTGAACTTGATGTTCTCAATGCCGAGTTCGTCGATGATGTTTTTCGCGGATGTAACAATTGGAAAGCCGGAAGCGGCTCCACCAATGTGCCAGTGCTCGTAATCGGGCTCACGTTCAGGCATCTTGGCACACCCTCTCAGCTGTGCACGAGAGTCGGCAACGCATATCTACAAAAATGCTTTGAGGGCTCAGGACCCTCTCCGCGATCCAGCTACCCCAAGCGCCGATCGAAACGGGCTATTGCCCTCCGTGGCCAGGCCCGTCTAGCGTATGGGATTCATCTATTTGATCAGTCTTCTTGCCCTTTCATGTTATCATCGGCGCTTAGTGGCATCAAGTCGTTTGCTTCGAAACGACTTGCAAGTTTGGGCGCGCCACGGTCGCGACACGAACACGTTGCAGCGGCTCATACGCACTCAGATGTTGCCGGTCTTGGCCCGACGCGTAAATGAGAATAAAAACGGTCTCGGTGGATAAGCCGACTTGAGGGACGGACGGATCACATCAAAGGAATTTTGCAGCGCACAGCATCCTTGCGTGCCTTGGTCGTTCGCTTTGAAGATCCTTGCAACATCGTGATGCGCACCGGCACAACAGCCGGTTAGGGTCAAACTCGGAACATCACACAGTGCAAAGCCCTCGTCCGCTAAAATACCTAACGAGATCAACAAAAAACAGCATCGCACTCAACTATTTGCGAAATCGTCCTCCGCAAACGACCACTTGTGACATAGACGTCCGCAGACGTCGTTGTGTGTTTTGCATCAATTGGGGTATCTCCATTGCGTCTTGAGGGGAAAATCAAAGCGCAATAGGCTTTTCATGTTTCGAACATTGATCGTTATTGTTGGTGCGGCGCCATTTGTATTGTTCAGCCCTTTGGCTCATGCGGAGGGGCAAACGGGTGGAAAGCCGCACTTTAGCTGTGATGTTATTGGTCTACACATAACTTTGCCGCCGAAGTTTTCTATTTGGCCGGTCGCTAAGGCTCCTTATTGTGTGGACAGAACCTCGAAGCGGCCACCAAACCCGTCGTTAGGTGCGGCGCCATCCGCGCGCACGAGCGTCATGATTAAAACGACACGTAAAGATGCGCTGACGGAATCAGTTCACGTGGATGTTTCTCCTGGTAGGGCCGGTGCTTCGTTGCTGGGCGCAATGCAGGCGCGCTTGAAGCAGACGCAGAAACTTTATGAAACCGTGAAAGTGCTTAAGCCCCCATCAAAAACAAAATTCTTTGGTCATGATGCGTCTTCCATGACTGTTAACATCATACCGATGTCAGCGGGGTTTCACAGTTCAGACTACATCACGCGGGAAGTGATGTTATATACGCGCGGCGTTACGATCTCTCTGGCACATCGTTATGATCGTGACAAAAAACCAATCATGCGATTGCAAGACATCGTTCGCATTGAGGGCAATCAGTAATTTGATACTGCGGCTCTTGTACGGCCTTCTTGTAACGTGCGGCGTTTGAGCTTGTATGACCTGACGCTACCGCTGCAATTTTAGGCCCAGCCGGAATGTATCATCGACGAAATCGCTGTCTGGGAAGCCTGATTTGAAATCTGTGTGTTCATATTCAACGAACGTCAGCGCATAACGATTGAAATAATACTCAAGGCCCGCGTTGATGACCCACTCGTTTTCATCGATGCCAATGTTTGCAAATTCGCGCTTGTTAAAGGTGGCGCCGGCGCGGCCGATCAGGCGATGTTGAAATGCGTGGCGCACGCCAAAGCCAACACTATGTTCGACAACGGCTGGCGAATTATCCGTCACGGTTTCGACGATGTCAGAGCGCGCGGTTAACAGAAAACTTGTGAGGGCATTAAAGCGATAGATCAAGCTCGCGTCGAACAGCAGTGTGTCGACATCATCAAACTGCGATGCTCTTAAATTTTGAATGCCATAGCCGAGGCTGATTTCGCCGCGCAAAATTTGGCTTGTGGTGCCAAAGTCGATGCCTACTACATAGCGGCCACCATCGGAATCGCGGCCAATCTGATCGGAAAAGGCCACGGTATTAAAATCGCGCTGGATGAGCTCTGCTTCGGTGAACACGGTAAGGGTCGGTTTGAACTCCCAGCTTGCGCGCACGGATTGGCGGGTCTCGGTAAAATTACGATCGGCATTGGAGGCCAATCCCGTCGGTGTGAGCACGGCGCTATAATCGGAATCCTCCACCGCACCGCGTAGGCGAACGCGGAGACGATTAAAGCGATGGTTGAAGGCAAGGTTTGCTTCATCGACTTTTACGGTGGTCCGCTCGCCAGCTGCATTGGCGTCAATGGCCGAGCGGCTTTCCTGCGTAACGCCGCGTTGGATTTGGGCTTGGAAATTTGTGCGCCGGGTGACGTCAAGGCGGCCGCGGGATTCTAATTCATAGCCGCGATTATTTTCAGAATCGAATTCATCAAAGAAGGAGAAGAGTCCTTGGGCGCGGAACTCAAGGGCATGATTGTTCCAATCTGATGCCAGTCGGCCTTGCGGCGTGAGCTCAAAAGCGCGATCGGATAACGCGTTTGGGGAACTAAACACGTTGGAGGTCCAGCGTCCGGCCATTTCCAATTCTGGAAAAAAGACAAAGCTGCCGATCCTGACACCGATGGGATCAAATGGTGTTTCTTCAAAGAGGCGTTCAAGTCTGCGATCAAGTCGTCTGCTTGCAGTCCCGAGGTCTTCGATCTGAAGCAGCAACGGATCATCGTCGGGTTCAATGTCTTGCTCTGCCACCGTTTCGTCGGGGATCTGGAATTCTTCTGGGTCATAACCTGCGGGCGGCTCTGCAAAGGCTTCGTAATCGGCACGGTTGCGCGTGTCTAAACCTTTGGCCTCGGCGCCTTCGGGGGCGTCGCGGCGTTCTTGTAAGTCGATCACGCCATCTTGGATTGGTTCCGGTTCTAGGGGTCGCCTGAGATCACCATCGACTTGGGGCAGACGGGCGCCGGCCTGGCGTGCGCGTTCTTCAGCGGCACGTAATTCGTCAAGTGTCGGGCGCAAACCGAGGGGCGGCTCTAAAGGCTCGGGTTGTTGCGGTTGGGCCTCGGCGTCGGTGTCTTGCTGATCTGTGGTTTGTTGCGTGGGGTCTTGCCGGGTCTCGTCGCTAACGGGAGCATCAACAATTTGGGCGGTCGCCGGTGCGCAAAAAGGTAGAAAAATGCCAATGCATCCAGCGAGGGCAATCGCTTTAAACTGTACTATTTTTCGTAGATTGCGCACCCGTCCGCGCCCCCATAGGCCTTTAAGCACCTCGTGAACGCATACAATTCGCGATTGGCGAGGCTAATAATGATTGGTTAATGGCGTGTTTATTGGCGCTAACGCTGGCGTTCCTTCCCGTGGCCTCATGTTGATGTTGCAATTGGCGGTGCTGGCGGGTTTTGCTAGTAGAGCCCCTGAGGGCGATTTGCTGCGAATATGAGGAAAACTCTTCCTTTGGTTCGCCAAACCCATGCGCGACTCTTAACAAGACGTTAATGGTCTATGAGCGCAGCGCGCATTAGTGCGTTTTGAGACGGCATCGAAGGAATTTCGGATGGCAGCGAGTGCAAAGGCGCAAAGAAAGCCCAAGCTAAAGGCAATCGATGGGGGCAAGTCCAAAGCCAAACGGGCCACGCCTCTTTCATCGGCTGCAAGAACGCTCAAACTTGAGAGCGAAGGGCTGGCAGCGCTTAAAAAAGAATTGGAAGGGTCGCTTGGGGAAGACTTTCAAAATGCTGTCGAAGTCCTCAGACTTGCCGAAGGTCGTGTGATTGTCACAGGCATCGGCAAATCCGGGCACGTGGGGCAAAAGGTTGCCGCCACATTTGCCTCCACGGGAACCCCATCGTTTTTTGTGCACCCGAGTGAAGCCTCTCATGGTGATTTGGGCATGATCCGCCCGGAAGATGTGATCTTGGCCATGTCGTGGTCAGGCGAAACTGTGGAACTGAAAAACATCATTACCTATTCGCGTCGCTTTTCGGTGCCGCTCATTTCTATTACGTCGCGCAGAAAGTCGGCGCTCGGCGCGCATTCGGATGTGTGTCTTGAACTTCCGAAATCCAAAGAAGCTTGTCCGCACGGATTGGCGCCAACGACGTCGACGACAATGCAATTGGCCATTGGTGATTGCTTGGCGATAGCGCTCTTAGAAGCCAAAGGGTTTACGGCTCGCGACTTTAGTGTGTTCCATCCAGGGGGATCTTTGGGTGCGACGCTCAAATACGTTTCGGATCTCATGCACAAAGGCAAGGAGCTGCCGCTTGTTTCGGGTGACATGGCCATGGCTGATGCGCTGGTGACAATGACGCAAAAGGCTTTTGGGTGTTTGGGAATTGTCAATGCGAAGGGCAAGCTCGTGGGTGTTATTACGGACGGCGACATTAGGCGCCACATGGGAAAAGGCCTTCTGGATGCAACGGCAAGCGACATTATGACAAAGAAACCGAAAACTGTGGGGCCACAAACGCTTGCCTCCGCTGCGCTTGAGCTTATCAATGCGTCGCGAATTACGGCATTATTTGTGGTTGAGAAGGGCAAACCCGTCGGCATCGTGCACGTGCATGATTTGTTGCGCGCTGGTGTTGTTTAGAGACGCGGGGACGATCTTCGTATAAATTTTTTGAACGCTGCCAGGAGGCCGCGCGAAAAGCGTGCAGCGTATTAGTCCTGGAAGGGGTCTTTCATTAAAATCGTGTCGTCGCGTTCTGGGCTGGTTGACAGCAACGTAACGGGACACTCAATCAATTCCTCAATGTGACGTACATATTTGACGGCTTGGGCTGGAAGATCGGCCCATGTGCGCGCGCCGCGGGATGATTGGGTCCATCCTTCAAAGGTTTCCCAAATTGGCTTGATGCGCGATTGGGCGTTGGTGCCGGCGGGCAAGCGATCAATGCGTTCGTCGTCAAGCTCATAGCCAATGCAAACCTTGATTTCTTCAAAGCCATCTAAAACATCGAGTTTGGTCAGAGCAATACCGTTGATGCCAGCGACTTTGACAACTTGGCGAACAAGAACAGCGTCAAACCATCCGCAACGACGCTGCCGGCCAGTTACGGTGCCAAACTCGTGCCCACGTTCGCCGATGGTGCGGCCAATTTCATCATCAAGTTCGGTTGGGAAGGGACCTGATCCTACGCGGGTCGTATAGGCCTTTGCGATCCCTAAAACGTTGCCAATCACATGTGGACCGATCCCAGAACCGATCGCTGCTTGTGCCGCCACCGTGTTTGACGAGGTGACGAACGGATATGTGCCATGGTCAATGTCGAGCAGCACGCCTTGGGCGCCTTCAAACAAAATTCGTTTTCCGTTTCGACGCGCACGATCCAAAACCTGCCAGGCGACGTCTGCATATGGCAAGATTTTTTCAGCCACCTCGGTCAGTTCCGCCATCAAAGTCTCGTTTTGAATTTCAGGTTTGCCGAGGCCGCGCCGTAAGGCATTGTGGTGAACCAAAATCCGGTCCACCTTTGGGCCAAGTGTAGAAATGTTTTTAAGGTCGTTGAGACGGATTGCACGGCGACCAACTTTATCCTCATAGGCAGGACCTATGCCGCGGCCGGTGGTGCCGATCTTTCCCTTGCCGGCTGCTTCTTCGCGCATGACATCTAGTTCGCGATGTAATGGCAAAATCAAAGTCGCATTGTCCGCAACGCGCAAGTTGTCAGACGTGATCTCAACACCTTGCTCGCGCAATCGCGTAATCTCATCACACAAGGCCCAAGGGTCGATGACGACGCCGTTGCCAATGATCCCCATTTTGCCTTTACGGACGACGCCTGAGGGCAAGAGCGAGAGCTTATAGGTCTTGTCACCAATGACGAGTGTGTGGCCGGCGTTGTGCCCGCCTTGAAAACGCACCACAATGTCGGCGCGTTCTGACAGCCAATCGACAATTTTGCCTTTGCCTTCGTCGCCCCACTGAGCGCCGATCACCACAACGTTCGACATTCTTTTCCTTGTTGGTCGAAGTGTTCCTTGTTCGGCGTAGTTCCGAAAAACTCGTGCGTCTTGACTACGCCGTGCTTCTGGCGCGTGCGCGCATGCCCCAGATCGCTAGTCCGATTCCTATGAGACCGACAACCACATTGAGAATATCGATAATGAGTTCGAAGAACTTTAGGTTTCTGTTTCGGGCTCTGCGTTGCGCTTTGCGCGTTGATCGGCGGGTTGCTCTTGTTTCATCAGGTGCCGCGCGACGGTCTCGGCTGAGGTCTTGAGACGGTGCCGAACTTCCAGACCCGGAAGGGGCGCGTTGGAAAATACTGCGATAAGCGGCTGTTTGTTCAGGGTCCGACATAATGCGGTAGCCCAAAGCGCCTATGGCAGCGGCAAAGAGCAATAGGCCAACGATGATCATTCCGGATTTGGACATAATCTGATCCCCTCCCCCGACTTGCTTACCGGCACCGATGGGCGTGCCCTTCAAACATCTTCCGCAGTACGGATTCTGTGTGTGTTTGCCTTGGAGAAAGCACACAAACTCAGCGTCTTTAGCGGGGTCGCCTGCCAATGGCAAGCCGCGTTTGTGTTTTTAGACGTCTTAAGTGGTCTGTTATTTCTGGTAAGTGATGCGCTTGTCGCCAGGCCAGGACACGCGGTAGCCAAATTCGATTGCTTGTTCTTCGTCTGGCGCGATATCGCCCTTCCAAGCTAGAATGCCCCGTTTATTGTCGACGTTTTTTTCGGTTGGCACCGTTTTGCCCGTTAATTGCACGACAATCTCTTCGTTTTTTGAGTAGGGAATTTGATCCAAAACCTGATAGGCGATGGCGCGTTCATGGAGGTTTTTTAAAGTGATGAGGTAGCTCTTATTCTCTGTTTGTGAAACTGAGATGAGACCGCCCGACTCGCCTTTATTGTCTTTTAAAACGCGATGGCGAATGCGGACCAAGTCATCCACTCCAAATCCTAGTTCGTGATCTTCACCGCCGACGAGGACGGGAAGTTTGCCGTTGCCTACAAATGTGCCGTCGCGAAATAACGACACGGGACCTGGCATCAAAGGTGCACCTCTTGGAAGCGTCAATTTGGAATAGAGGTAAGCTTTGGCGTCGACTTTGGGTACTGTTTTAACGCTTAGTTCCGGATCAAGGACCTGCGATAGGATTTGAAGTTTTTTGGGTTCGCCGGTTTCCTTGACGCTCACGCGGCCGGGCACGCGAAAGACCGCTTGGAATGGTGCCTCAGCGACTTGGGCTTGTGCTTGAATGACCTCTTTCCGCTTGAAAAGCTTTCTTGCTGTCGCCTGCAGCCTTTTTTCTTTTTTCTCAGCATCATCTCGTTCTGCTGCAACTTCATCAAGAGCGTAGCCTGCGGTTGGTTCAGAGGCTGCCATTGGAACGGGTTTCGGCTCCTGCCAAAAATCAACTGTAATGGGGTTAAGATCAGGCGCCGATGCACCTGCCTTTGGACGAGTCGTGGACAGGGAAACTTCCACATCGATCCATGGTTCGCCCGTGCGCTGCGTGATTGTTGCGCGACGTGTCAGTTCAAGTTTGGGCGTAATCGTTTTGGTGCCAGTTGACAAACGCGCGTCGTAGAACGGCTTCCAAGAAGCTGAGGAGACCTGATAACGCACGATGAGGTCGGCATCTAACGGGGTTTCTGCAGAAACATAAACCTTTACTTCCGTACGCTTGTTGCGTTGCGGTGCAATTTCACTCAGGCGGTTGTTTGCTTCCTTTATTTTGCGGTTCAATTCACGTATGCGAACTTTTGCGTCCCTAATCGTGCGGTTAACATCGTGCGCGCTTTCACCAATCAACGACAGTAATTTTTGCCAATCCTCTCCGGGCGCAGCTGCACCGGGTTGCGGTATGGGCGCTGGCCGCGCGGGCAGGTTTGCCAGATTGTTGATCAAGTTCCGTTGCGTTTCAGCAGCATCTATGGTGCCCTGTTGCAGATCCCGATCGTCTTTTAGGGATTGCAATTCTTCCTTTAGTCGGCGCCGTTCTTCGTCCATGGATCGTTTGTCGTCTTCGGCTAAGTGTGCACGCCGACTGTCAACGGAATTTATTTTGAGGTTGCCCGTCGCTTTGCCTTCGACGCGAATTGAACCTGGCAGAGCTTGCAGCGGGAGGTTGCCAAAAATGACGGTGTGGTCGCCTTTTCCCATGGATATTTTTGCCGTTCGAACAATTTCGGCACCCGATGGAAAAACAAGAACGCTGTCTATTTTTGACTCTGGCTCAAATTCCTCCGCGACCGCACCGGTGGTGCTGAAAGCGAGAATTAGAACGAGGGAACAGAACGTTGGTCGAAGCATTGAGATCTCGCCTTCTTGTTGGGGAATTGGAGAAACGCAGTTGCGCTGTGGCATCACACTTCACCTGATTTTCAAACGCATGCCTGTGATAGGCGGTTGAATTATGGCAGGTGCAATTATGACAGAGGTGATCTGCTGTCGCTAGTCTTGCGGTGTGACTTAATATGGCGGGACATTCGAGACCAAGCGCGAACGTGTACGTGTGCTGGGATGTGCTGGGGCACAGGCCGTTAAAGTTAAAATCGCAAACGACGCACACGTACCACTTGAGGAAGTGCTGCCACGATCGCTAAAACCTCATCGGAGATCGGTTCATCCACGGAAACGACGTTGATCGCGTCACCTCCGGGGCGCTCCCGGCCTAAGTTCATGGTGGCAATATTGACCCCGTGTTGGCCGAGCACGGTCCCGTATTGTCCAATGAATCCTGGTGAATCAATATTGCGGACAAACATCATGTGCGGCGTGACTTCAAATTCCATGTCGATGTCGCGCACCTGAATAATGCGAGGTCGTTTGTCGGAAAAAACGGTGCCCGCGAGCGATCGATTGTATTCGTCGGTCTTGACCGTCAGTTTGATGAAACTGTCATAGGTGGATTGGCTTGCACATAGCAGCTCTTCTATCTTGATTCCGCGATCGGCTGCTTTTGAAACCGCAGAAACCATGTTGACGTCTGCAAGTGTTGGGCGGAGTAAGCCCGCCATGGCTGCTGCCGTCATCGGTTTGATGTTCAGGTTTGCAACTTCGCCGCAATATTCAATGTGCACCGTCTTGATAATGGATTCTGTGAGCTGTCCGGCAAAGGACCCCAGTTGTTCTGCAAGTTTCACATAGGGTGTAAGGCGTGGCGCCTCTTCTGCGGTGATCGATGGGAAATTTATAGCGTTCGTGATGGCACCTTTTGTGAGGTAGTCGGACATCTGTTCTGCAATTTGAACAGCAACGTTTTCTTGGGCTTCGCCCGTAGATGCCCCAAGGTGCGGTGTACAGATAACGTTTTCATGTTTGAATAAAACGTTGTCGTGAGCAGGCTCTTCCTCAAAGACATCGAGTGCCGCGGCTGCGACGTGTCCTGAATCCAAAGCATCCGCAAGAGCTTTTTCGTCAATCAACCCACCGCGCGCGCAATTGATAACCCGCACACCTTTTTTGCATTTTTCCAGCGCCTCGGCAGATAAAAGATTGCGGGTGTCGTTGTTTAACGGGGTGTGAAGTGTGATGAAGTCGGCGCGTGCAAGCAGCTCCTCGAGATTTGCTTTTTCGACGCCAATCGCCTCTGCGCGTTCGTCAGATAGATAAGGATCGTAAGCAACGACGCGCATCTTGAGGCCGGCTGCGCGATCGGCGACTATTGAGCCGATGTTGCCTGCGCCGATTAACCCAAGGGTCTTGTTGAGCAACTCGACGCCAACGAATTTGGATTTTTCCCATTTTCCGGCCCGCGTTGATTGATTTGCTTGTGGGATTTGGCGGGCGACGGCCATCAACATTGCGATGGCGTGTTCGGCAGTTGTGACGGCGTTGCCAAATGGCGTGTTCATCACGATGATGCCTTTGGCTGTTGCAGCCAGAATATCGACATTGTCGACGCCGATCCCGGCGCGCCCGATCACTTTTAGCTTGTCTGCGTTGGAAAGAAGTTCGTCGGTGACTTTTGTGGCGGACCTTATGGCGAGACCGTCATAGGCGCGCAGTTCCTTGGCAAGAGCGTCTTTGTCCTTGCCGAGTTTGGGTTCGAATGTGGTTTTGATGCCGCGAGATTGAAACACGCTCACGGCCTTTTCGGACAACGAATCGGAAATCAAAACTTTAGGCTTGGTCATGAGCGTTTGCGGCCTCTTGCTCTAGAGCGTGTTCAGCTGACATGGAATCAATTCCGTTTGGATCGACTTATTACAGTTTTGCGTGGAATTGAATTGGGTCTTTTGAACCGCAGTTGGTTTGTTTTTCCAAATACGACTTTCGTCGCACGTGGTCTTTGTTGAAGGCAAGAGTAGAACTTTAATTCGTGATGTTACGAATTTGTTGATGCGTCTGTCTCAGCGACGCGACAAACAACCAGCACAGGTCCGCGTGTTTCAATAATTTTTACGCGCTCACCTAAGGCCATATCGGGGCCCTCCACAACCCAATGGGTATCATCGAGGCTGATCTTGCCGCGCCCGGCGACGATCGGTTCGATCAAGGTCGCGGTCCGGCCAATATATTGTTCGCCGCGCCTATTTAAAGCAGGTTCATCAGTAAGCGATGTCAGTGGGTTGGCAATCCACAAATCTATCACGACGTCGAGCCCGATTACCGCAAAACCGGCCAGGACGAGCCACCACTGGTCCGTATGGCCATGTGTCATTTGCCAAGCGCCGAAAGCGATGAGGCCAAAGCCAAGCCAAGGCAGGACCATGCTTATGGTCGCGATGATCCAAATGAGATCACTCGAAACGGCTTTGGATCTCTGTTTGCTTTTGTTTGATTTAGGTTTCACGCTCAACTTGCAAGACCGTCCCCTTGACGGCAACGATTTTCACCCGTGTCCCCTCTGCAGCATCGTCGCCCTGAGCTTGCCAGAGCGTGTCACCGATTTTTACTTTGCCACGTCCATTCTTAATGGCAGAGGCGACGGTGACGATGCGCCCGATATACTGTGCGCCACGCACGTTAAGTGCTGGTTCGTCGCTTGTGGCCGTGGCTGAGCTCGAATAACGGCGCATAAAAAACACCGTCGTCAATGAGATAATAGCAAACGCGATAAGCTGCCAAGGCCATGTGATTGCGGCGGCTGTCTCGGGTGCGATTGCTGTTGCTGCAAATAAGATCAGGCCTACAATAAAGGCTGCGAGGCCGAACCACAAAAAATGTACACCTGGAATGATCGTCTCGAGCACGAACAGTAGGACTGCAAGAATAATCCAACTCCAGTGACCTAGGCTTGAGAGCAAATCGGTCAATGACCCCATCTTCTTGTCCTATTTGTTGTGGCGGCAAAAGAAACGAATGGCGTGAAACTATAACAAAGGGCGGCAGAACTTTTAGATCCTTGCCGCCCATGCGTTATAACGAGGTTCGTGTATTTGTCTATTTTTTGAGGGCTACCGTTTTTTAGGCGCGAGGTACCGAACCGCGATTGGTGGAGCCGTTTTGGCCTGATTTATCAAACGCCTGCTTGGTGATCTCCGTTAGACCCGCGATGGAACCGATCACGGATGAGGCTTCAAGTGGCATCATGATGACTTTTTGGTTTGGAGAGGCTGCCAATTTTTCCAAGGCCTTTACGTAGTTGTTGGCCACAAAGTAGTTGATCGCCTGGATGTTGCCCTTGGCGATAGCATTAGAGACCATTTCCGTGGCTTTGGCTTCGGCTTGAGCTTGGCGTTCGCGGGCTTCAGCGTCTTTAAACGCCGCCTCGCGACGGCCCTCAGCTTCGAGGACTGCAGAACGCTTCTCGCCTTCGGCTTCCAAAATGGCCGATTCCCGAGACCCTTGAGCTTCCAAGATCTGGGCGCGTTTTTCGCGTTCGGCCTTCATTTGGCGTGCCATCGCGTCGACGAGATCACGTGGTGGATCGATGTCTTTGATCTCGATGCGGGTTACTTTTACGCCCCAGCTTTCTGTTGCTGCGTCGACGACGCGTAAAAGTTCGGCATTGATGTGGTCACGATTTGAAAGGAGTTCGTCAAGATCCATTGAACCCATGACGGTACGAATGTTTGTCATGGTGAGATTGACAATCGAGTGTTCAAGCTGATCGACTTCGTAAGCGGCTTTGGCGGCGTTTAAAACCTGATAGAAATTGACGCCATTAACGCGCACCATCGCGTTGTCGCGGGTGATAACATCTTGTGAGGGAATGTCGAGGACTTGCTCCTTCATATTCATGCGATAGCCGATGCGTTCGACAATTGGGATCAGAATATGTAGGCCTGGCATAAGTGTTCGGGTGTAGCGGCCGAAGTTTTCTACAGTGTAAGCAAAACCTTGAGGGATGACCTTGACGGTGGACCACAAAACTGCTGCTGCTAGGACAATAAGCAATACGCCTAGCATTCCAAAATCTCCAAATAGCGACATGTACTTTTACTCCACGGAACTCTTGTTGGGCAGGTGTTGGGGGCAAAATTGAAACAGAATTAACCTCAAACAAGCGAAGACTTCGTAAACGGAATATTGAAAAAACATAAACAACCCAATGTATTAACAGAATGTTTGGGTGGTCGGCCCCGCTCAAAAACTTCGCATTGTATTGACTTCAACTGGCTACCGCCCTTTGATGACGAGGGCCGCGATTTGATTTTGGCCAAACACATTGCATTGAGAGCGCTGATGTTCCGCATTGCTTCCTTGTTGCGTGAATTTTTTTTGGCTGCTGCCGTCGCCTCGATCCTGCAGCTCCCAATGTTGACCTCGCCTGTTTTTGCTGGTGATTTTGAAACGCCTGCTCAAGGAACACCGGAACGCGCTGCCATCATGGACGGTTTAAGGGAGCCGGTGGCTGCGGTCCTGCGCCAGCCCGTGATTTTTGTTGTCGATACGCTTCGTGTTGGTGATGGGTGGGCTTTTCTCGTCGGTACACCGCGCGCGGAAGACGGAGGGCCGGTGGATTATCGCGGAACAAAGTATGGTGATGCCATTGAGGCTGGCGCCTTTGACGACGCGATCGCTGCATTGTTGCGAAACAACGAGGGCAGGTGGACGGTTGTCGACTACTCTATTGGCCACACTGACGTTGTTTGGGATACATGGGACACCGAGTATGGCGCGCCACGGGCGTTGTTTTTTCCAGAATAGGTGCGGTGGCTCTATTTCTCTCTTGCTAAGTCAACCAGTGCATCGAGCTTTTGGGCAACCGCTAGAATTGGCCGCGTCAAAAACCACCAAATTCCGCCAAAGAAAATAGCGTAGGGCAGCACCCATTCTACGAGAAGTCTCGGCAACGAGAACTCCTCGGCGTCCGAAACCTTGACCTCAACACCCTTGGCCAGAAGGCGGTTGGTCAGTTCCTCCACGTGCGCTGAGGGTGCGGAACTATGAAACGGTACGTTGTCTCTGAACCGGCCGCTGATCTCGGCGCCGCGTAGCGTTACGCGCGCCACCTTGCCACTGTCTAGATCAGTGATGAAGCTTGAATAAGGGATTCTGCGGCCAACATTTGTTTGCAACGGCCTGGAAGAAAGGTTGAAGATGGTCGCCACTATGATGATCGCAAGCAGGAAGGCAAAAGCTGCCCAGATGTGTTGCTTTGTCACTTTTTCACTCCCTCTACCCTTGGCCCTTAGACAACCCAAGGCTTATAGCCAGCCCATCAATTCGCGCCGGGCAATGGCTTCAATGGCGGTCATACCTTCTTCAGAGTCATTGAGCGCTGGAAGATAAGCGAACTTCTCGCCGCCAGCATTTTCAAAGATCTCACGGTTTTCGCCATCAAGTTCTTCGAGTGTTTCCAGGCAATCGGCGGAAAACCCTGGGGCAACGAGCGCTAAGCGTTTTACGCCGTCATTGGCCAATCGCTCAACGGTTTCATCCGTGTAGGGCTCTAACCAGGGATCATTGCCAAAGCGCGATTGGAAGGTCGTCAGCCAATATTCTTTTGGGAGGCCTAATCGCTCCCGCAAAAGCCGCGAGGTTTTTTGACATTGGCAATGGTAAGGATCGCCTTTTTCAAAATACTTTTCTGGCATACCATGGAAGGTGGCGATGATTTTTTCGGGTGCAAAATCTAACGCTTCCAGACTTTTGGCCAATGAGCTGGCGAGTGCATCTATGTAGGCAGGGTCATCGTAGTAGGCGGGCACCACGCGGATTGAGGGCTGCCAACGCATTTTCATCAACGCACGGAAGGCTTGGTCGCAAGCCGTCGCGGTCGTCGCTGCGGCATATTGCGGATAGAGCGGGAAAAGCAAAATTCGATCGCAGCCTTGGTCCTTAAGCCAGGTCAGTCTGCTTTGTGTTGTTGGGTTGGCATAACGCATCGCCCAATCGACAATCACGTTGTCCTTATCGCTCAGTCTCGCGGCGAGCCCTTCGGCCTGGTTGCGCGTGATTGTTTTTAGTGGACCTTCGTTGCGCTCTTTGTTCCAAATCGTTTCATAATCCTTGCCTTTCTTACTTGGCCGCGTCGTGAGAATAATGAGATTGAGTATCGGCCACCATTTCCAAACAGGCTCTTCGATAACACGCCGGTCGGACAAGAATTCTTTTAAGTAACGGCGCATGGGCCAATAGCTGGTGGCATCGGGCGTACCCAAATTGAGCAGCAAGACTCCAATCTTGCCATAGCTAACGTCGGGATGGTCTGAGGGCCAGTGCTTGCGTTGAAGCTTTGGCGCGTTCTGATCTGAGTTTTCTTGGTCCATAAAAATTGCCACGTTGCGCGCGCGAATACGGGCGTACGCTATGATCTGATGTTTTTACGTTCGTGGTTAGATTAGCGGATCATGGATGGTAGTGCGAGCGCTGATCACGGTGCAAGGGGCGCCGTCCAAGAAAGCTAAAATTGACACAAGCCAAATCACGCCGGGACCTTACTCGTCGTTCGTTCCCTTGTTGGTGATGGAGGGACATCGACACTACTGGCTGGCGTTGCTACCAGATCTTCATTAGCTACGTGGACCTTCCAGTAGCATTTGATCCGGAGCCCTAAATCTTCTGCACTATCTGCGAAAAGAAGTGCGCCTTTGGCCATTGCCGCTTGGCGCAGTCGATTGCGACGAGCTGAAATGAGTTTTAGCAAGCTATTTGCCTGACTCGCGGTAATTGCTTTCTTGATTTGTTTTGAAATAAATGCGCTTAAGATCGATAGATCGTGATCCTCACCTAAGTCTTGTGACAATGCCTTCGCCAAAACGATGCGATGGGCGATAAAGTCTGGCCAACATTCAGTCAGCAGTGCCATCTGTCGCCAATGTGTCTGCACAGACTTGCGCCATTCATGGATGGCATCATCGCTCACTTTTGGCTTGGCTTGTATTTTGGCCATGTGGGTTTTGGCCTTTTCATAGCTCCTAACAAACCCGTGGCGGACAGTTTCAAACCCAGAATCATCAATCTTTACGTCTTTGATTGCTGTTCTTGCTTGGGTAAGTAAACGCATTGCTTTTTGGAGCGTTTTTTTTGTATGTTGCTTTTTTTCTGTGTTGTTATCGACTTGGATCGCTTCAACCAGGCGATCGAAGGCTGTCTGGCTATACTCGTCTTTCGGATCTCTTAGGTTGGCAATGGTTTCGAGAATGACGTGTTCATCGCGAGCTGATGACAGCAGGCGATTAATGTCGCGGCAGCGCAAATTCTCACGTTGGTAGGTTTGCTTATCGAGTGCCGGGCGGATCAGCCGCAAAAGGGCGCGCAGCCGCTTCATGCTCTTGCGTGTTTCATGAATGGCGGTATCGCGATCGACGTCTGTGGCCAGTTTGCCCAATGCGCGCGTTGTTTGCTCGCGCATAATCCGGCGGCATCCTCGCGGAAAGGACTCTTTCAATTTAAAACGAAATGCCATCTCGGACCAATTACACTAGACCCTTTCAGGTTTAAGTCGAACCACCCGCACCCCTGCCCGACCCACCCAGGGCAGTATACTTCGGGGCGATCGGGCAGGGGTGCGGGCTGGTGATTATTCTAACTAAGTCGGAAATGCTCAAGATGCCTACGCGTGCCCAAAGTTCTTTTAACGTGAATGCGGCGGGAACAAACCGTCACGATTTGTCACGACGCCCGATCGACCCTCAACTTAGAACCACAGTCAAATTGAAGCCAAGCTAACAAGTGTCTGAGAGAACGCCCTTAGTTTGACGCGCATTGTGTGCCCAATCAAGCCATTGCGCGACACGGACTTCAGGATTTTGGTGGGTGAAAAAATCTGTGATGACGGAAATTGATTGTGCGCCGGCATCAAGAACATCGTTTGCACGTTTAATGGTCAAACCTCCGATGGCCACAAGCGGGATTGCACCGATTCTGGACTTCCAAAGTCTAACGTTCTCAATGCCTTGCGGGCGAAATCTCATTACTTTCAATTTGGTTTCGAATATGGGACCAAGTGCAATGTAATCTGGATCGAGGGCCAGTGCGCGATCCAGTTCTGCCTCGTCGTGCGTCGAAATGCCCAGGGAGAGGGACGCCCTTTTGATCTCGGACAGATCAGCTGTGTCTAAATCTTCTTGACCGAGATGGACACAGGGCACGCCCAATTCAATTGCTTCTGCCCAATAGTCATTGACGATGAGCTGACAACTGTACTGACGGGCCAAATCGCGGGCAATGGCGATTTCTGTCCGAACCTCTTCCAATGGTATATTTTTTAAGCGGAGTTGGACGGTTCTTACCCCCAGAGGCAAAAGCCGTTTCAGCCATTTTGTGTCTGGGACAATGGGATAAAAGACGTCTGGCGTGTGCCGCTTTTTGGCGCTCACGTCTTGTTCTCCAAATCGAAAAACGGTGTTCCGGCGACGGGAGTCGATGGTTGGGCCATGTTGCGTGCCTCCATCAAGCCGGCTCGAAATGCTGCGCGGCCCGCCGTTACCGCATCAGAAAACGCCTTGGCCATTTGTACAGGATCGCCCGCTTTGGCAAGGGCCGTATTTAAAAGCACCGCGTCCATGCCCAGTTCCATAGCCTGGGCAGCATGAGAGGGCGCGCCGATTCCAGCATCAATTATGATTGGAACGCCAGGAAAATAATTGCGGAGCGTTGAAAGTCCGTAGGGATTGATAAGGCCGCGGCCTGTGCCTATGGGGGAACCCCAAGGCATCAACACCTGACAACCGGCGGCCACCAATTTTTCGGCGGCGCTCAGATCTTCGGTTGTGTAAGGAAATACTTCGAACCCGTCTTTGGTTAGGTCCTTGGCGGCATCGACCAACCCGAATACATCAGGTTGTAATGTGTCATCGTTTGCGATCACTTCGAGCTTGATCCAGTTTGTCTTGTAAATCTCGCGTGCCATATTGGCGGTGGTGATCGCGTCCTTGGCGGTGCGGCAGCCTGCTGTGTTTGGGAGCACGGGTAGGCCTAAGCGACCAACAAAGTCGAGAAAGTGTTGGCCGGTTTGACCACGTGCTGACTCACGGCGAATTGAGACTGTCACCGCACTTGCGCGCGCGGCGTTTATGGTTTCCATCATCACGTGAGGTGAGGGGTAGCCGGCAGTGCCAACGAGCAGCCGCGAAGAAAGCGTGACACCGTAGACAGTCAGATCGGTACCTTTTAAATCTGCTTTATCTACAATATTCATCGCCGCTTGATCATCCGCCTTGACGTGCCGAAACTATTTCTATGTGATCGCCAGTTTTTAATGCCATCGTCTTGCGTGCGTCGTTGGCGACGAATTCACCATTGACAGCCGTTGCGACGCGATTGTCGTCATACCCCAGTTCTTTAAGTAGCCCATGTAACGTGCCAACACGCGCGATCAGCTCCTCGCCGTTCACAATGAGTGTCGTGCCACACGTGTTTTCGACATTTGAGTTTTCAACGGGCATTGCTTGTGTCTGATTTAGGTGGTCAAACGAGACTTGTCATATCTGGTCGGGCTGGACCCTTTTTTTGCTTATGACATGGCGATCACACGCCTGGCAAACATAAGGCGTGGTCTGGCTAACTCTGGCTCATCCGTGCGACTATTGTGGGTGTCTGCGCTATCATCCACGCTCTTGTGCGGGCTGAGCCGTCGATTCTAACTGCAATATGGTACTGCTCTCAGGATCTGCTATCGTGTTCCTTCACCATTGGGTGATCGGCATGGGTGGACAGGGAATTTCATATGTCAGCTTCGTTAATGGTTTCGCGCAGGTTTGCACCGATGTTTTGGTGCCAGTTTCTTTCTGCGCTCAATGATAATTTTATCAAGAACGCGCTCGTCATCATCATTCTATTTAAGATTGGAAGCACACTTGGTCCAGCTCTGGTGACGCTTGCCGGTACGTTTCTTGTGCTGCCGCTTTTTATTTTTTCCGGCTTGGGTGGAGAAGTTGCGGACAAATTCGATAAGGCGAAGGTCGCCCGGTATTTGAAAATTGGCGAGCTGCCCGTTGCTGCTCTTGCTGCCACTGGATTCTACTTGAGTTCGAGCTCCAGTGCGGATCAGGTTCAGATTGGTGTGATCTTGTTGTTTGTGGCCCTTTTTTTGTTTGCGTCGATGGCGGCGCTGTTCGGTCCTATCAAATATGGAATTTTACCTGACCAATTGGAAACATATGAGCTGCCACGCGCTAATGCGTTATTTGGTGCGGCAACGTTTGTTGCAATTTTAGCGGGAACGATCGCAGGTGGCGTGGCGGTGTCAGAACAAAGTTTCCTTGGCGAACTGCCAAACTGGGCTGTTCCTGCGTTGATGTTGGGGTTTGCAGCATGTGGTCTTATTGCCTCATTTTTTGTGCTGCCCACACAAGCTGGCCAATCGGATTTGGCAATCACACCTAACCCACTTGCCTCCGTCGTACGATTGTTAAAAGAGCTGCGCACCGACAACAGGCTTTGGACTGGTGGTTTGATCGTTTCTTGGTTCTGGCTTTCGGGAATTGTTGCATTGTCGTTGTTGCCGAGCCTCGTGACGCACCACCTTGGCGGCGGTGAGGATATTGTAACGTCAGGTTTGGTTGTTTTTACACTTGGCATAGCGAGCGGTTGTGCGATCGCGGCCATGGCTAGCCGCACTGGGCCTAATTTGTTGCTCGTTCCACTAGGGGCGCTGCTTATGGGGCTTTTTGCCTTGGACGTGGCCTGGGTCAGCTCACACATGAGCCCAGCAACGACACCCATTAGACTTACAGACCTTTTTTCACAGTCCGACCGGTTACGTGTGGTCGTCGATCTGTTTGGACTGGCCGCGGCTGCTGGGCTGTTCATTGTCCCGGCGTTTTCTTCGCTTCAGGCGTGGGCACCGTCAGACAGGCGGGCGCGGGTGGTTGCAGCAGTGGCCATTCTCAACGCGGCCATGATGACCTTTGCTACGCTGGCCGTGACCGGCCTTCAGCTCAACGGAGTCATTGCACCCTATTTGTTTGCGGGCCTCGGCATCGCCAATGTCGTCGTCGCCTTTTTAGTATGGCTGGTGTGGGGCCGCGGAGGGCAACGTGTCGTTGAAGATGCCACGCATGTTCGTTAGGCGGGATACACAAAAGTTTGCAATTTTGGCGCTTTATTCAACGCGTTGAAAAACGTTTTTGGATGGACCTGTCCAAAGTTTAAGCAAACTCGTGCCATTTCTGCGCATAATTGCCAGTGAAGATCGTTTTTTCTTCTGGTTGAAGCGGCGCAACATTGGTACAGTGCTGCCAGAAATTTTCGCAATCAATAAAGAACTCTAAATGGAGTACAGGCGATGCGTCGGTTTATCGGTCTTGTCGCTTTTCTCTTCCTACTTGCAGGCATTGCTTGGGCGGCATTCGGTGTGCGGTTCGATTCGATTTGGGATGACATGCGCTCTGCGCTCAGGTCTGATGACGCGCCAAAGAGCGAACAGGCGAGCGAACCCGGCAAAGATGATGATCAGAACACTGTCACAGCCCGAGTAACTGGGGTCGATGTTCCAGATCGCACTGATGCGGCCAGTAGTGAGCGTTCGCCTTTTGACGTCGCGCGGATAAGCCCCGACGGCGTTTCGGTGTTCGCAGGTAAAACGACGCCAAATGCCAAGGTCACGGTGAAGGCTGACGGTCAAACGGTGGGCACTGCGAAGGCGGATGATAATGGCGAATGGGTCATTGCCGGCGAGCAAAAGTTTGCATCCGATGACCCAGAGCTTGAGGTCATCACCTCCATGCCCGGGACGGAGACTGCGGATAGCAGTGGTGGTGCGCAAGACGGAACAGGGTTGGGTGACACGCCCACGCAAACGGCGCGTTCTGAGGTGTCTGTGGATGATGCTCCAAAAGGTGGACGTGCGAAAGCGGTCACTGAAAAGTTGATGACAGCACTTCAAGGGCTCGTTGACGAGGCCCGGGCAAAGATAGATGACGACAAGAAAGGTACAGCATCATCTCAGAGTGCGGGAAATACCTCGTCACAAACTGCCGAACAAAGTCCGACGGAGACGAGCGACTCAACGGCAGCTACCGAACCCTCAAGGCAGGAGACGGCTTCCGTGACGCCGCGAACGAATGATGTGGCAACGTCACAAGAAGCGACACGCGAAACGAGGGTTGCGGGCACCAGTTCACGGTCGGTTGAGAACACCGAAGATAATTCCCGCCCATCTTCGCAACACAATGCGCAAGAGGAGACGGTTGTTGCGCGAGCGTCAGCGCCCGATGAAAGAACATCTCAAGAAACAGCCAGCCAAAACGAAAGCCCGTCGATCGTTCCTGTCCCGCTCAAATTTGTTTATCGCAAAGCAACTATGACGCAAGATGGCGAGCGGGCGGCCTCTTTGCTGCTTGAGTATGTGCGCCTAAAGCATTTCAAGAAAATCACGCTATCGGGACACGCAGATGAGCGGGGCAGCAAATCGCTGAATATGGATCTATCGCTATCGCGCTTGCATACGGTGGCCAAATACTTACGGGATGGGGGTTATGGCGGTGAACTGGAATTGATCGCCAAAGGCGAGGCTGAGCCGTTCGCGCAGGTGGATCGGAGCCAATTCCTACAAGAAGAGCTGTGGGAACTGGACCGACGGGTGGAATTGCGCCAGGCCAGATAGGCCAACGTGCATTTTATAGGTTCAAGCCGGTACTCAATGGCCTAGGGACGGGCGTTGCCATTTACCTAAATGGCCAGATTCGGCTTGTGCGCGTGTCGAGAAAAAGGCTTAGTTCCGGCCTCATCGGCGTCAGACGTGCCTTAACGCAGCCATTCCATACGAACGAAACACTCTGCATTTGGCGCTGCTTGAAGTTCCTGGAGTTCTGCTGGAAAATAGGAACCAAGCAAGGACAACTTGCGCATATAGGTGGAGGAAAACGTGAAAAAATTTCTGGCAGTGCTTCTATTGCTTATAGCCCTCGCGGTTGGGCTATGGTTTGTGCCTGAAGGCAAGTGGGCGCAATTGGATGAAACGCGGACATCAATTCGGGCCGCCGTTACGAGTGATAATGGTTGGTTCTTGGGTTCCAGGACTCGTGGTCGCGATAAATCAGCTTCATCGAAGCACGCGGACATGAAAGACGGAAAAATGTCTGGTTCCGAAAAACGTAAGAAGGTTGCGGCTGCTGATAAAAAAATGATGCGTGACGTGGTACGGATTGAATCTCCGACCGGACGTTACGTGGATGCCGGTAAGCCTCAGAAAATGGCCGTGGCGACAGAAACCGAAACTATGACAGCGGCTGGGGCAAACGAAACGATGCGCGACATTGTTCGGATTGAATCTCCATTGGGGCGCTATGTGGACGGGTCCACTGCTGTGGTTGTGGAAGACGCCCCGGTCGTTATGGCGGAACTTGTTCGTGTCGGTTCGCCTATTGGACGTTACGTGAACGCACCGATGATGGCTGAAATGGTGATGGAACTTGTGCGCATTGGCTCACCAGCTGGACGATATGTTGACGGGGCTACCGAGGTGGTGATGGATGAAGCACCGATGGAATTTGCTGAACTTGTTCGTGTTGGCTCTCCTTCCGGGCGCTATGTTGATGCACCGGCGATGGCAGAGATGGTGATGGAGCTTGTTCGCATTGGCTCGCCAGCCGGACGCTATGTTGACGAACCGGCGATGGCAGAGATGGTGACGGAGCTTGTGCGCATTGGCTCACCTGCTGGGCGCTACGTTGACGAACCGAAACGGAAAAAAGCAGGACGCAAGAAAAAACACAAAGCGAAGCGCAGTTTTAAACGAGTTGGTTCGCCTGTCGGGCGATACGTGGATGAGCCGTTGATGAGATCTGAGGCAGCGACTGGTGGCGGGGGCGGCGACGTGATGCGTTTTGGTTCACCTGATGGCCGATATGTGGACGCACCTGCCGTCGATGCTGCGGCAGCGGAAGCGCGCGTTGTTAAAACTGCACGAAAAACAGAGACGGGCGCGCTTGCGTTTCCGATTCAATTTGAATTTGGGACCAGCGACTTTACGTCAGAAGGACGGGCGGCGGCCGATGAATTGTTGGCCTACGTCAAATCCAGCGGCTTTAAGAGCATTACGCTCTCCGGCCATACGGACTCGATTGGGACCAAATCGGACAACCTAGGGCTCTCAAAAAAGAGATTGGATGCTGTATCGAGCCTTTTGCGGGCTGGCGGTTATCAGGGGGAGATCGAGCTTTTACCTAAGGGCGAATCCGAACCCTTCACGGGTGTGGACAGAACCAAATATTCTCGCTCAAAGCTTCGAGAGTTTGACCGGCGGGTGGAACTGCGGGCGAGCCGCTAAGTTTTACCCTGCATAACTTCATGCAAAAAATTAGGACCAGGGAGTTCTCTGGTCCTTTTTTATATGCCTTTTGGAGTTGGTGCTAGAGCGTGTTCAGTTGAGGTGGAACCATTCTGACGTGGCACATTTCATCAAAGATCAAGGGATTTGGCGCAGGGCGTACCTGGCGGTACGGACAAGACGAAGCCCGCGGAGATTTGTTAAAATGTGCCCGTCCCAAATGGGTTTGGCCGCGGCGGGCGCCCGGATACGTCGGCGAACTTGCCCGATGCACCAGCATCGCGCTGCGTTCGCCTCCTGCCGGGCCGCGCACGCCGCGATCCAAACAGAATTGATTCCATTTCAGCTGAACACGCTCTAGTATTCGATTTCAACGCTCCATTTGAGTGTATGATCAGGCGTGTTCCCATTGAGCCCAAAAAACAAACCGACGCCCAATGTCATTTCGGTTTCGCGACCGTTGTTGTCGTCGTCAGATAATTCGCTTGACGCTTCCGCTTCATTTGAACTGCCCAAATCAAAAGAATAATAAACGATGGGCCCAGCGCGGTGTTGATCGTGGTCTCCAAAAGCTGCGTGTTCTTCGCCAGGCATACCGCTATTTCCGATGCGATCAACGGTGCCATAGGCCTCCATACCGATCGACCAGTTTTCGGAGACTTCATAAAGCAACTGCGTGGCGTACCCAAAGTCCCATTTGTTATCGCGTTCGCGACCTTCTTCTGTCAGTTCGCCCTCACCGAAAAAATGAACAAATAGAATGTTGGTGACCATGGACCACGGTCCAGATTCAGCTTGCACAATGGGACCAAAAACAATGGAGTGAAGTTCGCCGGACTGAAGGATATGCTGGTATTCTGCAAGCATTCCGAAACCGATACCCTGGCGATTACGGACAGGTACAAATATTGCCACGCCCTCAATAGCCAGTTCTTCAAGCGTCAAGTCTTCAAAAGAGTTCGCTTGGGCAATCGTGTCGGGGTCTTCGATACGTTCTTTTTCAAACTCAATGCCGAGGCGCATTCGGAAGAAATCAGTGAAGGAGTACTCTAATTCTTGTGCGTGTCTTTGGCGGCCAATTGAATTGTCGTCGTAAACAAGCTCACCGTCGTCATCGCGTGTAATTTTGCGGCCCGGGTTGCTCCACATGTGCGCGTTTTGGCTCTGATACTCCAACCGGCCAGGTTCAGCATCGAGATCTTTAAGTTCAAATTGATTGATTGCGGGTCCCGCGTAAGCATTTGGTATGGCAGCAAGGAAAAACAGTGCAACTGTTCTGCACGCTAGCGCAACGCGATTCATTCCTTCCCCCAGCGCGCGAACTATTTTGCACAAGAAGCCTATGAGCCCAACTTGGACGTGCAACCACGTTGTTTTGCGCGTTTATGCGGGCACCTATTAGCCCGATATGGAAAATACCCTCAGTCATTCGGGAATTTTTTTCTGCATACTGGAACATGAAGGGGAAACGGACAAGCGCCACTTCGGTCGCTCAAGTTTCAAAGGCTGCGCTCACCAAAAAAGTTCCGTCGGGCGTTGCTCAAATATCGCGGAATTGATGGGTTGTAGAAGGCCGGATGGGATGTAGATGGGGGGCTTTGCCGGGCAGACCTATCCGATTAGAGACCAAGATTGGGCAATTAGCGGGGTTTTTTGCCTTGGTTGTATAGAATTTTCAACGAATGTGGCGAACATTGTTAACCATGGATTATCTCTTGTTGCCTAATGTTTAAGGGAAATTTCTTCGAGTTCGTCAAACCCAAAACAACATGGTTCAAGGCACTTTGTTCGGCCCGGAAAAGACAAATACGCTCATGGGCGAGTACGCGGAGCTCTTAAGCGACGCGATTTTGCGCGATCGCGCGCGCACGGCTGAACACAAGGCGCGGATTGAGACGGAACTCGCAAACAAAGTCAAATCTGAATTTATCTCGAATATGAGCCACGAACTACGCACGCCGCTTAATACCGTAATCGGGTTTTCTCGAATTTTATCAGAGCACGATAAACATGCACTCTCTGACGAAAAAGTTGTCGAGTATTCAAACTTAATTCTCGCAGCATCCGCCCATCTGCTGTCGGTGATCAATGACATTTTGGACATATCGAAAATTCAGAGTGGCAAGTACACGCTCGATGCTAGAGAGATAAGCATTGACGAAATTCTAGATGCGTGTGTGAAAAATATTGCTACCGCTGCTGATGAGGCCGGCGTTGCGGTCAAGATAAAAAAATCTGCCTACTTACACAGTATTCGTGGTGATGCGGCTAAGCTTGAACAAGCGCTCAACAATATCATTTCCAACGCCGTTAAATTTTCGCCTGAAGGCGGCGAGGTGGAAGTTGAAGCACGGCAGTTAAGCGACGGCGGCGTTATGATTTTGGTGCGGGATTCTGGAATCGGCATGACCGATGAAGAAGTGGAAGTTGCGATGACGCCTTTTGGCCAAGTGGACGGGACGCGGTCGCGGAATCGTGAAGGTACCGGTCTTGGACTTCCCATCGCCAAGGCGCTCATAGAATTGCACGCTGGTACGTTAAGTATTGCCTGTCGCAAAGGAAAAGGGACCCAAATCGAAATTCGGTTACCCTCGCGACATACGGTATCCGTATCAGAAAGCCGCAATACATTGTTTGGAAGAGGCATTCTAGATTAGCCGAACATCTGGGTATGCCATGCACGAGGACAAGGATTTGAAGGTTCGCGATAGCCAGCAACTTCGAGAAATGAAGGTTGTGGACCCGACGGACGGTTCGATTGGTCGGATCGTTTCCGTCACGGGTTCTAAGGCTATTGTCATTCTCGATGCTGCTCCAGCTGAGTCTCAGGAAGCTGACAAAGTTCGCCCAGAGATGGGCACGTTGCTTGCCATTGAAACACACAAGTCGATTGTTTTGGCAATTGTTGCCGGCATGAGCGTGCCCGTTCCTGCGCAGCGCGAGGGTGAAAGCGAATTGCGCGTGGCAGAGCTTGGACTGGTCGGGGAGCTTTGGCGAACCAACGGTGATGAAGAATATTCATTTCACCGTGGTGTTTCGGTTTATCCTGGTTTGGGTGATCGCGTCCGTATGGCGGCCAAAAATGAACTCGCGTTGGCCTTCTGGGGAGACATCGACGAAACGGTCAAAATTGGGGCATTGCGTCAGGACGACTCGATTGCTGCACGCGTCAATGTCGACGACCTGCTGGGAAAACACTTTGCGGTTCTTGGTACGACGGGTACCGGTAAGTCGTGTTCCACGGCACTGATCTTGCGTTCCATACTCGAAGTTAATCCTGCAGCACATATCGTTCTCTTGGATCCCCATAACGAATATGCCACCGCATTTCGCGGATACGCGGAAGTGATCTCGCCAAGAAACATGCAGCTGCCATTTTGGTTGTTGACATTTGAAGAGGTGGTCGAGGTTCTGATTGGTGACACGACGCGCAAGCAGGAAATCGAAATCTTGCAGGATCTTATTCCTATTGCGAAAGAGCGCTACAGCACAGGCCGTTCGGTGGAATCGCGTGTGGTGCGTCGTCGCACCGGACACAACCTCAAGGGTTATACGGTTGACACGCCCGTTCCCTATCGCATTTCCGATCTGATGACCCTGATTGACGACCGGATGGGACGGCTGGAAAACAAAAAAGATCTCGCGCCCTATCGGAATCTAAAAACGCACATCGACACGATTACGCACGATACGCGATATGGGTTTATGTTTGGGTCCGTCACTGTTTACGACGGTATGGCCGACATCTTGGGTCGCATCTTCCGTGTCCCTGTTGAAAAAAAACCCATTACGATTTTTGAATTGACGGGGCTGCCAACGGAAATCGTTAATGTTGTTGTTTCCGTTCTTTGTCGTATGACGTTTGATTTCGCACTTTGGAGCGAAGGCAAGATCCCTGTGACACTTGTTTGCGAAGAAGCGCACCGCTATGTTCCTGTTAGCCGAGATATGGGTTTTGGGCCCTGTAAACGGGCACTATCGAAGATCGCAAGGGAAGGGCGTAAATATGGTGCTTCGCTTTGCGTTGTGACGCAGCGGCCTGCTGAAATTGACCCGACGATCCTGTCTCAGTGCAACACGATTTTTGCTCTGCGAATGTCAAATGAGAAAGATCAAAACATTGTTGCTTCTGCCGTTAATGACACGGGTACGGGGTTGCTAGAATTTCTCCCGGCTCTTGGCGAACGTGAAGCAATTGCGTTTGGTGACGGCGTGCCGCTGCCTGTGCGGATTCACTTTAGTGAACTTGCTAAAGAAAATCTGCCACGTTCGTCGACGGCTGAATTCTCTATGCTCTGGCAGGAAAATGTCGGCGACCAGACCTTCCTCGAACAGATTGTTGGTCGATGGCGGCAAGCTGGTGTCAAATCGGGACGTGACTACGTCGATGATATGGACGATGCGGATTTGAGAGGAGAAGTTGCGCATTCAAACCCAGCATTACACGAAGGCGCGCCAAAGCTTGATGGCACATCAAATGCCAACGTAGGGAGGTCGCGCTCCCAAATGCGAGAAAGCGTTGCACCTGTTGAAAATGGATATCGTCCGATGGACGCGCAATCCAATGGTCTGACATCCGGTTCTGGGCCCGAAGGTGCCGGCGCGGCTGATGGCCTTGCTACAACGCCTGCGATGGAACGGCTGCAACGGCAATTGCGTGACCAACAAAAAGACGGGAATGTTCGGGCGCCAGAGCCTGCACCTGTTTCAGAACGCAGCAACGCATTGCAATCCTTACGTGAGCGGTTATTGCAGCGTAAGACTGGCTAGCCAGATCTCTCAATCTTCACCACAAAAAGATGAAGCACGACTATGATCGGCGTGATTCACGTTCCGGTTCGTTGGAATTGAGATCCGCGAGAATGGTTTCGCCTGCGACCATTTGTTGACCTACGGCCACAAGTGCAGATTTTCCGGGCGGCAAATAAACGTCCACACGAGAGCCAAATCTAATCAGCCCGAAACGTTGGCCAACGCCGACACTGTCTCCGTCATGGGCAAATGTAATGATTCGGCGTGTGATGAGCCCGGCAATCTGAACGACTGCAACATTATCGCCATTTGCTGTTTCAATGACCAATGCGCGGCGTTCGTTTTCCTCACTCGCCTTATCTGTGTTTGCGTTAACAAATGCGCCTGGCACGTAAACTGATCTCGTGATGCGCCCTGCGACTGGTGATCGATTTACGTGAACGTCGAAGAGCGTGAGGCAGGTTGAGATCCTGATGCGTTCGTCATCACCGAGTGCGAGTTCCTCAGGCGGTGTTACTTTCTCAATGTGTGTGATTTTGCCGTCTGCTGGCGCGATGATGAGACCTTCGCGTAGGGGTGTTACACGGTCGGGGTCACGGAAAAAATAGGCGATACAGGCCGTGGCAATGGCCGCGATCCAACCCAAAGGGGACCAAAGGAAAAACATCAGCAAGGTAATAAGTGCGCTAACGACCAAAAATTTGTGGCCGTCTCGATGTATCGGCGTAAACAGTTCTGAAAGGCTCTCGAACGACGTTTGATGATCCGACACGCCCGCTGCTCCTTTACGACGACGTTAGGTTCTGCATTAGCACCAGCCCGCGCCCTTGCCCTTGCCCGACCGCCCCGAAGTCTACGGCCCTGGGTGGTTGGCTGCTCCACACCGGCTTGCCGAGTGTGGAGCAAAAAAAGCCGCGCGTGTGGTTCGACTTAAACCTGCAAAGAGTCTAGCATCAGCGCAACTCAGAATGCAGCGATTTTATCGGCTCGCTTCACATTTCACAGCTATTGGTCGATCGGAATTGCCACAAATCTGACGTCCGCACCAGACGCGTCTTCGATGCGCAACAATACGGCTTTGGCTCGCGATGTTTGGGCCTTGTTGATGGCCCTGAAAATTTCTTTGGTATTGCTGACTTGGGTTTCGTCAACCTCAAGGATGACATCACCTTCCTTGATGTTTTTTCGTGCGGCCGGCCCACCTGGATCAATGGCAACGACCAAAACGCCGCCCTTCGGATCGTTAATGCCATATTTTTTGCGCAGCTCATCGGACAAATCCGCGAGCCTTAATCCGAGCATAGACAACTCGCCCGTGGGGCCTTCAGGTGGTCCACTGAATGCTGCCGGCGGTATTGGTTCGTCTTCCACCAGGCGCCCGATTTTGACGCTCATGACCTTCTTCTTTTTGTCGCGGATGATCTCCACGTCGACAACTTCGCCAACGGGCGTGCGCGCAACAAGCCGTGGCAGGTCGCGCATCTCTGAAACGGTTTTGCCATCAAAACGAACGATCACATCGCCAGATTTCAGGCCGCCGGACTGTGCAGGACTGGACGGCGAAACTGTGGAAACGTAGGCGCCCTTTTCAGGCTCGGCGCCCAATGATTTTGCAATGTCTTCCGTCACGGTTTGAATTTTTACACCAAGCCAGCCGCGTCGGATCTCGCCGTGTTGTTTGAGTTGATCAATGATCCGAACAACGCTGTCTGATGGGACGGCAAAACCAATTCCAATGGAGCCGCCTGTGGGCGAGATGATGGCCGTGTTCACGCCGATCACTTTGCCGTCCATGTTAAAGAGCGGTCCACCAGAATTGCCTTTGTTGATTGATGCGTCGGTTTGTAGATATTCGTCATAGGGGCCTGAACTAATGTCACGCTGTTTGGCAGAAATAATTCCAACGGTCACAGACCCGCCCAGTCCGAACGGATTTCCTATGGCCATGACCCAATCGCCCACCTGCATCTGGGAAGATGAGCCGAACTGCACGTCTGGTAGCTTTTTCTTGGGATTGACTTTCAGGAGCGCCAAATCCGTTTTTATGTCGCGACCAAGTACTTTTTCGACCTTCAACGACGATCCGTCATAAAGCTTGATCACGATTTCATCGGCGTCGGCGATCACGTGGTTGTTGGTAACGATGAGTCCTTGTTTGCCATCAATGATAAACCCTGAACCGAGGGAGGCCACTTTGCGCTTGATGCCGCGACCGGATTGGTCGTTGAAAAAGTCATCAAAAAATTCTTCGAAGGGCGAGCCTTCGGGAACGCTTGGCAATGGAACACCACTAGGGCCCTTTGCAATTTGAGATGTTGAGATGTTGACGACGGCTTCAGTCAAACCCTTGACCACCGGGGCAATTGTTTGTGGACCCCGTTGAAATTGAACGCGTTGGGCTAGCGCATTCTCCGGCAAACATACTGTGAGTAATGTAAATGCGAAGGCAGCAGACGATAACGCCAACTTTGTAATGCGCCGAACAGCCTGCGGATCAGAGTTTGATCGAGACATTTTTTGCCTCTTCTTTTGAACAACAAAAACTACTTTGCAGCAGGATTACGTCCAATTGGAATTGCCGCGCTACAAACTATCACTAAAAGGCATTGCTACATTACTCAACTCTTGTCCCGAATTGAACAAAAACTGAGATTTTTTATGCGACCTTTTCTTGGCGCGCGCTTAGAAATTTGTGGGCGGGTGACTGAAAAGCGGCACTAACCGCGGACCAGCCAAACCAGGACGACACCCGCGGTGATCATAACTAGCCCACCAATTCTGAGCGCATTCTCTGGAATCGTTGAGACGTTTGCGAAAAAATTTTTCCCAAATTTTGGCGCAATGGCCCAGGGCAGGCCTTCGATGACCAGCACCAGACCGAGCGCAATGATTAGTTCATTCATTGTTGCGGTTGGGTTGTTCCGCTGGGACTATCAAAGTAACGGAAAAATTCTGAATCGGGCGAAATCAAAAGTCGCGTGTCATCAGAACTCAAACCTTTACGGTAAGCTTGCATAGAGCGATAGAATGCAAAAAAGTCGCTATCTTTGCTGAACGCATCGGCGAAAATTTCGTTGCGCTCGGCATCGCCGTCGCCGCGAATTTGCTCTGATTTTTTGACGGCTTCCGCCTTAATAACAGTTGCCTCTTTGTCCGCCGTGGCACGAATACGATTGGCGGCGGCATTGCCTTCTGATCTTATTTCCGTGGCTTCTCGCTGGCGCTCCGTCTGCATACGCTTGTAGATCGCCTCAGAGTTTTGCTCGGGCAGATCGGCGCGCTTGATGCGCACGTCAATGACATTGATGCCAAAGTCGTGAGCTTCATTGTCGACGCGATCTCGGATTGTGCGCATGAGATCCTCGCGCTTATCACGCACGATGTCTTGGAAGGTTGCGGCACCTAGTGCGCGGCGCAATGAGGCTTCCAAAATGTTGCCGAGGCGTTGGCGGGCAATGCCTTCGTCGCGCAGTTTTTGGTAAAACAAGAGTGGATCGACGATGCGGAACCGCGCAAAAGCATCCACGACAAGGCGCTTTTGATCTGACGCGATGACTTCCAACGGCGGGCGATCAAGGTCGAGGATGCGCTTGTCATAAAACTCTACTGTTTGGACAACGGGAATCTTCCAATACAGACCGGCATTGTTTTGAACTGTACCATCTTTATTTTTTGCAAAAGCGTTGATCACGTTTACTGGCTTGCCGAATTCAAGCACGATCGCCTGTTGTGTCTGATGAACAATGAACGCAGACAAGTAAACGGCTGCAGCAGCCAGAATAAGTAGGACGAGTAATGCGGAACCAAGAAACTTCATGTCTCATTCTCCTCCCGATGACGCTGATGCGGCGGGTCGGTTGCGCAACTGGTCCAGCGGAAGATAAGGCACAACACCTGATCCGTTGCCTTTCGAGTCGAGAATGATCTTGTCAGTGCCGCTAAAGACGCTTTCCATTGTCTCTAAGAATATGCGTTTGCGCGTCACCTCGGGGGCTTTTTTGTATTCCTCGAGAACTTTGACGAAACGATCCGCCTGACCTTTGGCTTCTTGTACCGTTTGCTCTTTATATGCCGCGGCGCCCTGCAAGATGCGTTCTGCTTCACCGCGAGCTTCCGGCACGATTTTGTTGGCGTAGGCCTGCGCCTCGTTTTGGATCCGCTCCTGGTCAGCCTTGGCCGCTTGCACATCGCGGAAAGCATCGATAACTTTTGATGGGGGATCGACCTTTTGCAGCTGTACCCTGGTAATTCGTATGCCAGACCGATAACTATCTAACGTTTGCTGCATGAGCTGTTGCACGGCTTGTTCTGTTTTTTGCCGGTCCTGAGTTAAAATGGGCTGAATGGCCGACTCGCCCACAACTTCGCGCATCGCGCTTTCAGCCACCTCTTTGATTGTTGATTTGGGATTTTGAATATTGAACAGGTATTGTTCGGCGCCGCTTTGACCCGTTTCTTCATCTTTTTGGTCGGCCTTAATGCGCCAAAAGACAACGAAGTCGACGTCCACAATATTCTCATCACCCGTGAGCATCAAACTTTCTTCTGGGATGTCGCGAATAGCGGTGCTCGTTCCGGAACCGGACCTCAGTGACTCCATACCAACTTCAATAGAATTTTCACGGGTCACTTTTGGTAGGCGGACTTCTTCGATTGGATAAGGGAACCTAAAGTGTAGCCCCGACGTTTCGATGCGGTCGGTTTTTCCAAAGCGTAGCACAACACCCAACTCGTCTGGCTTCACCGTGAATGTGAAAAGGAAAAACCCTGCAACCGCCAGTGCGGCCACCACCGCAATAAAAAGTAACGGTCCTGGTACACCGCTGCCATGCATTGCGTTTTTCATACGATCCTGACTGCGTTTGAGCATTTCCTCAAGGTCATGCGGCTGGTTGCCGGACCCATTGTTGGGGCCCTGGCCCCATGGGCCGCTGCCGCTCTTCCAGCCACCGCGGCCGCCGTCATCATTGTTCCAGGACATCGCTTGAAAAGCCTCGTATCATGTGTGAAGTGGCAGGTCTCGGATATGCCGTCATGCAAATCTTGATAGCCGTCAGAGCTGCAAAACTAATAACCGGCCTTCGCTTTGGCTCACCAGGGCTGCTGGCGTCTCAATCTGGCCAGCTTATAGGATAGGCGTTGGTCTGGCGCAAATCTCTCAACGACATTTGGTGAGCAATGGCTAAGGGTTCAACCTTTTAAGTTTGCCACAGGACGGGGTGCATTATTGTGGAGCTTGCCGCAATTGTGGAGATGTGTGGAGCCATCTGAGGCTCAGTCGCGCTCAAAAATGTGGAAAGTTGCTTGGAACTGATCCTTATCCGTTGTTTTTACTGGCTCTGTGTGAACTTGGCGCCAATCTGACTTGTCAAAATCGGGGAAGTAGGTGTCGCCATCGGGTTCTGCGTCAACGGTTGTCCAATAAAGGCGGTGTGCCAGCGGCAACGATGACTTGTATATCTCAGCCCCGCCAATGATGATGATTTCTTCGGCGCCGCGCTCTTGGGCGCGTGCGTGGCCCTCGGTGAGCGCCTCTGCAAGGGATTGGACAACAATTGCACCCTCTGCCTCATATCGTTTGTCGCGGGTGACGACGATGTTGTCGCGTCCGTCGAGCGGTCTTTTTTTGAGCGATTCCCAGGTGCGACGACCCATGATGATGGGTTTGCCCATGGTTATGCGACGAAACATCTTGAGATCAGATGACAGATGCCAGGGCATTTCGCCATTTGCCCCAATGACGTTGTTCCTAGCGACCGCTACCATGAGGGATACACGTATGTCACGAGTTGCGTTCAAACTGAAACCTCGGCGGCGATGTGCGGGTGTGGATCATAATTTTTCAACTCAAAGTCATCAAATTGAAAATCAAAAATGGACGTGACCTCAGGATTGATGTGCATGGTGGGCAACGGGCGAGGCGTGCGGGCCAGCTGTTCGTCTGCCTGATCTAAATGATTGAGGTAAAGGTGTGCATCGCCAAAGGTATGTACGAAATCACCCGGCTTATGGTTTGTGACCTGCGCCAGCATTAATGTGAGCAGAGCGTAGGATGCAATGTTAAATGGGACTCCTAAAAATACATCGGCTGATCGTTGGTAGAGCTGGCACGACAAACGACCATCTGACACGTAAAACTGAAACAAGCAATGGCATGGTGCGAGCGCCATATGGGGGATCTCGGCTGGGTTCCATGCTGAAACAATAAGACGACGGCTGTCCGGATCTGTCTTTAGTACATTCACAACCTGGCTAATTTGGTCGACGGTTTGACCATTCCGCGCAGGCCATGAGCGCCACTGTTTTCCATAGACCGGACCGAGGTCGCCATTTTCATCCGCCCATTCATCCCAAATGCGAACACCGTGCTCTTTTAAATACTTGATGTTCGTATCGCCAGCCAGAAACCAGATAAGCTCATGTATGATGGATTTGAGATGCAGCTTTTTGGTCGTGAGCATTGGAAACCCATCACTCAGATCAAACCGCATTTGATGACCAAAAATGCTAAGTGTTCCTGTGCCGGTGCGGTCGGTCTTTTTAGACCCTGTTACTTTCACGCGGCGCATCAGATCGAGATATTGGTGCATGGTCAGACCCTGAACAACAATGCCAAAAGCAAGCTGTAGCAATGGCAGGTGGCACCATTCCTTAGGTGTCGGGAAATGGTATGGCGCACAATTTTAACCTGATTCTAGTGGTCAGCGCTGAGACCTCAATGTGGGCTATTGCTCATGTGGGTAGCTCAAGGAAGGAAAGTCCAGCGACAATCAGGCCATTGTAAACGGCATGGCAAAAAATGGGGACCCATAAGCTCCCCGTGCGCCACAATAGCCAGCTTAAGGTGAGGCCAGTAATGAAAACGACGCCTAATCCGAGCGCTGAGTAGTTCCCGTGAAGGGCTGCCCAGGCCGCCGTCGTCGCGAGCGCTGCACCGGCAAACCCAATTTTTGTTTTTGCCAAGGCCGATAACAGGAAACCTCGAAAAAGGAATTCCTCAGAAAGAGGGGCGCCGATGACCGCGGCAATCGTCAGCAAGGCGACGTCGTCGGAGTTTACGACCTTGATAAAGGGCTCAACGTCTTGAAAAAGTTGGTTTGGAAAAATTGCAGCTGCGATCGTGCAGTAGATCAAGACGCCAGCCAAAACGATAAATAATGCCGGTAGAACGACGGCATAGTTGGGCTTAGGTGTGTGGAGCGCCAGAACTTGGCGAGGGCTGCCCTTGAAGAACGTACACGCAATGAGAATGAGGACGATCAACATTGCTTGCATCACAAGTATCAAAAAGAGAGAACCGGTATCGTATGGCGAAAATGAGGGGGCCGATGCCGTAGCGTCAACGCGTACGGGCGTGCCAGAAAGCTCGGCCAAATACGTTGTCAAGAGGGTGCTTGCGGCTGCCGCAATAACGTAGATTGCCAACCCGGCGAGGACCGCTGCGAGGGGATGCCAGCCTGTCATTGGACGGTAGGCTGCAGGTCCTCTTATCAGGCCGGAAAATATGTTTATTGGCATTTTGGCGGGCCTTTGTGTTCAAGCTTTTGGATGCAAACCATCGGTTTCGTGCAATACAGGTCAATATCCGTTTGCTGGACCGCTCGATCATTCATGAAAAAGATCGAACGTATTGAATCCTTTTCGTCCTCTTTGTATTGCCACTATACGGCTGGCGTCTCGACCCCGCCAAACCTGGATCTTGAAACTGAAGACTGCCGGCAACCACTATCCAGGCATTGGCAAAAAGACTTGGGACTAGATGATGACAAGTTGGCTGGAATGGTTTCGCGGTCTTTACCATGGAGACACGCCGGAGGCACGTACGTTTCGATTTGCTTTGCTGGCCTTTGATATCGTTGCGCTTGTATTTTTTGTGGTGACATCTGTCATTCGAGATACGCCCTGGATCTATGTGATCGACCTTATTTTGGCGCTCATCATTATCGTTGATCTCATGCTGAGATGGTGGATCTCTTACCACCGCGGACGATTCTTGATGCAGTTTACAACGATCGCCGATGTGATCGTTATCATTTCGCTGGTCGTTCCAGCATTTTTCGGAGGCTTCTTGTTCCTGCGGGTCTTGCGCGCACTAAGGATCTTAAGATCTTACCGTGTTCTTGCGGACCTTCGAGACGAGTTTAGTTTCTTTCGCCGAAACGAAGAGATTATTCAAAGTTCGATTAACCTGATTGTCTTCGTTTTCATCATGACCGCCTTGGTCTATACGTTGCAAGTTCAGACCAACCCGAAAATTTCAAACTATCTTGATGCGCTTTACTTTACGGTGACGGCGCTGACGACGACGGGGTTTGGCGATATTACGCTTGAAGGGACAAGCGGGCGGCTATTATCCGTTGCGATTTTGTTGTTTGGCGTGGCGCTTTTTTTGCGCTTGATCCAGACCATCTTCCGACCGTCGCGCGTTGCTTATACTTGTGAGGATTGTGGATTAAATCGCCATGAGGCGGACGCGGTTCATTGCAAGCATTGTGGGCGAGTCTTGCACATCACAAATACCGGCGAGGTCTAAGTTTTTCCAGCGGACTAATATCATGTCTGTCTTTGGTTTTTGCGCCGTGTTGGGCGCTTTGCACATCCGATATTGAGAGTGTTTTCCAACGTCTGGTGGCAATGACCCCTAACGCTGCAAAATAGAGTACTTTTTTTTCACTTTTATCCGCCCTATATCTAGGGTGTCGGATTCGTCCGACTATGGCGATAAATGGACGTCGGAATAAACCGATCGGACCCGGGGGCAGTACCCGGCGCCTCCACCACATGCCCATCTTTTTGAATTGCGGCCCTCGTTTTGGCGGTCGCTGCCGTTTAAGGTGGGTATTTGATGGGGGCGAAATAGGATCGACGAAGGTGTAAAGGGCGCTCTTTTGCTCGGTATGGTTCCACCGTTATCGGACCGTCTAAATAGTTGCAAATGACAACTATGAAGAGGTTGCTCTCGCTGCGTAATGCAGTGCGAAAAACCTAACCTGAAGTCCTTGCCCGTCGCAGGGTAGGGCGCGGCAACGGAGGGCGCCGGGCAACAGAAGCCCTCCACTAAGCTAATTGATGGGCCGAATCGTACTTGGATGATACTCTGGATGTTGTGAAAAAATCAGGAAACGAAATTCACTAGCGGGGTTGGACTGGCAGATTTAGCTCGTCTGGGGTAAGAGGAAGCAAGCAGAAAATTTAGCGGATTAGCATGACCTCAGAGTCGATGATTGACTATGAAGCCTTGGCGCAAGATGCTATGCGTAGTGTCGTGCGCGCTGTCCTGACGCGGACGGCGGCAACGGGCCTACCTGGTGATCATCATTTTTACATTTCTTTTGACACGCAGGCTGCGGGCGCATCCATATCCAAGCGCCTTAAAGAAAAGTATGCAAGCGAGATGACGATCGTCTTGCAGCATAGGTTTTGGGACTTGCAAGTTTATGAAGACCGTTTTGAGGTGAAGCTTACCTTTGATGGGATTCCAGAACGGCTTGTCGTGCCATTTTCTGCGATAAAAGTTTTTTTTGATCCGAGCGTGCGCTACGGCCTGCAGTTTGAGGATCCTGAATTTAACGCTGAAGCGGTCGAGCAATCTATGGCGTCGCTGGAAAAATCTCGCGCGTTTGAGGATGCCGATCCGACACGTGAAGTACGCAAACCTTCACGCCGTAGCACAGCCACACGAAAACCGCGCACTCAAAAGAAAGTCAAAAAGGTTGGCGACAAACCGTCGGTGAAACCCGCAGATGATGATACAGGCAAGACTGTCGCTTCAAAACTCCCCGTGCAAGATGAAAGTCCAATTGACCCTAGCGACGAAGGGCTACCAGGGGAAGGTGCTGAAATTGTCAGACTTGATACGTTTCGAAAGAATAATCGGAACTAGTCGTATCCTCATTATGTAAGCGGGACTTAAATTCGATTTGCTGGTATGTTGCTGACTAACGCAGAACACCCTGCAGTCTCTCCAAAAATCTTTTGTATGCGTTTTCTAACGCCTCTTCGAAACGCGTTTGCCCAATGCCAGCTGCGCCTGGATTACAATTGGTTTGTTGTAGCTTTTTTTACGCCGCTCACTTTTTTTATGTGAAACTATGCTAAGCAGCACCAAAAATTCTATGCCTGCTGAAACGTGAGGCCAACGAACAATGTCCAAAAAACCAAGCACACAGACCAGAACCGAAACTGATACTTTTGGGGGAATCGAGGTTTTACAAGATAGATATTGGGGCGCCCAAGCTCAGCGGTCGCTGGGGAACTTTAAGATTGGTTGGGAAAGGCAGCCGCTGCCTATCGTACGTGCACTTGGAATTGTAAAGCGCGCTTGCGCTGAGGCCAACATGGCGCTTGGTCGGTTGGACAAAACCATTGGGAACGCCATTGTAAAAGCCGCAAATGAGGTGATCGAAGGAAAACTGGACGATCATTTTCCGCTTGTGGTTTGGCAAACGGGATCTGGCACGCAATCAAACATGAATGCCAACGAAGTCATTGCAAATCGTGCAATCGAAATGCTGGGCGGGGCGTTGGGCTCAAAAACGCCTGTCCATCCAAACGATCACTGCAACATGAGCCAATCTTCAAACGACACGTACCCGACCGCGATGCATATCGCTTGCGTTGAAGAAATTCATCACAGGTTGCTGCCAGCGTTACAAAAGCTGGGAAACGCGCTCAATGACAATGCGCAGAAATGGGCGTCCATCATAAAGATTGGACGAACCCATACGCAGGATGCGACGCCACTCACGCTTGGTCAGGAATTTTCCGGTTATACGCATCAGATTGACAACGGCATTGCGCGTATTGAACAGACATTGCCTAAGCTGATGGAGCTCGCCCAAGGCGGGACGGCGGTAGGAACCGGTCTTAACGCGCCCAAAGGTTTTGGAGACATGGTTGCTGATCGTGTTGCAGCGATTACTGGGCTTGGCTTCAAAACTGCACCAAACAAGTTTGAAGCTTTGGCTGCGCACGACGCCATGGTTATGGCACATGGGGCCATCAATACCGTTGCAGCATCGCTTTTTAAAATCGCGAATGACATCCGGTTTTTGGGCAGTGGACCGCGTTCGGGCCTCGGAGAACTTGCATTGCCCGAAAACGAGCCAGGCTCTTCGATCATGCCTGGGAAGGTGAATCCGACGCAGTGCGAGGCAATGACGCAGGTGTGTGTGCAAATCTTCGGTAACAACTCAACGATCACGTTTGCGGGCAGCCAGGGGCACTTTGAGCTCAACGTCTATAACCCAGTTATAGCGTACAATTTTTTGCAGTCAGTCCGCCTTATGAGCGATGCTGCAAACTCTTTTACAGACCATTGCGTGGTGGGGATAGAGCCACGGGAAGACAATATCCGGGCGGGGTTAGAGCGCTCGCTCATGTTGGTCACGGCGTTGGCTCCGAAAATCGGCTATGATGCTGCAGCGAAAATTGCCAAAGCGGCGCACAATAACGGCACCACGTTACGCCAAGAGGCGATCGAAAGTGGGCATGTCACTGCGGAAGAATTCGATGCAATCGTTGACCCCAGCAAAATGATCGGCCCACAATAGAGCTCGCGTTGTCGCAGTTGTTGTTTGAAAAAACGGTTCAGCGTCCGTGGATAATCTGACGTAGATCGTTTGCGCCTCATCTTCGGAAGAAATCGTTGTCGAGACCCAAGAAGAGATCTTTTTCAATCAAAGGCCACAGGACGTCGCTGTCACTGGAAGAGACGTTTTGGCAAGCGTTACGCGAGGTCGCCGAGGCGCGCGGTATGGCACTGGCGCAATTGGTTGGTGAAATTGATCAATCGCGCGGAGATCTGGGTCTGTCGAGCGCGGTACGCACATACCTTTTAAACTATTATCGCTCGGGCGCATTAGCGGCCCAGAGTGACGTAAAGCCCGACTAGGCCGCATTGAAAATATATTGGTTATGAATCCGTTCTGACACTTTCCGACGAGGTTTGATCGGACGCGTTGATGGCGACCTCGAGCCGAAGGATGTCGCAAACAACAACGGGGGCCCGTCGGCGTCCGTCGATTTCTTCAAATGTTACGATTCCAAACTCTTCTAGGCGATGTAGCGTTGCGGTCAAGCTTGCTTTTGGGCGGCCTGAAAGACGCGACAATTCGGCGACAGACCGCGGCCGCGCCTTCTTAATGAGCTTTAATAGTCCCACATTGCGCGCAGACAAAAGGCGCGCAAGCGTATCCAAAGACGCTGTTGGTTTTGCGCGCCCCCCATTATTGAATGATTTGGAATTATGTGACCTGTTGTTGTTCTTTGCTGGCGCGCTATTTTTTTGTGTCTTTTCAGATTCGCCTAAGGATTCCCCCGTGGCATTTAACAATACGATGCCCGCCTGCGTCTCTTCACCAGGCGAAATTTCCACCCGCAATACCTTGGTGTCCGAATGCATACTCGAGTCCTATTCCAAAGTGCCCCACCTGTTCAAATGCAGCTCAGGCCAATCGCTAAATGATCGAATGGGCACTTAATGTACCTCTTGGAAAGGCCCTTTTAAGGCCGATTTTTTTCTTACGAAAATGCAGTTGGTCGTCTAAACAGTCACTGTTTTTATGTCGTTTTATTTGCTCACGGCAAAAAAAAGGCATTTCGATTGATTGAACACAGTGTAGTTCGCAGAGAGTCTTAGGATTCATACAATTTTTTGGGCTGCCATACTCCGTTTGGAATTGTGCGATCACTTTTTGATGCGGCTTGAAATACATATACCCACGCGCGAATTCTTTTGCCCGTCTCCAGTTTAGCAATCAAACATTCTCGCGAATACTCGCCCTTTTTTCCGGCATGTTCGCTAACTCCCTCATATTTGTCGAGCCATCTAAATGTTCGTTGTGGATCCTTTAGGTCTAAAATTTCTCCCTGAACGCTTTTTTTTGACCCCTTCGTAATAACGAATCCTGGATAATTTCCCAAATCGCGCAATTCGCCTGGCATTGTTGCGGTTCCAAGAACAACAGATTCACGTGCCAGGCGGCGCCGTTCCGCTGCACCGAGCAAGGTTTTTGAGCCGCGTAACAGTGTGCCGTAAACAAAGAGGTATGAACTGCATCTCAGAGCACTTGTCATAATTGCTGACACACGAGGCCTACAAAACCGTTGCAATTTGAGCGTCAAGCGGCGCGCAACTTTCAGTGTACCATCTTATGCCAATTTGTGTGTGTGCGTCCAAACATCAAGATTTTTCATATCTGAGCACGGTAAACATGCTGCGAGGTGACCTGAGTGAGCTTTATTTGTCACATGGCTGTCTCCAACCGATAAAACTTTCTGATCAAAGCCTAAGCGCAAGACGGGTATTGTTTTGTGACGCAATAAATTCGTGCGCTGCTGACAGACGCCACATCACGTTTACGCAAAATGGATATGTAAACTTAGTTGTCAGTGATGATCCACACAAATGCTGCGCGGGTGCTCAACATGGCTGCCGCTTATCCGGCGATCTTTGAAAAATCAGCTACATTTAGAGTGGTGGCACGGATCTGATTGAGGAGCTTCAGCCTATTTTCCCGCAGTTGTGGGTCATCGGAATTTACAGTGACGTCGTCAAAAAATGTGTCGACCGGTCTACGCAATTCAGCCAAAGCACGCATCGCGCCTTCAAAATTTTCGACATCAATTGCTGCGGATGTGTCAAAACAGATTTTCGCGATCGCGGCAGCCAAATCACGTTCAGCGGGCTCTTTCAGTAATGGCCCCTTTGGCTCATCATTGTAGGATCTGCCGTCCTTTTTTTCTTCGATCCTTAGGATACTGTTGGCCCGTTTGACACCTGCAAGGAGGTTTTCGCCATCTTCGGTGCCCAAAAACTTGGATAATGCCTCCACGCGGTTGACCATTAGAGCAAGGTCGTCTTGGCCAGGCAGCGCAAAAACCGCGTCAATTAAATCGTGGCGTTTATTGCGATCTCGCAAATAGACCTTCAAACGATCTGCAAAAAAGGAAAGAAGGTCCAACACAACGTCGCTGATGCGTGCGTCGCCAAACTGAACATCGTTACCCAAGCTGATTTGGCCCTGTGCAACGCTTTTGCTTTGGGCAAGGCGCACCAAATGAGATTGTAAAGTCGGGGCAAGGTGAAGACGCAGATCGTTTTCTAGGACAGTGCGAATGATGCCCAGCGCCGCGCGACGCAGTTGGTAGGGATCGCCTGAGCCCGTGGGCTTTTCGTTGATCGCCCAAAATCCGACGAGTGTGTCGATTTTGTCAGCAAGTGCTACTGCAATGGACACCGGCGCCTGCGGCACATCATCGTTTGGGCCCTTCGGTTTATAGTGCTCGGCAATTGCGGCTGCGATCTCGGGCTTCGTGCCCACGGCTTTGGCGTAGTATCGTCCCATTACGCCTTGCAGTTCCGGAAATTCTCCGACCATTTCGGACATCAAGTCGGCTTTGCATAGTTGTGCGGCACGTCGCGCATCCTCGGACGGAGCGTCGACTTTATCTGCTAATTCGCCGGCAAGTTCCGCGATGCGTTCGACCCTGACTTTTTGGCTGCCAAGCCTTTCGTGGAACGTCACGTGCTCAAGATCGAGCGCCATCTCATCCAGCGGTCGGGCCAAATCCTGCTCCCAGAAAAATTTTGCATCTGTGAGGCGGGCATGGATAACCTTTTCATTGCCCGTGACAATTGTCTTGCCGCCATCCTTTGCCACGAGGTTGGAGACTAGAATGAAACGATTTGCAAGTTTACCTGTCTTCGAATTTTTCAGCGAAAAGCATTTTTGGTGTGTCTTGAGTGAGGTCGTCAGGCACTCTTGCGGAATGGTCAGAAAGCTTTCATCGAATTCGCCCATGAGCACGACAGGCCATTCAACGAGGCCGGCATTTTCCTTTAATAGTGCCTCGTCTTCGATTAGTGCCAAATTGGCGCGAGCACAAAGATCGCGCGCCTCTTCGGCGATCATTTCCCGGCGTTCTGAGCTTGGTAGAAGAACCTTGTTGGCCTTGAGCTCCTTACCGTAGTTTTCAAAGGAGGTGACCTTAAAGGGGGCCTTGGTGTGAAATCTGTGGCCCACCGTTGTGTTGCCAGACTTTATGCCAGCAAACTCAAACGGGACGACTTTACCGTCTACGATACACAAGATTGCATGCAATGGCCGGACCCACTGGACATCTCCTGCGCCCCAGCGCATTGATTTTGGCCAAGGGAAATTTTGTAAGACCGTAGGTATGACGTCGGCAACGATGTCTGCGGCTGGCCGCCCAGGTTGTTCGATTTTGGCGAGGTAATAGTCGCCCTTTTTGGGGTCGGAAACGACGTCGGCATCTTTTATGGATTTTAGCCCGGCGGCTTTTAGAAACCCGTTTATCGCCTTTTCCGGTGCGCCAACGCGCGGACCGCGTCGTTCGTCCGCTTTGTCGCTTGAACGGGCGGGCAGGTCAGTCACCACGAAAGTCAGCCTGCGCGGTGTGACATAGGATTGGGCGGTCTCCGCATTGCCCAATTCAAGCCCGTGCGTTGCTAAACCGTCAATGATGAGGCGACCAAGGTCTTCTGCCGCGCGGAGCTGCATCCGCGCGGGTATTTCCTCGGAGAGGAGCTCCAAGAGCAGTTCGGCCATGAGCGTTAGTTCGCTCCTGCAGGCTCGTCGACATAGCGACCAGCGGGTGAGCCAATCGAAGAACTATTTCCGCCATCTGACGCCGCAGGTTGAGAAGCGGGCGCTTCGTCGGCCTTCTTTTCTTTTTTCATTTCTTTCTTTTTGGCGTCCGCAGGTTTACCCGTTGACGAACCGTAGACAGCGTCATGGACAGGTTTGCCGATGTCGTTTAATGCGCCAGTCGTTGCAAGATAGCCAAGGATCACGGCTATCGCGCCAACGTACACCCAAAAAACCGTACGATAGTTTTTCCAAAAGACAAGCAGTCCAAGTATGAGCAGCGGAATTGCAAGGACTAATATTCCAAAAATTGTAGGGTTCATACTCCACCTCCTACCGTTTGCAACCAGGCCCCGCAGCACTGGGTTGCCAGTTCCCTAACACGTAAAATGTAGCTTTGGCGCTCTGTCACAGAAATTACGCCACGTGCATCGAGCAAATTGAATATGTGTGAGGCCTTTATGCACTGATCATAGGCCGGTTGGGCCAAGAGATGCCCATCTTTTGTTTTTCCTCGCTCTAACAATGCCTTGCACTCTTTTTCTGCGTCTTTGAAGTGTCGCAGCAGACTTTCTGTATCGGCGAACTCAAAGTTGTAACGAGAGTATTCTTGTTCTGGCTGTAGGAAAATATCGCCGTAGGTCAAGCAATTGTGCCCTTGGTCCACATTAAATGCGAGGTCAAATACGCTGTCCACGCTCTGTACATACATGGCTAGCCGTTCGAGGCCGTAGGTGATTTCGCCTGAAACTGGCCGGCAATCGAAACCGCCAACCTGCTGGAAATATGTGAACTGAGAAATTTCCATACCATTGCACCACACTTCCCAGCCCAGCCCCCAGGCCCCCAGCGTCGGGCTTTCCCAATCATCCTCGACAAAGCGAATGTCGTTGATTTGAATGTCGATACCGATGGCCTCGAGACTTGCCAGATAGCGATCAAGAATGTCGTCGGGTGATGGCTTCATGATCACTTGGAACTGATAGTAGTGTTGAAGCCGGTTGGGGTTTTCGCCGTATCTTCCATCCTTTGGACGACGGCAGGGTTGGACGTAAGCTGCATTCCAAGGCTTGGGGCCCAGCGCACGTAGCGTGGTTGCGGGATGAAAGGTCCCAGCACCCACTTCTAAATCATATGGCTGCAAAATCGCGCAACCCTCTTGGGACCAGAAATGTTGGAGCGTCAATATCAAGTCCTGGAACGCCTCCTTTGGGCGCAATCCGATGGCGTCTTGACGGGTTGAGCGACTGGGCTTTTTGTCGTTGGCAGTAGCTGACCTGCGTGATTGTGCTTTTGATGCGGCCTTTGGCATGTTCGAATTTCTGCCTTTGAGGTTAATAGAGCTGGCGCGACTATACGCACTCGGGGTCTGTTGTCACGGATCTTGCCAATCACGGAAAAATTGTTGTTGCGCTAACGGCTTGCATGGCGGCGCCTGACCTGCTGAGATCGCCTGAAGCTCGCGAGGAGCTCAACAAGCGAAAAGGAACCCCCCATGACAATCCTTAAAGTCATTGAATTGATGTCAGACTCAAACAAGGGCTGGGAAGATGCCACCGAAAAAGCTGTGGCTAAAGCCGGTAAGTCCGTCGACAATATCAAATCCGTCTGGGTCAAGGACTTTTCCGCAACGGTCGACGGAAATGGCAAAATCAAGAATTACCGGGTCAATTGCAAGGTGACGTTTGAAGTCGACTAAGACGCGCCGTTGGTTTCATAATCCAAAATTCGTTGGACTAGGCGCTTAGCGTCGGTGTACACCGCTGTCGTGAACGCCTGAGGACGGGCGATACACGCCCGTCTCACGATCTTGCTCGAGTTTTCCTAAATTTCGAGCGGGTGCGTGCTTGTTCGCGCCTTGTTTTTTGGAGGTGGACTTTTTGCTCTGCCGGATCAAAAGTTTTGAGCCGACGTAAGCGCCAAGCCCAAGTGCCGCTAAAACTAATGGGTGTGGCATGGCAAAGTTCTCGCAAACCGTTTCCCTTAAAAGTGTTGCTTGGCTCTAGTTTTACAAGCCATAGCGTGCCCACAAGGCTCGTTCTTCGAGCGTGGTTACTAATCCGTCCGCGAAGTCGTGACCGATTGTTGGCATCTTTTCTACATTAGGCCGACGTGAAAACCATCCCATCAAGCCACCTCTTGCTATGGGAACGAGCCGCAATTGGGCCTTTTTGCCAAACAGTTCACGCATTTTGGAACGGACATCCGTTATGCCGTCAATGAGGCCAAATTCTAATGCCTTTGGTGCCGACCAAAAGGCTCCATTGAAAAGTTCATCGTCGGGCGCAGACAACCGACCACCGCGACGTTCCTTGACGACACCGATAAAGACGTCATGGACGTCGCGCTGAATGTCTTTGAGATGCGCGATGTCTTCGGGCTTTTCTGGGAGAAAAGGATCGAGCTGACTTTTTGAGCGGCCGGATGTATACACGCGGCGTTCTATACCCAGTTTTTCGATCGCCTCAGGAAATCCAAAACTTGCACTGATAACGCCGATCGAACCGATGATCGAGGAGGCGTCGGCGTAAATTTCATCGCCCGCGGCGGCCAAATAATATCCGCCGGATGCCGCAACGTCCTCGCAAAACACGTAGACCTTTTTTTTGTTTTCCTGCGCCAAATGGCGAATGCGCTTGAAGATGAGGCTCGACTGAACGGGTGACCCGCCGGGCGAGTTTATGATGACCGCCACTCCTGGGACTTTAGATAACTTAAAAGCCCTTTCTATCGCACCAGCGACCGAACCAATTGATAACGCAGGTCGAAAGGGTGAAGAGACTCCGATCACGCCTGTTAGTTTGAGGACAGGAATAACTGGGCCACGTTTGAACAGGTTCATGATTTTATTTTCCCTGGGGCTTGGTCTTAATTTGGTGGCTGATCGGTGTTGTCCAGATCATCGCCGGTTGGATTGCAATGTTTGCCGGGTCGTCCGCGTGGATAGTTTGGCGGCCAATTGCGGCGCCGTCATTGATGAAAATCGATATCGAGTGCTGCGCCGTGGCGCAAGATCGCTTCGGTGGCAGGTGTGAATCCGTTGCCTTCCTCGTGAAGCACAAGCCCAGGGAGCATTTTTAGGTTGCTGCGGCATCCTTTTCTGCCAGCCACGATCACGCGATGGGCAGAGGATCCACTTCTGGGATAGATCGGTAAGATGTGAAGCCCTCCAGCGCGCGTCTTAAGGGAAAGCAACAGTTCGTCGAGTGCTTCCATCTTGTGCACAATGACAAGCCAGCCCTCTGCTTTGGCCATGCGAACAAGAAATCGACACCAGTGATCTAGTCCGAAATCCTGCATTTGGTGTGCGGCAGCTTTTTTGTCTGATTGGGGCGTTGTTCCTTTTTCTGCGTGATGAAAGGGTGGATTTGCGAGCACGACATCAAAGCTGTTTGGGGCGAGGCCCAACTCGTTTAGCTCTATGTCCGAACAACCGACTTGGCCTACAACCCCTCTCACACAATTATTTAGATTGTTTCGATCGATGTTTTGGCGCGCGAGTTGTACGAGTTCTGGATCGCGTTCGTATAAAACAACCGATGTTGTTTCCCTTTGGCGCGCTAGACACAACCCTACGGTACCGACTCCCGCGCCGACATCCAGCACATTTAGTTGTTGGTCCGCACGCGTTTTTCCGTTGCGGTCGCAAAGTCTTGCGTGTTCATTGCAAACAGATTGTGCAGCGGCAGCCAACAGCACCGCATCGAGACCGGCCCGGTACCCATGTCTTGGCTGACAAAGTTGGACAGCGCCGCCCAAGAATGCGTCACTGGTGACTTCATCATGTGTGCTCGAGTTACTGCTTATCATCAGGGCGGATCCAATGTCCGAGATCTGCTTCATTCAGGAGCCGGCAGGCGTCGCTAAAGTCGTCTTCTGAAACAAGGACGCGGCGTGGGAGAATGCCAATGGAGCCCTCCATCACGCTCATATTTTGATCAGCTATCATTGTTTCAATGCCGGCATTCTTTAGCAACAATTCAACGTAGTTGAGAAGAACGGGGTCATTGGTTCTGATGAGTTCGCGCAACGTATAAGACTCCGATGATACTGCCAGTTTTGGCGGTTTTTTTTGATGCACCCGCGGCAAAGTGTCATTAAGGTATTATGGCGACCTTGTTAATTGCAACGCTGGAGTATGCTATCGGCGTCGTTGATCGAGCTGGTGAGAGGTGCTTGCGGCAAAAAAAGTATGCTCGAACCTTTAGCAGAGATTGGGGGTAGTCTTTTGGGAGTTGTTGTTTCACTTGGCGATAAACGCAATGCCAACAGAGACGCGAGTGACGACCTAAAGCCACTTAGCGCGATCGTTGGTCCCGATATGGAGTCGATTAATCGGCTGATCCTCGACAAGGCCATCTCCGATGTTGATCTCATTTTGCAGCTTGCCCATCATCTTATTGACTCTGGCGGCAAGCGCATTCGGCCGATGCTGACAATCGCGGCATCCAAGCTTGTGGGATACACTGGCACACAACATGTAAAGATTGCAGCAGCCGTCGAATTTATGCACACGGCGACGCTTTTGCATGATGATGTGGTGGATCAAGGCGCGATACGTAGGGGCAAGAAAGCTGCGCGCGTGATCTGGGGCAATGAAGCAAGCGTACTTGTGGGCGACTTCTTGTTGGGTCAAGCGTTTCGCATGCTTGTTAAAGTTGGGTCGCTTCCCGTCTTAGACATTCTTTCCAATGCCGCTGCGATAATTGCTGAAGGCGAAGTCATGCAATTGGCGGCGGCGCAGAATACGGCAACCACCGAAGATGAGTATCTGGCAATCGTCAATGCAAAAACGGCAGCGCTGTTTTCTGGCGCTGCAGAATCTGGTGCTGCGGTTGCAGAACGGCCAGTGGAAGAATTGGCTGCACTGCGCTCTTACGGAAAAAATCTAGGCATTGCGTTTCAGTTGATCGATGACGCGTTGGACTATTCGGGTGATGCAGCCAATCTTGGCAAGGCCATTGGCAGCGATTTCCGCGAAGGCAAAATCACCCTTCCGCTTATCCTTGCATTTCGACGTGGCACAGATGAAGAGCGTGCGTTTTGGAATCGCACGATTGTCGAGGGTGATGTGAGTGATCGTGACATCGAGCATGCCATTCAATTGATGGCACAGCATGATACGATCGAGGCGACGATATCGCGTGCGCGATCTTACGGTGAAGTCGCGCATGATGCACTCGCAATTTTTCCAGATGGGCCAGTTAAACAGGCCCTACAGGGCGTCATTTCATTTTGCATCAACCGGACACATTAACTTTGCTCTCGAGGTCTTTGAAGCCCGGAAGATCGCATGCGACCGGGCCTTCGCGCATGTTTGGCTAGAACGCTCTATAGGGCATCAGCGTGTTGGCGCCCTCTTAAGTTGCTATCTGCTTATCCTCGGTCCCTTTAACCAGGTCATACTTATCCCATCGTTGAAGCAGCGAGGGAACCACGAGATGACTATGGCCTCAGCCCCCACCGACCAACAACGCGTCCAGTGCCAAAATCTTTTGCGGCTCATTCGAGAAGCAGAGCGTGAAATCGAAGCGCTCAAGAACGAGCTCGCAGGTGTCGTCAGCCGTATCGAGGAGTTGGAAGGCTCATTAGAGCAACTTGAACCAACCCAGCTCGTCAATCGCCCGTCCATTGAAAGCGAAATTGGAAAAGCCAGAGCGAAGAAAAATGAGATCGAAGGTCTTGTACGAGAAAAAGAGGCTCGGCTCGCGGAACTTAATAACGACTTTAACCTCCAAGGGTGCGGCGCAATAATTTCGTCCGACGGCTAATCGTGGAGCGGCACCCCTGTGACGCGATCAGCGGCATGCGCGGAGGGTAGTCCTGGCCACGAACCGCGCATGGAACGCCATTTGGTCTGATCGCTGAGGCTTGCTTTTTTTTGGCATTGTTCCGTGGGGAACAGTGCCCGCGTTCCTAAGGATATAAATGACGGACTTGGTTAAGGGAAACTCAATCACTGATTGGTGGAGACCAAGTATGTCGTTAAAAATCGCTGTCGCAAACGTGTTTATTGTCATCATGATTGTATTGATGGGTGCAGTCGGGTTGACGACGGCCTCGAACGCCGAACCAATCGCATCTGAAGACCTTTCGACCTTCGAACGCACACATCCTTAGTTTTAAATCGGTTAAGGTGCCAGATAGCGGGGCGCTGGAGGGGTGAGGAAGTCCTCATCCCGATGGGCAGAGAAATATTTTTTTTGGTCTTTTAGGTCCGTCGGCTATAGATTCGCCCGTGCTTAGGTTTTTTTTGCCTTTCTTGGGAAAAATATGCCGGATAAATCAAACGAACACGAAGAGGCGGACTTTGAGCTGCCTTATAATGAGCTCGACACCGTGCGCGATGAGACCACATCGTTCATAGGACAGCGCATTATGTTTTGGGCCGTCCGCTGGACGATCGGATTTTTGATTATCTGGGCGATCGTTTCTTATTATCCCAACTTGTTTTGGCTGTGGTGGGCCGGCATCGCAGTGGCCGCGCTCTCGCTTGCAATTCTATTGGTCGGCGAAATTTGGATGAAGCGTGAGATTGATAAAACGGAAGCACGCGTCCAGGACTTGAAAGCCGAAATTGCCAAAGCCAGTAAAGAGGACCAAGGCGACCGCTGAATGCGGTCTTTTTTCCGAGCCAGCAGCTTGCACACGAAAGAATAAGGACCAGTCGGCCTGTAAGCCGGGTTCTGTTTGAAGGCTTTCGCCTTCGCGACGACCATTCATCTGGAACGTACATTGCTGCACGCTTCTAGCAACCAACCCGGGCGGCTGACCCGGAAACGTGTTTGATGTCCCGCAAGCTTTCGCTTCGCGCCCATCTGGCCGCCCCTATTTGGTCTTGCTCCCGGTGGGGTTTGCCCTGCCGCTTCACGTTACCGTAAGCGCGGTGCGCTCTTACCGCACCCTTTCACCCTTACCCTTTTTTAGGGCGGTTTACTTTCTGTGGCACTTTCCCTGGGGTCACCCCCGGCGGCCGTTAGCCGTCACCGTGTTTCCGTGGAGCCCGGACTTTCCTCCATCCCGCTGCACTGCCACAAAGCCTGCACACGGGACAGCGGCCGTCCGGCCGACTGGCAATTTCTAATAAAGGATCGAATTCGTTGGTCGTCAAGCGTGACTGAGACGCCACGCTGGCGTTTGCGAAAACGTAATTCATGGTTTAGCGTGATGCGTGGACTAAAATAATATTTGGCAGGGTAAAGAACAATGCGGTGGCTTATCGGACTCCTTGTACTTTTCATGTCGGTGTTGCCTGCGCAGGCGTATAACGTTGCCGGGTGGAATGTGGTGTATTTTCCGGATGAGAAGGCGCCACTTGGATGCATGATGTCGGGTGAATACCGTAGCGGTATTACGTTTGGGCTGTTCGTTTCAAAAGCATACAAGTGGTCTATTACTTTGCATGACCCGTCGTGGAACTTGGCCCCTGACGATACGACCGATGTCGCAGTGTTTGTCGACCGGAAGTTTATCGCGAGCGGGAAAGCTGCGCATATCAGCACCAAACTCGCCCATCTCCCTTTTTCCGGTGCGGATGCATTTAAGGCGCTACAAATAGGCCGGAGGCTCGAGCTTCGAACGCCTTATGGAAAGTTGAGGTTTAGTCTTAAGGGAACCCAAAAGGCAATGAATGCAGTTCTTGATTGTGTCAAACGCATACCTGGCACGCAGGCGCGTTCATCGGACCAGTCAGAATCAGACGCTGCAATGGTGCCGGTAACGGAAGCCGCGCAAATCGTCACCGATATATTTAAATTAGCCGGTGTTGAAAATTATCAATTGGAGCCGCCCGAGGAGGGGAGATCGGAAGTGTCGTTCAAACTTCCTGATGGGACGTCAGGCTTTTTCGTGGCGGCTCGGGGAAGCAAAACACATAAAGCGGATGATTATGCCGGGCAGGTCATTGGAAAATGGTCAAATGTCTGCAAAGGAGACTTTTTGTCCGGAAAGCAGTCGGTGCCGTCGACCGATGGAAGTGTGGTGAGAAAAGTTGTGACCACGTGCCGGACTGGAGAAGCGGACATTGTCGCCGAAACGACAATTATTCGTCGCCCGAACGGTCTTTTGATGGAGCTATCCCAAGTTTTCCCAGAATCGCAGGCCGGTCAACCAGGCCAAGATGGAAGCGGCGGTATGCGTGCTTCCATTGTTGATGCTGCCATTCGGGTCAAGACAGACCGCTAGTACTGAAATGACCATTGGGTTTTCTTGCCGGGGGGCCTTACGAGGTTTGCGGGACGGGCAATGCTGCAAGCAAACGCGACAGCGTATTCCGCGTTGACGTGTCAATGCGACCATCGACGCGGTCGGGGCGAAAATGAAGCTGAAAGGCGCGCACAACCTTCATGGTTTTTTCGTCAGCGCGCCCGGTAGCATCAATGCCATACCCATATTGGGATAGTAGCTCCTGGACCTCTGCGATTTCTGCGCAGACATGTCCTTGGTCATATCCTTTATCTTTGGGTGAGACGGGCTCTGGTGCGCTCCAATGTCCGACCCCATTTTCGTAAAGCCATTTCCAATCGAATTTCTCACCAGGATCAATCTTGCGGTCAGGCGCCACATCTGAGTGTGCAAGTATGCGTTCGGGCCTGATGGAATAGCGAGATATAATGTCGTTGGATAGTTCTAGGACAGACTGCATTTGTTTGTCGGAATAATCGTTGTAGCCGTCTTCGTGGCCGGGATTTTGTATCTCTATGCCGATCGAGGCAGAATTAATGTCCGTTTCACCGGCCCAAAATGAGCGGCCGGCATGCCAGGCGCGCATGTCTTCGGCAACAAGCTGCGTGATGGTCCCACATTCATCGACGACATAATGTGCCGATACTTTACTTTCTGGGCGCGACAACCAATCAATGGCCGCCTTTGCGCATGACATGCCTGTGTAGTGCATGATGAGAATCGTCGGAGAAACACCGTCGCGGCGCTTCTCAAAATTAGATGACGGGTGAAGGTCGCTGACATGTACGCTGTCTGGTTTCGTCAGCGTTTCTGTGTTCACCGTGAGACCTCGCCTGCGCGACTTTTTAGAATGGCTTCATATGCCGCGTTAATAGCGGCAAGTTTACGGTCCGCAATTACGAGAAATTCGTGCGGAACGCCAGCCGCCACCAACTGATCTGGGTGATTTTGTTTGACGAGCTCGTGATAGCGCGCCTTTAATTCAGCATTCGTAGCATTTGGGGAGATGCCTAGAATTACATAGGGGCTCTTTGGGTCGTGCACAAATAGACTGCGGATTGTTTGATATTCCTCCTCACCAATTTCAAAATGGCCGGCCACGGTTTTGAGGAAATCCTCTTCGGCCTTGTGAACAATCCCGTCGGCGGCCGCAATGTTAAAAAGGCATTCGAAGACGTCACGCTTTAGCGCCGGTTCATCTTTCAACATTCTTGCGATTTGCTTTGCGTAAATTTCGTATCCGGCAACGTCCTTCGCAGCGAGATCAAAGACACGCTTTACATTTGCGCGTTCATTTGGGGGTACGTAAAAGCAGCGCTCGAAAGCTTCCGTCTCGACGGCCACGGCGACACCGTCGGCTTTGGCCATTTTTGCAGCCAAGCCAACAAACGCGATCGTGAAGGCAACTTGCCTAGTGGCTGGTTTTGGTTTGAACCACTTTTTGAAGTTAATAAAACGTGAGAGCGCGGTCAGCCGATCATGCACCCACGTGCCAAATGTGGCCTTGAAAGCCCTGATATCCTTTTGTTGTGTGTCTTCCATTTGGTGGGATTTGCTTGGTTGGTTTGGTAGCCTACAATTTGGTTGGCAGTTCGCTCACGGTCCGGCTGTGGTGCGTCGATAGTATGGCCCCATCATGCGCTCCAATGTTTCAAGGAATGACAAATGTCGACGGGGTGAGGGTCGCACTTGCTGAGTTCAACCCAGGTCATCCGATACGAACGAGAATGCGAATAGCAGATTTTACCAGCCTCGTGCTTTTTCGCGCATTAAGAATTCGTAAACCAAAGTTGTGCGAGTTCGATCGTAGCTTGGCTGGCGTGTCAGCTTGTTGGCTTTTGGGCGGTCGATGACGTCGCCCGGTATGTCAGGGGCATTTCTAAAATACACGATCAAAATCGGGACCCAACGTATCTGTTGGAATACGATCCACAGGTATTCGGGTGATCCGAGCCCTGAATATCGTTTTGATTTGACGTTGCACCATACTGCCGACAAGGTTGGTCTGCAACGAAAGTTGAAGCCGTGGTGGTGTTGGCCAAAATGCACCCGTTTGTCCCATCAGGGGGTGGGTGGTTTTAAGGTTTCTCGCCGGTTGAGGCGATGATGTTGCGGGGTATTGTGTGATGAAGAGTTTGCTGGTGGCGATTGCTTTTGCAGCCGTGCTGAGTGCGTTCACGCATGTCCAGGCGATTGATTTGGGCAAATTTGCGTTGTTTGAACAGGCTCCGGAGGCGGAAAAGAGCAAAGTTGTCCGATAAGCTTGGAGCGGTCCAACGGTATTGACATTTTTTTTCGTGCGGACTTTCGTGGGCGTTAGTGGCCGCCTTATTGGCCCGTCGAAGTGACGCAGATTAGATGCACGAAGATTTTTCGGCACAGTCCAAGTTGTGGCAGTTCTGGATTGATCGCGGCGGTACATTCACGGATATCATTGCGCGCGCGCCCGATGGGCAATTAATTGCGCAGAAACTTCTCTCGGAAAATCAGCAAAACTATGATGACGCAGCGTTAGAGGGCATCCGGCGCATCTTGAATGTTGCGCCTGATGCACCGCTGCCAGGTGAACGCATTCAGGCGGTCAAAATGGGAACCACGGTTGCAACCAATGCGTTGTTGGAACGCAAGGGTACACCGACGGTGCTCGTCGTTACGCATGGCTTTGAAGATCACCTTGAGATTGGATACCAGGCGCGGCCAGACATTTTTGCGTTGCAAGTTGTGAAACCTAAACCGCTCTACCAACACGTCATAGGTGTGCAAGAGCGGATCCAGGCTGACGGTACGATCGATCTGCCGCTCGATGAAGAGGGTCTGGAGAAAAGTCTTAAGGAGGCGTTCGATGCGGGGCTTAGAAGTGCGGCCATTGTATTTATGAATAGCTATGCTCACCCCGCCCATGAGACGCGTGCCGCAGAAATTGCCAAGCAGGTTGGTTTCACGCAGGTGTCGATCAGCCATCAAGTTTCGCCGCTCATAAAGTTTGTCGCGCGCGGCGATACGACTGTGGCAGACGCCTATTTGTCACCGGTCCTGGGTCGATACATCGCGCGCGTTACCGGCGCGATCTTGATCGAACGGGATAGGGGGGAGCGTCAAGACAACTTTGTGAACTCTGAAACAGATGCTCCGCTGGTGATGTTTATGGCGTCGTCGGGTGGGCTTAAGGGTGCACAACAGTTCCATGGTCGTGATGCTATTTTGTCTGGCCCGGCCGGTGGTATTGTTGGCATGGCAAAAACTGCCAAACTTTCCGGCTTTGAACACGTCATCGGTTTTGACATGGGCGGGACGTCGACGGATGTTTCCCATTACTCTGGAGCGTTTGAGCGCGACTTTGAGACGGAAGCGGCTGGTGTTCGTTTGCGTGTTCCGATGTTGAGCATTCACACAGTTGCTGCCGGAGGCGGCTCGATTTTAAAAATTGAGAACGATCGCTTTGTGGTTGGTCCCGATAGCGCGGGTGCTGACCCGGGGCCGTTATGCTATCGCAAAGGTGGGCCCTTAACGGTGACCGATGCCAACGTGATGGTTGGCAAACTTGCCGCGCGTTTTTTTCCTAAACTTTTTGGTCCAAATGGCGATCAACCATTTGACGAAAATGGGGTTCGCACTGCGTTTGGACAGCTTGCGCGCAGGCTCGACGACGGCAGATCGCCGGAAGACATCGCGGATGGCTTTTTGCGTGTTGGCGTTGAAAACATGGCAAACGCGATCAAAAAAATCTCGATTGAACGGGGCGTTGATCTCAGCACCTATGTTCTTAATTGTTTTGGAGCAGCCGGCGGGCAGCATGCGTGTTTGATTGCAGAGACGCTCAATCTTGGCACGATTCTCATACATCCCTTGTCCGGTCTTCTGTCGGCCTACGGCATCGGCCTTGCCAAGTTGCGTGCGAGCCGTGAGCAATCCATTGAACGTACGCTTGAGCCGAAAACATTAGACGATATCGAAGCGCGCGTGTGGCAACTTGGAAACGACGTCACAGATGAACTGTTGGACCAAGGTGTGGACCACGATGACATTGCGATCACGACGCGTTTGCATTTGCGTTACGAGGGCAGCGACACGGCCATATCGGTCATTCATACCGAGTTGGATCAAATGCGGGCTGCCTATGAAGAGGCGCATCAGAAGCGGTTTGGGTTCCTGTCTCCTGAGCGAAATCTGATTGTCGCGGCTGTCGAAGTGGAGGCTGTCGGTGGCGGTGCAGATATTTTGACGCTCGAACAAGAACAACAGACCATTGATGCACTTGGTGCTCCTGAAGCTCGTCATCGCTTTTTTTCGAAAGGTCGGTGGCATGAGGCACCGGTCTATACGCGGGATGCGGTTCGACCTGGGGCTAAGTTTGATGGACCGGCCCTCATAATTGAACCCAATCAAACCATTGTTGTGGAGCCTGGTTGGCGAGCCACCGTCAATCATTTGGATCATCTCATTCTCACGCACACACAGGCGCTGGCGCGCACCAAAAGCGGCACCGAGGTAGACCCAGTTTTACTTGAGGTGTTTTCAAACCGCTTTATGGCCGTTGCTGAACAAATGGGCGAGGCGCTGCGACTAACGGCGCGCTCGGTCAATATCAAAGAACGATTAGATTTTTCCTGTGCGATTTTTGATCGAAAGGGCGGGCTGGTTGCAAATGCTCCGCATGTGCCTGTCCATTTGGGCTCGATGGATAGCTCGATTAAAGCGTTGATGGCTGCACATGGAGAGGAGATTCGTGCGAACCAAGTGTATATGAGCAATGCGCCTTATAACGGTGGCACGCACTTGCCGGACATTACGGTGATGACGCCTGTTTTTGATGATGAGCACGAGATCATGTTTTTTGTGGCGAGCCGCGGCCATCATGAAGATATAGGTGGTTTGACGCCCGGTTCCATGACACCGCGTGCCACATCGATCGATGAAGAAGGTGTTTTGATTGATAATGTGCTGCTTGTGTCTGACGGGCGATTTCTTGGGGAAGAAACGCTCGATGTTTTGTCACGTGGACCTTACCCAGCGCGGCAACCTGAGAAAAATATTGCTGACCTGAAAGCGCAGATCGCGGCCAACGCGCGGGGTGCTGCGGAACTCTCACGCATGAATGCGGAGTTCGGTTCGGAGACGGTCAATGCCTACATGGGCCATGTGCAAGACAACGCAGAACAGAGCGTGCGTGGGTTGATCGGCCGCCTTAAAGATGGGTCCCACCAGGTTCGTATGGACAACGGGGCGGTTGTTTCTGTTGCAATCAAGATTGACCGTGATCGTGAAAAAGCAACCGTTGATTTTACGGGCACCTCCGAACAACAAGATAACAATTTCAATGCACCTGAGCCTGTCACGCGCGCTGCTGTGCTTTACGTCTTTCGCGTGATGGTCGGTGAGCCAATCCCGTTAAATGCCGGATGCTTACGCCCCATCGATATTGTCATTCCGGAAGGATCAATGCTCGCGCCGCGTTATCCGGCCGCCGTGGTTGCGGGCAATGTGGAAACAAGTCAGGTTGTCACAAATTGCCTGTTTGCAGCGCTTAACAGTTTGAGTTCTTCGCAAGGCACCATGAACAATCTGACGTTTGGTGATGGGGTACGGCAATATTACGAAACAATTTGCTCAGGCGCCCCGGCTGGCCCCGGCTTTGACGGCGTGGCGGGGGTGCAAGTGCACATGACCAACACGCGCCTGACGGATCCAGAGATTTTGGAACTTCGTTATCCTGTCGTGCTTGAGGAATTTTCAATTCGGCGCGGGTCAGGTGGACGCGGCGAACATAATGCCGGCGATGGAACTCGCCGCGTGATTCGATTTTTAGATTCGATGGATTGTGCGGTCCTTTCTGGATTTCGCGAAGAAGAACCCTTTGGGCTTGCAGGCGGCAATCCAGGCCAATGCGGTTGCAACCGCGTTTATCGTGCGGATGGCACGCAGGAAAAGCTCGGTGGTTGCGCCCAAGTGCACGTTAGTGCAGGTGAAAAGATTGTGATTGAAACGCCGACCGGTGGCGGTTACGGCCGCAAAAGCGCTAAAATGTAGGTTCTCTCGCGTTCCATGGGTTAACAACAGATTAATCACTGTCTTGACGAGGGATTTACTATTCCCAGACACACTCTACGCGTCGCGGTCTGCTTCGCAGGCGGGCGAAACCTTGTTGCGCGTTCATTTCGGACCATAAGAGAGCGCTTTGATCCAGCTACGACCAATCTTTTACGCCTTGGGCCTGATGCTGTGCATCATCGCGTCGGCAATGGTGTTGCCGGCGGTCATTGATGTTGCAGATGGGCATGAGGACTGGAGCATCTTTTTTGCGTCATCCGTTTTTACGTTCTTCGTAGGTGGGTTGCTGATCCTAGTCGCCTATGATGACCAGCCCATCGATATTGGAGTCAAAGAGGGCTTTTTACTTACGACGCTCTGTTGGGTTGTGATCACGGCGTTTGCGTCGGTTCCATTTATTGGCGTGGGCCTCAGTTTTACAGACGCTTACTTTGAGGCGATGTCTGGGCTTACAACAACCGGTTCAACGGTGTTGTCACAGCTTGATCAGTTACCGCGCGGTATTTTGTTGTGGCGCGCGCTGTTGCAGGGCCTTGGAGGTCTCGGAATTATTGTCACGGCAATTATTGTTTTGCCGTTCTTACGTGTCGGCGGCATGCAGCTCTTTCAGATGGAGCAATCGGACCGATCCGAAAAAGTTTTGCCGCGCGCGGTTGAACTTACGATTGCAATTGCTGGTGTTTATGCGGCCCTCATTTTGGCGTGTATCTCGGCCTACTTTGCGTTGGGTATGAGTTTTTTTGATGCCATATGTCACGGCATGACCACTGTGGCGACGGCCGGCTTTTCCACTCACGATGAGAGCTTTGGATTTTTCCAGTCAGCCTCACTCGAATGGGTTTGTATATTTTTTATGATTTTGGGTGCATTGCCGTTTGTGGTGATGATTAAGGCACTAAGGGGGTCACCTACCGCACTTGTAAACGACGCGCAGGTGCGTGGTTTTATTGCGTTCCTTGTGAGTGTTTGCATCATCATGGCGTTCTGGCTTGCTGCCGTGCGTGGTTTGCCGATCGAAGAGGCCCTGCGGCGTGCAACTTTCAACGTCACGTCGATTGTTACAACCACTGGCTATGCCAGTGACGATTATGGGCAATGGGGACCGTTCGCCGTTGGGATTTTCTTGTTGTTGATGTTTGTTGGCGGATGCTCAGGTTCGACATGCGGCGCGATAAAAATCTATCGCTTGCAAGTTGCAGGGCTTCTAACGCGCAGCCACTTTGTGCATTTGATGAGTCCAAACCGAGTCATCACACTGATGTACAATGGCCGGCGGCTTCCGGAGGATGTTCCGTTTTCCGTTGTTGCGTTTCTCGCCATCTATATGACCACTGTTGGCTTGTTTACGGCCACGCTCGCCGCCATGGGGCTTGATCTTGTGACTGCGTTGTCAGCGGCTGCGCAATCGGTTGGAAATGTTGGACCGGGGCTTGGGCATTTGGTTGGCCCGTCGGGCAACTATTCAACGCTACCAATGGGTGCGAAATGGGTTTTGGCGTTTGCAATGCTTTTGGGGCGGCTTGAACTTTTTACCGTGCTCGTCCTATTCCGCGTTGAGTTCTGGCGGAGTTAAACTTTTTTGGTCTTAAGTCGAACCGCCTGCGCCCTTTCTTGTCCACACTCGGCAAGCCGGTGTGGAACTGCCTTGTCCACACTCGGCAAGCCGGTGTGGAACTGTCCGACCGCGCAATAGCATCCTACTGGGGTGGTCGGGCAGAGGGCGTGGGCCGGTGATGATTTTCAAAGAATATTGCGAGTGCGCAATCACATCACGCAACTTTCCAGCTATAAAGCCAATCATATTGGGCGATCAGATGTGTCGGCGGTGCAGTACGCAGCGTTAGATCGCGCGTCTGCGCCATCAAACCAGATAGATGATAAATTTGGCCGTTGCGGCGTGATGCGCGTTGTACAGCCAGTGCGCGCGGTTTTCTTTGTCTTTCATAATCGCAAAACGCGTTCCCAATATTGTTTGGAAACTCCTTCGCAAGGCAGGCCGATACCGTCACAGCATCTTCAAGAGTCATAACAGCCCCCTGCGCTAAAAACGGAAGCACGGGATGGGCAGCATCTCCCAGCAGTGCCATCGGGCCGTCGACCCAACTTTTGGCGTAATCGAAATCATAAAGCGACCATTTCCGCCAGTGTTTGGCGCTTTCGATCAACGCTTGAAGATCACTAGCGAAGGATCGCATACCGTTCTTGATCCAATCGGGATCCGCCTCCGCATCCCACTCCTTTTGGGGCTCGGTGTCATCGAGCACAACAATCATGGCGATTTCGGCGCCCGCCCTGACGGGATAATGCACCACATGTGCCCCAGGGCTTAGCCAAATGCTGACGTTGGTTTTGCTGATGTTTTTTGGAACGTCTGCCGACGCAATAACCGTGCGCGCTGCACTCTTGCCAATGGACCGGGGTGTTGCGTGAAATTGGGGTTTGGAAAAAATGTAGTTGCGCGCCGTCGACCAAATTCCATCGGAGGCGACAAAAGCTTCACCTGAATACGCCTCACCGCCATCAGTATGGACCTCTATGCCGTGTTTTGTTTTTTTTGTGGAGGTGATCGGTTTTGCCAAGTTGCATTCGATGAGCGGCTCTGTCTCAACACTTTTGCGAGGGCAGCATGAAGATCTGCGCGATGGGCGACCCAATAAGGCGAACCGTGACGTTCATAAATCCAGGAACCCAATGGTAATTGGGTGAGCAACGCGGCGTTGTGGGCATTGCGAACGTCGATCGCGTCTGGAACACCAACGCGCGGTCTTAAGTGTTCGCTGACGCCAAGGCTTGCTAGAACACGAGTCCCATTGGGGCCAATTTGAATACCTGCGCCTTGGCTTTCGAACTTTGGACGGCGCTCAAAAATGCAAGATGCGATTTTTTGTTTTGCCAGTGCAAGTGCGGTTGCGAGGCCGCCTATGCCACCGCCGGCAATCAATACACGGTGGCGCGTTTGCGTGCTCATTTAGATCCCGCCCATAAAAAAACCTGGCGCTTATCTTCAGGCAGGTTCTGCCTTGGCCTGGAAGATTGCGCTATTCGGTTCGCTTTCGTCAGGCTCTAGTCGTTGGTCATAAACATAGAGCGTCGAACAATAAGGACACAGCACTTGGCTGTCCTCGCCCATGTCCAAATATACATGTGGGTGATCAAGTGGCGGGCTCGCGCCCATGCATTTCAATTCCTTTGCACCGATGAAAATCTTTTCGACACCTTCGTCGTTTGCAAGGTAGGGTACGGTTGTGCCTGCCATTTGTTCGTGCTCACTTTGTCTCAATGCGATGGGGACTAAAATAGCTTCTCGTGTGAAAAAGAAAAGTGCTTCGGGCTTGAGTTCCTGAATTGGTGTAGGTTGACCTTTGTAAGGAGCATTAATTTGCCGACATTTTCGTCAAAAGGCGTTGAGATTTTTTATTTGGACGAAGGTCAAGGGCCGCCCGTCTTACTGATTCATGGGTTCGCATCGAATATTGATATGAATTGGGTCCACCCTGGATGGGTTCGTGCGTTGACCAATGCCGGGCGACGGGTCATCGCTTTTGACAATCGAGGGCACGGAAATAGCGAAAAGCTTTACGCGCTCGAAGATTACGGCGCGCCGCTCATGGCGGACGATGCTGCGGAACTGATCGCCCATCTTGGTCTTAGAAAAACAGATGTCATCGGGTACTCTATGGGGGCCCGCATCAGTGCATTTCTTACGCTTAAGCATCCGTCATTGGTGAATGCCCTGGTTTTTGGTGGATTGGGATTAAACATGGTGCGCGGTGTGGCAGGCACCGGACCAATCGCGAAAGCGCTTGAAGCTCCGACAATTGAAGATGTGACAAACCAGACGGCGCGTTCATTTCGGGCCTTTGCAGAACGAACGGGAAGCGACCTCAAGGCGTTGGCTGCGTGCATTCGATCATCGCGTGCCCCCATTACGCGTGAAGATATTGCAACCATTAAGCATCCCGTCCTTGTCGCCGTTGGATCTGACGACGTTGTTGGCGGCTCGGCGCAAAAACTTGCAGAGCTGATCCCGAACGGGGAAGCCTTCGACATTCAAGATCGCGACCACATGAAAGCAGTTGGCGATCAAAGCTTTATTGATGCTGCGGTTGATTTCTTGGCTAGGCACGTAAAGAGATTTTCAAACTAGGTCGCACTGGGGATTCAGGCGTTCCTTTCTCCCGCCACCTAATGATCGTTGTTCGGTCGCAGTTCAGCCTGAAATGTCGGGCAGTTTTCAAAAACGGGGATGATGGGGCGTTTACACTTCGTTCACCAAACCCGACTTACGTTCCCATCAATGTCGATCAAAGATTTTAGTCTTCGCGTAACCATTATTTCTGTGCTAGCTCTCACTTTGTCGAGCTGCGGCACGAGTACGACCCCCTATTTTACGGCCAAAAAAGAGCCCTGGCGCGCCAAGGAAGAGCGCGCTTGTCTTAACTCTGGCCGGGTGCGTGAAACGCGATTTTTGCGGAGCCGGGCTTCGCTGGGTGGACCTAGCGTGTGTGGCGCTATTCGGCCCTTTGAAATGTCAGGGGCCGCCGGCGGTCGGGTGCGCATGAAACCCTCTGCTATGCTTCGCTGTCCGATGGTGCCGCATGTGGAAAATTGGGTACGTGGTTCTGTCATTCCGGCGGCGTGGCAACAATTTGGATCGCCTGTCGTACAAATGCATGTGGCGGCGTCTTATTCGTGCCGGCCGCGAAATGGCATTCGTGGTGGCAAATTATCGGAGCACGGGCGCGCCAATGCGCTCGACATCTCTTCGTTTACGCTTGCGGACGGGCGTAAGGTGACGGTGAAGGACGGCTGGCACGGACACCCGAGGGAACAAGCGTTTCTCCGCGCGGTGCACAAGGGCGCGTGTTCAAATTTCACAACCGTGCTCGGTCCCAATGCCGACCGCCATCACCATAATCATTTCCACTTTGATTTGGCGCGCCATGGGCGTACGGGAACTTATCGCGTTTGCCGATAGGGCGTCGTTTTTTGTCTTGCGCTAACGTTATCCAAGCTGGCCCAGCAAAATAAGACCGAGGAGTGCGGTGAGAGACAATAACGTTGACAGATTTACGTCAGCGAATTGTTTGACCTTCACAACCCGCACAACCTCCCGCTCGACGACTTTTGTTTCTGCCGGCTGAGGTTGTTCTGTTGCGCGAAGCCAGTTCCAAATCCAACGGCCAATCCATTGACTACGTGACCAAATTTCGATGGGCGCGCGTTGCCAGCCGTATTTGAAGACAAAGATTGCTGCAATAAGCAGTGCAATTTGAAAAAGTGTTGCAACCCATCCGCTGACTAAGAACCAAATAATCGACCAGATCCAAGAGACGATGGTTGAAATCAACCACCATAACCACGCCAATACATCCATCAGAGTCCTCGGTCGGTTTGGTTTTCGTTTCGCTCAAATTGAGCCAGAAAAGTGTGTTCAAACTGCCTCATGATGCGCCACAACACGACCAAAAAGAGATATTGCGCTTGCTGATCATCGTTAATCGTGGCCAGTCAGGTGCGTTAAGCGGAGGTGTGCGATGCTATTGCTTAGAATTCTGCTGTCCGTTGGCAATATTTTCGTTGCTCTCGTCTTGGGCGCGATCGCTCTGGCATTCGTTGGATATAACTATCCAGAAGTTCTGTCTATGATGCTCGATTGGGCGCGCCAGACCAAAGAAGCGATCACAAGTACGGGGCTTGAAGAGAAGTACAACATTTGGCTCAAGTTGCTGCTTGAAGAACGCCAACTGTTGTTCATGTTCTTTACGATTATGGCGCGGATAGTTTTGTCCTTGATTGGCGGGTTGTTTGCAGCACTGTTTGGGTGGAACAGCTAAGTTGGCGCCGGATCAGGGTCGCGTTTATGATTGTTTGTCCTCTGCGAGTTCGCCGCTGAGCGCCTTTGATATGAGTTCGCGGGTTTCTTTGGCGCCATAAAGCGCGATGAAGGATCCGAATCTTGGACCTTGGGATGCGCCTAGAAGTACTTCGTAAATTGCTTTGAACCAGTCACGTAGATTGTCTGCGAATCCGTTGGCTTTGCCCGCTTCGTACACCAGCGTTTGGTAATCCTGTGCGGCCGCATCGTTGAGTGCTTTTGCGAGCGCAGCATCGAGGGCCTTTAAGGCAGTACGTTCCTCGTCAGTTGGTGCGCGAAACTTTTTCGTTGGCTTTACAAAGTCATCGTAATAGGCGATGGCATAGCCGACCAATTCATCAAGCAACGGATGGGTCTTTGGTGTCGCGTCGGGCGCAAGACGTTTGATAAAGCCCCATAGGACGTTTTTGTCATGGGCGTTTGAAGCAGACACGAGGTTTAAAAGAAGTCCGAATGTGACCGGCACATCGCCAGCCGGTGGTGTTCCACCGTGAATGTGCCAAGCCGGGTTGTCGGTTTGTTTTGAAGGCTCCTGGCCGGGATAAGCGGCGACAAATTGCAAATACTCATCAACGGCGCGTGGTATCACATCAAAATAAAGCCGTTTCGCACTCTTTGGTTTTTGAAACATGAATAGCGACAGACTTTCAGGGCTTGCATAACGCAGCCATTCATCGATGGTGAGGCCGTTGCCCTTAGATTTGGAGATTTTTTCGCCCTTCTCATCGAGAAACAGTTCGTAGTTAAAGCCTTCGGGCGGTGTGCTGCCGAGCGCGCGGCAAATCTTGGATGACAAGTTGACACTATCGATGAGGTCTTTGCCGGCCATTTCATAATCGACACCCAATGCGACCCAGCGCATGGCCCAATCCGCCTTCCATTGGCATTTCACTGCACCGCCGGTGACTTTTGTTTCAACGTCTTCGCCGGTTTCCGGATCCTTATAGGTTACGGTTCCTGCTTTTGGGTCGCGGGCGATCATGGGAACCTGCAGCACTTTGCCAGTGCGCGGGCAGATGGGTAGGAACGGTGAATAGGTGGCGCGACGTTCTTCGCCCAATGTGGGCAAAATAATCTGCATCACTTTGTCATAGACGGAAAGCATCTTTAAAAGTGTCTCGTCCATCATACCGGAGGTGTAACACTCCGTTGCTGAGAAGAATTCATAGTCAAACCCAAAGCGGTCAAGAAATTTGCGCAAACGCGCATTGTTGTGCGCGGCATAACTTTCATAGGTCTCCCCGTTGGGCTCATCTGCAAATGGATCAGGAATGCGCGAAAGGGGTTGGTCGAGATGCGCATTCAACATCTCTTGGTTTGGCACATTGGTTGGCACCTTGCGCAGCCCATCCATATCGTCTGAAAAACAAATGAGGCGTGTTGGGCGTTGACCATCCGTCAATACTTCAAAAGCGTGGCGCACCATCGACGTGCGGGCCACTTCGCCAAAAGTTCCAATGTGTGGCAAACCTGACGGCCCATAGCCCGTCTCGAAGATGATCGGGCGATCCGTTGGTGCTTTCATTCGATCTAAGCGCTTGATGAGGCGCCTGGCTTCTTCGAAAGGCCAAGCCTTGGCCTTGGTCGCGGCTTCTACTCGTTCCGAATTGACTGTGCTCATATCTATCTCAACAGGGGTTCCGGTGACTCGCGAATAATGTGACAAGAGGCTCGCAGAATTTTCGCCGCACACTAAAACATGAGTCCAAGATGTGAAAACCGGGTTTGGACGACATTTGTCTTGATCGGTCCACAATCCTGGTTACATAGGGCTGACACGTTAAGGAGGCCAACAGACAAAATGCCCTTACAGCTCACCCCGCAGCAGGCGCTGATTTATGCCATGATTACAACCGCCGCCGTTGACAGATCTCTTTCGGACGAGGAGTTGGAGCGGATTAGCGGTTTGGTGCGGCAGTTGCCGATCTTTGAGGGGCTTGATGGAGATAGCCTGGCGCTCGAAGCACAGGCCTGTGCCAAAGTCGTATCGGCTGAGGATGGTCTCAAAAACGTCTTGGCCATGATCACGGGGGCGTTGCCTGAGCACTTGCGTGAGACCGCGTACGCGCTGGCGGCAGAGGTTGCGGCAAGTGACCTTGATATTGCGCGCGAGGAAGTCCGCTTTTTGCAATTGCTGGCAAATGCTCTGGAACTCGACAAACTTGTATGTGCGGCATTGGAGCGTGGCGCCAGTGCGCGCTATCAAAGTTCCTAAGAACCTGCCATGGCGATGCGTCTTTTTGGGACTTTGAATCCTTACCTTATGACTGTGTTTTTATAAACGTGGCGATCTCTTGTGCCGCAGCCTTTAGATTGTCGTGATGCGTCAAACCAGAGCGGGGGCGGGGACAAAGATGATGGTCGCCGTCTGGCGCCCACGAAATTTTTATTGACCGGGACAACGCGTAGCTAGCGACATCATCGCGGCTGCCCAAGGGATCGCGCTCCCCTTGAATGAAGAGAGTTGGGCACTTTAGGTTTTCTAAATGCACGATCCGCAATGTGTCTGGTTTGTTGGCTGGGTGAAAGGGGTAACCCAACGCGATGACGCCACGAATGAGATTTCCTGCATATAAGTCATCCGCAATCATCGTCGCAATGCGTCCGCCCATGGATTTGCCACCGGTAAAAAGGGCTAATCCGTCACTGCCACTCTGGCCTACATTGCTCACGGCATTTTTATATTCGCTGATTAAATTATCCGCACGTGACGGTGGACGTCGGGTCCCGTTTTTTCGGCGTTCGGCCATATACTCAAATTCAAAGCGAACGACTTTGATACCTTTTTCCGCAATGAATTGCGCCATATCTTCCATAAACGGGCTTGTCATAGGTGCGCCGGCGCCATGCGCGAGCAATAGGGTCGCGGCCACGGACTTTGACGCACCGTTTTTGGAGCGCACTTTGGAGGCAGGTGTTAGGAGTGTTTCGACTTTGCTGACGGTCATAAGGACGTTTTACAAGGTGGCGGAGAAACTGCAAATGAGCTGTGCGGGGCTTGGTCAATGGAATTAGGCGGTACCACATCGGAAATCCTCCTCAGGCTTGGCGCGTTTGCCGGCGTCTTATTTTTGATGGCTGGATTGGAAATGCTGCTGCCAAAGCGTGAACTTCGCACCCCAAAACCTCTCCGGTGGTTCACGAATTTCACGATCGTCGCAATTGATACGGTTGTCATTCGAGTGTTGGGGGCGATCGCCGCACCGCTCGTTGCTGTGGGTGCTGCGCTTTATGCGGAAGCGCTAGGTTGGGGTTTGTTCAATCAGTTTTCGCTTCCTTTTTGGCTTGAAGTTATCATTGCACTTTTGTTTCTGGATTTTGCTATTTGGTTGCAGCATCTCGCTTCGCACAAAATTCCAGTGCTGTGGCGCATGCACCGCATGCACCATGCGGACCGCGACATCGACGTTTCGACGGCAATTCGATTTCACCCGCTGGAGATTGCGCTATCGATGCTTTGGAAAGTGTTGCTCGTGTTCATTTTTGGGTTTTCGGCGCTGGCCGTTGTTTTGTTCGAAATTATTCTCAATGGCTGTGCGATGTTTAATCACGCCAATATTGCGTTGCCGCGATGGCTTGACGCATTTCTAAGGCTGTTTGTTGTCACACCAGACATGCACCGCGTTCACCACTCAATTTTGCAGCGGGAACACGATACAAATTATGGCTTTAATCTTTCCGTTTGGGACCGGGTTTTTGGGACCTACACGGCGCAACCCGAACAGGGGCATCACGGCATGACCGTTGGGCTTCGGCCCTATCAGAACGATGAGCCGGCCAAATTGGGGTGGTGCTTAAAGTTGCCATTTTTGCCACTTTCTAAAACAGATTGACTTTCAGACGCTGTGGGTGTGTCGTCTGAGTCGTAATTTTGACGAATCTGTTGTTTGCAATTGCTCTAATCGATCGCATCAGTGAGGCCCCAATGGGAAAGGTGGCACCAAATATTTGGCTCGCGATGGCCATAGCGGCGCTCGCATTGCTGCCGTTTTTGATGGTGGGGCCGCAGCCCGTCTTTGCTGAAAACAAAACAACACCTGCAAAAAACCTATTTGGTGCAAAAAAGCAGGCGGCCAACTTGCCGGCGCGTGCCATTGGATTTTATTCGCGTGGATGTCTGGCTGGTGGAATGCGACTTGATCCGACGGGACCAAATTGGCAAGCGATGCGATTGTCACGCAACCGAAACTGGGCGCATCCAAACCTCGTTCGGTTGATCAAACGGCTGGCAAAAGACTCAAAAGAAAAAGACGGCTGGAATGGTCTTATGGTCGGAGACCTGACGCAACCGCGTGGTGGACCGATGACGTCAGGACACGCAAGCCATCAGGTTGGCCTTGATGCTGATATTTGGTTGCGCGAAATGCCGGAACGCGTTTTGCCGATCAAAGAGCGGGAAACGTTTCCGCCCATTTCGATGTTAAAAAATGACCTCGACGTCAACCCGAAGGTTTTTACCGACAAGATCGTGGCATTAATCCGAAGAGCCGCCTCATACCCGCAAGTGGAGCGCATCGGTGTTAATCCCGCGATCAAGTATGCGCTTTGCAAGGCAGCGGGTGGCGACAAGCCATGGCTTAAAAAAATTCAAGGCTGGCCCGGGCACCATTACCATATGCACATTCGCATCAAGTGCCCAGCGGGTGGTTCTGGATGCCGATCGCAGGGGGCACCAGGTGGGACCAGCTGTGCGGCAGCGCGTAAATGGTATCAAAATACCAAAGCCTGGATCGAGCTGCCAAAAGCGGAAAAACAACGGCGCATAAAGGCTAAGAAAAAGCGCACTAAAAAGAAGAAAAAGAAGCCGGCGTTGACGCTTGCGGATTTACCTGATGCGTGCCGTGGTGTCTTGACAGCCGGAGAACGGCAATCGATTTCCGATGCAATTGAACCGCCAGCGCCAAAACCGGCGATGTATGACTTTGTCAATCCTATTGGCGCTCTTCGTCAATCACGGCAGACACAATAAACGATCGAAATAAGCTTTTTGTTTTGTAAGTCTCGTGTAGGTGGTTATGCCTGCGAGACAGGTGCCGGGCAGGTGACACCGGTCCCGCCGAGGCCGCAGTAACCACCGGGATTTTTTGCCAAGTACTGTTGGTGATAATCTTCCGCGAAATAAAACTTAGGCGCGGGCAGAATTTCAGTTGTGACGTTTCCCATGCCGTTGGCCGTGAGTGCATTTTCGTAGGCCGCGGCGGAATTTTCTGCTTGTTGCCGCTGCTCTTCTGAATACCAATAAACCCCTGAGCGATATTGGGTGCCAACATCGTTGCCTTGACGCATGCCTTGGGTGGGGTCGTGGCCTTCCCAGAAGAACTTTAGAAGTTCTGTGTAGGATATTGCCTCGGGATCAAAGACCACCTGCACAACTTCGTTGTGCCCGGTGCGGCCGCTGCACACTTCTTCGTATGTGGGATTTGGTGTAAGGCCGCCTGCGTAACCGACGGCCGTGACCCAGATCTGTGCTCCCAACTCCCAAAACAACCGCTCAGCGCCCCAAAAGCAACCCATCCCAAACAGCGCTTTTTGGTACCCCTCAGGGTAAGGCCCATTGAGTGGATTGCCGGTAACAAAATGGTTGGTCGCCGTGGGTATTGGCGTGGCTCGACCTTTTAAGGCGTTCTCTGGTGTGGGCATTTGCGTTTTTCTGAAAAGCAAGGTCATGCTTGGGCCCTGTTGTGCTCTGCTTTGAATCGAGGCGCCAAAATGTGTTCCAGTTTACCGCAGCCGGGTCCGGCATTTGTCTGACGCAGTCTTGATATAGTATAGTCTTGGACTATCGCGAGAATGGTCAAGGTCACAAGATCGGCATCGTGTGTTACTAAAATGATGGCTGAAACATACTGACGCGTTTCGAATACGGTGTAAGGCTTCTAATTTTGGGGCCAGCAGGGGTGGGGAGTTTAAGAAATGAGTGATGCATCTGCGTCTGTGAACATGTTAGGCCGTCCAAACGAGGGCGAAGCGCTGGACCCCGAGGCGCGAGAGAATTACCAAGCGGGCACAGGGCGGCGGATCGCATTTTCCATCATCTTTATCCTGCTTTTGCCGTTCTTCATCAGCCTTGGACCGATGATTTTTTGGCGGCTATGGCATGGGCAATGGCTGGGTACGGTCGGCCTTATCATCCTTGCGGTGGCATTTGCGGCCATCATGTTCTTGATCTTCGTCGAGTTGTTATTCTCGATCCGATCCGAAGTGGCGTTTGGTGAGAAATCTGTGCATGTGAGTCTGCCATCTGGACGCGGCCCGACACCACTATTGCGTTATGTGGATCGCGACATCGCCTATAGCGATGTGGACCAGGTTGAAATGCGGCGTGAAATTTACGGTGGCAGTATGGCGCCGATGTTGCTGAAGGGTGCTCGCGTGAAACTCAAGGACGGCGATTACGTGAAGCTTGGTTACGTCAATGAAGCCAATACAGATCCTGCGCTGCCGTTTCCTGAAATTGGAGAAAAAATTGCTGCGCGGGCAGGGGTGCCGATTGTTGATATGGGAAATGTGCGGCGGACCTTCAGCGGCAAAGTTTTGGGCGTAAAATCGCAGTCAAGCGAGTCCATGAACGTTGAGGAAAGTGAGATTGCGGATCTCAACCGACGTCATGGCAAATTTATTATGATCTTGACGGGCGTGCTTGTCGTTTTGGTTGGGCTTGGCATTGCGATTGATCGCGACACGCGGATGCAAGGCTTTTCGCTTTTCTCGCAAGGGACGGCGACGGATTCACGTTAAGCCTGTGTTGTGAACTTGTGGGCTTGCGTCAACGAACTCTAATTCGCAAATACTTCTAACTTATCGCGGTGGCGACCGGCATAGGCGGTCAAACCGGCAAGAAATCCAAATAAAAATGAGGTGGGTAGGCTTAAGATCACTGCGATACTCGACCAAGCCCACGCGCCAACTTTGATTGTTATGACCTTTTGGGCTTCCTGTAGCGCGTTCGGCGCGAAATCCTTCCAATGGGTTCCCAATGTTGTTGAGCTATAGTCGCGGACGCCGTTAAGAGCGGGTGTTAAGTCGGCAACGAAAGATATGACGGCAATGATCAGGAAGATGTAGGTTAAGAACCGCATGGCCGGTTTGGCAACTAAGACAAGTCCGCGAACGACACCGGTCGAAGCGTTGAATATGGCTTTTAGAAAAAATATAACAATGCGAAAGGGAATCAGAACGAGGCGCGTTAAGACCCATTTAAGTTGTGACCAAATCATCTTCGCCTCATTCCCCTAGCGCGCGCAAATGCGGACTTAAGTCTCCCGTTTTTTTAATGGGTCCGCTGATATATTGGTAGCTCAAGTTGCATGCATATGCCACAGGCCACATACATGGCCACAACGCAATTTCTGGCGCCCTTGTGTGGCGGCGGTTGGGCCTTATTGGCGCTATTTTTCAAGGGACGGTAGATGTGTTGCGCTTAATCCGCTTCTCGTTATATTGCGGCGTTTGATAGTCTCATTCCAATCACGATGTGAAGCTGCTGATTAGCTCCCGTGCACTGGAGGGGTGGCCGAGTGGCTGAAGGCGCACGCTTGGAAAGCGTGTAGGCGGGTAACCGTCTCGAGGGTTCGAATCCCTCTCCCTCCGCCATTTTTTGTCTCACGCGCCGAATGCGCTCCGACGGGGCGGGCTGTTCGCCCGGCGACGCAGTCGCGTCGCATTTTGTCTCGCGCTGAATTCGCTTTGCTCATGGCTCCGACGGGGCGGCGCAACGCGCCGGCGCCCGCTTGGGCGCTCGGTCTTGGGTTCGAAGTTGGATTTTTCTACCTCCACCATTTTTTGTCTCACGCGCCAAAGGCGCTCCGACAGGGCGGGCCATTTATTTGTGCTGCCTATCCACGCCGCGCTTAAAAGAACGCGCGACGATCGGAGTACTGAGCCCGGCGGGCCGTCGCGTCGCTATTCAGGTTCGAAGTTTGTCTAAGGGTGACTAAACCTAGCGTGCAATTGCTGCCAACTTGATCAAAAATCTTAGAAAACTGGTTTCCTTCCAACGCTCTTTTCATTGAGTGGCAGCCGCAGTTGCGAACACAATTCCTGGTATCTGCTCAATCCATCGGAGGGAACCGGCTGGGCGGCGAATTACATGCGCATCAACCGGAACTAAGACTTCGCCGAAACCGGGCATTTCTACCGATGCCGATTACGTCGCAAATGAAATCATTCGCGACTAAAGCATGTCTCATTCATTGGGATTCATTTGCCATGCTTTAGTGCTTTGTTTTCGCGTGTCGTTTTCCCCAAAACCGGCACCCACTTTTGGGCGACACGCGTTAGGGGCAGGTCGAAATTGAGACGTGGCTCACGCTGTTTGAGTGCCATGCGACTGCGTGAGGTAAATAGGAGAATCCGGCGCGGCACCCAGAGGGTGCCGCATCCAGTTGTAAATGGCGTCAGGAAACGACTTAGGCGTTGATGGTGTCGCCGAAGGGTATTTCGCGTAGGCGTTTGCCGGTTGCGTTAAAGATTGCGTTGGCGATGGCGGGAGCGATAGGCGGAAGGCCTGGTTCGCCGACGCCAGCTGCGTGTACGGAAAACGGATGTTTGACGATGTGCACGGTCACTTTTTCCGGGAAGTTGTCGGCACGCACGACCTTGCAATCATGGAAGTTTGATTCCGCGACGGCGCCGTTTTCGTAAGTGAGCCCACCGTAAAGAGCCGCCGTCATGCCCTGCACGGCGGCGCCTTCAAGTTGCGAACGAATGCGTTCGGGGTTGGCGGCAAAGCCGCAATCGATGGCCATGTGTATTTCCGGCACGCGGATCTTGCCGTCAACAATGGCAACGCGCGCTGCCGCTGCGACATAGCTGACGAAGGCGCGATGCGCAGCCAGCCCCATGCCTTCGCCTTGTGGCAGTTTTTTCCCCCAGCCCGCTTTGTCAGCCGCGAGGTTCAAAACGTTTTTCAAACGTGCGGTGTCAATGGGGTATTCCTTGTACACTTCACCGTAATCCCAAAAGTTTTCGGGGAACCCTTGTGTTTTGGGATCGAGTTTACGGTCGGAACCAATGAGCTCGAGCAAGACCTCCTTTTCATCACGTCCGAGTTCGTGAGCGAGCTCGGAGGCGAAAGATTGGGTGGCAAAAGCGCGTGGAATGTTTGACACAGATCGGAACCATCCAATGCGCGTGTGGGCCATGGCTTTGCCGTTCTCAATGCTCATGTTTGGCACTTCAAAAGGCGCATCAACATGGCCCATACCGGACTCAATGTGGAATTGATGGCCGCTATCTTCGGCAAATGTCGAAAGGATCGAAGGTGCAACGGAGTTGTGGCGCCAGCCCGTCACTTTCCCGTTGTCATCTAAGGCCACTTCAATGCGTTCGACAGATGTGGTGTGATAAAACCCGTGACGAACATCATCTTCACGTGTCCACTGAACTCTCACGGGAGCTCCGACCTTTTGGCTGAGCAAGGCTGCTTCAATGGCGAAGTCGCATTTTGATTTGCGGCCAAACCCGCCCCCCAATAGCGTGACATTGACGCGGACATCGGCTTCTTTCATATGAAGCGCTTTGGCGATGTCTTGGCGCGCACCGTAAGGTGACTGAACCGGCGCCCAAATCTCTGCCTTGCCGTCTTTGACGTTGGCAACGGCGACGGGCGGTTCCATGGACAAATGCGCCATGTGCGCTTGATAGTATTCACGCGAGACCGTTTTCTTCGCGCCTTCAAAAGCCTTTTTGAAGTCGCCTTCGGCGCGCAGAACTTTGCCTGGTGCTTTGGCGGTCTTTGACATCTCCGCCTTATAAGCTTGGGTGTTATAGCTGGAATGCGGGCTTTTGCCCCAATCGATCTTTAACGCATCACGGCCTTTGATTGCGGCATCGGTGTTTGATGCGATGACGGCAATGCCGCCGAGGGGCGCAAACTTTGCCGGCATGATGGAGGTTGGCAATTTATGGATGCTTTCTACGCCTGGGACTTTGCGTGCAGCACTGTCATCATATTTTGTCGGCGACGCCCCTACGGCCGGTGGGCGCGCAACGGCTGCGTACTTCATGCCGGGCAAGTAAACGTCTGCGCCATAAATGGCTTTGCCAGTTGTAATGTCGTGTAAATCGTAGATACCGACGTCGCCCTTGCCGATGTAGCGAAACTCCGCTTCGGTTTTGAACTTTAAGTCCTCGAACTTCGGCACCTTTTGCTTCATGGCCGCTTCGGCCAACTCACCAAAGCCAGCCTTTTTGTTGCCGCTTGTTACTTCGTGCACGCCAACCTTGACGGTCGACGGATCGACGCCCCATTTTTCTGCAGCAGCGTTTGCCAACATGTGGCGAACGGAAGCCCCCATCTGACGCATACTTTGAATGTGGTGGCGCATGGAGCGGGAACCGTCGGTGTCTTGATTGCCATACTTTGGCTCATCACCTTCGGCTTGCTTGAGTTTGACGCGGCTCCAGTCGGCGCCCATTTCGTCGGCCAAGACCAACGGCAAAGACGTGCGTGCGCCGGTTCCCATCTCCGCACGGTGCGCGATGATTGTCACAATTCCATCTTTGGCAATCTCAACAAAGATCAGCGGATCATATTTTAAACCGTTTGGCATTGTCGTGCCGCCCACGGGATAGCGCACAAAGGCTTCGGCAGGTGTGGCAAAGGCTGCGATCGCAAAGCCGGCACCAGTTCCATATAAAAAGCCGCGCCGCGAGACGTTCTTTAGAACAAGGTTTTGGGCCGCACTGCTGTTTTTATCCGGTGAGGCGTTGCCAAGTGCTTTTTCCAAATAATGTAACATGTTCTCAGCTCCCCGTAGCAGCAAGACGAACCGCAGCGACGATGCGCTGATAACAACCACAACGGCAGATGTTGCCGGCCATGCCGTCGAGAATGTCTTGGTCGGATAGGTTGGGTTTTTCTTTTAGCAAGCTTGCAGCCTGCATGATTTGACCCGCCTGGCAAAAGCCACATTGGGGAACATGCAAATCGCGCCACGCCACTTGAACAGGATGATTGCCATCGGGCGATAGGCCTTCAATGGTTGTCACAGATTTTCCCGCAACGTCTTTTAGCGTCATCATACATGCGCGTTTGGCCTTGCCGTCGACGTGAATCGTACATGCGCCGCACAGGCCGGCGCCGCAGCCGTATTTGGTGCCCGTTAAACCGGCAACATCGCGAATGGCCCAGAGGAGATTCATGTCGTCTGGTCCATCAAGTTCGCGGTCTTTGCCGTTTATCTTCACTGTCGTCATTTTGTTTCTCCCGTAAGCATTCACGAACCGGGTTGGGATGCGGATTTCAGAGCGGGTACGTAAACACCGCGTCTTGTCATAGCCGGGGTGAACGACTCAAAATCGTTGTTTCAGTTCCTAGTTTTTGCGTCACGAAAACATGAGTCAGACATTTTTGCTTTCGTTTCCAAACCGATTGAAACAGTGCGCGGTTATTGTCGTGCATTGGTGCATTGTCGCGGTCGACTAAAAATCTGGTTTGTAATCTGCCAGTTCAAAAAGCATCATACCTGTCACGCCAATACCAGCAAGGTTATCTTTTAAAAACGCATCAAAAGAAATTGAGCTTTAGGCGAGCGCGAGGTCTTGTTGCTTTTAAAAAAAACTTCATCTTCTGATGGCTGCACCTGCGCAGGTCACAACGCCAAGCTTTTAACGCCAACGTGACAAACGCAAACTAAGATCAAGCCCTTGCATTTTTCCTCTATGGCGCACGTTCGCGCGGTTTGCGATCCAATAAATCAAGAACCGTCGCATCGTTGAGACACAAACTGTCAACGAGTTGATACACTGCGCGTTGGTCGGGTGGGCCCATGTCCAATTTATTTGCACCGTGCCCAAAGACTGATGCGGCGCAATGTTGGCGATCAGGTTATTGAGAAATGTAGTATTATCATATCGATGCTTGGGCGCGGGGCAGATCGTCTTGAATGACGGCCCTTGTTCTCTCAAAAATGTGGCGATCGTTGCTGGCACCCATGAATGATAAAGCGACAGCTGCGCGTGTTTGTGTTGATTGGTTTAATCGATCGGTATCGCGCAGGATTTGGGTTCTCATGGGCTACGAAGTGCGCGCGTGAAGCGTATGTGAAAGATCTTGTGGCCAAATCAACAAAATCACATTTCGACCGCCAGTTTGCTCGTGGTGGCGCCTCGCCCGCATGCTAACCTTTGTGAATGGAAAACAAGTCGATTTTGATTTCCGGCGCCGGGATTGGCGGGCCAACGCTCGCCCATTGGCTTAAACGGGCCGGGTTTTCGCCGACGCTTGTTGAAACGTCTCCGGAGCTGCGCACGGGCGGTTATGTCGTCGATTTCTGGGGGCTTGGTTACGATATTGCCGCGCGCATGGGTTTGTTGTCCGACATCAACCGCGTTGGGTATCACATGCGCGAACTCAAGGTCGTTGATGGTGCTGGGCGGCGCGCGGCGGGTTTTGGGACAAAGGTTTTTCATGAACTTACCGGTGGTCGTTTTGTTACGCTCGGGCGCAGTGATCTTTCGCGCTTGATTTTTGACAGAATGAAAGACACGTCAGAAATCATATTCGGCAACGAGATCGTCGCGCTTGAAGAACATTCGGGCGGTGTTGATGTGCAATTTCAACATGGCGGTGCGCGTCGTTTTGATTTGGTGATAGGTGCCGACGGTCTGCATTCTGGTGTTCGCAAGTTGGTGTTTGGACCACAAGACCAGTTTGAAAAATCCCTTGGCTATGGCGTGGCGGCGTTCGAAGTTCAAGGCTATCGGCCGCGCGATGAGCAAGTTTATGTGACGTATGGTTTGCCTGGGCGGCAGCTCGCGCGTTTCGCGATGCATGAGGATCGCACACTTTTTTTGTTTGTGTTTTCCAATGATTATGGCGCACCGGACAATGCAACCGATCTAAAATCGCACGATCTAAGATCGCAAAAGGCATTGCTTCGGGCAGCCTTTGCGGAAGGTGAATGGGAATGCGCGCGCATCCTTGACGCGCTGGACGCTACTGAGGATCTTTATTTCGATCGTGTTAGTCAGATCCAGATGGAGACCTGGTCGCGGGGCCGGGTCGCTCTCGTTGGCGACGCGGCCTTTTGTGTTTCGTTATTGGCCGGTCAAGGGACAGCCTTAGCCATGACAGCGGCTTATGTGTTGGCCGGTGAACTTTCACGATCAGGCGGTCGCCACGTTGCGGCTTTTCAAGCTTACGAAAATTTGTTGCGGCCCTTTATCGCCAAAAAGCAAAAAGCGGCGGAGGGGTTTGCCCGTTCCTTTGCGCCCAAGACGCGATTAGGGTTGTTCTTTCGCAACCAAGTGATGAAGGCGTTTCAAATTCCGGGCTTGGCACGGCTTTCCATTGGCCGGGAGATTGTCGACACGCTTCAATTGCCCGATTATGGGTTTGGTAGGGTTGGTGCGGCACGAGATTGAGCTTCGCGGCGTTAGGATTTCGCTGCGCGGCCAAGCAAACTTTGCAACAAACACCAGGTTTGCCAGATCATAATGAACATGAAGGGAATGGCACCGAAGACGGCGAAACTGCGATTGATTTCAATCCCCTTTCCAGTAAAGAGCGTCCAAACCAGGAGCGCCGCGATACTACCGCCCCAGAACAAACGAATGCTCGTCGGCGGCCGCGTTGCGCCCTTGGCGCTGAACATGCCGAGGACGTAAGAGCCGCTGTCGGCACTCGTAACAAGGAAGACGAAGACCAGCACCAGCGTCACAAACTTCGTAATCTGCGCAAAGGGCAAGCGCTCCAACATGGCGTACGTCGCATTTGAAGGGTCAATCGTGGCTGATTCCACAAAGGCCTGGTCGCCGCCCATTGCCAGCAGTACGGCGCTGCCACCAAGGACAGCAAACCAGAAAATAGAAAACACGGCCGGGACGAGAAGGACCCCCAACAAGAATTGGCGGATGGTACGCCCACGGCTTATGCGAGCGACAAAAACACCGACAAAAGGTCCCCAGGCAATCCACCATAAGAAATACGTCAGCGTCCATTCATGCGTCCACGCAAGGCCTTTATTGTCCCATTGGTGCAATGTGAATGAAAGCGGAATGATGTGCGCGACATAGTCGCCGAGTGTATTGATTATGGTTTGCAGCAACGCGACCGTTGGCCCTGCCACCAACACAAATACCAGAAGCAGAATACACAATACCATGTTGAGATCGCTGAGCGGTTTGATACCTCTGTCAATACCGCCAGCGGCTGACAACATGTAACAGGTCGCGAGAATGATCGTTACTGCGAGGTGTGTCGGCCATGCTGGGGCTGACCATCCCATCCAGCTGTGCCAACCACTGGCGACCTGCAGGACGCCTTGCCCAAGCGAAGCAACAACGCCAAACACAACGGCCAAGAGTGCCAGCGTGTCGACAACGCGTTCAAGCCAACGCCACCTCTCGCCGTGCACGGCACGCATGGGAGCGCTCGGCAGCATGGGCTGGTCGTGTCGGAAACAAAAAAAGGCGACAGTCAGCGCCGCCATGGCGTAGATCCCCCAGGGATGCAGAGCCCAATGCAGTCCGGTCATACGGAAGGCCTGCCTGGCCGCAGCATCACTTCCAGCGGTAACTTCATTTGTTGGCGGGTGCATGAAATGTTGGACGGGCTCAGCAGCACCCCAAAAAACCAGGCCCGCGCCCATGCCCGCGGCAAACAACATCGCCAGCCAAGATATCGTGTCGTATTGCGGCGCTTCGCCGTCCTTGCCGAGCGTGATGTCGCCGTGGCGGCTGAACATCAAGTAGACGCATAAGAAAAGAAAAAAACTCGAAACGGCGAGGATCAACCAATCGAAGTAGGCCATGAAACCGAGGCTGGCACCGGAGACAATGGTGACCAGCGTATCCGGCGCCAAGACACCGATGAGGACCACAGCCAGAACGATGAGCTGTGGGATGCCTAGTAAGTTTTTTAGGCGCGCTGCCGCAGCCATTCTATCCGAGATTGGACTATCCCCCTTGTTCCTTCGACATCACGACTATCATAGACGCTCGTTTTCACCACCCAGCTACCAGCCGCAGGCACCAGAAATTCTCGTTCCATTGCCACGGGCGCCGCCAGCGAACGAACATTCAAACTAGAGCAATCGAAGGGGGCAGGCCAATCCCTCGGACTTTAATGTCTTAACACCTCAGCAGCACGTCCAATTTTGTTGCATTTCTCTGGCGGTTTGGGCGTAGACGTGTTTGCGCTGCCATCCCGCGTGGAGCATGGTGGTCATGCGTTTGAAGGGAGACGTTAGGCTGGTGTGCACGTTTGGTGCTGCGGAATGGCTCAAGTTAAGCGGCTATTGAACAGGTTGCGGACGGAAATTTCCATTCGCGGTTGTCCGGATGTGAACCTGGGTGTGTGAAAACGCGAACAGTGTTACGATTCTCCTGCGGTTGAGCGGGGGGATCAGATGAAGAGGTTTATCGAAGGTGCGGATCGCGCTCAGGCGACGATGTTGCCAGAAAGTCTGGAAGATTGGGTCGAAGAAGACAATCCAGTTCGGGTGATTGATGTCTTCGTTGACGAACTTGATCTGGCGGAACTTGGTTTTACCGGTGTCGATCCGAAGGCAACGGGGCGGCCTGCATATCACCCAGCCATTCTGCTTAAGCTCTATGTTTATGGCTATCTCAATAGCGTGCAATCAAGCCGCCGATTGGAACGCGAAGCCGGTCGCAACGTGGAGGTGATGTGGCTGACCGGCCGGCTAGTTCCCGATCACAAAACGATTGCCGACTTTCGCAAAGATAATGGCTCAGCCATTCGCAAAGTCTGCGCGCAATTTGTGGAGCTTTGCCGCCGGATGGGTTTGCTGACCAAAGCAAGCGTCGCCATTGATGGCTCGAAGTTCAAGGCCGTCAACAATCGCGACAAGAACTTCACCAAAGGAAAAGTTGAGCGTCGGCGGAAGCAATTGGAGGAGAGCGTTTCCCGCTATCTTTCGCAGCTCGACAGCGCCGATCTGCAAGAGCAGACAGATGTGATTGCGCTGAAAAGGATCAGGCTCAAGGACAAACTTGAGAAACTACATTCGGAAATGGAAAAGCTCGACGCGATCGAGAAACAGATGCTGACGTCGCCCGACGGTCAGATCTCGTTCACCGATCCTGATGCCTGCTCGATGGCAACCAGCGGTCGCGGTTCCGGGGTCGTTGGCTACAACGTGCAGACGGCAGTCGATACCGAGCATCACCTGATCATCGCGCACGAAGTAACGAATAGCGGCTCGGATCGGGCACAACGGGCCAACATAGGGAAGCAGGCGAAAAAAGTTCTTGGCGTTGACGAACTCGAAGCTGTGGCGGATCGCGGCTACTACACCAGCGAGGAGATCAAGGCCTGCGATGACGCCGGCATCAAGGTGACATTGCCCAAGCCGATGACGTCCGGCGCGAAGTCGACAGGCCGCTTTGGCAAGCAGGACTTCGCCTATCTGGCCGATGAGGATGTCTATCGCTGCCCGGCAGGAGAAAAGCTAGTCTACCGCATGACAACCGAGCAGGATCGCAAACTCATCCGCCGCTACTGGACCAATGTCTGCCGGAGTTGTCCGCTGAAACCGAAATGCACGCCCGGCAACGAGCGGCGAATTCCACGTTGGGAACACGAAGATGTGCTCGAAGATGTCCAACGCCGGCTGGATGAGAACCCGCAGGCCATGCGCACCCGCCGCGAGACGGTTGAGCACCCGTTCGGAACAATCAAGGCGCGGATGGGCGCAACGCATTTTCTTTGCAGGACGCTGCCGAAAGTCGCCACCGAAATGGCGCTTGCCGTACTGACCCACAATCTCACACGCGTCATTAACATCCTTGGCGTCAAGCCGCTGATTGAAGCGATCAAGGTCTCATAACGACTTGGTTTATCGCTCAGGGGCGCTCACGGAATCACCGGTGCCGCCTCAGAGGCGATCAGGGGCTCACCGTGCGTCCACCAGAAGAAAAATCTGCTAAAATCGAGCAATAAGAACGCCCAACGGCAGAGTTACCCCATGGGTCAACGTTTTCACGCAACCAAGACCCATAGCAGGCCAAACCAAGGTTTACCATGTCATAAACATTGAGGTTCCAATTCATGCACTTCAAAGAGCCAATCGACAAAAGGTATGTCCGCAAGAACTGCAAATCAGTTGGAAGGGTCGACTTCTTTGAAGCCTAGCACTGGCCAAAATTACGCCCCATAAAATCACGGTGGATTGACTACTGTTCACGGAATGTACGCTCTAAAGACAAAAGTATAGGTTGGAGAATGTAATCAAGCAACGTTTGGCCCCCAGTTCTTATGTAGACCTCAACCGGCAGACCCGGCACCAGAGTAATTTGCGGTGCGAGCAATGCGAGCTTTTCACCATCGAGGGCTAAATCGGCTTCGTAATAACTTTTCTTGGCGTCCTCATCTTCGTAAGCATCAGGTGATAGGTAAACAAGCTTACTTTCAAGACGGACGAGATGACGTTGCGGATAGGACGGAAAGGTAATGTAAGCCGTATCCCCAACCTTTGTCTCATCGATGTCGCGTGGTGATATGCGAGCCTTAATGATCATTTTGCTATCGTCCGGCACCACTTCCATTATAAGTTCACCAGACTTAACGACTCCGCCAACCGTTTTTACGCGAACATTCATGACCCGCCCATTTACCGGACTCCTGATGACTGTTCGCCTGATGCGGTCATGGGCATCACTGTAAGACTTCGTAAGCCGCAACCTCTTCGCCTGGATTTCCGTGAATTTGGCATTGATTTTGGAAAGACGCTCGGATTCCAAATTCAATAATTTGAGTTCGATTTCCGTTATGGCGACCTTTGCGCTGGCGATTGCGGCAATCAGCTCACCTCTTTTTGCCTCACGTTCGGACCGTGCTCGGAGTAGTTCATCTAATGCCGTTAAGCGTGCGTTTCGCCTTTCAACCAGTTCATTCATGCGCGCGATTTGTCGGTCGAGGATTTTGATTTGTTCAATAACAGCTTTTAGCTGATGTTCACTACCAGTGATTTGCTTTCGGATCTGTTTGATTTTGTTTCTTAGAACATTCCGGCGGCTTTGTTCGGTCTTAGCCCGGGTCTTAAAATGCAGTTTCTCTTGCTCAATGATTGCCTTGAGATCAGAATCGCTAACATCGGACAGAAACCTATGATCAAACTTGATGTCGGTTCGATTTTCGCGCTCTGCTCTCAGCCTTGCCTCAATGGCAGCGAGCGTCTGTATTTGATGTGTAATATCGTCCAACTGCGCGCGCATTTGGACGTCGTTAAGGGTGACCAGAATATCACCCTTATTGACCGATTTCCCATCTCGGACATGGATGCGTTCAACAATGCCACCCTCAAAGTGTTGTATTCGTTTGTGGTCGCCTTCGACCGTAACATTGCCTGTTGCAATGACTGCGCTCTTGAGATCGAAGGTCGCCGCCCAAGCGAAGCCAATCCCAAAAAATGCAATTATGACCGCGAGACCTACAGCAACAACAGGTTTGAGTTCGTGGAACAGACTCATAACTCTTTTCCTAACCAACATTGCATCTACCAATACCTCAAAATCTACTCACACGCGTTAAGTTTTGTTAGTCGTACTATTGCTGGCAACATGCAGTTTTGGTCGGCCTTTGCGGGTTGGTCGCTTCGCAGCTTTTGCTTCAACAAGCGATAGAATTTCCTGGCTTTCTCCGAACTTCTGCAAAGTTCCTTGGTTCAATACAGCTAGCTTGTCTGTAATTTCGAGTAATGCCGGCTTGTGGGAAACGACAAATATGGTTGCACCACGATTGCGTGCCGCTAGCAGCGCTTTAGCTAGGCTTTCGTCTCCTTGCCAATCCAAATTGGAATTGGGTTCGTCGAGAACAATAAGCTTCGGGTTACCAAAGAGGGCACGAGCAAGCCCAATTCGTTGACGCTGACCGCCTGACAATTTAGTGCCGTTTGAACCAATGTCTGTATCGTAGCCGTCGGGGAGCCTTAGCACCATCTCGTGGATGCCAGCAAGTTGGCTGGCTTCGATCACTGACTTTGGATCGGTTTCCGTTTGCATTCGAGCAATATTGAGTTGGACGCTGCCTGGGAAGAGTTCGATGTTCTGTGGAAGATAGCCAACGTGCTTACCAAGTTTTGCAGGGGACCATTTATGAATCTCGGCGCCGTCTAGTCGAATTGTACCACTTGTTGGTTTTAGACTGCCAATTAACAGGCGGCAGAGCGTTGATTTCCCGCCGGCTGAGTGACCGACAATGCCAATAATTTGGCCTGGTTCAGCGGACAAATTGATGTCCTCAAGAATTGTATGTTCGTGGTTTGGAAAAGAGAATTCTAAATGTTCAACACAAACATGACCTTCCGGCGGCGGCAGTTCCATGGATGCTCCGTCCCGGTCTTCATTTTGCATCAAATCTTCAATGCGGTCATAAGCAGCGCGGGCACTTACGAGCCCCTTCCACGAGCTAATTGCAATTTCAACCGGTGCCAAGGCGCGCGCTGACAGGATTGAGGCCGCAATCATTCCCCCGGCAGTCATTTCACCGGCAAGAACCAAGTAGGCACCAAGACCCAGCGTAGAAATCTGGGCGAGCAAGCGCACGAATCTCGAAAGCCCCTTAAACCAACCGCCACGATCCGATGCCGCGCATTGATTTTTCCAACCACGCATACTGACGTCCGCCCAGCACTTTTGGAACGCGTCCATCATACCCATGGCACTAATAACATCAGCATTCCGAATAGCGTGCTCAGCAAACCCGTTGGCCGCAATTTGTTGCTCACTTGCTTTTCTAACTTGCGAACGGGTTGCGAATTCGTTGAGGACAGCAAATATAATCAGAAGTGCACAAAATACGATGGACAGCCATCCAACCAGCGGATGGATAATCCACATTGCTGCGATGAACGCAGGGGTCCAGATAAGGTCCAGCAAACCACGAACGCTTTCCCCACCAAAGAAAGCTCTAAGCGTTGCTGCATCACGCAACCCTTGAGCGGACGTAACACGACCGGACATGGCGCCGTCAACGCTGGCACGCAAAATGAAAGGTGACAGCATTTTTTCGATCCAAGAGCCTATTCGCGCCAGCAAATAACCACGAACAATTTCCAGAAGCCCCAGGACTAGCACCGCTATCCCTGCGATCAGGCCTAAGAATACAAGCGTTTCAATGCTACCGCTGGAGAGCACCCGATCAAAAACTTGCATCATAAATATGGGTGTCGTCAGAATTAGCAGATTTATGAAAAATCCAAAAAAAAGCAGAAAGAGCAGTCCGAATTTGAGCTGTCGACGTAAATCTTTAAGCGGTGCCTCGGAACTCAAGGTTGAGACTCCTTAACTGCGATACACTCATTTGATATTCTTTTGTAACTGGCCGTTCCAAGTAAGAGTCTCGCTAAAGACCGAACTTTTAGTACGCCTTTAAAAGATTCAAGAAAACTAACGCAAACATTTGAGTTCCAAGTGCAGATCTGGAACCCTGTCTTTTTTTGTTTTAAGTGATCATGTTGTCACCGTCGGCATCGATCGAAACTTTGAACGTGTCGTTATCGGAATCGTTGTCAAGATCAGCCACAGCGAGCGTTGCTGAGTCCCCATCTGAATCTGTATGCGAAACATCAAATGCGAGGACAACATCGTCTGGTGGGGTTTCAATCTTGATATCCTCCAGGCCGATTTTCACCGCATTGCCATCAAGATTCTCGATCGTGACCTTATCAAAAAGCTGATCGTTCATTCCTTCGATAAGGAGCGTACCGTTCTTTTCGACAACTTGAGTACCAGAGAAAACAACTTGCCCCTCAAACTCAGCCTCGAATGAGTAAGTCACGGTCTGCGCTGTTTTGGTTCCGATGGAAAGTGAGGATATAGGTTCAACCATGTTGTTTTCAAAGTACTCGAAGATTAGTCCCTCATTTGCATCCAAGTTGCCGTTTTTGACGCCGACATTTTCATTGCTTTCGTTTATCGCACCGCCAATGCCCGTTATTCGTACAAAAGCGGATGACCCAAGCGCACCAACATCAATGAAGTTTGTATCTGGGCCGCCAGCCTTGATGTCTTCAACATCAAGCATGACGACTTCGCTTTCCAGCTCACCCAGTAGTGTGAATTTGTACGATCCATCATCGTTGATGATTAAAGAGTAAAGATCGTCGCCATCTAGCGTGCCAATGATCTCGTTGTTTCCAACTTGCGTATCTCCATCGACGTCCGCGAAATTCCAATCAAGGGACGCCGTTTTTGTCGCATCTGTGATTGCGAATATTCCATCGATATCGGAGCCTGTATCAAAACCGAGCGTGCCAGATTCCATGTCATTGACGACGTTATCGATGACAAGGTTTTGCGCCGACGTCATGGTTGGTCCCGAGTCTTCAATTTTTATGATGGGACCTAAATCGACTTGCTGATTCGCACTATCGCCATCGGCATCCACGATTGTGCGATTAACGAACAAGACGTTGGGATCGAGGACTTCTGGTGAAGTTGATTCGTCTGGATCAGTCGTGTCGTCGTGCTCAACAGCACGCGATTGCTTTACCGTTGTATCACCGGACGATGAATTTATGCTGATCCGCAAAACTTCGAGATCAGATCCCATCACATTAATGCGGCCAACAATGTCAGAGCCATCGGTATAGAGGAGTACAGCTTGATCAGTCTGAGAATCCAAAAGGCCTGAATCCGCACCCTCAGAGCTTATCGACAGGGAGTAATTGGTTGATCCTGCACCATCGGTTCCAAATGTCGGTGTTGATGAAAATAGAACCGCACCCGTAACTGTAACGTTAGCGAGAAAGCCACCGACATCACCGTCATCAGCGTCGTTATCTGTTTCGTCGAGACGAATTTCTGCGCCCTGTTTGATTGAGAGCGTTAAACTTGGCCCATCATCCTCAATTTTGAACACACCAGTGCTTAAGTCGATGAATTCGGAATCGCTATCACCATCACCATCGATAATTGTTTGCACAACGTGCAGGTAATCGCCGCCCGTAAGTGTCAGGACTTCCTGATCATCATGGTTGGCGGTGTTTGAATGCCAGATGTTATTCTGTTGGGCAAACGTTATGATGCCAGTGTTTGGATCGATGGAAATCGTGAAGTAATCCGTACCTCCAGCCGATCCTGTGATCGTATTACCAGACTGATTGAGCAAAATTTCATTACCTTGGCCGATGCCATCACCGTCACCACCAACATCTTGGGTGTCGGCTGGATCCAGAGCATAAAGACCTGATCCAACATTTGCGCCTGAAAGATCTAGCGAAAACAGTGCGCTGCCAGCACCGTCCGTACCAAAATCCGTTGGCGTCGCAAAATTGTCGGCGAGGTTCGCAGTCGCAGATGCGATGCCATCACCGATAGCTGGCAAAGGACTTTCGTCTAATAGCAGCATGTCAGGCGTGCTATTCGAGACAACCGAATCCGGTCCATCATCCTCAATTTTGAACACGCCAGTGCTTACATCGATGAAAGCCGAATCGCTATCACCGTCGGCGTCCGTCACGGTTTGCACAACGCGCAGATAATCGCCACCCGATAACGTAAGGATTTCCTGATCATCATGATTGGCGGTGTTTGAATGCCAAATATTGTTAAGCTGTGTGAAGGTTACAATACCCGTATTCGGGTTGATGGAGATGGTGAAGAAATCAGTCCCGCCAGCCGAACCCGTAACAGTGTTACCGGATTGATTGAGCAAGATCTCATCACCTTGCCCAATGCCGTCGCCATCACCACCAACACCTTGCGTGTCAGACGTATCAAGAGCATAAAGGCCGGAGCCGATGTTGGAGCCTGATAGATCTAGCGAAAACAACGCGCTGCCTGCGCCATCCGTGCCAAAGTCTGTTGTTCCTGAAAAATTGTCGGCATAGTTTGCAGTCACGGAAACAATACCGTCTCCAGTTGCTGGAACGGGGCTCTCGTCCAAAAGCAGCATGTCAGGCGTACTGTTGGTGACAACAGCATCCGGCCCATCATCTTCGAAAAAGATGTTATTGAGCGCAACCGTATCGGAACTCGATTGCAAGATGCTCACAGCACCAATATCAAAATTAGCGTTTGCGTCTTGAATATCTGCGTGAGCAACGACTAGGCGATTGTGTAAACCATCCGTTGTGTATTTAATTACGTCTCCAGCTTCTAAACCTGTAACGGTCCACGTCCCGCTTGAAAACTGTGCACTCGCGGTAAAATCTCCTGGAATCGTTTCCACGATTTGAATGCTGGTAATCGAAACCGACGCGTCGTTAGTGATGAGACCGTCAGAATAATCAGGATTAGTGCTTCCGGTTTCAATGGCAGTTGAATAGGCTTCAAGTGTCAGGCTTGCAGGTCCGCTTCCTTGGGTTTGCGAAACTGTAACACTGCCACCTGTGCCATTGATCAATCCGCCGTAATCGATATTGCTTTCGCTTTTCCAGAGATTTGGATTGGCAGGAGTATTCAAGAGGTCACTTGTTGGCACCTGATCAATATAAGTAAAAACGAGCGCTTCTCCCGCGCCCGTCATTTGGCTTGCAACACCGATAGTCGCACCTATGCCGCCTTGGCTTGTATTGGTTGGCAGATTATCGGGATCACTTGAGGTCACGAGTACTGCGCCATCGGTTTCGCCATACATAATGAAATAGAAGTTGCCCGACTTCACTTCATCAAAGTCAAAGCTTAGTTCCGATGAAGCACCAATTGACAAGTTTTGTAATTGCAATGCATCGTCATGATCGCTCGTATTTGTGTTAAGTAGCGATTCAAATTGTACGATCCAGAGTTTTACGTCGGCTGTTGTCAGCGATGTTGTATCGATATCCAAATATAGGGCCGCAACAATGTCTCCATTTTGATCCGGGGTTGCGCCAGAGCCCTCGCGAAGCAAAAGGATATTGGAGTCCGTTGGGTCTGCATAATAAAAGATCTGATTGCCGTCGAGCGTTGATAACCCCGTTGGACCCCCTTCGGTAAAGGAGAAAGATATGTCTGTTAATGGTGTGTCGGAACTTACAGATATGAGATCGTCTTGGCTTTCCGCCACGCCGATCAATGTTGGAAATGTCGTACTGAGATTGAGTTGACCTCCAGAAAAAAGCCGATTGTAAAACGCTGGTGCATCGCTTTGCAAAGTCGCCAGTGTTACATCATCGTCATCGTTATCTTCTGTAGGAGTACCAACACCACCAACCTGCAGGCCCGCAGACTCGTCAAGCGTCACGTCGCCATTCAGCGTAATGTTTAATGTCATGGGAGGCCTCATTCATGTTTGGAAAGAACCGTGGAACAAATTTTGGATTTCACTTTGTTAAGTCTCTTTATTGCGCTAGGACACCGTATGATCGAATGACGATTATGATTGCGTTCCATTTGAATTCGGTATTTTATGTTTTGGCCGCAGTCTACTCAGATGCGAGTGATATTCTTTTTCGACAATTGCCCTGCGCAATTCCGCTTAATTTTCGAAGCATTTAATTATGGTCAGCGGTTAATCAGTACGGAGTCCCTCCGTCATTACTTTCGCTTGATTTCTGATTGTGCTGAAAGGGTCTTAATCAATTTAGTTCTGCTTTGAGCAGTCATGGCAAAAAAGCTAATTGGGAGGGAAATCCATGCAAGGCGCGCTTTGAAACAGTTGCACGATATAAAATCCAGAGTGGAAATTAGAGTTGGGACCCTTAGCGCTGATCGAAAAATTTACCCGTCTTATTATGTCGCTTCATGGCCCAGCGCTGACAGATAGCAAAAGTCCGCTTCTTGCTTTCCTTCACACCCACCTACCCAACACCCAAGATCGCGTTAAGCCAGTTGGTGCCCAATGTGGCAATGATTAAGAGCCAAACGGCGGACGCGCAAAGCGCTCCGATTAAAAACCAAGTTGCGCGCATGTTGTGCTTCCCCCTCCCTCACAAATTCGTTGGTCTTTTTTCCCAGCGAAAGCCTTCTTTGCCGAGCTTTTCACCGTACGCAAATAGGGCGTTCATGTATTCCTTATCAAACGGCTCTTTTGCTTCTTTGCGAAACTCCGGCGGCACGCTGGCAAGATTGAAGTCAAACTTGTTCTTTTTGGAAAAGTCGTAGAGCTTTAAGACGTCGCCGATCGTTTGCTGCTTGATCATGGTCTGGATTGAGCGACCTGCAATTGACATGGTCTTGGGCTCAACGCGCTTCCATTCCGGATTAAGGTGCGAATTGACAATGATGTAAAGCCGCCGCTTGGGCTTGCGCTTCAAAGCCCGGTCGGTGACTTTGAGATTTATTTCGACAGGCAGCAAGATGACATTATCTGTGGTGCCGCCGTCCACATGCATTTCGCGGCGCTTTTTGCCGTCAACTTCAACATCGATCAGCACAGGCGGAAAGACACCCGGAATTGATGCGGAGGCGAGCAGAATGCGGCGGAACAACTGCAACGCTTTGGAGTTGTTTGCGGTTGCAATTTGTCCCATATCCCAAATGACAGATCGCTCCGCGTCGAGATTTGTGGTTCCGACCAACAAGCGGCGACCGCGATTGTGTTCGGCGGCAATCTCGCGCAGCACGGCGTGGGTCATGTACTTTTCGATTAAGTTTGCAAGTGGGGCTGAGCTTGAAACGGATGAGTTGCCCAATAGCCCGGCGACCACGGTAGGCGTCAAAATGTCTTTGGTGGAATACTGGGTGTAAAATTCGCGCAGTTTGGAATCATACTTTGGGCCAAGAAACGCAAAGGGCGCGATAAGTGCTCCGGTGCTTACGCCTGTGACGGCCATAAACTTTGGTCGCTTGCCTGAGGCGGTCCAACCGTTAAGCAGGCCGGCGCCAAAGGCCCCGTCTGAGCCGCCGCCCGACAGCACGAGAACGTTGACCATCTGTCTCTTTTTTGGGTTGAACGCGGGGTCGCTTTTTCGTTGGCGACGGAGTTCTTTGGCTTTTTTTGCAAAGTCATTTGGGGCTTCGTCGCCCCACATGCGTATGTCACTGCTTGCAAGGCCGATGACTTGGGCACGTGAAGACAATTCTGGCGGAACAGCTTCACGAATGTCGGCTGCGCAGGCGCACAGCAAAAGGCAGACGAGGACTGTTGGAAATTTTTTCATCGTCCAACGCGGCGGCTTTTTTTGTGTTGTTCCCACGTTTCTCCAGACAATCCGCCACTCGGTTTGAAATCCTTGTCAGCCTCCAAGCTGGCAATCTCAAGGATCGGTCTGGAACTCCTGGGCCCCGCTTGCTGATCACTAACACGTTCTAATGGGGCTCTTTCGTGGCGCTTTTTGAGCGCACGCGATTCCCTGGCATTCCGGGCTTGGAATGCTCAGAAATTAAGCGGTGGCGGTTTCGTTAATGGGCCAACTGCCGATACATTATTCGGCGCTGTCGGCGGAGCCAGCGTTCAACAGGCCGTATCTTTCGATACCGATGGTCTTTAGAAGCTCGAGCTGTGTTTCGAGGAAATCGATATGGCCTTCTTCGTCGGCCAGCAACTCTTCAAATAGGCCCATGGAAACGTAATCTTCTTTTTTACGGCAGAGGTCTCGGCCTTTCATGTAAAGTTCTTTGGCGTTGTATTCGCCCTTAAGATCGCACTCGAGCACCTCTTTAATATTTTCACCAATCATAAGAGGCGCAACATGTTGGAGATTGGGATGGCCCTCAAGCAGGATGATGCGTTCTATGATCTTGTCGGCGTGGTGCATTTCCTCGATGGATTCTTCATGCTCTTTTTTGGCAAGTTTGGTGAAGCCCCAATCCTCGAGTAGTCGATAGTGAAGCCAATACTGATTGACGGCTCCGAGTTCGTGTTTGAGGGCGTCATTTAAAATCTCGATGACAGCTTTATCGCCTTTCATGTTTCGCTCTCCCTTGGGCTCCGACCTTGTTCCGTTTACTGATGTAGTCTGAAAACGGCTGGAGTTGAAGCGAAATATGTAGTGGCAAAGCTAAACGGCGAGGGGGAGACCCTGGGTGTTTGTCTGTGCGACTTTTTCACGTGGGACGAGACGCAGGAGCTTTCCGCGCACGTTGGCCCCGGCGTACGGGCAAATTAGTCCGCGCCGTTCCAGTGTCGTCATTTTGGCGTAGATCATCTCCACTGTCAGTGGCGCGCATCCGCAGCAGTTCATTTTCTTTTTGAGGTGGCGGAAAACGATGCCCGGCGTTGGCAATGGGGCATTTTCTTGATTGAGAATGTCGATCAGGGCACCTTCTATATCTGCATCGCTCAGAACGGCGCACGAGCAAACGATCATTGCACATACTCCGTTGGCGGCTCTAGATCTAAAGCAGCCGTGTTGACAATGTAGTCGGGAGACAGAACTTGGTTTACGCCCAGCATTGTGGAGGCGAAGCACTCTGACCGGGTGACGACGTCCTCAACGCAAGAATTTTCCACCAATGCAAATGCGCAGGCGCGCATGGCCGGGCAGGTTTTGTGTTGGCAGGCAGCAATCATTGCAACGGCCAGACATTCATCGCGACAGAACCCGGGACAGGTATCAGGCAACACTTCAATTTCGCGGTTTGCTGATGTGGCCACCGCGCGCACCCATCCGGACAGTTCATTGATCGCGGCACTGGCTGGATGCGGACCCAGAACGCTTGAATAAAGTTGCCAGGCGTTCTCCCAATAAGACACATCGCTTGACCGGAAACCGGATAGCCAAAGCCGGAAACCGACGCCAACGAGACGCGCAGCTTGGGATGAGTTTTTTGCTGGGTTTGCAGTGCAGTCGCGACGATGCAACGTCGGCTTTTGGTCACAAGACATTTTGCTCTCCAATGGTCGGGGTTCAAGGCCCCGCAAAGGATGCGTTCCTCAACAGGCGAGCCAGAGGGTGGCTCAAATGTTGATGCGATGGGTCAAGAAGCGCCTATCGCCGCGCTTTGTCAAGGTGAACTTTGACGTGTTGGCGTTGATTAGAATAATTCAAATTACCGATTAGAACGACTCCAATGTTTGAGTAAGCAATTCGACCTTTTGTGTCTCATGCAATTGATCAACGGTTAATGGTGCGCATAAATCTCGATAGCAATTACGTCAATGTGCCCGCTTTGCGAATTCGTTGGCGCCTTGCAAAATGTCGTGCGTGACGCGCCAGAGATCTCCAGTGTCGAACAGAATAACCAAGTAGGGTGCGAAGACCGTAATGAGGTTTCGTTCGGAATCGATCTCAACATTTAGCCTAATGGCTTTGGCTGAAAAATCGCCATACACTTTTCCGCGCCGAAACTTCAGTTGGTCGTTGTCGTCTGGTTTGAATTGCAGCGATTGCAATGATGCTTGAATTGCTTTGTGAGGAACGGAGAAGGTGGCTTTGTATTTGGGAAATAAAACAAACGCGGGATTGTCTTCAGGATTAAACTTGTGAAATGGTGCGAACCTGTAAACAAGCGACAATGTGACCAAGACGACAGTCAATAGTATCGCGTAAAAAATAATGGTATCAAGCATTGTTGCCCCCAAATTGTGCAATGTTAGCAAACTGTCATTAGCTATGATCCGTTGGCGATAGCCGATCGTAACGTCATGCCAGACAGCGAAAGGCACGTTGACCACTGAAATGTGCGGCTTTGTGTCGAGCCGCTCTTGATTTTCACAACATATGCCCGCTAACTAAATTGCTATTCAACACGAGGTTTCTTGATGATACCTGGTTTTTCGGGAAGGCGGCAGTTTCGCGATCTGTCGGAGCAAGAAATTTTGGCACTTGCTATTTCTTCGGAAGAAGATGATGCGCGTATTTATCGAACGTATGCTGAGCGGTTGCGTGACGCATTTCCTGACACGGCAAGAATTTTCGATGGGATGGCCGAGGAGGAAGACCAACATCGACGTCGCCTCATTGAGCTACACAAAAAGCGTTTCGGAGAGACCATTCCGCTTTTAAGGCGCGAACATGTGGCGGGATTTTATGCGCGTCGGCCCATCTGGCTTGTCGAGAATTTGCCGCTCGAGAAAATTCGTGATGAGGCTGCGAACATGGAAACCGATGCGCACAACTTTTATACGCGCGCAGCCCAACAAACACGGGACGCGGACACGCGAAAGCTTCTAGGTGATCTGGCGGCCGCAGAAGTTGCACATCTACGCTCAGCGGATCGCATGGAGAAAAAACATTTACCTGATGACGTGCGTGCTGAGGAGGACCGGGAAGCGCATCGGCAATTTATTCTAACATGGGTGCAGCCGGGGCTTGCGGGGCTGATGGATGGATCGGTCTCAACACTGGCACCGATATTTGCAACCGCGTTTGCCACCCAAGACACATGGACAACGTTTCTCGTCGGGTTGGCCGCATCGGTCGGTGCCGGTATCTCTATGGGTTTTACAGAGGCTGCATCGGATGATGGGCAGATCTCTGGACGTGGCTCACCGGTTAAACGTGGCCTGGCCTCAGGCATCATGACGACGATCGGCGGCTTAGGGCACGCGCTGCCTTACCTCATTCCTGATTTCTGGACGGCAACTTGGATTGCAATTGGAATTGTGTTTTTAGAGCTGTGGGCGATCGTGTGGATCCAGAACAAGTATATGGATACACCATTCTTTCGCGCGACATTCCAAGTTGTGCTTGGCGGCGCTTTGGTATTCGCGGCCGGAATATTAATTGGTAGTGCTTAGCAAAATGGCGAGGTTTGAGGCCTCGCCATTCACTTAGAAAATCGCTTGTAAGAGGCGCATTACGCCTTCTCTCGCACGGGTGCGGGGCCTGCGTTAAGGACTTCATCGTCCACATGATCAGCGTATTGCGCAAAGTTTTCTGCAAACATGCCGACCAGTGCTTCAGCCTTTTTGTCGTATGCCGCGGCGTCTGCCCAAGTTGCGCGTGGATCAAGTATGCTGGTGTCAACACCTTCCACTTTGACCGGAACTTCGAATCCAAATGTCGGATCCTTGCGCATTTTGACATTTTTGAGTTTGCCGGAAAGCGCTGCGTCTAACAATGCGCGGGTGGCTTTGATGGGCATACGGTGGCCTGCGCCATATTGGCCACCGGTCCAGCCGGTGTTCACAAGCCAACAATCTACATTGTGCTTGGCGATCAACTTGCGGAGCAGGTCCCCATAAACGGCTGGATGGCGCGGCATAAAGGGAGCGCCAAAGCACGTTGAGAAGGTCGCTTGGGGATCGTTTGACACGCCTTTTTCGGTGCCTGCGACTTTCGCGGTGTAGCCTGACAAAAAGTGATACATGGCCTGTGACGGCGACAGCTTCGAAATAGGCGGCATGACGCCAAAAGCGTCTGCAGTGAGCATGACGATGTTTTTTGGATGGTCTGCGACACCGGTCTCGCTCGCGTTGGCGATATACTCAAGTGGATAGGCAGACCGTGTGTTCTCAGTAAGCTTGCCATCGTCGAAATCGGGCGTCAGATCATCATTGAGGATCACGTTTTCCAAAATCGTGGCAAACCCGTTGGAGGCATCATAGATTTCTGGTTCCGCCTCCTTCGACAGCTTGATGGTTTTGGCGTAACAGCCGCCCTCAAAATTAAATATTCCATTGTTTGACCAACCGTGCTCATCGTCACCAATGAGTGTGCGACTTGGGTCGGCGGACAATGTGGTTTTGCCGGTGCCTGACAGACCAAAAAAGATCGCAGAATCGCCGGCGTCCCCAATATTTGCCGAGCAGTGCATGGGCATGACGCCGCTTTCAGGCAAGACGTAGTTCAAATAGGTAAAGACGGATTTCTTGGTTTCACCCGCATAGGATGTGCCGGCGATCAGAACGAGGCGGTCGGTAAAGTTGCACGCGATAAGCGTTTCGCTACGGCCGCCGTGGCGTGAGGGATCGGCGCGGAACGATGGCAAATTGACGACAGTGAATTGAGGTTCAAAGCCCGCAAGATCTTCGCGTGGCGGCCTGCGAAGCAAATGGCGAATGAAAATGCCATGCCAGGCAAGTTCGGTAAAGATACGTGCATTGAGGCGATGTTCGGGATCCGCTCCGGCATAAAGGTCATGCACATAAAGATCGCGATCGGCTACGTGCGCGAGGAAATCTTCGCGCAGGTTGTTGAATTGCTCAGGCGTGATGGACGGCGAATTTTCCCACCATACAGCGTTTTTCGTCCCGTCGTCTAAAACGACAAACTTATCCTTTGCAGACCGCCCCGTATGCTGACCCGTTTCAACTACAAGGGCCCCGCTCGCGGTGAGACGACCTTCATTGCGACTTAGGGAATGTTGTAATAGTACCGGCACCAACAGATTTTGTTGGACGCTCTTGGGTGCCCCGATGGGAAACGCTTCATTCATGTCCGAACTTGTCCTGTTTTATAGGGTTTATAGGCCTTTGCACGAAGCGGTATGAATGCAGAGCGGCCCCAAATCTACCGTTCTACACATTGCCGACCGTAATGAATGTGACACATTGCTCGCGGCAAAGGCACTGACGCTCTTACCATGGTATGCACAATGACACCACTTTTGCCGGAGTCTTTTTGGCGACCTGCGAATGGCATTATTGTTTGACCAACAATGAGAATTTGGTCGCAAGGGGGTACCGGCCCGAGGGGTGTGTTGCATTATTATGCATGATTTTTGACGGTTGGACTTTCTTTCAGCGAGATGCGCTTGTATTTGGCCAAATGGCGCGGGTTGAACGGGACAATTGGGCGGTGGATTTGCCAATTTGCTAGGTCAGGCGTTTTCGCCATCCCGTCGTGCGCGTGCCAACTCGCTTAATACACGCAACTTGGCGCGTACATCGTTAGGTGAAGGCACAGGCTTGTCGAAGTTCAGTCGTGCACCGACGCCACCGCCAATGATATCTAGACCATGGGGATCTATGCCGCTCATGCGCCATGGGCCAAGGTTTTCCGGAAGATCGAGAAGGTAACTGGCATATAAATTGAGCGCGTCAGAGTGATCTTCGTTCATGTGTTCGATGATTGAAGGTTCGGCATCAACAAGGGCTGTGGCCTCACCGTCTTTGAGTGCAATCTCGGCAAACGGAATATCGATAATTCGCCCGAAACCACCAATGAAGTGGACGCTTTCGACGTCCATGATGTAAAAGTCAAAGTCCTCAAATCCTGCATAGAAGCTTGCTGACGGGTGGCGGGCGAGAAAGCGTTGTTTGCAAAGATCTTCATTTGTTTTTTTGACCGCGCCAATAAATGTTGCTCGGTTGCCTGTCAAAGCATCCACTGACGTGCCAGTTCCATCAATGAGAAGAGAGGCGCGGGCGTTTGCATTTAGGTTTTGGGTGTGGACGGCCAGCTGAGATAAAAGGAAGATTGGGTTGCCGGCGGGTGTTGTGGCACACGTTACGAGTGAGGCATATGGGTCGCCGCTCGCCTTTGAGGTTGTCGCCAGTGAGCCCTTCAATGCGGCGCGAACCAGGTCTTGAACAACCTGTTTTGCGGGGACCTCATCTGTCGCAGAGGTCGATTTTTCGGGATCCTGAGGGAGGTTATTCATAGGTTTCGCCATGGTTTTCCTCGATTCACTACGCCAGCTTGCCACAATTGTCCTGCTCGCCTATTCAGATAAGGTTCAATTCTGCCAATGTAGAGAGTTCCTGACATAGATCGCCAGATCTGGACCAAATTGCGTGTTCGATCGCGCTTTTACATGCAAGGGCAAAAAGATGAAGGAAAAAAGCACAATCGCGCTCGTCGATGATGAACGCAATATCCTCACGTCCCTTGGTATGGCCCTGGAGGCGGAAGGTTATAAGGTTAGGACCTACTACGATGGCGCGGCGGCCTTAGAGGCGCTTACCGATGATCCAGCGGACCTTGGCATATTTGATATCAAAATGCCGCGCATGGACGGTATGGAGCTTTTGCGGCGGATCCGCCAACTTTCCGATATGCCCGTGATTTTTCTGACGTCAAAGGACGAAGAGATCGATGAACTGTTCGGGCTCAAAATGGGTGCAGATGATTACATCGCCAAACCGTTTTCGCAGCGGCTGGTGGTTGAGCGCGTAAAAGCCGTGTTGCGTCGCGCTGCTGGCAAAGATGGCCAGCCTGGTGCCACAGAAGGTGCACAGGTCTTAGAGCGCGGTAAGCTTAAGCTTGATCCTGAGCGACACACCTGTCACTGGGACAACAAACCGGTGACGTTAACTGTTACAGAGTTTTTGATCTTACAAGCGCTGGCGGCACGCCCTGGCGTTGTTAAGACACGTGACGCTTTGATGGATGCTGCTTATGATGATCAGGTCTATGTTGATGACCGCACGATCGACAGCCACATCAAGCGTCTGCGCAAAAAGTTCAAACAGGTCGATGATCAGTTTGATGTGATTGAGACGCTTTATGGCGTAGGATATCGATTTAAAGAGATGTAGGGCCGGGCTGGCGACGTTGACATCGCGTCATATGCTCGCAATGAGCGCGCTTTCTGATGGTGGCTGGCCCTTGTGCAGCAATGGGCTCATTTCGTACTATATCCTTAGTTAGGCCTTTGTCCGGTCAGCGCGAAATTTCCCAGGCGCGGAGACACTATGGCGCTTGAAGGCGAACAAAGAGATCTAAACGCTTCACGGCTTGCGGGCTTGTTGGATCGCCTGGGGCGCCGCTTTTCGGCTTTGTGGAACGCCGTCTTACAATATTTCAAGCTATCAAATGTTGGGCTAGGTGGGGACACACGTAACAGGCTCGGCAGTTGGTTTAATCGACAGCCTCTTGTGAGATTTATTTCAGCCAGCCTTTTTCGGCGGATCATGGTTTCAAACATGATCGGCTTTATCGTGATGTTTCTTGGCATCTTGTATCTCAGTCTGAACAGCGGCTGGGTCATTAATGAAAAAAGCCATGCGCTACGCATACAGGGTCAGATTATTGCAGCCGCCATTGCGGGGGATGCAAGAATCAAAGGACGCAGCGTCGCAATTGATCGGGATCTTCTTTTTCATCGAAGACCAAGGGTGCCGGTGCGCGATGATGGCTTTGCCGCATTGGAATTGTCATTAAGGCCAGAGCGCGTTGCTCCGATTTTGCGCAGGCTTATTCAGCCCATCAACACGCGCGCACGTATTTATGATCGCAATGGGACGCTGGTCGTTGACTCAGCGAAGATCTTAAAAAGTGGGCAAATAGGTGTGGCCGCAGCCCGCGAAAAAGTTCCGGAGAAGTTGAAAACAAAAAACTTTTGGACGCGGCTGCAACATTGGCTGATCAACAAAGAAGTGCCGGTCTACAAAGAGATTGGTTCGGCTAACGGCAAATACTATCCGGAAGTTCGTGCGGCGTTAAAGGGCAACACAGAAAATCTGCTGTTGTTGAATGACAGAGGGCAACAGATCGTGTCTATTGCCGTTCCAATTCAGAGACGATCATCCAACCTCGGTGCGTTGTTGCTGTCGACGCGCCCTGGCGAAGTCGATGAAATTCTTGCCGAGGAACGGGAGGCGATCTGGCCACTAGCGCTTATGGCATTGCTTGTCAGCGTTGCGACAGCATGGGTTTTAACAAAAACTGTAGCGGATCCCATGAAGCGGCTTTCTGAAACCGCAGAACTTGTTAGCCACGACATAAATGCGCGCCAGAATTTGTCAGATAACGCGGGTCGAAAAGACGAAGTGGGGCAAATGGCAAAGGCATTCCGCGCGATGACTGATGCCCTCTACCGGCGCATTGAATCGAGTGAAAAGTTCGCTGCTGATGTGGCGCACGAACTCAAAAACCCGCTCACGGCGGCGAGTTCGACGGCGCAGGCGCTTGAATATGCAAAGTCTGAAAAAGAACGCGACACGCTGGTTGAACAAATTCAAAGCGAACTTAAGCGACTTAATCGACTGATTTCAGATGTCTCAAGAGTTTCGCGACTTGATGCGGAACTTGCGAGACTACCTAAAGAGGCCGTTGATATGAGCGACGTTTTGGAAAACGTCATGTCGATCTTTGAGGATCGGGCGGCTGGGCAGGGCGTTAAGTTAGTGCTTGATATAGTAAAGGATGCGCCCCCGGACGCGTTTGTTGTCAACGGCAACGAAGGTCGCCTTGCCCAAGTCATCACAAATCTTGTCGATAACGCCTTGTCGTTTTCGCCAAAGGGCGGGAAGGTTACAATTAGAGCACGATACCTCGGCAAGAAAATAGAAATCGCAGTTGAGGATGAGGGTCCCGGAATCCAAGAAGACAAATTGGAAACGATCTTCTCTAGGTTTTACACCTACAGACCGACAGAATTTTCTAGCCGTGGCGACAACTCGGGACTGGGTCTGAGCATTTCTAAAGAGATCGTTGTTGCGCGTGGCGGAGAGATTTGGGCGGAAAACCGAACACCTGTCGAAGCGAGAAAACAAGTGGGCAAAAAGGCCCGCAGCAAAAAACCAAAGCCCACGACAACCGGCGCGCGTTTTGTAGTACGTCTCCCGGTCTATCGAAAATCTGCTAGAGTAGGCTAAGCGGTGTCGCACGCACCAGGCCCTGAAAATTCAAGCGAGCAACTCATACATGGCACTGCGATCGCAGTTGGCGGACGAGCCGCATTGCTGCGTGGGCCATCTGGTTCTGGCAAGTCAGATTTAGCACTTCGCTGCCTATTTTGTTCGCGGGAGGTGTTGCACGGGTCTGATGTCAAGCTTGTCTCTGATGACTATGTGATGCTTTCGCGATCTCAGGATCGACTTTTCATCAGTGCGCCTGAGACCATTCGCGGACAGATTGAGGTTCGCGGATTGGGGCTTTATTCGGTTGCCTGTTGTGAGAGCGCCGAATTGGTGCTTGTGGCTGATCTTGTGGGACCTGAGGACGTTGAACGGTTGCCAGACCCGATTCCAAAAACTCAATTTTTTGGAATTGCGCTACCGATTGTGAAAATCGCGCCATTTGAGGCGTCAGCAGTACAAAAACTCATGATGGCGCTCATGTACGGCGTGTCAGAATCGCAAGCGTGATCCCTTTGACACATTACGCTGTGCATTATTTCCACGAGGATTTCGATGCGGTTTTGGCTTGCGCTCGGAGCCATCCCTTGCCAACTTCACTTGGATTGCGCTGAGTCTACGTGTAGAGCAGAACTTACATGCGTATTTTATCAACTATAGCCGGCTCGGGTCTCCCACGTACAGCCAATAGCGTTACAACATCATTGCTTCTGGTCAGGCACGGTTTTAAGAGATGATTGGGCTTGTGATTGTCACACATGGCGGGCTCGCAAATGAGTTCCGCGCAGCGCTCGAGCATATAGTTGGTGCTCAAGAGAATCTCGTCACCGTTTCAATTGGGCCGGAAGATGATATGGCCCAGCGACGAAATGAAATCGTTGACGCGGTGAAATCCACTGAAGCTGGCGAGGGCGTTATCATCTTGACAGACATGTTTGGTGGCACACCATCGAACTTGGCGATCTCAGTTATGGATGAAGTGCAAGCAGAGGTGATCGCTGGTATAAACCTGCCAATTCTTGTTAAACTTGCAAGTATCCGCACAGAGATGCCTTTGCGAGAAGCAGTGAGCTTGGCTCGCAGCGCAGGTCAGAAATACATTAAGGTTGCCAGTCAGGAGCTGTCGGGTGATTAGATAACGCTTCACAGATTGCCCTTGCTGAACACCCAAAAAAACATGAACCAATTCCTTGATAGCAATCGTCCCGAAGCCATTGTCACCATCTGCAATAAAAAGGGACTGCATGCGCGCGCTTCGGCAAAATTCGTAAAATGTGCTGAGAGCTTTGACGCCTCCATTGTTGTTGTTCGCGACGGTGTGAAAGTTGGAGGGACATCGATCATGGGGTTGATGATGCTGGCTGCAGGTCCTGGTGCCTCTTTGCATTTGATCGCGGAAGGTCCAGAGGGACCGGAAGCCTTGGAAGCGCTGGTCAGCCTGATTGAAAGCGGTTTTGGAGAAAACGCTGCTGAGGGCGACTAGGGCCAAGATCCATTTAATTAGGGCGCAGTTAGGCTGCTGGAAGCTTCAGCGCAAGGGTCGCACGCCTGGTCCTCGGTTTCTTTTGTCTAATATTTTTCAATGGTTTATGCAATAGTGCCGGGCAAAAAAGCGTGTCCCTGAACTGCTCCATATAAAGAGTTGTTTATATGTTATTGCGGTTTTGTCCCAGGGTCGATATATCAAGGCCATGATTAGGCAAAGGAGGCGGCTGGTTTTCGCCTCGGCTTGGATTTGATGCGCACATCACTGTTTCCGTGCCTTCGCGTTGCTGACGCGGTCTGGGCGAAAATAGTCGAAGCTAGCGGAAGGGACACGGTTCATGGGAAACACCGACTACGTGGTCAAGGACATCAACCTTGCGGATTTCGGGCGTAAGGAAATTGCCATCGCTGAAACGGAAATGCCGGGCTTGATGGCGACGCGGGAAGAGTACGGTGCGGAGCAGCCCCTAAAGGGTGCGCGGATTGCCGGCTCGCTGCATATGACAATTCAAACGGCGGTGCTCATTGAGACGCTAAAAGCGCTTGGCGCGGATATTCGCTGGGCCTCGTGCAACATTTACTCAACCCAAGACCACGCGGCGGCGGCGATTGCTGCGGCTGGTGTTCCTGTTTTTGCGTTCAAAGGCGAGACGCTGGAAGAGTATTGGGGCTTCACACGTCGCATTTTGGAATGGGGCGACGGCGGTACAGCCAATTTGATTTTGGACGACGGCGGTGACGCGACTTTGCTTGTCCATCTGGGGAAGCGCGCGGAGGATGGTGAAACGGCTTTTCTAGAAACGCCGGATTCAGAGGAAGAAGAAGTTCTTTTCGCGCTGATTAAAAAAACTGTGGCGGAAAAACCTGGCTGGTTTGGAGAACTTGCAAAAAACATTCGCGGTGTTTCTGAAGAAACGACGACGGGCGTGAACCGGCTCTACCAACTTGCAAACCAAGGTAAGCTGTTGTTCCCAGCGATCAACGTCAATGACAGTGTGACCAAGTCAAAATTCGACAATCTCTATGGCTGCCGTGAAAGTCTTGTTGATGGCATTCGCCGCGGCACAGACGTGATGATGGCCGGCAAAGTTGCCATGGTCGCTGGTTTTGGTGATGTCGGAAAAGGCTCCGCTGCGTCGTTACGTAATGCTGGTTGCCGCGTCATGGTTTCGGAAGTGGATCCCATCTGTGCCTTGCAAGCGGCAATGGAAGGTTATGAAGTTGTCACAATGGAAGATGCAGTGCCGCAAGCCGACATTTTCTGCACAGCAACGGGCAACAAGGACGTGATCACGGTGGAACACATGCGGGGCATGAAAGACCGCGCGATCGTCTGCAATATTGGGCACTTTGACAATGAGATTCAGGTTAGCGCTTTGAAAAATTTGAAATGGAATAATATCAAACCGCAAGTTGATGAAATTGAATTTCCAGACGGGCATCGAATTATTCTGCTTTCAGAGGGTCGTCTTGTTAACCTGGGCAACGCTATGGGGCACCCGTCGTTTGTCATGTCGGCGTCGTTTACCAATCAAACACTGGCGCAAATTGAGCTGTGGACGAAACGTGATGAAGGCACATATGACAAACAGGTCTATACGTTGCCTAAGCACCTTGATGAAAAGGTTGCGCGACTTCACCTCAACAAGATTGGCGCCAATCTGACGGAACTTAGCGAAGAACAGGCAAGTTATATCGGTGTCACTCAAGATGGACCGTACAAGCCTGAACATTACCGGTATTAGATCCGCTGAGACGTCACGGTCGGCTCCCTAGTTCCGCGGTGGCTGTTGACAAACTTTAATAACTTTGGGCCTCGGGGTGCACCTAGCGCCGCAACGTTGGTGCGGACGTGTGCAGAACCCCATGTGCACGCGTTGTGTACCGGGGGCCAAAGGTACGTCATGTCCCGAATCGCCTACATTGGTCGGCGATCAGATGACCCGTGGCATGGACTGGTGCCGACCCCAATGGGCGGCTCCCCTGCTTTCGGTGATTGTTGGTCCACATTTGTGATCTCAAAATTCGCGTTGCCTTGATTGTTGGCGAGGCTGCGTGGGTTTGTTGTTGTTTTTGATTCTCGCTCATTAGAGCAGACTGAATACACGGATGCGACATGGGCTTGGCTATTGACTTTTTCAGTTTTAAGTCGAACCACCCTCACCCCCAGCCAGACCGCCCAGGGCAGTATCCTTCGGGGCGGTCGGGAGCTCCACACCGGTTCGCCGAGTGTGGACCAAAAAAGGGGCCAGGGCCGGTGATGAGTCCGACAAAGTCGGAAACAAGCTAGGTGCGATGAAAACCAAAGCGATCAAAAAAAAGAGCGGTAACACGCGCAAAGATCTTGTCTTGCTGTTGTTGGCGAGCACGGCTTTTGTGGTTGTTCTTGTTGCTGGACTTGCCAAGACATGGGATTTCTCAATTGGTAATATTCAAATCTCACATGCGCTCTTGCTTTTGGTTGTGCTGGTGTTCGCGGTGACGGCCATTATTCTTGTTTGGCGCACGACAACAGATGCGCGAAATGATATTGAAAGAACAAAGCTTGAAAACGCTGAGTTAAAACAACTCTTGGTCACAGCAGAAGCGGTCATTACGGCGGAACCGCAAATATTGCTCATGTGGCATTTGGGTGGATCTTTGCGGGTCATCAGCCACACACTGCAATCTGTTTCTGGTGTGCCTCAGGATGACTCCATCGTAGTTCAATTTGCGCAATGGTTAGATGCGCCGTCAGAACGGTCACTTGGCGACGCGATGGACGCTCTGTTTCGTGACGGGCGGTCGTTCAACATTATTTTGCGCACCCAGGCCGGCGGGAATCTTGAGGCGGAAGGTCGGGCCGCGTCGGGGCGTGCTGTTGTTCGTTTTCGTGATGTTGCTGGTTACAAACGCGACCTTTCGAAAATCAGCCATACGCACAAATTCTTGGCGCGCGATATAGGCTCAAGCAGAGCGCTCCTGAATGCGCTTCCGATGCCAGCGTGGCTTACCAATGACGCAGGGCGGCTAACGTGGATCAACCGGGCCTATGTGGCGGCCGTGGAGGCGGAAAGCGTTGAAGAAGTGCTTGAACGGCAAATTCAAGTTCTAGAAAAGCGTCACCGGCAGGCGGTGGAGAAGGTTCTTAAAGCAGGTTATAGCTTTCGCCGCCGGTTGGGCCTCATAACGCAAGGTGAGCGCCGCGCGCATGATGTGGTCGTTTTAAAACTGAAAGAAGGAATGGCGGGAACGGCTATTGACGTTGCCGCCATTGAAACGGCCAAAGGTGAGCTTGATCGCCAGGTTGCCGCATTTGACCGGACGCTTGATAAGGTGCCCACTGCGGTTGCGATCTTTGATAGTGAGCGGAAACTTGTCTTCTTTAATAAGGCCTACTGTACATTGTGGAGCCTTGATGAGCGATGGCTCAAGACCGCGCCAAAAGACGGCGACGTTTTAGATCGGTTGCGCGAACTTGGCCGTTTGCCTGAAGTTGTCAATTATCGCGATTGGCGCGGTCGTGTCTTGGAAAGCAATCAGACCAACAAAGAACGCGAAGATTGGTGGCATTTGCCCGATGGACGTGTGGTGCATGTTTTGTCGGATGAACATGATGATGGTGGCGTTACGCATCTTTATATTGACGAAACGGAACGGCTGGGGTTGGAGAGCCGTGTGAACTCGATGATCCGCGTTCAGGGCGAAACGCTTGACAGCTTGACTGAAGGTGTTGCCGTGTTTGCCCCCGATGGTCGGCTTACGCTTTTTAACACTGCGCTTGCAACCATCTGGAAGTTTTCTCCTGAATTGCTTCGCAAAGAACCTCACATCGATGAGATCATCAAAATCGCATCGGATTTTTATGATGATCCTGGCACGTGGCAGAGCCTCAAACAAGCTGTGACTGCGTTTTCAGATCAACGCATGCCGATGGAAGGGCAGATGGTTCGTGCGAACCAATCGGTGATTGACTATGCGACTATTCCTTTGCCAGACGGCGCAACCCTTTTGACATTCGTAGATGTCACGGCTTCAAAGCGTTACGAACGCGCACTTGTTGAGCGCAACGAGGCGCTTGAAGCTGCAAACCGGCTCAAGAGCCAGTTTATCGGCCACGTGTCCTATCAGCTGCGCATGCCGCTGACGAATATTATTGGCTTCACGGAACTGTTGGTCAATCAGCAGATTGGCACTTTAACGGACAAGCAACGCGAGTACCTTGAAGACATTTCGTTTTCATCAAAAGCGCTATTGTCCATTATCGATGGCATTTTAGACCTAGCGACTTTAGATGCAGGTGCGTTGGAACTTAACATGAAGCCCATTGACGTGGGTGACGTGATCAACACTGTCATTGAGGGTGTAAAAGATCGTGCCGTGCGTGCAGGGCTCAGCATTGATGTTGAAATTGCGGAAGATGCGCGGACCTTTGTTGGCGATGAAGCGCGCGTGCGCCAGATCATGTACAATCTCGTTTCTAATGCCGTTGGTTTTTCCAAGTCCGGTGGCAAGGTTGAAATTGGCTGCTGGTGCGAAGCTGGCGATATCCTTATTCAGGTGCGCGATTACGGCATTGGCATATCGCCGGAACAGCAATCGAAAGTCTTTGAGCGGTTTGAAAGCGACAGCCAAGGCTCCGATCACCGTGGAGCGGGGTTGGGCTTATCAATTGTAAAGAGTTTGGTTGCGGCCCACGGCGGACACACTGATCTGCATTCGGAGCCAGATGCTGGGACGTCTGTTACGATTCGTTTGCCGCGGCTCGGCCGACACGTGTCTCGCGAGCCTCTAGATCAAACTTCTGGCGACGTCGGAGATGATCAAATCTCTGCCTAACCGCGACCAATTCAATATCGACGCTGTCTCATGTCTTGCTCTTGCCCGATCCGTCAGTAGTGATGCTGTTTGCATCTTTGGACTTCGGCGCTGAACCTGGTAACAACGGCTCATGGATGACGTTACGCACGACCGCGATCCTTTTGAGGCGTTGACGCAAGACGCTGTGCGTTTTGTTGCAGAAGAATTGGCTTTTGTTTGTCGGCGCGGCGACGCCATTGCACTAAAGGGTGAGCTTGGCGCCGGCAAGACAACATTTGCGCGGGCATTTATCAGCGCTTTGTTGGACAATGTGGGGCAAGAGATTCCAAGTCCCACTTATACGCTGGTTCAACATTATGAGACGCCGCGTTTTAATGTTGCGCATTTTGATTTTTACCGCCTTGGCGATCCTTTTGAACTCAATGAGCTTGGGCTTGACCATGCCTTGGTCAACGGTGTTGCGCTCATCGAGTGGCCGGAACGCGCGCAAGATCAACTCCCGGATGATCGTCTTGAGATTGAATTTTTTGACGCATCCGCAGCGGCATCTTCCGAGAGTGAAACTCACGATCGCCGGACGCTCAATTTGACCGGGCATGGATCTTGGCGGGCACGGGTCTCGCGGTTGTTTGCGTTGCATCGCGCGATTAAAGAAGCTGGATTTGTGCCAAACGAGACGCACGTAGCCTATCTACAAGGGGATGCTTCGGTGCGCCGCTATGCGCGCATCAGAGATAAAGCCCGCAGTGCGTTGGTCATGGATTGGCCGGCGCAGGCTGATGGGCCGGATACGCGCGCCGGATTGGCCTATAGCCAAATTGCGCACCTTGCCGAGGATGTGCGTCCCTTTTTGGCCGTTGGGCAAGCCCTTCGACAAGAAGGTTTGAGTGCACCTTGCTTGCTTTCACAGGATTCTAGCAACGGGATCATTGTTATTGAAGATCTCGGTGATGGCGTGTTTCAAAAACTTGTCAGCGACGTGGACGTGACGAGCGCGCCTACGCAAGAGGACCTGTGGAGCGCAGCAATCGACACGCTGGTAGCTCTGCGAAGTGTACCTCTCCCAGAGGGGCTTCCTGTCCCGAATGGGTCTCATTATCGCATGCCCGCTTATGATCGCGACGCATTGATGATGGAAGTGGAATTGTTGCTTGATTGGTATTTGACCTCGCTCCCAGGACAAGGCGATCTTAGCGACGAGCTTCGCGCAGCGTATGTGACATTGTGGGATCGTCTCATTGGCAAAGTCCTTCATGTGCAACCCGGATCTAACACTGAGAGGCATGTATCTTGGGTATTGCGCGATTTTCATTCACCGAACTTAATTTGGTTGCCAGAGCGGGAGGGCATTGCACGAGTTGGATTGATTGATTTTCAAGACGCTGTGCGGGGGCCAGCGGCCTATGATGTTGTGTCACTATTACAAGATGCACGCGTTGACGTCCCCAAAGACTTGGAACAAAGGCTTTTGGACCGTTATTGCGCTAAGGTTGCAGAACGGGAACCTGATTTTGACAAGGAGCGCTTTTTGTTCGAATACGCGGTCCTCGGTGCGCAGCGTAACACGAAAATCTTGGGGATATTTGCGCGGCTGGCAAAGCGGGATCACAAACCACACTATTTGTCACATATTCCGCGTATCTGGCGGTATTTGGCGTGTAACTTGGAGCACCAAGAGCTTGAAGATCTTAGAACGTGGTATGATCGCGCGATTCCAGAAAGCGTTCGCGCCCGCCCGCTTCTTGTATAAGCGTCGCGACTTGATGATTGTTGTAGCGAGCCAGAGCCACGTATGACACCTCCCATCCGTTCCGCAATGGTCCTTAGCGCTGGTCTTGGCATGCGTATGCGACCTTTAACCGACACGATTCCTAAGCCACTCGTGGAGTTAGCGGGCCGGCCGTTAATTGATTATGTGTTCTCGCGATTAGATGACGCTGGCATAGAGCGCGCGATTGTCAATGTTCACTACCTTGCGGACAGCCTTGAGATGCATCTGAAATCCAGGGCGAGGCCGTGTGTTCTCATTTCAGACGAACGTGCCCTGCTGTTGGACACTGGAGGCGGCGTCAAACATGCCTTGGGTTTGTTGGGCGAGGCGCCTTTTATTGTTCACAATTCCGATTCCCTTTGGATCGAAGGCCAAGTTAAAAATTTAGAAAACCTCATCGAAGCTTGGGATCCTAAACGTATGGATAGTCTGTTGTTGGTCGCGCCCGTTCAAAAAAGTCTCGGCTATGACGGGCATGGTGATTTTCATTTGGATGCAGAAGGTCGTCTCGCACGCCGCGCGAAAAATCAAACCGCACCATTGGTTTTTGCTGGAGTTTCAATTCTTCATCATCGCCTTTTTGATGACACACCGGATGGACCTTTCTCACTCAATTTGATTTGGGATCGCGCAATTGATCGCGGGCGGTTATTTGGCCAACAACTCGACGGGCAGTGGATGCATATTGGAACGCCGCAAGCGCTTTTGGATGCGGAGCGGTGGATGGCTGATGCTGCTCCGGCCCAAACGTGACGCATGAATGACGCGGGGGTCACCCTATGGGACACGGCTCAAAAGTCTACACGATTGCACCCGGCCAATCGTTTCTCGATACGTTAGCGTGCGCCATTCTTGAAGGGCGTTTGGGGGCTGTCGACGGGCACGTTCCTGATCCGTTGGATTTGGCTGACATCACACTTTTGATGCCGACACGGCGCGCGGAACGCGCGCTGGCGGATGCCTTTTTGAAGGCCAGCAAACAACAAGCGATGCTGTTGCCAACCATTCGCCCAATATCAGATCGGGATGAAGAAGAAACACTCATTTCACAATTTTCGGACTCCCTTACGGTGTGTTCAGATGCTCAAGGTACCGATGAGTTGCCGCCAGCGATCGACCCGATAGATCGCGTATTACTGCTAAGCCGACTGATCATGCAATGGTCACAGCGCATGCGCGATGTAGCAGAGCAAAGTGAGGATGTTTCGCCTGCGCTTCTAGCTGGGGCGCAGACGCCGTCGCAGGCTATGCATATGGCAAAGGAGCTTGCGCGGTTGATTGACCTTGTCGAAGCGGAAGGGCAGACTTTGTCGGGACTAGAGTCGATCGTCCCCGATGCGTTTTCAGAACACTGGCAGATCACACTCAAATTTTTGGAGATCGTCACACACTATTGGCCGGCGCAATTGGAAGAGCTGCAGGTACTTTCACCTTGGAATCGGAAAAATCAACTTATCCGATCTGAAGCACAACGATTGTTGGACTTTGATACGCACAACCCCGTTATCGTTGCAGGTGTTACGGGTTCTATTCCGGCAACGGTTGATCACATGCGCGCCGTGTTGACACTTAAGAACGGTGCGATCGTTTTGCCTGGTCTCGATCTTGACCTGGATGAAGATAGTTGGCAGCAGATTGTTCCGGACCATCCTGAGCATCCACAATACACATTAAAAAAGCTCATCGATGCCTTAGGCGTGGCGCGAAAAGATGTCGCGCCATTGGATGGCCCGCAAATTTCAAGCCCGCTTCGTGCGCGGTTTGTTAGTGAAGCTATGCGGCCCGCCAAAACCACACAGAAGTGGCTTGATTTTTCTGTTTCCGCACCGCGCGAGGATGTCGAAGCATGTCTGCGCGGCGTTTCACTTGTAACGGCGCCAACACCCCAAGATGAAGCGGAAGCTATCGCTCTAATCATGCGTGATGTGGCCAACCGCCCGGATGAAACGGTGGCGCTGGTGACGCCTGACCGAATGCTTGCGCGGCGGGTTGCCATAAGACTTGAAGCTTGGGGCATTCATGTGGACGATAGTGCGGGGCGGCCGTTTGCCAAAACTGTTCCAGGCACGTTTCTTGACCTCGTGATCAATTGCGTTGCTGGACATTTTTCGCCAGCTGACGTGGTCGCACTGCTCAAGCATCCCTTGTGCCGCATTCAATTATCTGCGCGTGACATTCGATTTGCCGCTCGTAATCTTGAATTGATTGCGTTTCGCAAAATTTACATCGGCGAAGGGCTTGATGGGATTGAAGCGGCACTTGAGGGCCCCTTAGACGGAAATGACGAAACGGAGCGTCAGCATCACGCCGTGCGTCGTTTACACAAGGACGACTTTAAGCGCGCACATGATCTTGTTGACCGTTTACGCACGGCGTTTTCACCACTGTTAGAGCTTTTTGCTTACCACTCAACGCGCCCGATGCACGAACTGGCCCGTGCGCACCTTCAATGCGCCGAAGCCTTGTGTGCACTCCCGCTCGACGAACAGCAACAGAACGATGAACCTCCGGCGGAAGAAAAGTCCCTATTGCCGCTCTATGACCGGGAAGCGGGTGCAGCGGCGGCCAACTTCTTTGCACCATTGATCGATGAAAAGAGCCCGGCGCCCGAAATCTCCGCGCAAGACTATCCAGATCTGTTTCGCACGCTCATTGGTACGCAAACAGTGCGCGAACACACCCATGCACACCCACGCTTGTTTATCTTGGGACCGATGGAAGCCCGTCTGTTGAGTGCCGAAACAATCATATTGGGGTCGCTTAATGATGGTGTGTGGCCTGGCGCAATGGATCCTGGGCCGTGGCTCAATCGGCCGATGCTGAAAGCCTTATCTTTACCTTCGCCTGAAGAAAACAATGGGCGTAAGGCGCACGATTTTGTTTCGTTTCTTGGTGCGCCGCGCGTGATCATGACACGGGCGGAAAAAGTTGGCGGCGTGCCGGCGGTGCCGTCTCGTTGGCTCATGCGGCTTCAAGCCCTGATTAGCGGATTCGGACTTGATGATGTTTTGCGGCCGGTGTCGCCATGGCTTTACTGGGCACGCCATCGCGACGGGGCGGGCCAGGTGGCTTCTGCTGCAAAGTCCCGTATGAAGCCGCGACCGTGTCCGCCCGTCGCGTCTCGGCCGCGACGTTTAAGCGTTTCGGATGTGGAGCGGCTTATTGCAAATCCTTATGCGGTTTTTGCGAAACATGTCCTTGGGCTCAATCAACTTCCACCACTCGGCCAAGAGCCAGACGCGGCCTTTCGCGGGGCGGTTATTCACCACGTGCTCGCGCGATTTTCTGAACTTCACCCCAAAACGCTGCCAGAACATCCTGCCGATGTCTTGTTGGCGATATCGCGTGATGTTCTAACTGAGTACTCAGGGCATCCGCGTGTTGCAGCCTTTTGGCTTCCGAGATTTGCACGTTTTGCACAATGGTTTGGCGAAACCGAGCCCGACCGCCGCAGCGATCTTAAAAAACTGTTTTGGGAAATTAGCGGTGCTTTGGAATTTGACGCACCGGGTGGACCCTTTATTCTAACAGCACGTGCGGATCGTATTGATGCGACGCGCGATGGGCTTATCGTTACTGATTACAAAACGGGAAGTACACCAAGCGACAAAAATGTGCTGGCTGGGCTTAGACCACAATTGCCGCTTGAAGCTGCGATAGCGGTCGCAGGCGGATTTCCCGGTGTTGATGACAAAAACGTACGCGCGCTTCGCTACATCAGCGCGCCCGGCGGCGAACCTCCCGGCAAAGAGCATCTTATAAAATCGTCAGAAGTATTGGCGCTTTCTCAGAAGACAGCCGATGGCCTCAAAGGGCTCGTCAGCAAGTTCGATGATCCGAAAACGCCTTACGCCCCGGCGCGCCGGGCTGGGTTTGATTATGAATATGATAATTATGCGCATCTTGCTCGGGTCGATGAGTGGTCAGGCGGCGATACTTTAGACTATGAGGGCTAGGCAATGACTGCAGTAATAGACGCTGCAGAACGTGCAGCACACCTCGATCGCACAACGCGCGCGCAAGCCAAGGCTTCTGATCCGTCGCAATCGGTTTGGGTGAGCGCCAACGCGGGGACCGGCAAGACGCATGTCCTCACCATGCGCGTTTTGAGGCTATTGCTTTCTGGAACGGCGCCAGAAAAAATTCTTTGCCTGACCTACACCAAAGCAGCGGCCGCGGAGATGTCGTCGCGCGTTTTTGACGAACTTGCAAAATGGGTCATGGTGCCCGAAAAAGAGTTGACGGGTGCTCTGTCGCATTTGTTGCGACGTGAACCCACTCTTGAAGAGCGCGAACGCGCGCGCAGTTTATTTGCGTCTTCAATTGAGACGCCCGGTGGCCTGAAGGCGCAAACAATCCACGCATTTTGTGAGAGACTGTTGCAACGGTTTCCGCTGGAAGCAGGCATTCCGCCGGGCTTCGTCGTGCTGGATGACGAAGGTGTGCGGGCGCTGCAAAAAGAAGCGACCTATGAGGTCTTATCGCGCGGTGGCCGGCAACCCGACAGCACCATTGGCCGCGCGCTATTGGTTGCCATCAAATATGCCACCGAAGATCGCTTCCACGAAGTTTTGGCCGACGCTCTTAAGCGAAGAGAGTTATTGCAATGCATTGACGACCTGCGCGCTAGCAGTGACTTTGGTGCGGATGCGCCGTTTGATGTGGGTCTTGAAGGGCTTTTGCGAGAGGCGTTGGAGGTTCGGAGCACGGTCTCGTACGAGGACATCGAAAGCGAAATTGCAAACGTGCTTGATGACGGCGTGGTGCAGCGTCTGGTGGATGCACTTTCGACAGGCACGAAGACGGACAGTCAAAATGCAGAGAAATTGCGTGACGCGCTAAAGTCCGAAAAGCGCGCGGTGCGTGTTTCTGCATTCAGCGATTTCTTCTTGACCAAAGAGGGTGGTCCGCGCGCCCGTTTGATGACCAAACAGATTCAAGAAGAACATCCTGACTTAAGTTTTTTGGCGACGGGCGCTCAGGAAACCGTTCATAGGCTCTCCGAGGAACGCAAGGCGCTAGAAGTCGTGGAGGCGACCACGTCTTTGATGGTCCTGGCAGATGCCGTAATGCAAGCTTATACCGAGTTGAAATCACGTCGCAGTGCACTTGATTTTGATGATCTGATTTCAAAAACCGCAAACCTTTTGCAGACGGCGCACTCGACAGATTGGGTTTTATATAAACTTGATGGTGGTATCGATCATATTCTTGTTGATGAATCGCAAGACACCAGTCCGGAGCAATGGCGCATTATAGATTCCTTAGCGCGAGAGTTTTTCTCCGGCGCTGGCGCACGCGAGGACGCACGGACATTATTTGCGGTTGGGGACGAGAAACAATCGATCTACAGCTTTCAAGGCGCGGCGCCTGAAATGTTTGCCGCTAAGGGGCAGCACTATCAAGACCTCGCGCACCATGCGGGAACAGCTTGGTTGCAAGTGCCGCTTGATCTTTCGTTTCGTTCGGTCTCACCGATACTGGATGCCGTGGACCGTGTGTTTGGCCAAGGGACCAGCGCAGCGACTCTGGGCAGTGACAGCGTTGTGCCTAAACATTTTTCTGCGCGATCGGGCCAAGCTGGTCTCGTTGAAATTTGGCCAACAGAAATGCCGATCGAGCAAGAGACCCTCGACCCCTGGTCACCTCATGAGGGCGATGAAGTGGCCGCGCCGGCGCTTCGCCTTGCCAACAGAATCGCTAAGACAATTGAGCAGTGGCTCATTGGTGAGGAGCGCATTGTTTCTGAGAACAGGAAAATTGAACCGCGCGACATCTTGATTTTGGTTCGCAAAAGACGCCCGTTTGCCGCGGCGATGGTGGCGGCGTTAAAAGCGCGGGGCATTCGCGTTGCTGGTGCTGATCGCATGGTTCTTGTCGAACAGATCGCGGTCAAAGACCTCATGGCGCTTGGCGATTTTTTGACGCTGCCGGAAGATGACCTCAGCTTGGCGTGTGTTCTCAAAAGTCCCATGTTTGGGTTTGATGATGATGACCTTTATAAGATCGCGTACGGTCGCAAAGGCACACTTTGGAAGGCGCTTCTCGACAATCGCGATCAAAACAAGAAATTTGGGTTTGCCGTTAAAACGCTAATTGGCTGGCGCGCACGGGCAGATTTCCTTCCGCCGTTCGAATTCTATTCAGAAATTTTGGACAAAGGCGGCATGCGGTCGCGCTTGTTGGCACGTTTAGGTGCTGATGCTGCAGAGGCCATTGATGAATTTTTGAATCTCGCACTCGACTATGACTTGGGTGCGCCGCCGTCATTGGCGGGTTTCTTGGCATGGCTCCGCGCGAGTGCACGTGAGATCAAGCGCGACATGGAACAGGACGCAAATGATGTTCGTGTGATGACGGTCCATGGTGCGAAGGGCCTTGAAGCTCCGATTGTCATTCTTGCGGACACGTGCGCGGCGCCTGTCGCGCGAAACAATTCTCAAAAATTGGTGGAGCTTAGGGATGTGCCGCGGCCGTCTCGTGTTCCCGCGCCTGTGGCTTGGCTGACAAAGGGTGCCAAAGGTATTGAGGGGGTCGGAAAAGCTTGTGCCGCGCGCGATGCGCGTGAAATGGAAGAGCACCGCCGACTGCTTTATGTGGCAATGACGCGGGCACGGGATCGGCTCTATGTGACCGGTTTTGAAGGTAAGCAAGGACGACCGCGTGACTGCTGGTATGAGCTTATTTTGCAGGGACTCGACGATGTTCTCGAAGAGGTGCGCGGGCAAGACGGCGCAATCGTTCAACGGTTTTCATCCGAACAGGTGGGTGAGACTGAACGGCCTAAGTGGCCAGACATTCCCGAGAGTGATCAATTGCCTTTGCCTGATTGGGTGCATACACCCGCACCGCGGGAGCCACGTCTGACGATGCCGGTAGCGCCGTCACAGTTGGCACCTTACCATGTCGATGAAGAAGGTGAGCCCGCCGTTCGTGACGTTCAGGACAAGACACCTCTTTCGCCTGAAGAAACTTCGCGAGACGACGCGAGCGTCTCACCCGATGATCGTCGATTTTTGCGCGGTACGATTACGCACGCTTTATTAGAGCACTTGCCGAAGATCGAAAAAAATTCTTGGCCAACTGCGGCGCAGCGGTACGCTGACAATCGTGGATCCGTGTTTTCGGCTGATGTGCGTGACAGTATCGTAAAAGACGCGCTTCGTATTCTTAATGCACCGGACCTTGGCGCGTTGTTTGGACCCAATAGTCGCGCGGAGGTCGCGGTGGCGGCGAACATTCGCCCGCCTAACGGCAAAGGTCCTTGCCTTCGACTTTCTGGTCAAATCGATCGACTGGCAGATTTGGGCGAAAAAATTCTGGTTGTCGACTTTAAGACGAATCGGTCACCACCTCTGAACGTGGACGATGTTGCTACGGCCTATCTGTTTCAGCTGGCTGCGTATCGGCTGGCATTGAGAGAAATTTATCCTGGCAAACAGCTTTCAGCTGCTATCTTATGGACCCGAAGTGCGCAACTTATGGAAGTTTCTGATTCGCTTATGGATCGCTACGAAACACAGCTTTGGGAACTTGGCTTGAAGGGATCTTGACGCTTTGAAGTGCGCTAACTACTTTCCTGCTACAAATGCTTCGCATGATTTGTTTGGATCATGAGTTGAGCGCCTACGCAATGCTGCATAGCGCGGCTAAACCGGAGATAATTGATGGCCGAAACCGTATCAGATGGCACGTTCGATGATGTTGTCTTAAAGTCAGACAAGCCAGTTTTGGTTGAATTCTTCGCCGAATGGTGCGGGCCCTGTAAGGCAATGGCTCCAGCGCTCGATCAAATTGCCCAGGATATGAAGGACAACGTTAAGGTGGTCAAAGTGGACGTCGATCAGAGCCCCGAGATCACACAGAAATATAACATCCGGGCAATGCCTACGTTGATTTTGTTTCGTGGCGGTGAAGTTGCCGCTCAGCATGTGGGCGCGATGACGCAAAAGGTGTCAATCGAAAAGTGGATCAATCAATCTATTGTCGCCTAAAATAATTTAGCGCTTCACGTTGCTCGCAAGAACTTTTGCACGTGAAGCGCTATTTTCAAATTTGGACAGATTTCGTCTTTGCTTAATTCGATTGTGGTTCGACGCCTTCTTGCAGAGCTAATACGGCGCCGGCGAGATAAAGCGATCCGCAAATAACGATACGTTTGGCGCCCGGTTCAAGTTTTGAAATTGCGCGCAACGCTTCTTCGATTGATTGAGCTTTGTTTGCTGTGAGGCCGGCTTCTCTTGCGGCGTCAGCCAACACGTCTGGTTCTTGTGGTGCCTCGCTTGCGCCCTTTACCGGCACCGCAATCACGTTGCGGGTTAGCCCTTTAAAGGGTGCAAGGAAGCCAGCGGCATCTTTCAAACTCATCATGCCAACGATCAAAAACAGCGGTTTGGAGGAGCGTTCTTCTAGATCTGCGAGCGATTGGGCTAATGCGCGTCCTGCGGCTGGGTTATGCCCGCCATCGAGCCACACTTCTGTGTCAGGCGACACGGATGCCAGCAACGGGCCACCTTTTAAGCGTTGCAAACGTGCGGGCCAAACAACATTGTTTAGTCCCTTCTCCATGGCCTGTTGAGAAACTTCGAAGCCCTCAAGCTTTCCGGCTGCGACAATTGCCGTTCCCGCATTTACGATTTGATGGCGTCCCAGTAGTGCAGGAAGCGGAAGATCTAAAACTTTGTCGTGGTCTTGCACGACCAAACGGCGATGTTGTTCATGGGCGTCGTAATCGCGTCCCCAAATGTGGGCCGGTGCACCGACTTCTTTTGCACGTTGCTTAATGACGGTGAGTGCGGCTTGTTCTTGGAGGGACACAATGGCGGGAACGCCAGGTTTTAGAATTCCTGCCTTTTCGCCAGCGATCTCACCCAGCGTATTCCCAAGTTTGTCCGCGTGATCGACCGACACTGGTGTTATGATCGTCATGTGAGGCTTGGGAATAACGTTTGTCGCATCAAGTCGGCCGCCTAGGCCCACCTCTAACAAAAGAATGTCCGCAGGACGCTCGGCAAAAGCCAGAAATGCTGCTGCGGTCGTGATTTCGAATTGTGTTATATCATCACCGTGGTTTGCATCTTGCGTTCGAGTTAAGACGTCGACCAAGGCCGTTTCTGCAATTGGCTTTGATTGTTCGCCATCAGCTAAAACAATGCGTTCGTGAAAGCGAATAAGGTGGGGCGATGTGTAGGCGTGCACACGATAGCCTGCGGCTTCGAGGATGGCGTGCAAAATTGCGGCCGTCGATCCCTTGCCATTGGTGCCTGCAATATGAACAACCGGGGGGAGGTTGAGGTGCGGATTCCCGAGCCGTGCCAGCAAGCGTTCGATGCGCCCAAGCGATAAATCAATCAATTTGGGGTGCAGCTTTTTCAGATCGCTTAGCAGTTGGTCGCTGGTGCGCATTTCCCGCTACTTCCGTTGGACATTGGGTGACGACCTCATAGGGCACAGATTTCGCCCATATCTATGAGCCTTTAAGCAGTAACGCTGCAACGGGCAACCCTTATTTCAACCAATGTGATTACACAAAGCGGAGGAGCTTGAGTCTGTGTCGGAGCTAGGTTTTTTTGAAGGAGCATATGTCCCAGCGCAGACGAACTTGAACGCCGTGCCTCTAAGGGCCAATGTCAGTCTGGTGGATTTTCCCTGCCGTTTGAGGAGTTCTTTGCTTCTTTTTCTGATATTTCCTGCGCGCTGTGCCCATCTATTGCTTCGTGCGAATTGGTAGATTTTCTGCCGGCGCCAAATCGTTCCGTGTCTTCCACGGGTTCCGCGTCTAAAACCTCACCCTGTCCAGTGATTTTTGTTTCCTCTGTTGAGCGGGCTTCTTTTTCTGAGACAACAATCTTTGAGTCGGCCTGTTCGTACTTGCTTCCGTTTAGTTGTTTTTCATCAGCTTCAAGAGCCTTTGATTTTTGTCGCCGCGCATGTTTGTCGGCATACTTCACGGTTAAGAGGTCGCACACGGTGGCCAACGTTTCGCGAAGTTTATGGCGGTGCACGACCATGTCGATCATGCCATGTTCGAGAAGATATTCAGAACGCTGAAACCCGTCGGGTAGTTTTTCGCGAATTGTTTGCTGAATGACGCGTGGTCCCGCAAAGCAGATCAATGCGCCGGGTTCAGCAATGTGAATGTCACCCAGCATGGCATATGAGGCCGTGACGCCACCCGTTGTCGGGTCGGTCAGCACAACAATGTATGGCAGTCGGGCATCACGAAGCCTTTGAACCGCAATTGTTGTGCGTGGCATTTGCATCAATGAAATAATGCCCTCTTGCATGCGCGCACCGCCTGAAGCGGCAAACAAAATAAAGGGTGACTTGCGCTCAACGGCGTGGAGCATTCCCGCAATCACAGCTTCGGCGGCGGCCATACCAAGTGAGCCCGCCATAAATCGAAAGTCTTGCGCGGCGGCAACAACGGTACGACCCTCGAGTGTTCCTTCGCCGACGAGAATTGCGTCATCGAGTTCTGTCTTGGTCTTTGCCTCACGCAGGCGATCGGTGTAGCGGCGACCATCGCGGAATTTTAGCGGGTCGGTCGGGGCCTCTGGGATTGAGACGTGTTCGTAGGCTTGATCGTCGAACAAATGGGCAAGGCGCTCCTGGGCACCCATGCGGTCATGATAGTCGGATCCGGGGAAGACGAACTGGTTTGCTTCGAGGTCTTTGTGGAAGACCATCTGCCCTGTGACCGGGCAAGTGCGCCACAAATTGTCCGGCACCTCGCGCTTCGTAGTTAGGAAGCTACGAATTTTGGGTGGAACAACGTTGTTAATCCAGTTCACGCCTAACGCTCCTTATCGCGTGGAGCTTACCACTTTAGTATATTCTTTTTTAGTCTTTAAGCACTGCATGTGCTTTGAATTTGTCATTGACAGGCCATCCTTAACCAGGCTCTCGCGCAACTTATTGAAACGACTGTTCTGCTGGCGACACGCACTTGGTTCGGTGAACCTTGCGATCACGACTTTAGAGCGTTGGCCAGCTCTTGAACAAGATCTAGGACAGCGTTGGCCGTGTTTCCAGTGGCTCTGCCATTTTTGTCCAGGCTTTGCTCAATGGCGCGGACCAGGGCTGAGCCGACAACCACACCATCGGCAACTTCTGCTATTTCGCGGGCCTGTTCTCCTGATTTTACACCAAAACCCACCGCAATGGGCAATTTCGTGGCCTTTTTTATGCGTTGGACGTGGTTTTGCACGTCTGCCACGTCAGGGGCCGCGGCGCCCGTGATCCCAGTAATTGAGACGTAGTAAACAAAGCCGGAGGTATTAGAGAGCACGGCCGAAAGGCGCTGATCATCTGTGGTTGGTGTCGCAAGGCGAATAAAATTTAAAGAGCGCTCTATGGCAGGCAAACAAAGCTCATCATCGGCTTCTGGTGGTAGATCAACCACAATCAGGCCGTCGACGCCGGCCTCAACAGCTGCATCCAAAAATTGGGCGGGTCCGAAACGGTAAATTGGGTTGTAGTACCCCATGAGCACAAGTGGGGTGTCATTGTCGGACTGTCGGAACTCTTTGACCAGCTGCAGCGTCTTGTGCATGTTCTGGCCCGATTTAAGTGCGCGCAACGAAGCCGCTTGAATGGCAGGGCCATCTGCCATGGGATCAGAAAACGGCATACCGAGTTCGATGATGTCAGCGCCAGTGCGTGGCAAAGCCTGGAGAATGGCCTTTGAAGTTTGCAGGTCAGGATCGCCTGCGGTGACAAAGGTCACAAGTGCGGCCCGCTTTTCAGCATTCAATTGTGCAAAGCGTTTATCAATGCGTGATTGTGAATTCATTTTGCGATTGAGCCCACCTTAAAGATTGCGCCGCAGTGCGACCATCACATATCCATGCCAAGGTGATCTGCAACAGCAAAAATGTCTTTGTCGCCGCGACCGCACAAATTCATGACCAGCAAGTTATCTTTCGGAAGGGTTGGTGCCAACTGAATGACATGTGCCAACGCGTGGGATGGCTCGAGCGCGGGAATGATCCCCTCTAACTTTGTACACAATTGAAACGCGTCCAGTGCCTGACGATCGGTGACGGCAACGTAGGTAACGCGGCCCGTATCGCGCAACCAAGAATGTTCTGGACCAACCCCTGGATAATCAAGTCCCGCCGAAATTGAATGACCCTCGATGATCTGGCCGTCGTCGTCTTGCAAAAGATACGTGCGATTGCCGTGCAATACACCAGGGTCGCCGCCGCTCATTGAGGCTGCGTGTCCGTTGTCCACTTCCAGCCCGTGCCCGCCCGCTTCAACGCCGACTATTTTTACAGTTTCATCGTCGAGAAACGGATGAAACAGGCCGATGGCGTTAGAACCGCCGCCGATACAAGCAACAAGGGTGTCAGGTAGACGGCCTTCGGCGGCCTGCATCTGCTCGCGGACTTCGTTTCCGATCACGGATTGGAAGTCACGTACAAGTTCGGGATAAGGATGGGGCCCTGCGGCCGTTCCGATGATGTAATAGGTGTTGCGCACGTTGGTGACCCAGTCCCGCAGGGCTTCGTTCATGGCGTCTTTTAGCGTGCCCGCACCGCTGGTGACCGGATTGACCTTGGCGCCCAAAAGCTTCATGCGAAAGACATTTGGTTTTTGTCGCTCGACGTCGGTCGCACCCATATAAACTTCGCACGGTAGGCCGAAACGTGCACAGACTGTTGCGACAGCCACGCCGTGTTGGCCGGCACCTGTTTCCGCAATGATGCGTGTTTTGCCCATTCGGCGCGCGAGAAGGATTTGGCCGAGACAATTGTTGATTTTGTGCGAGCCGGTATGATTGAGTTCGTCGCGCTTAAAATAGATTTTTGCGCCACCCAAGTGCTCGGTCATGCGTTCGGCAAAGTAAAGCGGGCTTGGTCGACCACCATAGTGGTTTAGGAGCTCGGTAAGTTCGGTGACAAACTTCGGATCATCCTTTGCCTCATTATATGCCCGCTCAAGATCCAGGATAAGCGGCATTAGCGTTTCAGCAACAAAGCGACCGCCATAAATTCCAAAGTGCCCGCGCTCATCAGGACCTGAGCGGTAGCTGTTGAATTTGGCTTGTGATGTTGTGTCTTGCTGGCTTTGCATATCGCCGAGCGTACTCCCGAAGTCTTTTGATGCGTTCGGTTTTGCGAACGCTATTGCATGTCGATCGATTAGGCCGTTTGTTTTACACCGTGGACGGCGCGGATAAAATCGCCAATAAGGACGTCATCTTTTTTTCCAGGCGCGCTCTCGACACCAGAAGACACATCCACAATAGCTGGCGCAACAAGACGAATAGCCTCAGCCACGTTTTGTGCCGTCAGGCCTCCGGCCAGCGCGAAGTCATGGCGCGGACTTTCATTATTTAGGATCCGCCAGTCAAATGTCAGACCATTGCCGCCTGGCAAGCTTTTTATGTCATCTGGAGGTTTGGCGTCGAACAGAATCATATCTGCTGCATTTTGACTTTTATATTTACGTGCGGCCGCGACCTCCTCAGGCGTTGCGACGGCAACGGCTTTCCAAATGGCTTTTTTCGATAAGTCCTTGATTTCACAGACACGATCTAAGCTCTCATGGCCATGGAGCTGCAATATATCGGGGTCCACCTGATCCAAAACGTCCGAAATTTCGCTGTCGGAAGGCTCAACCATGAGCGCGACGATCTTTGGCGGTTTGGGCCCGCTTTGGCGCGCAAACGTTGCAAGTTTGGCGGCATCATTTAGCGCAAGATGGCGTGGGCTTTTTTTAAAAAAGACGAGGCCAATATAGTCAGCGCCAGCGACCGCAGCCGCTTCAATGGAACTATTGGTCTTAAGGCCGCAAATCTTTGCTTTTGTCATTGTGGTTTGTTTCTGACGGGACATTTCGATTTGGTCCTGCCAAATTTCGCGAAACACAACGTGACGAAGGTCGTGCTAATTTTCAAATCATTTAACGGTTTGCCGGCACAAGCTCGTTTGAACGTGAACTGTGCAGCTGCTCATCCCGTTCGCGGGTTAGACGATCAGCTTCTGCTTGCCAACGGCGTGCTTCATCAGATCTCACGCGCGCTGCGCGACGCCAACGCCCTTGGCGCAGCCACACCGCAAAACCTCCTGCGAGGATACCAATCAAAAGGGAGATCAACAAAAAAGCAGAAAACGGCAACTCCAGCGCAAGGGCAGGATCTTGGGGGCGAAACGGATCTAATACTAGATTCACTTCGTGCCGATTGGTAACCGCGAGTGTCACCAACAGGATGCCCAGCGGTACAATCAAGATGAGTGACAATAACCTGGCCAGCACAGCTTACGTCCCTTTCTGGTGTCGCCAACGCCCGTCTTCCATTTGATCTTCATCGGGGGATCTTTTGGAATGCAAGAGCCGGTGTCATACGTTGCCTTCGGTGTGGCCGTTGAGCTTATCGCGTAGTTCTTTCCCGGTCTTGAAGAAGGGAACGTACTTTTCTTGCACAGGAACAGGTTCACCTGTTCGCGGATTGCGGCCCTCACGGGCGGGCCTGTGCTTAACGGTGAAAGCGCCAAACCCGCGCAGCTCTACGCGATCGCCACGGGATAATGCATTGACAATCTCTTCAAAAATGACGTTGACGATACGTTCCACGTCCCGGTGATAAAGGTGCGGGTTTGCCGCTGAAATCCGCTGGATCAATTCTGACTTGATCACGGCCACCTCCCAAATCAAAGTATTTGTAATTACTCAATTTTTGGAAGGGTGCCAAACAGAGACGAGACCGTCAAGACCAAGTGTCGAGAGGTTTGGGTCTCGGGCCAGGAGATTGCCTAAAGGTTGGGCGGTTGGGCCAAATATGGCGGCGGCTAGTCGCGCCAATGAGGCACCAAGGCCCCAACTTTCCTCAATTGCGGGCTTCCAGTCGACCACGTTAAGGCCAGTTTCAATTTTGTGCTCTTTTTCTAACCAGGCGATCGCTTCTGCCTCACCGCCGATTTCGTCCACTAACCTCAGTTTTAAGGCCTCGCGGCCGGAATAAATGCGCCCATCTTTGAGGCCTGGGATCGCTCTTGCGGTTAATTTTCGACGCGTTTCAACCAATGATAGGAACCAGTCAAAGCTTTCGTTGACCATAACTTCCGTAACTTGGCGGCCATGCTCGTCTAATTTCTGGAATGGCGAGGGCGTTGCTTTGAGATCACCGCTCTTCACCTCGTACATTTTGACGCCGATCTTTTCTAACAGGCCGGTCACTTCCGGCCACTGCACGATGACGCCGACGGACCCGGTGATCGTGTTGCCCCTTGCAACGATATGATCCGTACCCAACCCCACGATGTAGCCGGCCGATGCTGCAACGGTTCCAAATTGGCCAACGACAGGTTTTTTCTCGGCGATTTTGCGTAACGATTCATAAATCGCTTCGCCACCGGTTGTTGTGCCACCTGGACTGTTCACATAAACAACCAGAGCTTTTACGTGTTCCGCTTCCGCAATTTGCTTGAGCATCTTTAGCTGCGCGCGGTCTTCAACGATTGGGCCTGTGATCGAGATGCGCGCAATTTGGGACTGACCAAGGAACTTTCCGGTCTTGTCGCCTAATGCGGTCAATGCTCCAATGAGAGCAACGACGAGCAGTAATGCAATTGTGCGCCAAAAGGAGGTTCTGCGCCGCAGCCGGCGTCGATCAAGAACGACCTCAGTTTCCAAACTCATTTTGCCTCCGGACTCCCAGCGTTTCGTTGTGGCCACCAAATTTGCCGGGCACCAGCTTCTGTAGAACCAAACTCGGCCCACTCACTTGGCAAGCAAACCTCCACAGGATTTAATGCCTGCTATAAATTAGTGGGGCAATTGCGCTTTTTTAAGCTTTTTATTGCGCCAGAACTCTTTCCTTTGATCTGACGAAATGTCCTCGGTGCTAAAGCCCGTAAATCCACCTTTTCAATTAACGCAGATTTTGGGCTGCATCATGCAAGGGGGATGCCTGTTTTAGGCCAAATTGTTTATTCGGCTAGGGCCATTCGCACCGCTTGTGGTGGCTTAGGACGGATCTGCCGCCTTATTTTCTTCTTTGTCTCCGTCGTCACCGGCCGGCTCGCCGTCCTGGTTTTCTGAGTTTTGTTCGCGTTCGTCTGCAGTTTCCGGCGTTTCGGCAGCGTCAGGTGCCGCTTCTTGAGGTTCGCTTTCCTCAGCGGCTGCTGCTTGGGACGTCGTGTCATCGGAATCGTCTTCTCGCTTTTTGATGGCCGCACCTAAAATATCGCCAAGCGAGGCGCCGCTGTCTGATGAGCCATATTGGGCGACCGCTTGTTTTTCTTCTGCGATTTCGAGTGCCTTAATCGAAAGCGAGATTTTGCGTCCAGCCTTGTCAACGTTGGTGACGGCAGCATCGATTTTGTCGCCGACATTAAAGCGTTCGGGGCGCTGCTCGGATCGATCGCGGGAGAGATCGGATCGTTTGACGAAGGCTGTGAGTTCTGTTTCTGCAATTTTGACCTCGATACCGTTGTCATGAATTGCAGTGATTTCGCACGTGACAGCTGAGCCTTTTTTGAACTTTCCAAGTGCCTCAGCGGGATCACTCTTTAATTGTTTGATGCCCAATGAAATGCGTTCTTTGGAGCTATCGACATCAAGGACTGCCGCGGTGACGTTGTCGCCCTTCTTATAATCCTTGATCGCTTCGTCGCCCGGGCGGTTCCAATCGAGATCGGACAGATGGACCATTCCGTCAACGCCGCCTTCGAGGCCAACAAAAAGTCCAAACTCGGTGATGTTACGGATTGGGCCGGTCACTTCTGAACCCTTTGGATGGGCGGTTAAAAAGACCTCCCATGGATTGTCTTGGGTTTGTTTGAGGCCCAGAGAAATTCGCCGTTTGTTGGAATCCACCTCAAGAATTTTGACTTCGACTTCTTGGCTGGTGGAAACGATTTTTCCGGGATGGACGTTTTTCTTTGTCCAGCTCATTTCTGAAACGTGGATCAAGCCCTCAACGCCTGGTTCTAGCTCTACAAATGCACCGTAATCTGCGATGTTTGTCACTGTGCCGGTAAATACAGAGCCAATTGGATATTTGGCTTCAATGGCCTGCCAGGGATCTTCTTGCAGCTGTTTCATGCCGAGACTAATGCGCTGCGTTTCTGGATTAATGCGAATGATCTGCACTTTGACCGTGTCGCCAACGTTTAGAATCTCGGAGGGGTGATTGACGCGGCGCCAGGCCATGTCGGTCACGTGAAGCAATCCATCAATTCCGCCAAGATCAATAAACGCCCCGTAGTCGGTAATGTTTTTGACAAGACCTTCTATGACTTGGCCTTCTGCGAGGCGGGCAACGATATCGGCGCGTTGTTCGGCACGTGTTTCTTCAAGGACGGACCGCCGTGAGACGACAATGTTGCCGCGACGGCGATCCATTTTTAGAATTTGAAATGGCTGTTCTTGGTGCATCAGCGGACCGATATCGCGAACAGGCCGTACGTCCACTTGAGAACCCGGCAAAAACGCCACGGCCCCGTCAAGATCGACGGTGAAACCGCCTTTGACTTTGTTGAAGATCACGCCCGTTACTTTTTCTCCCGCTTCAAACTGTTTTTCGAGGCGGTTCCAACTTTCTTCACGCCGTGCTTTTTCGCGCGATAGGACAGCTTCGCCGAGCGCGTTTTCGACGCGCTCTAAATAAACTTCGACCTTGTCACCAATGTTGAGATCAGCCGGCTTGCCGCCAATTCCAAATTCCTTCAGCGGGACGCGCCCTTCCATCTTTAGTCCGACGTCGATTACGGCCAGGTCTTTTTCAATGGCGACCACCTTGCCGTTTACGACGCTACCTTCTTGGATGTCATCTTTGGCAAAGGTTTCTGCGAGAAGGGCTGCGAATTCATCGCGTGTGGGGTTCATTTCCTTTGATGGACTGGACTGCGACATGCGCGTTTTGTGACTCCGGTTTGCGTTCAAGCTGAACGGGTTTGAGATTTTCCTGTGCGAAGTAGAGGATCTTTTTGATCGCTCTTGCTTCGATATGAATAAGCGCGCGGCAAAATGCGCCGCGCGTTCGACAGACGAGCTGGAAGCTTGATATTTTGTTTCGCCGCTGCGATGGGCCTCTCGCCCTACCAATCCGATTTTAGGCCTGTTTATTGACAGACCCCGATTGGCCGACCTTCCTCATGATCAATCCGACAGCGGCATTGAATGCGGCTTCTATACCTAAATCGGTGGTGTCAAGCAAGTCGGCGTCCCTGGCCACCCGCATCGGGGCGGCGCCGCGCCCGCTGTCTCGCTCGTCGCGGCGCTTGATGAGGTCGAGAACGTCCTCATAGCTGATTTTGTCCCCCTTTTCTTGGCGCTCTTGAAATCGGCGCTCGGCCCGGACTTCTGGTGTCGCTGTGACAAAAATCTTGGCGTCTGCATCGCGACACACGACGGTCCCGATATCACGTCCATCAAGGACGGCACCTGGGGGCCGGCGGGCGAAGACACGTTGATAATCGAGAAGTGCGGCTCGCACTTCGGCGATGCCCGCGACGATGGAGGCTGCCTCTCCGATGCCTGGCTCGCGCAGACCGTCATCATCCAATGTTGCGGGATCAAGGCTGCGCGCGATCGCCACGACGGCCCAGGTGTCAGAAAGCTTAAACCCACGATTTAAACAGTCACGGGCCACAGCGCGATAAAGACTGCCGGTATCCAAGTAATGCAATCCGAAATGCTGCGCCAACTTACGCGCCAAAGTGCCTTTGCCCGACGCAGCCGGCCCATCAACGGCAATGATCATGGTGGTGCTCCGGTGTCGTGATCAGCATCGGTCAACGTTTCAAATTCGACCCCGAGTGCAGAAAAAACATCGGCAAAGTTTGGGAAACTCGTTGCAATCATTGATGTGTCATCGACCACCACTGGCAATTTGCTCGCAAGACCCATAACGAGAAAAGACATGGCCATTCGGTGATCAAGATGTGTTGCCACCATCCCACCACCTGGGACGGCGTTTCCATCACCATGAACGATGAGTGTGTCGTTTTCAACGTGCGCCTTCACTCCATTTGCACAAAGACCGGCGGCTGTTGCTGAGAGCCGATCGCTTTCCTTGACCTTTAGCTCGGATAATCCTTCCATTCGCGTTTCACCTTTTGCGAACGCCGCTAGGACTGCCAAAATGGGATATTCGTCGATCATGCTCGGTGCGCGTTCTGGAGGAACAGTGACACCTTGAAGCTCTGAAGCGCGAATGGTTAGGTCGGCAACGGGCTCTCCAGCTTCTTCGCGTTGATTGTCAAAGCTGAGATCGGCGCCCATTTCTTGGACGGTTTCAAAAAAGCCTGTTCGTGTCGGGTTGATCAAAACGCCTTCAATTGTGAGATTTGAACCTGGAACAATTAACGCGGCGGCGGTTAGGAATGCTGCAGAACTGGGGTCGCCTGGAACAACAACATCCCGCCCTGTGAGCTCTGCGTCTCCTGTGACTGTGATCTCTGTCGTACCGTTTGCAGAAGTTGCTGCGACGTCTGCACCAAAATGGCGTAGCATGCGTTCGGTGTGATCACGCGTTGGTGTGCTTTCAATTACCGTGGTTTTGCCTGGCGCGTGGAGCCCCGCCAAGAGCACTGCGGATTTAACTTGTGCAGATGGTACGGGAAGGGTGTAGCGGATCGGAATGAGGTTTGGTGTTCCTCGCAATGTTAGTGGCAGTGTTTGGCTGTCAGTGCCCGACTGCCGTTTGCTTTGTTCAATATTTAGACCCATCTCCTGAAGCGGTTTTAAAACGCGCGCCATCGGGCGACGGCAGAGGGAACTGTCCCCTGTAAATTCAGCAGTTATCTGGTGGCCCGCAACGACACCCATTAAAAGCCGCGCACCGGTACCGGAATTTCCAAAATCTAATGCCTTCGTGGGTTGTCTAAGACCGCCAACACCACGACCTCGCACGTACCAGGTGCCGGCATCCTGAGAGATGTCCGCGCCCAACTGCGACAAAACCTGCGCGGTTCTTAGAACGTCTTCGGATTCCAGAAGTCCCTTTATGGTGGTCTGGCGTGTACTCAAAGCGCCGCAAATTAACGCCCGATGGGAAATCGATTTGTCACCGGGCATCTTGAGCCGGCCAACCAGTGGAGCTGAAGCCCGCTTAGATTTTGTGGCGTTTTGCAACCGGTGGGGCACGACATCGTCAACTTTGTTAAGTTGTGAAAAAATGATTGTTTTTAGGCACGGCACACACTCTAGGAGTGACCATCGACGCCGTTAGAGCAACGCTTGGCCTTGTCTGTCAATGCGTGAAGAAGCGTTCTTTTAAACTCCATCGAAATTTCTTTGTTGGTGAGCTTATCCATATTTGCTTTTGACAGAACGCTGCGCCTGTGGCAGAGGGCTCTGTAAATTCCCGATAAATCAAAGAGGGTCGAGATCAATGGCGACGAAAGACGCCCGCGGGACAAAACGCACCTGTCAGAGCGATGAGTGCGGGGAACGCTTTTATGACCTAAACCGAGATCCCATTACCTGTCCCATTTGCGGCACTGTTTATGAGATTGCCCACGCACCACAAGGTGCGCCCGTGGAAGAAAAGAAAGAAGAAGAAAAGAAACCTGCAAAGCCGGCGGCTCCCGTCGACGGTGATACGCCTGAAGATCAGATCGAGGATGAAGCCGATGAGCTGGCTGATATCGAAACCGATGACTCGATCGATGATGATGACACCTTCCTTGAAGAGGAAGAACAGGACACAGGTGATGTGTCGACGATCATTAAGCCGGCGCGTGACAATGCAAATGATAGTTAACTGATCGCACTGCGCGGACCTGCTTTATGTTCCGCAACAATGAAAAACAGTCTTTCGGATTGCAATTGCTGAGGTCAACACTTGTTGATCACTGAAATGGGGAAAGTGGTATAGAGTTCTTGGTTGTTGTGAGGCGCCACTTCTGCGCCTCCATTCAGCCCACCTTATTGGGGCCGTAGCTCAGTTGGGAGAGCGCTACAATGGCATTGTAGAGGTCAGGGGTTCGATTCCCCTCGGCTCCACCAAACACGAAGTTTTTGTTCTTTTTATCTCACGCCAATTCGCTTTGCTCATGGCTGGCGATGTTGGGATGTGCCGCGCGAAAATGCCTTAACGAAGCAAAATTCCCGTGGCCGATGCGCGTTGCTTCGCAAAGATAGAACCCAACTTGCATTTTGGACTTGTCAAATTTGTCCCAATGAAGGAATTCGATTTTACATGTCCTGGTTTCACCTAGGACCCACTCTGGCTCGGCATCAAAATAAACAGCTACACTATACCCGATGGGGGCTTGATTTTGACCGCCAGCGCAATCGTCCTCAAATATAGCGTGCGCCCTGAACGGAGAGTGTGTAAGTGGGCTTTTCCTTCCTCCTGTTTCGAACAGCGTAATTTCGGCTTTATATTTTGTCATCGATATTCGCATAAATCTCCCATTGGCACGGCTAGAGGTAGCACACGAAAGTGTTCATTGGTAATGACCACGAAAATGATCAGCCCGAAAAGTGGGAACCGGTTTTCGCAAATATGCTGATCGAAACACAAAGCGAAGCATTCCAAATGTTGGAGGACTTGGCCAATTAGGTTCGCTTGCGATAGGGTCTGCGCGGCAGGTCGCAATCTGCTATCCGTAAATTTTTTGCCGCCAACGCGTGAGCCATGCCGCCACCCCTCCTGACATTAAGAGACATCAAGCTGACAGTTGGCGGCACGCCCCTTTTGACGGGTGCAGAACTAAACGTGGTACTGGGAGACCGTCTTTGCCTCGTGGGTCGCAACGGCTCCGGCAAATCGACGTTGCTTAAGGTTGCCTCGGGCTTGGTGGAGCCAGACTCCGGCGAGATCTTTGTGCAGCCGGGCACATCAATCGCCTATCTTCCGCAGGATATCGATTTTAGCGGTTATAAAACCACGCGCGATTACGCGGTGTCGGGTCTTGGTGCTGTCGATGACCCGCACCGCGCGCAGATTTTACTTGAAGCCCTTGGGCTGACGGGCCGGGAGGATCCGGCGGACTTATCTGGCGGCGAAGGGCGTCGCGCTGGCTTGGCGTGTGTGTTGGCGCAAAGCCCAGATGTGCTGCTGCTCGACGAGCCGACCAACCATTTGGACATTGCTGCCATCGAATGGCTGGAAGATCGGTTGGGATCTTTAAAAGCGGCGATTGTCACCATCAGTCACGACCGAAGGTTTTTGAAAAACTTGTCGCGCGCGACCATCTGGTTGGACCGAGGCAAAACGCGCCGCCTTGAAAAAGGCTTTGGTGCGTTTGAAGCTTGGCGCGATGATCTTTTGGAACAAGAAGAAAAAGCTTGGCACAAACTTGATCGCAAGATTGCGCGCGAAGAACAGTGGATGCATGGCGGTGTGTCGGGGCGGCGTAAGCGCAATCAGCGGCGCTTGGCAGAACTCAGAGCGATGCGCCAAGAACGCAAAGACCGATGGCGCGCGCAAGGTCAAGTTCAATTGGAAGCTTCACAAGCCGACGTTGGGGGGAAACTCGTTGTCGAGGCGGTTGGGCTTTCAAAATCCTTCGGCGATTTGCACCTGGTCAAAGATTTTTCAACACGGATCTTGAAGGGCGACCGGGTAGGCCTTGTTGGCGCTAACGGCACTGGCAAAACGACGCTTCTTAATCTGCTGACAGGTGGTCTTCAACCCGATCACGGGCGCATCCGGCTCGGCAAGGCGCTCGAGTTGGTAACGCTAGATCAAAAGCGTGAGTCCTTAAAGCCCGGTGCCAGCGTTGCCGATATCCTCACGGGAGGCGGCAGCGACTACATCATAATCAATGACAAGCCGCGGCATGTTGTGGGCTACATGAAAGATTTTTTGTTTCAGCCCGAGCAAGTGCGCTCGCCAATAACGGTGTTGTCCGGTGGTGAGCGGGCAAGGTTGATGCTGGCGCGGGCGCTTGCCAAACCTTCCAACGTGTTGGTGCTTGATGAACCGACAAACGATCTTGATCTCGACACGCTCGAATTGTTGCAAGAGCAGATTGCCGATTATAGCGGAACAGTATTGCTGGTCAGTCACGATCGCGACTTTCTTGATCGCATCGTCACAAGCGTCATCGTGCCGGAGGGCGATGGTCGCTGGATCGAATATGCTGGTGGCTACACCGATATGCTCGCCCAGCGCGGGGAATGTGAACAGATGGGCGGTCAGTCGCCGTCAAAAAAACCTAGCGCGAAGAAACCAAAAGTTGTGCGCCCAAAACCGCAACCAGGTGAGCGCAAAAAGTTGTCATTTAAAGACAGGCATGCGCTCAATGTTTTGCCGCAGCAAATTGAATCGCTAAACGCTGAGATCGCATCGCTTCATGAGACTTTGTCGGAGGACAATCTTTACGGACGTGACCCAGACGTATTTGTTCGAGCCACGGAACGGCTTAACGCCGCGGAGGCCGAGCTGGCGTCTGCGGAGGAGCAATGGCTTCAATTGGAAATACTGAGAGAGGAGATTGAGGGGTAACGTCGCGCGCCAATCATGGGGCACAACGGCCCCAAGGCAAAGCTGCGCGCTCAATGTGCAGCCTCAATACCGTATTCAAGCGCCCTGTTTCCAGGCCGCGCTTGTTCTGCACTTCTTGCAAACGCGGTTGCCAACCCATTCGCTCAAGAATTCATCTTTGCAAATGAGACAGCGCCGCTTTTTTTGCTCTGATCTTATCGCTTCTTTACTGATGTACTTTGACATGCTGAACATATAGGGAACGAGGCGTGTCATTTCAAGACGATTTGGCCCGGTAGAGGGTCGTTTTGTGGGCCTTAACCCAGGTTGAATTCACCACTTTGCGCCCCATATGAACTTGGTGAGCCTTTTGATGTGCCTTCATGGCACTGAAGGTCATGCCGCATTTAGGGTAGGCTTCGGCACCTGGCCGATGCGGGATCATTCAAAAGTCGCTTTTTAAAAAGGGCTTTAGGACATGACACGCATGGGTATGCTCTCAAACCCATTATTGCTGGGGTTTGAGGAAATTGAACGCTTGATCGACCGGGCCGGAAAAGGCTCGGACGGCGGCTATCCTCCCTACAACATTGAACGCGTCCGCGATGCGGCCAATGATGACGCAGAAGTTTTGCGCATTACACTGGCGGTTGCAGGGTTTTCTCGCGATCAACTTGATATCACACTTGAAGACAATCAGTTGACCATTCGCGGTCGCCAGATCGACGAAGAAGAACGTGACTATCTTTATCGCGGTATTGCTGCACGGCAATTTCAGCGAACGTTTGTTCTGGCAGATGGCATTGAAGTTAGTACAGCCGACTTAAGCGATGGTATTCTTTCTATTGATCTAATTCGGCTGGAACCGGAAAAACTTGTGCGGCGCATCGAGATTGGGCCGGGCACATGATTAACGTTTGCTAACGTCAAGTTGTGATGATGTGAGCCATTGGCGTCACACAAATCGTAACCGAATCAAGCGATGATAGAAGGCGTGACCTTTTGGGGCGCGAAATTGCTCCAATTCCGCCGTGAAGGTTTGGTATGGATCTATAAAGACCGCCGGGACCTTCGAACCGAGCCTGAAAGTAAGGGCGAGCTGATGTTGATACTTAATAAAAACCTAAAGGCTCGTGCTTAGGGCACCGAAAGGAGTTGGCGTCATGGGCGAACATGAAATTAAACGTGAAATGACGATGATCGAGCTGGCGCAGCTCGGTGGTGGTCAGGTCGCTTACATCAAGACGATGACGAGCGACGAAGCGCATCAATTGTTCCCTGCCGTTGAAGGTCTGCCGGAAGGGATCAACCTTTATTCCTTGCACGCAGCGGATGGCACGCCCATCGCGCTAACCGACAGCATGCAAGCTGCGCTTGGTCATGCACTGGGTGATGAATTGGAAGTTGCTAGCGTGCACTGAGTCGAATTCATCGGAAGTGTTGGAATTTTTGCGAAGCCCCGGTCATCGATCCGGGGCTTTGGTGTTTTTGGGACGTGACCTTTGGCCATCACGGTCCGTAAACGCGGTTGAGGAGTTTTTCAAAGAGCCGCGATGGGATTACGTCTTGCGCCAGAACGCCAAGTCTCTCAAGGACGGTGCCAACCACTTTCCTGACCGGTAGTTTTTGATCGTCAAGCAACAGATCGATTTTACGGGCGAGGGCATCTGGATTGCGCGCGCCTTTTTCTGAGCGATCGTAAAATCGGGCGGTGCGCCTCAAGACATCGTAATAGGGTGAGCCAAATTTGGTTGCCGCACTTTTTTTACGGTGGGCGCCGATCTTCGTGTTTAGATCACCGGGATGAATGACCGTTGCATCGATTCCGAACGGGCTTAGTTCGGGGCGCACTGCCTGAATGAGGGCGTCAAGGGCCGCTTTGCTGGCGCTGTAATGACCGGCATATGGCAAAGCAATGAGCGCACCGATCGATCCAACTAGTAAGAGCTTGCCGCTCTTCTGTTTGCGCATGACTGGCAGAACTTCCCGCATAACCCGCACAGCGCCAAAATAATTTATATTGAAAAGGCGCTGCGCCTCCGTCGACGTCGTTTCCTCGCAGGGGCCGATGAGACTGACACCTGCTGCGTGCACAACAGCATCAATTCGTCCCTCGCGTTCAAGGACATGGGACACGGTTTTGGCAACAGCTGCATCGCTGGTGACGTCCATCTCAATGTGAGCCCACGTGCGACGGCGTGGTTTGGTTCGGCTGGCGCCATAAACAATGCGTCCGCTCGCTACAAGGCGTTCGCAACATGCGTACCCGATGCCTGATGAGTCGCCTGTCACAAGAACAACGCGCGCTTTTTTCTTGCTTGGGAATGGCATGTCGCTTTACTCCGCAGCGAATGCGGGGCGATAGGGGGAAATTTGTGCGATGAATGCCCAAGCCCCGACGCCGATGCACCACAGGAATATGCCCAACAATGACAGCACCTCGAACCATAGCCCTTGGAAGCCACCGTTAAGGGCGGTGAAATTTAAATCAAGAACGCCAAGAAAAATCAGTGCGCCGCCGCACACCAGCGAAAGATCACGTCCCCATTGTCCACCTTTACGTAAATCAAGCCCACTGGCGATTAAAGCAATGGCCAGAATTGTATCGGGAAGTGGAAAAGCCAGTTCATGTTCAAAATAACATATGGGTGGCCGTGTTGGCGTGAGGCCGATCGTGAAAAAAAGCGCCCAGAAAACGAGGATACCAACGCCCGTCACGATCAGTGTGACGGCGAGCGCATGCTGCGCACTTGGCAATTTTGAATTCTGCATCACATGCGTCCCTAAACGTCCGAATTTCGCACCATCGTCGTGCCACGGTCACGTCTCAACTGAAACGTTCTGAAACGCGGCGCGTGGCGGCGGCTGGCGCGTGCTCTTACCCTGCATTGGAGTCGTAAAGCGATTGCGTTGCCGCGTTTGATTAGAAACGGGTCAGCTCTTCCTTCGCGGTTTGCAGCGCCGCTTTGATTTCTTGTTGGCTGTGGGATGAAGAGATGAAGAACCGCAATCTACCAGCGTTCACGGGCACGCCTGGTGAGATAATCAACGACGTGTTGATGCCGCGATTGTACATGCGGGTGACCATCTTGGTTGATTTCGCCGTCGAGCCAACCATGATCGGGAGCATGCCAAAGCCTTCGGCGCGACCGGTGTTCAGGCCAAGCTTTTTGGCTTCCCTTAGGAAAAGCGCGCCATTCTTTTGGACACGCACTACGCGTTCTGGTTCGTCTTTCACAATACGCAAAGCTGTCAGCGCCGCTGCCGTCATAGAGGGCGGCAGGCAAACAGAAAAGACAAATCCAGGGGCTGCATATTTTAAAATCTCAATGAGCTCGGTGTTGCCGGCGATGTAACCGCCGCAAGCTGCAAACGCCTTACTCAATGTTCCCATCCAAATGTCGACTTTGCGTGCATCAACACCGCTAAACTCTGCGCAACCGCGGCCCGTGTTGCCAAGTACACCAGCCCCATGGGCATCATCGACCATCAACCATGCACCGTATTTTTCTTTAAGCTCGACGATGCGTGCCAGATCAGGCGTATCACCTTCGGTGGAGTACAGACCTTCGATGACGACAAGGGCATGCTTATATTTTGCTCTTTTTTCGCGCAGGATTTCTTCGAGGGCGTCAAGATCGTTGTGTCGGAAACTTACTGCCGTGGCACCTGACAGACGCATGCCAACAACAGCGCTGTTATGTACGAACTCGTCATGAATAATGAGGTCGTCTTCATCCATAAGCGTGCCAATGGTGGAGACGTTCGCCGCGTGTCCGCTGACAAACACAATGGCCGCGTCAACACCAAGAAAATTAGCGATTTCGTCTTCTAAGCGACGGTGCAAAGGTGTGTCGCCGGAGACCATGCGGCTGGCGGAAACAGAGGTACCGTACTCGTTGAGAGCTTCCGCTGCGGAGGCAATCATATCTGGGTGTTGGCTTAGGCCGAGATAGTCACACCAAGCGAAATTTGATACGGCCTTGCCGTCGATCAATGTTTGGTTGCCTTGTGGGCCTTCGGCCAAACGAAAAAACGGGTTTTCAATGCCAAGCATGGACCCAAGGGTCTTATGTTGCTTGATCGATTTATAGGCTGCCAAATCTGAAAAGCGCTTGGCCGTTGTTCCTCGGTTGACGCGTGTGCGCACAACGTCAATTGTTTGTTCAATCAGACTCATCGTCATCCTCTCACTTACAGGTGCGTTTTTGGTTTGGTGTCAGAGTTTTTGTCTCAATTCCGGTTTTGAAAATTTGTTCTGTGCAATCTTTTCTGTTCAGCCTCGCCTAAAAACGCCCAAGTGGCAGGTGAAGCTCGCCTCCCAGTCCGAATCCAATTCCGTTTTGCCGTTGATCAAATCCGTTAGGGGTTTGACGCGGCGTGCAATGACGTGCGGCGGCAATTGCGGGACGTCTGCGGCTTTGCTCGCCTCCACTGAGTGCGCGGCGACGCCAGGGCTTGAAAAATCGGACGTCGCGAATGGTTGTTGTTTTTCAAATAATTCCAAATTAACTCTCCTAAGCCGAAGGCTGTTTATTCCAATGGGACGCCTCATCCCTATCGCACCGATAGGGACAGAGCTGTTCCCTGAGGAACAAACGAAATGAGCTTGCTTGATGGGCCCTGTGGATTGGCCCTTTTGTTAGAAGCAGGAGAGGCATACGCCGTGTTGCCAAGTCGATAATTCCTGGCGCACTTCAAAAGTCAGAGCATCGTCGTATTGGAGGTTTTTATCGGTAACTGGCGAATTGGCCGCGTTTGCGATAGCGCTCGAGGTAGGTGGGAACGATGGCGCCAACGGATTGCGGGTGTGTGATGGCCAGCGCGCCAAGGGTACGGTTTTCCTCTTTGGCACTTGCGCTAACGACATTGTCTTTTTGTAACAGCCGAACCTGATCGTAGGTGATGGGACGCACGCTATTGGGCAAAGGCCACGTGAGCAAGGCCTGCAGTTTTGCTATCCAAAACGGCAGGTAAAGATAACCGGGATGGCGGCCAGACCACGTTTTTGTACGATCTAACAATTGGCGGAAGGATAAGATTTCAGGTCCGCCCAACTCGTAGATTGATCCGGCGTTACCACCGTTCTCTGTGGCGTTGACAATGGCCGTTGCAAGGTCGCCAACGTAGATTGGTTGGAACTTCGTGCGTCCGCCGCCAATCAACGGGAGAAGCGGCGAGAAACGTGCCATGTTGGCAAAGCGATTGAAAAACTCATCTTCAGGGCCAAAGACTATGGACGGTCGCAGAATAACGGCGGACGGAAATTCCTCCAGAACGGCTTCTTCGCCTTTTGCTTTTGACTTTCCATAATCGGAACGTGACTTTGCGTCGGCTCCTATAGCTGAAACGTGCACGAATTTATTGACACCTGCTTCGCGCGCTGCGCGCGCGATTGCGCGGGGGCCGTCTTCGTGAACCGATTTGAATGTTTGTTTCCCGCTTCGTGCTAAAATGCCGACCGCGTTGACGACAGCATCGGCGCCTTCGATGGCGCGGGCCACGGAGTCAGGAAAACGCAGGTTTGCTTGGACGGCATGAATTTGGCCGACAGCTCCCATGGGTTGCAGATGGCCAGCGAGGTCTGGGCGTCTTGACGCCGCGCGAATGCGCCAGCCGCGAGAGGCAAATTCTCTCACCGCATATCTGCCGACAAAGCCTGGTCCGCCGAAAATGGTTATCAGTCGATCGTGCCGCCGCAGATCCGCCATGGAGCCTCCAAAAATTCTGCAGGTTCGCCACCTGATACGCCGCCGGGCGCACAAATACTACGTCCCTGCGTTATAGAAGGATTTGTCGGCCTGTGAAGAGTTTGGCGTGTGCGCCCAACCGCCGCGCGTCAACGAATCGATAAGGCATCATCTGGGCATCAACATTGTAGATCAACGGGAGGTGATTGGCCTCGGCGTTCGGACCAAACAGGTGGTTTTGCAAAGGGGTCAGGATTCATCGCCAGCCATAGACTAGATGCGATGCGTTCGGCTGCTTCCATGACGATCGGTTGGGCATCGGTTTCAAATACGTCGCTGATGGTTGTTTCAAACATTCTCAACCACTGGCGAAAATCATCGGTTGTGACCTCTGTAAGTTTGACGTGGGCAGGAATAGGCTTGCCCTTGTACTCCCCTGTCTTGATCAGGACGGAACGCCAAAACGCCTTCATTTTCTTGAGGTGTTGCTCCCATCTCCCGTCGAGCTGGCGCTCGAATATCGGCCCAAGTCGATCGTTAGCGCGAATGTCTGTGTAGAAGCGGTCAACAAGGTCTGAGATCTGTTCCCGTGTGATCGATGGATGGACGGGCCGCCGGTCAATCTTAACGGGCATAACGATGGGGCGTCGTGGCATGGGTTTCACCGAAAATAATGCATATGATATGTATCTTTTCTTATAGCATGGACTTCGCTAAAAGCAATATCTCAAATGAATGTATTTTAGGAGCGTTTGATGCGGCTCAATCAAGCAAGCGATTTTGCGCTCAGGATCCTCATGTTGCTGGCCTGCGAGGAGCAGCCTTTGACGGTGGATTGCATCGCGGACCGCCTGTCGCTTGCAAAATCACATGTCATGAAGATTGTCGCCAAGCTTGGGCATGCAGGCTATGTGAACGCGCAACGCGGCCGTAGCGGGGGTATTCGCCTTGGCCGTTGTCCGGAAGACATCACAGTTGGGGATGTGGTGCGGCTGGTAGAGGCAGACTTTGCCATTGTTGAATGTATGATGCCGGGCAAATCTACGTGCACGTTTGCGCCGCGATGCAAATTGAAGGGGGTGATCTCTGAGGCCGGAGATGCGTTTCTCAATGTGTTGGATGGCTATACGCTTGCCTCGGTCACGTCGCAAAAGATATCATTGCGCGCGCGTTAAAGGGCTGACCGGGCTTTATCATTTCCGGCCCATGAACCACGTGCCGATTTAAGTGACATTTCCAGTGCATAAAAATTGCATCGACGAGCTGGCGCCGCAGTTCGAACACATGATTGGATCGTTGCGTGTCTCTCAGTTTGTAAACGAGGGGCTTTTCGAAGTGAACTTAGATTGCAGTCACGTGTGACCCACCAGTTTCTCACTAGATGTGGCCACAGCGTGTTTTTTGCCGCCTGACCCGTACGAGGAAATTGCGGGCCATTGGTGTGATCCATTGTCGCTGAGCATTGCGTGAGAACTGGAAAAATCAAGCAATTCTGGGGATATGGCAGTGCGGGCTAAGACAATGTAGGATCTGACCCTTGTTGCCCAATTACAGCGGATCGGGAGGAAGTCGGTTTGAGTGCGCAACTAGACGTTGACTATTAGCAGTGAAGATCGGCTTAGTAGCTGAGTTTAAAGCGGTATAACGAGGCGTTTTGCTCGTTCGGGGTTCTTTGGTGATGCGTGCGTGTGATTTTTCGCGCTCCATAATGCGATTGTTTGTGTGTGTTGTGTTGTTGGCGTCGATTTTGCCGGCACGCGCCATTGCGCAAAATAAGTCTGTCAATTTTGGACCTGCCCAGACATTTTTGGATGGCGGCACGATTTCCGTAACGCTCACAGTCAGCCCTGCCATTACTGGCAATGCCAGGCTTCACCTCACGAACATATTTGGTGATCTCAACGATCCGGCTGAAATTGTTACGGTGTCGGTTGACGGAACCGTGGTGGCGACATTTGGTGCATTCGGAGGACCTATCCAATGTGGCAACCGGCCAAGCCAAATTATCACCATACCGCAAAATGTTCTGGCAGCGGCCGCGGCGGACGGTCGTTTGGTGTTGAGATTTGATGCCGACCCTCAGATGGACTTTTGTGATCCGGCCCAACCTAATTTGAGACTTTCAGGTACGCTTTCTTATTTGGATGCCAGAGCGCAAATCGTGCAACGTACGCGAGGCGTCATAAGAAATTTTATGGGCGGTCGCGCTAATCAGTTGACGGCGTTAGAGCCTGATCTTTCTGCAGGATTAACAGGAAGTATCGGATCGGGCGGCCTATCCGCTCAAGGTTCTGGTGGCAATTTTCAAGCGACCTTTGGATCGAGCGTACAAGAGGTCGCAAATTCGAAAAAGAAGAAAAAGTCAAAGGCCGGATCTGAGGAAATGATGCGGCTTGGGCGAAATTCTTCCAGCGCGAGTTATGCTTCGAAGCCCTCAAAGTTTGATATTTGGGTGCGCGGAACGGTTGCCCAGGTTGATGATGAGACCAGGAACAGCAATCTCGGTGTGTTGCTTGTTGGGGCCGATTATCGAATTAATTCGAATCTCCTGGTCGGGCTTCTGACGCAAGGCGACTGGGTCGAAGAAACGGATGACGTGTTTCTCAGCGAGGTAGAGGGTCGAGGGTTTACGATCGGGCCCTACCTGGTTGCGCGGCTAAATAAGTATCTCATCTTTGACAGCCGCGCTGCTTGGGGCGTTTCAGACAACGAAATAAACCCGATGGGCGACTATGTCGATAACTTTGATACAGAACGGTGGCTTGTGCGCGGGCGTCTGACCGGCGATTTCCAGCAGGGTGCATGGCGCTTCAGTCCGCACGTCGGAATTATCTATTTTGAAGAGGAGCAAGAGGCCTACGTTGATAGCCTGGGAAGCCCGATCCCAAGCCAATCAATTACGTTGGGGCGCGTTACGTTCGGACCCAAAGTCATTTACACTGAAAAGCTTGCGGACGGCACGATCATTTCACCGCAATTCAGTGTTGAGGGCATTTGGGACTTTGATGAAATCGAAAGTGTGGACGTCATCAGCGGACTTACGACGGGTTCTGATACGATACGCGCACGAACAGAGGCCCGCCTGGCGGCGACGTTTGTCAATGGCTGGAGTCTGGTGGGCGAAGGATTTTATGACGGCATTGGATCCGATGACTTAGAAGCCTTCGGCGGAAGCATTACTGTTCGCGCGCCGATAAACTAAAACTAATTCTCGACCTGAAATGCGTTGTCGGCATTTAAAAAAGTCGTGCTCAAACGAACGCACCCGACAATCTAGAAACCACCGCCAAGCGTCACAAACGGTACGTCGGAGGGAACCCGTCGTCGCACGCGTTTCTTCTTTGGTTTTTTACGGGGAGGTTTGACGGCGACCTTTTTTTCTGCCGGCGGTTTTTTGGGTTTTGCATTGGGTGAGCTTGTGGGCTTTGCTTTCCCATTAGGTTTTGCAGCTTTTCGGGTGACAGGGCGACTTTTGCTCTTTGTCAGGGCACGTTTTGCTTCGCTTATGTGTTGCCCATCGGGGAATTGAGCCGCGTATTCTTTGAACGCCGAAGGGGTTGCAGCGGCTTTGGCCTTGCTCCAAGCCGCATCGTCCTCCCGCTTTTTTGCTTCGGCTTCTTTTAGTGCGGCCAGCTCATTGCGCGCGGCATCAATGTGGCGCCCGTCAGGCCGCTCTTGAAGATAGCTCTCGTAACCGGCTTGCATTGCCGTCTGCTTCGCCTTGGCCCAGGCGGTATCGTCCTCACGCTTTTCAGCCTCTGCTTCTTTTAGTGCGGCCAGCTCATTGCGCGCGGCATCAATGTGGCGCCCGTCAGGCCGCTCTTGAAGATAGCTCTCGTAACCGGCTTGCGTTGCCATCTGCTTCGCCTTGGCCCAGGCGGCATCGTCCGCACGCTTTTCAGCTTCGGCTGTTCTTAACGCTGCCAATTGTCTCTGTGCGGCGTCAACGTGTTGCCCGTCAGGTCGGTCTCGAAGATAACGTTCGTAAGCGAATTGCGTCGCCGTCTCCTTTGCTTTGGCCCAGGCGGCATCGTCTTCACGCATTTCAGCTTCGGCTGCTTTTAACGCTGCCAATTGTTTCTGTGCGGCGTCAACGTGTTGCCCGTCAGGTCGGTCTCGAAGATAACGTTCGTAACTGGATTGTGTTGCCGTCTCCTTTGCTTTGGCCCAGGCGGTATCGTCTGCACGCTTTTCAGCTTCGGCTGCTTTTAACGCTGCCAATTGTTTCTGTGCGGCGTCAACGTGTTGCCCGTCAGGCCGCTCTTGAAGATAGCTCTCGTAACCGGCTTGCGTTGCCATCTGCTTCGCCTTGGCCCAGGCGGCATCGTCTTCACGCATTTCAGCTTCGGCTGCTTTTAACGCTGCCAATTGTTCGTTGGCGACGGCTACGTGCTGCCCATTGGGCCATTCTTTGAGATAGCTCTCCAAGGCTGGCGGCGTTGCAGCGGTTTTGGCTTTCGCCCAAGCGGCGTCATCGGCTTTTCTTTGAGCGGCGACTGCTCTTAAGATGCCAAGGTGCTTACGTGCAGCTGCTGCATGTTGCCCGTCGGGGCGCACGTTGAGATAACCTTGATAGGCATGTTGCGTGTCGGATTCCCGTGCCTGCTTCCATGCCAAATCGTCTGCGTGTCGCTCTGTTTCCGCCGTCTTAAGCGCCGCAAGCTGTTCACGGGCGGCGACAGCATGCTGCCCATTTGGATGGTCTTTGAGATAGCTTTCATATGCCCTTTGCGTTGCAAGGCTCTTGGTCCTTGCCCAAGCGGCATTGTCCGATTGCCTTTGCGCTTCTGCCGCCTCTAGTACGGCAAGCTGCTTGCGGGCTGCCTCGGCGTTTTGTCCGTTGGGTCGTTCTTCAAGGTAGCCTTGGACTGACTCTATGGTGGATTCTTTTTGCGCTTCGACCCACGCGCGCTGGTCTGCCTCAACACGTGCGCGTTCTTGAAGACCAGTTACAATCCAATACACACCCGCTAGACAAAAAACTACAATTGCGAGGCTGATTGGAACTGCAATCCAACTTTGTCGACGCGCCCGTTGGGCCCCAACAGGTAAGCTTTGGGTCTGGTTGCCGGCGGCCTCGTGCGCGCCGTTTGCGCGCGATCCCAATGGAAACGTTTTGGTGAAGTCTCCGATTGCTATTTTTTGGGGGGCCGTTGTAAGCCATGGCTTAGGCGTTGAAATGTGTGATGGAAGGCGCGTGTCTTGGTCACCAATGGCCAACTCAATTTGTTCTTGAGAAACGTTGTGGGCTTGGCTTAAGTCTGCGCCGCGCAGATCCGCACGAAAGAACTTGGCGTTCGCTAGATCTGCGCTCGAAAATTTCGCGCTTTTAAGTTCTGCATAACAAAAGTTTGCCCGTTGAAGCTTTGCGCCGCTGAAATCTGACTCGTTGAGATCCGCGCCGCCAAAGTCAGCCTCGATCAGGCCCGCATTACACAACGATGCGTGGCGCAATAGGGCACTACGGAAGTTTATAGAAGAAAAGTCCGTTGCGCCGGCAGGGCCTGCTCTCGTTGGAATCGTAATGCCCTGCAAGTCTGGAACAACATGGGGATTGAGAGACCGCCAATTGTTGAAGTGGATCGCGCCACGTGTCAGTTCTTCGAAATGTTGCGCACTCGCCATCGCGACGTTCCAGGACCCTTCAAAAGAAATAGGTATGTTGCGGGCCAAGCCGCGAGCCGTTGGTTACCTGTTAGCTCGCTTTATCATTTCAGCTGCTCGTTTTTTGACTGTGTCGGCCCGCTTCAAACCACCCAAGCTACGTTCTCGATATCTATCTTGATGCGAGACTGGGCCTTGATCAAGGCGTTGAACGAAAATTTGTTATCCTAATTCAGTTATTACGAGCTGAGGGAGGTCAGGTTTTCTCTGAGCCGCTTCTAGCCCAAGTTTCCGTTTGGGTGGGCAGACCAACTGTCAATCTCATCGAGGTATTTCAGGCGACTTTGGATCATCTGAATTGACATCGGAACTGTGAATGCGAATTTTCCCTTGTGGACTTGAAATAACAGACCCAACGTGCACAGCTCATCCAACAAGCGGCTGACTGTGCCAAAATCAGGTTTGCCTTCTTTACGAAGAACCGAAATCGCGTCTTGCTGTGAAAAGCCGGTGGGCGCTTCACCGATTCCTTCGGCTATGATTCTAAGAAATTCCTGTTGCTCGACTGTCGTCTTGTTCCAAAGGGCAGCAAAAAAGCCCGTCTCAAGTTGCTGAATGACGTCTTTTGATGGGAATTCGTATGTCGATTGATCGACCTTCTCAGCGGCGATGTCATCAAAAAGCGCTTTACCAAATATTTGCACGAGATAGGGATGTCCGGCGGACAATTTGGCTGCTTTGTAGATGAGGTTTGTGGGTACAGTTTTTATTTGCGGGCTATTCTTGATCGGCTTGGACAGCGCAAGGTAGGATTCTTCTAGGGTCAATCTGTCTAGGTGGATCTTGTGTGCGGACGTCGCGGTGTCATGCCCGTTCAAACTCGCGTGGCCCGCTTGGGCACCAATTCGGGAAAGTATCAGGATGCACGGCGCTGTATCGGGCTGGCCATTCACTGACGCAACCAAGTTCAACAATTCGGTCGTTAGACCATTTTCTTGTGGCTCTTTGCCATCAAGAAATTGTGCTTCGTCGTAGGCTAATAGAAGTCCTTGAAAGCCGGACTTTTGGGACAACGCGCATGCTTTTGCTAACACCTGTTTGAGTTTGGCGCTTGCATCACCAAACTCAATGTCGCGCGCGTTTTGAATTCCGTCGTAGACAAGCGCTTCCAACTCAGATTCTGCGTCCAACACGATGTTACCGTTTAGCGTGTTGGCCGGCCAGTCGCTCGGATCAATATGTTTTGCAATGGCACGGGCAAGGTCTGAAATAATGCGCGTCGTGACGCGCTCTTCGCTTAGTGATGACGCCTCTGAAAAGCTGTTTGAAGCCACAATCCATCCGGAGGATTCGGCAAGCTTGACGAACTGTTCAAGGAGTGCCGTTTTGCCCAATCCTTGGTGTCCCGTTAACAAAATGCCAGCGGGAGGATGCTCGCCACTAATCATCTTCGCGAAGCCCTCCAACACGTTTTGCCGCCCAACAAAGTAAGGCGGTGCGTGGCCCACGCCCGGGCGAAATGGATTTTCTACGGCTCCCCACATTTGTTTTTACCTTGAAGAGGTCCTGGCCTCACCATGAAGTGGACCAGGGTCGGTCATTCAATATGCTTGTGACTCTTGGCGGGCTGTTTCTAGTTTTGGCTCTGCCCATTCGGGCTTTCCGTTCTCCAGTTGCATGCTCGCGAAATTCTTGATCATACGTTCCATCATCGGAATAGCGAACGAAAAACTTTCGGAGCGCGAAGGATATAGAAGCCCTTTGTTCTGAAGGGCCTTAAACTTGGTCAGAATTTGTACCTCGTGATCGCAATCAGCACCTGTCGCGTGGCGCGCGCGCATGAGGTCTTCTACTGTGAAGGTGCTGCGCGATGGCGCACTCAATCTTGCAAGCACATTTAAGAATGCGCGTTCATTTTCTGACAGCTCACGCCAACGCTTATCGAATGCACCGCCGTTAAGCCTCATCAAAATCTCGCTTGAGGGAAAATGTCTTCTTTTTTTTGCTTTTCCTGGTTCGTACATGGCCTCAAAAAGCTCATGTCCAAAGTATTGGATGAAGCAAGGGTAGCCGTAAGAATGTTCGGCACATTTTTCAATAAAACTCACCGGACATCGCGAAGACTTCGGATGAGCGTCTAATGGTGTTTTGAGCGCTGTTAACGTGTCCTCCGCGCCGAGTGGATAGAGCGGGGTCACTTGGAACATGCGCTCCGAATAAGATTGGTGCAAACCTAACGTATTAAGCAGGTGTGGCAGGCCGCACAAAACCAGAAGAATTGGAAATTCAGGACGTGTTTTTTGATACGTGTTGATTGTTTCCACAATCACTGAAAATGGACTTTCGCCCTCCAACGCATTGTCGTGAAGTAGATGCGCTTCGTCGATCGCCAGCACAAGTCCTCTTAGATTTGCCGCAGCACCATCTTTCGAGATTTGCGAAATGACTGATTTCAACTTGTCGCTGGCGAGGCCGGGGGCGGACTCAAATGTGGAATTAAATGTGTTAATAACTTTGTTGTGAGGTTGGCCTTCAAATTCAGCAAGTGCGATTGCGAGGTTGTGTGAGACGCGCAATCCCATTTCTTCTTCGGTTGTGGGGCAATGTTTGGAAAGATCGCTACTCGCCCAAAGCCAGTCTGCCTTCTTGCATTGTGTTGCGAAGTCTTCAAGGAGCGATGTTTTTCCCAAACCATGCAAGCCGCAAATCAAAAGATTTGTTGTGGGCTGACGCTCACTCAAAAGTGCGCGCCACGCGTCTTGTTCCTCACCGCGCCCTGCAAGGACTGGCGGATGACATCCGGCGTGCGGATGAAATGGATTTTGCATGTTGTTTGCTGATTTTTGGATCATTACCTTGGGGATCCGTAGCCGGGCCCGTGCATATGACAAACCCGAATGTTTGCTGTTGTACCTGGTGGCTGTGGTGACGTCTCGCTTGGTTGCGCTTCGCCAAACCCGCTAGAAACTTTTTGTCATAATTCCTTTAAGTAGAAAACCGACACTTTTACGGCGCGGCGTTCATTCACGGTCTGAACTGGCCGTTCTTGAACACTCGTTTCGTTGGAATTGGTCCAGTTCAAAATCTTGGCAAGGTCTGAAATTGGCGAAGTGTGTTTCTTTAGTGGTTCCTTAGTGTTGGTTGCACGCGTTAAATTAAGCTTGGAGCAAATGTGCTGCCGACCCCTGTCTCACTGCTGACACACCAAGTCCGGCGGCCCTCAATGGTGGAATTTCGAACGCGCTATGCAATTTGACGGCGTCGCCGGCCCGCGCTTGGGGTTGGCATAGGGCGGCCAAGCCGAAATGTAATGACCGCCCCGTCGGAGCTCCTTTGGTACGTGAGACATAAAATGGCGCACCCGGCAGGAGTCGAACCTGCGACCTTTGGACTCGGAATCCAACGCTCTATCCAGCTGAGCTACGGGTGCCCTTGCAAGGCGGGCTTGATAGCCTATTCGCGAAGCGTCCGCAAACTGCAGCCTTAGAGCCTTGCATATCCGGCGTTAACGTCCTAGTCGGGTCGCCAGCGATCAACGCCAAAAGTTCCTCTTAGGATGGATCGATGCCAGAATTTAAACCGCCACGGCCTGGCGAACAAAAGATCGTGTTGCCGGAGCCAAACGATGCAAACCTCATTTTTGTCGGTCGTATTCGGACCCCTTGGAAAACGTCGTCTGAATGCCCGAAAAGCAGTGCGGCCCGCGATGATGTTGAGGCCACAATTGAAATCGATGAGCTCTTTGTCGATGCCCTGCGCGATATTGAAAAGTTCAGCCATCTCATCGCACTTTATTGGCTCACCCTATCGCGGCGTGACCTTGCTCTTCAGTGTCCGAGCCACTTGGATCATCCGCGGGGAACCTTCGCATTGCGCTCGCCGGTACGTTTCAACCCAATTGGACTGGCGGTTGTAAAACTTATCAAAGTTGATGGTCCGCGGTTGACCGTGCTTGGCGTTGATTGCGTCGATGGCACACCATTGGTTGACCTTAAGCCCTACTTTGCATCGTTGGACTCCCGTCCAGAGGCGATACGGCCATAAGCAGCCCAACTGACAAAACAATCAACACCTTTCCATGAATACGGCTGACCTTACCTAAAGAAGCCCCTATAGTTTGCGCTCATGAGCAAGAAAAAATCGCAGAAGAAAAATGAGCGGCGGTCTTCAAGTGTTCCGGCTGGTGAGCCAGTTCCCGTAATGAAGGGTTCTAAAGTCTATTTGATCGACGGCTCAGGCTACATTTTTCGTGCCTTCCATGCCCTACCTCCTCTAACGCGGCCTTCAGATGGATTGCCCGTTGGTGCGATCCATGGCTTTTGCGCCATGCTGTGGAAACTCATCAATGAATCCAAAGCTTCAGAAGCCCCAACGCACGTGGCCGTTCTGTTTGATCATTCGGCCAAAACCTTTCGCAATGACATTTATGCCGACTACAAAGCCAACCGGCCGCCGCCGCCTGAAGAGTTGGTGCCGCAATTTCCAATCATCCGTGATGCGGTCAAGGCGTTCAATCTTGCTTGTATCGAACAAGAGGGTTTTGAGGCGGACGATTTGATCGCAACTTACGCCAAGGAAGCACTCGATGCTGGTGCTGATGTGGTTGTTGTGTCGTCAGACAAAGACTTGATGCAGTTGGTTCGACCTGGGCTCACGATGTTTGACAGCATGAAAAACAAATCTATTGGTCCCGACGAGGTTGTGGCGAAGTTTGGTGTGGCGCCAGACAAAGTTGTCGATGTGCAATCGCTTGCCGGTGATTCATCGGACAATGTACCAGGTGTCCCAGGTATTGGAGTCAAAACGGCTGCCGAACTTATCACCGCTTATGACAATCTCGATGCGTTGCTGGAGCGCGCAGAGGAAATCAAACAGCCCAAACGCCGCGAACGACTCATTGAATTTGCAGATCAGGCGCGCATTTCACGGGACCTTGTTCGTTTGGATGAAAATGTTCCTGTTGAACTCACACTTGAGCGAGCTGGGTTGCAAGAGCCTATTCCCGATATGTTGCTCTCCTTCTTGCGTGAAATGGAATTTAACACGCTAACAAAGCGCATTGCGGAGGCGCTTGATGTTGAACCGCCGCCCATGCTTGAGCGCTCCGTTGGTCAGTCGCTAAAAAAAGGCGCAAAGGGCAAGGGCAAAGGAGACCAATATGGGGAGGCTGGCACACCCAACGCTGCGGTGTCGTTTGGGCTTCAACGGGCGACGAAAACCCCCCTCGATCGCGCTAAATATGACACTGTGACCACGGTAGAGGAGCTTGAAACTTGGATCGAGGCGGCGCGCGAAAAAGGGTATGCGGCGTTTGATACTGAAACCACAAGTCTTGATGCGGCGAGTGCCGACCTTGTCGGTCTGTCGCTCGCCGTTGAGCCCGGCAAAGCTTGCTATGTGCCGATCGCACATTCAGCGTCGGGGGCTGGATTTGACTTTGGCGATGGCGATGACGTTGAACAAATTCCGCTGAAGGATGCCTTGTCGGCACTGAAACCGGTTCTGGAAGATCCGGCGATCCTAAAGATTGGGCAGAACCTCAAATATGATGCCGTGGTTCTCAAACAATATGGCGTTGACCTTTATCCTATCGACGACACTATGCTTCTTTCTTATGTGCTCGATGCCGGGCGCGGCGGTCATGGCATGGACGAGCTGGCATTACAGCATCTGGGCCACACGTGCATGTCGTTTAAGCAAGTTGTCGAGCACATACCGGGCTACAAAAAGGGTGCCAAAAAATCATCGTGGACGTTCGCGCAAGTTCCCGTCGATAAGGCAACCGAATACGCTGCGGAAGATGCGGATGTCACGTTGCGATTGTGGTTAGCGCTTAAGCCACGACTCGTCGCTGAGCAAAGAGCCACAGTTTATGAAACGCTTGAGCGGCCTCTGGGTTCTGTCATCGCCGATATGGAATGGGCAGGAATAAGGGTCGACCGCACGATCCTTTCGCGATTGTCTGGTTCGTTTGCGCAACGGATTGGCGCGCTTGAAGCGGAAGTGCATGAGCTTGCTGGTGAACCGTTCAACCTTGCTTCGCCTAAGCAGCTTGGCGAGTTGTTGTTTGATAAGCTTCAGTTGCCGGGCGGTAAAAAAACAAAAACGGGACAATGGGAAACACGGGCAAACCTATTGGATGATTTAAGCCAGAATGAAGAACTGCCCGAAGACGCGCGCAAGCTTGTCAACACGATGATTGAGTGGCGCCAGCTTTCCAAACTCAAATCGACCTATACCGATGCGCTGCCGAACTTCATAAATGAACGAACAGGGCGTATTCACACGTCTTATGCGTTGGCCGCGACGACTACGGGCCGGTTGACATCGTCTGACCCCAATTTGCAAAACATTCCCATTCGAACGAAAGAAGGTCGCGATATTCGGACCGCGTTTGTCGCAGAAAAAGGCCACAAGTTGATTTCGGCGGACTACTCGCAAATTGAATTGCGCGTGTTGGCACACATGGCTGACATTCCGCAACTTAAAAAAGCGTTTGATGATGGGCTCGACATTCATGCCATGACGGCGTCTGAAATGTTTGGTGTGCCGATAAAAGGCATGCCGGGTGATGTGCGGCGACGCGCCAAGGCGATAAACTTTGGCATTATTTATGGCATATCGGCGTTTGGTCTTGCCAACCAATTGGGTATTCCGCGCGAAGAAGCGGCGCAATACATCAAGACCTACTTTAAAAGATTTCCCGGAATCCAGGATTATATGGAAACGACGAAAAAGTTTGTTCATGCGAATGGTTACGTGACAACACTCTTTGGACGGCGCGTGCATTATCCCGAAATAAATACCAAGAACCCGCACACGCGCGGGTTTTTAGAACGCGCGGCCATCAACGCGCCGATTCAAGGATCGGCGGCAGATATCATCCGACGGGCCATGATCCGAATGCCTCAGGCCTTGGAAGACGCAAAAATCAAGTCTGCGCGAATGCTTTTGCAAGTTCACGACGAGTTGGTGTTTGAAGCTAAGACGACGGACGTGAAAAAAACCATGAAAGCAGCCGTCGCGGTCATGGAAGAGGCCTGTCTTCCCGCGGTTTCGTTGTCGGTGCCATTAAAGGTGGACGCAAAAGCCGCCGATGACTGGGAAGCAGCGCATTGACGGGCCTTCACGAACGGCCTACCGTTTAACACCAACTGGCTTCATCATCGGCAGGGCTTCGCAGCAACTCTTTGACGTTAGCTTCTATGAGGCGATAGCCAACATTGCCGAAAAGTTTTTGCCGCCCCTCATTCATAATCAGAGTGGGACTGCCCTGGACGCTCATTTTTTGGCTGAGGTCATAATCCGCGGCCAATTGGGTGATGGCCTCGGCGGAGCGAATTTTTTCTTCAATTTTGGCGTATTTAATTTTGATTGAGTCAGCGATGTCCTTGTGGATGTTCCAATCAGAAATGTCCTTGCCATCTCTAAAAAACGCGTGACGCAAACGGGTTGCGACTTTGGTCGACGCTCTGTCGAGATATGGAACGGGATTTTTGTCTTCGTCACCAATCTCGTCTTCAAGAAGTTGGATGGCTTTTAGAAATAGATGACCGCTTGCAGAGGTGCGCGGCCGTGTATCAAGCCAAATGCGTTCGTGAACTTTTATTTCAGGGAAACGGGCGGCAACGTCATTGGTATGGCGACTAAATCCCTCAAACCCGCCACGGGACTTCCAATTTGTTTTGATCTTCGCCCATGCGTCGGGAAAAACGGAACAGTAGTGGGCGTCAATCTCAATAGCTGAACCTAAGTTGTTGGCGAGTTCCTCTAGTCGTTTGTCGGCGATGTAGGCCCAAATACATAAGAGGTCGGAAAAATAGAGAATGTTGACTTTGGACACGTCAATGTTCCTGTTTCAATTGCACACAGCCTCCGATAGCGCATCCAAGTTGGAAGAGCCAATCAAAGAGTCTTTTGTTTTCTCAAAGGTCTCTTTTTAGCTACGGGGCCACCACGGGATTAGCATGGACACACGCTTGCGATAATCGTCATAGGCTTGACCAAAAGTCGCAGCAAGGTCGCGTTCCTCAAGGAGTGCGCCAATTATGATGTAACCGGTCGCGCCAATTGCAAACAAGAGCCGACCCGTCGTCATTTCGGGAACGGACCACAACACCAGCAACAACCCGAAATAAAGGGGATGGCGAACGAACTTATAAAGTAACGGTGTTACGAATGACGGAGCTTCTATTTTTTTTCCGGACCAGTGGCTATGAACTTGCTTCAGGCCAAATAAATCTGTGTGGCTTATGAGAAATGTGCTGCCAACGGTAATGGCCCAACCAATAAAATAGATGGCCCATAAAATTGTGCTGAAGAATTCTGAATCGGTACGCCAAACAACATCGGTCATTGGTCGCCATTGCCAAAACAGCAGCCACAAGATGAGGCCGCTTAACAAGACGTAGGTGCTGCGCTCGATTTGCTCAGGGACAATGCTTGTCCACCATTTTTTAAAAGCCGGCCGCGCCATAACGCTATGTTGGACGGCAAACAATCCTAACAGCAAAAGATTGACGATGAGCGCGGTGCTGAACGACGTGCTAATGCCACTGTCTATGGACTTTGGCACCCACAAATTTGCAAGAAATCCAACTGCGTAAACGAGGCTCGCCATTGCAATGGCATAGGATATAAGACCATAAATGAGCGATGCTGTTCGGCCCATGGGCGCCTCCCAAAAAAATAGACACGAAATCACAATTAAAGAAGATTATTGCCAACCATCTTAGTCGGCATAAGACAACTTAGCTAGAACTATACGAACTGAGAGCGATCACAACAGAACGGAAACAAGTTAAAGCAAACCATGCCCAAATTTGCGTCAGACCTTACAAAGTTAAAAGCTGCCGGTGCTAACGACGGTCGACTTGACGTGGCCGCTTTTCACACCAACAGCACACCCATATTGCGTGTGCTCGAACAAGTTTTCGCGCCAACTTTATCGGGTGATGTCATTGAAATAGGCAGCGGATCGGGTCAGCACATCAACAAGTTTGCTACGGCGTTTCCCGCTTTGGTGTTTTGGCCAACGGATCCAAACCGGGGACATCGGCGGTCCATTGATGCCTGGCGAAACGTTCACGGTGCAGAAAACGTGAGGCCTGCGTCAGACCTTGATGCGCTTGATACTGATTGGAAGATCGATGGCCTGAAGCTTGATGCGCGTTCGCTTGTCGGACTCATCTGCATCAATGTTATGCACATCACACCCTGGGCAGTGAGTGAAGTGATTTTGTCTGCGGCCGGGCGTTTGTTAAGATCGGATGGTCACTTAATTGTTTATGGCCCTTTTGCGCGGGACGGCCAACACACTGCACCCAGCAACGAAGAATTTGATTTGGCGCTTCGAAATAGGAACGCAGACTGGGGCGTACGAGATGTCGCCGACGTTACGCGTTTCGGTTTTAAAAATCGTCTTGTGCTCAAAGAAATTTTTGAAATGCCGGCCAATAATCTCATGTTGGATTTTGTGCTGGCCGCCGATGGGCTAGAGCGATAAATAAGATTAGAGTCCGCGAAGGCTACAAGCTGTCGTTCATGCGCCTGATACGTTCGGCCAAGAGGCTCATGATCTTGAGCGCCAATTTGGGTTCGTGGCCAACAAGCATGAGAAAAGCTTTTTTGTCGATTGCGGCAACTTCGGTGTCTTCGGCGGCGATGGCAGCGGCACTGCGAGGTGAATCATCAATAAGCGCCATTTCACCAAACAAACCGTGGGGGCCAACGTTTTCTAAAACGGTGCCATAGGTGATGATGTTTACCTTGCCGGTTTTCACGGCGTACATGTAGTCACCCGCCTCATCCTGTAGAAAGATCTTTTCGCCCGCATCAAACCGTTTTAGCGGAACACCACTTTCCATCAGAAAATCAAAATCCAAAGGAACGTCATTCATCGTCGGTCTTCATCCATTTTAGATCAGAAGCCTAAAAGACTAGCGCTGTTCATTTTTCGCGACAAGATGGAACGCGGTATTCAGGTGAACGAATTGGCCATAAACGATTAAAGTTTACGGATGAGGGGTGCTGCTATCTCGGTTAGGGCGCCATGAGCAAGTGGGGACCTAGCAATGGAACATCGGTTCGCGCGGCGGCATATCTTCGGTAGACGCGCCGCTTGCGACGCGAGCGATATCGGCGCCGTTTCCTTTTTTTAGATATGCGGATGGGAGGCTTTGCCCTTCTCACTGGCAAAGGAGGATGGGCCTGAAAAATTTCAAACTCTGTCCGTTCGCTGGCGTGGGTCACCGTGTCGCCATCTGTGGCGACCATTACAGACCCAGAATCAAGGGATATAGACGCCTCTGATGTATGGATTTCATTGTCGATCCTAATGCGGTGTAGGACGTTCAGCGGAGCGACCTGTTCGGATACGGGAGACGTTTCGCCGTCACCCATTTTGATCGCCATCCACGCCTGGCGCTGATCGTTTGTGCCTGCGGTTCGCCGCAGATAAATGTAGGTGCCTTCAAACGTGTGTTCGCCGCTGATGCTTATAGGGGAGGTCCATGCCACCATCCTACCGCGCAATAGTGTTGCCGTTTGATCGTAACTAGAAACTACAAGACCGGATGCGGCGTTTGTTGTTTGCGCGGTTGGGATTGCCAGGCGCGCAAATTGGCGAATACGATCGGTGTCCTCACCACGAACACGGGCCAAGGCATGGCCCAGGGACCCGATACTGGCCACTTGCAGCGGCACATCATGGATTGGCCAACGGCTTTCGAAGCGTACGAAATCCGGATGCCCATCGCTGATGATGATAACCGCGCCGGCCTTGGAAACCTTGGCAACGTCTTGGGCAAAGTCCATTGGAATTTGGATGGGGGCCGGTTCGCTGCCAACATATCTACCGCCACCTGAGCGAACATAAACTGATCGCCCACGCCAGCGGTAATCTCCCAAAAGGATCGCACCGCTTTGGCTGCCTTTGACGTCTTGGGATAGTGCAAAAACGCCGCGTGATATTTGGTTCGGTGCCGGGATCTTTAATCGCGCGATCCCAATTGGCTGATCACCGCGATAGACCCGCACAGTTTCTGAGCCCAGTGACACAAGCAATGTGACTGGGCCTGTGGATGCTGCGTTGGCATCCCAGGAAAAACCTTGCGCTGGTAGTTCGTCCAATGAGCACCGGCACTTGGCTAACACTGAATCATTCTGTGACAGGAAAAACCAAGTTGCTATGGCTACCATCAGGACGAAACGGGACAGAGCCATGCGTTTTCGCCCTCTCTTCGTCTATACAAAGAAATTCAGAGTACTGAATACACTGAATCGCTGATTGAAACTGTCACGAAAATGCCATAGCGAAATTCGAATCCGTCTGTATTCAGAATGTGTTACCCAATTGTGTTCGTGTGGAAAACCCAGTCACATGTTGCTCGTCTGTTGCGCTTTTTGCGTCGGTAAACATGCCGATCGGTATGCCTCGTCCGTAATGACCCCAAAAAAAAACAAAGCCAAACTGCGGGCGTTGAGATCGCGTTTGGAGGTGGATCACGCAGACATAAAACGTGCGCAAAACATACTAACGTGCCCATCCCTAGGAGACGGCACAACGTGCACTGCTACAGCTTTGATTTTGGTGAGTAAGGTCTCGTCGACGTCGGTAGTGTTTCGCCTCGCTTGCCGTTTAACGGCGGCGATTACTGCCTCCACCGCCACCTTGGGCTGGCGGCGGTCCGTCGGAACGCGAGTCCTTGTGGCGGAAATTAATGCGTCCCTTCGTCAAATCATACGGTGTCATTTCAATCGTGACACGATCACCGGCCAAAATTCGAATGCGATTTTTTTTCATGCGACCCGAAGTGTAGGCAACGACCTCATGTCCGTTGTCCAGGGTCACACGGCATCGCGCATCGGGTAAAACCTCCGACACAATGCCTTCGAACTCCAGCATTTCTTCTTTGGCCATTCATACTCCTAATATTTCAACCGCCGCAGCGCGAATGAGGGTCGTGCCCTCTCAGCAGCGACATGATTATCCTTGCACAGCGGTCCTGGGAAATGCGCAAGGTCAAGCATCGGAGCCTGCACCTTGCGCACTAAATTTTATGGTTTAACCGTCTGCCTGCAGATTTACTGCTGCAACTTTACCGTTGCGTCCGACTTCAGTTTCGAAGGAGATCTTTTGTCCTTCGTTCAGGGTGGACAGGCCAGCACGCTCTACTGCTGAGATGTGAACAAACACATCATTGCCGCCACCTTCAGGTTGGATAAATCCATAACCCTTCTGATTGTTAAACCATTTTACGGTACCACTTGCCATGTTTAGCCTCCAAAGCAAGAAAAACCCACGCTGGTAGGATTACCGGCGGGAACCAAATTGCGCGTTGGAGTCTTCTAGTGCGGTCGTGTTCGTGCCGTAGTAGGAGCGTGCCAAGCGTATTCGATTGCAGCTTTATATGGACCGATAAGCAAAAAATGGCAAGAACTGCTGTTGAATTAACATGCACGAAAACCCTCTTGGCACGGTGTTAAGAATGGTTGTCACAAAGCGTTATCGCGCTGTGTTTGGTTCTTACATCCGTATTGATCGTGCGCGGCAATGAAACATTGTTGCATTGAATTGGTACGCAGGAGTGAACTTGATTATTAAATTTAGCGCTGTCGGCGGCCTCCTAATTGCCCTCGAAAGCTGTTGCGCACGCTAGTTCTCATCCATCTTTAGCGCTGCAATGAACGCTTCTTGCGGAATTTCGACTTTGCCGAACTGTCGCATTTTCTTCTTCCCGGCCTTTTGTTTTTCCAACAGTTTGCGTTTCCGAGTGATGTCGCCACCATAACATTTGGCCAGGACATCTTTGCGCAGCGCTCTGATTGTTTCGCGCGCGATGATACGTCCGCCAACGGCCGCTTGAACCGGAATTTGGAACATGTGCTGGGGGATCAGTTCCTTTAGTTTTTCGCACATGGCGCGCCCGCGCGCATCGGCGCGTGTTCGATGCACGATCATGGAAAGTGCATCAACCGGTTCACCGTTGACCAGGATCGACATCTTGACGAGATCATCGGATTCATAGCCGGTCATGTGATAATCAAATGACGCGTACCCGCGGCTGACACTTTTTAATCGGTCGTAAAAGTCGAAGACCACTTCGTTCAGTGGCAATTCATAGACGACCATTGCACGTGCGCCCGAGTAGGTGAGTGATTTTTGTCGTCCGCGCCGGCCCTGGCACAATTTTAAAACCGCACCCAGGTGCTCGTCCGGCACCATGATGGTGGCCTCAATCCATGGTTCTTCTAGCCGGTCAATTTTCACCGGATCAGGCATGTCGGCAGGGTTGTGCATTTCGGCCATTGTACCGTCGGTCATGTAGACGTGATAAATGACGCTTGGGGCCGTGGTGATGAGATCAAGATCAAACTCGCGGGTGATGCGCTCGGTGATGATCTCCAAATGCAATAGGCCAAGAAAACCGCAGCGAAATCCAAATCCAAGGGCTGCTGAATTCTCGGTTTCGTAGGAAAAACTCGCGTCATTTAAGCGCAAGCGGCCCATGGCTTCGCGCAAATTTTCAAAATCGGCTGAATCGACGGGGAATAGTCCGCAGAAAACAACTGGCTGCGCCGGTTTGAAACCTGGTAATGGTTTTTCTGTGGGCGACTTCTCATCGGTTACCGTGTCACCGACGCGGGTGTCAGCGACTTCTTTAATTGCAGCTGTAAAAAAGCCAATCTCGCCTGGGCCAAGCTCCTCAAGGATTTCTTGCTTGGGTCTATGCACACCAACGCGTTCCAGTTGGTACGTTGCACCTGTCGACATGAGCTTTATTTTTTGACCCTTGCGCATAACGCCTTCGAGCACGCGAACCAAAACGACGACACCAAGATATGCATCATACCAACTGTCGACCAGCAAGGCCTTCAGGGGTCGGTCGCGCTCGCCCGTAGGGGGCGGAAGTTTATCAACAATTGCCGCCAAAACCGCCTCCACGTTTTGGCCTGTCTTGGCGGAAATGGGGATCGCATCGGATGCATCTAGTCCGATGACATCTTCAATTTGTTGTTTGATGCGGTCGGTATCGGCGGCAGGCAAATCGACTTTGTTTAGGACGCATATAATCTCAAGATCTGAATCTAGGGCTGTGTAGACGTTGGCCAGAGTTTGTGCCTCGACACCTTGGCTCGCATCGACCACGAGGACCGCCCCTTCGCAGGCGGCTAGCGAGCGGGAGACCTCATAGGCAAAATCTACGTGACCTGGCGTGTCCATCAAATTGAGTTGATACGTCTCGCCGTCGGTGTGCTTGTAATCGAGCCGAACGGTCTGGGCTTTGATGGTGATCCCGCGTTCCCGCTCAATGTCCATATTGTCGAGAAGCTGTTCCTTCATTTCCCGAAGGGTGACATTTCCACACAATTGGATCATTCGATCCGACAGGGTGGACTTGCCGTGATCAATGTGAGCAATAATTGCAAAATTGCGAATACGGGTGATGTCTGTCATGGGGGGCTGCTTACCACCAGGTTTTGATGTGCGGTAGATCTTAGAAAGCCGTACGCCAAAAGCGCTGGCCCTGCAGGTGTTTAGTGCACAGAGTGAAGGATCTCTCTCACTTTATCCTCGTTCAAAAGCATATTTGAGCCAAAACAAGGTGGTTGGAACCTATCTTTGCTGCTAATTTGAGCGGACGGGGACTGGGGCGCAGTACCAATTTCAAGGAGCCAGGAACATGGCGAAGAACTCGAGTTTCACGGAACAGGATGGATTGACCAAGGAGGCCCGCGCTGCCATTTCCTCGGCTTTCGACGCGTTGTCGGATTGGCGAAACGATATGGCAACGGCAAACGATCGTTATTCAGAACGCGTTTTTGATCAGATGGCAAAAGCTGCCCGCTCCATGGGTTGGCCAGACGATATGATTGAAGCCACCCGCGAACAGCTCCAGACGGGATCAAAAATGCAGCTCCAAATGATGGATCGGCTGATGGAAGTTTGGGAGGAACAGTTAAAGTCGCCAGGTGCAAAGATGAAGACGCCTGCGGACTTTTTCAACGGATTCCCCGGCATGACAAACGGTGGTATGCACGACACTATGCCCGGCATGTCACAGTTTGGCGGAATGCCCATGGCACCCTTCCAATTTTGGATGCAAGCTGCCGAGATGTGGCAAAAGAACATGGCCTCGGCAATGCAGATCTGGACACAAGGTATGGGCGGCCCTGGCCACAACGGTCACGCACGCGACTGACGAGCTGAAAGGGGCCAAACTTCCGATAGGGTTTGAGTTTGATTGCTCGGTGCGCCTTTGTTGCGCCCCGGGTTGTTGCTGTTTGTAAGGCTGATTAACCTTGTCGCCCGCCCCGCAATTGTGGCACAACCTGGGCAAATCCATCGATGTGACCCCACCAACTCTGTTTTCGTCTCAGTCTTTTCACAAATTGACGGAATGTAGCAATTGGTCTTCTTGTCGGCCCAACAGTTCATCTAAGGACAGCTTCATGCCAAGATCGCCTGCTCGCATCTTCGCCGCTCTCTCCCTCACCCCAATCGCCATTGTTGCTACCAGTTCCATTACCTTTGCCGAGTGCACCAACAAAGGCAGTTTCAACGCCTGGCTCGCCAACTATAAAAAGTATGCCGCGTCTCAGGGCATCTCACAAAGTACCATCCGCTCTGCACTTCGCGGAATGCAACTTGATCGCAAAGTCATAAGAAGGGATCGCCGACAGGGATTCTTTGGGCAAAGTTTTGCAAGCTTTTCGCGCAAGCTTGCCACCGAGCACCGCCGCGTGCATGGACGCAAAAAAATCAAAAAAAACAAACGGTACTTTGATCGGGCTCAGAAGAAATATGGCGTGCCACCGGAAGTCATCACGGCATTTTGGGCGCTTGAAAGTGATTTTGGCGTCGGCATGGGAAAATTTCCTGTGCTGCGTGCACTTGTGACCCTTGCCTATGATTGTCGACGCAAGGAACTCTTTACACGTGAGCTCACATCTGCACTGAAGATTATAGATCGCGGCGATCTGCGGCCATCTGACATGATTGGGTCCTGGGCTGGAGAATTGGGTCAAACCCAGTTTCTTCCAACGCACTATTTAGAACACGCTGTTGATTTTGACGGCGACGGTCGGCGCAACCTTTTTAGCAGTAGTGCCGACATCATCGGGACAACCGCAGCTTTCATTCAACATTTGGGGTGGCGACGGGGTGAACCTTGGCTGCAGGAAGTGCGGGTGCCCGCGAAGCTGCCATGGGACCAAGCCGATCTTGCCATCAAGCATCCGCGTTCGCAATGGGCGCAATGGGGCGTCAAGCGCGCGGACGGGAGCGCGTTACCCGCGGACGAATTACCGGCATCGTTGCTCTTACCTATGGGTCGGTTCGGGCCAGCGTTTTTGGCTTATCCGAACTTCAATGTTTATCTTGAATGGAACCAGTCGCTCAATTATTCGACGACGGCGGCTTATCTGGCGACACGCATGGGTGGTGCTGGGCCGATGCGCGGGCGCGATCGGAAGGTCCCGACCTTGTCGCTGGGGCAAGCAAAAGAGTTGCAGCGAATCTTAACGCGCCGTGGATTTGATGTGGGCAAGATTGACGGCATCATTGGTGCGAAAACGCGCGCGGCAGTTAAGACCATGCAAAAAAAATACGGGATGCCGGCGGACTCTTACCCGACGCCAGCGCTGTTAAGCCGGCTGAGGCGGGGTTGAGCCCTAGAGCGTGTCGCATTTAATCGGCCTCAATTCCGACTGCCTTGAAGTAGTTTTTTGCATTCTGCGGGTGAGAACAGATCACAGATATTGCCAAGAGCTGCAATGATGGCGTCAAGCGTTCGCGCAGCATGCTTGCGCAGCAATGATTTGAGTTTGGAGAAGGCCATTTCAATCGGATTGAGGTCGGGTGAATAGGGCGGCAGGAACAAGAGCCATGCGCCGCGTGCTCTGATCAGAGCTTCAACGGTCGAACCTTTGTGAAAGGCAACATTATCTAAAATTACGACATCGCGCGGCTCAAGCGTCGGTGCCAGCTGAGTTTCAACATAGATCTCAAAGATCTCTTTATTCATCGGAGCATCAACAAGCCACGGCGCGGTCAGCCCATTGTGGCGCAGACCTGCCACGAATGTCTGTGTCTGCCATGCTCCGAACGGAGCATGTGTGCGATAACGTTCGCCACGCGGCGACCAGCCTGTGCGCTTGGTCAGTTTGGTGTTGGTTGATGTCTCATCAAGGAACACAAGATGGTCCGCAAGCCTGCAAAAAAACGGCCGGCGACCATGGATCTACAGATGACGGGCCTTAGCGATATCAAGGCGCCGCTGCTCAGCTGCCAAAAGACTTTTTTTATGGCTGAGACCCAACCGATGCAGCAAACGCCCGACCGAAGAACGATGAACCGTGATGCCGCGCTTGGCCAATTCAACACAAAGCTCATCGAGGGTCAGCTCGCCGTTCTCTGCCATGCGTTGACACACCCACCCATGATGATCGGCAAGTTTGCCGCTACCGTCAGGGCGGCCCTGCGCCTTGGCTTCCAATGAACCGCTCTGCTGATGCAGGATCATCATGTTGTTCACAAACCGTGGTGAAACCCGGAAATGGCGCGCCGCCTCGCGGTTCGAATGGCCCTCTTCCACAAACGCAACAACTCGCTCACGCAACGCCATTGGATGTGGTTTGCCCATATGCGTTCTCCTTTAGCCTCAAGGAGAATCACAATTCGACTGATTTGGGAATCCCGAATCTGATTAAACGCGACACGCTTTAGGGCCAGTGCTCTTAAGTTGCCTGCGGCGGAGTCATGATGGGCCCTAAGCCAAAGCCGCTGACAATAAATTGCTACCAATCTGAAACTGTTGCCAATCCGTTCCAATCACAGTATAAGGTCCGCTTTGGAGCCGTCCGGCGGGGCATGCCGTGGCGGCTTTCATGCTTGACGTGCAGGCGGCTGCAGCAAATGGAGCGCCCGTGATCGTCAACCAATTGCGTGTCGACTTGCTACGGCACCAATCAAGAATAAGGAGTCAAGCGAAATGCCCAAGATGAAGACCAAGGCCAGCGCCAAAAAGCGCTTTAAGATGACAAGCTCGGGCAAGGTCAAGGTTGGCGCCGCTGGAAAGCGTCATGGCATGATCAAGAGGACTGCTAAGTTCGTGCGCAATGCGCGCGGCATGATGGTCCTCAAAGATTGTGATGCCAATATCGTCAAGAAGTACATGCCTTACGATCGTTAAAAGCGCTCTGTTGCCACTTCTTGCACACGAATAACCAAACGATCACGTCCAGCGGAGAAAAGACATGGCACGCGTCAAACGCGGTGTTACCTCGCACGCCAAACACAAGAAGGTCATTAAAGCTGCCCGTGGCTATTATGGTCGGCGCAAAAATACCATCCGGGTTGCGAAGCAGGCTGTCGAACGCGCTTTGCAATACCAGTATCGCGACCGTAAGCGGAAGAAACGGACATTTCGATCCCTATGGATCCAACGCATTAATGCGGCGGCGCGCGAAAACGGCATGACCTATGGTCGATTTATCGACGGGCTCAACAAAGCCGGAATTGAAGTCGATCGCAAAGTTCTTGCTGAATTGGCGGTCCACGACCCGGCAGCGTTTAAGGCGCTTGTTGAGTCCGCATCCGCGGCAGCAAAAAGCAACACAACTGCTTAGGCTGCGTTTTTCTTTTTTGCAGTCTCTCTTCGGGAGAGACCAGCACGCGGATCAGCCTGTGCTCAAGTCTTGGGTTGCGTTGTGCTAGCTTCTCATAAAACGATAATTGCGCACCAGCGGAATGGTGGACATCATGGCTTCGGGGCAAACCCAAGTTGATCTGGATGACTTAAAGGCTGCGTTGCTTTCCGACGTGGCCCACGCAAAAACGTTGGTCGCACTTGACGAAGTGCGCGTTTCGGCTGTCGGCAAAAAGGGGCGCATTTCGTCCCTCATGCAACAGCTTGGCAAAATGGCGCCGGAAGATCGCAAAGCCTTTGGTCAGGCTGTGAACGCGGTCAAAACATCTGTGATTGAGGCCTTGGAGGATCGCAAAAGCGAGCTTGAGGCGCGCGAGCTTGAGGCGCGATTAGAACGCGAGCGTGCGGACGTTACGTTGCCTGTGCGCCGCGGTCCCATATCAGATGGCCGAATACATCCTTTGTCACATGTCTATGATGAATGCGTTGAGATCTTCGCAGATATGGGTTTTGCCGTGGCAGAAGGGCCGGATATTGAGACGGACGACAACAACTTCACGAAACTCAATATCCCGGAAAATCATCCGGCGCGGCAGGAACACGATACGTTTTATTTGCGCAATAAGGTCGGCGATAACAGCGCGCCTCTTGTATTGCGTACACACACGAGCCCTGTTCAAATTCGAACGATGCTGGCTCAAGACCCTCCTATCAGAATCATTGCGCCGGGGCGCGTTTTCCGCTGCGATAGCGATGCCACGCACACGCCGATGTTTCACCAGATCGAAGGTTTGATCATCGATGAAACGACGCACATGGGCCATCTCAAATGGGTGCTCGAAGAGTTCTTTAAGGCGTTCTTTGAAGTGGATGAAGTGAAGATGCGTTTTCGCGCTTCATATTTTCCCTTCACCGAACCGTCAGCCGAAGTTGATGTCGGTGCTGAAGCCATCGGCAAACCTGGCGAGTGGCTCGAGATCTTAGGCTGCGGCATGGTCCATCCCAATGTTTTGGCGAATTGCAACATTGATCCTGAAACCTACCAAGGCTTTGCGTTTGGCGTCGGGCTTGATCGCCTAGCAATGCTCAAATATGGGATTCCTGATTTGCGCGATTTTTTTGCGGCTGATCTCAGGTGGCTCCGACACTACGGATTTTCCATCCTAGATGTTCCATCACTGTCTGGCGGCTTGTCACCCTAAAGTCGTCTTGTCCTCTCAAAAAATGAGTTTCATGAGGCTTTTTAGAAAATGAAATTCACGCGCTCCTGGCTTGAAGATCACCTGGATACGTCGGCATCACTTGAAGATATCGATACGACACTTTCTGCGATCGGGCTTGAGGTGGAATCGATTGAGAATCCGGGCGACAAACTCGGCGCGTTCACGATTGCGCGGGTCGTTGAAGCCAAAAAACATCCCAACGCTGACAAGTTGCAGGTCCTTCAAGTGGAGACTGAGAGAGGCAAGCCAACAAAAGAAGTGGTTTGCGGCGCGCCCAATGCGCGGGCTGGAATGCTTGGCGTGTTTGCGCCGATTGGGACCTATGTGCCTGGTCTTGATGTAACACTCGTTGAAAAACCGGTGCGTGGTGTTGTCTCTAATGGCATGATGTGTTCGGCGGCAGAACTGGAACTTTCTGATGAAAGTGAAGGTATCATTGAAGTAGATCCGTCGCACGAAGATCGCGTGGGCGAACCTTACATCGACGTCCTCAGACTAAACGATCCGGTCATTGAAGTGGGGCTGACACCGAACCGACCGGATTGCACCGGTGTGCGCGGCATTGCGCGCGACTTGGCGGCGGCGGGGCTTGGCAAACTCAAACCTGCGAAAAAGATCAAAGGTGTTGAGGGCAAGTATGTGTGCCCGGTCGATATCAGTCTCAAATTCAAAAAGGGTGATGAAAGTGCCTGCCCGGTGTTTGCGGGCCGCTATGTGAGAGATGTCAAAAACGGCCCTTCGCCTGGCTGGATGCAGGCACGGCTGCGCGCCATTGGGTTACGTCCGATTAATGCGCTTGTCGATATCACCAATTACATTTCCTATGATCTTGGGCGACCTTTGCACGTCTATGACGCTGACAAATTGCAAGGCGGCGTCGTTGCGCGGCTTGGAAAGCAGGGTGAAAAGTTCGAAGGGCTTGATGGCAAGACCTACACATCCGATGATGAGATGTGCGTCATTGCGGATGAAAGCGGCCCCTTAGGTTTTGGCGGCGTACTTGGCGGTGAATCGACAGGCTGCACGGAAGAAACCACAAACGTGCTCATAGAAAGTGCTTGGTTTGATCCAATCAGAACCGCCCAAACGGGGCGTAAGACGGGTCTTATCACGGATGCGCGATACCGGTTTGAGCGTGGCGTTGATCCGCAAAGCACTTTGTCAGGCCTTGATCTTGCGACCCACATGATTTTGGAACTCGTAGGTGGCACGCCTTCTAAGCGCACGATTGCGGGTGAGCCGCCCGAGCCAAATGTCGTTATTCCGTTTGATCCTAGGCGCGTTGAAAAACTTACAGGTCTTAAAATAAAAGACAGCGCCATTAAGAAAACGCTGAAAGCGTTGGGCTGCGAGATAGACGCGGCAGAGGGCAAGAAAATCAGTGTGTCCGTCCCAACGTGGCGACCTGATATCCATGGGTCGGCGGACCTTGTTGAAGAGATTGTGCGTATTCATGGCATCGATAACGTCACCGCTGTCCCGCTCCCTCGTTTTGAAGGTGTAGCGAGCCCGGTCTTGACCACATCGCAAAAACGTGTGCGCCGTGCGCGTGCCGCACTTGCCGGCCGCGGCTTTGTCGAAGCTATTACATGGTCGTTTATTTCGCGCCAGGACGCAGAACTCTTCGGCGGTGGCCATCAGGAATTGGAACTTCTTAATCCGATGTCCGTAGAAATGTCGTCGATGCGCCCGTCTTTGTTGCCTGGACTTATTTGTGCCGCGCAACGAAACCGCAATCGTGGTAATTTGGATGTGGCGCTGTTTGAATTGGGAAACGTTTATCGCGGCGCAGATCCAGATGATCAAATACTTGCTGCGGCGGGATTGCGGGCTGGCACCGCACGACTAATGGGATCGGGGCGTCATTGGGATGGCGCAGCGCAACCTGTGGACGTATTTGACGTCAAAGCCGATGTCTTTTCTTTGCTTGACGGTCTTGGTTTTGATCCGGACCGCGCGCAAATCTCAAACGATGCGCCCGAGTATTTTCATCCAGGTCGCTCTGGCTCAATACGACTGGGACCAAAAAACGTGCTTGCGCATTTTGGCGTATTGCATCCCGGTGTCGCGCGACGTTTGGATGCGGATGGGCCGATGGCCGCATTTGAATTGTTCTTGACGGCCTTGCCGCCGCAAAAGAAAAAGTCGCCCGCAAAGCCTACCTATCAGGCTTCAGATCTTATGCCTGTTACACGAGACTTTGCGTTTGTGGTGGACGAAGATGTTGCGGCGGGTGACGTTGTCAAAGCTGCCAAGTCTGCAGAAAAAAGTCTCATCTCGCACATTATGGTGTTTGATTCTTTTGAAGGCGGCGCTTTGAAAGAATCGGGCAAAAAGTCGCTGGGGCTCGAAGTAACATTGCAACCCAGCGACGCAACGTTGACAGATAACGAAATCGAAGACGTTGCTCAGCGGATTATTGCTGCAGTGAATAAAGCAACGGGCGGTGAAATTCGCTGCTAATTAAGCTGAGACGGATCAAACAAAATGATTGAAACAGCAAGCGCTGCCACAGGCGCTCAAATAAGCTCTGATGCAGGTGGCGACGCTCCAATTCTGGTTGATGCGCCTGAAGGGTTGCATAAGATTGTAATCGTTGGCGGTGGCGCAGGCGGATTGGAGCTCGCGACGCGATTGGGCGACAAACTCGGCCGCAAGAAAAAAGCCCACATCACGTTGTGCGATAAATCCCGAACACACATCTGGAAACCGCTGTTACACGAAATCGCAGCAGGCAGCATGGATGTGTCACGCCATGAGCTGGATTATTTGGCCCAGGCACACTGGCATGGCTTTCGTTACCGCTTCGGCGAAATGATCGGCGTTGATCGCGACAAAAAGCTTGTGCATTTGGCCGCCACTTACGATGAGGATGGTCGGCAAATCACACCGCAGCGCCTCGTCCGTTATGACACGTTGGTCATTGCGGTTGGCAGCATTTGCTCTGATTTCGGTGTCCCAGGCGTTAAAGAACATGCGATTGTTTTGGACACGCATGAGCAAGCAGAAAAATTTAACCGGCAGCTTGTCAACGCATGTTTGCGCGCTTACACGCAACAAAAGCCCTTGGAGCCAGGCCAACTTCAAGTGGCCATCATTGGCGCAGGCGCGACGGGCAGCGAGTTGGCCGCCGAACTTCATCGTACGGCGCGCGGTGTTATTGCGTTTGGTATGGAGACCATTGACGCAGATCAGGACATCAAGATCACGCTTATCGAAGCGGCCCCGCGGATCTTACCCGCCTTGCCCGAGCCACTTTCAAAGGCAACGGCAGACATTTTGAAAGGATTGGGCGTGGATTTGCGCACCAATGCGCGGGTTACAGAAGTCAAAGACAACGGAATTGTATTGCAATCGGGCGATTTTATACCGGCCGAACTTACTGTGTGGGCGGCCGGCGTTAAAGGCCCTGACGTTTTGCAAAATCTTGGCGGGCTGGAGGTGAGCCCTTCCAATCAACTGGTTTTAAAACCGACGCTACAAACAACGCGCGATGACGATATTTTCGTGATTGGCGATGCTGGCTATCTTTTGCCTAAGAATGAAAAAGAGCCGATTCCGCCGCGTGCGCAGGCAGCGCATCAGCAGTCTTCGCATCTCGTCGTGAATTTGCAGCGCCGCCTAAAAGGCAAAGATTTGCGACCCTTTAAGTACCGTGATTTCGGGTCGTTGGTTTCACTTGGTCATTACACTGTTGTGGGCAGCCTTATGGGATTTGTTTCTGGCCGCAGCATGTGGGTTGAAGGTCTGTTGGCGAAGCTCATGTATCGGTCACTTTATAAAATGCACTTGATGGCCTTGCACGGGTTCTGGAAGACGTCACTTGATACGCTTGGACGTGTGCTCACGCGCAGAACCGAACCGCACGTCAAGCTGCACTAATGGCACCTTGCCGCATAAATTTCGCCTAGCGTTACGTTTTGCTTGCCAACCAAATTCCAGGCAGGATCAAAGCGAGGCCGAGTGCGTGATGAACTCCGGGTTGTTCACCCAAAAAAAGAACTGCCAATATAATTGTGAACAGCGGGACCAAGTGCATAAACGCGCCGGCCCGTGTGGGACCAAGGATTTCAACACCTCTATTGTAGAGAAGATAGGCAAGGAAACTGGGGAAAATCGCCGTATAGGCGATTGCTGCGATTGAGGCCGGCGACCAATTAACCGTTGCGCCGCCGGCAAGTTCGAGGCTCGCAAGAACAGCGTTGAGTCCAGCGGCTATAATGTAGATTACGCCGGCAAAAGCGAAAATGCTGATTTTTGGAAGTTTCTTGAGCAGGACCGTGTAGACCGCCCACACGCCCATCGCGAAGAGCATGACAAGGTCGCCCCAATTGAGCTCCAGCCCCAAAATCGCATTTAATTCGCCGCGCGAGATCACGCACATGACGCCAATAAGCGACATGGCAATTCCAATGGCCTGAACCAAACGCACACGCTCTTGGTTCACAAGCATGCTCAACATCGCGATCATGATCGGTGAAGAACAGTTGATGATCGCGGCACTGGTCGCCGTTGTGCCTGTGAGTGCGATGTACTGCAGTGTGTTGAAAAGCCCGGTGCCCGCAATCCCGAGTGCAAGAAGTAGCGGTAGGTTCGCTTTGATGACGGACCAGTCGCGTCGCATGTGTGGCCACGCCAGCGGTAAGATTAAAAGTGCCGCTCCAGTCCAACGCAAAAATGCAAGCGTAACCGGCGGCACGTGACCGTCTGCCCAGCGACCAATTGTAAAGTTGCCGGCCCAGAACAACATGGTAAGTGTCAGAAATATTATGGCATTAGAGCGCGTGGGACGTTTTAGGTGTTCCAGAATTTGTCTCCACCGTTCATATCGTCAATACCCACTCCGTCGGGTAAAGCGCTCAGAACATTACCTTTAGTGCTTTTTAGTGCCGCGGTTCACTGAGCGGGCACCGCACCAATATTTGTTGTGCGTTCGCCTGCTGCGATACATGTGGTTCAGTATTTGCGCAAGTTTGAACTTTAAACGCTAGGCGCCCCGCGAACGGCAAACGCCGAAGCGCATTGTCCGCGTGTGCCTAGGTCGCGCAAAGACATCGTACGTTGTCACGTTCAACCGCAGCTTACCACGAAGCAACTATTTGCGAGGGCCCGCCGTTACACTGAGCGTACCTTTGGCAAGGGTATGTAGATTGATGTAGAAGCCTGTAAGAGCAGATGTGGCACCCTCCGGCGCTTCGAGTTTGTCGACATCAAGGGCATGGACGGAAAACGTGTAGACATGCTTGCGGCCTTTAGGCGGACATGGCCCAAAATAACCTGGCTTACCTAGGTCAGTGTTTCCCTCGACGGCACCATCCGGCAGCGCACTGGAAGAAAGCTCGCGCGTAGATGCTGGAAGGTTGAAAACGACCCAATGCCAAAATCCGCTGCCCGTTGGTGCGTCTTTATCGTAGAACGTGACTGCGAAGCTTTTGGTGCCTTCGGGCGGGTTACTCCATTTCAGTGCAGGCCTCACATTTTTGCCTGTGCACCCGAATTGGTCCCAATACTGATCAGCCGATACTGGTTCGCCGGCGGTGAGAGAAGGGCTCGTTACATCTAAACTGCCGGCTCGCGCAGCCGTAGAACCAGCCAAGGCAGTAACAGCAGCGACAAATGCAATTAAGTATGATGTCAGACACAAAATGCGCATCGCGTTTCCTTCTCTCCTAAATGATTAGACGCCAAATTTTCTGTACCCACCGCAAGGGTCGTGCCAGCGATATTCTTGGCTTTAACCCTCTAATTCTGTGACAATTCAAGTCGTTCCAAAACTTAAGATGACTAGGAAAATAGGGTTCCAGATCTATTCTATTTTTCGTTGTGCAGACCGGCCGTTTTTTCTCAACGGTGACTCATTTGTCGCAATAATGCGACAGTAAATGGCGATACACTTTTTGCCGCAATTGGGGAAACACCATAGCAATAACTGATGTATTTTGCAGACTTCTCATGTAGGATCGATTTTTGAAGAGGGTCGAAGAAACGACAAGGAACGATTTGCAGTGTCTGCTGAGCAGGTTTCCTCCGAGAATGCAAACTTTGTCACTGACCAAATTCGCGCTTCATGGCGCCGCTGTCTCCACGATTATGGATTTGAGCGCCAGTTTAAGCAGCAAGTCGTTGTCAAGGACGCTACCCAACTTCGAGAAATTCACGACACTTTAGACGACGTGTTTGCCACGTCCGCTGGAATAATACAGCGCGTACGTCAAATCGCTCACGACGTTGGTTATGTTGTTCTCATTAGCAATGCAGACGGCGTTGTTATTGAAAGTTTTGCCGATTCACTGGTTGGCGAAGAACTGGCAACGGAAGGACTTCGCAAAGGTTCCGTTTGGCAAGAAGCGATGGTTGGCACAAATGGTATTGGGACCGCTATCGTTTCACGGCAGGCTCTTACGGTGCATGGAGCTGCGCACTATAACGGCAACTTTCACACCTATACATGTTCTGCCGCGCCGATTTTTGCGCCTGATGGAAGAGTAATTGGCACGCTTGATTTGTCGGGTCGTGCGATTTCAAACTCCTCTGACGAATACCGCTTTGCGGAATATTTTGTGCGTGAAGCCGCACAGCAGATTAGCATGCTCTTGTTCCGGCGCGCGCATCAAGCAGATTGTCTTGTTGCTTTATCTGGCGAACCCGATCCGATGCCAATGTCTTGTAAAGCGCTCGTCGCTGCTAGCGAAGACGGGCAAATTCTAGGGGCAACTCCGGATGCATACGCGATATTGGGGGTTCCAGAACTAAGCGATCTTGGAATCAGATCCATCAAAGATCTCTGGAACGTGACGCTCAACGATTTGAAGCCGCTTAGCGCGCACAATGTCCCGCTTCAAATTCGAGACGGAGAAACAGCCTACGCGACGGCGTTCTTGCCAAAGCTAAAGAAGTCGGGCCTGCCAAAGCGTGCAGCGAAACCTGGTCCGCTGTTGCCTACAAGAGTCGAAAGATTTGCAGGTCAGCAACCACTCGATCACTTTGCTGGCAACGATCCTGATTTGCGTGAGATCGTGAAACTTTGTCGGAGCATCATCAACAAAGATCTACCGGTTTTGTTGCTCGGTGAAACGGGCGTCGGCAAGGATACATTGGCGCGTGCTATGCACGATGAAGGGGCACGAAGTTTGCGGCCCTTTGTTGCTGTGAACTGCGCAGCAATTCCAGAAACACTCCTTGCTAGCGAGTTGTTTGGCTACACCGCAGGTAGTTTTACGGGTGCATCGCGAAATGGGCGTGTCGGCAAGATTCAAGCAAGTGATAGTGGCACGTTATTTCTGGATGAAATAGGCGACATGCCACTTCAACTCCAAGCGCACCTGTTGCGGGTTTTGGAAGAACGCACAGTCAACCCGCTTGGAAGTACTGAGGCGGTCCCGGTTGACATCAAGATCATTTGCGCGACCCATCAAGAACTGCCTGCATTGGTTGAGCAGGGCAAGTTCCGCCGTGATCTTTATTTCCGCATCAAAGGTGCGCAGATTGTCATACCGAGCCTGCGCGAACGCGCTGACGTGGCGGATCTTGCAAATGCTATTATTCGTCAAGAGGCACAATCGGCTGGCCAACCTGTGCCAACGCTCTCAGATGACGTCATAAACGTTTTCCAGAATTATAGCTGGCCGGGCAATATCCGCGAGTTGCGCAGCGTTATTCGACTCATTCTGTCAATCCATAACGAACCACTCATTTCCACGGACCAGCTGCCACACGAGTTGGTTAGTCAGTCGAAAGAGAATGAAGGTTTTGTAGGCTTTCCAACAGGACATTCCATTCCGGGCGTTGCGGGTCTGGGTGAAAGGCCAAAGACCCTTTGCGAAGCCAATGTGGCGGCAGAGCAGAGCCTTATTGTGGAAGCTCTTCGTGCGCAAAAATGGAATGTGACAGAAGCAGCAAAGCAGCTTGGAATCAGCCGTGCCACATTGCATCGCAAGATTCGCAAGTACGGGATTGTTGCGCCGAACAATCAGACGTAGTTGGACGCGGCAAAAGAAATGTCGTCGTTTAGAAAGCTGGTCAAAGCTTGAGCCAAAATGCGCGGCTCGCTTTGGCCCTGCGATGTTAGCTCTTCAACAGTGATGTGAACGGACGGGTCGACGCGTCGTTTAACACCGGATGCTTCAAGAAACGTATTTGTTGCGTTCAGCGCGTTCACGAGCTCGCCGCCGCAAAGCAACGCGATATGCCCGAGGACGGCCGTCGCTCGTGTTTGGCTGGCGGGCTGATTTACTTTGCGCCAGCGTTGAGCGGTTCCCCCGATTTTTTTTCCGGCGACCACAAGGTTGTGGGCGCCATCACAAAATGCACCATTGACCGATGCGAGATAGGCATCGACACCGAGCGTCGACTTGAGGAATGCGATCAAAGGCGATGTGAGTCGATTGTATGCTGTTGCGATGGTGCAGTCTTTTTCCGCAAGCAAAAACGCAAATGAAACGTTTAACACACCATCAAATTGCGGGGTTACATCGCCGCCAGTGTGGCGCTCAAAAACAGGCCAACCCGCGCGATGTAGCCCGTGCATTGCAGGTTTAACACCGGGCCTTCGCGACATGCCCGACGGCAATATGATGGACTTTTCGGTTTGCCACACAGCAGCACTGACATAGGGGTCGGAGCGCACTGGTGCCTGGCTGACGCGATCCAACATGCCTTTTTCCATTTGCAGAGCATTTGGAAACGTCAAAAGTCCGTCTAACTCAATGTAGTTTGCGCAAAGATCACGCTGTGACGTTGCTGTCGCGAGCATGGGATCAATTTAAACGCTCAATGGCCGAGCACAGTTCGGTAAGAAAATCGCCGGCTGGTGCTCCGTTGATCGCTCGGTGATCAAAGGTGAGCGACAAGCCCATGACATGCCGCGGTTTGATCTCGTTATTATGGATCCAGGGCCTTTGGGCCAACTGCCCAACACCCAGAATTGCAAGTTGTGGTGCGTTCAAGATTGGCGTGAAAAAACGTACGCGCGAAAGACCGAGGTTTGACACGGTAAATGTACCGCCTGTCATTTCCGTTACCGACAGCTTATTCGAACGTGCGCGTTCGGCCATGTCGCGCCTGGCTGATACCCTTTCCGCAAGTGTCATGGAAGCGGCATCAAGGATCGCTGGCGCGACCAGCAGATCACCAGGCAGTGCGATCGCGACGCCAAGATTGATTTTGGATGAAAGCTTGATTTCTTTGCCTTGCAACGTCCCATTTAACGCGGGAAATTTTGTCAAGGTATTTACGACGACGTCTATGATCACATCTTCAACGGATGCGTTCAGGCCCTGTTGCTTCAACCTATTCTTTACGGTCAGCACTTCGGTTGCATCGCATTCGGCGTGATGGGTTAGCTGGGCCGTCGTCGTCACGCTTTCAAGCATTTTGCCGGCAATCATGCCGCGCATGCCAGAGAGCGGGATGACTTTATCTTCCCCACCCAACTCTTGTTCAGCGGTTTGATTCATTTTTGCTTTCTTGATTGAACTGTTCAGCCAATTGAGGCGATCTCGTCGCCTTTTGCGACAACCGCTTCGGCTTGTTTGCTGATTGAGATTGTACCATTTGCAGGCGCGAGCACTTCGTGCTGGATTTTTTCGACCATGATCTCTGCAATTAATTGGCCCTCTGAGACGGCTGCGCCGTCGGTAACTAGCCAACTTGTGATCACGGCTTCAGAATCTTCCTCCCAGAGATTGGTCGGAATCTTTACAGCCACCGCCATGTGCGCGCCCCTTTTTGTTTTTGATAAGCAGAAACGATTTTGTCCTCGTTGGGCAACGCAAATTGCTCCATAGGACGAGAGAATGGGATTGGAATGTCGGGATAGGCGACGCGCTGCGGCGATGCCTTCAGAACGGAAGAATCCCGTTCGGCAACGCTTGCTATAATCTCGCCTGTCACGCCGTAGCTTTGGTAATCTTCGTCGACGACGATGAGACGCCCTGTTTTTGAGACAGAGTTGAAGACGGTATCGCGATCAAGCGGTACAAGCGTCCGTAAATCGATCACCTCAGCATGGACACCATCTTTTGCAAGTTTGTCGGCGGCCTTTAGACCGTGGTGCACGCCCATACCGACGCCCACGATCGTTACATCTTTACCTTCGCGGACTACGGCCGCTTTGCCAAATGGTATTTCGTAGACCTCTTCTGGAACATGTACCGTTGCGCCTGGCTCCGTTCCCAGCCAACCCATTCCTTGCAAAGCCTTATGGAACATATAGATGACCGGGTTGTCATCTCTAATTGCGCTTGTCATCAAGCCCTTTGCATCATAGGCATTGCTCGGCGTGACGACCTTCATGCCGGGCAAGTGGGCAAATGTCGCGTAAAGGCATTGTGAGTGTTGGCCTGCATCACAATAACCACCGCCCGTCGACGTCATAAGGACGACGGGAACCTTGACGTTGCCACCTGAAAAATACGCATTTTTGGCCATGCAGTTATAAATTGCGTCAAAGCATACGCCGAAAAAGTCGACAAACATGAGTTCTACGACGGGGCGCATGCCGTCAGATGCTGCCCCAGTGGCTGCACCGATAAATGCCGTTTCGGAAATTGGCGTATCACGCACGCGCTCTGCACCAAACTCTTCCAGTAGACCCCGCGTATTGCCAAACACACCGCCAAGCTGAGCGATGTCTTCGCCCATGACGAACACCGATGGATCAACTCGCATTTCTTGGGCGATTGCCTCTGCCATAGCGCGGGCAATTGTAAGTCTGCGCTCATTGGCGACGACTTCGCTGACTTGCTCGTTCATAAAGCCGTATCTCCCTAGGAACTCACTTTTTTGTAGTTGCTTTTTTGTTTGTCTTTTCGATCTTAAACGAACACTTGCTCAAGTGCTGCTTCGGGTGCGGGATATTCGCTTTCGCGTGCAAAAGCGATTGCCTCGTCGACCATTGCTCGTGCTTGTGCAACAATGTCAGCGTTTTGCGCGTCTGTAAGTCCTTCTTCAGATCCTAGACGGGCTCGCATGGCGGGTATGGGATCTTTGGCTATAAGTCCGTCCTTTTCCCCTGGTGGGCGATAATCTTCTGCGTCACCCATAAAGTGGCCCGCGAGCCTGTATGTTTCGATTTCAATGAGTGACGGGCCTTCGCCACGCCGTGCTCGTTCGATTGCTTCGCCTGCAACCCGGAATATTTCATAGGTGTCGTTGTCGCGGACCTGGTAGCCCGGTATGCCATAGGCTTGGGCGCGCACGGAGTTGTCTTTGACTGAAGTTGAGGCTGCTTTTGCGACCGAAATTCCCCACTGGTTATCTTCAATAACGGTGATGAACGGCAACTTCCAAACGGCAGCAAGATTTAGCGCTTCATGAAATGCGCCCTGGTTTGCTGCGCCCTCACCAATAAACGCGACACCGACCCCTTCTTTGCCTTGCATCTTTCTGGAAAGTGCTGCACCGACAGCCGGGCCCATGCCTTGGCCGATGATGCCCGAACAGCCAAAATTTACGTCCGCGTCGAAGATGTGCATATGGCCGCCGCGTCCGCCACTCAAGCCGGTGTTCTTGCCGAAAATCTCTGCAACCATTTTTTTAAGGTCAACGCCCTTGGCTACCGCAATGTGGTGAGGGCGATGCGTTGCTGTCACGACATCATGCGGCTTGAGGTGCACGCAGACACCTACTGCACACGGCTCTTGCCCATTTGAAAGATGCATTTCGCCGGGAATTGGTCCGTCCGCCATGTTGAATGCTGGCTTTTTTCCCTCTAGATAAATTTGCTCAATTGTCTCCTCAAGGAAACGGCTTACAAGCATATTTTGGTACATCCAAAACTTTTGCTCTCGCGTCGGCGTCAAGAAAACCTCCCCATCGTATCGCTGTACACTCAAATATGACGCCGCGAAATCGCGAAGGCGTCGGCCCATAAAACAAAGTAAGCATTTGGCGTGCCAAACGTTCAACTGTTTTTTGCGCATAAAAAGCGTAAGGAATAGGCTTATTATTTGGGCGCACGAACAATGGCCGAGCAACAAGTGTCTCACGTGTGAGACGCTTGCCTCATGAATGAGCGCGGACCCTGTGCGTCACGCAATCCATTGGGCTACTTGCACCGCTATCGATTTGACGTTGGGGTGTTGGCAATCGGAAGAGCCACGACCTTGGTGCACCATCCGGGCCGTTGGATTTAGAAGTGGTTGGAAGCTTGAGCGAGCAGCATCATATGCGCAGGGTTCAACGCGCTTACAGTTTCTCATATTCGAGACAGCGCCGCCTAACCGGTTGCCCTATGCGGGGACGGCTTCGACGATGCTGAGCAGTGCCGGAGTTTCCACAACGCGAGAGAGTTTTAGTCCGCTACGGTCAAACAACTCTGCGAACTCAGCCTCAGTTCGTTCGCGCCCGGGCAGCGACGCCATCATTAGGATATCGAGCACTTTGCCGCCGTGGGGTTCGTTGCCAGGTGGTATCACGCAATCGACAACCAAAACTTTTGCTGTGTCGGGCATAGCATTTCTTATGTTTTTGAGGATTTTGACGCAGACGTCGTCTGTCCAGTCATGCAAAATGCGCTTAAGCAGATAGGCATCTCCCACAGGCGCGCTTTCAAAAAAATCACCAGGAACGCAAGTCCATCGCCCTGGTAGCTCGTCGGTGCGCGCTTCGGCCAAAACATGCACGTGATCGTAATTCAACCCGCGCGCTTTTGGAGCTCCTTTTAAAGCTTCAATGAGAAAACCGCCGTGTCCGCCACCCATATCAACGATGCGCTTAAAGGGCGTGAAATCATAACTTTCCGCAATGGGGGCGTTCTCCATGTCGGACAGACTCGACATGCCACGGTGGAAGATCGCGCCGGCGCCTGCGTTTTGCTGGAAATAGTCAAAGAATGGTGCACCAAAGATTCGATCCATCCCGTTTTTTCCAGTTCTCACGACTTCGTCTAACTCGCCTACCGGCCGCCAAAAAATATCTTGGGAGATCATCAACACGGCATCTCGCAGGGAATTGGGCTCTGTGACACACAACAAGCGGCCCGGCGCACACAACTGAAAGCGTCCTTCGGCGTCTTCCTCAAACACGCCAAAGCTTGCCAGCATTCGTAGCACGCGGTGGAGCGATTGGGCGTCGACTGACAACTCCTGCGCTAATTCGCTTGCGGTTTTCGGTGTGTCTTTCAGGTGGTCGGCAACTCTAAGTTTTGCGGCCGTTGCCAGGGCTCCGGTCAACACAAATCCAAATGCTAAATCGACGATCTTTTGGCTGTCAGCTGCGTCCGTCATGGCGACCTTCGTATTTTTCTGATTTAAATTTCGTTAGCGGGTCCGCTCCCGTTTAGCTCGAGAACGTTCAGCGCGGCGACAAGTGCAGGCACAAACGGACAGCATTGGAAGAGCCAAACTGCGATTTGCGAAATCCCCGACGAGGGGCAATTGCGCAAGGTCCGTGCCAGCTAAACGTTGGTTTGCCTGCACACGCCGCGCTCTTGTCCGAAAACCTTCCGATTATCCGCGTTGCTCACGCTTGTTTTTGGGGCGATGCGCTGGTGTTTTGCCGTTTTACTTGGGATTAGATTCCAGGTGATGACATATGGGCGCGCGGCGCCTCTACACGTCCAAACCGTAACGATTGCGCGCATAGCAAAAATAGAAAGTGCGACGGAATTCTCATTGGTCTGCACGCCGTCGTGCTTCGGCAGAGTGAAAAAAAGTCGAAACGTCACCATACGCTTAAGTGTTTCGGGTTTGAGACACCTGTCACAGAGGGACGACCAGAATGCGGCTGTCACGCGACAGTGGGATTAGATCAGATACTTTGGTTTGAAGACAGCGATGTACTTGGTCTGCAACATATTTTTGGGTGTGATTTTAGATGCAGGTGCGAAGACGCAAGGAATTCAGACAAAAAAACACCATCGAAATGCGCAATCGTGTGAAAAATAGCAAAAAAAGTAGTCCGTGATCGCATCAATGTAGGTCTGCCGACAACCACGCATTTTTTTTGAGCGGTGCGGTCCAGCTAATTGGCACGGCCATTGCCTTAACAATCTGCAAGGCAATACCTAACGAGCCTGAAGAAGCTCCAAAAAATCATAAGTGACCCGGCACTTTCGGCACAACACATGGGAGGACTTGACGAACCATGCTCCAAGATCTCAGCCTTATTACGAAGCTAAACCTTCCGCCTGCTCTTACAGATCCTCTAAAGCTCAATCGGCGCACGTTGCTTGCCTCGACAGCGTTGGTTGCGTTGGCTGGTGCCGCAGTTTCAATCGGCCCAACGGAAGCCTGGGCGGACTCACACGTTTCAGCGGACCAAAGAAAAACGCTCATCCGAATGGCGCGTGATATCTACCCGCACGATGATTTTTTGCCCGAAGAGCCGTACGTGACTGTCGTCGACAACATCATCAAAGAGGCAGGTAAAGATGAGGCAACGGCAAAGCTCATCAAGGAAGGCCTCGCTGACCTTGAGGACAGAGCACAAAAAACCTACGGCAAAAATTACACTGCAGTTTCGGACCCAAACAAGCGCGAAGGACTGCTTCGTTCAATCGAGCTTGGCCCGTTCTTCCAGAAAGTGCGCGGCGGTCTTTTGTTTGGCATTTACAATAACAAATCACTTTGGCCCAAGTTCGAGTATGACGGTTCCTCCTGGGAAAAAGGAGGGTTCATGGACAGCTTCGACAAGATCGACTGGCTCTGAATTCAAACACCTGGGAGGAAATAAAAATGGCTAAGACTTTTGATCTCAATGATGACAGCGTTGTTGTAATTGTTGGCTCTGGTGCCGGCGGTGGAACGATCGCGCACGAACTTGCACAAAAAGGAATCAACAGCGTGGTGCTCGAGGCTGGCAAAAAGCTCAGTCTTGACGACATCGAAAATGATGAGTGGGCCATGTTCTTAAAAATTTCATGGCTCGATAAGCGTTATTCCGCTGGCGGATGGCATGGTGCGGTCAACCATCCCACTTTGCCAGCTTGGATCGTGAAGGGCCTTGGTGGTTCTACCGTGCACTGGGCCGGTGTTTCTCTGCGTTACCAGCCTCACGAATTCAAGATGAAGACGACGTGCGGTGATGTTGCTGGTGCGAACCTGTTGGACTGGCCGATTTCGTATGATGAGCTTAAGCCGTGGTACGACAAGGCCGAGCTTAAGATGGGCACCACTGGCGAAGTTACAGGTATGCCGCATCTGCCATGGAGCGCGGACTTTAAGGTGCTCGCAGAAGGTGCACGCAGAATTGGTTATTCCAAGTTTATAGCCGGTCCCATGTCGATCAACTCGCAAGCGCGGGACGGTCGTCCGGCCTGTCAGCAAATCGGTTTTTGTATGCAGGGCTGTAAGATCGGCGCAAAATGGTCGACGCTTTACGGTGAACTACCGAAGGCGGTTGAAAGCGGCCACTGCGAGATTCGAACAGACAGTATGGTCTTGCAGATTGAGCACGACAAATCTGGCAAGGCGACTGGTGTTGTTTACGTTGACAAAGATGGCAACAAGCAGCGCCAAAAAGCGAAGGTCGTTTGTGTTGCAGGTAACTCCATCGAATCGCCACGCCTGCTCTTGAACTCCAATTCGAGCATGTTCCCTGATGGCCTTGCCAATTCATCTGGCCAAGTTGGGCGCAACTACATGACCCACATGACGGCTGGGGTCTATGCGGAAATGCCAGGCCCGGTTCACATGAATCGCGGCACCGCTGTTGCTGGCATCGTGCGCGACGAGGCTCATCACGATGAAAAACGTGGTTTTGTAGGCGGTTATACGCTCGAAAAACTTGCGCTTGGCCTCGGATTCTTGTCGGCATTCCTGGTGCCTGGTCCAACGGGCTGGGGTCGAAAAGTGGCCTCTGCAATGGAAAAATATAAGTACATGTCCGGCGTCTGGATCTGTGGTGAAGACCTGCCGCAAGAACAGAATCGGATTGCATTGCACGACAGCGAAAAGGACAAGTACGGCCTGCCTGTTCCCGTCGTTCACAAGACCGATCATCCGAACGATACGAACATGCGTAACCACGCCTATGGGCAGATGGAAAAAATCTATAACACCCTCGGCGCAAAGGAGATTTACAATCTTCCGGCCTATCCGGCGAGCCACAACATGGGCACCAATCGCATGAGCGAAAAGCCGGAGGACGGTGTCGTAAACAAGTGGGGACAATCGCACGACGTCAAAAACCTCTTCGTTTCTGACGGCAGCGTGTTCACGACAAGTGGTTCCCCAAACCCAACCCTGACCATTGTCGCACTTGCGATACGCCAAGCTGACTATTTGGCAACACAGCTTAAGAAAGGGGCGCTTTAGAACCGTATTTCTTAAAGTTTCCGCTGTGTAGTCCGTGAATTTCTTTCGTATGTTTTTTCCGACGATCGACTCGTCGAAAACGCTCAAAAAGCGCGGAGACACAGAGATTTTCACGGACTTGACCATGGACATTGCTGGGAAATGCAACAGCAAAACACATGGTTTTAGCATCTGCAACATACCACGGCAAAGGAAGGGGATTTCCACAATGTACGGGGGTACGAAAATGAGAATGGGTGCAATTTCGGCACTGGCAGCGGCTGGCCTGCTGTTGAGCGCCGGAGGTGCGTCAGCCGCCGATTTGGGGGGCGATTGCTGTGCTGACCTGGAAGAACGGGTCGCTGAGTTGGAAGCAACGACCGTTCGCAAGGGTAATCGCAAAGTTAGCCTAACGATCACGGGCTGGGTTTCGGAAGGCGTCATGTGGTGGGATGACGGCACCGAAAGCAACGTCTATCAGGTTCAGGACTCAACTGACCTTGCGACCAATGTGACCTTCACAGGTAAAGCCCAAATCAACGCCGAGTGGTCAGCTGGTTATTTGATCAACGTGTTCTTTGATCACGCCAACGCCCTGTTTGTTAATCAGGACAACGACGACCTGGGCTTTGGTGTTAATCTTCAACGGTCCTACTGGTTCTTGAAAAGCGAAAGCTTAGGCCAGATCTCGGTCGGTATGCGCGGTGGTGCAAATGATAACGCTGTCATTCTGACGGACTTCACCGGCACATTGTTCCAACACAACACCGTGACCTTTGAGGCTGGTGCAATGTTCTTAACGCCTAAAGGCGGCACGCGCACTAGCCTTGGCACCTTCATCGCTACGACCGGCTTGCCAAGCTCAACATTGGGCGCGCTCGTCAATTGTAGCACTATTCGCCAAGGCATTGGTAATGACTGCTTAGGTGACCGCACCAACGTTGTCCGTTATGACTCCCCGACAATTGCTGGCTTCAGCGCCACTGCGTCCTGGGGTGAAGATGATCGGTATGAAGGCACACTTCGCTATGCCGGCGAGGGCGGTGGCTTCAAATACGCTGCTGCCATAGGCTATGGCTATGTGAATGGCGATGCAGATGCCGGTGGTGTTCGTGCCGATTACTTGGGTAACCCAATTGATGCTGGTTACTTGCAGGTCGGTGGTACGATCAAGCACTTGGGAACAAACCTCTGGGTCCATGGTGCTTACCATGAGCTCAACTCTGATAACGCTGTTATCAGCCCAGGTGATGGTGAAGGCTATTACATCAAGGCTGGTTGGTCGCCGAAGCTCAACGGGCTTGGAACCACGCATTTCGTCGGTGAATGGCGCCAGAACTTAGATACCTATGGTGCTTCCTATCAGCTTGGCGATCCTGGTGCATCAGGTGTTGGCTCCGTCTGTGATGGCTACGGTGCAGCAGGAGGTAACATCGGTGCAGCTTGTGTCAACGCGACAGCCGCTGGCGGCATTATCAATGTCACCGGTTCAGAAGTTAACTCTTGGGGCCTTGGTCTGGTTCAGGAGATCGATGCGGCCTCAATGGCTCTCTGGATCAAATACCGCCACTTTGAGTCAGAGATTGATTTTGTAAACTCAGCGACAGGTGTCAGAGGCACACAAGAATTCGAAGAGATCGATCTCGTCTTCGGTGGTGCACACATATTCTTCTGACGCACGAGCATTGGGACCGGGATTTGGTTTCCGGTCCCAACAAAAACCCCTTCTTTAACGCGTGTCGTAATAGGGGAGCACTAACCTCCTAACGGGAGGGAAAATACTGGGCAAAGGTGGTTCTAAAGACTAAATACTCCCGTCTCCGGTCTTCACTCCAGTGTTTTCCCTTCCCCTTTTACAGTGTGGGAAATTCGGCAAAGGACGCTTCCTCCCACTTGAAATTTCCACGTCGTTTCCAACTGAAACTTGATACCGGCTTCGGCCGGTATTCTTTTGTCTGAACGGTATTGAAGTAAAAGAAGCGGTTAAGCGTATGGAACAGCCTTATGATGTCGTTGTAATTGGGTCGGGGCCCGGCGGCTATGTTTCGGCAATTCGCGCTGCGCAGCTTGGGATGAAAGTGGCCGTCGTTGAGCGTGAACACTTGGGTGGTATTTGTCTCAACTGGGGTTGTATTCCAACAAAGGCGCTGCTGCGTTCGGCCGAGGTGCTTCACCTTGGAAACCAAGCCAAAAAATTCGGGCTCTCGCTTGACGGCACGCTTGGTTTTGAACTGCCCGAGCTTATCAAACGTTCAAGACGTGTTTCGGGGCAGCTCAATGGCGGTGTCGGTTACCTCCTTAAGAAAAACAAGGTCGATGTGATTTGGGGTGAAGCGTCGATCACCAAAGTGCCAGGTCCAGATCGAGGTGTGCCTGGAACTATTCAGGTTAGCACGTCGACCAGAGCGGCAGTGACACCACAACCATCGCCTCCGCGCGAGTGCCTTCCCGTTGGCCAATACGAAGCGCGCCATATTATTTTGGCAACTGGCGCACGGCCGCGATCGCTTCCGGGCATTGCACCTGATGGCAAGTCCATATGGACTTACTTTGAAGCCATGAATCCAAGCGTCTTGCCGAAGTCACTTCTTGTTGTGGGCTCTGGGGCTATTGGAATTGAGTTTGCCTCCTTTTACCGCACGCTGGGTGTTGACGTTACAGTGGTTGAGGTCGTGCCCCGAATTCTTCCGGCTGAAGATGAGGAGATCGCGCGGGTTGCTCAAAAGGCGTTTGAAAAACAAGGCATCAAGATCCTAACGGCCGCGCGCGTTGAAAATGTCCGAACCAACGGTGATGGTGTCGTGGCCGATATCTTCGTTGACGGGGCAGAGCGTACGCACATTAGCGCCGATGCGATGATCTTGGCTGTTGGCGTTGAAGCAAATGTCAGCGGGCTGGGGCTTGAGACGGCAGGCGTTCGCCTTACTGATGGTGTTATCGAAACGGACGGCTATGGCCGCACAAACATGCCAGGTATCTGGGCAATTGGAGATGTTTGCGGCGGCCCCATGCTGGCACACAAAGCCGAACACGAGGGCGTGATCTGCGTAGAAACAATTAAAGGGGTTGGAACGCACCCACTGGACAAGAGCGCGATACCAGCATGCACCTATTGCGATCCGCAAATTGCGTCGATTGGGCTCACAGAGGCCCAAGCACGGGAACAAGGAATGGATGTTCGGGTCGGACGCTTTTCTTATCGTGGCAATGGAAAGGCGGTGGCGCTCGAGGCGGGCGAGGGACTCATTAAGACGGTCTATGACTCAGTCACAGGAAAGTTGCTTGGGGCGCACCTTATTGGTGCGGAAGTTACAGAATTGATTCAAGGTTTCGCGATTGCCCTTCGCATGGGCGCGCGCGATGAAGACCTTATTCACACCGTGTTTCCCCATCCGACTCTTTCTGAGATGGTCCATGAGAGCGCCCTTGATTCCCAGCGCCGTGCGATCCACATGTAGCGCAACGGCTAAAAACTGCCTGACACAACAGTGACTTGCTTATCCATCAAAACTGTTACAATTTTGGAGCTCGATCGCCGAGGGGTAGGTAATTTTAGGACTGTGATATCGCGTGCACACAATACTAGAACAATTGCGCCGTTGTCCTCGCAGAATTGGGCATTGGTTTAATCACACCGCCACACTCGGTTTCGCGGCAATTACCAAATGGCTAGTTGCCGCAATTGGAGTTTGCACCTTTTGTGTCGCGACCGCGTTCGGCGAACCTGTTCCGTCCCGCGTCGACACGGCTCTCGTGATATCAATTGACGTATCGAGCTCCGTCAATGAACGAAGATACCGGTTGCAGCTTGAAGGCATCGCTGCAGCGCTTGAGGATCCTGAGGTCTTGCGTTCCGTTTTAAATGGGCCAAGTGGAAACATCATGGTGTCAGTTGTGGCGTGGGCCGACAATGCGCGGCTGGCCGTGCCATGGACATTGATCAAGAGCAAAGAAGATGCCGGGATTCTAGCAAACAAAATCCGTGCGATCACACAACAAGACGGTGAGTTCACCTGCTTAGGACGGATGATGCGTTATGTGGCCGATAAGGTCGTTGTCCGTTTGCCAACCCGAGCCCTGAAGACAATTGTCGATGTCTCTGGTGATGGTCCAGAAAACTGCAATTCTGAAGGGATGTTGAAACTATCGCGCTCTGATCTTATTGCCACGGGCGTGACCATTAACGGCTTGCCGATTCTTGAAGGCCGGACCGCCAAAGATCTCGACAAGTGGTACTTGGAAAACGTGATCGGGGGCAGTTCCTCTTTTATTATGCCGGCTGCAGGCTACGCTGACTTCGCGCGCGCGTTCCGGCAAAAATTTGTAATCGAGTTAAGCTGGCTTGACCCAGTGCGCCAGATCGTTGGAGCGCCTGCAGCGCGTGGTCCCGTTGTGCGCCCAAAACAAGACTAATCTCAAAGTCGTCTTTTCATCTGTGCATCTCACTTTCTTAGTCTTCGCAATCGCAGCGAAGCGTGCGTTGGATATTTTGTAATCGAGAATTTGGTTTTTTGTATTGGGTGACGCGAGGCTCAAATCTGCGACAGTTGTCGCAGGGGAAGCCTAAAAAAAATGCTCGCCAATGTCGCGATTCCATTGATTTTTCGCTGGCGGAACAGTGGCACACGTCTTGCGTTATTTGACAAACAAGTCTCGAAAAAACGAGGCGGTCTTTGAGCCGTAATGGCGAGAAGAGGGAGGACACGCAAGGCCCTACACCTTGCACAAGGTAAGCGACGATCATCGTGTTTGGTAGTGCTCTTGTGACTTGGCCATGCCTCACGTGCTTGGCTCCATCCTCTTCAAACGCGGCGGGTTTGGTCTACACCGGGACCAAAATAAGCGCCGGCCATTGCAAGCTCATACTTTGGGGGTACGTTGCCGTCAACGATGTGTGATGCGGTTTCGTGCCGAGCATAGCAAAACGTGCCAAGGCGTTATTTTAAGGAGGAACGCATGAAAGCCAAAAAGGCTCTATTAGCAACGGCCGCCGCGGCGATCGTTCTTGCAGGAGTGGCAGGCCCTGGTCTGGCGCTTGACTGGAAGAATGTCACCGATGAGCGACTGGTCAACGCTGGCAAAAATGCTGACGATTGGCTCATTTATGGGCGTACCTATGACTCGCAACGGCATAGCCCGCTCAACCAAATTACGGCGGCAAACGCTTCCAAGTTGAAGCCTGTCTATCAGATCAGCCTTGGTTCGCTGGATGGCCAAGAACTGACGCCGACGGTCAACAACGGCATTATGATCGTGCCGATTTCTCACAAATATATAGACGCCTATGATGCGGCCAGTGGCAACAGACTGTGGCGTCACGAAATTAAAGTACCCGCCGACGTTACGCAATTTGCGTGCTGCGGCCTGGTTACCAAAGGTGTTGCCGTTTATGGCGACAAGATCTTCTTTGGTACGCTTGATTCTCGCGTCATTGCCGTCAACGCAAAAGACGGCAAGTTGGCTTGGGAAAAGACGCTCCAAGATTATAAAGCCGGCTACACCATCACAATGGCTCCAACGATTGTTAAGGGCAAAGTGCTGATCGGTTTTGCTGGTGGCGAATTCGGCATTATCGGCCAAATCGTTGCGCTTGACCATGAAACCGGCAACGAAGTCTGGAAGCACAACACTATTCCAGGACCGGGTGAAGAAGGTTACGACACTTGGGGCAAAGACTCCGCAAAATATGGTGGCGGTGCCTCGTGGTTGACGGCGTCCTATGATCCAGACCTCAACTTGACATTCTGGGGCACAGGTAACCCGGCACCATGGAACGCTGATATGCGCCCTGGTGATAATCTCTTTTCCAACTCGGTCATCGCACTTGATGCCGACACGGGTAAGCGCAAGTGGTATTTCCAGAACGTGCCAAACGACGCATGGGACTGGGATTCCATGAACGAACTTGTGCTGGCCGAAGTTGATGTTGACGGCAAGCCAACCAAGGTTGCGATGCAGGCCCATAAGAATGGTTTCCTTTACACGCTCGACAGAGCAACCGGAAAATTCATTCGTGCTGGCAGATTCGCACACGTGGACTGGGGCCATGTCGACGATAAAGGAAACATGGTCGTGAAAGACGGAAAGCGGCCAGGTGTTGGTATAAAATCGACGTTCTGCCCATCCTACTTTGGTGGCAAGGGCTGGTCACACATGGCCTATAACCCAGACAGCCAAATGCTGTTTATCCCAACGTTGGATATGTGTGTGACGCTTCACCACGAAGAAACTACCTACAAGAAGGGCACGATGTACCTTGGTGCTGGTGGTGAGATGGTCGGTCCTGGAAAAGGCGCGCTCGTCGGCTTCGATGCGAAGGCCAACAAGATTGCTTGGGAATGGAAAAACCCATCACCGTTGCAATCTGGTGCTGCGCTATCGACAGCAGGCGGCGTTGTATTTGCTGGAACGATGGAAGGCGACTTTGTCGCTATAGATCAGAACAACGGCAAAGAACTGTGGAGACACAGGACGCCATCGGGTATCGTCGCAAGTCCAATTACATATACAGCAGGTGGCAAGCAGTATGTGGCGATCGTGTCGGGCTACGGCGGTGCATTCCCGCTTTGGGCCGGCAAGGGCATTCCTGATCACATTAAAAATAATGTGAACCCAGGTGCCGTTCTAAACGTGTACGCTCTCGGCGAGTAATTCCCCGATTGCAACACAACAGGATGTAGAAGGGGAGAGTTTTGTGCTCCCCTTTTACCCGTTTTTGCAGCATAAAAACAAAGAGGTCGAGTTCATCATGCCGAGGTGGCTGAAGACATCTGTGATCGCACTCGCGATTTTTTCGTTCATTGCGGTTTTTGCGGGAAATGCTGCGCAGGCCGGCTACTTCAAACGCCTTCAAGAGCTCGGCGAAATCACGCTTTGTGCTGATGCAGATTTTCTTCCGCACTCCAGCAGCAAAATGGACCCACCAGGGTTTGACATTGAAGTTGCAAAAGCTGTCGCTGAAAAACTGGGGCTGCAGCTCAAATTTAAGTGGGTCATCACGCGAAAAGGGTATCGCGCGCTGCGCAACCTTTACAGCGGCGAATGCGATTTTTTCATGGGCTTACCGCGGGACGAGGACTTCCTCGATGAGTATTTCCGGCTCGACGTGACGGTTCCTTATTACAATGGCGGTTTTGCTGTTTTGGCGCGCAAGGACGCCAAAAGCTTAAATCTTGAGGACCACAAAGCGTCTGGCGTCGGCGTTCAAATGGGGACTGTGCCTGACTTTCGTTTGTTTGAATATGGCTTCGAACGAAAGCTTTATCGGAACATGGAAGAGATTGAGGCCGCTTTGAAGAGCGGCGAAGCGTCTATCGTTGTTGCGCCCGCGTTGGAGGCCGCTTGGGTGGCGAAGTCAAACCCAGACCTGGGATTGACAGTGCTGGCGGAGACCAAAAAACAATTCATTTATCCGTTGGGATTTGGTGTTCGCAAAAAGGAACCCGATGTCCGGAAAGCAATCGACGGAGCCTTGGCGGACCTTAAGAATAGCGGTCGTCTTGAAGAGCTGCGCGAAAAGTACGGATTGCCGAATCTGGTTGCTGAGAATGATGGAGGTGGTGCAGGCCAACCGAAGCAAGACGGCAAGGCCAAGAAGAAAAAATCAGAAGCTCCGCCGCAATCGAATGACGATGAGGACGACACCATTGACCTGGCGCAGCTTGACGAAGAGTTTCCAAGCGATCCGAAATCCGTTGACAAGGGTCGAAAGCTTTACAAGCAAGCCTGTTACAAATGCCATGGCCCGAACGGTGTATCTGGCGGAATCATTCCAGATTTGCGCAAGTTCAGGGGCAACCACTACGAAATGTTTGCGATAATACAGGCCGGTAGGCTCGAAGTGGGTATGCCCGCCTGGAACGAATATCTCAACGTCACCGAAATCAAGCAGATCATTGTGTATTTGAAGAGTCTACCGGAGGATTGATCCGTGGCACGCCTTTCAACGCGGATCGGCCCGATCACGCGCACAACGGCCTTCATAGGTCGCATTTTTGTTGGGGCCGTTCTTTTTGCGTTTGGTTTTCTCGTAGTTGCTACGGGTGAGGTGAATGCCGAAGAAGTTTTTGTTACCAACGAAAAAGACAACACAATTTCGGTCATTGACCTGAAAAGCCTAGAAGTTACAGGTACGATCAAAACAGGCTCCCGGCCGCGAGGTATTGTCGCTGCACCAGATGGATCGATGCTGTTTGTTTGCGCAAGCGACAGCAACCGTATCGAGCTTATAGATCCAGCAAGCGGCACCAAAATCGCACAAGTCGCAAACGTTCCAGATCCGGAACAAATATCATTATCTCCCGACGGAAAGTTCCTTTACGCCACCAACGAAGAGGACGATGCACTAAGCGTTATCGACGTTGCGCAACGTAAAGTCGTCGAGGTCATCGAGGTTGGCATCGAACCCGAAGGCGTTGCCGTTTCTCCTAATGGCGAGCTTGTTGTGGTCACGTCCGAAACAACAAACATGCTGCACATAATCGACACCAAATCGCACAAGCTTTTGGACAACGTCCTTGTTGGTTCGCGTCCTCGGGTCGCCGAGTTTACGCCGGACGGCAAAAAAGTGTGGGTCTCCTCCGAGATTGGTGGGACTGTCGCGGTCATCGACACGCAATCGCGGAAAATTGATCAGGAAATTCACTTTGCAATCCGGGGCATAGATGCGGAACAAATTCAGCCGGTCGGAATCCGGTTTTCTCCCGATGGAACAACAGCATATGTGGCGCTTGGTCCAGCAAATCGTGTCGCCGCTATAGACACCACCTCGGGCAAAGTGAAAAAGTATATTCTTGTTGGAGTGCGCGTTTGGCACATTTCTCTTTCCGCAGACGGCAGTAAACTATTTGCCACAAACGGCGGCTCTAATGATGTCACCGTAATAGACACCTCGCGGCTAGCGGCAATCAAAACAATCAAAGTGGGTCGCCAGCCTTGGGGCGTAACAATACTTGGCGCAACCTTTACAAAGTCGGTTGAGAGGTAGCTATGCGAAATACTGATGGAGTTGTTCTCCGGTCAGCGTTTGTAGCAATTTTGCCTGCAATAAGCATTCTTTTTAATTCGAGTGTTCGAGCAGATGATAATGGAAGACGTGCGCCTACAATTGACGATCAACGGCTCCTGTCGGCGGATAAAGACCAAAGCAACTGGATGCATTCTGGGCGAACTTATGCAAACCAACGCTTTTCGCCACTCAGTCAAATCAACCTTGAAAATGTGAAACGCTTGGCGCCGGCTTGGGTACATCAGACCGGTATTGCGGCCACATTCCAGACCAGCCCTGTCGTCACTGACGGTGTCATGTATATCACGACACCGTTCTCAAACGTCGAAGCCCTTGATGCAAAAACGGGACGGCCGATTTGGCGCTATAAGCATGACCGTGGGGGTCACAAACCTTGCTGTGGTCCAGCCAATCGGGGCGTCGGAATTGGCTACGGAATGGTTTTCGTCGCCACAGTAGATGCCCATCTCATAGCCCTTGACCGGGCAACAGGTGCCAAGGTGTGGGATGTGGCAATCGCCGATCCTCGCAAGGTCATTACTGAAAAGAAAGCAACACTCTCATCAGATGACCCGTTAAAGAAATCCAAAGTCATCGGTTCGACGGGTGTTGCCGCGGTTGCCGCACCGCTTGTCTACAAAGGTCTCATCATCGTCGGCATAACGGGCGTCGGTTATGGCTTGCACCTGGACACAGCGGGGGCCACCGGACCTCTTGGCGGTGTTGTCGGTGTTCGTGGAAGTTATGGCCGGCCCGGTTTCATCGCAGCCTTTGATGCAAAGACCGGCGAAAAAAAATGGAGTTTCGACACCACTCAAAAGGGCTGGGAAGGCAAATATTCTGCGAAGACCGATTACGGCGTTGCCTTGCCGCGCGATATTGAAAAGGAAAAAGCCGAAGCTGCCAACACAAAGGACGCGTGGCGCCATGGCGGTGGTGCGGTCTGGCAAACACCGGCTGTCGACACGGAGCGCGGGCTCATTTTCTTCGGCATCGGCAATCCCTCTCCGCAAGCTACAGGCGATGGCCGACCAGGGGACAATTTGTACACAGTCTCGCTCGTCGCGCTTGAAGCACAAACCGGAAAACTCGTTTGGTACTATCAACAGGTTCCGCACGATCTTTGGGGTTATGACGTCGCAAGCGCCCCGACATTGTTTGATCTTGACGTGAACGGGAAGACCGTCCCAGCCATTGGCCAGGCCAGCAAACTTGGATGGTACTTCGTCCACGATCGGCGAGATGGGAAACTTCTCTACAGGTCTGAGCCCTTTGTGCCGCAGGAAAATATGTTTGCAAAACCCACTGCAGAGGGCGTGAGGATTGCACCCGCGGCGGGCGGCGGCTCCAACTGGTCTCCGACGGCCTATGATTCAAAAACCGGACACGTCTTTGTCACCGGCCTGCACATGCCTTTTATCTATCGTCGCAAAGTGGTGCCCGCCACGGCCGATAAACCCGAATTTGTTTACAGTGTGTTTGAACCATCAAAGGAACCAAACTGGGGTACATTGAGTGCTATCGACCTCAACAATAACGGTCGTATTGCTTGGCAGAAAAAAACGGCCGTTCCGCTCATTGGCGGTGTACTTGCAACCGCTGGCGGATTGGTGTTTACGGGCGAAGGGACAGGTGACTTTTCGGCTTTTGATGCTGCTACAGGTACAAAGCTTTGGAGCTTTTATTGTGGTGCAGGTGTTAATGCTCCGCCGATGACGTTTGAAATTGACGGTCGGCAATACGTTGCCGTTGCTGCTGGTGGAAGCAAACTATGGGGATTCCGTACTGGGGATTCGGTCATGGTTTTTGCGCTGCCAGAGGAATCGGTAGAATGAGCTTGAATAAAAATAACAGCACTCCCGTGCATCGCCCGTTTGTTTGGGCGCTGAAGAGTGTCTTCGTCGCTGCGGCCGTGTTGTGCTTTATGGCGCCCCGTGTCGCTGCAGACCTGCCAAGTTATACTGAGCCAATACAAAAGCCGCCGCCGGTGTGCGAAGCCGACACGCCGGCCTCGCTTGCAATCCGCGATTGTTCAAAGTTGCTGAGGTCTGAGGACACCGACCCCCAACAACGTGTGCAAGTTTATACGCACCGCGGCTATGCCTGGCTCAAGGAAGAAGAGCCGCTTGCGGCGATTTCCGATTTCACACGTGCGATTGAACTTGATCCATCTCACGAAAATGCGCTGAAGGGTCGTGCGCGTTCCCATGAAAATCTTGAAAAGTATGTTGAGGCGATCGAGGACTGGACCCGACTCATAGATTTGAACAAGACCGATCCTGACGTCTATCTGCAGCGCGGCAAGATTTATCATTTGGCAGGCAAACATGAGTTAGCGGTTGCAGATTTTTCGCACGTCCTTGAACTCGACAAGAAAAATCTAGAAGGTCTTGTTGGTCGCGCGGTTGCCTTTGAAAGTCTTGAACGGTTTGAGTCCGCCCTTTCGGACTTTGCGACCGCGATCACAATCGATGACAAGTTCATTCCTGCTTTTGTTGCGCGTGGTGAGTTCTGGCAACGCAGGGGGGACACCAAAAAAGCGATAGCGGATTATCAGCGGGCACTGGAGCTGAACTCCATCAATCTGAAGGTCAGACAAGCTTTAAAGAAGCTTGGCGTTTTTTGGATCTACCCATGATTACTGCTCTGCGCTGGCGTGCCAGCGGGATTTGTTTGAAACAAATGGAAAAGTTGCCATGACGAAGTTTGAAGTATCACGACGCGAAGCGATGTTCGGAACCGGGGCTGCTGTTGCTGGCATCGGTGCAAACAGTCTTTTGGGTTCATCGGCTGCGCGTGCTGAGGCGCCATTTACCACTCAGCAGCCTGATGCGTTTCACACTTTCAAACACGGAGAGATGCAAGTCTCCATCGTCTCTGATGGGTACCTGGCTTTCGGCGACGGCCGCAAATTCATGATTGGCCCGACGAAGGAAGAGATGGGCCAACAGCTTGAGGCCAATTTTCTCAATCCAGAAAACATGATTCTGGAAGAAAACATTACGGTCGTCAACACCGGTTCCAAACTGGTGATCATTGATACGGGTATGGGCGCTAGCAAGCTGCTGGGTGATACGACGGGCCGCCTGCCGCAAAATCTTCGTGCCGCTGGCATTGATCCTGCCAAGATTGACGCTGTGATCTTAAGCCATTGTCATCCTGACCATGCCGGCGGGCTTGTCGACGCTAACGGCAAATCCGTATTTCCCAACGCCCAGGTCTACGTCAACGAAGCCGATTTCAAATTCTGGACCGATGAGGCCAAGCTCAATGGCGACCTAAAGGACTTCATCGATTTGGCGCGCAAAAACCTCCTGCCGCACAAGGACAAGATCAATTTCATAAAAGGTGGCCAAGAGATCATAACCGGCATTACGGCCATCGATGCACCTGGCCATACTGTCGGACACACGATTTTCATGTTGTCATCAGGCGGTAAGTCTTTGGCCGTGATTGCGGATACAGCGCACCACAGTGTTCTTTTTGTCGAAACACCGAAGATTGAGTTTTCGTATGACACGGATTCTAAGCAGGCCGTGCAATCAAGATTAAAGACCTGGGACATGCTGGCAGCGGATCGCATTCCGTTTATTGCGTTCCACTTCCCTTGGCCAGGTCTTGGCAACCTTAAGAAGGATGGCGATGGGTATCGTTATTATCCGTCACCTATTCGCAGATCATAATCGTTACGTTCGTGTGTTGGGTGCCGCGTCATGGCGCGCTGCATCCAATCCACGCAGGGATCAATATTGGAGGAGTTCCACGACATGAACAATTTTGCGGGAACCATAGCTGTTTGGCTTTTTGCATGTGTTGCTTTTATTGCGGCGCCAAGTTTACCTACGCATGCTGATGATGAGGCATGGGATTCACTGCGGGAAGAGTTGTTTTCAGATCGCCAGATAGAAAAAGCCGAGGGGCGCTTTAAAATCTATGTCGACAGCTCGGTTCGGGACGCGGCGATGGTGCCCGTTTCCATTCGAATCTCTTCGAAAATGGTTCCGGTGACAAACAGGATCCATCTTCTCATTGATAACAACCCGGCACCGGTTGCTGGAGTCTTTGAGTTCGGAGATGCATACCGCAAGGGCGGTGACATAGGCGAGCGCAAAATCGAGACCCGCATTCGACTCAACGCCAACTCAAGCATCCGCGCGGTCTTTGAAACGGACGATGGAAAACTGTTCATGGCGCACGGGTCTGCCCGTGGTGGCGGCGGTTGTTCTTCGGTGCCGGCCAAAGACGTTGACAAAATCTTGGCGCAGCTTGGCCGGATTAAGGTGAAATTGGCGGCGCAGCCGGCCATAAGTGAGCAATGGCGCGAAGCTACTGTGATGGTGCGTCATCCCAATTTTACCGGCATGCAGCCAGATACAAAGAAGGGCGGTTTTACACCGGCGTGGTACGTTGAAAAAATCAACGTCATGCAATCTGGAAAAGTTGTGTTCCGATTGAACGCCGGCATATCGCTTTCCACGGATCCAAACATCCGCTTTACATTTGGTTCGCAAGACACGGAGGACGGCCTCACGGTCACCGCTATCGATTCAAAAGGCGCACAGTTTAGAGGGGAAAGCAGAACGGGCGGGACTTAAGGCGACCAGCACCGGTATTCATGATGGCGCTGTGTCAACTGTGTGGGGGACGGCGTGCGCGCGGGAGCGGATTTTGTTGCGATTTTTGCGTTCGCGCGCTGTGTAATGCGGAAGGGATGCCCGAGAGAATGACCAATCAAAGCTTTTTTTTGAAGTGGCCGTTGTCCTCGTTTTTGTTTGCAGCCCTGACGGTTTTTGCGTTGATTGCGACCACGGTCCAGGTCCAAGCGATGGGATATGCTTCGCTTACGTGTGAAGAGTTGTGGGAGCGCAAGCAGGAGATTTACCGCTCGAATTCTTATTGTCTCACCGACGAAGCGGCCATTGCAAAGTTTGGAAACGATGGTTGTCGTTTTAAAGAGCTTTCAGAGGTTTCGTTTTCAGGTGCTGATACCAACAAGCTGGATTTGATTGCACGCAACGAAGAGCGCAAGAGCTGCCCGAAGGCCACACGGCAGGTGAGCGAGTGAGTGGGAATGGGGTCCCACAGAAAGATCGCGCGATACCTGAAGGTTCTCCGGGCGCCTGAGCTGCTTTGTAAAAGATCAAGGCCTCTTATGCGACGTGCGAGCCAACCAAATTGGAAGCAGCATACGAACCGTACGCTGCTTCCAAGACACGGGAGCGAATGTCTCTAGTGGACTACTTGGTTCTATTAAAACCATTCCATTCGGTTGTGACGCGATCCAGCGGATTGTCGCGCGATCTTGTGGAGGCACGAACAAACGTCCTGCTTTGTTTTTTGTTAGGGTATGCGGTTGCGGCACGCACGGGCGCGGACGACGCAGAGATCGATCGCCTTGCCGAGGCAGCGCACAAAATTGTCGATTCCTGGGATGCTTGAATTTGCCGACGTCAGAATGACGTCTATGGGGCAGAGTCGGATATTCACGGCGCCACTGAGGCGACCGATTCTCAGAAAATAGTAGACCTAAATACACGTCTTGCGCGGTACGGTTCGCTGGACGGTGATCGATGTCTGCTGAGCTTATAGCTGATAACAATCAGCACTGGACTTAACCTTTATCCCGGCGCACGTGCTGACATAGCTTGTCAGCGTTTTCATTTTACCCCCTACGCCCGGGGACCCGGTCTTCCCGGCATTATCGAAACCTGGTGACCCGTTTGGCCTATCCAAGGCCCGTCCGCTGATGAGAGCGATGATGCGCTCATATTCATGATGGGCCGGAGCAAGAAAGCTCCAAACAAAGGCCTGATACATTGATGCGAGACCTTCAATTTCCAATTCGACGCTTTCGACTTGCAATGCACGGCCGGACCATACAAACGGGTCATTCACGCCAATTCACACGCAACACCATTTCCCTAAAACGTCATCTATGAATTGGTGCATTCGGCCAACTGGATGGCATCACGCGTTCGGTGGCGAAATTCAGATATAGGTGGAATGAACCAACTACGAAAGTTGGAAAAATCAAAGCACCCAAGATGGCGATCAGTAGCCCGCGGGGTTGACGTAATGTCAGATTATTCCGCAGCATAATTGAACGAAAAACAATACCTATAGAGACAGGAATGAGAAATATAAACAAAACTTGCCCTGCTTCAGCACTGTGATCACCTTGTCTTGCATTTAAATCAGGTAATGCTGCTAACAAACCTAGACCTACGAGAACTGAAAGGATTGTCAGGCTCCTCGGACCAGGCATCGCCAAAACAACAAAGTATGGCAAGGACAATGCAATAAAAACAAAAAACGAGTGCGACATTGCTGCTGTGGTCCATCAATTGCAGTTACTGGCGCATATCGTACGCCTAGCGGATTCACTCGTTTTCCTTGCCATTGGTATCTCCTTCAACGCCCGAAGACCATCGCGTTTTGCTAACGTCGGCAACGATCTGATAGTAGTGTGAAGGCTTCATGCAAATGCGCGTCCAGTTCTCCATCGGACTTTTCGCGCGCCCCAGCAGATTGCGATCAGCGCCGACCACCCCGTGAACACAAAATAAAAGGCACAACCAAAATCCACACGATCACTATTCTACACAAAAGTTACGATCACTTAAAATCGATGGGAGGTTCCGCCTTCGGGTCTCCATTCGCAGTCGGCTCCATCACAAGCCGCGTCCGCATCACCTTTTTTGGGCGCACCTCTAAAACTAGTTTTTCCGGTTTGGTGCGCGAGGCAAAGCGCGCCACGCGAGGTAGATATTGTCTATGAGAATTTGGTGCCTGGAGTTCAGCGGACAACAGCGCTTATCGCTTCGCAGCGCGGCGGGAGATGTCGCGCTTAGACACGTAACCCGTTTTGACCAGAGCCTTCACACAGCGTCGCGACAGCCGCGAACCGTTGCGGCGCATGCAGCGGCTCAGGCCAGCGCTTCCCGGGCGGTACTGCGAACAATAGGAAAAGTAATCACTTTTGCAGGCCGACTTCACACTGCTTGGGACGGCCATAGCGCTATGAACCTCAAAGGCAAGCAGCGCGACCGTGATACCGGCAATGAACCCAAGACGCGTGATGTTCTTTTTTGAATTTGAGGTCATGGCCTACTCCGTTGGACCCGTGGTCAGAGCACTTTTCGTCAAAGCGCGAGCGGCATCTTTTTTTCGATGGCCCGAAGCAGGTGACGGCCTGATGCTTTAGGAACCATTTCCGGTATCTTGCCCGGAAATGGTTAACGCATTGGTGACAATTGAAAATATTGCGTGTTGCTGGAGGTGACTCCGACGAAGTCGGAAACGCTCTTAAGCGTTCGACATGCAAAACGGCCCGGCACGTCTTGTGCCAGGCCGTTTCGATGACCCCAAATTTTTAAGCCCGTTTTTAGCGATTGGCGGCGCGGCGGGAAACTTCTGCCTGGGAAACGTAACCAGCTTTCACCAGGGCCTTTACGCAACGACGGGAGAGCTTCGTGCCATTGCGGCGCATGCAGCGATTGAGGCTTGAGCTACCAGGGCGGTGGCTGGAGCAGTAAGAAAGGTAATCACCTAGGCAAGCAACTTTGACGCTGTTTGGCACTGCAAAAGCACCTGTGGTTTGGAATGTCAGGGCGGCGAGAGCGGCAACAGCAGCGATACCGGTGCGGCGGATGTTGGTGTTTGAAATCGAGGTCATAGCTAACTCCATCGGTTTGTGCGTTAAGCGTTGATCACAACCTAGCCAGACCCACCCCAGCCGGCAGTGCCCTGGGGTACAGGGGCAAAAAAATCTCAAAAAAAATTGGCGGCCGCGGTCTTGCCGACCCCGGGAACCTTAATAAATGCTGATAAATCAGTAGGTTGTGTGTTGGGTGACTGGGGTCAAAAAAATCGCCCCGGAGGCAATAAAGTTAAGGTTGCCGGCTCAACGCGACCAGTTTTGGCAACAAAGTTTCGGCGGTTACAGGGCCTTCGTTCTTGGCAATCCAGGCCATGAGAAAGTCTTTTCTCTGAAATGCGTTCCACAGCATGGCCTGTTTCAGGGCCACCGTTTCGGTGACACCGTACTTCTTGGCCATGGCATTGCGAAGAGTTTGCTTGTCCAAGGCCACATCAAATGCGGACCACTGACCGCGCAGCTGTCGCGCCTCGCGGATGACGCGGCGGCGATAAAGCGCCTTTAAAAAGGGATGGCCGGTTTCCTGATCGACCTTTACGGCAAAATCCGCGCGGTTTTGGAACAAAACTTCGAGTGCGCGCTGGCGGACAGCTTCTGATTTGTCCAAATCATAAAGTTCTGACTCAATGGCTCCGACGATCACGCCACCACGTAGCTTTTCCGGTAACGACAAAAATTCAAAAGATCCGCTGCCCCAGCGCACATAGCCAAGTGCAGCGGTAATACCGAACACAACGCCAACAACAAATTTCAGCATGACAGAACGCCTCCGATGAAACCCGTCCAAACATTATGGACGTAACAGGTCATCAGAGCCAAGCGCGACGGATAAAATCCGTCGCGTTATCTTCTGTTTTGTTTGTGTAAAATAAATCACTGGGCCTTGGAAATTGCCCAATCTGCCTAGCTTTTTGCTGCGCTTTCTGAAGGCATATCCTTGCGTGGCAATGGTGCCAAGACCATCAGCATCTGCCGGCCTTCAAGCTTGGGTTCGGCTTCGACTTTTGCGAAATCTTCCGTATCGCTTTTGACGCGCTGCAGGATTGCCATACCCAATTCTTGGTGCGCCATTTCACGCCCCTTAAATCTGAGCGTTACTTTGACTTTATCGCCTTCGTCAAAGAAGCGTTTAATAGCACGCAGCTTTACCTGATAATCATGGTCGTCAATGGCCGGCCGCATCTTGATCTCCTTGATGTCGACCGTCTTTTGCTTCTTGCGCGCTTCGGCTGCTTTCTTTTGTTCTTGGAATTTGTATTTGCCGTAATCCATGATCTTACAGACCGGTGGATTGGCACCTGGCGAGACCTCAACCAGATCAAGACCGGCATTCTTAGCGCGTTCGAGCGCGTCTTGCTGGCTTACGACGCCAACATTGTCTCCGTTCTCAATAATCAAGCGCACTTCGGATGCGCGAATGGCCTCGTTAACTGCAGGGCCCGTTGGCTCGCGGCCAGGCGGGGCTCGGTGTGGGCGACGGATGGCTATTCTCCTCTTATGGTTTCAGATACGACCTGGGAAAACACGACCGCCGTGCCGGCCCAAAGGCGCGCCACGGGAGGTCCTGGCTTACACAGGTCATCGAAGAATTGGGAACAATTGTCATTAAGTCAAGCGGACAATTGACGAATTGAAGTGCTCATGAACGGATTATTTCTTTCCGTTCCGTGCAAGTTGTGTTCCCAACAGCTCGTCATAAACTTGAAGCGTTTGCTGTTTCATGGCGGCCAGCGAAAACGCTCCTGCAACATGAATACGGGCACGTCGGCCTATTTCGTTGCGCTCTTGCGACGTCAAACCGAGGCCCTCGCGGAGGGCTTCGACAAGCTTGTCGGTGTCTCCGGGCGGCACGAGCCATCCGGTTCTTTCATTGTTGGGGCAGTCTGGGCCGGCCCGGACGGTCTCGGGTGGGGCTCCAATATTCGTCGCGATAACAGGACAGCCCGCGGCTTGTGCTTCAACGGCGGCTCGGCCAAACGCCTCTGGTTCTGTGGATGCAACGACCGCTAACAGGGAAAGTGCTAGCGCGGCTGGAACATCTGATACGTGGCCCACAAGGCGAACTTGATCGCCCAAATTGGCTTCAGTGATTTGCTGCTCAAGTTGTCTTTTATAGCCGCTGCGGCCTTGATCATCGCCAGCCAAGATGACCACCCAGTCTTTCAGGTCACCCTGCATATTAAGTTTGCGCACGGCATCAATAATTGTGCGTTGGCCTTTCCATTCCGTAAGGCGTGCGACATTGAGGATGATGGATTGCCCGGGCTTGATATCCCATGCTGACCGCAAATCATCGAGGCGATCTTGCGGCACGTTTTCTTTTTCGTAGAGATGTGGATCGACACCGCGGTAGATGACGCGAATTTTTTTAGGCGGCGTTCCGTAGCGTTTTTGTATCAATGCAGATGTGTATTGGGAGTTGGCGATGATGATATCGCCACGGGCCATCACGCTATTGTAAACGTTTTTTAATTTGCTGCGTTCGTTGTAAGCGCCATGATATGTTGTTACGAAAGGCGTCTTAGTGCGTCTTGCAGCTGCTAGAGCGCTCCAAGCTGGTGCGCGACTGCGTGCGTGGACGAGAGCCACCCCTTCGTCTTTGATCAACGTTGCGATCTGTTGTGCATTCCGCCACAACTGAATTGGGTTTTTGGTTGCTGCAGGAAAATTTATATGTTCACCGCCTACGTCACTAACGCGTTGTGCAAGGCGTCCGCCTTGCGACAACACAACAGCGCGCCCACCTGCCGACACGATCGCATCCGCAATTTCGATAGTGGAAAGTTCGGCCCCGCCCGTATCGAGCTCAGGGATGATTTGCAATATGGTCGGGTGATGCGGGGCCACAGGCAAGGCTCACACGAAATCAATGAACGGGAAAGGGCTTCTTAGGATGGCTGACGCGCAACTTCAATTCCTTGACGTTGGCGAGGGAGATCGGTGCCGCAAAATTGCATATATGTCGCAGCCTGCGCCAGAGTCCGAGGCTGTTGGCCTTTTGTGGTTGCTTGGGCTCAAATCCGACATGGTGTCAACCAAAGCAATGGCGCTGGCCGAATGGGCGCCCAAAAATGGTTTTGGCCTCATGAGATTTGAGTATTCAGGGCATGGCTCTTCTGGCGGGAATTTTGAAACAGCAACCATCAGCGATTGGTTGGAAGAAACGCGCGCCGTTTTGGAGAGGCTCACCGATGGGCCGCAGATTCTCGTCGGGTCTTCGACAGGTGGGCACATCGCCCTAGTTGTGTTGCGCAATCTCATTCGCGACAACGACCCGCTTGTTGATCGCGTTAAGGGACTTGTTCTGATCGCGCCTGCTTGGGACCTGACGGAAGAGTTGATGTGGAAGACCTTTCCCGCCGAGGCCAAACGCGATCTTGAGCAACAGGGCTATTACGACATGCCGTCTGAGTATGGCGAGCCGTACAGAATATCGCGTGCCTTTATTGAAGATGGGCGCAAACATCTGCTGGCGCGTGAACCGTTTGATCCGGGTCGTCCGATCCGCATTATTCAAGGACTTCAAGACACGGCGGTTCCAGCTGCGCACACGCGCGAACTCTTATCTTTTGTAAAGAGCGATTGGGTGAACCTAATCGAAGTTCCAGATGGGGAACATCGCCTCTCAAGGCCGCAAGACCTTGAACTTTTGTACGCTCAGATCGCAGAGGTCGCAGGCCACCACGGCGCGTAAGCCACTACCTTTGGGGGGCGTTCCGAGATCGACCTATGGATGCGGAGTGGGAGACCTTTAGTCCGCTATCAATCGCTCTCTTGAGTGCCAAGGGGCCGGCCTCGTTGGCAACGTTCTCAGGCACAATCCACGCGCGCCAACCGGTCCCTCGCACGAGCGTTCCGCAACTTAGACGGCGCTTGATCAAGCGGCAGCTAGTGTCGATTGGTACCATGCGCTTTTCGCGCCGATCATGACGTAGGAAGCGCAAGTCTACGGGCTGGACCAATGCGTCATATCCTTGGAAATCGACATTCCTAAAGATGCAAGCTGGTCTACTACGGCAAGCCATGCCACGCGTGAACAGCGCAACCGATGGACCAAAGGCCTGCGCACGCGATAATCTTTTTGCCGGTTGATCGTAGCCTTCACTGAGATAGCATGCGTTATTGACGCACAACATGGGGTCCGCGGTTTTACTCCACGTGCGAATACCGCTCTTGCCCACTTCCATGATCAATAAAACCGTTGCCCGTGTTGTTGTTGGCGCCTGGCTATAGGGCCGTGCCCAATCGCCTCTTGGACCAAACTTGCCCAACGGATCTGAATTGCGGTCGTGACCAAAGGACTGTCCTCCCAACGACCGGCGCGATGCGCGCGCACGTCTTAGGCGCTCGCTTAATTGTCGCGATCTGGCTGCGCGATCAGCGTGTGCGCCAGACTCAAAAGAACGGTCGGACCATCGTGCGTTTGGGTCGCTCATCCGCTTACGGCGTTCTTCTTCTTCGGCAATGCGCGACCAGTCCCGGCTGCGGCGCTCTTCAAGAACGCGACGTTCTTCCGCGCGACGGTAAGATTCGTTCGTCTCGCGCTCGTATGATTCGCGATCAAGTTGATCAGCCAATCGGTTCTCGTCCTCTATGCGGCGGGCTTCGGCTTGGCGTTCTAGCCGCTCTTGTTCGGCACGTTGGGCTCGCTCGCGTTCGCGTCTTGCTTGGGCCGAACGGCGGCGGGCATCATCTTGTCGTTGACGCTCTGCCTCCCGGTGGGCGCGTTCTGCGCGTTTTTTCTCGGCGGTGCGGCGAGCTTCTGCCTGGGCGCGTTGGCGTTCTTCTTCTCGCGCACGGGCTTCGGCGGCCCGCCGTTTTTCTTCAGCTTCGGCTTTGCGTTTTTCGGCTAACCTTTTGGCCTCGCGTTGCTTGCGCTGTTGTTCGGCCTTACGGCGTGCTTCGGCCTTTTGCGCAGCTTTGCGTTTGGCTTCTTGCGCAGCACGCTTCTGACGTTGGGCTTCAGCTTTTAATTTTTTTTGTGCTTCGACCGCGCCTTGGTCAACTTTGCGCTCAACCTTTATTGTTTTGACCTTTGTCGGTTGAACTTCAGAGTTTGATTGGCGCGACTTTTTCCAAGCGGCGTCCGCTTTCTTTTTGATGGACTCAATCTTCTGTAAAACGTCACGACGTTTTTCGCCTTCAATCGGCTTTGTGCTCGGACCATTGAATTCGAGCACTTGACCGTTTGGCTTGTTTGCCGGTTTTGATTGTGTGGCGTTTGAGAATTTGTCCGCAAGGTCGTGGGCGCTTTGCTCTTCATCAGCAAATGCCGTTGGTGCGTATAACACGGCACTGAAAGCGAACATTGCGCAAGCCACCGCAACGCAATTGCGCGCGCCAAATTGGATGTGTCTAAAACCGCCCCGCATGTCCTACCTTCAACTCAAGAAAAGGATTTTGATCCACCACGATCGTGCCGCGGTCCGCCACGCGCCACACAGGAGCTAGCATCTCCAATAGGCGTTAAGTTTGAGGCAATTTCGGGAATAAAATTTGCGTATGTGATGGCAGACAGTACTCAACTGGCCTCTAGCAGGCTGTTAATCCTTCACGATAGGTTGGGTAAGCAAGTGTCACGCCGAGATCTTCTTTAATGCGTGCATTGGCAACGCGACGTTGCTCAGCGTAAAAACTGCGACCCATCTCCGAAAGGTTGGCCTTTTCAAACGGGATTTCTGGAGGTGGTTCGACACCTAAGAGATTTGCTGCATAGGTTATGACATCTTGCGGGGGCGCAGGCTCATCGTCTGTCACATTGTAAAGATTGTGCGTCCCTGATCCGTCGATAGCCGCGAGAAGAACGGTGGCAATATCTTCGACATGAATGCGGTTGAAGACTTGTCCTGGCTTGATGATCCGGCGGGCTTTTCCGGATCTTACTTTATCGATGGCGCTGCGACCTGGTCCGTAAATACCTGCCAATCGAAAAATTTGCACTTTTTTGCCAGCTCTTTCGGCAAACGCAAGCCAATCGTTCTCAGCGCCCACGCGCCACTTTGTACGATTTAACCGAGGTGCAGGTGGCGTTCTTTCATCGACCCTCGCGTTGCCTTGATCGCCATAAACGCCAATTGTTGAAAGGTAACCGATCCATTTCAGATTTGGCGCGGTGGAAAGGTCGTCTCCGTGATGTCTGAGCACAGGATCGCCGCCTTCATCAGGTGGCGCTGAAACCAAAATATGGGTTGCCTGTGAGAGCGTTTGGCGAACATCATTGCTTGCGTGTTGCCCGTCAAAAACGAGGCCGGTGGCGCCCGTTGCATTAATAGATTTTATGCCTTCTTCTGTCCGCGACGTACCGACGACGCTCCAGCCGGAGCGCAATAGTCTCGCTGAAAGTGCACGCGCGCTAAACCCGAACCCAAAACACAACATCTGGTTCATTGTTTGTCCTTACGCGTCCACTCCGCGATTACACCGGCATCTCGTTCTTGGGACATGTGTATTTTGCGCGCCTTTTGAAACTGCTCTGCGGGTTGGAGTTGCGCTAACGCCCAAACGGCCATGGCGCGGACAAGTGGAGAGGTATCGCTTAACAAGTTTGCGACGGTTGGCACAAGCGATTTGTCGCCGGAATTGCCCGCAGCAATGAGAACGTTGCGAATAAATCGATTGCGACCGGTACGCTTTATCGATGTTCCAGCAAAACGCGAGCGGAAGTTTGAGTCATCCAAGGTGAGCAAGTCTGCTAGGGGCGGGTTGTCGGTGTCCACCCGCGCGGAAAACTTTGTTTCGCGGCATGTGCTTGCAAACTTGTTCCACGGACAGACCGCGAGACAATCATCGCAGCCAAAAATTCTGTTTCCCATCGGCCGACGAAACTCTTCGGCGATGTGTCCTTTGTGTTCGATGGTGAGATAGGAAATGCAGCGACGCGCATCGAGTTGATAGGGTGCTGGAAAAGCGTCCGTTGGACATATGTCGAGGCATGCGCGACAATTTCCGCAGTGATCAATTTCAGGCGGGTCAGGTTTGAGTTCAAGTGTTGTCAGAATGGCTCCTAAAAACAACCACGAGCCATGTCTCCGCGACACCAAATTTGTGTGCTTGCCTTGCCAGCCCAAACCGGCTTCCTGCGCTAAGGGTTTTTCCATTAGCGCCGCTGTGTCAACGAAGACTTTCACATCTACGTTGCGACGAGAGGCCATCCATTGCGCAAGCTGTTTAAGCTTTCCTTTGATGACGTCGTGATAGTCTTTTCCTTTGGCGTAGACTGAGATCACACCGTTGTTGCGCTTTTTGAGTTCCACGAGGGGATCTGACGCGGGACCATAGTTCATGCCCAACATCAAGATGGTTTTGACGTTTGGCATGAGTGCGCGCGGGTTCTGGCGGCGAAGCGCGGTTGCCGCCAACCAGTCCATGTCGCCGTGGTACCCGGCTGAAATAAATTCGTTTATGCGTTTGGCGGCGTGGCCGATGGAGTCTGGATGGACGTAACGAACCTCCTCGAAGCCAAGTGAGGCCGCCTTGTCCTGCAGCTTATCCTGAAAAGCCGTTTTGACTTCATGGTTCAATACTGAACCCCTTACTCTCCCCCGGCGCTTTATCGGCTCAAAAATCTAAATTGGCGTAATGCGCGGGCGGATGCGCACCTGGGATCCGATCGCTCAACAACGCGCGAAATGCGCGTCGCGACTTTACCCTTGCATACCACTCTTTGGCGAACCGAAACTCATCCCATGGAATTTCGCCAAGATAGTCGATGGATGATAATTGCGCGGCCGCGGTTATGTCGGCAAACGAAAAATTATTACCAGCAAGCCAACGTCGATCATTGGCAAGCATGCCGATGTAGCCAAGGTGATAGCGCAGGTGGCGGCGCAACATCCGTAACATGTCGGCGTGTGGTGTATGTTTGGCGCCAAACATCATGCGTCCATAATACTTTTCGTGCAGCATTTCGCGTGTAACTTCGCGTGCCAAACGACCGTGAAACCAATCAACCAATCTGCGAACTTCTGCGCGGTTTTCAACCCCTGCTGGAAACAAAAGAACTGCGTTGGTATGTGGCAGTGTTAAAGTTTCGATATCTGCGTCTGTCGGGTGGTCGTTGTCTGCGGCCGCCAGTGGTGCATCGTTTGTGCGATTGATGACTTTCTCATTTAGATATTCGCTGATGGCATAAGCACCACAAACTGTTGGCCCGCCTTCGACTTGCAAAACGGGGAGTTCGCCTGAAGGATTTAACTTAAGAAACGTTTGATCAATTTCCCACGGGCGTTGCTCGATCAAATCCACGTCCATTTCTAGCTCAGCCAAAGCAAGGCGGATGGCACGCGAAAATGGGCAGAGTTGAAAATGGGTCAGTTTGTTCATTCAATCCGAGTCGTTTGCGTTTGTTTGATGCGCGGCTTCCAGGAGAACCTGAGGCTTAGTTAAACATAACTCCTAATGAGCTGGGCCCAGATGGTGTTGATTCGTCAAGGTCTAAGGCAGGCTAAGAGCTTTACGTCAGACGGAACAAATTGTCTGAGCAAGGCTTCGGATGCAATGTTCCACTTGCCGCGTTTTGAGCCGATTAACAGCTAGGTGTGTGGCCAGAATACGCTCTTTTGCATTCATGACTTGCATGATCTGGCCTGAACGTGGTCTTTCTCACGCGTGCGTGGCGACAAGGAGGGGGCTGGCACGACTTGCGCTTGAATTTTTCTGCCGCAAACCTGTTCCCCAACCCAAGCGGAGACCCTTAAAGAATGGACACGTGGCTAGTCATTTTGCTCGGCCTGTTGGAGGGACTGACCGAGTTTATTCCTGTCTCATCGACCGGCCATATTTTGCTCGCCGGGCATTTTCTTGGGTTTGAGTCGCCGGGCAAAACATTTGAGGTTTTGATTCAGCTTGGCGCAATTCTCGCAATCGTTTCAGTTTACGCTGCAAAGTTGTGGAAGCTTACCGTTGATCTGCCCACTGATCCTAGCGCGCGACGGTTTGTGTTTGCGATTTTGATTGCCTTTTTGCCGGCGGTTGTTGTCGGTGTCACCGCACATTCGTTCATTAAAACGGTACTCTTTGAAAGTCCGCAGCTTATCTGCACAATGCTTATTCTTGGCGGCATTATTTTGCTGTTCGTCGACAAGTTGCCGCTTCAGCCGGTCTACCACGATGTTATGGACTATTCACCTTTGCTTGCGTTTAAGATTGGCCTCTTTCAATGCTTGGCCATGATTCCAGGTGTGTCGCGGTCCGGAGCGACCATTGTTGGGGCGCTGCTATTGGGGGCTGACAAACGTTCGGCGGCCGAGTTTTCGTTTTTTCTGGCAATGCCGACCATGGCGGGTGCATTTGCATACGACCTTTATAAGAATTGGTCGGTGATTAACCCGGATGATGTGGCAGGGATTGCGCTTGGCTTTGTCACGGCATTTATCGCTGCCGTTTTTGTCGTCCGTTACCTATTAGATTTTGTAAGCCGACACGGTTACGCGCTGTTTGGCTGGTGGCGGATCATTGTCGGCACGCTCGGTCTCGTAGGGCTTTATGCTTATGCGTGATCCCCGCGTAATTGTTGCAAACCAGCAAAAAAGAGCAGCAGTTGCGATAGTGCAAGTGCTGCTCTCTTTATGATAAGCAAATTTTGCGAACACTAAAGCATGTCTCATTCATTGGGATTCATTTGCCATGCTTTAGTGCTTTGTTTTCGCATGTCGTTTGCCCCAAAACCGGCACCCACTTTTGGGCGACACGCGTTAATTGGCGCGCGTCACCTCTACGAGGTTATCGGAAAACGATGGTGCGTGGCCCATGTCTGTGAACTCAGCGGAACTAATACTGTTTACTGTTCCTTCGTTTAGCTGCCGCCAATAGCCGAGTGTGGCTACGACAATTCCAGGATTTACATCTTGGGAAATGTGCGCGATGCCCTTAAAGGCCCCTCGGTCGTTGGCAACCTTCACGCGATCGCCCTCAACTATTCCACGTGGCTCGGCGTCCACCTCATTGATGAGGACGAATTGCTCGCCTTGTCCTTTGATCTTGTGATGCATGTTTGCGTAACAAGAGTTGAGGAATCCGTGGCTCTTGGGTGAAACGATGTTTAACGGATACTTTTTCGCCAATTCCGGATCCGTTTCCGCGCCTTCGCGACGTGGCGTGTAATCGGGAAGCGAATCTAATGGCTCGCCGGGCTGGAACGCTTCATACATTTGCCGGAATGGACCAGCGACGAAGTTGGCGGCATCTTTGATTTCAAAGTGGCACTTGCCGGTTGGTGTCGGGAAGTTGCCTTCCGCGTGTGGCAAGCGATCATCTTTGGTGCCAACTTTCAGGCGTGCGTAGCCATGCTCGCGCAAATAATCGAGATCTATGCCTTTGCAAGCAGGTGCATCCCAATCCACATAGTTTTCAAGACACTCGCTGTCGGACCATTTGAAGTTTTCTTCCTCAAAGCCCAAGCGTTGTGCCAAACGACGGAAAATCTCATTGTTGGGGATCGCTTCTCCAGGCGAGTCGACACATTTCTCATTGTAAGTGAGATAAAGGTGTCCCCACGACAGAATAATGTCTTCCATTTCCGCGCCCATGGATGCGGGCAAGACGATGTCGGCATAAGACGCGGTATCTGAGATGAAATGTTCTGCAGATACGAGGAACAAATCTTCTCGTTTTAAGCCTTCAACAATCTTGTCGGTTTCGGGGGCTTGAGTCACTGGATTCGAATTCCAGCACATCATGGATTTGATGGGCGGATCTAAAGGAATCTCACCGGTTAGCGCCCTACCAATCTGCAGATTGTTTATAACGCGCGTGCCTTCTGGAATTAGATCCGGACGACAAATCACGTCAAATTTATATGGATGCTCCCAAACAGGGAATTGGGTGATGCCACCGCCCACATGCCGCCATGCGCCCGTCAACGCTGGGATACATGTGACCGCGCGGATCGTTTGACCACCGCCGTTGTGACGTTCCAACGCAACGCCCATGCGGATCGCGGCTGGTTGCTCGGTTGCCAATTCGCGCGCCAAGGTGCGGATGTCTTCGGCAGGAACGCCCGTTATTGCTTCGGCCCATTCCGGAGTGCGCGTCTTCGCGCGTTCGGCCAAGGCGTCATAGCCTTCGGCATACTTTTCGACATAGTCTTTATCGACCAGCCCTTGTTCAATAATTGAATTGATCACGGCCATGGCCAAAGCACCATCGGTGCCCGGTTTTGGGCTGATATGCCAATCAGCTTCTTTGGCTGTTCTTGATCTGTAGGCGTCGATGACAACAACTTTCGCGCCACGCTTTTGCGCTTCATTGACAATTGCCCAATGGTGCAAGTTGGTGCTGACGCTGTTGCACGCCCAGATAACAATGTATTTTGAGTGGATGTAACTTTCCGGGTCGACTCCGGCCGTGGGACCAATGGTCAACAGCCAGGCTGTGCATGACCCTTCACCGCAGAATGTGCGTTCGCAAACTGTTGCGCCGAGGCGATTGAAAAATGCATCACCGCCATTAAGACCGTGGACGAGCCCCTGGTGACCAAGGTAGCTGTAAGGGATAATCGCCTGTGGGCCATACTCATCGATGATCGCCTTCCACCGGCTTACAACCTCGTCAAGCGCTTCATCCCAAGAGATGCGTTCAAATTGTTTGGAGCCTTTTGGTCCTGTCCGACGCAAAGGATGCAGGACACGATCAGGGTGATAGTGGCGTGTCTCATAATCTTTAAGCTTCACGCACAACCCACCGCGCGTCATGGGATGCTCTTTGTTGCCGCGCACGGCCACCAGCTTGCCATTCAAAACCTCGTAGACCATGGCACAGGTATCAGGGCAATCGTGCGGGCAGCCTCCGTAAAACGTATCCGGTTTGGGTTGTTCGTTCATGGGGGTCCTCCTTGGCGGGCCTGAATCAGGTGTTTTTTGGATTGATTGTGCAAAATCTTACACGCTCATGCCCCCTGGCGACAAGCAATGCTGGCACACGAATCTATGATTGATGGCTTATGAGGCTAAAGTTCTCGCGGACTTTCGGCGGAAACGACGCCAACTTGCTGGTCCGGCTGATCATTTGTGCACATGCGTTGGCAGCGGGCGGCAAGCACGCCTCCGGCTTCCATTGAGATCTTGTCATAATTGACATCACCGTCAATTTTGCCGGTCCGTGTCACATGAACGTGGCCAGTTTGAACATCCGCCTTAAGTTCACCGCCGACGACCAAATCTACCGTGTCGACGTTGCCAGTCACCTTGCCGCCTTCGGCGACTTCAAGGAGGCGTGCCGTGCAAGGCCCGTCAAAGGTCCCAGAAACGACCACCTCACTGGCAGATGTGATCTGGCCAACGAGTGTCGCACCGGCACCAATCACGGTCGTATTGGCCGCGGCTTGTTCAAGTGCAACAGATGCCGCGAGCGGTGGTGGAACCGGGTCCTGATGGGCGGCTGTCTTCTGCATCCTCATATGCTTTTTGGGTATGGGAGGAGGCTGTACCATCTCAATTGCATCCGGCTTTCTATTTACAATCGCTCGCAAGGACCAAAGACGTGGTTTCAGATTGACACGCTTGCGAAACGGGTCCGGTGTTGCTGCGCGTGCCTCAACCATCTGTTCGTTGCGACCAACCAGCAGCCACGTCAGGATCGTCAGAACAATCAATAAAGCTGGAATTGAAAGTTGGAAAGCGCTTGGCGGTGCAAAGGCAGGGAACTCCACTGTTAAATCTCTGCCATAGACAGTTGCAACGCGTTTTTGCGCCATTGGGTTGAGAGCGGCGACGAGCGTTTCGGCCCCTTGGTCGCGCAAATGTGCAGCAAAAAACTGTTCTTCGTAGCCCAATAGCGTGACGACATCGTTGTTTGTGGGCACGTGTGCGTAGTGCGCAACGGCTTCGACGGCGGTTGGTGCAGCCAATGTGCTTTGCCAAATGCCAGGTTGGGCTGTTTCCGTTGGTAGGAGGAGTTGGCGCGATTTGTCTGGGGTGAATTTTGCTTGCGCGACGACGGGAGGTGTTACGCGTTGTGTGAACGTTGCAACAAGGCCTGCCGACGTTATCGCAGACAAGAGCATTGGCGGGGGGATTTTTGTCCGCACCCAGGCTGGTCTTGCGTCTACAGAGATCTTGTAGACTCGCGCCTTCGTGCCGACGCTTGAGCGCAAGTAACTGAAATGGTCACCAACGCCTGCCACCCTAATTGTCGGTGTGGCAGGCTGCATATTCCTAATCAAAACCCGGGCTTGGGAGACCGTTGGCACAGCAAAGCTCGCTGTGGTGAGTGGTGGTGGCGGAATTGATGATGGTTCGTCGGGCGGCACGGGTGGCAGGGCGCTTCTCCGGCGCTTGACGCGCGCGGCCAATTCGATGACGACGTCGACCAATTGATCCCGTGGAATAACGCCTAAAAAGCCCTCCGTTGGAGGATAGGATCGTGCCAGTTCATAGCGCGGCCAATCGGTGTCAGGAGCGGCGACGACGTAAACGCGTAATTTAAGGACGCCGCGTTCGGCAAATCCAAGTTTTTCAGCGGCTGAACGGGTGACGTCAAGTGTGCGATCGGTATGAAACGGACCAAAATCGTTGATGCGCAAATGGGAGGCGCGCCCATTAAGCGGATTCCAAACAAGTAATTCTGTCCCGTCTGGAAAGTGAGCGCTGGCGGCACGAGAGGAATTTTCGGCGTCAAACTCTTCGCCTGACGAAGTGTATCTGCCGACGTTATAGGGATCGCGCTCGGGGCTGTCGTAATGAGATGTCTTGATGACGAGGCGCTTGCCAATCAGGTCCTCGGTTTCGGCGATGGTTTTCACACGATGGCAAACGTCTTTGTAGCAGTGCACGTGGCCCGGCATTTTGGCGGCGACCTGAGGGCCAAACGCCATGCAGCATAGAAACAGCAAAAGCTGAGAGAGCGCGCGCGCAAACTTGGTGCTCGTTCCAGCTCTAAGGTGAGGAACTGGCAAGCCCAAGTGGGTTTTCCGATCGTGGCGCCAGACGTTGGCGTGGCAGTCCAAATGCATTGGTCAAATCAAGACCGTTGGACGGAGACCTCTCACTTCGACGCAGGTGGATTATCCTGGTAGAAGCAACCAAGTTTTTCCGTCCGCTGTCTTCATCCCCCCGAACACAGCGATATATGTTAACTTTAACGTATAACCGTCTGGAATTGGGCGCAAAAATAACGCTCGGAACGAAAAAATAGTTTCTATGATTCAGGAGACGTCGGCCCACCAACGTCGCTGGGGCGTGAAACAATTTAGACGTTGATTTTGCTTGGATCGTAAAAAGATCAGGCCGCGTGGGAGGCAGCCACAGACGTTAGGACTGCGCGGATGGCGTCCTCGTCAGGGGCGGCGCGCAATCGTTCGATCATACTTGGCTCTCGAACCAGTCGGGAGATGCGGGCCAAAGCCTTTAGATGATCTCCACTTGCGTGCTCCGGGGCAATCAATAGGAAAATTAGATCAACGGGTTCGCCGTCATGGGATTCAAAGGCGATCGGTTCGGGTAAACGGGCAAAAACACAGACGATTTCGTCTAATGAGCGAAATTTTACATGGGGAATGGCGATCCCGTGGCCCAATCCCGTAGACCCTAAACGTTCGCGCTGCAACAAGGTCTCAAAGATATCGCGTCCGTTGAGGCCTGTGATTTCAGCCGCACGATTGGCAAGTTCGTGCAACGCTTGTTTTTTACTTTTGACCTCAAGGGCCGGAATGATCCCACCGGGCGCCAGAATATCACCTAGATGCATCTTTGCCGTTCCATCGGGTTGTAGCAGCGAAAGCCACTTGTCGTATTCTATTCCTGCTGACAGTGAAAAATTGATCTTGAATTCAAGCCCAGTTTTTCCTGTGCGTTGCTTTTACGCGCGAACACTTCCTTTTCCGTTCGCCGAACTCTTGTCTGGTTGATTTGCATCAGGACTTGGATCAATCCAGCCTATGTTTCCATCTTGCCGCCGGTAGACGACGTTAATGTTTCCGTTGCCTGCATTACGAAACATCAAAAAAGCGTTGTCGGTGAGATCGAGACGCATCACAGCTTCGCTCACTGATAACTCGCACAAATCTCGCTGATGCTCTGCAATAATTACCGGGTGATCCTGGAGTGCTTTTTCTGCTTCACCGGACTGATCTACCTCGACCACAAGATCCCGCACCGGAACCGCAGCACCAAGCTCTTGTGCGCCCCGCGGGTTGTGGTGATTCTTAAGACGTCGTTTGTAACGCCTGACACGTTTTTCAAGACGATCTACAGCAGCATCTGCACTCGCGTAGGCATCGTCGCCGGCGCCATGAGTCTCCAACAAAAGACCTGTCTTTAACCTAATCGAACAATCGGTTCGAAATCCTGTCCGTTCCTTTTCAAGGCGTACGTGTCCGCCAATTTCAGGGCCAATATATTTTCCAAGAACGTTTGCAATCTTTTCGGTGATGTATTCTTGGAATGCACCACCCGCTTCAACATTCTTGCCGGTGACTTGAAGCGACATATTTTTGAGCCTCATGCCGTTTTGCCCGCGCCAATAAATACTAATCTTGGCGTCGCACCAATTCCTGGCCGCAGCATCGCGTGCACAAATGACGATCCTATGCTCGATGACCCCCAGAGCGGAAATTATATCCTGTAGCCGCTCGGCGCTGAACGGTAGAGGCCTGAGAATTTGGTGTCAAACCGGTGCAAGCGCCGACTATAGCAGGCTTGTTGCAGCGCAGCAAACCTTATACTCATCAAAACACACATTTTGTTGACCTCCTTAAATCTAACTATAATGGATTGATTTTGCTTGTTTTTATTAATTTGCAGACGCGAAGGCTTGCAAAATTAATCTCTGATTGCGGAAAAAGGGGCAACTGCTTGTTAGGAGCTGGCGGCTGTTTGCTCGCTCAGACGTTTTTCCCGGCGGCGCTGAACAGAAGAGGCGATGCCCATCGCTTCGCGGTATTTGGCCACTGTGCGCCTTGCAATTTCGATGCCTTCGTATTTTAGCATCTCAACGATCCGGTCATCAGAAAGCACAGATTGCGGCGTTTCATTGGTTATCAGTTGCTTAATTCGAAAACGGACAGCTTCTGAAGAATGTGATTCACCTGATTCAGAGGAAGAAATGGCTGAGGTGAAAAAGTACTTTAGCTCAAAAATACCACGTGCCGTTGCCATGTATTTGTTTGATGTGACGCGTGAGACTGTTGATTCATGCATGGAGATCGCATCGGCAACAGTCTTTAGATTTAGTGGCCGCAAATGTTGTACGCCGTGAAGGAAAAATGCGTCTTGTTGACGTACAATTTCCTCGGCCACTTTCAGGATCGTGCGGGCTCTTTGATCGAGGCTTTTGACAAGCCAGTTGGCGTTTTGCAAGCAGCTGACAATGTAACCTTTGTCTTTTTCAGACTGCGCGTTTTTTGAAACCAACGAATAATATGATTGATTTACAAGAACACGCGGCAACGTATCGCTGTTGAGCTCTACCAAGAACCGGCCGTCCGAGGTTGATTTTACGATCACGTCCGGTATTAGCGTTTGGACTTGTACGCTTCCATATTGCAACCCGGGTTTTGGATTGAGCGCCTTGATCTCAGTGATCATCTCGGCGAGCTCATCCATGTCAATTTGCAACTTTTTGCGCAACTTTTGGATGTTGTGGGTTGCCAGCAAATCGAGGTTTTCAAGCAAGGCTGCCACTTGCGGGTCGTAACGATTTTGGTCCTTGAGCTGTAGTGCCAGACATTCTCCAAGCGACCTTGCGAAAATTCCCGGCGGATCAAATGATTGAAGGATTTCAAGGACCCGCTCGATAAAGGCGACTTCACAGCCTAATTTTTCCGCGAGGTCGTTTAAGTCGTGGTTTAGATATCCAGATTCATCGACCAAATCGATGAGGTGTTGGCCAACGAGGCGATCGGTTGGATCTTTGACGGCAAGAGCGAGTTGATTTGTCAGGTGATCCTTTAGTGAAAGTTCTGATGCAACGAACGCTTCCAAATTAACATCGCTACCATCGAAGCTACCGCCGTTCGATGACCCTCGCGTCCATTGTTGGGTCTGAGGCGAGGGAACAAAATCTGCGTTTCCTGAGTCCGGGTAAACGTTTTCAATGTCCGTATCAAAGGCTGCAGTTGGATCAGAAGGCTGCTTTTCGAAGTCCAGCCTTTGTTCGTCGCTTGATGTTTGTGTGTTTGTGCTTTGGGCTTCGGAAGCTCCATTCGTCAGAGTGCCATTGCTTAGCGCGCCATTTTGCTGGTTTGTTTCTTCATCGCGCTCTAGAAGTGGGTTACGCTCCAGCTCGTTTTCGACGAATTGCGTTAACTCAATATTCGACAATTGCAGCAACTTGATCGCTTGCTGCAGCTGCGGCGTCATCACCAATTGCTGTGATTGCCGTAGCTCCAATTTTGTCGATAATGCCATACCCTAAACCTTCGCACAAAACGCACGCAATTTGGGGCATGTTGACTCATTGTCCGTTAACGAACATGTCCCCAAGGTAGACCCGCTTAACGTCTTCGTTATTTATGATTTCCTGCGGGTTACCCTGTGTTAGAACTTGACCCTCGTAAATCACATATGCACGTTCGACTAAGCTTAACGTTTCCCTAACGTTGTGGTCCGTGATCAGAACGCCAATTCCTCGTTCCGTCAAGTGTCGCACAAGGTCTTGGATGTCACTTACTGCTTTTGGGTCAACGCCAGCGAATGGTTCGTCAAGTAACATGAATGATGGCCCAGACGCTAGCGCCCGGGCAATTTCGCACCGTCGACGCTCGCCGCCTGAGAGTGCAATAGACGGCGACTTACGGCGATCAGCAATATTGAATTCTTCGAGCAAACGATCGAGCTCAATTTTTCGCTTCTTTGGCGATGGCTCGACGAGCTCAAGCACTGCCATAATGTTTTCTTCAACCGTCAGGCCGCGAAAAATTGAGGCTTCCTGAGGCAGGTAACCGATGCCCAGTTTTGCGCGCCGGTACATGGGCAAGCGCGTAACATCGACACCATCAATGGAGATCCTACCTGAATCGGCGGGCACAAGGCCAGTGATCATATAAAAAACGGTCGTCTTACCGGCCCCATTTGGCCCCAATAAGCCCACCGACTCGCCGCGCCTTAGAGCTAAGCTGACGCCCTGAACCACGGTGCGCCTTTTGTAGGTCTTTTTGACTTCTTCGACGGTGAGCCAACCTTCGCCCAAGGTGAGATCGCCAGATGTATGCGGTCTTTGCCCATATCTCATGTTTGCGGGTGCGCCACCATTTCTATTTACGCGTGCCTCTCGTGTCGGTGGTCCGGTCACTGGGTCAAAGCCTTGGGTGAATTGGTTGTCGTAATGCGTGGGTGGTACGGTATGATTTTGATCGCGATAGCTTTCGGGGCGCACATTGTTGGGCGCGTTTGCCTCGGGCGCGTTGGAGCGCGCAGCGCGGAGGCCACGAAGCTTCTTCTTTAATCCAAATGGCGAAAAGCTTACCACCTAGAACTCCTTAGCGCTGTTGCCAGAATTCCAAGATCAAACGCGGGGCCATCTTTGGCCATAGGCACGACGCCAGTATGGGACCTCCAACAACAGCCGTTGTCATTCAGGCACCCAGGTTAAACGGGTCTCACATAGGACGTAAAGCGGCCGTTTTATGATCACGGAGCCGGCGCGGTTTGAATTTGCCAACTGCTTGAGGCGTTTGGCTGTGTTGCCGACTGTTTCGCTCGCTTGGTAGCAGACTTTTCGGTCTTGCTTTTGGCCTTCTTACCCTTTTTTTGTTTTTTGAGCTGATTTGGGTAAAAAACGGCGCTCGGTCGGTCGCTACGCGCACCAGTTGCAGGTGGTACGGGCTCCCCGTTTTTGTCCTCTATTCGCAGCGCCCATCCTTCATTTTTTTGTATCTTCTTCTTTTTCTCGGGCGAGGTGTCCATAACCGTCTCGCCGGTGGTCATGTTAATTTTGAGCCTGGATCCCTTAACGACACTTTTGCCCTGTTTTAGGGTCACGTCGCCGCCCACGATCGCCGTATTGGCGGCCATATCAAATTCGCCCCAATCGCCTGTCGCACTTTGCCCGGCTTGCGATGTCACGACCACGCTTTCTGAAGCCTTGATCTTAGTGACTTCCATTTCCTCTTTTTTCGTGCCCGGTTTCTTTTGTTTGTTGGTGGTGGTCGCGTCGGTGAGCGCGGCATTACCCTTGTAGTGGACGGTCATGACCGAGGTTCTAATTGTGAATGTGTCCTGCTTGGCGATCACGTTGCCGCGGAAGACTGCAGTCTTTGGCGTGTTATCAACATTAAGGCGGTTTGCTTCTATATCGATTGGCGCGCCTGGGCTGGTTTTGAATGTTGCAACACCTGCCACCGTTTTATTGGTCTTCGTTTTGGTGTCGGGCTTTGGGTTTGCAGCCTTTTTCTTTTTTCCTTTTTTTGCCCCCGGCCTACCGGCGAGGTGGGCGTGAATGCGACCTTGGCCGGACGCCAGAGGTGTCGTCAGTTCGAGTTTCCCTTGGCCGCGATCTACAAACAAGCGTTGACCGCGCAGCTCATTTTTGTTTTGGCGGACAATGACGTCGCCCGTCAGAAGGGCCAGATCGGAGCCGGTGTCGAATTCAGCCCGTTTGCTTGTCGCTCGCCTGTTGTCGCCTGACGAAATCGTCACATTTCCATCAAGGACGGCCTTGTTCTTGGGAGGCAGGAACTCTGCCTTTTGGCCTGTGATCTGCTGATCTTTGCCGCGCTTAATCAAGATTGGGTAATTGGAGACAATCCGCGCAACCTTGCGGGTTTGGGTTGGTTCCTTTTTATCTTGGGCTTTGGTTTGTGCTGGCTTTTTTTCAGGTTTTTTGGTTTCCGCCGCAAAATAAACCTCTAGTTCTCGCGTGGACATGGAGGTGTCTTCTTGAGTAACAACGACATCCTTTTTGTAGATTGCGAAGTTTTTTGCATCATTAAGATTGAGTTGGTCGGCGTTCACTGTGACAGGTGCACCGGAACTGGCAAACAAGCTTGAGCTGTTGTCCGTTTTCTTTTTGTTTGATCCTGCAGTGGTCTTCTTTTTGTCGGAAATCAAAACCGTCTTCACACCATTAAAAAATTCCGCCTCTTTTTTCTTTTGCCAATACTTCATTTGGCTGGCGGCAAGTGTGCCTGTGGGCATAGCCACGCTGACCGGCTCTGCACTTTCAATCAAGCCAGTTTTCGTGAAATAGGTCGCGCTCTTGAGTTTGGCGCGCATGCCTTCGTCAGAGTCAATATTGATTTCACCGGTAAGGTCTAACTTGTTTTTCTTGGTATCAAACGCGCCGTGTTTGGCCTTGAGTCTGGTTTTTTTGTTGTTTTTGTCTGTCAACTCACCGGTAATCGCATTGAGCAGAATGATGTCGGAATTCTCTGCACTCGGCTTTGCAGTTTTCGCTGCAACAACGTAACTGCCGCCGTCGTCATTGAATCCGCGGTAGCGCGGATTATCCATCGTGAGATTGGTCGGTATGATCTTTGGTATTGCGAGGGGCGCCTTGGCGAGATCTGATAACGAAATCGACCCAACAGCTGATAACCCATAAACTAGTAAAACGCTGGCACAGCAGATGGGTAGTGCGATGCGTGCGATGCGCACAAAACGCGAGTTGCGTGACGCGTTTTGCAGTTCCTGACGTCTCTTGGTTTCACTTGGCGTGACATTGCGCTCGGTCAGCGGCGCGTCAGCATCGCTTCCATTACCAATATAGGGATATGATGTGGCTGCCATTTTGAGCGGGACCGGTAAATTAGGACGACGGGGCTTAACCGGAAAAAAGACACCTGTTATGAACGCTGATTCTGGGTAAAACTCACCGCCAAATTAGGTCATATTGGGACCAACATGGTGCTTGATGGTAACCCCGCTACGGCAAATTCGCTGCTAGCGCCAAAAAATGGCAAAAACGGCCGCGACGTGCGCGAACCTTCCTAATAGTTTGAACGAACAATACTTCCCGTGCAGGTCAGTGGGCCAGAATGTCTAGGTCTCCAAATCCTGCTAAATCCAACTCGGCCCGTGTTGGTAAATAATCAAACGTTGATTTTGCAAATGCCTGGCGGCCCTCTCGTTCCAACATTTGGTCAAGCCGCTCTTTGAGGGCGTGCAAATGCAAAACATCGGCGGCAGCATATTTGAGTTGATCTTGGGTCAACTCGGTTGAGGCCCAATCTGAACTTTGTTGCGCTTTTGAAAGTTCTACGTTTAAGAGTTCGGAGCAAAGGTCTTTAAGACCATGGCGATCCGTGTAAGTTCTTACAAGTTTGGATGCGATTTTGGTGCAGTATATTGGCGCGGTTCGGATGCCCAAATATTGTTTGAAGACGGCGACGTCAAAGCGCGCGAAGTGGAATATTTTTAAGATGGCTTGATCTTGTAGCAAGGCCTTTAGACGAGGCGCGTTGTAATCTGTTCCATCAAATTGAACCAAGTGTGCAATACCATCGCCGCCTGAGAGTTGTATGAGACAGAGCCGGTCGCGTTGCGGATTTAGTCCGAGCGTTTCGGAATCAACAGCGACGCTGTCTCCAAAAGAAACGCCTTCGGGCAAGTCGCCTTTGTGAAGAAATATTTTTTGTGCGGCCACGTGACCTCCTTCATGCCTGACCTCGCCGTATCGTAATTCGACAGATGAGGCAAGCCACGCACGTGGGCTAAGGACCTTGAGCCGTGGTTTGGCTGGGGACTGGTCCGATGCGGGCCGCAACACGCATTAATGGTGCCCAGGAAAGGACTCGAACCTTCACGGCCTTGCGGCCACTGGCACCTGAAGCCAGCGCGTCTACCAATTCCGCCACCTGGGCACTTTTACTGGTGGGAACTTCTGTGCAAGGCCTAGGGCGCCAGGGTCTCGTTGTCAATTGGTCGGAGGGATTGGCGCCGCGTAAATAACTTGGCCCTGATGTAAATGATGTGGGTTGGCGCATGCCTGGTGCGCCGTGCGTCATGATGATTTCAATATTCGTTCTTAAGACTTCGCCAGTCGCCCGGGCGAATTTTAAATTGAGCAGACTGCGGACCCTGTGGTCCCAAAAAATTTTTTGTTATCGTCAATCCGCCACCGTCCGCATGTGGAGGCCGAAAATGATAAGAGTTCTATCCTTTATACTTATCCTTGTTGCTATTGCGCCTGCTTATGCGCTGGCAGAACCGCAACCGAACAATCATATTGTTGTCGCACAATTGCGTGACGTAGCACGGGCAAAGCTGGTGCGTAAAATTCAAGATCGCCTAAAGAAGCTCGATTGTTATCATGGCCCGGCAGACGGCAAGTGGAATAAGGAAACACAAGATGCCGTAAAGCTTGCGTTGGGTGACAAAACGTCCACTGCGAAGCCTAGCTTTCGGATGTTGGCGAGACTGAGCGGCGTGAAGAAATCCCATTGCGCAACACAACGTGCCCGCAAGAGCCGTATGCTTGGTGATGGTCGTAGAGCATATAAAACCCGCGACCGCGATCAGGACCAGGTTCAAAAACGCAGCGACAAGAAGGCGGCACAGCAAACAAGACAATATAAAAAATCAAGACCCCCTGTTGCTCGAAAAAAGCGTTTGGAAGAGGGCAGCAGCGGCCGCACCCGCTCAACGCGCCGGGTCACGCGCAAAAGGTCCGTTAGCAAGAAGGTCAGTCGGAATCGAGACACGGGGTCTCGGGACTTAGAAGAGCGGGTTGGTGAATTGCCAACTTCTCGGTCGCGCCGAAGTGAAGAACCAAGTTCACGCGACTTTGAAGAGCGTTCGGCCGAATTGCCGTTGCCGTCTAGTGCGCAGGGCGCGTGTCATGAACAAAACCTTTGCACACCCGTCCGGGTCTATTACGGCACCAATCGGGTACGCGATGATCGGCGCACGAGTGGCGGCGTGTTGCGTGTGGCTTATGGTTGGGACCGAGGTTTTGATCTGGAGCTGGGTCGGGCCATAGTTACGGTACCTAAAGCGCAACGCGAAGTTGGCGAGATTTCGCGACCTGGCTGGTGGGATCGCATTTGGGGCACGCCACCTGAAGGCGACATTTCAAAGCATTTTGTCATTCTCGCTGATGGATTCAAAGTCTTTGGATCGCAAGAGGCGTTTCTTTCAGAAGTGCGCGAGGCGATGGCCGATGCGCGGGCTTTTAAAGGCCATGCCTTCATTTTCGTGCATGGTTACAACACGACCTTTGACGATGCGCTTTATCGCACAGCGCAGATTGCCTATGACCTGGGCGATGCGCGGGATGGCGGGCATCATCCATTTGGCACAGCGTTTTTATATAGCTGGCCTTCGGCGGGTGACCCAAAAGACTATCCCTATGATATGGAAAGTGCGTGGCTGTCGGCTGCAAACTTGCGCGCGTTCATCGAACTTGTCGCTAATGAGACTGGCGCTGAACACGTGCATCTCATTGCGCACAGCATGGGCAACGTGCCGCTACTTAATGCAATGCAGGAACTTGCGCGCGACGGTGCGCCGCCGGCAAACATCAATCAAATTGTGCTTGCGGCGCCTGATATTGACGCAGACGTATTCGCGCGCATTGCGTCCCGCGTCAAAGACACGGCCAAGGGCATTACACTTTATGCTTCTGCCAATGATTACGCGATGGATATTTCGCGCAACGTGCACAAGGGAAAACCGCGTGCTGGTGATGTGCCGAGCGAGGGCCCTGTTATTGTCGATGGTATCGACACAGTCGACGTCAGCAGCCTAAAGACCGATTATTTTTCGACCGGTCACAATACCTATGTGGAAGAGCTGGAACTGCGCGAAGATCTTTCTAAGATTGTTCAAGCAGGGTTGCGGCCGCCGGATGTGCGCAGCGAACAAAATCGGCCAAGGGATAATCCCGGCGGGCTTTTTTGGCGGTTTGAGCGGCGCGAGCCGGAACAATAAGAGGCTAAAAATTGGGATTAGATCTCGTTCCGCAATCGATATCAAGGCCCGGTCACGAGGCCGAGTGGCGCGCCTTCATAGAAAGATCCTTTCGCGAGGAAGAGTTTACCGACGAGGAGGTTGAGAGATTTGGAGAAATCGGTATTCCGCCTTTCGCAAACATTGGTGCGCCGCGCGTCGGAATTGATAAAGACGCGAACGATTGGATCATAGAACAGCGCCAATTAAAAACTGAAGGTGAGGTCGAAGCCTGTCTGAAGGAATTTTATGGCCACTATGCCATTGAGTTGATTGGGCCTCCCGGCGTTCCAGTTTACACCAATGGTGGTGCATATGACGGAATCGACAGAACGAGTTTTCGCGGGGCCTGGCTAACTAGCTGTGAGCCGTTATTTGGAAAAAAGATTCTTGAGGAGGCGTGGGAGCACAGGTGGCCCGATGAGGCAATTTCATATGGTCGTACATTGTTAAAGATTGTTGGCGCGGCAGAAGCTGGAAAGCCTACCCTGCATCCACACAAGCATTCATTTTTCGACTGGTTTTTTAAGCCTGAGGAGCCCGCACCCTTTTCAGAACAAATCGATATTGTGCGAGCGGCGGGTGAATGGTTCGTGTTCTGGGGCGAGCGCGGGCACCCGATCAAAGCGTGGTATTAAAGCTTTTGTGTAAGTCCCGCAGTTAAATCATCGCCGTCGTGCTGTGTTTGGTGGGCGTCCTGAGAGTTAGAGACGCATTGGGCGTTCGGTCGCAAATGAAAATTAAAAAAACTGCGACGCTCCCGCTGCAGGAAGGCTCTTTGTTAGCCACTGCAGTATCGATGTTCGATCGGCAGTTAATGTGTCGCTCTCGCCACCGCAAAAGTTGCGCCAGGCGGCCACTTGACCTTCATTGACGGCAACAAGAACAGGAACTGCGGTGCTGACAGCGTGAATAATTGCGTCTCGAAAGCCGCTGCCTTCCGCTTCCCGCTTTCCAAATTTATTGATGACAAGAATGTCGAGGCCGCTGTCGAACGATGACTCCACCAGTCCTGCAACATACTCAAGGGCTTCTGGATTCAAGCGACATCCGCTTGAACCGGAACCGAGCTGTTGGGACAGCGCAATTGTCTGGCCGGACATGAGTTCTTCTAAAGTGATATCACAACGATGACCACCTTGCTGTGCTGCATTAGAACGAACAGCACCTCCGACCCGGTAACCCATGCGCTTTAGTTGATGTGCGATGTCGCTCAATATGGGGTCGACATCTTCACATTTGGAATAATGGATCGCAGCGAGTCGTAACTGAGGTGTGCTTTCGGCGTTTGCCAACTCCAATTCTTTTCTCCCCGCCAATTGACTAAGTATGTTCTCACATACAAAGCACATCAAGGATACGCGTTGCATTGATCTTAGACAATCGCTGCGTGCAATTGAAGTTGGAACGAACATTGATGCGTTGAAATCGGTGTTCAGAACTCGCGAACTGGGCGCCAACCCGCAGCAAGCGCTTCAGATTCTGAACAAAACCACTTGTCACCGCGGGCGCGATCAATACTCACTTTGTGATACCAAGGACTCCAGGGCATGTGATAGATGCGCCCATGGGAAGAAATGTTGCCTTTTATTGCGCAACCGCGGGGGGCGGTCTGTTCGGCTTTGGCCCATGTTTTTTTGCGGTAGATCCATGCGGGCGCTGTTTTGAGTCCTGACCAAACACCTAATTTTGCCGCACGCGCTTTGGCTTCTTCGGCTACATAAGACTGCGAGTATTTGACAAATGCCCAAGCAAGACCAGAGCGCACCATGTGCGCGTTGATGTCTTTTCCGTCTTTGCGGCACAGGGCTAGGACACGGCCATAGATGTCGCGACCAAGCTTTTCGCACTCAACCCGTTGACGAGAGATCAAGCTCCTTAAGGCGCCTGTGGCAGCATGCCCGCAACGCCATGATCCAACAAAATGGGCTGGACACCTTTGTCCGGCTTCGGGCGCGTCGATGCCTTCAAGTCGGATGCGGTGGCCGGACACTTGAATCGTATCGCCATCAATGACGCGGGCCAGACCGCTGATTATCATTGGAGACTTTTTTTCAACGAGGGCATGGCCCGTGCCAATGGCCCACAGCTGCCAGAAGGCAAACGCAACCGCGACGCCTACGAAGCCAAAATACAGTCGAGACCTTGAGAACAGACTTGCCGCAACAACATATTCACGCATAGGTTGAATCTGAATGATTCGCATGGCGGGATGTTGGCGGGGCGATGATTGTCCGCCATAGTTACATTAACTCTATGTAATAACTGGGTAAACCTGCTGCAGGAGTTGCATGGGCTTGGTCGCGCCTGGGTTGTGTCGGCAAAAGTTGGGCCCAGTCCACTACTAAGTAATGCAACTTATGATTGATGCCGAGAGCAGCGTCGCCATAAAGCCGATTAGGACTGATTTTGGGGCAAGGGCGGTGATCTCAGGGCGGCGTTCCGGGACCATTGTGCTCAACGCACCGATCAAAATGCCCAGGGACCCGAGGTTTGCGAACCCGCACAGGGCATAGGTGAGAATGAGACGTGAGCGCTCGCTGAGCGCGCCCTCACCTGTTGTCGGCAGGTTCATCAGTTCCAAATAGGCCAGAAACTCATTAAGCACGACTTTTTGGCCCAGCAGGGCGCCTGCGGTGAAGGCTTCGGACCATGGAATCCCAATTAAATAGGCGATGGGCGCCATGGCGTATCCCAGAATGCTTTGAAGTGTTAGGCCGTCGATCCCCACAAGGCCGCCAAGGCTTGCCAGTATGCCGTTTACGAGCGCTACCAAAGACACAACGACAATCAGTAATGCAGCAACCGTCACAACCAATCGGACACCCTCGATCGCGCCTTGCACAACGGCATCCATGCTGCCGGAGGGCGGGTCCTCGAGATGAATTTCAGTTGTCTTTGGTCCGCTATCAAATCCTTGCGGGACTGAAAGTCGAGATAGCATCAAGGCGCCGGGTACATTCATGATAGAGGCAGCCAACAGATGGCCAGCGGAGCCTTTGACAATGGGTGCAAGAATTGATGCGTAAAGCGCCATGACGGTACCAGCCACCGTCGACATTAAGACCACCATCATTGCGAAAAGTGCACCGCGTTGCATGTCACGCAAGTAAGGTCGGATCAAAAGTGGCGCCTCGACGAGGCCCAACAAAATGGATGCCGCCGAGACCGTGGCAAGCGGTCCGCCTGTTCCGACAAATCCCTTCAGCAAAAACGCGAAACCGGCAACGACCTTTTGTAAGACACCCCAATGATAAAGAAGGCGCACAATGGCGCTTAGAACCAAAATGATGGGAAAGACTCTGAAAGCGATCAAACTTGCGAAGTTCGGTTTGGTGATCTCAAAGGGCGACTCGGCACCAGCAAGATAGCCGAAAAGAAATTGCGCGCCTTTGTCTGTTGCTTGTTGGAGTGCGAAAACACCTTGCCCCAAAATGGCAAACACCGAGCGTGCTGCGGGTAAGTTTAAAATCGCAAGCGCAAATAAAACCTGCACAAGGATTGTTGAGAGGATAATAAAAAGCGTCCGACGCGCGCCGAGGTGCGCACGATCTTCCGAAATGAGCCAAGCCAAAAACGGAATTATGAGAATGCCTGCAAGCCCCTGCAGCGCGAGCTCCATGCTGCCGCCCCTCCCTCAAAACGCACACCATGCATCGAACAGCGGGCAACAATAACGCCTTTAAGGGATTTGAACAGAGGTCTCCCGTCGATGCTTTAAAAAGCCCTTTTGCGGCATGATTTTTTTTAAGGCAGTGGACGGTACCCAATATTGAATTGTTGCGCCCTGCCAACTAGGGCACAATTGGGGCGGGTCAAAGAGTTCAAAGCCACCATGTTTTATTGTGAAAACTGTTTTTGCGTAGCAAATTCGGGCGTACGGCCCGTGACATAATCTGTCGGTAGGTTTACCCGATTCAAGATGCTAGCTTGGATACTGCGCTAAAGATCGCCTGAGGCATATCATGACCAACACCACTCCACCACGACGCCCGCCACCTGACATTGCAGGGTATCGACCTGCGGATGATTATTCCGGGCATCAGCATCACGGGCAATACCACAATTATCCTCCGCCTCAGGATGCGCGTGGTCAACGGCCGCCGCGCGGACGTCGCCGGCGAAAGAAAAAGTCCAGCGGTCTCGGGACGGTCTTGTTCTTTGGTTTGGTGACAATTTTGGCGGTTGTTGCGGCAGGCGTTGCATTTTTGGTCATGGCACCGCCCGTTGACTTCATTCGTGAGCAAGCCATTGCGCAAGTCAAAGCACAGACTGGACGCGATCTTACAATCGCAGGACGAACGGGTCTGACATTTTTTCCATCGCTTGGCATTTCGATGGGCAAAGTGAGCTTGAGTGCACCGCCAGATATGGCTGGCGCACCGCCGACGGCTGCGATGGATGATCTGACGGTTAGTGTGAAGTTGCTGCCTTTGTTATCGCGGCAAGTGGAAGTGGACACACTCATTCTCACGAACCCGGTTTTTGATCTTCGTGTCGATGGGCAAGGTCGAAAAAGTTGGGACTTTGCCGCAAGGCCTGTTCAAAAACGGATTCGTTATGCGCAAGCCAACACCGGACAGACGACAGGCCAAGGCGAAGTGCCGCCAGAACTGCAAGACTTTATTGACAACTCAACTGATCAACAGATCCAACCGAGGGCTGTGCCGGCACCAAAGAGTGCAGGCGGTAGTTCTTTTGATGTCGCAGCCCTAGAGCAGTTAAAGCTTGGCGATGTTCGTGTAATCAATGGCACCGTGCGCTACGTGGATGTGCCCAAAAAAGTGAATGAAGAAATTAAGGCCATTAATGTCGTTGTGGGACTTTCATCAATCTCAAATCCGTTGACCGCGGTTGGTGATCTGGTGGTCAAAGGTCAAAAAGTGGATTTTGACACGACGCTGACATCCGTACGATCTGTGCTTGAGAAAAAACCAGCGAAGCTGGTCGCAAAACTCAACGCTAAACCGATTGGCGCACGATATGATGGCACGTTCTTGATGGCCGACAGCGTTGTGCTCGATGGCGCGATTGCAGCAAAATCCAAGTCTGTGCGTCAGCTTGCGCAGTGGTTTGGAAGCAAACTGCCAAAGGCGCGTGGATTTGGGCCGCTTACGGTGCATGGTCGCCTCAAGGCGGCTGGGAGCACATACAGTTTGCTCAATGCCAAACTTTCTCTTGATGGCGCGACGGGGACTGGCGATGCCACCGTCAACACGGCAGGCGCCCGACCCTACGTCAAAGCAAATCTCAACTTGTCCGAACTCAATCTCAACAACTATCTGTCAAACGACGGCGGCAGTGCTGGCCCAAGCGCAGCAAACCCTAATGGCACGCGTGTTAAGGGATACGCCAAACGGAAAGGGTGGAGTAAAGAGAAGATCGACTTGTCTGCCCTTGGCCTTTTTGATGCTGATGCGCGGCTGGCTCTTGGCAAACTTATCTACGAAAAAATTACAATCGGTCAGTCGCTCTTAAATGTTGGCGTCAAAGACAGGATCATGCGCGCGGATCTGACAAAAATGGCGCTTTATAAGGGGCTCGGACGCGGCACGCTCACGCTTAACGCGGCGTCGCCTAAGCCAACACTTGCTGCGAATTTTGCGGCCAATGGCGTTTCGATGCGGCCGTTGCTGCGCGATGCGGTGGAAATTGACCGGCTCGCAGGTGCTGGAAACATAAATGTCAATTTGACGACAGCGGGCGTCAGCCAAAATCAATTTGTCCGTGCACTCAATGGCAAGGCGAGTGTGCTGGTAAAAGATGGTGCGATCATTGGTGTCAACATCCCGCAGCTTTTGCAAAGCCTCACGCAGGGCTTCGGGCTCTTAAAACAGCAGAGCGCATCGCAAAAAACAGACTTTAGCCAATTGTCGGCAAACTTTAATATCGTCAATGGCATTGCAAGCAACGATGATTTGCTGCTTGCAAGCCCCGTGTTGAATGTGACGGGGGCCGGAAAGGTTTTGCTGCCGCCGCGGCGAGTCGACTATTTGGTCAAACCCAAACTTATTGGAGCCGGGGCTCCGCAAGGTGGCGCCACCGATATCGTAGGTTTGGAGATTCCGGTACGTGTGCGTGGGCCATTTGAAAACGTATCCTACGAGCCAGATTTGTCGGGCGTCCTAAAAGCCCCAGGCAAGGCCATCGATACGGTCCGCCAACTGGGTGATCAATTGCAAAAGGGTGCGGGCAAAGACCTACTTGATGGCATCGTGGGTGGCGGGCAGCAGCAGCAGGACGGGCAGACCGCGCCTGACGGCAAGAAAAAAATTGACGCTAAAAAGATCCTGGATGGTCTCTTTGGGCGTTAATTGATTGTTGTGACAGCCTGTTGAAAGACCTTTGTAAGCATTTATGCACGCTACCTTTGGGCTAATACTGCTGTTCTTGGTTGAGGACTTTGTTTGCCTGGCCGGTACACAGAAACATTTGCCAGTCTGTTACATAAGTTACTAAATGCCTTAGGTCTCAGAAAATATATATTCGCTGTTAGGCAATTTTTGGCTTGCACTTTCAGGACTTAACCGTCATATGGGGTCCTTTCCGTTCGTCCACCTGCCCTAAAGGTTATCGCAAGGAGCCGTGAAGGTAAGGAGCGGGCGGGTCACATCTATCTGCTGGTTGGGGAGGGTCATATGGCCTACGATGATACCCTCTTCCAATTGGGGATGGACTTGACTCGTTCAAGCACCGCCCAAAAGGAAGACTTACACGACACCGCGTCAGACACGCACTTGAATAGAAAAGACTTCTTCATAGAGCGTGATGGCGTTCGATACGCAGGGACCCATTTGATCGTAGATCTGTTTGGCGCCCGAAGGCTCGATGACTTAAAGCACGTCGAGCAAACCTTGAAACGGTGTGTGGAGAGAGCAGGAGCAACGCTCCTGCATATTCATCTTCATCACTTCACGCCAAATGGCGGCGTCTCTGGTGTCGCCGTCCTTTCGGAAAGTCACATTTCCATCCATAGTTGGCCGGAAGCCAATTACGCCGCGCTTGATGTGTTCATGTGTGGCAATGCCAAGCCTCATCGGACAATCGAGGTCCTGCGGCAGGCTTTCGAAGCAGATGACGTGGTCGTCAAGGAACATTGGCGAGGTGAAGAGCTGGACGAGGCGAGTTGGCGGTCTGCTGCTTCACAGGATTCGGTTCAGCCCAGGAAAAAGGCGGCGACGAAACGCGCCGCCTAATGGACATCGCAAGAATTTTTTGGCCGCGCTCCTCATGTATTCGGGGGCGCGGTCTTTTCAGTTTGTCTTAATGCCGGTTACAAAGAAGAATACTGGAGCGAGAATTTAAGGGGCAAGGGTCATGACCGAGCGATGGGTTGAAGAAACTTTTCACGATGATTGGCGAGTTGCGCTTAAAGCCGATGAGATCGTGCATGAAGTGAAAAGTGACCATCATCACCTTGTGATCTTTAAGAACAGTGAGTGGGGCACCGTGATGATGCTTGATGGCGTGTGTCAATTCTCGACAAGGGATGAATTTGTTTATCACGAAATGATGGCGCACGTTCCGCTGTTGGCGCAGGCAGCAAAGCCCAAGAATGTATTGATCATTGGCGGTGGTGACGGCGGCGTATTGCGCGAAGTCTTAAAGCACAACGACGTGGATCGTGTCACGCTTGTTGACATTGATCGCACGGTGATTGATCTGACGCTGAAATATGTTCCAGAAATTCCTGGCGGCGCGTTTGATGATCCGCGGACAAATGTTGTTATCGGTGACGGCATGGAATTTATCGCCGGTACGCAGGAAAACTATGATGCGATCATCGTAGACTCCTCAGAGCCCATTGGTCCTTCAGCGGTGTTGCACAGCCGGAAATTTTTTGCGCACTGCTTTCGCGCCATTAAAGAAAGTGGTGTTGTCGTTGCGCAAAACGGCTTGTCGTTACTTTTTCCAGATCATTTGGCCGGGACCACGCGGGTGTTTGCTTCTCTGTTTAAGTGCGTGTCACCCTACTTGTGCCATCAGCCCTGTTATTTTGGTGGGACTTTAGCGATCAATCTTGGCAGCGATGACACGTTTGTGCCGAATGTGGAGACGGCCACACTGCGGCGGCGTGCCAAAAATCGTGGTGTTGGCGATCTCAAATATTGGACACCTGAAACGCAAGCGGCGGCGTACGCGCTGCCAGCCGTTACGGCTGAGGTGGTCAAAAACGCGATCGAAGAGGGTCGACGCCTAGGCGAAAACGCGAAGGGGTATGGCGAATAACGCGTTTGGCCAATGGGGGTTAGTTCAATGGATCACCTTCTCGCAGGGCGTTCTTTTCAATTTTGGGAATATCACGTGAGCCATGGCCAATTGCTTGTGCGCAGCCCAAAAACCCAAACTCAATTGACGAACGTCGATGTCATGTATTTCGGCGTGCAATACGTCGCGCTGCCGCGACATCTGTCTGAGTTGGTTTTGGCAGAAGCCAGCGAAGAAGACATCAAGCGCGCTGAAGACGAATTGGGAAAACGTGTCGAAGATCCCGACAAAGTCTTTATTGTGGTTTGCAACGATCGGCGCCACGCTATTATGGCGGCTGGTATGAAAGTCATGGAAAACATAAGCGAGATATTTGACAGCCCGTTTCAATAAGCCGGGAAGTTTGATTTATTGATATGCCACGCGTGTCATACAAACGCGTGGCACCGTGTTTAATTCTGCCGTTATTTCTTTTTCTTGCCACTTGTCTTTTTAGACGCTGGTGCTTGTTTTGGTACAGCGCCCGTCGCGGTGGTTCCGGCTGTCGGATTGACGGACAGGCCGAACAGCCGCCACTGGCCTTGGACAGGTTCAAACAACATATCAAAATTAATCTGGATCGGTTGACCGGGAAAGAAACCCGTCAAGCGTAGACGTTGTTGTTTATCGATCGTTGGCGCGGCGGTGAGTTTGGGTGCCAAAACAGAGACGGATGACAGGTCGATCCGCTGCCGCCTTAAAACGTTGAAAATTTGGGCGAGATCCGCAGCCGTATTCGTTGCATAAAACGACGGCGAGGCCTTATCACGCAAAACCGTAAAGTTGCCGGTGTGTATGGCATCGTTCAGCGTCAACAAAGTGGTGCGAATTAACAGAAGCGACTTTTCCGCATTGGGAAGAGCGACCTTAGCGACTTGCGTCTTTGCTGCAGCTTTTTTCTTTTTGGATGATTTTGTGGATTTTGGCTTTGCCTTTTTTGTTTGTGCGGACTTTTTTGCTGGCGCGTCTTGGGCAACGACTTCCAATGCTGTGCCAAACAAAAGGCCAGCCGTAATTGCCAAAAAGAACGTAAGTCTGCAAACTGACAAAATGTGCGTCCGCCAAAAAAAAACCTGCCGCCCGATTTGGAGGACGGCAGGCAGGTAGATAGCAGATTTGTGCCACTGTGAATAGCGCACTTCAGAGGTTACCAACCGATACGGACACCCGCACGGCCGCCAACGGATGAATCGGTAAACGCGACACCGCCATTGAGCTGCGCATTGCTGGTTAACCTGAGCGCACCATTGACACCAAAGGCATGCTCGCCTTCGAACGTGCCCCAGTTGGCAGTCAAAGCGGCAGATTCACTTGGCATCAAGTCGACAATGCCACCCAGTGCAAAGGCCATCGCAATACCTTCTGTGTTTGTGTCGATGCGATCTTGGTGATAGCCGAGTTGGGTGTTGATGTTGGTGATGTCGGTATTGATGGCGGCAATGTCAGTTGTTGTCGCTAGGCCCAACTGGGCTGGCGTGTGAGCGGCCAAGTCACCGGTGGCGTTGGATGTGACGATGTGTGTCGGTGCGCCTTGTGCGGCCCTGCTGGCAGCCGATGTGATGCCCGGTGTTGTGTAGGTGTTGGTTGCCGTTCCGAAAACCTGCTGATTGGCGCGAGTGGTGGTGGCGCCTTGGCCAAAGGCCGCGGAATTGGCATGGGTTGCCGAGGCGCGCGCGCCGTAGGCTGACGCGTTCGTGCCTGTCGCCACGGAGTCGGAACCAACAGCCGTGTTTGCTGTGCCAGTGCCCGCTGCATTGGCGCCGACACCATCGCCATTCAAATCGCCACCAATGGCTACGTTGGCGCTGTCATCGCCGCTGGCGTCGGAAAGAGTACCCATTGCGGTGTTTTGGCTGCCGACTCCATCGCCATCTCCGTCGGTGCCGCTGGCATTCGAACCACCGCCCGTCGCAGTGTTGACGCTAAGATCGCCGCTGGCATCGGATAAAAAGCCCGTCGCACTGTTAGCGCTGTCATTGCCACTGGCGTTGGAAGCAGAGCCCGTTGCAGTGTTGAAGCTTCCGATTCCATCACCGTTCACATCGGTGCCGCTGGCATCGGAACCAGCACCCGTTGCACTGTTGGCGCTAAGATCGCCGCTGGCGTTGGAAAGAGCACCCGTTGCACTGTTCAAGCTGAGATCGCCGCTGGCGTCGGAAGTAGAGCCCGTTGCACTGTTCAAGCTGAGATCGCCGCTGGCATCGGATAAAAAGCCTGTCGCACTGTTAAAGCTGTCATTGCCGCTGGCGTTGGAAGCAGCGCCCGTCGCAGTGTTGAAGCTTCCAATTCCATCTCCATTTCCATCGGTGCCGCTGGCATTCGAAGCCGAGCCCGTCGCACTGTTGGCGCTGACATCGCCGCTGGCATCAGATAAAAAGCCTGTCGCACTGTTGAAGCTGACATCGCCGCTGGCATCGGAATCGGCGCCTGTCGAACTGTTGGCGCTGTTATTGCCGCTGGCGTTTGCTCCTATCCCATTGAGATCTACATCCCCACCGTTTGCAACATTGGCGCTATCATCGCCGCTGGCGTTGGATACAAAGCCCGTAGCGGTGTTGTTACTGCCAAATCCATCACCATCCCCATCGGTGCCGCTGGCATTTGAACCGGCGCCCGTCGCACTGTTGAAGCTAAGATCACCGTTGGCATCTGAAAAAGTACCCGCTGCAGTGTTGGCGCTAAGATCGCCGCTGGCATCTGAAAAAGTACCCGTTGCAGTGTTGGCGCTGCCAACACCGCTGCCATCAGCCGATGTTCCACACGCCATATTCGAGGCGCCGCCCGCAGCCGTCGCGCCAGCAGCCGTACCCGTAATGTCATCCCTGCAAAGAAACTGTGCTTGGGCTGGGTTTGCTGAGAGGGCTAACCCGAGTGATACGGCCATTGCGGCCACAACGGAAATACCAAAAACCTTCCGCTTTTGTTGATGCCGATTGAAAAAAAGACAATGCGGAATTTGGTTGTGAAAAGAAAACTTGGTCATAACAACACCCCCAGGAGCTGACGCCTTTGATAATCATTGCAATCACCACTGGCCGTTCCGGGTTGGCAAAAAATAAACACAAACGCGTCACAAACCAGCACTATACTCGCAACGTATTTGGAGAGAACTGCTGTGCGCAATGGCAGGAAATATCCAGTTTGGTTCGGGTTACCGCAAAAAAATAATGATTGTTTCGGAAGTGTGATTTTTTGATTACTCAATCTTTGCGCTCACCTGCACTGGCCCTTTGCGTGTATCGCAACGCTCTTTGATGCGGCTGATGAGATGGGTGCCCACGGCGCGCAGTTAGCGTGTCGATCATTTCTGAATGCCTGTGTGAGAGTGTCCTGGGGAGTCGGGTTTTTTCTGAAATTGCCCTCACGTCAATACGATTTCGGTAAAATAAATATGCCCATTACAGCCCACTCCCCAGGACCAAACGATGAGCCAAGTTGCGTGCCCACCGATGGCAGCAGTGACCAGCCAAAATCAGCACGGTGCTGTCGCCACAATTTACCGTAATCGCACGCGTTGTTGGGCTTCAATAGCAAGAAATAGCCAATTTGGTTCGGTATTCCGCACGAATTCAACTAGCGGTCTATACCGCGAGTAAAAACTCCATTACGCATTTGTTTTTTCGGAAGCTTATTCACGGTGGTTTATCTCATTTCCAACTTTATGAAGAACCAACAATCAGGAATTACAAGGCAATTAACGCAGCGCGAATGGGAATGCTTGCGCTTATTGCTCGATGGTGTGGGCACAGACAAAGTTGCCGAAAAGCTTGGAATTTCGGTATCCACGCTTCACAAGCATTTGGCATCGGCCCGCAAAAAACTCGGTGTCACGCGCACGGCGCAGGCGCTATTGAAGATTCAAAGCCAAAATGAGTCTAGCGGTGAGCGCAATTCTGTGGACGTTCCATCCGCTGAGCGTACTGGCGAACACTGCGCGACGATACACGATTTTGCGGATGCGACGCATATGTGCACGACGTTTAGCGAGGCGTGGTCTGCGCTTCGGTCCTATTCTGGTCGATTGGGTGTCAATCGAATTTATTTCGGGATCGCGCAGAATCATCAAGGAAAGCAACCAAAACCGTACATATTCTGCGCACCTCAAAAACAGGCGATCCAGATCACAAAGGTGGCTCTTCGGGATGCCCAGCACATGATGCCGCCATTTTGACTTTTGCTGCGGAAGATGAAAACGTTGTTGGCACCCAACGATGGTTCACTGCAAAAAATATCCTTCTGGAGCCCAACGACACTCTGCCCTGCGGCGGAACAACCTGCAACAATGACTGCAGTTACCTGGTGTCTCAGTCACTGCAGGATGATGTAACAGGCGCTGAATTCGTAATTGTGTTTGTCCTCAAAACTCTTACTCCAAAACAGGGACCAGAAGAAGACTTTCAAGGAGTTCGCAAATTGCTGATGGGGGATCTTCATGAATTGTCGAGGATTTTTTGGGATTGCATGGAAGACAAGCAACTCTTAAAATCTTTTGCTCGTTTAACAAACCGCCAACGCGAAGTTTTGGCGTTTGCGGCGCGGGGGCTCACGTCTCATGAAATTTCAGAACACATGGGCGTGTCAGTTCGTTCGATTGAAAAAATGCTCGCATCTGCGCGCGAGCAACTGGGGGCGCGGACAACGGCTGCAGCCCTTTATCGTGCAATGATGTTTCGTTTGTTTGATTGAGGTTGGCGGGGGTTATTGGTTCATTCTGTACTGTGGATGATCATCTATGCCAACAAATGGTTCTTGGGCGATCAATTTGCTTACGGCCCGTGAGCGAGATTGTCTGCGTCTTTTGGCAGAAGGCCTGGAAACGAAAAAGGTCGCCGCGGATCTCGGGATTTCAGTTTCCACGCTCAACAAACACTTGTCCTCTGCGCGCAAAAAACTTGGTGTGGACCGAACCGCACAAGCGCTGTTGATGCTTCAAGGCAGAGATGCGGTCGCGCGTTCCCAAAACTCGTCCATCATTTTGCCGATTGAAGGCGTTGCAGAGTCCAGTCCCATGCTATGTGACTTTGCGAGTGCTTTGCATGCTTGCAGAACGTTTGACGAAGCATGGGACGCCCTGATGAAGTATTTGCGTCGCGTCGGTGTCAATTCGATTGTTTTCGGCGTTAATGCCGAAATGCACGCACACTACACAAAATTCGCACGCATTATTGGCGCGTCTTGGCCGCGTGACATGAAGGAGTTGTACGATAGCATGGGAGGCGCAGCCAATGACCCATTTGCATCATTACTGTTATCTCGCGGTAAAGGATTTTTTTTCGACAACCAAAAGTTCCTCGGAAAGAACTTAAAAAATGTCCCCAATTTCGCAAAGCGATTCTGTGAAGCATCTCTCGACTGTCAATTCAGATACTTAGTTTCACAACCTGGGCAAGATGGGCTGACGGGGGCGAATTTTATGCCTGTATTTTCGATTGACACTCTTGAGATAAGGAATTTTCAGAGTGACTTTGAGCGCAGAATGGGACTACTGAGCGCCATGTGTGAAATATTCTGGAGCTGCGTGCAAACCAATCGACTGTTAACGTCATTTGCATGTCTCACGAAGAAGCAAGAGGAAGCGCTGGCATTTGCTGCACGGGGCTTTAACACGATTGAAAGCGCCGAACATTTGGGTGTATCTCGGCGTTCCGTTGAAAAAACGCTGTCCGTTGCGCGCGAACGATTGAACGCCCACACGACCGCTTCCGCCGTCTACCGCGCCATGGTCTATCGCGCGTTGCCGTAACGTGATGACCTGCGATCGATTACCGCTCGATGCGTGTGATCTTGGAGCCCTCAAGGGTCAGGTTATACATCAGGCCTTGAGACCCAAAGATAAAACCTATGACTGGGCTTGTGACTTGGTTGGTGTCAACCGCGCCGCCTCCGCCAACATTGACCAGTGCCACGGAACCATCAACGCCCACTTTCCATCCGTGTTTGTTTCTGAAACCTGCTAGCGCATCTGGGGTCATAAACATGATGACGACAGAGCGGGCCTGCGCGCCCAGCTGAAAGCCGATGGACGCGGAGGCTGTCGCGTAATAACCCGCCGTTTTACCGCCAATGCGTAATGCGCCTTCGCCGTATTCGCCGCCGATGCCAAGTCCTGCCTTGTAAACGGTTGGAAAAACCAAGACGCCTGCTGCGCGATTGGCCAAGTCGCGTGTACCGCCGACCGTGCTGAAGAGCTGGCTCAGGGTCTTGTTCACACCGGCGTTGATTTCTTTTGCGGTTGCCGCGACAGCCGGTGTCGCTTGCCAATTTAATGACACCGCCAGACAAAGGACGAGAGCCACATACGATGGCAAGCGTGTCTTTGATCTTGGAAGCGAATGCATCTCATGCTCCGCGTGTTATATTTTTTGTTGCCGTTAAGAAGCGCGCCTCCGTAGTCCTGCATTGACCACGGTCGCGCGCCTAATTTTTTCGCACGTACAGGGGCCTATTTGTTAAGCCAGCCTTGTACGACATCGACAACGGTCCCGGTCGCGTTGCTCAACAAATAAAGATCGCGGCCAGCGCGCACCCATCTGCGCCCTTCCGGAGATTTGTAGGGAAGGCGTGCGCGATAAATGTCTTCAATGGGGTGATAGACATTGCGTGGGATGCGGTCACCAATGGCGTATTTTTTTGCAATGCCCGGCGGCAAGCCACCCTTTTTTGCAAGACCTGGTGGAACACCACCTGCATTGCCCCAGCCTTTGGATTTGCCTGCCTTCTTGGAAATCCCTTTACCGCCACCGAATTTCTTCTTGGACTTGGCTTCAAGACCTGTTGATGCAAAACCTGCCATCAAGAGGGTCGCAAGGATGATCTGCAAGAGTTTCATGAGTCCCCTCGTATGCTTTCGTCATAGACATCTCGACCAGAGCCAGAATAATGTCGGGATTATGGTGGGGCGCCATATTGCTCTGCAAAGTTGCCGTGAGATTTGATATTTTCCCGTAATGGTGGTCCGGGCGCTAATGCCAGCGTATGAATTTGTAGCTTGCAAGAGAGCCGCGCGGGCTACCACTCAAAAGCAACGCCGCCGCCGACGCCTGCGTCGCCTTCTGAATTTCCGCCGACACTAAAGCGTCCAACGACGTTTTGTCCGAGGCGGGCGCTGCCACCGATGGCATAGCCTGTGGCGCCGTCGAACCCGCCGATCCCAACGCCGAGCGAGAACGTTCTGTTGTAACTAAGGCTGGGGATATTCGCCATAGCCATGGATAACGCGATGCCACCGGTGTTCTTTTCAATTTGCTCACCTTGGTATGTGAGGCGGGTGTTAAGAGCCTGAAGATCCGTGTTTATTGCGCGAATGTCTGAGTTGATGTTGCGCAGATCGGCATTAACCCCTGCCATTTGTCCATCAACGTAGTTTTTGTTGGCGGCGTCGGTACCGGCCACTGGCGTCGCGACGTTTTGGACGCGATTGCCACCCATGTTGACGGTTGAGGCTGGGGCCACCGTGAGACCGGCGACGTTGGCCTGGTTGGCATTTAGGGTCGTGGTGTTTGTGGTCGTTGAATTCGTAGTTGTGATGTTGCCCGTGGTGGCATTGACGGTCGTCGCATTGACTGTGGTCACATTGCCGGTCGTCGCGTTGATGGTTGCTGTGTTGGTGGTTGTTGAGTTCATGGTGGTGACGTTACCAACTGCGGCCGTGACCGTGTTTGTCGTGACCGCGCCACCTGTAATGGTCGTACCAGCGCCGTCGGTCAGTGTTGCGCCCTGAACGGTCCCAGTTGCCGTCACGTTTGTGGAATTGACGTCAGTCGCATTCACGGTGGTGATGTTGCCGGTCGTCGCGGTGACAGTTGTGAAGTTGCCGTTGGTCGCTGCGATCGTGCCAAAGCCAGAGAGCGTGCCGGCGCCCGTGCCTGTCAGATTGTTGACACCCGTTACGTCGCCGGCGTTGGTGATACCGCCATTGTTGTTGTTAATGCCGCCGGTAATGCTTGCGCCGCCTGACGTGACCGTCAGTCCATTGGCCACGGACGCGCCATTGTTAAACGTTGCCAAGCCGCCAAATGTGGATGTGGTGGTGACGCTGAGTGTGTCCGTGGTCGTACCGCCAACGATGTTGGCGCCGCCGGCTGTAATTGAAAGTCCATTTTGGCCCGTGATGAGACCTGTTGATGTCAAGGTGCCGTTGTTTTGAATGTTGCCGTTGAATGTGGCAAGGCCGGTGACGGTTTGTGTGCCGCCGACGGTCTGATTGCCGGTCACATCCACGGTATCGTTGATTGTGACATTGCCGGTCGAATTGGAAATCGCGCCTTGAAGATCCGACGTCCCGGTGTTGATGAGACCGTTTGTGGTTGTCGATCCGCCGATGGTCGCATTGCCTGTCGTTGACAACGTCGTCGTCGCGATGTTGCCCGTGTTTGTGATGCCGTTGGTTGTTGTCGCACCGGTGACCGTCAATCCGCCAGCGCCAAAACTGCCTGCATTGCCGCTTACTGTTCCGGTTGCGGTGACGTTGGTCGTGTTGACGTCCGTTGCATTGACGTCCGTTGCATTGACGGTGGTGATGTTGCCGGTCGTCGCGGTGACAGTTGTGAAGTTGCCGTTGGTCGCTGCGATCGTGCCAAAGCCAGAGAGCGTGCCGGCGCCCGTGCCTGTCAGATTGTTGACACCCGTTACGTCGCCGGCGTTGGTGATACCGCCATTGTTGTTGTTAATGCCGCCGGTAATGCTTGCGCCGCCTGACGTGACCGTCAGTCCATTGGCCACGGACGCGCCATTGTTAAACGTTGCCAAGCCGCCAAATGTGGATGTGGTGGTGACGCTGAGTGTGTCCGTGGTCGTACCGCCAACGATGTTGGCGCCGCCGGCTGTAATCGAAAGTCCATTTTGGCCCGTGATGAGACCTGTTGATGTTAAGGTGCCGTTGTTTTGAATGTTGCCGTTGAATGTGGCAAGGCCGGTGACGGTTTGTGTGCCGCCGACGGTCTGATTGCCGGTCACATCCACGGTATCGTTGATTGTGACATTGCCGGTCGAATTGGAAATCGCGCCTTGAAGATCCGACGTCCCGGTGTTGATGAGACCGTTTGTGGTTGTCGATCCGCCGATGGTCGCATTGCCTGTCGTTGACAACGTCGTCGTCGCGATGTTGCCCGTGTTTGTGATGCCGTTCGTGAGCGTCGAACCGCCAACGGTCAGGTCGGCGCCGGTTCCAAGTGTGACTTGGGTGCCGTCGATGGTGACGGTTTCCGTTGCGGCCGCGCCTGTAAATGTAAAGCGCGTGATGTTTGTTTGATTGTTTCCGCCGCATCCTCCGGATTCGTTTTGGTCAAATACGAGTCGGCCGTCGCCGCGAACACACACGTTGCGCTTTGTGTTTGCCCCGCCGGGCGGATCTGGCTGGATGACGATGCTTTGGGCGCGAGCACTGTCGGACGTGGCATAAAACACGACCACGAGGACAAGCGCACACGAGGCAACATAAGTTGCCCGGAAACTTGTGGTCGTGGTCCGTAAGTCAGTGTAGTGCACCGACCCGTTCTGACCATTTCTAGTCCGCCCCCGAGACCGCATATGCCCTCTAACGTTTAGCGCGCGATACCCCAACGCGCACGCGACATGCACCCCTTGTTTTGCGAGACCACGTAACTCATCTGGCTGCTGCGAATTGCATATCGTATTCTAATCTGTGGCTGCGCAAAGTGTCCGCACGGTTTCCAATCTGTTTACAGATCGTTAACGAACTGTAACCGGAAGTTGCGATTCGCGCGAGTTTTGACTGGGATAAGACTATTGCGAATGGGGGCACGTTTGTTGGTTTGATCAACAACGTTGCTGTCGCGGCAACACTGTGCGCATTGCGACTTAGAATGCTGAGGAATGATTTTGAATGTCAGTGGCACTGTTGCATGAGCATCCTGCAGATCCGCATGAGCACACGAAAGTCTGTGTGATAGTTTTGGTGCGTGCGATTGTTAGGAGCGGCTTAAACGGTTTGACTCCAACTCGGTCAAATATTCAGTCCAGCGTTGTTCTTTTTCGCGTCCCAATTCTTGCAGGTAACTCCACGTGTAAAGCCCAGTGGAATGGCCATCGTCAAAAACTATTTTGACCGCATAATTTCCGATGGGTGCGAGCTCGTTGATTTTAACGTTTTTCTTGCCGCCAACGACGACTCGTTGCTCGGGTGAATGACCTTGAACTTCGGCGGAGGGACTCAAGACGCGCAGCATTTCTGCCGTTAGATCATGGCTTTCGCCGTTATCAAATTCAACGTGCAGGGTTGCTGAGTCCGGTGACACCATGAGTTTTGGCGCTGGTGCGCTTTTGCCTTCGGCGGCTTCAAGCTCGCTCCATGTGGCGGCTGCTAGGGCGCGAAACACGTCTGCATGGGTGCTTTCGGGCAAGGTTGCTGTAACTGGCTTTCCGGAATCTGATCGCGCGCGAATTTCCATATCAAGTGGGACACCGCCAAGATAGGGAATGTCGAGCTTGTCAGCTTCGTCTTTCGCGCCGCCATGGCCAAAAATATTTGATCGTTCTCCGCATTTTGGGCATTCAAAGTAACTCATGTTTTCAATGATGCCGAGAACTGGAACATCAACGCGGCGAAACATGTTGAGACCTTTACGTGCGTCGATCAACGCAAGGTCTTGTGGTGTTGAAACGATGACTGCACCTGACAAGGGCACTTGCTGCGCCATGGTGAGTTGCACATCTCCTGTGCCAGGCGGCATATCGATCACTAAAACATCAAGTTCGCCCCAGGCTACGTCACGCAACATTTGGTTAAGCGCTTGCACGACCATGGGGCCGCGCCAAATCACCGGCGTTGCTTCGTCGACCATGAAGCCCATGGACATGGTTTTGATACCGTAACCGACCATCGGCATAATTGTTTTGCCGTCAACTTGCGGTTCGCCTGATAGACCTAGAAGTCGCGGTTGCGAAGGACCGTATATATCCGCATCGAGAATGCCGACATTCAATCCTATGGCTTTAAGGCCCAAGGCCAAATTGACGGCTGTCGTTGATTTGCCGACACCGCCTTTGCCTGACGCAATTGCAATTAGGTGCTTCACACCTGGCACACTGGCAGGAGCCGGCCGCGCCGTTTGTTGACCAGTGGGCATGCCACCGTTGCCTGGTGATGTGCTGCGGGCATGTTCGCGTGCTTCTTTTACGCGCGGATGTTCGTGAACATTGCTTGATCCGTTCATAGGCGGACTTTTGGTGCTGGCTGGATCGGATTCGGCTGTCAGCACCGCAGTAACGCCGGCCACGCCCTTAATATCGCTTACGATTTTTTGTGCTGCTTCTCGTAGCGGTTCCAGCTCGCTCGCCCGTTCCGCCGGCACCGTCACCGAAAAATAGACCCGCGCATCCTTGATCATAATTTCTGACACGAGGCCCAAATCCACAATGTTGCTTTCGAGGTCAGGGCCTTTGATGCGTCTTAATGCTTCAAGGACTTGCGGCTTCGAAATGGACATTCAGTGGCTCCTAGGTCTTTTTTTGTGTTGGGTCAAAGTGGAATTGGATGCTCAATTGCAGGCAGGCAATTATTGGCAGACGTGCGGGTAGATGTCACGGGCGTCTAAGGATATATGAGACAGCAACCTCGATTGCCAAGGCGGTAAATTAAGAAATCGGACGAAGCGGCCTGGTCGTTTGTACAAGGGGAGGCGGAAATGTGGATACTCTTGGGGATCAGCCGCGGTATTGATGCGGTGACCACGTTCATGGGCCGTTTGGTCTCGTGGGCCGTTGTTGCGGCGGCTGTTGTGAGTGCTGGCAATGCCATTGTGCGCAAAATCTTTGACACCAGCTCGAATGCTTGGCTTGAAGCGCAATGGTGGCTGTTTGGACTTGTTTTTTTGTTGGCGGCACCATGGACGCTTAAATGTGGCGAACACATTCGCATTGATATTCTTTACAACCGATTTTCGCAGGCGACCAAGAACTGGATCAATCTTTTTGGGCACACCTTGTTTTTGATACCGGTTGCCGCCGTCATCTTCTACACGGCTTGGCCCTTTGCACTGTCATCTTATTTTGACATGGAACAATCGCCGAATGCTGGCGGTCTTTTGCAGTGGCCTGCCAAAATGCTCATCCCGGTTGCTTTCACAGTGCTGTTTGTCCAGGGCATTTCCGAAGTCATTAAAGCGTCTGCGCGTTTGCGAGGGGATCTTCCTTCAGATGTCGACGGCCCGAATTTGGGAGCTGGCTCATTGCTTGGTCGGCAGGATTAATCTTGATGCTTTCAGGGCAGCGGTCGGTATTGCGAGGTAGATGAGGGAATGGCGGTCTTTATAGCGCAGAACCTGGCACCGATCATGTTTGCCACGTTGGTGATCGTGTTGCTTATGGGTTATCCGGTTGCATTTTCGCTGGGCGCTGTCGGACTTGTCTTTTTTGTAATTGGTGTGGAGCTCGCACCGCTCTCAGACGGAACAATCACGCTTTCCTGGTCGCTGCTGCAGTCGTTGCCTGAACGCATTTACGGGATCATGCGAAATGACACGCTGCTGGCGATTCCATTTTTCACGTTCATGGGCCTGATCTTACAACGCTCAGGCATGGCGGAAGATCTGCTTGAGACGGTTGGGCAGTTGTTTGGCACCGTGCGTGGCGGCTTGGCGCTGGCGGTTGTCTTTGTTGGTGGCATGTTGGCAGCGACAACAGGCGTTGTTGCCGCGTCTGTGATTTCGATGGGCCTAATCTCTTTACCGATCATGCTGCGCTATGGCTATGATCGCCGACTGGCCTCTGGCGTTATCGCGGCGTCAGGGACGTTGGCGCAGATCGTGCCGCCGTCGCTTGTTTTGATTGTCCTTGCTGACCAATTGGGGCGATCAGTCGGCGACATGTACCACGGTGCGATCATTCCCAGCCTGGTGCTCGTGGGTCTTTATGCATTGTATGCAGGGCTTGTTGCGATGTTTGCACCGCAAGCGGCTCCGGGGCTTCCGGATTCGGCGATCGGATTTCGCAAAGCTGATGGATCGCGCGGGCTCACATCACTTATCGTGTTGATTGCGGTTTGCGCGTTTGCGGCTTGGTTTTACATGCGAACAAGCGCACTCACGGGCGCTGCATACATCATCGTTGCGATTACTGTTGGCACGGGTGTGGCGCTTGCACTTGCGGTCACCAATTTTGTTTTGTCGCGCGTATTTAGTCAGGCTTTTTTGTCGCCCATTGCGCAACAGGTGACGTTTGTTTTGGTGCCGCCGCTATTGTTGATTTTTTTGGTTCTTGGAACAATCTTTTTAGGTGTGGCGACGCCCACAGAAGGCGGCGCAATGGGTGCCGTTGGCGCATGCTTGCTGGCACTGGTGAAGCGCATTGTGGATCGGAAGCCAGAGCGATTTAACTTCGAACTTGTGCGCTCGGCCGCGGAAGCAACGGCGAAATTGTCTGCGTTTGTGATGTTTATACTGATCGGTGCGAGGATTTTTTCGCTGACGTTTTATGGTGTCAATGGGCATGTTTGGGTTGAACACCTGCTGACCAACTTGCCGGGCGGGCAGATTGGGTTCCTGGTCTTTATCAATGTCGTTGTGTTCTTGCTGGCGTTTTTTCTCGATTTTTTTGAATTGGCCTTCATCATCGTTCCGCTTTTGGCGCCTGTGGCGTCGGCGTTGGGAATTGACCTTATTTGGTTTGGCGTGATGTTGGCCGTAAATATGCAGACGAGCTTTATGCATCCGCCGTTTGGTTTTGCGCTATTTTATTTGAGGTCCGTGGCACCGAAAGAACCTTACCGCGATACAGTCACGGGGCAAGAGATGGCGCCTGTGACGACCGGTCAAATTTATTGGGGCGCCCTCCCGTTTTTGCTCATTCAGATCGTTATGATTGGGTTGGTAATCGCGTTGCCCGAAATGGTGTTGCATTACAAAGATCAAAAAAACGTGCAACGGGCCGCACCGTTTGAATCGTCGGCACCTGAAGGCTACACGACCTCGCATGATGATTTGGGGATGTCGATGCCGCCGGGCTCGCCCTTTGGTGGACCACCTGATAATCCTGCCGGTGGCCTCAAGCTACCCAAGACGCCACCCAATTTGCTTGACCGCTAGATTGTTTTTTTTCGGCTTTGAATCATCATAAATGTATCAAAATTGTATTCGGAGATTTGGAACCAAAGATAGTTTTCACCGCGCACTATTTTGTAGGCGTCATACACTTTCTTAAAGTCGGCATTCTGAGCGCTTAGCTCATCATAGATTTCGTTGGCGGCTTGAAAACACGCATCAAGCACAGATTCTGAAAACGGCTTTAAAACTGCACCATCTTTTGCCAGCTTGCGCAGCGCTTGTGCGTTTGAGGCATCATAGCGCGCCATCATGGTTGTGTTGGCCGTAAAAGCAGCGGCTTTGGCAATCGCCTTGTAGTGCTTGGGCAAACCTTCCCACTTCGCAATGTTGAAAAAGAAATGCAGCATGGCTTGGCCTTCCCACCAGCCGGGGTAGTAGTAGTACTTTGCGACGTCATTGAATCCTAATTTCAAATCATCATAGGGCCCAACCCATTCGGCCGCATCAATGGTTCCTTTGGCCAACGACAAATAGATATCGCCGCCGGCCAACTGTTGGGGCACCGCACCGAGCTTTGCCAACACGGCGCCTCCGATGCCACCAATGCGGATCTTTAATCCCTTCAAATCCTCCGGCGTGTTGATTTGGCGGCGAAACCATCCGCCCATTTGTGCGCCGGTGTTGCCGCCTGGCAGGGCATAGATGTTGTACTTTTTATAGAACTCGTTCATGAGTTCGATGCCGCCCTGTTCGTACATCCAGGCGTTTTGCATGCGTGTGTTGAGACCGAAAGGGATGGCGGTGCCAAACGCGAACGTGGGATCTTTGCCCCAATAGTAATAAGAGGCTGTGTGACAACATTCGACTGTGCCATTTGAAACGGCGTCGGCGGCTTGTAGACCGGGTACGATATCAGGTGGCGCAAAAACTTGGATCTTGAACCGGCCGTCCGTCATTTCGGAGACGTAATCGGAAAAAACGACAGCGGCGCCGTGGATGGTATCTAAAGATTTTGGGAAGCTTGAGGTCAGGCGCCAATTGATTTTTGGCGAACTTTGCGCGATGGCAGGTTTTGGAAACGTGAGTGCTGCGCCTGTTAGACTGCCTACACCGGCCAACTTCAGCGCTTTACGTCGGTTTAGTTTGGTCACCTGTTGGTCTCCCAGTCTTCGCGGCATTCATCATATTGGGCCCAATAAACACCCAAACAGTTGCCCCTTTCCGCCAGCGAGCTTACATCGAAGTGGCGGGCAGGGGCAGCCTTTGCTGTCAGCACCTGCCTCATTTTGCACGGAGAATATCTATTGGTCGAATTTAAAGTGCGCCCACTGCCAGATGATCCGCGGTTATCCAGCAATGTGACGGGCGTTGACCAGGACGGGAAGCCTGTCGCGGTCGATGTGGTCACCGAGCGGGCGCTTACGCTTTTTCTTAATGGCCGCGAAATTGTGACCATGATGACAATTGGCGATTATCCCGATCTATTGGCTGTTGGCTTCCTGATCAACCAGGGCATGCTTGCTGCCGACGATCAAATATCAGCGATCGAGTATGATGAGGATCTTGCCGCCGTTGTTGTGCGCACAGAGCGTGAAACTAACTTTGAGGACAAGCTAAAAAAGAAAGTGCAAACGTCGGGTTGCGCGCAGGGCACCGTGTTTGGTGACCTCATGGATGAGCTTGAAGGGATTACACTTGAAAAATCTGCAAAAATCAAAACCTCTTGGCTTTATCAACTGACCAAGACGATCAACACGACACCGAGCCTCTATCTCAAAGCAGGCGCCATCCATGGTTGTGTTTTGTGCGAGCGTGAGCAGCCAATCGTTTATATGGAGGACGTGGGCCGGCACAATGCGATTGACAAAATCGCGGGCTATATGTTCCTCAATTCAATCGCACCTGAGAATAAGATTTTTTACACCACGGGACGTTTGACGTCTGAGATGGTGATCAAATGCGTGAAAATGCGGATTCCGATTTTGGTGTCACGCTCTGGCTTTACGGCGTGGGGGGTTGAACTTGCTCGTAACGCTGGGTTGACGCTCATAGGACGAGCGCGCGGAAAGCGATTTGTTGCGCTTGCGGGCAGTGAACGGATTATTTTTGACGCCGATACGGGCTATGTGGGGGACGAAGACCCCAAATTTGCGCGCAAGGGCAGCTTGCCGGGGCGGGCACCGTGATGCAGCGCAAGAGGTATCGGTCGTGGCGCTGATGTTACGCTTAATAGCAAGCCTTGCCAAAATCTCACCAGTTTAACGGGACAAGCAGCTACTTTTTGTGTAGTCGAAGGTGCGGGTGGTGAGCCGTGTGCGAGCGGGCGGTTCGGTTTGAAACGAAAACATGCGACGTTAGTAAAGACCGCGAGGGGCAGGGATAATGGCAAGACGGACAGGGCAACCCGATAGCACTTTTGGCAGGGTCATCAATTATCTGCTCGGGCGAAATTCCTTAATCGGTATCGCATCGTTGATGCTGCTTTGCATTTCGGGTTATGCGACCTGGAGTGGGATGAGCGACTTTATCGTTGGCGTTTCGACATCACCGGCAAGTCAGGCCCGTGAAATTCCAGGAGGTCTTTCGGTTCCTAATGAGGCGCTTGTGATTGCAATTACAGTGGCGCTGACGTTTTTGATGTGGCTTGCTCTAAGAGAAACGTTTGGCGTTGGGCGGTCTTGGCGCGACCGTTTTATTACAGCTCCTTTATATTTGTTTCTGGCTTTGTGGTCGATCGGGTTTGGTTATGGATTTTGGTGGAGCTTGATCGCCGGTGAAGAGGCCACACGCACAAGTCTGTCGGCTTTACAAGAAGATGCCAGCAATGCTGCGACGTCGGTGGCGGCACGCCTCGATGCGGTGAAAATTCAATTAGACAATGTGGTCAATTGGTCGGAAAGCCAAATGGGCCGCGAGGAATCTTCGGGCGGCAGTTGTGGGAAGGCTTCGGGTGCCGGTCGCGGTCCACTTTACAACGCACGTCTCAGCGTGCGCGATTCCGTAGCCTCGCTGCGTGATGGCATTACGCAATCCTGGTTGGGACCCGTACAAAAAGATTTAGAACAACTGCGACAAACCGCAGCCCGGCTCGAAGGGACAACTGTTGCTGAACGACAGGAAGATTTTGAAAACAAGGCACGGCAAGTGCGCGCACGTGCACAAAGTATTGCGGCGCGCAGCAATGAGCTCGGCCAATCAACCGCTGCAGAAATGCGCGCTCTTGCAGGTGTGGTTTCTATAAAACCTGGCAAACCCGGGTTTTCTTGTTACGACCCCACACTTGCACAGCGACTGGAGCAGGCTGCAAGCCAAGCTGCCGAACCAGCAGATTTGACGCTTCGCCAAGCTAACTTTAGTGAAGGCCCGGCGGGTGTTGCGAATGCGGTGAAGAATTTGTGGGCTAACATCGGTGGCAATCTGGCAGCGGCAGCTCGCTATGTGCTGAACGGCTTTAAATCAGACGGCAGCGAAACTACCACGGCCTCGACGATTACGGGACGCGATCTTATCGCGTTGTTGGCAACTATTGGCGTTGATCTTGGCTTATTCGCACTCACGGCTCTTAATCCGCCCACAACCCCGCCACCCGTGGCACCAAGTCAGGCGGTTGTGCGCCAAGTGCGTGATGCCATCAACACGGCCATAAGCCGGGCAGAGGGCGCCGACATCGAATGGGTTCGTCGACACTTCATATACCACAATCAGGCGTCCTACTTTATCATACCAAACTTGTTTAGCGCGGACACCGACAACAAAGATGAGGCAGATAAAGCGCTTGCGATGAATCAACTTGCGGGGGTGCTTGATGATCTTAACCTCGTGAGGTGGCCGACGCGCAAAGAAATAAAGGCACTAAGGAAAGAGGAATCCGTTGGCAGCATGACGGATCTCACCGACGTTCGGAAAATGAGACTCGAGGACCTTGAAAAAATGCAATCGCAGGGCGCCAAGATTGAGCTTGATGCCAAAAAGGCGGAGGAAATTCGTACGGCGGAACCACTTCGGAACCATGGGCTTTTTTCAAAAGCCGAACAAATGCTGAAGATCACAGGTTGGAGCGAAAAGGCGCGCAGCGATATTGAGATATATCGGATTGTTGATACCGAAGGTTTGACGCCGTTGTTGATGGTCCTTACCGGTTCTGAAGGTGCAGGGGCACAAGGCGGCGCGAAACCTGCGGAAACCGTCGCCAGTGTGCCGGGGCTCGGCACGTCGCCACGCGGCACCGCGTGATATTTTTGAAAACGGCCATACCTCTCGCAGGCTGTAACCAAGAAACTCGTGCTGGATCACCTGCGACCCGTTTTTGATTTTGGGCGCACGGCGACGTGGCCTGAGGCTGCACAAGTAACAACCCCTTTTTCACTTCGATTAACACCGTTGCCCACGCGCCGCGAAAACCGACTTATGATCGCGTGATCCATAAATGGAATACGTGCGTAATGTTTTTCGAAAATTCACGCGATCAAAAAGGGATTCATGAAAATTGCTGTTATTGGCTCCGGGATCTCGGGCCTCAGTGCTGCGTGGCTGTTGTCGCGGCGGCACGACGTCACCTTGATGGAACGGGGGCCTTACTTCGGTGGGCATTCAAATACGGTTGATGTGCCCGTTATTGACGGTGCTGTCCCGGTTGACACGGGGTTTATCGTTTACAACACGCGAAACTATCAAAACTTGGTGGCGCTTTTTGATCATCTAGGTGTGCCCACGACGGAAACGTCGATGAGTTTTGCCGTTTCTCTCGATCGCGGGAGCTATGAGTACTGCGGTAACGGTATTCTTGGATTTTTCGGGCAAAAGCGAAATCTTTTCAGGCCCCGCCATTGGCGTATGGGAAAAGACATTCTTCGCTTTTTTAAGGAAGCACGGATCTACGCGAAAGCGGATGGTGATTGCACGCTCACTCTCGGTGCTTGGCTCAGTTCTGGTCAATATTCGAAAGAGTTTGTCGCTGATCATATTCTCCCAATGGGAAGTGCCATTTGGTCGGCACCGCCAGACAAAATGTTGGATTTTCCGGCGGCTACTTTTGCGCGATTTTTTTCAAACCATGGCCTTCTGCGAGCTTATGATCGGCTGCGTTGGCGTACGGTCCAGGGTGGTTCACGAGAATATGTGATACGGATTTTGGATGACTTTAAGGGTGTGGCGCTGCGCAACACCCAAGTCTCGCATCTAACGCGCCTCCACAATTGTGTTGACGTCGCGCTGGAAGGTGGATCAACGCTCAAATTTGATCACGTTGTATTGGCGTGTCACGGAGACCAAGCGCTTAAAATGCTTGGCGATGCTGATGCCCAAGAACGTGCGTTGCTTTCGCCCATTTCTTACTCAAATAACGTCGCCGTTTTGCACACGGACGCGCGTCTTATGCCGCAGCGACGCCATTTGTGGTCCAGTTGGAATTTTTCTGGTCAAGATCACAATGGGGCAGCCTGTGTCACCTATTGGATGAACAAACTGCAACACCTCAACACGTCGCAAAACATTTTTGTGACACTGAACCCTAATCGGAACATTGACCGCAAAACGATACTTGGGAGTTTTCAATATCGTCATCCAGAATTTGATGCGGCGGCGCTTGCAGCCCAGCGCAAATTTTGGAGTTTACAGGGCTACCGGCGCACTTGGTATGCAGGCAGCTACTTAGGTTATGGGTTCCACGAGGATGGGTTGCAGGCGGGTCTTGCCGTTGGCGAGCAGTTGGGTGGGGTTGCGCGACCCTGGAGCCTTGATGACCCATCTTCGCGCATTTGGACCAAAAGCAGGTTGACGCCAAAAATCCTTGCGGAGGCCGCCTAATGTGGGAGCAACCTGCCTATTTGTATTGCGGTCAGGTGGTTCACAAACGGCTGCGCCCGTGCCGCCATGCACTGGCTTACAATGTGTTTTCGTTTTTGATCGACGTAGATCGGATTGATGAAGCTGTCGCCACGTCGCCGCTTTTTTCGCGCAACCGCTTTAATCTCTTTAGCCTTTTTGATCGTGACTTTGGGCCAGGAGATGGTACGCCGGCGGCGCAACACGCAAGAGATGCTCTTGCAAAATCCGGCATTTCGCCCCAAGGGCTTTCAATTCAATTGCTCGCTTATCCGCGGGTCCTGGGCTACGTCTTTAATCCACTTAGTGTCTATTTTTGTTTTGAGTCAGACGGCAAGCTTCGTGCTCTCATCTATGAGGTTTCAAATACTTTTGGGGAGCGGAAAAGCTATGTGGTGAACGCAGGCAAACCCCATGGAAATTTTTTAGCTCAGTCTTGCAAAAAGGAACTTTTCGTTTCGCCATTTGCGTCGTCTCACGGTCGCTATAGCTTCCGTGTACAAATTCCTGATCGAGATCTGCTGGTTGCTGTGTTGCTGCGCGACCAAGATGGCGCACTTTTAAAAACGCATTTCAGGGCCACGCGTAAGCCGCTGACAGCACTGACACTTTTGGGCATATTGGTACGCTATCCTTTGATGACGCTAAAGGTGATCGCCGGTATCCATTGGGAAGCAATTCGATTGTGGTTCCGGGGCGTTCCCGTTATATCTGGGCATCGCTCACCTCGATATTCGGTTAGCGGTCCTTAGTACTTATATATAGATTTGAAATGCAAAAACGCGGCTCTATTAGAGTTTACAATTCTCCGAGACGGATCACGTTTGAGGAACTTTGGGATGGCGTGGCTATCAAAATTGCGCGTCGTGCCCTGAGGAAGTTGAACAAAGGCCGGCTACGGGTCGTTTTGCCATCGGGCCGGTCATTTGTGACCGGCGAGTTCAGTAAAAGTCACGCCGATGCAAACCTAAATTTGCACTCTTATGCCATGATCCGAAAAGCCATCGCGCGTGGGACGGTAGGCTTTGCTGAAAGCTACATGGCGGGTGATTTTACGACCACTGACCTTGGTCAGGTCTTTCACTTCTTCCTCGACAATCAGCAAGAATTCGCGCGGGCGGGACGTGGATTTTTTAAGGTCCGGTTGCCGGATATCGTCAAACATCAACTGAAACGGAATACGCGCAGCGGCAGTCGCCGCAACATTTCTTATCATTATGATCTCGGCAATGACTTTTTTGCGCACTGGCTCGATCAAACCATGACCTATTCGAGCGGCATTTATCCCAACGCGGCGTGCACGCTGGAAGAGGCACAGGTTGAAAAACATGGCCGTATATTGAGCGCACTTGGTGTTAAGCCAGGCGATCGTGTTCTGGAAATTGGATGTGGTTGGGGTTCCATGGCAGAGCGCATTGCCGAATCGGGGGCGAAGTGCGTAGCTATTACCCTGTCACAAGAGCAACTTGCTTTCACGCAGGCGCGCCTTCGTCGTGCCGGGCTTGGCGACCTTGTTGACGTACGACTTGTTGATTATCGCGATGTTGAGGGCGAGTTTGACCACATCATTTCCATTGAAATGATCGAGGCGGTCGGAAAAGCGTATTGGCAGGACTACTTTGATGTGCTCGCTCAGCGCCTTAAGCCAGGTGGCACAGCACTCCTACAGGCGATCACGATACATCCTAACGAGTTTGACGCTTACCAAGCCAAACCTGATTTCATTCAACGTTACATTTTTCCAGGTGGCATGTTGCCAACCCAGGACATTATGTCATCCCATAGCGCCAAGGCCGGACTTAACTTTCAGGTGATTGAGACGTTTGGTGACAGTTATGTCAGAACGCTTCGCGCATGGCGTAAGCGGTTTGAAGCTGCGTGGCCTGCGTTGTCCGCAATGGGATACGATGAGCGATTTCGGCGCATGTGGCTTTATTATCTGACGTACTGCGAAGTTGGTTTCGAACGCGGAACAATTAACGTTGGCCATTACAAAATGACAAAACGCAGCCCTTCCTGAGGGCATGGCTCATCCGCGTGCAATGAACCTTCTCATCAAGTAGAAGTACAATCTGTAGGGTAACAGTCGTGCAATTTTTAAGATTGCTGTGAGTTGCCACGGGAAGGCGATTTCGAACTTCTTTTTTTCAAGACCGCGGATGATTTTTTGTGCGGCCTCATCTGCAGAAATCATAAAGGGCATTGGAAAGTCGTTGATTCGCGTCATCGGCGTTTCAACAAAGCCGGGATTGATGACAGAGACATCAATACCGTGACGCTTTGCGTCGGGCATTAGCGACTCAGCAAAATTGATCAGTGCTGCTTTGCAAGGCCCATAGGCGATGGATTTTGGTAGACCGCGATATCCAACGAGGGAAGAAAGAAATGCAATGTGCCCACTTCCGCGTTTGCGCATTTGAGGTAGGACACTTGATATTTGATTCATGACGCCGTTGAAATTGACGTTCATTGCTTCGGCTATTGTGCCGGCATCAAAATTTCGCACAGTCATCGGCCGCCAGAGACCTGCGGAAAAAATTGCAAGATCAATGGGACCGTGGTCCTGCTCAATTTGATTGGCGACAGATTGCATTGCCGTCAGGTCGGTGACATCGACCGGATAGGCGAACAGGCATTGAGACGTCGCTTCAATTGATGCAAGTTTTTCGGCATTGCGCGCGCTAATGGCAACCGACACGCCGCTTTCTGCCAGCTGCTGGGCGACAGCACGACCAATGCCGCTACTGGCACCGGTGATCCACACCAGTTTCCATCTTGGGGATGCGGCCACGCTACATTCCTGTGAGTGGCTGCATTAATCGAGCAAGTAATCCAGTGAACCGTGCAGGAGCTTCACTGGCCACGAGGCAAATGCACGCCTCATCCGTATCAACCACCGGTTGGTGTGTACATTCTTCATCAAAGTCTGCCACGTCGCCTGGACCAAAGCGTCCAAAGCAATCGGTGTAAGCCCCGCGCAAAATGAGCGTGAGCTCAGATCCGCCGTGGGAATGCTCTGGCACCGTTACGCCTGGTTCAACGCGCAACAAACGCAGATCGCCCTGGTCTTTGCCTGACAATGGCAACTGATGGGTGCTCACACCGGGCGCAAGCCAGCTCCAAGACACATCGTCAAGTGGCACGTCTAATCTATCCTGCAACGCGTACGGCACATCTCCTTGTGCCCTCTTGCTCGGCGGAGGTGCGGCTACCAAAACGTCTGAAGGAAGTGATTTCATCGTTGAATTCATGTCGCGCTCAATTTTGGTTGGCGCCGCTTGTTCCAAAATCACGCCCCCAAGGACGTTTAAACGGCGCGCTTCCTCGCGACAGCGAGGACACATCTCTAAGTGCGCTGTAACGACGATGCACAGTGCCTCGCCGAGCGCACCAGATGCATAACTCATAAGAGTCGCATGGTCGAGATGGTGGCTGACCGTCATGCTATGTCCTGTAGCGCGTTGCGTATCCTACTATAGGCAAGCCGCATTCGAGACTTGACCGTTCCGAGTGGCACGGACAGCTGTTCTGCAATCTCGCGTTGGGAAAGCCCTTGAATGTAAGATAGCTCGATAATTGTTCGTTGCTCCTTTGGCAGACAACTTAGGGCCTCACGGACCCGCTCCTGTTCCTGAGACCGCGAGACGACCTCATCCAAGGCGAGGTCATTTGATTCAAAAAGCGTCAGATCTTCATCGACTTGACGCATTGATGAGTGTTTACGCAAGCGATCGATGCGTAGATTACGTGCAATGGTAAAAACCCATGTTGCGACGCTGCCACGGGCCTCGGCATAGAGCCCAGCCTTCCGCCAGACGGTCATCATCGTCTCCTGGGCCAGCTCTTCGGCCGTGGCGGGGTCGGTGCCTTGTTTCACGAGGATGGATTTGACACGCGGTGCATATTGGACAAATAGCTCCTCGAACGCCTGAGCGTCCTGGTCCTGTGCAATGCGTTGGAGTAAGTTCGTCATTTCAGCTCTAATGGACTTCGCGTGTAATAGTGTGCAAATTCAATTCATTAGCAGGGTGAATGGTCTTGCTCCCGGATAGCCCCGGGAAACTCTGCACGGGCGATTGAATGTCTTTGATGACTGCATTTAGGATCTCCAGGGCTGCGGCCAAGGCCAAAATACTCGCAACTGTCATTTTGTTGCTAACAGGTGTTTCAATCGGGAATTGCACCGAGTGCTGAGCATCTTAGCCAACAAATGCTCATATCTGAAGTGGCTATAATTGATTTCATCGGTGCTGTGGCCATAGAGGAAGACTGAAATTTGCAGAGCACAATCCTGTTACGGAGCGCATGAACATTCATAAAAATGAAATTGTCGGGGTTTTGTTGGCCGGTGGTCAGGCCCTGCGCATGGGCGGTGGTGACAAAGGCCTCTTGGAGATCGGCGGCAAGACGATGATCGCCCACGTGATCGATCGCATCACAGGTCAGGTGGGCGGCATGATCATCAATGCCCATGGACCGGCGCAGCGGTTTTCTGCATATGGTCTGCCGATCGTGAGCGACACGATCGGTGGGCACGTGGGCCCGCTGGCCGGAGTGTTGGCTGGTATGAGGTGGGTGCAGGAACACCGAGCCGATGCGCGTTTTATCGCGACGGTCTCAACGGACGCCCCGTTTTTACCACGCGATCTAATTTTGCGACTTGCAGATGCGCTGCAGGATGAGGCGAACATTGCGCTTGCTGCCTCTGGCGACCATGTCCATCCTGTTATCGGACTTTGGCCTGTAGCATTGGCGGATGATCTTGATGACGCGCTTAATGACGGCGTGCGCAAGGTGCTGCATTGGACGGACCGCCATGGTACGATCAAAGTTGACTACCCGTTTTGCCAAATTGGCGACCGCAGCGTTGATCCGTTTTTTAACGTCAACACACCCGAAGACCTCAAAGAAGCGCGCCAGCTATTAGAAGTGATGGAACATTGATGCGCAAACATCCGCGATTTGGAACGCCGATGATCGGTATTGTGGGCTGGAAGAAGTCTGGCAAAACGACGCTTGCCGTGCGGTTGATTGAAGAATTTAGCAAACGTGGCTTAAAAGTTGCCTCGGTCAAACACGCCCATGATGGTTTTCAGATCGATGATGGGGAAACAGATAGCGCGCGGCATCGGCGCGCTGGTGCGCAGCAGGTTGCAATAGTTTCCGGGCAAAGATGGGCGTTGGTTTCAGAGCTTGATGGTGCGCCTGAGCCAAACTTTGATGAAGTGATTGCCGCGCTTGAGCCCTGTGACCTGATTATCGTTGAAGGCTATAAGTCCGCATCCTTGCCAAAGATCGAGGCGCGAAGGGCTGAATCTCTCACCAAGCAAAAGTTGGCGGAAGACGACCCCGACATTATTGCCATCGCCGCCGATCACCCGGTGGGGACGTCGCGCCTGCCCGTCTTTACGCTTGATGATGTTAAAGCCATCGCGGACTTTGTTGATCAAACAATTGGCCCGTTGAAGCGACGGCCGTTCACGGACGGCGAGCGCGACCAATCAGCTCGTGACGAGGGTTCTCACAAATGAAAGTTCGGCCAATCTATGTGGCCGTTTTGGCCCTGTTGGCCACGGCATTTGTTATGCGTACGGCTGCTGCGGCTGACCCTGAGGTGCCGCCAGGCATCGATCCCGGTGGCGAAGCAATTGTGATTGTTGGAACTGGTATTGATTATCGCAACGAGGTTATAGCTGCGCGCTTAGCTCGGGACGGCGAAGGGGAACTCATTGGATGGGATTTTGTTGATAACGACCGTCGACCGTTTGCAGACCCCGAAACTTTGCCCGCCGACAAAAACGCGACGGAACTTGCATTGCAGATCTTACGACAATACCCGCAAGCACGAATTATTCCGATGCGCCTCGCGGACAACGAAGGTCGGATTTTAAAAAATGAGTATGCTGCGTCTTTGTACTCTCACGTTCTACATGTTCCAGCGCGAATTGTCGTGTTGTCTTCTTGGCGTATTCCGGATGTAGATTGGGAAGAATTCCGAAAGATGTTTGAGGTGCACAATGGTAAGCTTTTTATTCTTGCGCCTATTTCTCGGGACGATTCTTCCGATTGGCCAATAAAAGTTGATGCCCCAAATGCGCTCACTGTCGCTCCGCTTTCACAAAATGAATTTGCAGAGGGTACGTTGCAGATCAAAAATGAGAGAACGGACATTTGGGCGGATGACGAAAAAGTGGATCGGAGGGTTCGCCAACCAATGACATCCGCGCTTGCAGCTGTAGCTGCGTTGGCCACCTGCCTTGAAGGCAAAACGCCGACGTCGGACGGGCGGGCGCTGCGCAAAATTCTATTCGATCTCAGTCGACCCCTTGAAGGGTTGAGCGAAGTGCGGTTGTTGGAAGCCAACTGCTGAATTGATAAGTGGCGAGCGCTGGTGAGATCACGCGGATTGCACAATTGTGTGAAGCGTGAGGTGCGGAACAAGCGCCAAACATCAACCCATTACACCAGTTCGTGAGTGGACCCTTTAAATCGTGCCAGGGATGGGCATGTGGACTATCGAACGACATTTTCCAATTTGGGGAGACAGGGACTTTGATGGTTTTGAGGTCGGTTGTTGTTGGGTTGCTGATGGGCGCTTTTTTGTTTGCGGCCCTGTTGGCGACCGTTGACGTTGATGGCTGGGGTAACGATGGTGGTGTGACAAGGAACGCTGCCGTTAGTTCGAGCGCGACATGAGTTTGCGTTCCCGTCGCCGAAAATGAATTAAGGTCGACGATCAGCCCAAATCAATTTCCCCTTTGACGACGTGATTGAGTTCTGTTCCCTCGGCGGTCAAGGTCATCTTTAATTGTAGTTTGCCTTCCGACAGTCCTTCTTTTTCAATGAACGCTTCAACGGCTTGCTGGGATGTGACGCCGACTTCGCGCAAGAATTTCTTTAGAGAAGACGTGAATCGGTCTTGGTCCATGGTCTCATGGCTCCGTTTTTTTTGGTTCAAGCCCGTGCGACAGGCATATTCGTTGATCGATTATTGGAACAATTTGGCCGCTTTACCTAACGTATTCCATACGCCCCAGAAGAACGGAATTCCGACAGCCAGCCATGCCAGCAACACAAACGGGCTAAAGCCACCGAGGCCGATGCCAAATGACCCTGTTTGTGTAGGTTGCGTGGCTGCTTTAAGTCGTGTTTGGGCCAGCTCCTCTTCGGTCATCAACCATTTCTTATTGACGGGCCCGATCAATGCATTGGCAATAAAGCCGATCAACAAGAAGCCTGCCAAAATATACATCGTGTAATCATACGAATTGGCGATATCGACGCCTGCCGCCAACTGCGCTTCGCGAATGTAGACGATGGCAAGTGGGCCGAGCACGCCAGCTGTTGACCAGGCCGTTAAAAGCCGGCCGTGAATGGCGCCCACAAATTGGGTACCGAAGATATCAGCAAGGTAAGCAGGCACCGTTGCAAAGCCACCGCCATACATGGTGAGAATAAAACAGAAGGCTGCCACGAACAGTAACGGCGTTCCAATCTGCGCCAAAGAAGGTGCGGCGGCATACAAAATCATACCAAGTACGAAGAAGCAAAAATACGTCATCTTGCGTCCGATAAAGTCAGACAACGATGCCCAAATGATGCGGCCAAAACTATTGAACAGCGATAGGAGGCTGACGAACCCTGCGGCAATGCCGGCAACGGCCGCGGTTTGGGTCACATCAAGCTCTTTGAGCGATAAGTTCGGTAGGCCGATCAAAGAGCCGGCAAAAATTTCCTGCAACATGGGGGATGCAACCGCAAGCACACCAATGCCTGCGGAAACGTTCATGCAAAGCACGACCCAGATGTACCAAAACTGTGGGGTTTTGTGCGCGTTATGTAAGTGTACGTGGCCTGTCGTGATCATGGCGTGGGCGGCATCATCTGGTGGGGTCCAACCGTCGGGACGCCAACCATCTGGCGCAATGCGATAGCCAAATGCACCGGCAAGCATACACAAAATATAAATTGAGCCGAGCGTAAACATCGCCTCCGCAACGCCAGCCTGAGTTACGACGGGGTTGTCTCTAAAATGCTGCATGAGTAGGTTCGCGAGCAGCGAGCCAATCATGGCACCGCCGCCAAAACCCATGATGGCCATACCGGTCGCCATACCGCGCCGATCCGGAAACCATTTGATGAGTGTGGACACCGGTGAAATGTAACCAAGGCCAAGCCCAATGCCGCCAATGACGCCCAAACCCAACCACAAGATCCAGAGTTGATGGAGGTAGACGCCAAGTGCTGAAATGATAAAACCACCGCCCCAACAGAGCGCGGCCGCTACGCCTGCTTTTCGCGGACCAGCGCGTTCTAACCAACCACCAAACACGGCTGCTGAGAGCCCTAGGAAGACAATGCCAATGGTGAAGATCATCACAAGATCGCCGCGACGCCAATCGCAGGTTGTTGTGATGAGGGCTTCGTACCAGGCCATGTCTGGGCAAATGACGGAACTATCGACACCAATAGCGCGTTCAAGCGGTATCCAAAACACGCTCAAGCCGTATGCCATGCCAATACATAAGTGAATTGCGAGAGCAGCAGGTGGAACTAACCAACGATTGAAACCGGGTTTTGCGACGATACGTTCCTTGTCGAGAATGCCCGATTTTGCTCCGTTTGCGCCTGTGGCCGGCGCGCTCGCGTCTGTCATTCGTACCCCCAACTGGTGGAACCCGCTACATTTAGCCCGGCACGTTTCGGGCGAATTGACAACTACAGTGGACCTCGTCAAAGCACAAGCTGCGCCGCAGCACAACGTCGCGACCCTTGCAATTGGCCGAATTGCCGCTCAATTCGCTGCTTTGTAAGGCTTATCCTTTTCGACAATTTGCTTGTCAGCCACTACATAGTAAGACACAACGTTGTTGGGCGTTCTGCGGATACAGAGTTTATCTGGTGATCAGAACGCAGGCGCGCTGTTTCGCGATCAAAAAGGCAAAGATGCTCAAAAAAGTTTCACATTCTGATCATGATGGAGGCACAGGCACGGAAAGCCTCATCGATCCCTTTGGCCGGCAGGTTAGCTACTTGCGGGTGTCGGTTACGGACCGTTGCGATTTTAGATGTGTCTATTGCATGTCCGAGCATATGACGTTTTTGCCCAAAAAGGACCTACTCACGCTGGAAGAACTGGACAGACTTTGTTCAGCCTTCATTCGAAAAGGAGTTCGAAAGCTGCGCATTACAGGCGGGGAACCACTCGTGCGCAAAAACATCATGTGGCTGTTTCAATCGCTGTCGCGACACCTATCATCTGGTGCTCTTGATGAACTCACTTTGACGACCAATGGCAGCCAGCTTGAAACTTACGCAAGGCAACTTTTTGAGTGTGGTGTGCGGCGGGTCAATGTGTCGATCGACACGCTTGACCCTGTGCGGTTTAAAGAAATTACGCGTTGGGGTGATCTTTCAAAAGTTCTTCGAAGTCTTGATGCGGCCGAGGCCGCAGGTCTCAAATTGAAGATCAATGCTGTGGCGCTGAAAGACGTCAATGAGCATGTCATTGATGAGCTCATTGAATTTGCGCATGGGCGCGGTGCGGATCTCACACTTATTGAAACGATGCCGTTAGGTGATATCGAGGGTGATCGGACCGATCAATATTTGCCGTTGTCTGAAGTGCGGCGAGACCTTGAACGACGTTGGACGCTTGCGGACATTCCATTTCGCACAGGCGGGCCGGCACGTTATGTTGAAATCAAAGAGACCGGTGGTCGCCTCGGTTTTATCACACCGCTGACGCACAACTTCTGTGAAAGTTGCAACCGTGTCCGGCTGACGTGCACGGGCACGCTTTATATGTGTCTTGGACAAGAGGATGTGGCGGACCTGCGTACACCTCTTAGGGAAAGCTCGGATGACGCTTTGCTTCTGCGGGCAATAGACAAGGCGATTGCACGCAAGCCTAAGGGTCACGACTTTGTGATCGAACGCGGCGCATCTCAGCCGTCCGTCAATCGACACATGAGTGTTACGGGCGGCTAAGTCTATTTTCGCTACAAATTATTGTGCGAGAAGCTCTTTCACTGCGGATTTGATCTCATCCAAACTAAACGGTTTAGATAAGATCTTCATGTTGTTGGCATTCAGCGCTTTTGCGCGATCAAGTTCGGCATCAAGTGCGGACATAAGAACCATTTTCATTTCCGGATTTTTGCTCAGCATTTTTTGTGCGACGGCCAAGCCATCTAAACCGGGCATGGCGATGTCCGAAATTAAGATGTCAAACTCTGATTGTTTTTCGTCAAGTTTTTCTACTGCTTCGACACCATCTTGGACGATTGTCACCACGTGACCTTCATCTTCAAGGGCATGCTTTACAAAATCACGCGTTGCGGCATCATCATCTGCGAGCAAAACCTGCATTATTGCCTCCCCAGCAGGTGAAACTTGGGAGACACTACGTTAAGCGGCCGACGAATGGAAGCTCGCGATAGCGATGGGACACGTCCATGCCGTAGCCAACGACAAAAATATCGGGGCAGGAAAATGCGCAAAAATCTGCTTCAACATTCACTGCACGACGGCTAGCTTTTTCAACAAGTACACAAGTTTTGATGTTGTTAGCGCCTCGGGCTGACAAAAGGTCTTTGGCAAATGCCAAGGTACGGCCAGAGTCAAGCACATCATCAACCAACAAAATGTTGCGGCCAGTGACATCCAATTCGACGTCACGCAGGATTTCTACTCTGCCAGATGAGACCTTACTGTTGCGGTAACTTGATAGCGTCATGAAATCGACTTCTGGTTCAATGCCAACGTGATGTAGCGCGCGAATAAGATCAGCTGCAAAGACAAAGCTGCCCTTTAGGATTGCGATGATCATTAACCGATCAAGGCTACTGTCAGATATCTCTTGGGCGATGGTGCTGAGGCGCTCAGATATTTCCGCAGCAGAAAAAATAATCTCGACCGTTTCTTCGGTGCCCGACATGGTAAGGGCCGCTTCTGAAGGTTGGGTCATTTACTTAATTCCTGAATTCGCCTCATTGACCACAGCATTTGACACACATATGCCCTGAACCTAACAGACGATTGCGCAGGTTGCACAAGCTGCATGGGTTATATTATGCGATTTAGGTTGAAATTATCTGTGCACACGAGGCCGCCACAATCGTGACCAATTGATGCAGTTCTGGCCAAATTGTACAAACCATCGTAATGGGGTTGGACAAGACAGCGCAATCGGGCCTCATGCCAAATCTGTTTGGCGGAGCCGGGAAGCTGGCGCCCAGTCCTAAAGATACCGGTGATTAAAGAGCAAATAATCGACGACCGTGATCCGACTAAACAACATTGCCCTCAGATATGATCGTGGACCGGATGTCTTGTTTGACATCAGTTTTAACTTGCGTCCTGGTTCGTTTCATTTTTTGACGGGACCTTCCGGTGCAGGAAAAACGACGTTGCTGCGATTGCTGTTTATGTCGATTCATCCAACGCGCGGTCGGATACAATTGTTTGATCATGATGTGAGTCATGTCTCAACTGCAAAGCGCGCGCAATTGCGGCGACGAATTGGAATCGTGTTTCAGGACTTTCGCCTTCTGGATCACTTAACGACCTGGGAGAATGTCGCGTTGCCGTTGCGGGTTGTGGGCAAAAAAGTCGATGATTATCGCGAGGACGTCACCGATCTTTTGCAATGGGTTGGATTGGGCGATCGCATGCATGCTTACCCCTCGGTCCTGTCAGGCGGTGAAAAACAACGTGCGGCCATTGCGCGGGCCGTGATCGGCAAGCCAGAGCTGCTTCTTGCGGACGAGCCGACGGGTAACGTTGACCCGCAGATGGCGCGACGCCTTTTGAGATTGTTTATTGAGTTGAATAGGCTTGGGACGTCCGTCGTAATTGCCACGCACGATCATCAGTTGATGCGTCAATTTAAGGCACCACGCTTGGAATTGAATGAGGGCCATGTCCGGATCGTATAACAACGCGAGAGATCGCAACACACGTTCTCGCCGCCCGCCGGCCAATGACGATGGGCGAGAAGAGATGGCGACGGGGCCTGCAACCTACACGCACTCGCAGCTTGAAAGCGAAGTGCATACTCGGGTAACGCGTAACCAAGATCTCTACGCCCCCGTTGACGCGGCGGAGTTCGGCGACAACGCGACGCAAGGTCCTGTCGTTCCTGCGAGTTCTGTCACGGGCCACTCGTTGATGCTTGTAATCTTGATCATGTGTTTTCTTGCGTGCCTGACGGCTGGTGCTGTTTACATGATCAACCAATCGGCTGACGCATGGCTTCGGGACATGGCCGGTGAAGTTACTGTTCAGATCGAACCGCAGGAAAATGTTGATACGGAAAAACGCGTTGCCGAGGTGGCGGCGTTTCTTGATCAACAGGCAGGAATTGCCAATGCGCGGGTGGTGAGCCTTAAAGATACAACGCAACTGTTGGAACCGTGGTTGGGACAAGCGGATGTGCTTGAGTCCTTGCCGGTGCCACGACTGATTGCGGTTGAACTGGAGCGCAGCACGGATCCGCCTGACTTTGAAAAGTTGCGATCGCAGCTCTCGAGCAAATTTCCTGGTGCGATCTTAGATGACCATCGGCACTGGCAGCAGCAGATTCGCACAGTGACGCGCTCATTTGCGCTCGGGGGTATTGCGATTTTGTTGCTCGTGGCAGCCGCGACAACAGCCATTATCGTTTCTGCAACGCGAAGCGCTTTGCTTTCAAATCGTGAAATCGTTGAAGTGTTGCACTTCGTTGGAGCAACTGACGGTTTTATTGCGAGAGAGTTTGAACGTCATTTTCTTAGGCTCGGAATCAAGGCCGGTATTTTAGGGGCGCTTTTGGCTGCGCTCGTCTTTTTGGCCATGCCAAGCATTATGCTCCTGCTTGGCGGGGGCTCTGTGACTTTGATCGAATTGCAGCGATTTATCGGAAAAGGGTCGCTGGATACGGCAGGCTACATCTTACTAGGTATTGTTGTTGTTGTTATTGCCGCGCTTTGCATGCTGACGTCTCGGTTTGGCGTCTATAGAATTTTAAGCAGCAAAATCTGAGCTTTAGACGGACGGTTGAACGCACTCCGAAATATTACTGAAAGTTCCTTAGACCGGCCCGTAAAATTTTGCCGCGTGTGGGGCTATGGCCGCGTCTTTCTCCACAGAACACGCGAATCATTCATATATTGTGATCAGCGGGCGCCCGGTGGCCAAAAACTGGGCTAAAAATACGCATTTGTTAGCGTGTTCGTGATCATGTGCGTTGTTTGGGGCGTTTGGGCTAAGCAATTGAATTGTGTAGCCGTGTCGTTCTATGTCACTGTCCTGAATGAGCGTTAATGCCTACTTGCTGAATGTGTTGTCTGATCTAATTTGTACGGTGTTATCGAAATGAAATTGGCCCTCGTCCCGCTGCGTGAGAAGTCGACAATATCACGGCACCGCTGAAGGACTGCTGCATGAGTCCATCGAAGAAAATCTTGATTTGGGGCACCGGTATCGGGGTTTGGCTCTTTGTGTGCGGATTTGTACTTTTTGCAAATTCTGTTACGCGGGAACCCCGGATCAGCGAAAGCAAAGCAGATGGCATCGTCGTTTTGACGGGCGAAGGCGTTCGCCTGAAAGAAGGCGCGCGCTTGTTTAGCGAAGGCCGTGCGTCGCGGCTATTGATCACGGGCGTCAATAAGAAGACGCGCCAACGTGACATCACACGTCTGACAGGTATTGGTGAAGATCAATTTGCGTGTTGCGTTGATCTTGGATACCAAGCTCTCAATACAACTGGAAATGCCGGTGAAACCCGCGCTTGGGTGCGCGCTTACAAAGTGAAAAATTTAATCGTTGTGACGTCAAGTTACCATATGCCGCGCAGTCTCGCGGAACTGTCTCGGGAACTGCCTAAAGTGAACTTCATTCCGCATGCCGTGTTGCCAAGCAGGTTTAAGGAACGGGCGTGGTGGCTACATTATGATTCGGCGCGGATTCTACTTTCTGAATATGTGAAGTTCTTGTTTGCGCGGACTAGGCTTGCTGCCACACGGGCGGTGAATAACTGGAACGGAAATTCGGTTGCGAGTAGTGTTGGCCCGTCGCCAATTTCGAATTTGTGATCGTAAGGCTCATGTTCCGTTCGCTGGTGTTCGTTGTCGTCTTTTACCTCAATACTGCTGCCTTCTTGATCTTGGGTTCGTGGCTTTTGTTCGCGCCCAGATCGTGGGCAATGGCCGGGCTTAAGGCCCATGCTCGCGCATCGCTTTGGTGGATGCGCATGATTGTTGGAACAACAATGGAAGTGCGTGGGCGCGAACATCTGCCTGAAGGCCCCGTTCTGGTTGCGGCAAAACATCAATCGGCGTGGGATACGTTTGCGCTTATCCCATTGTTTGATGATCCAGCGGTGGTGATGAAAGCGGAACTTGGTCACATCCCGTTCTACGGCTGGTTCTCGCGCAAGTTTGAACATGTGCTGATCCGGCGGGAACGTGGGCCTGCCGCACTTCGCCAATTGCTTAAAGACGCGAAAGCGCGGGTGGCTGATGATCGCCAAATTCTCATCTTTCCAGAAGGAACACGTCGTCCACCGGGTGCAGAGCCTGCGTATCGGCCAGGTGCGCTTGCACTTTATGAGGGGCTTGATTTGCCATGTGTGCCACTAGCCTTAAATTCTGGGCTATATTGGCCACGTCGATCGTTGTGGCGTTATCCGGGAAAGATCATCGTTGAGTTTTTGGAACCGATTCCACCAGGCATGGCGCGCAAGGCCTTTCAAAAACTGCTTGAAGAGCGGATCGAAACTGCTGCGTCACGGTTGATTGTTGAGGCCCAAGAAAGCCCCCAACCGCCCCCTGTACCAGAAAATGAGAGCAAACCGAATCACGAACCTTTGCGGAGCGTATAAATGTTATTGGTCGAGATTTTAAGAACAAAAATAGAATATTTCGTGAACTTTTGTTGACTCGCTGCCTTTTCACGGTTTAAGCTCGGGCCCATATTTGAGGCAATTTGTGGTGTGGAGTCTTGAGACGCTAATGGCAGCAAACACAGGACCATTTTCAGCTGGGATTTCAGAACTGATCTGGGATCTTAAGTATCGCTTGCGGGGGGCTGACGGTTCACCGATTGACGACACGCTTCAGGATACCTTTCAACGTGTTGCGCAGGCAGCTGCAGGTGCGGAAAGGGGCAACCCGCGTGAAAAGGCTGTGTGGGAGCAGCGCTTTTATGATTGCGTTGCTGATTTTGGTTTTCTGCCCGCGGGCCGCATTTTAGCGGGTGCTGAAAGTGGTCGTGCTGTCACGTTATTTAATTGTTTTGTTATGGGGCCTGTGCCGGATGACTTGGGTGGCATTTTTGAAAGTGTCAAAGATGCTGCCTTAACGCTGCAAAGCGGTGGTGGGATCGGTGTTGATTTTTCAACGCTTCGGCCAAAAGGCGCTCCGGTAAAAAGTATCGGTGCTGATGCTTCAGGCCCTGTCAGTTTCATGAACGTTTGGGACTCCATGTGCCGCACGATCATGTCGGCGGGTGCGCGACGCGGTGCGATGATGGCATTGCTTCGTGCCGATCACCCAGACATAGAAACTTTTATTGATGCAAAAAGTCAGCCTGGGCAGCTGACGAATTTTAATCTTTCGGTTCTTGTTTCCGATTCATTTATGGATGCCGTTGTAAACGATTGTGACTGGGACCTAAAATTTGATGGCGTCGTTTACCGGACTGTTCGCGCGCGTGACTTGTGGGATCGCATTATGTGGGCCACATATTCATATGCGGAACCCGGTGTCATCTTTATAGATCGCATCAATCAACAAAATAACCTTGCCTACTGCGAGACGATCTCAGCGACAAACCCTTGTGGTGAGCAGCCGTTGCCATCGTTTGGGGCCTGCTTGTTGGGCTCCCTTAATCTTACACAGTTCGTAGCGGATCCATTCACTAAGAACGCGCGGCTTGATCAAGAGAGCCTGGCTGAACGGGTTCGGGTTGCTGTGCGTTTATTGGATAACCTTATCGATGTTTCAATCTATCCGTTGGTGGCGCAGCGGGCAGAAGCGGAAGAAAAACGACGGATTGGATTGGGCATGACGGGGCTTGCTGACGCGCTTTTTATGTGTGGCATGTCCTATGGCGATGAAGCTGCGCAACGTTCGGCGGGCGCGTGGATGGCAACGATCCAACACGCCGCTTATCAAGCAAGTGCTGAGCTTGCTGCGGAAAAGGGTGCATTTCCTCTTTATGATGAGGCCGCGTTTTTGGACGCACCCAATGTGAAAGCCCTTTCAGATGAGGTGCGCCGTAAAATCAAAGAAAATGGCATTCGCAATGGATGTTTGACGTCCATTGCGCCGACGGGAACGATCTCGTTGCTTGCTGGTAATATCTCAAGTGGCATAGAACCCGTTTTTGATGTTGTCCATAAACGTCGCGTGTTGAAGGCTGATGGTCGTGCGTGCCAAGAAACAATCACGGACTATGCTGCTGCATTGTATTTTGAAAAAAATGGCCCCGACGCTGTGTTGCCCGACAACTTTGTGACGGCGAATGCGCTTTCGCCGGAGCAACATCTGGCGATGCAAGCAAGCGTACAACGGCATGTTGATAGCTCAATTTCAAAGACGATTAATTGTCCGCAAGGGCTGACGTTTGATGCGTTTAAAGAAGTTTATACGAAAGCCTATGCTCTTGGTCTTAAGGGATGCACGACATATCGGCCGAACCCGGTGACAGGTGCTGTTTTAAGCCCTGCAGAGGGGAGCGAAAGAGAAGGTACGGATAATGTGCGAATTCGCGTGCAAGATGATCAGTCCGGGCAAGAAAGGTCACGCGCGCCAGCGATAACATCGGTGTTGGAAGATAAAAGCACGGCGGGCGACATTGTATATTTGGCGCACCCGATGGAGCGCGACGCCGTCTTGCAAGGATCCACGTACAAACTAAAGTGGCCCAACAGCGGGCAAGCCATTTATGTGACGATTAATGATACATTTCATGGGGGTCGGCGGCGGCCGTTTGAGATTTTTATCAATTCGCGAAACTTGGAACACTATTCCTGGACGGTTGCGCTAACGCGGATGATCAGTGCGGTGTTTCGTCGTGGTGGTGATGTTTCTTTTGTGGCGGAGGAACTCAAGGCGATTTTTGATCCGCAGGGCGGTTATTGGATGAAAGGGCGATACGTTCCCAGTTTGATTGCCGCTATCGGAGACATCATTGACCAGCATCTAAAAGCATTGGATGTAGAAAGTGACACTCAAGCCTCTCCGGAATTGCTGCGTGTGCATGCCCGACAGGGTCAGGCCGATGGCGAAAGTGGTGGCCCGTCAGAAGCACAAGGGCCTTTGTCAGATTCTGAGGCGATGAGTGATTCGGGCGAAGAAATTCCTCCCACCGCTCAATTTCACCAATCTGAAAATTATCCTGCGGGCGATATGAGATTGTCTCACAGAGGCGCCGGTCCGGGTCAGTCTGTGGCGTCCTCGGTTGCCGGCAAGTCTTGCCCGCGCTGTTCTTCGCCAGATTATGTGCGGGAAGAAGGCTGTTGGGTGTGCCGGCAGTGTCTTTATTCACGTTGTGATTGATCGCGTTTAGTGGATCAATTGCACGTTTTAAGGTTTAGGCCGCGCACGCCGCGATCCAAACAGAATTGATTCCATTTCAGCTGAACATGCTCTAAGGCATAAGGCCGCAATAATAGTTCGTTGGTCTTCGGAACAATGAAATTTGCTTAGCGGTCGTGCGGGCCTTTTTTTGCAGCTTGCAGGCGGCCAAAGTCTGGTGCGGGCGTGTCTTGACCGGCTTCAATAATACCAGCGCGCAGTGCACGTGCTTCTTGGAACAGCCGAAACAACGTTTCACCGTCATCTGCGTTGATGGCCTGACGCAATTCGGCAAGATTTTCATCAAAGCGACCCAACATGTGAAGCACGGCGTCTTTGTTGTTTAGGAAGATGTCGCGCCACATCGTGGGATCAGAAGCCGCGATACGTGTAAAATCGCGAAAACCACTGGCGGAATATTTGATCACTTCGGATTCTGTGACCCGCTTCAGATGTTCGGCGGTGTTGACAATATTGTAGGCGATCAAGTGCGGTACATGGCTTGTTATGGCCAGCACCAGGTCATGGTGCTCTGGCGTCATTTCTTCGACGTCACTGCCTAAAGCGCGCCAAAACTCTTTTAATTTTTCAACCGCACCGCGGTTGGTCCCCGCGACGGGTGTCAAAATGCACCAGCGGTTTTCAAATAGTTCTGCAAAGCCCGCCTCTGGTCCAGATTGTTCTGTGCCTGCAATCGGATGACCTGGAATAAAGTGCGCGTTTTTTGGAATGTGTGGCGCGCAGTCTTTGACGACTGACGTTTTCACAGAGCCGACATCGGTCACGATGGCGCCCTGCTTGATGTTGCCCGAGATCTGTTTGGCGATCGCACCGCAGGTGGCGACAGGTGTGCACAAGATGATAAGGTCTGCCCCCTGGGCAGCGTCTGCTGCTGTTGCAAAGCCCTCATCTAAAATATTGAGACGCACTGCCGTATCGATTGTGGCCAGTGTTCGCGCTGAACCAACGATTGTGCCAACATTGTTTGCGCGTCGGGCCGCATGAGCAATGGATGAGCCAATGAGCCCAACCCCAATTAGTGCGACACGTTCAAAAAGAAATGACGTCATCGGGCGTCGCGTGCCCCCACGGTTTGGTTTTGTGACGCTTCTTTATCCCGCGATAAAAACGCTTTGAATGCCTCCACGACCGCGTGATTTTCTTGTTCGGTGCCGATGCTCATGCGCAATGCCTTTGGAAGACCGTAATTGTCGACGCGTCGCAATATGATGCCGCGTGACTTTAGAAATTCATCTGCGGCCGCCGCATTTCGTTTCGGGTCGTCGGGCAAATGTATCAATATAAAATTGGCAACCGACGGTGTGACTTTGAGCCCCAGAGCGTGCAATGCGTCTGTAAGCCACGGCGTCCATTGACCGTTATGCGCCACCGCGCGATCGACGTGCGCTTGATCTTTGATAGCAGCGATGCCTGCAGCAATTGATGGACCGGTAATATTAAAGGGTCCGCGAATACGATTGAGCACATCGGCGATGGGCGTCGGACAATACGCCCAGCCGAGGCGCAGGGAGGCAAGTCCAAAGATCTTTGAGAACGTACGTGTCATGACAGTATTGTTAGTGGACTTAACAAGTTCAAATCCCGGTTCGTAATCGTTGCGCGTGACGTACTCGGCGTATGCGCTATCAATCACCAGAACGATGTCTTGTCTAAGGTTTGCGCGCAACCGGCGCATTTCTGCGGCTGAGATGTAAGTACCTGTCGGGTTGTTGGGATTTGCAATAAAAACAATCCTGGTTTTGTCGCTCACACAGGCAAGGATTGCATCGACGTTTGTTGTCAATCCCTTTTCGGGTGCAACAACTGGCTTTGCGCCGCAGGCCAAAATTGCGATCCGGTAAACGAGAAATCCATGTTCGCTAAAAATGCCTTCGTCGCCCGGACCCAAGTATGCGCGCGCCAAAAGGGCCAACGCTTCGTCCGAGCCATTTGTGCAAACGATTTGACCTGCATTAATGCCGTGACGGGTAGCGATGGCGTTCCGCAACAAGGTCGCCGACCCATCCGGATAACGGTTCATCGTACTTGCGGCCGATTTGACCGCGGCGACGGCAGCCGGGCTTGGGCCGAGCGGGGTTTCGTTTGAAGACAGCTTAATGGGCGACCTGGTGCTTGGCGTCGCGCTTTCGCCCGGCACGTAAATCTCAATGTCGAGAATGCCGGGACGGGGCTCTGGTGATTTTGGGTTGTTGGTCATGAGATCAGCGGTCACGACATGGTTTCAATTCTTGGGATAGGCCTGTTCGGACATTAGCAGCCACGTCCATTTACAACGGCGACGGGTTGCATAGCGCGCGGCAAACGTCAATTGTGTCGGACGAGTGATAGGCTCTAAGCCCCCTAAATGTAAAGAAAAGTTGACAATTGCCAGCCATACCGTAGAGCAGGGTCAATTCGGATTACGCCCAATGCCAAAATATTAAGGATCAGCTTGCGCCTGAGGCGGCCAACACCAAGCGGAACAGAAAATGCGAGCCTGGCGATCTGAGCAATAAGTTCCAATATGTCAATTGTCAGCACGAAGATGTCTAATGCGCGATACTTGCGACCACTACAAGCGAAACACAACAATTAAACTCGGATTTCAATGAGACAGGGTTTTCCACAACAAGAGCTTGAAGACGCCAAATTGCGCGCGCGGATCTCAAATTGCCCAGTTGTGCATTTTGGCGAGGACGCACCGTTGCGTTTAGATTGTGAACAGGACCTGGCACCCATCTCAATCGCGTATATGACCTATGGTGAGCTTAACGCTCAAAAAACCAACGCTATCCTCATTTGCCACGCGCTGACCGGCGATCAATATGTGGCGAGTGATCATCCCTTGACGCAAAAACCGGGTTGGTGGGAGACGCTTGTTGGACCGGGCAAGCCCATCGACACAAATCGTTTCTTTGTCATCTGCCCAAACATCCTTGGCGGATGCATGGGATCAACGGGGCCCTCGTCGATCGATCCCAAGACCGGGCGGCCTTACGGGCTGACATTTCCGGTGATCACCATCGGTGACATGGTTGCTGCGCAGGCGCGCCTTATTGAACATTTGGGCATCGATCAGTTGTTTGCAGTCGTCGGCGGATCGATGGGCGGCATGCAAGTTTTGGAATGGGCCTCGAAATATTCTGAACGTGTGTTTGCGGCCATTCCGATCGCAACAGCAGCATGGCATTCATCACAGAACATAGCCTTCCACGAAGTGGGTCGGCAGGCGGTGATGGCTGATCCTGACTGGTGTCAAGGCAATTATTATGCGGAGGGAAAAACGCCGCGTAACGGTCTTGCCGTCGCACGCATGGCTGCACACATTACCTATCTTTCTGAAGACGCGTTGCATGAAAAATTTGGACGGAGTTTTCAGACAAGTGGAGCGCGCACGTTTTCATTTGATGCGGATTTTAAGGTCGAGAGCTATTTGCGTCATCAAGGCTCTACGTTCGTTGATCGGTTTGATGCTAACAGCTACCTCTACATCACGCGAGCTATGGACTACTTTGATCTTGCCGATCCGCATGATGACATCTTAGCGAATGCTTTCTTGGGCACGAAAACACGCTATTGCGTCATTTCATTTACAAGCGATTGGCTTTATCCGACGCGCGATAGCCGGGAAATTGTTCAAGCGCTTAACGCAGTTGCTGCGGACGTGTCATTTGTTGAGATCGAAAGTAACAAGGGGCACGACGCGTTTCTGCTTGAAGAACCAGAGTTCTTTGCAACGATACGTGGTTTTTTGTCGGCGGCCGCACAAAAGCGCGGCTTAGATGCTCAATAGGTATTGGATTTGCACGGGTCGAAGCGCTAAGAACCTCTTTGCAAAATTATGATCAGCCGATCGCCTTGGTGGTTAAGAATATTGGATCTATGACGGACGCAACTAATCTCAGAGTCGACCATGTCCTCATTGCAGAAATGGTTAAGCCGAACAGCAGGGTATTGGATATCGGCTGCGGTGATGGCGCGCTTTTGCAACTTCTTGCCAGGCAGAAATCTGTCGACGGTCGTGGCATGGAGCTCATGCAGGATCGGGTTAACGCCTGTGTTGCGCGCGGTCTTTCGGTCATACAGGGCGACGCGGACCATGATCTTGATGATTATCCGGATCAAGCCTTTGACTACGCGATCCTTAGTTTGACAATCCAAGCAACGCTGCGCCCAAAAACAGTGCTTGAAAACCTTATTCGTATCGGCAAGCGCGCGATCGTCTCATTTCCCAATTTTGGGCACTGGCACATCAGATGGGATTTGCTTTTTAACGGCAAAATGCCGCGAACACAGGCTCTTCCAGAGGCTTGGTATGCGAGCCCGGACTCACATTTGTGCACAATCCGCGACTTTATAGATTTGTGTTCGCTTTTGGATGTGGAAGTGGAAGAGGCCGTCGCGTTCAACAATGTTGGACGGCGGTTACCGATCAAAAACTCGATTTCGTTGCAAAACCTATTGGGCGAAAAGGCTGTGTTCCGGTTGCGCGATCGAAAGTATGCATCGGATTGGAATGGAAAAGGTTTGCGGCGTGGGTAGTATTTCGCGCTGATGCTGGTTTTGCGCGGCCGGGGATGAGATCGGTTAAGATCCTTGCTGGACGCAGCTTACCGATAGGGGCTGTCAGTTCTTTTCTTGCTTCAACGACAATCACCCCGCCAAACGCAGGCGTTGCAACAGCGCCTGCCCGTTCCCAACCAACCGCGGTTTGCAAAAATATATCCCGCTCAAAGGGTGGTACGTAGAGCGCGTTCGTCCAGTTTATGGGCGTGAACATTGCATTTTTGAGGAGCTTGTCCAGTTGACCGCGGCTGTAAGGCTGGCCGGAACCAAAGGGCGTTGTTTCGGTGCGCGCCCAAATACCGCGGCGATTTGGGATGACGATGATTATTCTGCCTTCCGGGGCCAGAATGCGCCAAAACTCACGCAATACCAACCTAATATGCCCCATGACTTCAAGGCCGTGCACGACAAGTAAGAAATCGGCAGAATTGTCGGGTAATGGTAAGTGCTCTTCGTCGACAATCATGACTTGCCGCAAGCCCGTTGATGGCCAAACCAGTGCGCCTTGTGACACAGGCATCATCGCCCCAAGGCAGCTTGCCTCCCTACGAAACGTTCCAAGGTAGGGAATTGGGTAGCCAACTCCGAAAACCGACGCGCCTTTGACGTTCGACCAACGGGTGCGAATACGGGCTGAAATGAGCCGCCGTGCAACCTGGCCTCGAGGTGTCGCATAAAAGTCGCGAAGCTGTTCAACATCAATCTGCATGTCAGGTTCTAAAATTCCGAGGCTGTGTACATTATTACTGAAACCTGATGCTACTGGGTCAGCCGTCGCGATGTTGTTTAATGCAACATCAAGAACGAGGAACTCAAGACCAGCGTAATTTTAAAGATGTTTGGCGTGACTGCATACCGCCTGATTTCTATTATGTTGGTCAAAATCGGGACTGGGGACATTTAGGAGTTGATCCACGTGGCTGAGGAGAGAAATTTGAGATTTATGATCAAGCTTTTTGCTGCGCTGATTGCGTTACTTTGTTGTGGCAGCGCGACGGCTGCCCGAGCTGAGACATTTATCAACATCCTCACAGGTGGCACAAGCGGAGTCTATTACCCTTTGGGCGTCGCGCTGTCGAAAATCTATGGCAAGAACATACCAGGTCTTCGAATCCAGGTACAATCCACAAAGGCCTCGGTTGAAAACCTCAATCTTTTGCAGAAGGGCCGCGGTGAACTTGCATTTGCGCTTGGTGATAGCGTGAAATTTGCGTGGGAGGGAAATGCAAAGGCTGGGTTCCGACGGAAGCTTGACAGGTTGAGGGCGGTTGCTGCGATTTATCCCAATTACATCCAGATCGTGGCAGCACAGTCTGGCAAGATCACTAGTTTAAATGACCTTAAGGGTAAGCGTGTTTCGGTTGGCGCGCCTAAGTCTGGAACTGAATTGAATGCGCGGGCTATTTTTGGACTGGCCGGGATTTCCTATTCAGACTTTGGCAAAACGGAGTACTTGCCCTATTCGGAATCCGTTGAGTTGATCAAAAACAGACAACTTGATGCGACTTTGCAGTCTGCTGGTCTTGGTGTGGCCTCGATCCGCGATCTAGCGGCTTCGCTACCCATTTCGGTCATTCCCATTCCTGCCTCGCTTGCAACCCAGTTGGGCGCGCCCTTTTCGGCGGCTGATATCCCGGCAAATACGTATAAGGGTCAAACGCGACCGGTGCCCACTGTGTCGATAAGAAATATTTTGGTCACGCACGCGGATGTTGATGAAGACATCATCTACCAAATGACAAAGCTGTTGTTTGAGAATCTGCCAGCACTTGCAGCGGCACACAAAGCGGCCGCCGTTATCAAGCGCGACGATGGGCCAAAAAATTTGCCGGTGCCCCTACATGCTGGTGCTGAACGTTACTACAAAGAGGCGGGTCTCTTGTAGTTTGCTGCGTTTGCCCTGTCCTCTGTGGACTTCACACTGAGCCAAAGGTTTGAGCCCCGAAACTCTGACTGAAATTTAGACTCAAGCGGACACATGAGCGAATTGAACTCCGAAAGAACTCCCTTTACTGCCACGGTCGAGGGTTGGGCATTATTTCTAATAGCGGTCCTATTTGCGTTATTCCAAATAAGTACGGCCGCACATGTCATCGATTTTCCAAGCCAAGTGACGCGCGCATTTCATGTGGGTTTTCTTATTCTTCTTGCACTTCCTCTCGCTGCCAAAATACGGAATTTGACGCTTCCGTATCGCCTTATCGCGTGGCTCATGGGCGCGATCGGGTTTGCAGTCGCGCTTTATCAATATGACCAATACAACGACCTTATCTTACGCGCTGGTGATCCGACGCTGTTGGACATAATCGTCGGCAGTATTTCACTCGCGTTATTGTTTATCGCAACGGTTATTGTTCTTGGGCCCGCGCTTGCCATCTTGGCTGGGCTCTTTTTCGCTTATTGCCTTTTTGGACAATACTTACCATCACCGTCAAACCACCGCGGTTATCCTTTCGACCAGGTGGTCGATCACATGGCGTTTGGAACCGAAGGCATCTACGGCATTCCGGTGCTCGTTTCGTCAACCTACATTTTTCTATTTATTTTGTTCGGCACGTTTCTTGAGCGCGCCGGCATGATCAAACTTTTCACCGACGTTGCACTCGGGCTTGTGGGACGCACGCGTGGCGGCGCGGGCAAAGTTGCGGTTGTTTCTTCAAGCTTGATGGGCACGATCTCTGGTTCGGGTGTCGCGAATGTTGTCACCACAGGACAATTCACGATTCCTCTCATGAAACGGTTTGGCTATGGCTCGTCGTTTGCGGGCGGCGTGGAAGCGACAGCGTCCATGGGTGGGCAAATTATGCCGCCCGTCATGGGCGCGGTGGCCTTTATCATGGCTGAAACGATTGGCGTACCCTATGTGGAGGTCGTGAAAGCGGCCATCGTACCGGCGCTCCTTTATTTCCTTTCTGCTTTTTGGATTGTGCATTTGGAAGCCCAACGGCGCGGGTTGTTGGGGCTGAGCCGTGATGATATTCCTTCCGCACTCAATGCGCTTAGAGCCAGATGGTATCTTCTTGTGCCACTGGCAGTTCTGGTGACACTTTTGTTTTCGGGTTACACGCCGCTATTCGCAGGGACGGTTGGTTTGGCGTTGACGGTGTTGTTGATACTGGGCGGATCAGTGGTCTTAGGCGTTTCCGAGGGTGTTTTCAGACTACTATTTTGGATTGGTCTGGGTCTTGTTGTCGGCGTGTTTTTTCAATTCGGATTATGGGTCGTTGGCCTTGCGTTGGCTGGGTTGGGAATTTGGTGCGCCTTTTCTCACGGCGGACGCGAAACACTTTTAATGCTCTTATCCAGTTTGGCGGAAGGTGCACGTACGGCGCTTCCTGTGGGTATCGCGTGTGCCATTGTTGGGATCATCATTGGAACAATGACCCTTACCGGGGCCGCAACCACTTTTGGCGGATTTGTTGTTTCAATTGGCGAGCAATCATTGTTTTTGTCATTGCTGTTGACAATGCTGACATGCCTCATCCTCGGCATGGGCATTCCTACAATTCCAAATTATATCATCACGTCGTCGCTCGCAGGGCCCGCGCTACTTGACCTTGGCGTACCGCTCATTGTTTCACACATGTTTGTTTTTTATTTTGGCATCTTGGCCGATCTGACGCCGCCGGTTGCGCTAGCATGTTTTGCCGCAGCGCCCATCGCGCGGGCTGGCGGATTGGAGATTTCGCTGCAAGCTGTAAAAATTGCCTCTGCTGGTTTTGTAATACCGTTTATGGCAGTTTACGCACCCGTGCTGTTGTTACAGGAGGAGGGGACACTTGTTGCGACTTATGGATTTTACATGGCTGCTGCTTATGTCATTGGTAAAACAATTTTAGCGCTTTTGTCGTTAGGCGCTGCTTTGATCGGATATTTGTTCGCACCGCTTAACGCCATCGAACGTGGCATTGCATTTATTGCGACCGTGGCGCTGGTCGCTGTAGTTGACTACGCAGATTGGATCGGTTTTGCAGTGGTAAGTGTTCTTGTTGGCCTGCAAGTGTCGCGCCGTTACGCGCAAGGGAGATAGGTGATGGGCCTTTGCATTGCTTCAGGAACAACGGCGTTAAATTTGGCTGTGAGTGCGTTTACGTTGTCCTGGGTGCATAGCGTCGAGCATACGGCGTGGGAGGAGGATTGGCGTCTTCATGATGGGCGTCTTAAACTGGTTGAGGCGCGGATCAAGGGCTCGGGCGCAGGCATGGAACCACCGGACGGTGCCATTCTCAAGGGCCGGTGGTGGCATTATCAGCCGAAACTTGAACCCTTGACGGTTTTGCATTTGGCAGATTTAAGCAATGATGCATCTGAACATCGCAGCACTTGGCGGCTTTGCGCCAGCGGTACTTGCCGCAGTCTAACAGCCAGCGGATCCGACCGATCCATTGTCATTCGGCCGTGTCTAACGCGTGACGCGACAACGCCGACAGAAAAGTAAAAGGGCTCGTTTCAAACATGAGTGAACTTGAGATCTATCAATTTCCTTGCCGCAGCGATAATTACGGTGTCTTAATTCACGATCCTGACGCTGACGTTACGGCATCGATTGATGCACCCGACGGTCGTGCTGTTCTTGACGCGCTCAGTCAACACGGTTGGAAACTCTCCTACATTTTCACCACCCATTATCATGGCGATCACACTGAAGGGAACGCGCGTCTCAAAACGGAGACGGGCTGCGAGATTATTGGCCCCAAAGCCGAGGCGGACCGTATCGCAGGTCTTGATCGCGCCGTTAGTGAAGGCGACACGATTACGTTTGGACGATTCAGTGTCAATGTTCTGGAAACACCAGGGCATACGGCCGGGCACGTCAGCTATCATATTCCCGATGCGAAAGTGGCATTTGTCGGAGACACACTTTTTGCCATGGGTTGTGGGCGCTTGTTTGAAGGGTCTCCGCAGCTCATGTGGTCTTCTCTCAAAAAGATTATGGCCTTTCCGCCCGACACCATGCTCTATTGCGGGCATGAATACACGCAAGCGAACGCAAAGTTTGCGCTTTCCATCGATCCGGACAATACGGTTTTGCAACAACGGGCTGCGCGTGTTGATGTGTTACGCAGCGAAGGACATCCAACCTTGCCAACGAGCCTTGTAAAAGAGCTTCAAACAAATCCGTTTTTGCGCGCAGACAATGCGGATATTCGTGCACGTCTCGACATGAAGGATGCTGAGGACTGGCAAGTGTTCGGCGAAATTCGTGCCCGCAAGGATAGAGCCTAGAGCGCGATGCCCAATATTGAGGCCCAAGAGATCATCAACTTGTTGCGTCTTGAGCCGCATCCGGAAGGTGGTTTTTTTTCGCGAAACGTTTCGCGATTCAGGTCATACGCTTACGGATGGTCGGGCCGTGTCGACAGCAATCTTTTTCTTGTTGACTGAGGGAGAGGTCTCTCGTTGGCACAAAGTGGATGCGGCGAAGGTATGGCACCACTACTTGGGAGCCGCTTTGGAACTGTCGATGGCTGGGCCTGGGGAAGGCGTCACGAAGACATGCCTTGGTCCAGATATTTGGGCAAGTCAAACGCCACAGGCCGTTGTTCCAGCTGGATATTGGCAGCAGGCGTGCAGCCTAGGGAATTATAGTCTTGTGGGTTGCACCGTTGCACTTGGTTTTATGTTCGAAGGCCTTGAAATGGCACCGGCCGGCTTTGTGCCAGGAGACACAATTTGATGTGATGCGCAATTGCGATAAAGCACTTCCAATTTGATACTTTTCCACGATTCGTTACCTGAGGTTTATTAATCAACCTGTTGATAACTTTTCATTTCCTACAACTCTTTAGGTGTGTTGCTCGCGGCCGCTTGCTGCGTTCTTCCGACTCAGAAACTGTGCCAACAGACTCGACCGAATCGAGTATGCGGGCAAACTTATTAGGTGTAGTGGGGCGGTAATCGATGAAGCGACAATCGACAGGATCGTTGTTGAGCACGGTCTTTGTGGACTACGATAACATCTACCTTTCATTGAAGCGCAAAAGCGAAGAGGCCGCAAAGCGCTTCGCGAAGGATGCGAGTGTCTGGGTGCAGGCCATTGCGTCTGGTGAGCTCATCACGGCGACCAATGCACCTTCGGTGTCAACACCGCGACGCATTGTAATGAACCGCTGCTATGGGAACCCTGTCCCGCGCCGCAACGCGCAAGACAATGCCACGGACATGAACTCGTTTCCGTTTGTCAGGCATCATTTTTTGCGTGCCGGATTTGAAGTGATTGATTGCCCGCCGCTAACCGCGCAGCTTAAAAACTCAGCCGACATTCGTATGGTTATGGATGTGCGCGACTACATCCTTCACGATACCTATTTTGACGAATTTATCATTTTATCGGGCGACGCGGACTTTACGCCGGTGTTGCACCGTTTGCGGCAGCATGCACGCCGTACCGTGATTTACTCAAATGACTACACCGCACCACCTTACAAAGCGATCAGTGATGGCGAGATTCGCGAATCGGACATGATTGCCTTGCTGGTCGAGGGCGAAATTCCTGCTGAGATTGGCGCTGACTTTGAGCTTGGCGCGCGCGGATTGCCGAGCCCGGAACGGCTTGCGCAAACGCGTAAGGAAATCTTGGGTGAGGTTTTGCGGACGGTCCGCAGCGCACAGCAGCCAGTGCCGTTAGAGGCGCTCGCGGATCGTGCCGTCAGACTTTTGGGCCATGACAAAACGGTTGGTTCGGCGTGGGGAGGCGCTGGAAGTTTTAGAGACTTGCTGGCCGCCAGCCTGCCTGACCAAATCAAGATGAGTGATGCGGCGCCTTATTATGTTTACGACGCGGCGACCGCGAAATCGTCGCAACAACCTGCCCCGCTTCGCGAACCAATTTCTCAAAACACGTCCAACGATCAAGATGGACGTGTGGAACCCAAGCTGCCAATGCGGGAGCCTTCTCCTGCGGAGCCTGAGGTCGGGCAGCAATCACACCGACAGCCACCATCGCGCGAACGTGCTTCGTCTCGACAAACACAAATACCGCTGCGATCGGGCGCCGTTGAGAATAATGATTTGGTGCTGGAGCGTCCGCACGCTCCAGATGCACCGACACATGAAAGTGTTGGAGGCGCCGTTCGTCGAACGCCCAAAATTGCAGTCCAACCACAAGAGCACGCATATGAGGCGCCTGCTGACCACGCCCAGCGGCAAGACGCTCCTGCGATGGCGCCCCAACCAGGACACTTGAGCGAATCTAGCTATCCGGCCAGCAGCGCGTCGGCGCGGCCTAATCAACAAGCTGATCCTGCTGGTGCTCCTGTTCCAGCGAATGTGGGCGCGTCAGCGCTTCACAAGTCGATTGCACGCATTCACGAAGCTTGCCAGGCGCCGCCGTTATCACCACCAGAATATGCGGCGATGTTTGAAGTGATGGCGGCGGAGATTAATACCAATGGTCTTACCGGTGCGCGCACGCTGGTTAACATCGTAGACCGCGCTCAGGAGCTAGGTGTGCGTTTGCGGCGCGATGATGCCAGGTTTATTCTGGAAGTGGTCAGCGAGGCAGATCCTTGGTTTGAGCAGGGGGCGTCAGCTGCTCTGTTTGCCAGCCGTTTTCGAAACTTTGTAATTGCACGTTGCCGGGATCAAGGTTTGAACCTTGCGGCCAGTGAACTTGACCTCGTCGACGCATGGTTTTCAGGAACGAGCCGCGCTCAGCGTGGCGTGGCTCCGCAGGCAAACCCTGCGCCAACACAGGACGGGACACCTGAGCAAGCTACAACGATGCCGAACAGCGAACCAAATTCTGGTGGAGCTGGGGGCGGATCGCCGACGCACCATGGTGACCCGCTTGGGCCTGACGATGAATTTCCCAGGATTGTCCGGCGGCGAACCCGCAATTAGTGGATCGGTTAGCCCGTGATCTAGCGGACCTGCAGGATCAATTGGGCGATGATTTCAAAATTGTTGCCTTTAAAAGCTTGGCCCCGGCTCAAGATTTGCTTGGCCGGGGGCACAATTTTATGGGTCATTCCTTTGCAAGGCACAAGACCTTCGGCAAGGCACTCACTAGGTGAGGTATTGACCACCATTTGCGGTTAAGGTCGAGCCCGTTATGAAACCCGCATCATCACTGGCCAAGAACACGACGCAACGTGCGATTTCGTCCGGTTCGCCCAATCTGCCTACTGGGATATGGGGAATAATTTGGGTGTTTAGAACTTCTTCCGGGACGGCTTTGACCATTTCGGTCGCGATGTAGCCTGGGCATATGGCGTTGACGGTAATCCCTTTAAAAGCGCCTTCTTGGGCCAGCGCTTTGGTAAATCCGATGTCGCCTGCTTTGGATGCAGAGTAATTTGTTTGGCCCATCTGGCCCTTTTGTCCGTTGATAGATGAGATGTTGATGACGCGGCCGAATTTACGCGTGCGCATGCCTTCCCACACCTGATGGGTCATATTGAACAATCCGTTGAGATTGGTGCCAATGACATCGTCCCAATTTTCTCTCGACATTTTATGGAACATGGCATCGCGCGTAATACCAGCGTTGTTCACCAAGACATCGACTGGACCGAGATCGGACTCGATTTTTTTCATGCCTTGCGCACAAGCATCGTAGTCGGCGACCGACCACTTATAGACTGGGATGCCCGTTTCATTTTGAAATTTTTGTGCAGCTTCGTCGTTGCCTGCATAGTTCGCAGCAACCCGATAGCCTGCGCGTTTTAAAGCGACGGAAATCGACTCCCCGATTCCGCGCGTTCCACCTGTGACGACGGCAACTCGTGCCATTGGACATCCTCCCTAAAGCATCGTTTTTTGGTTTCGTGTTCACTTAAGTGCAACGGTGCCGCTGCCCAGCACAGTTGATCGGCGGGCAGCGGTCCATTTTTCGGCATGGATTTAATCGCGTTCGACACACATAGCTACGCCCATACCGCCTCCGATGCACAGAGTGGCGAGACCTTTTTTGGCATCTCGGCGTTTCATTTCGAAAAGCAATGTGTTGAGAATGCGGGCCCCAGAAGCGCCAATGGGATGGCCGATCGCAATGGCTCCACCATTGACGTTGACCTTTGATGTATCCCAACCCAGGCCCTTGTTGACCGCGCAGGCCTGCGCAGCAAAGGCTTCGTTGGCCTCTATGAGATCGAGATCGTCAATGGACCAGCCTGCTTTTTCCAGCGCCTTTTTTGATGCTGGGATTGGGCCTGTTCCCATGATCGATGGATCAACGCCGGCCGTGGCCCAAGAAACGATGCGCGCCAAGGGTTCGAGGCCACGCTTTTCTGCATCGTCCGCTGTCATCAAAACCACGACCGCGGCGCCATCATTGATACCGGAGGCGTTTGCGGCAGTCACCGTGCCTTCTTTGCGATCAAACGCAGGGCGAAGTTTGCCGATACCGTCGGCGGTCACGCCCTCCTTGATGTATTCGTCATCCGCGACAATGGTTTCAGCTTTGCGCGTCTTTACGGTAACCGGAGCGATTTCATCTTTAAACTTGCCCGCCTTTTTTGCGGCCTCTGCTTTGTTTTGCGAGGAGGCGGCGAACTGGTCTTGCTCTTCGCGTGTGATCTGCCATTGGCGTGCAACGTTTTCGGCCGTTGTTCCCATGTGGTAGTCGTTGAACGCGTCCCATAGCCCGTCTTTGATCATGGAATCGAGTAGCTTAATGTCGCCCATCTTTTGACCCTGTCGCATATGACTGCAGTGAGGCGACAGGCTCATGCTTTCTTGACCGCCGGCGACTACGACTTTGGCATCGCCGGTTTGGATCTGTTGCATACCGATGGCGACCGATCGTAGACCCGATCCACAGATTTGATTGATGCCCCAGGCCGGTGCGTCGACAGGAATTCCAGCACCGATGGACGCCTGGCGCGCCGGACCTTGGCCCTGGCCAGCAGTTAAGACCTGGCCCAAGATGACCTCAGAGACGTCTCCCGGCTCAACGTTGGCGCGGTTAATGGCCTCGGTAATGGCGACCTTGCCGAGTTCGTGAGCCGGCAAGTTGGCGAAGGACCCTAGGAATGCACCAACGGGGGTGCGTGCGGCACTCGCAATGACGATTGATTGGGAATCTTGGGCCATGAGGGGGCTTCTCCTTCCTGTCTAAAGGATCTTAGCTGGGCTGGCGTTGTAGGTGCCAACATGGGTCAAACGGCCGTTTCAGGCTCACATCGTGCCAATCTTGCCGTCATCTTGGGTGATGGTTAGTCCTCAGTAAACAATGGTTGGGCTATTGATAGCAGCATAAAAACCGCATCTGCAATTGCCGTATTTGCATGCAATGCGGTCACCTGACCAGCAAAACCTCCTTCTAGAGGGAGAGATGCTGTGGTATACACTTTTGACGCAGTGCTATCGCGGACAACGAGTGAAGAAGCAAGATGCTGAAAAAGTCAGAGACGGCCGACGGCGCCACGGAAGCGGTGGTCATCAAGAAATACGCCAATAGGCGGCTCTATAATACCGAAACGAGTACCTATGTGACGCTGGACGATCTGGCCGAAATGGTGCGCTCGGACCGAGATTTCGTGGTCTATGATGCGAAGACCGGTGATGATCTCACGCATTCGGTTTTGACCCAAATCATCGTTGAACAGGAAAGCCGCGGGCAAACGATGTTTCCCGTGCCGTTTTTAAGGCAGCTCATTCGGTTTTACGATGACAGCATGGCGCGGATGGTGCCCGGGTACCTGCAGTTTAGCCTCGAGGCGCTGGCGCGGGAGCAGGAGAAATATCGCTCTCAATTTGCAAATGCCTTCGGCAATCCCACAGCGGCGTTTGATGCCTATCAAGAACAGGTTCGGCGCAACATGGCGATCTTTGAACAGGCTATGAAGCTTTGGAGCCCGTTTGGTGCTGGCACAGGTTCAGCGGATGCTAGTGGCTCGGGCGACAGTGGGTCGGGCCAATCCTCTGGCGCTGAAGGCGACAATGCCAGTCGCGATGAGTTGGTCGAACTCAAGGCTCAGCTTGCAAACATGCAAAAGAAAATTGAGACACTTGCGAAGTCCGACGACTAAATCAGCAGCGTGGTTTAAAGTCGGCTAAACTCTTCTACATCACAAATTATTTGAACCGAAAGCTCCGCGCATCTGTTTGGCGGGCTCTTAAGAGTTTTGTGCGTTATGCCGATATTCTTCTGCAAAGAATGGGCGACCGTAATGGAACCCTTGCAAATATGTGACGCCCACTTCGTTTAAGATTTTTGCGCTTTCTTGATCGGTGACCCATTCGGCAACCGTTTGTGCGCCGAGGGAGTTTGCTAGTTCTACTAGCGTCTTAATGAATGCGCGGTCTTCTTCGTTTTTAGCGATGTTTTCTACGAATGAGCCGTCGATCTTGACCATATCTACCTTGAGGTTCCGCAAATTACGGAACGAAGTATACCCAGCGCCGAAATCGTCAATCGCAACCTTGCATCCCAGCTCTTTGAGCATTTCAACGAATTCGACGGTTTGATTTAGATCGACGATGGCAGCGGTCTCTGTGATCTCAATAATCAAACGTTCCGCGGTGTGCGGGCTGCCCAGGATTAGATCCTTTAGTTTTTCCGCCCAGCCTGAATTATTGGTCGTGAGGCTCGAGACGTTGACGGAAAGCTTTAAATCCTTGTGTTTTTTGAGAAGCTGGGCGGACAGTTCCAAGGCCTTTTTGTCCACTTGCGAGACCAGACCCAGTTGCTCTGCAACAGGAATAAATTTTCCTGCCGAAACGTATCGACCATCTTGTCCAACCATTCGCAGTAGGGATTCGTGATAGAATGGTTCGCCTGATTGGGAATCAATCATAGGCTGAAGAACGAGACGCATTCTATCGTTCTCAAGCGCCGAAACAATTTCGTCGGCAATGGAGATGTTTTTTTGTCGAGAATGCTCGCAATCGGAACCCGGCTCAAATGGAACAAACGTGTTGGGGCGTTTTTTCCGCGCTTGGTCTAGGGCGTGGAGCGCATAACTGATTGCTGCGCCCGATACCGTTGCTTGATCTGGCAGGATCACACCGCCAACCGACAGTGTGGCGACGAGCTGACACTTACTTGTATAGAATTTGTGCGCGTGGATGGTCTTAAGGATGCGATCGGTCGCTTGTAGCATGTCATCTTGACCGCAATCATTTAGCACGACGCCAAACTTGTTCGACGAGTAACGTCCGATTTTATCGCCGCCACGCAAGTTCTCTCGAATTAGAGATCCAACAGCGGTAAGGGCCTCATCGCCAACATCAAACCCAAACGATTCGTTTATTTCGTTCAGATTGCTTATGGCAACGAGCAAAAAAGCACAGGGGCTTCGCTTGCGTTCAGCGCGACCCATTGAAGCTTCTAGGGCTTCAATCAGGCGCATGCGATTTAGTAGCCCGGTGAGCTCGTCTCGATCACTATAGTAGTGTTGTCCGATGTCTTCGACATGGCTTTCGTCAATGACACTCACGGTTCCTCGTGCGATCGTCGTGCGACCGTCATTGCCTGGCCAGCAAATTCCACGCTCCTGGAGCCACAGTGTTTCGGAGGTTCGCGATCCGTGCGGTCGAATGCGGTAGTGGATGCTGTACGTATGGCCATCCGGGTTTGGTCCGGAAGAGTTGCGGAGAATTGCGTTCGACCGTCTCAGCAAGTGTTCCGGTTCAATTAGTTGGTGGTAAAGAGCGCCGGTTGCGATTGCCGCATGGTCTTTTACACCTAGTGCCGACGGTGCATTCTCCAACCACGTCATTTGATCATTTTCGATGTCCCACTCAAAGGCCGTTTGGCGCACTTCTGAGAGTATTGCGAGGAGGTCGAATTTTGGGTTGGGGCGCGTGATACTGTTGAGTGCCGCTATGGCCGCTGAGAGCAGCTCCGGATCGGTCGTTGCCCTTTCGATGTCGTCGCTTTCATCTCGATTTAAGGATCCGGAGTGCGGATGTGGTCCGAAGCCGTCTGGATGGCGGCCGGAAGTCAACAAAAGAGATTTAGCTGGTAAACTCAAAGGACCTTCCCGCGCAAAAAGCAAACTGGTTTCGCTGAGGCTTTGGGTCCTAAGCAACGAAAATCTTGCCTAAGAACAGATACCTAAAATCACTCTGCCTAGCCTGCAGCCGATCTCAGCTGGCCGCCATGGCAATTGGAATTTACTTTGGAAGGTTTAATGAAATTCTTAAAGTCGTGCTGAGCGCGGGATCGAATTAAGGATTTACCTTAATTGATCCGTTGCTCAATACATGAAACGACTTGGAGGCGGACTATTCGGCACTTGGCCTGTCTGCTGGAATCAATCCAGGCAGATGGAGACATACCCGACAGAACATGCCCGACAGATGGTGCGTTGGCCAAATTATGGGGCCATCCCGCCAAATCCAATGTCGCGGCGTGCCACACGAATGCCGATGGTGTAACCGGCAACCACGTCAATTAATGCGGCGACCATGATCAAGAAGAAGACGCTGGTGTAAGCCGCGTCGACCAGCAAAAATTCGATCAGACACGCAATAAACACCAACATGGAGAACCCGTGATCGATCAAGGATGCCGTTGATGTGTAGGTGGCTTTGAGTATCTCCACGAACAGCAAGAGCATTGTGATCAAAAGTAATAGGTCGCCCCAGGTAAATGACCACGTCGCACCTGAACCGCCGCGGATCGATGGCAATTCGAAAATGACCGAACGAAGGGTTTCGGTGGCATTTCCACTGCCGCCAAACACGACGACAATGTTGTAGAGCAAGAATGCGAGAATAAGGAGCGGAAGAGACCTGAGCGCCATGTTGTATTTCCCTGTTTATTTGCCGGTGAGGGCTGCTTGCTTCACCTTGATAGGATCGCTCGCGCGGCGGTGCCAGCGAACAATTTTAAGCGATTGCTGGGGTCCTGAAAACAATCGCGCAACTGAACCCGGACACATCTTGCCGCGGGCCATTTGGGCCATCGTGGATTTTTTTAAGTTTACTCCTTAGCCCGAGACTACCTACCCCACTCGTTTACTTGCCCTCGTTCCAAGCCGGCCACCTCTGTCAGATGTCAGACTTGGGTTCCAAGATTTGCCGGCCACGATATTTGCCGGTCTTTAAGTCGATATGATGGGGCCTGCGCCGCTCACCGGATTCTTGATCTTCGACATGTGCGGGCGAATTTAGGGCGTCGTGGGCGCGGCGATTGCCCCGCTTCATCCGCGACACCTTCTTCATAGGGACAGCCATAACGTGCTCCTCATTCGTGATGCTTACCCCAAGACCTCTGTTGCTAAAAGGGCGAGCGTAATTTTCTCTATGTTTTCCAACGCCTTATGGCGGGATCGATGGTCCGATCCGTGCCGCCGTGACCTTTGAGACGTCCAAATTGACGTAAAAGGCCCAACGGGGTTGTTTTTCGGAGCCGGGTTATACGCGGGATTGGCCATAATGACCAGTCCCCCTCAGGATCAAGACTTGCACCAGAATAGATGGGCTCTCGCCTATCGGCCTCCAAATTTTACTTATTTGGCACCGATCACGCATGATGCAGCAGAGCGGTTTGCTCGGGCCCGTGCGCGGATGACACGCGACAGTTTTGAGGTCAAACGACCTGGTCTGCCAGCCTTCCTGCGGATGGGATTGGGAAGTGACACGGCGAGGAGCGATGCGGCGGCGGGTCCAAGGCGACTTGCGGAGGTTTTAAAATGATGGCGCGCTGCTTGTTCAGCGCCAAATACGCCTGGACCCCATTCCACGATGTTTAGGTAAACCTCCATAATGCGGCGCTTCGACCAGAAAAGTTCAATGAGCATAGTCAATGGCACTTCAAGCGCTTTGCGAAAATAAGATTTGGAGGGCCATAGGAAGAGATTTTTGGCAACTTGCATGGTGAGGGTGCTTGCACCACGAGGAATCCCATTTCGAGATCGTCTTATCGCAGCTTCGATTTCGCGGATATCAATTCCCCAATGACGGCAGAATCTGGAGTCTTCGGATACAATTACCGCGCGAACAAGGTTTGGAGAAATGTCTTCGATGTCTTTCCAGCGTTGTTTGACGGTTGTTCCGGAAAGGGAGCGTATCAACATCAACGCTGACCCGGGCGGATTAACAAATCCGTAGGCGGCAATCAAAAGGGCCATGGACATAAACCAAGTTATAAAAGCAATGGTTAGCCAGCGGGCTATTGTATGGAGGATCCTGATTGTCGATTGTCTTGTAAGGTGTGCTTGAAACAACCGCCAGCCGGTCATATCGAATGGCCAGCGCTCGGTGGCATTGGGCGCTTGGGCTGGAGCCGAGCTGTTAACGTCAGCTGGGTTTAATGACGCGCGCAAGGTCTTTGACGGATTGCCGCGATCCAAATACTCATCGACACTGGACAACTTGCGGTCGTGCATTTCGATCTTTCTGCGTACTTTAATTTCTAGAACCCCTGCCGCAGCAGACCCAAAGGCTAACATTCATAGACCTAAGACGTCGAATGTCCGTTGTCTGGGTATTGATGAAATGTCCTCGTACTCTATTAGGTGAGTGGGGAGCGTTTGATTTTGGGCGGCCTTGATGGGCCTTGGATCTGCTCTTCCCCGTGTGAATAAGAGTGGGCGCAAATTTCATGTCATTTGAACGCCGGATGGCCGAAACCGTACGCGTTGTCGAAGCGGCCTTGGAAAAAGAACTTGTGGCAGGCATCGGACAGAAGGTGTCAAAACGGCTGGTCGATGCCCTGCGACAGGCGGTTTTTGGTGGTGGCAAACGATTCAGACCATTTCTAGTCCTTGAGTCCGCGGCATTGTTTGATGTTGCCCACAAGACCGCTCTGAAAACTGCTGCGGCTGTTGAATTTGTTCACTGTTATAGCCTCGTTCACGACGATCTGCCGGCCATGGATAATGATCCCGTCCGTAGGGGGGCGGCATCGGTTTGGGCTGCATTTGATGAGTGGACGGCGATTCTCGTGGGGGATGGATTGCAGGCGTTGGCCTTTGAGGTCATTTCGTCTCCGGACAATGGTATTGATGGCGATGTGCGCGCGACGCTCATTTCTGAGCTTGCTGTTGCCGCCGGTGTGCGGGGAATGGTCGGCGGACAGGCGTTTGACCTTGAAGCTGACAAGCTGGGAATTCCGGCCGAGCCGTGCGCCAATCATATACGCCAATTGCAAATGATGAAGACGGGTGCATTGATCCGATTTTCTTGTGAGGCGGGTGCAATACTCGGTCAAGGCAGTGATAGGCAACGGTTAGCGTTACGTACGTTTGGTGAGCACTTGGGCTACGCATTTCAAATTGCGGATGATTTGTTGGACGTTGAAGGTGATCAAGATGTCGTTGGTAAAACGCTTGCAAAAGATGACAGCGTCGGGAAGGCGACGCTTGTCTCTTTGATGAATGTTGATCATGCGCGAGCGGAACTCAAAAAGACAGAAGCGCTTGCTATAAAGTCGTTAGAGATATTTGGCGCAAAAGCTGATCTTCTGCGGGAGGCCGCGCGGTTTGCGACACGGCGAAAATCATAAAGATTCAAGTTGCGGCCCTCAATCGCCGCATGGAGTTATACTTTTGTTGTCAATTGTGCCTGCGCTTTTGATACGCCACGGTGGTCGCCATAACGCTTTTCAATGTAGTCTTCTATGATGGTCTTGAATTGGGCGGTAATGTCAGTGCCGCGTAGTGTGGCAACCTTTTTGCCGTCAACGAATACTGGAGCTGCGGGTGATTCACCGGTGCCTGGCAGTGATATCCCGACATCAGCGTGTTTTGATTCTCCGGGACCATTTACGATGCAACCCATAACGGCCAAATTTAATGTTTCAACCCCTGGGTAGCGTGCGCGCCAATCTGGCATGCGGTCTCGGATCATGTTTTCAACGTCGCGCGCCAATTCTTGAAAAACTGTTGAAGTGGTACGGCCACAACCTGGGCAGGCGGTCACGATAGGGACAAAGGACCGAAGGCCCATGGTTTGTAAGAGCTCTTGTGCCGCGCGGACTTCAAGGGTGCGATCACCGCCAGGTTCGGGTGTCAACGAATAACGGATGGTGTCGCCGATGCCTTCTTGGAGGAGAATGGCCATGGCGGCGGAAGACGCAACGATTCCTTTTGAACCCATACCGGCTTCTGTGAGCCCGAGATGAAGCGCATAGGAACACCGTTTGGCCAATTCTCGATAGACGGCGATCAAGTCTTGGACCGCTGACACTTTAGCTGAGATAATGATTTTGTTTGCGTCTAAACCAAGTTCTTCTGCGCGTTCTGCGGACAACAGTGCCGATTGCACCATGGCTTCTTGCGTTACGGCGCGTGCGTCTTTTGGATTTTGCGCGTTTGCGTTTTCATCCATTAAATGGGTCAGCAGTTCTTGATCCAGTGAACCCCAATTCACACCAATGCGAACGGTTTTTTTGTTTTTTATGGCCGTTTCGATGATGGCTGAAAATTGTTTGTCTTTTTTGTCCTTGAAGCCAACGTTGCCTGGATTAATGCGGTACTTTGCAAGGGCTTTGGCGCAGGCTGGATGATCTGCCAAAAGCTTGTGGCCGATGTAATGAAAATCTCCGACCAAAGGTACGTTATGGCCCATGGCGGCGAGCTTGTCGCGAACGTGGGGGACGGCGGCGGCGGATTCGTCGCGATCAACAGTGATGCGGACCAATTCGGATCCGGCGCGGTCAAGGGCTGCCACTTGTGCAACCGTCGCTTCCACGTCGGCGGTATCCGTGTTGGTCATGGATTGCACGACAATGGGAGCATCGCCGCCAACGGTCACATTGCCGATCTCAACAGGATAGGACTTGCGCCTTTCGCTAATCAATGGGTGCGCACCTTATGTCTTGTTTATATTCGGTCGGCATTCGATTCGATTCACGTCGCGACACTCCTGCATATTTCTATAACAAGATTTGTTAACACCAGTGTTCGCAACAAGAGTCACTGATTTGAACGCAGAACCGTTGAAACGGCGACTGACACAATCGCGATGCATGCAAGTGTTGCGACGATAGCTGGCCCACCAGGGGCGTCTGTCGTCCATGATATCCAAAGACCAATGATCACGCCAAATATGCCAATGGCCGCAGCAACAAGGGCCATTAGTTCCGGTGTGCGTGCGAGGGGCCGTGCGGCCACAGCGGGAACGATCAAAAATGCGATCACCAACAACACTCCGACGATCTTGACGGCAAAGGCAATGAGAAGGGCCAACAGTGCCATGAACGCGAACTTTATGGTGTTGACGGGCACGCCTTCTGCAATTGCCAATTCTTCGTCAACAGCCAACCGCAGAAGGGGCTGCCAAAGTAGGGCTAAGGCGGCCAATACGATGACGCCGGTTATAGCAATGGCAATGAGATCGCGATCGCTCACAGCAAAGATGTCGCCAAACAAAAACCCTACGAGATCGACGGCTCGGCCCGACAACAGGGCGACGGCAATGACACCTGCAGCAAGCGCTCCGTGATGCATGAGGCCGAGGATTGAGTCGAGCGGCACCAACTTTTGCAGACTTAAAAGTGCGACGATGGTTGCTGCGGCAAGAGCTGCCAAAAAAATTGCAAGGGTTAGATCCATCTGAAAGGCTAGTCCCAGTGCAATGCCTAGTAGGGCCGCCTGGGCGATTGTCTCACCAAAGTATGCGATCCGGTTCCAAACGATGATGCAACCAAGAGGCGCCGCAATTATCGCAAGGCAGATGGCGGCAAGACATGCACGTAACAAAAATGGTTCCGGCCAACTCAATCGTTTTTGTCCTCTTGCGTTTCATCTTTATTGCCGGCGGCGTCCTGCGATGTGCGCAATGGTTCGCCACCAAGATGGTCATGGTCATGATCGTGGTGGTGTTCATAAACAGCAAACGCGCGTGCTGCTTCGGCGCCAAAGAGTCTGGCATATTCTGGATGTTGTGCGACGGCCTTGGGGACGCCTGAACAACATACGTGGCGATTGATGCACAAAACTTGATCGCTGGCGGCCATCACAACGTGAAGGTCGTGACTAACAAGAATGACGCCAAAACCGCGTTCGTCACGCAGGCGGCCAATGAGCGTGTAGAGTTCGGCTTCGCCAACCGTATCAACACCGCGCACAGGTTCGTCCAGAACCAATAGATTGGGGTTGCGTGCTAATGAGCGCGCCAAAATCACCCGTTGCAATTCGCCACCGGACAACGCGCTCATTTGTTCGTCTTTAAGTTCGCTCACACCTACGGAATTTAGCGTCTCATGCCCTGCCTCGTCGTCCAATCTTAGGCCGAGGTGCAAAAAACGCGTGACCGTCAATGGGAGCGCGCGATCCACGTTAAAGCGTTGCGGGACGTAGCCAATGCGGAGGTTCTCGCGACGATAGATTTCACCGGAATCGGTACGTTCAATCCCCAACAACGCGCGGACGAGCGTTGTTTTGCCCGCGCCATTGGGGCCAATCAATGTTACGATTTCTTTTGCGCAAACATCGATATCGACGTCATTTAGAATGATCTTACCAGAGCGCGTTATGTTGAGATTTCTTGCACTAATGAGCGCTTCGTGATTGAGCGGGCCTAGCCGTGGTGAATGGTGTAGCTCGCAATATGCAGAATCACCGTGGTGACCTGTCTCTGGGTGCGCTGGCTTTAAAACCGCCGACTGTGTTCCAACGGCGGAGTGATCGGCGGACATGTTATTTCTTACTCCGCGGCCCGTACTTACAGATCAATTACGATTGCGTTTTGCACGCTTCACAAATTCCGGCCACTTCGACAAATTTCACTGTGGTCTCAAAACCGCGTTCTCCGGCGAGCTCATTGATCCTGTCGAATATGTCTTGAGCCGCCACTTCTGATACGGAGCCGCACTGCTCGCACGCGAGGAAAATGGGGCGGCCTTTGCCGCTGTGTTCATGGCGCCGGCACGCAAAAAAAGCGTTTTTGCTTTCGAGGCGATGGATGACGCCCACGTCCATCAAAGCGTCAAGCGATCGATAGACCGAAATGGGTGCCAGGCGTGTGCCCTTTTCGGCTAACCGATCTAATATTTCGTAGGCACCGATTGAGCCGCGGGTCGCCGCAATTTCTTTAAAGACCTGCTCGCGCAAGTCGGTAAACTTCAAATTGCGTTCCTCAAAGGCTGAGCGCGCACGCCGCAGCGTCTCTTGAAACCGCTCAACACCGTCCTCAAGGTGAGAGGGGGCTTCGTTTAAGGTTTTTGTCGACGTCATCGGGTTTGCCATCCAGTCTGATCAGTGGCCTATTATATAGCAATTCGTTGATCGCTACCCAAACTTCGCTCGGAACCGGTAACCGGTGCGTTTGTGCCGTCAATCGTTAACTTTTGCCCTGCGCCGTTCATAACCCAGGGCCGACGTTTTGCCAAAGCAGCAAATCTCGTCAGCGGACATTTAAAAGTAGAAGGGCACTCGGTGTCGTCCCCCCTGAAGCTAGGTGATTGACACTAATTCGGGCGCATTTTGCAAGCCCGCTATTGGAAGGAACCTTACAGTTTGTCCATTTTTTTCGTTCTCGCGGGTTGGGTCGCCCATGTGTGTCAAACGTGTTTCACCCCTTGTTCGCAGATGCACAGTCGCTTTGTTTGATAGGCGCACCTTTGGTCATCGATCAGATTTATTGTCACGATAACGTACACGTGGGATCCAGGACGCGTGTCTGGCAATCCCAACCCTGGATGGCGCGTTAGCCAAAACACATTCGCGTTGATCGACTTTCATATTCTGCCATTATGATGGATCTCAAGGTGGGTGATGCAATTTAGCCGCGTAAAACGCCGAATGTGTCACAATTTGCCTAATTCTCGCCGAACAAACACGCGGAATCATAAGGTTTACTGGCGAGTGTGGCATGTCAGCGGCCGGGTGGTAGACGCCGCCTCTTGGCAAGCGAAACGTGCGTCTAGATCTAGACGCGGAGGCCCCCGTGTTGACCGGCAGGTTCGTGCCGACCATGCAGGGCCATCTGGAGGGCTTAAGGCATGGATTTGGTGCCGATCGTGAATGGTCTGGGTGAAGAGGCCGCGTCCTTAGGAAAACAAGTTGGCGAACATTGGGTGTCGTGGCTTTTGTTCACGGCATTTGTTGTTGCTGTTTTTGCATTTGTGCGACGCGTTTGGAAGCGCGCTGTTGGGTCTGTCGAAGACACGATTTTTTCCAACTGGCGGCTGGCATTGCTTGGCGCCACCGGTATCGTCCTGTCGATCGCTTCCGGGTGGACGACTTGGGACGGCATGCGGAATTTTACCAACGAGCCGACCCTCTCGCTGATGATCACGTTTGGTATTCAAGGCGTGATGCTGATTGTGGCGTGGTTGATTGGTGAAAGTTTTGCCAGTGGCATGCATCAACGCGGCCCAACACGTTCCATGCAGTGGACGCAGGCGCTGGGTGGTGCCGTTGCAGCGATCGCACTTATTGCATTGGTCATCGCGCTGGTCACCATCGGCCGTATGCCTTTGTCAACCGATCAGATGCTCTTTGCTGGTGTCGGTCTGGCGCTTGTTTGTCTTGTCGGATTTTTGCAATGGGATCTTGTTCAACCTTATTTGCAATCCTCCCGCATCGTTTTGCGTAACGCCGTTTTGTGGGTCATGTTCTTGTCATGCATGGCGACGTCTGTCTTTTTCTCTTTTGACTCGCTTTTTTCCGCGATCTTTCCCTCAGAAGAACGTGCGCGCGCGGCGCAGCTTCGGGCGCAAAATCAGGTTGCTGGCATTGTCGCCGATATCGGGCAAACGATTTCGACGCGGCAAAATGCAGAAGCACAAGAACTCTTTTCACGCCCTGGCTGGAAAAAATATGAAGAGCAGCTTGATGAGCTAACGCGAGCAAGCCAAGGTGCGCAAACTGCGATTGAAGCTTACTTCGTTGAACAAATGGAAGCGCGGCGCAAATCTATCGCTTTGCAGCAGGAGCGCATAGCGACTGCTGAAAGCAGTTCTGCGGGCCTCAACACCAAAAAGATCAGGCTGAGCGAAGAGTTGTCACGCCTAAAAGCGGAACGTCCTGAGGCGGCGGGGCAGGTATTGCAGCAAAAGGAAGTCGTATCGGGCATAGAGAAACGGCTTGACGAACAACGTGCGCTCACACTTGCCGAAGAGCGTGGTGTTGAAGGTTCAGGAAAGGTGGGGCGCGGAAAGTTTTGGCGCGAGAGCAAAGCGCAGGAGCAACGTATTGCAAGTGAACTCGAAGTTGCTCGGAAGCGTTTGTCTTCACCGCAATCGCGGTTACGCAGTATTGATAAACGGGTCGCGGACATAAAAGTGGAGCTGGCGCAAATCGATGGTGAATTGGCCAAAGCAACAGGTGAAGCGCAGACAGCCCAGCAGCGCATCGCGGCCGCGGAGCAAGATGTCGGTGATAACGAAGACACGCCGCGGGTTGACCCAGCGCGCGTGTTGCCAGCTTTTGAAACTGCGAAAGCTGCCTTCCGCCAAGAACCAACCGCGGAACGACTAGCCAACTTGCACCAACAATGCACCCAGCTTGTCAATGCCATGTCATCGGCGCCGGCCACCAAAGAAAAGGTCCGCAGCATTGATTGCGATCCCAAACAAGCAAGCGAAGCGGCGGCACTCATATTTGCATTGAATGAAGGTGCGCAGCGGTTTGCCGCCAATTGTGCTGGTGGATCTAAGCTCGATCAGCAATCCACGACGGATGCTTTGTTTGGATTTGCACGGCGCTGTTTGGCGGACGCTGGTTTGCCCAGTGCCCAGACGGATCAATTGCGCACAATGATCAATCATGCGGAGTTAAACCGTGATGATCGTGCGCATCGGTTTGTGGTGACATGGAACGCGTTTCAAGACGGGAACCGGCTTGCCTATCTGGCGCTCGGCATTGCCATTGCGATTGACGCACTGGTGTTTATGTCAGGTCTTTTCGGTGCCAATGCTGTAAGATCACCGTTGCAAGACGTGCCAAGCTCGCGCGCGCGTTCAGCTTCGCAGCTGGAAGCTATTATTGAGAATGCGCTGTTGCCGGATAAGTTTGATAACGCGCATGCGGTTCTGGAGGCCATGCAGCCGATCACGCCCGTTGATGGTTTTGCGCAAGAGGTTATTGTTCCCTATCATGAAACGCCAAACCGCGCGCGTGTCTTGAAAGTTCTAAATGCTGGTGCCGCTATTGATGCGGTCGCCCAGGATCCTAACCGACCGGAACGCTATTTTGTTCGCCCGGAGCTGTTTGAATATTTAGCGACGGTGGCAAAGCGGTATTTCGAAGCTGATAAGTCAAACGCGACACTTGCTGAGTTAAAGCATGTGATCACGGTTTCGTTGCAGCCTCATGTGGGAGATCACGCGGATCTGGTCTTAAACCACATGCATCCGATTAACGAACGGCACGGGTTTTCCTCCGAGGTTCTCTTGAGTGATGTTCCTGAGGATGAAAAGCCAGTTGTGCGTAAGGTTCTTAATGCTGGTGCCACGTTGAACTACATCCAACAGGATGAAACGTCCGATGATCTGCAGCGCTACTATGTGCACAAGGACCTTTATAAAACGATTGCCATGCTATCGGCGGTTTCGCCAAAAATGGGACCAGGTCATCGGCAACTGGCTGGACCGGCGGGTTCTGGCTCGCAGTACGGAGGCGACTTAACGGCACGACCACCACATCTACCCGCTGGCGCTCACACCCAAATTACCGATGGTCGTGAGCACAAGGATACAGAGGCTGGTGGATCGGCGAACGAACAAAACAATGCGCAGTTAAAACTCGCTTTTTTGCGTCGGTTGTTGGCGTCGCTTGGCTTTGAGAACGATGATGTCTTGAGCGTTTTAAGGGAAGATAATGCTGTAGAAGCTGCCAATGATGCCTGGCATGCGCTTAAGGCACATGCGCAAAACAATGAGCGCCTTGCTCAATTCCTTGGCCAGTTTGAACGCGAGCAGGACCAAAGCTTACGGGCAGTCTATGCCAAGCTTAAAGTTGAACAGGATGGCGATCAGGCCGCGATCGACATGTTGGACGACACGGCTAGCGATATTCATGCAGCCTGGTCGACGCTTATGTTGCACCCGGCGGCCGGCCTTATACAAAGTCTTATTACACAGTTAGAAGTCGCTGCAGAGGCTGATAGTGGCGTCAAACAAAACGAGCAAGAACTGCATGATCGTTTAAGCAACGTGTTGAGTGAGCTTAAGAATCGAGACTTGGCGCGCGAAGAACCATGGCGGCGTGTTGAAGACGTTCTTTTGCAGCATCGTGCGCAAGGCACGGAAGAGGATGTTCCAAATATCCTGCGGCTTCACCCCAAATCAAATGGAACCAATAACTAGAGCACGGCTTCAGTTTTCGGATCTACCTGCCATGCTCTCTTAATCTGTTATCGCGTGTCGTTTGTCCCAAATCCGGTGTCCACATTTGGGCGACACGGGTTTGTCTTTCCGTTTTGTAATCTTTGAAGCGCAAACCTGTCTTCCGCGTTATCGTCGATCTGAACAAAAATGTGCCCGCGTTGCCACAGCTCAACACCGGCTTTTTATTTCCGCATTTCTGCCACGACTGACTCGCGTTTCTGCCGCTGGACTCACGTATGTGGCATCAGCTTTTGAAAATCTAAATCCCCGTCATGCTCTTTAGGAGTTTTATTGTCATGTCATTCAATCGTTCAATATCTTCGGCGCTTTCAACGGCCGCCCTCATGTTGATTCTTAGTTTGGCTGTGATTGCGATCGGCGTTATCGCAGCAATGGGCTCACCTGCAACGGCGGCACAAGTCAAACTTGGTGCTGAGCTTGGGCAATCAGTATTACCGGCCAAGGGTGGCAAAGTTTATCTGCGACTGAGCCTAAAAGCGCTCAAGACGCATTATGACGAAGATGACCGCGCGCCCGTAAACGTGGCGCTGGTGTTGGATCGCTCCGGATCGATGAGTGGGGCCCGTATTCGTGCTGCCAAGGATGCGGCGCGTGAAGCAATATCGCGGCTTAGCTCTGACGATTATGTTTCGCTGGTCGCATACAATCACAATGTCAATGTCTTGCGGGCGGCTGGGCGACTTGGATCCCATTCCAATTTGGACGCGATCATTAGTGATCTCACCGCGAACGGAACCACGGCCCTTTATGCCGGTGTTCGAACAGGTGCGGATCAGGTCAAGCGATTTCAGGCCCGTGACCGTGTCAATCGCGTGATCCTTATGTCCGATGGGCTTGCCAATGTAGGGCCATCTACGCCGCGCGAATTGGCGGAGCTTGGTCGCAAATTGGGAAGCAAGGGGATTACTGTTACGACGATTGGTCTTGGCCTCAGCTACAACGAAGACTTGATGAGCCGGCTGGCTCTTGCCAGTGATGGCAACCACGCGTTTGCGGAAACACCGGATGATTTGGCTGAAGTTTTTGATGCCGAATTTGGTGACACGCTTTCAATTGCCGCACAAGACCTCGAAATCATTATTGAATGTTTTGAGGGTTTTACGCCAAAGCGCATTCTTGGGCGTAAGGCGGACATTGATGGTCAGCGCGTTCGAATAAAGCTCAATCAAATTCCTGGTGGCAGCGAGCGTTATCTCGTTTTGGAACTCGATGGGCCAACGGACCGGGATGTTGGTGCGGTTGATGTGGCTGACGTTAAGCTTCGCTATTACGATTTTGATAGCAAGGAGCGCGCTGATGAGCGTGCCCCGGTTCGCGTGAACATCTCAAAAGACGCTGAAGAAGCTGATAAAAGCGTCAACAAACCTGTGATGAGCCAGGTGACGGCGCTGATTGCCACAGAGACAAATGAAAAGGCAGTTACGTTGCGCGATGCCGGAAAGATAGATGCTGCGCGCAAGCTGTTGGAAAAAAATGCCGATTACCTCAAGAAGGAGCGCGTTCGGCTTGGTAGCGGTGCCGGCGCGGCCCCAGCTGCTTCTCTAGGCGTGCTGGACGAGCTCACGAAAGATAATAAGGAGGCTGCACGCAACCTTGACGCCAACAACTGGGTCAAAACGCGCAAGTCTATGCGATACAAGCAGCACAAAGCAAAGCAGCAGCAGGCGTATTAATTGCTAAGGTCGGCGCATGCGGTTTTTGGCCCTTGCGCCGACCCTTTTTGACTCTGCATACGGCTGAATTAACGACCAATTATTCCGAATTCGGAAAACGGTATGAAGGGAACGGGATCGCCTGATGCTATTGAGGGCAGATCCTCTTCAACATCAACAAGTCCATCGGCAACGCGAAGTCCTGTGATCAGTCCTGATCCGTCGCGGGCAAACTTCTCAACAGACAATTTTCCATCTTGTTCGACAAGGTTGGCGCGGAAGAATTCTCGGCGACCTGTTTTGCGTTTGGGCACATCAAAGGCTGCCGGTAATAAAAATCGCCGTGGTTCGGGCCAACGTGCACCGCTGAGACGACGCAAAACCGGAAAGACATACATCAAGAAACACACAAAGACCGCAACAGGATTTCCGGGGAGCCCGATCAACACGGCATCGTCAATTTGACCAAACATAATGGGTCGGCCTGGCTTGACGGCCAACTGCCACATGTGGCGCGAGCCGATTTTGTCGAGGACGCTCAACATGTGATCTTCATCACCGCGGCTGGCACCGCCGGATGTCAAAATGACATCGAACTGACGCGCTGCCTTTGTGAGATTTCGCTCAATTTTTTCTGCGTTGTCCGTCCAAATCCCAAGATCTGTAACTTTGGCGCCCGTTAGGCCTGCCAATTCGACCAACATTGGCGCGTTGGCATCATAAACTTCGCCATGGTTTAAGTTGCGATGTCCGGGTCTAATCACTTCGTCGCCGGTTGAAACGATAGCGACTTTAAGCGGCGCAAAACAATCAACCTCTGCACAACCGACGGACGCAAGGGCGGCGATGTCTTGGGGACGAAGAATATGACCAACTGAGAAAAGTTCAGTTCCGGCGGCGACGTCTTCGCCGGCCTTTCTGACGTTGGCTCCCTGTTTTAACCCACTCGGAACTTTGATCTCGGTTTCCTCACCGCGTTCAACGTCTTCTTGCATGACGACGGTGTCGCAACCCTTGGGCATAACGGCGCCTGTAAAGATACGAACCGCTGAACCGGCAGACACCTTGGCGCTCATGGGGTGTCCGGCTGCGGCGCGGCCTGCGACTTCAAATTGCGCACCGCTTTCAACATCATATTGAGAGAAATCGAATGCATAACCATCAACGGCAGAGTTGGTATGGGATGGCACAGGATTTTTGGCGATCACAGGATCTGCCAGGAGACGGCCACCGCAGTCTTCTAGTGACACCACTTCGCGTCCTGTTACTGGGCGGACGCGTTCGCGAAGCAAAGCAATCGCTTCGTCGTGGCGCATCCGGTCGCGATCGTGAAGAAAACAGTCGTCGATAAGTTTGCGGGCCATTGCGGCTCTATAGCGCTCGCGCTACGGGATGCCTAGCGGCATCAAGGGTGTTGCCGCTCCGCACACTCGCGTAAGCGGAGATTTTCTCGTGCAGATTGTGAATTATCATAGGGTATTCAAGAGCACGAACAGCCCAATGCCTATGACAGGCCCAGCAATGGTGGCTAGCACCATCACCACAAATGACTTTTCTACCATTACCCGTTACCCCGCACTTACGCCGCCACGCCACTTGCCAAAATCGCCACGCCCCAACAATTCACATTGACAAGTCGGTCCAAGGCCCTGCCCTCAAAAGGCCTTTCAACCGCAAGTGGATATTACCGCGAACAGAATTATTTCTCACCTGGTTTTTGCACTATTGGGATAAGTAGGTTTGCGAGCGCGAAGGAGGCACTTGCGACGTAATGAAATGGGTTTTGCCTGCCTGTTGAAAACTGCGGAGTTTACCAACCAGGATCAAAGGGGCAGCGGTCTTGGTTCATGTGGAAAAGGAAGATTGGCGGGGTTGCAAGAAAATAGGATTTGCACCGGCTGTACACACAAGCCAGAAACATTTCGCGCGAAAGTGTTGCTCGTTTGCGTCACCAATGATGCATGCTTTGGCGTCGCGGCTGGCTTTACTTTGTTCCAAACAGCGGAAGCTGCTGCTCGTCTTGACCGCGTGTTTCGCGTGCTAGTTGTTCGATGCGATCAAACGGCACTTGCTCGGCGGTGATCAAAGATCGATGCGCTTTCATCGAACGGACGAGACCTTCTTGCACAAGATGGAACTCACCAACGGTCTGGCCCGGAAGTACGGCTGCGGGGTCTAGGCCGCTTTCGCTTTGAAAGGCTGCCTTTAATTTGCGCAGCGCGGTGTCTTCGCGAACGCGGCCGATGAACCAGCTCGTGATCTGATCACGGCTCTTGTAATCCAAGTCGCCCGGTGACTGGGTCGCAAGCATGAGACCCAAACCTGCAGACCGGGCACGTTTCAAAAGACTTTGCAGCGGTTCGGCCGTTGCCGGGCGCGCATTGGCAGGAATGTAAAGATCAGCTTCGTCAAACATAACGACAGCTTGCAACTCGTCGTTTGGATTGCGTTGGCAAAAACGCAAAGCCTCGGACAAAAACTGCGCAACCCAGAATAAGATGTTTTCATTGTCGCCAAGGAAGCCGGTGTAGATGATCGAAAGGCGTGTGCGCCCGGAATCTGCACGCGGACCCAAGCCCAAGAGCGATTCCATGCGCATGGCTTCGCCTCCGCCTTCAAAAAGTGCGGAGTTGCGATGGCGCAAACTGTCGAGCTGAGCTACAAGATCGCGTCGAATTTTGCCAGATGGGTCCATGCGCTGTGTGAGATCGGTAAGTTCGGCGTCTTCTTCTTCAAGAAGTTCTATCAAATCGCCGAGTGTTACTTCCTTCGAAAACCGACCACCCAGTATTTTTAAGGCGACGGATAGTGTGCCGGATTGTTTTTGGTGGGTGGCAGATTTTTTCAAATGCAACATATCGCCCAACGCTGCTGAAGACAGGTTGGCAAGGAGTTGCTGCTCGTGTTCGGGGAGTTCGTTGATGCCGTTGGGCAGAAGCGTGATGGAAATCGGTCGACCGGACGCGCGGCCCGGTGTGTAGACGGCCACATCGATGGCGTCGGCTAATTTTTCACGCTCGGATTGGCGTTCTGCATATTCATCGTCGTTCGGGCGCCAAACATCGGGATTTGCATAACTGCAAAGATCACCTTTGCGGTCGATTAATATCGCTGGGATGCCACGCGCTAATAGTTGCTCGATGATGCATAAGGCGATCGTCGTTTTACCGGAGCCTGAGCCACCGAGAACAGCTGCGTGGCGTTTTAAAACACTAGAGTTGAGTGTGATAGGTTTGCCGCGCGCTCCAATATCGCGGCCGGCAAAAATACTACCGGCTTCGGCACCATTTTCATCAAGCAGTAGCGAGAGTGGCACTTCATCATCATTTGCTGCTGCAGGCGTCTGTTGCGAGGCGACATTTCCCGGCACATGCTTATCGCGGTCATGGAACACCGGCATGTGCGTGACGTTGTCCAACTGTGCGCTTGGTAACTGTCCCACCTCATCCTGATGAAGCGGCTTAGCGCCCGCGGGGATGGGAAGTGCACGGCCCAGAAGATCAAGACGGAGCAATTGGATGATTGCGAGCACGTTTGACAATAACTTGGCAGATTTAAACCAATCCTCGAAGCCAGGATCGTTGCGATGATGGGCATGGAATTCGCGCACCATCATCATACGTTCCCAATCGGGAATTGGAACCAACACCGAGCGGCCGCCACCATCGCGAAATTTGCGGAAGGCCTGAGCTGTTTGGTTTTTTCGATTAGGCGGAAAGTCAGATGCACGGAGCATAAAGCACGTCTTGTCTTGCATCGCCGGCAAGACCTTGTCGAGCTGACGCTTTAGGCCGCCGCCTTGTGTTGGGCGGTTGCAAAGAAAAACACGTGCATTTGTTTCGAGGCCTGACTTATGCGCGATGGTCAGATCCAACGTCGGCACATCGTCAGCCACTTCCGCACGTTTGGTGCTTAAGGTGATGGCGGTTGGCCACTCTTCCTTAGCCAATTGAAGTGCGCCGGTTAACACCTCGAGCAATTCACCATCGCTATTGGGCATTTCTGCTTCTGAGCGATTTTGGAATTGCTCCCATAGATCTCGGTAATTGATGGATGTTGCATTTAGATCAGACGCTTGTGTTGCGCCGCCGCCGATACCAAGTGCGTCCGCGAGCGTTGCAATGAAGCCTGTTTTCGTGGTGTCTGTTGGTTCATCATCCGTTGCGCCGGCTTTTTCGCGCAGCCTTCCATAGGCATGTTCAAGCAGGCGGCGGGTGGACAGACCGCCAAACTCTTCGAAAAAGTTGGGACCGAAGTAAGCACTTGGATCCGGGAAACTCGGGCCGTCGACAGAAGCGGACGCTATAAATTCTAAGCGTTTTGTGATGATCTTTTTTGCTTCTTCCGGCGTCCTGCTTTCAAGCAACAAAACAGGGCCTGCTTTTTCGATGCGATCAATGTAAGACTGCGCCAACACATCGCGCACCTGACCATAAAAATCGTCGAGGCATGAAATGACGACGATCGCATTTGTTAAGCGGTTTGCGATTTGAATGAGGTCACGCACGGCGCGTTGGAAGCGTTCTTCCGCGTCATCGAAGAAGCGTAAATCTTCAACTTGATCGATGCAGAACACAATGGCGGCCTGCTCTATGGTCCAAATCAGGTTGCCAAGTGCGGCAATTATTTCAAACGCGCGATCTTCGCCCGTGTTTGGATCTAACGCAGCGACACCCTGTTGGGCCAGATCTGTTAGCTCTCGGCCGATAAGATATTGACGAATGCGCTGGTCAATGCGGGGATCGCGACGCTGCAGATACAAAAGTGCACGTACCACATTGATGTCCAATTCGCGATCTTGGAAAGCCTTGTGAGCGACAATGAAGTCTGCGAGGTCGAGGACCAGCTGGGCCAACGCCTCGTCGCTCATTTTGGCGTCGCGCAATTTGGCGAGGCCTCTTTCTTCGATGCCTTCGACGCGCTCGACCATGAGGTCGGTCAAACGCATTAAAGCGCTTCGACCATCATCGCTTGCGTCAGGGCAGTAGCACTGCTCGAGAGAATAAACCAACCTGCGCAAATAATAATCGGCATAATTGGCGACATCGGGTGTCATCTGCGCATAGCCAAAGTAGGCTTTTTTGCTGCGATGGGCGTTTGTGCGCAGGGCGCGGATAAGATGCGTTTTGCCAGCACCGGATTGACCATGAAACAAAAGAACGCGCGCCTGTGTAGATGTGGCGACGTCACCGGTGATTGTTTCAAGCAGGCTATTAAATTTTTTGCGCGCTTGGGCATGCACGTCTTCGACATCAACGGGGTCGGCGCGCCAAATATCGTCTTCCCACGTTATGGAATGCTCGAAGGCTTCCATGAGACGATCGGGTGTTAAGGCCTGTTGCGCGTTGCAATTCATCAGTTAATCGTTTCCTCTTACGTGTTTCGACGCTTTTGGTTTTGCAGTCCTACTGGAGCCCGTTTTATCAATCGGCGTCGGCAACCCTTACAAAATGCCAGACGGTGTTTTTATAAGTGATTGCTGAAGCTTCGAGGTCTCCCGCGATCGTCTTGTCTTTAAGGTCCGCACTTGCCAAGGCGAGCAAACCAGCACGGTGGGCTTCAGCAAGCATGCATTTGAATTCGATTTCAGAAAGCGCCCAGCCGGGATGTCGGTTTTTGATGACCTGCCAAACTTTGGAAATGAGCGACTTGCGGTTGCCAGGCCAGCCAACGGCACATGTTTTCGCAGCACTTTGAACGTGTGTTGCAAATTCTGAAGGGTCGGGCCGTCTTACCGCTTGAGGGCCGGCGCCAGGTAACCCCTCATCGTTTGCAGGGGTTGGTACAGATTGCGGTACGTCTGGTGAGGTGTTGGTTTTTGACAAACCCGCCGAAATCAATCTTTTGATCGCCGCAAGACGCAACTCGTCTGGTTCGATTTGGCGCGCATCGACAGCCTCGGCGGAAAGCGCTGAAATAAGTTGCGTATCAGTTCCAAAGTCGCGCGGATGACTTGAGAGGTGGCCGGCTAACAACCGTCCTGCTTTTGCTGACAGCCCTGTACCTGTGCCGAGACCGGTTTTTATTTTGTTGCCGAAGGCGCGCTCTAATGCCACCAACGCTAACTTGGCCCGTAACCTGCTCACGGGTGGCGTGCCGCGCAAGTTGATGGCGTAGGCTTGCTTTAAAATATTTGCTCGCAGCCCTTCTGGTCGTTCTAGCGATTTCAAGAGTGCAGGAGTCGGCTTTTGGATGCCCAGCGCTTTGGCCATGAGAGGGCCGTCGCATACCTCCTGCCAAGTACGCGCAGTTGATAATTGGGCGCCGACGAAGGCTTCCGCATTTTCAAGACCCTGTGGTGTGGGCACGAATTTGTTGCGGGATTGTTTTGCTAACCCCTTTTCAATTAGGGCTTCCGTTTCTTCGCTAACCCGCGCGCGCCATTCTGCAGGGGACAATTTGTGGGACACATAGGCGCTAAGATCGCGAACGATGTGCGCACGGGTGGCCCCTTTATCGCATGCAATCCGCAACAAGATCACAGCCCGTAAGACAGGGATCTCACAGGATTGGGGTTCGCAATTTTCCAGAATGCTGGGCGAAGCCGGCATGTGCTCAAAGCGTCCTTAAAAGCCAAATGTTCAGACAGTTGCTGATGCCGTTTGTTCGACACTGTCTTAAAACGGATGATCTTCGGACGCGCGAATCACCGGAGGGATCAGGGGTATTTTGGGCAAATCGTCCTTCAAGTCCAAGGGTCTGGGAGGCGGTCGCTCATTTTCTTGAGGACGTGGCGCATTGGCATCTGGGATTTCATGAGGTGGTCTTGGTCGTCGCGGTTTGGTTGCATTGCCGCCATGATTGGCCTCGGGCGCGCCCAATTGGCGTCACCTTGTTGTCCACAAATACAAACATCACGAGGGGCAAGTTTGGGACCAGGCATAAGAAAAATTAAGCGGTGCAAGGTGATGCGCCAAACGGCCCATCATTGCTTCGATTTGGAAGAATTTAGCGTTAACGAGAACTTAACAGGTCGCTTGCAATGCTAGCTCAAAGATCCGCGCGCATCTCAGCGGGAGTTAGTCAAATGTATCGCGTTGCTATCATCGCCCTTGTGGGCGCTCTTGCTGCTGGTTGTAGCCTTGGCCCGACGAACATGTCGGCTGGCTTTACCGAATCAGACTCACCTTCTTATTCAAATTCGTCCCTCAGCACCGGTTTAGGTGGCAACCCAAGGACGTCGCGTCAAAGGACAGCGGCACTTGATAGAGCGCCAGATGGTACTTACGAAAAAGCACCACGTGGGGCCCTTGCAGACCGAGATTATTCAACGACGCGGCTCGATCCGGCTGCAGCACAAAAGCTCATCAACACCTATCGTAAGCAACAGGGTTTGAAGCCCTTAAAGCTTGATGCACAGCTCACTTCGGCGGCAAAAGCCCATTCGCGGGACCTGGCAAAGTGGGATCGTATTTCACACTATGGGTCTGACGGATCAACGCCGTGGGATCGTGTAAAACGTAGTGGCTATAAGGCGCGGCTGGCGGCGGAAAATGTTGGTACGGGCCAAGCTAGCTTTTCTGAAGTTTTACGTGGCTGGAAGGAAAGCGAAGGGCATAACAAGAATTTGCTCATTCGCGATGCGGACCATATGGGTATCGCATTGGTCTATGATGGACGGACGGAATTTAAGTCGTTTTGGACTTTGGTTCTTGGTTCAAAGATGTGACCTCAACCTAATTCTTAGGCCACCAGGTATTCCAAACTGCAACATCAATGCCTAACCGTTGGCGCGCGACGAGGTAGTGTAGCAACGCCGCGGCAATGAGTGCCGATGATGTGGCTGTGGCGCCGCCAAGCATACCGTAGGCGGGAACCAAAAGCAGATTCAGCACTATGTTTAGGATTGCGGTTGACACAAGAATGACCGCGCAGCTTTTTTGCTCACCCAGCATTTGCAATACGAACTCGGCGGGTCCCATGGCAGAGCGCAATAAGAATCCGGCCACAAGAATAGTCATCACCGGGTAACCGGCGGTGAACTGTGGGCCAAACAGGGAAAGCAAGAATTGGCCAAGCGCGAGCAAGACAACTGCCGCTGCTAGGGACGGCCAAAACGTCCATTTCACAGAGTCGGCCACAACAGCTTTTAGTTCTGCCTCATCGCCGCGGGCTTTGAGCGCAGAAAACCTGTTGGCTGCGGCACTGCCAACGGCATAGTGCACAAACATGATGAGGCTCATCGTTTTCGCCGCGGCGAAGTAAATTGCTACCTCTTTGGGGCCCATGTAATGGGAAATGATCAAAACGTCGGTGTATTGCAGCAGAAGCTCGCACCCATTGATGATCAATAGTGGCGTCGACACCGTGAGCCAGAATCGAAAATCATATTGGCGCTCGCCTGTTCCCACTTCCTGACGAAGTTTTCGATTGATGAGTAACGCCTGTAATATTGTTGTCGACCATGTCGCAATGATCGCGGCGATGGCCGCCGTTGTGGCGGTCATTGGCGCGCCAGCATAAACGGCCGCCACCATGGCCAACAGAACAACGATGGGCCGCAAAATATAAGGTGGGAAAAGTGCAATCCCCATCCACGTCGTACCACGGCCGAGACCATCCTGAAGGTCGCCCACGGCGTAAAGTGGGATGCAAATAAGGGCAAGGTAGACGGGCAACACGTAGTAGTTGGCCAAATAATCCTCAAAAAGATAAAGGCCGAGCGCAGCTGCAAGCGCGACGAGTGTTCCGACACCTAAGATTACAAATCGTGTGCCGCGCGTGTAACCCCTTAAGAGGAAAGGCTTACCGGTCTCGCGATATTCGGGAATGAGCCTAATGGCGGCGATGTTTAGACCGAGCGAAGCTAGACCACCCAGAATTAAGACCCACGTCCATACGAAAACATAAATTCCATATTCAAACGTCCCCATCCAGCGCGCTAAAACGACTTGGGTGAGATAGAGGAGGCCTGCCGAAGCGACGCGCACAACAAATGCGAATAGTGCATTTCGCTGCGTTCGCGTGTTGTCGCAGTCACCAGCGATGACTGCGCCAAAATGTGCGCGGACGGTGTCCAAGGCACTCATGAGCATCGGTAAGATCCTGTTGGCGTCGGTTTGTGTACGCTGCATGTCTTGGCCGGCAACCTCTTGCCTTTTATTTGTTCAGTGGCTTTGTCCGACTGGTTTTGCAATACGGCGTTGAGGAGAAGGTCACTTTTCAAGGAGTCTTCTCTTGCAACGGCTGTTCTTACAAGAGCCACATTCTGTTTGGGCTTGGATGATCTCGGGCGATGACGGTTCAGTGTGCTCACCTTGTTGACGTCGGAAGATTAATGCCCAATCAACGTCACATGCGTGGTCCGTCTGTCGGCCCAAGGCATTTTTGAATTTTGAACGTGACGTCATTTCAGACAATCCTTTGATGCGTGGCTTGTCAGGTTTTTTTTGTGACGTAGCGGCACCAAGACCCAGAACGAGACCTTTCTGGGTAAGCTTAAGCAAGATCGACGCCACAGCACGCAGGGCCCTAGATTTGGTATTATGAACGATGTTCATAATATGCTGGTGTGGTGGTGCTGCGAGACGGTCCATAAACGTTGTGCGAAGATGGGATGGTTCGTTTATTGTCTTGGTGCTATCGCGAGACAAATTTGGAGGCCCAATGAGGAGCGAAGCCATATCGGTCACAACACGACTGAAAGTCGTACTGAGATTTCGTGCGAAGCCTGTGCTGGTGGCACTGGCGGCTATTCCTTTTATTGCAGCTTTGCCGGCACCTTTAGCTGCGCAAGTCTGGTTGCTGCAGGGCGGTGTGGGTGATCAGGTCGCGCCGCCCCAGGACCGAGCGGTGCCGGAGGCGTTTGAAGGTCGTCCTGATCACGGGCGGTCTGGCGATGAAATTGAGACGCCGTCCCCAGACATGCGGCGTGGGCCTACGCCAGACGGCGGCGGGTGTCGCTACCGTAATCAAAAGCTTGAACTTATTGTGTGAGCGCGACGTCGGGCGACGTGAACCGGTGGTTTTTAGGGTTGTGGTGTTCTGCGTTCTGTTGCGCCTGCCGAGCGTGATTTCTTCTTACGTTTTTTTGGTTTTCCGGGTGAGATCTCATCTAAGGAGATTCCCAGCTGGCGTGCCAATCGTGCTTGCTTGGCGCGATTTAACGCCTTGTGTTTGCGTAAAGCTGCAGAACGGTTGCCGCAGGAATATGATGTGACCGAGTTGCGAACGCTACGCGCGGCGGGTATTTTTTCTGGTAACGGCGCATTGTCAATGGTTCGACTAGAGAAAAACGTTTTCCAGCCGTACTGGCGAAATCCATACTCCAACAGGCTAGTAGCGCGAACGGTTCGGTCGGTTGAATTTGGTTCTCCAAGTACGACAGCCATGAGCCGAGTGCCATTTCGGGTCGCGCTTGCGACAATGTTAAAACCGGAATCGCAAATAAATCCGGTCTTCAAACCGTCTGAGCCCTCAAAAGTGCGCAGCATCCCATTGTGACTGCGTAACCGCAGCTTGCCCAAACGAAATGATGGCAAGGTCCAGTAGTGCGCATATTGTGGGAACTCACGTATAACGGCGCGCGATAATTTTGCGAGATCGCGGGCGGTTGTGATTTGATGGCGTTCAGGTAATCCGTTTGGGTTGACAAAGTTTGTGTTGGTCATGCCGAGGCGGAGCACCGTCTTATTCATTCTTTCTATGAACGCAGGCTTCGTGCCGCTTACCTTTTCTGCCAACATGACGGCGACATCATTCGCTGATTTGACGATGAGCGCTTTTAGGGCCGTATCAATTGATAACTCAGCACCCAGAGGTAACCCAATTTTGCTTGGCGGTTCTGCCTTTGCAGTTTTTGAGCAGACAACTTTGGAGTCCAATTTTAGCTTGCCCGCCTTAAGCTCTTCAAAAACAACGTAGGCGGTCATAATTTTTGTGAGTGACGCTGGATGCCAGCGATGATCCATGTCTTCATCATATAGAATTTTGCCAGTGCTTACTTCGAATAGGAGCGCAGGCCCAGCATGGGCTTGGCCGATATACGTCCAAATGCTTGCGAAACTGGCGAAGATTATCAAGAGGTAGCGCACGATTTTGGTCCTTCAGGTCCCATTGAATCATAGCCAAAAATAATCTCAGCGCTTAGCATGATCGCTGCTCGGCGGGCAATGTGGGGCTTGGCGCTAATCTGATGTGTGTGTGCAAAAGGCCGCATGCCGTCCATTTTGGCAAGAGACAAAGACATGTTCGTGGCGGGTGCGGGACGAACAGGCAAGTTATACCGGTAACGGCTTACTGTCGTGTTGCTGTAATCATAAATGTTTCTTAATGCTCAGGCTTATTTGTCTGAATTTCGGGGATGCGACACGCACGTCTGACGGACCATTTCAAAGTTGCGCTCATGTTTCTCGCGAGTTCACAGGGGGTGTCCGGGATGCGTTGCGAGATGACACCATGATCTGGCTCAAGTGTGGCAGGTCTGGCGACGCGCTCGTGCAAACACAAAAGCTAGCATAAGAGAATTACTGTTGACACGTTTGCGTTCGTTGTTTTGATCATGGCGCCAAATTTTTTGTGCAAATAGTGATTTTGGGGGTGGGAAAGATGTGGGTTCTTTATTTGGCGGGCGTTTATTTTGATGTCATTACACTTCTCGCGGTTTCCCACCTAGCCGGTTATTTTATTTCAGCCATTGCGGATGTGCCGCTGCTAGTGCTCATTGCGGTTGCGGTTTTGATCAGTGCGCTGGCGGCACGGTTTGGTTTTTCGCTCGGCCAGTGGCTTGTCAATGAACTTCGCGGCCTTCGAGAGGCCGGTCAAATGTCGTGGCGCGGTTGGGTGACCTTGTTTGTTGGCGGACTTTCTTATTTGGAAGCGACAAAACACTTCGTGCGTTGGACGCAAATGGATCGCCCGATGCCATTTATGGGCTTTATCCCAGAAGGCTATCAGCAAATTGTCTTTAGTTTAAGTTTTGGTGTTGTGTCGCTTTTGATCGGCGTTTTGATTTTGCGCTTGTACTTTTCCGGAAAGATTCTTGGCGTGTTGACAAGTCTGGTTATGATCGCTTCTGCGTTTGTGAGTTGGAATTTGCTTCCTGAAGCGATCGAGCGTCAGATGATTGCGCGTCGTGCCGTCCAGGGCTTGCCGGTCGACCCGGAACATATTGCTTTTATGCAGGCCTGGTTCCCGTGGTTTTTATTGGGGACGCAGGCTCTTATGATTGTGTTGTTTTTGGTTTGTTACTCGCGCCGACGTCAGTCCTCATAGGCGCCGGTTGTTCTGAGCCGTAAGACCCTGACCAGATCCCACCCTATCTGCGCGAAGTTTCAGTCGAAGAACGCCACGGGCTTATGCGGCCTAGAGCGTGTTCAGCTGAAATGTGCCCGTCCCGAAAGGGTTTGGCCGCGGCGGGCGCCCGGATACGTCGGCGAACTTGCCCGATGCACCGGCATCGCGCTGCGTCCGCCTCCTGCCGGGTCGCGCACGCCGCGATCCAAACAGAATTGATTCCATTTCAGCTGAACACGCTCTAGCCGCCACCTAATTTGCGCCCGAAGGCGCCAAATATAAAGAATCCCAATGCTGCAAAAAGACCAACACCGCCGACAATCTCACCTATTAACAGAGAAAAATCGTTGTTTTCGATTTGGTGTTCGATGTCCGGGACGATTATGGGGTCGGCCTTAGGATCGTCCGCGAGGTATTTGATGGGAAAGGCTGGAACAACGAGGTTATCGCCGGATATGCTCGCTTTGGCGAGCGTTTTGCTGATGGATAGATTTTTCACTTGGCGGGTCTGGCCGCTTGCATCTTCCCACTTGAGGTCAACGTCGTAAGAGGTGCCACGGCGGCGGCGCGTCGTCTTGGTCATGTTCTCGATTACGGCAATTGCCTCGACACCGCTTTTGTTGACGTTCTTAATGTGAAGCGTGTCGGCCACCGCCATATAGGCGAACACCGGCCCACCAATTGCGGCGAGAACACAGATCCATTTTGCTTTGTCCAAATACTCAGAAATCATTTGGGCTCCCCCCGGGGGCCGTTGTTCGTTAGGTCATGAGACCATGCGTCTTTCGCCCTCAGCTTGTTATATGTCGACACGGCAAATGGGGCAATCGCGGACATGTGTGACGAAGCCGCAATTGCAGGTTGTTTTTAGGTGCGCCATCGCTTTTGGTACGTTTGTTGGCGATGGGAAAGTGGACGCCCTATTTGGCATCATGCAATCCAGACGTGTATGGGGATATTCGTAATGCGGCGCTTTCCTGCGCGCGCCGTTTTATGAGGACACTGCGCTTGGTGCCGACGGTTGGAAAAGGACTTTTAGTGTGACGCTTCTAACCATTGGATTGCCTGCCGTTGTTTTGGCTGTGTTCTTAGCACTGCCAATGTGGCGCGTTTTTTTGGCCGTGTGGGGATTGGTCGTCGCAGCTTTTTCCGCCGTTTGTTTTTTTCTGATTTCGTCACGGTCGCCCAATCATGAAGTGGACCACATTCAATATGGTCTTGAAAATACACTGATGATTGGTTTTGCAGGCGTTCTCATTCTTGCGCTTGTGATGAAGGCGGGCCCGCGATTGTTTTCTTACTTGGGTGTGACAACCGCAGCCTTTTGGACCGGATTATTTGTCATTTTGGCGGCAGGCGCACTGCAACTTTACAATGGCATTTTTGACTACTTGTGAGGTGTGGTGAATCCCAACCGGAATGTTTATCGCCGCGCTGTGCCAATTGGATTATCTAACGGGAGGCCAACTGTATTTTCTATGACCTCGGATGAAACAAAAATTGAACTGACCGCGGACCTGTCCCAATACAATCACAAAGCTGCATGTCGGCGCATTGCAAGTAAGATGTTGCCTTATCATCGGCACATCATTTGGGGTGCCTTGGCGCTTTTCATCCTGGCCTATTTTGTGACTGCATATCTCAACGTTCGCTACGATACGGATGCGTACAATGTCATTGCGTTTATTGCGTTCCTGGCGTTGGCTGCTGTTCTCGTCTGGGCTTTGCTGCGACGTAGGCGCATCTGGCAGACGACTCAAGAGGCGCCATCACGGCAAGGTAAGACGTCGTTGATCCTCGACAGCGAGGGGATGCAAGTTAAAAATCCGGGGATGCATCTTTCTTATAAGTGGACGCACATTGTAGATGTCATTGATGGACCTGACGGGTTGCTTGTTCTAACGAGCGGAACGGAATTTCTGCCCATTCCCGGCCACGCGGTACCTGAGGGGACGGATATCGATAAAATCAAAACGCAGATCAAAGTCTGGATCGCATCGGCCAAAACATAGCTGATCGATCCATGCTGCGTCGTTTAAAAAAACGAACCCGACCTTAAAGCCGGGTTGTTTTTGTCTGGGCAATTGCGTCAAGCATCAGCCGCCAAAACGTCAGTCCACTAAGCGTGGGGCCAAAACCTTCAAGGAGCCCACCGTGTATGATGTCATTTTCCGTTTGTGCTGCGAGCGTTGCATTGCCAGGTCTGGTCAATTTGGGTGACATGCGTGCCTCCATTTAAATAGTGAAATTCCAGTGCTGTCGATTGGCGGTGCGTTTTTTGTTGGCGCAGCGCCTTAGGATCCTCTCAATATGGACAAAGCCGCCTGATGCTGCTTGAAGTGAGCTTGGAGATTTGTGGGGGAATTGTGTGAGAAGGGCTGGAAGGACAGATCATGCCGAATTTTATGCTCGCCTATCATGGTGAAACGAAACCTGAGAGCCCCGAAAAAGGCGTGGAACAAAGGGCAAGATGGATGGCATGGCTCGGCGGGCTTGGAGAAGCTGTGGTCAATCCCGGCACACCGCTTGGTCAGTCTATGACCGTCAGTGCGGAAGGTGTTGCGGATGATGGGGGACCGAACCCAATGTCTGGATTTAGTGTTGTGAAGGCTGACGACATCGAGGCCGCGCTAGAGATGGCGAAGAACTGTCCATTTCTCGAGATGGGAACAATTGTGGTTTCGGAAATGAAAGAGATGGGGTGAGGGGCTGGCCTGCAGCAGGAACTTGCGTGAGCTCATACATGCATACCAATGATGCGTGTCGCGATGTCCGAGGACAAGCCACACATTGGAACGGCTTTCGTGGGTCTTTAATGATAGGCCCGCGATTGTCGTTAGACCTCTAAAAATTATCGATTAAAAATTGGCGCAACGCACGCGATTGATGTTCCCGTGTCAATGCATCGTACACCGTTGCGTGGGGCCCAGAATTATTCGGCAAAATTGCAACGATGTGATTAGCAAACCGTTGTGAATCGGTTGCGCATACTCCCGCCACTAGAAATGACCAGCACGGTGACACATGTCGCTCACGTGCGTTGGTCCTGTTTTGTTGAAGTCAAACAAAACAATTTTCGGAGCAAAAAATTGAAACGCCGTGATTTCATCAAGGCGATGCCGGCGGCTGCACTGGCACCGGCTGCGCTATCTCTTCAAACCCGTAAAGCGGCGGCTGTGCCCGCTGATATCGCCACACCAGACACCGGAAAAACGAATAACGCTAAGCGTACAACAAAGACAAAGCCTATTGCGTCAATCAAAAAAGCGATATCAGATTACAAAAGATGGCTGGCGTCATCCGACATGAATGGCCTTGGCCCGGACGGAAAACCTATTCCAAATTATAAGGCGAACGGTACGGGCCACTCTCGCGACGATGTCGAACACGACGCTGATAAACCACACATGATGAAACTGACCGCAGAAGAGCAGGACATCATGGACGGCAAGAAGGGTGAAGTGCTCGCAAAAGTGATGAAGACGGTCGTCGCACATGGGAATGCGTTTGGCGCCGACAAACTCGTCAAACTTGGCGGGCGGCCGCACTCATCTTTTTACAATGGTCCGCCCTATGTGCAGCCGCTCCTCGACGTCTTTACTGAGTGTGCCGATGCGGGCTTGAAGACCTATCAGCCTTACACAATCAATCCGCGGCCGTTTGATCTTTATAATGTTCAGGTGGAACCGGATGAAGCTGCAATGGTGTTTGAGGGTTATTCGCTACAAACGGCAGTGGAATATCTGCATGTGAGGCTTGGTGGTGAAGGGCTCAATACGCGCAGCTGTGCTTGCTACTTACCTGAGATAGGCAATCATCCGAAACCTGGGACTTATGTTGCGTGGGCTGAATCTTCCGCTGTCAATTTCGGAAACTCGGTTCTTGGATTACGCACGAACCGGAATGCGACAGGCATGGAATTGTTGTGCGCGTTGCTCGGCAAGGCACCACATTTTGGCCTGATGACAGATGAAGGCCGCATGGCGAAATGGCTCATTGATGTGAAAACCAAAACCGAGCCGGACTGGGGCGTTTTGGGCGCGGCAATCGGGATCAAAGTCACAGAAGACGTGCCGTACATTGTTGGCATTGACAAATTCCTTGGCGGCAAGGTCGATGACGGCAATATGCACAAGCTCAAGGCCATGGGGAGTTCAACGGCAGCGAATGGCGCAGTTGGACTCTATCACGTGGAAAACATTACGCCGGATGCGAAGGCAAAGGGGCGCGACCTTCTTGTGAAGGAATACAAAACCTATGTTGTCGATGATGCGGAACTTAAGCGGATCTACGACAGCTATCCCAACTTGTGGTCGAAGAAAGACGCTAAGCCCACCCGTTGCTTTATCGGCTGTCCTCATAACACCTACGACGAGATCTACACCTGGGGAAAAAATGTCACCAAAGCCTTGAAGAAACGCGGCCAGGAAAAGGTTGCCATTCCGGTGCATTTATTTTCAGCGACAATTGTGCGCGACCGGCTCGTCGATGAGCACCCGGAGCTCGTGCGCGATATGAAGCGCGCCGGTATGTCATTTTCAAATATGTGCACGGTCACTTTCACGGGTCTTAAAGGCTACCAGGAAACAGAGTTCGCTGTCACGAACTCCAACAAGACGAGAAAATATTCATCGGCACGTTACTTCCCCGATGATGTCCTGATGGAGATTATTCTGACTGGGCAAATGCCCAAGGAGAGCTAACAGATCTCACGTTATCAATTGATCGCCAGTGGATTTAGTTGGAAAAACAGATGGCTAAGAAAACATTCAAAGGACGACCGCTGTTGCCGGGCGAATTAAAGGGGCAGGCGCTGGTGTCGCAACAGCCTTTCAACACGTCGGGGTCTTATTTGAACAACATGTTCGCTGGCGTGACAGACAAAGCGATCTGCACGGACGCCGATAATCCTGAGCTTTATAACAAGGAGCTGGCGAACTGCATTCTTTGCACGACCCAAACAATCGGTTCGACGTTGGGCGGCGCTGCGCTGATGGGCGTTACTGAGATGGGGGTTGGGCCCAAAGCGTTGCTATTTGCCAACCACATCGATGCTGTGGCAGCGGCCGGTGTATTAATGGAAGACATCTGGAAAGATAAGCGCATTATTACGGTTGACTTGCTTGGTGATGATTTCCTTAAGGCGGTCAATACAGGGGATCCAATTTCCATCAGCAAAGATGGAACCGTGGAAATCGGTTAAGCGAACGCCAGTTTGGTTGCGGTTTAACTCGTGGCAACGTTGCAACGTGACCGTGCCATTAGTCTTTTCAGAAACAAATCGAAAACCTTCGCTCACTGCGAATGATGTTGAATGCATTGGATTGATTCGAATGGCATTCGGCAATCTTGCGGCAACACATTGACGGGACACATGGGGCTTGAGATTTTTTGATTTCTGGCGGGGTTTTAAAGCCAAGGTTTACACACACGCATCAAAACGACACCGCAGGTTTGCACAAATTCTGCGCGTAACGACTATTGTCTGTGGCGCGCTACTTTCTTGTTACGCCGTCACTGGGGCGGTGCACACACCAGCCTATGCACAACAAAATACAAAGACACAATCTGACGGGATTAGTGATGATCCCGATGATGGCAAAAACATTTTGCGAGAGATTCAACAAAGAGCTGCTCAGCAAGAAGCACTTATTCCATTTTCACCTCTCGGCCGTGCGCGCGAAGGTGTTGATCGCGCGAAGCAGAGATTGCACGAAGCTACAAGGTTGAAACTTGGCTTCGCGTTTAACCACTTATACCAAGGGTATTCTGACTCTTTGCCAAACGAGGACCGCAACGGCACGTCGTCGGATTTTGACATCCTAGGCAGCTGGGAGCTCGTTCGCCAAGGACAGCCAACACAAGGAGAGTTGTTCTTTGGTATCGAGGGTCGCTGGGACTACGGTACAATTGCGCCGCAGACCTTATCGGGTGTCAGCCTCGGGAGCCTCATCCAAACTGCCAATGCTTTCACCAATTACGTTCCAACATTCATCGTGCGAAATCTTTATTGGGAGCAAGGCACCCAGGAGGCCGGATGGATCTATCGAATTGGCAAAATCACACCCGATGCGATTGTTTCAACGTCCAAACATATAAGTCCGGTCGCTACGTTTCATACGGCGGCCGGCACTGGTGGGTTTTCAACGCCGCTTCCGGACTCCGGTCTTGGAGCCGCAGGCGTTGTGTACTTAAACGATAACTTTAAGATCCTAGGTGTTGTTTCTGACGCCAATGGAGATCGGTTCAACTTTGGAGATCTTGGTGCCGGAGATTATTTTAAGGCATTGGAGTTCGCCGTTAAGATTGCGCCCCGTACAGACAAGGCTGGATTTTCGAAGCTCACCATCATGCACAATGATGGGACAAAAGACGGACGACCGTTAAATGCAAACACGGGCCTTGGCGGCTGGGGTTTTTTTCTCAAGCATGAGCAGGAACTCACTGATGATGGCCGTGCGATCATGATCTTCAGATATGGCGTAAGTACAGATCGTTCCGCTATCTACCAACAACAAGCATCAGCTCATTTTTTGCTCTACGACCCAATTCCCGGCGACCGGATCAGCAAAGACGTCGTCGGCATCGCTTATAATTGGATTGAACCGGCCGCGATCGGCGGGCGTGATGAACAAAATTTCGAAGCGTTTTATCGCTTCCCGCTTTTTCCGAAAGTGGATACGACAATTAGTTATCAGTCTGTCATTCGTCCTGCGCTGGCGCCAACGCGCAACCACGCTTCTGTCGTTGGCGTCAGGTTACGAAGCACGTTTTAGGTGGTGGGCCGACCTGACCATCAGTTATTAACAAATGGCTGTTAGCCTTCCAGTATGTCGGGAGGACCAATATTTTTGTGGGCTGCAGGTGCGCTGGCAATTGTCGGTGTGATCATGACATGGCGTTATTTTTATATTGTTAGAAGCTGGTCAAAGGCGACGGGGCGGGTGGTCGCGCACCGGCTTGATCCATTTGGTGTGTCGTCGACTGAGGGTCCTTCGTTTCACTGGGATGTGGAATTTTCTACGCAGGGAGGCCAGCGCATCCGGATCACCAGTCAGCACTCCAAATCCGATCCGCCAAAAATTGGGACCGACGTGGTCTTGCGATATGATCCCGCGGATCCTAGGACTACGATGAACTTGCATGGCTATCAAAACTTCGCCAACACGGGCGGCTGGTTTGTGGTTAGCCTTTTTTGTTTTGGGATTTACCTCGGCGCCATTCCCCCTGACTGGCTGCCAGATTATTTTAGGCCCAACTAGGCTCTTTCAGACTTAAATGGAACCGACCGGGCCACTCTTGATAACAGTGCAGCACAACGAAATTGCCTTTGGTGATGGCGCGGTATAGCTGCTCGGTCGGGACGAAGCGCGCAAACATGTGGGGGCGCGTGATTTTTTGTATCGTCCTTGCACTGAAGATTAAGCACGTAGGTCAATTCACGGAAAAAAAAGGGCACAGGTCTAAGTTCTATTCCTGTTAACCGCGGGTTGCATTGGTTGAAGAACAGTTGTATGCGCGGAGATTTTCACGACGAATGAATTCATACCTGAGGTAACGTCAATGCTCAGAAATTTTTTGATGTTTAGGGTACCTGAAAAGCTCCCTCCGCTTCGATTTGCTCTTTCGATGGTGATCCGGACGATATCTGCAATTATGATCGCGATCCTGATCGTCGTTTTGCTATTTTTTGGTGGGGGGAGTTTCGAGGGGGGAAACCCGTCGTCTGGGATTGCCTTTTTTTTGTTGTTATTTATTGTGCCCATTGGCTTTGCATTACTCGCTGCAATCATATTTCCGCTCTTCATGATAGACCCAATGAGAGCACGACTGCGGGACGTTGGGCTCTCGCCTGCTTTTGCACTCCTTTTTGCACCGTCGTCTCTTGTTCTTTGTATCTTATTGCCCATTGCGGCCGGCTACATGCCGAAGCGTAGCAACCTTGAGAGCTTGTTTTTGTTTTTCGCGAACCCTTGGTTTGTAGGTGGGTTGCTTGTTCCAATGTTGATCATCGCTGTCTTGCCCTCCAATTTGTTTGCAACTGACGAAGGTTTGACAAAAGATTCTTTGGAGAAATCGGATAACAACAATGAAGATACAACGGGCGAATTTCAGTCCCCCAATAGGAAAAATGATAACTAGAGCACGGTTGCATCAAAGGATGACACCTGTTGTGAAACACCTGTAGGTGCGGAGATTCGACGACAGATGAAATCCTACCTGAGGTAACGTCAATGTTCAGAAAATTTTTTTTGATGTTCAAATTGCCAGAACGCCTTTCTCCACTTGGATACATACGTGCGCTCATGATACGAGCGATTTTTGCGCTAGTTTTCCCTGCGATAATAGTAACTTTAATGCTTTGGGAAGCATCAAACTCAAAACTTTTTCCACCAGCCGTGGCCTTATTGATATTGGCTCCAGGCCTCGCGGCATTTGCATTCGCTGTTATATCTTTTAATCCAACGCGGGCACGATTGCGAGATATTGGGCTTCCTCAGTGGCTCGCAATAATGCCTGTTCTTCTTTTTTATTTTCTGCCGTTGCTTGCGTTCGCTTTACCGGGCGGCGACGACCTCAAGAATCTACTCGCATTGTCGATAGGTGGACCATTCGTTCCCATTGTGGTTTTTGCTCTTTTACCGTCCAACCTATTCAGGCAATGAACCGTAGGCATGACGAAATTGGTTTGGTGTTAAAGGGGGCATTACGCGGAGCACAGATAACATTTTGTGTTGCCCGGCACTTTGGTGCCTAAACATACAATCCGGGCATATGCAGACCTCAGCCACAGGCGGTGTGACTTAAACCGGGTCATCACTGTTGACAATTGTTGTGCTGCGCGGTCGATTTGACATGCGACCTAAGCGCGATGATAGGGATGTCCGGCTAAAATTGTGATGGCGCGGTATAGCTGTTCAGCCAGGACGACGCGGGCGAGCATATGAGGTAGCGTAATTTTTCCAAGCGAGAGGACTTTGTCGGCTGACGTTGTCGCAAGTTTTCCATGGCCGTCGGGGCCGCCGATCAAAAACGCGATCTCTTTTGCGCCGTTGTCGCGCTGATTGCGCAATAAATCCGCTAACTGTTGACTTGTGGCCAGTGTGCCATGTTCATCAAGGGTCACGCGATAGGACGCGTTCTTTGTAAGTGTGATGAGTTTTTTTGCTTCTTCGTCTTTGCGTGCTGGCATTGTCTGCGCGCGGCTTTCGGGACACTCCTTGACTTCCAGAGGACCAAGCGCCAATTGCTTGCCCGCTTGATCAATGCGCTTCTTATAATCCGTTACGAGGTCATATTCGGGTCCGGTTTTCAGACGGCAAACGGCTGCGATGAGGAGGTGCATGGTGGTCCTATACTCGCCAACTCTTCCTACGGTCGTGTTGGCCATGCGGGCCGACCGCGAGTCCGCTGACTGGTACGCCTCCGGCTACACCAACGGCGGGAAGTTTACGGTCTACGTTTTGTATTCCGTCATCCCTGTGTAGACCGGGGGGTGAATTCACGGTTGAAGTGCAACACGATTGAAGATTTCATTTGGTGTTTTGTATCCGAGGCATTTTCGTGGTGTATTGTTATAGTCGTCGGCAAGCTTAGCAAGTTTGCGTTGTGAGATATGGGCCAAGTTTGATTTTCTTGGCAAGGGGCGACGTAGTCGCCCGATCGCATTTTCGATGCCGCCTTTTTGCCATGGCGCACGCGGATCACAAAAAAATGTCTTCAGTTGAAGCGGCTGATGGAGCTTGTGGTGATCGGCAAATTCGGTTCCGTTATCGAAAGTTATTGTCCGCCTGAGATGGGCTGGCAGCGATCGCAGGAGTCGTTTGATCAAAGCTGCGATATGGCTGGCGCGCTTATTGGTCAGCCTGACGACAAGAATGATTCTGGAAACGCGTTCATGCAAAACCAGCACGCCTTGTCCATATTTGGAAAACATCATGAGGTCGGCTTCCCAATGACCGGACTGGCGACGTTTGTTTGCGGCTTGGGGCCTTTGATCTAAGGTTTTGCGCTGTTTGATAAAATGAACGGATCCGATACCGCCTCGTTTGAGTTTTCCGCGCCTGTGTTTACGCTGCGGCAAGAGGCGGTTCCAATAATCTTTCTGTCCGACCCGATGATAAATATATCGATAGATTGACTCATGGCTGATGCGCATGGGAGCATTGTTGCAAGCCAGTCTGCCTGCGATCTGCTCCGGCGACCATCCCATAGCAAGATGTTGTCGGACCAATTTTCGCAGCGCGGGCTGGCGCTGCATTTTAAAGCGCGCATCCCAACGCCTTCTTCTCATCGCGAGTTTGTGGGCGCGTTGTGGCCGATAACCACCCGAATATCGGTTTGTTTGCTTTGCGTTGCGTTGCGTCGCAGTTCGCGGGCGATGGTGGAAGGTGCCCGATTGATTGCGGCTGCAATCTGGCGGAACGATTTTCCATTGGCGAACAGATGATAAATCTCGATCCGCTCATCCAAATTAAGTTGAGTGTAATGATGTCCCATAGCAGCACCCATAATAAGGGTGTTGCACTTGATTCGTGAGTCTAGCGGGTCTATCCAAGTGGAGTATGGGTGTAGCGTCATCCGAATTGCACCCAATATCCGTAGAGCCGAATGCAATCGCACCAATTCGCGGATCAAAAAGATCGTTCCACTCCGGATTCATTTGCTCTATCAGGCGAAACTTCCATGCGCGGTTCCATTTTTTCAGCCGCTTTTCACGACGGATCGCATTTCCCATCGTTTCATGCATCTCGTAGTAAACGAGCATTTTGACGCTCCATCTTTTCGTAAAGCCATCAAAGAGCCCTTGTGCATGTTCCGCCATTCGTTGGTGTAGATCACTCGTCACGCCAACGTAAATTGTGCCATATGGACTACTGGCGAGAATGTATACGCAGGGAACTTTCACGACGCGTACTTTCCATATAAATTTTTGCGCAGAACGAGGTCACGCACTTTCAAAATACTGATCCAAGAAACTCCGATAAATCTCCGTCAACGTTTTAAGGTCCGCGACCGGCACATGCTCATTCACTTTGTGAATGGTCTCATTGACAAGTCCAAACTCAATGACCGGGCAATGATCTTTGATAAAGCGCGCATCAGATGTGCCGCCGCTGGTCGTCAATTCTGGTGTACGTCCCGTCACAGAACGAACTGCCTCAACCATCGTCTCCACCAACGGTCCGGGCTGCGTTAAAAACACACCGCCACTTCCCGCAAACACAATTTCAAACTTGGCATCGATCTCTGCTGCAGCTTTTTCACACGTCTCGCGCACAAACTCTTCTAAACGCTCTCGCGACCACAAATCGTTGTAACGAATGTTAAACACCGCTTTCGCATGGGCCGGGATCACGTTGGACGCCGTGTTGGGCACCGATATGATCGTCACTTGGCAGTTGGACGGTTGAAAAAACTCTGTTCCCTTATCCAAGGGCGTCAACGACAACTGATCTATGATGCGCGCAAGTTTCGGCACAGGATTGTCGGCCTTTTGCGGATAAGCCGCATGACCTTGCTTGCCGCGAACCGTAATCTCACCCGTTAAAGAGCCGCGCCGCCCAATTTTAATCTCATCACCAAGCGCATGCGGATTAGACGGTTCACCCACAATGCAACCATCAAGTGTCTCACCTTGCGCTGTGAGCCAGTCGAGCACCTTGGCGGTACCATTGACGGCGTCGCCTTCTTCATCGCCTGTAATGAGAAGCGAAATCGATCCCGGAAACTCATCGTTCCGATCAGCGACAAACTTCGCCGCCGCAGCAACAAACGCAGCCACACCTCCCTTCATGTCCACCGCGCCACGCCCATAAAGAACATCATCAATGATCTCAGCGGAAAACGGCGGGTAACGCCATTGCGCTTCATCACCTGGCGGAACCACGTCGGTATGTCCAGCAAAACAAAGATTGGGACCCGCCGTACCAAACCGCGCATAGAGGTTGTCAACGTTGTAGGAGTCCGAGCCGGAAAAGCGTTGCCGCTGACAGCGAAACCCGATGGGTTCAAGGACCGATTGCAAAAGATCGAGCCCGCCGGCCTCATCCGGCGTCACACTGGGACACTGGATCAAGGCTTGGGTGAGGGTGATAGGATCTTTAGGATCAAGGGTCATATGCGCTAATGCGCTCCCGCTGGTCTGGCGACATCTTTATTCTTCGCGCCGGTGCTGTATGCAAACAGGCGCACGCGAAGCACCGAACAACTGATCCCTACTAACTCGCCACCCAACTTGCAATGGCTTAGCTCGCTCGCGGATCATCCCCATACTTGTTGGGGCCATTGGTGCCTGAATAAAGCCCAAGCCGGACCAAAAACCAAATGCCTGCCGCGCCCATCCAACCGGCGAGCAACCGTGTCCACCAAATGGCATCATCCAATTGCGGTGGCACCCATCCTGTGAACAACGTTGCCGCCGACAAGCCTGCAGGAACATAAAACAACAAACCGAGCCACCCGCTCTTGCCCAGATCATGCAATCGTTTGGTGTTAAGCGCCGCCAACCCAAGCAGCAACACGGCCGTCCAGCCAAGCCCAGCCATGCCAAACTCTTTAATGACCCGGATCGCTTCTCCGAAGGGGTCCGCAGACAAAACGGCACCTATAGAAAATGGACTTATGGCAATCAGCACAATGAGCCCAAACCAATAGGCCATCCGCCCGATCCGGCCGGTAAAACTTGAAAACAGTCTGATGAGCCCCATCCGCGTCCCCCGAAGGTAAGTTTGTTTATGCGTCGGCCAATGTAGACGCTGGGCTTGAAGTCTTGGCGACTTTTTGCGTGGTTCGTTGTGGAAACTCTGATTCCAGTTGCCGCTGAACAATGGTGATTTTCTGCCAGATCTTGCCAGACATGTTCGATGTGATCTGGCCGAGATCGCTTGAGGTTTCAATTACCAGCGCGTCGCGCGTGCCTTGCGCATAAAGCGCCGCCACCTTGGCTGCCAATGACAATAGCTCCGAGCAATAATCCAAATAGCGCACCAGCTCAAACGGTGTTATTTCGCGCGGCCCACCGGACGATCCAACCAACGGTACCTTGTTCGGGTCTTTGGTGAGCTGATGCATATCGATGACATGGATGATGGAACGCAATTCGTGCAAATCGTCCAACGCCTTTTGCCGATGATTGCGCGATTCAAGCGTCCACAAAAAGAATATACCAGCGCCCATCACCACCAGCGTGTTGATCAGCGCGTCAATACCTTCAAGCACGCCAAATAAGTTTTCCGCGCTGTGTTTGACTTCGATGATAGAGCCCACATAAAAAAGCGCCATAATACCGAGAATGATGACAACACCGATTCCAGACCGGAGCGCAAAATCGGGCCGCGATACGGCCCTGACCTTCTCTTTGGTCTTGCTGGAAACATCAAGAAGTTCCGCACAGACTTGCGAAAGCCCACTGCCCGGAAAGCGCCGCTTGATCCGCGCTTCCAACTCGCTAAGCGTTTCAATAAGCTTGTCTGGATTTAGCGTCCGATAAGGCATGTCTTATTGAAGCGCGAGACTGTGCAGGCGTCAATGGTCGTATGCAAGCTATGCCCAAATCCCTTATGACCAATTCGGCAAATTAGAAAACATCGGCTAATTCCAAAAGGCAGGCAGGATGCCACGGGCGGCGTCGCGCAGCACAATCTCGATGTCATCATCAAAGGCTGCGCGTGGGGTATGCGCAAGTGCAGCGCGCGCAAATTCCGGCAGCCCTTTTAAATAGCCAGAAATTCGTGCGACATCACCGTCCTTCGTTTTTAATCGAAACCATTGACATACCGGGTCATAGCGAATTTCTACCACATCGGCCCATTTCAAACGGCCATGACCACCCGTGTATCGGTAAAAGTGCAATCCGTCCGACGTTACATGATGCTTTTCAAAAAAATATTGCCCAATGAGAAACAGACCCAACAATGTTAGGGAAATAAATACGACGTGCGTAAAGAGATTCGTCGTGCCGTTGTCAAATATGATCGACAATATTTCTGCGCCCAGAAACATAAGCACACACATGACACCGACAATGAGGGTATTGGTTGGATGCTGCAACATGTCGCCATCAGCGTTGTCAAGAGGACGCATACGACCCCGGGCCACCCAGGCCATAACAACGGCCATCGCGAAGCCCCAAAGACCCCAAAAAATAACGCGCTCAATTAGTACATTGTCCATCCCTTATCCCTCAGACACAAACACCCATTTCCCTTTCCAAATGTAATCGCAATACGTATTGTTTCCTGTCCAAATTGACAATAGTGTTCCGACAACAGGCCCCGTATTTGAAAAATGTCCGAGATACCCAAAATGACGCCGTCTCCGTCAAATCATAGCGCCCAAATCGGAGACGCCTGATGCGGCCCGCAAGCCTAGCTAAAAAACCGTCACTCTATTTCAATGAACTTCGTTACGCTCTCCTGCAAACGCCAGGCACGTTAGCAGAGCGCTGCAGCCTGGTAGGCCACGTACTTGCGTTTCATTGGCGCAATTGGCGCAAGATCCAAGGCAATCCGGCAGATACAATCAAAGTCCCGTTTTCTGTCGGCGGTAAGAGGCATCTCGCGTATCTGCGGCCGGCCGCTGGGGATCTCGCAATCTTTTTCGAAATATTCGCGCGCGACGCGTACGCCCTCGACACAAAAGTGTTGCCTCCCGAACGCGTCAAAACAATTATAGATGCCGGTGCCCATGTTGGCCTTGCCGCGCTTTATTTCGCCCACCGGTATCCGCATGCTCGTATTTTCAGCATCGAACCAAATCCCGATAACTTTGCGCGCCTAAAGTCAAATGTATCGGCCGAACCGCGCATCACGCCCATTCAAGCCTGCCTAACAGGAGCACCAAATCAACAAACGTACATAACAACATCAGGCGAAGCATGGAGCTTCAGAGCAGGTAAACCCGACACAGGCGTTCTTGTGCCTGGCGTCAGCATAAACCAGCTTCGCGAAGAGCATAAGATTGGCCACATTGATCTGCTTAAAATTGACATTGAAGGTGGTGAGGAGGACGTGTTCGCGCACCCGTGTTTTTTGAAACATGTCGGCACGGTTTTGGCCGAGTTGCACGGGATTTATGATCTTGCTCGTTTCAATGCGGACCTCCAACCTGCAGGATTTATCGCAACACGCAAAATGTTAGCCGATGGCAGCGATATTTTTTTCGCGCGTCGGAAATCAGATCGCTAATTTCACAAAACGAGTCGCCAAAAAGTTGCTTCCTAGCCAATGGTGACTGCATATAAAAAAAGCTTTCAGTGCCAGATGTAATTAAGAAGAGTTTGCCAATGTGCACATATATCTCGGTGGCTTTGCCTAAATCAGCAAAACTTGATGCATGTCGAATTGAATTTTCTTCCAAACGCTTAGCGCTCGATCAAATGGACCCATCCGGACATCCAAAAGGTCTGTTGGCTACTGAAAACTACTTTTTCACCTGCACGGGCATGTGCGATTGCGGCACGATGCTTGGATCAGCACGCTGTGCTTTTGCTAACCGGTTAGAAAACAAACCTGACGTCATCGCGGCCAAATTGCGCAAACAAGGGTGGTCAGAAAAAAAGATACAAAGGCGACTCGATGACCTAAAAAAAGCGATTGCAAAATCGAAACGTCGTTCAGACGGGCTACATGATCATTTTAGTCGCGAATTAGAAAATTGGATCGAGCTCATAAGAAGTCTATTGGATCGGCGCCTTACGGAGTATGTCGGCGTGACTGTTAACGACTATGGTGGCCCAGTGAATGCGCCAGACTTCGTTCTAAAGAGGTCAGAAATTGATAGACATGCGCTAGACTTCAAAACGCTTGAAGTACTTGAGCGGGCAACACTGCTTATTGTTCGCTAACAGCGAGGGTTTTCAATCCCTCAACAACACATTGATGCGCATCTTTGACCAGGAGGGGCCGAACCGATTGTCCACGTGCAGTGCGTCACTATTGGCCAACCATGCAATAAGTTTGTCTTTGATGTTATTGCAAACTCGGCGTAAGCTTTTAGTGCTCAGGCAAGTGCCTTAAGTTACCCCGCGCACCCTGACCAAAAAGCGTGAGAACACGCCAACGAACAGGTCGGTCCAAGAAGGCGAACAAAGCACTTGCGGCAAGGAGGCGGACCATGACAAACCGGACACTTGCGCTTATTGTTAGAGACCAAAAACCGCTCATTATGGACCAAGATCAGAATGTGCAAGAAGCCTGTCGACAAATGTGGAACCGTCGATGCGGTTCAGTACTCGTGACTGATGGCGCGCGGCGGTTGGTAGGAATTTTCACTGGGCGTGACGCCGTTCACACTTTGGCTGACGGTAAGAATGCGGATTGCACGATCTTACGAGAGGCCATGACGGCAAGCCCCGTCACAATCACACCTGAAGAACGCGCGATAGATGCCCTGAGAGTTATGAGTGATAGAGGCTTTCGGCATTTGCCGGTAATTGAAGACGGTGAAATTTGGGGCGTTGTCTCCCGTGGTGACTTTAAGGGCATGGAAATCGATCGTATGGACGAGGAAGACCACCTCTGGGAAACTGTCCGTTGAATGGGCGGGCGGCTTTAATATTGCCTGAAGACACGAACGGTTTACCATGACGACGGAGGAGCGGGTCGCCATGATTGGCAATGCCGAGGAAACGGTCGCCAGCCTATTGGTACCCGCCGACTCGTGATTGCGCCATACGTTTGGTGTGCGCCACAAACTGAAGACGCTTAGAGAACTTGAGCGGGCAACACTGCTTGTTGTTCGTTAAGGACGTTTGCTCTCAAACCTCAAAAAACTAAAAGAGTTCTGGTGCGATAATAAAGCGCCGTACGCACCCAACGGTCTTCCAAACAAAGAAATTGAATTTTACGTCACAGACACCATGTCCGGACTCTGAAACGCCTGCGCCATCACTCACTCAAGTATGCGGCATGTCGACAGATTTTGATCTTTATTTTAGGGCTGCGATCGCACTGTTGGTCATCACCGCACCCATTGATCCCGTAAAGATATTATTTTTCAGCCAAGCGATCACCGATCCAAAACGCAATCGCGTCGAAGCGGCGTTTAGGGTGTCCGCTTATTCGGCCGCGATCCTTGTTGGCGCAGCGCTCATCGGGCAGGAGTTCCTCGAATTTTTGGATATCAATTTGCATGCCTTTAGCGCGGTCGGCGGTTTGGTCATCGCGCTGATGGGATTTGAGATGCTGTACGGAGGCGGTGCAAGTAAAGCGCAGGGGCAAGAGACCCGCGCAAGAGGACCAGAAGAAGGCGACGCGCTGCTTGTGCCGCTAACGTTGCCGCTCATTGCCGGACCAGGTTCGATCGCAACGACGATCACAATTGCTGCCCAAGAGGGCGGATTAATGCCAGCACTCGTGGGCGCAGGCGTTGTCGGGTTGGTGGTGTTTGCGTCCTATGCCTGGCTTGGCCAATTGATTGAACGCGCAAAGCCTGCAACCGTGGCGATCTTAGCGCGCATTGGAGGTCTGTTACTTGCAACCATTGGCGCACAGATGATGCTCGGCGGGTTGAAAAATTTCTTTGCTTGAGCAGACCGACCAATCGCGTCTTCACCTGCCGCGCGACAGACGATCTTGGTCTAATCCGTTGTGTCCTGCGCCGTCATAAGTGTTTGGCTAGTAACGTTGGTTGACACTAAGAACCTGACCTGGTTCTAAACCAGCCGCGTAATGCGTACGCGAGTATAACGATGGCCAGTGGCGGACCACTAAGCGCGACCCCTTGTCCTGTATAAATTAGAGGTGGGCCGCCGATAAAATCATTAATGGCCCACCCGATTAACGCTGCCAGCAGTACGAGTTGAATGTATATTGTAAGCGCGTCGAAACGATCTGAGACAGTTGTTGTCACGTACTCGCAAAGCGCGATGACCAGTATGGCCCAATAACCAAAAATAATCCCAAGCAAAATTGCCGCTCCAAGTGCAACATCTATGTATTGTCTCGAGAGTCCGCCTATTTGATATGTTTGTGCCAAGGTCCAAACAAGAGCCATCGTGACCAAAAACACGATCGGATGAGCGATTATTTTTAGAATGAGTTTTCTCATTGACAATCCATGCGAGGTGATCCGTTGTTGCGTCAGGTTCGGTCTTGCTGAGACGACAACAATCACCACAGTCAAACTGAACTGAAAGAGGAATTACTCGACCTTTGATATCATCAATCCCTGAGCAACTCATTAATGCTCGTCTTTGATCGCGTACGTTCGTCGACGCGTTTAACAATCACAGCGCAATAAAGCCCAGGCCCAGGAGAACCGTCGGGCAAGGTCTTTCCTGGCATCGTACCTGAAACCACGACGGAGTAAGGCGGCACTTTACCCATCATAACTTCGCCCGTGGCACGATCGACAATCTTTGTCGACGCGCCAATGTAAACACCCATCGACAACACTGAGCCTTCGCCAACAACAACACCTTCGGCGACTTCCGCCCGCGCGCCAATAAAACAATTATCTTCAATGATCACCGGGCCGGCCTGCAACGGTTCCAAAACGCCGCCGATACCAGCGCCGCCCGAGATATGACAATTCTTGCCAATCTGCGCACACGAGCCAACGGTCGCCCACGTATCGACCATCGTTCCGCTATCCACATAAGCACCAAGATTGACAAACGAAGGCATCAACACGGCGCCAGGGGCGATGTAAGCAGACCGCCGCACAACACATCCGGGCACAGCGCGGAATCCTGCCGCTTTAAAATCCGCTTCCGTCATGCCTGCAAATTTTGAGGGAACCTTGTCCCACCACGACGCACCACCAGGTGCTCCGGAGATGGTCGCCATGTCATTTAGGCGGAATGACAACAACACCGCCTTCTTCAGCCATTGGTTGACCACCCAATTGCCATCCGCACCCTTTTCCGCCACCCGCGCCTTGCCGACATCCAGCAAATCAAGCGCCGCCTCGACACTTTCACGCACGGCTCCCGTAGTCTCAGGCGTCACGCCATCGCGGGCCTCAAAGGCATCTTCAATTGTTTTTTGTAGGTCCGCGATGTTCATTGTATTTCAATTCCTTCACTTGGTTTTTCGGAATGGCCATCGCCGGTTTCTGGCCCGCATACGCGCCCCTGTCAATTCCACGGCACTTTGGCACAGGTCATTCGTCTCATTTTTGACTGGTGACAGGTTCAGCCCGTGCATATTAGGCGCGGTGCCCGCGCTTTGATTTGCAGGCCAAAATGCCTGGCAGCACCACCACACCTGGAGCGCATGGTGGCGCAAACACGAGGGCAGGACCATTTGATGCTATGGCAGCAAACGGATCTTTGGCTGTCAGACAAAACAACGAAAGGACTATGAAATGAGCCTCGGCCGTTTACTCCTGACGCCAATTTGGTTTGTCTTGCTGCTTCTTTTTGAGCTCATTCTCACAATCCTAGCCTACAGCTACTTGGCTGTTTATCAGCGCGAGTGGTTTGGTTATCTGGCAAGGATTTCGAGCGAATTCTTCAATTGGCTTGTCAACCAATTGATTGCCGTGATGCCCGATGTCTCCAACACCGCCTACGCCACACTCATGGGAGAGTTAGCGCCAAAGGCGATATTGTTGCTGATGATTGGCCTCTTTGTCGGAGCGGTTGTCCGCTTTGTCCATTGGCTCATTGGCGGTCTGTTCCACGGGTAGTTCACTTATCAGTCCCATCCATGACACCGGAAATCAGGCGTATAGCCTCCGGAGAGTCCCAAGCCGCGGGCCCAACGAGCCGGCCCACTTCGCGATTTTGCGCGTTAACTAGGATCGTTGTGGGCATGCCTTCAACACCAAGAGGCGTCATGGCGCGCGAGGTCGGTTCAACGTAAAGCGCGAGATTTTTGACACCAAGCGTATCGAAGAATTTTTGCACGGCCTCTAGCCCGCCGCGATCAAGGCTCAGCGCAACCACCTCAAACCCGTCTCCGCCCAGCTTCGCCTGCAGGCGGTCAAGGCTTGGCATTTCCTCTTTGCATGGGCCGCACCACGTGGCCCAAACATTCAGCAGCACCACCTTGCCTTTGAAATCAGAAAGCGTTTTCTTAACGCCCCCTTTGCCCAAAAATTCTATATCAGGAGCCGGTGGTGACGCAGAATTGTAGACAAACGATGTCATTGCGCCGTTGTTAAGCTTGTCTTGTTGATCGCCAAACCAAAGACCATTGCCAGCCGACCCGAGCGTCAAGTATACCGCCGCAAAGCCCACCAACGCAGAAAGCGCCATGATCCAAAGATAAGAGGACAACGGTGGCATGCGCGGTGCGTCTTTTTTTTCGTTATTCATGAGGCCCAAAGCAAAGTTAAGGTCTCGCGAACGCTCAACGGAGCACACGCTTTGACACAAAGAAAATCAAACGAGATGTGGGGCGGTCGGTTCCAGATGTCACCTGCCGAGATCATGGAGGAGATAAACGCCTCGATTGATTTTGACAAGCGTTTGGCGCGCGAAGACATTGCAGGGTCCAAGGCACATGCGGCCATGCTTGCCGAAACAGGCATTATCTCCAAGGCGGACGCCTCAAAAATTGAGAGCGGCCTCGACAAAATTCTTGCAGAAATCGAAGCTGGAAAATTTAAGTTTAGTGCTGCTCTTGAAGACATTCATATGAATGTGGAAGCACGCTTAAAAGAGCTTATCGGTGAACCGGCCGGCAGGCTTCACACTGCACGCTCGCGCAACGACCAAGTTGCAACCGATTTTAAACTTTTTATTCGCAACCAAATCGATGGCTTCGATGCTGCGCTCTTAAAACTTCAAACGGTGCTTGCCCAAACTGCGTTGGAACACGCAAGTACGATCATGCCGGGCTTTACACACTTGCAGTCAGCCCAGCCCGTGACACTTGGCCACCATTTGCTTGCATACGTGGAAATGTTTTCCCGCGACCGCGGCCGCTTTTCGGATGCCAGAGCACGGCTTAATGAATGTCCGTTAGGTTCTGCCGCGTTAGCTGGAACATCTTTTCCCATTGATCGCAAACAAACCGCCGCAGCACTTGGGTTTGATCGCCCAACCGCCAATTCGCTAGACAGTGTCTCTGATCGCGACTTTGTCCTTGAGACATTGGCTGCGGCAACAATTTGTGCCATTCACCTTTCGCGGTTTGCAGACGAGATTGTATTGTGGGCAACCCCGCAATTCGGATTTCTTCGTCTCTCCGACAGGTTTTCGACCGGCTCGTCAATCATGCCGCAAAAGCGCAATCCAGACGCCGCTGAACTCTGCCGTGCCAAGGTCGGGCGAATTGCGGCCGCGTTTCAGTCTTTGGTGCTCGTGATGAAGGGTTTGCCACTGGCCTACTCCAAGGACATGCAGGAAGACAAACAAGCAACATTCGATGCGCTCGATAGTCTTCGCCTTGCCCTCGCGGCCATGACAGGAATGGTCCAAGACCTCAAAGTTGATCCAGCTGCAATGGCTGAAGCGGCTGGGACAGGCTATTCAGACGCTACAGATCTGGCCGATTGGCTAGTCCGCGAGCTAAAATTGCCGTTTCGTGACGCCCATCATGTTACTGGCCAAATTGTGGCGGAAGCCGAAAAGCGGAAAGTTGTGCTGCGCGATTTGCCGCTCGATGCCATGCAGGTCCACGAAAAACGGATCACAAAGGACCTATATTCGGTGCTCGGCAGCCTCAATTCAGTCAAAAGCCGCAAAAGCCAAGGGGGAACCGCGCCACAGAACGTGACAAAAAGTGCGAAAACCTGGATTAGGCGGTTGGAAAAAGAGGCCAACAAGGGCTAGATAGCATGAATGACAGATGGCGGGGCGGCTCAGGGTCACTAACATGAGCTGCTGGCATTCGCATGTCAGAGTGGTTCGGGGAGACCACAGAACACGGGATCGGGCACATTTTTATATGTCACGTGCACTCAAAAGTAAGTTGATCATTGTAGCGGCCTTGTGCATGGCGCTGGCCGGTTGCGGTATACGCGGTTCCCTTGAGGCTCCACCCGAAGCCAAGGCCACCGGCACTGCCGTTTCGCCAGAAGCACATGATGCTGGCAAAGATTCTGCCGCAAAGAAAAAACAGCACCGTCCTTTTGTTTTGGATGGTCTTTTGCGCTAGTTAGCCCACTTCCAATTCGGTAATTAATGGCGTGTACGATCAATCGTTCGCGTACGGCATGACGGGCGCGTGCAATCCAGATTAAATTTGGCAATGCATCATTTTAGTTATCAAAACGGGACCCTTCACGCCGAAGAGGTCAGCTTGATCGACATCGCCCGCGACGTCGGCACGCCCTTTTATTGTTATTCGACCGCAACACTAACCCGGCACTACGACGTTTTGGCCCAAGCCTTCAAGGATCTTGCCCCCCTCATCTGTTTCGGCGTGAAAGCCAACTCAAATCAAGCGGTGCTGAAAACACTCGCACAGCTCGGCGCAGGAATGGATGTGGTGTCCGCAGGCGAACTGCACCGCGCACGGGCCGCGGGTGTACCAGCCAACAAAATCATTTTTGCCGGCGTCGGCAAAACGCGCGATGAAATGGCCTATGCCCTTTCCGAAGGTATTCATAGCTTTAATGTAGAAAGCGAGCCCGAACTAACTGCGCTTAGTGATGTCGCTGCGGCGCTGGGCCATGTGGCTACTGCGGCTCTGCGCATCAACCCCGATATTGACGCCAAAACCCACAAAAAAATTACGACAGGAACGTCCGAAAATAAGTTTGGCATCGCTTACGACGATGCGGCTCGAATTTTTGAATTAGCGCGCAAACTGCCAGCACTCAAACTCACTGGCCTCCATATGCACATCGGAAGCCAGATCACGGACCTCGATCCGTTCTGCGCCGCGTTTAAGAAATTGCGCGCGCTCGCCGAAGACTTAATCGCATCCGGTTACAAGCTAAACCACATCGATATTGGTGGCGGGCTAGGTGTGCCCTATCGCGGTCTCAAAGATCTGCCGCCACATCCTGATGAATATGCCGACGTCGTAAGAGAAACGCTTGGCGGCCTTAATCTAGAATTTGCTCTCGAACCGGGCCGCATGATTGCTGGCAACGCCGGTGTTCTTGTAACGCGCGTTGTTTACGTGAAAGAGGGCAAGGACAAAACATTCACGATCGTCGACGCGGCCATGAATGATCTCTTGCGACCGACACTTTACGACGCCTTTCACGACATTTGGCCTGTTGCAGAAGAAGAAGACGAGATGCCGCCGATCGTGCAGGACATCGTCGGTCCCGTCTGCGAAACCGGTGACTTCCTCGCCCAAGATCGTAGGCTGCCACCCTTTGCGGCCGGGGATCTCATGGCCGTGATGACAGCCGGAGCCTACAGCGCCGTCATGTCTTCCACCTATAATACGAGAGCCTTAATTCCGGAAATTATGGTCAATGGCAAGGACTATGCTGTTGTCCGACCACGCCTGTCCCCTGAGGATCTCATTGCGCTAGATCGGTTACCGCCGTGGTTGGAAACACGTTGAAACACGAAAGAATGATTGGTTGGGAGTTGCCTATTTCGGCAAAATAGACCCAATGTCACTTTTTAACGTATCATTGAAATATCAACGAATTTTCTGATCGATATTACAGAATTGAAAGGTGCACGAGCCTATCAGCGTGGTAAGTTTGAGTCATGAGCGACAATAATCACTTGAGTAGCCGTATAGACCATACGCTTGAGCGCAAAGTGAGAAGCAGCAAGCGCGCGCTTTTCTTTGAGAAGCTGTGGCCCCGCGCATGGCTGCTGATTGGCGTCCTTGGCATTTTTGTTGCTGTTTCAATGGCGGGGCTATGGGCCAATCTCACACCGCTCGGCCACAAACTAGTTCTAGGTGCTTTTGCGCTTGCCGCACTTGCAGCACTTGTGTTCGTCGCACGCACGCCGTGGCCAACACGAGAAGCCGCCATAAGGCGCATGGAGCGCAACTCAGGCATTCCACATCGGCCTGCGTCATCTTACGAAGACACCCTTTCGTCCACGTCGAGTGAAAATCCCACAACCATATCAATCTGGCGGGCACACCGCGTGCGGCTTGCCAAAATGATCGATAAAATTCGCGTCGGGCGACCAAGACCTGCTACGGCCAAAAAAGACCCGTTTGCATTACGCGCACTGCTCATCCTCAGTGTTGCAGTGTTGTTTGCCTTCTTTGGCGGAAGTGCAACCGAGCGCATCAAAGACGCATTTCGAGTTTCTGGCGCTGGGGGCACGGCAGGCACGCGCGTTGATGCCTGGGTGACTCCGCCAGCTTATACATCAATGCCACCTATCATGTTGGCGGACGGCGGTCGGCAAAAAGGCGCCACGTCATTGATCGGCGCAAAAGCGCAAGACAAGAATTTTTTTGAAATCCCTGAGCGCAGCATACTCACGATCCGTGGAACGCGTTCCAGTTTGACAAGCCGACCTGTGGACATTGCCTTAGAGATTCACGCCGACGGGCGGGAGCCAAGGATCGTACGTCAATCTGAAGATCAAGTGATGAACGCAAATCCAAAACCTGTCGGGAAAAGCCAATCCGGACCTCCCTCAGCCGAAAACGACGCGAAGTCAGAAAAAGACGTACCCACAGGCAATGCAAAGCAACGCGCAACAAATGAGATCCGCATAACGCTTACCGAATCAAGCCGCGTTCGCCTCTTGGTTGCTGGTCGTGAAACTGCCACTTGGACATTTGCCCTGCAGCCCGACGCGAAACCACAAATCAAACTGCTAAAGCGCCCAAGATCATCCTCGCGCGGGTCCTTAAAACTGTCCTATCAAATGTCGGACGATTACGGCATCGCGTCGGCAAGCGCAAAACTTTCGAAGCTTCCCAAACAGGAGCTCGACCCAGAAACCGCTTGGGCACGGCCAGAGGAATTGAAAGGACCGCGATTCCCGCTACCCCGGCCTCCTGAACTGCAACTTCGTTTACCGCGTGCAAATGCCAAAGATGGCAAAGCTGAAACACACTTGGAAATTGGCTCGCACCCCTGGGCGGGTATGCGCGTGTCCATGACCCTCGAAGCCACAGACGTGGCCGGTCAAGTGGGTCGAAGCAAGCCTTTGGATTTCGTTCTACCGCAGCGAAAATTTCAAAACCCTCTGGCCCGGGCTATCATCGAACAACGCAGCAAGCTTATTGAAGATTCAAGACATCGCGCCCAAGTGCGCCGCGCTCTTGATGCTCTGACGCTGGAACCTCAAAATTTCATCAAAGATATCCAGGTCTATCTCGCGCTTCGCGCTGCGTATTATCGTCTAAGCCACGATGAGACGCGCGCTGGCTTCATGAGCGTTGTTGAGCACCTGTGGCATGTGGCCTTGCGAATTGAGGATGGCGACCTGTCAGAGGCTGAGCGGCGCCTGCGTGACGCGCAAGATAAGCTATCCAAGGCTCTTGAAGAAGGCGCCTCCGATGAAGCCATCCAAGAGGCGATCGATGAGTTGCGACAAGCGCTCAACGACTATATGCGCCAGCTCCAAAAACAGGCCCGCGACAACCCCATGCAGCCGCTCGACGGAACGGACGAGCGAAACCAAGTTTTAAGCCAGCAGGACCTGGAGCGCATGTTGCGCGAAATGGAACAACTGGCGCGTAGTGGTTCCCGCGAAGTTGCCCAACAGATGCTGTCGCAATTGCGCGACCTTTTGGACCAACTCAAAGATGGCCAGCCTCAAACAGCGATGAGCGAAGAAGAACGCCGCATGGCTATGGAGATGATGAAGGAGCTCGGCGATCTCGTTGGTAAGCAGCAAAAATTGATGGATGACACCTTCAATAAGCAAGATTTGCAACAAGGTCGGCAGCGCCCACAGGGCCAGCGTCAAGGGCAACAGCGTGGCGGTCAGCAGCAGGGTCAACGCGGTGGTCGCCAAGGTCAGCAAGGTCGCCAGGGACAAGGGCGGCCCGGCCAGCAGCAAGGTCGCCCTGGATCCCAACGCGGACGTCACGGCCAAGGACTTCCGCAATTGGGCTTACCGTCTCAAGGTCAGGGCCAACGAGGTCTCCAGGACCTTATGCGGCGCCAGAGCGCCCTGCGCGATCGCTTGAATGATCTGCTCGATCAAATGGCCGAAAAAGGTCGCAGTGGCGCTGACAACCTGGCGGCAGCGCGTGAATCCATGGAAAGCGCCGAGCAGGCGATGCGGCAGGGTGATCTGGCAGAAGCAACCCAGCAGCAATCTGACGCCTTGGAAAACATGCGCAAGGGCGCCCAATCCATGGCCCAACAAATGTTGCAAAATTCGCCACAGCGTTTTGGGCAGCAACGTGATTCCCCGCGCGATCCCTTGGGCCGTCCGCAAAGATCACAAGGGCCAGACATGGGCACCTCTGTCAAAGTTCCGGACGAAATTGATATGCAACGTGCTCGTGAGATATTGGAAGAGTTGCGCCGCCGCCTGGGCCAACCCAACCGCCCTTCAGAGGAACTCGACTACATCGAGCGTCTCTTGCGCCGTTTCTAAAAGCCCGCCAAAAATGCTGGTATCGAAACTAACGTATACAGACAATTTGCAATCTTTACCCAAATATCTGACGCAAACCTTCGGTAGTAAAGTTATAATTGAACTCGCTCCGGTTGGGCGCTAAGCTGCTCCCCAGAAAGTCAACGCAAAGCAAGTGGCGGATATCTGGGAGGAAGACAGCTGTAGTTGGCACCGTGACCAAATCGACCATTGTGGTTTGGTTGAGGGGGCGATTGCTGGCAAGTCAAAAAGGACAAATGGACATAGAAAACCTGCGCATTTTTGCGCGCGTTGCAGCGGTTCGGAATCTTTCTCAAGTGGGGCGGGAATTTGGGGTTACACCGGGGACCATTTCTAAAAAACTCCAAACCATGGAAGATGAGCTCGGTGTACGGCTCTTCGACCGCACGACCCGATCCATCAGAATTACCGATGAAGGCGAAGTGTTGTTGCCCTTTGCCGATGAAATTGTTGCTGAACTGGATTCTGCAAAAGCAAAAATAGACGAAACGCTCAAACTGACCCGCGGTCGGCTGCGGGTATGTGCGCCTGCCCGCTTTGGCGGCATAGACACGGCATCTTGTATTTGCGGATTTATCGAAAAATACCCTGACGTTGAAGTTTTCCTTGAATCGACCGATCTCATAACAAACGGCGACGCATTTTGGGATTTGGCAATTAAAGTCGGCAATCTCTCCGACAGCACCAATGTAGCGCAAAGGTTGGCAGACGACACGCAGGTTGTCGTCGCGGCCCCGAGCTATTTGGAAAAAACCGGCCAACCAAACACGCCAGATGGTCTTGCAAATCACAACTGCCTCTGTTCTGCGGAAAGAACACAGTGGACGTTTAAGAGGGATGGAAAGAGCCACACTGTACGTGTGCAAGGCGATTTTGTTTGTGCCGATGAACGTACACTGCAGACGGCAGCGCTCTTAGGCCGCGGGATTTTGAGAACTTCAATGGCGGACATTAACACGTATGTGCAGTCCGGCCGCCTCATTCAGATCCTTGGCTCCTATGATGCCACCGGCAAATCCGGCGTCTGGGCTGTCTATCCAAGTTCAAGATATAATCCCCCACGCCTGCGCGCTTTCGTTGGTTACGTTCGTGAAGCTTTGCGCGGGCCCAAGATGCAAGAAGACAACGACGACGCAGGCGATCGAAAATACGGCAAACAAAAAGTGCCAAAAAGCGCAGCCTAACGGGAAGTCAATAACGACCCTAATGGCGCATTGAGGGAAACGGCCGAGCGATCGGATTGGATAGTCTAAGCGTCCAAGATTTAAAGCGCGATCGCCGGACGACGCGCAAACCGAACACCAAATCCTCCAATCAATTGATGGCTATTTATGAACGTGGAGAGATAGCCGCCAGGCGGTGTTTCTCCAGACCACCAACGTTGCACCTGACGGGCCAAATCCGCAAACAGTCCGATCCGTGTGCCTTCTTGTTGCGTTACTGGTGCCTCATAACTTGCGAATGTGAACTTGTACTCCAGAAAAATCGATATGTGCTTGAGGCGAAATTCAAGACCAAAAAGTGCCTGGGCACAGGGTCCTGTAAATTGATATTCGTAAGTCCGCGGGCGCTTGCGGATGTTTTGTTGAATTTCGGTGTGCGGCAAATTTATGCCGGCGCCCGCGCCCACATATGGCGACAGTCTCGGATGAAGATCACTTAACCGCAGCAGCCCATTTAGAGTCAGCATGTTGTGGCCGTGCGAGAACTCAAGCTTCCGAAAAATTTTTGAGAGCTCCGTAAGCCCGGGCGCTGGTTGTCCATCAAGGGTTCCTGTTGCGTTGACGCGCTCGCCAAGATTTGCCAACGCTTTCGAATGCGTAAAATCAACCATGACTCCCGTGCGCCCGCCCTCAAACCAGTTTTGGACTCGCGCCCCGTAGTAGATCGGGTCCTCAAATGGCTCACCACGCCAAGTCACGTCTTTGACAGTCAGATCCGTGTCGGGCTCCCGGCGCAGATGCACGCCACTCGGATACGTGTAAGGCAAACCACCATAAGCGCCGACAACCAATTCCTTGGTTGGAATGGGTGCGGCGGCTGCTGCATTGGCATCAGCTTCGTGTCGGTCCCGCTCAGATTGTACCGGGTCGCCCGCAGACGCTTGCCAAACATCATGCCATGGCCCAACTGCGGTTAGGACAACCGCCAAAATCGCAACAACGCGCAAGATGTTATCGACGACCGATCCATCCAGCCGTTTTGGATAAAAAAGGGCACGGCAAAGAACAGCGTGGCGAGACATGTTTTTTTGTTTCCCTAGCAGCAAGGCAAGAGCCAAGACGGTCTACATTGTTGCTTTAAAGGTCCGACGGACTGGACACCAGGTCACAAATTGCAGCAGGTCAATACTCAATGCGGAAACACCACCTCGTAACTTTCACGGTCGGAACAGTTGCTATCAAGATGATGCGGGCGGACGGGCCAGGACCTCCAGCATTCGGCGAACAGCCTTAATTTGGGGGGCATTTTTGGTGAGGTAGTTGCGGCCCGTATAGCCCCACCAATCCCAACACCCAGCAGGGTTTAGCGGCCCCGCGGCCACTTGCGGAAACAAAACAATCAGCCGATTTGTGTCAGCCCATCTCGCAAATCCGCTTCCCTTCACAAAAGCATCACCCACAGACGAATGATTTTGTGAGCAGCCATGAAATGAAATGTGAACACGACAGCCGGGGGTTGAACGACAATCCTCTGGAACATAGACAACACCGCGCGTGCTCAGAGAGGCTGAAGCCCGACTGTTGGCGAACGCGCTTTGATCGAAATCAAAGAACTGACCACTTGGACGCTTAGAAGGTGCGTTCAGTGCGCCATAAAAGTGCTTAAGGATCTCACCGGCCTGATCGTGGTCACAATCAACAACGAAGGGCGGGCCCGTAAATTCACATTTGGCATCCGCCTCCTCCACAACAAATCCGTGACCTGCACGAACATCGCGCACAAACAAAATCTGATCTTGGTCAACACCAATTGCACGATAGAACTGAAACGCCGCATCGACAATCGATGGCACAACCGTGCGATCATTGCGCCCGGAAAAAAGATAAATTTTATCGTTGTTAACGTCCGCTACAGGATCAATTTTTTGGTCTTCCGCCAGTTGGCGTGCTTTTGTCGCCAACCGATCAACGTCCGGTACGCCTAATGCGGACAGTGTGTTCAACATACAGCCATTAACGGCCCGCGTTGCGCTCAAAAGCACGGCGCTCGAATCTGGCGCAAAACCCGCAAACGTACTTTGTGCACACCCATAAGGCCCGCCAGCAACGAGCGCCGCACCAATGACCTCACGCGCGTGCGCCATTTGAAATTGCCCAGCCATATAGGCACCCGATGAAATTCCCGAAACTGTTGTCTGATCGAGACGCACGCCTAAGGCGGGGAGCGGTGGTCCTCCGGCCTCTTTAAAGCTCGTCCCCCCAACGCCAAACATCCAATAAAAACCGGCAGCAGCCATGAACGCCATCGCCACCAGAAAGCTGTGATAAAGACGAAACATATGTAAGCACCCAAGTCCTTGTGCATCATTGTGCGCGCATTCGTGAAGCGTGGGCGCACCTAAATAGGGTTTATTGGACTAAGTTGTAGCGAAGGGCAACCAGGATTAGATCGCAAAAAAGAGCGATAGACGTTCCATCAATGTCACGGTTGCGGTCGTAACTTACCGCGCGGAATGGCATCAGGATCCGTTTCCGTCAGCTTTATGCGAACATTGACCCGATCTACACGACCGTTAGCATCAATCACCGTAAGCTTTGAAAAACCAATACCATTGGGCGTCCAAAATGCCTGCCTTGTTTGCGCAGGGAGCGCTTTACCATCGACCAACCAGGTGAGCGGAAGAACACCACCTTCGGCCTTAAGAACAACCGGTGAAGTTTCCGCAGCCGTGGGTTTGTGCCCTTGTGCGCGCTCAGTGACTTCAATTTCACTGCGATCTGGCGGAAATGCGATCACCACAGGTGCAGTTCGATAAGGACCGCGCTCTTGCAAAGGTTGCGTGCGACGAAATCTCTGCAACGGCGGTGGTAGCTCATGAAACGAGACCTGCAAAGTTCCAGACGGTGGGCCTGGGAGTTTCGCACGGTCCGAACTTAAACGCGCGAACGCATCAAATAAAATAGGCGCGGCGACTTTTCGGCCAACAAGCCCAGGTACCGACGTACCGTCCGCACGGCCGACCCAGACGGCAACGGAATGTTTTCCATCAAATCCAACCGCGAGCGCATCTCGGTAACCGTAGGAGGTGCCAGTCTTATACGCAATCCGCCCACTCCGCGCATGGTCAGGTGCCGGCGCATCTTTAAGAATGTCGGTGACGTACCACGCCGCCACTGGCGTCATGAACCGTTTACGATTGTCCTTCGCAATGTCACCTGAAAGCACCCGCCTAGCACGCGCGCCCTGCCGATGCGTAAGTTTTGTGTACCGCCCGCCGTTGCTAAGCGACACGTAAAGCGTGGCAAGATCATAAAGCCGTAGCCCGACGCCGCCCAAACCGACGGCAAGGGAAGGCTCCGTTTCTTTTGGCAACGCCACTTGCGCGCCTGCCTGTTCCATGCGCGCGACGAGTCGGTGCGGGCCCACAGCGTCTAAAACCTTAATCGCCGGCACATTGACGGATTGCGCCAGCGCCTCGCGAACAGAAATTGTTCCACGATAATCTTGATTGAAATTTTTAGGCGCATAGCGGCCAAATCGCGCCGGCCGGTCTTCAATCAATGTCTCCGGATGCGCAAAACCTGCTTCAAACCCCAAACCATAGATGAATGGTTTCAGCGTAGAACCTGGCGACCTAATCGCATGGACCATGTCAATGGGACCGTTCCTCGACTCGTTGAGATAGTCTGCCGAACCCACCTGCGCGATAACTTCACCGGTCGCATTTTCGACAACAAGGACTGCCGCGGAGAGCTTGTCGCCAAACAGCTTGACATGATCACGCGCAAGTGCCTCCAGCGCTTTTTGCACCTTGCGATCAATCGTGAGTTTGTGGACGGTCAAGTTTGGAAAGGAGCGCACCTCTTTTTCCGCCAAGTGAGGTGCAAACATCGGAAATGGTCGCCGCCCGTGAGGTACTTTTTCTCCCCTAGCGCGCCGCGCCTCCGCATCGCTGACGAGCCCAGCTTTAACAACCCGATCAATGACACGATCGCGCGCGATCCGGGCGGCCTGTGCGTAACGGTCAGGTCGCCGCGCTTCTGGAGATTGCGGCAGCGCAACCAGCAATGCTGCTTGGCCAACCGACAATCGACTTGGTTCTTTTCCAAAATAGGCAAGCGATGCAGCACGTGCGCCTTCAATGTTGCCACCAAAAGGTGCAAGCCGCAGGTAAACATCTAAAAGCTCGTGCTTGCTAAAGTTTCGCTCAAGCTGGCGCGCACGCACAATCTGTCGGATTTTGCCTGTGAGACTGCGGTTACGGCGACCATCAATCAAACGCGCCACTTGCATCGTTAGCGTCGAAGCACCAGAAACAACGCGGCCATTTCTGGCAAATTGCAGACCCGCACGCGCGAGCGCCAGATAATCCACACCGTTGTGTTCAAAAAAGCGCCGGTCCTCAAACGCAAACAACATCTCAAGATAACGTTGATCAACGTCGTTATGATTTAACGGGAGGCGCCAACGTCCAGCGTTTGTCGTGAACGCTCGCAATAACTGACCGTTACGATCAAGAACAACCCGAGAAATGTCTTGCGACGCGTTTAGGCGCGGTAGGCCCTCCCAAATCGCCGCAGTTTCAATGGCAAGAATGCCCGAAAGTGCCATCATGGTCGCCAGACCAAACCCCACGCCGGTCCAACGGAGCGCCGGCGCAAGGAACCAAAATATTTTTTTGGGTTGTTTCATCGCTCTGGCAACGCTTCTCATTTATTTACCGCGATCGACAATGAGCCGTCCAGCATCTGTACGCGCGTAGCGATCCGGCCGATACATATCTTCAACCGTCGCCGCCGGATGCACAAACGAACCGGGTGTCACCGCGCGCATGATGTAAGCAACACGTGCCGTTGTGCCCGCAGGCTTATCTTCTGCGTTGCGACGTTGGCCATAAAAGTCAAATGCCGCAACAAAACGATCATCACGAAACTCTGTGTGTTGCGGTTTGATATCAGACTTGAGCCAGGACAGGCTTTTGACATCACCGCTTGTCACCAGGCGAGGATTTTCAATTTCAAGCCCCGCCGGCAGGCGATCGACCACCAGAATGCGCCCACCGGGGTGCTCAGTCGTAATGCTGACAATGGCAACGATGCGATCGTTTTGTTGGGCCGTCGTCGTGTCACTGAGCTCGATCGGTTTTCCATCAAGAGTGAAATACTTGCGTTCGATTTTAAAACCCTTCGAGACAGCAGGTTGTGGTGCCAGTGCCGCCCCGACAATCGAAATCATCGCATCAACCGCGTGGTCGCCGTTGTTGACGATTTCAACGGGCCCGTCGTTAAGATCACCCGCGGTAAAGCTTCTGTTTATTGCACCGTCGTAAGCAAGGCCATTGAGTGTCAACGCACCCTCGTAAGCGCTGCCCGACAAAGCATTCGCCGCCAACAACATCCATGCTTGCTCTTGCGTTGAGGTATAGGCACGCTGTGAGTAAGCGGTCGCCACCACGTCAATGAGGCTCGCAGTTTCAGCTTCAATGAGCCGAGATTCTGATGCGAGCGTCAAGAACGCCGCGCCATCCCGCAACCTTGATCCATAATCAGAACGCGAAACGACTTTGGCTGATTTGGCGTTGATGTCCTTGATTGCTGCTGAAAAGGCCCGCCGCGCGCGTTTCTTATCACCAACCATCGCTAACGCTGCGCCCAATTGTGCTTTGGAAAGCGGTGTTGCAAACCGTTCCAATCGCGCATCAGAATAGTACCGCAACTCACCTGCAGGCGCACGGCCGTTACGCGCTAGAACATAAAGTGCGTACGCGCGATCTTCTCCGCCTTTGTCGAAGTCTTGCGCATAAGCAATGAAATTTTGCAGCCGATCGAGCGCTTGGTTAAGCCCGCGTTGCTTCACCTCAAAACCCGCTTCCTTGGCGCGCGTTAGAAAGTCTGTCACGTAAGCCGTGAGCCACATGTTGGCATGACTTGGACCCCATGACCCAAACGCACCGGATGCATCTTGCATTTGAAAGACACGCTCAACGGCTTGCGCAACACGCGCCTTTAGCTCCGCATCAGTCCCGAGGCCTGAACGTTTTGCAACAGCATTCGCATAAACCAGGGGCAACGCACGACTGACGGTTTGCTCGGCACATCCATAAGGATAGCGATCAAGCTGCGTTAACAACGCAGGAACATCAAACCGCGCAGTGGGCCCAACGGACACGTTAATCCGCGTGCGCTCCTGAATAAGGTCGTGCACGAGATCATCCGACAGCGTGAGCTTGCCGCCATTACCACGCAACGAACTAACGCGCGTGCGTTTCACGTCGCCAGCTGGCGGTTTGACGTCAAAAGTCAACTCTCGCGCGACACTCACACCGCCAGGTCCCGAAATGCGAACTTCGTAGGAATACTGGTCAACGCGCGAGGGTTTAATGGACAAGGATCGCTGTAAACGTTCACCCTTTTTAAGCTGCACCTCGTGCGAAAGAACCGTCGCCATCGGTCCACCACTTGTCTTTTCATTGACGATGACCGAATAAACAGACTTGTCGCCGTCCACATTATGGATGTCGAGCGACAAGCGCGCCTGATCGCCGAGCGTGAGAAACCTTGGCCCTGACGCCGTCAATGCAATTTTGTCACGAACAATAACATCGCGGCTCGCATGTCCAATTTTATCGGCACTCCACGCAACCGCCATCAAACGCACACTGCCATTGAAGTTGGGCAGATCGAACGTAACTTTGGCTTGGCCATCTGGCCCCACAGTGACGATGCCCGAAAACTCCGCGACCGCTTCTTCAACCGGCGGCGAGCCCTGCATCTTCATGCCACCAGGCCCATCACCACCTGAACGCAAAGCGCCACGTTCTGCGCGCATACCGTCGATCAGGCGTCCATAAAAATCACGTATCTCGGCATTCAATTGTGTTTGCGCATAAAACCATTTTTCAGGGGCAGGTGTTTTAAAACGTGTGAGATTGAGAATACCAACATCAACGGCAGCGACCGTGACACGTGCTTCTTCATCAGCGGTGAGGCCTGAAACCGAAATTGGCACGGTGAGAGGCGCACCGGACTTGATTTTATCTGGCGCATCAAGTGACACCGAAAGCGTTCGTTTCGCTTGATCAAGCTTCAGCCATTGCACACCAATGGCGCGCCCTGGCATGCGTTTGTTTTGAACGTCCATCGGACGATACAAAAGTGCCGTCACATAAGCACCCGCACCCCAATTGTCTCCAACCTTGACAGCGAAGTCACCACCACCTTGAGAGACATTGACATGTTGGATATCTTTGAGGCCGTTGCCGAGCACCGCAATCAGCGCCTGGCCACCTTGCTTTGTTGCGATGCGCAGTTTGGCCACGTCGCCGGGCTGATAGTTTGATTTGTCAAGCGCCACGTCCAAAATTTCTGGTGTGTCGGGTTTATCTTCCGAAGCATACCAGCCTGCCGTAAATGCAAACGTTGTTGTGAGAGCTTCAGACGTTGCGTCTGCTGTCTTTGAGGTCAGTTCCAAACGGTAACGACCAAACTTAACCGGAACATCAAGCTTTGCAGGCCCACCGGCTGGGACATCGAGCGCACCACTTCCCACTTTTCGTGGAACCGTCACCGCCTCATAGGACCAATAGCCGTCGCGGTTATACCACTGCCACGACGTATCAAGTCGATTAAGCGTCCAACTAAGGCCCGCTTGCGCTTTTTGTTGACCATCAGCTCCGACGACAATCACATCAAAAGAGGCTTGTTCATTTTCACCCAGGCTTGCGCCATCAAACTTGGGTTTCACGCCAATGCGCGTCATATCAAGCGCAACCGGCAAAACAATGTTGCGTTCAATCGCACGACCACCCGGTTCCTTCAGCCGTAATATGACATTGGCCTCAAGCGGTTTTGCCGTCTTGGCAATCTTGGGAAGCTGCACCAAAACTTTGGCGTTGCCTTGCGAGTCGGTTTTCACTGCTTGGCGAATGGGGTTGCGTGCCGGCGATACCAGTTCATCTTGAACGCCAAACAGGTACCCAGGGAATTCGCGCTCTCCGGATTTGGCGACTTTGACAATGACGTCACCACCGATAGCCATGTCAGCGGCCGGCGGTCCGTATAGGAACCGACCGTTCACATCAACGGCTACCGGTTTGGCGGGAGAAACTTTTTTGGTCGCGGGCGTCAACGTCATGTCGAGTCGTTCTGGAACAAAGTCCTCGACCAAAAACGCCACTTGCGAAATGGGCTCCGCTTTGGGATCAATATGCAAGTTGGCACGCCACGTGCCGGTCATCGCGCTATGATTGAGAGCGAGTGCTGTCGTCCGACCACCAAGACCTTGATCTCCAAGCACAAGCCTGCGGTCCTCAACGCCATCTGGCCGCCGGATAATGAGTGTCACCGGCAACGTCGATGCCTGACCGCTGCGCTCGCGCAAAAGCGCGCTGACATGCACGTCCTCGCCTGGGCGGTACACGCCGCGATCAATATAAATATAACCGTCCACCTGGCCAGGGGCTTGTCGGCCCTGAACACCACGGTCTGAAAGATCGAAGGCAGCTGCCGTTAAATCCAAGAACGCATAGTCGGTGGAACCTCTTTGCGCGACCAAAATTGCAGGTGCCAAACCACCTTCACCTCGCGCAAGGCCGGCGTCAAAACGGACATAACCATTGTCATCACTTTTGCCCGTCGCTAGGACTTCATTATTTTTCGCAATAAATCGAACTTCTGCACCGGCTACCGGTGTGGCATCGGCAAGCGAACGCACAAACGCATGCACACCATCCTCACCTGTAAAAGCAGTCATGCCCAGGTCGGAAACGATGAACCACTGCGTGGCGATGGAATTTTCATAATTCTTCTTTGCCGCTGTCGGCCGCGCGATCATCGCATAGGCGCCCGGTTTTAATTCACCAAGTGCTTCATCGACGGGAAACGCCGTGGTGACCTCTTTGTTAAGGCGCAATTCTACATCCATTGCACCTTTGTAAACACGCGCACCATTGCGCGTTTTGATCTTTTCAACATCCCAGCTGGAAAGCTGCCGCTCCAAATCTTGATCCTGAATAACCCGCGCGAGATTGCGATCGCCAATACGATAGATTTCAACGTTGACGGCTTCGGTATTGATGCTGACAAGCGGAATACCCTGCTGCCCGCGGCTGGGCAGAACGTAAGCACGTCCTGTAAATCGCACCATCGGCTTTCGATCTGGCAGATACGCCGCCATCGACGCGGACTTTTCTAAGACCTCACCAACACTGGATGGCAAACCCGCACGAACCTGCAATTGATAACGCTGGCCGTGAGTAAGCCCCTCAATGCATAACTGCTTGCCTTCAACCCTCACTGATTGGGGATCTTGACCGTCAACAGATATAAATTTTTCAAATTCAACCGGCGCCGTTGAAAGCGATTCAGAAAACTGCAAGCAAATTTGCGGTGCTTTCGTTTCCGAGTTGGTCGTATAATTTGTGATGCGGAAACCGCGCTCGGAACGCAACTTTTCATAAACCGCACGCACACGGTCATTTTCATTGAGCGCCAAACTCGTTTTTAATGCTTGCAGCGCAGGCCGCCAGTAAGAGCGACGTTGCAGGGCAACCGCCAAGACCTCCAGTGCTTCTGCCTTTCGCGTATTGGAATTAGCACGCTGGTAGCCAAGGTAAGCGGCCCCCGATGCATTGACAGGAAGTTCATACCGTTCCCGCCCCTGCGTCTGATCCTTGGGTATCGCAAGAAGAGCACGGGCCAATAAGATCCACGCCTCAGCGTTGTTCTCGTCACCGGCTATGGCAGAGGCAAAAAAACGAGTGGCCGCACGAGGATCATTGCCATTATTGAGCGCGACCTGTCCCTGCCTAATAAGACGCTTCGGGTTTGTTTTTGACGCGGTCCAATTTTTTTTGAGATAGGTCAAGTACCGCTTCGCATCAGCGGCTACTTGTCGATTGGCAAACGTGCCTGACGCAGGCGGTGCCGAAGAAGCACCATCCTGCGCGTAAGACAACGAGGGAGAAAAGGCGAACAAAATGCTAAGCAAAAGAAATCTAAGAAATGTCATGGCAAAGAACCTCGATGAAGAGTGGCTACCCGGAACGAAAATGCGGGGCCAGAACCCAAATTAGGACTGCCCATATAGATGCAGAGGAATACGGTTTCGGGAAGGCCAACAGGCGCCCTTTGCCAGAGATCAACGGAAATTATGGATTACCGGAAGTTTCAGATACTTTCCGATTCTTACCGGTGAGAACGCGAGCTCACCTGGCAATTGCGCGTCCGCAACAATTGTAGCCTAGGGTGCCACGCCCTTTATGGATGGCCCATTCAACAAAGGTGTCAGTTAAAAAACCGGTCTGGCCTAATGGCGCGTACCAACCTGCACGTCGGATTGCCGCCCGCCAGCGTCACCGGTTTTCGCAATCTGGCGCTCCAAAGATGCTTCCGCAATTGTGTGGCTCGCATGATCAACCCGTCTTACTTTTTCTGAAAGGGACCAGATCCTTTCGAACGCAGACTTTGACCACGTCACAGCAGACGCATCATCGTTCCAATATTGTTCATATGCGTCACGCTTCGTTGGTTCCCGGCGGATCACATCGCCAATCCAACAGGTCTTTGAGTTGAGCACCAGTTGCTCATGTACGTCAAACAGTCTTGCATCTGTAATGAGTCGAACTTGACCCACGGCAATCAACGCATCCAACTTGTTGCTGAGCGGAAATGTTTCAAACGTATTGATCGTGCTAACAATAATTCGCAATCCGACTTTGGCGCGCGCGATCTCATTCTGCAATCCGCCGATTGCGCTTATAACCGGACTGTCCCAGCACCGCGCTACAACGAGATATTCTGCATCACTTTGAGCTGCGTTCGACTTGCGGCTCTCAATATCTTGAAGAATAAACGCGCGCAGGAATGCTTCCTTGTCCTCTTTCTTGATGACTTGTATGCCAGTAGGAGGCTTCAGGGACATAGTTTGTTTCCCATACAAATGAGTGTCGCAATTCTATTTGACCCGATCGCCGTATACTGGGTCGATGTCACAGCCCCATTTAGGCCAAAATCTGTTAAGTAACCGTTTCTCCAAGTCTCAAAATTGAACTTCGAGAACGATGAAGACATTGATGTAGCTGTGAGCACAAAACAAAAACCTCAAGAATTTAAGGCGCTAGGATACAAAGTGCGATCTGAGGTTGAAGGCACAATTTCCGAAAAATTGCCGATCAACTTTTTGGACGTGTGGAACAATTTGCGATCAGTTACATCCGCTACACTCAACCGCCAAATTGATTAATCGTTTTTAACGGGCTTGGGCGGCTCCAAGTTTGCCACGTCCGCTTTTTCATCTGCACGTTGAGTTGGCGGTGCTTGTGCAATGGCTTGCGAGAGCATCTCAATAAGCTTCGGAGCCCCAAGTTTCTGAACAGGTTCACCAGATTTCGCGGCGTCCACATCTTCATCAACGACGATGGTTTTTTGGACATGTGCACCATCCAAAACAACACCTTGGCGTGCTTGTGAAAAGCCCATAGGCAACGCGGCCTCGCTTACGGGAACTGAAAATGTCGCCGTCTCACGCACCAACGTGGCCTTGGCTTCAACAGGTTGATCTTCGCTGTCCGCCTCGAGCATCACTGAACTTGCAGGCTCAAGTTTATGAGGTTGCGCCTCTTCGGGCACTCGGCTTGAAGTCTGCACACTTGGAAGTGCAATAATCTTTGGAGAAGAAATTTCTTCCTGTGGCTTGTATTCTTCCGTCGACACAACTGCACCATCATCATGGGCAACGGCATCTGTATTTCCAGTGTTGCTCTCAAGATCCTCATTTTCAGGAACATCTTTTACAGGTTCCTCAGAAGCCGTTTGGGTAACGGTTTGTTCAGGATCGTCCTCGTCAGCATCGTTTTCTGATTCGTGCGATTGACCATTGACGGGCTTCTGGATCTTTTCTTCGTTCATTTCTGCCAAGACACTTTCGGCATATTTTCCATATTGAGAGCGGACTTGCTCTTCGCTCATCGTTGTATCCCAAAGATCCTCTAAGTCGTCGTCGCCGTCGTCTTCGTCAAAAGCATCAAAAAACGAACTGCGCCCACCGTTAACGGCCGAGCCATTGCCATTCTTCTTGAACGCATGTCCGTTGACATGCATTCCGGCAAAGGCTTGGCCCCCATGTTGCGCCGAACCATTCTTGAACCAAGACCCATTCATCCGCGCTTGCGTTGCCAACGAGGATACACCATTGCCGCCTGTCTCATCCTGTTTGTCAGGTGTGAGGCTCAACCCGCCAGATGTTTTGGAGCGTCGTGCCGCCTCATCCGTCATAAATGGAGGTGCCTTTGCACTCCTGCCGGCTTCACCGAGCTGTGGCCCGCGAGCAGCAGCCATGCGTTCTTCAAGGGCTTGCAGTCTGCGTTTTTCAGCTTCCACGCGTCGCGCCGCACCCATTACCGCGCCTAAGATGATGTCGGACCACGATCCGTTTCGGAATCGGTACACCCGAAACGCACGGGAGCCGGCAAATTTGCTGCCCTGTCGTGCCAAACGGCTGCGGATCATCTTGGTGCGCAAAAAGAACACACGCTTAAAAATTTTCTCGCGTTCAAAGCTCGTAAACAAATTGGAAAGCAAATGCGCTTCGTGCTGCAGTTCCTGCGCGTCCGCCGCGCCATAAGAATTCGAATACCCATTACGGCCCATGCGGTTATAGGGCGTATCAAGCGGAACAGCGACGTAATAGTCACCCAAATAATCAAACACCACGTGACGAAACACTTCGAAGTTTTGACGAATTTCTGGGTCGCGATGAATCTCATTAAAGCGGGAAAGGATTCGAATGACCGGCCCGCGCTCCGCTTCACGCATTTTAGGCACCAAGGAATGCAGCCGGTTCATGGGCCGGCCCATGGACACCAACAACAAGCACAAGTCGACAAAGATCGCGATTGCCAACGGAACGTAGTCACGCTTTGACAAGCCAGCAGATACCGTGGGCACACTTTGAATCGACCCTGAGTTTTCATGCAGCACAGACTGCATCGCTTTTTTCTGCAATTTTCGAAGTTCGTCAGCGGTGGGCGGTGGTTCAAGCGTGAGCAAACCCATGGCCGATGCGGACAAACGACGAAATGCTTCAATTGTCGCTTCAGGGCCTTCCACAGCCGCAATAACAGGTTTCTGCAACTCAGGCAGTTGATCGATTGCGCGCACAACTCCGCGCAACGCTGTTTGCAGTTGCGGGTCGGGACACGTAAACGTTCCACCACGCCCATTTGCAAAGATCGTTTTTTCAGCCCGCTGCGCTAAGTCCGCCCGGATTTGACGAAGCTGAGGGTCGCTGCGAAACGTATTAAAACCCGTGACCGTAAGTTCCAATCGTCGATCAAGGCTACGCATAAATTTGTTTCGCGTACCGGATTTGGCATCGAACGTAGATTTGTCACCTGATGCAACCTTTTTCAGGTCACCGTTCAACGCAGAAAGATCAGATTTCACAGCACTGATGCGTTGGCCAACGAATTGTGCTGCAAAGTTAAACCGGCCCGCATCTGCATCACGCAACTTGCGCCGCGGACCATCGCCGGGCCTGCTGTTTGGACAACTTGTGCCCTTTTCGCGTTCTTCAATGGCCTTTGCTGACGAGATCTTGGTCAACTGAACGAGCGTCGTGTTAAGCTGTTCAAGCCTGGTGGAACCAGCATGCAGCGCATTCTGAACCTGGGAAATGGCCGATTCCGCTGAACGCGTAGATTCCGAACGGCTTTCTAAAACCTTCCAATAAAAACCAAAGCCAAACCCAACGGAAATCGCCGTCAGAAACAGATACCCAAGGACATAAAAGAACTTTACGCCCGACATCATGGGACTAAAAATCTGGTCCAACAGCCAGATGATCATCGTCATCAACATGGCGACCGAAAAGCCAATAATGACCTTATGCGCCAACGGCAGATCACCCATGTTGGCCTGGATCAACTCCAGCATGCCGACGTAGGTTGCTACCCACGACAGAGCACCTAAACCAATGACAAGAACGATCTTTTTCCAATCGCGCGCGGCTTCATCGGGATGGTCCCAATCGCCTGCATCTCCGGAAAGGTTGAGATTACGAGAGTGTTCTGAATCTGCACGCGCATAAAGCGCGTCTCGCGAGAGCGCCATTGGGTTGACCTATAAAACTCGACACGCTGTCGATCTCAGTTATTTCTTTTCCGCCAGTGCACCGCACATTTAAGAAACGTGAAGTCGATACGTGTGTGTTGCCTCTAGTCTCGATCAGCCCCCGGGCTCGTTGTCCATCTTCTCGTCTAGTGTCGGTTTTTGTCGTCAGTGCGGCGCGAACATGTCGCAATCAGGCACACTCCGTGGCGGACGTGGATAAACCGTTCGTTTAGAATTTGACCGGTGAACCGTCGAGACGCTCAGGGTTTGTCGCGCGGCCGCCATAAAGAACGTCTATTGCGCAAGTGTGTTGGGATGCGATCGCCGGCGCTTTAATTGCAGTCATTGCGCAGCCGATCGCTGTAGTGGCGGTTAAAACTTACGCGGACAAAAATGATCACGCTGATCCGGTTCCTATTGCGCATCTGCGAACTGGCTTTGGGCCTGCCGTTGCGCATTGTCTGTTTTTTGCTCGATTGGATCGCATTCAATCCGAAACTTGGCCCGCTTCGCTACGTTGCATGGGCCATCTTCGCGTACGTGGGATTTGCGTTACTACTTGTCTACGTTATCGCCCCCATACGCGGCCTAACCGGCCAAATCTATCAAAGCGAACGGTTGCGTTACGACGCGGAGCGTTGGTTGGCCACAGCAATTTACGACAACAGCGGCAATTTTGTCGGCACATTTGATCCGCGTCTTGACAGTGTGAGAGACGTCAATTGGACGGACAAAAGCATTGAGATCGACGACCACATTGCCAATCCCGATCATAAATCAATTCCCGTCCGCAAAGTGCCCGAACGGTATTGGCAATGCTTGCTTTTTCACGAAGACCGATATCTTGGCACGGCCATAAATCCGTTTGGCATTGATCTTTTAGGCGTTCTCAAAATTCCCTATTCGGCCGCACGCCGCAGCATCCGCGAGCGCGGTTTACGCATCGGTGTTGGCGGATCCACACTTCCCATGCAGTTTGCGCGCGTCATTTATAAAACGCCGCCGCACACCAAAGAGTCCGCTCCTGAAAAATTGCGCCGCAAGCTTTCTGAATGGTGGTTAGCGCCCGTAATTTACGCAGAACTGACCCGCGGCGGCAGCAATGACGAGTTAAAACAGTGGGCCGCAAATCACTTGTGGCTGGCGCAGCGCACCGGCGGCGCGTCACTCCACGGTGTCGAAGTCACAAGCCAGATCATCTTTGGTAAACAAGCCAAGGATCTCACCACCGCAGAGCAGTTTGTTTTGGCCTCTGCCGTCAACAAACCCATCATTTTGTTGGAAGGCAGCGAAAGATTAAACGAAGTGCGCCTTGACCGCTGGCGCTACATTGTCGAAGTGCGCGCCCGAACCTGTGCCGAACGCCTTATCGAAAACGAAGAAGAACAAAGGCAAGCCGTCTTTGAACTCATTAGCATGGCCGGCGGTCCGCCTGATCCGCAGGTAAAACCGGCCCTACAACAGGCCTTAGAGACCCACGCACCCGATCGCGCCAAACGCGCGGAAGCCAATCCCACTGTTCGCGCAAATACGCTCATGCCAGCAGCGCGCTTTGGTGTGCGTGAAGAAATGAAACAACTCTATGGGTTCGGCTGGCGCAATCACGTGCGCGGTGTCACCACGAGTTTTAATGCTGCGGAAAATTTAAAGTTTCATACAGAAGTTCGGGCTGCACTCACCAAGCTTGACAAAAAAGTCCAAAGCAAACTCAACCCAGGATTCACGTTAAACCCAGCCAACGTGACCTTTGATCGCGAAAGCCCGGATGTTGTTATCGTTGCAGCGAACGCAAAAGGAAAAATCGTTCGGTATTATGAGTCCGGAGAAATTGCGGCCTACTTCGGCTCGCCCATTGCGCGCGATTCCAACACCGGATACTACGAGCGCGCACGTGAACCACGTATGCTAGCTTCCGTCGGCAAGATCATCTCAGCCATCGCCATTGCAAACTCAGGGCGCGACAATTCCCGCACGCTCTACCTTGACACACGTGCGCCCGAACGCGGGTTGGAAACCTGTCGGCGAAATGGAAATCTGCGTCGCGGCAGAACTGCCCTTGTCGCCTTTGCCTGCTCACTCAATGATCCGATTATGAATCGCACCGCACGTGTTGGACAAAGACGCGTGAAAATGATCATCGATAAGTTTGCCTTCAACATGCCACCCAAGAACAATTTTGGCGAAGGCACACCGCCTTCAACCGCAGCAACCCTTGGCCTCATTTCAGGATCTCCACGGCGCGTCCATCAAATGGCCGCAGTCGTATTAGCCTCACTCACAGGCCGTGACGACAAGCCCGTACCTCAACCTTCGTTGGTCAAAGACTTTGATTACACGCACGAAGACGAAGCCGGCGCCACGGGCGGCGATGGCGTTGCCCCCATCATCCCACGTAAAGTCATTCGCCCGAGTGCCTGCCCGCTGCTGAAAGCGCTGCTACAAGCACCGCTGTGCTACGAAGCAAACAAAACTTCGCACGGCACATTAAAAAGCTTGTCCAAATGGTGTGCCGCGCGAAAATCAAATGTCCGCTTGCATTTCGCCAAAACAGGTACGCAGGTGACACTTGACCCCAACGCGACGGTGGATGTTTGGACCACTGGCGGTATTCAATTTGCAAATGGCGCAGCCTATTCCTACGTCGTGTTGGTTGGCACAGGTTCCGGCTCCAAACCTTGGGCACGCTCACTCCACGCTTCTCAGGTCGCTGCACCGTTACTTGAAGTCTTGCTCAAAGATCTTGAAACCCACGCGAAACGTAATCCAGAACGTCGCAAAATTAGACGCAAAAAACGTCGCCGCACGACGCCTGTTTCGTCAAACAAAAACAAGACAACCACGACCGCAAAAAGATCACGCAAGAAAAAGTCGCGGACCGCGGAAAGCGTTTCCCCATGGGAACAAGAACGCCGCCGCCAATTTGGACTTCAGTGATCCGGTCTCGTAAGTCCTCGCTCGACGTCCCTACGATCAAGCATGCGACAATTGAAATGAAAGACGCGTAACGACGACAACCAATGGCAATGTGATTGACGGCCGAGAAGAGCAAAATCCCGTAGAAGTGCTTCGGATTTGCGAAAATGCCGTATTTCATGCGTGACCTCGGGGGAAACAAAAAATGCCGACATCAGAACAGATTGCGAAAAAGCCGCGCCGAAGATGGGCCGTCGTATTGCTCGTAGTTCTTGCGTTGTTTTGGGGCGCGGTTGGACTAGGTCTTTGGCACGTAGTACCAGGCGCTCGCAATTTTTATATGCCAGCCTCGTCGATGGCCCCAACCCTTTCCAAAGGCGACTACGTCTTTGCCGATATGCATGCGTACAAAGAAAAAGAGCCTGAACGTGGCGATGTAATTTTGTTCCTGATCAAAAGGGACCGCAAGACCATTTGGACAAAAAGAATTATCGGCTTGCCCGGAGACCGTATTGAGATGCGCAACGGCAACGTCATACTGAATGGAAAATTGTTACCCCAAAAAGAAGCAGACGATTTTTTCTTCCCGGAAGCTTCAGACAAACAAAAAAAGCCCGTCAAACGGAAATTTGAAATACTCCCTAATGGCCGCCGGTACGCGGTACTAGACCTTGTTGCGGATGGTGACTTTGACAACGTTGGACCCTACGATGTACCCGAGGGACATTACTTTGTGTTGGGCGACAACCGCGATAATTCTAACGACAGTAGAATGCTCATTGGGTTTGGCATGGTGGCACGAGAAGACATTGTGGGCCGTATGTCAGTAATTTATTGGTCGCGCGATTTCTCAAAAATCGGCACCGGCGTTAAGTAAGAAACCGTGATCGGTCAAGACGGGGATGTAGTTGCGCCAAGTATGGTATAGATCATTTCTCCATCTTGAGTGCACTGGGGGAAACAAAAAAATGCCGACGTCTCAACAACCGACCCAAAAAAAGAACCTCGGGCAATTTGCCAATGTTTTGATATTCCTCGCGCTGTTTTGGGTCGCGGTCGGCTTTGGGATCAAATACTTTTTGTCTGGTGCGCGGATGTTCAGCATTCCAAGCGGCGCAATGTCACCCACACTCCGAAAAGGCGATTATATCGTCGCCGATATGAATGCCTACAAACACAAAACTCCAGAGCGTGGAGATGTCGTTGTTTTTTTAGTCAAAGGGGATCCCGATCTCATCTACACCATGAGGATTATCGGCCTGCCGGGCGATCGAATTCAGATGCGCGATGGTAAAGTCGTGCTCAATGACCAGACGGTCCCTCAAAAAAGCACGGATAAATTTTTAGATCCCTATGCGCTCGGCGGCAAAGCGACCCAAGTTCCGCAAAACATCGAAATGCTCCCCAGTGGTCGCGAGTATCCTGTGCTTGACCAAACCTCAAAGGGTTCTCTCGACAACACGGATGTTTTTAACATTCCCGAGGGTCATTACTTTGTGATGGGTGACAATCGCGACAACTCCGCTGACAGCCGGCTCCCCGGTCACATTGGTATGATCCCTCACGATCGCATTTTGGGCCGCATGTCGATGATCTATTGGTCGCGCGACGTTTCAAGAATCGGCACACGCATTAAGTGACATTGATATAGAATCGGGAGTTATACAAAAGGCCTCACGTTGCGCCTTCACCCTGCAACCGAGACCACCTTGGTACACGCCTTTCACACCGATATTTCTGAAATGTCTGGGACTTAAGTCACAGCCATAAGTCCCGCAATTGACAAAGTGCCTCCATCTTCAAAGGAGGTTCAACATGATAAAAGTTCTAACAGCAGCAGGTCTGGCAGTAGTGGTCCTAGCCTCGCTCGTAAATGCCGGCGTTCCAGGAAAATATCCAGCCGCTCTCGATCTTGTCACCTGCCGAAGCCAAGTTGTTCAAGTAGCGGATAAACCGAACCTAACTGAGGGAGAAATTGCCTACCTTTATCTTCAGGCAAATCGATTTGAAGTCGAAACGGCTGAGCTCGGTGCGCAACGAGGCACGGCGACCGACGTCAAAAAACATGGTGAAATGGTCGCAAAAGATCATCGCGGTGTTATTGAAACGTTTGAGGGGCTTGTGAGCATGAGCCACATCAAGCCCGTCGAAAGCTCTGCGGCAAAAAAAGCCGCGGCGAAGCACAAAACCAAAATTGCTGAATTGAAAAAACTCTCTGGTGCAGAATTCGACCGCGCCTACATCGCACAAGTGGGGGCTAACCACCGCGCGGTTATACAAGCGCTGAAAAACGTCCTGTTGCCAGCAACGCGACATGCCGCGATCAAAAAGCACTTTAACGACATGTTACCCGCTTTTGAGCACCACCTTGCAGCTACGCTGGAAGCGGCAAAGACACTCAACGTAACCATTCCCGAGTGAGGCTGAAAGGCCGCTTGGTGTAACGGTCGGTATTTAATAGTTCACCTTACGGCGTCGACCAATGCCTCCAACTCATCACGGTCGATGATCCGTATCTGGCCCGGCGTAAGCTCAATGGCACCGCGTCGGGCCACATTTCGCAACACACGCGAGACAACCTCCCTGGACGAAGAAAGATGGTGGGCAACTTGCTCGTGAGTGACCTGGAGAACCGAACTGTTTTGGGCGCGACGCAACAAGTAGGCAGCAACGCGCTGTTCGAGTCCGAAGGACGCGGATTCCTGGAGCAGTGCCATTAGTTCAAATAGTCGCTCGGACAAGTTTGCAAATGTGAATTTTTGCAGTGAAGGTTCGCACAAATAAAGTTCGCGGTATACGTCTCCGGCAATGATTGCAACTTCAGCACCAGACTGATCTGTTTCGACCCACGCCGGGTACGCAATCTTTGCAAACAAACAATTGAGGGCCAAGATGCACGATTGTCCTGGGTCGACCCAGTAAAGTGTTCCTTCTCGACCCTCCCGATTGACGTAGTAAATGCGCAGCGCGCCGTCTAATACAACATAGACACCACTGACGTCGTCCCCGCGCGCAATCACAGGACTAAATTCTTTTAATTTTACGACCTGAGCAGCGCCAAACAGACGCTCGCGGCCACTTGGGCTAAGTTCGTCAATGAACGGCAAAACGTTAAGGCGACCAACAGACATTCAAGTATGTGCGGCTATCACATTTATCCCGTCAGAATGATACCAGGGGTCGCCTTTAACGCCACAAAAAAATCGTCACCCAACAAACCCAACCACCGTCTGCTGTTGCTCACCAAGGCCATCAATACCAGACCGAATTTCATCGCCAGGCTTAAGCCACACCGGCGGATCCATGCCTAGGGCAACACCTGGCGGTGTGCCAGTTGTCACCACGTCACCCGCTTCCAAAACCATAAATCGCGTGATGTAAGATAAGATGTAGGGGATCTTGAACACCATTGTTGAGGTGTTGCCCGTTTGGCGGCGCTCGCCGTTGACATCAAGCCACATTCCAAGATTGTCAACGTCCAACTCATCGGCTGTCACCAGCCACGGGCCCAATGGTCCAAACGTTTCGCAACATTTGCCCTTGACCCACTGCCCCGAGCGCTCGGTTTGAAAATGCCGCTCGGAAACGTCGTTACAAATGCAATAACCGGCGATGTAATTGTGCGCCTCACCCTCGTCCACGTAGCGCGCACGCTGTGAAATCACAAACGCAATTTCGATTTCGTAGTCAAGCTTTTCGCCGTCGCGCGGCATCACGATGTTGTCGTTGGCACCCACAATGCAATTGCCGATTTTGTTAAAGAGTACCGGTTCCCGTGGAATACGCAGCCCCGCCTCTGCGGCATGATCCGCATAGTTCAACCCGATCGCAATAAAGTTACGCACGTTGCCAACCGGTGCACCAAGTCGGCTCCCTTGTGGAACAACAGGAAGACTTTCGGTGTCGACCGCTTTGATCTGCGCGATGACCTGCGGCCCAAGACCTTCGCCCGCAAAGTCACCAACATGATCCGACAGATCACGAATGTTCCCGTCGCCATCTACAAGTCCAGGCTTTTCACGTCCCGGCGCCCCAAACCGCACTAGCTTCATCGACGCGTGCTCCCTTTACTCGTTGCCGCGCCTTTATGCCGGCCTCAATCGCAAAGCGCAAATAAAAGTCGGTTTGCACGAATTCTAGCTTGTGCTGTTTTGGGGATGAGCAAAGCTATTGGTCTTGAGGTCAAGTATCACGCAACGTGCGTGGCCGGCCATGAGGTAGAAATTTTTCAACCTACATAGCGGCGCGACGGCGTCGTCGGACTCAGTGCTCCGATCGCCCCGTGTTTTATCGTGCAGGGCGTGAATCGGCAGCACAAACAAATGGCCCGCCCCGTTGTAACTTTCGTTTACCCGAACTCCGAAGCTGGGAGATGCGGTGACGGGTGGGCGTAAAAACCAATAAGACACCACACATTAGCGGCAATATAATCAACCTTTTTTGGGCGCAACAAAAAAGGAGGGTACGGAAGTGCCCTCCTTTGCAAGATCCAATTGACACGTATTATTATTGTGGTCGTGCGCGTGCCGTCTCGATTTTTTGCTGACCCTCTGTGGTCACGGTGCGAAGATGGACAAGCGTTTGAGAGAATTGATCGAACAACTGCTGCAACTGTGCAATGTTCGCGGCTCCACCAGCTGCTCCAGCACCTGCAGCTTCTGATCCGTCCATATGTCACTACTCCTTTAAGTTTGTCCGTCTCGGCTCATTTGCGTTTAAGGGACAGATCGCCAATAACGCCTTTGGACAACCACCTACACACAACAAACGCTTAAGCCCAGCGGCACATCTTCTGCCGCCAATATTTTTGGTTCACCACCAATCGCGCTGTTTAGTTTTGGTGTTTCGACAAATTGGTTCGGATCCATCAGGAGGCAGATGTGCCGCCTCCTGATATATTTACATCGTTATGCGTTTCGCCAACCGAAATCAATTGACAAGGTTACTAGTCCTTCGCAGCTTGGCCGCCATTCATTTTGGTTAGCAACCCAAGGATGGTCTGCAACAGCATCTGGATTGAGGCGCCGCTCATACCACCACTGTTGTCAACATCGCAACCACCGGACGTGCTACCGGTGCTGCCATAACCACCACTTGCATAGCCTGATCCACCCATTCCGCCAGCACCACCTGCGCCGCCTTCAAACTTGGAGATCAGCTGGCCAATGAGATCCTGCAGCTGGCGAAATTGTGTGACGATTTCGTTGCTACCACCGGTACCCGAACCGCCGTTGGCTCCCGAGCCGCCATCAACGCCACATTTGCCCTGGCCACGGCCACCGCGATCACCGCGGGGTCCACCACCACGTGGGCCGCGATCGCCTTTATCGCCCTTGGGCCCTTCAGCGCCGGTGTCGCCTTTATCTCCCTTAGGACCTTGAGGACCAGCAGGACCAGTATCACCCTTGTCACCCTTAGGACCTTGAGGGCCAGCAGGACCGGTATCGCCGGTGTCGCCTTTATCACCCTTGTCACCCTTGGGACCTTGAGGGCCAGCAGGACCGGTATCGCCGGTGTCGCCTTTATCACCCTTGTCACCCTTAGGACCTTGAGGGCCAGCTGGACCGGTATCGCCGGTGTCGCCTTTATCACCCTTATCGCCTTTGTCGCCTTTGGGACCACGCAGGAAATCCCTTAACTCAGCTTCACTGGTGTGACCATTTCCATCGGCATCGGCACTTGGGAACAATGCGGTGCGAAGTTCTTTGTTGCTGATAATGCCATCATTGTTCTTGTCGGCTTCAGCCTGTACGCCATCTTTGCCATCTTTGCCATCTTTGCCGTCTTTGCCAGCAGGACCTTGAGGGCCTTGAGGACCAGCTGGACCTTGCTTGCCTTGTGGACCTTGTGGACCAGCTGGACCTCGCTTGCCTTGTGGACCGGAGGGACCTTGCTTGCCCTGTGGACCTTGTGGACCGGCGGGACCTCGCTTGCCTTGTGGACCAGCTGGACCCTGTGGTCCCGCTGGCCCTGTTTTGCCAACCGACCCACCATAGCCATAACCAACACTACCGTAGCCGCCGTAACCAACGCTACCGTAGCCGCCGTAGCCTCCGTAGCCGCCATAACCGCCAACTTTTCCGCCGAATCCTGACATCGCTGCTTCCTCTTAAATACTGCGTATAAGTCATTGATACTGAGCGTGAAAGCCCAGGCTTCCTCCCGCCAAAAGATGTCTTTCTTGCGTGCGGGATATCATCAATAACATATATCGAAAAGGATATGTCAAGACAGACTTTGACTGATCAATCAAAGGGTTAATGCAAGAAACTCATCCAAAAAAATTGGTCTCTAAGCATATTTTAGCATGATCGGGCATTTGCAACCGATTGATATTGCGTATCTTTCTTTATTGAACGCGTGAACAGTTTGGCGGTCGATTAGCGCTATTCGGCGGCTTCCTGCACCGCAGCGTATAACTCTTGCTCGTACTCGCCGCTAAGTAGCGAAAGGTCAAACCGTGCCGCTGGCATGGCCTGAAAGTCCGTTGCCGTTTCCTCAAACGCCATCACAGGCATTGCTATGTTTTGTGCGACAGCAAACTGACGAAGAGGCCGGCGCAAATCAAAACATGTAAGAAGAACATAAGGCGGTTTGTCCGCAGCATCCTTTTTAACCCATTGCTGCAAAGCGTCAGCCAAACGATTGGCTTCCTCAAAACCCAAACTCAACCGCATACCGTTGGGTGTTTCGCGAATGGCATCGCGAAGCCGTTCTTCAAGATCAAGCTCAATAACACAAACGGAAATAACGCGCCTATGGTCTGCATATTGCGCCGAAAGCGGCCTCGCTAATGAAAGCCGAATGTAATCAGCAAGCCCGGCATTATCTTCCACGCGAGGAGAAAACTCGAGCAACGCCTCTAAAATCAATCGCGGCTGTGTCAACGCAACATCTTCAGCCAACAAGTAGCGCAACGTGTCTGCAATGCGCGTCACCGCGACAGACTGTCGAGTTTGCTCAACAAGCCCGGAAAACCCATCCTGAGCCAAGCCATTCAACCATTCATTGGCTTCTTGCAGACCGAACGCGTGCGAGGCCCATTTGCCGGCGAGCGTGCCAACTACTGTACCAAGTGCAGCGCTCTCACTAATTTTGAGCTCTTCTCCTTCCTCCAAATTGGGCTCCGGCACGTCCCCAGCATGCCAGTTCCCTGGCCCCAGTCCCGGCAATTCAACGATATCTTTCTGCAGCGCAGCGGCCTTCCCCTCGACAGGTGTTTGCACAACAAATTTGCTCCCGACCGGAAGTGTCCCCCGCCAAGCTTCCGCACGCTCAACATCAAAGCAAACGCAGTTTTGCTGCAAAGCGTGATCAACAAAAATACCAGGAGCCGGCAACAAAATACCAAGTCGCGAACTAGCAGCCGAAAGCGCTCGCCGAAGCGCATTGGCATATTCAGCCTTGTCAAGTGCGTCATGAACGTCAGGCGCCAAGCGCAACGTGAAGACATCACTTTGCTTTGTTTCCGAAAAAATAGCTGTTTCGCTTAGACCACCTTGATTAATCGCTTCCTCTGCATCCGCTTGCGCGACGGCCGCAAGTGCTTTTTGTCGATCAGACAACCATATCGCTAACGCCCCAGCACCAAACAGTGCGCCCAACGCAACAAATGTGAATGTCGGAAATCCAGGAACGAAGCCCAGTCCAAACAATGCCAGAGCAACAATCGTCAACGTCTGCATGCTTGAGACGAGCTCGCGCCCAAGGTCGGCACCTAGGTTTTTCGAATCCTCAGTTGTCACGCGCGTCACGACAATGCCTGCAGCAACCGCGACAAGCAGTGCCGGGATCTGCGAAGCAAGTCCATCCCCAACCGTCAATAGCGCATAGACTGAAAACGCAGTCGAAACGTCCATGTTATGCACCATCGTGCCAACAAGGATACCGCCCACAAGATTCACAAAAATGATCACCATCGAAACGATGGCATCACCTTTGACAAACTTCATGGCGCCGTCCATGGACCCGTAATACTGGCTTTCATATTCCAGATTGAGCCGCCGCTGACGCGCTTCGTTGCGGTCAATGTCGCCGGCACGCAAATCACTGTCGATGCTCATCTGCTTGCCCGGCAACGCATCAAGTGAAAAACGCGCTGCAACCTCCGCAACTCGCTCAGCCCCGCGCGTAATCACAACAAACTGTGCAATGGCGATGATCGCGAATATAACAAGGCCAACAACTACGTTTCCCGCTATCACGAATGTCCCGAAGCTTTTGATAATTTCGCCGGCGTCAGCCTGCAGAAGAATAAGCCGAGACGTCGCAATCGTAATCGCGATACGCATCAACGTGGCAATCAAAACTGCAGAGGGAAGTGTTGAAAACTCAAGTGGCCGCTTAAGATAGATGGCCAACATAATAAACAACAAACCCACCGTGATATTGAGCGCAATCGTTAAGTCAATCAGCCAAGTTGGCAACGGCAAAATCATCAAACAGATCACCGAAAGCACAAAGCCGACGATGACAAGGTCTTGCCTTTGCCCAATCATGCGGAGAAAGTTTTGCACTTGCTCCATTTGTTCACATTCCTCAATCTATTCTGATTGACACCCGATTATCGCTAAGGCGATCGCGTGCCTCAGTCTTACCTACCAATTCACTTTTACGGTTTGCTGGCCCCTCATCAACACAACTAAGTCCCTGCCAATCTCTTTCACCACCCAGCCATCAACGAGAACCTCGCCAACACCGGCGGCGTTTCCGTTGTAAGCAACAACGCGCGGCTCAGGCTTCAACAAAACCGCAGATACAAGCTTTTGATTGACACGTGCACCCGTCGCCACGCCGACCAGGTCCACAGTTGCACTCTGTGCAAGGCCGTCAGCACTGAGCTGCCCCCGCAGTGCGCGCCATTTTTTGTAATCATCCGCCGGCAGTGTTCCGCGAAAAACGAATGCACCCGAACGCTGACTCACGTGAACCTTGCCAAGAAGCCCGGCCTCCCCTAACCGCGGCAATAACCGGTCCAAGGACATAGATTTAGAAGTTTGAAAAAACGCCGTCGAAGGCCATGACCCCGACCCCAACGACGAATCCATCGGCGCAAAGGACAAAAGCAAACCTAACGCGGCACCGATAAATATTGCCGTCGCAAGTCCCCGCCCAGTCGGCCACAGTTCGTCCTTGGGCCGCATGTCTTCGAACCGAACGCGCGTTGAGTCCATTGCAACATCGACCGGCAGGTCGACAGTCAACGCCCCTGACTCATCCGGCACGTTGTACCCAGCGACAATGGAACCATTGAGAGCCTGAAGTTCGAGCTGCGAGCACCACCAATATCTGCGAATTCGCGCGCGAAAATGCTCATCGGCAATTCCCTCGTCACACAACACTACATCTGCATTGGCAGAAGCCCCAACAACCACAGATTGCCCATTAACAACAGCAACAGCGCCCCGGTGCCGCCCCGACAACACACTCACGCGAAGCTCTGTTTTGCTCAAATCTACTTCCGATGACTTTCGTTCACCAACAATACGGTCCACTATGCGAGCAAAGGCATTCGGCGCAGATCGCAATTGCCTCTTAACTTCGTCAGACACGTGCGTCATACTCAGGTCCTACTCCGCAAACCAGATGTTGGAGCCATCGCGGTCGTTCCAAATTTCATATCTCAGAGTAACCGCCAGGTTAGACTGATCCACTATGCAAGCTCCAGGCGCAAGATCTCTTTTGCAACGTCGGTAAATGTTTCACGCGGCACGATTCCCCCTAACGAACCGAGTTCATCAAGGTTTCGCGCAAGATGCGCGTTTGGTACAAGCGGAATTCTAAGACGACCAGCTTCACGCATGGTCTCCCGACGGTCGTCTCCAGAAACCTTAAGAACAATAAAGGGCGCAGGAGCTTCGTTAACGACGTAACGAACGCCAACTACACTGTGTTCACCAATAACCAAAAACGATGCAGCATTAAGACCCATTGGAATGGATGCGGTAACCAAAGTGCGCCCGATTTCGCGCCGATGATGCTTAAATTGTGGTGTCCCATAGGTCTCCTTATGGTCGCGCTTGAGTTCGGTATCCGACATGCGCATTTCATGCATGAAAAGCTTGCGACTTATAAGAAAGTCTAAGACGCCAGCAACCACAAAGATCGCAAAAAACAGAGCAAGGATGGGATAGATCGTCGATTCCACACCCTGGTTGAGACAAAGTAGTCCGCAAGACTGCACGAGGCTGAGATCATCAATAGCCGCCCACAATACACCCACCGCACACCCAACGAATACAAGCATGCGAGCAAGCCCATATCCCGATTCAACTGCTGTCCGCACCGAAAATATCCGCTTAAATCCTTCCGCCGGGTTCAAGCGATTAAAGTCAGGCGAAACAGGCTTGCCAGAAAAAATGACACCGCCATTGTCCAATATCGAAATCAGAACAGCTATGACGAACGCGATGATAAGAAATGGCCCCACAATAGATATGCTCAATTGAAATACGAGCGCAGTTAAGCGGCCAACGACCTCCTCGCTGGGCTCTCTAAAGTTGGCATTAACAGCAATCGACAACAACCGGCGCAGCGAAGCCTCAAAACTTGGCCAAGAGAAAATGAGCCAGATGATTGTCGGCCACATCGTAAGAGCGAGTACATCATTGGCGTGGGGAATGCGCCCTTCCCTACGCGCTCGCCGCAGCTTATGCGGTGTAGCAGGATGTCTCTTTTCTTGACTGTCATCGCTCATTTGACGATCGCCCTCACCAGTTCAACCAGGGACCCGATCGAATCTGTTTCAGTCGCAATCAGGTTAAGCAAAGGCAACGCGAGCAAAGGCAAAAGAATTGCGAAAGCTGTGTTCTTAACGTTCAATGAAAGTTCAAAGACCTGAAACTGGCGCGTCGAGCGACCCGTCAATGCAAGCGCCAGGTCAATCGCAAACAAACATATGAGCAATGCCCCAGCTATCCCGAGCGCACCAACAAGAACCTTGCTAATCGCCCAACCGCCGGCATGCGCCATATCCGGAGCCAACACGGGCGCAAACTCCAAGGGCGGCCAGATCGCAAACGTTGCATAGATCGTCCCAATCAGTTCGGCAAAGCCACCCGACCATGTCAATAGCGCAAGCGCGATCAACATAAACGTAGCACCAAGTTCAGAGGTTTCCGTCGTTAGCGAGGGATCAAACAAGGTTCCCGCCGAAGACCCCCGATATGTATCAATCAACTCCCCGGCACTTTGCGCCGCCCAAAAAGGCAACCCGGCAAGCAGGCCCAGCGCAAAACCAATTGTCAGTTCCTTTGCCGCCAGTAGCGCCAGAGTTGCAGCGGGAATTTCCAGAACTTGGTCAAACTGGGTCGAAGCAATAATGTATGCAAATGGCAAACCCATCGCGCCCGCAAACGCAAACCGAATGGTCATCGGTAAATTGAGCCAAGAAAACCACGGAAACACCAAAGCAATACCGATAAAGCGCGCAGACATGAAAGCCCAAATAATCAACAACGGAAACAGTTGATCGGTTAGCGTCCGTACCGCCTCAGGCTCCAGGTTCATCGTCCCATCACCGGTATCAGTTCGAAATAGCGGAACGTGATTTGATAGATCGGTATGAAAAGCGCAGCGCCAAAAATCCAAAACAACAAGAAAGTGGCACCAGTTTTAACCACCTGTGGCACTGTTTGATCATTGATTTGTGTAACGCCTTGCAAAATGGCAATTACCAACCCTGCAATGGCCGTAACAATGAGTGTTGGTGCAGACCCGTAAAGCACCAGCCAAAAGAGCTGCTGAATGGCCCCAGCCGGCGTAACATCCATTTGAGACACCTCATTTAAACGACCGCGTAACTCAGGATCAGCCCACGCACCAACATGTTCCAGCCATCAACCGCCACAAACAAAAGCAACTTGAAAGGCACACCCACAATCGTCGGCGACATCATCATCATGCCCAGCGCCATCAATATGTTTGCAACGATTAAGTCGATTGCCAAAAACGGTATGTAGATCATAAAGCCAATTTTGAACGCGGCGGTAAGTTCATGCATCATGAAGGCCGGAACCAGAACAAATATCGATTCCGTGTCCGCACCCACCGCGTGCTCTTTGCCCCAGACTTTCTCCGTTGCCGACGCAAAGAACAAGCGCTCAGTTTCCGATGTATTCCGCTTCAAAAACTCTTTGACCGGAACAGATCCACGCTTGTAGGCCGTTTCCCAATCCGCAATTGTTTCAAATCGCACGTCCGGATGACGCAGTTCTTTGTAAGTATCGCTGACGACCGGCGCGCTTATGTATACAGCCAACACAACTGCAATCCCCGACAGCACAAGATTTCCCGGAGTTTGCTGAATCCCAATCGCGTTGCGCACGATAAAAAACACCACACTTATTTTGACAAATGCCGTCAACAGCAGCATCGCCAACGGCGCCATTCCCAATGCCGTTCCAATAACGACGAGCGTAAATGTGTTGTCGGATAGGCCAATTTCACCCATCAAAGTGCCTCCGCGTGATCTGAACGCCAAGGTTGTCGCCGGCCTTCACTAATTTGCCTGCGGCAATGAGAGTCTGGCCATCATAGATTTCAAGCGGACCATCAATTCCGTGCGGTAATTCGAAAGGCTCGCCCAACATCAATGCACCGATCCGCGAAACCGGAACCATTGTGCGCGCAAGATCGATCGCAACCACAACGTTTTGCGATGCCTCAGCCTGTTGACCCAAAAAGAAGTGGCAGTGCGCGGGTGTATCAATCGCACCAAATGGCTGATCAAGGAAAAATTGATCGCCTTTGTGTTCAAGCAGCGTGCACAGGCTTTCCTCGACGACGAGCAGAATTTTCTTCGCAAGCAACGGGCTTCGATCAACGAGAAGTACGTCGGCGACCTTTAACGATTGTAAATCCTGCCGCGCAACTTCCGTCGCACCAACCCGCGCAGAAACACTAACATGAGCATCAGCCTGAGAACTCTCGCACGCCCCACACCACAGCTCGACGATGTGTGCAGCCACATTTTCGTTTACGCTCGCAAACACGATTTGTGCGCCCCTGCCCTTCCGGTCCACGCGCAATGCTAAGTTTATGTCCTCAGGAATGGATTCAATCGGCGTAAAAACCGCATTCTTAATTTCGATGGTAAGCCCCAGCGCACTTTCAAGCCGATCGAGTTGATCAGCAAGCGCACTTTCAAAAAGCAATCCTGCCATCGAGGAATCAAGTTTGTCGCGAAACTTGCCCCCAAAGACGGTTTCAACGCACCAGTAATACAAACCAGGAGGCAAGTACAAAGCCGCCGGTTCACCATCAATCAATCCGCGAACCGTCACGCTAAAGCGAAAGCTTGCTAAATTGGGCACACCCCGAAAGGGCGCGATCTGCACATGGCTCTCATCAAACGCAACAGTAACGCCATGGTTCGCGTTGCCTTGCCCATTCATAGTTAAGATTGCGCGTTCGCTAACCTCAAGTGCCGCGCGGGTCACTTTGCCCTCCATGTGTTTGCCGACTTTTGATCGACAAAGTCCTCTGCTGCGCGGTCGTCCGCTCTTTGCTTGTCTTTCATCATTTGAGCTTTGAGACGTTCAGCAGTAGCATCTGATTTTGCGTTCAACCGCTGCAACTTGCGTGCCAGAAGTTTACGTTCTTTCTCGGCCTTCTCGGCGTAAGTTTTTGCATGAGTTGCATCCGCCTGCGCGGCTTCAACTTGCGTTTCGACGTGTGTTTCAGTCGTTCGCAATGATTGGATCGTGGCCGCAGTAATCGGTTTCGTAAACGTTGCATTTCGGGACGCAATAATCCGCTTTTGACCCGAGAGCCTGGTCAGCTCAGCGCGCGCCTCGGCAAGTGCAGCTTTTTCATTTCGCAGCCGACATTCTTGTGACGCTTTGATTGCATCCCGCAGGGCCGTGCGCTGACGCAAGGCGAAGATGTCACGCAACCTACTAAGAGGCTTTAAGCGACTAACCATGTTCAGCCAGCGCAATCAGCGCGTTTATAGCCGACTGCGGATCCGCAGATTCACTCTCGCGCTGAGAAAAGAACTTTAAAATCTGATCATGTTTTTCTATCGCCTCATCCGTCATCGCATCCGAGCCTTGCTGATACTCTCCAATTTGCAACAAAAGTTCCACGTCACGGAATTTTGCCATCAAACTACGAATGCGGTCCGCCGCCATTCGATGCTCATTACCAACCAACTTCGGTTGCAATCGCGATTTGCTGGCCAAAACATCAATGCTCGGATATTGTCCTGCCTCCGCGTGTTTTTGCGACAAAATTATATGACCATCGAGCAGTGCCTTAAGTTCTTCAGCAACCGGGTCTGCGTCGAATTCGCCCTCCACCAAGACGGTATAAAACGCAGTGATCGTGCCCAACTTGTCAGGACCGGCCCGCTCAACCAATTCCGCCAAAAGACCAGATGTTGAAGGCGGAAAACCGCGGCGCGAAGGCGGCTCACCGGCGGCAAGTCCAATTTCCCTTTGCGCGCGCGCAACGCGCGTAAGACTATCAACAACAAGCAAAACATTGAGCCCGGCGTCTCGGAACCCTTCCGCAACTGCAGTTGCCGTCAAAGCCGCAAGTCGCCGTTCAATGGCCGGACTATCAGATGTTGAAGAAACCAAAACACTCCGCGCCTTTATGTCCGGCCGAATGCTCTTGTCCCAAAATTCTCTGACTTCACGACCGCGCTCACCAACGAGCCCGACAACCGCCACATCACATTGCGAATTGTTGACCAACATTGAGACCAGCGTCGACTTACCAAGCCCAGCGCCGCCAAAAATGCCAACGCGCTGCCCTCTGCCGACCGTCAACATCGTATCAATGACCCGAATTCCCGTCGTATAGTCGTCTTCAATGATGCGCCGATCCATCGGCCGTGGCGCCCGATTGACAACGGGTATCAAGCGGTAATGCTTTTCAGGGCTCTCACTCGTATTGCCAAACGCGTCAAGCGCTTGTCCCAGAAGATGGCGTCCGACCCGTACACTTAATTGTCGATACGTAGGTATGACGCGGGTCACGTTGCAAAGCCCCCGCAAATCCGAAAACGTCGAAATAGTTGCGGTCTTCCCCGATATGCCCGTCACTTCGCCAAGTCGCTCTTCGCCGGAGGCCAAACGCAACAAACAAACATCGCCCAACCGCGCCTGGCTCAGCTCAGCAACGAGGGTGCCGTTTGCAACCTGCTTTACAAGACCGCCCTCAAGTTCATTTCCAAAGGTGTCCAAGCGGGACATTATGCGTTCGCGAATCGACGTTAAATCCGGGGTCATCGTATGGCAGCTTCCGCTCCCCAGGTTTGTCTTGGCATCGGCGCATTGCCCGAAAGACTCTCCCGTAACGCGTTCAGCTGGCTTTCCAGATCAAGGTCGACCGAACCAAATCTTGTTATAAGAACGGCGCGCCCCGACCCAAGTCTTGGATCAATCTGAACAGCTGGCACGCTTGCTGTTGGGTTGAGCTGCACGAGCTCTCTGATCGCATCATAGGTTAGGGTTTCCATATCGGCGGAAACATGCAGCGCATAAGGCTGTGAAGATTGTCGTTCCGAAATCTCGCGCGTTATAAATTTTCGTACATCATCGGGCTTGAAATAGGCTCCGAGAAATCTGCGAATAACACCGAAGCTGACGTCTAAAATCGTCTCTTCCGCATTGTCGTAAAATGCTGCAATCTGTTGCTCATACGCATTGAGTTTTTTTGCAACTTCAATGTCGGCATCTGCAAGCCCCTGCTTCAGACCAACATTATGACCCTCGACCGTCGCCCGCTCAATTTCAGCAAACAAATTGTTAGCTCGCTTTTGCGCCTGCTCCACAAGAGATTGCGCCTCGAAAAATTCAGAGTTCTCTTGTCTAGGGATGATTTTCCCACCGCCGACAGGGGAAGGCAGCTGTTGGAGTTTGTCGAAAAATGGGTCGGAGAGAGTCGAATTTTGGAACATGCGTGTGCCGCCTGAGTAATCTTCAAACCTAAGCCAGCAATACTCATGCCGAAGGTTTGTGCTCACGCATCAGGGATTGAATTAAAGTTAAGGTCTCGTCGGACCCCTTTTCCTTTTTCGGGTTGTATCGGTCTAAAGAGGCAGCCACTGCAATGTCATCGCAGGAATCTTTTGCCACGCGACGCAAAAACCCATCAAGGCATTCACCACCGGTTACATCAATCTGTGTGACATAGTCACTTACAGATCCAACAAGCACTCTACTTTGCTTTCCATTCGTAACGGCATACCGCCAAACAGGCTCTCCCAACTGAGCGATCAAATCTTGAACTTTGACGTTATCAATCACCGTACGGAGGCCACCACCAACCTTGGAGGCGCCGGCATACCGCGCCAGCATTCGCAAGTTCTCCGGTTTTTCGCACCACGGCGCCAACTCCGGCACATCGCAAAACAAGCGCAATAGTTTTGACATCAGCTTATATTTATTGCGCCGAGCAACAACACCGACACCGGAATTCAAAATGCGTCGCGGTCGATTGTATAAATTGCGAAATCGCTCACGCAGAGACTCACGCACCCAACCATGTGCTGACATCGCCGCACGACTGGCAAGCTTCAACCTCTCCTTGTTTCGCAAGCGTCGCGTCATGATCCCTCATTTGTCGACCGGGTGAGAAGAATTTTAGCAATGACACCGGCAATGACGAGCGCTACGAGCAACTGAAAGAAGGTCCCTAGCATGGAACCTTGCACGCTTTGCGATGTTTCGCTGAGCTTGACCGAAGCCCCGCCACCATAAGGAACCATCGTGACCGATACCCGATCAAAGGTCAGCCCGCTAATTGCGTTCGAAACAAGCGAAGCAATGTCGTTTTGAAACTCTGGACCGAGTAAGGACTGATCGTAACGCACGAGCACAGACGCTGAAGGCGGGGTGACAATTTGATCAATACTGTTTTTTTGTGCCAGCGCCACATGCACGCGCGCTTCCATAACACCATTGATCTGGCGCAGCGTACTCGAAAGGTCTTGCCCAATTCCATAAGCAAGCCGCGCACTCTCTTGCGTCTTTGACGCCATCCAGGCATCTTGCGGCAAAAGCTCATTCAAAGAAGTGCCTTTCGGCCGCGGCAACCCAACGCGCGCCAACACTTGAACCGCAGTTGTGAGTTCACCCGATGGAACGTTAAACGTTACGGTTTGGGGCTGGGACCCGGGGGTCAAGGTCGCGCTGACACCCGACTTTTTCAAAACTGCCAACATTTCGTTGGCATCCTTTTGCGGCACATCAACAAGCAGCGTCTGCCGCCCGCAAGCCGCAACTGAAAGGCTGATCAAGACAAGGAACAGAATTCGGCGAAGCACAATGCACTCCCGTTAATTATACGATGCTGTCTTTGGTTTGCTACTGCCCCGTCATGAGCTGACGCATGCCAGTGATAAGTTGGTTAGATGTCCTCACCAGAAGTTGCGTATCAACCGCGTAAGAATAAAGGTCAACTAGCTGCTTCATTTGAGCTGAATTATGCAGACCATGTGTCTGGCTGTCGGCTATCTTCTCCATTCGCCCCTGAAACGTACTTGCGCGAGCACGAACGTTCTCCAGAACGGAGCTAAAGTCCTGTCCCATTTCGTTTTGGTTTTGAAAGCGGACGTATGGGTTATCCTGCGGATTTGAAACACCCACGCCTTGAATTAGTGCCGCACCAGATTCCATTGTGTACCCTAAGTCGCAAAAACGACGATTGCCCTTTAAAGTTACCTGTAATTTTCGTCCATCCGCTGAAGAGCATATACATGAAGCACAACATGTGGCCAGCCGCTTCGACTTAAACCATTAATGCAAACACACCCGTCAGGTTTCACTACTCCTCAGTTGCAATTTGGATCAGTTCGCCGAGTGCAAAGCCAACCACTCCGGTGGCCATTGCTTCCATGACGCGCTGAAAGTCATCCGCTTCGGTTTGCTCCTGCGGACTTAATGCAACTTGATCTGCGCCCTCAATATTGTCGGTAAGTTGGTTGGCCGAACCGCCAATTCCTGCAACAGGCTCCATTCCGATTCTCCCACAGCGCTACACCGCGCTTCAGTAGAGTTTCTGATACCGTTGGCGGCCATAGCGTGTAACGCGCGCGCGCCCATAACTCTCACGCAGTGATTTCGCCAAGTCCTCAACCTCGCGAACAACGCCGCTAGGACCAGAAACCCGAATAAGGCCACCGCCCTTTGTTTGCCGAAACTCCAACGCTTCTACCGGCAGGCAAAGCCGCTTTGCCGCATCAACAAGATCGACGAGCCGCGGGAACTCCAGCGCCCGCGAAACTGAATCGCTGCGGCTTTCCATGTGCAGTTCATTATCACGCCACCACCACACCGTTCCAACTTGCGCAGAAATATTATTGAGCACAGATTTTAGAGACCCATTCAAATGTTGCTGCTTAAGCCGAGCGTTGAGACCGCGGTTCAACACAATGCTTATCTTTGCCTGTTCTGCCAACAAACTCATCGCTTTTGCCAAGTCCAGGTTCAAAACCCGAATATCAACTTGGATGTGCTTGCGATCCAATTCCGCGCCACACCTGTCAGCAGCTGCCGCCGAGCTCATTGCGACAACAGCATATGCGAACACAAAAACCTTTCCGGCAATCCTAAACATGTTTAAACCGTATTTCGTCTACCAATCGCTTTGGTCTCTTTAGATCGCGTCCGAGCATATCTGTCACGTCGGCCAAAGCGCAATGGTTAATCGAATAAGACGTAACGTTAAGCGCTGAAAATCAATTTCATTCGCACCGACAAACGTCTGGACGGTCAATGCAAAGCCACAATGCTCAAAGCGACAATCTATTTTTCTTTATCGTGTAAACTTAACCCAAGTACAAACCCGATCGCTTCTGCATAGCGCTCAAGTGTTGTCACATTTGGCGTCGCACTCCCGCGTTCAAACCGCGCGATAATCGGTTGCGTTGTTTGCATCCGGTGTGAGACCTGAACTTGCGTGATACCGCGTTCCTTGCGAATCTCCGCAAGCCTTTTTGGCAACTTTTCAAGAGAAACCAAAAACGCGTTTTCGGGACTGTTCTTCTCAACCAGTCGCGCCTGAATATCATGCTTAATAGCAGCGGCATAGCGCATGACTGTTCGCAAATTTGGCAGCGCTTGATCTTTTTCAAAGCGTGCAAGGCTTGGCTGCGTCGTGCCCATCGTGTTGGCAAGAGAGATTTGTGTTACCCCAGCCTCTTTGCGCACCTTTGCCAAACGCTGACCAATTGTCTTCAGGCTATCATCCCTAACGGATTTTTTCTGATCCTTTACGAGCGGTGGCGGGGCGCTCTTTTGGTCCTTGCTAACCGTTTTGGCTCGCGCAGAATCAGTGCGCACGCGCGCTTGATTTCGCACGTCCGCTGATCGCGCCGTTCCACCAACCGACTTTCCAACAGACCCGACTTTGCTCATCACCTCACACCGAGTAAGGCCATCTCATACACCCAAGTATTGAGATCAGATATACCATTTGAGAGATATGATGTCCACTGCGTTACGACAAACGAGACCCAGGGGCGACGATGCGCGAAGCACCAAAACGCTCAATCGCGGCGACGCAACACCTCTGCAATGGCCTTGAACGGGCGCTTGATCAGCGTCATCGGCGAGGCAAAAAGGGTCGCGATTACTGATGTTCCAAAGCCGCCGATAAGAGAGAAAACCTGCCGCAAGGACGATAAAAGTGCCGAAGCTGTTGGCGCTGACGTAGTTGAATCCTGCTTCTGTTCACCCGCCATTGCCTTCAACAGCCGCGAAAAAAGATCAATCCAGTTCCGCAACAAATCAACGGGAAAGGACAACAGCGCAGGCGGCTCCAGGGGCTTTCGCGATCCAGAGGCACAATTATCTTTTGGGTGCTCCTCCTGTCGCGGGTCATCTTTTCTATCGTCCGTATAGTATTGATCCACCGTGCCAGTTCGAACCGTGCGAATGACCTGATCGAACTGCTTGCTTTCTGTCGTTTTGGTTTGTGCGGAACGGACAGTCTTGGGTCCGCTGATATTATTCGAGAGCATCGGATCGCTCCAAAGCAAATACACAAACAATATATAGCATGACTGGTATGAAGCGAGGTCTATTGATGGCCATCCTAGGGTTATAGTTAATGGCCCAGAACAGCCACAAGATACCAATGCTATCGGAAAACCGTACCGAACTCTGTCGAGCACAAGTCGCTTAGCTGCAATGCATCAGGCAACAAACATGGCATGGCGTTGAGCAACCTCTACACCTGTGTTGCGCTCGATTATCTTGGCCAGCGTCAGGTTGTTAAGCCGGTTGATTTTTCGATGGCCATATAGGTTTTCATACCAGTTCCTGTCACCCGCACGCAGACGATAAAACTGATCAGCAAGAACGATCGCCTGCGTCTGACCAGCAAGGCCACCGCCAACAGGTCGCTCGGCCAGCATACCAATCCATAGATCAACATCATCGATCGACTGATAAACTTGCGACAACCGTTCGCCAACACCATCGCGCAATCTCGGATCATCAAAACCAGAGAGCGGTGATAATCCCAAACTCTCGCGTGCTTCATTCAGTGTGGGCAGGCCATGATCACGCCCCCGCTCAATATTCAATGCTGCGAGATCAAGCCGCACGCTGGTTGGCGAATTCAAAACCGAATTTCGCAACGAATCAACAATCTCGGTATCAAACTCTTGAGCCGATTGAAGCGTTAGGCCACGCAAAATCGAGTCGATGCCGTTCTTGGAAAGAATACCTGGATTAAATACCGCTTCGCTCAACGGCACAGTTGACTGTGTGCCGTCTTCATCAACCAAAAGCAGCTGATCCGAAACCAGCGAATGCCCGAACCGAAACGCTGCCGTTGCAAATGAATTCGAAATCTGCGCGTCTATTCCGCTATACCCGCGGTATTTACCAATCGCTTCTTCGCCCAACAGCGTTGGCAAAAACTCATTGTACGTAATGGCCTGAATTTCCGCCGTTACTTTTGCGCGCGCACGCTCAAAAACCTGCTCATCGCTAAGGTGCGGTTTGCGTTTAGAAATGTTGTCGGCAATGCGATTGTGTTCACGCGCAAACAGCGTGTGCAAAGACGTCAACGCGGGATTTTCATTGACCCTCTCATCACCAGCAATAAAAAAACCATTCTCGGAAGGCAACGAACCGTCGTCCGAAAGCTTCAGCTTGCCCCCCTCAAAGGACCGCAATTTAGCGGTTGTCTCAGGGTCAGATCCGTAGACATTGCTTGCATCGATGAGCGCAGTTATGGCGTTTGTTTGCTGCCGGCGACCAAAGATGTTTTCCGTGCCTTCCGAGCGCGTAAACGACAAAGTTTCAGCTCCCGTAGCATCTGGATCAAAACTTGGATCACCCGTTGGAACTGATATCGCAGTTTTTTCTTTACCGGTTGGAACCTGATCAATATCATGGTCAAGAAACTGACCCCACGCCCAAAACATGTCTGAAATGCCAGACTCTGCAGGTTTGTCGCCTGTAGATGCTACGACCGTATTTGAAATTTCGCGAGCAGATGGGCGTTCTGCACCGGCAGGCGCTGAGCTACCATCCGCATAGTTTGACGGAAACAACCGGCGCAACGGCTGGCCAGCATCCGTCGAGGGTTTTGAAAAATCTGCCGCACCACCGCCGGGCAGTCGCGTTTCGAAAAAATCTCCGAGCTTTTGTATAAAGCGCTCATGACTGGTCTTGCCACGTCCCAGGGTCTGCAAACGGTTGCCAGCACTTTTGACCGATTCGCGTGCGTCACGCGCACGCACGTTTTGCCGACCATCAGTTTCTTTTCGCTGATCCGCACTCTTTTGCTTTTTCTCAACGACCGGTTTCGTTGACACCTGGCCCTTCAGTTTTGATGTGATCCGCTGAAAGGATTGAACACGCGAAAACTCAGCCGTCGCAGTCGAATTTGCGCAACGAAACTTAGAAACTCTCATCAGACTACCCTTGTACTGAATCGCCGAAATATACAATCAATAGCATATACCAGGGATGAGATTTTTTGCAACCCAATTCTAAGTACAAGTGGCGTTTACCAAGTTCGACAAAGCCGACAGACGTTTTGCTGACAGCGCAAAGTACCCCTTCGATCATTAAGTATAAGGGTCATCCCGGCTGCCTAGCGAGGTACCCGCACGCTGCGACCACAACAACAACCGCTGGCCCGGCGAAAATAATGCTGCCCCGTTCATCGCAGCAACAAGCGCTGTGGTGGTCGCGGCTGAGTTTTTTACGCTTGGGTAAGAGATGGTCGAGGTGTCCCCGCCAACGGGCGGGATTTTCACCGGAGCGATGAACCTGCATAGCGACGCGACGGCGTCCCCTGGCAGGGGACAACTGTGGTTGCCTCCTAGAGCATGTTCAGTTGAAATGGACTCAATTCTGTTTGGATCGCGGCGTGCGTGATCCGGCAGGAGGCGAACGCAGCGCGATGCCGGTGCATCGGGCAAGTTCGCGGACGTATCCGGGCGCCCGCCGCGGCCAAACCCTTTCGGGACGGGCGCATTTCATCAAACCTCCGCGGGCTTCGTCTTGTCCGTACCGCCAGGTACGCCCTGCGCCAAATCCCTTGATCTTTGATGAAATGTGCCACGTTAGAATGGTTCCATCTCAACTGAACATGCTCTAGCATGTTCTCGGAGCCGCAGCTCGGTCGCCTTACCCAAAAAGGGGCGACCGTGACCGGCGCAGTGAAGATGCGGGCAATCTTCTTGGTGAGTAGTAAAGGGAGCTTTTTGTCGTGCGAAAACGCTTGAAATCTAAGACAGTCGCTCGGAGCAAGCGAACGCAGTGAGCTTTGCGTGAGCGAAATATTGGCAGAGAGCTCGGGACAAAGTTCGAACTCGAGCCCAAGCGCCCAAGTGGGCGCCGGCGCGTTGCGCCGCCCCCGCGGAGCAAGCGAACGCAGTGAGCTTTGCGTGAGCGAAATAATGGCGGAGAGGGGGGGATTCGAACCCCCGATACCCTTGCGAGTATGCCGCATTTCGAGTGCGGTGCTTTCAACCACTCAGCCACCTCTCCAGGCCGTCATGTATGCGTCTGATCGCGTAGCACGGGAATGAAGGCAGGCTTGTAACGCGCACATCATGAAGACGCAAGGGTTCGTATTTGCGGGGCTCCAAGGCCGTCAATTGACATCCCGAAAGCGCGCATCTTGCACAACCAGCGATCCAAAAATTTTGTGCGTCAAAGTGAGTCGAAACATGAATGCGCCGTCGTCCAAATCTTCATGTCGGATTTCCATGCTGCCCGGTGCAAGAAAGGACGGCAGGTACAGTCGAGCGCCGAACACTTCAAAAAAATAGCGCTGCGATCGAAAAATAAGTGCGTTATCTTTAACATAGACTTTGAGCGTCATACCAATCCCATACCCAACATACTCTTCAAGACCGGTCGGTCCGCAAAATCGTTTAACCGAGTGAATGACATGCGGCGTGGCGCCGGGCCGCGAATAACTGCGCATCCAAGATTGACCGCCAAGGCGAGGGTCTTCGATCACGACAACCACCGCCGGACCATTAGCACCGCTCCGGTCTGGTAATGGCCGGCCAATCAGCCGCGTCATGTAAGCCAAGATAAGTCCGGCAGTGTTGAGTTGAGTTTTGACCACTTCACCCGAATAAAGCACGATGTCGCCCGGTGCTTTACACTTTGAAAAACGTTGTTGCACAGCATCCGGCAATTGCGCCCATGCTGTTTCCCCGATCAGTCGCCGAAAACGAAAATCACTTAAGGGGTGGGTTTTTGGAATGCGCGCAGGCGATACCGTGCGTGCATCAACTTTAATCGGCCTGCCCATTGCTCCCTCCCGCAACTTAATGTGTCCGCAATATTCCCTATAAATTTAACGCGATCGAACCTTTTTCCGAAACTTGCCCGAGCCGGGAACACCGCGCGCCAACGCACCGCCCATCTTTAAGATGGAATAAAGCGTCGCGTTTGGCAGGCGACAAATTTCTGAAAAGCTCTTATCGACCGTTTTTACAAACGCATGCATGTCAGAAAGCCTGCGCTTCGCAATGGCGGGCACGCGCTTGTCGTTGGCCGCTTCGGCGACGCAGGCATCCAAAACGCTAAGCGTCGGATCAATTTCACGCGCCTTGCGCCCTTCCGCGATCCGCCGCACCATTTCAAACATGTCGGCTTCAGCCACATAAAAATCGCGCCTGTCTCCCAGCACATGTTCGCGGCGAATGAGCGACCATGAGATAAGTTCGCGCAACGAACTGGAGACATTGGACCGCGCTAAGTTAAGCTCCTCGGCAATGTCTTCGGCTGTAAGCGGCTGATCAGTGAGAAACAACAGCGCATGGATCTGCGCCACCGACCGGTTAACACCCCAAACGACGCCCATTTCCCCCCAGTGGACCACAAAGCGCTGCAGGACCGGCCTTAATTTTGTTCGTTCACTAATTTCTGTCATAACAGAAATAAAGGAAATTTAGCGCGCCTTGTCAAGGGGCAGTACATTGGGACGTGTGCTGTGGGTTGGCCGCGAAAACCCCCTGCAGAGCGGCCCTTATTGACACGTGACCATGGTATTCTGGTTCGGGCAGGTAGGTTTGGCAGGACCAGGTCCGATAGGGAGGGACGCAATGTGGGCGTGGATAAAGAAACGACCGTTTACGGTGTGTTTTGCGATTTTGCTCCTCGGCCTGCCCATTTACGCTCCCCTCGGTGCACTGTGGATCGCAAACTCGGAAAGTTTTGGGGCAGCGCAAAAATTTGCCATTGAGCAATTTCGCACGAGCTTTCCGGAAATTGAAGTCCAGCCCCCTACGTGCTCAAGCGCCAAAGGGAATTTTTTGTCTCAGGAAGCGCGGTACGAATTTTGTTTCGCCCGACCGAACAGCAAGGTGAATTTTCTAGACGTTGCGGTCTCTAAAAAGAACGACGCGTGGTTCTTGGAGAGCATCGACGATGTCACGTCCATCAGTGCTTTCAAGACTCTTTCCGAGTCCAAATGTCCGTCTCTGACTTTGACCTATGTCTTTGGATTCGCACTATCGCTATCATACTTGATGATCCTGTTGCGGACATACAGCCAAAAGTTTCGAGCGTTACCGTTTAGTGTTTTTTATCCTTACATCATTTTCATTCTGCCCTTGATTGTCGGTTTGCAATTAGACGATCCAATACGGGCGCTCGCTGTTTCCATCGTAATGCCTTTGTGCGTTGCCTTCTTTCACTTTTTTGTCTGGTACGAGAGCAAATGGGATTGGCCGATCCTGACCACGCGTCGTTGAGGGAGGACGTCGTTAAGCGTGTTGCGGCGTGAGACAATTGCACTTCGTTAGCGTTCGACACCAACGTCATCCCGGCGAAGGCCGTTCGGAAGCCACAAAAAAGATATCACGGCAAAGAAAACACGATCAGCTGTCCGCCGAGTTGCGTATACTGGCCAAGGTCTGCCGTTGCGCCGACCATGCCGAGGCCATCATATGGATTTGACAGTCCTGCTGCGAGGCCAATGCCAGCCCATCCGCCGACACCCGAAAGAACCGCCACATACTGCTTGCCGTTAAATCCATATGTGATGGGATTGCCAATGATGCCTGACGAAACACGATGGCTAAACACTTCGCGGCCGTCTTTGACGTCCACCGCCTTGAAATTTCCATCAAGCGTTCCGTAAAACGCAAGACCACCGGCCGTTGTCAATGCGCCCGACCACACGGGAAACGCTTCATTCTTTTGCCAAACAATCTCTCCCCGCGAGGCGTCCCACGCGATGAAATTGCCACGATGAGCGCTGCCTGGTGCTGCATAAATGGCAAGTGTGGCGCCAACATAGGGCTGACCTACCGTATAAGAGACCCCGAACGGTTCGTAATCCATACACATGTGATTGGTGGGAACATAAAACAGTCCCGTCTTTGGTGAGAAAGCTGCCGGACCTTGATTTTTTGCACCCGCACTCGATGGACATATGTCTTTGGTAATGATGTCTTCACCGTTTTCCGCTGTCGAATATTTCTTGACCACGTGGGGCCGTCCGTAGTTGGCGTCCGACCGATCCATTTCCACACCCGTCGTCCAATTGATGCTTGGGTCAAATTTTTCAGCGACAAGAAGCTCGCCAGTGGCACGATCGAGGGTGTAAGCAAGACCATTTTTATCGAAATGCACGAGCGCTTTGCGTGGGCCTCCCCCAACATCGATATCTGCGAGAATCATCTCGTTTGTGCCGTCATAACTCCATTCATCAAACGGAGTCATTTGATAGACCCATCGGGCTAATCCAGTATCCGGGTCGCGCGCAAAAATTGAAGTAGCCCACTTGTTATCGCCGCGACGTTGTGACGGGTTCCATGTGGAAGGGTTCCCGGTTCCGTAATAAAAAAGATTGAGATCAGGATCATAGGAAAACCAACCCCAAGCCGTGCCGCCTCCAATTTTCCATTGATCACCCGGCCAAGTTTTGAGGGACGAATCTCTACCTAAAGGCCTTCCTAGGCTTGTCGTTCGATCGGGATCAATTAGGACATCGGAATCTGGTCCCATGGAATAAGCACGCCACAACTTTTTTCCCAACCTAGCATTGTATGCTGTGACATGACCGCGAACAGCAAACTCACCTCCGGACAAACCAACAATGACCTTGTCTTTGATCACGATTGGCGCATTTGTCGCCGTTTCACCTCGTCGGGGATCTCCGTTCGCAACTTTCCAGATCGCCTTCCCGGTTTTCGCATCTAGCGCGACAAGGTTTGTGTCAGCCTGATAAAGGTAAATCACACCGTCCGCGTACGCGAGGCCACGATTGACCGTATCACAACACATGACCGGAATCGTACTTGGATCCTGCTTAGGCGAATACCGCCACAAGACGCTGCCGCCTTTGTTCAAGTCGAGGGCGTACACGCGATTTGGGAACGGTGTCACGATGTACATCCTGTCATCGATAACCAGCGGTGCGCCTTCATGCCCGCGCAGCACACCCGTTGAAAAGCTCCAGGCGATTTTCAGAGTTTTGACGTTATTGACATCGATTTGATTAAGAGCGCTAAACCGGTGTTGCTCGTAATTCCCGCCAGGGTGCAACCATTCCGTATCTGAAGCAAGGTTCGCTGTTTCCTTTTTCTCCTGCTGCTCCTCTTCTTCCTTCTCTTTCAACATCGCGAGGCGCTTGCGTTCAGCCTCAGCCTCCGCAGCTTTGCGTTTCGCCTCCGCCTCCGCCGCAGCGTCGGTCCTCTCCCCGTTTGCAGCAATGCTGTCTGCCGTAGATGTTTCACGAACGTACAACGTCGTGGGCATCAGGCGGCCGCCCGACATAAAGCCCAAAGAATAAACTGCACCACCGCCAAGCAGCACGACACCAACAAGACCCGCCGCCGCCAGTTTGCCCCACGGAAGACCAGCGGAAGAATGTGCGCTTCGAACCCCACCCTTCTGCGCTTTGCGGTTTGCTTTAATGCCACTTACCAGTTCATCGACATCACGCCCAAACCGCGTGTGCGAAATCGCGTGCGCTTGATAAAGCACCAATTCGCGCACGTCTTCCGGCAAATCATCAGGCGATGGCAGCGCCGCCTCATCCACCAACACCGGAATAACAATCGCGCCGCGCTTCAGAGCCGCGGCAATTTCTTCGCGCACGTAATCGCGTTCTTTGGATGCGATGCGCGCGTTCAAGATTTCTAACCAGCGCGGCCCCACGACCGCCAAAAAAACATCGCACCGCGACAACGCTTTGTCCAACTCCTGATCGAAGCGCTGGCCGATCAATAAATTGTCGACATCCATAAAAACGTTCTTGGAACCGAAGACTTTTGAGAGACGGTCGTGCACGTGCCGCGCATCGGCCTTGGCGTCATCACGCCGGTATGAAATAAAAATTTTTCCAGCCATCAGGCCATCCCAACACTGACTTCAAATAATCCGTCTGTAGGCGTCCGTTACCACCATAAACTTGTTCGTTTTGGCGTTTGACCTCGGTGCAGGCTACTCCAAATCTCGGGCAACACGAAAACCAAAATTGTGCAGGCGACTATCGGGGCGCAACCTGTTGCGAACTGCAGAACGTAAGTCTCCAGGTTTGGAGAACCACGACCCGCTGCGAAGGACACGAAGACGGCAGTCGTCGACCACAATGGCTTGACCGTCATCCGGCGCTCCGACGTAATTTTTCTTATAACAATCCTCAACCCACTCCCACACGTTGCCATGCGTGTCATGAAGGCCAAATGCGTTCGCCGGGAAAGCGCCGACTTCGATGGTCTTTTCGCGGTAGGTTCCCTTGTTGCCATCGCGATAGCTGCGACTTCCATCGTAATTCGCATTGTCGGGTGTGATCCTCGTACCGAAGTGAAAAGGCGTCGTTGTCCCAGCCCGGGCTGCGTATTCCCACTCAGCCTCAGTGAGCAGTCGGTAAGGCTTGCCCGTCTTTTCTGAAAGCCATGACACAAAAGCTTTGGCATCATGCCAACTCGCTTCAATCAACGGGCGGCGCCCCTTGCCCCAACCATTGTCGCCGCCGGCACGCGCTGGTCCCGCGTTATCACAGCCCTTGTCGGCGACGCAGGCGTCCCACTCCGCCCAAGTGACCTCAAATTTTCCAACCGCAAATGGTTTTGCAATTTTCACATTTCGTTGCGGACCTTCGTCCACGTCGCGGCCGACTTCGTCTGCAGGCGAACCCATCATGAATTGACCAGCGGGAAGGACGACCATTTCAGGACACTGATCGCAATCGCGAAAACTGCGACCGGGTTCAGCACGGTGCGTGCGGCCCGTGTCCGTTTGCGCGACCCGTGTTTTCGTTACGGTGTCGGCGGCATTTGCAATCGTTGAACACAAAAAGGTACAGCCGATCAAAGCAACGATTACAAACACCACGGCAACTTTAGAGTAGTACGTACTTAGCATCCAAGCAGAGTCAATGTTCGGCAACACGTCACACATCGGACACGCGTCGACACCGGCCGTGTCGCCGCGATATGAAACATAAATTTTGTTAGTCACGCGATGTGCCCCACCCATAAACTTTGACGCAAGATCTATCGACCATAGCTATCCTCAGAGCAACTTTCCAGACCAAGGTGCATCAACACCAATTTCGACACCAAGGCTAACGCCACGCCGCCACCCATCTTTTCCGCCTTTGCAAATCAGGCAAATACTGATAGCGTCCGTCTCGATCTTGCAATAAACGAAAGGAGGTGATCCGATGTCGAGTGAGATGATCGGACTGACGCGGATGTCTGGGTTTTCAGGCGCGGCTTCGGAGCAGCCTCCAATGACGCCCTTGCGAGCCGGGACGTAACGTCCGGGCTTTCCGCGTAAGCCTATCTCACGAATTTGAAGGTCGTGGCCGCGACAGGCCACGGCCTTTTTTTGTGCAGCATTAAACCTCCACCTTCGGTGGAGGACTGGACAGGTTCTACATTGAAAGCAAGAAACCTCCACGCTTGAGCCATTGGAGTGGTGTCATCAAGCGTGGAGGTCTAAATGGATGAGAACCACCTATCACACAGCACGTGGGACTGCAAATATCACGTCGTTTTCGGCAGTAAGTATCGCACAAAGCGACTTTATGGAGATTTGCGCATGGAGCTGCGGGATCAGTTTGTGCGTTTGGCGTCACAAAAGGGGTGTCATATTGAGGAAGGGCATTTGATGCCTGATCATGTGCGCATGCTGATCTCGATCCCACCGAAGTATTCAGTGGCGCACATTGTGGGTTTCCTGAAGGGGAAGACGGCACTTTACGTTGCCCATAGGTACGCCAAGAAGCGGCGTTACAAGGGCTATCATTTCTGGGCGCGCGGGAATTTTGTATCCACCGCCGGGTATAACGAGGAGGTCGTCAGACGCTATATCCGCAATCAAGAAAAGCGCGATAAAGCATCTGACTATGCCGATTTATTTAAGTCCCGTTACTATCATCTAGCAAAACCACTTCCAGTGGTCCAAGCGAAGCGTTACAAACCTCCACCTCTGGTGGAGGTCAATGACTGTGAGTTTTGTTTTCGCTCGCGGTCCTAATCCTCAGCCTGACGGCTTCGGGCCCCTGCGCGGGCGTGCACCAAAGGTGCGGGTCGCAATCGCTCCCGAACAGGTGCAATACGGTCGCCGTCAACTTGTTCGCAAAATATGCAACACACGCCGTATCACTCCCGCTGCCGCAGTAGGCGAAGCCGTTGCGGTCAGCGGACTCGTGGCTGGCCCACATTCCCAACACGACTTTAGGAAGTGTTGGGAAATAGCAACCAACACGACTTTAGATCCAACACGCGCTTGCGCAGTGTTGGCAGGGAAGTGTTGGCGAGATAAAGCAACGAATAGCTCGTGAGCAACAAGAAAAGTTACGCGAAGAATCTCCCGCTGTCGCGGTAGCCGGAGGCGTCGCGATCAGCGGACTCACGAGCCCGAGCAGCGCGAGGGACAGCGCGTGAGAAAAACAAACCACCCTAATGCGCGGCCGCGTCCGCCGGCCGTTCGACCGACCACATCTTTTCAAGATTATAAAATTCGCGCACCTCGGGCCGGAACACGTGGACAATAATATCGCCCGTATCAATTAACACCCAGTCGCACGCCTCCACGCCTTCAATTCGCGCGCGCCCTTCGCCATGCTCTTTGAGTTTTCTTTGGATCTGGTCAGCGACAGCCCCAACATGACGGTCGGTGCGCCCAGAGGCAATGACCATGAAATCGCCGAACGAAGTTTTGCCAGCGAGGTCTATGGTGACGATGTCTTCTGCCTTCGCGTCATCAAGCCATGTTACGATGCGCTTAAGCAGATCTTGAGAGGCGTCCCGTCCGGACAATACCTCTGAAGGAGGCGTGCCAGCGTTGGCACCCTCAGTAGCGGTTCGCATCTTTTGGTGGTCGTCCTTTCTTCATCAGCCCCGTATGTCCCCGCGAAAATCCAACGGGTCACCTGGTTCGAATCTTTTCATCTCACCATCGTCCGAGACGTTAAATTTTGCTTCGGGCGAAACTTGCGCACCCTCAGCACCCACAACATAGGCGCGTCGCACATCAATGATCAATATGTGTGATGCGCTTTGATTGCAGTCGTTTAAAGATTTATAGCCTGAAAAAGTGGTTTTTTCGCACCAATGTTACCGCGTGGCCTCTCTTATGGCCGAAGAAGACAGCGCCGACAGGCGTGTGGTGAGAAATGTCCAAGCAGGCGGCGGACGATTGACGAGATCGCTGGCGTCTCGTTCTGGCACACGGTGACGCGCGAATGCGCGTGCTGCGGGTGCGTAAAGCGGCGTCAAATGCCAACCCGGGCGATCGACAACGGCAAACGGCATCGCCGCAGCAATGTCGCGCCAACGTTGCCAATGATGAAATGTTGCCAGGTTGTCAGCGCCCATCACCCAAACAAATTTCACAGTGGGATATCGCGTGACCAAAAACTGCAATGTTGCTGCCGTGTAAGGTGTTCCCAGTACTCGCTCGAAGGCTGTCATGATCATACGCGGATCTGAAATAAGGTCGCGGGCCGCCGCCATGCGCTCTTCCACAGGCGCCAAGCCGTCGTGCGACTTTAACGGATTGCCCGGTGTCACAAGCCACCACACCCGATCAAGGTTCAACCGTTTAAGGGCCGTACGCGCAACCACCACGTGACCCTCGTGCGGCGGATTAAATGTACCGCCCATAACACCTATGCGCTGCCCCGGTAGAACCAACGGCGTCTTGACGGACAAAGATCCAAAATTCACTTGAGTTGATTTGCACGGCACAGAAAAGGTACTCGCTTTTTGTTCTTTTAAAGCGGTCGCGTCTGACCGGCACCGCGCACAACATATTTAAAGGTGGTGAGTTGCTCGACCCCAACGGGCCCGCGCGCATGCATGCGCCCAGTTGCAATTCCAATTTCAGCGCCCATACCAAATTCACCACCATCAGCAAATTGCGTCGAGGCGTTGTGCATGACGATTGCGGAGTCAACGCGCGACAAAAAAAGGTCTGCGGTGCCCTGGCATTCAGTGACAATGCAATCGGTGTGTTGAGACCCGTGCTTAGCAATATGTGAGATCGCCTCATCAACGCCATCAACCAATTTCACCGACACAATGGCATCAAGATATTCGGTCTCCCAATCGTTGTCCGCCGCAGGCTTCACTCTTTTATCGACCTTTTGCGCGGATTGATCGCCGCGCACTTCACAACCTGCTTCAAGCAACGCCATGACGACCGGGCTCAAATAATCTTCATGGGCATTTTTGTCGACCAAAACGGTTTCCGTCGCGCCGCAAATACCTGTCCGACGCATCTTGCCGTTGACGACAATGTCTCTGGCCATGTCGATATCAGCACCGCGATCCACATAAACGTGGCAAATGCCCTCAAGATGCGCGAACACCGGAACGCGCGCTTCATCTTGCACGCGCGCGACAAGGCTTTTTCCACCCCGCGGCACGATCACATCAATGGCACCATTAAGCCCGGCAAGCATGTGGCCGACCGCAGCGCGATCTGTGGTCGGCACCATTTGAATAGCTGCCGTTGGTAACGACGTTTTTTCTAATCCGTGCACCAAACATTCTAGTATGGCATGGCTCGAATAATAACTGTCAGAGCCGCCGCGCAAGATCGCGGCATTGCCGGCTTTAAGACAAAGCGCGCCCGCATCAGCCGTCACGTTGGGTCTACTTTCATAGATAATACCAATAACTCCGATCGGCGTGCGCACACGTTCAATCTTCAATCCGTTTGGACGATCCCACGCTGCGAGTTTTGATCCAACAGGGTCATCAAGTTTTGCAATTTCGCGCAGCCCATCTGCAATTTTTTCAATTCGTCCTTGATCAAGCATCAATCGATCAAGAAATGACTCGGGCTGTTGAGCTTTTGTTGCGGTTTCAAGATCACGCTTATTCGCATCTATAATGCCTGACGACCTTTTCTGCAGCTCGTCTGCCGCGACCAGGAGCGCTTCATCTTTTGTTGCGCGCGAGGCAACGGCCAACTGACGCGCAGCCTCGCGCGCAGCCTGGCCCATGTTTGTCATGAGGGTTGCGATATCCTTAGAAGTTGTAACCTCTTCAAGGGCAGCACTCATTCTTTTAGGCCTTTCTGCGACGATGCCGAGGAGCGCACCAACGCCATATCATCCCTGTGGATCAATTCATCTCGGCCTTCATAACCCAAGATCGTCGAGATCTCCTGCGATCGTTTGCCCGCAATCTTTAAAGCATCAACACTGGCATAGGCCACAAGACCGCGGCCAAGCTCGCGGCCCTTCTCTGAGCGAATGATGACAGCGTCGCCACGGTCAAACAACCCCGTGACAGACGTGACGCCTGCAGGTAGCAGGCTCTTTCCCGAAACAAGAGCACGTTCCGCGCCCTGATCGATCGTAATTTCTCCTTTAGGTATCAAATGGCCGGAGATCCATCGCTTTTTGGCCGTGACCGGATCCGATGGCGCCAAAAACCAAGTGCAGGGCTGACCTTCAGAAATAGCCTCTAGCGGATGGTTTCGTTTGCCAGACGCTATTACCATGTGACAGCCTGCACTTTGAACAATGCGTGCTGCCTCCAATTTGGTGACCATGCCACCTTTGGACAATGCTGAACCCACGTCACCGGCCATGGCTTCGATTTCAGGGGTGATATTTTCAATAACGTCCAATCGCTGTGCGTTTTTGTCTTTTGCCGGCGGAGCGGAATAAAATCCGTCGACGTCAGACAACAAGACCAAACAATCCGCCCAAACCATGGACGCCACGCGTGCCGACAACCGGTCATTGTCACCGTAACGGATTTCATTGGTCGCGACCGTATCGTTCTCGTTGACCACCGGAATAACGCCAAGCGATAGGAGCGTCTCTATGGTCTGCCGCGCGTTGAGATAGCGCCGGCGCTGCTCGGTATCGCTAAGTGTGAGAAGAATTTGCGCAGCCTCAAGTCCGCGCGCTTCAGCGAGTTCCTGATAAGCACGTGCCAACGAGATTTGACCCACGGCGGCGGCCGCTTGCGATTTTTTTAAATTCAACACGCCAGGTTTTAGCCCCAGTACGTGCCGACCGAGCGCGATCGCGCCCGATGAAACAATCACAATCTCGCGGCCACCCTTCTTAAGCGCAACAATATCATCGAGCAAAGACGCCAACCAGTCAGACTTCAAGCGGCCTGTTTCAGCGTCAGTTAACAACGACGAGCCGATCTTGACCACAAGCCGACGCACGTCCTGCCATTCAGGGCGCACCTGCATCTTCTTAGCGTCTTTGGTGTGTGAGCCAGACATCATGCGATTTTCGTTAGACAACTGCCGAAACATGCCAATAGCAGATTTATCGCGGCGCGTGCAGGGGTCTAACAAGGCAGCACATGTATCTGCATTGTTGGTGAAAAGTAAAAATGGGTCTGGGGTCTGAGAATTTTGCCGGCTAAACGGCGGGCGACATGGTATCCCAGCTGACGCTCTTTGAGAGCGCCGCACGTGCGCGATTGACGCGGCTCTTCAAAGTACCAATCGCACAGCCACAGTATTTTGCGGCTTCATCATAAGACATGTGTTCCACGCAAATCAGCATCACAGACTGCTGCTGATCTTTTGGCAGTTTTCGCAATGCTTTTGAAACATCACGAAGATCCAAAACACTTTCTTGCGCTGGGGAAATGGCAAGTGTCATCGCGTACTCGCCATCTGGGTCTTCAACTTCATTTTTTGTCTTACGCAAGCTCGAATAAAAATTATTGCGCATAATCGTATAGAGCCACGGTTTCAGCTGACCCAGCTCGCGAAGACTCAGCCGTTTCTCCCAAGCGCGTAGCAACGACTCTTGCAAAAGGTCTTCTGCGATGTCTTGCGACGGACACAGCGAGCGCGCAAACGAACGCAGATTTGGAATACTTTCTAACAACTCTTCGCGAAACTCTTCCTTTGAAAAGCCCATCGTTCAGATCCCTTAATCCGGCACTCAATTCGAAGCACAAACAATGGGATCGGCAGATCATCCTGAAATCGCGTGCAACAAGTTTTACTGCTACAAAAGACGTGCCTTACAACCTTGGGCATTAGCTGATTAATCACAGCTGCGTCTATCGGTACGTATTGGGTTGGGTAACAAACACTTTGCAACCTGAATTCCCAATAATCGCATAACCCGTTGCTCTTCAGAACTTTTTCTGACCAAGACCTCCATCAATAACACCGATCAATGGGATTAATTTGTATACGTCATATGTTGTTCGAAAGTTAATACGATTGCAGATAGCGGGCGGAGTTAATCGTTAATGAAATCCTAACGCAACTTTCGGTTTTGCGGCCGCGCGAAATCGTCCACGAGAGGCGCAACCTCAAGTACTGAACGCATTTTTTTAAGCACCAACGCCCGCAGTCCATTTGCGAAAAGCGAAACGCGACACAGATTCATATTTGGCTAACCATGTACGAGATGTTTTTTTTAACCATGATTGATCTTGCACAAAATCCGCGCTTTTCTTTTCGCGAGGGTGCATGGGGTTTACACGAAAAATTTCGGTGCACCGCAGGCATCAATATAAAAAAATTCCTGCGGGTGGTGTTATGGGTCGGACGAGTGTCACGTATTCAAATCAAATTTTTAATCCAAAGTCACATTCTCGCAAAAGCATGTGTTTCGTACGAAGCTTAGCGAATGCAGCTAAGGCGGCGCTCGCATTATCATTGCCTCTGATAGCCGCCGCATGTTCATCAAACACGCCTCCTGTCCCGTCCGTCGGCCTAACAATGTCTGATGTTGCACGGGCCAGTGCCGCAAACCAATACGGCGTCCAATCAAGCCCCCGTGTTTGGAACGGGAGCGGCCGCCCCCCAAGAGGCACTGGAACACGCAAACTTGGCAAACCCTATGTGGTCGCAGGTCGCACGTACGTTCCACGGCATGACCCATATTATAATCGGGTAGGCTATGCATCATGGTACGGAGATGATTTCCACGGCAGGTTGACAGCCAACGGCGAGGTTTTCGACATGCACGCGCTTACAGCCGCGCATCCAACACTGCCCATGCCAAGCGTCGTGCGTGTAACAAACCTAGAAAACGGCCGTACAATTGTCGTACGCGTCAATGACCGCGGTCCGTTCGTCAAAGACCGCTTGATTGACCTCTCCCGAGCTGCGGCATCACGATTAGGGTTTCAGCGCGCAGGTGTGACACGCGTGCGCGTCAAATTCTTAGGCCTTGCGCGGCTTAACGGATAACAACTCGGTCGTCGGTAAATTGCAGCACTTGCAATAAGAAGTGCTAAGGCCGCCAGGCCCGCTTAGGCTGTTCCTCGAATGTTTTTTCCTCGTCCACATATGCCGCAGACGCAACTTTGTCAGCAAGCGCAAACAACACATCCCGAACGCCCAAACCAGATACAGCTGACAAACGCATTGCCCTTTTACCAAAGGCTTGAAGAAGTTCGCCTGACAATCGCTCATACGTCTCATCGTCAATAGCATCGCACTTTGACAGTGCAAGGATCTCAGGTTTCTGGTCAAGCTCTTGACTATATGAGGCAAGCTCTGCGCGCACAGTTTGATATGCGCCCGTAACATCCTCTGATGTGGCATCAATCAAATGCAACAAAACGCTACAGCGCTCAATGTGGCCAAGAAACCGTGTTCCAAGACCGGCACCATCGTGAGCACCTTCAATAATGCCAGGAATGTCAGCAAGAACGAAGTCCGTTTCGCCCGCCCGCACGACACCTAAACCCGGATGAAGAGTCGTGAAGGGGTAGTCCGCAATTTTTGGTTTCGCTTTTGAAACCGCAGCGAGAAACGTTGATTTACCTGCATTTGGCAAACCAATAAGACCAGCATCTGCAATCAGCTTTAACCGCAACCAAATCGTATATTCTTCACCAGGCTGGCCTGGGTTTGCATGGCGCGGTGCTTGGTTTGTGGAACTCTTAAAATGCGCATTTCCAAAACCGCCATTCCCGCCTTTGGCCAACAACACGCGGTTTCCCGGCTGCTTAAGGTCCGCAAGTTGTGTCTCTTGATCGTCCGCAAAAATTTGCGTACCAGGCGGCACCTTGATCACACAGTCTTTGCCGGATGGTCCCGCACGGTTTTTGCCCATGCCAGGCCTGCCGTTTTCAGCACGAAAATGCTGCTGATAACGATAGTCGATAAGTGTGTTGAGGTTTTGCACACACTCCGCCCAAACGTCTCCGCCTTTTCCGCCATCTCCACCATCCGGCCCGCCAAACTCAATAAACTTTTCGCGCCGGAAACTGACGGCGCCATCGCCGCCCTTTCCCGACCTAATGTAGATTTTAGCTTGATCAAGAAACTTCATACGCTGGTCCGATAAGGCCGCAATGAATAAAGCGCAGTACTATCCGTGCTGCACAGAATTTTGCTGTTGGCGTCCCTTCGACCACGACATGCCGCGCCAAAAGTTTGGTTTGTACATTTCGTAGCGACGCGCATCAACCATCACCTTCCGCGCTTCACACCAACACGGTGAGCTTTCAATTTCGTGAAATCCAAGCTTCGCAATCACACGCTGTGAAGCCGGGTTTTCAACAAAATGTCCTGACGTTAAGCGGCGTATTTTGGCGACCCGAAAACAGTATCTGATAAGCGCTTGCGCCGCTTCAGTTGCAAAGCCTTTGCCCCAGTAAGGTTTTCCCAACCAATAGCCAAGCTCGGCCGACCCGTCGTTGTCGGGCAGATACCCGCACAGCCCGATAAATTCACCATCGTGTTCAATCGCGCACACAAATTCGTCCGGCTCAATGGTTTCAATCCATTGCCGGGCCATGCCTTCGGTATAGGGATAAGGGATGCGTGCCGTCATGCTCGCGACTTCCCAGTCACCCGCCAATTCAGCAACCCGACCGGCATCTGCCGGCCTCAATGGCCGCAATGTTAACCGCCGCGAACGGATCATCCCATCCTGCGGACGATGATGCAGCGCTCTCTTTAGTAAGGCTCCCATATCAGGTGCAGTTCTTAACATTTGTGTTCGCAAACAAAAAAGGGCAAGGCGGTCATCGCCTTCCCCTGACTATCCAATAATTTTTGGGCGATGTCGCGATTAGTTTGAAGCGTTGGCTAACTGGGGTCGAACAGAGATGTAAATCCGCCCCTTGGACTTTGTGCGGAATTCAACTTGACCTTCCACCGTTGCAAAGATCGTGTGATCAACACCCATCCCAACACCGTCGCCTGGATGCCACTTGGTCCCACGCTGCCGAACAATGATGTTACCCGGAATAACGTGCTCGCCGCCGTAGCGCTTCACACCAAGACGTTTGGATTCAGATTCGCGTCCGTTTTTCGACGAGCCGCCTGCTTTCTTATGTGCCATGTTGTTTAAGCCTTGCTGTTCGGTCCACAAAGTTCAGAACCGAAAATCATTCCAATCGTTACGCCCCGGTGATGCCTGTAATCTTGACCGTCGTTAGGTCTTGTCGATGGCCGCGCTTGCGACGAGAGTTTTTGCGACGGCGTTTTTTAAAGGCGATGACTTTTTCACCACGTGTTTGCTCAACCAGCTCAGCGGTGACTTTCGCGCCTGAGACTGTTGGCGCACCAATTTTGACCTTGTCACCTTCACCGACCATCAACACCTGATCGAAGGACAACTTGGCCCCTGGTTTACCTTCAAGCCGTTCCACAGTGAGGACGTCGTCTTTAGAGACGCGGTATTGCTTGCCGCCTGTCTTGATGACAGCGTACATGGCATGTGCCTTTCCACTTGCGTCGGCAGCGAAACGCGAAACATGAAAGTCACCGCGTCGCACACATCCAACTGGGTTTTCCGCGCCCTGTGGCGCCGCTAACACCAGCAAAGGCTGGTTAAGCGGACTCTATTAATTTTAATAGACCAACAAAATTGGTTGCTTAAGGCCTCGGGCAGCGCCTTTTTGCGCACCCTGCCATTTGCAGGATACGGCCACGGCGTTATCGTTGAGCGAGGAGAGTTTGTCAATGTTCCTGACGGGAATGCGACATGCAAGTCTTATGTTTAGGACGCCCACCGCAATGACCTTAGCCTGATCGCCCTTGGCCCGGCCAAATTCTAGGACAATATCTATATCCTGTCGTCTGCGCTGAATTGATTGAGCGACCTTTCTTTAACCAGGCCACGCCCGCGCCTTAGCCACTTTGGATCCAGATTTCATGTTGCAGCAAACCTCAAAGACAAGCACCAAACGGCCTGATATTCCAATTGTGGAAACAGGCCCTGATTTTGCCTTTGAGACGCTCGTTTTTGAAGAAGACCGCGCCCATGCACTGATTGATAGTGCCACCCGACTAGCACCCAAGATGGGCTTGCGCGCCCTCGATGCGGTTTCGCGTCGCTGGTTGGCCCGCTGGTCCGCAAGCCAACTTGATGAAATTGATCGCATTGCGAAGCGTCTGGGACGTCCGGGCGCCTACTTCTTGGCCGTCAATTATGAGTGGGGCTGCACATGCCGGGTTGGCCCATCACCTTCTGGCAAAAGCGCAAGATTGATCCGCGTGTTAGACTGGCGCACGCCTGGACTTGGCCGGCACATTATCGCAGCACGGGTCAAAGCAGCCATTGGTTCCTTCATCACCATGACCTGGCCGGGTTACACCGGCGTGTTGCAAGCAACCGCACCCGGCCGGTTTGCCGCCGCCCTCAACCAGGCACCCATGCGCCGCCCCTTAGGTTTTTACCCGCTCGACTGGGCGGCCAATCGTGCACGTGTTTGGCGTATGCCACATCCAACGCCTGCGCATTTGCTGCGTGATGTTTTCGAAACCGCCGCCGATTTTTCTGAAGCCAAAGCTTTGCTTGTGAAACGACGTATTGCGGCCCCGGCAATTTTTTTGCTTGCCGGCATGGCACCTAATGAAACCGTCGTCATCGAACGCACAGAAGATGACGCGCGCGTGCACCAAGGTGATCAAGTGGCGGCCAACCATTGGCAGGCCGCAGGCTGGTCAGACCATCCCCGCGGTATTGATAGCGCAGGCCGCGCCTCTCGCGTGGCGCAAGTGGTTGCGAACATGGACGGTTCATTTTCTTGGCTGAAACCACCAATCCTGAATGATCGCACACGATTGGCAATGGTGGCTGATGCCTTTGAAGGTCGACTTGTCGCCCAAGGCTTTGAAGCGGACGGCCCCGCAACAAATGTGTTGTCAATTTAGAATGTTGACCCACGGACTAGCTTTGCTCGTCCAAACCGCACTCTGGCATAGGGCCACAAGGCATCCGCTCAGCTTCACTGGGGGCAAATGCAATTTCGCCCGTGTTAGGGTTGAAAAGATTGCGCCATTCAGGGTTCATTTGCTCGATGAGCCGAACCTTCCAAAGTCTCTGCCATTCTTTAATCTGTTTTTCCCGACGGATCGCCAACTCCATGTTTTCATGCATCTCGTAGTATACAAGAAGTTTGACGTTGTACTTCTTCGTAAATCCCTCGATAAGACCTTGAGTATGCTGGGACATACGCAACGGCAGATCACTCGTGACCCCAACATATAATGTGCCGTTTCGGCAGCTCGCAAGAATATAGACGCAGGGCTGTTTCATCTTTTGAATTCGTGGATGCCCAATCTGGAGAACAATTGGCTCACGTTTGAGTATCGCACATCCACTAATGAACGTCACCCCGACGAAGGTCGGGGTCCAGGACAATGTGCCGTCAAACAATCGGTGTGACAATGGCGAAGACGTTGAAGTGACTTGGATCCGCTAGACTCACGAATCAAGTGCAACACCCTTATTATGGGTGCTGCTATGGGACATCATTACACTCAACTTAATTTGGATGAGCGGATCGAGATTTATCATCTATTCGCCAATGGAAAATCGTTCCGCCAGATTGCAGCCGCAATCAATCGGGCGCCTTCCACCATCGCCCGCGAACTGCGACGCAACGCAAAGCGAACAAACCGATATTCGGGTGGTTATCGGCCACAACGCGCCCACAAACTCGCGATGAGAAGAAGGCGTTGGGATGCGCGCTTTAAAATGCAGCGCCAGCCCGCGCTGCGAAAATTGGTCCGACAACATCTTGCTATGGGATGGTCGCCGGAGCAGATCGCAGGCAGACTGGCTTGCAACAATGCTCCCATGCGCATCAGCCATGAGTCAATCTATCGATATATTTATCATCGGGTCGGACAGAAAGATTATTGGAACCGCCTCTTGCCGCAGCGTAAACACAGGCGCGGAAAACTCAAACGAGGCGGTATCGGATCCGTTCATTTTATCAAACAGCGCAAAACCTTAGATCAAAGGCCCCAAGCCGCAAACAAACGTCGCCAGTCCGGTCATTGGGAAGCCGACCTCATGATGTTTTCCAAATATGGACAAGGCGTGCTGGTTTTGCATGAACGCGTTTCCAGAATCATTCTTGTCGTCAGGCTGACCAATAAGCGCGCCAGCCATATCGCAGCTTTGATCAAACGACTCCTGCGATCGCTGCCAGCCCATCTCAGGCGGACAATAACTTTCGATAACGGAACCGAATTTGCCGATCACCACAAGCTCCATCAGCCGCTTCAACTGAAGACATTTTTTTGTGATCCGCGTGCGCCATGGCAAAAAGGCGGCATCGAAAATGCGATCGGGCGACTACGTCGCCCCTTGCCAAGAAAATCAAACTTGGCCCATATCTCACAACGCAAACTTGCTAAGCTTGCCGACGACTATAACAATACACCACGAAAATGCCTCGGATACAAAACACCAAATGAAATCTTCAATCGTGTTGCACTTCAACCGTGAATTCACCCCCCCGCCTGCGCGGGCGTGACGGTGGGTGAAGTTGACCGCGCAGCAAAACAATAGACGTGGGCACGCCTACGGCGTTCTCTCACAAACGTCATCGCGGCGCGGGCCGCGATCCATCCAAGCCAGAGATAAGCGATGGGTCTGCTTTGGCGGACAACGCGCGCGATACAGATGTTTGGATACGCCCGCGGTCATTGACCAAAGCGGGAAATGTTTTTCCAGAGCCTCTGCCAGAAATGGAGGTCTAGTTTTGCCACGCTTCAACCGGTCACAATCACTTAAAGTGTTTCGACAACTTCAAGCCCTGGGCCTGATAGCTTGAGCCAAGATCGCGGCCATAGAGAACTTTTGGAATGGCGGTCAGGGGTTCGTAGATCAGGCGGCCGATGATTTGGCCATGTTCCAAAATAAATGGCACTTTGTGGCTGCGCACTTCTAAGACCACGCGCGCGCCTTCGCCGCCGGCGGGGCCATGGCCGAAGCCCGGATCCATAAAACCTGCATAATGAACGCGAAACTCGCCGACCAACGGATTAAAGGGAACCATTTCTGCGGCGTGGGTTGGAGGCACGTGGATCGCTTCTTTGGACGCCAAAATATAGAACTCATCGGGGTCGAGGATTAAGCGCTTTTCGCCTTGAAGACGGATTGGCTCCCAATAATCTTTGATGGCACATGATCCGGGCGCATCCACATCCACAAGCCCGGCATGGCGTTTTGCGCGGTACCCGACAAGGCCCTCGCCATCACCAATGAGGTCAACTGACAACGCGATGCCATTTTCAATGCTGGCGTCTTCAGAAGAGACGAGCTTTTCACGCTCATGCAGTTCCATCAGCGCTGTATCGCTGCCATCAGGATTGCCGCGGCGGAATCGAATTTGCGACAACCGGGACCCTTTGCGCACGACAATCGGAAACGTTTGCGGACAAATCTCCGCATAAAGAGGGCCTTTGTACCCGGCTGGAACTTGATCGAAGGCGCTGACACCGTCTGCAATGACGCGCGTAAAAACATCAAGCCGTCCAGTTGAACTTTTTGGGTTGGCCGATGCTGAAAGGCCTCTCGTCAATGCAAGCGATTCTTGAAGCGGCACCACATAAACGCAACCTGTTTCAAGGACGGCACTTTCTGACAAATCAACCGTATGCAAGCGTAATTCATTCAACAGCTCGCGCACGTTTGCGCCGGGTCCTGGCAAAAAACTGGCACGTATCCGATCCGCAACGGCGCCAAGACGGAGATCAAGGCTTGCTGGTTGAATCTGATCGTCTGCCAGCGGGCCATCGGGGCGCACGAAGCCATCCTTTACCAAGGTCTCAATGGACTGATAGGGCAGGACGCCTGAGGACGCAGTTGCCTCCAAGCGTTCCAGCGCTTTAGACGATTTCGATTGGGGTTCGGGATGCATCAATACCTCCAAATCAAGCTCTAGTGCACACAACCCTTGACGCCAAGCCGGTTTCAACGGTAATCCCCCAATCACATTTTGTCGTGGTGATTTGGCCGGCCGGCTTGCAGCCACAATAACAAATTCGCTAAAGGGCCGTATCCTGCTATCAAACGTTTCAGCCTGATATAAGCGGATTTGTGGTCGTTGTTGCTCAGACCGAGCCATGGCGCGTGGTCGTCCCGACGAAATAATGTGCAATATGGTCAGGGCAATAGATGAACGAGGAGTGCCAGCGTGGCGAAAAACTCGGATCGACCCGCTAAAGATTCAGTTGCCGATCCTGAGACCTGGGGGCCATCGACCAAACTTGTCCATGGCGGTTCACTGCGGTCTCAGTTCGGTGAGACATCGGAAGCATTGTTCTTAACGCAAGGCTTTGTTTACGACAGTGCCGAGCAAGCCGAAGCGCGTTTCAAAAACGAAGAACCAGGGTACCTTTATAGTCGCTTTTCGAATCCTACCGTCTCCATGTTTGAAGAACGCGTGCGTTTGATGGAGGGGGCGGAAGGCGCGCGGGCTACGGCGACAGGCATGGCTGCCGTCACGTCATCGTTGTTGTGCTATTTAAATGCCGGTGATCATATCGTTTCGGCGCGGGCGCTTTTTGGTTCATGTCGCTTTGTCATTGAAGAAATCTGTCCGCGATTTGGCATTACATCGACGCTGGTGGATGGTGCCGATCTTGAAGCATGGAAACGCGCTGTGCGGCCTAACACAAGGGCTTTCTTTTTTGAAACACCAGCGAATCCGACACTTGAACTTGTTGACATCGCGGCGGTTTGTGAACTTGCGAAAGAAATCGGTGCCCTTACGATTGTTGACAACGTTTTTGCAACGCCCATTTTGCAACGGCCGCTCGAATTTGGCGCTGACGTTGTGGTCTACTCGGCCACCAAACACATCGACGGGCAAGGTCGATGTCTGGGTGGCGCGGTATTGGGTTCGTCTTCTTATATCGATGATCATTTGCACAATTTTTTACGGCAAACTGGCCCTGCATTAAGTCCGTTTAACGCGTGGGTGATGCTCAAGGGTTTAGAAACGTTGCGGGTTCGCGTGGCGAGCCAATGCGAGAAAGCAGAACAGCTTGCCGAGCTTCTGAGTGAACTTCCTGAAATTACGCGTGTGATCTATCCGCTTCGTAGCGACTTTCCGCAACTGGAGCTGGCCAAGAAACAGATGAGCGGTGGCGGGCAAATCATCACGATTGTGTTTAACGGCGACAAGCAGCAAACGTTTGCCTTTCTCAATGCGCTGCAGCTTTTGAAAATTTCCAACAATCTGGGAGACGTCAAAAGCCTGGTTACGCATCCTGCGACGACGACGCACCAACGATTAAAGCCAGAAGCGCGCGAAGAGCTTGGCATCAACGATGGCATGGTGCGGATCTCAGTTGGTCTTGAAGATGTCGACGACCTGATTGCCGACATCAAGAACGCTATTCAAGTTGCAAAATCGGCGGCTTAGTTTTCATGCAGTGTATTTGACGCGTTCAATCGAGCACTTTCCAAGCTGCCAAGATTCGAAGCCCGGCTGATACAAAACAAAGTGCTGCGTAGACATAAGCGATCTCAGGGAAGAATTGTGGGAAAATGCAGAAGGCGATGAGAACGATGATTGTTTCAAAACCTTCTGCAAGGCCCGTCATGTATTTTATGGTCTTTTCGCCTTGCACCGTGGTCACGAGACCTTTGCGATCGGCCATGAGTGCAAAAGTTAGGAATGCGGTGCCGTTGGCGAAAAAGCTCATCAGGAGCACGGCGGCGGGAAGTGCGTTTTGCGCCGGATCGGCAATTGCGAAGGCCAGTGGGATTGATCCATAAAAAATAAAGTCTAGAACAATGTCCAGATAGCCGCCGAGATCGGTTTTTTTGGTTGCACGCGCGACGGCGCCGTCGAGCCCGTCTGCTAATCGGCTGACAATGATCAACGTCAGTCCCAGCCAAAAATCTTTAAAAGCAATGGCAACTGCAGCGGAAAGGCCAAATACGAAGCCAGCAATCGTTACCCAATCAGCTGTGATGCCGCGCGCGGCCAGCCAACGGCCGACCGCGTTTAGCGGCGGGTCAATCAGTGGACGAATGCGAGCATCGAACAATTGTGGTACCTTTCCCCAAGGCAGGCCTGTTAGATGTACTTCTGCGTGCGCCATGTGACGTGGGCTTCAATCGTGCGAGCACGGTTCAACAGTTGAAGCAAGCATTTTTTTATGGCTGCGCATCCCCATATGGAGCCATAGGGTGCCCGAGAAGGACATGTCTTGGCAATTGCCTGACCGGTATGACGGGACGAGAACTAGGAAAAGAGACTGTGACGCCAGACAATACTTATGAAGCCGTAACCGATGGTATCCGGATCAGGGTTGAGCCTATTTATGTCGAGGATCAGTCGTCTCCTGATGAAGCGTATTTCTTTTGGGCCTACACGGTTCATATCTCGAATGGCGGCGAGAAGCGTGTGCGGCTGCGCTCGCGGATGTGGAAAATTACGGATGCTGATGGCCGGACTCAAGAGGTTCATGGGGAAGGTGTTGTTGGTCAAACGCCCTGCATTGAACCGGGACAGTCGTTTAGCTACACGTCCGGGTGTCCACTTCAGACGCCATCAGGGATCATGGTTGGCAGCTATCAAATGGAAGACGATTCCGGTCGGCTGTTTGATGTTGCGATCCCTGCATTTTCTCTGGACAGTCCGTTTTCCGTCCGTACGGTCAACTAGCAAGAGCACAAGTGCCTAACATTATTGTTTGTAAATGTCGGTGAGGAGCTAGGTCTTGGATGTCGACAAAGGGCCCGCAATATACACCAAAGGAACTTCTCGCCAGACTTGTCTCGTTCGACACGACCAGTCATAAGACGAATTTACCGCTTGTTCGTTTTGTTGAAGATTATCTTGCGCAACACGGAATCGTTTGTCGGCTTGTTATGAACGATGACGGACAAAAAACAAATTTGTTTGCGAGTATTGGGCCGGGCGTTGGTGGAGGGGTTGCACTCTCGGGCCATACGGACGTCGTGCCGGTGCATGGCCAAAACTGGGACACAGATCCGTTTGAGTTGATCGAACGAGATGGTTATCTTTTTGGCCGCGGCACGAGTGATATGAAGGCGTTTCTTGCGTGCGTGCTCGCTGCAGTTCCATGGCTAAAGCAGCGGAAACTATCGAAGCCCATTCACATTGTTTTTTCGCACGATGAGGAAGTTGGTTGTGTCGGCGTTCGATCGCTGGTGTCGCTGCTCGGATCTTCATTGCCGCGTCCTCGCATTGTGGTTGTGGGTGAGCCTACGTCAATGAAAGTGGTTGATGCGCACAAAGGTCCTGTTCATTGGGACATTGAAATTAAGGGGCGGTCGGCCCATTCGAGCATGCCGGCACTTGGCGTGAACGCCGTGGCGTATGGTGGCAAGATCTTGGGTGAACTGGAAGAGATTGGCCGCGAAATGGCACGCGGGCACAAGGATCAAAGGTTTAGCCCGGAGCATTCGTCGCTTCAGGTGACAACGATCGCTGGTGGTCAGGCCACAAATATCATTCCGGCTGAGTGCAAAATTGGTTTTGGCATACGCGTGCTGCCGGGGTTTGACGTGGCTTCCATCGAACGACGGTTGTTGGAATTTTTCGAAGGGGCATGTCTTCCGGAAATGCGTGCTGTTGCGCCGGAGGCTGACATTCGCATGACAAAAATCAATTCGGTGCCACCGTTTGCAGCGCATGAAAATTCTGATGCCGTTTCGTTAGCATTGCAATTGACAGGCAGCAATAAAACCTATGCGGTTTCTTACGCGACCGAAGCCGGGCTGTTTCAAGATTCTGGTTCGCAGGCTGTTGTTTGCGGACCCGGCGACATCGCGCAAGCTCATACCGCAAACGAGTGGATCGATGAAGCACAGATTGCGTTATGTACGCAGTTTTTAGAGCGCTTAGGAGACTGGGCAGAAGTGTGATCACTGAAATGTGCCAGGCGCAAAGCGGTAAGCTCGGCTACAAAACTCACACTTTACGGTGACGCCACCATCAGGTTCGCGGAGCTCTGACAATTCCTCTTCGTCAAAACGCGCAAGGAACTTGCTGATCTGTTCTCGCGAACAACGGCAATACTCGTTGACGGCCCGTGGACGAAAAACCCTTACGCCTTCTTCGTGAAACAAGCGATATAGCAAACGTTCTGGTGATAAGGCCTGATCCAAAAGCTCGTGATCTTCTACCGTTGCGGCAAGCATGCGCGCGCGTTGCCAATCAGCATCGGCTTCGCCAATGAGTTCTTCGGCCGGTTCTTTTTGTTCGGTTTGGGTGCGTGTTGGGTCGACATCAGCGTGTGGTTGTTGAGTGACGTCGCGACCACCGCCTTCCTCGGCAACATGCTGGACCAAAAGTCCGCCTGCCCGCCAAGACCATTCATCGCTGCCGTTTTTTTTTGACTGAGAATACTGACGCGCTACGGCCAGCCGAATGAACGTTGGCAGTTGTTCTGATTGCTGGAAGTAATGAAGGGCTGCCTCGCTTAGGGTGTTTCCTTCTATGGGGACGATGCCTTGGTAGCGCTCCATGTCATCGCCTTGGTCAATGGTCATGGCAAGGTGACCCTGACCCAAAATGTTTTTTGAATTGGCATCGGAGCCACTTTGATCTGTGGTTTGTACGCGCTGTTCGTCAAAATTGGCGTAGGCGCGCAACTTGCCAGGTGAGTCATAGTTGACAACCAGAATACGTAGCGGACCATCGGTGTTGGTTTGCAGAATAAGCCGCCCTTCAAACTTCAGTGTAGAGCCCAGCATTGCTGTTAGCGCAATCGCTTCACCGAGCACATGCGAAACAGCGTCGGGATAATCGTGGCGTTTTAAAATTTTGTCGACTGAAGGACCAAGGCGTACCAGCCTGCCCAACGTACCTGACTGTTCTGTTTGGAACGGCAAAACAATATCGTCATCGGGCGCGTTTAACGTCGTTTGCGCTGGCGCATTGTTGACATCATGTTCACGCCTGGACATGGCGGTCAGAGCCCTCCGAGGCACCAGGACAATATGGCCTTTTGTGCATGCAAACGGTTTTCGGCTTCCTCAAAGATCACGGATTGTGGGCCGTCGATGACCGAAGCGGTCACCTCGTTGCCGCGATAGGCGGGGAGACAGTGCATGAAAATTGCGTCTTTTGCTGCTTTGGCCATCATCGTTTCGTTGACTGAGTAAGGTCGCAAGAGTTTCTTTCTTCGCTCGCCATCTTTTTGCGCCATGGAAACCCACGTATCCGTAATCACACAATCCGCATTGGTTACGGCACTTAATGCATCATCGGTTACAATAATGTCGGCGCCCTCGGCTTTTGCCCATGCCAAAACCTCAGCGTTGGGGCGTAACTCATTTGGTGTGGCGATACGAAGATTGCAACCGAAGCGCACGGCGGCATGCATCCAAGACGTTGCAACGTTGTTGCCGTCTCCGACCCATGCGATGGTTCGATCTGCGATGGGGCCTTTGAACTCTTCAAAGGTCATGACATCTGCCAAGATCTGGCAGGGATGAGACTTGTCCGTTAAACCGTTGATTACCGGTATGGTCGCGTGTTCTGCCAGTTCGGCAAGTGACTCATGACTATTTGTGCGAAGCATGATTACGTCCGCGTAGCGCGAAAGAACGCGCGCGGTGTCGGCAATGGTTTCGCCACGTCCGAGCTGAAGGTCAGTGTGATTGAGGTTGATTGTCTGGCCACCGAGCTGACGCATGGCAACGTCAAAAGACACGCGCGTGCGTGTGGACGCTGCTTCAAAGACCATAACAAGGATCGCGTCTTCGACCGCAACAGGCTGCAGGTGGGCTGGCGTTTTCTTGCCGGCGCGCTTCATCTCGTGGGCCGCATCGACAATGCGACGCAACGTTTCAGCATCGAGGGCATCAATATCTAAAAAATGGCGTAACGACATGGTTCAATGTACGTTTTCGCATGGTTGAGACGACTTAGGTGTCCGTTGATCTTAAATTGGTGAACGCGCGCTGCAGTCGATCACGCGCCTCTCCAAGTTCTTCTTCGCTGATGGTTAAGGGTGGAATGAGCCTTACGACATTATCACCTGCACCGACGATGAGTAGTTTTTCGTCCGCTGCTGCTTTGACCACATCTTGATTGGACGGTTTGACCTTTAGTCCGGTCAACAACCCTTGTCCGCGCACGTCTTCGACAATGTCGGGAAATTCGTCCTGCAATTCCGCCAATTGCTGTCGCAAGCGGAGGCCTTTTTGGCGAACGCTTTCCAAAAACTCAGCGGGCAGCACAATATCAAGCACCGCATTGCCAACGGCCATGGCAAGCGAGTTTCCGCCAAAAGTAGACCCATGGGTGCCAGGTGTCATGCCGCTGGCTGCATTTTCGGTGGCCAAAAAGGCACCCAGCGGAAACCCTCCGCCGATGCCTTTTGCGATCGCCATAATATCGGGCGTAATGTCTTCCCATTCGTGCGCAAAGAGCCTACCGGTGCGACCGATACCCGTTTGAACTTCGTCGACGATGAGTAGAATTTCGTTGTCGTCACACAACTTTCGTATTTTCCGGAGCAGGCCCTTTGGTAGTTCGCGGACACCGCCTTCGCCTTGAATAGGTTCGATCATAATGGCTGCGGTTTCTGGCCCAATGGCGTCTGCTAACGCCCCAAAATCTGCAAATGGTACCTGATCGAAGCCTGGCGTTAAAGGCGCAAAGCCTTCCATGTGCTTGGGCACGGCGCCGGCGGCGATGGTGGCTAGCGTGCGGCCGTGAAATGCACCCTCGAAAGTGATGATCCTATTGCGCTCCGGGTTACCTTTGGAAAAATGATAACGCCTGGCTGTTTTGATTGCGCCTTCGCAAGCTTCAGCGCCTGAATTTGCAAAAAATACGCGGTCTGCAAACGTTTCTGCGCATAGGCGATCGGCAAGTTTTTCTTGGCCAGCGACACGGAACAGATTTGATGTATGCCAAAGTTTTTCCGCTTGGGTTTCCAGCGCTTCGATCAGCTTCGGGTGGGCATGACCCAATGCGTTGACGGCAATGCCCGATGTCAAATCCAGGAAACGCTCGCCAGTGGGCGTGACCAGCCACACGCCTTCACCACGTTCAAAGACGAGGTCCTGACGCGCATATGTGGGCATCAGGGCGTTGCTGGCTCCTGACGACTTGGACATGTTAAAGACCCAGGTCCCATAGATTAAGTTGCAGACACGCCTTTTCGTGGCCGCACGCGCAAGCATTTGAAACGGAATCAAAAAAGCCGCCGGTCGCGGCGGCTCATTTGGTGTGGCTTCATGGATACGCGGCACTTTCACAACTGTCAACGGACCACGTCGACTTTCTTCGGGGGAGTTGTGGGTAATACCAGCAAAACTCTAGCGAAAGTCGAAAAGCTTGTGGTCTTCGAATCGGTCTGTTGCGGAGCAGCAACGTCTGTGGTGTCAACGCCTTAATTGTGCTGTCGTTGTCTTGTAGGAATTGTCCTGCATATTGTAGTTTAGAGATGTCCTGCCACGAGATATGGCGCCGTAGCGCTGTTTTGTAAGTGCTCGAGGCGGGGTGCACGTCGGGTTCCTTGTAAATGTTCAGGCCCTCAAGTTTGTGTGCGTGCAAGTGCTTAGCGTCCATCCAGTAGCGTTGGTTTAACAGTCGGGTCAATGGGACTCTGTCTGGCGGTCGTTTTGTCGGCTTGCGGCAGGGCGGTGTTGGCTCTGGCTTTCTCGCGAACGCGTTCGCATCAGGTGGTGCGAGCTGCGATGCGGTTTTGCTAAGGAGTGTCAAATATGGCCTGGACCGAGGATCGGGTTGAAACGCTTAAGAAGCTATGGGCCGAGGGCTTAAGCGCCAGCCAAATTGCAGGACGTCTTGGGGGCGTCACGCGCAATGCCGTGATCGGCAAAGTTCATCGGCTTGGGTTATCAGGACGCGCGACCACATCACGAATGAAATCCCATCGGCCGCGGGCGCGCATGGCAAACAGCCAAAAGCGGCAGGCGCGATCTCGTTTTGCATCAACGGGTAATCCTGCATTACGCGCGCTTTATCATCCAGATTCTGAGCCCTTTGTGCCCAGCGAAGAAGAGCTCGTCATTCCGTTAGCCGAACGCAAGACCATTCGGACGTTGATTGAGTCGAGCTGCCGCTGGCCCATCGGCGATCCGCAATATCCGGACTTTCATTTTTGCGGAAAGAAAAAAGTGCAAGGGCTTCCTTATTGCGAACATCATGCGCGGCGCGCGTTTCAACCGCCGCAAGCGCGCAGAAAAACTGGACGCGATGCGGAACAGCGCCCTGTTATTGCCGCGCAGCCTGCAAGCTCAAAGCCGGAGCCGGCAGATGCTTAGGGGAAGCTGACGCATTTAACAGAATATGCCCTGTGCGAAAGCACTCGGCAGCGGGGGAAGAAGGCCGGAACTCAAAACGGGGTCCGGCCTTCTTTTTTTGTGTGTTTATTGGGATGGCTATGAAGCGCATTTGTTGATGGTGGCACCGAAAAAAGAACTATTGGTTTTTGTGATTTTTGGGATGATTGTGGTCGGCACGTTTGAAATCGCGAAAAGAGGCTATGTCTGAAATAGACGGGCAGAGCCGACGTGCTCTGCCCTTACCGAAAATGGTGGTTTGGGCCAACAAAGACCGTGCTGGGATTGCGCGATCCACGGTTGCTCGACTGCGACTTATGATAGGATAGCGGAAGGTCGTAGAGGGAATGGCCCCGGTGAAAATGACCGAAATCGACCTCCTGTCCAACACATCAGGTCTGTCGATCCGGTCTCATCAGATGTGTCGGACGATAGGACTCTGTCCTACGGCCATTCCGCGAGCGCCAGGACTTTTCAGACTGCTGCCACGTTTAATGGCTTGGTGCGGCGGTCACCCAATCCCTCACCGCAATTTACGGCGCCCTCGCACAACGGCGTCCCGTAACCATCTGTGGCCTGGGTCTTCGTCATAGGAGGCATGCCACAGCATTGAAACTGCAACCTCGGGCAGGTCGGCCGGGACAGGGCTCAGAGCAAGGTTGAGTTCGTGCGCAAAGAATCGTGCCAGCCGCGCGTGCATTGTGGTGATGACAGGCGCACCCGCGACGACAAACGGTACAGCGACGAAGCGCGGCGTAACGAGCACGATTTTGCGCGACAAGCCGAGCCGATCGAGCGCGTCATCAACAACGCCGCGCTCATCATGACGCAGACTTGTCAGCACGTGCGGCAATCGCACATAGTCTTCAAGCGAGATTGGTGGGGTCACGTCCACCTTGGCCGGATTGAACATGCATAAGTATGAATCCGTCGCGAGCAACTTGCGTTTGTGATGCACTTGGCCTTCTGGGAAGGCGCCTATGCCGATACCTAGGTCGATTCTGTCAGCATCGATTTCCTCAAGAAGTTGTCGCTCGTCTGTCGAGTAAAAATGCAGGCGTATGGCCGGCGCTTCTTCGCACACAATCGACAAGAGACTGTGTCCGAATAGCGTTTCTGTGCTGTCGGGAAGTCCGATGCGGAACTTTCGTTCGGTCTTGGCTGGGTCGAATTCGTCCGCGCGCGTTACCAGTGATTCGATGCCCGAGAGCACGACGCGCACACGGTCGGCAAGCGCCAGACCTTTGGGAGTCGGACGCATTCCTTCGCGGGAGCGAACCAATAACTCGTCGCCGAAAACCTCACGCAACCGGGCCAGGTTGTGGCTCATGGCCGATTGGCCAAGGCCGACCCGGGCCGCCGCCTTGGTTACGTTGCGCTCTGTCAGTAAGGCATCGAGCGCGACAAGCAGGTTCAGATCAATCCGGGCTAAATTGATATGATCGATAGCCACTATCAATCCAATCTATTGGACTAATGAAACTCTTGGTACCATATATCCGGGCAGAGGGAACGACCAGGGCGTCCTTTCATTGGAATAGGAGCCATGATCATGAAAAGCTTCAAACTTTTACTCGCTACGCTTGGCGTTGGCGCAAGCCTCGCAACGGCCGCTGTGGCCACGGATCTTGATGCCTATCGCGGCCAGGTCATCGATCTGGGCGACCTTGACGGCATCGCTTATTACACCGTCGAGAAGGACGGTTATCGCGTGGTCGCGACTTTGGCCAACGCCGACAGCAAGGCCATTCGTTTCGAGGTTGTCTTGGCGCCTGGGCAGACTGTTGTGTTGTCTACATCGGCAGCATCGGAAAAAGCACCGACCAAGATCGAGATCAGCCGCCAAAATGGCAATGTCCAGGTGGTCAGCGCACCACTGACGAACTGATTTCGCAACTGAGCGAAAGCTGAGCCAGGAATAAGTCGATTGGGGCCGACACAGGGGTGTGCGGCCCCGATTGTGTTTTTGAAGTGCTGAGAAGGAGTGGTCCCGGTGAAAATGATCGAAATCGACCTCCTGTCCAATACGTCAGGTCCGTCGATCCGGTCTCATCAGATGTGTCGGACGATAGGACTCTATCCCACGGTCATTCCGCGAGCGCCAGGACTTTTCAAACAGCAGCCACGTTTAATGGCTTGTTCCGTCGGAAAACGTGATCTTGTTCCAGACATTGTATTTGCCTGACGGTTTGCGCATCGGCAACCGTTTTACCTCTTCTAAAGTCTGCGCGTTATAGACGATGACCGCCCCATCACTTTCCCAAACCGACACGAGGGCATGCCGGCCGTACCTGTCGAATTCTACGTGTGCGACAGTTGCATCAGGAACAGGACGAAGCGTCTTTATTATCTTCAGCGTTTGCTTATCGATGACGTGGACCTGGTCCTTGTTCGGCCCGAAGAACACATCGGCCCATACAAAGGGTGATTTCTCGTGGCTGCGTAAAAAGAATCCTGGTCCGCCAGTCTCGATCGTATCGACTATAGTCCAATCGGTGACGTCTATGACGCTAAGCTTGCCTTCTCGCAAATGCGGCGTTGCCATGACCCGTCGGCCGTTACGCAGCCAACTGATCCCTGATCCGAGATGCGGCATTCCTGAAAGTGGCAGTTGGGCGATCTCTCGGCCGACGATTAGATTCACCACAACAGCACGAGCCCCGTCGCGCGCGGCACCGACAAGATTGCGGTATTGTGGATCAAAGAAGAAGTCGTCGATTGGTTCTGAAAGTATAATGCGGCGACGGGCAAAGAGCCCCTGTGAAGATGCAAGAGCTTCGACCATCTCTTTTTCGTGGCTATGAACGAAACCTTCAAAAACGGTAGGCGCATTGGGGTTGGTTGCAATTTCCCATATCTCCGGCACGTCCTTTAGAGCCAGAATGAAGCTGTCACGAGTCGGTGCCTTATAAACAGCAGAGACGCGCGATGGCGTTCCCGTGCTGTCTGCAATATCGAATATGCGTGCGACCCTAAGCTCGTTCGTCGAGAGGATTGTCAGCGTGTTTGGCAGATAGTTGGCGACGGCGAGCCAGCGGCCGTCTTTTGATATCGCAATGTTGCGCGAATTGAGCCCTGCCCGAATGCGGGCAACCTCGGTAAGACTCCAAAGGTCGTACTTTTGTATCCAGCCATCGCGCGACATGATGAATGCGAAGCGACCGTCCGGCGTAAACTTCGGACCGCCATGCACCGCGAAGGGTGTCGCAAACCGGTCCAGAATTTCATGAGTGTCACCGTCAAGGATGCTGACGTGATGATCTCCAGTCTCAACGATGAGAAAGAGATTGAGCGGATCAGCTTCATAGTTTGGCTTTGAAGCTGGTTTGTAATCAGCATTCATTCGACTGCTCGCGTGAATATCTTCGACAGTCCAGTGCGGGATCTTGGGGAGCGGTGCTTTTAAGAAATTTGCAAGCGCTGAAATTTCATCAGGTGATAACTTTTCTACAAATGCTGGCATCTGCGTTGCTGCGCGCCCCTTGGAAATGACCAATTCGACTTTAGGACCGCGCATTCTTTTTAATGTTTCAGGGATGAGCGCGGGTCCTGTGCCACCTAGGCGGTCACGCCCATGACATTGCCCACAGTATTGCGCATAGGTGTCTGCAATATTTTCTGCGGCGGTTGCCGTTGATGCAACGACTAATGCCAAACACCATTGTGCGAGACTAGCCGAAGCGATGCGCAGGATCATGGCTCTTGCCCCTAAATGGTGTCACGGCAGGCCGATCAGTTCTTATTCTTTGTGTCGTCAGCCCGATCACAGCGTCATCAAGGTAACAGGCGGGGTCCGAAGCCCACGGGTCTCCGGTAAGTTGCAAAGCGCGGATCCGGGTATTGCCACCACATACCGACTGGAAGGTGCACGCACCGCAACGACCCTTCAATGGCCGCGGCCGTGACCGCAATGCCGCCAGCATTGGATCTGACATGTCATCCCAAATCTTGCTGAAAGGACGGTTGCGCACATTGTCAATCGCATAGTCCGACCAATAGGTGTCAGGATGGACGACACCTTGGGAGTCAATATTGGCAACACCCAGTCCAGATGAGTTTCCGCCCCAGGCCTCCAGATGTGTTCGCACATGTGCCACGCGCTCAGGCGGGGCCACTCCAGACGCCCAGAGCAAAAAGGAGACGGCGTCAGCATCATTGTTGCCAGTTACAATCTCCAGCGGGTCGCCTTGCTTCAGTGCCATCCATGCATGGTCGATGAGCATATCAACGGCGGTCCGCGTTATTGTCCAATTGGAATCTTCGCCTCGATTCTTATTACCGCGCCCCGCATACACTAGGTGCGACAGGTAGAATTTCTCAACGCCTTCGTTTCTCGCCAAAGTCAAGAGGTCCGAAAGTTCACTGGCATTGTCGCTTGTTAGCGTAAAACGCAAGCCAACTTTGATGCCGCGTTTCTTGCAGGCCCTTATACCCGCAAGAGCTGCATCAAACGCTCCGTCTTTCCCGCGAAACCAATCGTTGGTTTTTCCGACACCATCGAGACTGATCCCAACGTAATCGAATCCAACTTCCGCAACCTTGTCGGCCAGTTCGTCAACAATTGGCGTGCCGTTGGACGACAATGCGGTATAGATCCCGTAGTTTTTTGAACGTTGCGCAATACTCAACGTGTCTGAGCGCGTAAGCGGTTCGCCGCCCGACAGGATCAATGCAGGTATCTTAAAGGCAGCCAGGTCGTCGAGTACTTGGTTCGCTTCGACTGTCGTCAATTCTCCGGGAAACTCGCGATCAGCCGCAATTGCATAACAATGCCTGCACTTGAGATTACAGCGCCGGGTCAAATTCCAAATCACAACAGGCCGAATTTCATCCTTGCGTTTGCGCACTGGCGTCGGATCGAACAGTTGTTTCATGTAGTGGGACAGGCGGAACATGAACCTAGACTCCCATTCGGGGCAACCTGAGCCCAGTCTTCTTGAGTATGCGCGTCGAATATAGGATATCGCTGCTGCGGCATGATTGACCTAGCAGCTCGCCGATTTCAACGCGCTTACGTTCAACTTCCTCGCGCGATGAACCATGAACCATTGCGAACAAATTGAATGGCCAGTCCGGCAACGCCCGTGGTCGAAGATAACAATGGCTGACAAACTTGAGTGCACCGACCTCTCGCCCTTTTGCGCAAGCGTATTCGTCCTCGATATCCCAAACAGTCATGCCATTGGCGGTTATTCCCAGGGCATAGTGGTTTGGCGCGGCTCCAATCCGCCGAATGACACCTTGATCGATGAGCCTGCCGAGGCGATCGATCACTTCTGCTTCGGTTATGCCTATTTCAACTGCAATTTTCTCATATGGTGCTTTAACGATCGGCAGCCCCACCTGCGTGGCCTCAATCAATCGAAGATCAGATGCATCAAGAGTCGTCATGCTGCCACCTTAAAGCCGACAAAAAATTCCTCGAGCTTTGGGAAACATAAAACCTTGAGCCCCGTTTCAAGTTCTATGGCGCGTGCCACAACCTTGATCTTGTCAGGTGTGCCTGTCGCCAGCACAAACCACATGTTGAGGCGATGTGCGCGCTGATAATTATGCGCAACCTCAATATGCGCGTTGACAAATTCCGCGACTTCATCGAAGCGATCATCAGGCACGGCCATGGCGCAAAGGCAAAACGCACCTCCCATGGCGCTTGCATCAAAGAACGGTCCGAAGCGTGTCAAAACGCCAGATTTTCGAAGCTTGTCGACACGTTCGATAACGTCTGCTTCGATTGCGCCTACCTGGTCACCAACAACGGCAAACGGACGCGGCACGAGTGGAAAGCCGTCCTGCAGAAGATTGATAAGCCGGGCATCGATATCGTCCAACACGGTTTTTGATGACGCAGTCTTGCGGTTCATCACGCGGCCTCCATGGGCGATATCAGCAGTGCTCCGGTTTGTTTGAAACAATGGGTACTGAAGAGGATCTGACGCGGGCAATCTTGCAAACCTGCTATCTCACACGCCGATGTGATGATTTGCAGAGCATCGGCTCGGGTCTTTGCATGTACCATGCAATAGAGATTGAACGGCCAATCGTGCTCAACGCGTGTGCGGCGGTAGCAGAGCGTGATACCCGGCACCGGTGCTAGAGCAGCACCCACCTGATCGACGCTCTCGTCAGCGACGTCCCACACGATCATGGCATTTGATCGCCAGCCGACCGCGCGATGGCGTACGATTACCCCGAGACGCTTAACGACTTTGGCGGCACAAAGTTGCTTTAGCCGCAAGATTACGTCCGCTTCCGAGCGGTCGAGTTTTATGCTAAGTGAGCGAAACGGCCGTTCTTCCAATTGCAGCCCCTGCGTCAGCGCTTGTGCAAGTTGGGCGTCCCCGTCACGAAGTTCAAACTCGACACTTTGCTCCTGCGCATCAACCGATTCCTGGAATTTTGCACTACGCGCGTCAAGAGGAAACCCAAGGTCGATATGATATGAACGCTCCAAACGCAAGTCGAAGACGGGCTTGCCAATGCACCTTTCAATCCGTGCAAGCGTCGATGAAACATGATCGCTATTGGGGCCGGTGATGACAAACCAAAGGTTCACTTTGTTTTCGCGCAAATACAAATGGTTCACACCTGCCTCATTACCGATAACTGCAGCGATCTCCTCAACCTGCAAGCTCGGTGCAGCAACCGCGGCCAGTGTACTCGCTCCTATGATATTTGGCCGTACAATGCCGCCGACGCGCGATACTGCGCCGGATTGCTTCAAGAACTTTAGGCGTTCTATGACATCTACTTCACTGACGCCCAGGTCTGTTGCTAACACTGAAAATGGCCTTGAAACCAAGGGCAAGTCGCGCTGCCAGTCGCTTAGCAACCGCATGTCGATTGGATCGCGTACGACATTTTCCATGGTCAAAGCCCCGTCCTGTGGGCGCGGGATGTAAGAAAAATCCCACTTGGCGTGTTTGCCGGAATCTCAGCAACTTTGGTGAAACTGCGGGTATCATAGACATGAAGAACGTTGGCATCTCGAACAGATACCCAGACCTCATTTCCACGCGGCAAAAATTCAATATGCAGCACGGCGGGCCCAGGCTTGAATTCATGTAAGACAGCCCCGGAAAGTGTGTCGAGTACCTGTATCGTGTCGTTGTGGGGATGAGCAAAATTTACCCAGACCTGACGACCATCGGGACGGGCAACAGCAAATACCGGCTGACCATGAACTTTGGTGCGGGCCACTTCGCTAAAGTCGCGCGCATCAACCCATAACACTTCGTGTCTGCCGACTGCCGGCAGGGCAAAGCGATCCCCGGCAAGGGCCCAGCCCTCTAGGTGCGGCATCTTGTAGACGGGCAATCTTGTTTGCCCCCGACCGTAGTCGGTGAGTATCCGGCGAGACACAACCGGTGTCTGCCAAAGATCGAATACAGAAATGCCATCTTCGCCAAACAGGCCGGCCAGGTAGTAGCGACCGTCTGGCGTGATGAGTCCATCGTAAGGTTGTTTTCCAACACCCTTTATTTTGATTAGCTCATGTGTTGTTCCCGATGAGAAGTCGGCAATCCAGGTCTCTCCACTATCCCATAGCGAAAACACAAAACGTCGCCCTGGCGCGTCGACCAGTCCTATAGTTTTTGACGCACCGTTCGACCAAATCGCGGGAATGTCCGCCACCATTCTGAGAGTCTTGGCGTCAAAAACGCGAACGCCACCCGGCTCATAATTGGAAACAGCGACCAGCCTTCCATCATCGGAAATCGCACCGCCAATTGAATTGCCGGCCTGAACGATGCGCCGTGCCACCTTTCCCAACAGGATGTCGATTTTCGACAGCCCGCCATCACGCCCGAATACATAGGCAAACCGCTGGTCGGGAGAAAACACGACCGACGCGTGTGACAGGTCACCTAATCCTTTAACCCGGCCAAGCGCCGCACGTTTGGTCGTGTCAATAATCAATAAAGATCCGCTGGACCGTTCGATTGCTATCCCGAGGTTGCCAGTCCCTCGGAGTTGGTCCCCGCTCGGATGCGAAAAGGCAAATCCCGTCCAAACAAACAAACAGATGAATGATCCGGAAAGCGCACCATACCGTATCATTGTCCATCCTCATTCAACAGGTAATCGGCAATCCACCTCGCCTCACTTTCGGTCATCAGTGGCCGCCATGGCGGCATCGGCGTTCCAGGCACGCCATCAAGAATGATATTGGCTATCGATTGGGCAGACCGTCCGGCTAATGTTTTTGCTTCCAAGTTGGGACCAAGCCCTCCTTTGAGGGTCATGCCATGACAGGATCCGCAATCATGGAGTACCAATTTCTCAAGCGCGCGGGCCCGCTCCGGTTTGATCGCTCCACCTGCACACTCAGGTGCACCGGCAATAACCGCGATCAATATTGCGAAGATCTCTCTTCTAAACATGGGCGCCAACTCGTTGACTGGGCAACGTTTCAAACAACGTGCGTTTAGGGCGCGAGCGGGCACCAACAACGAGATTCACGACACGGCCAACGATAAAAAGGACAGGACCTGAAAACTCGGCGCGCTTCGCATCCCGCGCAATAAAGGCGAGGCTTGATTTGAGGCGACGCTCACGTGGCGTCGTGCCATTGTTAACGGCAAGTACAGGCGTCTGCGGGGTCAAACCAGATGAGATCAACTTGGTCGTAATTTGAGCAATGCTCGCGCACCCCATATAGATCACCAGTGTCGTATCAGGATCGGCCAGACCCTCCCAATCGAGATCTAAAGGCAGGTCTTCGCGGCGGTGTCCAGTGACAAAACGTACACTACTCGCAAGACCACGGTGGGTGAGCGGAACGCCGGCTACCGCCGCGCAACCCTGTGCCGCAGAGATGCCGGGCACAACTTCAATCTTCAGTCCCGCTGCTAGGAGTTCAATAGCCTCTTCCGAGCCGCGCCCAAAAATAAACGGGTCTCCGCCTTTCAGTCTTACGACAGTACGACCTTGTCTGGCCTCGGAAACCAAAATGCGATTGATTTCAGGTTGCGGAATGGGATGTCTCTTGGGTGCCTTGCCGACAGGTATCAGTCGCGCGGTGTTGGGAACGTTCCTTAGAATGTCGTAAGACACCAAACGATCGAAGACAACGACATCGGCTTGCGAGAGAATACGCACCGCTTTTAACGTGAGCAATTCCGGATCGCCGGGCCCTGCACCAATCAGATAAACGCGTCCCGGTTTGTTCATGATGACCTCACTGGTCCGTGAAAAAGACGTTCAGACTCCGGAATGAGACTGAACGATCTCATTCCGGATCATGATGTCAGTAAACATCGGCACGTGTGTTGAAGACGTTGAATTTTCCAGTTGGCGTGACAAGCCGCTCATCTTTGATCACGTGCTTTATCTTAAGTGTTTTGTCATCGACAATAACAATTGCAGATTGCTTGTCCTTCGCATTCCAGACAGAAAACCAAACTTCATCTCCAGCTGTATTGAACTCTCCTTGAACAACGCGCGGTTGACCTCCACCGGAAATGTCGGCCGACTTTCCGATGGAAAGGGTCACATACTCCGGCTCATCTTTATCGAGTTCGCTGACCTTGAACACTGCTACAGATGCGGAAGTCTCAGCATCGGGATTGAGCGGAGCATCGACATATAGATGGTTCGATTTTGGATGTGACTTAACGAACAATGAGCCGCCGCCCAACGCCTCAAGCGATTGCACAACCTTCCAAGCCTTATCTGGATGACCTTCTGGATCCGTGCCGATTAATGCGACCGTTTCATCACCCAAATGCGATGTTGCCCAAACCGGACCGTGAACGGGATGTTTCAGGTTGGCCCCACGACCAGGATGCGGTGTTTCGCCACCGGTTTTCAAAATCGTTGTCAGCCTGCCCTCTTTTGTGTCAACGACGACGATTTTGCCGCGTGCGTTTGCCGCAGTCAGGAAGTAGCGCTTAGTGCTGTCAAATCCGCCGTCATGCAAGAACCGCTCTGCTTCAATTGTTGTGACTCGAAGATTCTTGATGTCCGAATAATCGACGAGCAGAATCTTTCCGGTTTCCTTCACGTTGACGATGAACTCGGGCCGAAAATGTGAGGCAACAATGGCAGCCACACGCGGTTCAGGATGATACTCTTGCGTGTCATAAGTCATGCCTCGCGTTGAGACCACCTTCTTTGGCTCCAGTGTGTTCCCGTCCATGATCACGTATTGTGGAGGCCAGTAGGCTCCAGCAATGGCGAACTTGTCCTCCCACCCTTTCATCTTGGATGTTTCAACCGAACGTGCTTCGGCACCGATCTTGATTTCCGCAACGCTTGCGGGCGGATTCATCCAAAGGTCAATCATGTTGACTTTTGCATCTCGACCGATAACGAACAGGTAGCGACCCGAAGCTGAAATGCGGCTGATATGCACCGCATAACCGGTTTCAATAACCGTAACAATTTTTTTGGATTCACCGTCGATCAAAGCGATTTGACCAGTGTCGCGCAGTGTGACCGAGAACAGATTGTCTACATCAAGGGAATTCATCTTTTTCGTCGGTCTCTGGTCGACCGGTACAACCACATTCCAGGTCTTGCGGATTTCTGCCATCCCAAATTCGGGTGGCTGTGGTGGTGCGACCAGAATGTAGCGAGCCATCAAATCGATGTCTTCGTCACTCAACTCACCCGACGTGCCCCAGTTTGGCATCCCTGCAGGAGATCCATAAGTTATGAACGCTTTGAGATGCTCATAACCACGCTCCCGGGTAATGTCTGTCGTCAGCGGTTTACCTGTTGCCCCTTTGCGCAAAACACCGTGGCAGCCGGCGCAACGCTCAAAGTATATCTTTGTTGCTTTCTGAAATTCCTCAGCTGTTATGACTGGGTCGCCTGGCTTGCGTCCGGGGATCTCTACCTTAATCTGACCCAGCGTTGTAAGGCTTGGGCTATAAGCGGTTGCTGGTGATGATCCGTGCTCTTTGGCTGGGTCCTCTGCCCAACACGTGCTGGATAACACCAACGCAAAAACCCCAAGCAGCGCTACTTTCTTCAACAGATCTTGCTGGATCATGCGCATGCGATGATTCCTTTATTTCTCACCAAACTTTGCCGAATCGTTGCGCATTCAAAGGCGCGCTGGCTTGACTTCGGTTAAAAAGGAATTCGGCTTGACGAACAAATGCTCTGGTTGGGAACAAAATTCCCATAACCAAGTTGCTCAGTTCCTGGAAAGTGATGGCTTTAGATGATGCGAATTTGGATGACTGAGGCTACGTGACGCAGCACAAATTTGAGTATTCGACAAGTCACTCCAGCGGCCAGATTGCCACCGCAACATCGCAAACGGACGGGGAGCCCTCGGGAAATCTGCGACTTAAGGCCTTTTTCGCCGCCTGACTTGCCTTTGGTTAAATGCGGTCTTTGAACGATGAGCAATTCTCCTTGGGCAACATTACGTCTGGACCAGGGAGAACAGAATGCGCGAAGTCATGACGACGTCCATGGCCCGCAATATTTTCTACGGTGGGTCGTTATTTTTCATCGTCATCTTCATTGGATTGTCGGTGCATAGCTATTTTTACATACAAAACACATCAACGGATGCGACGGCACTCACTGAGTCGGTCGCGCGTGGCAAACGCATATGGGAGATTAAGGCCTGCATTAATTGCCACTCAATACACGGTGAGGGTGCCTATTTCGCGCCCGAAGTCGGCAACGTGATGACCAGGTGGGGCGTTCTTGATGACCCCGAGGCCGCTTTCGAAACACTGAAGTCTTGGATGGCCAGCCAGCCCTCGGGAGTAGAGGGCCGCAGGCAGATGCCGCAATTCAATCTAACGGACAAAGAAATCCAAGACCTTTCGTCATTCCTGATCTGGGTAGACAAGACCGACACTCAGAATTGGCCACCTAACGATGCTGGTTGATCAGCTGCCTGGCACGGAGAAAGACCAATGAAATATCAAACGCAGAAAATCGCCTTCGCATATTTTACTGTGGCGATGATCCTGTTCATCGTGCAGGTATCTGGTGGATTACTTGCCGGCTGGATCTACGTTTCGCCAAACACCCTATCGGAAACCCTACCCTTCAACATCGTTCGTATGTTGCATACGAACTCTCTCATTGTCTGGCTGCTGCTGGGCTTTTTCGGTGCTGCTTACTTCCTCATTCCTGAAGAAGCCGACCGTGAGATCTATTCGCCACAGCTCGCCTACCTCCAGCTCGCGATCCTGGTCCTAGGCACTGCGGGTGTTGTTGTGACGTATGTGTTCAATCTATTTGAGGGCAATTTTCTACTTGGCAAAGAAGGTCGCGAATTTCTCGAGCAACCGTTGTGGGTAAAGCTCGGAATCATCGTTGCTGCTTTGATCTTTCTCTACAATGTAACCATGACCGTTCTTGCCGGAAAGAAAACCGCGATTACCAATGTTCTCCTTATTGGCCTTTGGGGCTTGGCACTCCTGTTCTTATTCTCGCTCTACAACCCTGCAAATTTAAGCCTGGACAAAATGTTCTGGTGGTATGTCGTTCACCTCTGGGTTGAAGGTGTGTGGGAACTCATAATGGCGTCCATTCTCGCATACCTGATGCTAAAGCTGACAGGTGTCGACAGGGAAATTGTCGAAAAGTGGCTATATGTGATAATTGCCACTGCTCTTTTTACCGGGATATTAGGAACGGGCCATCACTACTACTGGATCGGTACACCAGGTTATTGGCAGTGGATCGGTTCGATATTCTCCGCTCTTGAAGTCGTGCCATTCTTCCTGATGATGGTGTTCTCATTTGTCATGGTGTGGAAAGGCAGCAGGGATCACCCCAACAAGGCGGCGATGCTCTGGTCCTTGGGTACTGCCACACTGGCGTTCTTCGGCGCAGGTGTCTGGGGCTTCATGCACACTCTGCATGGCGTGAACTACTATTCGCATGGCACGCAGATCACTGCTGCACACGGCCATCTCGCCTTCTTCGGTGCTTACGTTTCATTAAACCTTGCCATCTTTACTTACGCATTTCCAATTTTGCGAAATCGGGATCCGTATAATCAGGTGCTTAACATGGCGAGCTTCTGGCTAATGACGAGCGGCATGGTCTTCATGACAGTTGTCTTGACGTTTGCCGGTGCTATCCAAACGCACTTGCAACGGGTGATGGGCGAACACTTTATGACCGTTCAAGATGGGCTGGCGCTATTTTACTGGATGCGTTTTGGCGCTGGTGTTGTCGTTGTCATTGGGGCTTTGCTCTTCGTTTATTCAATCCTCGTGCCGCAAAGGGAGATTATCGAGCCCGGCAGACGGACCGCCATCAGCCCGGCGGAGTAAAATATGCATGCAGCACAAACAAAGAAGGAAGGTCCTCTCCCTTTTTACCTTCCCATTGCGGACGAGTGCGAGATCTTCAAGGCGGCGTACCAGAATATGATGCCGCTGTTGCTCAAGGGACCGACAGGCTGTGGCAAAACTCGTTTTGTTTCGCACATGGCGGCAACACTGGGCCGACCGCTTTACACGGTCGCTTGCCACGATGATCTTTCAGCGGCCGATCTGATTGGCCGCTATCTCCTAAAGGGCGGTGAAACTGAGTGGATTGATGGCCCCTTGACACGCGCCGTTCGCGAAGGTGCGATCTGTTATCTCGATGAAGTGGTCGAAGCGCGCAAGGATGTTACTGTTGTTTTGCACCCACTAACCGATGATCGACGCATTCTACCAATCGATCGTACTGGTGAGACGCTTGAGGCCGACTCCACTTTTATGCTGGTGGCTTCCTATAATCCCGGATATCAAAACATATTAAAGACGTTAAAACCGTCAACCCGCCAACGCTTTCTGGCGATTGAGTTTGGTTTCCCGCCAGCGCAACAAGAAGTCGACATTATCTCCAACGAAACAGGTTTGTCGCCGCAACGCATTGAGCCATTGGTTCGACTGGCTGGAAAACTCCGCGCGCTTAAGGGTCAAGATCTGGAGGAAGGCGTTTCAACACGTCTCCTCGTTTATTGTGCAGCTCTAATTCGTGACGGTATGCCGATTGAACGGGCAATCCAAACGTCATTGATCGAGCCTCTCAGTGACGATGAAGATACAAAACGTGGGCTTTTGGATATCGTCACAGCCATCTACGGATAAGGTAAACAATGGCCGGGATCGATATCGAGCCTTGGGAGCCAGAAGAAACCGTCGGAAAACTCTGGCATGCCTACGCCAGCCGTTTTGATCAGCCCATATCCTTTGAAGGCGCGGCTGTTGATCTTGAAGAAGTTCACGGCAGGCTTGCCATCTTCTTTCGCGGCTTAGGCGGTCCGCAATCCGTTGACATAAAGGCCAGCGCTCCTCAAGAACTTCTCCACAGGCTCTCGTGGAAGCGGTGGCTCGGTCATGCGGCGGAGCGCATGGCAGTGGCAAGCTTCGATGGCGAGTCGCTTCGCTTGCCGGAACAAATTGATTACTTTGATAATCGCGAAGCAAACACGGCGCTTTATTTTTGGCTGACTGCTGCAAGCGCCTTTGCTCGTCCACTGGTTATTGAGACGGATCCGCTGCGCTCCGACATACGCGCGCTACAGTCGGCGCAGGCCATGACGCGAGCCGTGTTGACTGAATGCCCCGGCCTAAGACCGACGTGCGCAGAACTCATGATTCGCTTGCGAAGACAAAGATTAGAACGGCCACTTCCAAAATGGGAAACTGCGGTCGAGCGCGCCATATTACACCTATTGGGAGGCTCGCCACCAGATTGCCTATTGGCCACTGCTATCGCACAGGCTGCACGCGGCAATCAAAAAAAATTGGACAACTTCGTTGCTCCAAAAGGCTACCGGCCTTTCATGCCCGTTGCCTTGTGGCCTGACTTACGGCCACTTGCTGAGCGCCAGCAAGTTCAGCGCGAGGAAGAGACACCAGAGGATAATGCCAGCAGCGATGATTCTCAAAAGGGTGTCTTTCGTGGCAAACGCAATAGTGCAGATAGTGCAGAACGCAAAGACAGCCTCATATTGCACAGGTTTGAAGCAATATTCTCGTGGACAGAATTCCTCAATATCAATCGGCGTATCGAAGATGACGACGACGATAACGCCAAAAAGGCGGCGGGCGATCAAGATGAGATCGGCCTTACCCAAGTGTCGAAGAAGACTGCAACGCGCTTAAAGCTTCATCTTGACCTTTCACCAGAGGACGCTGATCGTGAACGTCTGTCAGGAAGATACCTTTATCCAGAATGGGATCACCGTACGTCGAGTTACATCTCCGATCATTGCCGCGTACTTGAGAGCAATGCCAAAACTGCATCTCAGCCGCCGGAGTTTCTTGATGCTCCAGAAGCAAAGCGCCGTATTCGTGCTGTTCGTCGTCAGTTCGAAGCGCTACGCCCTCGCCGCGTGATCCTACCCAAGCAGGTTGAGGGCGATGATCTCGATATCGAAGCTGCTGTTGATGCACGTGTCACTTTACAGGCAACAGGTGAGCACTCCGACCGCGTCTACCGATCAGCACGCACCAAGGAGCGCGATCTTGCAGTTTCGATTCTGCTAGACGTTTCGCGCTCAACGGAAAGTTCAGTAAACGATAGAAGTGTGATAGATATCGAACGTGAAGCGCTGATAGCCCTTGCATGGGGTCTTTCGGCCTGTGGCGATCAGGCGGCAATTCATACGTTCTCCTCATTGCGGCGCGATCGGGTCTTCATCCAGTGTTGTAAAGCATTCGAAGAACCGATGAGTGCCACCATAGAGGCGCGTATCGCTAGTTTGCAACCAGGCTTTTACACACGCCTCGGCGCCGCTGTCCGACACGTATCTCATGGCCTGACAAAGCAGGCCACCCAACGCCGCCTGCTTCTGATAATAACGGACGGCAAGCCCAATGATCTCGATCACTACGAAGGCCGACATGGCATCGAAGACAGCCGCATGGCGATTCGTGAAGCTCGCCGGCGTGGGCAGTCAGTATTCGGTGTCACGGTCGACGCTAAAACTCAAAACACGTTCACACGCATCTTTGGGCGCGGAGGCTACTCAGTAATCCCGCGCGCTGAAAAACTTATCGAAGCACTTCCGGATATTTACAAACATCTGGTGGGCGGATGAACCGTCACCATTTTGCGCCAGTATCTGGCGCTCTATAGTATGGCTTAGGAAGAAGTCAGTGGCTGATTTTGAGCATACAAAGATGAAACAATCAGCCGCAAAATCTTCTGTCCAATCGGCACCTCCGCTATGGTTATTGGCGTTTTGCTATCTGTTGATGGGACCGGGGGTCGGAATAAACTGCGTGTTTGTGGCATTTGCTATGCCCGCACTGGCACAGTTCGGTTTGACCGGCTTGCTTATAGCCTTTGCAATTGGGATGGTGCTTGGCATACCCGCAGCAATTCTGCTTGCTCGCAAGATTCACAAGGGCATTTCTGAGTAGGTGCAAAAAACCTTGCCACAACAGCCTACAAAGTGGCTGCTCAGTTTATTGAGCTTGGCTCCATGGCGAGCTACGGTCCTGTAGGACGTATTCTCGAAGACGACCGACATCTGCAATTGCGGCCTGGTATTGCGTTATGGTCACACCAACGGTCCGAAGCCGGTTGAATGATCGCGACAGACTTTGTGGCTGCATGCCAAGCCTACCTGCAATCAAAGTTTTGTCATACGGCAGTTTCAATGTGCAGGGCCCGCTATCGACAGTGCACAATTCAAGCAAAAACTCGGCGACACGCTGCGTCCCGGTATGGGCCTTGAGTTGCTCAATCTGTGTGACGAGAGAATGCAGATGTTTGAACGTGGCGCTCAGCATCGCCATGGAAAGTTCGGGGCGCTCTTTCATCATTCCAAGAAGCGTACTCGCGCTGACCTCAAGCAGCCGACCATCCGTGACGGCCTCCGCAGTGACAGGATAAGTGTCGCTTCGGAATACTGCAGCCTCTCCAAAACTGCGGCCACGGGTAAAAACACCAACAACGGCCTCAGCTCCCGTTGGCGTTATCCGACACAACTTTACCCACCCTTCGAGAACAAGGAACACAGTCGAGGCCCGATCGCCCTGAACAAACAGTGTTTCTCCATGTTTGCACGTGTACACGGTAGACCGCTGAAAAAGCGTTTCGGCAAGATCATCCGGCAGGTTTGCAAACAGCACTGCTTCTCTTGCTGTTACAAAATCGTGGGCATCCACGATCAATTTCTCCTTGGCCGATCAGCTCGCCAGCTTCAGACTGGATCGGCCTAATCTGAATTGAAATGTACCATCCAATCGATGCCCCGTGCACCTTTATGTGTCATTGATCCGCGTCAACGAAATTGTCATCGACAGCGCCTGATGGGCGCTCCCACGCGGTCCGCGCCGATTCGAACTCCCGTCGGGGCGGATGTGGTCCGTCTCGAGTTTTTTTGCCGCAAAGGCCATTCAAGTTGACTTTAGTTAAATGACGCTTGGCCAGTTTGGAGCACATTCACGTTTCGGGTCAAGGATGGAGAGCAATTAATGGCACTTGCTCAGTCACGGCGGGCGCTTTTCGGGAGGCTGAGGGGTGGCGGTGCACAAATTCGACCGCCATGGACTCACCCCGAGTTCGAGTTCACCGACCTCTGCACGCGGTGCAACAAGTGCCTGGATGCATGTCCTACGGGAATCATCAGCAGCGGTCATGCCGGCTATCCAATCGTTTCCTTTAACAAGGATGGCTGCACGTTCTGTGGCAAGTGTGCTGAGGTGTGTGAGGCCGGCTGTTTTTTGAATGAGAACGCTCGGCTCGGCCCGCCGTGGCGGCTTTGTGCTAACGTTTCTTCAGCGTGCGTCGAGTCTAAGGGCGTATCGTGTCGCATGTGCCGGGATGTATGCGACTACGATGCAATTCGTTTCCAACCCAAGCTAGGTGGGACAGCAGCGTTGATACTCGACGTGGAGCGCTGCACGGGTTGCGGTGCGTGCGTATCGCGGTGCCCTGTCAACGCGCTATCCGTCGGCGAACAGCCCAGCATTGAGGTGATATCATGAATGTGTGTGGTGTCCTGGTCCACGTAATGCCCTCGCGGTGTGAGGTCGTTATCAACGAGCTTCGGACGTTGGACGGGGTTGAGGTTCACGACACCACTGAAGGAAGCCGCATTGTCGTTACGGTCGAGGACACCAAGAACGCGGCCGCCATCGACACACTGACTGCAGTTCACAAAGTAGACGGCGTAGTTGCCGCAACACTTGTCTACCATCAATTCGAGCCCGAACTGAATGATGTGAACGACACATCATCGGCGGGTTGAGGGAGTGCTCTCTATGACTGCTAAAACAACGAAACTAAACAGGCGCGATGTCATGAAGGCGAGCGCCGTTGCCGCAACTGCTGCTGCGGCTGGACTGCCTGGCACATCGACAGCGGTCCGTGCAGCCACTGACGGGATCCGCTGGGACAAGGGCGTCTGTCGGTTCTGTGGCACCGGTTGTGGTGTGCTCATCGGCACAAAGGCAGGGCGCGTCGTTGCAACTCAGGGCGACCCCGACGCTCCCGTTAACCGCGGACTCAACTGCATCAAGGGATACTTCCTTGCCAAGATCATGTACGGCAAGGATCGGCTGACCCAACCGTTGATGCGGATGAGGAACGGCGCATATGACAAAAACGGCGACTTCGCTCCGGTAAGCTGGGAAAAGGCTTTTAAGGTGATGGCCGAAAAGTTCAAAACCGTCCTGAAGGAAGACGGCCCAGCAGCGGTGGGCATGTTCGGCTCGGGGCAGTGGACGATCTGGGAAGGCTATGCCGCTGCCAAACTCTATAAGGCTGGCTTCCGAACCAACAACATCGATCCGAACGCGCGCCACTGCATGGCTTCGGCTGTTGCAGGATTTATTCGCGCGTTCGGGATCGACGAGCCGATGGGTTGCTATGACGACCTTGAGAAGGCAGACGCCTTTGTGCTTTGGGGCGCGAACATGGCCGAGATGCATCCCATCTTGTGGTCACGTCTGACGGACCGACGTCTTACCCATGAGGGTTGCGAGGTTCATGTTTTGTCGACTTTTGAGCACCGTTCGTTCGAGCTTGCTGACAACCCCATGATATTCACTCCGCAATCAGATCTTGCGATCCTTAACTACATTGCGAACCACATCATCAAGACCGGTCGTGTCAATCGCGAGTTCGTCGATAAACACGTGAATTTCAACACCACGAATCTTGATATCGGATACGGCTTGCGGCCGACGCATGCACTTCAAAAAGGTGCGAAAAACGCTTCGAAGGCTGGGGGGGCAACACCGATTACGTTCGAGGAATACGCGCAAGCGGTAGAGCCGTACACGCTTGAACATGTATCCAAACTGTCGGGCGTCGAGCCCAAGAAGCTTGAGCGCCTCGCCGAACTTTATGCAGATCCCGATAAGAAGGTCGTTTCCTACTGGACGATGGGATTCAATCAACATACGCGCGGAACGTGGGTCAACAACCTCATGTACAACGTGCACCTTCTGGTTGGAAAAATCTCCGAGCCGGGGAATGGTCCCTTCTCGCTCACCGGGCAACCGTCGGCATGTGGAACAGCGCGTGAGGTTGGAACCTTTGCGCACCGATTGCCAGCAGATATGGTCGTGAAAAAACCCGAACACAGAAAAAGGGCCGAATCCCTTTGGAAGCTGCCGGAAGGGACAATCTCTGGCAAGGTGGGCTACCACGCCGTACTGCAAAATCGCATGCTCAAGGACGGCAAGCTCAAAGCCTACTGGGTGCAGTGCACGAACAACATGCAAACTGCCCCCAATATGAACGAGGAAGGGTATCCAGGATACCGAAATCCGGAAACGTTCGTTGTCGTCTCCGATCCTTACCCGACTGTAACCGCATTAGCCGCTGACCTCATTCTCCCCACGGCAATGTGGATGGAAAAGGAAGGTGCTTATGGCAACGCCGAGCGTCGCACGCAGTTCTGGCGTCAACAGGTCAAGCCACCAGGTCAGTCCCGTTCGGATTTGTGGCAGACGGTGGAGTTTTCCAAACACTTCAAGATAGAGGACGTGTGGCCTGAAGACTTGATAGCCAAGAAGCCCGAGTACAGGGGAAAGACGTTATACGAGGTGCTTTACGCAAACGGGGCCGTTGACAAGTACCCGCTGGAGAGCGTGCAAGAAGGCTTCGACAACGATGAGGCGAAGGCCTTTGGATTCTATATCCAAAAGGGGCTTTTTGAAGAGTATGCGGCATTCGGGCGTGGCAAAGCTCACGACCTTGCACCGTTTGATCTTTATCACAAGGCGCGCGGCCTGCGTTGGCCGGTGGTCGGTGACAAGGAAACGCTGTGGCGGTTTAGGGAAGGATACGATCCCTACGTCAAGGCCGGCGAAGGCGTCGCCTTCTATGGGAGGCCTGACAAGAAGGCGCGCATTATTTTTTGCCCGTACGAGCCTCCTGCCGAGAGCCCCGATTCTGAATTTGACCTTTGGTTGTGCACGGGGCGCGTCTTGGAGCACTGGCACTCCGGCACGATGACCCGGCGGGTGTCGGAACTCCACCGATCGGTGCCCTATGCCGTCTTGTTCATGCACCCTGACGACGCGGAAACGCGTGGCTTCCATCGCGGGCAGGCAATCAAGGTGATTACGCGCCGCGGAGAAGTTGTTACGCGCGTTGAAACCAAGGGCCGGAACAAGCCGCCCAAAGGGCTGGTGTTCTTCCCGTTCTTTGATGAGAGCCAGCTCGTTAACAAGCTCACTCTCGATGCAACCTGTCCGATTTCCAAGGAGACTGATTTCAAGAAATGTGCATGTCGTCTGGAGAAGGTTTGACATGAATATCAAGTGGCAGGCCGGCCAGCCTTCCCGCAAGTTCGACGTCTTGCGTAGGGGGTCGCGATGACGATCAGCAAGAATTGGGGGGAGTCAAGTGTTGACCCGGCGCGCCGACGCGCTTTGGCCGACATGGCAAAGTACATTGTTGGCGCTGGCGTGGTGACTGCAGCTATGACCGGCTTTACTGTGCAGTCAAAGACTCTTCCGGTAGAAGCCCTGCGTCCGCCCGGAGCTGTTCCCGAGAGTGAGTTTCAGTCAGCCTGCGTTCGCTGCGGTCTATGCGTCAGGGACTGCCCTTACGACACGCTTCGGCTCGCAAAAGTCGGTGATGGACCCGCGATAGGGACGCCTTATTTTATCGCTCGCGATGTCCCGTGCGAGATGTGTGATGACATTCCTTGTGCGCAGGCCTGTCCGACGGGAGCTTTGTCTCATGAGCTTGAGAAAATCGAAGATGCGAAGATGGGAGTCGCCTCGTTGGTTGGGCGGGAAACATGCCTAAATATGCTCGGTCTTCGCTGCGATGTTTGTTACCGCGTTTGTCCCGTCATCGATAAGGCCATTACGCTTGAGCGCAGCCACAATGTGCGCACTCAAAAGCACGCGATTTTCGAGCCGGTCGTTCACGCTGATTATTGTACAGGTTGCGGCAAGTGCGAAAAGTCGTGCGTGCTTGAAGTCGCTGCCATCAAGGTTCTTCCCCTTGAATTGGCCAAGGGGAAACTTGGCGCACACTACAGACTCGGCTGGGAGGAAAAGAAGGAGGCTGGCCGAGAACTCGGTCCAAGTGTTTTTGATCTCCCCGATCGTGTTCCTGAGCCGGCCGATCAGAAAATACCGGGAGCGCGTGAATGAACGAACACCGCGTTTCAGGGCTGGAAGCAAGACGGCTTCATGGTCTCCTTTTTGCCAGTCGCTGGCTGATTGCACGACGTATTGCACAACTTGGCTTCTTTATGGTGTTTGCTACCGGGCCATGGTTCGGTCTGTGGATTGCAAAAGGTACACTGGCATCTAGCATGACGCTCGACGTCTTGCCGCTCACCGATCCGTTCATTCTCTTGCAGGGCCTCGTAGCGGGGCACGCCTTCCACACGCAAGCGCTCATTGGTGCTGGCATCGTGCTCGCGGTTTACGTCGTGATCGGCGGGCGCACCTATTGTTCTTGGGTCTGCCCGATCAATCCCATCACCGATCTGGCAGCGTGGTGCCAGCGCAAACTCAATATCGCAAAACGGCGACCTCTTGATCGGAACATGCGCTATGCTGGGCTTGGTGCAGCTCTCGTAACGGCATTTGTTACGGGGACCATTGCCTACGAACTGATTAATCCCGTTACCGCGATTTACCGTGAACTCTTGTACGGCATCTCGTGGGGGTTCGCGTTGGTTGCTGCGATTTTTCTATTCGATTTGTTTGTAGCTGACAAGGGATGGTGCGGCCATCTGTGTCCAGTCGGCGCATTTTATGGGCTACTCAACACCACCGCCTTGTTGCGCGTATCAGCGCGTGGTCGCGAACGCTGCGACGATTGCATGGACTGCTATCACGTGTGCCCTGAAATGCACGTCATTGCGCCTGCGTTGAAGGGACACAAGGCCGGTGCGACACCTGTGATATTGCATCGCGACTGCACATCGTGTGGGCGCTGTATCGATGTGTGTCCCGAACGTGTTTTTAACTTCACACATCGATTTGATATTCGTTGTGACGAGGGATCCCAAATCGAAGTGGCTGATCAGAATTTCTATACTAAAAGCCCCACCTAGTGAAGGTGGTGCTTCGACAGGCGGAGAGAAGACGATGAAAAGTTACGCGACGTTGCACTCTGGTATTTTTGCGCTTTGCTTGGTCGCCGTATCAGCGACGATAGGTGTCGGCGTTGCCCAGGAAGGCTCTTCAATCGTGCGGGCGCTGGGCGGCGGCGAGGTTCTAGACCGCCTGAACAAGGCTCCCGACGTCGGTCGACAATCGTTTGCAGACGGTGGTTTCGGTCGCGCCTACCGACAACAACCGCCGCTGATTCCCCACAAGGTCACCGGGTACCAAATTACGGTGACGAACAACAAGTGCATGGATTGTCACGACTGGCCGAGGCACATCAAAGCCAAAGCACCGAAAGTATCGGAGACGCACTACGTTGATCGCCAAGGAGCCCGCTTGGATAAAATATCGGGAACACGCTACTTCTGCCAACAGTGCCATGTGCCTCAAGCTGACGCCAAGCCCCTTGTTGATAACGGGTTCCGGAACGCCACCGAGGTTGAATGAGACAAAAGCCCACCCACGATCGCACGACGAAAACTACGCTCCCGAGGGAGGAGAAGAGGATGGAAAGTCAAGACGGCGGCGGAAACCCTAAAAATCGGAAGCCTAGCGGTTTCTTCGGCAAGGTCGGAAGCGCGTGGACTTGGTTCAGATCGCCCTCGCGCGCGATCGCTTTGGGAACGCTTTTGTCCGTTGGTTTTGTTCTCGGCATATTGTTCTGGGGCGGCTTCAACTGGTCTATGGAGCTCACGAATACGCAGGGCTTCTGCATTTCTTGCCATGAAATGAAAGAAAACGTTTTTAAAGAGTACCGCCAAACAGCGCACTTCTCGAACCGTTCGGGCGTGCGCGCATCGTGCCCCGACTGCCATGTCCCGAACGAATGGCATCACAAGGTGGTCCGCAAGATTCGCGCTACCAATGAGCTTTGGCACCATTTCTGGGGTAGCGTCTCGACACCTGCCAAATTTAATTCTAAACGTATTGAGCTCGCGAAAAATGAGTGGCGTCGGATGAAGTCAACCGATAGTCGTGAATGCCGCAACTGCCATAAATTCGATTACATGGACTACGCGCTTCAAGAGCCGCGGGCCGCGGAAACCCACGAGAGAGGATTGGCGGAAGGGAAGACGTGTATCGACTGTCACCGAGGCATAGCCCACACGCTGCCACCAAATGCGACGGAGGAATACGAGAAACTCGTTGCAGATCTGGTTGCGCAAGAAAAAAAGGGACTTGCCGCTTATCTTGGGCTTGACCTGTCGTCGTCTGCTAATGCAAAGGACACCGCCGCGTCAGAACGCTGAGCATGCTCCTTGTGTTTTTCATGCGTCACTCAGACAAGGATGCTGCTGACTTTGCTGCGGCAGCGCCAGTAGATCTTTCGTCAGTGCGCTTTTAACCGCGCACGCGGTCGATGCCGATAGGTGGATTGCGCGCTGTGTAACTCATGCGCAAAGAATGTTTTGCACTCGACGTGTGGGAGGGTCAAGCAACTTCAGTAAGCGTCGCAGCCGCGCTCCGCAGATCTTCAGTCAACCTGTTGGGCTTAGTTACCGCTCAAAGTGTGACCGGCGCACATCAGAAGTCTTATAAAAATATCAAGATTGTTCTATGTCGGCCTTCGGCGTGTTCTATGTCAGCCTTCGGCGTGACTTCGAGGCGTATATAAAGTAGCCAATAAGAATCAGGAACTGCGGATTTCTCAGACGTCGGAGCAGTTATGGATCTAAGGCAACGGATCTTGGGCGTGTTGAGTTGAGTGCGATCGGTTTTTCCCTTCTGGCGACAATGCTAACTGAAATCGGCTGAACAAATGGCAACGAGTGGGACGATGATCTCGGCATCCGGTTTTTCGCGAACAAGAAAAATGCTCCAGCGTTCGATCAGTCGGCTGGTTCTTATCGCGATTGTTTCCCTCATTGTGTCCGTGGGCACGATGGGTACACGCGTTCAGGCGGAAGAGGCGGGCAGAGAACCGCACACCGGAATACCGCACACCGGAATAGAGAAAGGCAAGGTCTGGCTCTCTTCGCGCTACAGATACGAGCATGTCAACCAAGCGTTTTTCGCGGATCCAGCAAGAGCGTCAACGCTTAGGCTTCGTCCGGGTCTTGAGTCTGGCTTCTTTTACGGGTTTCGCGCCGGTGTCGAGGGCGACTTCATCATGGAAGTTGGCCCTGACGACTTCAACAACACGTTTAATGGCAAGACGCAGTACCCCGTCGTTGTTGACGTCCGTTCTGCCGAAGTCAACCAAGCGTATATCGAATCTCATCATATACCGGGGGTCGTTCTGTTAGGGGGTCGCTATCGCAAGAACCTCGATAACCAGCGTTTTATCGGGTCGATCCCCTGGCGCCAGAACGATCAGACATTTGATGGTGCAACCGCCACAGTTACCTCAATTCCAGGCATGACGCTCTTTTACGGCTACGTGGGGAATGTGAACCGCATCTTCTCCAGTAGGGCTCCGGATGGAGGGCTGAATGACGGAGATCTTACGTCAAATATTCATCTGTTCAATGTCAGAAGCAAACCGCTGCCGTACGAGCTTGGTACAGTTGTGGGTTATGCCTATCTGCTGGACATCATGGATGTCGACGTAAAGCCAGGGGGCATCGCATCAGATGATTTCTATTCGAGTGCCAGCTTTGGCGGATTCTGGAAGGGCAAGCGTGACCTGTTTGGCGGCCTCACGTTTAATTACTACTTTGAATATGCGCGACAGACCGATTACGCCGATCAGGCTGTCAATTACGATGCCGAATATGTCCATATCGCGCCGGGTCTTTCGATATTCGACGTGACAGCAACATTGGGTTACGAAAAACTGGGAAGTGATGATGGTGTGGCTGCGTTCCAGACACCATTAGCTACGGGGCATAAGTTTAACGGTTTTGCCGACCTGTTTTTGGTAACGCCTGATGCGGGCTTAAAGGATTTTTATATTGACATCACGTACAAAGTGAAAGACGCGCCCCCGGCGCTGAGTTTCTTCAACGGGTTTTTGGTCAAGGCTCAATATCACGAGTTCCGCTCTGATTTCGGCAATATCGATTACGGTCACGAATTTGATCTTTATGTGAAGCAGCCCATCTGCAAAGGGCTATTTGCCGATTTTAAATACGCTAACTACGAAGCAGAAAACTTCGGAACCGATCGCGAAAAGTTCAGCTTTGGACTTGTTTACAATTATTGATGGCGCAATTCTTTCGAAGCTGACCCATTCTTCAGCTGAGGTCTGGAACTTCAGACATCCTGATTTATGTAGAGTGTCGGGAGGATTGTCATCAGGGGGATTAAGTAGGCAGAAGCTTTTCTGGTTTGGGAGGCTCATCGGACAGCTGTGAGCCGATCGCTCCAAGGTCAGTAGTCCCCTGTGAACAATTGCGTGCACCCGCTTATTCCTTGATTGTTTGGCTAGTTTTGGCGGTTTTGGTTTGCAAGTTTTGTACGCTTTAGGATGCAAAAGCTTGCAAATCGTGATTCCCTTTCAAGGGTTTGATTGGTCATTGCGAGGGGGCTTTTATGAAGCCGAAACAACAGACGGATGAGGGCGGGCAGGATCTGTTTCGCTCTAGGCTCGATAACATCATCAATCCGCGCCACGAACTGGTGCGGCTTGCGGCAGCGATCGACTGGCATCGTTTTGATGAAGCTTTTGCGCCGCTGTTTTGCGATGTCGGCAATCCGGCGTTGGCGACGCGACTGATGGTTGGCGTGCAGATCCTCAAATACATGTATGGGCTTTCGGACCCGCAGGTGCACGAGTGTTGGGTGGAGAACCCTTATTACCAACACTTTTGCGGCGAGATTTACTTTCAGCACGAAGCGCCATTCGATCGCTCTTCGATGACGCGCTGGCGCCAACGTTTGGGTGAGGAAAAGCTCATCGAACTGATCAAGGAGAGCCTTGCGACGGCTGAGCGCACGGGAGCACTTGCCACCAAGGATGTGCGCCGCGTCACAGTTGACACCACGGTGCAGCCAAAGAACGTTGCCTTCCCGACGGACGCGAGACAACCCGCGCTTCATGGGCAGCCCTCCCGGCGCGTCCCAGAAACCTGCACAGGAGGAGACATTCAAATCAGCTTGAATGCGGCTTTGTCCGGCCATGAATTGACGGGTCGGCGTGCGTTATCAATCGAAGAAATGCCATAAGGATTTCCTCCGGCACGGAGCCGCGCTGCCTCCCAACGTATTCGAAGTCTAGCACCGATGCTGGAGCGATCTCGCCAGCAAGAAATTTCTTTATCCTAGCAACACGGGCTTCGCTGCGAGCAGTCCCCGGTTTCAAAGTGTTGGGCGAGATCGTCATGCCAATGAGCGCAATGAACTCGTCATTTGTCAGATCCTGAAAAGGTTTTCCGAAATAGGTCTCGGCAGCAGCAGCAAGGCCGTGGATAGGTTTGCCCGCCTCTCGACCTAGATAGACAATGTTGAAATAGAGTTCCAGCTGTTCGTCCTTGGAAACGAGATCATCCAAGGCATACTCAGCAATCACTGTCTGGCGGATTTTTGCGATGCCTTGCCGGAAACCGCCTGGAAAATAGAGAAGTTTGACAAGACCTTGCGTGATCGTGGTCATCCCGGCACCGTATGTCGCTAGGTCGACACCGCGATGGGTCCGAAACATTGGGTCCTCGATCTTCAGGAGGATTTCTAGCTGGTGTGGCGCAAAGTCTTTGAGAGTCACGCGACGACCATGCTTTTGGAACGCCTGTTGCACCACCGTCACCGTATGCGCGCGAGCCACGCGGATCTCATTCCAGTAGTACATAGCGCCGCCGCTCGCGATGAGCATGAACGTGCAAACGGTAGCAAACACAATACGACGCAGCATCCAAAGATAATCCCTTACAGGCCGAAACGATCATTCAAGCGTCGCACTAGTAGATGGCAGAAACAGGTCAGAAGCTGCGGTTGACTCCGTCACCAAATATGTCTGCATCAATCTTTAAAGCGGAAGTCGAAACATGGTTTTTCCGGTTTCGATGAATCGGAGCACGCTAATTTGCGATCGTGTTTGTCACGGTTCGGGGCGGATTACAGATGTACCCAACTTAAGTGACCACGCATTTGGCCGTTGCCCTCTTCCGTGGTTGTCTTTGTTTGAGCACCGTGTCGCCCCTCAACCCGTCAAATGTTCTACCAGCCAATCGCGTGCTGCTGCGCTTGCCGCATCAAAATCGGCGATATAGGCGTCGAAGTGGCCGCCCTTAAGTGTCACAAGTTTTTTGGGATGCCTGGCGCGCTCGTAAGCGCCTAAAGCCTCGTCGGCCACCGTCAGATGGTCACCCAGCGCGACAACCATGAGCAAGGGGGTTGGACTGATGAACTCGATGTAAGCGCCTGGTTCATAGGCCATGAAAAGCTCAACAGAACGCAAGGTCACTTCATTGCGCCAGGACGGTGCGCGCATGTTGCCCGTTTCGGTGAACCATTTCCAGGAATCAGGTGTTGGCAATGCGGCGGGCCCGGTGGGATCTTCTGAAACGACGGGCATCATGGCCGGCGATCCGCCCGCATAACGTTTGCGTCTGTCGACAGCGCACATGCCGTCAACGGCAGCGATGATGTCAGCGCGAATAAGACGGCGCGCGTTGCGGTGGCCGCTGATGAGCGGGACTTGTGAGGCGACACACTTTATGCGTCGGTCAATGGCGCCGAGCACGAGCACATGGCCGCCACTATAACTTGAGCCCCACACGCCAATGCGGTTTGCGTCGGTGGCGCTTAAGCTTTCGACATATGTAATTGCGTCTCGATAGCCGTTGATTTGTTGCCAAGGATCGATTTCCTGTCTTGGCTCGCCATCGCTGGCGCCGAAGTTTCGATGGTCGAACACAAGCGCTGCGAGACCTGACGCAGCAAACACTTCGGCAAACCGATCCAAATACATTTCTTTGACGGCAGAAAACCCATGGGCCATGACGACAGTTGGCCAGGGGCCCGTGCCATTGTCAGGCGTATAATGCCAGCCTCGAAGTGTCGTGCCATCTTCGGTCTTGAATTCGACATCGGTTCGCATCGGCCCCTCCCGTTGCCCGTTCGTGCTCAAAAAGAGTTTTGGTCGAAAGTTATTCTCCTGAACAGGCCAGCCTTTTGTTAATCGTCTCAATGACTATAGGCTGAAGTTTATTCGCTCGAGAAGCTGTCTTAGGTATGAAACAGGTGTCGCTCATGTGCGACGTTATACGCGCGATCAGCAAAGAGCTGATCACATCCACTCGTGAAAGCAACCGTACCAACGCAAAAAGGAACGCGCGCAAAGTGTGAACCTTTGCGCGCACGCAACGGATGTGTGCCTGGTCTCGGGAACTGTCAAAGTGCTTTTTGCCAGCCGACCATAAACGTCCAATCGGTTTCCATCTGGGGACCGTTTAGATCCTGATAGACTGGCGCGCCCACTTCAAAAGCCAGGCGATGACCGCGCAACCAGCCTGTTTGGCCGACCAAGTTGACACCGCCAATGAGGTCTAGGCGTTCGCCGCCGTAAAACTCAGGATGTGCGGTTTGCACCGGGCCGCCGATCATCGGGTCTGCACCGTCAATCTCATCCTGCCAGGTATAGTTTGCGCGAAACGATGCGCTGATCCAAGGTGCGAATTGGTAGGCCACCCAGCCTGTTACCATGTGCTTGTCGCCCCAGGCATAGCCTTCGTCGTTTTCGTCTTCCAGCCGGAGCTCAGCGCGATACTGCGCACCCCAAGTAACGTCACCCATTCGTGCTGTGTACGTTATGCCGGGTAAGAGGTCCCACGTGCCCGTGCCAATTTGCATGGCGTAGGGCAAACGCACATTGGGTGCGCGGCCAAAGGGATCAAAAATCGTGTCTCGCTCTTTGATGGACCCTGTTGGTGCACTGAATCCAAGATTTGCGTGCACACGATGAATGCGGTCCTTGTAGAGCCGATGGAGTGCCGTGAGTTTGAAATCTCCGACGCCTTCGGATTTTGTAGTAAACTCGCCGATGCGATTTGTGTTATCTGGCCCAATTCCCATCATGGGGTTCGGTGCTTGAAACGTAATGTGGTCCATTTCTTTACGGACCAGCGGCAGCATGGCCATTAGAGTGATGTTGTCTGTGGGCGCATACATTGCTCCGAACATATGCATTTCCATGGTCATTTTGGTTGGCACGACCCTTAAGAACGGAGGAACCACCGTCATACCATTGGGCGTCACAACGGGGTTTTGGTTTGGCACCGTCGTTACGATTTGTTCAGGAGTGACTTCATTCTCTCCGATGCGATTGCCCTGCATGTCCATGCGCATGTAGCGGTAAGAAAACATCCACTGGCCTTTTTTGTGCAGGTGTTCGCCCATGACGCCGATGGGTGCGTGGCCGTCGGCACGCAGGTGGCCGTGATGTCCGCCCGATGCGCTGTGTGCGACGTCGGAGGGATGGGTATCTTGATCTGCATGCGCGGTTGGAACACTGAGTAGAAGTGCAGCGAGGCTCATTATGGCGTGCGCTGTTCGGTTAGGTCGTAGGATCGCATTTAAGAATTTTGTTGTCACGTGTCTTCTCCAAGGCGGAATTTTTTGCACTTGATCCACTTAACGCAAGATGCCGGAGCTCTGGTGAGCATCGGTCCGTGGGGATCTACATTTTTTTGATGAGTTGTTTGGGCCTAAACCCAAACTTCAATTATGTGCGTATGCTTGGAGGGCCGCGCGCTTGGGGACGTGCGAGACGAACGCTGATCGTGCGCTGCGATTTTGTTTGATAGCTCAGTGTTGTGAATTGAGCCTGGCGAACTGTGAAGGAGTCAAGATCGGTGGTTAGCGCCCAGCTGTTGCCAGCCACAGTCGGACAAAGGGGACAATGTTCGGCAGGGTTGTGGTCTTGCGGTGTTGGTTGATCCTGCTCGTCATCAAACTTTTTTTGAAAGACTGAGCAGATGACAAATGTTACCGAACCATCGGCGGACGAAACGGCCCAGGGCACCGTTGCATATGGCGTGGCAAGGAATGCGGTCACCAGTCGCGCCGCAATACCGGCAAGTGCCACGGCGCATACAAATTTTCTCAAAAGTTGTGCGGTTCTAAATTTGGCAAGGGCCATAGCGCAAAAATGAACTCTAACTGCCGCTGGACAAACAAAATCGTTTTGACCGGTCCAACTTCGTGGCCCGAGCCAACACTACAAATATATGACAGACCCGAAAATGGCTGTGCTCGAAGGGCAACAACCCCATGCCAAGCGAACAGTTTCAGAGCTTGGACCGGTTTTGGTAAACACGCTTTGGGTCGAGAATGCTAATGGGTTGGTCGCTCACCAAAAACATAGCCGGCGCCGCGCACGGTGCGAATGGGATCACTCTCGCTGCCGCGGATTAGGGCTTTGCGCAATCGCCCGATATGCACGTCAACCGTGCGTTCATCGACAAAGGCATCGCGGCCCCAGACACCATCAAGAAGCTGGCTGCGCGAAAGAACCCGGCCGGGGCTTTCCATGAAAAATTCTAAGAGCCGGTACTCTGTGGGCCCCAACCGCACTTCGCGCAGTCCGCGCGTCACTTTGTGCGATGCGCGGTCCAGTTCGATATTTGCAACGGTGAGCACTTCGGCCATGCGGTCCGGCGCTGCACGGCGCAGGATCGCTTTTACCCGTGCCATCAACTCTTGAACGGAAAATGGCTTTACGACGTAGTCGTCGGCGCCAGTGGTCAAGCCACGAATGCGGTCAGCCTCTTCGCTGCGGGCCGTCAGCATTAAGATTGGGATGGTTCGCATGTCGGAACGTTGACGCATGCGACGACAAATTTCGATTCCTGAAACTGCGGGAAGCATCCAGTCCAAAATGACAAGATCGGGGCGGTCTTCGGAGAGCATGATCTCAGCCTCTTCTCCCGTCTTGGCATGAGAGACATGAAATCCGTCTGCTTCCATGTTGTAACGGAGAATCTCGGCCAGAGGTACTTCGTCCTCAACAATTAAGATTTTTGCTGACGTGCCATTGCCGCTCATTGGTGCTGTCCTTACTCACCAGTGATTAGTGTCGTGCTTGTCTGATCGGCCTTTGGGCGATCATCCCTAATTGTTTCACCCGTTACAAGAAAATGAATTGTTTCTGCGATGTTTGTTGTGTGGTCGCCGACTCGTTCTATGTTTTTGGCGCCAAAAAGCAAATGCGTACTGATGCCAATGTTGCGCGGGTCTTCCATCATGTATGTCAAGAGTTCTCGAAATAGAGAATTGTACATGGCATCAATTTCTTCGTCATCGCGCCAAACGGACAGCGCACGATCGCCGTCGCGATTGGCGTAGGCATCAAGAACATCTTTCAGTTGCCTTAGGGCCAGTTCGAGCATGTGGCGCAGCCCGGTCATGAGTGGCTTTGGCCGCGGCTCAGTGGCAATGGCATGGGAACGTTTCGCAATGTTTTTTGCGAGATCGCCAATACGTTCCAAGTCGCTGGATATGCGTAGGGCCGCCATGACGTGGCGAAGGTCGTCCGCCATTGGTTGACGGCGCGCGATCATCAGCACGACTCTGCTTTCGATCATGCGCTCAAGGTCATCGATTTGCTTGTCGCTTTCGATGACACGATCGGCCAAATGGGGATCACGGCGATCAAGCGCATCAAACGCTAGGCCAAGATTGTGCTCGGCAAGACCACCCATTTGGGCAATCTTCTCATCCAAATGCGAAAGTTCGATCTCGTAAGATTTGACTGTATGTTCCATATCTTTAACCAAAGCGGCCCGTAATATAGTCTTGTGTTTTTTGATTTCTTGGGTTGGTGAAGATTTCGTTGGTGTCGCCCACTTCAACAAGCTTGCCCAAATGGAAGAACGCTGTGCGTTGAGAAACGCGAGCGGCTTGTTGCATGGAGTGGGTCACGATCACGATCGTAAAGTTTTCGCGCAACTCATCCATTAATTCTTCGACTCTTGCCGTGGCAATTGGATCAAGTGCCGAGCATGGTTCATCCATTAGGATAATTTCAGGCTTGGTTGCGATGGCGCGAGCAATGCATAAGCGTTGCTGCTGACCGCCTGACAAACTTGTGCCTGGTTCGTTTAGTCGATCTTTCACCTCATTTAAGAGCCCGGCTTTTTCGAGGCTCGTCATGATGATTTTTTCAAGCTCGACCTTGTCACGTGCGAGACCGTGTATGCGTGGCCCGTAGGCGACGTTTTCAAAAATTGACTTTGGAAAAGGATTGGGCTTTTGAAAGACCATACCGACACGAGCGCGCAATTCAACGACATCCAAGTCGGGATCATAAATGTCTTTTCCGTCAATGCGAATGTCACCAGTGACTTTACATATGGGAATCGTATCGTTCATACGATTGATGCAACGCAAGAATGTTGACTTACCACAACCCGAAGGTCCGATTAATGCTGTGACGCTGTTTGCTAGAATGTCGATATCGACATCAAACATTGCCTGTTTATCACCGTAAAACACATCGACGTTGCGAGTTGTTACTTTTGCAGGCTCGGTTGACAACGCGGTGGTGGCAGTGCTCGTTGCAACTTGCTGGTCCATTATCAATCCCATGTCTCTACCATTTACGCTCATATCGGCGACGCAAGAACACCGCTGCTATGTTCATTAGAATAAGAAATAGCAGCAAAACAATAATGGCTGCCGAAGTGCGGCTGACAAAGCCGCGTTCTGGGCTGTCAGCCCAGGAATATATTTGCGTAGGCAGCGCCATCGCCGGTTCCAGTAAACCTATGTTTTCTATGCTTGGAATAAAAGCGTTCATTCCGATGAAGAGCAATGGTGCGGTTTCTCCAAGCGCGCGCGCTAAGCCGATGATCGTACCCGTCAAGATTCCTGGCATCGCAAGTGGCACGACATGATGAAGCATAACTTGGTGTTTCGATGCGCCGACGCCAAGGGCTGCCTCGCGTATGGATGGCGGCACGCCTTTCAGTGCGGCACGCGTTGCAACAACTAGAGTTGGAAGAGTCATCAAGGCTAAGACCATGCCTCCAACAAGAGGTGCAGAACGCGGTAGGCCAAACGTTTTAAGGAAAACTGCAAGGCCTAGCAGGCCAAAAATAACCGACGGTACCGCCGCCAGGTTATTAATATTCACTTCAATAAGATCGGTCCAACGATTCTTGGGTGCAAATTCTTCTAAATAAAGCGCCGCTGCGATCCCAATTGGAAAGCTTAGGAGGAAACAAACAAGTAGAGCGAGAAATGATCCCGAAATGGCGCCTGCCAGACCGGCCAGTTCGGGGAAACGGCTATCAGCGTTTAAAAATAATTCCCAGTTAAATGGAGTGCGAATGAGATTCCTGTCAACGAGTGAGTCAAACCAGCTCAAGACTTTTTCGTTTTTAAAACGGGGGTTGAGTGTTTGTGCTCGACCAGTGCGAAACAACGCATCAAAATGCTTTGACACAGGCAGATATACGGACACCGTTTTGCCGATAACGCCTGGGTCCTTCAACGCAAGCTGCTTGATTGTATCAGATGCGGAACGGTCCAAAATCTCTTCGTAAGCTTTCGTTCGCTCGTTTGCAAAATAAGTGCGGAATGCTTCATTGGTAATCGTGACGAAATCAGCATTATCAATGTCGTCTGCTTGCACGATCTTTGGATCAATAAACGCCTCGACTTTTACGACTGTTCGGCCGTCTTGTTCTAGAACTACATTGCGGTCCGTCAAATTTTGAAACAGTGCCACACGGTCGCTTGAGAGCGCGTCAATTGATCTTGGAATCACGCGTTTTTGCAATTGGTCAAACTGATCGCGCAGGGGCACTAAAATCTTGACAGTCTCGCCAATTTTTTCGGGATGTGCCACCACATAATCCCGGATGATATAGGGGGCGCCAGAGCTCAAAATCTTTTTCAGGTTTCGCTGATCGCTTTTTGACGTGACGTCAGGAAAATAGGAAAGAAAGGCCTGTTGTGCGATTTTTCGGTAGTTAGCCTTGGCCGGATTAGATGCATCGATCTTCGTCGGATCGAGGTTGACAGTGAGTTCGACCTTTGTCTGGAAAAAAGCAACAACACCGCTGCGAAAAATTGAGACCAACAATACCCCCAACAGAAGAATGGCCAACGTGATGGCGCCAATTCCACACAACTGCAGCCTGCGGTCCGCACGGTAGCGTTGCCTGACACGGCGCTTGGCATCTTGAGAGCTCCAATCGTGATATGGTGATTGGCCGCCGGTTGATTGCGCGCTATCAGTCATATTGCTCCCGATACTTTTGAACGATGCGCAGGGCGATCAAGTTTAAGATCAACGTGACGAGGAAGAGGACAAGGCCGAGCGCAAACGCGGCCAAGGTTTTTGGATTGTCAAACTCTGTGTCGCCGATTAACAGCGTGACAATTTGAACGGTCACGGTCGTTACGGGCTCAAACGGATTGAGCGTCAGTGCAGCGATGATGCCGGCGGCCATCACCACAATCATAGTTTCGCCGATGGCGCGGCTTACGGCCAGCAGCACGCCGCCCATAATGCCTGGCAATGCTGCCGGAAGGAGAACTTTGGTGACTGTTTCTGCTTTGGTCGCGCCTAACCCAAAGGATCCGTCGCGCAAGGATTGTGGAACAGCAGTTATTGCGTCGTCGGAGAGAGATGAGATGAAAGGGATCAACATGATTCCCATCACACCGCCGGCAACCAAAGCGCTATTTGGAGCAACGGAAAACCCTAAACTCGCGCCAAGATCGCGTATGGCCGGTGCTACTGTCAGAACCGCAAAAAACCCATAGACTATGGTTGGAATGCCAGCCAAAACCTCAAGTAACGGTTTGACAATGTCGCGCGTTGCCTCAGAGGCATATTCGGTCAGATAGATGGCGGAAAACAGCCCTATGGGTGTCGCGACAATCATCGCAATGAATGCGATCAGGAACGTTCCGGCGAAAACGGGAATCGCACCAAAAGCGCCGCCCGAGGTCACCTGGTCGGAGCGCATGGCGATCTGTGGTTCCCAGTTTAGGCCGAATAAAAACTCCAAAACCGAGACCATCGAGAAAAACCGAAGTGTTTCGTAAAGAAGCGAAACAACAATTCCTACGGTAGTTAGGATCGCGATCAGCGAGCACGCGATCATTGCGCCGGTAAGAATTGTTTCAACGGCGTTCCGCGCCTTAAAACGTGGTGCAAGGCGGCCCCTGGCGAAAGCAAGCCCAAGGATCGCGAACGCAAGAACGCTCGCTATCATGGCGTAGCTGGCGATTGATTTCCAACTTTTTAATCGATCAGCAGCTTCCACGATGTAGGGTGCCGGTTCTTCGAAAATATTGCCCTTAGCAACGGATTTGATCTGACTTACCAAAAGATCAAGCTGGCCCTTATCCAAGCCCGTCTTTTTGTCTTGGGGGAGACTTTCAACCAAAAGCCAATCAATGACCGGGCCTTGAAACAACAGCCATAACAAGACCAATAGAAATGAAGGGATACCAACCCATGCGGCAACATAGGCACCGTGATAGCCAGATAGGGAATGTTGTTGAATAGCGCCATCGGGTGTCGTGAATCTGCTCGCTTTTGAATGACCTACAAAGTAGGCAACGACTGTCAAAAGCAGAAGCACAACGACTAGATGCGACAGCATTTGAAATCACCCCGTAGCGCCGGCCTTCAATACCTCTTGGCGCCAAGAAAACATGGAACCAGCGCGCGAATCAATCTCCTGATTGACTATCATGGTGCAATATTTGCAATCGGTTTGACTGCGTGATCGTTGTGCACAATTTGTTAGTGCAAGACGGGAGTTCCCCGTTCATTGAGCGATATCAACCGGGCATCAATTTATCTGTGATGCCCGGTCAATTTCTTTTTTCCACTAACTGCGTTGTGGAATTCTTTTGAGCACTGCGCCGGTTACTTCGCAGCCATTTTCTTAGAATTTAAAGCTGCGTCCTGACTCTTTTTCAGTTCTTCGTCGCCAAGAACAACTAAGCCGCGCTCGGACAAGTAACCTTCTTGTCCCATGGCTTCATCTGAGACGTATTCCTTGACGAAATCGTCCATGCCCTCGACAACTTTACGGTGGGCATTCTTGATATAGATGAAGAGTGGGCGGGAGATGCCGTAATCGCCGCTGGCAATGCTTTCCATGGATGGCTCAACACCACCGACGCTTAACGGCTGCAACTTGTCCTGGTTTTCGAACAAGAAGGAGTAGCCGAAGATACCAACAGCGTTTGGATCCGCATCGAGGCGCTGAACGATCAGGTTGTCGTTTTCACCAGCTTCAATGAATGGACCATCCGTACGCATGGCGGTGCATTCTTTTTTGTAGAACTTCTTGAAGGCTTTCTTGTCGCCTGCGTCCTTCGCAGCTTTTTCCCAATAAGGCAGCTTGCCCTTCTTGCAAACGTAATGGAAGACGAGTTCGACAAAAGCGTCACGCGTTCCGGACGTTGGAGGTGGGCCGTAAGCAGTGATTGCGATGTCAGGAAGTGACTTATCGACATCGGACCACTTCTTGTATGGGTTGTCGACCAGCTTGCCATCAACCGGAACTTTGGCTGCCAGCGCTTGGTACAGCTGTTCTTTTGTGATGTTGATTTTCTTACCCTTGCGCGCGTTCGCGATGGAAAGACCGTCATAACCGAGCAGGACTTCAGTGACGTCCTTCACACCATTCTTTTCGCAAAGCTCCTTTTCGGAAGACTTCATCGCGCGGGACGCACCGGTTATGTCCGGGTGTTCTTCGCCAACACCAGCGCAGAAAATTTTCATGCCGCCGCCGGTGCCTGTTGATTCAACTGTAGGGGCCTTGCCGCCCTTCTGTGCAAATTCTTCTGCGACTGCCTGGGTGTAAGGAAAGACTGTCGAAGAACCGACAATCTTGATTTCGCGTGCCAAAGCCGCATCAGCAACCGCGATAGTGCCTGCAACAGCCATTGCTGCTGTAAGCGCCACATACTTGCTTTTCACACTAAGCCTCCTTGATCCATCATCGGAATCATACGGATTTTAAAACGACAGTGTGGTCGTATCCGCCCGGCGCACCAGCGCCAGTGGCTCGAGTGATAGCTTAGGTAAACTTACGTTTTATGACAGGTTAACGCTTTGTAAACACGAAATTTTTTTTCTGGACCGGTTTGGCGGCGTCGTGCGTTGCTGCTGCACTTTGGTTGGATGCTGTTCGGCGTTTAAAGCTCGTCAAAGATGACTGAGAATGTGGAACCCTTGCCCACTTCGGACTGAATCCGCAGATCTGCGCCATGGCGTAAAACGATGTGCCGAACGATGGCTAGGCCGAGGCCTGTACCGCCTTTTTCTCGGCTTCTGGCAACGTTTGCGCGGTAAAAACGCTCGGTGAGTCGGGGCAAATGTACGCGCTCAATGCCTGGCCCGTCATCGGCAACACGCAAGATCAGTTTCGGACGGCGTGTGTCATCGGTTTGCTCGCGGGTCACAGACGCGCGGATCGTTCCGTTCTCGCGGCCATATTTTATGGCGTTGTGCACAAGATTTTGGACGACTTGGACGATTTCATCACGATCACCGCGAATGCGCGCCGGATCGCTCTCATCTGTCTTCACGTGAATTGTAATTTTTGATGCTTCGGCCAAGGGCTGCAGGCTTTGGGCGACATAGGACAAGACGTCGTTCAGCCGAACCTTTCCGCGCGGCGCGAGGTGGGCGCGCATTTCAATCCTGCTGAGTGATAGTAAATCATCAATGAGCCGCGACATGCGATCTGCCTGACTCCACATGATGGCTAAAAACTTGTCACGCGTTTCTGAATCTTGTCGTGCTGCGCCTTGCAAGGTTTCAATGTAACCGCGCAACGAAGCTAGTGGCGTGCGTAATTCATGACTCGCGTTGGCGACAAAATCTGCTCGCATTTGGTTTAGCTTGTCACTTTCTGAAAGATCCCGAAAGGTGACGAGCAAGGCGGGTTGGCCATCTGTTGTTGGCACGCCACGCAAGCGAGAAATGTTTGCTGAAATGCGTCGCTCTACCGGTATGCGCTGTAAGAACTGTACTTCGATTGGCGCAACGGACTCCCATGACTGATCGATCGCGGAAATAAATTCCGGATTGCGCGATATGTGAGTTACAGACTGATGATTGCGCGCGTTTGGAAAGAGGTCTGAAATTCCGCGGCTGGAATAGACGACAACACCGTCGGTGTTTAAGGCCACAGCAGCGTCGGGCATCGCGTCGATTAGTGCGCGCCACGTTTCTGTTTGTGCGTGCGTTGTTTCGCTGTGGCGATCACCAAAACTATCTTCGCGTTCTCCAGGACCAGCTTTTTCTTTTCCAAGCCTTCGTAGGCGCGGCGGAAGCGATATAGCGGCGGAGGCAACACCAAAAAACGAGGAGATTGATTCTGTGTAAATCATGCCCCAGCAGGCAAAGACGGTGAGCGCCGCAACTCCCAGGCAAACAGCCCATTTTTGACCTTCTGGGAGGGCCAAACCGTATTTAATTTTTGGTCGCTTAAACATCGATGTCGTTCGCCATCCAAAATTGCGGCCCTTGAGGCGCTTACGGTTGGGAATATGGGCTTACTTTTGCTATTTTGATAGTCTCCTGGCGCGATGAGCGGAAAATACCACTGGCAGTAGTGCTCTGCCCTACATCTGAAACCCGGCACGGACTACCCGCGGACACGACTAATCATCCGATATAAATGGCCACTGAACCACCACGAGGAGACACACCACATGTCTAGAGAACGGCATCAGGCAATCCTGTCAGAAGTGGACGACGTGGGTTCAGATCCCATACTTGATGCCTTTGATATTAAGGCACGGAAATTGGCGCCTATCATTGATGACAACGCGTTGCAATCTGACGGCTTTCCTTATGAAAAGAAATTAAAACAAAAGGCGTATGACAAAGAACTGCTGGCATTACAAATAGAGCTTGTGAAACTGCAAACGCACGTTCGGGAGGTTGGCCAGCGTGTTGTTGTTCTTTTTGAGGGCCGCGATACTGCAGGTAAGGGCAGCTGCATAAAGCGGGTTATGGAGTATCTCAATCCAAGGCATGCACGTTCCGTTGCATTGGCCAAACCAACCGAAACCGAAAGTGGTCAATGGTACTTTCAGCGTTACGTGGAACATTTACCCAGCCGAGGTGAAATCGTCTTGTTTGACCGGTCTTGGTATAATCGTTCTGGCGTTGAACGCGTCATGGGATTTTGCACCAAAGAAGAGCTTGCAGATTTCTTGCGCGAAGCGCCACAGTTTGAAGGGCAGCTTGTTCGCGATGGAATCAAACTTTTTAAGATCTTCCTCACCATCGGCCGCGAAATGCAGTTGAAACGCTTTCACGCGCGGCAACATGATCCGCTCAAACAATGGAAACTCAGTCCAGTTGATCTGGCGGCAATTCCAAAATGGGATGCGTACACGGCAGCAAAGCACGACACTTTTCGATTTACGCATACAGAGACCGCACCTTGGACCGTTGTGCGTGCGAACGATAAACGACGGGCGCGCCTTAATGTAATTCGGCACATTCTCAGCAAGCTAGACTATAAAGGTAAAAACGAGACCGTCGCGACTGCTCCTGACGCAAAGATTGTTGGATCTGGTGCAGACTTCTTTTACGATGATGAAGACAGCGATGTTTAGGCATTTGATCTGAGGCTTGGTAGTTGTTTTGTGCAACGAAAATGCTGGCATGGCGAAACGACACACAGAACCAGAGCTAGGCCCTGTCGAGGAGGCGTCGCAACGCGTTGATCCAGGTGTTTTGCCTGATGTTGATGGGCGCCAATCGGAAGCGGCGGCAGCCATTCAGCGCGGCGTTGTGCGATTGCTGCGCGCGCATGGTTTTAGTTCGCTTTACGAGGTTCCGCTCGCCAATGGGCGGCGCGCAGATGTTGTTGGTCTTGGGCAAAAAAGCGAAATCTGGATCATTGAAATTAAGTCCAGCGTGGAGGATTTTCGGGCTGATACAAAGTGGCCGGAGTACAGACAGTACTGTGACCGTTTGTTTTTTGCCGTTGATCCTGCATTTCCCGTGCGCATTCTTCCTGAAGATACCGGACTTATTATCGCTGATCGTTATGCGGGAGAGCTCATTCGGCGGGGACCGCTAGACCCACTTGCGGCCGCGCGGCGCAAAGCGATGATGCTGTCGTTTGCGCGTCAGTCCGCAAATCGTTTGATGGCGCTTATTGATCCCGGTCTGCACCAAGTCATCAATAGTTCTGGCGCTGCGTGACGGTTTCAACCGAAATACTGCATGAACGCGTTGGCCCTCGTGTCATAGACCTTTTTATCGCGGGGCGCGCTTTGCAAGAATGCGCTGGAGCGTACGGCGATGCATGTTTAAGCGTCGCGCTGTTTCGGAAACATTACGATCACAGAGCTCATACACGCGCTGAATATGCTCCCAGCGCACGCGATCGGCGGACATTGGGTTCTCGGGCGGAGGGGCTTTGGTGTTGGGCGGAGCAAGTAACGCGTCCGTCACCTCGTCTGCGTCGGCGGGCTTGGCCAGATAATCGATGGCCCCCAACTTCACAGCGGTCACTGCGGTTGCGATATTTCCATAGCCTGTGAGCACTATGGACCGAGCACTGGGGCGAAGACGCACAAGCTCGGCGATCACGTCCAACCCATTGCCATCTTCCAGTCGCATGTCGACTATGGCAAAAGCTGGCGCGTGCACCCGAATGAGTTCGATGCCTTCGGCTACCGTCCCTGCACTACGAACATCGAAACCACGTCCCTCCATTGCTTTTGCGAGGCGCTGAAGAAACGGTCGATCGTCGTCAATGATAACCAAGGAGGCGTCTTCGGGGAGTTCATCCTTTTGGAATGCGATATCTTCGCTCACATTGTCACCTTTATAAAAAGTCCAAGCAAATATAACGCCTTGAGTGCCAGGGCCAAGTCTTTTTGTCGCACCTATGGTTGCCGGTGCCCCATGGCAGTCGAAGAATCGTGGAAATGCCAGGAAATGAGCGGTCTTGGCGATTAAGATTCATCCCTTGCGTGGTGCCGATTTGTCAAATTGACCAAAATCATCCGCGTCGTAGTCCTTTCTGGACCAAGTAATGCGAACAACTGCCCCCTGTTCGGGCGGATCTCGATTTTCCAACTCCAGGGTAGCGCCAGATCGCTCAAGCAATGTTTTCGAAATAAAAAATCCGAGGCCAAGACCAGAGACTTTGCTTGACCTGCGACCGGTGTTGGCAAAACGAGTCGTCACGTAGGGCTCGCCAAGAGAGTCGATCACATCTTGGGAAAAACCTGGTCCGTCGTCGGTGACGGTAATTGAGACTTTTTTTTCGTCCCACTGCGCATCGATTTTGACGCTCGAGCGAGCGTAGTCGGCGGCGTTTTCAATAATGTTCGTCAGTCCGTATATCAGTCCTGGCTTGCGTGCGCCAACAGGTTCGGTTACGGATTCTTCCGCCTTATCGTCGGCACGGGCGACGATCTCAAAGGATTTGTTTGTTGAGGATCGATAGGGTGCGACGGCCTCATCAAGTAGTTCGCGAATGCCCAACTTGGAATGCATTGGGTCTTGCACACTTGGCGTGCGCGTGAGTTTTTGCAAAATCTCGCGACATCGATCGGCCTGCGATCGCAACAATGCTAAGTCTTCGTGGTGTTTACTGTCGGGCGAAAATTGACCTTCGAGTTCTTTGGTTACAAGGACGATGGTCGACAAGGGCGTTCCTAATTCGTGGGCAGCTGCAGCTGCCAAACCATCCAAAGCATGTAGCTTTTGTTCTCGCGCAAGAACCTGTTCTGCGGCAGCGAGCGCGGCCGACATTTCGCGACTTTCATGTGCTAAGCGCCATGCATAAAACGCCACAAAAGTTAGAGTTGCAAAAATGGCCGTGAGAAGCCCTTGCTTGTATAAGAATGGCAATTGAAAGCGAATACTCTCATACCAAGGTAAGGGCCAAAAGTTATAGACCAAGATGATGGTGGCAATCATTGCTGTTAGGCCGAGCGCAATGGTATTTCGCAACGGTAACGTTGCGGCCGATACAGTCACGGGCGCGACCAATAACATCGTGAATGGGTTTTCAATCCCGCCGGTTAAATAAAGCAGCAACATCAATTGCAGGATGTCGTAGGCGAAGAGTAGGGTCGCAAAGCTTGTACTTAGGCGAAGTCTGGAGGGATAACGGATCGTGAGGTAAATGTTTAACCAAGCGGAGACTGCGATGACCGCCAAGCAATAACCAGCTGGTAAATCAAAGCCCAGACCATATAGGACCACTGCGATTGCAACGAGTTGCCCGGCGATTGCGATCCACCGCAATCGAATTATGGTTTGCAGGCGGATTCCAAACCCTGATGTCTCATAAAACGGTGGTGACCCGCCGGCGATTGTTGGGATAAACACTTCCGTATCTCCCTGTTTTTATGCGCACGGTTGTTTTGGTAATAACTTAGCTTGAACAAAATGTTGTGCGCACGTCTTTTGAGAACACATTGGCTAAGATGACAGACCGAGCCCATCTTGCACACGGTTTAGAGTATTCCGCACTGCAGCGGCGCAGTCCCGTTTTTTATTCATGATGTAGGTGGAATTGATCATGGTCACGGGGCTGTCGAATAGGGGGATCATTGGAGCGATTTTTGCAGGGTTGCTTATTGGTGGCCTAGCAGCAGTCGGGTTGTATTTGTCTGCCAATAATCAAAAACCGGTCAACGCCAATGCCCAATTCCAAAGTGGAACCGCGCAAATCGGAGGGCCATTTACGCTTCGAGATCAGAATGGCAAAAAGGTGACAGAACAAGCGTTTAAGGGCGCGCGCTCTATTTTAATATTTGGAAACTCGATTGCCGATCCTTTGTCAGCAGCAAGCATTCAAGTGGCGCTTGAAGCGGCTCACAAGACATCAGGCAGCAAACGGCCTGTGCGAATTTTCTTCGTCACGCTCGATCTAAATAAAGACACACAAACTGTGCTTCAGCGCGAACTTGCTCGCTTTTCGGGGCAAGTTTTGGGACTGACCGGTGAAGAGTCAGAGACGGCGCGGCTGGCAACGTCCTATCGATTGCCGCTCGGGAAACCGGATCGGACTGCAGAGTATGGACCACGGCTTTTACGGCCCTTCATCTTTGTTCTGGACGCTGAAGGGCGCTACGTGTCGCACAAAGTGATGCCAATAAGAGTCACGGACTTAACCATTCTTCTTGAACACGCATCGCAATAGCTTTTTGCATCTTTCCAGGCGAAACCGAATCAGTACACGCCTTTGACAAGGACTTTGTTGCTGGCGCGACAATTTGGTGGAGCGTCGTAATGGTTTTTGTCTGCCATGGGTTTGCAACGAAGTACCAGAGCGTGTTCAGTTGAACACGCTCTAAGGGGGCAATTCGGGGGACAGCACGTGCTATACCATTGGTACGAGCTGGGTCATGCAGCTGTTAAGCCAGCGCGTGTCGCGGCGGGCTCTTACAGCTTGTTTCTAAACAATCCCTTCAATCCGCTAACTCATATGCCAGCAGCGCGGCATGCGGCAGCAGCGTGCGAGGTTTTTGAGCGAACAACGCGGCGATACACCAAGCCTAGCTTCGGTATTGACACCACTGTTGTCGATGGCGAAAAGATTACCGTCGCAGAAGATGTTGTGTGGCACCGGCCATTTTGCCGATTGTTGCACTTTCGCCGGCAATTTGAGAACGAGCACGACCGGGATGATCCCAAAATCCTGCTTGTTGCGCCCATGTCAGGGCACTACGCCACGCTGTTGCGTGGAACCGTTGAGGCGCTGCTGCCGGACCACGACGTTTACATCACCGATTGGCAAGATGCGCGCACAATTCCGCTCGCTGCCGGCGTATTTGATCTTGATGCCTATATCGACTGCCTACTGGACGTTTTTTCTTACTTTCAAGGCGATGTGCACGTCTTTGCAGTCTGCCAACCTGCCGTGCCCGTGCTTGCCGCTGTCTCTTTGATGGAGGAACACGGCGATACAAATGTCCCACAATCAATTGTTCTTGCGGGAGGACCGGTCGATACGCGCATTAGTCCAACCCTCGTCAACGAACTTGCCGAAAAACGCGGGACCGACTGGTTCGCGCGCAACGTGATCACAACTCTGCCGTGGCCAAATCTTGGTTGCGGGCGGTCCGTTTATCCGGGCTTTTTGCAACTCACCGGATTTATGACAATGAATTTGGACCGCCATTGGCAGGCGCACAAAGATCTGTTTTTGAATTTGGTACAGGGCGATGGAGATTCTGCTGAAAAGCACCGCGCGTTTTATGATGAATACCTTGCCGTGATGGATCTTTCCGCAGATTTTTACTTGCAAACGATGGATACGGTTTTTGTCAAACACGCACTGCCAGAAGGAAAAATGGTCTATCGCGGGCGTTTGGTTCGGCCGAAATGCATTCGACGCGTAGCCTTGATGACGATAGAAGGTGAGAAGGATGATATCACCGGAATCGGTCAATGTGGCGCCGCACATGATCTTGCGATAAATATCCCCGATACGCGTCGTGACCACTATGTATGCCCCGACGTCGGGCATTATGGTATTTTTAATGGTTCCCGTTTTAGGGGACATATTGCGCCACGGATCGCGCGTTTCATCAGACAACATGACAGTCGTCGCGCTTCATCTCACGGAGTTATGCCTCAACATTTCCCCGGCTTTGATAAACGGTTTAAAAGCGCTGTTTGGAACGAAGAAGATCTCGCATCGGCGGCGTTTACGTTTGCGCCGGCCAACGACACGCGGCGCGAGGAGAGAATCAAGAATAGTTGTGCGCGACAACAAACAACTACTGATTTGCCGCCCTATTTGCCAGCAACCGGTATTGCTGCCGCTCCGTTTCGCTGGTGGGTATTGGCCGGCAAGTTGATGCTCGAGGGTATGATTGATGATGATCGCAAACGGCGTGATCGTGACACAAGGTGAGGCTTTATCCGGACGCTGTTAGAGAAATTTGTTGGATGATTGCTCGAATGCAACTAGACCTGGAGGCGATGCGCTCAAACTGAGATAAAGGAGACACACAGGCATCATCTCATTTCTGCCTTTCGCGTGTTCTTAGTGGATTTATCGCAGGATGATCGTTAGCGTTTTTTGTCAATGAGCGGTGTAACGGTCGTACATCTGTGGGCCAAGGAGATTAAACCGTCACGTTCGTTACGTAATGTTTGTTAATCGTTGGTGTTGTTTCTCATGCATTTAATTGGGGCCATGCATGTCGAAGACCAAACGCAGAAAATCAATTCGGCTTGCTGATCCGAATTTGAATGACTTAGGTGCGCCAGTTGAAGTGCGGCGTCATCCTAAGGCGCGCCGTTTAACAATGCGCGTTAGTCGCACCAAGCGTGCTGTTGTTGTGACAATGCCATTGCAATGCGACCTTCGCGAAGCCGGGCAGTTTATTGACCGAAACCTTGATTGGTTGCGCGAACGCATTGGGAGCATCCCAAAAGCGGTCCCGTTCCGAGATGGTGTACTGATGCCTTTACGTGGGCGACCCCACGAAATCATCTTTGCGGGATGTCGTTCTGCGGGCGCTGGGTCTGTTGAATATAAAGGCGAAATTGAAAATCAACCGCAGCTTGTCGTTTATGGCCGCAAAGAGCATGCTGCGCGGCGATTGCGGGATTGGTGCTTTGAGGAGGCACGTCGCGATTTGGACGCACGTGTCAGAAGTCATGCGCAAAAACTCAAACTTAAGCCAAAGCGCGTGGCAGTACGTGACCAATCGAGCCGTTGGGGGTCGTGTTCAACGACGGGGACGCTTTCGTTTTCATGGCGGCTTGTTATGGCGCCGCCGTTCGTTTTGGATTATGTGGCGGCCCATGAGGTGGCCCATCTCGCCGAAATGAACCATGGCCCGCGCTTTTGGAACCTTGTCAAGAAAACCATGCCGCAAATGGAAGAGGCGAAGCAATGGCTAAAGACTTACGGCATGGATTTACATCGCTACGGAATTGAATAGTGGTCGCTTGCTGCGGCAGCCATTAGGAAAGTTCGCCTAGAGCATGTTCAGCTGAAATGGACTCAATTCTGTTTGGATCGCGGCGTGCGTGATCCGGCAGGAGGCGAACGCAGCGCGATGCCGGTGCATCGGGCAAGTTCGCCGACGTATCCGGGCGCCCGCCGCGGCCAAACCCTTTCGGGACGGGCACATTTCATCAAACCTCCGCGGGCTTCGTCTTGTCCGTACCGCCAGGTACGCCCTGCGCCAAACCCCTTGATCTTTGATGAAATGTGCCACGTCAGAATGGTTCCATCTCAACTGAACATGCTCTAGACATCCAGATTTGAGACGAGAAGCGCGTTGTCCTGGATGAACTCACGGCGTGGCTCTACGACGTCGCCCATCAGTTTGGAAAAGATCTCATCGGCTTCGTCAAGCTCACCAATCTTGACTTGTAGCAACGTCCTCGTGTCACGATCGAGTGTCGTCTCGGCCAATTGGTCTGCATTCATTTCGCCAAGGCCTTTGTAGCGCTGCATCGAAATGCCTTTACGACCAGCTTCATAAACAGCTTCCAATAAATCGCGAGGCCCGTAGACATTTATCGTTTCGGATTTGCGTCGCAGTTGTCCCGGCTTGCCGTAAACCTCAAAGAGTTGGCCTTGATAGCCATGGATGCGGCGAGCATCGAGGGAACCTAATAAGGCGCGATCAAGCGCGTGGGCTTCGGTGACACCGCGGACCTCTCGCTTAAACAAATACCCATCATTGCCGAAGCGGCCTTGCCAGCCTTTTTCGGTTTCTTCGGCGAGGTTATCGAGCCTATTTGCAACTTCGCCGGCCACTTCCGTGGCTTGTGCTGCTGATTGCAACAACGCGGGGTCAAACGCCCCAGCGATCGCTGATTGCTCGACAATAAAGCGCGCATAGCGGGAATGCAGGTCTTCGATCGCACGGGTGATATTGCGTGCATCAAACACAATGGACCGCAAATCTGGGCCGGCACGTTCTTCCCCGTCGCCCGTGACTAAGACGGCTTCCTGCAGCCCGGCATCGATTAGGTAATCTTCGAGCGCGCGTTGGTCTTTGAGGTAGGTTTCAGACTTGCCCCGCGTGACCTTATAGAGCGGTGGCTGCGCGATATATAGATGACCGTTTTCGATGAGCACCGGCATTTGTCGGTAGAAAAACGTCAACAAGAGTGTGCGGATGTGCGCGCCATCGACATCGGCGTCCGTCATAATGATGATCTTGTGATAGCGAAGTTTTTCAAGGTTGAATTCTTCGCGGCCGATGCCGGTGCCCAGCGCGGTAATTAGCGTGCCGATTTCTTGGCTTGATAACATTTTGTCGAAGCGCGCGCGTTCGACATTTAAGATCTTGCCGCGGATGGGCAGGACGGCTTGGTACTCACGTTCACGGGCTTGCTTTGCAGAGCCGCCGGCCGAATCGCCCTCGACGATAAAGAGTTCCGTGTTGGCTGCGTTGCGATCCTGACATTCGGCCAACTTGCCCGGCAGGTTCGCCATATCGAGTGCGCCTTTGCGTCGCGTCAGCTCGCGTGCTTTGCGCGCCGCTTCGCGGGCGGCGGCGGCTTCGGCGATCTTTGTGACAATCAAACGCGCTTCTTTGGGATGTTCCTCAAACCACTGGGTGAGTTGGTCGTTGACCACACCTTCGACCACAGGCCGCACTTCAGAAGAAACGAGCTTGTCCTTGGTTTGGCTGGAGAACTTTGGGTCAGGAACTTTGACGGATAGGACGCAAGTTAAGCCTTCGCGTGCGTCGTCACCCGTAATGGAGACCTTTTCTTTTTTCGCAATGCCGCTTTGTTCAGCGTATTTGTTGATCACGCGTGTGAGCGCGCCGCGGAAGCCAGCAAGGTGCGTACCGCCATCACGTTGTGGGATGTTGTTGGTGAAGCAAAGTACGTTCTCGTGGTAGCTATCGTTCCACCATAGGGCAACTTCAACAACGATTCCGTCGCGCTCGGTGTTGATCAGGACCGGTTCGTCAAAAAGGCCATGCTTGTTACGATCAAGGTAACGCACAAAGGCTTGTGTGCCGCCGTCGTAGACAAACTCTTCGCGTTTTTTATCTGCGAAGCGTTCGTCTGTGAGGACAATTTTGGCACCCGAGTTCAAAAACGCTAATTCGCGCAACCGATGTTCCAAAGTTGTAAAGTCAAACTCGACCATCGAAAATGTTTTTGGACTTGGCAGGAAGCTCACCTCTGTCCCGGATTTGTCACCGGCATCACCAACTGTCTGAAGCGGGCCCGTGGCCACGCCATCGCGAAACTCGATGAAGTGTTCTTTTCCGTTGCGCCAAACGCGGCATTTGAGCCAACTGGAAAGCGCGTTGACAACAGAAACACCGACACCGTGCAGACCGCCTGAAACTTTGTAGGAGTTTTGGTCGAACTTTCCGCCGGCATGCAGTTCAGTAAAAACAATTTCGGCGGCCGAACGCTTTGGGTCATGATCGTCATCGGCTTTGATGCCCGTTGGGATCCCGCGACCATCGTCGCGCACTGTGCAGGAGCCGTCCGGATTTAATGTCACGTCGCATTCGGTCGCATGGCCGGCTAGGACTTCATCAATGGCGTTGTCGACGACTTCGTAGATCATGTGATGGAGGCCAGAGCCGTCATCGGTATCGCCAATGTACATGCCGGGGCGCTTGCGCACGGCTTCAAGGCCCTTGAGCATTTTGATGGACTCCTCGCCGTAATTGGCGGGAGAAAGTTCGGCGGAATCGGTCAGAGCGCTCATTTAGTTTTTGGTCCTCAAGTGCCCCCGAAATTGATGAAGTTCATTGTACCACGTTTCACGTATAATAGGGGCAAAATCGCACCTTCCTGCGACAGTGATACACAGGCAGAATATTTATGTTTTACAATGCATTAAATGGCTCTCACTGAGCTTGTGTTTGACCACTGGGAATGATCTTGCCTTGTTCGATTGTAAACCGGTCCGCGTGGCCGGATAGTGGGGCAAAAATCTCGGGGTCCGTTCCTGTCATCCAGGCCTGTGCATCTAGATGCAAAATTTCGAGAAAGAGCGCCTGACGGCGTTCAAAATCGAGATGTGCAGAAATCTCATCGAGCAAAATCAGCGGCGGGGACCCTTCATGGCGGCGTGCAATTAATTCAGCTTGCGCCAAGACGAGGCCAAGCAGCAACGCCTTTTGCTCTCCCGTCGAACAAATGCGCGCGGGCATGTCTTTTGGTCCATGGCTTACCAAAAAGTCGGAACGATGAGGTCCTTCGAGGGTGCGCCCAGCCGCACGATCGCGTTCTCTATTTTGTGCCAAGGCGATACGATAGGTGTCCTCAACATCGACAGCTGCATCTGTTTCCAGTGCCTTTTCTAAAGTCCCGTCCATGCTTGCAAAACACCAGGGAAAGGGTGAGTTCTCGTCACGCGTCCGTCGGTCATTGATGACTGCTTGAAGAGCGGCCACAGATTCTGTGCGTGCGGCGGCAATGGCGGAACCGGTTTCCGCCATTATGATTTCGAGACCCTCAAGGCGATTGTTGTCGCGAACGCCATCGGAAAGCAAACGATTGCGAGATTGGGTTGCACGCTCAAAGCGACCCGTGAGGCTGCGAAAGGCCGGATCAAAGCAATAGACAAGACGGTCCAGAAAGCGACGCCGTTCTGAAGCAGGGCCCGTAAAGAGGCCATCCATCGTCGGCGTTAGCCAGACGATGTCCAAATAGTCGTTCAGTGCACTGGGCCCTGATTGGGTTTCACCATCAATGCGTACGGTGCGTCCTGCGCGTGTGGGTCGGTTACCAAAGTCGTCCTGATCGTCGGGAGCTGGCTGTAGTCCCGTTCCGATGTCAGCGGGACCTATGCGAGAGTTTACACGCGCCGCGACGGCCCACCTTGTTGGCTGTCGCGCGCCATCACATTTTCGCACCAAGTCTAAATAGGGCGCGCGTCGTAACCCCTGGCCCGATGACAAAAGTGAGATGGCTTCAAGTATGTTTGTTTTTCCAGCGCCGTTGGTGCCCGTTAAAATGACAGGGTTGGGTCCTGTCTCGAGCGACGCAAAGGCATAACTGCGAAAATCCGAAAGCGTCAGTTTTTCGACCCAAAGTTTGTTAGGCCGGTCTGTTTGTGGTGCCAACCCGGCATCGTGTGACTGCTTGATCGATTGGTTTTGTTGTGCGGTCATGGGCCAGGTGGCACTTGTTCTGTTTTACGGATTTTTATCCGGCGTCAGCCGTGCCTCCTCCAAAGTCGGCTACACCCGCATGGGCATAAGCACATAGAGGGACGTGTTGTCGGCCATATCGCGCACCATGGTCGGCGAGCCCGGGTCCGCAAGATAAAAGTGTGCTTCGTCGCCCTCGAGCTGGCTCGCGATATCGAGCAGATATCTTGCATTAAATCCAATTTCGAGCGGATCGGCGGCATAGTTTACCCCGATTTCCTCCGTTGCGCTGCCGCCTTCCGGATTGTTTACGGACAATATAAGTTTGTCTTTGCCCATGTTCAGTTTGACGGCGCGGCCACGTTCACTGGCAATGGTCGAAACGCGATCGACGGCGGCCATAAAGTCGGAATTTGTAACACGCATTTCTTTGTCGTTTGCTTTGGGTATCACGCGCGCGTAATCGGGAAATGTGCCGTCGATGAGTTTCGAGGTTAGGGTCACGGTGCCAATTTGAAATTGTATTTTTGCATCGCTTACACCGACACGCACATTGCCGGAGTTTGCTTCAAGTAAGCGATGGATTTCATGGACCGTTTTGCGCGGTATGATGATGTCGGGCATACCGCTGGCGCCTTCGGGCAACGGGAACTCCGCCTGCGCAAGGCGATGACCATCTGTTGCAACGGCGCGCAAAGTCGGTGCTTCGTCTTCGTTTTTGGCGGTGTGCAAATAGATGCCGTTTAGATAATAGCGCGTTTCTTCCGTCGATATCGCAAAACGTGTTTTATCGATCAGGCGCTTTAAGTCTGTTGCGCTTAACTCAAACTGGTGGGGCAGTTCGCCTATGGAAATGTCAGGAAAGTCGTCCGGCGGTAAGGTTTGCAATGAAAAACGCGAGTGGCCTGTTGACAGTGTCAGTCGATCGTTTTCCGCATCTCTTTGGAAATCAACTTGGGCACCGTCCGGCAATTTACGAACGATGTCGTGCAACATGTGCGCGGGCACGGTTAGAGAGCCCGCTTGGCTTACCGTAGCTGGCGCTTCTTCGATGACTTCGCGTTCCAGATCATTCGCCTTTAAAGAGAGCGCGTCGTCTGAAGCTTGAAGCAGGACGTTTGACAAGATGGGGATGGTTGTGCGGCGCTCAACGATGCTCGCCACATGCCCCAATGCGCGCAGAAGTTCGCTGCGTTCTATGACTAACTTCATGATCGGTCCTCAGCCGCTTTACGTTCCCGCGACAAACCCGCTTTGGGGTTTGGGAGGCGAGTCGTGCGCCTCCTAGTAAAATTGGAAGACGCATCCCAATGAGACAGCCTGTGACGGGAGGGACTCGTGCGGAACGCCACTTGAACCGATGCGGCCAATTTTTTCAAGGGCCCTAACGCGAATTGCATGACTTTTCAGGCGCGATGTTAGCAACCCGTGGCAGCTCTATAAAAAACAGGCCGCAAATGGGGCGTCGCTAATCGGTCAATCACGACCTTTTAGGATGGATTTTGGCAAGACCCTAAGAGCGAGAGCGGCGTCAAACTGACCCCGCTCCCCTCCCCGCAATGGTTCAGCCGTACGGCAAGCCTTTACCGACGGTGAACCGGACCAAGCCACGTCAGCCGTCAAAATGCGGCCATGCCAGCCACCGGGTGGTTCTTTTTTAGTGCCCGAGAATCTTTTTAAGCTCCTCGATTTCTTCACGTAGCCGTGCATTGTCGGACAATTCCCCATCGATTTTGCGAATCGCATGGAGAACGGTCGTGTGATCACGGTTGCCAAAGCGACGGCCAATCTCGGGCAGTGATCGTGCGGTTAATTGCTTTGCGAGATACATTCCAATTTGACGCGGCCGAACGACGGAGCGATGGCGCCGCTGTGATAAGAGATCGCCTTTTGATACGCCGTAATGTCGTGAAATGATCCGCAAGATATCTTCGATCTTAATGCGGCGCGGTTCGATGCCCTGTAAGAGATCGCGAACGACCGTTTCAGCAACATCAATTGTGATCGGCGTGCGCATGTATTGCCAGTTCGCAAAAAGGCGCGTGATGGCACCTTCCAGATCACGTCCATTTTCCGTCAATCGTTCACCGAGAATGGAGATGATGTCAGAAGACAACTGGAAGGACGGATCAACTTCGCGCTTTTCTGAAACGCGTTGTTCTAAAACACGAAGGCGCAGTTCCAGATCGAGCGGTCCGATCTCAGTGACCAAACCACGCTTGAGGCGCGAACGCATGCGTTCGTTTAGCCGCTCAATCATCGCTGGCGGGCGAGAAGATGCCACGACCACTTGCCTACCACCATCGAGCAGCGTGTTGATGATGTGCTCAAATTCCTGCTCGGTCTTTTCGCCATGCATGAATTCCAGATCGTCGATCAACAGGATCTCGATTTGGCGGAATTTGTCGCGGAACGACAGTGGATCTTGGCCATTCATGGCTTCGACAAAGCGATACCGGAAACCCTCCGCTGTGAGATAGAGCAGTTTTGCATCCGGGCACTTGCGTTTGACTTCCCATGCGATGGCATGCAGCAAGTGTGTCTTGCCCATGCCCACGGACGCATGTAGAAACAATGGGTTAAACCCTGGGTTCTCACCACGCACGGATTCCGCCACACGTGTGGCTGCGGCATGCGCAATACGGTTTGATTTGCCAACCATGAAGCTTGAAAACGTATAGCGCGGATCCAGTGGGGAACCTTCAAAGCCGCCAACTTCGGTCCGGCCAACGTCTGTGGGCAAGGGTAGGCGCGCAGTAGTACCAGAGATACTTGCTCTGCCGAGTTCGCGGGAACTTCGCGTGCCACGCTGTTGATCTACACCAACCTGCCTTGAAGTAAATTCGAGTTCTTGTTGGGTCCGCGCCGCGTTCCCACCTGGTTGCCGCAAGACAACATCTACCGTTTTTGCGCCCTCAAATTCTGATTGGCAGCTCGTCAATAAATCGTCGGCATAGTGTGAACGAATCCAATTGCGCAGGAATTTGACAGGTACGGAAGCTTTAACCGTCTTGCCGTCAAACTCTTCAAACTCAAGGGCCTTAAACCAGCTTGTGTAAATATCATTGCCAAGGCGCGCCCTGAGCATGTTGTGTACTTTTTGGCCTCTGTCCTTAAATGTGTTTGCTTCTACCTTTGATCGTTCGTCTGTGTTTGAAGTGACTTTTGTATCAACGGTATTGTCTACGCCACCCTTATCTATCGTATCCATGATTATGCCCCGCACTGTTGTTTGACGTTTACCCTCTTCTTTTTCGACAAACCAACCGCTCGGTTTGCCGGTTTCGCGCTGGTGCCAAGGCTCAAATTGCGACGATTACGACCTCGCCCTTTGGTCTTTTTTCGCGATCAACTTAGCCTTGCACCCAAGGCAGCCCAACGACCTTCCAGCCGGCTGCCACTCCTCTGTGACGTTCAGGATCGAGTGGACCCTCAAATCCCTCAGCCACGTTGCAGCAACGCGTGAAACCAAGTGCTGCCATTGCCTGAGCCGCCATACGGCTCCGGCCTCCTGATCGGCAGATGAAAAACAATTCTGTGTCTTTGGTTGCGCCTGCCGATTCTAGTAATCGAGATAGTTCGTCCGCAAAGGCCGGTTCAATCCGGTTTTCAGGAAATGTTTGCCACTCTGCTTTGATGACCTCCTTGTCGATACTTGATAGGTCCGGCAAACCAACGAACGCCCATTCGGCCTTTGTCCGCACATCAATCAAAACCGATTCAGGATCTTGTTGCAGTCGATCCCATACGTCTTTGCACGACACATCCCGTACTTGGGATTCCTCACTCGGCCCTACCAAATGCTCCCTCCACAACGTGTGCTCATGACAGAAATCTTTTGTCTTGAGCCAAGAGTACGCTGCACTTCAGTTGCGTAAATAAAACGCCGAAGGAGTAAGTATCCTTAAGCTCTCATTACGCAAAAATCTGGTATGTGACGAATCGAGCAGGCGCAAACACTTGCTTGTCACCTACGCAATACGCACGTCGCTACTTATGGAACGCATACTTTTACTTTGGTCCGCAGAACGATCGCCCTAGCCTGCGTTGCCGTTTTGGTTAATTGGTTAATAGCGCAAAAGACAGGTTATACGCAAGCCAAAGAATTTTGATATTTGCTTCTTGATGATGTGCGAAGCGTAGCATTTTCCCGTGCGCAAAGGTCAAATTGTTTCAACAAGAGCTGTGCAAAAAGCTATTGAATCCACAGCCCTTTCGAGAGCTTTGTTGATGGTGCGTTCTTGAAAGATGCGCACACGACATTGCACTAATCCGAAAGACTCTTTTTACTTGAAGATATGATTTGTGCTCTGAGTCGCGACCGGTTGCGCTCAGTGCGCGAAGGGTAATTCCAACGCGTTGGAATCTGTCACTTTGTTTGGAGGAGTCGCGCTTTGAACATTACAGGCGCTCAAGCGAGTCTGCGATCAAATTGCAACACAGATTGCAGAACTAAACTTTTACACGGATTAGTTCTAATGGGTGGGCGAACTAATTGGACATTGATCTGACGCGCGCGGTGAGTCGGGAAACTTTGCGGGCCGCTGTTTTCTTATGAATTATGCCGGTTTGGCCCGTGCGCGCGATGATTGGTTCGGCAGCTTTCAGCGCCTCTTGCGCCTTTTTTTGATCACCTGATGCGATCGCTTCTTCAACCTGTCGAATTTCTGAACGCATGCGTGTGCGCCGGGTCTTATTGATCGCCGTACGGGTTTCAATTTTGCGAACGGCCTTTTTTGCCGACTTGGTGTTTGCCATCCAAACTGTCCTTTATGCGATCGATCAGACGAGGGGTGTGCCGGATGCGATACAATGATTGTCAAATAGGGAAACGCGCCCTGCGCAAATAGCCTAACCGCCCGAAACGAAAAGCGTTTCGAGCCGCGTTTTGTTGGTCGTCCTTATAGGGAGGAGCGGGCAAACCGTCAACGCCGTGGGATGGATCATGCGGGGTAGGTCTGGTGATCTGCCTCCGTTTTGGGAAGCGCCCAGCTAGCCCCAAATCATCCAAATGATAAACATACTGGCAATAATCCAAGTCAAAATGACAAAGATGGCCCCGATCCACCGGCTGCGGCCAACCGATTGGGGCCCCAATTGCGCCTGGTGGGCTGAGGCGCGATGCTCGGCCAGAACCGCGGCCGGTATGAGAGAAATGGCCAGCCAAAGGCCCGCTGGCAAAAGTATCAACTCGTCAAGGTACCCAAGCACGGGAATAAAATCCGGGATCAGATCAATCGGAGACAGGGCATAGGCCACGACAAAGAACGCAATGAACTTGGCCAGCGGCGGGACCCTTGGATCCCACATTGCTAGGGCCAGGGCATGAAGGTCACACTTCAAAGTCTTGGCCCATTGCTTTAAGCGTTCAAAAAATGTGATCTTTGCTGTCTGCAAGCTGGTTTGCCTTTGTTTGCCACTGATCATGGGTTCGCGTGAGTTGGGCCCTACGTTTTGCCATGGCCAGTTAAACATTTTGGTGGTGATCGCGCTTGGTGCCAGGGATTTCTAAATCTCGATTACAGGGGAGGACCATGAACCGTTCCATTTTAGTCTGGCTTGTCTTTTTGATCATTTCGTTAAGCGCCATCGTTTTGGTGGCCTGGCGTAAAGATCCTCATTTGCACGCGATTGTGGCGAGTATTATTGGATTTGTATGGGCCGGCCTGGGAATTGCCCAAAATTGGAGCACGCGTAATGCGGGCGCCAACGAATTTCGCGTCGCGTCAGAGACAGCGCAACAAATGGGATTTGTTTGGGGCTGGGGGGCCGCGGCGCTCTTTTTGACCTATGCGTTTGTAATCCAATGGAAAGAATGGATCACATTCGTGTCAGCAGCGGCTGTTGTTGCGGTCGTATGTTTGGCTTTTAGTGCGATCCTGCGACGCGATGGCGAAAAAGACAGCAGCGACAAAACGATGCTTAATCTCGCCTGGTATCTAACGGTTGGTCAGCTGGTTGGCATGCTGGCTGCCGTTATCGGTTTGGTTGTCGATGGCAAAATACCGGCACAACTCAAGACACATCAGGCCTGGCAGGATTGGGCTGCTAACAACATTTTCTTTTTTGGCGCACTCGCGCTCGTTGGAATCAGTGCAAATGCTCTTTATAGCATGCGAACGAAACCTAACGCCTAGATTTGCATTGATCATCAGAGCATGAACATACATACGCCATCGTTCAGTACGGAGTACGCTATGCCGCTGGAACCGTTCCTGCCTGTTTTGTTGGCGACGATGGTGCTGTCGATTTTTGCAATGGTTTGGGCTGTGGGTGAACAAGCATTCGTCGTGTCGGCGATTGCGGTGGCCTTGTTTGCTTTGGTGATCGGGTTGTTGGCTTTTCGATCCAATGTACCGTTTTGGCGCGGACAGAACCAACGCCGACCAGGACAACTTGTTTTAGCCGCTCGCAACAATGCGTGGCTGATGGTGCTCACCTATGGTTGGGGCGCCGTTGCTATGCTCGCAATATATTCTCTGACAAATATTTGGTGGTGGCATAGCTGGCAGTACGGCTTGATGATGGCCGTGCTGGCCTTGTTCCTCATTGGATTTGTTGTACTTTTAGGCAGTGAGAAACGATTGTGGTTTCGCAGTCCACGTGTACTAGATCTGACGGCTTGGCTTTCGGTATTGCAAGCCGTTTCTGCCATTGCAGCGCTTGCTTACTTATTTCAATCGGGCAAACTTCTTCGGCAAGGCAATGATTGGCCGGCCAATCACATTTTTGTCGCTGGCGGCTTGGCAATCATACTTATTTCGGTCATTGCTGTGTTAACGCATTGGCATTTGCGTCGCGCGCGCAGCATCACCTAAACCTGACATTTGCTACAATAAAATGTTGACCGGCCGGCGGAGACTTTGCGCTTGACGATGCCAGTGCAGTCAGGTGTTTGGCAGGGTTCGTCTAATTGATCATAAACTTTGAATGTGTGTTGGAAATAGCCCATGGCACCGTTGGCTTGACGATAATCGCGTAACGACGACCCACCGGACTCAATGGCTTCGTTTAAAACCTCACGAATGGCGCGTACAAGCCGTTCAGCGCGTGACGTAGGGCTTCCCGATTTTTTTGCTAGTGTGCTGGTGCGCCGGAAGGGCGAGATGCGCGCGCGGTGAAGTGCTTCGCAAACGTATATGTTGCCGAGGCCTGCAACAACGCGTTGGTCCATGAGGAATGACTTTACGTCGCTGCGTCTACCTAGAGCTTTGTTGGCAAAGTAGTTGGCAGAAAACGCGTTGCCCAAAGGTTCAGGGCCCAATTTGGCAAACAAGGGATGGCTTGAAATTTCTTCGGTAGGCGCTAGCAGCATAAAACCAAAGCGGCGTGGGTCATTATAGACCAGGCGCTTGTTCTTACTCATGTGGAATACAACGTGGTCGTGGCGGCCCGGCATGGGACTTTTGACGTTTGCGGCAGCTCGCGCGCGGCCTGATTTTCTTTTTTGAGGCGTTTCATTCAAAAGCGTCATGCGGCCGCTCATGCCCAAATGCAAGATGAGTGTTTCGCCGCCTGATAAATTCGCGAGTAAATATTTTGCGCGACGTTGCAATTGCTTGACGCGTTGACCTTGGAGACGTTCGGTAAAGTTTTCGGGAAAGGGAAATCGTAAATCGGCGCGGTTTTGTTCAACGCACAAAATCTTTTCGCCGACAATGGCCGGTGCTAAGCCACGACAAATGGTCTCCACTTCAGGTAATTCGGGCACGATCATCCCTTTATTGAAACTGGGCTGTTATTGCGCGGCAAAAGTGTGCCGCCCCGCGTGTCTATCCGGCATCAGGCTTGGGGCCGGGTTCTAGCGCGAGAGCCCTTAATTTTAGGGTGTTTTTGGCGTCTGAACCCCAAGCCATTCCTGCTCCTCCGGACCTCCAGAACTTCAATTGAACCTTTTTCGCGGGCGTCGCGACTAACGGGTATGCGCCGATTTGGCTCCAGCCCTCACAGGACGACCGGCGTCTCAGTTCTTCGCAAGTGAATTTTAAGTTCGGAGATCACGATGGCAAAGTTAGGTAAAATAAGCGCAATCGTCGTGATCGCAACTGTGGTTAGTGGTCTGGTGATCGACAGTGGTGATACGGCGCGCGCGGGGTTGATGGCTGGGTTCAGCGCCCAATCACAGACACTCGGTGTTCAAAAGACCGGCACAGCATCGCGCCTTGGTGTTGCGGAAAGCGAGCGGTTTTATCGCGAGAACGCGCAGTGGCAACGGCATAGGCAAAATTCGTCAATTGCGCGTGGGTAATGCCAAAATGAGATAACGTTTCCGTCACATATTTAGGAGTCGTCATAATCTTGGTCCCTCACGTAATTTTGGCTCCCCGCATAGGGTTGTTGCACTCTGCATGATGCGGGTCGTCACAAGGCGCTTTTTTACCATTCACAATCTTGTGGTGGTTTACCTCATATAAGCTGCCGGTGATAGACTTGCTTCCCACCCCCGTGACTAGCTAGGCGGGGGTGGGCGCTATTCTGTTGCGATTGTCACGCGCTCCTTGGGAAGCTTTCGTTTTTCATTTGGCATCTTGAAACGGTGTTGCTCGTTGGCGTTTTTTTAATTTGATTTGTGTTTGTACAGGATGCATCACGGAACGGAAACGGCTGAAGACGCTTTTGTTTTGCAGAGACTTTCCAATGTTGTTCGGTCAAGGTATGATTGTTTTTTTGGGGAGACAGTCATGTCACGCGCTTTTTTTGCTTTTCTTTTGTTCATGATCTGCAGTGCCACTCCTGTGCTTGGCCAGTCGGGAAAAAAGATTGCGCTTGTGATCGGCAACTCGACCTACCAATACGCCCCTGAACTTGAGAATCCAAAAAACGATGCCACCGACATGGCGATCGTTTTCGAGCGGTTGGATTTTGCGGTGATCAAGGGCGTGGATCTGACGAAGGCGGGCATGGACAATGCAATCCGCGATTTTGCAGGCCAACTTTCGGGTGCTGATGTAGGCGTTTTTTATTACGCCGGTCACGGTTTGCAATATGAGGGGCAGAATTATTTGGTGCCGGTCGACGCGAAGGCTGAATCTGCGGCGGCGCTAGACTTTGAAATGGTCAAGTTAGCGCTTGTTCAACGCACTATGGAACGTGAAGTTAAGGCCAGCGTCTTGTTCTTAGATGCGTGCCGCAACAATCCTTTAACGCGCAGCTTGGCACGGGCCTTAGGTCATCGATCAATTGGGCTTAATCGCGGCCTTGCAGAAGTGAAGGCGGCAACGGGCACACTCATTAGCTTTGCGACGTCACCCGGTAATGTCGCGCAAGACGGAACCGGTCGAAACTCACCTTATACCGCTGCATTAAAAAAGCACATTCTGACGCCGGGTCGCAATTTGTCGGCAACACTGATCAAGGTGCGGGTCGATGTGGCTAAGGCGACGAACAACACGCAGATTCCCTGGGAACAGAGCGCGCTTATGGGACAGCTTTATTTTGGCGGCTCTGCTGACAACGCACCGAAAGAAACAACAATGTCTGCGCCCAGAAGCGAAGCGGCAAGCGCGTGGGACGTCGTCAAAGACACCAAAGACCCGGCCGCGCTCGAAGCTTTTGCGAGCCGTTATGACGGAACTGTTTATGCCGACATGGCGCGGGCCGTTGCGAAATCCAAAAATGAGAAAAAAAGCGCAATGCTGAAGCGGGATGCGCCAAAAAAGCGTGCCACCTCCCATCGTGCGTCTCCGCGCCATTCTGCTGCCGTATGTACCAATCGATCCGGGCTTGATTACTGCGTCAGCTCTTATCTTCCGTCCAGTGGCGTTAATCGGTCTGATTACGGACCGCGCAGCATAAGCGATGGCAATGATCGGACGGCGTGGGTCGAAGGGCGCACCGTGCAGCGCGATCTTGGCGTTGGCGAGTGGGTGTTGCTTGATTGGGGCCAAGAACGGCAGGTGGCCGGAGTCACGCTTAAGAATGGCTATGCAAAAACGAGCAGACTTTATCGAAAGAACGCCCGCGTTAGCCGACTTAAGTTGACAATGTCTGGAGGACAAAGCTTTTCTATCTCTGTCGATGATACGTCAAGTCGTCAAACTTTGCGATTTAACGAGTCTATTGCCGCCACGTGGATGAAAGTCGAAATCGAAAGTGCCATCATGGGCAGCAAATATGCGGACACGGCAATCAACGAACTCCGTGCCATATTTGAATGAATGGAACGACGCATTGCATATTGTCCGGAACACCAGTTTGTTTGCGATTTCGTTGGTTGCCCTATCAGGTATTACGAGTTCCGCGGAACGACCTTCTTTGCCAGCAGGATTTGTTCGGCTGAATGACATCGATCCGACAATAATTGTCGACATGCGCTACGCTGGGCCTCAGAACTTTACAGGCAAAACAGTCCCCGGCTATCGAAGCAACACATGCATTTTGGCGAAACCGGTTGCACACGCGCTCAAACGGGTTCAACGCGATCTCGCCCAACAAAACTATTCTTTGAAAGTCTATGATTGTTATCGGCCGACGCGCGCGGTGTCTTCTTTTTTAAAATGGGCGCGGCGACGCAAGGATGACGTCGACACAAAATTTTATTTTCCGCGGCTGACAAAAAGGCAAATCATTTCGCAAGGCTATGTTGCGCCGAGATCTACGCATTCGCGCGGTGTTGCTGTTGACCTCACGATTGTAAGACTGGACGGCAAGGAAACGCCGGAAAAAACGGAGAAGGAAACCAAAGACGGTTTAAAAGGGGCATGTAATCTCCCGCCAAAACAAGGCTTAGCAAAAGACGAAGTTGAGATGGGCACGGTGTGGGATTGTTTTGATCGTGCAAGTCACACCTATAGCAAAAGTGTGAGCGCTGAGGCACGTAGGAATCGAGCTATTTTGGTCAGTGCCATGCGCAAGCAGGGTTTTAAAAATTACGCGAAGGAATGGTGGCACTTTAGCTTACGTCTTCCGCAATTTTCGAAACGCCATAATTTTCCGGTTGAGTAGCAGAACACTTCGTAAAATTTGGCGGCGTTCTTTCAGCCTTAACGTCGGCCGTTTGATTGCGAGATGGGGTCGGTTGTGTCGCTTGCGAAGATGTCGCCGTTTATGGTGAGCGGGCCATCGGACAAAACGAGCAACGGTTCTTCCAGTTCGACGTCCCAGCCTTGGGGGAGCGTGATGGTTGTGTTTTTTACGACGCCGCCTTTGACGTTTGAGTTGAGTGCTGGTTCGTCGGCGGGTGGATCAGCGTAATCGCATTTGGGGATGTCCGCGGCGGTGATCGTCGGCGGCAAGAACGCGTGGGCGAGGGTTAGTAGGACAATGGCGAGGTGGCGCATGGGAATTGGCGTTTTTGAATGTGTGTGTTTGTCAAAAAACGTGCGTGAGTAGCGGGAGGAGGGTAGCACGAATTGTGCACTCGCGCTGAATTTCTCCGGCTTCGCCGTTCAGTCATGACAAACATTGCGAGTTATCCTCGTTCGCCGGCACCGCCTTATCGTTGTGTCAATTGGCAACGATTGAGGCGCAGAAATTCATGGTGACTAGAGCGGAAGCTTGTGGCACGAGAGAAGGTTATTCGACAATGCAACAATCTAGGTCGCATGATTACGAAGAAGAGAAGTGAAATTGCATCGCTGGAGAGCCAACTTCGAACGAGGCAAGCCTTGTTGGCCAAACAAAAGGACGCGGCGCAAAATGAGAATAGCGACCGGCATGATATCCAGTCGGCTCGAAGGAATATAGCCGCTTTAGAGAGCGATATCAGAGAAATAGAAGCCAAGCTGCGCGTACGCATCGAAGAGTTGGGTGCCCTAATTTACAACTTCAGGATTTTTGGGTTGCGGCTCAGTTGCGTTTTAGTGATCTGTCCCCAGCGGTCTCTTCACGGCAGAAAATCAAACCGCTGTGTCGCTATACGTGAAAGCCAGCATACCTCAGGCGTCAAATCCGTGATAAAACCATTTCTGCCATTTTCGATAAACTGTTCGACCTTAGACCGCATTGCGGGATTGGCAGCATGATGATGGATGATCATGTCGGCTGCACTCTCAACTGGCAAGATGTTGAGCTGCTCCGCTCGCAAATAAAAATAATACATTTGGGTTTTCGTAAACTTCACAATTTGCTGGTGTTTTGACAGACGCACCAGGGCTAGGATTGCCGCCTTATCATCATCGTCGATTGCTTCCAAAATGAGGGGCCTCAAGCTCATGCAAAGCGAGGCAAATTCCTTTTTCAAAGACCTCTGCGCCATCAATGCTCCAATGGTCAAAGGTTCTTGGTCGCGTCGCTTCAGAACATTTGTCCAATCTTTCATCATGCCTGACGGATTAGATTCGAAAGGAGCGTTCGACGGTTGGGAAAAATATGGCTCTATGGATCCTTCATTGTAGTCGAAGGGCAAAAAATTTGGGTTATACGCCTTGATTGACCTGACGACCTCAATAAACCTATTCCAGAGCTGGCAAAATTTGTAGTTCGGTCGTGCCGTGAGGACGGTCATTTCGAAGACATCGTCTAAGCGAATTCGCACATGGGCTGTCCGCAAGAATGGATATTGTTTCAGCAAAGCGGGTGCCTCAAGTTCTTGTGAAACGACGCAACCTTCTCTTTCTAAGGTGCTGCGGTAGTTGGCCTGATACTGTTCACTAAATTGTTCGACATAGGTCTTTGCGATATAGTCCGCCCATGGACCGGTTATGGGTTCCCACTCGGCACGCTTATAAGGCGTGTCGCGCGAGCCCATAATGCGATTGAATATTTCAAGAGCCTGCGGGTGAAGCGGCGGCTTTAGTGATTGCGCTATACTTGAGTGGCTTATCGCCAACAAGGTAACGAGCAGGGCAATCAAACCGGTTGTTAAGCGCCGCATTGTGACGTCTCCCAAAGGTAAAACCGTTCCGTTCGCCTGCTGAGCATAACTACAGCATTACCACGGAGAATCTTTCGAAATTAATACGATTCTGATTGGGATCAACGGCAACACGTTTCATCCGCTACCACGCAGAGAAGCTAAGACGCGCATCGCTGAGGTTATCACCGCGCTCGCCCATTGGCGAAGGCATGTGGATTGCTGTTTGAATTGCGATGATGGAGAAAGGACGTGAGTATTGGAGGAGGGTAGCACGAATTGTGCACTCGCGCGGAATTTCTCCGGCTTCGCCGTTCAGTCATGACAAACAGTGCAAGTTATCCTCGGTCGTCGGCACCGTCATATCGTTGTGTCAATTGGCAGCGATTGAGGCGTAGCAAATCATGGCGATTTCACCGAAAGATCCCGTTCGACAAGAGGTTATCCGACAATGCCAAAACTTAGAGAGATTGATTAAGGAGAAGAATAGCGAAATTGAATCGCTCGAAAGTCAACTTCGAACGAGGCAAGCGCTGTTGGGTAAAGTAAGGGAGAGGGTGTTCAGTGAGAGCAGTGATCGGAATGACATCCAGATGGCTCGGAGGCAAATGGCTAATTTAGAACGCGATATCAGAGAGATGGAAGCCAGAAGACAAAAAAGCATTGAGAAACGGAGAGAGCTGATCAACCACTACAAATTATTAGGTTGCGGCTAGGTTGCGTTTTAATGATCAGCTCCCTTGGACTCTTCACGGTTGCGATTCTAACTGACGCTGTAAGATCCAAGGAAAATCGCATGTCAATGGTGTAGGGAAAATGATATAACCTTTCCTGCCATTTTCGATAAACCGTTCGACCTTAGACCTTGTTGCAGGGCTGGCGGCATGATGATGGATGATCATGTCGGCAGTGCTCTCAGATGGCAATATGTTGAGCTGCTCCGCTCGCAAATAAAAATAATACATTTGGGATTTCGTAAACTTCACAAGTTGTGGGTGTTTTGACAAACGCACCAGGGCCAGGATTGCCGCCTTATCATCATCGTCGATTGCTTTTTTCAGTATTTGCGGCATCAAATTACAGAGCGAATTAAACGCCCGATGTTTCAAAAATGCTTCTTCGCGATCACTTGCCGAGAGTCTCTTGCGCACGTTCGACCTTATTTGCGAGTACCAAGTTAGCGACAACCATGCTTCTTCGGAAGTCTGTGTGCGGCTGGGTCTAGGGGCAGACAAAATTCTCTCAATAGATCCTTCATTGTAGTCGAAGGGCAACAGATTTAGGCCCTTCGCCCTGATAGACTCCACGACCTTATTGAGCGCACTCCAGTGGGTGCAGAACTTATAATTGGGTGACTTTGTGAGGACGGTCATTTCGAAGACATCGTCTAAGCGAATTCGCACATGGGCTGTCCGCAAGAATGGATATTGTTTCAGCAAAGCGGGTGCCTCAAGTTCTTGTGAAACGACGCAACCTTCTCTTTCTAAGGTGCTGCGATAGTTGGCCTGATACTGTTCACTAAATTGTTCGACATAGGTCTTTGCGATATAGTCCGCCCATGGACCGGTTATGGGTTCCCACTCGGCACGCTTATAAGGCGTGTCGCGCGAGCCCATAATGCGATTGAATATTTCAAGAGCCTGCGGGTGAAGCGGCGGCTTTAGTGATTGCGCTATACTTGAGTGGCTTATCGCCAACAAGGTAACGAGCAGGGCAATCAAACTGTTTGTTAAGCGCCGCATTGTGACGTCTCCCAAAGGTAAAACCGTTCCGTTCGCCTGCTGAGCATAACTACAGCATTACCACGGAGAATCTTTCGGAATTAATACGATTCTTGTAATTGGCGGAATCAGCGGCAAGACATCTAATTGGTCTCTGTGGGCATCCTTTGAGGATGTTACCCTAAAGCGTGTCTCATTCATTGGGATTCATTTGCCATGCTTTAGCGCTTTGTTTTCGGGTGTCGTTTACCCCAAAACCGGCACACACTTTTGGGCGCCAAGCGTTAGAATTGTCGCTTTCCGCGACCTTGATCGTCTAACCTTAGTTGTTTCCTGTGGTACGGTTCGGAATTTCTGATTGTGTTAGGGACAAAGCGTTTCTTGACATCAGAACAATCAGAAAGGGATCACACCAATGGATGACGTAAAAAAGGTTCCCACGTGGCGCATCATTGTCGCCTTCATTCTCGACTTTATTTCAGCGTTTATCGCTTCTGGGATGCTAGTTGCTTATCTTACCGACGGTTTTACCGATAATGGTTTTCAGCTTGAAGGTATTCCCGCGCTCTTTTGCTTCGCGCTTATCGCGGCCTATTTCTTCATCGGTCGTAGGCACGGTGGTACACTTTGGGCGCGCTTTTTTAAGGCGGTGCGGCACGCATAAGTGCCGCGCTCAGCGTTTAAGCGTTTCTTTCTGCCAAATACCCCATACCGGCGGCGATGATTGGGATCAGGAGATAGCGCAAACCAATGTCTTGGATGTATTCGGAGGCTGTCATGCCGGCCATGGGTACGAGCACCAAATAATCTAAGATCAGGTTGATCGCCAGCCACAGGCAACCGATCATGAGGCCCGTGTTGAGTGTCGGCTGAACCCATCGAAACGCTGCCACCAACAACGCAACGCCCGTGCCGCCGCCTATTAAAACCATCAGCGACTTAAAGAGCGGTCTCGCGATCGCTAGTTGGCCCGTTTGATCAAAAAACAAAAACGCCAGCACGAACGGTATGACCCAGGAGGCCAGGCCCAACAGCCAAATGCGGTAATCGGTCAGAACATCTTTTAGCATGTCCGCACCATAACAAAGGTGCGGCGCCTGCACCAATAGCCATGTTGCGTCCTCTCCGTTATGCTCTCAGCATCATGGTCAAAGACGATACCTCTCAAACATCAACATCCTTTGGGTTTCGCGACGTCACGGAAGACGAGCGGCAGGGGCTTGTCAATCGCGTGTTCGCCGATGTGGCGGATCGCTATGACCTGATGAACGATCTCATGTCGGGCGGGCTGCATCGTCTTTGGAAAGATGATCTGATTGCGTGGCTGGGCCCACCGCGCAGCGGCACGCCCTATCGCCTGATCGATGTGGCCGGCGGCACGGGCGACATTGCGCTTCGGTTTGCACGCGCGACACGTGCGCCAGCGGAGGCAGTGATCTGCGACATCAGTCCGGAGATGCTGGACGTGGGGCAACGCCGCGTTGACAAAGCCGGACTCGGTGACCGCGTAACATGTGTTCTCGGCAATGGCGAAGCGCTGCCGTTTCCTGATGCCTCGTTTGATGCTTATACGATTGCGTTTGGCATTCGCAACATGACGTATCTCGATAAAGCGCTCGCAGAAGCGTTTCGCGTTTTAAAGATCGGCGGGCGGTTTTTGTGTTTGGAGTTTTCGCAAGTGGATGTTCCGATGCTCGACCGGCTTTATGATTTTCATTCCTTTGAAGTGATCCCGCGGCTTGGCGAGTTGGCCACCGGTCACAAGGACGCATACAAATATCTCGTCGAAAGTATTCGCAAGTTTCCTAACCAAAAAGCTTTTGCGTCCATGATCGGCGAAGCTGGTTTTGAGCAAATGCGCTATCGTAATCTTTCGGGCGGCATTGCGGCCATGCACTCGGGGTGGAAGGTATGATTTCGCTCATGGCTGTTCGGCACTTCGTGCCGGCCGCGAGTCCGCTGACCGCAACGGCTTTTTTGTTTGCGCGTCTTCGATACGACGCCTACCGCGGCAGCGGGAGATTCTCCAACTACCTTTCGCAATTGCCACTAACCTTAAACCTTGCGACAGCTAAACCTTGACCGAAATTAAGATTCACGGTCTTGATCGACGTCGTTTCGTTGCGGCCCAAAAAAAGGACATTATGAGCAAATTTGCTCAAGTTGCCTGTCCACTTTCTCTAACTTGAGGCTCATCACACTATGGCCAATGCCATTTTCAGCGTTTTGCGGCTTGCCCGTGCGGGCCTCGTGCTTGCGCAACACGGGGTGGAGTTTGTGCCCAAGGGCATGCGTGTGCCGTGGGGCTTGCATGTGTTGCGCGTGCTGACGTTGCCCGTGCGGATCTTGAGTTGGCCGTTTCGGATCGGACAGCCGAAGGAAAAGCGCATTAGCAATGCACTGGCGTCGCTTGGGCCGTCATACATCAAGCTTGGGCAATTTTTGGCAACGCGGGCCGATGTCATCGGGCCGGAGTTGGCGCGCGATCTATCGCATTTGCAGGACAAACTACCACCGTATTCGATGCGGGAAGCGCAGCGGGCTGTCGAAGATTCGTTAGGTCTGCCGCTGGAAGACTGCTTTGAAGAGTTTGGTCCGCCTGTGGCTGCGGCCTCGATTGCGCAAGTTCACAAGGCGGTGGTCGATGATGGTGCGAAGCGCCGACAGGTGGCTGTAAAAATTCTGCGTCCGGGCATCGAACGGCGCTTTAAGCGCGACCTTAACAGCTATTATTTTGCTGCCCAACAAATTGAGCGGTACCACGAACCTTCGCGGCGTTTACGGCCCGTTGCGGTTGTCGAAACATTAGAACACACGACCGAAATCGAAATGGACTTGCGGCTTGAAGCTGCTGCGATTTCGGAAATGGCAGAAAACATAAAGAACGATGTTGGGTTTTGCGTGCCTAATGTGGATTGGCGGCGGACGCAAAAACGCGTTCTCACGACGGAGTGGATTGACGGTATTCCGATTTGGGATCGGGAGCGGCTAAAAGCAGAGGGATTTAACCTCAGGAAAATTGGACTTACGGTCCTGCAATCCTTTTTGCGACATGCGATGCGCGATGGCTTTTTTCATGCTGACATGCATCAGGGCAATCTTCTTGTTGAAGCAGACGGGACGTTGGCCGCGGTTGACTTTGGGATCATGGGGCGCTTGTCACCGTTAGAGCAGCGCTTCCTTGCCGAAATTCTTTACGGGCTAATTACGCGCGACTACCGGCGGGCGGCTGCCATACATTTCGAAGCCGGCTATGTACCGCCGCACCACTCCATTGAAATGTTTGCGCAAGCCATGCGCGCCATAGGAGAGCCCATCCATGGGCGCACGGCCGATGAAATATCGATGGCGGATTTGTTGGGCCAGCTTTTCGCTTATACGGACGTCTTTGATATGGAAACGCGCCCGGAGCTCGTGCTTTTGCAAAAAAGTATGGTGATCGTTGAAGGTGTGGCGCGGTCTCTTGATCCGGAGCTCAATGTTTGGACAGCGGCTGAGCCCATTGCGCAAGACTGGATTGAGGAGAATATGGGTGCGAAAGGTCTCCTAAAGGATGCACGTAAAAGTGTCATGACCTTGGGGCGTGGTGTCTCCGATATTCCTGCTATTGCGGCCCAAGCGCAGCGGACCCTTGCCGCTTTTCACGAGATGTCGCGCGAAGGAATTCGACTTGATGAGGCCACGATTAAGCGAATCGCACAGGAGCGGGAAAAGGCGCGCTGGCCAAAACTCTTGTTGTGGGCTGTACCGACGTTTCTTTTATTGTGGTTGGTCTATGTGCTTTTGGAAATTTACGTCCGGCCTCTATTAGGGTCTTAATGTTTTGGCCTATATGTGTGCGGCGGTGCCTTGTGTTTTATCGTGATGGACCTCATCTAGCCCGGCAGCTGCAATCATCAATGTAGCGACCTTTTGGCGGAGACTGCCTTAACGCTAAACCCCGCTCAGTCACGTACCGATCCCTTGGTGATGGGACCCATGAAACTTGGCGCCAATCTGCGACCGCTGGCGCAGTGCCAACGTAACGGCCTGGCGGAGAGGACATGTACGCGGTTGATTTTGGGGCGTTGACATAGCGGCCAGCCGGTGAACTCACGTAACGCCTTGGAGAACTAATGCGTGCCATGATGAGGGATTGGTGAAAATAGCGGCCAATTGGTCCGGCGAGAGTTGGCGCAGCAGCAACGTATCGGCCAGCAGGTGACGATAGTCGCGTAAGCAGTGGCAAGGAATTGTTTACGTAGCGGCCTGCAGGTGAGCTGATGGTTGCGACTTGGGTGACGTAGCGACCCTCTGGCGGATTGATTGTTGCCAATTGTGTGACGTAGTGACCCTCCGGCGAAGGTTGGCGCGCAATAATAAGATTCTCTTTCACATAGCGTCCGCGCGGATTGATGAGACGGATGATGCCGTCTTGATACCGGCCTGCAGGCGAGGATGTGCGGGTTACCAAGTGCGTTTCGTCCACATACCGCCCCGGTGGTGGTGCGATGGCGATCTGTTGGTGAATGTAGCGGCCCTCTGGTGACGGCACACGTGCCAGTCGTTCTGCGTTGTCGACATAGCGGCCACTTGGTGAACATTCGACGGCGGCAAGCTTGGGGGACTCAACGTAGCCGTTCATTGGCGAAACGATCGCCACGATGGCATTGATGTAATGGTCGTGGAGGATTGCAGCTCGACTTATAAGATCTGTTTCCTCGATGTAGCGACCGCTGGGCGCGGACGTTCTTGCGATGAGGTGTGTTTCGTCGACATAGCGGCCAATCGGTGATTGATCAATGTAACGGCCAACCGGGGAAGCAATTCGCCGAATAAGACCGGTCGCATCCACGTAACGACCGGCCAAGATGTTGGCGCGTGTCGCCGGCAGATCAATATATCGTCCGGGCGGAGATCCAATGCGGGTAACCTGTGCATTGTTCTCGTGGCCGGAGACTGACGTGCGTTGAGACAGAAACTTCTTCATGTGGAACCTTGCTTTACGGCTCCAGTTTGCACAATCGCGTGTTGCGCGGGGAAAGAGAGGTTCAACCTCAGAAATAGGTGTCCGGGAGAACAGGCCACAATCGCAATAGCTGTTGAGACCTTCACCGGCAGGTTGTTTGGACAACAAGGGGAGACCTTGGGCTCGGGTGTTTGCGGACGTTGGTGCAACACACAAGACCGCCAAACTACCAAGCAATAGCAATGGCGTACGCACTTAACTTACTCCTAACAGAAATCCTACAACTCGTATCCTGTTGTAACGATTCACGGTTTCTATTTCGTAAGCCGTAGAACCAACACGAAACTATTTTTTGTTTTTATTTGATGTTCTTTTCTTTCGTTTATTTTTCGAGGTTGCGCGTCTGCTTGTTTTTCTATTTTTGATTGTCCTTTTTATTTATGCTTGGCGAAAAAAAACGGCGGACAAATGCCGCCGTTTTCCGTCTGTACCTGTTTTCTTTTTCGTCTTTTAGATTTCGCCTTTCAAACCCTTTTCAAAATATTTGTGAATGATCTTGTCCTGGTTTTCTAATAGCCAATCAATTGAAGGTTCAAACGTCATGGCCTTGTGAATGGCCTGGGCGGTCGCCTTGCGGTGAATGTCAAACAGGATCTGGTGGTCAATGCTATCATCCGTTGCCACTGACGGGTTGAGCCACACCGAAACAATGATGCCAAGTTCGTCGACTTTATCTTTTGGAATATCGCCGGAGCGTACGCTATCCAAAACGCCCATTGCCGTGGCGTATTGGACGGTTCCCATCAAAATGCTTGTGTAACGATTGTTGTCGACGGTGACCTTTGATACGCAGATCGTCGGGGGGCGCACCATGATGTCGGTGTTCAATATTGCCAATACGCGCGAATGCCCTGCAACTTGATCGCCTAAGAGGTTTGCGAATGCGGTGCCGAATGGTCCATCTAATTCCCCAATGGCGACTTCTGGTTCGGCAGCGGTCCCTGGCGGGCCACCGGCGACCAAACTCTCACCAACTCTTAAAACAATTCGATTGCTCATGATCGACCAATGTCCTTTCGATTGTCATGTTCTTTTAATTGATCTTGCGCAGTTGACGCCCGCTGTTCGAACATCAATGAAGCCAACGATCGGTGGTGATAATGGCGAGCAACTGCATTTAGAGCAAGCCTGATCAGAGAAGACGGGAGATAGGTTCTAATGGAACATCGCCAGCTCGGCCGAGTTGGGCCAAACGTGGGGCCAATTGGTCTTGGATGTATGAATATTGCAGGCATTTATGGCCCGGCCGATAGAACGCACTCGCTTGAGATGTTCCGTCGGGCGGTTGCGCTCGGGGTCGATCATTTTGATACGGCTGATATCTACGGGATGGGTTTTAGCGAAGAGCTGATTTCTGAGTTTGTTGCGCGTGACAATCCTCCGATCTCAATCGCAACAAAAGGTGGGATTCGCACCGATCCCAAAAGCAGAGAACGAAAAATCGATAATTCGCCTGACTATATCCGTTCAGCATTGGAAGCCTCGCTGAGGCGGCTTAATCGGGATTGCGTTGATCTTTATTACATACATCGAAAAGAACCCGGCCGAGATATAGAAGGCGTTGTTGGAACGCTGGTGGATCTGAAGCAGGAGGGTAAACTCAAAGCGATTGGTTTTTCGGAGATTTCGCCCGCAGCTCTTCGCCAAGCCCATGCCGTGCACCCGATTGCAGCGGTTCAAAGTGAATACTCATTGTGGACGCGAGGGCCAGAAGACGGGCTTTTAGAAGTCTGCCAAGAGCTCGGCGTTGCCTTTGTTGCTTTCAGCCCACTTGCGCGGGGCATGCTCACGGGGCCTGGCGTCGATCCGCACATGATGGAGCCCAGCGATTTTCGGCGTCTCAATCCGCGGTTCATGGGTGAGAATTATCAGCGCAATGTCGCGGCCATCGATAAGTTTCGTGCACTTGCCGCGGATATGGGACATGCGCCCAGCGCGCTTGCGCTTGCTTGGCTACTGAACCGCGATCCAAATCTCATCGTGATTCCTGGCACGCGGACGATTGATCACTTGGAGGAAAACTTAGATGGTGACAAGATCCGCCTGTCGCAATCTGAGATGATGACGATCGAAGACGTTTTTCCTGAAGGCTTTCCGTTTGGCGCGCGTTATTCCGAACAGCAACGCGGCCGCACTCAAGACGATGACAACTAATGTGCGCCGCGTACGATCTTTGCCTCTTTGACACCAGACGAAAGCTCAAAACAGATCTGCAAGGCTCTTGCCAAAAAGGAAGACCCCACGCATCCTTGGTCACGGACCATTTGGATGTGCGGGGCCCAACTCATTTCCCCGGTGTAGCGCAGTCCTAGTAGTAGTAGTGACGGCGGCAACGTCTGTAACGACGCCACCAATAGTGGCTACCTGTATAGATCGCTTTGCGCCGTAGCCAACGGCAACCGCGCCGATAGCCATAATAGCCTACGTAATAACGGGGATAGTACCGATAATAACGACGGCGGCGGGGATAGTAATAGAGCCGGCGATAACGGCGCCTATGATATCTCCGGTATGGCCGATATTTTGCGAACCGGCGTCCCCGGAAACCGCGGCGGAAGCCGCGCCGAAAACCGCGGGCGCGAAAACCGCGTCTAAATCCGCGATATCCGCGGCGGCCAACCTTTGTCAGACCCTTGCCAGATTCAACGGACATTTTAGCGGCGGGCACCGCAAGGGCGCCCCCGGTGTTGACGGGCACAAGGAAAAGTCCCGCCACCAGAATGGGCAAAGCCCACTTCATTGCAGTCATTTCTTATCTCCACAACTGATTGCGGAACACGCGATAAAGGACGACCACTCCGGACGCTCCCGTCGTGCACATGTTGACTTGTTTTTGGCTGAACTCAACATTCGTACGTCGACAAAATCCGGTCCGTCCGCGCCTCTAGTTTTGCGCTCCAGCAATAAAGCACCGGTAGGGTGCGTTCCACATCTTCCCAGCGTGTCGTACCCTACCGTAGCCGACTTAGGCTTTAAAGGATAGCCTTGCGGTAAAGAGACTTCGTTCACACTCGCGCGAGGTTTTGCGCTTAATTCAAGCTAAATCACACGGGGGCTGGCATTTGCTCGCGCTGGATATTTGTCTTTTTCCGTTTGAGCAAGGCGGAAGAAACAAAAAAAATCTGGCTACTAATTGCGCCAATTGGCAGGTGTTGTTGTTACATGCTCGCGCTTTAGACCGCGCTCGCCACATTCCCTGAGCCTAATTGGTGTCCATAACGTTTTGACAATTCGTGCCACATTTTGGCACCTTATCCCATCGACATTGAGCTGCTGCCGATCTCAGCTTGATTGTGGTGCACGCTGACGTGCGTCGAGCAAGCATCGTCGTGACCAACGCGCTAAATCCACTTCAAGGCGCCCATTTGGTGGAGGCGAGTACCGAAGGGTTATCCGGTGGTTTTGCCCTGCTGCAATGGTGCAACGCTTTAACTCGATACCCGCAAATGCTCGCACCTCGCATGCCCACTCTCCCCGTTTCGGTTTTCCTAAACCTTTGATGCGACCTTTAATTGTGGCTTTGTTTGGCGGCGTCCAGTTCTCTCAATTGTTTTGACAATTGGGAATTTAGTGTTGCAAGTTGACCGAGTTATGCTGTGACTGCACCTGCAAACTCTTAAGACTAGGTCATGGGAGTTCCACCGTGCCAGATAGATTTCTGGTCATTGATGATCACCCTTTATTTCTTGATGCCATCAAATTAGCGATCCAGGCTGCATTTCCGGATTCTGTGATTGTTGGTGCAGCTTCGTTATCGGACGCGCGACACGCGCTTGAAGGTGACGGTCAGTTCGATCTTGTGCTGTTGGATTTGGCTATGCCGGAGACTCAAGGCTTTGACGGATTGCTTGAGCTGCGATCAGGTTTTCCAAAAACTCCCATTGTTATTGTTTCGGCAATGGACGACCCGCGCATCATTCATATGGCCATGACATGTGGAGCTGGCGGCTTTATATCTAAATCGGTGAGCAAGCCGCAATTGGCGAAAGCGATTAGGACCGTAACAAGCGGCGATGTGTGGTTGCCGGACGACTACGTACCTCCGGAACCACACACAGGGGAAGAAGCAGGTTCTGGAGATGAACTTATGCAGCGGCTTAAATTGCTTACACCGCAACAATTGCGTGTTTTAAAGATGCTGAGAAAGGGTTTGTTAAATAAGCAGATCGCTTACGAGCTTAATGTGGGGGAAACCACAATCAAAGCCCATGTTTCAGAGATCCTTCGGAAGCTCAACTTGACGTCACGAACGCAAGTGGTGATTGAAGTTGCAAAGATGGATTTTGAAAACTTTCCAAACGAATGGAGCTATGCGCACCAAGATAAAGACTAAACCGTGCACTCTGTTTCTAGCCGCCGCAAACAAGCCTACACAAAAGACTATTCTAAAAGGTGTTTCATAAGTGCACGAAGCTGCGCGGGTCGTACGGGTTTTCGCAATAATTGACAATTGGCGGCCTCAACTTCTGACGCCGTCTTTGCTGTGTGATCGGCTGTTATAATGATGGACGGAAGCTCGGAACCAAAAAACGTGCGTAATTTGGTTATGGCCTCTAGACCGCAGACATTGTTATCAAGGTGGTAGTCAGCAATTGCTATGTTAGGCTTGTTGCCCGACGCCGCAATTAACCTGTCAATATCGCTGAGGTCGCGTGCTCTTTGGACCCGACAGGACCATTGTGCAAGTATCTGCGTCATCGCTTCGAGAACAGGCTCATCATTGTCAATCACAAAGGCCGTGATATTTGAAAAATTGTAGGCTGCGCTCGCGGCCGGAAGCAAGGTTGGTTCGATCAGCGGATCTGACATCTTTGCAAACGGCACAATTATAGAAAAGCTCGAACCCTGACCTACATGTGACACAAGTTCAATTTTGTGGTGAAGGGCGTCGGCCATGCGCTCAACAATTGATAGTCCAAGCCCAAAACCGCTGCCGCCAATTTTTCGTGCAGACGTCCCTCTTTGAAATTCTTCAAAGACACGCTTGGTTTCACTTGGGTCGATCCCGGGGCCCGTGTCTGCGACGGAAATGCGAACGTGGCCATTGTCTTTTTTGGCCGTTAAACTGATGCTGCCGGCTTCGGTGTAGCGGACCGCGTTGGCGAGCAAGTTCTGCAAAATTCTTCGCAACATCATTGGGTCTGAAATGACAGACAAATTGTCGTGGCTTACCGACATTGTCAGTTTTTTTTCTTTTATGACCGGCGTGAAATCGAACTGCAGAGATTCAAATATTTCGCTTAGTCGCAACGGGCGAGGGTTTGCTTTGATGGCGCCAGTTTCAAGCTTGGTAATGTCAAGTATCGTTTTCAGAAGCTCCTCGATAGAGGAGAGGGCGTGATCAATCTGGGTGGCTAACTTTTTGTGCTCTTCGATCTCATCACTGCCACCGAGCGCAGACAAAGATAGTCGGGCGGCGTGTAGCGGCTGAAGCAGATCGTGACCAACAGCGGTAAAAAAGCGGGTCTTTACTTCATTTGCCATTTGGGCAGCGTCGCGTGCTTGCACGAGTGCGTCGTTGGACTGTTCAAGGCTATCAAGAGCTGCCTTTAATTCGTTGGTTCGAGTACGAACTTCGTTTTCCAAGCCAATCGCCGCTGTAAACAACGAATAGGCATTGCCTTGCTGATCCATCGATCGTTCGACGCGCTGCATCAGCGCATGATTAATTTTTGAGAGTTTTTCGATCGTTCTTTGGGTGGCTGGTCCAGATTCCATGGTCATTTCGATTCCACTTCCGCCCACATGGCTAACGGGCTGGCAAACTGTCAGCTTACTGCACAAGAGCATAAATGCGGGACGTTGAAATCCCTAACAATTCGTTAACCGGCACTTTGGAATTTGATTTACCTTGTTAACGGTTTGTTTACAATTGGCCTGCGCGCAGAGATTGCAAGGTGGTTTATGGAACGGCACCTAATCAATGATGCAAGGGCGAATGGTCGGTCGGCTCGAAATCGCGAGATGGAGGTGCTGGTTCTTCTATCTCGGTCGGCGGGTCTCAGCGCGCTCGGTTGCAGATTTGAGCGTGGTTTGACGGGGTCAATCATTGTTCTTTTTAACAATAAACCTGTCGGGACGTGGTGGTTCGCAGACGGTTGTTATCGATACACAAATGTGATGCGCGGTCCCGTCATAAAGACAGCAATGAACGCGGATGACGTTGTTTCAGAAACACTCGGATTTGTTACCCACCACATTTCTAACAGGCGTGTGTTTTTTGCCTTTCAATAAAATCGTGTCGTGCAACGCGGTGGTTTGTTCAGAGGCCTCAGTTCGCGTACAAAAGCGCCGCGCGCGGCCATTGTTCAGCCATATTTGAAATTTGCATATTTGACATATTTCGAAGGCCGGACGGGTTTGTTGGCGAAAAACTCAAAACTTTCCATGCTTTGGGAATTTGAAAAATACAGTTTCAACGCTCGGCGACGTGAGACGATTTGACATCTGTTGTCACTCCAGAATTTTTGTCCCCCTTTTGCGCAACGGGGTCAATTTATCAAAAATTGAACGGGATTACCTACAGATGAGTATCAGAGTCTTTTTTGCTGCTGCGGCAATCGTTGCTGCGGTCGGCATTCCCACGGCACATGCAGACATTACTTCGGGCGGCGTCTTTGATAAGATAAATGGGCCTTACTTTGCGGTGAATTCACGCCGCGGGTCTGCAAGAACCAAATATCGTTCAAACAAACGCATCCGTAAGACTAAGCGTCGTTCACGATTGCGTCACACCTACAGAACTGCCAGTCGGACCAACTACTCAAGCGGGTCCCGCTACCGTGTGGGGCGACGTCCAAGAAAATGGTGTGGCTGGTGGATGCGCACGCAAAAAGGTGGCGGTCCGAAATATAACGTTGCGTGGAACTGGCGCCATTATGGCCGGCCTACGTCGCCACAAGTGGGTGCGATCGTCGTTTGGCGTCATCACGTTGGCATCATCACGGGCCGCGCATCTAATGGGCGTTGGATTGTGAAATCCGGCAATGATGGGGGCCGCGTGCGGGAACGTGCACGGTCGGTGCGGGGCGCCATCTTTAGAATCTGACGCCTGAATTTACCAATCCCTATGTTTGGCCTCGGCTAGATGTGAACCTTGAGGACGTTGTCCATTCGGTCCAACCGAGAGACGCTGATGTTGCTCAACTTCAGTGATTCTCTGGAGAACCGAATGAACGTTCACATCTAGATCGTCTGCTTCAAATTTGCAGATCGATCCGGCCGGGGCTGTTTTTAATGCTTTTGGGCGCCTGGCCCGTAACTCAATTTGGCACCGATTGGGTTTCAGGCCGGCTCTCGCAAGGGATCACGTTAGTTGTATTGGTTCTTAGTTTCTAGTTCTATGCGGTAACCCTTTGTTTCCCATGAAGGACGGGAAAAAAATCTTACGGCGATGATAATCGCATTCATGTTTTGTTATTTTCCAAAATATTTCTCAGCTATTTCAGGCGCCCTAACGGTCCTCGCGGTCACAGAGTTGGTTTTGTCTAAAACTCTTTTCAATTGCTGTTCTAATTAAGATTTCAAGCCCAAAATTCCATTTATTCTTTTTCGGTAGCGATTTGCGTGTGCAAGGAATTGCACTGCCTGACCTTTGAGGCTCAGGGCATACGTGCAGGTACGTCGGAGAACTGGCTGCCTGCGTCTGGGTGGCGTTGTTCGCGTGCCGAAGGGACACTTGAAATGGGCCAATCTTCTGGACTGGCAAAAAAACTTGAACCACATCGCGCCGAGGTCGAGGCAGCGCGCGTTGCGGAACTTGATCGCTATCGCATTTTGGATTCTGAGCCGGAAGAGGATTTTGATCGCATCGTCGCCCTCACCAGTCGGGTGTTTGATGCGCCGCTGGCATGTGTCTCGCTTGTGAGTGATAATCGAATTTGGTTCAAATCGACTTTTGGATTCGAAGCGGAACAAATTTCGCGCGACGGTGCTTTTTGCGCGCAAACGGTCGATAGCCAAAGTTCGCTTGTGGTGCTTAACACTTTAAACGATCCGACATTTGTCGAGAACCCGCTGGTTACCGGTGACATGGGTGTTCGTTTTTATGCAGGTGCTCCGCTTGTTACGCCGGCCGGCCATGCGCTTGGAACGTTGTGCATTCTGGATACAATAGAACGAGATGTCTTTACCGAGGCGCAGCTGCAGTCCCTACTTGATCTAACAAGCATGATCATGGATCGGATCGAGCTACGTTACGCAAAGCTTGCCAAGAAAGATTCAGAGCAACGTTTTCATCGGGTCGCTGTATCGTTGGGCGAGGGCATTGTTTGTACTGATGGTGTTGGCCGAGTTACGTTTTGGAATCCTGGTGCGGAAGCTATTTTCGGGCATAAGGCAAAGGACGTTTTGGGCCAATCGCTCGATAATTACCTGGCTCCTGATTCCTCGATCTTCGCGGCAGGTTCGGGCACGAAGATATCCAGGAAAGCGCTGCAGTCGCCTGGCGGCTATCTGACGGAACTGGAAGGTGCGCGCGAGGGAAATCAACGTTTTACGCTTGAAGCATGTTTTTCAGGTTGGCCTGACGGTCAAGACTTCCATTACACAATCATCATGCGCGATATATCAAAGCGTAAGAGCGAAGAAGAAAAAATTCGTTTCTTGGCCGAACACGACACGCTGACGGGACTTGCAAATCGTGCGTATTTCCGCGAGGTCGTGGAAGGACGGCTTTCTGAAAGTGAACTCAGTAGAGCCGGGATCGATTTGCTCCTTATTGACCTTAATAACTTTAAGGACATCAACGATACGCAAGGTCACGCTTGCGGTGATCATGTCCTGTGCGCTATCGCTGAACGAATCAAGAGTTGCGCTCCCAGTGCAATCCTAACAGCTAGGTTGAGCGGTGACGAGTTTGCAGTTGTCGTTGAAAATTCCAAGGATGGACCGGGTGTCAACGCTATCGCCGACCGAATTGCCAATGCTTTACGTTCAAAACCGATCGTCGTTGGCGATCAGCAGCTGTTTGTGGAAGGCAGTGTGGGGGTTGCGGGTGCACCGCAAAACGGAAAGACGGTTGATGAGCTTTACGCAAACGCTGACCTTGCACTTTATAAAGCCAAAGAACTCAAGCGTAGCGGACACGTTGTTTATCGGCCTGAGATTCGACAAGCGCTGGAAAATCGCAAAAAACTTGAAAAAGAGCTGCGTGAAGCTGTCGTAAATGAAGAGTTTGAACTTTATTATCAGCCGCAAATCCGGATGAGCGACGGTGCGGTTGTGGGTGCGGAGGCGCTCATTCGGTGGAACCATCCTGAGCGCGGCGTGTTGCCGCCGAGTGAGTTCTTGCCTGTCTTGAATGATGGTATTTATTCTGACGACGTTGGGCTATGGGTTCTTGAAAGTGCCTGCAGACAAGCGCGCACGTGGGAAGAAGATGGATCCGCGTTGCGCGTGGGCGTCAATCTATCACCCAGCCATTTTCGCACAGATGACTTGGCGGATACGGTCGAAAAAGTGTTGACCGAAACGACGCTGACCCCGTCGCTGTTAGAACTGGAAGTGACAGAAAATATCTTGTTGGAGGATGATGAACGAACCGTCTCGATCCTCTCGCGGATTCGCGAAATCGGCGTCAGCCTTGCCTTTGATGATTTTGGGACCGGATACGCGAGTTTGTCGCACCTAAAGCGCTTCCCACTTGATCGCATAAAAATTGATCGAAGCTTTGTGCGCGACATTGCAATAGACCCAGAAGACGCTTCGATCGTTCGCGCAATCATTGGGCTGGGACGACTTCTTGGATTGTCTGTTATTGCCGAAGGCATCGAAGATTCTGAACAACTGACGTTTTTGGCCAAGCAGCGCTGCCAGGAAGCGCAAGGGTTTTTGTTCGGTCGTCCCATGGCTTCGGAGAACTTTCATCATTTCTTGAGTACGCATAACGCCGAACCACTCGTCGACAATTCTAAGCACAAGTATGTCGCCTAATCCGAACCTCCGTTGTCTTCACCTTAGCCAACAAAAAACACAGGGCCGAAACCCTGTGTTTTTTATTTTGTGACGGTGTGATTTTTAATTGACTAAACACCGGGAAAGACGACGCCGATGAGGAGTACGAGATAGGCGATCAACATTGCCAATGTCGTGTGATCTGAAATAACCGGAATGTTGACGCCGGCATAGCGCACCAGTAGAACAGCTGCGGCAAGCAAAACCGAAACGAGAAAGATAAGTCTTGAAGGCGCGGTGAGATTCATTTGACTTGCTCCAAAGTTGATTGGCTCCCGGGGCTTTATTTTGGCCCGCTTTTACACCGAGACTGAGTCGGATAGGGCGTGCAAGCCAATTAAACCGCTGATTTTCAGGCAGTCTGTGGACAATTTCGTCGACATTTCGGATGGATCTTGGGTCTGCAAACTTTTGTCTTACGCACGTTACGCGTCAAAAACCGCGCAATATTCCCCACAAGACAAACCGGATTTGTTGGCCAATAACGGCGCAATACGGCGTTTCTTCCCGCAAAACGTAGTTTTTCGTTGCAGAGGGAACTTTGTGTGACAACGGGCCCTTAATGCAAAAGGTGTATTGTACGTCGTCTAATCGTATTGATTGCTGGTGGTCATGACGGAAAAACTGTTTCGACAATTGCCTTATCGACTGGTGTTGGCGCTCGTTGGCGCAACCTTGCTTTTTGGGCCGTTGGCGTTTGGTCTCCTTGGACTATCGATTTGGTGGCTATTGCCGCTTGCCTTTGTTGGCGGGTTTTTGGCACGCGATGACATCGCCAAGCTCTTTCCTTATGACGATCTTATTTCGTCTTATCTATTTAGCGTCGCGTGCTTCGGAGGGGGTGCGCTTGTCGTTTATCTTGTTGGGTATGGCATGCGTTGGATCTTCGGAGCGCTAATGGGCGTCGCGTGATCGCAATCGCGCATAAGAAGTGGTTCTATCGCCTGACTTTGCACACCAAAAACAATGTACCGCGTGGTTGGGCCGTTCCCCCCGGTGCGAAGTCCTACGGCAAACTGACAGAGAACTACAGTTTGGCTTTAACGGTCACGTAAACGGACGTTGGGGCACCGTAGGAAATGTTGTTGTCATTATGAGATGAGATCCAATAGTCCTCACCAAAAATGTTCTCGACGTTGACTTGTGCGCTCCAATTCTCATTGAGATCGAAGTAGGCAGCCGCATCAACGCGGGTGAAACCCGGGACTACCACTTTATTTCCGGCCTCTGTAAACCAGCTTGACTGATGCAGCACGCCAAGTCCGAGTCCAAACATTTCGGTGAGTTGGTATCTGTTCCACATGGAGAATTGGTGACGGGGCGTAGCTTCGACCGAATTGCCAACACGTTCGTCGGATGTGCCAGCGTCTAAGATCTCTGAACTTATGTTCGCGTATCCACCGTAGACTTGCCATTGGTCGGTGATGTATCCGCTCAGGCCCAACTCGCCTCCTTTGGTCCGCGTTAGACCCGTTGCGGCGGTTTGATCTGGCCCGATTGTCACACGCTGGTTTTTGCGATCCAACCTAAACAACGCACCGGTAAAGAAGAGTCGTGGCGCAATGTTCCATTTGAATCCCGTTTCATAGTTTTCGAACTCTTCGGGCTCCAAGTCGGCGCGATCCACTGTAAGATTGTCAAATTGATCGCCGGATTGGGGCAAGAATGACTTTGCATAGCTCACGTAAAGCGACACATCTTTGGTTGGTTTGACGACAGCGCCCACACGCGGTGACCATTCCTCGTCCACGCGCTCCAATACAAGGCCGTCAAGCCCGTTTCCGAACTCAAGATCAAAACGCTCGAAGCGAATGCCGCCGATAAGTTCGAAGAACTCTGTGATTTCGATCTGATCTTGGATGTAGCCGCTTGTGGATTGCAGGTCTGTGAACCTGCGTCGACTGGGTTGATCGAAAAATACGGGACGAAATGTCGTCGGCATGAGAGCCTGGACATCGATTGAATTTGTTCCTGACATTGGCCTATCGAAACTTGGCAGGTTGCGGAAATCGGATGTCTCCTGGAGGCCAATTTCAAGCCCAGCGAGAACTGTGTGGCGCACATGCGGACCCGTATCGAAGGTGTGCGCAAAGTCTGTTTGATTGAAAAAACTCTCGCGATCGGTTGTGTTTTGATAGCCTTCAAGTTCAACGAGACCGGGGCCGGGCTCGTTGACCGCCGACGCGGAAAAAATGTTTTTGTAGAGCTTATCGTAATTGGCGTAAAAGGTGTGGTTTCTGATTTGCAGGCCAAAATCCGTTTCATGTTCGAATGTGGCGGTGGCAATGTGTCCTTCAAATTCTGTAATGCTCACCAAGGGCTGACCAAAAAACGTTTCTCGCGGGTATTGGAAGGGAACGCCATTGAGCGACGGACCACCACGATCAACATTTTGATCGTGAACTTTATACTCGTAACTCATATGGAATTTTGTTTTCGGACCCAGAGTAATGCCCACCGTGGGGTTGATGCCATAGCGTTCTAGAAAAGAAAAATCACGGAACGTTGCTGAATCTTCGTACATGGCATTGAGCCTGACAGCGAAATTTTCGTTTATCGCCTGTCCGACATCCGCAGTGACACGCTTGCGCTCATAGCTTCCAAATTGCGCTGTGCCTTCATAGACCTTCCTGCCGTCAGCCTTTTTAGTGACGCGGTTTATGATGCCGCCACCGCCGCCTCGACCAAAGATCATGGCGTTGGGGCCTTTGAGGACCTCAATGGATTCGGCATTGTAAATGTCGCGGAATGTTTGAATGTCGTCACGCACACCATCGACAAAGAAGTCGGCGGTCGTCTCCTGACCGCGAATTGTAATTTGGTCGCGATGGCCTTCGCCTTGCTGCACGATGACGCCAGGAACATATCGTATCGCTTCGCCGACGGTGTTGCTACCTTGGTCTTCGGCCAGTTGTTTTGTTATAACGGTTATGGATTGGGGGATATCTTTGATCGGTGTGTTGGTTTTGGTCGCGGTGGACGTGCCCGTTGCAAGGTAACCGTCAATACCTGTTGTCCCTCTATTCAGAGTATCGCCTCTGCTGGGCTCACCGGGACCGCCCGCCCCGTCGCCAGGTGGGCCTTCCACATCAACAACATCCGCACCAGCGATTGTTGGCCCAGGGGCACTGGCGCTCGTTGTTACCTTTTTCTTTTTCGGTTTGGCGCTTGTTGTCGTAGGCGGCGCACCTTGATCGTCGTCGCTCGGATCTGCAGCAGTCTTGTCGGTGTCCTCATCCTTCGTTTCGATCACGATTTCAGGTAGGTTATCTTTATCTTGCGTTTGTGCGCCGTCTGGTGCTTGGGCGTCTGAATCAGGTGTACTAGTATCATTCGTTTCTGAGGCGGCGTTGCTGTCAGGCGCTTCTACAGGCGATGAGTCGTCTTGCGCATGCGCTAAGCCCGCAGCGGCAACGATTATCATCGCCGCAAAGAACAATGCGCAGAATTTCTTGTTTGTTGCCAAAATGTGATTTCGAAAACGGTTGCAACAAAAGTGCGCCCATACGCGGGAAACATTTTCCATCTACTTCCCCAATAATTGAGATTTAAGGTCTCGATATTAGGATCATTATACTACGATTTTGGACGCATTTATTGAACCCAAACCCCTGACTAACGCAATCTATATGGGAGTCAAACAAATAAACTTGACTAGAATAGTTCTAATTGAAAGTTGTTGCATGATTGACGCAGTCATACTTTGGCTGCGGGCACCGCGGACCTTTTTTTGTTGCCGAAATATTATCGTGACGGGAAAGTCGCATTTTCTGAGCAAGGCATCATATCCCCGCATTAGTGAAGTTTTTCCCTGTGAATCTTGATCCGTGCCGTAGCGTTTCTTTTCCACCTTGGGTATTAAGCGCACAATGTTCCGGCGTCAGATGATTCGATAGTGCTCGTAGCGTTTTCAGGGTGAAACTGCTTCGATGATCACATTGGGTGTCGTCATTCCGGTCTTTAACCGGCCAGAATATGTGCACGCTGCTTTGGCGAGCGTCCTTTCTCAAACTCGTTTGCCTGAGCGTATTGTTGTGGTTGACGATGGCTCGCAGCCCGCGATTGTGCTCGCCGACCAATATCGAGCAGATTCAAGAATCACACTTTTGCGGCTTGAAAAAAATTCAGGTGCTTCGGCTGCCCGCCAGGCTGGCGTTGACGCGCTAGACACCAGTCATGTGGCATTTCTTGATTCAGATGATGAGTGGTTTCCGCAAAAGCTTGAATTTCAAATGCGGTATCTTGAGACGGTCTCTGACCCTGTCATGACAGCCGTTGCGTGCGCATGGCGCTTTCGTTTTAGCTCCGGTGCATTCAGCAATACTTTGTTGCCAAAGCCTGCATCCGAGCTTTCAAAATTTGCAAGTGGTTGTTGGTTTTGCCCCGGCTCGACGGTAGTCATGTCCAAGGCGGCGCTTGCAAAGATTGGTGGGTTTGACCCGCAGCTCCGTCGGCTGGAAGATCTGGATTTATTTATTCGCTTTTCACGCGAAGGCGGGCGGCTTGATGTCGTACAAGAATTGGGCGCGATCGTGCGTAAGGGGGCCAACGCACAGCAGGCCGATGTTGACACAGCCATTGATCGACTGTCGCAACGCTATTTTAATGGTGGTGACCAAGAGCTGCCTGCAAACGTTCAGCGTCGATTGTCAGCATTTCTAGCCCTTGAGAAAGCGTCGCTCGCACACAAGTCGAGACGTTTGACGCAGCTGGTCCGTCACCTTGCCAAATCATTTGTCTTACATCCGAGACTGCAAATCCAGCTCGACAGTTGGTGGATACAAAATCCGCAAGATGTGCATGACGTTGAATGCGACAACCGTCTTAATTTGGGCGTCGCGCGGGCACATCCCAAGTCTGTTGTTGGGTGAGATGCTAAGCCGCAGAAAATTGTGGTCGCCGCATTCTTTTTGACCCGTAGGCCATTTGTTACTCTGCCGCTTCGCTAATGGCTAAGCCCATCTTCGCCACTCTTAAATCCGCGTCCACCATCATCCGAACGAGTTCCTCGAAATTTGTCTCGGGTTCCCAGCCCAGTACTTCTTTTGCTTTGGTGGCATCGCCTTGCAGGAGCTCCACTTCGGTTGGGCGGTGGTAGCGTGGATCTACCCTAACCAAAGTCTTGCCCGTTCCCTCATCGACGCCGACCTCGTCGGTGCCTTGGCCTTTCCACGCGATTTTGCGGCCAACGCACGCAAAGGCTGCTTCAACAAATTCCCGCACGGACCGCGTATCCCCGGTTGCTAGGACGAAGTCATCGGGTTGGTCGTGTTGTAAGATCAGCCACATCCCCTCAACATAGTCTTTTGCAAAGCCCCAATCTCGCTTTGCGTCGAGATTGCCGAGATGGAGAACATCCTGTGTGCCGCAGGTGATTTCTGCCACCGCGCGCGAGATCTTACGCGTGACAAACGTTTCGCCACGCGTTGGCCCTTCGTGGTTAAATAAAATGCCGTTGCTGGCAAAAATATTGTAGGCCTCGCGGTAGTTGACCGTAACCCAATAAGCGTAGAGCTTGGCCGCGGCGTAGGGCGAGCGTGGATAAAACGGTGTTGTTTCACGCTGCGGGGTTTCACGCACTTTGCCGTAGAGCTCTGACGTTGATGCCTGGTAGAACCGGCATGTGTCCTCGAGCTTTAGGATACGGATGGCTTCCAAAAGTCTAAGTGTGCCCAAAGCGTCAGAATTGGCTGTGTACTCGGGCGTTTCAAAGCTCACAGCAACGTGGCTTTGGGCGGCTAGGTTATAGATTTCAGTTGGTTGAGTTTCTTGTATTAGGCGAATGAGATTGGATGAATCGGTTAGGTCGCCATAATGCAACGTAAAGCGCCCATCGGATATATGCGGATCTTGATAGAGGTGATCGACCCGTTCCGTGTTTATAGATGAAGCGCGACGTTTTACACCATGAACTTCATATCCTTTCCCCAAAAGGAACTCTGCGAGGTAAGCACCGTCTTGTCCGGTGACACCTGTTATCAATGCTACCTTTCGACTGATCATGTTCGCCGCCCTCTCAAGGTTGTTTACTTCACTTCACCCGACACGTTTCAGATCAGAACACGACACACTTTGCTTTTGCGCTAAGATTTGACCCCGCGTTATCAAAGGATTTGTTTGACAACGTCTGCGCAGTCGACTTCCGCAATGGTCAGCCGCGCAGAATTGATTATTGCCAAACGTTTCGCATTTGCCCCGCGATTTTCTCTACGTGCCGCTCTTTAGCTATTTGTATTCAAATAGTCGTCATATAGCGTTTTGCCCGTACGCTCTTTGTAGATCCGAAAACATTCGGACGCTAAATCGTATTTTTGATAGACATCGTGCGCGATGACCGCAAGCCTCAGGAGTTCTTTTTCTGTCAACATTTCTGGCTGGTCAAGATGACGCACATAAAGCACGTCAGACCATAACATACGGCCGGCGTGGTAAATATGGTTGGGGATGTTATCGATTGCCTTGTAGCGCTGTCGGCCGATTTCAACTAAATCTAAGAGAGTGAAACCCATTTTGCGCATGAATGGGTCAATTTCAGCGAATAAGTGTTCTCCGCCATAGAGTTCGGAGAATTCGGTTTCGAGTTGGCAGACCAGTGTTCGCTTTAGCGTTTCTTTCGCGCCGCGTAATGCAGGCAGCGTCCCACCTTTTATGTCTATTTTTAAGAAATCAATGGGTTGGTTTGCGAGACTTTCTTTTGCCAACGCCTCATCCAATGTTAGGGTTGTGACTTCTTGTGTCTCGACCGTTGTTAGCGCCTCGGCCAACAGCGAAAAACGCTCGGCTAATCCTAGGTTTGCTTTCAAGAGTGAAGATGTTGGCCGCATCTTATTGACGTGAAATGTCGCGCTTTTCCCGTCACTAATAAAGTGCGGCAAAATGCGAATTTCGCTTTGATTATCCGGTTTTCTTTCTTCTTGTGCTTTTGATCCTTTCCTTTCTTCGTCGAACGGATCAAAACCCACGACACAGGTTGGGAAATTTGCAATCAGCGGCGCGTAAATATGATCCTCATCGCTAATTTTTTTAGCGCCAACGTCAACGATATTGAAACGATCAATTGCCTCAGCCAGCTCATCACGGAAGTATAACTCCAACCGGTCGGCTAGGAGGCGTTTGTTGCGTGCAAAATTTGGTGCGTCCTGTTTATCCACATTTTGGAGTGCGACGTGACGCAGCAGATCCTTCATGGGGGCGCCTGCATAAATCATCTGCAAAATTGTGTTTCGTTGTTTGTCCGTGGCTGGCTGGCCATAAAACGTGTCAAAGATGAAATCTGCGGTTGAGTTCGCAAACAGGGTAACGTTGTCGCGGACCTTGTCGTTTTGAAGGGTTTGGGCTTCGCCGCCATCTTGCTGATATTGTTGCTTGGGCGCGTGTTGCGATAGATCCCGCACGCGCTGCGACAAGCACTCGACCTTTCTTTGTAGTTCTGCCACGCGCTGCTGCGCGGACGTTCTAGAGGTACGAATTTCGTGCAACAACTCGTTTGCACGTTGAAGCTCTGCCAAGCGCAACGTCGATAGTACGCGATAGCCGCCAAAGTTATAGCGCTGCGCGGCACGAAATGATCGAAGCCGGTCAACCATAGGCGCCGGTATGCGATTAAGAATTGCTGCTTTCAATCGATCTGGATGCCGCAGGTCCCATAGTCTTGCCAAAAGATCTGTTCGCTTTCGTCGTATTTTAGGCGGGACCCAGGTGTCGGGAATGCCATCGGGCAAGGATACGTCTGAGGCTTCGATCTCTGCCAGAACATCGTCGTGTTCCAACAAAATGTTTCGTAGCTGATAAAGATAGAGCTGCTCAGATGTTGTCTTTTGTTGTGCGTGTTCGCGACTGCGACCAATCGTTTCGGGGATATGGACAATCGTTGCGCCGGCAAGGGCCATGCGGATCCACAACTCCCAATCCATTGCCCAATACAGATGTTTTTTTAGGTACCCACCCGAGCGGCGCCAGATGTCGGCGCTGAACATGACTTCAGGCTGAAAAAAGTAATCGCCCTGGCTCCACGACGAGCTCCAAATAAAGTGATCAGCAAACCCGAGTGGCATTTTCTTACCGTAGGGCAAGGCTGGGTGATGCAGGCGAAGTACTTCGTCACTGCTCGTTGTTATGCGCTCGCATCCCCCTACGACGAGATCACTGTCGTAATGCATGAACGCCATGGCTGCGCGCTTCAACCCACCGGGTGCCAGCATGTCATCGGAGTTGATCCAGGTAAGAATTTCTCCGGTTGCCAGGTCTAGTCCCTTCGTTAGACCATCTGACTGACCTTCATCCTTTTCAATGACAAGCTTGGATAGTCTATCCTTGTAGCGCTCAAGGATTTCTTGGCTGCCGTCTGTCGAAACGGCGTCTATGACAATGTATTCGAGATTTGGGTAATCCTGGTTGAGGACTGACCGCAAACAATCTTCGAGATAATCCGCCTGATTGTAGCTTACTGTAATGACTGATATTTTTGGCCAATTGATCTTGTTTTGTTGTTCGATCGATTCTGAAAGCGGATCAAGAAAGTGCAAATCAGGCTCGGTAAACAACAACAGATCTGCGCATTCTATCCTTTGCCCACCCCACCACTTTACTAATTCGCGCGCTGCCGGAGCATTCTTTGGGACTGCAATGAATTGATTGGGGTGCAGGCGAAATCGCAACAGTTCCACGGAGGTGGAACTGGTATCGGGTCCAAGGACAAAGCCAACAACCTGACCACGTTCCCAGCTGTCCGTTGTGGCGAGCCAGTGCGCAAGTGAAGCGGGGTGTGCGCGTTGGCGGTCAGGGCGCTTTGAAAATGTGGAGGAGGCTTTTCCTTCATCATCTTCGACAGCGATGACGTCGAATTTTGGTTCGGAAAGGAGTGCCAAGCCAGGCATTGCTGAACGCGCGCCATTGGTCACAATCATTGTGGCATGGGCGGGGAAGCGCGCTTGCAACCAATCGCTAAAGGTGCCGGAAAACTTGGTCTGACTAGGTGTGTTTGTTTGGTGTCCGTCAACGAGTGCTACTTTTTTGAGCGTTCTTTTCGGCGACGCTTCGGCCGGCTCAACAATCAAATCAAACGATGGACGTTGTTTGGAGTTTTCAAGCTGGGCGCGGTCATTTCCCGTCGTGCGCACTCTGTTTTCTAACACAACGAGGTTTTGCGAGAGCTCTTTGACCTCATGTGAAATCACGCGACGCGCAAATTCAATTTGAGCCTTTGATTCGACGTGTAGTTCGCATTTTCGAGACCCGTGCCAGCCTTGGACAGTGAAGATGGTCCGGCCGTCCGAGGGTTTTGGCGGATTGTGCGTGTTCATCGGCGATGATTGCGTGAATGCTTGTTGCGGCGTCTTGTCGGTATGTGAATCCGGGCATTTTGTTTTTCGCGTACATAGCCCTGCCCAGGAAGTCAGTAAAGGGCAATTGGGAAAAGGTAACAGGCGAAAGAGTCATATGTGCACATGAAATAACAGTCACCCACAATTACTGTGGCGGTCACTTGTTGGCAATCTTGGTCATTTCTGTTGTCCTGGCGCCTGCTTGCGAATGGCTGGGTTTGCTGATAGGAAGCCTCGAATCGGTCGCACGTGACCCGCCACGTTTGTAATAGTTCAACAGTTGTTCGCACTGCCCATTTGAACCAATTACTGAACTCTGTGTAAGTTGGTCGGTGCGAATTCAGGGGCCGGTGGGTGCAGACTTCAGCTAACGGTATAAATCAAGTCTACATGCTTGGCAGAAGCGGGAGAGGTCATGCATATACGCCACAAAAAAAATTGCCGAGTGTGTAGCTCCCCGGCACTCATTCCTGTCATTGACTTAGAGCATCAGTATCTGCAGGGCTCTTTCGTCAAGTCGGGAATGGTAATGCCGCCGCTTAGAAAAGTGCCAACGTCGCTTGTCAGGTGCGATGTTTCGGCACGGGAAAATGCGTGTGGGCTTTTGCAGTTGGGGCACTCGATTCCACCTGAAATCCTTTATGCAAATTATTGGTACCGCTCGGGGACCAATCAGACAATGCGCGATCATTTGGGTGGCATTGTTGGTTCGGCGCTCAGTTTGATTGAACCACAACATAAGCGCGTTTTGGATATTGGGTGCAATGATGGCACGCTCTTGAAGTGCTATCCTGAAGACTTTGAACTGTGGGGCTTTGATCCTTCTGACATTGCGCAAGAGATTGATGACGCGATCCAAGTTGTTGGAACAGTCTTTCCCAGCTCTCAAGGGCGTGCACGTATTGGCGAGCGCAAGTTTGATGTGATCACCTCAATTGCGATGTTCTATGACCTGGAAGATCCGATTGATTTTGCCAAAAATATAAAATCGCTGTTGGGTGATCAGGGTATATGGATCCTTGAAATGTCCTATATGCCGCTGATGCTCAAAATGAACTCGTTTGACACCGTTTGTCACGAGCATTTGGAGTATTACAGCCTCGATGTTTTGAACTACATTGCAAATGCTGCGGGGTTGCGCATTTTCAAAGTGTCCCTCAATGAGATTAATGGGGGCAGTATTCGCTGTTACGTCTGCCACGAAGACTGCATAAAATATGATACACGCGAGGATATGGACTACATGCGTCGGCTCCAGCTGATGGAGTTCGAAATGCAGCTTGATACCGATGAACCCTACCGGGCGTTTCAAGAGCGAATCGAGAGCTTAAGAGAAGAAATGACGGAGCTCATGGGGCGCGTCAGAGCGGCCGGCGAGACAGTGCATGTCTATGGTGCGTCCACCAAAGGCAACGTTTTGTTGCAGTGGTATAATATCGACAACTACAAGATCGAATATGCTTCTGACCGAAATCCTCAAAAAGATGGCGCAATGACGCTTGGCACCAATATCAAGATCATCTCAGAGGAAAAGTCGCGTGCCATGAAACCGGACTATTACTTGGTCTTGCCTTGGCATTTTCGACGCGAGTTTCTTGAACGCGAAGCAGAAATGATCCGCAATGGTACGAGGATGATTTTTCCATTGCCCGAAGTGGAAGTTGTCGATGCGAACAACCTCGATGAAAAGATGAAGGTTGCGGAGATGACAACAGAGCGGATTGAGCAGATCTTAGGACTCTAGCCAATGGTAACGGAGTTCGTGTTCTAAAGGCACACGGCTAGCCGCATGTGATGTCCTAGGGGAGGGTGTTTGTTGCCATGCCGCGTGCGCTTGTTGTTGGTGTGAATGGCCAAGATGGATCCTATCTTGCTGAGCATCTTGTCGACTTGGGCTGGCAAGTTTGGGGCATCGGCCGGCAAATGGAGTCCCGGTACGTTCCACAGGGGACCAATTTCCAATATCAAAAACTGGATTTGACCCAAGGCGCAGCATTGAGCGCACTCCTGAACGACGTGCGGCCTGAACGCATTTATTACCTGGCCGCGGTCCATGGTGCATCGGGGTTTGTTTATGAGGACAAGTGGCAGAATGCGTTGCAAGTCAACTTGGGCAATGTGCATATTTGTTTGGAATACATGCGCTTGCAGGCGCCGTCGTGCCGATTGCTCTATGCCAGTTCACTGAAAGCGTTCGGCGCAACGCCGCCAAAGGTGGTATCGGAAAAGTCTCTGCGGATATCCACCTGCCTTTATTCGATCACCAAGAATTCGGCTCGGGATCTCATCGACTATTACCGCAAGACGCATGATGTGCGCGGGTCCGTGCTCTATCTATTGAACCACGACAGTCCGCGCCGACCGCGTCATTTTTTCATTCCGAAAATAACAGATATTCTGGCCGCTGCCATGAAAGGGGAAATTGACCAAAAACAATCTGTGTACACGTTGGATTTTGCATGTGACTGGGGGTCGGCAGCAGAATTCATGCAAATTGGTCAGCGAATTTTGGAACACGATGCAAATGAAGATTACGTGTTGGCAACGGGACACACCTGGATTGGGTCAGAAATTGTTGATACCATCTTTAGTGCTGCTGGACTGGATTGGCGCCGATATGTCGAGGCGAGCGTGCCGGCAACAAGCCAGGAAATTCAGACCTATCGCGCAGACACTACACATCTGAGAAATAATATTGGCGTAGTACCGAAACTGTCGGCTGTCGATGTTGTGTCTTGGATTTTGGAAGAAGACTACGGGCTTAAGCTCGTTCACGATCCAATTGGGTTGAGGGTGAAGGAATGACGACACGTGTTTTGCTCGGGCAACTGGGTTCAAATGGGGACTGCCTTTATGCGACGACGATTGCCCGGCAGATCAAGTCAGATTTTCCAGGGTGCCATTTGACATGGGCCATTTCGTCTTTGTGCAGGAAGGTCATCGAAAACAATCCTGACGTTGACGCGATTTGGGAAGTGCACGTCGATGGTTGGGCCGACATGACCCGAGCTTGGCACGCATTTGAACGCGAAGCATGGGCGGCCGTTGCCGACGGAGCGTATGACCACGCCTTCATGACCCAAATCAGCCCTAACTACTTCGGAAACTATGACGGAACGGTGCGTCCCTCCATTTTTCGAAACTATCCAAACCCCATTACCGTGCCTGTCGAATCTGTCATTGAGTTGACGTCTCAGGAACGGGCACACGTGGATGAATGGGTTAAGCTCAACAAAATTGAGTCCTATAAGAACGTTGTCCTGGTGGAGTGTTCCTCAAAATCAGGGCAGTCGTCGATGACACCCGACATCGCGTTAAAAATGGCGGAAAGGTTGGTGGTTGCGCTGCGCGACACGTGCGTCATCATTTCTACGCACGAGGTGTTTCATTCTACCAAACCAAACATCATCCATGGCGGTGAGCTAAGCATGCGGGAAACCGCCCTACTCACACACTTTGCTGACTTATTCATCGGATGTGGCAGTGGGCTTACCGTTGTTGCAACGAGTAGTGCGGCGAAGCAGAACTTGCCCAACGTGCAAGTTCTTAATCGTTCAACGTCGGTGTATGCCTCATTCAAACATGACTTTGAGTACTTCGGGAAAAATGCGGATCACTTTTTGGAAACCACCAAATCCAATCCGCGTCATTTGGCCCTGATCGCAAAAATGATTTTAAAGAATGGCCTTGCGGCGGCGAAGCGGCGGTATGCCGAGCAGATCCCAGTGCACTTCACGTGGTATTTTGGGCTGATTGACCAGATGTTGTTGCGAGAGCATCGCTTTGTTGATGCCGCACAGTCACTTTTGGTGACGGCGGAGCGGTATGGCTGGACAAAGGAGTTGCGAAATTTTGCGCGCGCGCTGGTGCTTCCATTTCTGGATCTTGATACACGTTCAAGCTTTCCGCATGGCAAGAAAGTGATTGAGCGCTTTCGCAGGTCTCTCGAGACGGCAAGCAAAGGTCGAAAAGACCGCTTCAATCAGCAGAAAGATTCGGACGTCCGGCAGGTGGTGTCTGCGGGCTAGATCTCTTTCGCCCACTGATCGGAATAGAGCGGAAACAAGCTTTCAAGAGCTTGCTCGCTGCCAGATTCGATGTTGTGTATCGGGAGGTGCTTAACTAGGTCAGCTTTGCTGGTGCCACCGACAAACGTCAATTCTCCATTTTCGTTTCGCGAATCACGGTGACGCGCGGGCCAGGCCTTTACCTCTTCAATAGAGTTTAAAACTTGGTCTACAAGATCATTGCGAACAAAGAATGCATTTACGCCATTTGAGTTTGTCCCAACAAAGCTAAAACCTTTTTCCTTTGCCAGCTTAATCATGGCCGCAAGGGAGGCACCAAAGTATTGACCAGAATGATGTGCCTTTAATCTCTCAAACGACGGGTCATAGGGCACCGTAATCGCATGTTTGTCACCAAAGACACCATTGAATTCCGCAATCAAAATCGCTGGGTTGACGCAATCAATAGCCTTTAAGACCCAATAGTCATTGCCATCTATATCGACGCTTAGAATACCAAGTTCGCCGGCAAAACCATTTTTGGTTATCAGGTCATTGATGTTTTCAGCCGTGACAAAGGCAGGTATCGCGGTGACATCGTGCATCCAGTAAAGTGTTTCACTGCGCACGTTTTTCATATGCGCTGAGCTTCCGTCCATGATGAGCCCGCGCCAACCACGGTTTTGCAACAGGAACCGCGTATTTGCTTCGCCGTAGTTTTCTACGCCAAATTCAACAAAGGACCGGTTGATATTTGGCAACTTGTGGCACAACCATTCGATGATGCCGTCTTCGCCCCATTGAGATGTGACACGAAACTCGACGTCTTCCAGCGACTTTATTCGATCGAGTCCGCGAACGTGCATCGCGGCCACTTGACCATTCAGATGGAGATTACGTTCCAACAAATTGCGTGTGACGCCAAATGTATGGCTATTTGAACGTAAGACTTGGTCAATCTTGCTGGTGAAACGCTTTGTGAATTTGGAGAACATTTCGTCCCTCGCCCTCCTATTGAGGATTGGATTGCATGACCGCTGGACCACCGAAGTCGCAGCCTTGTCCTTCAAGTGGCGTTCACATGAGTCAGACCATTAATGTGTTTCTGGCTGGCGCTGTTGCGAGACTGAATCAGTTTGTACAGCTTGAGATCCTCAGAATGGGTTTCCTCAATAAAACTAATAAGTTTTGGATCGATGTCGGAGACTTTGAATTTTGGGACACCCTTGTTTTTGTGCGCGGTTGATTTCGGGAGTCGGCCCGCACTGCGATAGAGCTCTGCAACCAAATCATCAATCCTGTCAAAGTCGCAATACAGATCAAACCAATTTTCTAATATCTCCAAAGTCTTTTCAGCGCAGGGTTCTCCTGAAATCAACTGTGACATCATGTTCGGCCTGCACATCGAGGCATCGCGTACGTAGTTTGAAAAACTATCGTTTGAAACTTTTTTGTGGAACGGATGTCTGGGCTTTGCAGAGATATAATTGAACGCGGAAACAATTCGTTCCAGTGGATGCCGGAGAATTGTGAACTTTAAGCGCTCTGGCATATCGCTCAGTTTTTCTGCGTACATGTTCAGCGGGCCGTGACCACCAACGACATCATATGCCTCGAGCTTGCTAGCCGGTGCTCCTTGGAATGCCAAAATGTGTTTTCTGACAGCGACCTGGTAACTGCGCCGCCTTCCAGAAATGTCCCATAGCGCATGCCATACGCTATTCCCAGCGCACTTCGGAATGTGAAGGAAAAAGATTTTTGGTGGCTGGTGACGCATTCTCACTTAACTTTCGGCGCCGATCTCGTCTCAACCGCGTTAAATTGCAAACGCATTTTATCTGCGAATCAAAGTAGTCCCAAGCCAATTAATGTCAAAGTGTGCGTTGCGTGTGATTGAGAATTGCTTCCCGTGGTTTTCATACCTGTGGATAGTTTGCGGATGTCAGGCTCAAAGCGAGTGTTTCGTTGAAACGGTATTTGCTGTAGTTGACAAAACAGTATCGTTCCGTCACTTTTTTTTGGTCCACATTTAAACGGCACGGCCCCGAAAACGGGCGGGAGAATAACCTGGGAAGTGCCTTGAGGGTAACAAAGGTCAACTGCGTTGGCGCCTCTTACTCAATTCACCCGAGTCTGAGTTTGTTGAGCTCCTTGTCCGGGTCAATTCCCACGATCATGCCAGCAACGAGAAGGAATGGCTGCTCCATGACCTCCTCACCACCTTCAGTTTTATACAATGACAACGGTGAGAAACGCGTCGTGTTCACGTTGCCACCGGCAAAGAAACCGGAACGCGACAGCGTGCTTGTGTTCGCAATGCCTAAATCTGGCTCGAGTCTGCTCAATCGCATAATGCAACGGCTCAGCAACAGTAACGGGCTTATCTATGTCTCGATTATGGGTGAGTACTATCGGCTCGGCATGCCAGGAGAAAAGGTACCAGAGGAAACCAGAGATATCTTTTTGGAAAAAGGCTACTGCTATGGCGGTTTTCGGTATTTTCCAAACCAATTTGAAATCCCGATCATACCAAAAGTGAAGAAACTCCTTTTGGTTCGAGATCCGCGGGACGTGCTTGTTTCCCACTATTATTCAATGCGCGAAAGCCACCCCGAGCCGGGCAGTGGATTGAAAAGTTCAGTCTCAGATGTTGCGCTACGCGGTGCTGCTGATGAAATGGACATTGATGCCTTTGCAAAAATGATGGCGCCGCAGTTTCGCGATATGTTTGGTCAGTACAAAAAACTCTGCGAAGAGAACGATGTTCGGATATATCGATATGAAGATGTCATCTATAAAAAGTCTGAGTGGATTAGCGATATCTGTGGGCACTTGGGTTGGCGGTTTCCATTGTGGATAAAGTGGATCCTCCTGCGGCGGTATGATGTTTTCCCGAAAGAGGAAGACACAGGTCAACATATTCGGCAAGTGCACCCTGGTAATTACAAGAAAAAGCTTGCGCATCACACGGTTAAGGATTTGACGGATCTGTTTTCAGAGGAAATGAAGTTCTTCAATTACGTTTGAGGAACATTCTAATTCCACAGGGTAGGGCGACGCTATCGTTCGGTATCCTAATCGGTGCGACTCAGGCACTAGTTTGAAGATCTGTGTTGGAACGTGGTGCCATAACATCACGAACGAGAAGCGAACTGTACAGGGCTAATGCAAAAGAACCCGACTTTGTCGAAAGGCGTGCGCATACTTAAACGTGCGCGGCATGAATACAGGCACTTAATAACAAGTCTGGCGCCGAGCCGGCTACCACAAATCGCAACAGCCAGTTCGAAAGTCGAACGTATTCTGGGTCTCGTGCAACAAGAGTTTCGGCAGTTGGGACCGTCGGATTTTGATCGAAAACGGTATTTGGTGGGGCTCTTGCACTTGGCATGTACGTATATGGACGACATGGAGCCTCAAGCACGGAGGCCCGTCGTTCAAAAAATAGCGACCTTGCTTCGCGACATATACGACAGTGTCGGAGACGGCCTACTCACCGAGCCCACAAATTCAAGGGTGCCTTTGGCTTACTTTGTGAGCTATCCGCGAAGTGGAAATACGCTAATTACGCAACTTACCGCAATTGCAACCCAAGCGCAAATTCTCACAGCAGTGAGAGGCGGCGGAATACCCCCTTTTTCAAAGAAGATCTATGATGAGGTCTACCCTTATCCACGCATCGTTAAAGACCACGTGGCACGCGATCATTATGCAAATGATAAGTGCGTGTTTATTGTCAGGGACGGAAGAGATACCGTTGTGTCTCTGGCGTATATGACCTACCGACAGGGTCTTCATAATTTTAAGATGCGCGAAGAAATTGCTGATTTTATTTATTGGTGTCGAGACACATATCCTTACGGTGACTGGCCTCAGCACATTAAGACTGTCCTTCGTTTGACGAAGAACGGGCAAAAAAAGATTGTCCGTTACGAGGACTTTTTGAAGGATGCCAATGTGTTTGTTGATGTTTTGGACTTTTACGATCCGGATAACAGGTTTACTGATGACTTTAAAACAAGTGTCTATAAGAGCCAGGACATCATATTTCAAAACATTAAGAAGAACACCTCGGCCAACAAGTCGTGGGGCATCGGGCATGAGTTCGACAAGAACGAAATGTATTATGACTGGTCGCTGAATCGAAAAGGCAGCAGCTGGATGTTGTCGTGGGACAGCAGGGCAAAGAAAGCCTTTCATGAACTGGGCGGCACAGAAGCGCTCATGGGCCTTGGTTATGAGACAGACGAAAACTGGTGGAAGCAGTGATCAGGCTGATGTGACCCTTGTTCAATGAACAGGGGCCAATCAATCCAAGCTTCAAAATCAAATTTTCAGCAGTGGATCACGATGTACTTTGGATAGCATTTGTTATATGAAGCGCGGTGATATGTGATCGCGCACATGTTCATACAACTTCTGGTCTTCCTTGCTGTGTTTTTTTACAAATTCACGCACCAACTCAATGTCCCTCTGGTTATGGCTCTTGGGGCTTTGGTTCTTGACTTTCAAACGTGCCCGACCCTTGGGCCAATTCAGTGTGCGCTCCAAATATGAGATAAGGTTTGGCGTATCTTCGATCGTTACGGCCGCGTGATAGTGTTGCTCGATCGTTGAAATTGCGTCGTCGGCTGTACCACCATTTTTGCCGATGAGACCACACTGCAGGTTCTTGCACTCCCCATTATCTATCTCTTCCATGAGTGCGAGAAAATCCGGGCAATTCAGGCCTTTAGTGCATTCGTGCAAATAATGCGCGGGAAACGACGTAACAAAGCGATAGTACGACAAAAGCCGTTGTGCGGGATCTCGCACAACCGTGATGTAACGAATATTGCGGCCCTCAAACAGTCCATCCTTGGGCCGGTCTGACGTTTGGGGACCAAACATGCGATGGAAACCAAACTGAAGATGGCTTGCGATCCCTAAGATGTCTTTTGCTCTTTCGGCCGTAATGGAATCTGCTGAAAACTTTGACTTCCTCTGGTGGTAGGTGACGAACCCGCGACCATAAATGTGCCAAAGCACGTCTTTCAGAGACGTCCCTGCCGCTTTTGGAACATGAACGAAGACCAAAAGCTCATCCCAATGTTCAGGGCTCAACCAAGTTGGTTCTGCCGTCCTAATATGCTCCGACGGCCGATTGTTGGCGTAACGTCTGGAGAGCATTCTTCTGAGTGTAATGGGCATACCAACCTATCCGAAGTTTGAGTTCCCGTTTTCAATGTTTCCGGTGTATGGCTTGGATTTGCGAATCTAGCCACACTTTGGCAATATTCGAGCTCATATCCGACCTGTCGTAGGTGATATTTGGGCAACATGTCGGTGGGGAAACTCTGGGGAATAAATTGCTGCCTTGAATTACGAAAGTGGTTTTGCGTGTTCTACATTGTGTGAATGATCGGTTGAGATCACTTGTGGGAACACCAGGGGAGGGGCCAAACTTCCGGTCACTGATTATTCAAGGGCGAAATAAAACAAACGTGGATCGATGACTGCAGAGAATCTTATCCGTATTCCGGTCGCGCCAGGCGAACTTATCGACAAAATTACAATTCTAGAGATTAAGGCGGAACGAATCAGTGATTTTGATAAGCTGGAAAATATTCGACGTGAACTAGAAATTCTAAAGTATGAGCAGGACCAAAACCTGCCGCTGACCACTGTAATTACTGACCTTACATCCAAGCTCAAAGACGTGAACGAGCGGATTTGGGATTTGGAAGACACAATAAGGGATTGTGAACGCAGCAAGGATTTCGGAGAGGTCTTTCTTGACACGGCGCGCATGATTTACCGCACGAATGATGAGCGGGCTGCTCTAAAAAAGGAAATCAACCTTCATCTCGGATCACAGATTGTGGAGGAGAAATCCTATAGTGCGTATTAGGTGTTGTTGGGCGTTGTCTTAGTCGCATTCACGGGCGGGCGGTGAAGGCTAATTCAATCGGCAAATACTTTGTTCTGCGCTATTTGCCGTTCACTCCATACTGCGGGGAAACCTGATGCTCTTTGCATTGCAGAAAATCACACCAAAACGCAGGGAGACTCGGGGTCCAACAACTCATCCACTGCTGGAGCAACTTCAAAAGCTTGATAGTCCTGGAAAACTTTCTCGCGCCGACTTAATGAAGATCGTGGGCTCGATGCATCTGGAGCACTTGCGGATAAGATATGCCCCGGAGCATCAAGAAGAAACTTTTCGGTTGACGCGGCAGATCGCGACAAAACTCAAGGCCGAAATAGAGGCTCGAGGTTACGAACCGCTGTCTGATGGTCCGTTGTATTTTGTCGCTAGTTATCCGCGAAGTGGCAATACGCTGACGTTAAGTTGTCTTGAGATGGTTTATCCGTCTCAGGTTCTGTCAAGCATGATCGGTACTGTCAACTACATTCCAATTGAGTGCTACCCAAATGACTACCCTCTGCAAAGATTTGTAAAGACGCATGAGATGCCACCGTATCGTGAAGACAGCAAATATGTTTTTGTTGTTCGTGATGGACGAGACATCTTGCCATCTATTGCATACATGACGAGCCAAAATGGCGGGCACCCATACCTCAAGACCGGTGAGCTGGCAAACTTCATCGACTGGCAATGTCGTGACTACAGATTTGGAGGGTGGGCAGACTTTGTGCGCAAAATGCACGCATTGCGTGAAAAAGAAAATGTGCTCATCGTTCGCTATGACGACTTGCTTGCGGGGCCGCATTTCTTGCAAAATATCGTTGATTTTTTTGGCCTTCCGCATGTGCCCGGCGCGGTGATGGCTGCATATGAGAAGCGCGAAAATATTCTGGGTGTTTTGAAAGCACATCCAGAGTCCCGCAAGCTTTGGGGACTGGGAGCCATTGCACCTGAAGATACAATGTTCCATGCGTGGTCGAAAAACCGGAAGGCGTCAAACTGGCGTTCGACTATGGATGCTGCGGCAAGAAAGCGTTTCCACGAAACAGGCGCCACAGAGTTTTTGATTGAGTACGGTTTTGAGGACGATGAGAATTGGTGGCGGTAAGACCGCATTGGCTTGGCTCTTGCAATTATTATCAATCCGCTTGCAATTCTTTTGTTACGTTCAGCGCTGTGGCGTCATAGGTTCAGTTCTTGCCACCCATGTAGGCGTCAGTTATTGACTGCTCTTTTGAGCGCAACGATCAGTTAGGGTTTGGCGGGACGATCCAAGGTGTCAAAGTTTTTTGAGCTCAACAACAGCCGAGTACTTGTCGCAGGCCATCGCGGTATGGTGGGCTCTGCGATTGTGCGCCGGCTTAACAAGTTGCGTGGGGTCGAGTTGCTTTCGGCTAGACGTGATCAATTGGATCTGCGCGACCAGGCAGATGTTTTTGACTTTGTTGCTGCTCACAAACCGGATGTGGTTTTTGTCGCTGCCGCAACGGTCGGTGGAATTATCGCCAATTCGACGCGCCCCGCTGAATTTATTTACGATAACTTGGCCATCGAAACTAATCTCATTGAAGCGTCTCATCGCAATAATGTTGAGCGGCTTGTGTTTTTGGGATCAAGCTGCATTTATCCGAAGTTCGCCAAGCAACCGATGCACGAAGATGAATTGCTTACGGGACCATTGGAACCAACCAACCAATGGTATGCGGTCGCCAAGATAGCCGGCATCAAGCTTGTCCAAGCATACCGCGAGCAATACGGCAGAAGCTATATTTCGATCATGCCGACCAATCTTTATGGCATCGGCGACAACTTCAATCTTCGCTATGCGCACGTCATACCGGCGTTGATACGCAAAGCACATGAGGCAAAGGAAGCCGGTGACGTCTCAATGACCGTGTGGGGGACAGGAAAGGTGCGTCGGGAGTTTTTGTTTGTGGATGATCTAGCTGACGCCGTTATCTTTCTCAGCGAAAATTATGATGAGCCGGAACATATAAATGTGGGCACCGGGCAGGATGTCACGATTGCCGAACTTGCCGAGCGCGTTTGCCGCGTTGTTGGTTATAAAGGTGAAATTCAATACGACACGACAAAACCGGACGGGACGCCGCGCAAACTATTAGATGTTTCGCGGATTAATGCACTTGGTTGGCACGCCAAAACTAGCTTAGAAGAGGGGCTTCAAGTCGCCTACCAATGGTATTTGAGCAACCGGGATGTTGTTCGGGTTTAGAGGCTGTTTATTGAAAGCCAGCAATAAGCCCGCATCAAACCCGTTGTTTTTGGGGTCGAAGTTTTAGAGCAATCATAAGAAGCATGCTGCTCAGCATCGTAATGGCCGCGCGCAATTCAGAAAAACACATTGGGGAGGCGCTTGGAAGTATTCCAGCCTCGCTTGGTGGCGCGGCAATTGACTATGAGATTCTTGTCGCTGATGGTGTCTCAAGCGATGAGACGGTCGCGATCGCGGAAACATTTCCAAACGTGCAAATTGTTTCGCGTCGCGATCAGGGCATTTATGATGGCATGAACCGAGGGATTGCTGCTGCTAAAGGCAGTTACGTCGCCATTCTCAACAGTGATGATCTATTTGAGCCTGACGGTGTCTCCGCTGCGGTTGAGGCGTTAAATGAAAATCAAAATGCGGGATTTTGCAGCGGTTCAGTGCGATTCGGACGACATCACCAGGCCTCCCGGCTTTTAAAGCAAGTCTGCCCTTTAAGCGTTGCCGGTGGGATTTTTGGCGTGCCAGCCATTAACGCACGTCTCTATCGGCGTGATCTATTAACCCGAGCAGGCCCTATACGAACGGATGCCGGCCTTGGCGCCGACCGAGAATGGCTCGTCCGCATCCTTAAAACGGGTGGCCCTGGGTTGGCAATTCCAGATGCCATATACTTTTATCGTCAGCATCCCGGGTCAAAGACGCTTGCCGATGACCGCGATGCATCTTTTCGGATTTACGCGGCTGAAGCCCAAGTTATGAGTCTCATGATGCGTGAAGCGAATGAAGACGTCGAGCTCATTCGGTTAGCGCGTGCGTCTTATGCGCTGGCGGATTTTAAGCTCTGGTTGCGGGGTGGTGGTCGCGCAAGAAAAATTTCGCAGTTGTCACCGGAACTTCGGATCCTGCCAATAGACTTACTTCGCGGGTTTTATATGTCGACGCAATGGCGGGGTTATCTCTCAGGTGCTTGAGAAACGTCGCGCGGAGTAGACCACTTCAACTAAGGACTTAATGACGGCCACCACGTGTCAGCCGTGTAGTCGGCTGGTATTGCGGACATGACTTCAAGCGTATTACTTGCTGCCCGGATGGCCTCGATGGCCTTGTCCATCAATTCTAATTCGGTGGCCCGCTGTGCTTCTTCGGTCGTCCAGTTGGCCTCGCCCTTGCGCAAAAGCCTGATGGCTTCACGCGACGCGTTGGAAACGATTACCGTCAGATGATCCTTGTCGCGCGCTCCGGCAATCCATTGCATGCGCCGTGACGCTTCAGCCCGCACATCATCTTGACTTGGCAAGATGGGAACACCTGCGCGTACATCCGAAATGATCTGGTCGAAACTTGCTTGGTCAATACCAAACGCAATTAGCGTGATACCGTTGTCGACCAGCTCGCCCCCAAGCCGCGCGACGCGGCGTGAAACTTCCGCGACGACAATACCACTAGGTGTTTCTACCTGCGCAACCTCTGACATGTCGGTCTCCTAATCTGAAACTTTGATCGCGCCAATAAAAGATGAAGGCAGAGCAGCGGCATTAATGATCGTCACGACGCCGCCAAAAAAATACTTAAAGAACTTGATCGTGTCGCCGTTTGTAAACGATGCGACGGCATACATGGTCGCCGCACTTACAACACTTTTACATCCCGTGCGGGTAAACCCGTAAACGGTTGACACATCCGTTGCTGCGCCAGGAACGCATGCCAAAGCTCCATAATTGGCAGATGCGTCGCCGCTCACATCTAAGACGCCAAAAAGAGCATATTTACCGTCCTCGGGAATGGTGTAGACACCAGTGCTTGAAACGTAATTGCTGTTGGTATCGAACAGCACGTTTGACCAAGTGCAAGCCGTGTAGGTCGGTGGTGCGGAAATGGAAAAATTGTCGGTGCCAGGCAGACATTGCGCCATGAAGCCTGGCTGCGTACCCCCGCCTCCACCGCCTGCAAGCGCCGTATCAATCCCTGCAAGGTGTCCTGCTACAGTGGCCGCAGACGGCGTGTAATTTGTTGCAGAAGCCGCAGCCGTGATCTCGTCGTCATCAAAAGTTGTGTTTGGAAACGAAACGGAGCCGTCGTCTTTATCCAGAAGAATCGCTTCGTGAAAAGTCGTACCGTCGGGGCTCACCTTAAAGTGGAAATCATCATCCCCTGTCGTGCCAATTTCAGCGCGCCCTGAGTAACCGGTTTGGAAAACAACCGACGCAATGTTCGCGACGCCATTTTTATTGATTTTGAGCCTGTGATCCGTTCCCTCATGGTCAAATAAAACATTGGGACTTGAGACTTTGAGCCGGTCTGTCGTGTCCGCGGTGGCGTTGACACCGACTAAGGGCGTTGGGTTCACAGATCCACCACCGCCGCCGCCAATGGATATCCAAGCCGCGCCATCGTAGGCGACAGCAACATCTTCATCCGCTATCCATGCAAACCAGCCCTCTTGCGGTGTGTAGTATGCCCAGGCGCCGTCTTGGTAGGCCGCGACTTCCTGATCATGGCCAGCCCAATCGCCTGTGCTGCCTGCTGCCACAAGATAGCAATCACCGTCTGATGGGGTGCCAGGCGGTGCAGTGAGGTTGCGATCCAAAACGGAAAGCTGCACGATGGCGTCCAACACACGGATCGCCTCATTGTGCGTCACATGTTTTTGGGCTTGTGCTGCAATAATGTATGGCAGGTTGAGGTTTGGCGTTGAGGTCATCTTGGCTCATCTTGCAGGGACCTGAGATGGGCCAAGATTAAGTTGTGTCTTGGGGTGTGGGATAACTTTATACCGTAATGCGCGTCGCCGAGAACATCCCTAAGGCTTCAGTACGTTCTTGATGTTCTACTGACTGAAGAAGGGAGAGTTGATAGGAAGCTGCTGGTCCTCGGGCTGCCACTTGAGCCAAATCAAGGCCGTCGACTAAGCTGGGGCACACTTTTGGGGTCGTCATAACGAGATTTTTGCTAGGCGTGGACATTAGGAGTTTGCCCGAATGCTTGCGAAATACGCAGAAATAGAAGTGCCGCGATATACGAGCTATCCGACAGCTGCCCAATTTCGCGATGATATTGGCGAGGAGAGCTACCGGAAATGGTTAGCGGACTTGGATCCTGATGAGGCGTTTTCGATTTACGTTCATGTTCCCTTTTGCCAAAGCCTTTGTTGGTATTGCGCCTGTCACACGACCATCGTCCACGACTATAATCGTGTTGGGCAGTATCTTGACGTGTTAAAGCAGGAACTCAGACTTCTCAGTCATGCCGTCCCTGGCAAGCATAAAACTAAGCAGCTACACTTTGGTGGTGGGACACCAACGATTCTCAGTGGTGAGGATTTTGCAGAGTTTGTAGGTGAAATTCGTGCATGCTTTGCATTTGACAAGGAAGCAGAGATTGCCGTTGAGATTGATCCGCGGACATTGTTGGAGGACAAAGCCAAGAGCTTGGCTGCGGCTGGTGTCACACGTGCAAGCCTTGGTGTTCAAGAACTCAGCCAGAATGTACAACGTAAGATCAACCGTGAGCAACCGTTTGAAGTGGTGAAGGGCTGCGTTGAACGACTGCGGAACGCGGGCATCACTGCGATAAACTTCGATCTCATGTATGGGCTTCCGGGTCAAAGCGTGGAAGATGTCAAGAAGACCATAGACTTGTGCGTGACACTCGAGCCGGATCGAGTTGCCATGTTCGGTTACGCGCATGTTCCTTGGTTTAAAAAACACCAAAGCCATATTGATAAGGCAGACCTGCCAGGCACGCAGGAACGTTTGCGCCAAGCGGCTGCCGCGCGCGATACGCTGGTATCATTTGGGTATTGCCCCGTTGGCTTTGATCATTTTGCTAAGCCTGAAGACCCGTTGGCCGTTGCGGCTCGCAATGGACAGTTGAAACGAAATTTTCAAGGCTATACGACCGATGATTGCCGCGTCTTGCTTGCTCTTGGCGCATCCTCCATTGGCAGTCTCCCGCATGCTTACGTACAAAATGCGCCACGCCTTCATCATTACCGAGACCTCGTTCAAGCGGGACGGCTTCCGGTCACGCGCGGTGTTTCATTATCTTTGGAGGATCACTTGCGACGCATCGCGATTGAACGACTTATGTGCAATTTCGAGCTGGATGCTGCGGCGTTGTGTCGGGAATCAAATCTTCCAGAGGACACGCTTGATGTATCTATTTCGGCGCTGACGACAATGGATAAAGATGGCTTGGTAGAATGCGATGGTCGATTGATAAGAGTGACAGATCGTGGTCGCCTCTTGGTTCGCAACGTTGCCGCGTGTTTTGATAGTTATTGGAAACCAGCCCCATCCCGCCATAGCCAAGCTGTATAGTGTGCGGTAGCGTTGTGCGAAAAAGGGTTGGTGAGAAACTTTTTGTACGGGTGAGACGTAACCCCTCGGGTCCATTCCAGCGCACTGGGTTGGTGCAGGGCGGCAGCGACCAAACCAAAAATGACGCAAATTGTGTGGTGCCCCTGGCCTGACTCGAACAGGCACGTCCTTGCGGACAACAGATTTTGAGTCTGTCGCGTCTACCAATTCCGCCACAGGGGCTAATCGTGAGGGCCTTTATAATACTTGGCCCACTTCAAGCAAGGCGCGGACTATAGCGGGCCGTGCAATAAGGTCAATGGGGCAACTGCCGCCTGCAATGGTGTTCGATCACGCCTTGTGCTGATCCTTCGGCACGAGAAATAAAGCAAAGAACCACATGCAGAGCATACAGAGACCAATATAGCGGACTAAGGCTGGCCAGATCTTGGTGCCACCACTGAAGTCGTATATCGGTGGGCCACGTCCGATTGCCGACTCCCAAAACAAAATTACCAAAGTTACCGTTGAGATCACTGTGATCAGGCGAACAATCAATGGACCCTTCGCAATCTGATTTCGCGGTGGAGGCACGGAAATACCTCGGATCCATAGCAGCGCCCAGTATGTCTCTGATAACAACAAGATTATTGCAAAAACGATGACCACAGCGATTGGCGTGTAAATCATTGCAAAAAACATTGGGATGCCGCTGTGGATACCAGTTTCAATAAATATGTGCGGAATCAATGCATACAAAATTATTGCCACACTGATTGTAGTGATTCTCCACCAGGCGTTTTCGCGGTAGATCGCAAAAAGAATTCCGCTAGCGATTATAAGAGGCACGATCACTAAAGCTACACGAGCGAATATCTCAAATATTAATTCTGACAATGGTCCGATTCCACAAAATGATTGTCCATTGAGAAAACCAGAATCTACATCAAAAATATCTATTTTTGCTGTATCGGCATTACTGGATATCTAAGCAGCTTCGCTTTGGCCTTCCACCAGTCGCACAATGTCAACCATGATGTCGTTGAGCTTGAAATCTTTCGGTGTATAGAAAGCGGCAACTTCCGCCACAGGGGCTAATCGTGAGGGCCTTTATAATACTTGGCCCACTTCAAGCAAGGCGCGGACTATAGCGGGCCGTGAGGTGGCGTCAATGTTGCGGGTGTTGTTCACCTCCGGCAATTGGACCTTTTGACCTTTAAATTCATCAAGCAGCTTCGCTTTGGCCTTCCACCAAACGCACGATGTCGACCATGATGTCGTTGAGCTTGAAATCTTTCGGTGTATAGAAAGCGGCAACTTCCGCCACAGGGGCTAATCGTGAGGGCCTTTATAATACTTGGCCCACTTCAAGCAAGGCGCGGACTATAGCGGGCCGTGAGGTGGCGTCAATGTTGCGGGTGTTGTTCACCTCCGGCAATTGGACCTTTTGACCTTTAAATTCATCAAGCCGCTTCGCTTTGGCCTTCCACCAAACGCACGATGTCGACCATGATGTCGTTGAGCTTGAAATCTTTCGGTGTATAGAAAGCGGCAACTTCCGCCACAGGGGCTAATCGTGAGGGCCTTTATAATACTTGGCCCACTTCAAGCAAGGCGCGGACTATAGCGGGCCGTGAGGTGGCGTCAATGTTGCGGGTGTTGTTCACCTCCGGCAATTGGACCTTTTGACCTTTAAATTCATCAAGCCGCTTCGCTTTGGCCTTCCACCAAACGCACGATGTCGACCATGATGTCGTTGAGCTTGAAATCTTTCGGTGTATAGACGGCAGCGACACCGAACGATTTCAGCTGGCGCTCGTCTTCTGGGGGGATGATACCGCCGACGACCACCGGAATGTCGCTAAGGCCTTCGTTGCGCATCAGTTCCATGACCTCACTTACAAGGGGAACGTGGGAGCCTGAGAGGATTGATAAGCCTACGACATGGACGGCTTCCTCAAGTGCTGTTCTCACGATCTGGCCGGGTGTCAAACGAATGCCTTCGTAGACCACCTCCATGCCAGCGTCACGCGCGCGCACGGCAATTTGCTCGGCACCGTTTGAATGTCCGTCAAGGCCAGGCTTGCCGACTAAAAACTTTATTCGGCGACCCAATTTGTTCGATACGCCTTCGACATGGGCGCGAATCTCTTCGATGCCACTACCCTCGCGGTCTTGGGTTGCTTGGCCGACACCTGTTGGTGCGCGGTATTCACCGAAGATCTTGCGTAACAATCCGCCCCACTCGCCCGTTGTTACGCCGGCCTTGGCGCAAGCGATGGAGGGCTCCATGATGTTGCGGTTTTCTTTGGCGGCAGCTTCAAGTTCGCTTAACGCTTTTTCGGCTGCGCCGGAATCGCGTTCTTGTCGCCATGCTTTCAATCGCTCCACCTGTTCTTTTTCAACAGCTGGATCAATAACGAGGATCGTTCCATCGCCGGTCGACAACGGAGACGGTTCGGTTTCCTGGAAACAATTGACGCCAACAACAGATTGTTTGCCGGTTTCAATTCTATTTAAGCGTTCCGTGTTGCTTTCGACGAGGCGCCGCTTCATGTAATCGATTGCGGCGACGGCGCCGCCCATGTCGCCAATTGTCTTGAGTTCGGCGCGCGCTTGTTCTTTTAGGGCCTCGACCTTACGGGTCATTTCGACCGATCCATCGAAGATATCGCCGTATTCCAATAGGTCAGTTTCAAAGGCCAAGATTTGTTGCATTCGCAGCGACCACTGCTGATCCCAAGGCCGCGGCAAACCCAGCGCTTCGTTCCATGCTGGCAATTGCACGGCGCGAGCGCGGGCGTTCTTTGACAGCGTCACCGCAAGCATTTCGATCAAGATCCGGTAGACGTTGTTTTCAGGTTGTTGCTCGGTGAGCCCCAGCGAGTTCACCTGTACGCCATATCTGAAGCGACGATGCTTAGGATTGGTTACGCCATAGCGCTCACGTGTGATCTCGTCCCATAGCTCTGTAAACGCGCGCATTTTGCAGATTTCGGTGACAAAGCGCAGGCCGGCATTCACAAAGAATGACACACGGCCAACGACCGTACTCAAATCCTCTTCGGACACTTCGCCAGAGGCCTTGACCGTATCGAGAACGGCAAGCGCCGTTGCCAGAGCAAAAGCGAGTTCTTGGACGGGTGTCGCGCCTGCTTCCTGCAAATGATAAGAACACACGTTTGTTGGATTCCATTTTGGAATCTCAGAATAAGAAAAGACAATTGTGTCTTTGATCAACCGCAATGAGGGTTCGGGGGGGAACACATAGGTTCCGCGCGACAAGTACTCTTTGATGATGTCGTTTTGGATTGTCCCGGTGAGCTTGTCGCGCGATGTTCCTTGCTTGTCTGCTGCCGCAACGTAAAGCGCCAATAACCACGCCGCGGTCGCATTGATCGTCATTGACGTATTCATTTGATCGAGAGGGATCTCGTTTAAGAGTACCTGCATGTCGCCGAGGTGCGATACTGGCACGCCAACTTTTCCGACTTCGCCGCGTGCTAATTCGTGATCGCTGTCGTAACCAGTCTGAGTTGGTAGATCGAATGCAATCGAAAGACCCGTCTGACCTTTGGCGAGGTTTTTGCGATAGAGTTCATTTGATTTTTGGGCTGTGGAATGACCGGCGTAGGTGCGAAAAATCCAAGGTCGATCCCTCTGCGCGCGCTCCGCACTTTTCTCAATGCGTTCGCCACTCTTTTTGTTTTCCAATTTTGACATGCTCAAACCCAGCCGGCGATTTGTTCTATAAGCCCTTGATGGCCGTTGCGTCCTCCGGCCCCATAGCAGAACTTATAGCGAGAGGGCCGCTAACACAAAACGGAACTTGATCTGGCTTGCATGGGCACATCGATCAGACCATCGGCCTGACCATTTAGGCCCCACGGTAGAAGCTATCTGAAGCGGTGCTGCGTTTTGGGATTATGGGCCCAGCGCTTGGCTCTCAGCCTTTTTTCTTGGGAGTCATGGCATCAGATAGGGCGGTCATTACTGCCATAAGAATCATGAACACGAAGAACCCAATAATGACCCCACCGCCCGTGGCGAGTACGCTGTCGGCGCTCTTTACGCCAGATATCACCAAATAGCCCATCTCGATCACGAGATACACGGATAGCAGCGACGATATGACCATGATCGGTGCAGCAAATATGGTCACAAATTGAGAGCCCATGACCGCCCCTACTGAATAGCTGGCCAATAGGGCGCCGCCGATCGCCACGGCCAGCGTAAATCGGTCCATATCAAGGATTTGGTGGACGAATTCGATCATCACACTTACTGCGAGCTAACCAAAAAACGCAAAGATGGCCTTGTCCCGAGGGGCTTAGATCATCTAGTAAGGCTCGAGAATACGTGAGGAGGTCTTAAGGGACGCTTACTATTGGCCCTTAGCTGGCGCCGCTGCAATGCAAGCGCGCCGACGCCTCCATTAGAAAGATGGTCCAGGGCCTAAAGATTAAGGCCTGAAAATTTGGTTAGTAGGGAGGTAGGGGCAACAATGTCGAGCCAAGGTGCCGCAGCCAAATCAGAAGCAGATAACGTGCTCAGTGCAGACTTTGGCGCGGAAAAGAAAGATCTCTACGAAGTGGGCGAAATCCCACCGTTGGGCCATGTGCCGAAAAAAATGTACGCATGGGCAATCCGCGAAGAACGGCATGGAGAACCTGACACCGCCATGCAAGTGGAAGTCTTGCCGACATGGGATCTTGATAGCCACGATGTCTTGGTTTTTGTCATGGCTGCAGGCGTCAACTACAACGGTGTTTGGGCATCGCTCGGTACGCCCATCTCGCCTATTCGCGACGTTCATAAACAACCCTATCACATTGCTGGTTCGGACGCGTCTGGTATCGTTTGGGCTGTCGGCTCGAAAGTTACGCGATGGAAAGTGGGCGACGAAGTCGTCATTCACTGCAACCAAGATGACGGCGACGACGAAGAGTGCAATGGTGGCGATCCGATGTTTTCAGTGTCCCAGCGGATCTGGGGCTATGAGACGCCGGATGGGTCGTTTGCGCAGTTTTGTCGTGTGCAAGACCGGCAGTTGTTGCACCGGCCAAAACATCTGACGTGGGAAGAAAGCGCTTGCTATACGCTGGTGCTGGCAACGGCCTATCGGATGTTGTTTGGACATCGTCCGCACGTTTTGCGTCCTGGGCACAACGTACTTGTTTGGGGCGCGTCGGGTGGACTTGGATCGATGGCGGTGCAGCTTTGCGCAACGAGTGGCGCGAACGCTATTGGTGTCGTATCGGATGAAGACAAGCGCGATTATGTGATGCAGCTTGGCGCCAAGGGTGTGCTTAATCGCAAAGACTATGAGTGTTGGGGTCAATTGCCAAAAGTGAATTCGGAAGAATTCATAAAATGGACAAAAGCAGCACGTGGGTTCGGTAAAGCCATTTGGGATATCACTGGCAAGGGAAACAACGTTGACTTTGTTTTTGAACATCCCGGCGAAGCAACGTTCCCCGTATCTGTCCTCGTCGTAAAACGCGGAGGCATGGTCGTTATTTGTGCAGGTACGACGGGTTACAATCTCACTATGGATGCACGGTATTTGTGGATGCACCAGAAGCGCGTTCAAGGTTCTCACTTTGCCAACCTGAAGCAGGCAAGTCAGGCGAACAAGCTTGTGCTCGAAAGGCGCATCGATCCGTGTATGTCTGAAGTTTTAAATTGGGATCAAATTCCCAAGGCCCATATGCGCATGCGTCGGAATGAGCACAAACCTGGCAACATGGCCGTGTTGGTCTCAGCACCAACGACCGGGCTTCGAACTGTCGAAGATGTGGTTGAAGCGAGTAAGGCTCGTTTTGGTTGATGCTGCAGTCTGAGGCCTCCAACAGGCGTTCGCGCATTCGATAGACTTAACCCAATTCAGCGGCGGGGCTCGTTGTTGATGGGCGCAGTTTGCGAATTTCAATCAGACCGCGATTGAGTTCGGCGCCTAGAATAACGATGACGGCCGTGACTTGGAAAAAAATCAGTGACACCATCAGCTGCGAGAGCCCCGCATAAAAGCGCGTGTAGTCGCTGAACGCCAAATAATACGAATAAAGAATGGCGGTCAGGATCCAGAGTGTCGTCGATAGTGCGATACCGGGTAGGACTTCTGAAATTAATCTTCGACCGGCAGCGAGCCACAAGTGCATGGCGAACAATTGGGTGCCGATTACCAAAGCTGCGAGGCTGTAGCGCGTTACAATAGACGTCCAAGTTGAATCGAGAATTGGCGCCGCCCATTCAGGCTGATACGCTGCGGCAAGCTTTGGACCAATGAGAACAACGGTTGTTAAAACCAACATCGAAATCGCGCTTACGAACACGAGTGTCATGCTGATGAGCAGACACAGTGGATAAGGCCGTGTCTCTTGTACGCGGTAGGCTCCATTGAGGGCTGCACGCAGTGTTTCTATTGCACTTGTTGCAAAAAACAGCGCTATGCCGCCGCCCACAGTGAGAAGATCAATTCTTGAGCGGCCCATAATCTCACCGACCTTTGGTGCAAGGCCTTCAGCGACGCCAGACGGTAGGATCCTAAACAGCAAGTCAACGGACTGCATCGCCAATTCCCGGCTGCCAAACAAACCGGCCACCGCTGCTAAGAAAATGCAGAAGGGAAACAGAGAGACAACAAACGAAAACGCCACGGCACCGGCCATGGAAAATCCGCTATGTTCGTAAACGCGGTAGATCGCCACCAAGAGGGCGCGATGTTGGTTGATGATTTGATTCACGGGGGACCCTTTTTCGACGCACCCTAACGACTTAACTATAAACGGTCTAGATGTCGTATGTGGCACCGGAAATATGGTGCTAGAGCACGTTTTTGGCTGATTTTGCTGGCGCTTATGCCATTTTTTCGCCTTCAAAGAATGGACGCAAACCGGTCTTATGTCTCAACCCATTGGATATTTGATTTCTAGGCCAGGTTTGTGACATCTCGAAGTGATCTGGTTCGTTTGAACTACCAACCAAGTGTGGCGTCACCACTGGGGCTTTTGGCCGAAATTTTGGCCTTTCGATGATGGCCACCTTTTTGCATGCGGAAAGTGCGGGTTAAGATTTGTGGTGCGGACGCTGAAACCCAGTGGCCGTGCCCGCAAACGCGTTAAAGGTTGCATGCGGCATGTCATCGAATTTGGTTGAACAACGCGCGGTGTTGGAGCGCGAACTGGTCAGGCTAGAAGAGCTTTTGGCACCAGATCAAAACTGGCGCAAGCTCGCACTGCTGAAACGCGTCAGTGCTGAGGACCTTGAGGCCAGCGTTGGTCAAAAAATTCGCGCGGAGCGAGAACGCCTACAAACGGCTTTGGGGTCAAACCGCATTTATTGTGCGCGTGAGCGGATTTTGGAAGCACTGAAAATTGTTCAGGACGAAGCGAAACAAACGGCTGACTTTGAAGAGATCAATCTGAAGCGTGACGTTTTGCCTTTAACAGAGTCTGTTGAGCAACCTTTTTCAAAACCAAGCTCTCACAGCGCTGAGGAAAAGAGTCCTCCCGTTTCAAATTCAAATGAATTGAATGTATCTGTTGAAGAAAAGAAATCCGAATTAGAACTAGAAAGTCCTAATGATGATGCGCACACGCCATTAAACGAACCCGACGAGGCATTTGACCCACTGGAAAAGATTCGCGGTATTAATGCGAAACTGGCTGAGCTGCTCAATGCTCAAGGGGTTACGCGGTTCCAACAGATTGCATTGTGGACTCACAATGACGTTAAACGAATTTCGTCTGCGCTTGACTTGGGGCGTCGGATTAGTCGAGAAAATTGGATTGAACAGGCGGCGTTGCTAAGTGGCACGACCGGCGATACCGCTGTCTCGCGGTGTCGGACGGAAGCCCGGCATTTGAACGAGGCAGTGGAGCCAGACACGACAGTAGATGATTTGGTGGCGCGGGCCGCACAGTCAATTGCTGCTCAAAGTTCATCGCACGTCCGCAGCGCATCCCATGATGCAACGCCGCCGCGGGATGCGAACGGAATTCGAATCTCTGCATTTTCCAAAGGACATCTGGCCTCGCATGATACGGTTGAGGTTGCGGCTGACGATTTGCAGAAGATCCACGCGATTGATGATGAGCTTGCACAAAGGATGATCGCGGCTGGCGTTACTCGGTTTGAGCATGTTGCTGCATTAACACATGCCGACGTTTTGCGACTCAATGACGAGCTGTCACTTGGGACGCGGATTTATCGCGAAGGTTGGATTGAGCAGGCTGCGCTTTTGGCGTCCGGCCGTTCGACTGCCAACTCACGACAAGGTTCTGTTGGTATCAGTCCGCGTATTTCAATGGACGATTGGGCGCGTCCCGTTGATCCCAACAATCAACGCGAAATTCCGCAATTTCCCATTGCCGTGCAAGCGCAGACACATTGTCGAAGGCCGCCCGATGTGGTTCTTGCGCACCCACCTCCCGATCCGATACGTCCACCGCCCTTGCCGCCGCAACAAGCGGTTACGCCTGTCGTGAGTATCGATGCTTCAAACCCACCACCTGTTGATCATGGTGAGGTCGGTTTGCAGCCTGAACTACGGCAACCGCTAGAGATATCTGGTTTTGAACGGCCATCTGACGAACATGGCCTTGATCCTTCAATCGATGTTCGTCATGCTGATGAACATTCTTTAACGGTTGAGAGCCAAAATCAGCTTGCGGTCAACGAAGAAGGCGACGACATGGGCGCCAGCGATACAAATCCAGCACATCGATCTTTGCGGGCACGACTGAAGCGCGCGGAGCGTGTGCAGCCTGTGGATGCTGATCGTTACGCGGCCTACCGGGGGAATATTCGCGAGGCGAGTGTCGAGATCGTCAAACCCATTTCAGACGAAGACGTTGAGGATGATGCTGTTCTGACGGACGACATGATTGTGGATACGGCTCCGAATTATGAACCAGACGAACCAAGCTGGGTGCAGGCGATCCGCGAACTTTTTCAGCGCCTTTTGGGGCGATAGCGCCCATCGCGGGCTGAGCAGGCGTTACGGTGCACTTCGCCTCAACTTGCTACCAATACCGCCCTAAAATCTCACGATGCGACGGTCTGTCGCCGATGGCCGCAAATGACCGTTGCCTTAAGCAAAGATACGGCTATCCTGCGCGGCAATCGATTATATCAATGAGCCTTCGATCAGAAATGCGGTCCAGGCAAACCATTGGGCCGTAGCTAGAGTTTAAGAGGATAGAATAAATGACAGCAGCGGATGTCATGAGCGACAGCCAGGAAAACCTCAAAGTGCTTGAAGGCGGACCCGCAGCGCTTTTAAAGCGTGCGGAAGCTGCGATCGGTGAGGCAGAGCACGTTCTAAAATTAGCAAAGACTGGCGTTCGCAGGATCCTTGAAGGCGCTGACAATGCCGATCTTGTACAGCATGCGACGCATGGGCTCGCTTGGCTCGCGACAACGGTTGAAGGCCTGCGCCAGACACACAACTGGGCGCAAAAACTCAAAGACGAAGACCGGCTTACCGAAGTTGAACAGCTACTGCTTGCAGGTACTTTTGCGGAGTACTTAGCGCAGATTTCTGGCGGCATTCCGATGAGCCAAGGCGAGATTGTGCGCCCGGCTGCGCTTGGCGTCGATCGTTCAGCGATTGGTAAATTTGATGACGCGGTTGCAAGTCTTGTCGAAGATGGTGGATCAGAAGCTGTCAAGGCAAAACTCGCCAAACACATTGCCGATTTGGAAGGTTCAACGACATTTGGCGATTCTGGTCTTGATGACATGCATAAAGAAATGCATGAGCAAATGCGTCGGTTTTCGCAAGAACAAGTGGTACCGCATGCGCATGAATGGCACTTGGCGAACGAATACATTCCGCTGGAACTTGTCACGCAGCTTGCGGAACTGGGTGTGTTTGGCTTGACCATTCCCGAAGAGTTTGAAGGTCTGGGTCTCGGCAAAGAAGCCATGTGTGTCGTTTCTGAAGAGCTTTCACGTGGCTACATTGGTGTCGGGTCGCTTGGAACGCGATCAGAGATTGCCGGCGAACTCATCTTGCACAACGGCACTGATGAGCAAAAACAAAAGTATCTGCCCATAATCGCGTCCGGTGAAATTTTGCCAACCGCCGTCTTTACCGAACCCAACACGGGATCGGATTTGGCGTCATTAAAAACGCGCGCGGTGAAGGATGGCGATGTTTACAAAATCACGGGACAGAAAACATGGATCACCCATCCCGTCCGCGCTGATCTTATGGCGCTACTTGTACGCACGAACCCGGATGAGAAAGGCTACAGAGGCCTTTCGATGTTTCTTGTCGAAAAGCCGCGCGGCACGGATGAGGATCCGTTTCCTGCTGTAGGTATGACAGGCGGTGAAATTGAAGTGCTCGGTTATCGCGGCATGAAAGAGTATGACATCTCGTTTGATGATTTCGAAGTGCCAGCCAGCCAGCTTCTTGGCGGCAAAGAGGGTCAAGGGTTCAAACAGCTCATGAATACATTTGAAGGGGCACGCATTCAAACGGCCGCGCGCGCCGTTGGTGTAGCGCAATGCGCCATGGACCTGGCTCTCCGGTATGGCTTAGAGCGCAATCAATTTGGCCGGCCCATTTACGAATTCCCGCGGGTTGCAAACAAAGTTGTCATGATGGCGATTGAAGTGATGGTGGCGCGCCAGCTTTCTTATTTTGCCGCGCGAGAAAAAGACGAGGGCCGGCGTTGCGACCTTGAGGCGGGGATGGCGAAACTTTTGGGAGCGCGGGTTGCGTGGGCTGCGGCTGACAATGCGTTACAGATTCATGGCGGAAATGGGTTTGCACTTGAGTATCCGGTGTCGCGGGTATTATGCGATGCGCGTATTTTGAATATTTTTGAGGGGGCGGCCGAAATTCAAGCGCAGGTGATTTCGCGGAGACTGCTTGAGGATAAAGCCTAGTCGTTCAACATAGTTGCGCCTCTAAGGGGTGCAGAAACCATTGCAAGCGTTCTGGAGCAGGCAAGATTTCAATCTCGACTTGCTCTCCTCATTGGGGGTTCGGCAAACATGCAAGCGCGTACGATCCTAATTACGGGATGTTCGTCGGGAATTGGGCTTGCAAGCGCTAGGGCTCTTAAGGGTCGCGGCTGGCGCGTTCTGGCCACCGCACGCAAAACAGAAGACTTGCAACGGTTGGAACGCGAAGACGGCGTTGAGCCGATTTTTCTTGAGCTTTCCGAACCCGCGTCCGTGGAAGCCTGTGTTGATACGGCGATCACGCTGACCGGCGGACAGATTGATGCTCTTTTCAATAACGCGGCATTCGCGCAAGCTGGCGCTGCCGAAGATATAAGTGGAGATTTGTTGCGGCGGCAAATGGAAGTGAACCTCATTGGTACGCACGAAATCACGCGCCGCGTTTTGGCCCTTATGCGCCAGCGCAACGCTGGTCGCATTGTGCAATGCTCGTCGGTCTTGGGTCTTGTGTCCGCGCGGTTCCGTGGCGCTTATTGTGCGTCGAAATTTGCGCTTGAAGCGCTCACCGATGCGATGCGTATGGAACTGGAGAACACGGACATTTCTGTATCGTTGATCGAGCCGGGACCGATCCGCACAAACTTTATGTTCAATGCCTTGGCGAACTTTAAGTCGACGATCAATATTGAGGGGTCGCCTTATCGCGAGTTTTATCAAGCGCGTTTGGTTGAAATGGAAAAAGGCGGACATCAAGCGTTTAAGCTTGAACCTGAAGCCGTTGTTAGCAAACTCATTCACGCGATCGAAAGCCCGCGACCAAAGGCGCGCTATTATGTGACCACACCCACTTATGTTACGGACGTCTTTCGCCGGGTTTTACCGACCAAGCTGCTTGATCGGTATTTGTCGATGGGTTGAGGCTAGAGGCTTTTTTTAGATGCGCTGGATACATGAAAGTTTGATCACTTGTTTTTGGTTTTTACAAAAGGCACGTAAAACAGCTGCTTTGTTAAAAGACATGTCAGCCTTGATGGCGCTCATAATGTACATTGCACGCGAACGGTATGCCATGGAAAGGGGGGGGGGCGTTGGTCGCGTAGCATATATGGCACAAACAAGTGGCTAGCCTGAAGGCCGGAATGAAACGTTATATAGCGTCTAAATCTGCTGCCAATCGGCAGGACTTTCTTGTTGTCGAAATAGATTAGTTTTCAGCGATGATAAAATTCCATTCGGAAGAAAGTCTTTGTGCATAGGCGCAACCACATTTTGAACCATGCGTTCAATGTTTTGTAACGCATTCATTGACAGCCCGTTGATCCCAACAACTTCTGCGTGCAATTCCTTAACTTTCCCCTGATAAGTTTTGGCCATCTGCAGATGAGCTGACCGGGGGCTAGCAATGGACAAGTTATCATTTCGTATTTGGGCGCCAATCGCGTTTGGAGGACTGATTGCGTTTATCGTGATGTTCCCTTTTCTCCTCGCGGCGCTCGTATCCATCTCGTCGTGCCAGGGTAGTGGTGGTGCTTGCGGCGCGGTTGGCGCGTTGGTCGGTATGACCGTCAAACCGCTCGGCGTTCTTCTTATTGCTGGGGCAATTGGGTGGCTTGTCTACAAGCGTATACGATGGCTGGAATTTAGTTTCTGGTGGACTTTGGCAACGGTTTGTTGGCTGATCGGATCGTTTGCCTTTCTTATTGCGATAGGAAACTTTTGGGGCGCCAATTTCGGAATGGGATTGATTCACATCAAAGCACCGATCCTACTCTTGTTCCTCATCATCTTTATGGTCTTCTTGGCCGTCAAGGACACTTACATAAGTTCGGAGGACTCCAATTACCAAAGTGTTGCTTGGTTAGTTGCCGGTGGTGCAGCGGGCCATTCGGTACTATTGTCGCTCGGGCAGATTCTCATGGGATTGATTGCCATTCCATATTTTGGTTCGTTGGTATCTGGACTTGGTTTTTATAATCTCGTCATGCTGATGGGTTTCGTCCCGACTATCTTGGGCCTTGGACTTCCCTTGCAGCTCGTGCTTTGGATTGATTTGACAATATTCACTCTAGCGCTGACGTACATTCTCTTGCCGAATTGGTTTGGCGGCGGCCCCGCACGAAGTGCGCCTTCGGCGCCCCCGACAAACACCGTTGCTCCCTCTGCGAGCACGATTCCACGACTTGGCAGTAAACGATCTCCCGGATTTGGCCGCAGAACGTCGCGAATATGATCCGAATGTTTTGATCCCGGATTGAGCGGCCAGCACCAACGCGGGTTAGTCGTGTGACCTAAAACATTATGGGCCGGGTTTTCCCGGCCCATTGGATAACAGTGAACGTCGGCATCATGGTCTACGAACCGGCCGCACCTTGGCTTTCGACCAGTTTTTTTAAATCGGCCAAGCCTTTTTCATAATCGCCGCCAACCCAAGAGTCCATCATCATGCCCATATAGCGCGCGATCGGGTTGTTGCCCATATCGGTCGTGAAACCCCAAGTCACCTTCGTTGCCTCGCCGTCAGGTTCGAATTTCATGACGGCTTCGGCCGTGCCATGGTCACCAAAATCAAGAGCGGTACGCACGAATTTGTTTTCTATGCTTTCAATGATTTCCTGTGTGCCTGAACCGACACCCTCGTGAACCGATGACCACGTTAGCTTTTGACCCTTGCCACTATCGGGGCCTTCGAATTCAAACTTGGTGTTGGGATCTTTTTTGGCCCATGGCTGCCATTCGTTGAACTTTCTCAAATCATTCATGTAGGGAAAGACGGCTTCAGGCGCAGCGTTGATTGTGGTGGAGCGTGCGACGGCGACTTCACGCGGTAGCAAATAGGCGACCGCGAGCAAAACTGCCGCAACAATCGCGAGAAACAGAAGCGTGCGAGCTATGAATTTCATGGCGAAACTCCATGGTCATTTGGCAAGGCGCTATTTGACGCCGGGCGACGGCGCCAGAGCATGATGGCGAAATTGGGACGCTGCCAAATTACTTAAAGGATCGCGCAAATAAATAGATCGCGGGAATGGCAAATAAGGCTCCGAGTGACGACCAAATGAAACCAGACTGCTCTAGAAAGACAATGCCACTTGCCGGATCGTAGCATCTGCCCAGTTCATTAAAGCAGTCACGCCAGACATAGTATTGGATGTAGAAGGCGTAGAAAAAGAAAGCGCTCAGCGCCAAACTAATCACCGCGAAAAACCTTCGTACTATAAGGACCATGGATTGTTTCACTTGGCTATGTTGCGCATGTGTTGGCGCAAGATTTGCACGATTTCTGCGGTCGATTTCTTTTCGGCGAGCTCGATGCTGGTATAAGTTAGATCATAATTTTTGCCAGCATTGGCCCCGGACTCAAGCAGGAGCACGACGATATCTTTTTGCTTGGCAATGATCGCCTTATGGAGCGGGGTCACGCATGAACAGCAACACCAGTCAATGTATGCGCCGTGGTCTATGAGGGCTTTGGCTAAGGCGTAATTGCCATTTTGCGCAGCATAATGAAGCGGTGTATCAGAAATTTCCGCTTGGTAACTCCATTCTCCCATGCCCTTTGCTGGCGACGCTGGAATTCCCGAGTCCAAAAGGGTCTGTGCGAAGATTGTGCAGTCATAACTTGCCGCAGTTAGGAGAGACATATAACCAAACCCCTTAAGACCATCCCTCGTAAAACCTGTTGTAAAATATGTGATGAGAATCACAAATAGTATTGAGAGGACTAGAATTACTTTGGTGCGTGTTTTCATTTGTTGTATTCCACTTAGCGGATCGCCCGTTTTTTTGAATTCAAAATGTTACGTTGCTTGATTGCAAGAGCACATACCGATAACAAGTTGCAGTGAAGACCTAAGATTCACTGCAGAGTTTTTCTAACTTTGGACCCAATTTGTCTTTGATACGAGTTACGTATCTCTTCGACGCCTCTGTGCCTGGTCTACAATACGACCCACACCGGGCCATCACAATGAGCTACATCAGCTCGTGACAAGTCAGGCTACTCAACTCTTTTCTGAAACTTCTCTTAGACCGTTCGGACATGCCCTTGCCGCATCCGCCATGGGAACAATGGACCCAGAGGTGGAACATATCACTGCTGTCGTAGTGCAGATGGCTCGAATAATACCAGACCACTCTCGTCGTCCTAATGTGCATGATTTTATGTCGCTCGTATAACTCCTTGCACAAACACTTGGTGTTCTGCGAACTGTTTGCCGCCAATGAAATGATTTCCCGTTCCCAGATCATTGAACAACACTTGCGCGAAATAGGCTGGCGCGCCGGTGTAGTGGGCGTGGATGCTCGTAAGTGCTTCGGCGATTTTTTGTTTTTGGTCCTGGGTGATGTCGATGTTCATTGACGTGACGATGTAGGTGGGCATCTTCCGTCCTCCCGACGATCGTACTTTTCGCAGTGCGCATTTGCGTTATTCAATTGAGAGCTGAAACTATTCGCGCAAAAATACGATCGCCGCAACAGCGTCGGGCTTATGTTGCGGCGATCGTCCCCCGTCCCGAGTATCCCTCTCACGAGGTCGGGGTTTCGTATTTCAGTGCTTATTTATTTTTTCCCTTACGAGCTACTGTAGACGCGCTATTCACTAGGCGTCTCATCGGAGCTAGGACTTGCTCAGTCGTTCGCGTTATGATGATTTGCAACTGGTCATCTTGGGTTATTGTTGCTGTGTTATCGCGCTCTTGAAGACCGTAATCACCATATTGGGAATGATTGCCACCTTGAATAGCACTGATATTGGTGAGAGGCGGCAACAAATGACTGGTTCGATCAATTTGATCGCGGGTCGTGAAAGGATCTCTTGTCGCCCACATCGATGCTGAGGAGTTCGATAAATCCACCCGACCGCTCAAATCATCCCCGTCGGCTGGGTAGGAAGCCCACAACGCCAGACCAGTGATTAAGCCTCTGTATATAGGTGGTGGAGCGCTGTCGCCAATAATGTATTTGACGGATACGACGCCCCCCAAAGAATGGCCACCCATGGCGACAGGCCAATCTTGGATTTCCGTATCGTTTTGAAAGATAATATCTGCCTTTGAAACTTCGAGAATTGGCAAGCACAGATCATATCCCATGATATATGTTCGATACCCGCGCTCGGCGAAGGCCAGTGCCTGGACCGCATAGGCCCTAGGATCCACACCACCGCCTGGCTGGATGATAAACGCTTTATTGAGTGTTTCGTTGTTGGGCCGGAAGCGGATGTATTCAGGATCTCCCCGATCCTCAACAATATCTACCGTTACGTTGGCTGAGCCTTGCATCGCTTGTAGAGCTTTGGCTTGCGCTTGATATTGGCAATCCCATGGTGGTTCTTGCGCGAAAGCCGCTTGTGTTCCAAGCAACATGGCGGCGGCTGCAAACAAAGAGAGATGGATTTTCATGGCACAAACTCCATAACTTTAGATTGTGCCCGACGCTTTCGGACTAACCGCATGCTGTTTTTGTGTCAACTGTTATTTCTCTGTAGTAAGTGTTTGTTTTTTATGCAAAACATTGATCAGAAAAGCCTCCGCAGTCGCACAGAAAGTAGCAACCCTTAGGTTGTATTGGAAAAATTTGCTAGAGAATGACCATTTGAGAAGTGGTGAATTTTTGGGCGTTGGGGACGAAAAAAAATTCGTCACGCTGCGATTTTCAAAGTGCGCGTTTTGCTGACCGCTGTTCGGGGAGGCACAAGGACGGATTTGGTTCCTTACGCATGTTCAGCTGAACATGCTCTAGGCATGTGCGGCGAGCTGCTTGACGAGGTGTTTGATCGCCGCACGCGTGCGCGCGTCTTTGATGCGCTGGTAATTTGCAGCGAGATGGACGAGGTCTTTGTCGATTGCACCTCCAGGCAATTCGATCAGGGGTACGAGCGTCACGGGTGTCATTGGCTTGGACATTTTTCCGTTTGGCGATGATTGTCGTTTGTCGGTTTTCCCGCTGTCGACATGTGCGAACAAGACCTCGACGCTTGTGCCGAAAAACAGAGCAATGCGATAGAGCGTTGCTGCGCCTATGCGGTTGTCGCCCTTTTCGTATTTTTGGATTTGCTGGTGAGAGACGCCCAAATGTTCGCCGAGGCGCCTTTGGGAGATTTTTTGGGAACATCTGAGGAGCCGGACCGTTGACCCGACGCGGACATCGATGGGGTCTGGTTTTAAAAGATCCATAATTGTAACCGACCAAAATTATCTGAATTTAAGATAGCTGGAAAACAGATGTTTGTGAAGACCCTAACAGAAACCTGTTGGGGTCCTTTGTGTGGAAAAGACGCTTGATACAACGCGGCACAAGGCATTGATTGCGCTTCTTATTGAGAAACGCGAGGCAGCCGGTCTGACGCAAACAGAGTTGGCGGAAAGGCTGGGCGAATATCAGTCCTTCGTTGCAAGACTTGAGAGCGGAGAACGGCGGGTGGATGTCGTAGAGTTGATCACGCTTGGCGAAGCCCTTGGGTTTAGCGCGCCGCAGGTGGTTCGGGAGATTTCGGAGGTTGAGGAGGAGAGGTGAGGCGATGTCTCCCTTGTAACTCTCATATCCGCGGCTCGGTTAGAAATAGGGTTGCGGTTGCGGACGGGAGCCCGAAGCTCCCTAGGTCATCAAAGACCGCGGGAGAGCTTGGTGCCCCGTCCGTTATTCCATCGAACCCGAACGGTCGCCGGAGCCGCTCACCTCGAAGCTCGATTAGACAAGGACGGGTTGCCATGGAAATCACAACTGTCGGTATTGATGTGTCAAAGGATCGCCTCGATATCGCTCTCCCCATGGCGTAAGCGAAATGGGGAGAGGGTCGGGGTGAGGGGCGGAAAAACCCACTGACGTTGGAAGGTACTGAACGACTGGGTTGAAGCAGGTTTGCTTTCAAAGACGGGAGATGTATCTCAGCATGGAATCGTGATTTTTCAACGCTTGGCGCATTATGGGTGAACTAAGCTGGGCTTGGGCCGCTTCGATCGCAGGTCGACAGCGCTCCAACATCCTGTTTGCGTCCTCAATGACGGGGCCAAATTGCTCAGCTATCCTGCGTTCGGATTCTCCCACCATCTCTATCGTATCCTCAATTTGATCCATGCGCCGCTGGCGCTCGGCGGCAATGCGCTCTTCGATCGCTTCTTGCCCACGTTCCAGCCAGTAGGTTTTTTTGCGTTTGAACTTTTCCTGTATGCGCTTTCGTGCCGAATCGTCGGAATGAACATGGGGTGAAACGCGCTGGCTAGCGGTTCTGTAGATCGCTGCAAAACTGGACGTAGGGTTGCAGATCGTTTCGATAGCGATTTCGACAAGTACGGCGCTGTCGTCAATGGGACGTGGTGCCATATTGGCCTCCTTAATTCAATTGAGCTTGAAATCAATTATGGCGGCGATTCGAGAAAAACCGGAGGGATTTATCGACCGCGCTTTTTGGAGGTATCGAAGAGTAGTTTTGGACATATCAAGTGTTAGTTTGGATGTATCGCAAATCAACGTCAGTCAGCCCATTGCGACACGTCCTAACCCCCGCGCCATTTGGCTGGCCCGCAGGGCCAGCGGTGCGCTGGTCTATCATCGAAGGCACGCATGAAACTTCCCGCTGTCGCGGTAGCCGAAGGCGTCGCGATCAGCGCAGATAAATGCGCGAACGCGCATTTTCAAATGGCGCGTGGGTGGGGGAGGTTCGTCATACGAGGCGTTTGGGAATGATCGCTAAATCTTTTTTTCTTATCCATTCTCTGCGATGCCATAGACTCTCGTCAGTTCTCTGCAGCGCCGCCACAGTCGATCCAACAACGTGTCAATAGTTGAGCTGGGTAACTTAGTTTTCTGGTATTCGTCGTATACGAGCAGACTTTGGCCTGGGAGCTCAAAAAGCATATGCCGTATGTGTTCAATTGTCTGTTCGACGGGATAATTTGCTTGATCTGCTAGGCGTTCCCAATGTTGTGGCCTGATCTCACTGAGCCGATATTTGTCGGATATCCGCATTGCAAGCTTCAGTTTCTGCAAACGATCGGAATAAGGAAGAATGCTCGCCACGTCGTAGAGTGGTGCAAGTCGTGCCTGTTTCCCGGGCGCCAGTATAAGCGAGTAGTTTTTTGCATGCGCATCTGTGCCGGCGAGAATGAAGTTAAAGACTTGCGCGCGCATAAATCGAGTTCGATCCTCGTCAGCGCGCGAAGAGACCCTTTCTAGCATATCCATGATGTCCACAATTCCGGGGCCACCTTCATTTTCGTACTTACGGCTCGGATGAATGCCTAACGCTTGGCACATATCCTCCTGATGGACGCGTACAATTTGCCCCTGTCGATTAAGTTGGCGATCATAGCGTTTCGCACAGATCACGGCGGTACCGTCGACTGTCAATAGTTCGGTCTCAATACTCGGTAGGTCTAAGAGTTGCGCGAGCCGGAGGCAGAAGTGCTCATTTTGCACTTGCCCTTCGAGGTCACCTACTGCCGGTTTTAATATGTGCGTCGTTGGTGTGCGACCTTGTGGTATCGCCCAGCGGTCACCTTCTCTGTATAGGGCTGTCTTTGGCTGGGCTCCTGCAAGGCTAAACTGACCAGTTTCGCGTGCAACAGGGCGACCTGCACCGGGGTTCTTTGTAAGGTTGACAATGATGTCTTCAAACTCGACATCATCAAGCAATTGAGGCTCACCACGTCCCTGTAGCTCATCAAGCTTGTCTGGCGCTGCGAATTGAATGGCGCCTGGACAATCGGCGCCAACGGCGCCCAACAATGCAAAACAACTATTTGGGGACACATGATGCCGCTTGCCCCACTCACGAAGTGTCACTTCATTGTCAGGCAGCAAGCCCCACATGAAAGCTGATATGACCTCATTGCCATGAACGGCAGATGTGAGTGGCATAGAGTGCGACAGGGGCAATGCCCATTGGCTCTTGCGCCACTCTTTGTCATAGCGAAATTCGAGGCGTCCTGAGTTGTTCATACGGACGGTGCCCACACTACGCCCGTTCATTAGCACCAATAGTTGGCGGTCTTTCGTACTCACCGCCTCAGCCCCGTATCGGCTATTGCGTCAAGATTGATGCCGTCATCGTAATCAGGCTCATCAGTGATTTGCCTGCGCGTATCTGGCTCAGCTCGAATGTCTACCTTAAGGTCAAGGGCTGCTAGGATACGTAAAACGATTCCGATGTGGGCTGTGGCCTTGCCGCGTTCAATCTCAGATATTTTGGGTTGGTGCACACCGACTCGCTCAGCAAGCTCGCGTTGTGAGAGCTTACGCTTGTTGCG
>OZ244971.1:837500-3430317 GCA_965222775.1 Hyphomicrobiaceae bacterium
ATTGAGACAACGAAACCCCTACCGAGTAATCGGCATGGGTTGCGCAGCTAATATAGAGAATAATGCCCGCCTTGGGCGGCGAGGTCACAATTGCCCCGCACCAAAGGCCGAATTAATACTATCGGTTACTGAGTGTCAACACCTTGGTAAAAAAAACTAGCATTCAATTCGATGTAGAAGTCATTTTTACCTGATTCGCGGTGAAACTTCCAATTTATTTAGTCTTTTTCGAACCTTACGACTTTGGGTTCAACCAGACCATCGCCGATAGCCTTTAAGTGATATAGGTAGTCTTGCCACCCAAAAAAAGGGCGCCACGGTGGGAGCACGGAGGGGGTATCTGTTCGCTTGCGCACCGGAATCTGGGTATCGCACGTTGTTGCCATCACAAGGCCGCGATCCTCTTATCAAAAACTAGAATTGGCGCGATGATCGATTCGTTGGGACTTTGGTGCGGCCACGTCAAATACTTGGCACATGACCAACAGGGCCTAACGAAGCGGGACATCTAACTTTTACCCGTGGGGGCAGAGACGGGTTTTGGCCTAGGGTTCGGTTCTGGCAGGAGCCTTCGCCGCGTTAGGGTAGTGGTGTGATGCGGGCCAAATAATTTGGGGCAACTGAGGGGCCGTGTGATCGTGAATGAGTGGCACGGATATTCTGCAAGCTCTATGCGCAAGCGCGTTCCGCTTGATCAGCGGCCGCGTGGCTTGCCGCAAGTTTACCGTGGGCGCGGTATTCGTACTGGCGCCAGTGGCATTCTTGATCGCGATCACGGGGAAGGACCGCATGGAGGGCGTTTTCGCTGGGTCGTCAGCACCTGTTTGGCCGCTCTTGTTGGGGCGGTTGCGATTGTGGTCGTCATCTACGGGTCAAGTGATCAAAACGAACGCCCGGAAGGCTTCATGCCGGCACTTAAAAAGCTGCAAGACAACTTAGCGTCACCTGCCGGGCTGTCGTACTCGATCCGCCGGGAAGCGGGCCTAAACTGGGCGGTTCCAAAAAGCAATAAGTTACAAGTGACATCAGGAACCTTGTCGACGCGTTATGTGATTCACGAGAGCGTCAAACAGCGCCGCGATAATCGTGTCTACATCCACGCAAAACCATATGTTCGTATCGTTTCTCGCTTGGCACCGGTGCCGAAAGAGTACGCCGACGTGATCCCGCCCTTTAATCCGTTCAAACTTTACGCGGATTCAAAACCTGTTGGCAGCGGCGAACAACCGGTGGCGAGTGGCGAACAAAACGAAGGTGTCAAAATAAAAGTCGTCGAACTTTATGGCGGCATCCTACCTGAAGAAGACGGGCAGGAGCTCGACACGAATGAAGTGACCGAACTCGTTGAAAAGGTGCGTGCAGAAGAACTCTTCGCGGCAGCGAACGCGCAAGGCAATGGCGGTGCCGGCGGGCCAGATTTTTCATTTGGCGAAAATGGGCGGCCGTCTTTTTTTGACGACGCAGCAACCGTCAATACGACAAATCTTGCCAAGTCTGTGGTTGAAGCCGATGTTGATTCAGATGCGCTTGAGGGAGCCAAAAAATTAATTGTCACAGTTGGCGCCAATGAAACATTACCGCAAGTGCTCCTTCGCAATGGTGCCGACAAATGGCAGATTGATGACATTCGAGAATCGTCAAATGGCTTGGTCAACGACGACGTTTTAGAAGCGGGCAGCGAAGTTCATATTACGCAAGTTCCCTCACTTTCTGATCCTAACCAGATGGAGCCTATTGAGTTCAGTGTTTTTTCCGCAGGCCATGTTCATAAGGTCACGGTGGCGCGGGATGATTCTGGTGGGTTTGTTGTGTCAGACAAACCGCCGCGCCGCGCGTTTCCTCTTAAGCTTGATCTTGCCGTAGCAGATGGCGGTGCCTCTGACACGCTTTTCGCTGGCGTTTACTACGCATGTCTTATTCAAAACGTTCCGTCTGATACCATCCTCAAGATTTTAAAAATGCATGTTTATGAAACGGACTTTCGGCGCCGGATAAGGGCCGGAGATACGCTTGAGTTGTTTTTTGAAATTCAAGATGAAGATGTCACGGAAGGGCCGCCAGGCGAGCTCCTCTACGCAAAAATCACAAGCGGTGGTGATTCGTCGAGTCTTTATCGATTCCGCACTGACGATAACCTGACGGACTACTACGATCCAAATGGCAACAACTCCAAACGGTTCTTGATGCGCAAACCCGTTCGTGGATCTGGCGTGCGTTTAACTTCCGGATACGGCATGCGTATTCACCCGCTGCTTAACCGACGGCGCATGCACACAGGCGTTGACTGGGCTGCACCAACGGGCACGCCGATTCTTGCTGCTGGCAAAGGTGAAATTGAGCACGCCGGTCGCAAAGGACAGTATGGTAATTACGTGCGGATCCGCCATGCAAACGGTTATCAATCGACATACGCCCACATGTCACGTATTGCCCGCGGTGTGAGACAAGGTATCAATATTCGCCAAGGACAGATCATTGGCTATGTAGGGTCAACCGGCCTGTCATCGGGTCCGCACTTGCACTATGAAATTCTTGTCAACAAACGGTTCGTCAATCCGATGTCGATCAAAGTGCCGAAAGAACGACAACTAGCCGGGGAAGAGCTCAATGACTTCCAGCGTGAGCGCGCACGCCTTGACGAGCTGATGCGGCGCGCGCCTGTGAAGACGAAAAGCAAATAACCCAAAGTACTTTTGATGACCCTTTGGCCCGACTCGATGGACCGCCGGGCCAGGCGCTATGCAGCAGCGGCAACCGGCTCTCCGTTGATCGCGAGATTGCCGGCGCTGACTGAGATTTGCACCGTCTCGCCATCCCGCACACGTCCAGCGAGAATGAGTTCGGACAGAGGATCCTGCACGTGTTTTTGGATGACACGTTTTAACGGTCTTGCGCCATAGGCGGGATCATAACCGCGGTTGGCAAGCCATGTGCGTGCGTCATCGTTGAGCTCAATTGCAATGTTGCGATCATCTAACAATGTACGCAAGCGGTCCATTTGGATGTCGACAATGGCGCCCATTTCATCGCGGTGCAGGCGATGGAACAGAATGATGTCGTCGAGCCTGTTTAAGAACTCGGGGCGGAACTTTGCTTTGACCTCATTCATGACGAGATCTTTGACCGCGCTTGTTTCCTCACCTTCTTTAAGATTGACGAGGTAATCGGCGCCAATGTTTGACGTCATGATGATGAGCGTGTTTTTGAAATCAACCGTGCGGCCTTGCCCATCGGTCAGGCGACCATCATCAAGCACTTGCAGAAGAATGTTAAACACGTCCGCATGTGCTTTTTCGATTTCGTCAAAGAGGATGACTTGGTAGGGACGGCGGCGAACGGCCTCCGTCAATGCGCCGCCTTCCTCATAACCGACATAACCTGGCGGTGCCCCGATCAGGCGCGCAACGGAATGTTTTTCCATATACTCGCTCATGTCGATGCGTTGCATGGCATGCTCATCGTCGAACAGGTAGGCGGCCAGCGCTTTGGTGAGCTCTGTTTTGCCGACACCGGTGGGACCTAAGAACATGAAAGACCCGATGGGCCGATTGGGATCTTGTAAACCGGCACGCGAACGACGCACGGCCGTTGAGACCGCGGTCACAGCTTCTGCTTGACCGATCACGTGTTTTGAAAGCTCCTCTTCCATTTTGAGGAGTTTTTCGCGCTCGCCTTCGAGCATCTTGTCAACCGGAATACCAGTCCAGCGCGACACAACACCGGCAATGTGATCGGGTGCAACAGCTTCTTCGACCATGACGCCGTTGGGTTGCTCAGCACTTTCTAAATCTTTGAGCTGCTTTTCGAGTTCAGGAATCGCGGCGTATTGCAACTCACCGGCCGTATTGTAGTCGCCGCGACGTTGGGCTTGTTCCAACTCGTTGCGCTTGCGTTCAAGCTCTTCTTTCAGCTTTTGCGCAGACCCGAGCTTACTTTTTTCTTCTTCCCAGCGCGCTGTGAGTGCGTTGCTCTTTTCCTCCAATTCGCCAATGGAAGCTTCAAGTTTTTCCAAGCGTTCGCGCGAGGCGTCATCGCTTTCTTTGCGCAAGGCTTCGCGTTCGATCTTCATTTGAACAAGATCGCGATCGACCGCATCAAGTTCTTCAGGTTTGGAATCGATTTCCATTTTGAGGCGGGAAGCGGCCTCGTCGACAAGATCGATGGCTTTATCCGGCAGGAAACGGTCCGTGATATAGCGGTTCGAAAGCGTCGCGGCTGTGACAAGAGCGCTGTCCATAATGCGCACGCCATGGTGCAGCTCGTATTTTTCCTTCAAGCCGCGCAGGATGGAAATCGTGTCTTCGACGGTTGGTTCGGAAATGTAGACGGGCTGAAAACGGCGCGCTAACGCTGCGTCCTTTTCGATGTGCTTGCGGTATTCGTCGAGCGTGGTTGCCCCGACGCAATGGAGTTCGCCGCGAGCAAGGGCGGGTTTGAGGAGATTGGACGCATCCATAGCACCATCGGCCTTGCCGGCGCCGACGATCGTGTGCAGCTCGTCAATAAACAAAATGATCTGGCCGTTTTCGGCGGTGATCTCTTGCAGGACGGCTTTTAGTCGCTCTTCGAATTCGCCTCGGTATTTCGCACCGGCAATGAGCGCACCCATGTCGAGCGCCAAAAGTTTCTTGTCCCGCAAACTATCGGGCACATCGCCCTTGATGATGCGCAGGGCCAGACCTTCGGCGATAGCGGTTTTGCCAACGCCGGGTTCGCCGATCAGAACGGGGTTGTTTTTGGTTCTGCGCGATAAAACTTGAATCGTGCGGCGGATTTCTTCATCGCGCCCGATGACGGGATCAAGTTTACCCTCTGCGGCGGCTTCGGTGAGGTCACGCGCATAGCGCTTTAGGGCATCGTAGTTGTCTTCTGCAGACGCTGAGTCCGCGGTGCGCCCTTTGCGCAACGTGTTAATTGCATTGTTTAGGTCTTGCGGCGTTACGCCAGCGTCGCTCAAGATCTTTGAAGCTTCGGCCCCTTTTTCCATCGCTATGGCTAAGAGAAGCCGTTCGCTGGTGACAAACTTGTCACCTGCTTTTTCAGCAATTTTTTCAGCGTTGTCGAAAATACGTGCGAGTTCCGGCGCCAAATAAAGCTGGCCCGCACCACCGCCTGATACCGTCGGGCGCGCTGCTAACGCTTGTTCCACGGCTTGCAGCACGTGGCGAGCATCGCCACCGGAGCGCGCGATCAAACCGGCGGCCAAGCCCTGCTCGTCATCAAGCAGCACTTTGAGTAGATGTTCGGGACTGAACTGTTGATGGCCCTCGCGTAAAGCCAACCCTTGTGCGGATTGGACAAAGCCTTTGGCCCGTTCTGTATAACGATCAAAATTCATTTATGCCCTCCGTAGCCCACCTCATGCGCCCAGCTGGCACGCACAAAAGCGTCTTTCGTCTTAGGGTGTCTGCCAACACAAAAACCGAGATGTCAAAGGCTGGCAGTTACGTAATCCGACCACGCACTAGGCCCGTTAACGGCGCCTTTTGCGGGGGCATTTTCTAAACAAGGATATAGTGACCTTTTCGGGAAGAAAAAGGGGCCGTTAGGCAATTCCCGTTCGTGATCTTTACGGATGGGCAACTTCAGTTTGGATTTGTGGAGTCATTGTCTAAGCAAATGCTTTGGATGTCTTTTTTAGTGGACCACAACCAACTGTTAACCGACGCGACAGCGCTCATACCACGCACGTAGTTGCGCCTCTTGAGGTGCAATTGCATGGCCGTTTTTTCCAAGGGATTTGTGTTGCAGGAGCTATTCCGGCGTCAATCCTGCGAGTCCTCAGCGGCAACAGAATCGGCGACGACTTCGGCTTCTTTGGACGAAGACTCCTCATCGCGTCGGGAACGACGTACGGGCCGTTTAAGGAATTCAGGTTGACTGTCGTCAGATCCAAATCCCTCACGATCGCTGCTGCTGCGCCTTGCAGAATTACTTTCGCGGTTTTGGTCGCGTGAGGCGTTTTGGCGGCCGTTCTGGCGATTAGAATTTTGTGAACGTCCGCGTCTTTCGCGCTGATTGCCGTCGCCACGCCCGCGTGATCCGCGATCGTTGTTTGCGCGTCCATTTTGCGGCTGCTCGCTTGATGAGGCGTCCTGGTGCTGGTCATCCGTACCTAACTCTACCAACTCTCCTTCGGCGCCGCTCTCGCCTGCTTCTGCGCCACCATTTTGGGGAGTGCGGTGGCGATTACCAGTGCCGTTTTGCGATTCGATGCCAGGCTGCGCCTGCTGCTCACGAAACGACATGATGATGCGATTATAATGCTCGGCATGCTGGAGATAATTCTCGGCCAAAACCGGATCGCCAGACGAAAGTGCATCCCGTGCCAGGGAGATGTACTTCTCAGCGATATGTGCTGGCGTGCCACGGATTTTCATATCCGGCCCGTTGCTTTCAAAGCTGCGGGTCAATGGATTTTGGCCTTTGCGATTGCGACCGCGACCACGACGGTTTTGTTGTCCCTGCCTCATGGGCTCCTGTTCTCGCAATTGATTGTTACCATCATAATATCAAGCTCGCTTGATCTGTCTTTGAACCGCAGTTTGTTTATCTGCTGTTTGTTGGGGACGAATTTTTCTGTGTAAATTTTTGGTTACGTTTTCGCGTGAGCGTCCCTGTTCTCAATTTTTGATAGGGCTTTGTTGTGAAAGCCGGTCGCCGTGCAATTTTTAAATTGCCGCATCTTGCTTCCTCTAAAGCGTCAAACCTCTAAGTCTCGAATATCGTCCTCGTGAACATGCTGCGGATGTGCGCTTAGGCACTAAAAGTCGCCTAAACGCGCTAGGGTCAGCGCGAAGCCATGTTCTATTCCCGTTGCATTCGTGCGGTTGCCCGTTCTCCTAACGAAGCGGCATACCATGCGTTAATCAGTGTCAACCTCTGCCGAATTCCCGTCGACCCAACATTACTTTGATCGATGGCGTCTGAGGTCGATTGCACCGCAAAAGCGACTTTGGACCGTTTTAAGTTGTCCGAATCCGCAATTTCGCACCCTGATCTGCGCTTGAGCGATCTGTTCCCAAATCGCCGCCCATGAGCCCCAATATGACTCGACTTGCTTGCGCGATCATTAATTCGACTGGCCATAGATTAACGCGACAGCAGCATAAATCCAAGCCTTTTTACATGTGACAACCCTACTGTGTCCGCACCGCCACACACCTTTCGTGGCCGTTGAGATCCTTCCACGAGCGGGCTTGGGGTCCCACCGCATCTATAAATAGCGCCTTAACATCATCGGCTTGTCCAGCGCCCACTTCGACGATTAACCAGCCTCGATTTAGCACCTTCAGAATTGACTTAAGAATTTCGCGATAAACATTCAAGCCGTCCGGCCCGCCATTAAGTGCCAGATGTGGATCATATTCGCGAACTTCAGGTTCCAACCCTTCGATATCATTTGTCGGGATATAGGGTGGGTTCGAGACAATGAGATCGAACGTGCCACTGACGGGCTCTAGCAAGTTTCCTTTTAGGAATGTTAATCGATTGCTTAGACCGTAATGTGCTGCATTTTTCTGAGCGACGCTAAGTGCGGTTTCAGATATGTCGGTTGCGACACCGCGCGCTTTTGGCAGCTCAGCGAGCAACGTGGTGATGATGCATCCGCTGCCCGTTCCAACGTCGAGGATATTGATCGCTTTATCGGCCCAACCTTCCGTTTCGATAATTTCAAGTGTCGCGAGGATGAGCGTTTCGGTCTCGGGGCGCGGGTCAAGCACCGTTTCATCAATAAAGAAGCGCCGGTTGAAAAAATCCCGCTCACCAACGATTCGTGACAATGGCTCTTTATTCTTGCGTCGTACGACGGCGTGAGAGATTTCACGTGCTAAATTGTTGTCGAGCTGCTGGTAGGCAGCCAACACCAATTCTGTCCGGCTTAGTTTTGTGACCGCTGACACGAGGGCGCGGGCTTCACTTTGAGGGTTGGCAAGGCCCGCCCGGCGCAACTCGCCCGCCGCATTTTTTATCACGTCGTTATAGGTTGCCGGTTTTGTTCGTGTCACAGAAGTCAAACGCCACACCTCAGGACTTGTTCTCAATTGCTGCGAGCTGTTCTGCTTGGGCATTGGTGATCAACGCGTCAATCAACTCATCAAGGCCCGTGCCCGCAATGACTTGGTCTAACTTGTGCAATGTCAAATTTATGCGATGGTCGGTGACGCGGCCTTGCGGAAAGTTATAGGTTCTAATGCGCTGTGATCGATCGCCCGAACCCACTTGAGATTTGCGGGCATCGGCGCGCTCATCTGCAGCGCGCTCACGCTCTAAATCAAACAACCGCGAGCGCAATACTTGCATGGCCGCGCGGCGGTTTTGGTGTTGGGATTTTTCTGCGGATATGACCGTTATGCCTGTCGGCAAATGCGTGATCCGGACTGCGCTGTCCGTGGTGTTGACGTGCTGGCCGCCGGCGCCACTGGCACGCATGGTATCGATGCGAATATCTTCTGGTTTGATGTCAACATCGATATCCTGTGCTTCGGGAAGCACGGCGACCGTGGCTGCTGAGGTGTGAATACGGCCGCCTGTTTCTGTCACAGGAATGCGTTGCACGCGATGAACGCCAGACTCAAATTTCATGCGCGCAAAGACGTTGTTTCCTGAGATCGATGCGATGATTTCTTTAAACCCGCCAAGGTTGTTTTCGGAGGTGGACATCGTTTCCACCTTCCACCCTTTGAGTTCCGCATAACGCGAATACATCCTAAACAAGTCGGCGGCAAAAAGGGCTGCTTCATCACCGCCGGTGCCGGCGCGGACTTCTAAAATTGCACTTTTTTCATCGGCTGCATCTTTTGGAAGGAGCAGAACCTTAAGACGCTGTTCGATGTCGACGATGCGTGACTTTATCTCATCGAATTCGACTTTTGCTAATTCCTTGACGTCGCCTTCCGTTGCTTCGTCGTTCATCAGTTCATCTAAGTCGCACGATTCCTTTTCGGCAGCGCGCAATTCATTGATAACCGATACGACGGGATCGAGGCCAGAAAACTCTTTAGCGAGCTTTGCATAATTTTCTTGGTCCACGCCTTCGTTCAGCTGGCCCTGGATCTGTGTCCAGCGCGAAAGAAGCGCTTCAAGTTTTTCTTGTGGGATCGTGCTCATGGTCCACTTTATGTTGTTTCAGATTTGATGAATTGCAAATGGGGCTTGGGGTGGCGATGCTACGTCCATAGAACGCCAGACTAGAGGATGACATCAAATTTCGTGCAGCTAATCTTCTTGCTCTGGGACAGGCAATTTGTCTGTACGGCGTGTTCGCGGATCCGCAACCTCAATCCAGCGCAGTCCATCACGGTGCTGCGCCGTATAATACAGGATGAAATCATTCGTGCTACGCACCATTGAGGCCACAGGCCCAGGAAAATTTGAATGTGCCAAGCGGACAAACCATCCTTGAGAGGAAAATGCCAGGAGCGCGGTCACAAAAATAGCGGGCCCTAAAATGAACCACTCTGGTCGACGAAAGAGACCTGCGGCGTACTGGGCTGCTCGTCGCGTTATTTCAGACTTTGAATCCAGAAAACCGAAGCTTGAAAGTCGCTGCCAGAGCTGTTGAAAAATCGTTTCGTTTTCGGGTGAGGGTTTTTCGTTGTTTACAAAGTAACGCTTGAAGCCTGGCGGTCGTGATGACTGGTGCGGGTTTTGTTGGAACTGGGTTTTGTTTGCATTGAATTGTTCTAGTTGTTGGCTGACGGATGTACCACTGTGGGCAAATCTATCCAGTGCCGTGTCGATCGTATCGTTTGACTTTGGGGCCAGCACCGCGTGTAAAATGTGAAGCGCTGGACGCGGGTCGATTGCGAGTTCGCGTGCATAGTTGCAAACAACACGTTCGGTTTCTGGCCATGGCGGCAATTTATCAACGCGCGCTGTTTCTAGCGCGGAAATGACGTCAGGGTCCGTGTCCAGTCGCAACGCAAGTTTAACCGGTGAAACGTTTAAAACCTCACGAATGGTGCGAAAAAATTCAGCCGTTTCTGCAAGTGGATTTGCGCTAGGCCCAGCGGAGGCGCCCTGTGGTGCATACCCATCGCCGCTGTCGTTTAACGAAGCGGGCTTTAATATGTTTGCTCGTGTCGATTTAATTGTCATCCTAACGTACGACTAAATCGGACCCTCGTTTTGTTGCTTCGTTTGTCTTGCGCCGGGCGTTCACAATTGACGTATCACGACCGTCGTTATGCTCGATGTGTGGACTATTTGCAGGCTTTTTAGGTCAGACTGATTGCACATTCGTGTCGTGACCCATGCGCGAGAAATAAGGCATTTTGCTAGCGTTTCTAGCAACAAATTCAGCTAGCTGTGCATAATATGCGGTCTACGTCATATCTTGATGCCAGTTTTCTTAGCTAAGGTTGTTAGTTCTTCGCGTATGGGTCTCGGAGAACACTTATCCAGGATCGCATTGAGTTTTCCTGACAGGTTTGAGCAGTCAAGCGAGCGAACCATTTCTTTGACCGGACCTACGGCGGCGGCGGGCATTGAAAGAGATCTAATTCCCAAGCCAATGAGTGCCAGCGCCTCAAGTGGACGCCCTGACATTTCCCCGCACACGGTTACGGGTACGTTGTGTTTGGCTGCAGACGTGACGAGCACTTTCAGTGCGCGCAAAAGAGCGGGAGACAGAGAATCGTAACGGTTTGCAACGCGGCCGTTGGTGCGGTCGACGGCATAGAAGAACTGCATCAGGTCGTTGCTGCCAATGGATATGAAGTCTGTTTGCGGTAGGAAGTCGTCCAGCTCAAACAGCAAACTAGGGACTTCAAACATCGCACCGAGATTTACTTTGGTTGGCAAGTCCTTGTCGCGCCGCTGCAAGAACTCAACTTCTCGGGCTAAAATTTTTCTTACTTCGCCCATCTCCCATGATGCCGTGATCATCGGAACCATGATGTGTAGTTCTTTGCCTGCGGCGGCGCGAAGCAATGCGCGAAGCTGCGTGCGCAATAAGACTGTTCGATCCAACGACATGCGCACTGCACGCCAGCCCATGGCTGGATTTTCCTCAGGCACGGCATCCAGATAAGGAAGGACCTTATCGCCACCGATATCGAGCGTTCGAAAAACGACCGGTTTGTCGCCCGCGTCCTCAAGAATCGCTCGATAGGCATTTGTTTGGCGATCAAGACGCGGAAAGGTTTGAGACAACATGAAAAGTAGTTCTGTTCGGAAAAGCCCAATACCGTCCGCGCCTGCTTCAAACATTTGCGGGACGTCCATTTGTAGACCCGCATTGACTTGCAGCGAAATCTCCACCCCGTCCTTTGTGACGGCCGGTTTATCGCGCAACGCGGCGTAGCGTTTTTGTCTGCGGGCTCGGAACTGAACCTTGTCTACATAAGATGTCACGACATCTGGCGAGGGGCGCAGATGCACTTCACCTGATTCTGCATCAACGATGACTGCATCGCCGGCACTGACATGTTCGATGATCCGTTTGGCTTGGCCAACGGCTGCAAGCCCCAATGCCTTTGCAACAATGGCGACATGACTTTGGTCACTACCGCCTTCCACGATGAGCCCGCGCAACTTTGTGTGATCGTAATCAAGCAATTCGGCAGGACCCATCGTGCGGGCAATTAGGATCGTGTCATCGGGCAGATCACTATGGTTGTGTTTTGAGTTTGGTCGCCCCGATAAAATCCGCAATAGCCGGTCAGATAAATCATCCAAATCGTGCGCGCGCTCGATCCAAAATGCATTGGGCTGGTGGAGCATGCGTGCGCGTGTGAGATTCTGGACGCGGCCCACCGCGGCTTCGGCCGTTAGCCCCCCTTGAACTGCGTCACGCAAGCGTTGTTCCCAGCCCGGATCATGGGCAAACATGCGATAAGCTTCTAGGACGTCGCGATGTTCACCGTCCTCTGCCAATTGTTCGTGTTTGAGCGTCCGGTCTAACCAGTTTTTTAGCTCTGCCAGGGCATCATCAATTCGGCTTAGTTCAACAACTGGGTCCTCTGCCAGCAAAGTGGTGATCGCCACACGCGATTCGTGAAAAACTGCGTGACCTAGGGCGATCCCCTCTGAGATTGCGTCGCCCTTAATGACGTGGCTTTGTGATTTTAAGATCTCAAGGTCGGTTTCAGCACCTGCGACAGCACCTGAAGTTAAAAGTTCAGCGACAACCATGGCGGTTGATTGAAGAACCTCGACGTCTTCGTCAGAGTAATTCTTGGTCTTATGGTTTTGGACAACCAAAACACCGAGTACTTGGCCTGAACGCTGGATCGGAACGGCCAAGAGCGAATGGTAGGTTTCCTCGCCCGTTTCCGGCCGGTAAGAGAAAGCGGGATGATTTGGTGCATCTGAGACGTTGATCGTTTTTTTTATTTCAGCGCAACGGCCCACAAGGCCTTCAGACCTGTTCAATCGGGTTGCATGAACAGCATCTCGTTTAAGTCCTTCGGTTGCAAACAACTCTAGGGATCCATCCTGGCGGCGCAGGTAAATGGAACACACCTCGGCAACCATAACGCCTGCGATCATGTGGACGATGGCATCAAGACGCGATTGGCCGTCGCCTTCCTCGGCCATGATGTCGCGCAAGCGCCGCATGATCACGCGTAACGCAGGTTCGGATACAGGATATGAAGGCTCTTTGCCCCTTATCATTCGTCTCTGCCAATTGCCCTATCGGCGTTCATCCCAACAAACACTTGGTCTTAGATTACTCTAAACAAAAGTCATTTTCGTGTGACCCTAGTGCGTATTCAACTGAAATGGATAACGGCGGTTTCGATGTCACACCATGTAACTCTACTAAACGGCCGTCCTTTACTCTCATTGCGCCAGCGTATTGGAGAACGCACAAGCACCTTGGTGCATCTGCGTAAACTCCAATTTATCGCCTGAATGCTTTTTCCTCGTTCTTACTTTTCTTCAAGGTCGTAAAGGTCATGCAACGTACGCACCGCAAGCTCGGCGTAAGCAGCATCAATCAAAACGCTGATTTTTATTTCTGAAGTCGAAATCGCAAGAATGTTTATTCCTTTTTCTGCAAGGGCCTCAAACATCTTGGCGGCAATACCGGCATGGGAACGCATACCGATCCCAATTACGGAAATTTTGACGACGTCCGCCGAACTGGAGATGTCGCGATATTTTATTTTCTTCTTGACCTTTTCGAGGACCTTTAACGAGCGTTCAAGTTCGTCTGCTTTAACGGTGAAGGTTAAGTCAGTGTGAGCGCCATCCGGCGTTACATTTTGCACAATCATGTCGACATTGATTTCGGCTTCCGCCAACGGTCCAAAAATACAAGCTGCGACGCCGGGCGTGTCGTCCACTTTCAAAATTGTGACCTTTGCCTCGTCGGTCGCACTTGCGATCGCACTCACAACTTGCTGTTCCACGATCTCATCCTCGCTACAAACAATTGTACCTAGCTCATCCAGATTTTTGACATCGACTGGTGCGACAGAACTTGGCTCTGAAAAGCTTGACCGGACACGGATCCTCATGCCGTGGACCATCGCTAACTCAACCGACCGCGTTTGCATCACCTTTGAACCAAGGGACGCCATCTCCAACATTTCCTCATAAGAAATGCGTGGGATGCGGCGGGCTGAAGGGACGATCCGCGGGTCTGTCGTGTAGACACCATCAACATCGGTGTAGATGTCGCAAAGGTCCGCTTTGAGTGCGACGGCAACCGCCACGGCACTCGTATCAGAGCCGCCTCGACCCAAAGTGGCAATGCGGTTGTGCTCTGGTTCGATGCCCTGAAAGCCGGTGATCACACCTACTTCGCCATTTTTCACCCGCTTTAAGAGATCGCTACCATCAATGCTCGTGATCCGCGCTGCGCCATGTGCGCTTGATGTTACGATTGGGATCTGCCAGCCGTGCCATGAGCGAGCTTGGATACCCATCGATTGCAAAACGATTGCGAGCAACCCGGCGGAGACCTGTTCACCTGAAGCAACGACTGCATCATACTCGCGCGCGTCGTGCATGGGGGATGCGTCACGGGTCCATTGTACGAGTTGGTTGGTTGTACCAGCCATGGCCGAGACGACGACGGCCACGGCGTGTCCAGCGTCCACTTCACGCTTTACATGCTTGGCAACATTTTGAATTCGCTCAATATTTGCAACGGATGTTCCGCCAAACTTCATCACGACAACAGCCATTGCCACTCCCGCCGAATAGCGTTTTCCGATAGATCAAGGATTGGCCAAGCAGGTGCCCTTATCTTGGCCCGCCCGACCGTTGTCCGTTCCGCGCGCATCAGGCAACAATGTGCGTCAGGATCAGCATGTTGCGGTGTTTGCGCGGGCAGTCTTAGCGGGATCAACCGAACCCTGCAACTGATGTGGGGAAAGCCTTGACAGGCGGTCGCCAGCGAGCACCTATCTTGGTGTCATGACCGATACACGTGCAAATCCTCCAGGTTCGTCTTTTTCCGCTCAAAAACAGATGCTTAGAGAATATGAGGGCCGTCAGTCTGCGACTGTTGATGATGTTGAGGTGGCGCGATTTGCCGAGCTCTCGGCCAAGTGGTGGGACCCCAAGGGGGAATTTCGTGCTCTGCATCTCATGGGGCCTGCCAGGCTCACTTTCATTCGAGATTGTTTGGTTTCGCATTTTGGCAAACAAGTTTCCACCAGTGGACCGCTAGATGGTCTTAAGATTCTTGATGTCGGATGTGGTGGTGGCCTCATTTGCGAACCGCTCCGCCGTCTTGGTGCTCACGTGACGGGCATTGATCCCGCTAAGGAAAACGTTGCGGCGGCTAAGTCACACGCGAAAGCGGTTGGACTTGATATTTCCTACCAGTCCATCACCGTCGAAGAGTTGGTGGGCACGGGTGCACGCTTTGATGCCGTTTTGTGTTTAGAAGTGATCGAACACGTTCCTGACGTGGCAAAATTTTTTCAACACTGTGCGGCGCTCGTTCGGCCTGGCGGATTGATGATTGTTTCGACGCTCAATAGGACGGTGAAGTCTTATGGCCTTGCGATCCTTGCGGCTGAATACGTTTTGGGTTGGGTCCCGCGCGGCACGCATCGTTGGGACCGGTTTGTGACGCCAGATGAACTTAATTCCTGTTTCAAAAATATTGGCCTGACACCAGAAAGCACATCGGGAATAGTCTATGATCCATTACGTGACGATTGGCAGCTTTCTCAAGATTGTGATGTCAATTATTTGATGGCAGCTAGCAAACTAGAACAGTGTTAGGCCGCATAACGTATTTGAAGAATAATCTGGTTTTCCGCGATACTTTATTGTCAACCCTTATCACTGTCGTCAGATTCATGAACATGCAATGCGTATCCCAGGCCGCGCTCGGTCTTTATCACTAAGCTTTCGTGTTCAAGTTTTCGGCGCAAGCGATGCACATATATTTCGACGGCTGTTGGCGCAACCTCATCGTTGATCGTAAACAAGCGCGATGCGATGTGTTGTTTGCTCACCGGTTTTCCCCGCTGACGTAATAGCGTCAACAGGACGCCGCGTTCGCGAGGCGTTAGCTCCATTTGCTTTCCATCGAGCCATGCCTGCCTGGTGGCCATATCGACGACCAGTGGACCATATTCGACAGTCGCCACTTCAGATTGATTGGTGCGCGCCAAAAGGGAAATGACACGTACTTTTAACTCGTCGAGATTGACGGGTTTGAGAATGAAGTCGTCTGCGCCCGATTCAATGGCCACTTTGATGTTTTCAAAATCCCCCGGTGTGGCCATGATCATCGCGTGGGCCGCTGGACTGGAGGACTTGAGCGCGCGACTAAAATCCAAGACCGCAGAACCTGCAAAGTCTAGATCGGCGACCGCCAAATCGTAGTCACCCCCGGAATGGGTCAGGGCTTCTAGCCCACCATCGACTGACGCCACATGGTCCAGCGCAAAGCCCATTTCTTGCAGTGCAAAGACGATGTGCCTGCTCAAACGGCCGTCGTCAGCCAGTACAAGCGCCCTCATGCCGCAACCCCCAAACGTGCCCGGTCTCGGAGCCGATGCTGATCGAACCTACGCAAGCTCCCGAAATCATTAAGGAATTGGGTGTTGTTAGCGTGCTTACATGACAACTGGGTGACAGTCTTAACGGTGGGCTTGTTTATCCCATCCAGGCCAACGACGATCGGCGTTCATGGACCTGAGTTCAAAGCGGCCGACGACCGCCATGTGGTATTTTCGCAAACTCGAACTAAGCTCGTCTGATTCGCGACATTTTGTGCCTTTCGTGTGCGGCCAGCCGCGTTATTAGTCTGCATACTCATTTATGACGTCTGAGTAACAATCCAGTGGGCACACAGGCCACAGCGTTGAAAGTCAGATGAAAGGAAGGATCGCTAGTGTCCTTGATGAGGGATCTTCAAAGCTCGGCTTTGGAATTCCGGTCGTGGTTTTTGAATTCCAACTTTGCGTAAGAAATCTGGGGGCCAAATGTTAGTAAGAATCTTGGGCGTTGCTGTCCTTGTTGCAGCAGCAGCTACTTGGGTGCCTGCGAGCGCCGCCGATCTTGGCGGTGATTGCTGTGCGGATCTGGAAGAACGCGTTGCAGAACTCGAAGCAACGACGGCTCGGAAAGGTAACCGTAAGGTCAGCCTTACCGTTTCAGGCCACGTAAATGAGGGCCTGATGTTCTGGGATGATGGCATTGAGGAAAATGTTTATCAGGTTACTGGCGAGTATTCGCGTACGCGCGTACGCTTCCGCGGCGGGGCTAAAATTACCGAAGATTGGTACGCAAAATATCGTCTTGAAATCGGTTTCCGTTCATCGCGCCAAAGTCGTGTAGATGCCTTTAACGATGATGTAAGTGTTATCGATCTGCGCTACAGTGAATGGACACTTGGAAATAAGAAGTTTGGTCAGGTTACTGTTGGCCAATCAGAAGATGCCGTTCAAGATGTGACACAAGTCAACTTAGGTGGTCACAATATTGTTGCTCGAGCGGACGTTCTTGACTGGAATGCTAACTTCGATATCACGCAACGCGGTGGTGTTCGGCTAGATCGCGAATGGCGTGATTTTGTACCAGGTGAATCTCCTGGCGACGGTGATCGCGGAAACAACGTGCGTTACGATACGCCCACAATTGCTGGGTTTAGGCTTTCAGCAAGTTGGGGCGAGGATGATGTTTGGGCAGTCGGCATGCGGTTTTCGGAGAGTCTTGGTGACTTTAAAGTGGCTGCGCGTGCGGGCTTCCGTCAAACCACAGATGACGGCGAATTTGGATGTCAGGGCGTTGATAATCCTATTTCAGGCAACGATGCAAAATGCAATGAGTTTGGTGCATCGGCTAGCGTTCTGCACACGCCATCCGGACTTTTTGTGACCGGTGCTTATGGTATTAGGGAGCACGAAGCACGGTCGCGATCCGCGCAAACCGATATACCTCGGAACCTGGTCAACGATGATGACGAACGCTTTTACGTGAGTGCAGGTATCTACAAAAAATGGTTTGCACTCGGTAAGACATCAATCTACGGGGAATATTCAGAATTCAATAACGGCACGGCATTTGGCGGTAATGGTCCACTTCGGATCCGTGATCTTAATCAGACAGGTCTCGTTGACGCGTTCCTAATTGGTTCGGACTTTGAAATTTGGGGTGTGGGTGTCGTGCAGAAGATCGATGCCGCTGCAATGGAAGTCTACCTTGGCTATCGCAATTACGAAATCGACGTGCTGACTGACCAAGGAAAGTTGCAGGGACTTGAAGACTGGCAGGGTGTATTCACCGGTGCCCGCATCAAATTCTGATCGTACTCCCGTCGATCAGCATTTCGCGAAAGGCCGTCTTTCGGGACGGTCTTTTTTGTGTGTTGTTTGTTGCGGTTTGGGTTGTTGCGATGGCGGGGAAATTTCGGTTTGCGCGGGCGTGGTGTTGAAAAGAGATAAAGCGCTCGAAAAAATGTCATCCTCGGATTTATTCCGAGGATCCATCTTGCATCACGTACGATCATTGGACATGACTGCATCCCGCGTTGAATGCGATGCAGTCTACTTCGATGTTTGGTTCAGGCGGATGTTTGGATCCTAGGCACAAGGCGCCTAGGATGACAAATGAGACGGGAAGACGGATAGCCAAAGGGCTGTTTCACGCCTCTCTTCTTGCATTCCGGGAAAATGCGGCCACGCATTTATCGGGGTCTTGTCCCTTTTTATTGCGTCGACTGGTACGCCTCCGGCTAAACCAGCGGCGGGACAACCTGGGCAAGATCCCGGCACGGCGCTAACGCGCCGTCCGGGAATGCAAATGGGTAGGTATTGTGCGTACTCCGTTTGTGGCGAAGACCAATGTCAACGGATTCGCACACGGCGCCGAAGCCTCGATCCCCAACCAAGTTTGTGATGACGTTTTATCGTGTTGTGCTAATCATTACTGCGTTGGCCGTACTTGGCCTTAGCTGGTTTTGGGACCACGCTTATGCAGGAGCGCAGCCTCAATCCGACGCCAAGTGGCCGCAGTTTTATCGTCACCCATCTCCTCATAGCGGCGCGCATGTTGTGCAGCTTCGGCAATGGCGCGATCGCCATAGGCTTCACGCATACGATTTGCATGTTCTTGGATTTCGATCACGTTCATGGCATGACCTCCTAAGCGGGCCTACTCATCCCATTAAACGATATAGGATTGGTAATAGAACCGTAAAGATCCGCATGCGGAATTTAGCGATTGGATCCGGGCAGACGTGCGGGTTTGATGTACCTTTTGCGGCAAATGCGTTGTGACACGATTTGCAGTAAGCTTTTGAAATGCGTTTCAAATTGCGGCGGCGGTAAACCTAAATCTTGCGGCGCACAAATTCTGCAATGGCTGTTTTTAATTCTGTGTATTCTTTACACGACGGACCGCAGCGCCGTTCAATTTCGCGCAATTCCTGATCTGCGAGCGCGGGGCGATCGAGCGCCAAATACGCTTCGCCCAAATAAGCACGGGCAATCGTGAAGTCTGGATTGATGGAAAGCGCCTTTGAATAATATGGAAGCGCTTTGTTTACGTGGCCCAGTTTTCGTGTTGCAAACCCTATATAGGTAAGGATGCGTTCGTTTTTGTGTTTTGTTGCCTGCAAAAAACGAAGCGCGTCTTCGAAACGTCCGGTCTTTGCGAGCCAATAACCTGCGTAGAATAACTCGTCATCAGAGGTAGCGGCGGCGCGCGCGCAGTGCATCCAAGCCTCGGATGTTTTATTGAAGCTGTCGCATGCAAGATGTGTGGGCGCGGTATCTTTGCTTAATGCGGCAGTGGAGGCGGCGCACAACGCGACTATGATCAATGCAACAAGGCTGGCAGATTTTTTATGTGGATCGTGCATGGACAGTAATTCCAGTTTTTGAGATTGGCTCGGATTGAACGGCGCTTAGGACTTCGATTTGCTGCACTCGTGGGGCCAACACACTAACCGATCTTCTCCTAATCTGGCCAGCCGTGAATTTCAAACACGCTTTAGAGCAGAACGCGGACTGTCTCGGGGCCAAATTATGCGTTTTACAACCTAATTCTACGCCCGGCCCAAGCGCTGCCATCATTGGATTTCAGCTTTGGCGCGTTCGAATCGGAGCCAAATTTCGGGGGCGCGCGCGAAGAGCCAATGTTTGGATGGGGACGCAAGAAAGATGGATTTGAGTGGCACGATTATGTGCGCACGACCATCCTCGTGCGGCGGGCAAAACGGCGGGAGCACCTGAGGGAGGCTCAGCAAAAGGCCTTTGGCGAGGTGCAAAACGTGCGGCGGCGGAGCGCGGAGGCTGGTGCTGCGGGTGTTCAGGCTATGGGGCGCGGTGCGGTTCAGATGGCCCACGGTGCGCGTCGTTTGTCGCTTCAATTTGCAATGCTTTCGGCGCAGGCTGTCGTTGAGGCTGCACGATTTCTTGGCCGATTTGCTTTGTCAGCCGGACGACGTTTTGAAAATGCATCTACGGTCTTCTGGCGTTGGCTCGGACAAATCATTCGACGGATGGTGCCGGACCGGCTCGCCTTACCCGTCGGTGTCGTTGGGCTCGCGTCCATTGCTGGCGCCGTCAGCCAGTTTACAACACAAGGTCTGACCAATGTTTCGCTCATCGCAGGCGCGTTGGGTGTTTTGGCGCTCGGGATCGCTTATGTGTGTTGGGTCAAGGCGCTTCAGTGGTCCGAAGTTTCGCGCACAGTAACGGGTGTTGCGCGTCAACTGCCGGGATTAAACAGGGACAGCAAAATTTCTGCAGGAATTGCGCGCGGCGCGCGTCTTACTGCGAGCCTTGTGGTGGTCGCACTTTTCATCTTTGCGGCCGGGGCATATGCGGTCCACTCAATTTGGCCTTTTACAACAGCATCGAAGGGCGCTTGGCCGGCGTTTTCTTTTTCTAGTTTGTTTGAGCGCGAACGCATTAAAGGCCGCGGGAAAGTCTTGACTGGCGATACGATCCGCATTTCGGGTCAAAAAATTCGGTTGTCAGGAATTGAAGCGCCGGAACGTGCGCAGACCTGCGAAACGTCAAAACAAAAAAAATGGAAATGCGGCGTTGCAGCGGCAGCGGCGTTGGCAAAGCTGATACGTCGGCGCGAGATCACTTGTTATTTCGGCAGCGCTGCGAGGGATGATGTTCGTACCGGGACGTGTCAGGTTAGAGACAAAGACATAGCGGCGCAGCTTGTGCGCGAGGGTTATGTTTTTGCCAAGCCCGGGTGGTTTGCAGCGTATGGTTCCTTGGAACGTCAAGCGCGCCAGACAAAGACCGGCATTTGGCAAGGAACGCCGCAACGCCCGGATGAATTTCGCGCAAGTCATTGGGAGACGGCGAGCAAGGCTGCACCCGATGGCTGTCCGATCAAGGGCCGTGCGTCGTCGCGTGGTAAGTTTTATGTTTTGCCCTGGTCGCGGCGCTACAAATCTTACGTCGTGCGTCGCAAGCGCGGGGACCGCTGGTTTTGCAGCGAACGTGAAGCGCAGCAAGCGGGCTGGAAACCGATGGATCGTGGGTGAACGTGTATTGTTAAGCTGACCGCGACGGCTTCGCCTTACGTTAGTTTGCTCACTGCTGCTCCTTGGCCTTTTTGCCAACACTTCCTTACCAACACTTCCTAAAGTCGTGTTGGGTGCTGCTTGCCAACACTTCCTATAGTCGTGTTGGGCATGGCCTCGGGCAGTGAGTCCGCCGACTGGTACGGCTTCGCCTAGTTCTTCTTGTTCATGGCTGTTACTGGCTGCGCGAGGGCCATGAACGCGCCGACCGCAACGCCTCCGGCCACTGCGACGGCGGGAGGATTACGGCGTGGGTTTGTTTTGTGCAGATAAGAGTGACGGAAGCCGTATTGCACCCGTCCGGGAGCGACTGCGACCCGGCGCGTTGCGCCGCCCTCGCGGAGGGCCCGAACGTGACAACGTTCGGAATAGCCCGTGAGCGAAAATAAGTTCCGGGAGCAAGGCGACCCGCACGGTTTGTGCGCGCCCGCGCAGGTGCCTGAGGCCGTCAGGCGGAGGAATAGCGCTGTGAGCGAAGAAAACTTGCGCAAGTCGACACGCTGAGTTCTGAGACTCTGGAAACGGTTTGCTACTCTTCTCAAAGTGTAGACGACATCTTTTTAGCGAGACATGGGATTTCCCAACACCCCGCGCCATTTAAAAATGCGTGGAACCCACGCATTTTTAAATGGCGCGGGTTTGTCGCTTCGTCGCAAGGGGCTGAAGCAACACTAACACTTAGGGAAGTTTCAACCTGAACACGGAGGTTTTCAACCTTTGTTCAGGAGAACCTCCGATGACGAGCCCAACGACCACGACGGCGAATGCAATCAGCCCACTGCGCCAGCGCATGATCGAGGATATGTGCGCGCGCAATCTCGGGCGCGACAGTCAGCGCAATCACATTGGCAGTTGTAAGCGATTTGCTGCGTGGCTTGGTCGGTGCCCCAGTTCGGCCACAGCTGATGAGGTGAAGGCGTTTCAGCTTCATCTTATCGAGAGCGGAGCCAGTATCCCCAATCGCAACCGGATCATGACGGGGGTCAAGTTTTTATTTCGCGTAACACTCAGACGACACGACTTGGCGGCAGAGATTTATCATCTAAGAGAGCCGCAAAAGGTTCCCCTGGTCATGAGCCCCGACGAGGTCAAGCGGCTGTTGGCGATGGCGGGGTCTGTAAAAGTCCGCACGATGCTTTCTCTGTCCTATGGCTGTGGTCTCAGAGCCGGCGACATCGACAGCGCCCAAAATATCATCCGCGTCGTTCAGGCCAAGGGTCGCAAGGATCGCCATGTCATGTTGCCGCCGGATGTGCTCGAACTTTTACGGGCCTTGGCGCTTCTCGGACGCGAGACAGCCTGCACTTCATCAGCAGCCCTCACGGCGCGTCCCAGAAACCTGCACAGGAGCAGCGTGCCCAGTAATGCCCAGGCTTTGCTCCCCAACCCACTCACTTTAAAATTTTCGTGGCACTTAACCTACGCAATGCCCAAATAACTGGCTTGCACCTCCGGGTTCGTACTGAGGTCATTTGCCGGCCCTTCAAGAACCACGCGGCCTGTCTCCATAACATAGGCACGTTGCGCCAGTGACAACGCCAGGCGCGCATTTTGTTCCACCAGAACAACTGTGCGGCCCATGGCATGGATTTCACGAATAATCTTTGCAATCTCTTGACACATGAGGGGCGACAACCCGAGCGAAGGTTCGTCCATCAAAATGACCTTCGGCGCAGACATTAGCGCGCGTCCAATGGCCACCATTTGCTGTTGCCCGCCACTCAACGAGCCACCCATTTGGTTCAGGCGATTGCGTAGATCTGGGAAATGCTCAAGCACCATGTCCATATCGCGTTTAATGCCATCGGTATCCGAACGCTGAAAGGACCCAAGTTCTAAATTGTCATAAACGGAAAGATGCGGGAACAAGCGGCGCCCTTCCGGAACATGCGCTATGCCAAGACCATTGATTTTTTCAGGAGCCAATCCAACAATGGATGTGCCGTCGAGCAAAATGTCCCCACCAGCCGGTTTTTCCAGCCCAGAGATTGTCCGCAACAAGGTGGTCTTGCCCGCACCGTTGGTTCCGATAAGCGTGACGATCTCACCCGACTCAACGTTAAGCGAAACATCGCGAACAGCAGTAATCTGCCCATAACGGACAACGAGCTTGTCGACCTTAAGCAACGGTCTCCTCCGAGCCCAGATAAGCCTCGATGACCTTGGAGTTGCGCGCAATCTCGCGCGGAGAACCTTCGGCAATCTTTTTGCCAAAATCCAAAACCGTCACGCGCTCACAAACGCCCATCACGGTACGCATGTCATGCTCCACCAACACGATCGTAATGCCGCGTTCGTCACGAAGCCGGCGAATGAGTTTGGTCATCGTTTCCGTTTCAACCGGGTTCATGCCGGCAACGGGTTCATCCAAAAGCAAAACTTTCGGTTCTGTTGCCAGGGCTGCTGCCACATTTAGGGCGCGCTGGTGACCATAAGGCAAGTTGGCAGCATCTTGTTGGGCAAACTTATCAAGTCCAATGAACTTCAAAATTTCCAGAGCAATTTTTTCATTTTCAGCTTCCATAGACATTCCTGATCCGAACACCGCCTGAAAGATGCTTTCTTGAGCATGAAGATGGCGCGCAATCATAACGTTTCGCAATACCGAAAAATCACCAAACAGTGCCGGCCGTTGAAACGTGCGAACGACACCCAATGCCGCAACGCTTGCCGCATCCATGCCAGAGATGACTTTCTCGCGAAAATAAACACGCCCCGACGTTGGCTTCAGTGCTCCGGAAATAAGATTGAAGGATGTCGTCTTCCCGGCACCGTTCGGACCAATAAGCCCGCGAATTTCACCTTCGGGAATCTCCATAGTGAGTTCATCAACGGCTGCAACACCACCAAAATGCATGGACACAGCCTCTGTGCGCAGAATGCTGGTCATGGCACCGCATCCTTTGCTGGTTCAGGTTCTTCGATTTTTGCCCGCCGCTTTGGTATCAGCGATTCCAGGCCGCCGGGCATAAAAATCAAAAAGAAAATCAAAATTGCACCAAACAACAAAGGCCGCCATTCGAGAAGTGGCCGGCTGGCTTCAAATACCGCCGTCATCACAGTGACACCCAAAAAGGGACCCCAAAACGTTTTGGTGCCACCCACAACGACCCAAATCACCAAATAAACCATCGTGTTGACATCAAAGTTCTTAGGATCTATGGCCCCTAGTCGATGCGCCAACAACGCCCCAGCAATACCTGCAAAGAAACCGCCCGTGATAAAAGCCATGGCGCGATAGTAATTGACTTTAACGCCAACAGAGCGCGCCAAATCTTCATCCATATATATGGCTTTCATCACATCGCCGATGAGTGCTGCGCGATCGATTCGATAAAGAACGAACAGACTTGCGGCCACAATGACAAGTGTCAGGTAGTAGTAGGGCGTAGCAAAAAAGAAATCGATTCCGGAAAGCTCCGGCGTCGGGATGTTGATCATGCCGCGCGGGCCCCCAAAAGGGTTATGAAACTTCACCCAGATGAGACGCACAAACTCGCCAAACGCAAAAGAAGCAATAAAAAAACCAAACCCTTTGGTTCTTAAAAGTGGATAGACAAGAACCATCGCAATAACAGCCGCCGCAATCCCTGCCATTGGCAATCCAAGCCAAAACGGCCAACCCAAAAGCTTCGCCGCAAGTGCCGTCGCGTACGCACCCACACCCATCAAAACCACGTGGCTAAGAGACCAATCACCCGTTGTCGTCAACAGGCGGTAGCTTGATGCCAACAACAGGTTGATAAAAAACAGGATCAAGATTTCCAGGTAGTACTCACCCACAAAAAACGGTGCAGCGATCGCAAGACAAGCAACGATGAGTAGAAGGATCCAACGCATCAAACCTGCCACCTACTGTTTAACCCGGCCCAAGAGGCCAGCTGGTTTGATAACCAGGACGAGTGCCATAAACGCGACGCCAACCATTGTCGATACGACCGCATCAAAAAGCGTGGTGGTAAACGTATGAATGAAGCCTAGCAAAAACGCGGCCAGCACCGCACCTTCAATGCTGGCCATACCCCCGACAATAACAACGATAAACGCTGTCACAATAATGCCGTGACCCATATAGGGCGTCACCGCCAGAATGGGGGCCATAAGTGCTCCGGAAACTCCCGCAAAACCGCCTGCAATCAACATCGACAGTGAGGCCATCTTGTTGTTGCCAATGCCGTTGATGGCCGCAGCTTCAGGATCTTGCGCACACGCCCGCAAGCCTTTGCCCAACTTCGTCCGGTGTAAAAACCACCACAACCCCCCCATCATAAGAGCGGCCGCAGGAAGAATGAGAAGCCTCTGCCAGCCCAGTCTCACTGTACCCAGATCTGACAATTGGACTTCTGCAACGCCCATATAAGGTGTTGGAATTGAGCGCATAAGCCCGACACCCCACATCTGCCCAACCAAGACCTGCAATATCAGTGCAAGTCCCGCCGTCGCCATAAATCCCGCCAAGACATTCCCGCGCGTTTGCCGAAAAATAAATCGCTCTGTCAACAAACCAAGAAGTGCGATGATCGGAAAGGCAGCCACGACTGCAAGCGGAAACGGCACACCTCCCAACGCATAAAGAATATAAACGACATATGCGCCGCCCATGAAAAATTCACCGTGCGCAAAGTTCGCCATCTGCATGACGCCAAACGCCAACGCAAGACCGACAGCAACGGTGGCATAAATCGATCCTAGAACAATCGAATTTGCTAAGGTCTGCAAAAATGTGGGCAAGTCCATTTGGGCTGTCCAAAAAATACGCGCCGATGTCCGGGATTGTAGTCAAGAATGAAGGACTTGGCGAGTGCCGGGAGGAGGCCACGTACCCGCCAAGTCTTGCTACGCAGCAAACTTATGCCCGCTGGTCCCACATCTGGCCTTTGTCGCGCACGACCTTGATGATCTGCTCTTTGCGCGAATTGAACCAGTTATCGAAATTCACCTGTGCTTGAATGCGTTTTGTGCCATTGCGAACTTCGTTGATCGGAATCGGAGGTGACAACATGTTATCAATGCCCCACATGTCCTTCCCGGCCATCGCTGCTGGTCCAAGAATTGTTGGAATCTGGGCTTCCTTACGTAGCGCAACGAGGATGGCGTCAGGATCAAACGAACCGGCAAGTTGCGCACCTTGCGCCCAAACACGAAGCAAGATCACATGATCCCAATCGATTCCGGTAATTGCGCGCTTAACGTCTTCTGGCGCACCAGGACCGTAGCGCTTCAGCCATTCTTTGTAGAAACCTGCTTGGAAGCTTGGCTCACCCCACCAAGGATCGTCAAACAGCGGGAAGCTGTCCACCGCACCTTCCAGATACTCTTTCGGAACCTTTTGCAAGATCGATTCCGTATCCAAGTAGTTGGCCGAAATCTTACCCTTAAAGCCCTGCAAGTGAAGTTGCTCAATAATCAAGGCCACAAATGTTGGATAGGATAAGTTGAGGCTGACAACATCTGGCTTGGTCGCCAACATTGCCGTCACGATTGGGGCAAAGTCAGCAGTCTCGATCGAATAGTGTTTGTCGTAAACGATCTCCCAACCATCCGCTTTTGCCGAGCCCACTTCCCATGCTTGGCACGTTTGACCAATCGTGTCGTCCTGCGAACACACAGCCCACCGCTTAAGGCCAGGATTTGTCAGTTTGTGATACCACGGGCGCAGCATGTCGATGCGCGGTGTCACATCACCACCGGCAATAAGATAGGGCCGGTCCGGTTTGATGTCCGTTGCAATGAGACTTCCATAAATCACTTTGTGCTTGGTGAGATAAGGATGCGTCGCATCAGCAGGGTTACCACCAATGGCAGAAATGAATTTCACCTTTTTCTGCAGCACCAGTTCTTTGGCCCCTTGCAGGGCTTTTGACCCCACAGCTTCATCGTCAAACTGATGCATCACCAGCTTGTGGCGCTTGCCACCCACAAGCAGACCGCCTTGCCCATTGACTTCATCAATAAACATCTGGTTTCCGGTAATGCCCGGAAGTCCCCAGCCCGCGTCCGGGCCGGAAAGCGCAGCGAGGAATCCGACATTGATCGTTTCGCCCTCAGGCTCTTCCCCTGTAGGCGCTTGCAACCACGCCGCTTCAGCACGGCCGATCACCGACATTGCAACCATGCCTGCTGCCGGAACAGCGGCAGCCATTTTCAGTACGTCTCGACGTTTCATAGTTTCCTCCGATACACCCGCAAATACATTTTGGTGTCACGATCAACTGGCCCAGCCTGCTTATTTTGGTCTATTTTTGATATTATATTGGTGTAAACCAAACAGTTGCCAGATCAGAGGATTTTGTCAACCGTGTCTGTTAGACGCAAAAGGAGGAGAGCGTATCAAATTGGCCTAATTTGTTGGGCATTTTGGGGGTATGACATTCCCTTTGGGGAATGCTTAACGTCCGTTGGCGCGTCTTCAGTCAAATAAAATATAGTATTTTTGACATCAAACTCGCCCACTTCCAATCGAAGAGGCGGTATTTTGGTACAGTATTGGTTTTGATTTGGTCACCCCCGGCGAGACGCACCGTAACACTTTGAGCCGAGCAAATATTTGGGATGCTTTCCGGGTGATGTGCCGTTGAACAAAAACCATGTCATACGCACGGTGATGCCAACGATACATCGTTGTTGCCACGACGAAGGAAGCCGCGCTGGAAAGCTCGTTGCTCGGATAGCAGACATGAGACCATCGACGTTCTGCAACAGCCTTGGCAACGGACCTAACGAGTCGGAGTTTGTTCTGCCGCTTGTTGTGCAGGTTTCGAAGAAGCGCCGGGAGGGCTGCTGATGAAGTGCAGGCTGCCTCGAATCGTCACAAGCAGAAACAGATGACATCAAAGAATAAAGCGGCATCCCCGGATATTGTAATCATTCGTCGTTTCCGTCAGGGCTTCTTCGATTCGCTTTTTCTCCTTTCCCATAGCTTTCACCAAACCTGTTCCAATATCAAGATCCAGTTGTGCTTCGCGCTGGTCATGAAAGTTTTGCGCATTTCGCAACCGTTCTTGAGCCGCCTCGACCTTTTCACGTTGAGCCCGAATTTTAGCCTCAATGTCACGTAGTGCAGTCTCTTGTCTTTCGATCATCCTAGCAAGTTGCAGGCATTGTGGCCTAATTTGCCGTTCATATTGTGGATTTGTTCGTGCCATCAATGGAGTCCGCAACAAATTTTCGAAGCTGAAGTATATTGGGTTCATGGCAGGCAGGGATAAAAAGACCAAAACCGCATATACTGAGTGGCGGTGCGCGTGATGATTTGGGCGCGGCGTTAGGGATGAATTCGATGGCGTGGTGGAAGCAAATTTGCATTGTCGCCTTGTGTTTGTGCGCGACAGTCGAGGGCGTTTCTGCCCATCACGATAGTAAGACGTTCTTTGCGAAGTTAGACGCGCATGTCGACATTCTCGGCATATCTAGAGACGAATTTAACCCGCCCGTGGACACGATTGATGATTATGACAAGTACTACGGCACGTGGATCTCAGACCTCAGTCCTTGGCATCCCTATCTGAGGCAACAATTCTCTGCAGGACTAAAACCAAAACAGCGGACTGAACACAATAAGCTCATTAAAGCCTATCGATGTGAAGAGGCCGCCAAATTTGAAAAGATCGGATTTCTCCGATTGTATCCCGAATTGCGTGACATATTCTCCGATCCATTTGTGAGCCGCATGTTTGATATATCCATTGTTCCGCAAGTTTCTTATTCGGATCGCTGGTGCCGGGCCATGCGCATGCTTGAGCCAATCGCGAAAAAGGCGGTTCAATCGCAAAAGTTAGCACTTGAAATTGTTGGCAAACCAGGGGACATCGACATCGACGGGACCATCGAAGACCCCACTCTCACAATGGTTTTCGCGGGTTGGTTTGTATTGGAACGCCTTGCCCTGTGTGACAACTACCAACCCGCGATTGCCAGTTTACTCAAACATTTCGACGAATTTGCATATGCCGAACTTGGTCGAGCGAGCGCATTGTACTTACTCTATCTGTCCAAGAAAATGGGCATAGAAGATAAGGATTTTGAGGAGAAGCTTGACGATGTCAAAAAATATGTGACCTCCGCCGAAATGATACACATTGAAGGAGCGTTCCGCGACTATCCCATAAAGCAATCATTGGCGCTCCTCCCTTACCAATCGCAGGCCTGTAAGATTTCGATCACCTCTTGGCCCAAGCGGAAATTGTATCCGTGAGGAACAAGAGAAATTGTCTTGCGCCGAGTATAGTGGCCAGCACGTAGCCGCTCGTCTTTCTGGGGTACTCACCTGGTCAGGATCTATCTTAAGAGCGGAAAAGCACCAGCGAGTGACTTTGCTTTGTGTGTTCGTCGCCTTGGGGTCAACAGCAAGCGTTTTGCTTTGAACATAACACAGCCGGTTTTGGCTAGACCTCTGCCGTCACGGTGATTTTCCGCTGATCGCGGTGCATTTTTACCGTGGCAGCACCTGCAAACGTCATCGCGGGCTTGGCCCGCGATCCGTCCAAGCCAGTGGAATGCAAATGGTTTGCTTCAAAGAAAAGCCGTGCCCGATACGGAGGCTTGGATGGGCGCCCGCCTGAAGCGGGCGTGACGGCGATACAGGATGCAACGGCTCCGACTTCACAGGCCGCGGATAAAATACGGCGGGCGGTTGGCTGAAACCAAACTAGGTGACACACACAAAAATGCCCGCGGCCGGGGGGAAGCCGCGGGCTTGGGTTTCGTAGCGCCACATGAGGGGAGGGGATTGGTGGACGTGACGCCACGTTCGGACCTTCACATTGAACCTCACCTCAATGCGCAAGGCAACATACGCTGTGGTCCAAGTTTTTTATTCGTAAAGAATGCCTTACTTGCATATTTTGTATTTTATGCGCGTCATTGCTGAGCACTTATTTTTCGGCAAACTTCATGCTTGATTACCTCAGCGTTTACATGCAGCGGTTTGCTACTTTTACGGCAAAAAGATTTTGCCAGGGTTTAAAATGTTGTCAGGATCAAGCGCTTGTTTGATGGCGCGCATGACATCTACGCCAATGCCCAGCTCCTCTTTGAGCATGTTAATCTTGCCTTGACCAATGCCGTGTTCGCCGGTGCATGTTCCATCCATGGCAATGGCGCGGCGTGCAAGCCTTAGGCAAAACTCATCAAGCTTTTTTTGTTCTGTTTCGTTGTCCGGCTCGATCATAGCGATGGCGTGAAAGTTGCCATCACCAACGTGCCCGACAATGGGCGCAACAAGTCCAAACGTCTTGATGTCTTGTTCGGTTTCAGCGACGCACTCGGCGAGCCTTGAAATTGGCACGCAAACATCTGTCACACGCGCTAGCCGTCCCGGCCAGGCTTCTTTGACGTGCCAGAGCGCATCGTGGCGCGCTTTCCACATCTTGCGCCGCTCGTCTTCCGTTTGCGCTAGTTGAAGTTGCCCGGCACCGTGTTCGTTTACGATTTCCATAAACCGCTCAACTTGTTCCGTGTTGGCTGCGGTGGTGCCATGGAATTCAAGGAAGAGGGTGGGGCAGGGTTCGTAGGACACATCTGAATACTTGTTGAGCACACCCATTTGGCCTGCGTCGAGGAGTTCGATGCGTGCCGGGACAATGCCATAGGCCAATGTATCCATCGTTGCTTGGCATGCGCCTTTGAGCGTTTGGAAGGGCGCGACGGCCGCAGTGATCGCTTCAGGGACTGGATGAAGTTTTAGTGTCAATTCCGTTATGATGCCGAGCGTGCCCTCTGAACCAACAAGAAGATGTGTGAGATCGTATCCTGCGGCTGTTTTTCGTGCGCGGCTTGCGGTCTTTACAATGCTGCCGTCGGCCAAAACCGCTGTCACGCGCATGACATTGTCGCGCATGGTGCCGTAGCGAACCGATGTGGTGCCGGACGCGCGCGTTGCGGCCATACCGCCGATGCTTGCTTCGTCTGTGCCTGGATCGACGGAAAAAAATAGGCCGGTGTCACGTAGGTAGGACTGTAGTGTGGCACGGTTTACACCAGCTTCGATGGTGCAGTCCATGTCTTCGCTGTTCACTTCAATGATGCGATTTAGGCCCGATAGATCAAGCGAAATGCCTCCCCTGGGTGCGTTGACGTGGCCCTCTAGTGACGTTCCCGCGCCAAAAGCAACGATTGGCAATTTGAATTTGGATGCGATCCCGACAATTCCAGCAACATCTTCTGTACTGTCTGGAAACATGACGGCATCGGGAAGCTCGCTCGGCAACCAGGTTAGCGTGTTGGTGTGCTGGCGACGGATTTCGGTGCCCGTTGATATCTTCTTTGGATACGCCTGGCGCAGTGCGTTAAGGACTTGGGAATTGTCCTTAACTTTCAAGGTGGCATCGCTATTTAACTTAGTTGCCATGTCGTGGCGGCTCGTAGCTTTCTGCTGGTCTCGTTCGACGGCTCAAGTGGTCGCCCTACACACGCAAATTGTACCTCAAATCCTTGTTCTTTGCCTGAGGTATGCCTCATTTTTTGCCAATTTTGTTCCGGCATCCCATTATTCGTGGGTTGAAGGGCTATCTTTTGTTAGAAGACCGCAATAGATACCTGAACTTGTCACCCGATTCGAATGCCAAGATTAATCGACGGAGCGGCTCCTGATGAATCGACACCTCACACTATTGTCCATTTTCGTTTTTGCGCTCTTCGTTTCGAGTACGGCTGAGGCCCGTGATCGGTGGGTGCGGATCGCCATCCACACAGCAGATCTGGGGCAAGACATTGAGACTATCGACCTCAGAAAAGCGAGAGGCAGCTATAAGGCCTTTCGTCTTAGGGCACTTAGGCGGCCGGTTAATTTTGATAGTGTTCGCTTCAGCTATGCGGATGGCACAGGGTACATCTCGCAAAAACCCTTCAGACTTCGGTCGGGTGAGCGCACGAAAGAAATTGATCTCACGGGGATTGAGCACTTTGTCGATGAGCTTGTAATTGATTATGGAGAGCAACGGCGCACGCGGCGCCGGCCCTTAATTGAAGTATGGGGCTTGCAAAGTCGCTCAGGTCGACGCGCAAAGAGGCCGGAGGGTCCGTCGTCGGGTCGCTACGTCGCCGTTGATGGGCAGCCTGTAGGAGAAGAGGAAGCGCCAAAAGGCCCACCGCTGCCTGATCGGGCAACGACCGGATCACTTGGATCCAACGGCGATGTTTTGTTTGGCGCAAAGTATGTCGGATTTGGCGTTGACACAGATGTCATTCGCGTTGGGCGGAAGATTGGGAAATTTGAAAACATCTGGTTGCAAGTTCTCGACAACGACATCTACATGCAAGACCTTAAGGTCGTTTATGAGGATGGAACTTCGAAGACCTACCCAATAAACGCAACGTTTTCAAAACTCACACGCAGTGAGCGGTTTGCCCTTGATGGAAGCCAATTCGTCAAAGAAATTGAGCTGAGCTATCGCTCTAAACCAGGTTTTAGTGGGCAGGCGCGCATTGAAGTTTTTGGTGAGCACGCGGATGGCTGGTTAGGCCCGAAGGGCGAAGGTCGCAATTTCAACAACGGTTGGGTGCTGTTGGGGGCGCGAACCGCAGGTTTCATTGGTTTTGATCGCGACGTCATTCCCGTCAGCACCAACGAGGGCGGTTTTAAGGAAATTCGGGTTGCCGTGCGCGAACGTGCGATCACTTTGAGCCAACTGAAGGTGGTCTACGGAAACGGGGATGAGGACATTATTCCCGTGCGGACGCGGGTTGATGCAGGCAGCGTCTATGGACCCATAGAATTGCGCACAGAGGGTAATCGGATCCGCGAAATTCAAGCTAGGTATCGTTCGCGATTTATTGATCGGGGTGCGGCCGGTAAGGGCAATGCCATTGTTGAAATTTGGGCTAGGCATTGAACACAGAAGATGGCCGTTGTGAGGGGCCCGATCAGAGTTTGGCGAGCCTTGATGCGGCGGTGCTCGATGACCTTGTCACGGTCCGCGACTGGTTAAGATTTGGGATTTCAAAATTTAACGAAGCGCAACTGGTTTTTGGACACGGGACATCCAATGCGCTTGATGAGGCGGCATATCTTATTTTGCATGCGCTGCATCTACCTATTGATCAAATCGAACCGTGGCTTGATACCAAACTGTCGCATTCTGAACGTGCTGCCATCTTTGACCTTTTTAAACAGCGCATCACGAAGCGTTGCCCTGCGCCTTACCTAACAAAAGAAGCTTGGATCAAGGGGCACCGTTTTTATGTGGACGGGCGTGTGATCGTGCCCCGCTCTTTCATCGGTGAATTGCTGGTCGATGGGCTTCCGCTCCTTTCGCAAAAGCACGAACGTATCCGTCGCATTCTAGATTTGTGTACGGGCTCGGGTTGCCTGGCCATTTTGGCAGCACTGTCATTTCCAGAGACAACTGTCGTGGGCGCGGATTTGTCAGAGGACGCTCTGGGGGTGGCGAAGGTCAATGTTAAGGCTTATGGTCTTGAGGATCGCATCGATCTTGTTCAATCTGATTTATTTGAAAAACTTCGTGGTGAGAAATTCGATTTGATCCTTTCTAATCCGCCATACGTTAGTCCTACATCGCTTGCGTCATTCCCACCCGAGTACGCGTCGGAGCCAACAATGGCACATGCCGGCGGGGGCGAGGATGGGCTTGATCTTGTACGGCGTATTTTGAAGTCTGCCGAGCCCCATCTTGCTGCGGATGGTGAGATCGTTGTTGAAGTTGGCCAGGGTCAGGCGTCGTTGGAATCGGATTATCCGTCGTTGCCGTTTTTTTGGATTGACACGGAAGAAAGCGAAGGTGAGGTCTTCTCGTTGTCGGCTTCCGCGCTTAAGGAGATTTCTTCGTGAGCGTTCCGGAATTTGAATCAGAATCGGCTAATGCAAAACAGCAAAAGTACTTTTTTACACTCAACCTTATGCAACGTCCGGGCTTTTGCTGTTGTTGTCTTGTTCTAGGCGCCATGGACGCAAAGCGTCTCAAGCGCGTTGCGCGACTGGTACGCACACTCAAACGACACTTGCGGAAGCGCTAACCAAACGCGCCAAAGTGATGCGAAATGCCGGTGCCAATTTCACGAATAAACTCATAAGTTTCTTCCAGAGGTGTCAGCAATTCTGCTTCTAGACGCGAATACTCGGCGATACCTTGTGGCGCGTAACTGGCCTTCTCCAAAAAGTCTTCTTCGTCAGCATTTTGTGCACTGCGCGGGAAATTTTCGCGCATGAAGGAGATGACCTCGGGAATTTCGAGAGACAGTGACATTTCAAGAAGGCGCCCCGGCGAAATATCGTGTCGGCCGGAAAGCCGTGGCAGGCGCGCAGCGATAATAAAGACGCGCATGATGAGCGCCAGCCGAATGGCTTGCAAGAGGTCTAGCTCCAAGCGTGTGTCATCTGGAATTTTTCCTGCTTCGATGCCAAGTACTTCAAGAATTGCGTGCAGGTCGATGGCATCCAAACGCAGGTGATGCATAAGACCATTGATAGTGCTCGCACGCTGATCGCTCAACAGAAACCGAGATAATGTACGGAAGGCAGACTCAAGATGTGGCTCACGCCCCCAGGATGCGCGCGAAGCCCAAAAGCCGGCGTCAAAAACATACGCGTTCGCGCCCATGGCGTTTAAGCTTGAAAGCTGCTTGCCTAGTGCGACCATTTCCAACATTGTGCGCAGCCGCGGTGATTCTTTGGCTGTGGCAATGAAGGAATCACGGTCGATCCAGGTTGCTGCACCCAAGCCTGCAACAACGTTGGCTATGTATCCGAACTGCTGAAGGATTGCGTTATTTGGGATCGCGCGCATGCGTGCGGGATTGCCGCGATCGCCGACGGCCGAAGCGCCGCTTTGGCGTTTTACCGCGCGCGAACCTGTTTTGAACAAAAGATTTGGGCCAAATGAGCCGAGCAACGCGCGGTAACCGCGATGGGCAAACAAATCTTGCTGATAGCCGCGCAACCGCTGCAAAAGGTCAATCAGTTGGTTTTCATCTTCGTAAAATGGATCTGTGACCTCTTCCACCATCGCTGCGTCTTTTATGATCACGGAAAGCGCTTTGGTGGTCATTTCGCGGTTGTCAAAGATTAGGAACCCGTCGCCGCCTTGAAAACTTGTTTCATGTTTGGTTGGCAAGCCGTAGCTCTTAAATCTACGGCGCACTTCATGCGGCAACAGATAACGTAGACGACGATGTAAGCCGCCGGGATGTCCGCCGCGACCCATCGACTCGCCATGAGTCGAAAAGATAAGCGTTTCAATGCCTTCGATGCCGGACTTCTTGATGACGTCGGCAAGTGTGAGATTTAAGCGCTCAATTGAAAGCGTTGCGGCCATCTGCCCAATAAAGCGTCCGGCGTCAGAAAATCCGGTTTGGATGCAAAGCCTGCCGCGTCCACGCACATAGTTGCGATACGCTTTTTGTTCGAGAAGGCGTTCAATGAGGCGGGAGCCACGCTCTAAGGCATCTGGTGTTTCAAAGAGCGGCGAAATGTCAGCGATTTCTGAGACCCCAAATAATTTCGCAAACAAGATTGCGATCATAACCGTGGCGGGAGACTCACATTCAGCAATCAGGAAACGTATGGGCGTTTCGCTGTCTACATGCTTTTTGATTTGCGCGATAAATGCAAATTGGCGAATGGCAGTGGCGGTCTCGGTATCCAGCGTTTTGAAGTTGACCGTTTCGGGTTTAACTTGTGCGATGAGTTCGACGAGCCGACCCATGGCGGATCGCTCAGTCATGTCCGTTGTCCAGGGTTCGTGGACAAAGGCGCGCAACGCGTTTGAAAGTTGCGCTGCGTTAATGCGCACATGGATATGCGACGTTCCAAGGCCCGTTGCTTCAATGAGACCGCGCAACGACGCAATCTTGCGCTTCATTTGCGATGTCTTGGTCTCGTCAATTAATTCATCAAGTAGTTCGACGATTGGTGTAACGGACGTCAGGTTGTATCCGTCTTCTCGCGTAATGGTGTTTGCGGCTTCGGCTAAACCGCCTTGCTTTACCTTACCTAATTTGTCGGATTGTTCTGAAACCGCAGCAATTGCCAAATCTAGTTTGCCGATCAACTGGCGCGTTAGTCGCTGGGCCTCGCCGGCCTCATCCAGTTGGTGTTTGATTAAAAGGAAACGTGCACGGATGTCTTGTAGGGCCGACTTTTTTTCTTGAAGTCGCAAGCGGAAAGAGTCGATCCATGTGATGTCGGTGCGACCATCTAAATCGTAGCCCACCCATGAAGCGACCGTGGCAAGGTTTGCTTTGATTTTATATGCGGCGTCACCATAGCGCGCGGCGGCAGCGCTATAAAACTTGTTTTGAAGGTCTTCATAGGCATCACGGACATTGGCAACGCAGTACTGAGCACATTTGTGTTCGTAAGCTAGGCTGATGTCATCGTCCGGCCTGTGCGGCAAGCCGATCGCTGCTTGTGCGTTGTTTGCTTCGCCTGAGACAGCCATGTCGACCATGCGCTTGTAAAGGGCCTGTGAGGACCCAAAGGTAGGATGGGCTGTAAATACGACACCTGCGGCGGCGCGGGAAAACCGTTTTGCTGCTGCCTCTAGGCCGGTGTCGCCTGGTCCTGCTTGGTCGAAGCACTGTTCGATAAAGCTCATAAATTCTTTATTGGTGGTTTCGCTGTCCTCAAAGCGGATACGCTCGCGCAGTCTGCGGGCCCGGGTGATGCACGCGCGATCCATCAAACGTTGCGCGAGTGATTTGAGTTCGTGAACTGTGATTTCGCCGCCTTCTAACCGGCGGGATAGGTCGAAAGCAACTTTGGTTATGGGGTTAAGCCATGGGCTTTCGGGAATGTGTGTACGCAATTGGCGCAAATCATTGATGAGTTCAAACTCATCGATATTTCGACCCGAGCGGTCCGTTGTGGTTATTGCCATTAGTTGCCTCCAACTTTTTCCGCTCGGGCTATTTTTCTACATGCATTCAACGTCTCTATGACAATGGCTGGTTTAGCCCTTGACGACGCTGGCGACGGTTGTGCCCATTTCAGATGGTGTTGGCGCGACGGTAACACCAGCAGCTTTGAGGATTTCAACTTTTTCTTCGGCCGCTTCGCCATAGGCTGTCACGATTGCACCTGCGTGCCCCATGGTTCGGCCTTTGGGGGCCGACAAGCCGGCAATGTAAGCGACGACTGGTTTAGACATGTTTTGTTTGACGTACTCGGCTGCTTCGGCTTCTTGCGGACCGCCGATTTCGCCGATCATCAATACGGCATCGGTTTCGTCGTCTTTTTCGAAGTCTTCCAAGATGTCCCGGAACGATGCACCATTGATGGGATCACCGCCGATACCAACGGATGTTGAAATGCCGACGCCAAGCGCTTTCATTTGTTCCGCAGCTTCGTAACCCAAGGTGCCGGAGCGGCCAATCACGCCAACGCGGCCTGGCTCATAGATGTGGCCTGGCATAATGCCAAGCATCGATTTGCCAGGTGAAATGGTGCCGGCGCAGTTTGGCCCCGTAAGGCGCATGCGGTTTTCTTTTTTATAGCGCCGCATGTAGCGTTTGACACGGATCATGTCCTGCGCGGGAATGCCATCGGTAATGCACACGCAATATTTGATCCCGGCATCGGCTGCTTCCATGATGGCGTCGGCGGCAAACGGTGGTGGCACAAAGACGATGGAAGCCTGCGCGTTGGTTTCGTCTACCGCACCCTTCATCGTGTTGAAGACGGGACGGCCTAAATGTTCCGTGCCGCCTTTGCCTGGTGTAACACCACCCACGACATTTGACCCGTAATCGATCATTTCTTGGGCGTGGAATGTGCCAATCCGTCCGGTGAATCCCTGGATGAGGATCGGCGTGTTTTCGTTGATATAAATTGCCATTTTTTATTTCTCTCCCCAACCAGCGATTATGAAGAACTCTTTGCGGCAGCCACGGCCTTTTCAGCCGCGTCGCGCAATGTGTTTGCTGCAATGATTGTCAATCCACTATCTGCAAGAATCTTTTTGCCTTCTTCGACATTTGTTCCTGCAAGGCGGACGACCACTGGAAGCTTGATCTCGAGTTCTTTGACAGCATCAACAACACCTTTTGCGACCCAGTCGCAACGGTTGATGCCGGCGAAGACGTTGATGAGCAGCGCTTTCACATTGTCGTCTTTTAAGACCGCGCGGAATGATTTTTTGACGCGTTCTGGAGATGCGCCGCCGCCAATGTCTAGGAAGTTGGCCGGCTCGCCGCCAGCAAGCTTGATCATGTCGAGCGTGGCCATTGCGAGGCCCGCACCGTTAACGATGCAACCGATGTCGCCGTCGAGGCCGACATAAGACAGCCCACGGTCTGAGGCATACGTTTCGCGAGGATCTTCCTGACTTTTGTCGCGCAATTCTGAAATTTGCGGACGGCGGAAGAGCGCGTTTTCGTCAAATGACATTTTTGCGTCAAGCGCGACAATGTTTTTGTCCTTAGTGATCACCATAGGATTGATTTCGACCAAGGTGGCATCGAGATCACGAAAGGCGCGGTAGACACCGAGGACTGTGCGCTCAAACCTGTTGATGAGGTTTGATTCAATTCCCAAACCGAAGGCTGCTTCGCGGGCTTGGAAGGGCTGCATGCCAACTGCAGGGTCGATCGTGATGCGGATCACGCTGTCTGGATCTTTTTCGCTGATCTCTTCAATGTTCATGCCGCCAGAAGCGCTGGCAACAAAGACAATGCGCTCTTGGGCACGGTCCATCACAAAGCTCAAATAAAGCTCTTTGTCGATGTCTGTGCCTTCTTCAATGTATAGCCGCGAGACGAGCTTGCCGGCGGGACCGGTTTGTATGGTGACGAGCTTCTTACCGAGCAGCGCTTGGGCTGCTTCGGTGATTTCATCGTCGTTCTTGCACAATCTCACGCCACCGGCTTTGCCGCGAGCACCGGAATGAATCTGAGCTTTGACAGCCCAGATGTTTCCGCCAAGTTCACTGGCGCGATATGTTGCTTGTTCTGGTGAATAAGCAAGGCCACCGCGGGGTATTTGCACGCCAAACTTCGAAAGAAGTTCTTTGGCTTGGTATTCGTGAATGTCCATCCTTGGACCTCCTCGTAGATATGATTGCGTTCCGTATTTTTTGCTTTTTTTGTTTGGTTTTTACCCTTGCGTCTTTTTTATGAGGTCGGCCACGACCAAAACATTGCGCGCCATGCGCTCGGATGCGGCGTCAATCATTTTGCCATCGACGGACGCTGCGCCTTTGCCTTGCGCTTCAGCTTCTTTAAGGGCCGCGATGATTTTTTCAGCGCGCTCCACTTCGGCAGGCGGTGGTGAATAGACCTGGTTGGCCAATTCGATTTGCGTGGGGTGGATTGCCCACTTGCCTTCGAAGCCAAGGGCCGCGCCGCGTTTGGCAGCAGCGATGTAGGCATCTGAATCGCTGAAGTCACCGAACGGTCCATCGATTGCGCGGAGGCCGTAGGCGCGGCACGCGACCAGCATGCGGGTCAGTGATGCGTGCCACTGATCACCAGGATAGTCGGGATTAAGACCACCGATGACGACTGTGCGAGAGCGCAAGCTTGCGGCGTAGTCGGCAACGCCGAAGTGCAGAGCTTCTAAGCGGCGGCCATATTGGGCGATGGCTTCGACGTTGGCCATGCCTAGTGCGGTTTCGATAAGGGCTTCGAGGCCGACCGGATTTGTGTAGCCTTTCGCTTGTTCTATTTGCGAACACATGGCTTCAACCATGTAGAGGTCGTCGGGTACACCCACTTTGGGAACAAGGATTGTGTCGAGCTTGTCGCCAGCCTGCTCCATGATATCAACGACATCGCGATACATGTAATGCGTGTCGAGACCATTGATGCGGACGCAAATGGTTTTTCCTTTACCGCGCCAATCAATGTCGTTGAGCGCCTGAATGATATTCTTTCTGGCTTGTTCCTTATCCGGCGGCGCGACGGCGTCCTCGACATCAAGAAATACGTAATCGGCAGGGCTGTCGGCAGCTTTGTCGATCATAGTTGGATTTGAACCTGGAACGGCCAATTCACTGCGCTGAAGGCGTTGTTTACGAAGTGGGTGAAGGGTGTAACTCATTTTCTTTTTCCTTACTTTTGATAGCGTTTTTTAAGATGCACTGATTCCGGTCCGAGTTCTTCGGGCCAAGACACAACGTTTGGGTGAAGCGGTGCGAAAAAGGCGGCATCCAAACGGTGCCGCCCATAAGCGTTATGCAGCTTTGCGGGACTGAGGCTTGTCGCGGCTTGTTGCTGACTTTGTTGCCGTGGAGGCAAAGTATTCAGCCGCAGCGCCCGTTCCCGAGCCGAGCTCAAATTTGACCCCGGCATCGCGCATGGCCATTTCAACGCCAAATAAGACGCCACCGATCATCACTTCATCAAGTGCACCGAGATGGCCGATACGGAACGCCTTGCCCGCTAGGACGTTGAGCCCAGCGCCCAGGGAGACGTTGTAACGGAAGTATGCGGTCTTGATAATTTGGACGGCGTCAACGTCGTCAGGCGCGTAAATTGCGCTCACGGTGTCGGAGTGCCATTTGGGTTCTTTGGCAACAAGCTTCAGGCCCCACGCATCGACGGCCTTGCGGACACCTTCGGCCAAGCGGTTATGGCGGGCCCAAACATTTTCCAAACCCTCTTCCAACAACATATCGAGAGACACGCGCAGGCCGCGGAAAATTTGCGTTGGTGGCGTATATGGAAAATAGCCGTCCTTGTTCACCTTCAGCATGTCTTCAAAGGAGAAGTAACACCGCTCCATCTTAGCTGACTTGTGTGCTTCGAGTGCTTTGTCTGATACCGCGAGGATGCCCATACCAGTCGGCAACATCAAGCCTTTTTGGGAACCTGAAACGCAGCAATCGACCTTCCATGCATCCATATCGAATTCGATCGATGCCAGCGCACTGACGCCGTCTACAAACAACAGCGCGGGGTGGTTGGCAGCGTCGAGCGCCTCGCGCACGGCTTTGACATTGCTGGTGACACCGGTTGCGGTTTCATTGTGAGTTGCGAAAACAGCTTTGATTTCGTGGTTCGTGTCTTTTGAAAGAACGTCAGCATATTTTTCGACCGGAACGCCCGTGCCCCATTCCTCATCAAAGCATTGAACATCCAAGCCTAGCCGCCCAGCCATGTCGACCCAGAGAAGAGAGAACTGGCCGAACTTGCTCATAAGCACTTTGTCGCCGCGATTGAGTGTGTTGGTAATGGCGGCTTCCCAACAGCCGGTGCCGGAAGATGGGTAAACGAAAACATTGCCGTTTTTCAGTTTGAAGATCTCTTTGAGGCCAGCAAACATTGGCAGCGTCAATTCAGGAAAATCGGGTGCGCGCATGTCTTCCATGCGAATATCCATGGCACGTCTGACAGGCTCGGGTATGTTTGTGGGGCCTGGTATGAATAGATGTGTCTGTACGAGCATTTTGGGGGCGTTCCTCCGGTTATCTTTGTTGTTTTTTCGTCATCATTATCGTCAACATGGCCGGCTCGGCGCAACGGAATGGCATCGGGACAAAGTGAATTCGAGACGTTGGGCAAGCCTTTTTAACTGGGCCTCGCCCCCCACTTGCATCGACTATTTCCAACCCGTGAAAGCCGCAAATACCTAACAACATTTTAATGCCAGATCGCAACACCCGATCGGGTAGAATCTTCGGGCCCAGGGGTGGCAAAATTTCCGCCCGCGACGGGTAGGCCTTTGCCTACCCAACCGCAGGACCCTAACGAGATCTTTGAGCTTTTTTAGGTTGTGCTTAATACGCGAAAAGAGTTCAATCGCGTTCATCGGGTGGTATCGACACGAAGAGACCGACGGCCATGGCGCGGTTGTTGACGCCAAGTTTGTCGTAGATGTTCTTCAGATGATATTTCACTGTATTTCGTGAAATTCCTGTGCGTGCGGCGATTTGCTCATTCGTCAGTCCATTGGCTAACGCCTGTAACAATCCGCGCTCGCGTTCGGTTAACGCAGCAAGTGGATGTTCGTTGAGCCTGTTGATGTCGACCCAGGGCAAACTCAAGCGCCCTTTTTCGACCTGGAGCACTGTTTCGACGAGGGTGTCGACGTCTTCCTTTTTGTGAACGAACCCCCACGCGCCCGCTTTTACTGATTTGCGTAAGACAGATGGATTGATGTGGCTCGTATAAACAACAATGCGCGTCTTCAAATTGTGTTGGCGCGTTTGGTTTAGAAGTTGGGCGGCGTCCATGTCGGGAAGTGACCACCCGACAATGCCGATTTTGGCCGCACCGTTTGTGCAGCTTTCAAGAAACTCTCGGCCGGACGACAACGCGGCTGCGACCTCAAACCTTTCATCCTTTGTAAAAAAATCGAGCAAGCCCGCGCGGACGACAGGATTCTTGTCGGCAATTATGATGCGACATTGCGAGGTCTGCTTCAGAGAGTCTTGCATGCTTGCACGGTTGGCTATTGTTCTTAGAGCGTGTTCAGCTGAACATGCTTTAGTGCGCAATCTAAACCGTTTTGAGCGGTTGCGTCATCATTGTCATATAATGACGGGCATCAGGGTTTAAAAATGCGCGTTGGGCCAGATTATTTTGTGAAGACAAAGTCTGAAAACTTCAAATCATCCTGCCAGCCATGGCGTACCAGTTCGGGATCATCGTGGTCTTCCTCAGGCCAGCCCATGCAAAGATAGGCCACAAAGGTCCAGGAGGAGGGTGCTTCAAGCGTTTTAGCGATCACCTCAGGTTCCAAAATTGAAACCCAGCCAAGCCCGAGGCCCTCGGCACGGGCGGCCAGCCACAAAGTGTTAATGGCGCCCACGACGGAATAGCGCAACGTTTCTGGCATCGTCCCGCGGCCAAGGCCCGCGCCCTCGCTCGGGTTCTCATTTGAAAATACCGCGAGGTGTATCGGTGCGCGATCAAGGCCTTCGAGTTTTAGTTGGGCGTATTTGGTGCGCTTTTCACCCTCGTACCCTTTGAGGGCGTCAGCGTTTGCGCGGTGAAATGATGCTTTGACTTTGTCGCGTTTCTCTTTGTTATCTACGATTACAAAACGCCACGGTTGGGCGTGTCCGACGGATGGGGCGTGGCCTGCAAGAGACAACAGGGACATTAGGAGTTCCCGGTCAACGGGGTCGGTGCGAAACCTTCGGACATCGCGACGCCACAGCACGAGTTCGCGGAAGGATTTGCGAAACGCCTCATCGAATGTTGGCGCGTTGGCTGACTTTTCATTGCTGTTCATGTTGGGCGTGTCTGACCTAAAACGTGAAAGAATGTTCCTGAAACCGAACCACGGCGTGAACCTGTTTGTGTCAGGGGCTTTCCATTGGCATCGAAAATCTCAGCTAAGGGTTCGTCTTCGCCATCGGCGAGCGTGGCGTAGTGAAACTCGTGTCCAAACAAATTTGTATTGGCGGGACCAAGTGCGGATGCAGCAACGAGCCTCGCGTGACGGTAACCTAGGTGCAGTTTTTTATGTGCAAAGGACGTGGCGTGGCTCAGCAAGCCGGTCATCTCGTGCCTATGACCATTTTCGGCTTCTAAGTACTGACCCAAAACCATGTATCCGCCACACTCGCCGTGAATTTTAACGCCATCTTGGGCAGCGCGATGTAGTGCACCTTTGAATGTTGTCGCGTTAGCAATTTTTTCAGCATGCAACTCGGGGTAGCCGCCTGGCAACCAAATGGCATCGGCGGCCGCGTCCGGTTTTTCATTAGCTAACGGCGAAAACGGTACGATAGCGGCGCCTCGGGTTCGCCAACCGTCGATGACATGCGGGTATACGAAGGAGAATGCATCGTCTTGTGCGAGTGCAATGCGCTCACCAGGCGGCGGTGGAATGTGTTGATGGGTCGGTCCGGCATCAGGAAGTTGGTGGCACGATGCGAAGGCCGTGATGTGATCGAGATCTACGCAAATTTCAACGGCGTCGGCCAATCTATCGATAAAACTTGAAACGTGCGAGGACTCTTGCACTTGTACGAGACCAAGATGGCGTTCGGGCATTGTCAAATCATTGTCTCGTGGAATGGCACCAACAATAGCGATGCCCGCTTCGTCCATGGAGCTGCGGATCAAACTTTCGTGGCGTGGACTTGCTATTCGGTTTAGGAATACGCCAGCCACATCAATGTCGTCGCGATAATGTTTGCAACCGAGCGTGATGGCGACGGCGGTTTGGGCTTGACGGGCTACATCAAGTACAAGAAGCACGGGCCAACCCGTAAGGGCTGCAAGATCTGCCACGGTGCCAAAACCCGATTGACCCTTGGTCGCAGCACCATCAAACAATCCCATGGCACCTTCGGCGATGATGATGTTCGCACCTCGACTAGCCTCATTGATAAGGCCAAAGATCAAGTCTTTGGACATGGCCCAGGTGTCGAGGTTCACGCTTTCGCGCGATGTGGCCGCTGTGTGAAAAGCCCGATCGATATAGTCTGGGCCTGATTTGAAAGGTTGAACCACGATGTTTCGGCGGCTAAGTGCGCGCATGAGGCCCAGCGCGAGCGTTGTTTTGCCCGCCCTTGAATTGGGTGCAGAGATGATCAGGCCTGGTATTGTTGACGTTTTGCTCATATTCGAGATGCATTCACTCCGAACAGCGTATTGCACACATCGTTTGGTTTGGGTGATTTAAGATAGACTAAATCCACATATGGTCGGAGATCGTTTTGGGCGTCGGAGATAAGTCGGGCAAAGTTGAAGGTGAACGCGCTCCTTTGCGACGTGGCTGGACAACAGGCGCCTGTGCGACGGCCGCAACGCAAGCCGCCTATCAAGCGCTTATCACTGGAGACTTTCCTGACACCGTAAATGTCCGTTTGCCCAACGGCGCAACGCCAGCGTTTTCCATTGCCACCACGGATATTGGGAAGGCGTTCGCGCGCGCTGGTGTGATCAAAGACGCAGGTGATGATCCCGATGTTACGCATGGCGCGCTTGTGAATTCCAAGGTGTGGCGTGGTCTTAAAGGAAGGGGGGTGACATTTCGTGCAGGAGACGGCGTCGGCATGGTGACAAAACCGGGGTTGCCGATTCCGCCTGGTGAACCTGCGATTAATCCGGTGCCGCGGCAGATGATTGAAAGTGCGGTTCGCGACATTGCTGAACGGTTTCGTGATGCTGGTGATCTCGTTGTGGAACTTTCGATTCCTGATGGTGAAGCTCTTGCGAAGAAGACGTTGAACGCCCGGCTCGGTATTGTCGGCGGCTTGTCGATTTTGGGAACGACGGGTGTTGTTGTTCCTTATTCGTGTGCGGCTTGGATTGACACGATCCACCGCGGTATTGATGTTGCGCGCGCGGTTGGTCTTAATCATGTGGCTGGCGCAACGGGAAAGACGTCCGAAGCGGCTGTACAGAAGCTTTATGAGTTGTCTGATGAGGCGTTGATCGACATGGGCGACTTTGTTGGTGGGATGTTGAAATATCTCAAACGTCATCCCGTGGACCGCGTCACGATCGCTGGCGGATTTGCCAAAATGACTAAGCTTGGCCAGGGCTTGCTTGATCTTCATTCCAAACGGGGGAGTGTCGATTTTAGGTGGCTGGCGCAGTTGGCGCAGCGAAACGGGGCAGAAGAGGGTGTTTGTCAGCACATCGTAACGGCGAATACGGCGCAACAAGTATTGGCGGATGCTCAAGGTCATGACATTCCACTGGGCCAAATGGTGGCGCAAGAAGCCTGGACGACGGCGGCGCGCGCCATAGAGAAAACGGACGTCATCCTTGATGTCGTTGTTTTTGACCGCGAAGGCCGCTGTGTTGGGCGCACAGACGCGCGACATGCTCATGGGGTTCGCCCTCGATAGCGACGTTGGTAGGTGGCATCATAAAGCGCGCTATTTGCGAACTCATTCGTGCCGAGTGCGGGTCCAATGAGAATAAGGGCCGTTCGGTCGATCGTTGTTTCTGATCCCATCTCGTTTTCAATGCTGCCGAGTGTGGATGTGATGATGCGCTCGTCGGGCCAACTGGCACGATAGACAATGGCGACCGGGCAATCTTTGCCGTATTCAGGTGTCAGGTCTGCAACGACTTTGGAAAGTGCATGTATGGAGAGATGTATCGCCAGCGTCGCTTTTGTTTTGGCAAAATTCTTTAAAGTTTCGTTGTCCGGCATGGACGTGGCGCGACCTGGCGTGCGCGTCAATACAAGAGATTGGGCCACTTCGGGCAAAGTCAGCTCCTGACCCAAACTTGCAGCAGCGGCAGAGAACGCGGGCACGCCTGGCGTTATGGTGTAGTCAATTTCAAGTTCTTTCAGACGACGTATTTGCTCGCCTAGTGCGCTCCAAATGGACACATCACCTGAATGCAAACGTGCGACGTCTTCGTTATTTGTGTTTGCGCGCTGAAATTCGCTGACAATTTCTTCTAGTGACATCGGAGCTGTGTTGAGGATGTGTGCGCCCGGCGGACAGAACTTAAGAAGACTTTCCGGCACAAGTGATCCGGCATAAAGGCAAACGGGGCAGCGCGCGATCAAATCACGACCGCGCACTGTGATGAGATCCGGTGCGCCTGGACCGGCACCAATAAAATGAACGGTCATGTTCTAATCTTTCCGCGCGATGGCGCACGTGACTGGTCCCACAATGACGCGAGGGCCCAACAGTCTAGCGCCTTTTCCGCCGGCGGCTAAGGCTGCGGTTTCTGCAACAGAGGGTAGCGATTTTAGTTTCATTACGCGATCCGATGTCGTCAGCGCATCTTGCGCTACATTCCACAATTGGCCCGGGGTCAAATAGACGATAGGAACTCCGAGGCTGCGTGCTGCATCTCGAATGCCCTTTTCGTTGGCCTTATCGTCGTGTGTTGCAATTACTTCGGGAGGTTTTGACAGCGCGTAGACCTTTTGCGCCTCCGCGATCGCAGCAGCGATCTCAGCTTGGACTGCACCTGTTTTGCATCCTATGCCCGCAACGATCATGATTTTTCAACCCGCCATTGAACGATGGGCATGGAGGGCCGCCAGCCGTGCATGTCGCCAACTTTTTCAGCGCGCGCAGTTTCAATGCGAACGAGTTCACCGCCCAATTTGGCGTGGAGGTCGATAAGCTTTTGTTCGCTTTCTAGAGTGACGGCGTTTGCGACAAATCGACCGCCTGGCCGTAGCGTGTCCCACGCTGTTTCAAATACGCCCTCGTTTGTGAGCCCGCCACCGATAAATACGGCATCGGGTGGTTCTTGATCTTTTAGGACTTCGGGCGCAGGCCCCTCGATGATTTTTAGGTCGGGTGTGCCGAGGCAAACCGCGTTTCGCTGTGCGCATGCGGCGCGTTTGGCATTCTTTTCAAAACCAACGGCGCGCAATGATGCGTGACACAGCAACCATTCGATGGCAATGGACCCAGCGCCTAATCCGATGTCCCAAAGAAGTTCACCTTTGCGTGGGCCTAACGCGGCGAGCGTCGCGGCGCGCACGTCGCGCTTGGTGATTTTGCCGTCATGTTCGAAATAGTTGTCGGGAAGTCCTGGTGCAAAGGGGATGATCTGAGCGTTGCGCTCGGCAACGACATCGACGGCAATTGTATTAAGTGCGCTGATGTCCGTGAGATCAAACGTGTTGGCTGTTGTGGTTGACGCACGCTCATCAAGTCCGCCCAATTTTTCCAACACGGTGATCATTGAGTTGGGAAAACCGCGCGCGCATAATAGATCCGCTACTTTTTTTGGGGTTGTCCCGTCCCAGGACAAAGCGTAAATCTTTGCGCCCGGATGCAAATGACGAATAAGGCCTTCAAGGGCTCGGCCGTGCAACGTCAGCATAGTTGCATCTTGCAACGACCAGCCCATGCGCGATGCTGCCAAACTAAACGCTGAAGGCTGAGGAATACAGAGCATCTCATCGGCGGGGATTCGCTCGGCCAATTGACGGCCCACACCGTAATGGAATGGATCTCCGGAAGCGAGGACCACAACCGGTTGCCAGCGTAGACCTTCAATTGCCTCCAAAGTGTCCGTCATTGGGCTTGACCAGGCATGCGCTTGCCCATTGATAAGTGGATGCGCCAATTCTAGATGCCGTTTGCCACCGATGACATGTTCGGCGCTTTGGATGAGGCTTTTGGAAAGCGGGCTCAGGCCATCTACGCCATCTGCGCCGATACCAATGATAGACAACCAGCGTTGAGGCGTGGTCTTTATCGCTTGGTGATTGACGGCTGGAGTCGACATGAAGCTCCTCATATTGGGCGGTACATCAGAGGCGCGTGAACTTGCGCGGCGCATTGCGGGCGATGGGCGCATCAGTGCAGTGTTGTCGCTCGCCGGGCGAACTGCCGCCCCGCGCACGCAAGCTGTTCCGTGCCGTATCGGCGGCTTTGGCGGTGTTGATGGACTTGTTCGATGGCTGCAGCGCGAACGTGTCGATGCGATCATTGACGCCACGCATCCCTTTGCCGCGCAGATTTCTAAGAACGCTGTTGAAGCGGCGCGCTTGTGCGCATTGCCGGTAGGTTCGTTGGTGCGCGCGCCGTGGCAACGGCAATCGGGGGATCGTTGGAGCAATGTTGGCGACGTTGCGGCATCTGTCGATGCGATCGGATCGGCACGCAAGACCATCTTTCTTACCGTAGGTCGATTGGAGCTGTCGTGTTTCGAAAAAGTGCCTCAGCATCGTTACGTGGCGCGTACCATTGACCCGCCTGGTGATATTCCTTTGCCGCCCGACATCTCTTTTGTGTTTGCGCGTGGACCATTTGATGTCGAATCCGAGCGGCAACTGATGCTTGAGAAGAGCATTGACGTGGTCGTTACGAAGAATTCGGGTGGCGCGATGACCTACCCAAAGATTGAAGCGGCTCGCGCGCTCGGACTTCGTGTCATCATGGTCGATCGTCCGGAAAAACCACAAGGCGCAACGTTGCGCGATGTGGATGCGGCTGTTACGTGGATCAACACACTCATGGATCATCACGCCACCTCTCGTTCGGAACGTGGCGTATAGACCCAAGGTGTGCTGCCGTTGCGAGGAATAACTCGTGTTCGCGATGAGCCGATGATCACCAGGGTACGCATGTCGGCTGCGGTTACATCCATGTCATTGAGTGTTGTTGTTGTCAGCGTTGCGTCTGGTGTGCCAACGGCGCGCGCTAGAACGACGATAGTTTGCTGTGATTTTTGTTTGCGTAGCAGGTCAATCGCCTGTCCCAACTGGTTAGGACGGGCTTTGGAAGCTGGATTGTAGAGTGCGATGACAAAATCTGCTTGGGCGGCTGCCACCAGCCGCTTTTCAATGGTCTGCCAGTTTTTGAGATTGTCTGAGAGTGATATAGCGCAAAAGTCTGCGCCTAGCGGTGCGCCGACGTGGGCGGCAGCCGACAACATGGCGGTAATACCGGGCTCAACTTGGATCTCGATGTTTTGCCAGTTGTTCGGACCGGATTCGATCGCCTCAAAAATTGCAGCGGCCATGGCAAAGACGCCGGGATCGCCGCTTGATACCACGACGACGCGGCGGCCGTTGTCAGCTAGTTCCAGTGCGTGGCGTGCGCGTTCGATTTCAATGCGATTACCTGTGGGATGGCAGTGTTGGTCATCGCGCGTGCCGAGGCGGTCTAAGTAGGGCCCATACCCGACGAGATCGGTGGCTTGATTCAGGGCGTGCGTCACAGCCGGCGTTGTGAATTCCGGATTGCCGGGGCCCAGGCCAACAACTGTAAGGCGTCCAGTCATAGGCGTCGTCCTTCGCCTGGAATAATGATCATTGAAAAATATGGGCCTGTTTCATCTGACACGTCAGCAAGTGGAATCACGCGCTCGTTATCCATTGTGCCGCGCTCGACATAAACAGCGCGCGCAAGATGACCGGCCGCATCGACGGCGCGGCGCACTTTGGAAAGATTTCTGCCGACCTTCATGACGACAGCAGCATTTGTTTCGTGCAATCTGTCGGTTAGCGATTGTTCGTCTAACGTGCCGGGCACGACGGTCAACACATCATCGCCCCATGTGATGGGCGTGTTGGCCGTTGTCCAACAACCAGACATTCCCGTGACACCGGGAACCACCTCAACTGGATAGTCCTGTTCAAGCCGGCGCCACATGTGCATGAATGAGCCATAGAAAAATGGGTCGCCTTCGGAAAGCAGACCAACGGAGCGGCCCGCACTTAAATGTTCCGCCAGATGCAGGGCAGATTGGCGATAAAAGCCAGCCAACAATGTTTGATAGCGCTTGCTTGTTACCGGCAGTTCCGTTGTCACCGGATACTCAAGTTTTAGTTCCTGGCAGTTTCCATTGAGGACCGGCGCAATGATGCGGCGCGCATTTCCCTCACGTCCGGCTTTGGCGAAGTAAGCGATCACGTCAACGGCACCGATCAATGCAGTGGCCCGTAGCGTCAGATAACGGACGTCGCCCGGCCCAACGCCTATGCCGTAGAGTGTTCCGGGCTTTGCAGTTCCAGCGATGTCGTCAAGCGGTATCATTCAGTATCACTCGCAAGTGCGTTTACGGCGGCGACCGCCATGGCGCTACCGCCTTTGCGACCGCGCATAATCAGAAAGGGTGTACGCTTGTCTTGAGCAAGTGCATCTTTAGATTCTGCAGCGCCGACGAATCCCACCGGTAAACCAACGATGGCGGCAGGCTGCGGCGCGCCCTCGTCAAGGAGTTCCAACAATCGGAACAGGGCCGTGGGCGCATTGCCTATGGCAACGACCGCGCCTTCCAATTGAGGTTTCCAAAGCTCAAGCGCTGCGGCTGTGCGCGTCGTGCCCATGTTCTTTGCTAGGTTGGGAACCGCAGGATCTGACAATGTGCAAATGACTTTGTTGCTTGCCGGCAGGCGCGCGCGCGTAATTCCGTTCGCGACCATGTTTGAATCGCACAGGATGGGTGCGCCGTTCTCGAGCGCGTTGCGTGCGTTTTCGGCAAAACTGGGCGACATCACAATGTCCCGCGCGATCTCGACCATGCCGCAAGCGTGAATCATGCGCACGGCAACCTTTTCTTCCAACGGTGAGAAGACGCTTAAATCGGCCTCGCTGCGAATGATGGCGAACGAGTTTTTATAAATCTCGGCGCCATTTCGGATATAGGTGCGGGCTTCAGGCATGGGCACGCACCTCCTCATCGTGATCTATCGATCGGACAAACTTCTCAAGATCTTGCAGCGAAACGACACGATCTGGGTTGTCACAGATGGTCCCGTTTCGAACAATTTTTGCACTGTTCTCATCGCCAAACAAAACCAGGTCTGCTGGCTTTGAACGTGCGCACCCTTTTGGGCAGCCAGAGATGTGTACGCTTTCGTAATGTTGTATCACGCCGCTTTCTACGAGTTGCATTGCTATATTTCGGGTGTCAAACGTCGCAGATCGACAAGCCGGAGAACCAGGGCATGCATCAATGCGAAGTTTTGGATCATCTGGCGTCGTTATGAAGCCCGCATGTTGACCGTGGTTTAATATGGCTTTTGCGGTTTTGTCGTCGCCAATAGGAACGTAAAACGTCCGCCAGGGTGACAAGCGAAGCCCATCGGGTTTGATCTCGTCAAGAAATGTCAAGAACCTGTCAGCATCGATGCGGCCGAACGGTGCGGCAAGTCCTACTGCGATCGGCCTACCCTTATATCTTACGATGCCTTGAGGCGGTTGGCATTGCACCATTAGTGACGCGGGTTCAGCTTCCGTTTTCCTTATCTGTTGCAAGAATTTGACAATGCGTTTGAAAGAGCGATCAGGCAAATCGCGTATACGGCGACGCGTTTCGATTTCGCGCGCTTGCAAAAAATAAAACGCGATTTTGAGCGCGACGCTGCCAGCGGATTCAGTTTCCGTCGTCCCGACCCAGCGCGGACCAGTTTTGGAATCAACGCCAATTGCAATACCAGCTTGATATGCCTTCAAATAAATGTCGGCGCGTTCACCTGAAAGCGACAACACACCTCCACCGTCAAGAGAAAATCCAAACTTACCTGGCAAGCACCACAACTCTTTATCGCACGCTAGGCCCTCTTCGATTTCTTGTGCGATCGCAGACATGTCGTGTGCCTCGCTGGGATCGAACCCGGAGAGTGGGCTCATGATGATATTGCGTACCGCTTCGGCGTGTTCATCATGATCGACGAGATCAGATACTGACAACTTGGCAACGATTGTAGGCAGCGTGTCGTCGGTGACCCCACGAATTTGTAAGTTGGCGCGGCGCGTCAGGTCGATTAGACCATTTCCAAAATTGTGTGCGCAAAGAGCGATGCTTTTGGCTTGCTCTAAATTTAATCGTCCACTGTGCGGTCGCACGCGAACGATCAAGCCATCGCCCGATTCCATTGGGCGTAATGTACCAGGACACCACCCGCGCGTCTGCCTCGACTTTGTTATTTGGTGTGTCATTGCGCGGCCTCGATCTGCGTTTGCTTATCCTCGATGAGGCGGTCTAACTCGATGTGGACTGCGTTGCGTCTCGTGGTCCAGAGCCCGCGTTCGAGAGCATCTTTTAAACGTAGCGCAATGGCTTCGGCCGCATCTGGATTGGCAACTAAAATCTTGTGGGAAATCTCGTGGTCGGCAACGATCGTGTCATGGACGGTATCAAAGAGATGATTGGGAACGGCATGCGTTGTGGCGGCGAAGGCGTAAAGTGCGTCCACGCCTTGGGCGATTTCGGCTGCACCGCGGTGACCGTGCTCAAGAATGCTCGTTAGCCATTTGCGGTTGGCGAGCCGGCCGCGGACAATGCGTGTGATTTCTTCGCTCATTGTCCGTGCCGTAGGCGCATCTGGTTTGCTTGTATCAATATGGTACAGCGCTGGATTTTTTTTCAGGCTTGCGGCTAAAGCAGAAAATCCACCGACAAAATCGGCAACGCCATCGCCGTCCATAATATCGCGTTCGCGATCATCTTGCGGATGAACGAGCGCGTCGGCCATGGTAATGCGTTCGCGAAATGCATTTGGGGCCTGCGCGTGATCGTCGTTGTGGTCAAAAGAATATTTGCTGGCATTCAAATAAGCGTCTGCGAGATCTTCGCGATTGTCCCATGTTCCGTCTAGGGCAAGGTCTGCGGCGCCGGCGCCATACTGCCCTGGTGCCCCGCCAAAGATCCGCGATAAATTTTGTGATGCGCGCCGCGCAGCGGCTAGCGGATTCCACTCATCTTCTTCGTCAAGTGCTGCTATACGTTCGATGGTTGTTTGGAACAGGGCGAGCTGTGAACCGAAGATGTCGCGGAACAATCCAGATATGCGTAGCGTCACATCGATGCGAGGTCGATCGAGTTTTGCGATGGGCAGGATTTCAATTCCTGTTACGCGAGCAGATCCATGGTCCCAAATCGGGCGCGCGCCCAAATAGCTGAGTGCTTGGGCGAGGTCGTCGCCGCCCGTCCTTAACGACGCTGACGCCCAAAGGTCTAAGACAAGGGCGCGCGGATATTCGCCATGATCTTGTAAATAGCGGCGAACGACTTCGTCGGCGGCGCGGGCGCCAACGATCGCGGCGGTTCGTGTTGGGATGGCACGCGGGTCGATAGTTGTAAGGTTGCGGCCCGTTGGCAAAACGTCCAAGCGGCCCCGCGTCGGTGCGCCTGCCGGACCGGGCGCCACGCGACGACCGTCTAAAGCCGCAATGAGATTGATGCGTTCTTGGGCGGCCGATGTTTGAAGGAGAGCGTCGACGTTCTCATCTTTGAGGCTGGGTTTTGTTGCGCGAAATGCATTCGCGAGAACTGCGTTATCATCGGCTGCGGGCGACCGGCCAAACACGTGCAGGCTATCGCGAATGGCGAGCTCCTTTATGTCGCACAATTGCGCATCCAGTTTGGCAACGGCTTCGCGTGGGTAATCGTCATTTGAAATTTCGCAATCTTTAGCAAGGCCAGATTGATGCGCGCGCTCTAAGATTTCTGATTCCAACAATGCGGTGCGACGGCGATCAATGCCATCGGCTTCTGCATATTCCTCAATCAATGTTTCAAGATCTGTGAGACGATCATCTAAGCTTGCGGTGGAGAGCGGCGGCGTCATATGGCCGATCGTAACAGCGCTCAGGCGGCGCTTTGCTTGTACGGCTTCGCCGGGATTGTTGACGATAAAGGGATAAATGACCGGGATAGGGCCAAGTACAGATTCGGGAAAGCAGGTTTTTGATAACGCCAGTGCATTTCCAGGCAGCCACTCCAATGTGCCGTGTGTTCCAAGATGAATGAGTGCGTTGATTTTTTGTGCGTCGGCGAGCCAACGATAAAGCGCAACGTATGCGTGGCGTGGGGGTATTGTCGTGTCGTGATAACTTTGTCTGCGATCGCCTGTTGATCCGCGATCGGGTTGCATGAGGATGAGAATGTTGCCGCAACCGATGCAAGGAAAATGAAACGCCTTGCTTAAAAGCGCGGGATCATTTTCGGGCGGACCCCAGGTTTTGTGTAAGTCTTCCTGAACAGTTTGCGGTAGATCGCACAATGCGTCCTTATAGGATTTTAGAGGAATGGTGATTTCGTGCACGCGTTCCGCCAGTACCGGCATGATGCGATCCGGTTGAGGTATCGAAGCGCCTGTGTCGTAGCCCTCGCCTTTTAGAAGGCTAAGAATTTCATGGACACTTGCGGGCGTATCGAGACCAACAGCATAACCAGTGCGGCCGCCGCGCGTGGGGTAGTCGGAGAGCATGAGTGCAATCTGGCGCTGGTGTGGCGGCGTTTTAGCAAGCCTCGTCCACGAAGATGCCAACTGCGCGACGAAATCGACGCGATCGTTGGCCGGCTCATGATAAACCGGTGCGTGCTCAATTGATGGGTCCGGCTGTGCCTCCGCTTTGAACGAGATTGCGCGTGTGAAGATACGGCCGTCGAGCTCAGGCAAGACAACGTTCATGGCTAAGTCGGATGGACTCAAGCCACGGTTGGACGTTTGCCAGGCTTCCTTGGATGAGCTTGATAGCGCGACCTGAAGAACTGGAACGTCAGCCACATCAAGTGCTGTGGTTTCATCGTCGCGGCGTGCGGAGAATGCTGTAGCGTTTATTATCACCGTTGGCTTTAGGTGTTCCAAAGCGGATTTAAGTTCGTTGGAGACGGCAGGATCTTTGAGGCTTGTTACGGCGATGGCGCATGCGGAGAGGCCATGGTGCTCAATTGAGTCCATGAGCGCGGCGATGGGCGCGGTGTCGGCTGCTAACACATTTGCACGATAAAAGGTGATGAGTGCTACCGGCCGGTCGTCATGCGGTCGCGCCAACACATCTGAAATGGCAATGGGACCTTCCTTTTGCGTCCAGCCGAAAATCGGCGGCACGGACGCGGGCTCTCGCCACGTTACAGGATGGCCGCACTTCGCAGAAATATAGCAAAGGGCATTTTTTAAGTTCTCTTTGCCGCCAGCGCGGAAATAAGCATCAAGCCGTTCGATAACATCCGACGGCGCCGTAGAAAGCCTGCGCAACCGTGGATCAGGTCGGTCATCGCCGGGAAGTGCCACAAACAGTGCACTGTTGCGGTTTGCAGTTGCGGCCAACTGTTCAAAACCATACCGCCAATAATCAAGGCCGCCTAAACCGCGAACGACAATCGCACGCGCTTTGCTTGCCACCTGTTCCACGTAAAGATCAACCGACATCGGATGGCGCAGTTTTTTCAAATTGGCCAATCGCAATCTTGGACCGTGTTCTTCGGTTGGGGTCGTTAGGGCTTGACGGTCCTTCCAAGCCGCCGCGAGCGCCGACAAATCACTATCGCTGAATGACAGAACGACAATCTCAGCCGGCGTTTGTTCGAGGTCGATTGCTTCTTCGATCTCGTCCAAGTTCGCCGACTGTGTCGCGAGCAAATGCATGTTCAGCCTGTTATAATGTTGGCGATGCGTGCTTGATCAAGGCCTTTTTCGCCGATGATGACGAGGCGGCCAGCACGATTTTCGTCGGCGCGCCAGGGACGGTCAAACTGGTGTTGGATCCTGCTGCCTACGCCCTGCACAACCAAACGCATCGGTTTTCCTGAGATTTCGGCAAAGCCTTTGATGCGCAAAATATCATGCTGGTCAGCGGCCTGTTCGATTTTGGAAATCAGTGCTTCGGGCGTATTAAGTGTCGGGAGTTCGATGATAAACGTCTCGAAATCATCGTGGTCGTGTTCGCCATCAATGTCATGGTGCGAAGGCCGTGCGTCCAAGTCTGTTTCCGCAGCGGCGGAAAGGCCGAGGAGCACGTTGCTGTCTATCTTCCCGTTCGTCGTTCCAATGACTTTTACAACGCGCGGGATTGCTTGTTTGATTTGCGTTTGTACATCGTCGCGCTCGGTGTCGCCCATGAGATCGACCTTGTTGAGCACGATTAGGTCTGCGCACAACAGTTGATCTTCGTAGACTTCTTCTAACGGATTATCATGATCGAGGGAGGTGTCTTCCTGGCGCTGTTTTGCAATTTTTTCAGGATCATCGGCAAAGCGGCCTGCTGCGACAGCGGCGCCATCGACAACGGCAATGACACCATCAACGGTTACACGCGAAGCAATTTCCGGCCAATTGAAAGCCTGCACCAATGGCTTCGGCAACGCTAAGCCAGAGGTCTCAATGAGAATGTGATCGGGTTTATCTTCGCGTTCTAAAAGCGTAGTTATGGCAGGAATGAAGTCATCCGCAACGGTGCAGCACAAACATCCGTTGGCCAGCTCGACAATGCCGTCTTCTTTGCAGCTTTCAATGCCGCAACCTTTGAGCACCTCGCCGTCAATGCCAACATCGCCGAACTCATTGACGATCACAGCCAAGCGCCGATCGGACGTGTTTTCTAAGACATTACGGACGAGTGTCGTTTTTCCGGCGCCAAGAAAACCGGTGACGATCGTGCAGGGGACTTTGGCGAGCGTTGTCATGCGATCTCGCTTTGTTTGCTGTCAGGGACAATGTTTGTGGCGGCTTTGGCCGTGATATCTTTTTCTTGAGAAATAGATTTTTCAACCGGCTCGCTGGGTGGAATGCGGGCCACAACACCGCTTTTGAAAATGGAGACACGGTCCGCCCAAGGGACGATGCCGTCTTCGGTTCCGGAGTAGGCGAGCAATCCTGTGATGATGTCTTCCAGGTCTTTTTCCGGATCAAGATCCCCGTAGATATACGTCCAATGCGTGGGCGTCGTGAGCGCAATGGTTGCAGGACGTTTGCAAACCGACAGGCATTCAACCGGTTCAACACAAACGCGTTCGGCGAGGCCGGCTTTGTCAATGCGATCTTGCAGGCGTTCAAACATGCGTTGGCCCGGTCGATCTTGTTCATTGCCGTTGGCCGGAGGTTTAGGCCGGCACGTCGTACAGACAAAAACTTTCATGGGGGAAGAAGTCATAGCATACCACCGTGATCTTCCCCTCTTTCCCAAAACGCTCCGACGCCTGCACCGATCAAACCCCACAGTGCGGCTTGTAGACCGAGCGACATGGCGGTGAATTGGGCTGCCAATTCGGCTGGTACTTTGCTTGCCAATTCATGGGGATGAGGCGCACCAAATACATGCGGTGCGGCGATGAGAGCCAGACCAGCTAAGGCCATCCAAACATTACGAAACTTTAATAAGCAAGCAAGTCCCGCTGCGGTGGCTGCGACCGTTGCAAACCACCACGTTTGGCGGCCGACAATTTCTGCGGCCGCTGCGCCAGGAAGTTCTGGTGCAAGACCAAAGGCCGGCGCAAGCCCCACCGCGACAAACGCTGCTGCGCCCCACGCAAGACCAGACCTCATGGTAATTTTTTCGCCAACCAAAATCATAACCGCAAGAAGCATGAGGGCGAAGCCCACTGCAGTTCCGACAGTGGTCAGTGCGGTATAGGCCGCACGTTCGAGGCCGTCTTCCGGGGCCCAAACTTCTACGGTTTCATTTGTTGTATTTGGCTCTTCGTGATCAGGTCCAGTTGTTGTGTTGTGCGCCAAAATTAACAACGAATGGCGCGGCGAATAAAATGCAGCCTTATGTTTATCGCCACTCGAACCGATCTCGTAGGTCTCGGCTTTTAATATCAATGGTGTGGTTGTGAATTGCTGCAGGATCGCAATAGCCAACCCAGCAACGACGCCGGCTGAAAGGCCGACGAACAAAATACGCGTCAACATTGTTGAGACCAGCCTAGTGGCAGGGAAATGCCATTGCGTGGCGCGTATCGTGTGCTGCGTTGTGCAGAACACTAGGTGATGCAAAGCCGGTGGTCAACACCATTGTTGCACCGATGAACAACGCTAAGACTGCAGGAAGCACAACGCGAGTTCCAACACTAGACCCGGTTGCAGATTGCGTTCGCACATTGACTGACATGTTTTTTATATCCTCCTTGCCGCCCCACCGGCGACGATCAAGTCCCGTGTTCGCAATGGCAGGTCTCCTGGCTCGCGGGTCATAGCCATCAAGCTCACCTTCCCGGCATTTCCTGCCAGTGGTTTTTATGCTCGTGGCTCTCCGCTCACAGTTGCGGGGGCAGCTCCGGCCTTAGAAACCCCAATAAACGAAGTTCCGCACCGGCATTCCCTTTTAAGCGCTCAAACGGGAGCACACCATTACGGTAAAGCTGTCTTAATCGTGCTTGGTGCGAGCGTCAACCGGACATGGCGGTCAATCCTAAGTATATTGCCGGGAGTTTTGCGGGTTTTGGCCTGGTTTTGCGTTGGGGCTTTTTTCAATTGCAGGAAAAGGCTCGTCAAAGGTTCTTCTTGGCTGTTATGGAATGCCAACGACGTCCATTTCATAGGTCTTAAAGGCTATGGCTCAAGAAATAAACGACACGGCCCACCACAAGAAAAAGATGGAGAAACGCAAAGCTGCGCAAGACGCGGAAGTTGCGGACAAAACCCTAGAAAAGGGATTGCTCGTTGTGCACACGGGGAAAGGCAAGGGAAAATCGACGGCGGCGTTCGGTTTGATGTTGCGGGCGTTGGGCCGAGGAATGCGTGTGGGTGTTGTGCAATTTGGAAAAGGCGCGTGGGAGACGGGTGAGCGATTTGCAATTGAAACGTTTGGCGATCAAGTTGTCTGGCACACGTTGGGAGAAGGCTTTACCTGGGAAACGCAAGACCGTGAGCGCGATGTCGCCGCGGCAGAGGCCGCCTGGGCAAAAGCGCAAGAGCTTATGTCAGACCCCGATATTGGACTTGTTATTTTGGATGAACTCAACATATCGCTGCGCTATGACCATCTAGATTTGGCGAAGATTGTCGCGGAGTTGCAAGACCGCAGGTCCAATCTTCATGTTGTGGTTACAGGGCGCAATGCAAAGCCTGAACTTATTGACGCTGCAGATCTTGTTACGGAGATGGGACTTGTGAAACACCACTTTTCGGCAGGCGTCAAAGCGCAAGAAGGTATTGAGTTTTAAAAATGCCGGCACGCGCGATTATGTTTGCGGGCACGGGATCTGACGTCGGCAAGTCGGTAATTGTCGCGGGGCTGGCGCGGCATTTTTCTAACCAAGGTCTCAAGGTTAAGCCATTTAAACCGCAGAATATGTCCAACAATGCTGCAGTCACGATCGACGGCGGCGAGATTGGTCGAGCGCAGGCCGTGCAAGCGCGCGCGGCGCGGGTGGCGCCAAGTGTGGATATGAATCCGGTTTTGCTGAAGCCTCAAAGTGAAATTGGATCGCAAGTTGTCGTGCGCGGCAAAGTCTTTGGCACGGCCAATGCGCGCGACTATCAAAAGCTCAAACCCAAACTCATGGATGCGGTATTGGAGAGCTTTGCAACACTGGCCAAGGATACCGACCTCATTTTGGTGGAGGGGGCGGGCTCGGCCTCAGAAGTCAACTTGCGGCAAGGCGACATCGCAAACATGGGCTTTGCACAGACGGCCAAAGTGCCGGTCGTTTTGGTTGGCGACATTGATCGCGGCGGTGTTATTGCAAGCCTGGTTGGGACAAAGGCCGTTATTGATAAAAAAGATGCAGAGACGATTTGCGGGTTTGTTGTCAATAAGTTTCGCGGTGATCCTGCGTTGTTTGACGATGGCATGAAACGGATCGCACGCGAAACCGGCTGGAAACAACTTGGACTCATTCCCTATTGCGAAGCAGCGCGTCTGCTCCCCGCTGAAGACGCCTTAGCGCTTGATGTTCGTCAAAAGGCAAGCTCCGGAACGTCAGGTGGCAGGTCTGTTGAAGTCGCAGTGTTGGCATATCCGCGGGTTTCAAACTTTGATGATTTTGATCCGTTGCGATTAGAGCCTGGCGTTGAACTTTTCTTTTTGAGAAATGGTGAGCCTATTCCGGGGGACTGCGATCTTGTGATTTTGCCAGGATCGAAATCGGTGATTGCCGATCTCGCTGCGCTTCGCAAAAAGGGCTGGCATGTGGACATTGCCGCGCATATTCGTCGTGGTGGTCGTATTTTGGGAATTTGTGGCGGCTATCAGATGCTTGGACGAATGATCCATGATCCAATGGGAATTGAAGGCCCTGCGGAAAGCGTTGAGGGCCTCGGCTATCTTGATATTGAAACAACACTCACCGACGACAAAAAGCTAGAAAAGGTTTCGGGGCAGTCCGTGGCGGATCATGTCGAGTTCGTAGGCTATGAAATGCATATGGGCACCACCACCGGACCTGGGCTTGCGCGACCATTTGTTCGATTTGCAGATGGCCGCGAAGATGGGGCGGTCTCACGGGATGGGTTGGTTCAGGGGTGTTACGTGCATGGGCTTTTTGCAAACGATTTGCAGCGGGCCTCGTGGCTACAAATGCTGGGATCCTGTGCGAGCGATTTACGCTATGAAAGTGAGCTTGAGGCAAACCTAGAGGCGTTCGCCGAGCACATTGCTCGACATGTTGATTGCGAAAGGCTTTTGAAGCTTGCGCGCGTTCCGCAACTCAAATGAGAAAGACCGCGATCGCGACAGTCGCGAGCAGCACGGCCTGGACCCAGCATGCCCGCACATAGAGTGCTAATGCATTTTGAATGTCTTCATGTGTTGCCGCTTCCCGGCCATCGCCGATCCAAGGCTCGTTGATAAGCTGGCCATCATAGGTTCGGGGTCCTGCAAGTTTTAAACCTATGGCCCCTGCCATTGCGGATTCAGGCCACCCAGCATTTGGGGAGCGATGTTTGCGGGCATCGCGTGAAATGCATTTGATGGCCGTCGCCGCTCTTGCGCCGGGACTAACGACCGCAGCGATGGTCATGAGTAGCGCAGACAAGCGGGCGGCGGGCCAATTCACGACGTCATCGAGACGTGCGGCAGCCCAGCCAAAGTCTTTGTACCTTTGCGTTCGATAACCGATCATGCTGTCGGCTGTATTGATTGTTTTGTATGTGACAGCTCCGGGGAGGCCTGCAATGCTGAGCCAAAATGTGGGTGCGACAACGCCATCGGAAAAATTTTCTGCCAGGCTCTCAATGGCTGCACGGCAAATTGCAGGTTGATCAAGCACACTTGTGTCGCGGCCGACAATCTGACCTACGGCGTCGCGTGCGCCGGCGATGTCTTCGGATTGGATGAAGTCGGCAACATTTGCAACGTGTTCATAAAGACTTTTTTGGGCTAAGAGCGTGCTTGCTAAGATCGCAATGACCATAAATTGCAGGAATTGCGGCAGTATTTGCGCCAAACTCCAAATGATCGCAGACGTGATGGCCAGTGCAATGAGCAAACACACTGCAGTGGTCTTGGCTCCGGCCCTTTGTTTTTGAGAACCTGAAGACGCGCCGATGTTCCATTGGCGATCGCACCATGCTATGAGCGAGCCCAACCATTGTACCGGATGACCGACCCAGGACATCAGCGGACGCGGATATCCGAACAAGGCTTCAAGACCAACAGCGAAAAGTGCAAGCGTGGCAAACATTTTAAAATTTCCTGGCCCCACATTTGCCAAAGCTACACAGGCCGGTGCTAGCACATGCGATGAGGCACAGGAAGTCACAACGCATGGCGGCGATCTTGATGTCGCGCGCCAAAAATGGCCAGATGCACCGACGCCATGGATCGATCTTTCGACGGGTATCAACCCATTTTCCTATCCACTACCAAAACTTTCGCCAGATGTCTGGGCGCGACTGCCCATAAAATCGAAATTGGAGGACTTATGTTGTGCGGCCGCGCAACGTTATAGCGTGGCTGATTCTGCAATGGTCGTGGCGGCGCCTGGTACTCAAGCGCTGATCCAAACCATACCCCGGCTATTTGAGTCCAAAAGTGTTGCGGTCGTAGGACCCACTTACTCAGAGCATGCAGAATGCTGGCATGGGGCGGGACATGATGTGTCGATTGTCACCAGTTTGAAAGAAGCTGCGGATGCCGACGTCGTCGTTGTCGTTAACCCGAACAATCCGACGGGCCGTGTGATTTCGGCGCAATCGTTGTTGGCCCTGGGTGGTGCGCTTGCGGCTCGCAACGGACTTCTGATTGTCGATGAGGCATTCGCTGATTTTAGTCCGCCAAACGTTAGTATCGCGCGTGAGTTTTGCAATGGAACACTTATTTTGCGGTCGTTTGGCAAAGCATACGGGTTGGCTGGTGTGCGCCTCGGGTTTGGGTTGGCATGGCCGCAGCTCGCATCAAAATTGCGCGACGCGTTAGGACCATGGGCGGTCAGTGGCCCAGCACTCCAAGTCGGTCTACATGCTTTTCGCGATGCGCAGTGGATTGAGGCTATGCCTGCTCGGCTTCGAAACGAAATGATGCGGCTCGTCGACCTCTTGACCGAAGCGGGCTTTGAGGTTGTTGGATCGACCGCACTTTTTGTTCTTGCTCGCCATCCAAATGCGCTGGCGGTGCGTGAAAAGCTGGGACAAGCCGGTATTCATGTGCGGGTGTTTGCAGATGAAAGCTCGTGGATACGGTTTGGATTACCGGGTTCTGAGCAAACGACACAGCGTTTGAAGCTCGCTTTGCAGCAGTGCCAAGACTGAAAAAATTCAATCAGACGGCTTCTTCTCGGCTTGCCTGCTCTACAAGGTGGATCTGAGAATCAAATTTGCGCAGCAACCACTCTGGCAACTCGTTGGCCGGCATCGGGCGACCAAACTTAAACCCTTGAAGTTGATCGCACAGTTCCTTCGTAAGGAACTCCACCTGTTCTGGCGTCTCTACCCCTTCGGCAACAACGCTCATTTGAAGCGTACGGCCTAATGAAAGAATCGTGCGAAGAATGTCGTCAACGGCGCTTTCCTCGCCGAGCGCTGAAACGAAGGAACGATCGATCTTGATTTTGTCAAATGGGAACCGCCAAAGATAGGACAGGCTCGAATATCCCGTTCCAAAGTCGTCCATTGCGATCGACACACCGAGCTTTTTAAGTTCCGTCAATTCTTTTATGACGACCTCAGTGTTGTTGATCAAAATCCCTTCGGTGATTTCAAGGATTAGCCGGGTAGGGTTGAGCTGAGCTTCTTCGAGAGCGTCCTTGACAATGTGTTGGATTCCGCGATTTCCGAATTGAGCCGGGGACAGATTGACCGATACGGTGAGATCCTCTGGCCATAGAGCTGCAGAACGGCACGCCTCTCTAACAACCCATTCGCCTATTTCTGTGATTAGACCGCCCTCTTCGGCGATGGGTACGAAGTCTGTAGGTTGTATAAGGCCGCGGGTTGGATGCTGCCAACGAATGAGGGCTTCGAAGCCGCTCACGTTTCCTGGCGCGACATCGATAATGGGTTGGAAGTAAAGATGGAACTGATTTTGTGCCAGCCCTCGTCTCAGATCAAATTCCAACTCGCGCCGCTCGCGCTGTTGTTCGTCCATTTCGCGTTCGAAAAAGCGCGCTGAGCCGTGGTAGTCCTCTTTTGCACGATAAAGCGCAAGATCTGCATTCTTCAGCAATGTTGCAACGGTGTCCCCGTCATTCGGCGCAACACTGACGCCAATGCTCACATCAACGCTTATGGCAATATCTTCGATGATAAACGGCTCTTTGAATGAATTTACGATCCTGTGCGCCAAATTGCCGGCGCCTTCTGGTTGCTCTTTGGACCGTTGGAGAATTGCAAATTCATCACCACCAAGCCGGGCCACAACGTCTGTATCGCGGACGCATTCGCGTAAACGTGAGCCAACGGAAACCAAAAGCTGGTCGCCAAAAGGATGACCTCGCGTATCATTTACGGTTTTGAATTTGTCGAGATCAATCAATAAAAGCGCGAACCCATCTCCATGTCTTTCGAGACGCTCCAACGCGCCATTTGCTTGATCGCAAAAGCGCGCACGATTAGCGAGATTCGTCAATGGATCATAGTGAGCAAGTTGGGCGATGCGTGCTTCTGCGCGTACTTGTGCTGTGACATCAGAGCCAACACCACGATATCCGGAGAACCTGCCGTCTTGGTTGAATATCGGCTTGCCCGTCAACAGGAACCAACGCTCATTCCCGTCCACGACACTTTTGAGAACGAGATCTCGAAACGGTCGTTGTCCTTTTAAGGTGTCGATGAGGGTTGATTTTGTACAGGTGCTGCCATCCGCGACATTTTCCTGATTCTCAAAAAGGTCTGGCAACTTCAACTTTTTCAAAATTTCTGGGCTCGAGCCAAAGACCTCTGAAAACCGCTGCGAGACGTGCTGGGGCTGAAGAGATGCATTGGTTTCCCATAGCCAGTCGCTCGCGCTTTCTTCAAAATCGCGAAGGAGCAGACCGATAATCTGATTTTGCTGCTCAATTTCAATGATTGATCGGATGCGCGATTCAAATAAGCGACCATGCGCAACGCTGGCGTAGATGATCGTTCCCGAATAAAGCAAAAGCAAGCCAGCAACGATAATTAACGTGACGTTGCCGGTCATAATAAGGGCCGTTAAAGAGCCAAGGGCGATCAGAGATGTGGCGGTTATCGCGGCAAGTGGGATTGCCGACAGCGTAAAGCCTGCGCCGCACAGCATTCCGGCCATCAAACATGACAACAAGATCTGTTGGTGTGGCATCGCATCGGGAAACGTTACAACTGGAAGGATGCCCCAAGCAACTCCAAGGAACGCTGCGTTTCGTACGGCTTTGCGAACCCCACGTTTGGAAATTGTCTTAATGTTCCTAAACCTACTCAGGTTTAAGTAGGTCTTTATTCCAACAAAAATTGCAACGGGAACTATGCTTGCCCAGATGATGAGGAATAAGTCGTGGCCGTGGCCCCATAACGCGTAGAGCGTGAGCGCAACGTTCACGCAGTTGGCCGCCATCATAATTGGCGTTAGTCGGGTTATTGCGCGAACTTGCTCGCAACGGACCCGGCCTGCGATATGATCGTCATCATCATTATCATTCCATGCGCTCAGCACCCACTGCCAGAGTTGGTGAGGCGCAAAGTGGTTGTGATCTGGCACCTTCTTTCCCCTCTAAGGTTTTCTGGAAACCCTACAAGGTGCGTGGCAATAAAAAGTAACAAAAGGAATGGAAGGTTCGCAGGCTTAAGTTGTGGTAAACAATCGGTTGCTGCGTTCAAATGCAATTTAGTTGTAATGTAAGTGATCGCTGTTTTATGCGGTAAAGTGTAAACCAACGCTAAAATGTCAGACTATCTTCGAAATTTTTTGATATTTTATTGCAACGTTCAGGTTGCAGACAATGCAAAATCGCAACTCTAAAATTTTGTGCGAACACCTATAGTTGCACGTGCCGAGTAACTGTCTGCAAAGTCACTGAGACCTGTGGCTATCGTTGCTTCACCATAAAAAGACGTCTGGTCATTGTTCAAATTAAGCGTCCATCCAAGCCCAGCTTCACCAATCAATCCATTTTGTTTGTGTTCAAGAATGACGCCTGCAAAATCAACGTAGGTGTCGTCCAAGAAGTCATAGCGGAGGTTCGCTATGCCGTAGACGTGTGTTGAAATTGCCATTTTGTCCGCGGTAGAAATTTGCTTTTTTTGCCAATCAATGGAAATGCCTGCGCGTCCTTGCAGGCCATCTGTATTTCTAAGTGCAACGTTGCCACCACCGATCAAGTCATTGAAATTCTCAAAGTTGATAGAGGAGTAAATGAGTTGGGCTTGGGGTGTAACTGACCAGTGACCTGCCAGGGTCACGCGTTGGCCAGCTTCAACAGATAACGCGTGTGCAAATGCGTCTTTGCCTTTGGCTACGGACCCTAATTCGCGTGATTCAAAATCGTTTTCAAAGCGGGTCCAGTGAAATTGCCCATCGACGTAAAACCCACCGGGCTGGTACCACGTCAATGTTGCACCAATACCTAGTCCTTCCGTTTTGACCTTGCCAGAACCGAGTTCAGCTTTGGCGTCAGCCGTTGCGCGGCCGTGATGGGCGGTGATCGCCCCAATAAGTTTTTCCGATTGCGCCGTCTCTAACAGCAGCACGTCAAGACCTGCTTGAATGCGCCAGCTTCGGACATCAAATTCGGTGTTCTTGGTTGAGCGCTGAGGGTCAAAGTGCTCGATGTCACCGACGATACGCGCCCAGAGTCCACTGCCCTCTATCTTTCCCGGAGTTGTACCAGAAGACGAACCATATTCGTCGTTGTCGGCGCTCCATGAGCGATTGCCGACCCTTTGTTGGAGCGTTGGCATCTTATTAAGTGCTGTTACCGTGAGCGGCATCGCCTCGTAAACGGGAACGGACGGCGAAAGAAGTGACACGAGCACATAATCCCAAAATCCGCTTTCCGATTGCGAAGGGTCAAATGCGGTCAGATAGTACTGGTAGGCGCCAGCGTAAATGGGTGCTTGCAAGCCAAAGGTGTGCGCGGTTGCGTTTCCTTGAACTTGCGCGATTAACAGGCCTTCTGTTGGATCGGCGATGCCGTTCTTGTTTCGATCGGTGGACGCGCCTTTACCGCCTCTGTTGTTAATGCGGATGTTTGTTGTGCCCGTCGCATCGCCCAGAATGATGATCTGATCAGCAATTGATTGGTCGGTACTGTTATTTGCCCCGCCATTGTAGAGCAACGCATCGACCAATAGGAATGATGTCGACACGTAGTTGCTTTGCACGGTGAGGACGGTTCCAGGCGTGTTGTCAGCGGTTAGGTCAACGACGCCAAAATTGTTTAGATTCCCCTCAATCAAAAAACTGTTGGCAAAGCGCGCGGCGGAGCCACTTCCAACAACGAGGCCGTAGGGCAGGCCCGTCGACGGATCAATACCGGCTGTGGCGCCAGTTTGAAGGGTGGAGCCGGCAAAGGTTACATTCGCACCGTTTGTGATCGAGATGGTTTCCCAATTTAGTATATTGGCGCTGTTTGCAGTGATGGTGATGCCCGATAGAGAAAGTGTATCTATCCAGCCGTCTGCGATCGTGTGATCATCGCCGCCATCTAAAACTTGCATGCCATTGTATTCGCCGGCGGTTACTATCGCGGTATCAGAGCCGGCTCCACCGCGAAAACCTGCGGTGTTGCCCCCACTCCAAACAAAACGATCATCACCATCGGTAGCCAGGTCGCCTGTCAAATCGTCGGCATGAATAAATCCGGATACGATTGTACCAGATAAGTTGATAACGTCGGTACCTAGGCCGGTTCCAGCGCTAACGTCACCGGTTAGCGAGCCTCCAAGCAAATTTAAAGTGTCGTTGCCGCCCTGGCTCAGAACGTTGCCTGTGATTGTGCCAAAAGTGTTGAGGGTGAGTGGGCCTGTTTCATCTAGAATACCAATTCCAGAGGCGGACCCGTCGATGATCGTTGGTGCTGCGATGTTGATGGTACCGCCGGAGATGCCAAGTGTGTGGATACCGGCAGCGGCTCCGGTTCCGCTGATGACCATCCCGGCTAACGCATTGACCTCATAGGTTCCCGTGGTGTTTGCTTCTGCGCGAATTCCATCCGCGTTTACGCCAGTGGCAGTCAGGTCACCAGTGTTTGTGATCAAGATTTCGCCGGGGCCACCATGCCAGCCCCAAATCCCGTGAGAACTGAAACCGGATGTGGTGGCTTGGCCCGCATTGTTGATCGTTAGGCTTTGCGTGTTGGTCGTGGGTGCAATCGTGCCAAGGATACCATTTGCGAAGGGGCCCGATGTGGTTATGTCGGAATTCTGACCAACGTCGATCAAAAGTGCACCGCTGCCGCCGACGTAGGCATGCACGCCAATGGCTTGAAAGCCGGAGGTTTGGACAGTACCGCTACGGAATAGGACAGTGGCGTCGCCAGCGCCGTCGGTTTGTGCGATTGCGCCAAATCCACGATAGCCAGATGATGTTACCGAACCGCTCTCGTAGGTGACAATCGCATCGCCGTTACGTAAAGCCCGCGCATAAGGTCCGCCAGCAAATGCCCCCGTGCCCGTTATCAGACCTGAGTTGTAATTGATAACTGCGTTTCCTGACCCGAAAGTAAAAGCGCTTATCGGGTAGGAATTATTGTTTACCGTCGATATGGTTCCACTGTTGTAGTTGATCGTTGCGTCCCCAGGGCCTTGAGATCTAATCGATATTCCAACATTCCACTCGCCTGGCCCCATGATAATAGTGCCATCATTGTAGTTGATCGTTGCCGCGCCGACTGGGTTGCCAATGCCAATGCCATAGGTTGAGTTGAAAAATCCGGTGCCCGGGCGTCCAGCTGTCACATTAACAGTACCAAGTGCATTCAAAACGAGGGGGCCAGTTCCGCCAAAATCGATAACGACTATGCCATCCCCAACCGGTCGCACGATGGAAATCGGGTTGGTTGTGCCATCGATATTGAGTGTGATGCCGTTGACGACGTATCTGATGCCTCCCGCGTAAGGATCGGAGTCACTGGCTGGCACGCCGTCATTGTTGCAAGTCACTGTGCCGCCAGGCGCAACAAGTCCGCATTCGTTCACGGCATGCGCTACGTCAAGTGGCACACAACTAACGCCAACTGCGATCGCGGCGGCGATCGTGAGACTGGACTTAACTCTCAACACTTATACTTAGCCCCCAGAAGCAATTAGTCAGTAGACTGACATAATTCGCAAGACTTCGCCCTCTCGCCTAATAGTTTAGCCGAAGAAGAAACTCGCGTTTATTTGTGCGGCCGGCAGAACAAAGTTATCCACAGGCTGTCCGTCGCTGTGAATTTCAGTTATTGCATTAGGGTATTCTTTTAAGCATTTGAAACTTAGTCTAATATTTTTTGATGGGCCGGAATCTGTCCCGCAGGTGTTTTTCCGTCCTCTGCGCAATTAGGAGAGCGACTGGGGGCTTGTCACAAGGCTGCCGACGGGCATGGAATGCTTGTCGCTGCCACAGCATCTAGCCGGGTCGCTTCTTCAAGATCTGAATTTTCTGGATTGTTTCTGTTTGCCTTTTGTAAACCACACTGCGCGGTTTGCCGTCGGCGTGTTTCGGTCGCACCTTTTGGTTTTTGCCGACAGCAAAAGAGGCGCGCGCACTAATAATGCGGCATGCGTTGCGCACTAGAGAGTCGTATTTAGATTTCGTTAGGACCAAATTCGTTGTGACGTCTCAACAATGTTGATGCAAGTCAACGACATTACGTGCGAGGTGATGTTTTTAGCGCGCATGCTGACCGAGAAAATACATAACCATGAATGCGCGGAAAAAGACTGCTGCAATCAGGCAGAAATCGTTGCGTTTTTGAGCGATCCAAAATCGTTCGAACCAACGGTTACTTCTGTCAAGCGCATTGATACGCACGCGGCAATCATCTTTCTTGCGGGGAAGCGCGCTTACAAGATTAAGCGCGCAGTTCGATATCCTTACCTTGATTTTTCGACACTCGAAAAACGACGCGAGTTTTGTGAGCGCGAGGTTGGGAGAAACAAGGTGACAGCGCCTGACATTTATGTGGCCGCCGTGCCAATCGTCAGGACATCCACCGGCGCTTTAGCCATTAACGGGCCTGGAGAACCAGTCGAGTGGGCCGTCGTTATGAATCGGTTTGAACAGGATCAGCTGTTCGACGAACTGGCAAAGCGAAACGCACTTGATACCGTTCAGATGTGCCAGTTGGCCGATACAATTGCCGAATATCATGCATGGGCGCCCGTATCTTATAACTTTGATAGTGATAGCTGTTTTGATGAGATCATATCAACGGTCGTAAGTTCGCTTTCCAGCGCTGTTGATCTCATTGGGCTTGATGCAGTAAAAGTTTTTGCAAAGCGATTGTTACAACACCAGACTGCCACCAGCGAAATTTTGAGAAAACGATTGCAAGATGGCATGGTGCGGCGGTGCCATGGCGACTTGCATTTGGGAAACATTGTCCTTTGGAAAGGCTGGCCGACACTTTTTGATGCCATTGAATTTAGCGATGAAATCGCAACGCAAGATGTGTTATTCGACCTCGCATTTGTCCTTATGGACTTGTGGCATCGCGGGCTGAACCGGCAGGCAAATCTTCTACTCAATCGTTATCTTGGCCATCCTGAGTCGCCAGATGACTTGTCCGGCCTGGCCGCTTTGCCGCTCTTTATGTCGCTGCGAGCAGGGATTAGGGCCATGGTGTGTCTCGACCGGCTACCGTTTGCCGACACGCAACGAAACGATGTAGAAAAGAGCCTTCGTCAATATTTTCAGTTGGCGCAAGAGCTGCTCATTGATGACAAGCCTCGGTTGATCGCCATTGGTGGTCGATCGGGAACGGGAAAATCAACATTGGCTGCGAATATCGCGCACGAGATTGGCCGGGCGCCCGGCGCCGTTTGGATACGATCCGATGTTGAGCGTAAGCGAATGTTTGGTCTTGTCGCGGAACAAACGCTTGGTAGAGACGCTTATACCGAATCTGTAACGGGCACCGTTTACCGCCGCGCTGTATCTAGAGCGCGTAACGCTCTGGAAGCGGGACAATCGGTGATCGTTGACGCAACTTTCTTGGAGTTTAAGCATCGCGAAATGATCGAAGAAGTTGGGCAGAAAAACGGCTTTGAGTTTGTTGGGCTTTGGCTTGAAGCAAGTCCTGACTACTTATTGGACCGCGTTGAGGCGCGTCGTTGCGATGCGTCTGATGCAAACACGTCCGTGGTGCAAAGGCAGATTGATCGGGATCCAGGCCATTTGAAATGGCACGTGCTAAATGCCGAACAAAGCTCTGAATCCCTGCATACTGACGCCTTGCAAATTGTCGAAAATTCGCAAGATGACACGAATTAGATCTCGGCGGGCCATTACTGCCTTGGATCTTACGTCAATCGGCCCTCAATCGCATTCAGGCAAGTTGAAATTGCATGTCGCTGACGTTGAAATATTATGATGTCGGCTGTTACGAAAACATGTCTTGGGGCTTGTTTGCGCTCATGCACCGCAAAACTAGATAAGTGCCTTTAGTGTTACACCGGTCCAGTACGCGGCGCTTGCGGCGAGGGCGCCAATAAGAAATGTCTCCAATCCTGATTGCCACCAGGGACTAACTGACCATCTGCTCTTTGCTGATCCAATTGCAAAAAACACTATGCCTGTAAGCATAATTGAAAGCAGGAATGGATTGGCCATACCGATCAAAAAAGGAATGAGCGGAATAAGGCCGCAAAGGACGAACGCTAGAAGCGTACTGAAGCCTGCGCGCATTGGGGCGCGAAGCGTGTGACTCACACCGTATTCCTCCGTTAGCATAAACTTTACCCAGCGGTCTTTGTCTCCAGTGATTGCCAGGACCGCGTCGTTTAGCGAAGTATCTGTAAAGCCCTTGCGCTCCAATATTTGTCTGACTTCCTCTTTTTCTCCTTCAGGGGCGGCTGATATATGTTTATGTTCAATCGCTTCCAGGCGCCTATAGTCATCGACCTCGGTCCTTGTTCCGGTATAATTGCTCGCTGCCATAGACAGCCCATCGGCGAGGAGATTTGCAAGCCCCAGGATAATGATCGTACGTTGGCTGAGTGCGGCGCCTTCAACGCCTGCCACTATGGCAAATGTTGTGATTGCGCCATCGATGCCGCCGTAAACGAAATCGCGAACATAGGTTGGCTTTGGATCGACGGACAATCTTTCACGTATTGCCGATGGTGTGTGATCGTGTTCAAGTGTAGCTTTGGCCATGGCTAATCCGATGAGAGTTGGTTGGGCTTAGAACAATGAGAAAAATACCAAATTTGCGAACACTTTGAGACGGAAAGTTGTGAATTGTTATCAAGTTGAAAGGCGCAGATTGCGTGGACACGAATCCATCACAGGAAACAGACTCCAGATTGGTGGCGATCTTAGATGCTGCAATTTTTGCAATTATCAATATCGATTGCAAAGGGATCATTGAAGACTTTAACCCGGCAGCGGAAAAGATGTTTGGCTACAAGAGCGACGAAGTCGTTGGAAAGAATGTTAGTGTTCTTATGCCAGAGCCATTTCGAAGCGCACACGACTCCTACATCTCTCGTTACGTTGCGACGGGGGACAAGAAAATTATTGGTATTGGACGCGAAGCGACAGCATGCCGAAAGGATGGAACGAGTTTTCCGGTGCATCTCACAGTCAACGAAGTACTTCTGCCGGACCGTAGGCTTTTTACGGGTATGATCGAAGATATCTCAAGTCGCGTAGATGCGGAACAAAATGTTCGGATTCTGCAAGATGAACTTGTCCATGTTGCAAGAGTTAGTGCGATGGGCGAAATGGCATCTGCACTTGCCCATGAGCTCAATCAACCACTGACCGCGATAACGAATTATGCGAGCGCGGCGAGGCGCGTGCTTACGGCCGGCGGAGATGCAGCCTATGATTCTGCGACGGATTTAATTTTAAAAGCAGGTAAACAATCGCAACGTGCTGGTGAAATTGTGCGGCGATTGCGAGAATTTATTGAGCGCGGCGAGACCGAACGCAGCTGGCATAATCTGCACACAACGATTGAAGAGGCCGCGCAATTGGGTTTGGTTGGTGCGCGTGCAAAAAAGATTGAGTTTGAATTTAATGCGTCGGAAGATTTGCCTGACGTGATGATTGATCGCATTCAGATTCAGCAAGTGTTTCAGAATCTTGTTCGGAATGCCGTTGATGCGCTTGGTGATTGGCAGGGAGAAAAGAAAATCCGGCTCAACATAAGACGTGTGCCGGACGATCATGTTGAAATTGCTGTTGAAGACACCGGCCCTGGAATTTCATCTCAAGTCAAGCATCGCCTGTTTGAACCGTTTGTGACAACAAAAGCCAGTGGCATGGGTATTGGGTTATCTGTTAGTCGGAACATTGTTGAAGCGCACGGCGGTCGTATATCAGCGGAAAACAATCCGTCGGGCGGCGCAAAGTTTCTTGTTACGATACCTATTAGACCCAGATAGCGAGTCCTTCATGACTGACCAGGCAACGGTTTGCATTGTTGACGATGATGAAGCAGTCCGAGATTCCTTGGATGCGTTGCTAACGGCGGCTGGTCATGGGACGCGCACCTATGACTGCGCCAAGGACTTTTTAAACTCCGGAGGGGTTCAACGTGTGGGCTGCGTGCTTTTGGATGTGAAGCTGCCCGACGGTGATGGGATCGACGTCCTGAACCAACTTAAGAAATCCGGATTTGCGCCGCCTGTAATTATCATAACAGGGCATGGTGACGTGCCGATGGCTGTAAAAGCCATGCGGATTGGGGCCCTAGACTTTGTCGAAAAGCCCTTAGATCCCGATAACCTTTTGGAAGTCGTTGAGCACGCTATAGAAGTTTATCGGCGTCAGCGGCAAAGTGATGCGCAAGCCCATGAAGCCCGTGCCCAACTTTCCAAGCTCACGCCTCGTGAGACCGACATTATGCGCAAGCTGGTGATTGGGCAGCCCAATAAGGTCATTGCTTCTGAATTGGGGCTAAGCCCACGCACAGTTGAAATTCATCGTGCACGTGTGATGGAAAAGACCGGTGCAAAAAGCTTATCGCATTTGGTCAGACTTGCAATTTCAGCCGGTGTGGATGCGGAACTTTAGGCCTTTTATTTGTCTGGTCGGTGTAACTCATAATTAAGCTGCATTTATTTTTGGTGCTCGTTCTGAATTATGATGAGGGCGAGAGCGATATTGGGCTCGTCTAATACAAGCGCGTCGTTTTATCTCAACTACGGAAAGGCCTTTGCACATTCTGTTTTGGCTCTTCCATACGTAGTTTTCCTTAGTTGTCAGAGTGGTCTTCTCAATTGATAAGGCTAAAGCGTGCAAATTTTTGTCAAGTAATGCTTGTTGGGGCAGTGGCAGAAAATGCAGCTATTGCGGCCAAAGGTTCGGACGACAGTTGTCGTCGTTGATGATGACGGGGCAACCCGCGATTCATTTGAAGCCTTGCTGGGAAGCGCGGGCTACGACGTTAAGACTTATGCGTCTGGCTTAGGTCTGTTGAAGTCAATTTCTACGGTCCAGGCACAGTGTGCTCTTTTGGATCTGCAAATGCCCCATCAAGATGCGCTTGCGATACTGGAGCAAATTGTCGCGATCGAAAGAGACCTTCCAGTCATACTCATGACCTCTCAGCCAAAATCGATGTCGCAGGTGGAGGCGGTACAGCGCGGAGCAGTGATGGTGCTGGAGAAACCCATTGAAGAGTCTTGTCTTTTGTCGGCCATACAGATGGCCGTTGACGGCTAATTGGGCTGGTTGACCGAAAGTGTCTGCGACAATCCGCCTACGTAAATTACCGAACTACAAATGCGCGCCGCTAGGGACTAGCTGGATTAGGTGCAACGCCTCATGCATTAATGTCAAGCATTCGGAGCATGTTATGACTTGTATGGTACGACCGCATTCCCTTTCGAGACCAGGGCGCCTGCAAAGCATTGTGCGCGATGGAAGGTGCGCGCACGTTAGCTGTGAGCAAAGCTCATGGCTTCCATCTGCTTGCCCGGCAATCGAGGAAGTTGGTACGCCAAAGACATTTGGCGCCGGTGACACAATTTTTTGGGAAGACGATCACGCCTCGTCTTACTTCATCATTGAATCTGGTGTTGGCAGAGGCTGCCGGATCTTGCCAGATGGCCGCCGACAAATATGTCGGTTTGTTTTTCCTGGAGATCTCATCGCGCACTCAGATACCGGACGTTACCCCTACACTGTGGAAGCGATAACGCCGATCACAGCCATGGTTGTTCCGCGTGTCCAATTTCAGCATATTCTCGAACGGATGGATTGTATTCGCAAACTGTTGATGGACAGCATGCTGGCCGAACTGCGTGAATCACAAGACCAAGTTTTGGTTCTCGGTCGCATGACTGCTGTAGAACGTGTTTCGCATTTCTTTTATACACTTGCAACTCGCACGCAAACTGATCCGTCCCAGCCGCTCATCATTCCTATGAATCGCACGGACATTGCTGACTATCTCGGGCTTACTTTAGAAACCGTCAGCCGGGTGATTGGTCGCCTCAAGCGTGAGGGGAAAATCCGACTGATCAGTGCTAATCGGATTGCCATCCATTCGCCCAGTTTGCTTAGTTGCGAAGAGAAGAATGAAGCAGCATAAAGCTGCAGAAATTTGCGACAGGCGGGACCTAGACGCAAACCAATGCAAGACATCTTCATAATCCTGTTAAGGGAGCAATACGGCTGCGCCTGTTAGATTTCCGGATCGCAGACGCGACAGGGCCTGATTTGCTTCACTTAATGGAAATGTTTCGATGGTTGTGCGGATCAAAATTTTGGGCGCCAATTCGAGAAACTCTCGCGCATCTTGACGTGTCAGGTTGGCAACCGAACGAATAACACGTTCGCCCCACAAGATGTCATAGGGAAAAGTGGGGATGGGCGACATATGAATGCCACCGCAAACTACGATGCCGCCTTTGCGCACGGCCTTGAGTGCAAGAGGCACGAGAGATCCAACGGAAGCAAAAATGATCGCGGCGTCGAGTTCCTTAGGAGCCTCTTGATCTGAGCCGCCTGCCCAAACGGCGCCTAAGCTTTGCGCAAATTTCTGCGCTGTCTCGTCGTAGGGACGTGTAAAAGCATAGATGTCGCGACTTTCATATTGTGCAATCTGAGCAACGATATGCGCAGCGGCACCGAACCCATAAATTCCGATGCGCTTAGCGTCGGGGCCGGCCATTCTTAGTGCGCGATAACCGATCAAACCAGCACAAAGAAGAGGTGTCGCTTGGGCGTCGTTTAGATCGCCTTTGACTTCAAAGCAGAAACGCGCATCGGCGCATGCCATTTCTGCGTAGCCGCCATCAATTTGATAGCCTGTGAATTCAGGTTCATCACAAAGGTTTTCTTGGCTATGGCGGCAGTAATAACATTTTCCACACGTCTTTCCGAGCCACGGGACTCCGACGCGATCGCCTTTTTTGAGATTTGTTACATCGGATCCTACGTCGGTGACATGACCAATAATTTCATGGCCGGGAATGATCGGAAGTTTTGCCTCGCGGAGATCACCATCAACGACATGCAAATCTGTTCGGCATACGCCACAGGCAGAAACGCGAAGAAGGACGTCATTTGGCCCGGGTTTAGGGTCAGGAACATCTTGAAGCTTGAGTGCCTCACCGGGCCTTTCCAACACCATGGCTTTCAAAGACTTTAACTCCTTTTGCGTTAGGAGATGGCGGGTCTAGTTTTCAAGCAGTTGGAAACGAAATGGACTGCGCTTATAGATCTTACGAGTTGAACTTTGTATCAGTCCACGCCGGTGGCTTGACCTGTGTCAATGCCTTTATGCTAGCTGCCCTAAATCTGCGATCCTAACTTTTACAACGAAACGGTATTTTGCGTACACCTCGGGTTTGAAAGAAAAAAATTGAAATTTCGTCATGATCACAACTTGAGCCGAAGCTTGACGCTGCCCCTGGTTGTTTTTTATGGCCTCGGCACAACGATCGGTGCTGGCATTTATGTGTTGATCGGTGCCACAGCAGCGAAAGCTGGCGTTTATGCTCCGTCAGCCTTTGTTATTGCGGCCCTTGTTATGGTCCCATCGGCATGTTCATTTGGTGAATTCGTTGGTCGTTTGCCCGTGAGCGCTGGTGAGGCCGCTTATGTTCGCCAGGGCTTTCGGTCACTAGTTATGTCGGTGGTCGTCGGGTTGTTGGTGGTGACGGCAGGAACTGTGTCGGCGGCTGCAATAAGTGTTGGAAGCGCAGGCTACTTGCAATCCTTCGTCACACTGCCGGATGCATTGCTGATCACAATTGTTGTCGTGCTCATGGGGGCGATTGCGGCATGGGGCATTTTAAACTCTGTGACCATGGCGGCCATTCTGACGCTCATTGAAATTGCAGGTTTACTTTTTGTGATTGGGTCCGGATTTGCCGCAGACCCTCACTTGTTTTCCAAATTACCACAAACAATTCCAATTACTTTAGAAACGGGCCATTGGGGCAGCATACTCGGTGCGTCTTTGCTCGCGTTCTTTGCGTTTGTAGGGTTTGAAGACCTTGTCAATATCGCGGAGGAGACAAAACGCCCGGCGGTGACATTGCCATGGGCGATTTTTATTACGCTTGGCGCAACGACAATTTTGTATGTGCTTGTTGCATTAGTCGCCGTTTTGATGGTGCCACTCGAGGACCTGGCGCAAGCCAAGGCGCCTTTGAGCCTCGTTTTTGAGCGCGTGGCAAAGATGCCGTCTTCCATGATCAGTGCGATCGCTGTTGTTGCCACACTCAATGGGATCGTTGTGCAAATGATTATGGCGTCGCGCGTTCTTTATGGCCTTGCACGGCAAGGGCACTTGCCGGCCGTCCTTGGTGTGGTTCACCCAGCGACGCGAACACCGCTTTTTGCAACATTGCTGGTTGTCATTGTCATTTTGCTTTTAGCCCTGTTATTTCCGTTGGCTGGATTGGCGGAAATGACCGCGCGTGTCACGCTCATCGTGTTTGGTCTTGTCAATCTTGCATTACTACTTACCAAACTTCGGGGTGATCCAGCGCCGGCAGACGCGTTTGTGGTTTGGACATGGGTCCCGTTGTTAGGTGTCGTCAGCTGCCTTTTCTTGTTGGCGGCGGATTTGTTTTAACCGCACCGCCCCACCTAAACTCTGCAACGAACACTTGGCCTAACTGCTGTTGGTCAATGGAGCGGGCGAAAACAAGACGCCAAATTGTTTGCACCAAATGACAACCGATCGATAGTCGTCAATGTTTGCGTCCTTGGGTATCGTATAATTTTGGTCGCCTTTGTTGCCCTTTAGGGGACCTAGTGAAAGCCATTCGCTGGATTTCACATCATCGGAGGACTTTGGGTCGTCCGCCTTTATGAGCCAGACCTTGAGGTCAGGCCCGTTCGTCACCTCAAACTCTGTAAAGCGGAGAAGATGTGAACCACCCGATGTCTTTAAAATCTCTGCCCGACCTTTGCCGCGATGTGTTGTGTCGGCATCGCGAAACGTTCCCTGTTTGATGACGGTGACATTAAGCTCCTCCGGCAACGATTCAGACACCACGCGATCAATCCATAGTGGGGATACTAGGTACCAAAATGCGTTGCCCAGTACGAAGCCCACAACGAATGCTGGAATTGCAATCTTTAAGACGCGGAACATATCAACCCTTTCTAAAACAGAATGACGGTTTGATTGGCGTTGCGACACAACTCTCAAGTTGTCCATGTTTTTTTTACAAGGCGTTCGCAATCTTTGTGTGAAATCGCCACCGTTTAACACGAGGATATTGCATGCAGTGCATCATGCGTGAAGAAACAAGTTTGACCATGGCGTTCACATTCTCTGGAAGTACTTCGTTATCCTGTTAGCAGCTTTGTGACTCGATTGTGAGGAGGAGGCCGTGCTATCACAATGATGTGCATCGGCCTAATTTCATATTTGAATAAAGGAGTTCCCGCCATGGTCATGTTCCCAGACTGGGTAGCAAAAGGTCTCGAACTCCTCTCAACGCTTTTTATATTTTTTGTCGGCGTCTCTGTCCTCGCCATTGTCTTCATGTTCTTTGTTGATGTTTTACAGACAAAAGACGCCGTGCGCCGCAACTATCCCGTGCTTGGCCGATTTCGCTATCTTTTTTCGACGCTTGGAGAATTTTTTCGGCAATACTTCTTTGCGATGGACCGCGAAGAAATGCCTTTTAACCGCGCGGAACGCGATTGGGTGCATCGGACGGCGAAGGGTAAGGGAAACACCATTGCATTTGGCTCGACAAAAAACTTGACGATCCCCGGCACAGCGATTTTCGTCAATTGCCCGTTTCCAACGCTGGAAAAGGACGGCGCGAAAACGCTGCCGTTAGAGATTGGCCCTTATTGCGAGAAGCCCTTTCATGCCGGCTCGCTGTTTAATATTTCTGGTATGAGCTATGGCGCAATTTCAAAACCTGCGGTTACGGCACTTTCGAATGGTGCGCGCATGGCGGGTTGTTGGATGAATACGGGTGAGGGTGCGCTTTCTCCCTACCACTTGCAAGGCGGCGCGGACATCGTCTTTCAGATTGGAACGGCAAAGTATGGCGTGCGGACGCCAGAAGGGACCTTAAGCGACGACAAGTTGCGCGAGGTTGCCGCTCATGATCAAGTTCGCATGATTGAAGTCAAATTGAGCCAAGGTGCAAAGCCCGGCAAAGGCGGTCTGTTGCCTGGTGAGAAAGTCACGTCCGAAATTTCTAAAATCCGTGGCATTCCAAAAGGTACGACTTCCATCTCGCCAAATAGGCATCCCGAAATTGACACGGTGGATGACCTTTTAAACTTTATTGACCACGTGCGGCGCGTTACCGGAAAGCCCGTTGGCTTTAAGTCAGTTGTTGGCGCGTATGGTTGGCTTGAAAGGCTGTGTGAAGAAATCAACCGACGCGGAATTGAAAGCGCGCCTGACTTTATCACAATTGATGGCGGTGACGGTGGAACAGGCGCTGCGCCTATGCCGCTCATGGACAATGTTGGTTTGCCGCTGCGCGAGTCATTGCCGATGGTGGCCGATATTCTTTACAAATATGGTTTGAAAGAACGGATCCGGCTCATTTGTTCGGGAAAACTCATTACACCTTCTGGCGTTGCTTGGGCCCTTTGTACCGGCGCTGACTTTATAACATCGGCCCGCGGTTTCATGTTGTCATTGGGCTGTATTCAGGCGCTGAAATGCAACAAGAACACGTGCCCGACGGGAATTACGACACACAATCGGCGTTTGCAGCGTGGGCTTGATCCAGAGGTAAAGGCAGACCGGGTTGCCAGCTACTGCAAGAACCTCATTCACGAAGTGGAAGTGATCGCGCATTCGTGCGGCGTTCCTGAACCGCGTCGACTAAAACGGTATCACGTGCGGATCGTGCGAGACGACGGCAAGTCTGTGCCGATGGATGAAATCTATCCCTATCCAAAACAAGTCAACGATACCGTTACGCCAATAACCGAGACACAGCAGGTGCCCGCCCAACTTTAAGCTTTGGCTTTCCTGGTGTTATGCGACACCGCTGCAATTACGTTGTGAGATCGACACGCCTACGTTTTGTGCGCGTGAGGTGTTTTTCGTCAGGCTTTTGACCTGAGGACGCGCGGAAACGAAACATATGAACTCTTTCAAAATTGCGGTGATGATATGAACGTTAGTGAAATGAAAGTGGTGGCGGCGGGTGCGAAACCCAGAAAGGCCTCCGACCTTTTTGTTCAAGCGCTGGAAAATGAAGGTGTCACTCATATTTTTGCAGTTCCCGGTGAGGAAAACCTTGATCTCGTCGAATCTATTCGAACGTCTAGCATCAAGCTTGTTCTGACGCGTCACGAACAGGGGGCTGCCTTTATGGCGGCGACCTACGGTCGGTTGACGGGCCAAGCCGGTGTTTGCATGGCCACACTTGGGCCGGGTGCAACTAACTTTGTGACGCCAGCGGCCTATGCGCAGCTTGGTGCCTTTCCCCTCGTTATGATCACAGGGCAAAAGCCAATAAAAGGCTCAAAACAAGGGCGCTTTCAAATTGTTGACGTCGTGCATTTGATGGCGCCGACGACCAAGCTTTCAAAACAAATCGTTCATGGCAACACGATCCCGGCCATTGTCAGAGAAGCCTTTCGTTTGGCTGAGGAAGAGCGCCCCGGTGCCGTCTTGTTAGAGTTGCCTGAAGATATTGCTGCAGAGGATACCGACGCACCACTTTTTCATCCGCACGAACGCTATTACGCAGTGGCTGGTGATGAGGTGATCAACGAGGCGGCTGAACTTATCAAGCAGGCCAAGTTTCCGTTGGTACTGATTGGCGCGGGCGCCAACCGAAAATCTGTTCGCGAAGCGCTTGCGGATTTTATTCTTACGACGCAAATTCCATTTTTTAATACACAGATGGGCAAAGGCGTTATCGACGAGCGTAGCCCGTTTTTCCTCGGCACGGCAGCACTCTCGGACAATGACTATTTGCACTGCGCAATTGATCGCGCTGATCTCGTCATCAATGTCGGTCATGACGTCATCGAAAAACCGCCGTTCTTTATGGAAGAGGGCGGCAAGAAAGTCATTCATGTCAATTACAAAGCGGCGGAAGTGGACCAGGTCTATTTTCCGCATGTTGAAGTTGTTGGTGATTTGGCGCGTTCCGTCCGGCGCCTTAAAGGCGTGGTGCAAACGCCAAATGCGGACTTTAGTTATTTTGAGCGCGTGAAGGAGGAAGTGGATCGCCACCTTTTGGAAGGTGCCGATGATGATCGCTTTCCGATCATCCCACAGCGGGTCGTTGCCGACGTGCGCAAAGTGATGCGTGAAGAAGACATCATCGCACTCGACAACGGCATATATAAGATTTGGTTTGCGCGTAATTATCGTGCGTACCAGCCCAATACGGTTCTTCTTGACAACGCCCTGGCGACCATGGGTGCGGGTTTGTCGTCTGCAATGATGGCGGCGATGCTTCACCCGAGCAAACGCGTCATGGCCATTTGTGGCGACGGCGGGTTTATGATGAACAGTCAAGAAATTGAGACCGCTGTTCGTCTTGGTCTTCATCTTGTGGTGCTCATTTTGGATGATGGCGCTTATGGCATGATCCGCTGGAAGCAACAGCTGGCGGGTTTTGAAGATTGGGGTTTGCAATATAACAACCCAGATTTTGTGACTTACGCAGAGAGTTACGGAGCGCAGGGACACAGGATCAAGAAAACCAGAGATCTCGTGCCGACGCTGAATGAGGCTTTTGAAGCACGTGGCGTGCACCTTGTGGATGTACCGGTCGATTACTCGGAAAACACGCGCGTGTTGATTGACGAACTCAAAGAAAAAGTTTGTTTGATTTAGTGGCACCCTTTAACGGTCAGTTGGATGCGGTCCTGATTGATGTTTGTTTCGTGTAACCAATCCCTATTCGCAAAAACTTATTGGTGAAGTTCCGGCGTTTGATTGGGCGGAAGCTGATGCTTGGCTTGCAGACGCAGAGACGTTGCATCGCGATCGGCACGCTTGGTTGCCAGCACACCAACGCATTGACGTTCTCAATGCTGCTGCGCGGATTATGCGCGAGCGATTTGAGGAACTTGCTTTCCGGATTGCGAATGAAGGCGGAAAACCGCTAATTGATGCCCGGATTGAAACGGAACGGGCCATTGATGGTGTGCAGCTTGCAGCCGGCGAACTGCTGCATTTGCGTGGCACCGAAATTCCCATGGATCTTACGCGGGCCGGTGCTGGTCGATTTGCCTTTACGCGGCGCGAACCCCTTGGGCCTGTGGTCGCAATTTCAGCATTCAATCACCCGCTCAACTTGATTGTGCATCAGGTGGCACCGGCGGTGGCTGTGGGCTGTCCGGTCATTGTGAAGCCGGCTGATGACACGCCACTGTCTGCAAAAGCTTTTGTGGAGATCCTTCATGAGGCCGGTTTACCGCCTGGATGGTGCAAGTTTTTTCCCTGCGACATTCCAACAGCAGAAAAACTTGCAACGGACGGACGTGTCTCGTTCTTCTCATTTATCGGTTCGGCTAAAGTTGGTTGGATGTTGCGTTCTAAATTGGCACCGGGAACGCGGTGCGCTTTAGAACACGGAGGCGCAGCGCCGGTCATAATTGATGAGACTGCCGACCTTGAGGCGATCAATCCGTTGCTTTTGAAGGGCGGGTTTTACCATGCGGGGCAAGTTTGCGTTTCTGTGCAACGGGTCTTTGCGCCTAAAACGATCGCGCAAAAGGTTGCTGAACGTCTTGCAGATGGTGCCGCCAAACTTCGGGTCGATGACGCTATAAAAGAGACGACGGATGTGGGCCCTCTCATTCGCCCGCGCGAAGTGGTGCGCGTTGCTGAGTGGGTGGACGAAGCGAAAAAAAGTGGAGGGCGCATACTTGTTGGCGGTGAGCCAAAGGGGGAGACGGCTTATTTGCCGACCGTTGTGCTCGACCCTTCTGATGATTGTCGACTGTCCACACAAGAGGTATTTGGGCCTGTCATCGCTGTTTATTCCTACGACACACTTGAGAACGCCGTTGCGCGCGCCAACGCACTTCCGTTTGCGTTTCAAGCGGCCGTCTTTACCGGGCGGCTCGATGTGGCGACGCGCCTTATCGATGAGCTCGACGCGACGGCCGTGATGGTCAACGACCACACAGCGTTTCGCGTCGATTGGATGCCGTTTGCCGGGCGGCGGCAATCGGGACTTGGCATCGGCGGCATTGGCTATACGATGCACGACATGACACAAGACAAGATGGCTGTCATAAAGACCGCTTAACTTGGCCTGTTGGCAAGTGGTCGGAATTTTGTTGGCACACGGTACTTTATTCTTTCTGCCTTAAGGGATTTTGGGGGGTGTGATGGCGGACGGGAACGCGCGTCGTTCTGGGAAACTGCCGTTTTGGAAGACGGTTGGGCGTGCGTATTGGGCGTTTTTTGCAAATCCTATCCAGATTTTCAAATCTGCTTGGCTTTGGGTTGTCGCGCTATTTGCCGTCGGGTTTTTGTCGGAGTGGGCTTTGTGGCCGGCGGAGGGGACGGCGCAAGAAAGCGTAGCAAGCGGAAACTCTGAACACTCATGGTCGGAGTTTTTTGATACGCTCTATTGGGTTTGGTTTTACACTGTGAATTTATTGATTACGGTTTTACTGGTGGCCTCGCTGGCGGTGGCTTGGCATCGTCTTATTTTGCGTGGTGAGACCATGCGTTTCAGCTACTATGCGCGGCTTGATCGATTGGTTTGGTACTATGGGGGCATCGGTCTATTGCTAACGCTTGCTGTCGCATTTTTGTTGACGGTGCTCACACCTTTTGTCGTCTTCATCGGCGTTGCCATTCAAGAGCAATCATTCTATTCGACCCAGAGGGCAGCAGAGCTTTCAATCGCCATGGCAGGTGTGTTGTTTTTGATTGTCTGTTTGATCATGTTGGCGCGCCTTAGTCTTATCCTTCCGGCGTTTGCAATTGGACAGCGCGCGATCGGTTTTGGAAGCATCTGGCGCGCGACAAAAGGAAACTCGCTGCGGATCTTTGCTGGCTGGCTTATATGCGGTCTTGCAATGATGTTGACTGAAATGATTTATCTTATTGTTGGACTTGGTGTGTTCGATCGGACGGAACACGCATTGTTCTCGGGATTTTACAACGCCATTGTTGCCGTCACTGCCTTTCCTACGGTCAGCTTTCTTTCTTATGCGTTTGGGCATTTCTTTCCTGCGCCAGAGAATGGTGACGTTCAACACGGGAAATGATCGAAGGTACTTATTTAATTTGGTGCGCTAGAGGGGGAAGGTGAGATGGAGGAGGTTAAGTTAGAGGCAAAAAAGAAACTGCCATTGTGGAAGACGGTCGGGCGCGCGTATTGGGCCTTCTTTGCAAACCCCATTCAGATCCTGAAATCATCTTGGCTTTGGGTCATTGCTATATTTGCAATTAGTTTTGTGTACGAGTGGGTCGCCTGGCCCTGGAGCTCCCCAATTGACGCGCGGATTCTCGTCGAAGACCCCAACATGACGCCGGCAACCACAATTGAAACGATCCTGTGGTGGGCACACGGCCTCTTGGGTGAGCTTTTGAATACCTTCTTCCTTTCGTCTCTGGCTGTGGCATGGCATCGCTTGATCTTAAGCGGTGAAACAATCCACCACATGTATTATTCGCGCCTTGATCGGGTTGTGTGCGCGTACGCCTTCGTCGCAATCATCATTCTCATCTTCTCGTATCTGCCGTTTTTGGGATTTTTTTTGTCGCCGGGCCCAGAAGACGTCCACGAAGAGTGGTTGTTGTGGCTCCTGGCTGCAACAGTGGGAACGGTCGTTGTGTTCGTCGTGCTTGCCCGTATCACGGTATATCTTCCTGCAGTGGCCTTGCAACGAAACAAAGTCTCCTTGGGAACGGTCTGGCGAACAACACGAGGCAACTCGTGGCGTCTTTTCTTTGGTGCGTTTTTGTGTACGCTACCATTCATTCTCGCAATGATTGGTCTTGCATTGCTAATGACAGGGGAGACTCGATTTGATCAGTCGTGGCTGATCGCTACTTCAAGTGCGGTCAATGCAATCACGCTCTTCCCAACAGTCAGTTTTTTTTCTTATGCGTTTCAGTATTTCTTTGCTGAGGCGGAGGTTGATGCTGAAGTTGGCGCCGTGCCCGCGTAGTCTGACGCGCTTCGCCAGGCGTGATCGCGAAATAGGGGGGACGGAATGCGACTGTGCCATCCGCAAAGGTTGGTACCGCCTGGTGGATTCGAACCACCGACCTCTAGATCCACAATCTAGCGCTCTAACCAACTGAGCTAAGGCGGCATTTTGGCGCCGGCAGGTTGCCAAACGTCAAGATCTCACACAATCCGGGCCAGCACTCTTGATGAGGACCCCAAAAACATCGCTCGAGGGCCCAACGTCAAGTCAAAAACGTCGCTTTGGACATGGGGGCCGCTGATTTGACACGAAATTTCGTGTGCGGCCAGTCGGCGGTTAACCTGCCTCGCCTGGCGCTGGCACCCAACCCTGTGCCACGCAAGTTGTGCAAAAGCAGGGCGCAGCATGGGCATGAGGGCTCGATCGTCGGCACCAAATTATGCCATGCTTTGCCGGCACATGAAAATGCGCGGGTGGGTGAGACCGGATGAAAAGGGGCTCAAAGCCCATACGAAAACCGTCATGTGCGCGATGCTCGCGTACTGGGCCGCTCCCATTTCGTCAATGTTTGATCTGCCGCATTTGGCAAGAGAAACCCAAGCGGAAAGATTCGTGAGGCGATGAAAAGTAACAAACACCATAACGTACCTCATGACCTAACGTGCTCTTCATCGATGCCCGCTTCGGATGCCATGCAGCCCGCACGTGATGTAACCGGAACATCAGATAGCCATTTGACCAGTGTTGGGGACCGCGAACTTTCAAAGTTGGCGCACGAACTCAGAACACCATTAAGTGCCATTTCCGCGGCTTCCGACATTATGCATCGGCAAGAGCTCGGGTCATTTGATGAAAAAAAATATCGCGAATACGCTCAGGACATCCATGAAAGTGCGCAGTTTGCTTTAACGCTGATCGATCGTATTCTGGCGCCGGTAGCTGATGCACATTCTGCGGACAATCAATCTAGGGACCCAGTTGACATAAGTTCGGTGGTTGAGCGCTGCCTGTCAGCTATGCGGCCGCTTGCAAAAAAGGCGGGAATTGACATCAAAACGCAGCCCTTAACTGAGCAACCGCACATTCAAATTTTGGCTGATGAGACGTCCCTTAAACAAATCTTACTGAACCTCATATTTAACGCCATAAAGTATACGCAGCAGGGCGGGTGTATTGAAGTGCGTACGCGCGCGCACGTCGATGATACTTTTTCGATTTTTGTCAGCGATACGGGCCCGGGCATGAGTGCAGACGCATTTGCACGTGCATTGGAAGGTGAAAACGTGGGGAACGGTGCGCGCGACGCCACGGGCGGGTTAGGCCTTGGTTTGCCCTTGGTTAAATCGTTGTGTGAAGCCAACGATGCACAGGTCTCGCTTGCCGAACCACAGTTGTCTGGCACCTCTATTGACGTGCGGTTTAGGCGCGACAACGTTATTTACCGTGACCGACGGCCGTGAAAGAGCTTGTGCTTTTTCAAAAAAACCTGCCAAAATGCGTCAACAAAGTAAGTATGTCCCGAATCCCGGCTCCAAAAAACCGTTCGGGACCCGCCCCAAAAAGAAATTCTCTAACGGATGGCTTGGCACTTTAGTTCTATTGTTCCCAGTTTGCAGGACGCCGTGCGGACCCTCGGCCGCTTACCCAGACGTGCGGCGCGAGGGCGTTTTCTGCAACAATCGAGCATCGGGTGGTTTTTTGGTGTGGCATTGATTGTGGCGGTCGTCTTAACGCCGATCGTTACCTTGATTTTGCTCGCATTGTCGCCGGGAGAAAACGTTTGGCCGCACCTTTTAGAGCATGTGTTGCCAGCAAGCTTAGCGGATACGTTTGTTCTGCTCGTTGGTGCTGGCCTGAGCGCGCTCGCCGTGGGCACGCTAACGGCGTGGCTCGTGACAATGTATCGGTTTCCAGGCCGGTCCATTGTCGATCTCCTGCTTGTTATACCGTTGGCAATGCCGACCTATATTGTTGCTTATTGTTATGTCGAGTTCTTGGACTTCACTGGTCCGGTGCAAACGGCTTTGAGGGCATTGCTCAATGTAACGTCGGCACGCGACTATTGGTTTTTTGAAATTAGGTCTGTCGGTGGCGCCATCGTCGTCATGTCGGCGGTGCTCTATCCTTACGTTTATTTGGCGGCGCGGGCCAGTTTTATTCAGCAATCTGTTTGTGTATTGGAAGTTGCGCGCACGCTGGGCCGAACACCTTTGGGCGTTTTTTGGGAAGTGGCGCTGCCACTATCTCGGCCAGCGCTGGCAGCAGGACTTGCGCTTGTTTTGATGGAATGCCTCAACGACATTGGCGCGGTTAAATATCTTGGTGTGCAAACACTGACGCGCTCGGTTTACGACCGACTGACATACGGTATTGCTGGGGAACAAGGAGGCGTGGGCGAAGCAGCACAAATTGCGGTCGTGCTATTGGGTTTTGTGTTCTGCCTCCTCTTAGCGGAGCGCTTGGCACGCGGACAACGGCAAAGCCACCACACGACCGGGCGCTATAGATCTATTCCCTTTGAAGAGCTGAAAGGTTGGAAGGCCGTCGCTGTCTTGATCGTCTGCACCTTGCCGTTTGTGATTGGGTTTGCAGTTCCGATGCTGGTGCTTCTCGGTCATGCCTTTCAAAATATTGATCAAGCGTTGGAAAATAAATTTCATGCGGCTGTCTTCAATAGTCTAACATTATCGGCGCTTGCTGCGGCCATTGCTGTGGGACTGGCATTGGTTCTTTCTTATGCACGTCGCATTACCGCTGACAAGTTCGCGCGTTCTGCGGTTCGTCTGGCTTCGTTGGGGTATGCGATACCTGGAACAATTTTGGCGCTTGGCTTACTCTACCCAATCGCAAATTTGGACACACTGTTAAATGGACTTCGCACCTATGTGTTCGGCGGGACAGGTGGCGCTTTGCTTTCGGGTTCGATTTTCGCGTTGGTTATAGCTTATTGCATTCGGTTTTTGGCGGTTTCGTTAAGTACAACGGAAGCTGGTCTTGAAAAAATCTCACCGAACTTGGATGCGGCGGCCCGTGCACTTGGTGAAAATACGCTAACGACGCTGACACGTGTTCATTTGCCGATGCTTGCACCGGCATTGGGTGCAGCATTGTTACTTGTATTTGTCGATTCCATGAAAGAACTGCCTGCCACTTTGTTGTTGCGTCCGTTTAATTTTGATACTTTGGCCACACATGTTTACGGGTACGCACAATTGGAGCAGTTTGAAATGGCAGCGCTCGGTGCGTTAGCCATCGTTTTGGTCGGGCTTTTGCCAGTTTTATTGCTCCACAAAGCCGTCACGCGCGGCCGACCGGGAACAACATAATGTGCGTAATGAACGCATCGAAGGTCTTATGCTAGTTCAGAATCTAGATTAATTTGGTGCCCTAATTTGGGAATTTTTCCTGACCAAATTTGGTCTCCAAGCTGTTATATTGCCATAGTACAATGCATCTATACCGATGACATGAGAGCGACGTCGGACGGGCGTCTAAGTGGATAACATGTAATCGGGCTCGCATTTGTGCGCGGGACGCCTTAAAGTGGAAGCATCAAAGGATGGCACTCGTAGATTGTCGCGCATTGGTCGAATCGTTTGGTCTTGCGAACACAGCGCGATGCGTTTTAAGAGAGTGTCGTTGAGGGATAATTTCTGTGAGGCGGCTGCGTTTGCGTGTCTTGTGCTCGCTTTGGTTGACCAAAGCATGCTTGGGCTTGCAGCATTATGAAATTGCAAAAACGTAGAGAGCGGCATTCTGCCATTTGGCTTCCCCTGGTCCTGCTGATAATGGCGGGATTGGTGATGCCGTTTTTTGTGGTTTCGCGTGACAACGATGTCGCAATGGACGCCTCAGCAGTCTTTGCGGCGGGATCAAACCACTACCCTCTAAGTTCGCCTCTCCAGATCTTGGCTCGACCGACAATTACCGTTGAGCGTGGCACACTCATTCTACCCAAACAGCAAAATGGCAACGATGGCGCGGCGATGTTATCGCGCCTGGCGCAAGGCGTTGCTGTGCTGACGATTAGTGATGCTGTCATTTCAGTGGCCTTTGATGGCGCTCAAATGCAGCCGCAATCAACAGAGGTGGTTGTTGCACCACTGGCGGCAGCGCTCAAAAAATTCCGTCTAAAATCATTGCTAATAAAAAATAGCAAGATCCGATTCGTATCAGATGGGGGCGCGGGCTACGTTTTTGAGGCTGTTGACGCGAGGATTGATGTGGGTGCGTGGGCGGACGTGAAGGCGCACGGGTCGTTTTACTATCGCCACCAACCGTTATCGTTTGAAGTTGGGTTTGATCTTACGCAGAAAAATCCGTCGGTTGCCGCCGTGCCCGTGGACGCCGTGATTAAGGGAAAAATAGGCGAGGCTCAGCTCAAGGGCCAACTGATCCGCGAAGCGCGGTTGCAGCTTATTGCAGATGAAACGCGATTAAGCACGAAAAATCTCAGCGAGGCGCTGCGATGGTTCGGCGTTCCCTGGCCGCAGTCACACAAACTCGGCCCGTTTAAAGCTCAAGGAAAATTGGATTGGACAGGTGAATCTATAACGTTTCAAGAAACCCAATTTGATGTTGGTGGCAATGCCGCGAGCGGTACGCTGTCGATTGGTTTTGAAAAGTTTAGACCGTTGATCGAAGGTACGTTGGCCTTCAAGACCCTCAATCTTGCGCAATATTATGTTGCGCGTGGGCCTGACAAAGCAGCGTCGCCGGCAGCACGATCAAGGGGCTGGCTGGAGAGAATTGGCGTCCTGCCACAGGATGGCGTCGTGTCGAAGGATGGAGATGTGACTGCTGCCCTTCGTACATTTGACGCAGATTTGCGCGCCTCAGCGGAAAGTGTTGTCGTGGGTGATGTGAAAGTTGCTAATTCGGCGGCAACGCTCTCGCTTAAAGAAGGTAAATTGCTTGTTGATCTTGCCGAACTTGGCCTCGGACCAGAGGGGCGCGGTGATGTTCAAGTCAGCGTCAATGTCAACGGAAGCGCGCCTGCATACGGTATTCGTGGCCGTCTAAAGGACACTGACATCGGACCGGTGTTCAAACTCTTGTTTGAGGATGAGTTCTTGAAGGGGCCTGCGGACGTAAAAATCGATGTTACAGGTAGTGGCGTGACCCGTTATGACTTTATGCAATCTTTGAGCGGTGATGTTGCGATTAAATTGGTGACGGGTGGCGTTATGGCGCTTGATATTGTTGCACTCATGGATGCCAAGCGGTCCGGGACATCTGCGCCTGGTTGGGGGAAGGCGAAAAACGGAACAACGAAACTTGAAGACGTTGATCTAAGTGTTGCTATTGAGGATGGTGTTGCAAAGGCTGAAAATATTTCTGCGCGCGCTGCGCAACGGCGGTTAAGGGCGGAAGGCACCATTGAACTGCACTCAAAGGCGCTGGACCTCTTGATCGAGGCCTATGAGCCGGATGAGGCTAACGGCCGGGTCAAACAGGTGTTTGGTTTACATGCCCGGGGAAGTTGGAAAGCACCGCACATTGTCCCAAGGGATCATGCAGATAGCGGCACAACCTTGGATCGGTCGCTTGTCCCAAACGGCGCGTTGTAGACAACAAAACCGAGCCGGCTCCACGCCGAACCAGACTACGGTTAGCTTTGATTGCCTTTTGGCCCCAACCATGATTAGAGCTCAATCTTCCTCTAGAGCAGGGCGATAGAGCCTCCACGCGCACGTGAACGGGTTGGTGGTTTCGTAAGAGGGGCATGTTCATTCTTGAAAGTTCTAATCATGATAAAAAAAGCTTGTGTGTTTGTTGTTGGTCTTTGCGTGCTGTATGCCCTTCCCGTGAGTGCAGCGTTCGCGCAAAATGCCCAAGAGGTGCCTCGGCCTAAGCCCATTGATCGTGGTGGTGAGACGCCGGCACAAGAACGCTACATTGATGAAAAGGCAGCAGAAACTACGTCGCCTGAGCCCGTAAGAACTGAAGCAGGCGAGGTCGCTCTTCCGCAGAAAGATGACGCATCGGAATCGCTGACAGTTGCAAATTGGGGCGGCGCTTATGGAAAGGCGTTTGAAAGCGCAATTCTAAAACCGTTTGCTACAGAAAATAGGATCATTATTGAGTCCATTTCGTTTCAAGGTCCGCGTGGTAATGAGTTATCGGTTATCGAAAAATCGGATGTTGCGCCTGATGTTGTCGAACTGAGCGCACTTGCGATTGGCAAAGCTTGCGATGCTGACCTAATCGAGAAGATTGATGCGTCTACGCTGCGGCCTGGGCCCAATGGCGAGGCGGCCGCGGATGATTTTGTTGCGGGCGGGCTGCATGCATGTGGTGTTGGCACTTTTGCGTGGTCGTCGCTTGTGATTTCGACAGCTCGCACCAAGAAGGGAAGAGGGGCCACGAGTTTAAAACAGGTATTTAGCACGAAGGCGTTTCCAGGTAAGCGCGCGTTTATCAAGTCACCACGTTACGTGTTTGAAATGGCGTTGCTTGCCGATGGTGTTGCACCTCAAGACATCTATTCTGTTCTGGGCAGTGCTGAGGGACTAGAGCGCGTGTTTAAGAAACTTAGTGAGCTAGGAGACAGCATCCTCTGGCTCGATGACGCCAAGCAAGCGATGGCACAACTCAAATCTGGCAAAGCAAAGTTTGCACAGACATTTACCGGCCGTGCATTTTTTGAGCGTGCAAAGGGCTTTGAGTTTTATCCGATTTCAAATGGGCAGATTTATACGGTCAACTATCTTGCAATTCCGAAAAAAGCACGTGCGCGAGACAAAGCGAGATCGCTTCTTACTTTTGCGACATCGCCTGAGCGGTTGGCGGCAGTAAGCGCGCTCAATCCTTATGGGCCCATGCGCCGCTCGGCAGTGGACTTGGTCAAAAGGCATGCGCTTGTTGATATTCCGCTCGACTCTTATCTGGCGACGAACTCAAAAACGCTTGCGAATGCTCTGGCGTTTGATGAGGCTTGGTGGGCGGCGAACGGCGGACGAATGGTGACGGCTTTCAGTGAATGGCTCGCACCAAAGCCCAAAGAGCCTGAAGGTCCGCCCGAAGCAAAACCAAAGACACCCTAAGTCTGGTGGTTACGGCCGGGCGTGGACGACAGGCTTTGAAGCATGTGCCAACTGCGCGACCGCTCAACCCTTGTCGCTTACCAGGTTCGGCGCGGACCTGTGTCGATATGAAAAAGCCCACCGCCGTAATGTTTGTAGCCGCCGACGCCACTGTGGCTTTTCAAGTATGAGTAGGCTGCGCCGTATCTTCCATGCACGCGAAAATCGACGGCATTGCCGGTTAGGTGTCTGGATCGCTTGGCCCCACCAACCCGCCTGTTGCGTGATCTGCTGCGGCACGTGGAAGACACCGTGACACTTCCGTAACGCGAAGCAACTTCATAGACGATCGCTCTCAAACGGCTGTTGAGGCACGAAGAGGAGGCGACCCATCTCACGTTTCCCTTTTTACGCACTTTGCTTGAATAGTTTTTGCTGGAGCGCTTTGCTGTTTTTGTTTTTTTGTACTTGCGTCGTTTCTTAGCCGTGTAACGCTTCTTTTTTTTCCATTTGGATTTGTTTGCGCGGTACTTGGAACGTGACCCACTGTTTTTCCGCGAAGCGTACTTTTTCCTGCGTGTCGAAGATTTGTATTTTCTCTTTCGAGAAACGCGTTTTGCCTTGCCATAGGTTTCGGTCGCGCGATCAGCAATAGACCAACCAGCGTTTGCCGAGTTTATTTGACCAAACGTGCTGAACCCAAACGTGGCCAACGCGAGTGTTGCGATAATGATGAAACGCCAAACTCGAACGTGACGCGATCGCACTCCGTTCGTGGCGTTCCACGACCTAGTTACCTGTTTCATGCTCACCCCTTCCTGCCCCGTTGATCTTTAGGTACGCGGAAAACGGGCGAATTTTTCTTGGTTAAGATTTGATTAAATTGGCCCGTTGAGGGTTTGCGCTACACCAATTTTTGGGGCCTTTCTCGGCGCTAGATAGAGTATGGTTAACGATCTAGAGCACGATGTCGCACCGCACAATCAAATGAAGCAAGTCCAGGTCTAGCTCAATTCAACGCAAGTAAAAATGCGATCGGAGAAAAGTGATCTTGCACTATTGTTTTTTGATGCTCTTGCAGATCTGCGCCTACTGACAAGTGTTCGAGAAGTTCCAAAGAAAATTTGTGAATCTCGTTGTGCAAAATCACACTAAAAAAAGTCGTCATGTTTGCTTCATTTATGAAGCAACGTCCGATTGGCGCTCGAAGGTCAGCATCAGTTTTATCACTGCATTGCACGTTTTATTTGCGCTTTAAGCAGTTCTCGCTCTGTGCGGTATGACAAACGCAAGAAGGACTGTGATGACAATCGTAAGTGGCAACGAAAAAATTGCAGCAGCATATTTTTCTATGCCCCACCAATTTGCAAGCTCCTTTGCGCTCGCATTCGTAAGTGCGCACGCTTGTGCTCCGGCCGTTTGACATTCGGTTTTCAAGACTTCCAATTGTTCCAATTGCCAAGGTGGTGCATTTGAAAGTGCTGACCAGTGCTCAACGAAGGTCGGTGCAAAGAATGTTGCGGCGACAATGTAATATGCGCAAAGGCAGACGCCGACTGCAGCTCCAATGGTCACTGCGAGCGGGTTGATTTGCGGCCAGAACCGCGCAAAGAGCAAGATCGGAAACAATCCTGCGGCGGCAAGCGACAAGCTGCCAGCGACGAGCGTCAAAATATCGGTGGTCAGGGTCATTGCTGCTACGTAGGCGGTGATGAATATCGCGGAAAGAAAAATCATAGGTCCTGCGAGGTTGGTGAAACGCGATGCGTTTTTGTCTCGTTGATCTAACATATTGTTGGCGTCAACTGCGTTTTCGGTTGGAGTTTCTTTGTTTGTGAGGGACAAAACCACGCGCGCAATGCCGCTTGCGTTTAATATCATTGTAATAAGCAGAAGCGCTGAGACACCAATTACGGCCCATGTTGGAGATCCAGCTATTTCCTGTGCGAGTAACGGCAGAGCATCTTGTTCAAACTTTAAGTCCTGCAAAGCCAAGTGGCTGCGTCCTTCGTCGCACGTACCAATTGCGTTGGCGTCACCGCCGGGCCGCGTTGCACAGGTTTCTAGCACACCACCGTTGGACTGGCGCATAATCCAATCGGGCAATTGCGTTTGTGTTAGTCCTGCTGTCACCGCGCGGTACAATTCAAGTTTTGTGAAAGCAGCAACGGCGGGAATGGTCACCGCAAGGCCCAACAAAAAGATGGTGGTCCATACCTTTGTGCGGCGTAACGATCTTACCTGTTCACGTGCATGCGCGCGCAACAACACGGTGGTGATGGCGGCGACACCACACATGACACAAAAAATGATCGCGAAAAAATTTATAGCGTCAAAATGAATGTTGGGCCGCACATGGGCCCTGAGTTCACCAGGATCAGCACGCTCTGTCTCAACCATTGTTTGCTCGAGAGTGGTGATCTCTGACAGTGCATAACCGAAACTTAATTGCGGAACGGGTGCGCCATAATGTGTCCAGGCCAAAAACCCAACGAATATGGTCATTACCAGAAGGAGAAGTGCCAGTCCTACAGTTTGTGCGCGTTCTAAGAACCGCAATCCCATAATGAGTGTGAGCGTCAAAGCCACGGCCGCGGTAAGTGCAACAAACAGGTAGGTACTGAAAGACGGCACCAGCCAGCGCACAACAACAGATGCGGCTTTTAGTTCAGCCGTCAGAAGCAAAAACAAGCAGACGCAGGCAATGGCGGCTGCAAACCGGGCGAGACCGATGCTACCCCAGGGATCAGAAAAGACGTTTAGGGCCGGGACTGCCGGCGCCTTAGATTGGGCGGGTGGCTCTGCACTAGCCGGCTCGGGCCATAGTAGGGATGCGCACAGTAACCCAGCGATAAGTCCCAAAGGAAAGACCAGCCCGTCATATCCTAGGTTTGTCAACGCACTAACAAGGCCGAGGAAAACCGCGCCAGAACCTAACGTGGCTGCGATGGCGCCGCCTGATGCCAGGTTTTCAAAGCTAGTGTTTGATGCTGCAGCAGCGTGCGATGAGGAGCTGCTGGCACGGTTGACGATGAACCAAATAGCTGTCGTTGCAAGTAGGATTGGAGCAAGTTGAGCTGCCAAATAAAAACCCATTGGAAACCCATGGATTTTTAATGTGTTGGCCAAATGCACACCGAAATGACACAGGAAGCCAAAAATCGCGAGTATCGCAAATGCAAACCAAATCGGTGAATTGTGCGTTGCGCTTTTCAACTTTTGCGTTCCCCCATTTTTATTCAATACGCGTTTCTTCGTTATCGCTACGCCGCAACGGAGGTGTGCATCAGTGCATCATGACAGCTCGCTGAAATCATTATGCTTTTGTTGTTTTTTCGAATTGCGATTGATCGACAGTTGGAAACTTTTCTTTTCCAAACACCGAATATAGCGAAAAAATTTGATCCCTGAAGTAAGAATAACACTTTATTTTTTCGATTGGTTCTGCTGATATAGGGCGCTACTACATTTATTTTCAATTGGAGGGAGGTGCGGATTCATTAAATCTGCGTTTGCGTCAATTAAATCTGGGCAGGCGCGGGCCACCCGAATCAGTTTGCGTGTTGAAAATTCGTGGCCGGTTTGATCATCCGGCCAATTTTTTTGTGCGGTTGGCAAAAGAATTTTGGTTGGCATCTCTGCAGCGTCCATGAGACCGATACTCTGGCTAAACTCTAAGTTCTCGCTGCGCGAACCTGCGCGCTGGCGCCTTCTATCAGCAAGCGCACATCGTTTTGTAGTGTGCACAGATCAAAGCCCTCGGAAAATCTTTTGCGGGCGGTGGACGGGCCATCGGTGTGCACGGCCGCAATTTTTCCAGCCTGGTGGGCTGCATTTTTGATCTCAGACATTGCGTTTAAGACTTCCGTGTCGCTGGGTGCCATTGTTGGTGTTGCGCCGAGCGCCAACGATAAATCACCAGGGCCGACATAGACGCCGTCCAACCTTTCGATCGCCAGGATTTCAGAAAGGTTCTGCAATGCCGCCTGGGTTTCGATCATGACCAGCCGTAAGATTTCTGCATCCGCGGCTTTTGCGTATTCGGCGCCTGATTGGGATTGAGAATATTGCACGGCGCGATTGGGCCCGAATGACCTCGTCCCGCCGGGTGGATAGCAACAGGCCTCGACAAAGCTTTCGGCTTCGTTGGCAGTGTTGATCATGGGACAAATGACGCCATAGGCGCCCGCGTCCAGCAATTTCATGATCAGCCCCGGTTCGTTCCAGGGTACGCGCACCATTGGCGTTGCATTCGTTGTGGAGATGGCTTGGAGCATTCCAAAGGCCGTCTCAAAATGCATGGCGCCGTGTTGTAGGTCGATCGTAATGCTATCGTATCCCTGATGCGCCATCAGCTCAGCCACTTGTGTACTGGCAATGGAACACCAGCCATTTACAACCTTCTGGCCGGCAGCAAGTTTTGTTCGAATGGCATTTTGGCGCATCTGGGCAAAGGGGGTTGGGTGTCCGGCCTGTCCTAACAAAATCGTGATTTCGGGGAGGCTGTACGCAAAGAAGCGCTTGCCGTCTCCAATTGGCGGACCGCCATCTTACCCCCATTGGCGCTTTAAAAACGAAATTGTTCTCTACAAACAGTGGGATCTGCCCTTGGACAGGCTGACCCCACTCGTTAGGCGGCCTGCGGCACCGGGCCGCAGTTCGCCGATTCTCATGTGGTGAAGAAGGCGCGCGCCCCATCAACATGGCCATAAGGACCACTCAAAATACCGTCGGACTGTGCTTATCTAGTGCGGGAAAACGTTTTGACATTGACATTCTGATGCAATGCAGCAAGGTTGTTTTGCGGCGCAGCGAGCTTATCTTAAACGTCAAGCCGTGAAATGGCGTAGTTTGGGTCGATTCAGCTTAGAAATTCATGGATCTGCGCGGGCTACAGAGTGATCGAATTCATAGGGTTGGAGCACCTAATTCGTTGAAATACTTGCTGTTATCGCAATAGAGGGTCCTTAGGATAAATCAGCCATGTCGCTACTTGATAGCCGCAAAGGCGCACGCAACAGCATGAGTGATCATCGGCGCGGTACGCAACCCGCAGACAGTGCCTATTTGAAACTGGTCGGGGAACGCGTGCGTATGCGTCGTTCCCGTCTTGGCCTGTCGCGGAAAGCGCTGTCCCAAGCCTCAGGCGTCTCTGAGCGGTATCTCGCAGAGCTTGAACGTGGCACAGGCAACGCTTCGCTGTTGGTGCTCCGGGGAATCGCAAATGCCCTCAGCATGCATGTCTCGGATCTTGCTCGCGACGTGCCTGACTATCCTGTCAATGACAATGATGGTCCGGTGACCTTGTCGGAGCGCGTTGTGGTCACGGGCGATCGCCCAAATGGGCGTAAACGGCCCGCCACAGGAATTGGCCGCATCGCGATTATTGGTCTTAGGGGTGCTGGCAAATCAACGTTGGGGCTCGGTCTGGCACAGCAACTGGACCTTCCGTTTGTTGAGCTTGATGTAGAGATTGCAAACGCATGCGGTATGGATCTTGAAGAAATCATTCAAGTCCGCGGCGAGAGCACCCTTCGCGACATCGAATTTAACTGCCTGCGCAATGCAATGGACAACTACAAAGACGTAGTAATTGCTGCTGGCGGCGGCATTGTCGCAAACCCTGAAACATTTGAGTTGCTGCTTTCCAATTCGTTTGTGGTTTGGGCGAAAGCATCTCCAGATGTGTTGTTTGAGCGGGCACGGCGCAGCATTGACTTGCGCTCGGTGGGACTTAGCCGCAAAGCTATGACTGAACTGGAAGCGGCGTTGGCTGTCCGGGAGCCGCTTTATGGCAAAGCGCACGCCGTGATTGATACGTCAAACATGCAAGCAGATTTTGCGATTGCGCAGCTTTCCGACATGGTCATTTCGCAAGAAGCTGTGCGCTAGAGCGGTTTATTCAATAAAACAAAACGCCGCCTTACGACGTCAGCTTGCGACAATCCTCGTCTGCCGGCAGCGGGTCGCACGTCTTGTCTTCCACACACGTTTCGAATGCTTCGCGCAGATCGGGCGTTTTGATGCCCGTTAAAGGTCCATGAAAAAGGCCAAGGGATTGAAGCCCGCACTGGTACATCTTTACCAGCCGTGGGCCTCCTAAATTCATGGCCCGCTCGTAATCTTTTAAAGCGCCTTTAGGATTGCCAAGGGATTGTCGAATATGCGCTCTGGTGTCAAAGGCGTGCGCGCTATTGGGTGAAAGATCAAGAGCGCGCTCAACATCTGGAAGTCCTCTTTTTGACTGACCAGACTTGAAGTACGTCCATGCACGATTGTTGAGCGCAGAAGCAAAGTCTGGATTGATCTTTAAAGCTGCATCATAATCTGACAGGGCTTCGGCGTAGCGACCCATAAGGGAGTAGGCAAGGGCGCGCATGGCAAATGCGAGGCTTTGTTCTTTAGGTTTTAAAGGCTTTTGTAAAAGGCGCGTACAGCCTTCAATTCGGCGCGCCGTATGGGGACCTAAACAGTCTTTTGCTTCTTCAGACCGTCGTTGCGTGTCTGCGCCTGCATCGTTTACGAGCGAGATCGCCATCAAACCGGCCGCCGCAATTGCGGGCAAGCGCCACCTTTGTGTGGACGCAAATTGTGGTGGCAGCTGGTTCGGAATTATTGTCATCTGAATCTCGCGGACATGCAGTTCCCAGTTTTTAACTCATTGCCCGATGGCATCACGCACTTGTGCAGCGTTTTCATGTTGCACGTCACTGGGCCCCGTCTTTTTATGTGCCATTCCCCTCGCCTTGTGTTTTAACAATTGCGGGCCAGTCTCCGCAACGTTGCCGTGGCAATCGCCGATGCACGAGCTGGGCGAAGCCAAGTATGCCCGCAACCTGTCGTTAATAGGGTTTTTCAAGGTTCACTCTTGCGCGATCAAGTTATGATACTATCGTCCTAAATTCCGGCCAGAATAGGTTAACTCAGTTGGCTCCACGACGAATACTACTGATCATCGGTGGCGGAATTGCCGCCTACAAGTGCCTGGACCTCGTGCGTCGGTTACGCGAACGGGGGCATATTGTCAGGGCTATTCTCACGGAAGGCGGACAAAGGTTTGTTACGCCATTGTCGGTCGCTGCATTGACAAATGAAAAAGTCTTAACGGACCTTTTTAGCCTCGATGACGAAAGCGAAATTGGGCACATTCGGTTAAGCCGCCAATGTGATCTTATCGTCGTCGCGCCGGCGACAGCGGACTTGTTGGCAAAGATGGCCGGTGGCCATGTGGATGATCTTGCCTCCGCCGTACTGCTGGCAACGGACAAACCCGTTTTGGTGTTTCCGTCTATGAATCCACGCATGTGGCAGCATCCAGCGACACAACGAAATGTTGCTTTGATTCGGTCGGACGGCATAGCGGTGATCGAGCCGGCGGTTGGTGAAATGGCTGAACGCGGCGAAGCAGGACAAGGGCGCTTGCCCGAAGTCAATGACATGGTCGTGGAAATTGATGCTGCGTTGGCGGGGGCGCTCGCGTCATCGACGAACAAAAAAGATGACGTCTCACTTGCGGGGCGGCATGTCCTGGTCACAAGCGGGCCGACCTATGAGCCCATTGATCCCGTTCGGTACCTTGCAAACAGATCCTCTGGCCGGCAAGGGCATGCGATTGCGGCTGCGGCAGCGCGTGCCGGCGCAAAAACGACGTTGATTTCTGGGCCGGTCCAGATTGCGGATCCCCCAGGTGTCAGGACGGTCCGCGTTGAGACGGCTGATCAAATGTTGGCGGCGGTCAGGGATCATTTGCCCGCTGACGTCGCAGTGTTTGCGGCGGCTGTCGGCGACTGGCGCGCGACGTCACAAAAGAAGAATAAGATCAAAAAAGCAAAAGGCGGAACGCCACCAAAGTTTGATCTTAAAGAAAACCCTGACATCTTAAAGACCATTGCAAAAAGCAGAAAGAACCGGCCTCGTCTTGTCATTGGTTTTGCTGCTGAAACGCAAGATGTGATCGCTTTGGCCAAGAAAAAACTGAAAAACAAGGCTGCCGATTGGATTATCGCCAATGACGTATCAGCAGGCACGGGTGTTATGGGCGGGCGGCGAAACAGGGTGCACCTAATTGCGGATGATGACGTTGAAAGTTGGCCTGAGATGCGCAAGGAGGACGTTGCAACCGAGATCATTCGACGTGCCGCAAAGTACTTGGCGGCAAAAGACCGCGTTGTGTAATGGGTGAAGGCAAGACCAGCGCAACCGCAGTCAAAGTCAAGATCGCACGATTTGCACATGGCGCCGATTTGCCACTGCCTGAATACCAGTCTCGGGGCGCAGCCGCGCTTGATCTTTTGGCGGCCGTTGATTGGGATCATCCGGTAAGTTTGACACCTGGGGCGCGAGCGCTCATCCCCACAGGACTGATGCTCGAGTTGCCCCATGGCTACGAAGCACAAATACGTCCGCGCTCAGGTCTCGCACTCAAACATGGTGTCACCGTTTTAAATAGCCCTGGCACAATCGATTGCGACTATCGAGGCGAAGTTAAAGTTTTGCTGGTCAATCTATCTTCCGTTTCATTTGAAGTTCGGCGCGGAGAGCGGATTGCGCAGCTGTTAATTGCGCCGGTTTCGCACGCTCTACTTGACGAAGTTGATGCAAAGTATATCTCAATAACAGAACGTGGCGACGGCGGGTTTGGTTCGACAGGTCAGGGAGAAAGTGGCAAAACGAACAAAGTGACTAAGGCAAAGCCGCGTTCGGCGCGGAAGAAGAAGGGGACTAGCTCAAAAAAGTCAAAACCCGCCGTAAAACCAAAATGCGCAACAAAAACGGTCAAAGCTTCGGCTAAGACGGCGTCTAAAATAAAGCGCCGCAAATCGTCAAAATAGTTTTGATTTCAATCTTATCCGTGTGAGGTCCTAAATGGGTTACGCCTCAAGTTTTCAAACTTTGTCGCAAACTTCGAACTGGGGTCACGGCAGGGTTTATAATTCTATTGCGGAAACAGTTGGCAATACGCCACTTGTTCGCTTGTCTGAAGTCAAAAAAATCGCGCAGGTGGGTGCTGAGCTTCTCATGAAGCTGGAGTTTTTTAATCCGCTTTCGTCTGTCAAAGATCGTATCGGCGTTGCGATGATCGATGCGTTAGAGGCAGCAGGCAAACTTGTACCAGGTCAATCTGTTCTCATTGAGCCTACGTCAGGCAACACGGGGATTGCGCTCGCCTTTGTGGCTGCTGCCCGTGGATATAGGCTGATTTTGGTCATGCCAGAGTCAATGTCTTTGGAGCGACGCAAAATACTTACTTACCTTGGCGCTGAGTTGGAATTGACGCCTGCAGCTGGCGGTATGGTTGGGGCTGTGGAACGCGCGCAGGAACTTGCAGCGGAAGTGTCTCATGCTGTCATTCCCGCACAATTTGACAATCCAGCCAATCCAAAGGTTCACGAAGAAACAACGGCACTTGAGATTTGGAATGATACGGGTGGAGAATTTGATGCCCTGGTGGTCGGCGTTGGCACCGGCGGAACGTTGACCGGCTGTGGGCGCGTTCTTAAAGAGCGAAACCCCGACATCAAAATTATTGCGGTGGAACCAAAAGACAGTCCGATGCTGTCAAAGGGCGAAAAAGGGCCGCACAAAATTCAAGGTATCGGTGCCGGCTTTGTGCCGGCGATTTTGGAACGCCAATACATTGATGAAATTGTAACGGTGCCAAACGACATGGCGTTTGAAACGGCGCGTATGTTGGCAAAGGTTGAAGGAATTCCTGGCGGGATTTCTACTGGTGCAAACCTTGCCGCAGTTCTCACAGTTGCAGGTCGCGAAGACATGGATGGAAAGACCATCGTGACTTTTGCACCTTCATGCGCAGAGCGATACTTTTCTAGCGATCTTTTTGCAGACGAAGATGCACACAAAGAGGCGACATAAAATGGGCGCATACTGTATCAGCGTGCGCCCAAAATTTTTGTGTCGTCTTCTCGTGTTCGCTTCCTTCCACCTATGGGCAATACCAAACCCGGCCGACGCGATAGCAATTGCGTGCGCGCCACCGACGTGGAATTCCGGCTCCATACCAACGCCGACCACATAAACGCGAGCGGCGACGAAAACGCCGGTGACGATGGTAGGCTTCGCCATCCAAACGACGAACCCAGCCCCACCGGCAGAGACGATGCCTGCGATGGACTTTTTGTAGGGCTGATGACGATGCTATTCTGTCATCGAGTTTTGATAATCCACTTAGAGCCGCGCCCGCATCACTTGGTGTAGCTGTTACGATCATAACGACGCAGAAAATCGCAGCAATCACGACTTGATATCGCTGCTATTCTGGAGAATTTTTTCCTGAACGATTTAGAAGATCAGCTAAGGGGCGGCGCACGGACATGGGCAGTTTTGCATAAAATGCGCGCGCTGTCGGCATGGCGCCACCGATAATGTTACGGCCGATGAACCGGCCCCAAGGGGTCAAAGGTAGGAAGACGTCAAATACGTCTGCTGAGAGTTTTGTCCACGTCATCTTATAGGGGTTGGCAGGTGCAAGCAGGTCGGCCTCTTTGATTTTTAGCTCAAAGCATGTTCGCAATACCTCTTGAAGATGTAGTCGTCCGGCGCTCACAGACCGATCCAATTCCGTGTCGCGGGCAGATATGTACGCGTAGTAGCGGTTGTTATGGACGAAGCCAAGTTGAGATGCGATTGGCTTGTTGTTGTGTTTTAGGACCGTCACGAGTAGTAAGTCGTTGTTTGATTGATTTTCTGCAAGGCGTGTGATCAGGCGCGCAAAGTCAGGGTCGCGGAACGCGCTCGATGTCAAACCTTGGTCCAATAACCAGTCTTGTCGTGCGTTAAAAATGTTGGCCATTGCGGCGGTGATATCACTTTTTGTTCTCAAAACCACTTGTTCCAGCGGTCCGGTTCTCGTTAATCGATTGCGAAAGTTGCGCAAGTTCTTGCGTGACTTTGTGTTGAGCGATGCCAAATATTGGTCGAAGTTTGCAAAAGATGCGTACGACACCCAGGGGGCTTTGTTACCTTCATTCTGACGAGTTCCACCGAGGTCAATTAAGTGTTCAAGGTTTGAACCTGCTCGCACTTTGCGGACTAAAATACCATCAATTTTGAAACCGCTTTTGCATATGAATGCAACGAGCCGCTTTAGTGTCGCTCTTTGGTCGAGACCCTGAGCAATCAACACTTCACTATATTGTCCGAATGGCGCTGTCAGATCGTCGAGAAATGTGGCGCCAAACCTACGAAACCGCTGCAACGGCCATGCGGCAACCAGCCTTCCTCCGATGCTGGCGGTAACGATAAAGGGTTCTGTTAGTTCGCCACCCTGCGATCTTGTTTGTAAGACCTCGTCGATCCAGGTATGGGATTGAAAAAAGACCGGGGTGTCCGCGGTTGATTCTAGTGCGCACCATTGTGTGCGTAGCTGTGCAAAATCATTCACACTTTGGATAATATCAAAGCGGAATTCATCGGCATGCTCGATGACCTTTGCTGGCGGCGACGCAGCATATGCGGCCGCTTCTCCGGTTGCTGTTTTTTGATTTGCCGACACGATTTTTTCTCAGGGTTGCTGGTTTTTGGTTATTTCGTGTTCGATCCGGCCTGGCCTATTTGTGGGCCTCCAAACTTATTTGCGGAGTTCGTAAGGTTGAATGTCAGCCACCGAGTTGGGCGCTTTAGGATCGACCTTGAAGTCGATGTTGAAACCGGCGGCGCGTTGGCGCTCTAGTCCGGAAAATTTGTACAATGCAGCGAGCCCAAGTTTTCCATAAAGGGAGGCGCCGCTGGTTGATTGGGAGAGGTTTTTAAACCCAAGATGCTTGCGCAAAATGCCATTGGCATAGTTCGTCGCATAGATATTGCGCAGCTCTTTGGTCCAATGCTCTGTTGTTACAGAAATGTTCAGACAATCATGATTGACGACACGATGCGGACAGTTGATGGGCCAATGGACCATTCGTCCTGCCTCAAGATCAACGACCTCGGCATGATCATCAAACCATTTTTCATACGGCAAGCTGATTTCATGGGCTTCACCCAACACGATCCGCTCAATGCCATCTTGGGGCAAGAATGGCGGTTGATTGGGATACACCCAAACCCGTTTTGTGCCACGCACTTGCCAAAGGCTCTGACCGGGCACGTCTGCATGATAATAAACTTGGACTTTTGGACTTGAGATCAGGATGGTCATGCGACGTTTGAATGTCTTGAAGTCGCTGACACGTTCATGAAGTTCCTCGTAGATCTGTTCGAGGAGCTCGGCGTAGGCGGGGACGTGTTCGCCGGGATTGCGCAAGTTTAGCCAAATGAGACCCGAACCTATAGCGTCAAGCGTTTGTTTTCCGGACAGGCCATTTATTTCGCCTTCGCGTCGGGTCCGGGGATCATGGGTTTTGGCGTCCATTGTGTTGACGTGGTAGTCATTCCTCGGCGTGCGCTCGATAAGTTCTGCGAGTGCCTCATCGGTGAACAATGCGTGGTTATGGAGGTCGTGTCCCAAATTGAGGGAGCGACGACCAAAATGGGACTCAAACTCAGTTGTCCAGTCTGTAAGTATTGGCATGTGTACTGGCTCCCTAGTGACGACGTTTGGTCGCCTGCAAGTGACGCGCCGAACAGGTGCCTTCGTTGCGCTTGGCCCCACAATTGGATGCTTTTCTTAGGGAATTTAAGCGAATACCATCCAATATGGAAAAGAAAAAGTGAAGCTCATTGATGACTGGCATCGTGGAGTTTTTCTCAAGTCAATCACTCGTTATGCAATGTTTCGATTTGAGAACTCGCGTCATGGTTTAGTAAGGAATTGAACGTGGTTTAATTCGTCTTACTTAAGAAACGGAAAAAGACATGTCTCTGTCGCCTGAAGAGATTGAGCGCTACAAACGGCACCTCGTTCTGAAGGAGATTGGTGGCCAGGGCCAACAGCGGCTTAAATCAGCTCGGGTTCTTATTGTTGGTGCTGGCGGACTCGGGTCGCCTTTGGCGCTTTACCTGGCCGCTGCTGGTGTTGGTACACTTGGTCTTATCGACGACGACATCGTCTCACTTGATAACCTGCAACGCCAAATTGTTTTTGACACAAATCACGTCGGGCGACCAAAAGTCGAATGTGCGAAGGAAACGATCGGGCAAATTAACCCCCATGTGATGGTTAAGACGCACAACGCGCGCCTAACGGCCGACAACGCGCTTGATGTCATCTCAGACTACGAAATCGTTTGTGATGGCTCTGACAATTTTGCAACCCGCTACCTTGTCTCCGATGCATGCTATCTGGCGCGCAAGACGCTTGTCTTTGGCGCTGTTGGTCCGTTTGATGGGTACGTGACGACATTTAAGCCGCACAAGACAAAAGACGATGGAACGCCATTTCCCACCTATCGATGCTTGTTTCCTGAAGAACCGCCGCCGGATACGGTGGCGAACTGTGAGGAAGTTGGCGTGCTTGGAGCCGTTGTCGGTGTCATTGGGACATTACAAGCCACAGAGACGTTAAAGGAAATAACAGGTGTTGGGCAAAGTCTCGCCGGGCAGCTTTTGATTTATGATGCATTGTCGGCTCGCTTCCAGAGCGTTAAAGTAAGTTGGGACCCTGCAAACCCGCTATCGGGTCAAAATCCCACAATCAAAGATCTTTCGATACACTCTCAGGAACGCCAAAATACATGCGTATCGACCTAAGAGAGGTTTGGTTGCGACGCGGACCACCGAATATTACGTGATCCGTTGAATCGTGCGTGCAATTGAACCTTTTGGCGGTCATTTATAGACCATATCACAAACCTACGGATAGCGGCGTGTCCCTTGTTGTGCGAGCATTTGAATTTTTATGGGCCATGGTGGATGCCGTGCGGCGGTATCTGTTTGGCCGCTCTCGGCAGCGTTACGTTTCCCGCACATTTATTGCAGGTTCGCCACAAGAAGTTTGGGCTGTATTTGAGGCGCAGACGATCACGTTTGATGGTTGGGTGCCAATCCGTGTGGACTCATTTCCGCGCAATGACGGCTCAAGGCTTGTCGACAACACGATTACGATTGGTGATCAAAAACTACATATGACGTATCGGATCATTGAATGGAAAAAAGGCGAAGGCGCTCTTTTGGAAATCATTGAGAATGGTACTGATCCCAACCTTTATCACGGCGAGGATTACTACATGGCCATCGGTGTCGAGCCTGCGAATGGTGGCTGTGTTTTGACGTTGTCGCATGAACTCACTCACAACTCGTTTGGCGGGCGATTTGCACTCGCCGCGGGCGCCAAAGCCGGTGGGCGGAGGATCAAACGCTATGTCGAAACGCGAAACGGAAGTGCAAGCAAGCCTAAACCTCAAGGCGATTGGGACAGTCTCAGATCGGGCTTGATCACGGGCGTCCTTACTTTTGTAAGTTTTGCAATTTTATTTGATTGGTCGTTTGCGGCGCTGTTGCTCGGCGTCGTATTTGTTCATGAATTGGGTCATATCATTGCGATGAGATGGTGCGGGATGCCGGTCCGCGGGATTTATTTCTTGCCCTTTTTGGGCGCTGTCGCTGTTTCAAAATCAGGATGGCGAAGCGAGGCTGAGCGCGGATTCGTTGCGCTTATGGGGCCTGGGTTTTCCGTCTTGCCCACCGCGTTTCTTTTGTATCTCTACGGCACCAATGAGTCGCAGACCATTTATTACCTGATCCTGATTAGCGCGTTTCTCAATGCGTTCAATCTTGTTCCTATACTGCCGCTTGATGGTGGTCATGTTTTTGGAGCGCTTACCTCACGTTTTGATCACGATGTTCGGCTGGTGATTGAATCTGTATTTTTGATGATTGGGATAAGTGCAGCTGCCTACTTTAAGGCATGGATTCTGGTAGGCATTGCAGCGATGTATTTTTTATTGATTTGGTCTGCGGGACCACGGAAATTAGACAAGCCAGTTAATCTGCATGATGGCATATGGCTGTTTTTTGCCTATGTCAGCACGATTGCGTTTTACGTGAGCGTTGCCATTACACTCAAATCATAACCCGTGCACGGGCGCATGACGTTGATCGTCGCGGCCAAACAGAATTGAGTCCATTTCAGCTGAACATGCTCTAAAACATTGCGAGATGAACGCGGTCGGGTGGATTGTGGCCGTCCAAAAACGTTTTAATGTTGATGATTACCTTTTCGCCCATATCAATGCGGCCTTCGATGGTCGCTGAGCCCATGTGGGGCAAGGCCACGACGCGTTTTGAGGCTAACAATTTTGGATTGATCGCGGGCTCGTGCTCAAAAACATCAAGACCCGCACCCGCAATGGCTTCGGCCTCGATGAGCCGCGCCAATTCGTTTTCATCAATCACTTCGCCACGGGCGGTATTGACAATATAAGCATCCTTTTTGAGGAGTTTGAGCCGTCGCGCGGACAATAAGTGGTAGGTCGCCGGCGTATGCGGGCAGTTGACGGAAATAATATCCATGCGCGCCAACATCTGGTCGAGACTGTCCCAGTATGTTGCTTCATGTTCCAGCTCGATATCTTCAGGCAATTGGCGACGGTTGTGGTAATGGATTTGAAGACCAAAGGCTTTCGCACGACGTGCTACGGCTTGACCGATGCGGCCCATGCCAATGATGCCCAATCGCTTGCCATATATTCGCCGGCCAAGCATCCAGGTTGGCGACCACCCGGACCAACGGTTTTCGGTATTTTTTAGATACTCTGTTGCCTCGGCCAAACGACGCGGGACGGCGAGGATTAAGGCCATCGTCATATCTGCGGTGTCTTCTGTAAGTACACCTGGCGTGTTTGTTACCGTAATGCCGCGATTGCGTGCTGTCTCCAAATCAACGTTGTCGATGCCAGTTCCAAAATTTGCAATTAACTTTAGACCTTCACCCGCCTGACTGATGACGGTTCGATCGATTCGATCTGTCACGGTCGGAACCAAAACGTCGGCAGATTGTGCGGCTTCGACCAATTCTGCCTGTGTCATTGGTTTGTCGTCGACATTTAAACGCGCATCAAAAAGTTCACGCATGCGCGTTTCAACAACTTCTGGCAGTTTCCGCGTCACGATTACGACAGGTTTCTTCGTTGATTTGGGCATAGGAGACTGTACGTTTGGTTTGGAATCAGTTCGGTATTGGTAGGATGGTGTCGGAGTTTGTTAGGCCAGCGCAATAGGGTATCTGGCTGGTATGTCAAGGTCCGCTGTTGTGTATCAGATGGCCATGCTGATGACAAAGCGCCGTGTAGATTAATTGCGGTTTGAACTGTGAGTCTTGGGGACCAGAACGCCGTGGCGGCCTGCTCATTGTCGAGACATTTATGAAAGCGATCGAATTGGCACCATATTTAATTGGCTGGCGCGGCATAAACAACGTGCGCTTTTGCGCACGAAATCGGCGGTTCGGCGTATTTATCCAAATGGCCGTTTTTGCGTTTTCCCTCGTTAGTGGGCTTTCTCATGGGCTGTGTCCAGTTGCCGCACAAAACGAAAAAATTGGAAAAGATTCGGGGCTTAAGGTCCCGCGTTACGTGAGCCTCAGGGCCAGCCGAGTGAATTTAAGAAAGGGGCCAGGGACAGACTATCCAACGGCGTGGGTCTTCCGCCATATCGGGCTGCCCGTGGAGGTCATCGAAGAATTTGAGGCCTGGAGGCAGGTTCGGGATGCGGACAATACAACGGGCTGGGTCCTTAAGACCTTACTGTCGGGCCGGCGCACAGGCCAGGTGCTTCCTTGGGAGATCAAGGAGGGCAAGACGCGACCGCAGGCGGATCTCTTTTCACGGCGGAGCGAGAGCGCTGGTGTCGTTGCCCGTGTTGAGGCGGGCGTGGTGGCCAACATCCTAAGCTGCGACGGTGCGTGGTGTTATATTGAGGTGAAAAATATAGAGGCCTACATTCCCCAAAAGAAGCTTTGGGGCGTATATCCGAACGAGCGAATTGAGTAAGCGCGGCGACACCGCGTTAGGCGTCGTCCCGAGTTAGTCTTACGACGACATCGATGGAGCTAATTTTCATGCCTTCGGGCGGTTCAGGTAAGCCATCGACCTTTACGCAGTCACTAGGGATGTCCATCAATTTGCCTTCTGGCTCAACGAAGTAGTGGCTGTGGTTCGACGTGTTTGTGTCAAAATACGTCTTAGCCCCGTCAATGACCAGTTCGCGCAGCAAACCTGCATTTCGAAATTGATGCAAAGTATTGTAGACGGTGGCAAGCGACACGTTTTCGCCAAGGGCTTCTGCCTCGGCGTGGAGAATTTCCGCGGTCACATGGCGGTCTCCAGAGGCGAACAGAAGCTCGCTAAGTGCGATTCGCTGCCGTGTCGGACGAAGACCGGCGCGCCTTAGTTGTTCAACGATGTCGTCCGTCGTCATTTCTTGCCAGAACTCCAACTCCTGAACGTTGCCTAATATGCCACGGGGCGGTTAAAATCATGGCGTGTGTTCAGGCGGCCCAACTGAGGTCGGCTCCTTCGAGCCCACTTTTTGCCTCGCAGCAATATAACGTCCCCGCCAACAGCCCGCAACTTTGCCGCCAAATTAAGAAAATTGCAGTCTCGCCTTAGTGCCTTGACGGCCGCCCTATTTGCCTATTGAACGTTCCCTAGATGTTGCAAAAAAAGGATTTCTTTGCGGGTCAATGTTCTTCGACGGTCCAGGCCAGGCGGATTTTTTTCAACATCGCGACCCTTGTCAGCGGCATTAAATATAGGGAAGAGCAGGCTCAACTTATGGCAGAACAGCGATCTAGTTATGAATTTGAGGATTTGCTCGCTTGTGGGCGAGGCGAGCTTTTTGGGCCCGGCAACGCCCAGTTGCCGATGCCGCCAATGCTCATGTTCGACCGGATTAGCGTCGTGACCCAAGATGGCGGGGCCCACGGGAAAGGCCAGATCGCCGCCGAGCTCAATGTGGCTGGCAATACGAGGCTTGATTGGTTTTTCAACTGCCACTTCGAAGGGGACCCGGTCATGCCGGGTTGCCTTGGGCTTGACGCGCTGTGGCAGCTCACGGGCTTTTTCTTGGGCTGGCTGGGAGCACCGGGGCGAGGACGCGCGCTTGGTGTGGGCGAAGTGAAATTCACGGGCATGGTGCTTCCCGATGTGAAGAGGGTAGAGTACATTGTGGATCTTAAGCGCGTTATTTTGCGGAAGCTCAAACTTGCAATTGCAGATGGTGCGCTCAAGGCAGATGGTGAGGTGATTTATACGGCGTCGGATTTACGCGTGGGGCTGTTTGAATCAGAGGATAATGCGGCGAAGGAAGGCTAGGCTTTTCTTTGTACAATTTGGTTTTGGGAGCTTAACAACGGCTGTGTGTAGCGTGAAGCAGGCCGCAAGACGACGGTGCTTTGAGGAAAGGGTTTGCTGATGAGACGCGTCGTCGTCACCGGCATGGGTGTTGTCTCTTCTATCGGAAACAGCACACAGGAAGTCTTGGCGTCGCTGCGCGAAGCAAAATCCGGTATCGTGAAAGCTGATGATTATGTGGCACATGGATTTCGATGCCACGTCCACGGCGCGCCCGACATTGAGTGGCAGGACCTGGTTCCAAGAAAACCACGCCGCTTTATGGAATCTGGGATCGGTTGGAATTATGTCGCGATGGAGCAGGCCATTTGCGATGCCGGTCTTGAGAAATCTGACATTGTCAATGAACGCACAGGGATCATCATGGGCTCGGGCGGCCCGTCGACCTATGCCATTGTGAAGGCAGCAAAAACGACCGTCGAGAAGGGTCCCAAAAAGGTTGGACCGTTCGAAGTGCCCAAGGCGATGTGTTCAGGACCATCAGCAGCGCTTGCGACCAGCTATGAGATTAAGGGTGTCAACTATTCGATTGCGTCGGCGTGTTCGACATCAGCTCACTGCATTGGAAACGCGGCAGAACTCATTCAATGGGGTAAGCAAGACATCATCTTTGCGGGAGGCTGCGAAGAGCTTGATTGGACTCTTTCCGTCATGTTTGACGCCATGGGCGCCATGTCCTCGCGCTTTAATGATTCGCCTGAAAAATCGAGCCGGCCGTTTGACAAAAACAGAGATGGGTTCGTGATCGCCGGAGGTGCTGGCGTGATGATCCTAGAAGAACTTGAACATGCCAAGGCACGTGGCGCCAAAATCTACGCCGAAGTTGCTGGTTATGGTGCCACGTCTGACGGATTTGACATGGTCGCCCCCTCTGGCGAAGGCGCGGTGCGATGTATGAACCAAGCCATGGCTGGCCTCGACGGAAACGGACTTGGTTGTGACGTTGATTACATCAACCCCCACGCGACTGCGACACCTGTTGGCGACGAACGTGAAGTTGAAGCCTTGCGTGAGGTGTTTGGTGAAAACATTCCTTGGATTTCCGCGACAAAATCCTTATCGGGACATTCGCTTGGCGCCATCGGCGTACAGGAAGCGATCTTTTCTGTGTTGATGATGAATAATGGATTCATATGCGAAAGTGCCAACATAGACGAACTTGACGAGCCGTTTGTTGATGTCCCGATCGCAAGGGAACGGATGGACAACATGGCACTTAACTGTGTCATGTCGAATAGCTTCGGTTTTGGTGGTACTAATGCCACTTTGATCATGCGTAAGTTTGATGGTTAAGACATTGCAGATCGGGCATGAAAGCACATGCAAGGTTTTGGTCGATCGTGTCTGGGAAATGAATGATTTCCGCTGTCACTAAGAGTTTCAAGTGCTGCGGATTGTTTGTAATTTGATGGCAGCCTCAGCGCATATGTGAGGGTTAGAATGGCCGAACAGGATATAGCGAAACCAGGTCCGTTGATGGCTGGCAAACGTGGCCTTGTCATGGGTGTTGCCAATGAGAGGTCTATCGCGTGGGGCATTGCTCGCGTGCTTGCCGGACAAGGGGCGGAGCTTGCTTTCACCTATCAAGGTGAGGCTTTTGGGCGAAGAGCCGTTCCATTGGCGGAATCTGTTGGATCGAAAATTATTGTTTCGGCCGATGTGAGCGATCTTGAAAGCGTCGACAATGCTTTCGCTGAGATAAAGAAGACTTGGGGAAGTCTTGATTTTGTTGTTCATGCCTTAGCGTTTTCAGATCGGCGGGAACTGGTTGGAAAATATGCTGAAACCACGCGCGATAACTTTGTGAACACGATGGTGATTTCGTGTTTTTCATTTACCGAAGTTGCAAAGCGCGCTGCTGAACTGATGCCAAATGGTGGTTCATTGCTCACACTTACCTACGGGGGTGCGACTCGGTGGGTGCCCTCCTACAACGTTATGGGCGTGGCAAAAGCCGCGTTGGAGGCATCGGTACGATATTTGGCAGCAGACTATGGAGCGAGCGGCATTCGCGTAAATGCGCTTTCGGCTGGACCGATGCGTACGTTGGCAGGTGCCGGCGTTTCTGATGCACGGGCCATCTTTAATTACCAACGTGATCATGCGCCTTTGCGGCGTACGCCAACGCTCGATGAAGTTGGGGGCGGCGCGCTCTATCTGCTTTCTGATCTTGGTAGCGGTGTTACAGGCGAAGTGCATTTTGTAGATTGTGGGTACAGCACCGTCGCAATGCCAACGCTGGAAGCTTTAAAAGAGCAAGAAGCTGGTGCTGCGGGGAAGGGATAGTCAACATCTACCGTTCAACAGTTCTGTTTGTGGACAGCGGCTTGACGTAGACACTTATGTAAGTGCACACATCCGTTATGATCGGCGTCTTTGATTCAGGGCTGGGAGGCTTGACCGTACTGCGGGCGCTTGCGCATCGCTTTCCGGATTTGCGACTGGTTTATCTTGGTGATCACGCGAATGTGCCCTATGGCGACCGTCCAACCGAGAACATTCTTGACTTGACAAAGGCGGGGGTTGAGACACTGTTTCAACGGGGCGCTAAGCTCGTCTTGCTTGGGTGCAATACGGCGACGGCAGTTGCCGCGCGGCCGCTACAGCAAGAATGGCTGCCACAGGCCGATTGGGTTGGCCATAATGTGCTGGGGATTGTTGCGCCGACGGTTGAGGCTGCGACGCAGACACCTTGGGCTGTTACGACGCCGCAATATCCGCAGAAATTCAACTCAGACATCGTCGTTGTTTTTGGAACAACACGCACCATTAGTTCAAATGTTTACCGCGAAGAAATTCGCAAAAGATGCCCGCGCGTCGAAGTTTTGCAGCAATCCTGCCCGGGACTTGCCAGCGACATAGAAACTTGCGCCGATGAAAACATGATTGAGGGTCATGTGCGTGCAGGTGTTGCGGCGATGTTAGAACACTCCGGCGGACGCGCGCCTCATTGTGCAATACTTGGTTGCACGCATTTCCCACTGATTGAGCATGTGTTCAAGCGTCACTTGCCATCTTCAACGCGCATCCTTTCGCAGCCCGAAATTGTGGCCGATAGTTTAGATTATTATTTGTCCCGTCATCAAAATTACACGGGCAGTGATCTTAGCGGTGATGTGGAACTGATGACAACGGGAGATCCCAGAGAGATCGATAAACGCGCGCGAATCTTTTGGGAAGATGCGCCGCCGTTTCGTTCCGTCGCAACTGAACACGCAAACGGCCAAGGCTGACACAAAATGTCCACTGCATGTCGTTTGCCATGACGATTTGCTTTCCGGCATGTTGTTAGTCTGTTTTTTGCAAATACGTAAAAGAAGAAATTCCGATTAGGTTTGCCGGCCTGTGCCGGCACAGTAGTGTCCTGTATATTGTCAGATTGGGGGGGGATTTACGCCCAAAAATCCGGATCTTCCGTGTGCGTGGTTTTGTTTTTTGGGTCTATTTCATCGGACATCGTCAGATCATAAAATCTATTAAGTTTGCATCCTATCCCACGGAAATCTCGACGTTTGTTGCGAATTGTGATTCCATATGTTGGTCGCCGTTCTGAATTGTATCACCATCGTCCTAATTTCGCGCCGAGATAGGAGCCGACACATGCCTCGTCACCGCACACTCAACCTTTTTATTGCAACAAGTTTTGTTTTCGCGTTTTGCCTCGCCCTTCGACCCGCGTTAGCCGCGCCTGATCTTGTGATCAACATCAATGATTCCGTCATCAATGCCGGGAGCTGCGAAACAAATTCACCGATTGCGTCAGGTCGCATTGCCATAAAGAACCAAGGGGATGATCCTGCCGCGCTTCGCGTAACGGAGCGGTTCACGCGTTCGATGGTTGCGGTCTATGTGCCCGAGAGTATCGACCTTATTGATAAAAAAACAGAGCGTGAGCGGCTTGATCCGTTTGATCAGGAAGGCGTTGAGTTTGAAGTTGGCGCCGGCATTGTCAAAAAAGGTCGTCTGCTTTCGTTGTCTGATTCGTCATTTGACGATGATAGGCGCGATCGGGATTCGGTCGACCGCTCAAGTACGCGTGCTGTTCAAGTTGCACTCGATAAGCTTGATTTCGACCCAGGTACCATTGATGGAATAATTGGGCGCAACACGCGTGCTGCGATCCGCGCTTTTCAAGAGAGCCTTGGCGCTGCGCAGACCGGCACGCTTACCGAAAGTCAGCGGGACACGTTGTTTGATCGCGCTGGCACACCTGACACGGCGGAAGAGTCTACGGGAGGCCAGGGTCGTATCACAGTGCGTCTTTATGCCGTTGTTGACCCATATAATCTTGTCGAAGAGTCAAACGAGTCCAACAACCTGCAGGCTTTTGAATTGGAAATAGACTGCAGCAACTAGTCCACGTTGCAATGGCTTTAAGCACCGGGGCCACCGACTTGCGCAAGATTTAATTGCCCTGATGGTCCCGGCACATTTTGAGGCTCTTAGCTCGCGCGCCTATCGCGTCGTGGGCGCCGTTCTCGGCGCTCACGTCGCTCACCACGCGGTGGGGCATCATCATCAGGTTCACCTTCTGCGCGCGGGATCTCCTTGCCTGTCTCCTGATCGACAACTTTCATTGACAAGCGGACTTTGCCTCGGTCGTCGATTCCCAACAGCTTAACGAAGACCTCCTGGCCCTCTTTGACGACTTCGCCAACGGTCTCCGGACGCCCTTGGCTTAATTGCGAGATGTGGACTAGGCCATCTTTGGCACCGAAGAAATTCACGAAGGCGCCGAAGTCCATGATCTTAACGACCTTGCCTTTGTAAATTTCGCCAACTTCCGGTTCATCCGTGATTTGTTTGATGCGCGTGATTGCCGCTTCTATGGCCTCTTTCTGGGCCGCAGCAACTTTGATCGTGCCGTCATCTTCAATATCGATCTTTGCGCCGGACTCTTCGACAATTGAGCGAATGACGGATCCGCCAGAACCAATCACATCGCGAATTTTGTCCGTTGGGATCTGCAAAGTTTCGATGCGTGGCGCGAACTCGCCCAATTCATCGCGCGCGCCGGTGAGTGCTTTGGACATCTCACCTAAAATGTGCAGCCGTCCCTCCTTGGCCTGCTCAAGCGCATCGCGCATGATTTCTTCGGTGATACCGGTGATTTTTATATCCATCTGCAGCGACGTGACACCGCTTTCTGTGCCCGCGACTTTGAAGTCCATGTCACCCAAATGATCCTCATCGCCAATGATATCAGAAAGGACTGCGTATTTGTCTCCCTCTTTGATAAGTCCCATGGCGATGCCCGCAACTGGAGCTTTGAGGGGTACGCCGGCGTCCATCAGGGCAAGGGATGTTCCGCAAACCGTTGCCATTGACGATGAGCCATTGGATTCGGTGATTTCTGACACAACGCGAATTGTATAAGGAAATTCTTCTTGGGTCGGCATTAGCGGATGCACTGCGCGCCAGGCAAGTTTGCCGTGCCCGATTTCGCGTCTACCTGGACTGCCGGTGCGGCCTGTTTCACCGACGGAGAATGGTGGGAAATTGTAGTGCAGCATAAAGCGCTCTTTGCGTGTTCCTTCGAGCGCATCGATGAACTGTTCATCGTCACCAGTCCCTAAAGTCGCAACAACAAGTGCTTGTGTTTCGCCGCGCGTGAATAACGCCGACCCGTGCGAGCGGGGGAGCACATGGACTTCGGACATGATTGGACGGACTGTCCGAAGATCGCGACCATCGATACGGTCACCCGTTTTGACCACATCGCCGCGCATGATTTCCATTTCGACTTTTTTAAATGCGCTCTCAAGCAACTGTTGTTCGTCGGGATCGTCTTCCGGAATTTCAACTTCTGCCAACACTTTTTGTTTGATGTCGGCGACCATTGCGTTGCGCGCTTGCTTGTCGGCGGTCGAAAACGCTTCCCGCAATCCAGTTTCTGCAACAGAGCGGACACTATCGGCGTATTTTCCAGTGTCAGGGATTTCGATGTCCCAGGGCTCGTTGGCCGCTGACTCTGCCAATTTGATAATGGCTTCAATGATGGGTTGAAATTCGCGATGCCCAAACATGACCGCTTCGAGCATTTTTTCTTCGCTCAGCTCTTGGGCTTCAGATTCGACCATCATGACCGCGTCTTGCGTGCCTGCCACGACAAGATCGAGTGTGCTGTTCGACATTTCATCAAGCAGCGGATTGAGAACCAACTCATCGTTGACAACACCAACGCGAGCCGCGCCGATTGGGCCCAAGAATGGAACGCCTGATAACGTCAGGGCTGCGGAAACTGCCACCATCGCAACGATGTCGGGGTCGTTTTCTAAATCGTGGCTCAAGACCGTGATGATGACTTGGGTGTCGTTGCGGAAGCCTTCGACAAACAACGGGCGAATGGGTCGATCGATCAACCGGGAGGTCAGCGTTTCTTTCTCTCCGGGGCGACCTTCGCGTTTAAAAAAGCCGCCAGGAATTTTACCGGCGGCGTAGGTCTTTTCTTGGTAATTCACAGTGAGCGGGAAAAAATCGACGCCTGGTCTCGGCGATTTTTCAGCGACGACTGTCGCTAAGACGCTCGTTTCACCATATTGGGCGAAAACTGCAGCGTCTGCTTGGCGTGCCATGTGGCCGGTCTCAAGTTTGAGTTTTCTGCCACCCCATTCGATTTCCACGCGATGGATGTCAAACATTTCGTATCTTTCGTTCAGATTTTCATTTTCATACGGACAGGTCGTGTGACCTAGGGATCGGTGGTTCTTTCCACCTCTTTCATGCATGCAAAGATTTGTCGTTTGTTCTTTGCGCGCTACCGCTTTTTAAAACTCTCATTCATTTCGTAGCGGTAAAATAGGCGGCAGGAGTTTAGCTCCTCCACACCTATATTGGACAAGCTTGTCAGCGACGAATTCCAAGTCGCTCAATGATGTTTTGGTAACGTGGAACATCTTTGCGCTTCACATAGTCTAACAACTGGCGACGTTGGCTTACCATCTTCAGCAGGCCACGGCGCGAATGGTTATCCTTTTTGTGGGACTTGAAATGCTCGGTTAATTGGGTGATGCGTTCGGTTAAAATGGCGATTTGAACCTCTGGAGATCCGGTATCACCGTCTTTGGTCGCAAATTCCTTAATGAGCTCAGACTTGCGCTCGGGTGTGATCGACATCAATGGGTCCTTTCTGTTGTGGTTGTTTATAAATCGCCGTTCCAGTTTGGATCGGCCATTCCGGCCACTGCCAGGATGTCGTCCAGCAGGGTCGAATAAAACCAGCGCCGGGCGATAATCGGCCGGCGCGAGTTCGGCGTTTATACATGATCCAGGAGTGGAGGCAAAGGAAAGTCTCCCAATATCCTCCTTTTGAGATGCACTTAATATCCTTTTTTAATGACGTGCTTATCCAAGACGCACGCTTGACTGTGCAAATACGCGAAACGGCCGCAAACACCCCTTTTCGGCCATGACCAGGGCGATGAGGTTGCCTCCGCTCATTGCGTATGCCGGACCCGACACGTCGGGTGCATCGCGTCCGCGTAGGATCACAGCCTGGCCACGACTTAGGTTTGCGGCGTCAGAGGGTGAAACGTTCAAGGAAGGAATCTGCCTAAGTGCAAATTGCACGGGATGGAGAAAGCTAAACAGCGTGGCTGGATCGTTATCATGTGCCGCTTCAAGTTCGTTGAGTTTTACGGCTATGTCTTCGCTAAAATCGCCCACTGACAACCTCCGCAAGGACGTTACGTGTCCATAACAACCGAGCTTGCGACCAAGATCGCGCGCAAGTGCGCGGACGTACGTTCCCTTGGCACAATTGGCCTCAAAGATCGCTTGATCTCGGTCAAGCTGTTTAAGCATTTTTAAATCGTGGACAACGACGCGGCGGGGGGCAAGGTCGATTGTTTCGCCTTCTCTGGCAAGATCATATGCACGGTTGCCAGAAACTTTGATTGCAGAAAACTGAGGTGGAACTTGTTCGATCTCGCCTTTGAAGTTTTCAAGTGTCGATATGATTTCAGCTGAAATTGGCCGAAGCCCTGACGTTGCGATGGGCTCACCTTCGTGATCATCGGTCGTCGTTTCGACGCCCCACTTGATTGTAAAGCGATAAATTTTGTTCTGGTCGACAGCAAAAGGTATTGTCTTGGTCGCTTCGCCAAGTGCAATGGGTAAGATGCCAGTTGCTGCGGGGTCAAGCGTACCGGCATGACCCGCTTTTTGCGCATTGAACAAGCGCCTTACGCGTGTGACGGCGGCTGTCGACGTGAGCCCTGAGGGCTTATCAAGGATCAGCCATCCGTTTACAGGATCACCTTTTTTGCGTCTTGCCATTTTCGTGTGGTTGTTTGGTTGTCAGCTTTTGTCGAGGTCTTGGCGCACGTGCGGGCTATCTAGGATTTTGTCTATGCGGCTCGCCTCTTCAAAACTTTTGTCAGCAATAAAGCGGAAATCGGGGGCGTATTTAAGGTGCACTTTGTGGGCGATTTCACCGCGGATGTAGCGCTTGTTGTTTTCAAGAGCTTTTAGCACCGGCTCGATATCGACGCCTCCCAAGGGCATCACGAAGGCTTTCGCAATTTTTAAGTCCGGCGACATGCGCACTTCGGAGATGGTGATGACGTGGGAGGCAATCACATCGTCATGAATGTCGCCGCGGATCAGCATTTCTGACAGTGCGTGACGGATCATCTCGCCGACGCGCAACTGTCGTTGGGACTGGGTTGGCGTTTTATTGCTGGAGGACATTTGCCAAGTTTCTTTCACTTCTTTCCCGGGCGTCCGGGCCAATGTGTCTTAAGACATTGCTTAGAAACGCAGAACGTTGGGCGTCGCCAGCAAAGGCCTTGTTAGGTATTAGGAAAAAGAATACGCCACTACGAAGTACTGGACCGTCGGGCTCAATAAAGATCTCGTCAATTCCCTTCCATTTGAGCAAGTGGGCAATCGAACTTGTTTCAATGCAAACGCCAGAGTCTTGAGTTGTAAGTGTCACACTATCGTGAAAGTCAACATGTTTCTGGACACGCCGGCGCGTCGCCCAGATTAGCAAAGCGAAACCTAGGAGGTACAAGAACAAAATAATGTAGATTAGCAGTGTCGACGATTCTGGCGGCAAGCCTAGACTTTCTGTTATGGCCGACAACGCTTTGTACGCATACGTCGGCCAGAACTCCATACTCAAGAACAAGAGAACAAAGACCAGGGTCCATGCGAGAAATATTATCTGGATATCGCCGAAAATTTTCCTATTTGCTTTGCGGCCCAGTTTTCTCATCCTCGCGTAAGGAAGCTCATATGTTAGCTTAATCGACTCACCATTTGACATACTGAACTCCGGCAAGTTTTGTTCGCGCAAATTGGTTGCGGCGATAATTGATATTTGCTTGTTGTTTGGTCAAGAAACAACGCGCTCAGCGTGCGCGGTAATAGTTATAAAACACTAAAGCGACCGTTTTACGCGCTCTTCCTGGAAGCACTCAATAATATCGCCCTCGCGCAAGTCTTGATACTTTGCGAACGACATGCCGCATTCTTGACCGGCGGGAACTTCTTTCACGTCATCTTTGAAACGTTTTAGAATTGAAAGTTCGCCTTCGTGAATGACGACATCGTCGCGGATCAAGCGAACCTTTGCACCGCGTTCCACTTTGCCTTCGGTTACTCTACAGCCGGCGACTTTGCCAACCTTGGAGATATTGAAGACTTGTAAAACTTCAGCATTGCCGAGGAAGATTTCGCGGATCGTTGGCTCTAGCAAACCTGACATGGCTGCTTTAACATCATCGACCAAATCATAAATGATGTTGTAATAGCGAATTTCAACGCCTTCTTGGTCGGCGGCGGTTTTGGCCTGCGCGTTCGCGCGAACGTTAAATCCGATCACAACGGCCTGCGATGCGTTCGCCAGAGCGATGTCAGATTCGGTAATACCGCCGACACCAGAATGCACGATGCGCGCTTCCACTTCGTCGTTGCCGAGTTTGCCCAATGCACCAGAAATTGCCTCAATGGAGCCTTGAACATCGCCCTTCACAAGCAGAGGAAACTCCTTTTTGCCCTCTTCTTTGAGCGATTGCATCATCTGCTCTAATGTCCGCGGTGTACCAGCCGAACCCAAAGTTTCGCGGCGTTTGCGTAGACGGTATTCGGTCAGATCGCGGGCGCGAGCTTCATTCTCAACGACCGCAAATTGGTCGCCGGCTTCTGGTGCGGAATCGAAACCCAAAATTTCGACAGGAACGGAAGGGCCAGCTTTTGCGGTGTTTTTGCCGCGATCGTTGATAAGAGCGCGCACGCGGCCCCATGCAGAGCCGGCAACTACGATGTCACCGATGCTTAAGGTTCCGCGTTGAACGAGGACTGTTCCAACGGGGCCACGACCGCGTTCTAATTTCGCTTCGATAACGATGCCGTCGGCGGGCCGGTCCGGGTTGGCTGTGAGTTCCAAGAGTTCAGCTTGTAGTGCAATCGCTTCTAGCAATTTGTCTAGATTTGTTTTCTTGAGTGCGGAGACTTCCACTTCAAGAGTTTCACCAGACATGGACTCAACAACCACCTCATAGCGCAGCAATTCATTGCGTACACGACTTGGGTCTGCTTGTTCTTTGTCCATCTTATTGATGGCGACAATAATTGGGACTTCGGCAGCCTTGGCGTGATTGATTGCCTCAATGGTTTGCGGCATGACGCCATCATCTGCAGCGACCACAAGAACAACAATATCGGTCACTTTGGCGCCGCGGGCGCGCATGGCGGTGAAGGCTTCGTGGCCAGGCGTGTCGATAAAGGTTATGGTTTGACCAGCTGGCGTTGACACCTGATAGGCGCCAATGTGTTGGGTGATACCGCCAGCTTCGCCTGAAACAACGTTTGCTTCGCGGACTGCATCGAGCAGTGACGTTTTACCGTGATCTACGTGGCCCATGATGGTGACGACGGGTGCACGCGACTGAAGGGACTCAGGTGAATCCTCTTTGCCGATAAAACCTTCCTCGACGTCTGACTCTGATACACGTTTGGCGTTGTGACCAAACTCCTGGACAATGAGTTCGGCTGTATCCGCGTCAATGACATCATTGATTTGGTGCATCTCGCCTTGCTTCATCAGGTACTTGATGACGTCGACAGCGCGTTCCGTCATGCGGTTTGCAAGTTCCTGAATAGTGATGACTTCGGGTATGATAACCTCGCGGGAAATTTTTTCGCGCGGCTGAACCACACCCATGGCTTTGAGTTTTTCGCGTTCGCGTTTGCGCTTGAGGGACGCCAATGAGCGCTGGCGTTGCTCATCACCCAGCAACCGATCAAGGGTGAGTTTGCCGCGCTCACGCCGCTCTTCATGACCCTTGTGTGCTGTGCGCGTCGACCGTCCACGGCGATCGCCTTTGCCGCGGCTCTCTTCTTCATCTTGCGCGGCAGGCATATGGTGGCGTTGCGCACGTTTTGATGTTGGCTGCTCAGCACGCACTTCCGATGCCTGCTGACGACGCTTTGCGTCGGCCGGAATTTCAATTTCCTGTGGGCGACCGCCGGCACGTGGCAGCAGTGCTGCATCATTTGAGCGTGATTTTTTAGCCGCTGGCCTTGAATCTTTGTTCTTAGGCTCGGCCGTTGTTTTTTCTGGTTCGCCGTCTTGACCCGCTGTCTCGGACAATTTTTCAGTTTCGGTTTCGACTTTTTTGGGTTGTTTGGCTGCCGTCTTTGTCTTTTTCGCCGGAGACGCCTCTGGCTTCGTTGCGACCATATCCTCTTTAACGCCGGCATCCGTCGCGGTATCCGAAGGACTCTCTAAACTGGGTTCTTTCGGCTCTTCTATTGCTGTTGCCGGTGTTTCTGGGGTGCGAAGCTTGGCGGCAGCGAGCGCCTCGGCGCGCTTCTTGCTCTCTTCGTCCGATAAACCTTTTACGGCGCCGTTATCGGTCGTAACTTTTTCTGCTTGGGCTTTATCGGCTACCGATGATTTGGTTTTTTTCGGAGGTGCCTTCGCGGGCTCCGCGGGCGCCGCCGTTGGGGCTGCCTTTTTTTCTTTCGCCTTGGTTTCTTTCGCAGCGCCTGGCTGAGCTAATTTGCGCGTCCGGCGTTTTTCAACGACGACAGATTTTGAACGACCGTGACTAAAATTCTGGCGCACATGGCCCGACTCGACCGTACGCTGCAGCGATAGCTGTTTGCGTCCGCCGCTGCGAATAGTCTTTTCGTCCGTGTCCTTCGTTCCTGTCATTCGTCGTCCTGATTTTCGTTTACAACGTATGCGACTTAGCTCTGCCGTTAAGCGAAGCTATATTCGCCCTATCCGCTGCGAAAGTTGGCGAGTCGCCGCGCCTCTCTAACAAACCGCGCCGCGGCACCGCCGGCCTTGAGCGCAGCATGTACCACATTCGACCGCCCCATGGCCAAACTGATTTGATCGATGGTAAGGCCGTCAAATATGAGATCTGGGGCCCGATCCGCGCCCGTGGTTGCCACAAATTTGCGATCCAGTCGATCGCGCCCACTTTCTGCGGCCGCAGAGCCGTGAACGAGGGCCACGGCTTTTGACTGCCCGATCAGGGAAAAAACCTTGTCATATCCGGCGACAACCAGCCCCGCCTTATTTGCCAGGGCTAGGCTATCCATGACCCGCTGGGCAAGGAGCTTATCAAGCTCCTCAGCCAAATTTCCGGGCACATTGGCGTGCTGCTTCAGGCTTCGTGAAAATACCCCTGACGTGGTGGCCTTTTCGAGGGAATGGCGGTTGGCCGTTATCCAGACGCCGCGGCCTGGTAAGCGGCGCGATATGTCTGGGTAAATTTTGTCGTCAGGGCCTAGAACAAAACGGATGAGCTCATCAATGGGTTTTTTGGTCCGCGTAAGGGCGCATAGGCGCAAGGGGCTTCCTTGCTCCTGTTTACCCTTTAAGGGTGTAACAGCAAACGTTTCAGAAGCTTCCGCTTCTGTTCGATTCTGTTCGACCACCTGGTGACCTTTCTCAACATCATTTCAGTGACACGTTCAACTTGGGTGTCGCTGCGTTTGTGGTGCTCTTCCTCATTGTTGCGTCTCGTTTTGATCTTCGCTTTGATCTTGGCTTGTATCCGTGTCCTCGGGCTCGCTTGGTGATGTAGACGCAAAGACCTCTTCGGCTTCATTGCGTGCCGCCTCGGCCTCGTCTACGGCTGCCTCCTCTTCGCCCGCTTCGTTTTCTTCAGTCTCATCTATATCAGATTCAGGCGGTATCAAGTCTTCTGGTTTGATCCAGCCCGCTTCAACTCGGGCGGCCATGATCATTTGTTCCGCTTCTTCTTTTGCGACATCAAATCCGTCCAGAACACCCTTATGCCGGACCGGTTCTGCGCCTTTTTCTTTTTTGCGTTCAACCCAGCCTGTTAACTCATCGGTGGCGCAATCGGCCAGGTCTTCGACCGTCTTAATATCGTTTTCGCCAAAGGCCACCAACATTGCCGTCGTAACCCCTTGAATTATTGCAAGGTCGTCTTCGACACCCAACTCGCGGCGGCGCGCATCACGATCGGAATCTAGTTTTTCGAGGAACTCGCGGGCCCGCACCTGGATTTCTTCGGCCGTATCATCATCAAAGCCCTCGATTTGAGCGATTTCGCTTGCTTCGACGTAGGCCACCTCTTCCATAGTGGCAAAGCCTTCTGTCACGAGCAGTTGGGCGATCACTTCGTCAACGTCAAGTGACTCCATGAACATCTGTGAGCGTTCGGCGAATTCTTTTTGACGGCGTTCGCTTTCTTCTTGTTCGGTCAGAATGTCGATATCCCAACCCGTGAGTTGAGAGGCAAGGCGCACATTTTGGCCGCGGCGTCCAATGGCCAAGGAGAGTTGGCTTTCTGGAACAACAACCTCAATACGGTTGGAATCTTCATCAAGGACCACCTTAGTGACTTCTGCCGGCGCCAAGGCATTGACGATAAAACTTGCGGCATCATCATTCCACTGGATGATGTCTACCTTTTCTCCCTGAAGTTCATTGACGACAGCTTGCACGCGCGCGCCGCGCATGCCGACGCAAGCGCCTACCGGGTCTATGGAGGAGTCGCGCGAGATGACCGCAATTTTGGCCCGCGAACCTGGGTCGCGCGCGACAGATTTGATCTCAACGATGCCATCGTAAATTTCTGGAACTTCCTGGGCGAATAGTTTTGACATGAACTCCGGGCGGGCGCGTGACAGGAAGATCTGCGGCCCGCGCTGCTCCTGGCGAACATCATAAATGTAGGCACGCGTGCGATCGCCGTAGCGCAGATTTTCACGAGGGATCATCTCGTCGCGGCGAATAACGCCTTCAGCGCGACCTAGATCAACAATGACGTTGCCATACTCAACACGCTTCACCGATCCGTTGACGACTTCTCCGATGCGGTCCTTGTAATCTTCAAATTGGCGTTCGCGCTCTGCTTCTCTTACTTTTTGGACGATGACCTGTTTGGCATTTTGAGCCGCTACGCGCCCAAAATCCAAAGGTGGTAGTTCCGTTTTGATCAGTTCGCCTGGCTCAGCTTCCGGATTGTCAAGGCGCGCATCTTCGAGCCTGACTTCCGTTGCTTCGTTTTCGATTTCCTCAACAATCGTGAAGACACGATAAAGGCGCGTTTCGCCGGTCTTGGGATCAATTTCACAGCGGATATCATTTTCCGCGCCATAGCGTGATTTTGCGGCCTTTTGTATCGCATCTTGCATGGCTTGAATTACGATCGTGCGATCGATCGATTTCTCGCGCGCGACGGCATCTGCGATCTGCAGAAGCTCGAGGCGATTAGCGCTTATGCCAGCCATGGCCATGGTGGTTTGTTCCTCTTAGTCTTCTTCAATCTCAATATCTAACTCTGAAGGTAGGTCCTCGGCAGGGCTTCCTTCACTAACTTCATGCGGTTCGTTGTCGTTCTTTTTCGACCTGCGGAGTGCTTCGCGAATGAGATCCTCGGTCAAAACCAAACGGGCTTCTTCAATCAGTTTGATTGGAAAACCTAACGTCGTCGGACCTCTTTCATCTAAGTCAACCGCAACTCTGATTTCTCCATCCTCGAACCCTTCCAATTTGCCGCGGAAGCGTTTGCGACCGTCGACGAGTTCGTGAAGTTCAATTTTTGCTTCGTATCCCGCCCAATCTTCAAAATCAGACGGTCGAACGAGGGGACGATCAATGCCAGGCGAGGAAACCTCCAATCGATAACTGCCGGCAATCGGATCGTGGACATCTAAAACTGGCGACAATTGGCGAGAAATCATTTCGCAGTCGTCCACCGTTATTGTGCCATCATTGCGTTCGGTCATGATCTGCAGCGTCTTTTCAACTTTTCCTGTTACGCGAACGCGAACAAGCCGAAACCCAAGATCAGCCAAAACAGGCTCAATCAGATCAGCCACAGCCGCCGATACCCCTTTTTCGCGGACAAATCGTTCGTGAAAGGCCTGGCGACCCTTTGAGTCCATTTGTCGGTGGATCCCGCGTTGCTGAAGCGAATTGCGCCCCTTCAATACAAAAAGAGCGGACCCCCGACGGGCCCACTCCCAAAGTTGAGATGATCATGAGCGTGTTAAGATTACGTCATCATGACTGATGTTGCAACACTAATATTGTGTATCTGGTCAGCTTTCTCCAATAATTTTGGTTTGTCGTTCAAAATCGAAGTAATAACGGCGCCGGCGCTGCTGCTTTGCTTTTTTCTCGTACCGGGTCGGAATCCAGTCATCAGGTGGGACCTCCCAGTCCGCCTTTTTGCGCGCGCACCAGAGAAACTTGCCATTGGCATGAATTGCGACAAACGTCGTGCGGACGTAATCGCCGATGTCTGTTGCGATGCGCAATTGGGCGCCGGGGGGCATGACGCAGGCTAGCGCAGCAAGCGTACTTTGATTAACAAGCCTGCGTTTGTGGTGGCGTCGTTTGGGCCAAGGATCTGGAAAGAGGATGATTGTGCGGCGGATGGAGTTGGCGGGAAGCCAGCCAAGGAGATGACGTACGTCATCGACGAACAAACGAACGTTTTTGAGATTATGAGTTTCGATTTCTGAGAGTGTTTTGGCGACGCCGTCCTCAAAGGGCTCGCAACCAATAAATCCAACGTTCCTCATTTCTCGCGCTGCTGCGATCAAATGCTCGCCGCCTCCGAATCCGATCTCCAGCCAACATGTTTTGATATTGGGTTCGAAGAGCTCGGTGATGGTCGCGGGCGCAGCTTTAGAGGTGTCGATTAGAAGTTGAGGCAGGAGCTCGCGCATCAAGCGCTGCTGACGGGCGCTGAGAGGCCGCGCTCGACGTCTGCCAAATGATCTAATTTCTTGGTGCGAGCTGGACATCTTCGTCCTTGCCCCCAAGTGCCCTTCACCTCTCGTGCAGGCTCATTGTTGGCCGATCAGGTTTTTACTAACCGCTGCAAAAATGGCTAACGTGGCACCTGGTCGCCAAACTATGAAACTGCAGATTTTATCGTGTCGGCAAGATCAACTTTTTCCCAGGTGAAGCCGCCCGTGTCATCGGGTTTGCGACCAAAATGGCCATATGCCGCCGTCCTTGCATATATGGGGTGATTTAAGGCCAAATGCTCGCGGATGCCCCGGGGGGTGAGGCGCATCACATCGCGCAGCACAGTCTCCAATTTGGCTTCTTCCACTTTGCCGGTTCCATGGGTGTCGACATAGATTGAGAGTGGTTCGGCGACACCAATGGCATACGACAACTGGATTGTGCAGCGGTCGGCGAGATCGGCAGCCACAATATTTTTGGCGAGATAGCGGGCGGCGTAGGCTGCTGAGCGATCAACTTTTGTCGGGTCTTTACCCGAAAACGCTCCGCCGCCATGGGGCGCGGCACCACCATAGGTATCAACAATAATCTTTCGCCCGGTTAGACCGGAATCTCCGTCTGGGCCGCCGATAACAAATTTGCCGGTGGGATTGACGTGCCACACAGTGTTATCGGTTAGCCATTCAGAGGGTAAGACTTGGCGGATATAAGGTTCAACAATGGCGCGCACATCAGATGACGTTAAATCCGGATCGATGTGCTGGGTCGACAAGACGATTTGCGTGACGCCCACTGGCTGACCATTTTCATATTGAACAGTGACTTGGCTTTTTGCGTCTGGGCCAAGTTTGGCAGCGGTGCCTTCTTTTGCTTTGCGTGCCTTTGCCAACACTTCAAGAATCTTGTGCGAGTAGAAGATTGGTGCCGGCATTAGTTCTGGCGTTTCGCGACATGCATACCCGAACATGATTCCTTGGTCGCCTGCGCCTTCATCTTTGTTGTCGGCGGAATCGACGCCCATCGCGATATCGGCAGATTGTGGGTGTAGCAGGACATCAACGTTGGTGTTGGCCCAATGGAACCCGTCTTGTTCGTAACCAATGTCTTTGATCGCCGCACGCACAGCAGCAGTGATCAATTCGACAGTCACGTTTTTGGGACCACGCGTTTCACCAGCGATGATCACGCGATTTGTCGTGGTTAACGTTTCGCAGGCCGCGCGAATGACCCATGGATCAATGCCAGCGGCCGGCCCCTCACGATAAAACAAATCGACAATTTCATCTGAAATCCGGTCGCAGACCTTGTCAGGGTGGCCTTCAGATACGGATTCACTCGTGAACAAATATGATGTGCGTGCCACGCTCACCCCCAGGACCTGTTGTTCGTTTGAAAATTTGGGGGGTTGTCGCAATCTTCTCGTGTGTGGTCAAGCTGTCTTAATGCCCATACGAGGGCGATCTCGCCAATTTACGTTGCTGGAGGGTATCTTAATTTTTGCCTTCCACCGGTCAGTATGCTGGATTGGGTGGCGCAGCCAGAGCACAAACTGGCAATCCGGGGTCGCTACGGTTTCGGGTTATTAGGCGGTGGAGCCTGGCCGAATTGAACCAGTGCGAGACTTTAGTCGCTGTTGCTTTCGGAAAGCGAGCGAACAAGTTCAATAATTGAGCGCCGAATTTGCGGATTGGAAATTTGCACGAATGCCTTGTTGAGTTCCAAACCCTCTCGCGTTGAAAGAAATTCTACAACGTAAGATTCTTCGGGTGGTTCCGCAAATCCCTCCGCCTTTGACGATTTGTCGTCAAGCTGCGGCGCCTGATCATAGAAAAATTGAATTGGCACTTTTAGGACTCGTGACAATTCAAACAGACGACTGGCACCAATGCGATTGACACCTTTTTCGTACTTTTGAATTTGTTGGAACGTTAGTCCCAGATGCTCGCCCAACTTTTCCTGGCTCATACCCAAGAGCATGCGCCTAAGTCGAACACGGCCACCAACATGTATATCTATTGGATTGGGGCGCCGGGCATTCCGTTCTTCTGATATTTTTTCGATGACCTGATCGCGCTTTGCCATTCGGGATCCCACCAGACATTGAAGAATGGATCGTATACTTCAGAACAATACAATCCTACCAGGTTAATATGTGCCGCATTGCGCGCGGTCAATGGATAGGTTCCTGTTCTTCACTATTCAGTGTTTAAGTGGTGTTGAGATCACAACGGACCTTTTTTGCTATTTTTGGATGCAGTTTAAAATTCGCCCACACCGACAGTTGAGTGTGCCTAGTTCTTGCGCAGTGCTTTAACAACGTATGCCAGCAACACGAATAAAAGCAAATTCATTATGAAAATCTCTTTCGAATGTTGTGTGAATACTGTTCTTGCAGCCGGAGATGGTAATTGTGCATCCAATGTACCACGTTGATTGAGATCCAATTGATGTAAAACTCGCCCAAAAGGATCGATGACTGCTGAAATACCATTGTTGGCAGATCTTATTAGTGGAAGGCCTTCTTCAACCGCACGTACCCGGGATTGGTGAAAGTGTTGATACGGGCCAGTGGTGTTACCGAACCAACCGTCATTGGTCAGATTGATAAGAAGGCTTGGGCGCTTTGTAGTCTGAATGATCGCACCCGGAAAGATTACTTCGTAGCAAATTAGCGCTACCAGTGGTGGCAAGCCGGAGATGTTAATTGTTTGTCGCGGACGCTCACCGATAGTGAAGCCGCCGCGCAATCTTGTTAACTGGCGCAACCCGATTGCTTCGAGTGTTTGCTGAAAAGGCAGATACTCGCCGAATGGCACAAGGTGGATTTTATCATAGATAACAGTGGGTTTTCCTGAACTATCAAACGCAATTAGGGAGTTGAAGACCCTGCGGCGATCATTCGACTCATAATCGATGATGGGCGACTCAGCCGGGCGATCAACACGTAGAGCACCAGCAATCAGGTGGGCTTCCTCGGGAAGCATTTCACCGATTTTTTCAAGCGCACGCGGAGCTGATAGCGGCAGAAAGGGCATTGCGGCTTCGGGCCAAATGACGTGTGTCACGCCCTTGGCATCGTCCAGTCGACCGTCGGCATTCATTTTTGAAAGACTAAGGTGATCAAAAAAGATTTCTTCTTGTTTGTCAGCGCGCCATTTGTCGGGTTGTGGCGTGCTTGGTTGCACAAGTCTTAGTTTGACGTTGGCAACGTTGTGCGTGAGCCCCGCAGAAAGTTTGGTGAGGCCATATCCGTACATGGCGAGCAATGGAAACATGGTAAATAAGAAAATTAAGAGGAGTGCATGATTAATATTTTGCACGTGTGTTGTTCGTTTTTTTTCAATGCGGAAAAAACATACAGCTGGAGTCGAACATATGAGCACCGCCCAGGGTGTCAGTCCGTAGACACCGATCAGACTCACCGACTGCATTAAACTTAGCGGCTGGGTTAACGCGTACCCCAACGTGTTCCAGGGAAATCCTGTGAAGATATGGCCCCGCAGCCATTCAAATACGCCAAAAGAAATTGCCAGAACAAAAACGCGTTCAAATCCAGCCGACCAAAATGCGCGCGCGGCGGCCGTCATGGCTGCCGTAAATAGAGCAAGGCCAGCGGGCATTGAAATGACCGCAAACGGCATCAGCCAACCAAAAATATGGGCTTCGACCAAAAAGGCCTCACCGATCCAAAACAGCCCAGTTAGAAAATATCCAAAACCAAACCACCAGCCGACATTTGCTGCGCTCACAAGAGTTTCACGGGTCAGGCCTTGGTCGTTACCTGAGTTCGCGTTTTGGCTCGTTGACGCGGTTGGATCGATCAACCAGACCAAAGTCGGAAGCGTGAAGAACAACACCGGCAGAAAAAAGAAAGGCGCCATCGCCAGTGTGGAGAGGGCGCCGGCGGCCACAGCAAGTCCCACCCTGCGCCAGCCTGTCGCGTTCACAATGTAATCGTGAATGAAAATTAAACGTGCCGCTTTGTTCTGCGTTGTCACGACAATCGCTTTATTTGATTTGCTTTGCGGCCGTCTATCACGCGCCTTATCTAGTGATGGCTCGCGCTTCACGCGTCACCCTTGGCGGAATGTTCGTCTGTCTTGTCGCTTCCCTCTGAATTGGGAGGGACGTGAATTTTTAGCTTTTTTATTTTGCGCGCGTCTGCATCTAAGACCTCGAACTCGATGCCACTTGCGTGGCGAACGATTTCGCCACGAGCAGGGACACGGTTTAAGATTGTAAAGACGAGGCCTCCTAACGTGTCGATCTCGTCCTCCTCACTTTCGTTTAGTAGCTTTTGACCGACATGCGCTTCTAATTCTTCAACAGGTGTTCTCGCGGCCGCGACAAGACCCAGTTTTGGATCGCGGGCAATGTGGGCTGCTTCCGCGTCATCGTGCTCGTCTTCGATGTCGCCTACAATCTGTTCAACGAGGTCCTCAATAGTCACCAGTCCGTCTGTGCCGCCATATTCATCAACCACAAGCGCCATGTGAATGCGTGTTGATTGCATTCGTATCAAAAGGTTCATGGCCGGCATTGATGGAGGGACATAGAGCACCGGGCGGCGCACTTTGGTAAAAGCAATTGGTTTTGATAGATCAACGCGCCCAAGATCTAGTGAGTTTGGGGCACAGTCGGGATCGCTTTCACTATTTCGGGGGCCTTTTCCGTTTGCCGACCCATTTGAACCATTTTTCACGGCGTCGGCCATGAGCCATCGAAAAAGGTCTTTGATATGAATCATGCCGCGAGGATCATCGAGCGTTTCGGCAAAGACTGGTACGCGTGAGACTCCTGCTTCTTCGAAAGTGCTCAAAAGTTCGGCAATCGGCTCTTGTTCTTCAATGGCAATTATGTCTGCGCGTGGCACCATCACATCTTCAACGCGAACGTCGCCAAAATGGAGCATGCGCAGTAACATTGCGCGTTCTTCTGCTGTGAAACTTTCCGCGGATCCCGTTTCATCGCGCAATGCGTAGACGAGCGTTTCGCGTATAGATGGCGCACATGTCAGACTAAGTCTGGCGCGAATTGCTGAAAACCAACCCAAACTGTCGTTTTCCAAGTCTTCTTTTAAAAGAAATTTGGATTTGTAGGTTTCGGTCTTTGTACTGTCGGTGGTCATTGTTCTTTGATGTGTATGTTTGGCGTTAGAAGAAATATATGCCGTCGCAGGTTAAGCATCGCGTTCGTCGTAGGGGTCGGGAATACCAAGTGATGCAAGTATTTTTGTTTCAAGCGTTTCCATCTTGTTTGCCGCGGCGTCATTCTCATGGTCGTATCCCAAATTATGTAGAAGGGCGTGCGCGATTAAATGCTGAATATGATGGGCCGGCGGAATACCCAATTCGTTCGCTTCGTTTAAAGTTGTCTCTACGGAGAGGATGATATCGCCTAGAGATGGGATGTCATGGTCGTTTGCATGACTGTGCGGGAGGGCGGGAAACGACAGAACATTGGTTGGCCGCGATTTAGAGCGAAATGTCCCATTGAGTTCTGTGATTTTTTCGTCGTTGGACAAGGCAACCGCAACGCTGCGCGTTTGTTTGAAATCAAGCTTTACATCGCGACAATCAGTGACGGCTTTGCAAACGCTTTTCACAAGCCCTTCGACGTCGCCAAACTTGGCCCATTGTTCATCGTGCACGAATATTTCGGGTTTAATTTGTGCACGCCCACACGATGGAGGCTCAAATGACTCGTCCTCGCTGAGCTTGGCAGCGCTAGAGCTTGCACAGGTCCCTTCAACTATGTTGTTCATTTCTTCATTGAGCCCAAAATGCCAACTGTGACCTTTTAACAAATACGTTAACAGAATGGCACCTTACTTGTCTGCGCTCGGTTTGGGACTCGCCTTTTTCTTTCCCTGTTTCATTGCGTCCGCTTGGGATGAGGCGCCATCGTACGCATTTACGATGCGGCCGACAAGGTCCCTGCGAACAACGTCCGAGCTGGTAAAGCGAACAGCATTTATTCCCTCGACATCTTGTAGGAGGTCGATGGCCTCATTGAGGCCAGACATCATCCCGGTGGGGAGGTCGATTTGGCTTGGGTCGCCGGTCACAACCATTTTTGATCCTTCGCCTAGACGCGTAAGAAACATTTTCATCTGCATACTGGTGGTGTTTTGGGCCTCGTCCAAAATGATGAAAGAATGGGCCAGCGTGCGGCCGCGCATAAAGGCGAGCGGTGCAATTTCAATGACACCGGTTTCAATGCCCTTTTCAACTTTTTCCGGAGGCAACAAATCGTAAAGGGCGTCGTAAAGCGGTCGCAAGTAAGGATCTACTTTGTCGCGCATGTCGCCGGGCAAAAAACCTAATCGTTCGCCTGCCTCGACGGCTGGCCGTGACAAGATGATGCGTTCCACGGCGCCTTGTTCTAAAAGATGTGCGGCGTAGGCGACCGCAAGGTATGTCTTGCCAGTGCCCGCAGGGCCAACACCGAACACGAGGTCGACGCGATCAATGGCTCTGATGTATTCGCTTTGTGTTGGCGTGCGTGCTTTTATTGTGCGCCGTCGGGTTGCTATTTGGGCTTGTTCAGACCGATTGCTTGCTTCGATGTTTGCATGTCTTATTGCCCCATCGAAATCGCCGGTTGTTACGGCGTGGCCTTCTGCGACGCGCGTATATAGCTCTTCGAGAACATGACGAGCGATGGCACAACTATCTTCTGGCCCGGAAAGCGTAACAACATTGCCGTGCGCATGCGCTTCAATTCCTAACCGGTCTTCGATGAGAGCAAGATTGGAGTCGAACTCACCAAGCAACCGCGGCAAATGTCGATTGTCCTCAAAAGGTACGACGACGCGAACGAGTTCGATTTTTTTGTTGGGCGATTTGCCCGGCCTAGTCACGGTCTGCCCGCGAATGCCTGTCAATTCATGGACTCCTTTGCGTTGACCCTGTGCGAAAGTTCTCCGGTTCGATCTTTATGGCCTACGATCTGGCTTGCCGGTAGTAACGTGAAACGCCAGTTTCTGGCACACCGTGCACTCCAATATGCTGTGGTTATGCCGCCCTTATGACACCGGCAAGGCTATTTGGCCAGGCGGCGGATATTTCAACCTTGATGATGCTCCCCAAAAGCGTGTCGGACCCTTCTACGTGTACCGGCTGTAGATATGGGGAACGCCCCACAAGTTGGCCAGAGTAACGGCCGGTTTGTTCAAGCAAAACAGGGAGCGTCCTGCCGACACATCTGGCATTAAACTGGTCTTGCTGCATATTTAGGAGCTCTTGCACGCGTTGCAAACGCTCTGACTTAACCCCATCGTCAACCTGTTCCTCAATGCTTGCTGCAGGCGTACCGGGCCGCGCTGAATATTTGAACGAAAAGGCTTGTGCAAAACCGATTTCCTCAATCAGGTCCAGTGTGCCTTGAAAGTCCTGTTCGGTTTCACCGGGAAAGCCAACAATGATGTCGGTTGATAGTGCGATGTCGGGACGGGCGGCTCTGATCGCGTCAATAACTTTTCGGTATTGGGCAACCGTGTGTTTGCGATTCATAGCGCCAAGTATTCTGTCTGACCCAGCTTGGAACGGCAGATGCAGGTAGGGCATCAATTTTGGTTCGTCGCGATGGGCATTGATGAGATCTGTGCTCATATCGCAGGGATGGCTGGTCGTGTAGCGAATGCGCGCAAGACCTTCGATTTGAGCTAAACGTTTTATTAGATCGGCGAGGGACCATTCGCGGCCATCGGGCCCTTTTCCATGATAGGCATTGACGTTTTGACCAAGCAGCGTGATTTCGCAAACGCCGCGCGCAACGAGCCCTTCTGCTTCTTTGACGAGACTTTGAACCTCGCGGGAATATTCCACCCCGCGTGTATACGGCACGACACAAAAGGTGCAGAACTTGTCACATCCTTCTTGGATGGTCAGGAAGGCTGTTGCGTTTTTTGTCTGACTGACCACACCTGCATGGCCGTTGCGGTCTGGTAATTCCGCAAACTTGTCTTCGTCTGGAAACGATGTCTCAATCAGCCGACTGGATTCGATGCCGGCGCGGAACAACAGGTCTGGTAATTTATGATAGCTTTGCGGACCGACGACGAGGTCGACGGTTGGTGCGCGCTTGATCATTTCAGCGCCCTCTGCTTGTGCGACGCAACCAGCCACTGCGATAAGTGTCTTCTTGCCGTCTCTTTGGCGGCTTTCTTTTGTTTGACGAAAGCGACCAAGGTCTGAGTAGACTTTCTCGGCTGCTTTTTCACGGATATGGCAAGTGTTGAGCACAACGACGTCTGCATCTTTGACATCGTCCGTCTGGGTATATCCGCATGTCGACAGCGCTTCGAGCATGCGCTCTGAGTCATAGACGTTCATTTGGCAGCCGAACGTCTTAATGAAGACCTTCTTGGTCCCCGGCATTGCCTCATCTCCTTTGGGCGCCGGATTTATGTCTCGCCGATTACGCAACTTACTCAACGCAATTTCCGTTCCAATTTGGTCGTTCGCAGCAGTTTGGTTGGTTTACCAGTGGCCAAAGGCATGTCTTGCCGCAAATGCTGCTCTGCAATATCAATCCATACCTCAGTATCTCCTGAATCCCTAAGATTCGACTAGCGGAATTTGGCCACAGGCCGAGGGGAATGCAGGCGAAGGTTGCTTTTTATGGCGTTCGAGCGTGTTCAGTTGAGATTTAGGTCCAAGGCTTGGACGAAGCTTGGTTTTTGCGCCGGCCATGCAACCCCGTTTGTGGTGGCGCAACGTTCACAACATCGTCGTCTGATTTGTCACGCAGGATCCGAACCAATGTTTCCCTGATTTGGGTTTCCGTTGCGCGCGTCACCGCTTTGCGATCGGTAAAGCTTGCGAGCGGGAAGGGGTTGCCTACACGCGCTTTCACGTCGATGGGGCCAGATTTTAACAATTGCCAGGCGTGGCCAAGCATCTCCATGTCACCATACCAGCCAATGAGGGGCCGATCTGCGCGCCCGAGGGGGATGCCATGTAATCGTGTGTAAGCAACGGTCAACGTTTGGATCATGGGCTGGTCTGACGATGATGCGCTGCCTTCTTTTTTGCTCGCACCGTCATTGGATATTGCCGCGGCAAACAATGAGCTTTTGAATGGCAGGACACGCGCGCCGTCGCTGGACGTGCCCTCTGCAAAAAGGACCAACGTATCGCCATCAGCCAACCGTTCTTGCAGTAACTTGGTCGTCTCTTTGACCGAGGTGCGGCGGTCGCGGTCAATGAACGCGGTGCGTTGAAGGCGTGCCAGAATAGATACTCCGGGCCACTGTGAGACTTCCTTTTTGGCGATGAACGAAACAGGGGCAATTGCTGACATCACAGGTATGTCGAGCCATGAGGAGTGATTGGCAACAAGCAGCAAAGGCCTGTCGTTTGCAACTTTTCCATCGATGTCAATTCGGATACCGAGAAGTTTGCAAACTTGGCGATGATACCAATGGGGGAGTTTTCGCGCATGATTGGGGCTAACACGCAAGAGTAGCGCCTGAAGCGGAATGAGCGGCAATGTTAGCCCGGCGTAACCAGCGAGTATCGTGGCCGCCCTCACGGCGCCCATTATCTCGACGCCCGCTTGGAGTCTAGTGGCACAGCATAAAGCTCTAAGCGGTGGCCAATGAGGCGCAGGCCGTGCTCATGGGCGATCCGCTCTTGAAGCTTTTCGATTTCCTCACAATGAAACTCAATAACTTCACCTGAGTCCGCATTGATCAAATGATCATGATGTTCGTCGGTTACGGGTTCGTAGTGGCCACGGCCGGTTTTAAAATCATGCCTTTCTAAGATGCCCTTTTTTTCTAAAAGCCGCAGCGTGCGGTAGACCGTCGAAATTGAAATACGTGAATTCTTTGCGTGTATGCGCCGATGTAATTCTTCCACGTCCGGGTGGTCGTTTGCGCTTGATAAAACTTGCGCAATTACGCGGCGTTGATCGGTCATGCGCAAACCGGCTTTGGCGCAAAGATGTTCTAAGTTCGTTGTTTGCTGTTTGGCTAATACGGGCATTGCAATAATTCTTCCTCAGCCTTATTCGGCTGGTCTTCTGCGATGATTAGGATTTTCATGATACAGGTCAATTACACCCGCAACAATAATAAAACAGCTAAAGGCAAAATTTGAGCACCAGCGCATCTACCCGAATACCGGCGCCGTTACTCTGGTAGTATCTTTTACGCTGTCCCTTCACTTGAAAACCTATACTTTTGTATAGCGCTATCGCAGGAGCATTATTGCATGCGACCTCCAGGAAAATTTCGCACGCGCCTTCGTTTCGAGACGTTTCCATAAGTTCATGCACTAAGCGCTTGCCAAGGCCCCTTTTTTGAAGTTCTGCGTCAACACCGATTGAGAAAATTTCAGATGATTGGTCACACAGCATGGAAAGAAGGTACGCAAGAATTTTGTCTTGTCCTTGGCGTTCGATTATCGACGCGACGAACGCACATGCACAGGGCTGTCTTAAAAGGGCGGCAATGCTCTCTTGGCTCCATTTCTCAACGAAAAGCTCATTTTGTAAACGCTTGATTTCGCTTACGTGACTGTGACCGGCTCGAAGAATGCGAATATCCTCGTTTGGATTTTTTGTATTCGCGACTGATCGCATTTTCATGCTCTTGCGATGGAACTTCCTGATGGTGGCTTTGCATCCGGCGCCCGTAAGTATAGCGGGCGCAACGTTTGGTATCGCGTTAGATCATGGAGGCGAATAAACGCTGTGTCGGGTTGCAAATCCTTAAACATTGGTTCGCAATTTGCGTTGTATTTCTTGGCCGTTGTGGCGAGAAGCTCTCCGCCAGACCCAACGGCAATCACGTTCCTGCCTGCTAATTTTGATGCGGCATCTTGTGGTGCGACCAGTTGCGGTTGGGTAAAGCCCTCTGGCACGTTGTCACCAAAACACTGAATGTAGACTTGCTCACGGCGGGCATTGATGACGACGGCGATGATTTTTCCTTGTGCGTCCCCGGCGAGTTTCGCTTCAGCTTTGCGTGCCATGGCGGTGAGACTCGTTACACCATAAAGCGGGCAGCCAAGGGACAATGCAAAACTGCGCGCCGTTGCGATTCCGATTCGCGTTCCTGTGAATGTGCCTGGTCCGATCGTTGCCGCGACGCCGGTGAGGTCACTAAAACTGACATTTGCACGTGCCATGGCTTCAGAAATCATCGGAACGAGGTGTTCGACATGTCCCGTTTCCATTTCTTTGTAGCAATCGCCAGATGCACCATCTGCCGTCAACATAGCAGCAGAGCAGGCTTGGAAACATGTATCGAACGCTAATATGATTTGGCGTGTGTTATTCATTGCCAGCTGACACGTTACCGGTCTTCAGCCCGACCTATTTGAGGCCAATTGCCCGAGACACAATCATCATATTATTTTTGCAACTTGGTCAAATTCAAATCTGGGGGAGCGTGGAAACAGCTCTGCATGTACGCCGTAACCCAGGTTGCAAAGGAAGTTTGATTTTGCGGATGTGCCAGCAAAGAATTCTTTGTCGACCCCTTGTGGGTCAAATCCCGACATTGGGCCACAATCCAAGCCTAGGGCGCGCGCAGCTATGATCAAATAAGCACCTTGCAGGGTCGCATTACGAAATGCTGTTTCGGAAATTTTTGCGTCGTTGCCAACAAACCAACTGCGTGCGTCCGTGTGGGGGAACAACTTGGGCAAGTGTTCATGAAACTCCATGTCGTTGCCAATAATCACGCAAACCGGCGCTTGCATTGTTTTTTCCGCGTTGTTGCCGGAGAGATGCGGTTTCAAACGCTGTTTGGCATCGTCTGACTTGACAAATATGAAGCGGGCCGGACTGCAATTGGCACTTGTTGGGCCCATGCGTGTGAGCTCAAAAAGCTTGTGAAGGACCTCGTCTGGGACATCGCGGTCCTGCCAGACGTTGTGGGTGCGCGCATCTAGGAAAAGCTGGCCTAACGCTGCGGAGCTTATTGGATCTGCCATTTTTTTGCGCGCTATACGGCCTGGACTTCTTCGACTTCGGGGCAAAAGTGGCGCAAGAGATTTTCGATGCCATGCCGCAAGGTCGCTGTGGAGCTCGGGCAACCCGCACAGGCTCCGCGCAAATGGAGATAGACGATGCCATCGCGGAATCCAGAAAATGTGATGTCGCCACCATCTTGTGCAACTGCGGGGCGGACCCTTGTCTCAATCAGTTCCTTAATCGTTTTGACGACGGCCTCATCGGCGGGGTCATAGTTTTCATCGCCGGACTCCGTCGGTGCGTCTTTTTCCAACACAGGTGCTCCGGACATGTAATGTTCCATGATGACGCCCAGGATGACCGGTTTGAGGTGCTGCCATTCCGCATCGCCTTTGGTCACCGAGATAAAATCGGTGCCAAGAAAAACGCCTTCTATATTTTCAATGGCAAACAGCCTGCGTGCCAACGGGGAGGCGTCGGCATCATCTTTGGTTCGGTAATCAACGGTCCCGGTGGCAAGAACTTCTCGGCCAGGCTTAAACTTTAGGGTGGCTGGGTTGGGTGTTGATTCTGTTTGAATGAACATTTTGGTTTTGGCTCCCTACCGCATGGATTGAGGGCACTGTCGAGACCGGGCTGCGAGAGACAACCCGATGAGATTAGAATCTTTCTAGAGTAGAGATATGTGAGCCATAGCGAAATGTCGAGGGGACCACCTCGTTTTCCAGTATAATCGGGGGTGGTTGCCGCCAATTCAGCCGGTATTTGGTTAGGCGAGCGCTTTTATTTCTTCCAACGACAAGTTGCCGGGAACGATGGTGATTGGGATCGGAAATTCACCTGCCTCTGTTCCTGCCGCGAGTGATGACACCAATGGTCCAGGCCCCTTTTTGTCAGCGGCAGCGCCTAGCACCAAAATCGCTAGGTCTTCGTCTTCTTCAATGGCAGCGGCAATGGCTTCGACCTTGGTGCCTTCTCGTATCACCTCTTCGGTCACCACTTCTTCAAAACCACATTGGTTTAAGCGTCGGCGAAAAAGCCTGAACAGTGCTTTGGCTGTGTTCGTTTCTTCTTCCAGTTGCACTTGGCGCACACCAATCCAATGTTGGAAGTCCTGCGGTTGTATCACGTAAAGCATCACGATTGAGCCGCCTGAGTGCTGCACCCGGCAGGCAGAATAGTAGAGCGCCGCGTTTACTTCATCGCTGTTGTCAACGATAAGTAGGAACTTGCGGCGGTGGCCTTCTTCAAAGGAGCGGCGTCGTTTCATAAGATCATGCTGCCATTTCGGAGCGCTGCGAACAACTCTTCTATCTCATTCATCGCGATCGAAGCGGGATTCGGGTGATGGATTGTGCTCTAGGGGGACCTAACAAACCCAACGATGTCTTTTATCTCATTCATGATTGGCTCGGCAATTGTGCGGGCGCGTTCGGCCCCATCGATAAGGATGTGGTCAATTTCCGTCTCGTCTTCCATCAATTTCTTAATTTTATCGGACAACGCACCCATGCGATCTAAGCAAATTTCAGATAGAGCCGACTTGAACTTGGAAAATTGCGCACCGCCGAACTCTGCGAGTATCTTTTCCGGCGCGACACCTGAGAGAGCCGCATAGATCCCAATCAAATTTTGTGCTTCGGGTCGATCCTCAAGTCCTTTTTCCTCACTGGGGAGCGGCTCGGGATCAGTTTTGGCCTTTTTAATTTTTTTTGCGATCGTATCGGCGTCGTCTGTGAGATTAATACGGGATAAATCAGATGTATCAGACTTGGACATTTTTTTCGACCCATCCCGTAAAGACATTACGCGCGTCGCTGGCCCTGTGATTACCGGTTCAGGCAAGGGGAAGAACTCGCCGTCGTCATAACCGGCGGCGATGATTTGTTCGCGAAAATCGTTGTTGAACTTTTGAGCGATGTCACGTGAAAGCTCGAGATGCTGCTTTTGGTCGTCGCCGACCGGCACGTGCGTTGCGCGGTAGGCCAAAATGTCAGCGGCCATGAGATTTGGGTATGCGAACAAACCCACGGATGCGTTTTCGCGATCCTTGCCGGCCTTTTCTTTGAATTGCGTCATGCGATTGAGCCAACCGAGGCGCGCCACGCAATTGAAGATCCACGCTAGTTCTGCGTGCGCTGCGACTTGGCTTTGGTTGAAGACGATTGACCGCTTTGGGTCGAGACCTGCTGCGATATAGGCCGCCGTCACTTGCCGCGTTGCACGTTTGAGTTCTTGCGGATCTTGCCATACGGTGATCGCGTGCAGATCGACAATGCAATAAATGCATTCATGGGTTTCTTGCAGTTTAATCCAGTTCAGCATTGCGCCCAGGTAATTGCCCAAATGCAAGCTGCCCGTCGGCTGCATTCCGGAAAAGACGCGTTCCTTAAATTGCATGTTCGACCCTTAAATTTTTAGCGGTTTGCGTGTTGCAGGTGAGCGCCTTATGGACTCTTGCCTGTTCGCGGGCAACCTTTTTGGGATTTTCATCCGCCACATGACTTCGAGGCACTGTGTCCTGCTTACTATTGAGGGGGCTGCTGCCGAAGCAGTTTGGAAAGCTGTCCGGGTGTTATGACCCGCATAAGGACGATCAGCAGTCCATAAACGCCAAGTCCGGCCGCGACGAGGGCCGCAAGCGCAAATGCGCGTACGAAAATTGACTGGCCTCGATCAAAAAGGCCTGCCAGTTGAGGGATGATCAACCAAAGCGCCAGGCCCATGAGTGCGCTCGCCAGTATAATGAGGGGCAAATTTCGCAACAGCTTTTGGTCTGGATGAAATTGGTCTTTTCGTGCGAGGCCCCGCCAAAGAAGAATGGCGTTGACCCAGCCGGCGATGGAGGTTGCGAGTGCAATTCCCACATGGGGCGGCAGCCCAGCGCGTTGGAAGGCATAAAACAGCGAGAGCGACCCAATGATGTTTGCGGTGGCGTTTATGGCCGCAAAGTACATTGGCGTTTTGGTGTCTTCGCGCGCAAAGTAACCAGGTTGGAACACTTTCATCAGAACGAAGGCGGGTAGGCCGACAGCAAAAGCTGCCAGGGCAAAAGCGGTCGCGGCTGTGTCTGAAGCTTGAAAGGCGCCACGCTCAAACAACACCTGGATGATAGGCGTTGCCGCCACGGCGAGCGCAACGGCTGCCGGTAGGGTCAACAGAAGCGCGAACTCCAATGATCGGTTCATAGAGTTCATTGCCGCCACCTGGTCGCCTGCGCGTAGCCGACGCGCAAGGTCAGGCAGGAGGACGACTCCAATCGCCACGCCGACGATTCCCAGTGGGAGTTGGTAAAGGCGATCCGCGTAATAAAGAAACGAAACAGCGCCTGCTTGCAGAGAAGCAATGATTGTCCCAATCACAATATTAATTTGCGTGATACCGCCTGAAATCAGACCTGGAATCCCAAGTGAGACCAGGCGCTTCATGCCGGGGGTATAGCGAGGACGTTTGAAACGTAGGGCTATGCCTGCGTTGCGTGTCGCAAACCATAACATGGCGAGCTGCGCCAAGCCGGCTACGAAAACGCCGCTCGCCAAGATGATGCCGGCACCCGGCAGTTCGCTCCAACCTAATGCAATGGCGATTGAGATTGCGGTTATGAGAATAACGTTGAGTAGCACGGGTGCTGCTGCAGCGGCCGTGAAGCGGTGTAGCGAATTGAGAACGCCAGAAAGTAATGCAACCAATGACATGCAGAGAAGATAGGGAAATGCGATCTGCGTGAGCAGGACAGCAAGATCGTATTTTTGTGGATTGGAAATGAACCCTGGCGCAAGCACGGCCATGAGCCAGGGCATGGCAAGCATGCAAAGAGCAGAAAACAACAGAAGAATGAATAACAGCCCCGACAAAGCTTCTTCTGCAAACCCAACTGCGGATGCTTTTCCTTCGCCTTCCAATCGTCTAGCGAATAGGGGCACGAAGGCTGCGTTAAATGCGCCTTCGCCGAACAGGCGTCGGAACAGATTGGGAAAGCGGAAGGCAACAAAAAAAGCGTCGGCAACGGGGCCCGACCCAAGGGCGGCGGCGATCAATATGTCGCGAATGAATCCCAGCATGCGACTGACCATCGTCAGCCCGCCTACGGTTGCAAATGCACGATACAAAGCCATGGAGTGACTGGTCCGTTTTGCGTTTTTTGGTGCTTCAAGACATGTCTAGCGCAGCCATGTCTGTAGGATTTTCTGTGCCACGTATTGGTCGCTCATGACGGTAGGCTTTGGTTATTCCAAGACGATGGCGCAGAAAAAATGCCTGGGTGGCTGAGCAATTATTAACGTTCTGGCGACCGGTTTCTTCAAGGCGTCTCTTTTGTTTTTCCTTTTGGTATTAAGTTATTGTTCTGTTTTTCAAATGCTTTACATGATGTCTGTTTGGCTTTGGTCCTAAACATTCGTTTATCGCCCCTCGCATTTTTTTTTCCACCAAAGCAACTTTTTTCGCGCCCCAGCGTCTTATCTGTGACTGGCGTTTAACTCTCCGCCAGTTGCATGTTTGGTAGTCGATTTCACACATGGGACATTGGATAAGTCCTAGTACTACTGAGTACATACTTTGAAGCCAAAAGCGTAGTTCCCCCCAGTTGCGCTTTTGGCTTTTTTTGTGTGTTGCACCCTGATCGCTTTATATTTGGGAAAAAGACAGTTGGCGTTGGTGCGCATTCAATTGGATGAGATCCGACTTTTGACTTCGTCTGGTGCACCGAAGTGTCCAAAATACCTTGGATCGATTTTCTCAACGGGCAGAATGATCAACACATCCGTTGTTGCAAATTGCTCGTCGATCACGGCTCCATCCCCCACAAACGCACCCAGACGCAGGTAGCCCTTAATAAGGGGGGGGATCGATTTTAAAACCCTCCTCGTATCAATTTTATCTTTGGGGACTCTGTCCATGGGAACATAGAGAGGGTCGTGGGCGCGACATTGCCATTCAGGTGGCGCTGAGGCGTAGTGGTGCAAAAAGCTTAGCGCCATGTCGTGTTCGCGTGGATCCGTTCCTGAAAAACTTGCACATCCTAACATGACGTCAACGTTGTGCTGGCGGACGTATGTCCACAAACCATGCCATAAGAGTTCAACGGTGCGTTTGTTTCTGTAGGGCTTAAGAACACACGAGCGGCCCAATTCCATAAACTTGTGTGTCGAAGCATGCGCTTTAATCAGTGGGGCGATGTCGTATTCACCTTGGGTGTAAAATCCCTGGGCGCGGTCGGCGATCTCTTGGCGTAGAACGCGATAGGTGCCAACAACTTTGGTTTGGCGTCCAGAACGCCAAGACCCGTTTCCGCTTCCATTGTTGTTTGTTGCGAGATCAACGACGAGCAAGTGATCGCAAATGGCATCAAACGCGTCTTCGTCACGGCGCCGCATCTTTGCGACGCTGCTTGGTCGCGCCGACATTTCTTCATAGAAGACTTCGTAGCGGAGTTGTTGCGCACGACGCAAGTCTGCCATGTCCTCTGCTAAGCGAACTTGGAGATTGCCTAGCTGCCCGTAAATCTTGGCGGGCCGGGATTTTGGTTTTGACGCTAAGGCGTGGTCCCCTCCGACAGGTTCATCCCTGCGGTCCGCGGTACCCTCTGAAAGAAAACGACTCATCCAACATCCCCATGAGCTTCCCGGTCAACGAACAGTGGTCTGCTTCAAAGAAACAGACATTGGTCTCGGGAAGCCACTCACCCGTTTTAAGTCCGCGCTCACGCATATCACGAAATTTGGTGGTTCCAGCAAGCGGATATTACGATAATGGCATTGAAGGTCGATTATGGGGCCAAATCAACACGTTAATTGGGAATTGGCGCGGCAATGCGCGTAGAGATGGCCTTTTGGTCGTCACAGCGCCACCGCGCGTGGTCAATGTCTAGGCTAGCGAGGCATTTTTGGGTGTGGTGAGCCAATGCCGAACAAGGTTCTCAAGTTCTTCCGGCTCGAAGGGCTTCGCGAGGTAACCGTCAAAACCTGCGGACTTGTAGCGACGTTTGTCTTCAGGAAGGACGTTGGCGGTTAGTGCAACAATGGGTGGGCACAAACTGGGTACATGGGACTTTGTTTGGGCTTTGGAGCAAATCTCTTTAATCTTTTGCATGGCTTCCACCCCGCCCAGTTTTGGCAACAATATATCCATCAAAATAAGGTCGGGCATACCGTTTGGGCGCTCAAGATTGTCGCGCATGTAGTCGACGGCAGCTACACCGTTGTCCACTGTTATTACTGCGCCGCCCAATTTTTCAATCAAGCGGGAAGCCAACAGCGTGTTGAGTTCATTGTCCTCAACAAGCAAAATGAGTTTTCCTGCAATGGGAGAGTGTGGATGAAGTTGGTTATTCTCACTAGGCGCACGGTTTGATGTGTCTTCTCCTGGTTCCGTTACAGGAAAGTTCTTGGAGACTTGTTCCAAGAGGGCAGAGGGGCGAACCGGACGGACAAGGTATGACTCAAAACCGTTTGACCGGTATTCGTCCATATGGGCCCGTGTTACGGGGTTAACGAGAACAACGCCACGCACCGGTTCCGGTTCTGCTAGCTCTCGTGCTCGGGCTAATGCAGAGCTGGCCAACACGCCATCGCCAGTTGAATCAACGATAATCCGGTTTAATGGTGACCCACTCGCATGTGCGTTTTCGACGGAGGTGACAGCGTCTTGGGCCGCGCATTCGATCACGCTTGCACCATTGGAAAGCAAAACGTCGGCCATGGCCTTGCGCTCGATATGCCGATCAAATGCCAGCAGTGCTCGGAGTCCCGACAAGTCAACCTGTAATGTCTCTTCAAACTTAAGAGATCTTTTTTCGCGGGGAAATTTTACGACCGTTTCAGGTTGTTGTTTTGGTTTTTGTGGCGCGATGAATGATAGTTCGGCTGTGAACTTTGATCCTTTGCCAGGCGTTGAATCGACGCGAATCTCACCGTCCATTGCTTTGGCCAACTGCTGTGAAATTGTGAGGCCTAATCCCGATCCAGACTCCTTACGCTCAAGTGCCTTTTCTGTTTGTTCGAATTCCTTAAACACCATGGCGCATTCGCTCGGCGACAAACCGATACCTGTGTCCTTTACAGAAATCGCTAACTTACACTGATTGGTGCTTGCCTCTTCATTGGTAAGATCGAGGCAATTTGCTGATATGCAAACGCCTCCGGAATCTGTGAACTTGATGGCGTTTGAAATCAGGTTTAGGAGGATCTGGCGTACGCGCGTTTCGTCGCCACGCAATTCATCTGGTACATCTGACTCAACCCACCAGGCGATTTCTAGATTTCGCTGGTGTGCGTGCGGCGCCATGAGTTCGACGGCGTTTCTGATTGTGTCGCTGATATTGAAGGGTTGAGACTCGAGCGCCAACTTTCCGGCTTCGATTCTTGAGAAATCCAAAAGCTCGTCGATGAGGCGCATAAGAACGCGCGAAGACTGTGTAATGGCGTTTGTGTACGTTTGCTGCTCTGGCGTTTGCTTCGTATCAAGCAGAAGACTGCTCATACCGATGATGCCGTTCATTGGTGTGCGGATTTCATGACTGACGGCTGCCAGAAATCTGGATTTGGCTTTGTTTGCCGCTTCTGCTGCTTCACGCGCTTTGTTAAGTTCGGTTGCCGCAACGTTGGCCTCCGTTACATCGCGTCCGATCCTGAGGAGTTGCTGCGACTCAGATGTTTTCCCTCGCAATTTATACTCTTCCCAGGCAATCCAACGCTGCCCGTTTGTTGTCTCTAGGAGTTCTATGCGGGTTGCAGAGGTTAGCGTGCGCATTGCTGCGACGGTTTCATCTTCAGCGAGCGCCAATACTTTTGGCTGGATTGGCTGGCCTAGAATCTCTGAGCTGGAAACGGCAAACGCGTTACAGAATGCCGTGTTCACATAAGTCAGATTTCCATTTTCGGATTGTCTGGAGATAAGCACAGGTTGTGCATTGAGAAGTTCGTGGTAGTGAGCTTGGCCTTCTGACACGTCGCTGAGAGCATTTTGAAAATCGTCGACACGCTTTGAAAAGCGTGGGCTTGATTGGGAATCGCTTTTTGTCGATGACTCGCTCAGGCGCAGGGCAAACGCGGCCAGCGCATAGGCCATCAGTGCGATGGCAACCACCCCCATGGCGTATGACCCGGCGCCTTGCGATGTGGGGAGAACATGGAATACCGTCAGGGCAACCAAAAGCACGCCTAAGGTTCCAGCAAAAAGTGCTAGACGACACGCACCAAGAAACGTCTCCATCAATTCGTTCAAGCGCTGCCCGGAGGGAGCGGATGAATTCCTTGATGGGAGTCCGGGAAAGTTTTTTGTATGCGTTCTTTTGCAATCGGCCCTCTCAACCTTTGGTTGATGCGCCAAATCACACTGATAGTCGTTCACACCGGATGCCCTGCAACGCTACGTTACATGAACTGCGAACAAACACGATCACATTCAATAAAAGCTGAAGCGAAGTGGTTAATCCGGCGGCGCATTGGAATAACTGAATGGCGATCAAATAAAATGCGGTCACTTTTGGTTTATTTCGCGCGCTGCGTCAGCAATCATAACGGGAATTCCATTGCGAATTGGGAAGGCAAGACCAGCTGCGCGCGAAATCAACTCCTGGTTTTGTGAATCGTATTCAAGCTTTGTTTTTGTGAGCGGGCACACGAGAATTTCCAGCAATTTTGGGTCTAAACGGTGTTCGCTCGGCCTATGTGCGCTATCGTCGTGTTCCATATCGGAGATCCGTTGTTCTTCTGCTTTATTTTGCGCTGCTACTGCAACGTTCCACCTGTGCCACCGTTGGATGCAAGTTCCATTTCGGCAAGCGCCACCAACACATCGGCTCTCGTCTTTAGATCTGTCGCTTCAAGAAGCGCTTGTTTTTCTTCTGGGCCATAAGGACTCATGACTGATAAGGCGTTCACCAGGATCTCGCTTGGTGCTTTGAGTATAGACGACCAGTCTGCACTTAACTGGTTGGCATTCAAATAGGCTTTGAGAACCTGAAGTAAGTGTTGGCGATCAACATAATCTTCGCCGCGACCTTCTTCGAAATCCGTTTGGAAACGGTTGTAAGAAACGTTTACGATCCGATAGGGCGTGTCTCGTGTTATTTCCGTGTTGACATCAAATCGCGAAACGCCAGTGAGTGTCACGACAAGTTTGTCATTTTCCATTTCTTGAAAAGCGGAAATCCGACCAGCACAACCTATTCTTCGCAAGGGTACAGCTTTACCCATGGGACTTTCGTCGCCGTCGGCTCCCTCTGGCTGTATGATACCGATCATGCGGTCGGCACCCATCGCGTCATCAATCATGGCCAAATATCGCGGTTCGAATATGTTCAAAGGTAGCGTTACGCGGGGGAGAAGGATCGCGCCGCGCAAGGGAAAAGCGGCGATCTCAGTTGGAAGATCAGAGGGTTTGCGATAACAACGCATGAACGACAAAAATTTTACTCCCTTGGGCCCTGTCCGGTCGCTCCTTTGCAAATCTTACAATGGTTTTTGAAGATCTCAATACAACCTTGTTATGGGTACGTTATGCAAATAAGATCGCAGAGAGCTTTTTTCGACCCTCAATTGTCGCCGAATTCTTAGGCCCCCAGGCGTCAAATAGTTCTAAAAGCTGTTTGCGGGCGGCTTCGTCATTCCAGGCACGATCGCGGCGCACAATCTCAATGAGGTGATCTACAGCACCGAGATTGTCGTTCTCGGCCACAAGAGCAAGTGCGAGATCAAATCGCGCTTGGTGGTCACTTGGATTTAACTTTATTTTTTCTTCGAATTTGGCACGCGAACCGGAGTTGCTCGTTTTGCGCGCGAGTGCCAACGCGGCCGTCACGCGCTCGACCGCGGCTGACTGACGTTTGTTAGGGGGAACAAGTTCAATTGTTTGCTCGGCCCGTTCCGTATCTCCACTTTTTAAGTAGCATTGTGCGAGGCCTGCAAGGGCCTCAACGTCTTCTTTGTCATTGCCAAGAATTGCCGCGTAAATTTCAGCAGCGCTTTGCAGGTCCCCATTTGAAAGAGCCTCTTCGGCAGCGGCGAGTAGCTTTGTACGATCATCCTGGTCGTCCTCGCCAAGAAATCTTTCAAGGGCCTTGCGTACGACTGATTCAGGCTGGGCGCCGCTAAAACCGTCCACTGGTCTCCCGTTTTGAAAAATATAAACCGTCGGCAATGATTGGATTCGTAATTGCGCGGCTAAGCCTTGCTGCTCATCTGCATTTACTTTTGCAAGTTTGACTTTGCCACCATAGCTCTTGACCACCTTTTCAAGAACCGGCGTGAATTGCTTGCAAGGTCCACACCATGGCGCCCAAAAATCAACAACGATCAACGCTTCTTGCGACGCGTCTATGACATCTTCCATAAATGTCGCGGCCGTGGCGTCTTTGATAAGATCACTAGGAGAAGCGAGCCCTTGCGTCGGAGCGTTCCCCGGGTCTGACTGCATACTGTCTTTCTCCTCGTCACATGGTTGATCGTGAGTGTTCGGATGCAACGCCTTTAGAGCGCGTTCAGCTGAAATGGACTCAATTCTGTTTGGATCGCGGCGTGGGCGACCAAACCCATTTGGGACGGGCGCATTTTATCAAATCTCCGCGGGCTTTGTCTTGTCCGTACCGCCAGGTACGCCCTGCGCCAAATCCCTTGATCTTTGATGAAATGTGCCACGTCAGAATGGTTCCACCTCAACTGAACACGCTCTAGAACAACGAGATAGTAATGTTGTTTGCAATTTCAATTTTGCGCGAAGGTTCGCGTTGCATCAAAAATCGATGGGGCGTTGCCCATCTGAGGGTTAGGGACGTTTATTGATCGCTAAGTTTGATAACGAGCGGCTCATGGCCACAGGTTCGCATGAAACGCAATAGGTCGTCACGCGCAATATTGGTTGTTGCGGAATTTTCCAACGGATGGCAGTTGATACTCTCTTCACGCATTAATTCTTTATCGAAGATGACCTTCACCCGATGTTCCCTGTCATTGATGACCGCAAATGCTGTTACCGAACCCGGTGTCACGCCCAGGGTTTCTTGCATCAGTTGTGCATTGCCGAAGCTGAGCCGTGCAGCATCAATTCGACGGTGTAATTTTTTCAGGTCAATTTGCGTCGTGGTTCTCGCAATGACGAGGAATAGTTGGCCCTTGGCATCTTTTAGAAACAAATTTTTGGTGTGACCGCCTGGGAGATCGCGATCGATGGTGCTTGATTCTGCAACGGTGTGAACGGGATCATGGTCGACAGTTGTCGTCGGGATCTCCAGTTCTTCGAGCCGTTTGAAAAGATCTGCACGGGCGGCAGTTTTGGTCTGCTGCTCATTTGTCATGGCAAGGACCTGGCGTTGGTTTTGGATCACAGCGGCTGCAGGCGATCAACGCACCGGAGAGCTGGGATATCTGTGCTTCAAATTGAGCTTTGGAGTCCTAAATTAGCATTATTCCGGCATTGCTCGCGACAGGAAATTGGCCCCTTGCATTCGGGCCCCTCATGAGCCATAAGTCGGGGCTGCGCTCAAGAAAATTCTAAAGATGGGCAGAAGCACTTTTTTTCGTCAGTCGTTTGGTACTTGGGCGAGGCTGTGAGTAACAAGTTTCATTTGTTGTCGGCCGGAATGCAGGTGTAGCTCAGGGGTAGAGCATCTCGTTGCCAACGAGAGGGTCGTGAGTTCGAATCTCATCACCTGCTCCAATCGCGCTCATGAGGACCGTGAAACGGATCGACAAATCCACCGCACATAGAAGGCATTTTTGTACTTGGACTTTCGAGGTCTCGGCGCTTTTTGCGCGGCCTTCCGTTAAGCGGCATTCGTTTGAGATTCGCTTGGAGGCTCGGTAACGGTCATCGACATTGGTGCCGCCGCCGATTGCTCCTCGACGATTGGTACCGATGGCGGCGCGTCGTGAACAACGGACGTCGTGCTGATCCGATCGATGATTTCAGAAGCTAAGCTGCGGACCGCTTGACCAACAATACCTGGGAACTTTGCGCCATATGAGCGCTGTTCGCGTTGGAAGCGCGCAGCTTCTTGAAGTGCATTGACACGCGGAATGGCCGCACTGAAACAACGCGTTTCAGGATCGTCGCGCAACCATTTGATGTATTCATCATCGGCGTGTGAGTCGGGTTCTTTCATGTTGATGATAACGCCAAGGTTTTGCGCAAAACCTAATTCAGGATTGAGACCTTTAAAGCGCCTGAAGACTTCTAGTCCGCAAATGGAGACGTAGTCGGCTTTGGTAGGAGAGACATGATAGTCTGCTTCGCGCAGCCAGCTTTCTGTCAGGATCGACAACCCTGGTGGGCAATCGATCAGGACTATATCAAATACTTGTCGCACTTCCTCAAGCGTCTTCGCAATGACCGCACGTAGTTGGTTGTGGAGGGCTTCTTTGGATACTTCGCGTTCAAATAACGTCAGCTGCATGTCACTTGGAATAACAAACACGGACCTTGCGTCATCGATGTCTGAGACTTCGCTGACGACAAAGTCAGACCAATTGGCTGGCTGCTCATGCAAGACGTTTGTGACGAGAAAATCTACGATTGTGCGGCCGTCTTGTTGGAGGCGATAGAGATCTCCGACGGTCATCAACATGCTGGAGACTGTGGCCTGGGAATCTGAGTCAATGACCAGGACGTTCATGCCATGATACGCTGAAAGGGTTTCCGCCAGTGCCGACACGATAGTCGATTTTCCGACACCCCCCTTAGTGTTCATCACGGCAATCGTATTTCGCATTACGCTCCCCCAAAATCCCGGGCCGGCCCATACAATGGCCGATCCCAGTCGTTTGCGCGTTGAATATGGCAGCCTGAGGGAAAAACGAACAAAGGGCCGCTCTCAGAGGGATAATTGCCTACATTTCACCCGTATCAGGCTCATGGGTGCGCATTGGAGCGCGCCCGGGGCAGAAATTGCAACCAGATTGAGCGCGATTCACCATGTTATCGACAGTCTAGAACACGTGGCGCGCGTATGCGGCGGGCAAGGTGCCCGCGGCAAATTTAGTCTTGGACTTTTGGGTAATTGGATCTTGATCAGATCAGATCTCTTTTTTGCGCTAAGGCTCACCGGCGCGATGACGCCCGCCACACATAGCTGCCACGACGCACAAGGACCCGCTCGGCGCGTGTTTCAACGACAGCAGGATGACGGATCACGCGGCGCGATGATGGCCTGACAAGTACGGCGCGACGAACAGTGCGATAGCGGGCCGGTATCACCACACGACGGGATGAAGCAGGCCTCACTAAAACCCGACGCGTTTCAGTTCCGTATACGGCGGGCGTGACATGACGTATGCGACGGCCAGGACGAACCACCGCCTGTCGGGTTACGGTACGAACAACGGCGGGGACATGTACTTTGCACATCTCCAAGTTTCCGTGGCGACCGCGGCGGCGTTCCCAGCGCGTATGGGCGCGGCGGACGATAACGTGTTCGCGGACTGTGCGCGTCACGGGCCGAGAGTAGGAGTAGCTCACCCGAGCGGGCGAGACGACCACGCGACGATGGACGGTGCGGTAGACCGCTGGGATGCGCTCGTGATGGACGCGCTTGGGCGTTACCAAAACACGTTCCGTACGGTGGGCGTATTCGGCTGGTGTATGAATGACCTCTCGACGGGCCGGCGCGACAACAACGCGGCGGTGGACTGTACGATAAACATCTGGTGCACGAACGCGCTCATAGCACTCTGCGTGTCGCGTGCGACATCCACCGGCAAACGCATCAACAGACCCTAAACCTATGCTCAAGATTGATGCAGCAAAAGCTACTGAAAATATTACTCGCATGCTCAACTTCCCGCTCCGACTCAGCCGCTATCGGCCTCGTTTCAACTCACTAAGGCGCCATGTGCAACTTCATATCTTGCGTTTAATCGTGCAATGACATCGCTCACATGCTTAAGATCACATGAGCTAACAAAGTACTGCACGATGTGTTGTCGCCGAAGTCTTTCGAAGTGAACTGGTAAATCAAAGCATGTTGCCTGCACCGTGCTGGGAAGGTCTTGGTGTTTGGTGAACGGACGTGCTAATTTGTTTTCACAGCTCATTTAGTCCGCGTTCGCAAAGATCATTCGCACAAAGTGGACTTGCGCAATCTTGGCAATCTGCTTAGGACCCAATTTAAGAATGTAGTGTTGAGGTTTTTTGGTGATGAAGAATACAGGATCATTAATGGCAAGACGATCAGCCGCGGTGTTTGGGTTGATGATTGTCGTAGCAACCCTTTCAGGGTGCGGTATTAACAACATCCCCACTTTCGAGCAGCAGGCGAAGGCGAACTGGTCGAAAGTTCTTAGCGAATATAAGCGGCGCGCAGATCTCATTCCTAACCTTGTGAAGACGGTTAAGGGGTTTGCGGAACAGGAACGCACCGTTCTCAACGAAGTTGTTGAAGCGCGTGCGAAGGCCACAAGTATCAAATTGCCCGACGATATTCTTACCAATCCAGAGCATATGAAAAAGTATCTCGATGCTCAAAATTCCTTGGGCGGCGCATTGGGTCGTTTGCTGGCTGTGGTGGAACGTTATCCAGACATCAAGTCGGGACAAAACTTTTTAGCTCTGCAAAACCAGCTTGAAGGCACGGAAAATAGGATTGCTGTTGCGCGGCGGGACTATATTGAGGCGGTGCGTGCTTACAATACCGAACTAACAACGTTTCCTGGCAGATGGTGGCGCTCATTCCTTTATCCTTCCGCCAAAGAAATGGCGACATTTGAAGTTGCAGACAGCGAAACGAAAACGCCGGAAGTCACTTTTTAAACAGTGGCTGGAATTAATCCGGTCTTTTCGGGTTTCTATTCTCGCCGCAATCGAAGGTTTGGCCTGATGGAGCAAGGACAGCCGCGTACGATCGCCGTGTCTTTGCCCAATCGCTGGTTGCGTACACTTTTGACCGTTCTTGTCGCGTCAAGCTGTACGATCCTGGCGACAATCTCTAACTGCTTTGCCGAACCTAATTTTCCAAAACTTACCGGGCGCATTGTCGATGAAGCGGGGCTCTTAAGCGCTGGTGATCGCGCCGCTATCGAAGCAGAACTTGCCGATCTTGAAACGTCCTCCAGCGATCAGCTGGTTGTTGTTACGCTCAATTCTCTGCAAGGCTACTCTATTGAGGACTACGGAACGCGATTGGGCCGTCATTGGCAGATTGGTCAAAAAGGGACCAACAACGGTGTTTTACTGATCGTTGCACCCAATGAACGCAAAGTACGTATCGAAGTTGGCTACGGCCTTGAATCCCTGATGACGGACCTGATGAGTGGTCTGATCATTCGTAATGCGATCCTGCCGGCGTTTCGAACTGGCGATTTTGGCGGTGGCATACGCGCGGGCGTTCGTGACATCAAAACCGTATTGCTGGGAGATGCTGATGCCGTTAAGGATCGTCTCAGCCGTCGGCCACAGCCCGGTATCGACAAAGAGGAACTCATCCTACTGGCCATTTGGTTGGCGATCTTCCTGATGATTCTTTACTCCCAATATCAGCATGCGAAGCGCCTTGAGGAGCAAGCGGCGCCGGGTGGAAAACGTAAGGTTCGTGACGGCAAAAGAGGAACGGCTGACGACGGAGGCATTATCATTATTCCGGGCGGTTATTCGGACTGGAGCGGAGGTTCGGGTGGTGGTTGGTCCGGTGGTGGAGGCGGAAGTTTTGGCGGCGGCGGCGCGTCAGGCGGATGGTAATGCTTTATGCGCGGCTTTGGGATCGCGCCTTTTTTTGTTTGATTGAAGAACAGCGAAGATTGGAATCGTGAACATGGGCCTCGTTACTATCGCAGACCGGGAAAAAATTGCGAACGCGATCCAAAAGGCAGAACAAAAAACATCCGGCGAGATTGTCGCTGTCATCGCTTCAGAAAGCGACGACTACTTTTACATTCCCTTCATGTGGGCGTCTTTGATAGCGCTATTCGTTCCTTGGCCACTCATTGCTCTGGCTGTTCCGTGGCCATTGGCTGATTTTACCTGGATAACAGTCCATGGGATTTATGCCATTCAGCTTTTTGTGTTCGCGCTGCTTGTGCTTTTGCTTTTTCCGCGCCCTGTGCGGCTCATGCTTGTGCCACGTGAGGTCAAACGACGGCATGCGCACCGCAGAGCGGTTGAACAGTTTCTTGCCCAATCATTGCACACAACGAAAGGACGCACAGGGGTGTTGATTTTTGTGTCACTGGCCGAACGGCATGCAGAAATCCTGGCAGATACGGCTATTGATTCTTGCGTACCAGAGGGAACGTGGCAGCAGATTGTTGATGACATGGTGGCGCGACTGAGGAACGGACTTGCGACAAAAGCGTTTGTCACGGCGATTGAGGAAATTGGAAAACATCTTGCTGAACATTTTCCACCAGGATCTGAGGATCCTAATGAACTCCCCAATCATTTGATTGTGCTTGAGTAACGGTAGATTACACGAACTCAGTTTTGTGCAGGTTTGAACACGTACATGCTTTTTTGACGGAGGGACGTCGCGCCTTTGCGTGCAACAACATAACGTAACACCAATTAGTGGGGCTTATTAGTGCCTTTCAAAAATACAATTGGATGATATTTTTTGACGCGTTTACACCTTTTACATGGATGAGGGATCATCCACTTAATCAGGAGGATTGATCATGAAAGTTTGGATTAAACCACAGGTTCGTGAGCAAGAAGTTGGCCTAGAAGTAACGAGCTATCTTCCAGCTGAAATCGACGTTATCTAACGATCGTTTTAGCGCTTATCGCGTTCGATTTATTTGGGCGATTTGGATTACCAGATCGCCTTTTCTTTTGGATCAGACGACGCTGTCGGTGGATTTTGGAACGCGTAATGTTATTTCGTAACGGCAGTTAAATTGGACGTTAGGGCACGTTCTAACCCATAAATTGGGCCCATAAGACAAAGTAACATCATAACATTACAGCTATCAGGCTCACTTATAAGCCGGGAATTAAAATGCTATTGGCACAATCCCATTTCAGCGGCTATATCCATAAGCACTGAACATGAAAATAACTCTTGATCGGGAGAATGACTATGAAAGTTTGGATTAAGCCTCAGGTTCGTGAGCAGGAAGTTGGTCTTGAGGTCACGAGCTACCTCCCAGCAGAGATCGACGTTATCTAACGTCCACTGCTTCGCTCGAATTTCGAGCACGAAAGATTAAAGCGGCCTGAGTTTTCAGGTCGCTTTTTTTGTTTTCTATTGGCGCAGTGTTTGGACGGAGCGTAGGACTAATGACGGAAATGGCGGTGCCCGGTGAACACCATGGCAAGGCCCTTTTCATCGGCTGCGGCGATCACTTCGTCATCGCGCATGGATCCTCCAGGTTGGATAATTGCGGTTGCCCCTGCTTCAGCGGCGGCTAAAAGCCCGTCTGCAAATGGAAAGAAAGCGTCAGAAGCAACAACCGAATCCTTTGTCATTGTTTCAGAGTACTCTGCAGCCTTTGCAGCCTCTTGAGCTTTCCAGGCCGCGATCCGCGTACTATCGACGCGACTCATTTGTCCTGCGCCCATGCCGACGGTCGCGCCATTCTTTGCGTAGACGATGGCATTTGATTTCACGTGCTTGGCCACTTTGAATGCGAACTTGAGATCAGAGAGCTCGGTTTCGGTGGGTGCGCGTTTGGTCACTACTTTGAGTTCCATTTTGTCTACGCAAGCGGAATCACGCGACTGAACGAGAAGCCCGCCGGCGATTGAGCGCACGGTAAGGCCGCTTTGAGACGCATCAGGAAGTTCGTCAACGACGAGCAATCGCAGATTTTTCTTTTCTGCAAAGGCGGCGCGAGCTTCCTCAGTTGCACCTGGTGCGATGACCACTTCAGTAAAGAGCTTTGTGACTTCCTCGGCTGTTTCTGCGTCGATTTCGCGATTTAGCGCAATGATGCCGCCAAAAGCGCTGACGGGATCGCAGCGCAAGGCGTTCAAATAAGCTTCTTTGAGTGTGTCCGCTTCGGCGACTCCGCAAGGGTTGGCGTGTTTGATGATGGCGACCGCCGGTTTGCCGTCTTGAAACTCGCTGATCAGTTCCAACGCTGCGTCGGTGTCGTTGAGATTGTTGAAGGAGAGTTCTTTGCCTTGCAGCTGGGAGGCGGTGGCTACGCCGGGGCGCAGATCGGGGCTTACGTAAAGTGCGGCTGCTTGATGCGGGTTCTCGCCATAACGCAGCTTTTGTTTTAGCCGTCCTGCAAACGCGCGCCATTCTGGTTCATCGATACCGCATTCATTGGCGAACCAATTTGATATGGCAGCGTCGTAGGCGGATGTGCGGGCATAGGCCTTGGCGGCTAATTTTTTGCGCACGTTTAAACACGTCCCGCCGTCGTGATTGCGCATTTCACCTAAAATGAGCGGGTAGTCTTGTGAGTCGACGACCACGGTCACAAAAGCATGGTTCTTTGCGGCAGCACGAATCATGGCAGGGCCGCCAATATCAATGTTCTCAATGCAGTCTTCAAATGCTGCCTGTTTGGCAACCGTTTCCTCAAATGGATAAAGGTTGACGACAAGCAAATCGATGGCTCCGATGCCATGCTCTTCGCACGCTTTTTGATGTTCGGGATTATCGCGCATTGCCAGCAATCCACCATGGACGACCGGGTGCAGCGTTTTGAGGCGCCCATCCATCATTTCTGGAAACCCTGTGAGGTCGGAGACATCGCGCACGTTTAGGCCTGCGTCGCTGAGCGCTTTAGCTGTACCGCCGGTCGAAACAAGTTCAACACCGGCTTCGGAAAGTGCTTTTGCAAATTTTGCTAGGCCCGTTTTGTCAGAAACGGAAATGAGTGCCCGGCCGATCTTTTGAGTCCCTACGGTCATTCGTCCCCCTTTGCCTAGGTCTCACGCGTATTTTCTCAGCGGGTTAGCACGATGAAGCGGAATTCAAAACGGCGCAGGTTGTCAAGACTGGGGACGAAACAGCGAAGTGGAAAGCTTAACCTGTGTTATTTGGGAGTGCGACCAGAACCCAGTGCAATTTGGATTCGCCAAAGGTGGAGCCGCGTAAAACAATTTGGGTTGATAGGCGTGCGCCGGCGGCATCGGAAAAATAGACGCTATCTTCTAGGTTTATGGTTGCGCCTTTTGCGGTAAAAATCCACCGTTCGCCACTTATCAAGGTCAGTTTGACGCCCTCTGCGCCACTGACCAACTTGGGTTCAACATCTGGGTGCAGGTGGAAGTGAATCGCGAATGGAACATCCTCTTTAAAACGTACCGGCGAACCGCGAGCGGAATCGAGTTTATCGACGCCATCTATTCGGCGTCCGTCTTGCGACATTTCGATGCTTCTGTGATGGAGCAAGTTAAATCGATGCGCGTATCCATCGTGTGATGCTTCTATTTGGCCTCCACCTGGACCTTCACTGCGCACAGACCGCTCCACTTTATTTGGAAACCTTATTGGTGCGCTCCCAATCAAGTTTTCGAGTTGCGTGTCATGAACAAGATTTGATGAGGATTTTCCACCTAAGCTTAATGTGTTGTGGCTGGCAGTTGCACGCGATATTGCACGCCAGTTTTCATCTGCGGAGCCAGGTGCGCCACCATTAACAAACACCAGTTCTCGACCAGAACTCAATTCAAATGACAGGCATCCTGCGTGTGCTTCGCCGGCGAACTCAAGAGGTGGTGGTGAGCCGATGTCTGCAATCAAAATTGCGTCGCCTGCTGCTAACCTGGCATATCCTGTTGCCGGTGCAAACGTGGGAGGTGGCGTGTCTGTTCGATCGTCATAGGCCAAAACGGTTGCTAAGCCCGCAGAAGATGACAATCCTTTTCCGTTAAAGCGCGCCAACATGTTGTCGCCCATGCGCATCATGCGCAACGAAACAAGCATGCGACTCATGGCCGTTGATAAAGTAGGGGGAAACATTCGATTACGTGCGACAAAACATTGCGACAGCGGCAGGAGATCCAACATAAGATCGATCAGGATTGAAGGATTGCGCGATATGTGCCCGCCGTCAGACAAGATTTGCTCACCCAATTCATCGCACAGCATTCGCTCGGCGCCATCCAACCTGTGTTCATAACCGGCGACGCTTAGGTCGGCGAGCACAATGGCAATCAATGCGTTTAGACGGCACTTTCCTATTGGTGCTTCGCGCCACGTGGCTGACAGCCGGACAATTTGGTGACCCAGACAGTTTGTTATTTTCGCATACGTTTTTGCATCGGCGTCTTCGAGCAGGTAATTGGCATGTGTGATCCAGGAAATTATGCGCCGCGCCGCAATGGCAGGATCCCATTTGTTGGACTTGCGGTAGCGCGAGATCCAATCGAGGGTTAGGTTGCGTGCTGCCAATTGAGCTTCGGGTTCGTCAGCAGCCGCCATATGCCGGAGCCAACCAAAACCATGTAGATTGCGATACCAGGCTTCGCTTGGTGGTGTGACATCAAACGGCGAGCGATCGTCGAGAATAGCTAATGTGCCTGCAAGGCCAAACTGGCCTAGTTCATACTCCGGCCAAAAACTTGGATCTGTCGTACGCAGATCTTGGGGGATGATCAGAAGTTGGTTGGGGCCACCCGATCTGTAGCGCCAACGTAGCGGCGGCGCGTAGAGTAGACGTGAAATGGCCTTTCGGCGGGAACGTTGTGCCGAAAGCGCTTTCACTCGCATGCGTTCAGATACGCTAAGCCGCGCCATCTCTTCTTTGACCCCAGGATAAAGGGCACTTGCCGCGCTTGGATCTCGCGCGGAAAACTAGACTGTCCGCTATTTATACTCGATTTGATGCTAGGTTAGGCATGAATTGATCAGGAAAGGCGGTGGAAACGAGCTGCAAAAAAACCGTCCATGCCGCCATGTCCTTGATCCTGCCGCTGATCTGCGACGGTTCTAGGGTCGTGAAAGGGCAAAGTTCGCAAAAGTCCTTCAGCTGTGAGCCAGTCTTTTGCCAAACCGATGGCATCGGCTTCGGTGGTCGTTATGGGATCTAACTGCGCCCACGGTTCATCGTTCAAGAATGCGCGAATGCGGTCCTCTCCCTCCTCTGGTTCTAGGGAACAGGTTGCAAATACCAAACGCCCACCAGGGCGTAGGTGCTCCAAGGCCTTTTTGAGTAACCTTGCCTGTAGTTCGGCCAATCTCGGAATATCGGCTTTACGTCGCAAATGAAGAATGTCGGGATGGCGACGTATTGTGCCGGTCGCCGAACAAGGTGCGTCCAGCAAGACGGCATCGAAGAGTTCAGGAGACGTCCATTGCGTCGCATCGGCGGTGATGATGTTGGCGGACAAATGTAGTCGATCGAGATTTTGTCGAATGCGCGCGCAGCGTGTCTCATCTTTGTCAACTGCAGTCACCTTTGCGCCGGCGGCTGCGAGCTGCGCTGTTTTTCCACCGGGAGCAGCACACAGGTCTAAGACTCGAGCGGCATTGATGTTGCCCAACAATCGTGCTGGCAAGGCTGCTGCTGCATCCTGAACCCACCAGCACCCATCTTTGTAGCCAGCTAGGTCTTCGATCGCCCCGGAGGACAGCACCCTTAGACTGCCTGTTCTCAGTAGGTTTGCGCCTAATCTTTGTGCCCACTCTTTTGGGTCAGATTTGACTGTAAGGTCCAACGCAGGCTCGCGCAAAGATGCGGCAGCAATTCTATATGCGATGTCCGCGCCATAGGCCTTCGCCCAGCGCTGCCATATCCAATCTGGGACGGCCATTCGCGTTCTGTCTAGTGAGTCAAAATGTGTGATTCCGTCGGTCGCGACGCGCCTCAAAACAGCATTGGCAAAACCCGCCAAATGGGTTGATTTTCGGTCTTGGCGAATTTGGTTGATTGCTGAGTTAATGGCGGCATGGGGCGGTGATTTTAGTATCAAAAGCTGGGCTGCGGCCATAAGAAGAATGGCTTGGGCATGTGACTGCCGTTTTGGCAACGGTTTATCGATGAATTGCGACAGCACAGATTCAAGAGCGTTTTTATCGCGCAGCACACATGTCGTCAGGAGCCGCGCAAATGCGCGATCTCGCACGCTCAATGACTTGCCTGCATCGGTGGCGTAAAGTTCGATTTTAACGTCGTCAAACGTTCGCGCGTCTTGGATGACACCTTTGATCATTCGGACCGCAATGTTGCGGGCCGGCAAGCCGGCGCTGTCTTTTTGTTGTGAAGATGTGCTTGTTGTTGCGACCGGTTTCACCCCGCATCAACCCCAAGGACCACGTCTGCGGGCTTGCGTTGATCTTCCTCTCGGACGTGCCCAAGGGCCCGTTACGCTTTTTCCAATGCGGTCGTCTTGCTGCGAGATATGTGGCACGGCTCGTTCAAGGCTTGAAGGAATGTCATACCGTGACAGACCACCTTGTCGCGCCAGTTCGCGCAATTCAGAAATGCGATTTTTGACATCCGGATGGGTGGAAAACCAATTGTCAAAACCGCGCCCGGCTAGAGGATTGATAATAAACATGTGTGCGGCGGCTGGAACAGATTCTGCTTCCTGATTGAGCGTATGACGGGCGCGTTGATGAATTTTTTGCAACGCAGAGGCGAGCCACATGGGATTTCCGCAAATTTGTGCGCCCAATTTGTCGGCTTGATACTCGCGTGAGCGGCTTATGGCCATCTGAACGAGCATTGCCGCAAAGGGCGCAGCGATAATCGCAATCAGCGTTCCTATCCAACCAAACGGACTGTTACGACCGTCGCGACCGCCAAAAAGGAGGCCGAACTGAAGATATTGCGCCATCATCGAAATGGCGCCGCCGATGGTCGCTGCGACGCTCATCGTCAAGGTGTCGCGGTTTTTGATATGTGCCAGCTCGTGGGCAATGACGCCGGCCAGCTCTTCATTGTTTAGCGCTTCAAGAAGGCCGGTTGAGGCTGCGACAGCAGAGTGGGAGGGGCTGCGGCCCGTTGCAAAGGCATTAGGCTGTTTAGAAGGCAGAACAAATACCTTTGGCATGGGCAGGTCTGCGCGTCGCGCGAGGTCCTGGACGAGCCGATAATAGGTGGGCGCTGTTTGTTCATTGACCTGCTGGGCGCGGAACAGCCGCAGCACAATGGTGTCGGAATTCCATAGACTGATGACGTTCATGACGAGCGCAATCACAAACGCGATGATCATGCCGGTCTGACCGCCGACCACTGCGCCCATGCCAACAAAGATCGCGGTCAGCACCGCCAAAAGAACGGCTGTCTTTGCGTAGTTCATGGCCATTCAAAGCTCTCCAAGCGTAGGTGTAGTTGCAAAACGGTACACATCACCAGGTTGTATCGAAATCTAACGACCGAACGTATCTTTTTGGGACATTGGACCTATATGGAGGTTTGAGGTTCGACTGAGAAGACGTAACGCTTTAGAATTGTGGGCATGACCAAGCGCCAATCCCAACCAGACTTGTCCCAAAACAATCAGATTCAGACTGATTCCCCGCCGAAAGCACTTTCGGAGGCTGCAAAACGTGCGCTTAAAGAAGCGGAGGCCCGACGCCGCGCGAAAGCTGAAAATGGCCAAAACGCTACAGAAATTGGGGGTGCGGAGGGGCCTGACCCTGTCCGATATGGGGACTGGGAGAAAAAGGGTCTCATTTCAGACTTCTGAATATGGTGAGCCACCGCCACCGCGGAGTACGTGCTTTTCCAAAAGAAGTTGCAGCTATCCGTCAAAACTTGAGTATAAACCTTTTATTGTGGAGTAAAATCCAGATATATTAGGAGAAATTCTCGACAATACTCAAGATTGGCACAAGTGCCCTTTGATCTATACTGTTTAAGTGGCGTTGATATCTTATTTTTTCCGACGCCAATACGTAATGTTTCCGCAAAAAGCCTTTTGGGTAGTAGGTTAAGCTTGGGCTTAAGACTCTAGTAATATCAGATTTGATCTTTTTTTGAATCAAAGGCCGCAATGGACGCGTCGGTATCCTGTTTGCACCTTGGAGCGCATTGAAATTCAAGTGTTCCAAGGAGATACAACAATGTTTACCGCGCTCAGATCTAAAGCAGCGGCATTCTCCAGAGATGAAGACGGGGTCGTTGCCGTCACGTTTGGTTTGGCTGTTGTGACGCTCATGATCGCCGTCGGCGTCGCCGTTGACTTTGGGCGTATGCATCACGCCAGAACTCAGCTTGCAGCAGCCGTTGATGCTGCAGCGCTTGCCGGCGGTCGCGCGATGCTTGATGGGCGTATGTCCACCGCTGAAATCAGAGCTCTGGCGCTGGCGACCTTTAAACATAACCTTGAGAACGGAAGCACGGACTTTGGTCAACCCAAAGTTCCGCAGATCACGCTTGATCGGAAATCGGGCGAAGTACGCGTGGAAGCCACGGCAAATGTTCCAATGACCGTCTCTGCCATCACCGGCACGACTGAACGTCCTGTGGGTGCGCGTGCAACGGTCTCTGCAAACGCTCCAGATCTGGAAGTCGCACTTGCGATCGATGTCACGAGCTCGATGGGGTGGGGCAACAAGCTACAAGATTTGAAGGACGCGACGGAAGAGTTTCTTGACATCATTTTGCCTGATGAGGGCGTTCCAAATAGTCGTCGTGTTGCTTTGGCGCCATTTTCTTCCGGCGTAAACGCTGGTCCGCTTGCTGATGAATTGTTGGAAGACACGACCCAAAGCGAATGTACATTTGAGCGAGATGGCAGCGGCGATGAACGTGTCAGCGATACTATTCCGCCAAAGGATAGTCTGATTCAGAAGATTCTTGCGTTCCTGAAAAATCTTATCGGTGGTTCAGGTGGATATGCCAATAGGAACTGCCCAGACGTTACTGTTCAACCCTTGACCGATGACAAAGATTTGCTGTTGTCGCAAATCCGGTCTTACACCGCGATGGGAACCACGGCAGGTCATCTTGGAGCACAATGGTCTTCGTATCTTTTGTCACCAAAATGGGCGAACATTCTGGGGCCAGGTGGCAAGCCTGCCAAATACGATCCTAATGAGACAGTAAAAGTGGCTATCATCATGACCGATGGCATAAACAACACGTATGCTGGTTCTGTTGGTGACGATTATTCGTCAGAAACAGACCAGTCCAATCAGCACATGATCGAAATTTGCCAGGCTATGCGCGCTGAAGATCGGAAAATTAAAGTCTACACAATCGGATTTCAGCTCGACAGCCAAGATGCTCGCGATGTTTTGCGCGAATGCGCCGGTAGCGAAAAAAATGCGCTCTTCGCCGAAAACGGTGTCCAGCTCATCGAAGCCTACCAAGAAATTGCGAAACGCATCTCGAAGCTCAGAATTACCAGCTAATAAAAACCGAAACCGCCACAAACTTAAATGGGCGCTGAGCTTACCTCAGCGCCCTTTTTTTGGCGTTGCGCTGGCTGCCACTATTGCGATCGTAATCAACCATTCATCAACCCTAAGTCTCTGGATTATGTGTTAACCATTTCAATTAGGAATTGATTACAATTTTTACTGCAATTTTTGGATGTGCGTTTCCTGGAACCATAGGTTGTTGCTTCTGTCTGTGAAACGTCATTTTGAAGCACCTTGTCAATCGAGGGCGTCCCGTGAAGTTGTCAATTAGATCGTATTTAAAATCGTTTTTGAAAAATCAGCGCGGTGCCGTGGCGGTGACTTTCGGCCTGTTTGTGTTCGTGCTTATGCTCTGCGTGGGTGTTGCGGTTGATTTCGCGCGCATGCATCACGTCAAAACACAACTTGCCGCCGCGGCTGATGCCGCTGCACTGGCCGGTGGTCGCGCCATCATCGATGGGCGTTTGTCCGATGATCGGGTGAGAGAAATTGTTGCAGCGAATTTCCGACACAATCTTAAAAACGGACAGACGGACATTGGCGACGCGCAAGATCCGCTGATCACTATCAATAGGCAGTCGGGTGAAGTTCGTGTTGAGGCTCGCGCTAACGTACCTATGACTGTGTCTGCAATAACTGGAACCGAAGGGCGTCCTGTGGGTGCGCGAGCAGAGGTCGTTGCTACGAGCCCCGATCTTGAAGTTGCACTCGCTATAGATCTCACCGGCTCAATGGGCTGGGGTAGTAAACTTTCAGACCTAAAGGACGCAGCCGAAGAGTTCCTAGATATTGTCATGCCTGACAATGGTTCGCCGAACACGCGCCGTGTGGCCCTCGCTCCATTCTCTTCTGGTGTGAATGCAGGTCCCCTTGCTGTAGAGCTGCTGGACTCTAATTCGCCATTTGACTGCACGTTTGAACGTGATGGCACGGGTACAGAACGCGTTAGTGATAAAGTGCCGCCGCGTGGAAGCTTGATCAAAAGCCTCCTTGCGTACTTGAGAACACTTGGCATAAATGGGCTCGATCAGGCGGGCTCAATAGTAGATGGCCTGTGCCCGGATGTTGTCGTTCAGCCGTTGACCGACAACAAAGCGCAGCTGCTTACACAGATACGATCGTATACTGCTGATGGAAGTACTGCCGGGCATCTCGGCGCGCAATGGGCGTCTTATCTTTTGTCACCCAAGTGGTCGCAAGTTTTAGGGCCTGGTGCCCGACCTGCCGAGTACAATCCTTCTGAGACCGTCAAAGTGGCTATCATCATGACAGATGGTTTGAACAATACCTATGGCGGTAAAGCTGGAAACGCCGCCTCGCAGCAGGCCAGCCAATCCGACCAGCTTATGATTGAGTTCTGCCAGGCCATGCGCGCAGAGGATCGGAAAATTCAAGTTTATACGATTGGGTTTCAGCTTGATGATCAACGCGCGCGGGACGTTTTGCGCCAATGCGCCGGAAACGATGAGAATGCGATATTTGCCGAGGACGGCGATCAATTGATCGAAGCCTATCAGGAAATCGCGCGTCGCATTTCACAACTTAGAGTGAGCGGCTAATAAAAGACTCCCCAAATTAAAAAGGGCGCAGTCATTGTCTCTGCGCCCTTTACATTTTTGGAGCTGTGCGACTCTTTTGTGGGCTTAAGCCCCCTGTCTATTTTGCCGGTTCTCAATGAGGTTATCGACCACGGCCGGCTCAGCCAACGTTGATGTATCACCTAGATTCGAAAAATCGTCTTCAGCGATTTTGCGTAGGATCCTACGCATGATTTTGCCCGATCGGGTTTTGGGGAGACCTGGGGCAAACTGAATGAGATCTGGCGCAGCGATCGGGCCGATTTCTGTTCGAACATGCTTGACCAGTTCTTTTTTTAAATCATCTGAGGGATTAACACCTGAGTTGAGTGTCACATAACAGTAGATGCCTTGGCCTTTCACATCGTGCGGGTAACCGACAACAGCCGCTTCTGCGACCTGGCCGTGGGCGACGAGCGCGCTTTCCACTTCGGCTGTGCCCATGCGATGGCCAGAAACGTTTAACACATCATCGACTCTGCCAGTGATCCAGTAATAGCCATCCTCATCGCGGCGCGCGCCGTCACCGGTAAAGTAGTTGCCGGGGTAGGTTGAAAAATAGGTCTGCACAAAGCGCTCGTGATCCCGAAAGACGGTGCGCATTTGGCCTGGCCAACTGTCTTTTATGATTAGATTGCCTTGTGTTGCGCCTTCTAGAACCAGACCTTTGTCATCAACAATGGCGGGCGTGACGCCAAAAAATGGACGCGTGGCGGAGCCCGCTTTCAGCGAGTTTGCGCCCGGCAACGGTGTGATGAGAATACCGCCCGTTTCGGTTTGCCACCAAGTATCGACGATAGGACAACGTCCGCCGCCGACAACTTTGTAATACCACTCCCATGCTTCTGGGTTGATGGGCTCACCTACCGACCCCAACAACTTCAAGGAGGACCGGTCGGTGCGCAATACGAAATCATCACCTGCACCCATTAAGGCACGGATGGCAGTTGGCGCGGTGTAAAACGAGTTGACCTGCCATTTGTCAACCACGTGCCAAAACCGCGAGAGTGTCGGATAGTTTGGCACGCCTTCAAACATGAGCGTCGTTGCTCCGTTGGCGAGCGGACCATAGACAATGTAACTATGGCCGGTGACCCAACCGACATCTGCCGTGCACCAATAAATATCACCGTCGTGGTAATCGAACACATACTGGTGCGTCATAGATGCGAAAACGAGGTAGCCGCCGGTTGTGTGAACGACGCCTTTGGGTTTGCCCGTCGAGCCTGACGTGTAAAGTATGAAAAGCGGATCTTCGGCGTGCATTTCTTCGGGCGGGCAATCTGTTGTTACGGTTACGATTTCTTCGTGCAGCCAAACATCGCGGCCAGCAGTCATGGGCACGTCGGAGCCTGTTCGACGAACAACGATGACACGCATATCACCTTTAAAATTTTCGAGCGCAGCATCCGTGTTCTTTTTGAGCGGAACCTTTTTGTCGCCACGCAGTCCCTCGTCGGCCGTGATTACACAGTTTGAATCTGCATCTTCAATGCGGTTCAAAAGGCTGTCGGGCGAGAAACCGGCAAAGACGATTGAATGGATGGCGCCAATTCGCGCGCAGGCCAACATTGCGTAAGCTGCCTCGGGGATCATGGGCAGATAAATTGTGACGCGGTCACCTTTTTTGACGCCGTTTGCTTTGAGGACATTTGCAAATCTGCAGACCCGTTCGTGAAGCTGGCGATAGGTGATCTGCTCGTCTTCTGTCGGGTCGTTGCCTTCCCAGATAATCGCGACCTGATCGCCGCGGGTGTCAAGGTGGCGATCAACGCAATTTGCGCAAACGTTTAGTGTGCCGTCTTCGTACCAACGGATAAAGACATTGCTCGGATCATAGGACGTGTTCTTGACCTTGGTGTAAGGCTTAATCCAATCCACGCGCTTGCCCATCTCGCCCCAGAAACCGTTGGGATCTTCAACGGAGCGCTTGTAGAGTTCTAAGTATTTTTCGTTGTTGATCCAGGCACGTGCTGCCCAATCGTCGGTGACTGGGTGCGTATGTTCCGACATGCGGTTCCTCCAAGGATTAGACTCTTTCCGGTTTAAGCTGAACCACCCGCGCCCTCTGCTCGACGGCCCCGATTTAGTCGTTTGTCGTGGTCGAACATGGATCGTGGGTCGGTGATTTCGGTCCGATGAACTTCGAACGTGCTAATTGGTTTTTTTACACATTAAGCTGGGCCGATAAGGCAGGACAACCCTTCTTTAGGACTTATTTGAATTTGCAGGCGAGATCGATGGGTCTCACTCACAGCATGCCAGCTATCGCGTCCTTGATTATGATCAAATCAGCTTTGACCCCGGGGTCAGGGTTGGCGGGTCACTAGACACCCATCAAACCCAAAATCGCACCTTGGATTAAAAGGACGCCCAACCAGTGAGCGCTGTCAATTACGGTTAAGATGGGTGGCTGCTCTTGAAATGCATGGTTCACCGCAAGCGTTGTCACGACAAAGCCAAGCCAGATGAAAAACGCAGATACAATGCCATTCCAGAGTGTAACTTGCCCAGCGCCCAGATGGCCGATGACGCCGGCAAGCATGATGGCCATGAGCAGCTCTGCTAGGAAGGCGATCAAAAGCGGCCACGGCACGGGGCCTCTTGATCGGGACACGTCTGAGGCGGTTCTTCCGGCCACCTCCATCCATTTTTTTGAAAGGGCCCCGTACCAAACACCGCCAAAAACAAAACTTGCGATTGTGGCAAGCAGAACCGCAATGTAATTGATGCCCGCAAATGACATAGCGTAGGCCCTCCCGGGTTTTTGCTGTCTAATCCATAAAACACATATCAGGACTGTCCAAAGGCTGTGTAGGCGCCGCGCCAAAAGTTTTTCTTGCAGATCACTTGTCTTCCAGTGTCCACACCACGGTTTCTTTCACTTCGCAATCTTCCAGCTCTCGGCTCACGGGCACCTGGTACGCGGCAATTTTTTTAAATCGATCGCGGGGAAAATATGTGCGTTGAGGATCTCCAACGAAGATGTTGGTGCCTGCGACTTGCGCATTGTTTAGAAAATTCATGACCCTTTGTGCCAGCGGTCTTTCGTAAAAGAGATCTCCCAACAGCAACACGTCACTTGCTGGCGAAGCGTTCGCCAGGACGTCTTCGGTTGTGGTTTCAATTTCTAAACCGTTTGCGCGGGCGTTTAGTTCCGTTGCAGCACAAGAAATTTGATCTATGTCAGCGGCGAGAACCCGCGCAGCTCCCACTTTACGGGCGGCAAGGGCCGTTAGGCCTGAACCGGACCCGAGATCAAGAACGGATTTGTTAGTTACGATATCTGCGTGGTCCAGGACAAAGCGCGCGAGGGCTTGCCCGCCGGCCCAGGCGAATGCCCAGTAGGGTGGTGGAACGTTGTCGTCGCTCAACTCGTCCAGAGTCTTTTGCCAAATGGGAAGGGATTCCTCTGCGAGATAAAGTTTGATCTCGGGCACGAGGGGCGGGTTTGAAAGCGTGGTGTTTTCCTGAACAAAACTACGCCATTTTTTTCCGACGCCTGATGGCTCGTCGCCCATCTGTGCACTCTGTCTGGTTTCAGCCGGAGGTTCTCAAGAAACTTAAGTATCATTATCAATGAAAACGACAAAAAAATCTATGTGCACACGTACCAGTTTGTCATTGGAATTGTAGCCGCCAATTACCGGAAAATGCCCGTCGCCCCAACCGGAATGACACAAAATAATGTTTTCGCCGTTTTCTGCCATCGGTAGCTTAATGTTGGCAATGCCCTCGCGGATACGGCCGGCATCATCCATGGCGTTAAACCAGCTATCTGGGCTGTCGTTGTCAAATAGGCCTTCATACCAGGTTTGTTCGTCGGGCATGCACGTGCGGACCGCTTCGGCGTCAACAAAGCAGGCTGTTCCCGCGTCAACAGGAAAGCCGTGATAGCTGCCGTCATTTTCCATTTCGTGGGTGGGCTCTTCTTCTCCCAGTAATGGTGTGATGATCCGTCGGCGAACCTCAGATGCGTCCTTGTCAAGCAATAGCGTCAAATACGCCTCGCGCATATGCGAGCCATCATACATGCCAGATACATCTGCCAAAGTTGCCGTAACCGGGTAGCGGCCAGCAGGTAGTTGCACAAACACATTTTGCTCTTTGGTCAGTCCGGCAAACGGATCGCAGGCAACAAGCCGTCCAGAAGGCATTATAAGTTCGCCACATGGCACAATCGATAATTTGTATGTCTTGTTGTCGACATCGACTTCGCTTCCGTCCTGCAGCGCGTTCCACCATGCCACGTTTGGATATGCCATTCCATTTCCCTGTCGGTGGTTATTTATTTTTGGTCCGGCGACGCGTTGAGGTTGCTTTGTTCTTTGGTGATGTTATGGCAACGGGATCAACATTTCCCATTTTGCAAATGGTTGCCCACTCCTGTGCGGTTACGGGTTGTACTGATAGTCGTGTGTTTGTGACGAGGCACATATTGGAAAGTGTTTTGATTTTCTTGATGTCGGGCAACGTCACAAGCTTGGGAAAATCGCAAACGGCACGCACGTCAACACATTCCCAGCGTTCGTCATCGGTGGTGGAATCGGGATGAATTTCCGCGCAAACTTCACAAATGCCAACAATTTCCTTGCCAACATTGGAATGATAGAAAAAGCCAAGGTCGCCCAATGTCATTTCGCGCATATTATTGCGGGCCTGGTAGTTTCTTACGCCGTCCCACTCCTCTCCTTTCTTGCCTTTCTTTTTCAAATCGTTGAATGAAAAAACGTTTGGCTCGGACTTGAATAACCAATGCTTCATTTGAACTTTCCAAGGCTGCTCAGAACTTCACTTTCTTAGGATTCGTCTTCAGCACGTTGCGGTCGGGACAAGAGACCAGTTATGGCGTCGTTGACAGATACTTTTCCGGAGATGATTGCGTGGACGGCCGCGCAGATGGGCATTTCAATTTCGTGGCTTTGCGCAAGACGCATGGTCGCTTCGGCCGTGTAAACGCCTTCGGTTACGGCATGTCGGGATCCGAGCGTTTCTTCTAGGCTTTTGCCTTGGCCAAGTGCGCGCCCAAGAGACATGTTGCGGGACTGCGTGCTGCCGCATGTCAAAATAAGATCGCCCAAACCCGACAGACCCATGATTGTGTCTGGCCTGGCGCCCATTTTTTCGCTCAACCTGCGTAATTCGGCGAATCCGCGAGCGACCAGTGCTGCGTGCGCGCTGGCGCCAAGCTCTTTGCCACTGACAATGCCTGCTGCAATGGCGAGGACATTTTTTAACGCACCTCCCAACTGAACACCGATCACATCGTCAGACCAATAGATGCGCAAGTTTTGATATCCCAGCCCCTCGGCGAGCATTTTGCCGATGTCGGGATCGTCACATGCGAGCGTCAACGCCGCGGGTAGACCACGGGCGACATCTGCAGCAAAACTGGGCCCCGACAAAACTGCGGGACGTGCCTGTGGCAACACCTCGGTTAGCACGTCAACCATGAGACTGCCTGTCGTGCGTTCAATTCCTTTGGCGCAGACCACTGTTGGAAAATCAGTTGATATGTGGGCGGAGAGCTCTTGAGCCACGGTACGCAAATGCTGTGCTGGCGGAACAAGAAGCATGAGATCGCAGTCTGCGATGTCTCGTAGTTTGCCTGTGGCGCGAATGGACTTTTCTAAGGTCACCCCCGGCAAATAAATACGATTGATGTGATGGTCATTGATTTCTTGAATGGTGTCGGGCTCGTATGCCCACAATGTAATGTCATGACCGGCCAGCGCGAGAGTTTGAGCAAGGGCGGTTCCCCAAGCTCCACCGCCGACAATGCCGACGTTTTTTATTCTCATGCGCGAAGTTCCCCGTGGATGAATATTTTTAGACTCAGTAGCACGTTGCGCGGGCAGCTCAAAAACAAACTCAGAGTATTCACGCTTTTACACCTGCGCCAATTGCAGGGGGGGCTTCTGGATCAAGTGGCCAACGTGGTTTTACCGATTCGTCTAAATCGTTTGTAAGGCCGCGCACAAAGCGTTCCGCGCCGGTCCATGCGATCATTGCGGCATTGTCCCCGCATAACTCGACGGGCGGCGCGCAAAGCTTAAACTGATGGGCGTCAGCCAATTTGCTAAGTGCCAATCGTAAATTTTTGTTTGCGGCAACGCCGCCAGCAACGACCAATGCGTTCAAGTCTCGGCCATATTGTTGAGAAACGACTTCAAGTGCGCGCGCGCACCGATCCGTTACACTTTCGATGACTGCGGCTTGGAAACTGGCGCAGAGATCGGCGACGTCTTGGTCTGTCAAAGGTTCACAGGCTTTTGCACGATGGCGTACGGCTGTCTTTAGTCCTGCGAAAGAAAAATGGGGTTCGGCGCGCCCAAGCATCGGTCTTGGCAGATCGAATCTTTTGGCATCGCCTTTGTTGGCCCATTCTTCGACCGAAGGGCCACCAGGCTGAGGGAGACCTAAAAGCTTTGCCGTCTTATCAAATGCTTCGCCTAGCGCGTCATCGATCGTTGTTCCAATACGGCTGTAATGATTGACGCCTTGGACTGCCAAAAGTTGCGTATGCCCACCTGAAACAAGGAGCACCAGGTAAGGCGGTGGCAGCCCGTCGGTAAGTCCAACCGTGAGCGCATGCGCTTCAAGATGGTTTACCGCTATCAAAGGAATTTTCTTTGAGGCCGCGATGGCCTTTGCGGTCATAAGCCCAACAATCAAGCCGCCAATGAGGCCCGGCCCAGCTGTTGCTGCCACTGCGTCAATGTCTTCCAGACCGACGTCTGCCTCGTCGAGGGCGGTCTTTATAATATCATCTAAGCACTCAGCATGGGCCCGGGCTGCAATCTCGGGTACAACGCCACCGTAGGGCCGGTGTTTTTCCCATTGCGAACGCACAACGTTCGACAATATTATTCCCTGCCCCTCTGACCGGCGTCGAACCACAGCTGCTGCTGTCTCGTCGCAGCTCGTTTCGATGCCAAGAATGACAGCATCACGATTATCAATGACTTTTGTGTTCGGCATCGTGCCGCATTACACCTTGGATCACGCGCGTGCAAGACAGGACGATTAGAATTGGAACGCGAGGATCGCCGTTGGCTTTGGCGCAAGCGGAAGAGGTTCGCGCACGGCTTGCGAAGGCGCATGACCTTCCTGAGCAGTCGTTTGAAATTGTAACGATCAAGACGTCGGGGGATGTGATCGTAGACAAGCCGCTTGCCGATGTGGGGGGCAAGGGTCTTTTTACGAAAGAAATCGAAGAAGCTTTATTGGATGGGCGTGTTGATCTTGCCGTTCATTCGACAAAGGATATGGCGACCGTCTTGCCCAAAGGGCTCAATATTGGCGCGATCCTGACGCGCGAAGATGTTCGGGACGCTTTTATAAGCCTCAAATACAAAACGCTTGGAGATTTGCCTGAAGGTGCGCGCGTTGGTACATCGTCATTACGTCGGGGCGCACAAGTAAAGGCCCTTCGTCCGGACCTAGAGATTGTTCCGTTTCGGGGAAATGTACAAACGCGACTACGAAAACTTGCTGATGGCGTCGCGGACGCGACTTTTTTGGCTTGTGCCGGGCTAATAAGACTTGGTCTTGCAGAAAATATAACGTCTGTTGTTGAAGTTGACGACATGTTGCCGGCGGTCGCGCAAGGGGCCATTTCGATCGAAATACGAAGCCATGAGGTTGAGATCGCCCAGTTGGTTGCTGCCATCAATGACGAAGCGACCGCGTTATGTATTGAAGCGGAACGCGCTTACTTGGCAAAGTTAGAGGGGTCCTGCCGCACACCTATCGGTGGGCTTGCCGAACTTTCCGGAGGCATGCTTTCTTTGCGCGGACAAATCTTGTCTCCAGACGGTCAACGGCAGTTTTCGGCCACACATAAGGGTCGGCCTGCTGAAGCGGCAAAAATAGGTGTCGAAGCGGCAGACGATTTACTCCAGCAGGCGGGGCCTAATTTTCTAAACGCTTAATGTATGGTCCAGAGGTCTTCATGCGCATTCTTGTGACCCGCCCGAAAGACGACTGCGAGGATCTTGTGGATGCGTTGCGTGTGCGTGGGCATCAAGCGTTTTCAGCACCGATGTTACATATTGAATTTTTGAACCCGCCGGAAATGGGCGATGCTTTGACGCAAGCGCTCATATTTACAAGTCGAAATGGTGTGCGTGCGCTTCAGCACTTTGATCACACTAAGGCCTTACATTCTTTGCCGGTTTATGTTGTTGGCGAAGCCACGGCCGATGCCGCCCGAGAAGCCGGTTTTCGTGAAGTCCATGTGGGAGAGGGTGCCGCACTTGAACTTGTTGATCTGATCTTAGCGCATGCCGATCCGGCAAAAGGCCGATTGATACATTTTTCTGGCGAACAGCAGGCGGTTAATCTTCAACGCGTGTTGGAGCATCGTGGTTTTTTGGCGGAAACTCTTGTTGTTTATCGCTCGGTTGCCTCAAAGGCATTGCCATCGGATATTGTGGCCCGGCTGCGAGATGGGCAAATCGACGTGGTCTTGCTGATGTCGCCGCGGGCAGCCGCCACATTTGTTAACCTGATGGGTCGGTTGAGCCTCATGCAGGCCGTGCGCGGCCTACGGTACGTCTGTATATCTGAGGCTGTTGCAAGGGCTCTCAAAACGCTTGCGCCGCCTGATATACTAGTTGCCGCACGCCCCAACTTAACGGAGATGTTGGAGGTCGTTAACCGGATGGAACGAGAAGCGGACCATAAGACATAAAGGCCTCGTAAATTACCCTATAACAGGCAGGTATCGCGGATGCAGCGCAAACAACTGTGGCGTACGCGCCAAATGTTTAAGAGAAGGTTTTGACGTGATGACCAAAGATGGTGGCGGACCACAAAAGGATAAGGCGAAGGGCGCCCAATCGGGCGGCGAAAAAAAGCCTTATGCGACGCTCGATCTAAAGGCCACCGAGGTTGAGCAAAACAAAGGGTCGGCACGGCCAAAAACATCGCCTGAAAAAAAAGCTTCGTCAGCAAACAATAGACCGGCGAAGAAAAAACCTGATGTGAGTGGAGACAAAGGCACGCGCGGCATTCGGTCGTCCGGACCAACACGAGCAAACCGTCGGTCTGACAAGAACGAAGCAAAAGCACGGCGTCGTTCTGAAAGAATAAGCCAAGATCGGCAGCGTGCCGCGGGGGCTTCTTCGTTTGGTTCAATGGTTGGCTGGCTTATGGCGATGCTTGTGGCCGGAACGATGGGCGGATTTATCGCGACATTTTCGTCACCGCAAAAATCGTCCAACTCTGCCAATCCGACAGCGGCTGGATTTACAGTGGCTGATGCGGATGCCATCTCGCAGCGTGTTACTGCACTTGAAAATGCTGTCGCGACATCAGGGACAGATGGCGCAGCAGATTTTGGCGGCAAGCTATCATCACTTGAGCGGCAGCTCGCTGCACTTCAAGCATTGAACGCTGATATCGATACGCTCAAATCGCGGGTTGGAGACGTTGAAGGTGCCAACAGTGACCTTAAACAACAGCTTGCGCAATCGCCCGAACAAATTGTCAATGTTGATCGCATTGCCAAACTTGAACGGCATATTAGCCTTATGCAGTCGGCGATTGGCGAATCCAGTACAGGGCTGGGAGACAAGATTTCTGATTTCGACCGGCGCATTGAAGGCATTGAGGCTTCGCTCAAATCACAATTTGAAACGCTAAAGGCGGGCATTGGGCAAGACGTTGACACAAAGCTCGCAGATGTTTCGCGCGCGAGTGACGAGGTGCGTGCAGGGGCAGCGCGCGTGGATCATCGGCTTTCTGAGGTGAGTGCGCGAGCAGCAAATTTGTCTGAATCTTTGCGAGAGGTTCAGGGGGACACGCGCGAGCTCAAAACTGCCTTGGAAACTCTGCAAGAGGATCTTGGTGAGCGCATCGGAATGCTGGTAAAACCCGAAGACATGGACGAGTTGGTCAATCCGCTGGCAGCACGTGTGGCACAGCTGGAAAACAATCTTGATGCGATTATTCAATCCGAAGAAGCGCGCAATGCCACTGCGCACAGTATTGTGTTGTCACTTGAAATTGCTAACTTGAAGCGGACAATTGATCAAGGTGGGTCGTTTGCGCGGCAATTGTCAGCAGTTCAAAGGATGTCGCAAGGCGTGGTAAATCTTGATCCGTTGTTGATGTTCGCTTCGACCGGCGTGCCGACATTGGACGAACTGAGAAATGAGTTTCGGTCCGTGGCGCACAGAATTATTGATGCTTCTGATACGAAGTCCAGCGATGGAATTTTTGGACAAATGCTAGAAAGTGCAAAGTCCATCGTTCGCATTCGTAAACTTGAGCACGATGAAAGTGACAATTCCGTCGAAGCCGTTGTGGCCCGCATGGAACGCGCACTCGTTGCTGAAAAATTCAATGATGTCCTTGGAGAGGCTGGAAAATTATCGGATCAGGCTCGTGAACCTGCGATCGCATGGCTTGAAAAAGTCAAGGCACGCCAAACGGCGGGAGACGCGTTGCGGGCTATTGAGGAGCAACTCAAGTCGTCGTTCACCACTGAGCCGCCAGAGGCTCCGTCTGCAGCTGAAGGCGTGCAGGGCAATTAAGGAGCTTTTGCGTAGATGTTCCGCCTCATACTCTTCTTGTTGGTGATCGCAGCCATTGCTGCAGGGCTTTCTTGGCTCGCTGACCGGCCAGGAGACCTTGTCATCCACTGGCAAGGATTTCTCATTGAAACGAGCGTTTTTCGGGCGGTGGTCATTTTGTCCATTGTGATGGCGCTTGCTTTGATGATTTGGAACTTGCTTCGGTATGTTTGGGACAGCCCTGCCCTTATTGGCCGTTTTCTTGGCCGTCGGCGCCAAAAAAAAGGGCTCGACGCGCTATCCGCCGGTATGATTGCAATCGGCGCGGGTGATCGTGTTGCCGCATCGCGTTTCGCGGTACAAGCGCGGCGACAGCTTCCTAATGAACCCATGACGCATTTGTTGCGCGCGCAAGCAGCGCATTTGTCTGGTGACAAAATAACCGCTCGGCGCATCTTCGAAGCCATGTTGAATTCACCTGACACCGAACAACTTGGTTTGCGCGGTTTGTTTTTGGAAGCGGAGCGGGAAGGTGAAAAAGAGGCTGCGTATCAGTTTGCCGAGCGTGCTGTACGCTTGAACCCGCGATTGGAGTGGAGCATTAATGCGCTTTTTGTCCAACAATGTAAGGTTGGTGATTGGGCAGGTGCGCTGGAGACGCTCGCGTCGGCGAAACGTCACGGGCATGTTGACAAGGAAAGTGCACGGCGTCGCCGAGCTGTTTTATTGACGGCTCAGGCACAAACTGCGGAAGATGATGATCCAGAGCGCGCGTTATCTCTAGCGCTTGATGCGCACAAAGCTGCCCCAGATCTGGTGCCTGCGGCGGTTATCGCTGGGCGAATTTTAGCCTCGCGCGGAAACACACCACGTGCAACGCGGATTGTTCAACGGACATGGCGGCAATCTCCACATCCTGATTTGGCAACGGTTTATGCTTACGCGCGCATTGGTGATAGCCCGCGGGATCGGCTTGAACGCGTGCAGAAACTGGCGGCGTCGAGTGCGCGTTCTCAGGAGGGGCAAGTTGCTGTTGCGGCCGCTGCCATAGAGGCCAAAGACTTTGACGCTGCACGCCAGGCCCTCGAACCTCTGCTTAAGGACCGTCCATCACAACGTGTTTGCAGTTTAATGGCGCGCATTGATGGTGAGCAGCATGGTGATCGCGGGCGGGTTCGGGAATGGCTTGCTCGCGCTGTGAACGCGCCTCGGGATCCAGCGTGGACGGCTGACGGTATTGTTTCAGATACGTGGGCACCAACGTCGCCTGTGACAGGTGCGCTTGATGCTTTTCAGTGGCGAGTTCCCGTTGAGCGCGTCAAACGCGGTGACGCGGAGGCGCTTGTGGATGAGTTAGAACAACAAGTGTCGCTTGATGCTGCTGGGGTCGCACTGGGAGATGGCGACGGCTTGCCGCCACATGACAGAAACCAAACGGATCCCATTGCGATCGGCAAGCCTGACAGCTTTAATGATGAGGGACAGGCCTCGTTTGGATCTGCGACGTCGGGCGAAGGTTTCGACGATGCTGAGTCTGCTTCTGTTACAGACCCAAACGATGGTGATGTTGGCAGGTCTGATCTTTCGTCAACATCGGAGCCTGTATCTGTAACGCTGCCGCCACCAGCCAATCCATTGGATGGCACGGACCGCAATGAAATTGAGGGCAGCGCCACATCGCTGCGCAGTGATACTGCACCGCTCAACACACGCATGCGGCGCAAGAAATCAATCGTATCTCAGATTGACGAGGCGGAAACGCACGATCCTGAGGAAGACGAGGCGCGTGAAACGCGGCAAGAAGTATTAGAAGACGCCGATATTTTTGTCGCGCCGCCGTTGCCGGATGATCCGGGGCCCGAGGGGGCGGATCCCGACCTTCCGGATGACAGCAAGGCGGACACGCCGCGTTATCCAAAGCGCATTCCCTCTTAGAGCGCTAAAACTCTGCCCTTCGCGTATTGTATGGCCTTGCCATCGCGGCCGACAAAGGTTATTGCCTGCGCGCGCCCCGTTTGAGCCTTCGCTTTTCGCCCGTTTGTTAATTTGACCGTAATGGGGAGCGGGTTTGTTTATAAGGCACGAAGGGGGTGTGAACGTCCTTAGCCTTCATTGTGCGTTGGTCATAAGCCGCTTTAGCTCAGTTGGTAGAGCACATCATTCGTAATGATGGGGTCGCGTGTTCGAGTCACGCAAGCGGCACCATAAAATCAATGGGTTAGCTCGAAGCCCGATTCCGAAATAGAAAAAAGGTAGCAAATAGGTAGCACCAACGTCGGGGCTCGCGCGGGTGGCAAAGAGCTCAGCACGCCGATCGGCGGTTTCGGTCTCCTAGAGCGCGTTCAGTTGAGGTGGAACCATTCTGACGTGGCACATTTCATCAAAGATCAAGGGATTTGGCGCAGGGCGTTACCTGGCGGTACGGACAAGACGAAGCCCGCGGAGGTTTGATAAAATGTGCCCGTCCCGAAAGGGTTTGGCCGCGGCGGGCGCCCGGATACGTCGGCGAACTTGCCCGATGCACCAGCATCGCGCTGCGTTCGCCTCCTGCCGGATCACGCACGCCGCGATCCAAACAGAATTGAGTCCATTTCAACTGAACATGCTCTAAGCCCCAACGCGGGGGGAGATGTCGCATTTTTGGACAGTGCCGATGAGCTCATTTTGCGATGCACGTGAGGTTGGAACGTGCTGGGCGGAAATGATTAATCGGTTGCTTGATGGTACCAACCTGTTAGGCGCGGACATTCATGCTAAGAAGGAGGCGAGGTTCGATCTGCGCAAATTCTGAGGCGGACTTTCCAGCCGCGCGAGCCTAACTGTGCGCCTTAGCACTTCGCAGCATTCGAAATGGTGCAGTTAAGTTATAAAGTTGGTCTGGTAATGCGTGGAACTCTGTCGGTGGCTTCCCGTCACGCTATTTTAAAATCTCTCGGCGGGCTCGGGATAGCATGGGCACTCGTGGCCGTAAGTCTTCCGGTGACACCGGTGTCCGCGCAGTCGCCCGAAATACCAGTGGAGACAGAGGTTGTCGGCGTTCAACCGATCATTCAGCGCATCGAACTCAACGGTACCGTCACATCACCGCACATTTCGCAAATTTCAACGGCCGTCGCCGGTTTGGTCGAAACCGTACATTTTGATAGCGGCGCGTTTGTGCACAAAGGGCAAGTTCTTCTCGAACTCGATGCTGATGTTGAACGCGCGCAGCTCGAACGGGAACAATCACAGGTTTCGCGCGGGAAAATCGAACTTGCCGACGCAGAACGCCGGCTTAAGATTGCAAAGCGACTTGCGAAGCGCGCCTTTGGTCCAAAGAATGCAGTTGAAGACCGCGAAGCGGAGATTTTGACGGATCGGGCTGCACTCAAAAGCCTGGAGGCACAAGAGCGGCGCCAAGCAATCATCGTTGAACGCCATACGCTAAAGGCGCCGTTCGATGGGGCGATCTCAAGACGGATGGCCGAAGTGGGCGAATGGGTTCAACTCGGCACACCTGTTTTTGAACTTGTTGCCATAAACGGCCTGAGAGTCGACGTCCCGGTTCCGCAACGCTATTTCGCGATCGCCGACAAGAGTACCGACATCAGGATCTATTTTGATGCTATCGGCGAAGAGCCGATTGCGGCGCGAATCGAGGCAACGATACCGGTCAGCGATCCCAACGCCCGTACCTTCACGCTTCGCGTGGTTCCGCACAGTGAAAACCTGAAAATCACCCCCGGGATGTCGGCGCGTGTGGTATTAAATCTGAACACTACAGAGCGCGGGATTGTCATTAGCCGCGATGCCCTGATCCGGCACCCCGACGGGCGCATCACCGTGTGGGTTTTGGAAAAAAAGTCCGACAAATTGATCGTCACGGAACGTAAGATTGAAATCGGTTTGTCTTTTGATGGATTGGTACACGTGCGATCAGGTTTGAAAAAGGGCGAACACGTCGTCGTGCGTGGCAATGAAGCGCTTCGAGAGGGCCAGAGCGTGCATCGCGCAAGTTGACGGCAAGGCCGGAAAGGAAAACGAACGTTGTTCGAAAAACTTGTGAGCCGCGGGACTTTGATCTGGGTCGTCACGTTGATCACATGCGTCCTCGGAATTGTTGCCGTCTCACGCATTCCTGTACAGATGATCCCCGATCTCGAAGTTCGGACAATTTCAATTCAAACACGCTGGCCAGGCGCAACACCACAGGATGTCGAAAAAGAAATCATTATTGAACAGGAAGAATACCTGCGTTCGATCCCCAGTTTGGAACGGATCGTTTCGAGTGCGTCCAGTGAGCGAGCAGAAATCGAGCTTGAATTTCCTTTCAATATCGACCTCAACGAAACGCTGATCCGAATTAACAACGCACTCAGTCAGGTGCCGTCCTACCCGCCAAACGTCGACCAGCCTCGGATTATCGCAAGCTCATTCAGCTCAAACGCCTTCATGTTCTTTAGAATTTCACCGCTCGCCGGCAATCCGCGCCGGTTGGATATGAACATGATGCGCGACTTTATTGATGACAATGTGCGTGCACGTATTGAAAGCGTCAAAGATGTTTCGAGCGTGCGCGTTGGTGGCGGTGCAGAAAAGCAAATACAAGTCCACTTCGATCCGGTTGCGCTTGCCGAGCGGAAACTTTCTCTTTCAGATGTGCGCACCGCAATTACAAGCCGAAACCTTGACACTTCGGGAGGTGAAATCGAAACCGGCAAGCGGCGCTATCTGCTGCGCACCATTGGCCGCTTTGGCGACATCAACGCATTGCAGGAATTAATCATTGCGCGCAGAGGCGATAATATTATTCGTCTCCGCGATGTGGCGACGGTCAAGCTCCACCACTTTGAAATTAGCCAGCGCGGATTTGTGAATGGCGAGCCGGTGATTTTTTTGGCGATCCGACGGGAGGCAGGATCGAACGTCATCGAAATCAAGCGCAACGTCCTCGCAGAGGTCGAGCAGATCGACAGAGAAGTGCTAAGGCCGCTCGGGATGGAGATCGAACTGACGGCCGATGACGTCACTTATGTCGTCGATTCCATTTGGAACGTTTTGAAAAACCTTGCCATCGGGGCCGTGTTGGCAACGATTGTGATGTATCTCTTCCTGCGTTCGGTTCGCGGGACACTCGTTGGTATTATCGGTATTCCCGTGTGCACCATCGCAGCGTTTTTGTGCCTCATGTTGGCGGGAAGAACGATCAACGTTATTTCGCTGGCAGGCGTCGCGTTCGCAATTGGTATGACACTTGATAACACGATTGTGGTCTTGGAAAGTATTGCGCTGGAACGGCGTCGCGGATTGGCGCGCTTGCAAGCTGCCGTCGAGGGTGTCCGAAAAGTATGGCCAGCGGTGCTTGCGTCAACGATGACGACTGTTCTCGTGTTCGTGCCCATCCTGTTTATTCACGAGGAAGCCGGGCAGCTTTACTCCGACATCGCTGTTGCGGTTTCGGGCTCAATCCTTGCATCAATGATCGTGGCCATCACGGTTGTGCCTACCGCAGCAGCCAACATAGATATTGCTTCTTCAAAATTGTCTGCGCGGGAAAACACGCATACGCGCAATCGTGGGCTTATTGTCTCAGCTGTGGCGGGACTTATTCGAACACCACTTAGAAGATACGTCTGCATCGCCGGCGTTGCGGCCAGCAGCGCCGCCATCATGGCGTTCCTAACGCCACCGGCCGAATATCTTCCTGAAGGTGAAGAACCAAAGATTTTCGCGCGTCTTAGTGCACCGCCTGGCTATAACCTTGAGGAAATGACGAAGATCGGCAAAGAAATCGAGGCGCATTTCCTGCCGTTCGTCGGTGGCGATCCTGCACGGTTTCAGCGTGGCGAAACCGAAATCCCGGCCTTCAAGTACATTTTTATGTCGATCCGCCCCGACAATATTCTGATGATCGCTCAACCCGTCGATCCGTCGGACGTCAATGCCCAGATGCAGGCAGTTTTGAGAAAATATAAAACGTTCGCAGGAATGCGGGCATTTGCGACGCGCGGTTCCATCATTACAAGCAATAATGGCGGCACGCGTAGCGTTAGTCTTGATATTTCGGGAGCAAAACTCACCGATATCTATGAAGTTGCCTTGGCGGCCTACCGCCGAGCCGGAGAGATCTTTGACAATCCGCGTATCCAAGCAGACCCGCCGACTCTGACACTCTCACAGCCCCTCGTCGAAGTGCGACCGGACTGGGTTCGTGCCGCCGAGGTTGGCCTAACTGCTGAAAACCTTGGCTTTATTGTCGCCGCCATCACGGACGGCGCTTATGCGGGCGCGTTCTACCAGGACGACGAAAAGATCGACATCTATTTTTACAGTGGCAAGGGCGCAGGCTCCGAACTGGAATCGATGGGCCAACTTCCGGTCCATACGCCGCAAGGCACCGTCGTACCACTTGCAGCGATCGCAGATATTCGTGAAACCGTAGATACGAGTGAGATTCGCCGTATCAATGCCAAGCGCACGGTAACCTTAAACATCATACCGCCTGACGACGTTGCGCTAGAAACGGGTGTCGAAATTGTTCGCAAAGAACTGGTCGGGCAAATGGTTGCAGAAGGGAAAGTCCCGCAGAATGTCAGCATGAGTATTTCGGGCGCAAGCGATCAGCTAGACGCTACGCGTGAAACGCTTTTTGGAAATTACATTGTTGCTATTATCATCATCTACCTCCTGCTGGTGGCGATCTTCACCCATTGGGGATACCCACTCCTCATAATGACGGCGATTCCACTTGGTGTTGCCGGCGGGCTTGTCGGTTTATTTCTGATGAATCTTGTTGGCCAGCTGCTTCCAAGCCTTGGCCTCGCACCCATTCACCAACCGTTCGATATGATTACGATGCTCGGATTTTTGATCCTCATGGGCACAGTTGTGAACAATCCAATTTTGATCGTTGATCGCGCGGTCTACAACATGCGTGAAACAGATATGGGCGCATTTGACGCCGTCGTCGAAGCGGTTGGTGTGCGGCTGCGCCCGATTGCAATGTCGACGATTACAACGATGTGCAGCCTGGCACCGTTGGTTTTCATTCCGGGCGCAGGAACTGAACTTTACCGCGGTGTCGGTGTGATCGTGCTTTTCGGAATTCTTGGAACAGCTATTGTGACCTTAACATTCCTGCCGGCATTGACAGTGACTGTGCTTCGACTTGCTGAGAGGTTCAAACTCCGGTCCGGTTCGCGCAGCCCTGTGCATACACCTGCGGAATAGCGTGTTGGATTGGATTGTATTTGGGTGCCGAGTCGGAATTCGTAATGATGGTGTCGCGTGTTCGAGTCACGCAAGCGGCACCATATTTTCGCTTACGACACATTCGCTTCGCTTATTGTCTCCGCGGGAGCGGGTGAAAGCCCGGGCCGCAGTCGCGTCGCTTGCGTTTTTCAAAGTTTGTTTTGCGATGCGCACCACGATTTTTTATCGCGCCAAAGGCGTTTTGTCAGGGCAGGCGCCAACTTTGGTAGATCGTGCGGGCGCTTATGTGCCTGGCTTTGCCGAAATTCCACGATGTCAATACGGCAATAGAAACGCTAAAAGAAAGCGGAGCTTGACGGGGTCTTGAGAAACTTGTTGGGTCGCTCAAGTACGCGCGCGCTTAAAGAGAAACTTTATGGCTCGGAAAAGGTCACGGCGGAAACGACCCCAACGATCGTCGCGGCCGCGGCGCCGATCATCTTGGCGCAAGACTGTCGTGTCGATCGGGTTTTTGGCTGTTCTCGTCCTCATCTATTGGCTGTTGCCGGGGAGCTATCAAGGCATAACCGGGATCCCACGATACATTGCAGACGGCGACTCATTTACGCTTTGCGATGGTGATGAGTGCACGCGCATTCGACTTTGTGGGGTCAACGCGCCGGAGCATGGCGATCCTGGCGGAAAAGAGTCCAGGACAGCGCTTCGGAAATTGATCGGTGAGGCGGAGGTCTATTGCATTCCCATGGGCGATGGTACGCCGTGTGACGGGCTCGGCACGCACAAAAGCCATGGTCGCACAATCGCGCAATGTTATGTTGGCAAGGTCGACCTTGCTGAAGCGCAAGTGCGCAAAGGGCATGCTTGTGATTTGCCGCGGTTTTCGGATGGTTATTATGGAGCGATTAAGGGCGCGTGTAGCGAATAGGGCGTCGGTGAACTTTGCCTAGCATGACGAAATCGAACATCGTGTAGCCTGGCAATGCCATTGGTGAGTGAGACAATTCTTTTATCGATCCACGGGAGGCGGCCGCCGCGATGCTTGTTGGAACTGCACAGTACCACGGTGCGATCACGGACTCGGAAATTGCAGCAATGCGCAGTGGCATGATGCGCGCCTTCGGTGCAACTCAACATCAAGCGGACGAGCTTATCGCGCATGGTCAATGGTTGACACGCCAGGGCGGCGATTTGGGAACGTTGTTCTTAAAGCTCACTCCGGCCATCGATAGACGCTGTGGGCCAAAGGAAAAGCGTGAACTCATTGACATGCTAAAGTCAGTGGCAGATGTGCGCGCATCGCGCTCTGATGTACCGAAGCAGGAAATTGATCGGTTGGCACGCCGAATTTTGCCGCGATAGTAACTAAGTTTGATTACGTGTTGGGACAAAAAAGAGGCAGCCGTACCCCGCGAACGGCTGCCACACAAGCCTCTTGATCGAGATGACTTGATTTTTTAGTTTCCAGCGTCATCTGCTTCGCACTTTTGCGTTTCCTCGTTCCACTTTTCACCGTCCTTACAGTCTTCTTGCGCAAACAGGACGCCAGTGGACGACGTGCGATCGCCAAACGTTCCAGCGAATGCACCAACGCTTGCGGCAATTGCGAATCCAAATGCAGCTAATACTGTGCAAAGTTTTTTCATGGTCTATCTCCCATTCGTGATCATGTGAAATACGTGACAAACTCATGTTCTGCATCACGCGTCACGGTTGGGAGAGTGTTTGAGATTCGTGAACACGGCGTGTTATGACTAGGGCAAAAATTTGTAAAGCGCACCTTCGTCAATCACATGTTTCTGGTGTCTGAAATAACTCTCAACTGAGTGTTTCAAATTGTTGAATATGCGACTGTTTTTCAAATGCTCCTATGCTTAGAGTGCGCATATGTTTTGGTTTCGCGTGTGGTGGGTGCAAACGGTTATATGGCCTCGAATTGAGCACTTGAAGTGATGTGACTTGCGTAGGTAAAGCTGCCTGGAAGACGGCTTATTGCGAACTCACCAAAAGTATCACAGGATGATGTCGACAACGGTTTCGAGATCCTCCGGTCCCTTCGCAAAGGTCATGCTGACGGCGCGTTGTTCTTCTTCAGACATGTGTTGAAAGAGCCAATCTGAAGCGTTTTGTTTGTGGCCTTCAATATAAAATTGGGTGGTGAGGACGTGGTCTTGGTGAAAGACCTTGGCGTGGATGTGGGGTGTACGTCCGGGGTACGGCACGGGTTTGATGGTTCGAAAAGCATACGCACCATTCTCGCCGGTTACCACATGGCCAAAACCTTGAAAGGCAGCGTCTCGCGGTACACGTCCACGGTCGCCGGTGTGTAAGTAGCGCCCGTTGACATCGCATTGCCAGATCTCAACACGTGCACCAGACACCGGTTTGCCGTTTCGGTCCAAGACGCGGCCTTTTAGAACGATCACTTCGCCGCCAGCATTGCGTACCTCGCCGTCTATTTTAACGAGATTATTGTCCGCATCGGAAAAGCGCATGGCGGGCGTTGGGTAAAATGGGCCCTCCGTCGCTGAAGGCGTTGGCCGGGCAATGGCGAAGGGCGGCGCTGTCACCGTGAATGTCAGCGCTGCGAAAAGTTTTAATGCGTTGCGGCGCGTGGCTGCCAGGAGGTTTTGACTTTTTTGATCGTGTTGTGACATTGCGATGTTCCATTGGTTGATGAATTGGAAACGCACGTGACCTTTAACGTAGGTCGCACCGCAGCGGGTTTCATGATCAAGGTGGACGGCCGGCTGTCACATCGTTGTGATGATGGGAACTGAGTACTGCAGGATTTCGATCAACTTCCCGCACTCGTTCAACTCATTCGATCGGCCCCGTTTGCAGCCACCACGCGGTCGCCAACAAGATCATAATTGCAATGGCAATTTCGGTCATAATTGACAGACGCAATGCGGGTGCCCCTGTACGGGCATTACGTTCGAGTAAGGGCGTAAGCGTAAATTTGTTGCGCGCAGCGATTGTTAGAATTGCGAGAACGCCGACGAGTTTGAGCAGAAATCGCTGCTGATATGCGTTCGCAAGATCCAATTTATATTGGGATAGGATTGTGACCAGCGTCGCACCGATCAGGATGAGAATCGGGACAGCCCATAGAGCGATCCGACTGAATTTTTCAATGGAATTGGCCAAATTTAGCTCGTGTGAAGAGCGTGCCAGTGCTGCAAGTGGAATCAGGGCGCCAAACCACCAATGAGCGATCATCAAATGCACAAACAGCAAACTTGCAGCGAAGACGCGATTATCATGTGCGGCAGTGTGACCCTCAATGAGGTAAGACGACACCATCGCGATGACTGCAACAAGCGCTACCACTTTTGATCTAAGACCAAAAATCAGCAACGCGAGCGCTGCAATTGTGCGAACCACTGCGGCTTGGCCTGGCGACATTTCAAATGCCATCCATCTGAGCTCAGGGCCAAATGCGGCTGAAAGGTCGCCTCCTGATATCGCCAACTGAAACACTAGTATGCGCAGCGGTTCTATTAATAGTAGGAATGCCGCGCCTATCCTGATCTGCAAACCCAGCGTACTTGAAACGTCCTTGGTTATGCTTGGGCGTGACAGGGCGAACAAAACGCCCCCTGCGCTGGCGATTGTTCCAACGTACACGCAGGCACGGAGCATCGCATCTAAGACGTGTGTGTCTAGCATTGTGCCCCCGCGATCCCAGCGGGCTTAATCAGATGGTGCAATGGCGGAAAACATGAAATGGCCTTTCATCACATGACCATCTTTAGCCACAGCGATCCAATTGACCACATAGGTACCAATTTCAAGAGGGCTGACCTTGATATCAAATGATTGAGCAAATGACTTGGGTACGGCATTTCGAAGTCCGACTTCGGATTTTTGCTCCGAACCATTGGAGTTTCGTAGGATCTTCAATTTGGTAATTCGCATGGGTTTGGAAAAATTCAACGCAATCTTTGAAAGACCAATTGCGACTTTGGTTCCGTCTGCCGGAATCGTTGTGAGCATCTTTCCGTGCGCGAACGCCGGCGAAAAGCCGGCCAATGTGACACAAAACGAGAAGAAAATGAGTCTGAGCATTTGCATGTCCGGTTACCACATCATTTGTTGCGCGAGTTGTAGATCTTCTGAGTGACCTAAACTCGTTGAGATCAGTACCCGCCATATTGGCCATAACGGTGGCAGCGACCCGCACGACGCTTGCGTATTATTTCGCCGTACCAATTGACAGTTATTCGGAAGGCGCGATGCCTCCGGCACGCGCGAAACCTATAGATGGGTCTATCATCATAGCCTTTGTAACGTTGGCCAAGAAATACCACATGATGATAGCCATCAGCGTGCAACATGTCATGTACCTGACGCGGACTATGGACTTTTACGATAGGTCGGCTCCCAGCGTTTGAGATTTGATTTACGGCCAGCCCTAGACCATGAGCATGTCCAGTCGATGCCCAGCCAACGATGGTGAATATTGTGGCTGCTGCTATTGCGTAAATTCGGTTCACGTGATTTCTCCGAAATTCTAGGAAAACTAATCTTTTGTAAGAGCGATGATCTATTTAGTGAGAAGGAGCTGAATGAAGCCATACGTGTGTGTTCATGTGCTGTTCATATTAGCACGGGTTGCGGCACGCTCCCGCCCTGCCGCCGTACCTATTGCGTCTTGGGTATTCACCAAATTTCGGATTATTTCGTCCGGCTGAAATCAGGCGCGCGTTGTGCCCACCTCATTGTTGCTCACACGCACCTGCGTCTTTCTCTTTCAAAATATTGCCGTACCAGTCGACATCAATGCTGAAAGCTGCGTCTCCTCTACAGGCGAAAAACGAGTAAATAGGTTTTCCGTTTTTTCCTTTGGTTTGCAACATATATACGACGGGGTCGTATCCCTGATTGTGCAACATGTCGTGCGCGCGACGGCGACTGTGAATTCTAATCACGTCTAATTTCTTCAGAGATTGCCTAGTCATTTGTGCGTTCAACGCAAATGCGGCCGCCTGGGCGCCAAACAAGAACATTAAAGTGGTAAGCAGTACTGCTATTGAGAGGGTGAACATTTTCATCGGGCTTGCTCTACAAAAATTATTTTGTCCTGTTTATGCGCTTCAATATTGGCGAAGTATTCTTGCAGCTAACTGCCCTAGAGGCAATCAGAAAAGGATCTGTCTTGTGTGATTAGGTTTTGGCATGTTTTTGTCTGGGTTGGTGTAGTGGATGCAGACGTCTTCCTGAAATTGCTTCACAAAAGATTAGGAGAACCAAATGGCGAGGCCTGTTGTTGCGCAAAAGGCGCCAGTTCGTGTGGATTTGAAAGAGGGCGAAACCTACGCGTGGTGTCGCTGTGGCCGGTCGCAAAGCCAGCCCTTTTGCGATGGCTCGCATAAAGGAACCGAATTTACGCCATCGGTTTTTACGGCGGAGAAGTCCGAAGAGGCCTATTTGTGTCAATGCAAAGGTACGGCCAACGCGCCATTTTGCGACGGCACGCACACGCAACTGCAAGACGTCAATCCAGGCGATGAGCTTCCGGAGCTTAAACATGAGGGACCGCCACGGGCAGTGCCCACTCTAGAAGAACCAACAGTGGCGCGAATTCATGAGCTGGCGCAGGATGGTTTGACGAAGCTTGGCCATCACGGCGCGATGGATGCCATGGGCGTCCCTCGTAAAGATTTGCCGCATTGGGACGACATCCAAATTTTACCGGCGCAAATGGCGCGCAAACCTTTGATGGATGATGCGGCTGTGGGCACCGAGATCATTATAGGGCCGCGCGCGAAAAAGCCGCTGACGCTGAAAATCCCGCTGTTTGTGTCGGACATGAGTTTTGGTGCGCTTTCAGAAGAGGCAAAGACGGCGCTGGCCATGGGGGCCGAGCGTGCTGGCACCGGCATTTGCTCTGGTGAAGGTGGGTCTTTACGTGAAGAGCGCATGGCGAATACGCGTTATCTTTATGAATTGGCATCGGCGAAGTTTGGTTGGGATTTGTCCTTGGTGGAAGAGGTGCAAGCGTTTCATTTCAAAGGCGGGCAAGGGGCCAAAACAGGAACCGGTGGTCATTTGCCTGGCGCAAAAGTGACAGAAAAGATCGCTGAAACGCGTGGGCTGTCGCCCGGGCAAGATGCTATTTCTCCGCCCACTTTTGACACACCGGTTACAGTGCAAGAGTTTCGGCATTTTTCAGATAAGGTTCGCGAGCGTTCGGGCGGTATTCCAATTGGATACAAGTTGTCGGCCAATCACATTGAAGATGACATTGACTTTGCCCTTGAGGCTGGCGCGGATTACATCATCCTTGACGGGCGCGGCGGCGGAACAGGTGCTGCGCCGTTGTTGTTTCGTGATCATATTAGCGTTCCCACTATTCCGGCCTTGGCGCGAGCGCGTGTGCATTTGGACAAAAAGTGCGGGCGCGAGGTGACGCTCATCATCACCGGTGGTTTGCGCGTGGCAGAAGATTTCGTGAAGGCCATGGCGCTTGGTGCGGATGGCATTGCGCTTGCCAATTCTGCCATTCAAGCGATCGGGTGTGTGGCAGCACGGATGTGTAACACCAATAATTGCCCGGCAGGTGTCGCGACACAGAAACCGGAATTACGGCAACGGTTGCAGGTTCCTGAGGCCGCCAAGCGATTGGCAAACTTTTTTGATGCGTCGGTTCACTTGATGCAAGTGATGGCGCGGGCGTGTGGGCACGACCACTTGTCAAAGTTCCGCAATGAGGATCTCACCACTTGGAAGCGCGAGATGGCGCACCTCTCGGGCGTTCGTTATGGCGGTGTGATGCCGGTGTAACCGCGCGAGCAAAGGGATGCAATTTCATTATGGTGGAGGAGCGGCGTCAATGGAGACCGCATTTGGAGCCGGGCGAAGACCTTCTATGGGTCGGTTCTGCGCATCGCGGCCTTATTTTTGGGCTGGCCGACGTCCCTGGCTTGATCATTGGGTTGGTCTTAGCTGCGGGCGCCATTTATTTTGGCTTTTTTGCTGATGCGGCAAACTCGCCGACAACGGTGCCCGGATTTCCAACGAAGTCGTCACCCTTTTTTCAAGTTGTCACGCTTGTTCTTGCGGCTGGTGGGCTGTTTGTTGCCATTGGCTGGCACTTGCTCGACGCGTTTTTGCGGTGGCACACAGCCTATGCTGTAACGGATCGGCGGGCGCTTATCTTGAGCCGTTTTCCGCGAACAACCCTGAAATCAATCCTCATTGAACCGGAACTTGTTATTCGGAAAATTGGTGGCGAAGTCGCACAAATTCAATTTGATGAAGCAATGGGGAGGAGCGCACGCCGTTCACAGTCGCCTCCGTTTTACTGGAGCAATCGGTTCTTGTTGTCGGAGGCTCCGGACCGCCCTTACAAAGTTCTTATTGAGCTTCTTGAGCGATCACGAGCAGATGCAGAAAACGATGCTTGGAATTAATCAGGCGCAGGCGTGGTCAGATTTCGAAAGATCGACGTCGGCTGCATACTGCGTTGCACTGAGTACGCACTTCAAGTGCAAGAGTGATATTGAGTTGTGCTGAATCAGAAATTCATCGCAAAAACAGTGGACACCATCTTTTAATTGACAAAAGATTCTGTCAAAATTGGTCAAGGAGGATGGAGTGGTGACGAACGCTGCAACTTTTGAGACTTCGGACACCCCGTCAGAGGCTCGTGCCGATCCGAAGGCCTATCTTCGCAGGATCCAAGCGCTGACAAAGCGCGACAATGTCACCAACTGGTATTTCCTGCTGCGCATTTGGGTGGTCGTTGCGGCGGCGACTGCAGCGGCCTATTGGGCGCACGTAGAGATTTACAGTTCTGGAATTGGTTGGGGCTGGCATATTCCCGTCGCTCTTTTGGGCATCGCCATTATCGGTGCGTGCCAACATCAACTAGGTGGCGTGCTGCACGAGGGCACGCATCACATGTTGTTTGCCAATCGGCATCTTAATGAATTGGTGTGTGATTGGATGGCGGCGTTTCCGATGTATACGTCGATTTATCATTACCGGCTTTATCATCTCGCGCACCATCAGTTCATCAACGATCCAGAGCGCGATCCTGACCTAGCGCAGCTTAAGGCTAGCGGTCATTGGTTTGATTTTCCGGTGACGCATATGGAAATCTTGTACAAGATCTTGAAGCAACTGTGGTTGCCGAACCTATTTCGATACACGATCGCACGGGCCAAAAGCCACTCCCATGAGGCGGCGAGCAATCCTTATGCTGATCCCGATCATGCGGGTTCGCAGTGGCCAAATAGAATGAGCCTCTTGTTTTGGATCCTGCCACCTGCGGTGATGTTTTATCCGGCAAGTATGGGGAACATGGCGTTTACCATGGGGCTGCTCGTCGCGGTGTGGGCGGTGTTTGTTTTGTATTTCCTGCTGATCCCAGACGCGCATTTTCCAAAAAGCCGCATCAATCCGGTGATTTCCCACCGCGTGACGGCCATTTCGCGGGTGACGTTTTTAGCGCTGCTTTATGGTGTGCTGGTCGCCATAGACGTCATGAATGGGCACAAGACCATATCTAATATGTTTGGCGTGTACTGGCTGATACCGCTGTTCACGACGTTTCCGCTGTTCATGATTTTGCGGCATTGGGTGCATCACGGAAATGCCGACCGGGGGCGTTACACCAACTCACGGATCTTTCTTGTAAACCCAATAGTGCGCTTTGCAATCTTCCCGTTTGGATTTGATTATCACCTTCCGCATCATGTGTTTTCCTCCGTACCGCACTACAAGCTCAAAGAGCTGCATGAGATCTTGCTGGAGAACGACAAGCAGTATCGTGAGAAAGGTGTGATTGTTGAAGGGTATTTTGGTTTGGACAATCCTTTAACGGGGCGGCCCACGGCGCTGTCGGTGCTTGGTCCAGAACACGCGCCGAAAATGCGCGAAGACATTTACATCGATGATACTGTTCTTGTGGAAGGCGATGTGGCCGACGCTGAGGGCATCGAGCGCGAAGTGCAAATTTCGGTTGGCGAAGACTCTGGAGCGTAGCCGATTTGAAGCGCTTGCCCAAACGGGCGGCGGTGCCGAGTGCACTTAGATGAGCTTGAGCGTGTTCAGCTGAACATGCTCTAGGACTCATATTTTTCGCCGTAAGTACGCGCCCACCTCACAAATGACATTAGGCCTCTCGCGCCAAACAACAACCAAAGCCCTACGAGAAGTTCTGCAACCGCGGTAACTGTGGTGGCAATATATTCGGCCGTCCAAATCCAGGGGTATCCGGTTTGACGGATTGCAAACCACAGCGTGCCCATATATGTGGCGTCAAGAACAGCCTGAACGAGCACGTATAAGCCAACTAGAGACGTGGCCAAAATCTCGATGTCAGCAATTGAAAGTGTAGAACTTTCCGGTGGCGACTCATCGCGTGGAATGAGTTTTTGTACGATGATTGTTGGGAAAATCACCATGCAGAACGCGGTGGAGAACATCATGACAGTTGAGGTCAATGGCAACCAGACCCAAGGGTCCTGTCGGATGGTCGGATCGGCGGCAAGATGCATGGCACCATTTCTAATCGCGTAAAGGCCAATCACGAGCCCAGCAATTCGTACCGCAACCGCAGCAAGTCCATGTTTCGACATTGATCCCTCCCATATGTTGCCGTGTATAGCGGTGCATTGTTGCTTTCGCTGCCTGCCTTAATACCCTAACGCATATTGAGAACTGGGCTCAACGGCAATTGGAGTGGTGGTTTATGCCTATTTTCAGGGTCGTCGATTGGTGGATTGGTCGATGGGCGAAGGTGCAGCCTGGGGCGCTTGAGGCACTTGAAGGAAAACGTGCGGCCGTTGTCGTTACCGGTGGCTCGCGGGGTATTGGGTTTGCCATCGCATCGCGATTTTTAGAGTCAGGGCAAAACGTTGTTATTGTCGCGCGGAATGAGCACCGACTGCGCAAAGCTCAGGACGCACTCAGCAAATTCGGCAAGGGGCATGTCATTGCGGTTTCGTTGGATATTACGCGAGACGATGTGGTTAATGCGCTTGATCGCGAGTTGGCGCGGCACGATCTTTATCTCGACATTCTTATTAACAACGCCGGTGTTGGCGTATCGGGAAACTTTTCTTCGCGGCCGTTTGAGGAAATCGAAAATCTACTCGCTTTAAATGTGACAGCGCTGTCACGATTGATGCGGCATTATTTGCCTGACATGGTCGCACGTGGAAGCGGAGCTGTCATAAACATCGCATCGCTTGGCGGTGCTGTTCCTGGACCCTACCAAGCGGCATACTACGCAAGCCAAGCTTACGTTCTTTTGCTGAGCGAAGCAGTGGCTTCGGAGAATGCAGGGCGGGGCGTTAGGATTTGCGCGGTGGCGCCAGGTCCTGTGGGCACGACATTTCATGCGCGCATGGACGCTGACAACTCACTTTATCGTTGGTTTTTGCCAGCGCTCACGCCGCAGGAGGTTGCCGCATCGACTTATCGTGGATACCGGCTCGGGCATCGCGTAATCGTACCCGGCGTTGTGAATGCGCTCGTTTATCTTGCTGTGCGGTTCCTTCCGCACCGGTTTACCGTACCTATTGTGGGTTGGCTTTTGCATCCACGAGGGCAGTGAGCCGAACATGTATAATGCATGTGCGGCTCACGCTTTTTGCGTAAGGACGGGGTTTAGAATTTTACCTTCACGCCGCCGTAGGCAGAGATGGGCGCGGCCGGAACGATAGAACGTGGATTAGAGAATTCACCGATGATCAAAGCGTCAGGACCGACAAGGGCTTCGCTTGATTCCTCGGTATCAAACAACGTTCCAAATAGGCCATAACGGCGATCAAAGATGTTATTGACGAAGGCGTAGAGTTGAACGTTTTCGTTCAAGTCATATGATGTCTTGAGATCTACACGTGTGTAGCCGCCGACCAATGGCAAAGCGTTGATTTCATCACCCAAGTGGTATTGGCCTGAGGCCGCAATAAGATCGGCGCCAACTTTCCATTTTTCCGTGATCCAGTAGCTGATACCCGCCTTGACACGATGTTCTGGAATGCCGGGAATGCTGTCGCCTGGGCGTACGTTTATGCAGATGGGCTCATCAACTTCAGGTGCCGAGCATGGGCCTGCCAAAGGATGGTTCGGTGATTGGAACTCGTTTGGTGTTTCAAATGTGGCGTGCAAATAGGTGTAGCCTGCGTAAAACGCCAAGGGGCCATTTTCGTAGCGCAGTTTGGCTTCCAGACCCTGGCGCAATGTATCGCCTGCGTTAAAGAAGAACCCGCGACCAGTGACCTGTGAGGAGACGAACAAGATGTCGTCTTGGTTTTCGGCGCGGAACCAACCAAGGCCCCAGCTTACTTTTTGCCCGCCGTCAGCCGACGTGTAGCGACCCCTGATGCCTGCTTCCCATGTGTTGGTTAGGACCTGGCTAAGCGGCGGATCATCGGTCAAGAAGCTTTCGATGGGGCATGGATTTTCTGGATTTGCGCAAGCAAGTTCGGCCGGCGTCGGCGCACGATTTGATTCCGCATAGCTGCCATAAACAGTGATGCCCGGGAATACTTGATACGTTGCGCCAACATTCGGGTTGAACCGCTCAAAGGTGTGATTTGAGGTGATGCCTTCAAACTCGCCGGTGAGATCAACCAGATTGATTTCTGCGTGATTGTAACGACCGCCAAACGTGATCGCCAATTCGTCTGTAACGTCCAGCGTGTTTGAAAAATAAACGCCAAAGTATTCGGTGTCGACATCGACGTTTCTTGGCGTGAAGTCGTCAGGTTCGGAAAGGATAATTCCTGAACCCGTGACAACAAAAAATGGGCCAATGGTGCCAGGTTCAGATGCTGTTTGGTAACGGACGTTACCGCGGTCATAGCTGGCGCCGAGAAGAAACTGATTGCCGAGGCCAAAGATTTTTGACTTTTCGACGGCCTGGATTGTGCCGCCATAGCTTTCCGCTTTTTGTGTGATGTTATCGATGACGCCGAATGGCTCTTCGCCAACATCGTCTGCTTCGATGATGTTCCCGCTGGCATCGCGAAGTGGTTCTAGTTCGCCGTCTTCTACTTCTTCGGAACACAAAGCGTCGCCAAATGGATTTGCAATGCCATTTGCATCGGCGACTTCTTGACACTCAGCGCCTTCGAGCAAGTTACCGTCGATGACGTCTGATTTATAACGACGGTAGTAAGCAAGTCCGGCAAGGGTCAGCGTATCTGTAACTTCGACTTTTGCGTTGATCGATGGCATTACGACTTCTAGGCCGGTGATCTGAGGCGACGTAAAGGTCCTGCTCCAGTCGATGTTGAGGAGTTGATCGGGGGCTGCCGTCACAACGCCCGCGGAACTGTCCGCCCACGTGACGTTAAAGTGTGCCTCGACTTTGGAACCTTTGACGCCGAGGTCGCCGTACAGCCGCTCTACATCAGCGGGCGAGAAATCCCGGAAACCGTCTTCTTTAATTTTTTGGCCGGCGACATAAACGGCCCATGGTCCGCTTTGCATGCCTGCTTGAATGCTGACTTGCTTGCGTCCGTGTGCACCTGCCATGACATCGATTTCGGCACCTTGATAGTTAAACCCATCTTTCATCAAAATGCTGACGCCGCCGCCAATGGCATTCAAACCATAGACGGGGTTGCCGTTGACGATGGTGATATCGCTTATGGCGTTTGAGGGAATGAGGTCCCAGTTGACCACATCGCCGAATACTTCGTTGATACGTACGCCGTTTTGATAAACGGCAAGGCCTTGCGGAAAACCTGTCACAGACCCAGCACCGTAACCACGATACTCCAACTGAGAGCGGAATGAGGATCCAGCTGAGTCTGTGAGAATGACGCCAGGCACCTCTTTTTGCAGCGTTTCTTGAGGTTCGGGCACGCGGTTATCCGAAATCGCGTCTGCGTTTACGGTGCTCACAGAACTTGGAACTTTCTCGATTGGAATCTCAGCACCAAATGGTGCAACAGGTACGAGATCGCCACGCGCACGGCCAACGGCTGCAGAAACAGGAGCTTCGACTGTAGTGTCAGGCTCAAAGTCCGCAGGAGGCGGCACAGGCTGCGCAACTTGTTGCGGTGGTGGCGCGGGCTCAGGATCAGGTTGCGTTGCCGCTGGTTGAGGTTTTGGCTGGGGTTTTGGTTTTGGTTGTTCTTGTATGACTTCAACGGGTGGCAAGTCAGAATCGGCTGCGGTTCCATCCGTTGACTGAGCATCCGTTTCGGGCGCGTCGGCGGCTGGTGTGTCCGTGGCGGGTGCCGTGTCTGCTGGCGCTGCATCTGCGGGAGGATCGGCCGGTGGGTCGGTGTCCTGAGCTTGAACAGTGAACGTACCAAAAGCTACTAGCAGTGCGGCAGCTAAGGATAGTCTAATCCCGCACGTCATTCTTGTTGTCCTCCCCCGGTACGCAACGCAACTACGTACTCACGGCATTGCTGCTGCAACGCCAAATCCCCCAGCCGGAAACTGTTTCCGATAAGCCACCATGCAGGTTTTGAACTGTCAAAACTGCAGGAGATCCCATTGATCCGAATGCCGTATTCGGCGCGCGAGGGTCAATGGGAGTGGTTCCTGTTTGTCAGGATCGGGGTGACTTAAAGCAAACTGTGTGGCGCAGGGGCCTCAAAAATCGGGAAGTTTTCCCTTTTTCAGACCCTGCAAATTCATCTTTAATTCCTACGGAGGACGAAATTTTACGGTTAATTGGATGGTGGGGCGTCGTTCAATTGGACGTTCAAAAGCCCATAACAATGGCCCCAGCGCGACACCGACTATAGAAACCGAATTTCGCATCTTGGGTTGATATAAAAGGAAGGGTTAGGTTATTGACACGGCGGCACTTTTTCACGCCAAGGGTTACTGGGAGCGTACATCGGGCGGATCGCCTGTGTAGGCCCAGGGTAGGCACAGCGGATTGAACCGTTGGTCTTTGATTAGGAGGTTTGTTTGATCCGAGTTTCGCGTAGATGGAGAAGCATTCCCAAAACTTGTGTTGCCGCGTTGGCAAGCATCATTCTGGTAACTATGGGCTGTTTGCCTGTAACAGCCCAAGACGCAACAAGCGATGATACCGCTGCACCCGCAACGGAGAGTCGGAGTTCATCGAATGACGTCGGCGTTCAGCTCAACAAGCTTGAAACTCTCGCGAGTGGTTGTCGCGCATACGTTGTTGTTTCAAACTCTTCAGATACTGAGTTTCGAACGTTGAAACTTGATCTGGTGATGTTTCGACCTGATGGAATAATCGCGCGCAGGTTTGCGGTCGATCTTGCACCTTTGCGTAAGGACAAACGATCTGTGAAGTTGTTTGATCTCGATGGTGTAAAGTGTGAGGAAGTTGGAAGCTTTCTTGTCAACGACGTCATGGAATGTCGGGGTGTTGAAGGCGTTGAGGCTGACTGTCTAGGCCGGCTTAGTGTCACATCGCTCACAGAGGCGAAGCTTACAAAATAAGAGGTAGATTACGTGCCGGACAGTGTGAACTCTGAAGTCGTCCATGATTTTTCGATCTACGGCATGGTGGCAAACGCCGATCCAGTCGTACAGGCGGTTATGCTTGGTCTGGTTATCGCGTCTGTTATTTGCTGGGCGATCGTTTTCGAAAAGATGTTTCGGCTCGGGTCGCTTAACCGCAATGTTCGGGAACTAAACGCGGCTGCTGAGCGGGGCGCTTTTTCGGGAGAGGAACGCGGCCGGGTTGTGCGAGCGTTGCATGCTTCGGCGCATGATGAAGCCGTTGAGGGTGCTGCCCAGGGCGAGGATCAGAACGCTGTTCGTGGTCGGCTCGAGCGGGCAATGCGTGCGACGTTAAAAGACGAATTGCGCAAACATGAAGGTGGCTTGCCGTTTCTTGCGACTGTTGGTTCTGCAGCGCCTTTTATTGGCCTATTCGGTACGGTGTGGGGAATTATGAATTCCTTTACGTCGATTGCGCAATCTAAAGACACAAGCCTAGCCGTTGTGGCGCCGGGTATTGCGGAGGCGCTTTTTGCTACGGGCCTTGGGTTGGCGGCCGCTATTCCGGCTGTGATTGCGTTCAATCATTTTGCTGTATCGCTCGGTAAAAAGGGCGAACGGATGAATGGCAGTATTTCCAAACTTGCCAAGCGCATGGCACGCGGGCAGCGCATCACGGCTGTGCGAGAGGAGGCCGCTTAATGGGCATGTCTGTCAAACCAGGCGGCAATGACGAATTTGACGACGGTCATTATCAGCCAATGGCGGAAATCAATATCACGCCGATGGTTGATGTGATGCTGGTGCTGTTGATTATCTTTATGGTGGCCGCACCCTTGATGGTCGCAGGTGTGCCGATTGATTTGCCGAACACGTCGGCGACGCGACTGAGCAAAACACATCCGACGGCACCGGTTGTGATTACGCTTACACCAAATGGCGAGTTGCGTGTGCGCGAGGACACCGTCGCTCGCGAGGGACTAATTGGACACCTTAAAAGATTGCGGGCCGCCGAAGGGGACACTGTGGTCTATGTGCGCGCGTCAAAGGGTCATGCGTATGGTGATGTCATGGCCCTGTTAGGTAGTGTGGGTCAAAGCGGTTATCAGCGCGTTTCGCTGTTATCGCAGCCCAAAGTAAGTGAAGGTGGCGTTGTTATTGGCGCGCCTGAAGAAAAGTAAAAAAGAATTTGGGGAAGGCAGGATACTGGGTCGGGACATGTCGAGCTTACGCGTTACAACATTTGTCCTATCTTTGATGCTTCACTTGTCGGTCGCTGTGCCATTTGTGACGGGTGCGATTGGGCAATCTAAGCCTCCCTCGTTCCATGCCGGCACGGGCGATGATGAGTTTCGCATTGAGGCTGCCATTGCGCTTGACGGTCCAGTGACGCTTGGTGAGGCCACCGAAACAATCGAGGCTATTGAAGCGCAAGACGTTCCTTTGGTTGCGCCGCAGGAAATCGTTGAAGACGTCAAAGTCAGCGAGGAAGAACCTGAAGTTACCGATGTGATCACGGCCGATGCGGACCCGGTTGACGAGACCGTCGTCTTAGAAGAAGTCGTAAAAAAAGAACCTCCACCAAAACAAGTTGCCTTGCTGGAACCCATTGAGAGCATCAAAGCGCAGGTCGCAACGTCAGGCGAGGAACAAGAAGGTGGCAAGAGTTCTGAACGGACCGAGTACCTCGGAAAACTCAGCGAACACATTCAACAGTTTAAGGTGAACCCGCGCACAAGACTAACGGGTCTTGTGATTGTCCGACTCAAAGTGGCGGCTACAGGCGAGGTTCTTTCACGCGAAGTCGTCAAAAGTTCTGGCTCCAAACGGTTGGACCTTGCTGCGTTAGAAACGATCGACAGGGCGGCGCCATTTCCTGCGGCGCCAGACGGCGTTGTTGATCGGCCATTAATCATTCAACAGCCATTTCGCTTCACGATACGATAGTCAATTATTTTAGCCGCGGCCTTCGAAGGGCATCGTCGTTGCCTTGAGCGTCATAAAGAGAACATTTGTGTCTAGTGGCAAGTTGGCCATGTAAAGAACAGCAGACGCGGCGTGCTCTACGTCCATCAGCGGCTCCACCTTGGTTGATCCATCAGGTTGCGGAACCCCTTTGGCCATAGATTTGGTGAGTTCGGTTTCTGCATTGCCAATGTCAATTTGTGAACAAGCAATGTTATGTGCACGGCCATCAAGGGCAATTGATTTTGTAAGGCCTGTGAGCGCATGTTTTGTTGCCGTATAGGGAGCTGACATGGGCCGCGGCGTGTACGCGGACACCGAGCCATTGTTGATGATACGCCCACCCTTTGGGTCTTGATCCTTCATCAATCGGATAGCTTCTTGGCAGCAATAAAATGTTCCCGTCAGATTGACGTCGACGACCGTTGCCCAGTCTTCAGTTGAAATGTCTTCCAGTGGAACAGCGGGCGCACTCACACCTGCGTTGTTCACCAAAACATCAAGACGCCCGTGAGCTTGTCTAATTGCCAGGAACAGCGCTTTGACAGCGAGCCTGTCGGTAACATCGGTTTGTTGGGTGAGGATTTCGGAGCTTGTTTGTTTGGCAAGTTCTTTTGTTTTTTCTAATTCCGGGACGCGCCTGCCGGCGATGACGACCTGGTAACCGTCTGCGTGCAGGGCAAGCGCGACGGCGCGTCCTATGCCGCTGCCTCCGCCGGTGACGAGTGCCACACGTTTATCTTCACTCATGGAGCACCTAGGTTTTGTTTAAGGGCGCTTGTGAGCCCTTTTTATTGAACGTCAATTGTGCGCTGTTCAATTGCAGGCTGTTTTGAAGCGCGGGTTCACAAAGATTAGCGCGTTGGTATGGGTTCATCGCTGCGATAATCATAAAAGCCGCGATTTGTTTTGCGCCCGAGCCAACCGGCTTCAACGTATTTCACCAGCAAGGGACATGGGCGGTACTTTGAATCTGCAAGACCCTCGTAGAGAACCTGCATGACGGCAAGGCAGGTGTCCAAACCGATGAAGTCAGCAAGTTCAAGTGGCCCCATAGGATGGTTCGCGCCAAGGCGCATGGCTTTGTCGATGGACTTCACGCTGCCGACACCTTCGTAAAGCGTATAGACTGCCTCGTTGATCATGGGCAGAAGTATGCGATTGACAATGAAGGCGGGGAAATCTTCTGAGACAGCAACTGACTTGTGTAACGACTCGGCAAATTTGCGCGCAGTGTCAAACGTATCATCTTCTGTGGCAATTCCGCGAATGAGCTCAACCAGCTCCATTACCGGGACGGGGTTCATAAAATGTATGCCGATAAATCTTTCGGGGCGATCTGTAGATGCTGCCAAGCGGGTTATGGAGATCGATGAGGTATTTGACCCAATGATTGTATTTTCACCAAGGGTTGGACAAAGATCGGCGAATATTTTTCGTTTAATGGTCTCGTCTTCGACGGCAGCTTCAATGACCATGTCGCACTTGCCGATGGCCTTGAAATCGGGGGCATAGGTAATTCGTTTTAAGGCTGCTTTTTTGTCGTCTTCCTTGATCGCGCCCTTGGCAACTTGGCGCGTTAGGTTCTTGTCTATAACCTTGAGAGCGTCCTGGACCTGCTGCTCTGTCAGGTCGTTTAGGGAAACATCGTAACCGGCAAGTGCAGCAACATGTGCAATACCGTTGCCCATTTGCCCTGCGCCGATTACGCCGACCGATTTTATGGTGTCCATCTTCTTCCCCTTGTCGGCTTTTGAGGCTTTCGTTTTTTTCTTGCTTTTGACTGCGGCATCCATGGCGCGACTGCTCCATTAGAGGCGTTTGATACTTCGTTGACCTTTTGGGCGTTTGCCCGTTCGGCCTTGTGATTAGTCATCGCATATTCAGCTCTTTAGTTTCGCCAATTCTTCTTTTAATTCCGGCAATGCTTGGAATAGATCGGCTACGAGACCGTAATCTGCGATTTGAAAAATTGGTGCTTCTTCGTCTTTGTTGATTGCAACAATTATCTTGGAATCTTTCATACCGGCGAGATGTTGGATGGCGCCGGAAATGCCGACAGCGATGTATAACTCTGGCGCTACGATCTTGCCGGTCTGGCCAACTTGCATGTCATTTGGAACATAACCGGCGTCAACAGCAGCACGGCTGGCGCCAATTGCAGCACCCAAGACATCTGCAATAGGTTCGATTAATTTTGTGAAGTTTTCACCTGACTGCATTCCGCGACCACCAGAGATCACGATTTTTGCCGCGTTTAATTCCGGGCGATCTGATTGTGTCAGCTCTTGGCTGACAAAACTGGATTTGGCGACTGGGGCCGGTGCATCAATTGATTCAACCGACCCGCTGCCGCCTTCTTCGGCTGCCTGAAATGCGGCGGTGCGGACGGTTATGACCTTTTTTGCTTCGTTCGACTTGACCGTCTGGATCGCGTTGCCTGCATAGATGGGACGAGTGAATGTGTCGGCACTTTCGACACTGATGATGTCAGAAAGTTGCATGACGTCGAGTTTTGCAGCGACGCGCGGCATAACATTCTTACCCGACGCCGTGGCGGGTGCGACGACGGCATCGTAGTCCGCGGCAAGCGGCACGATCAGCGCTTCAAGTTCTTCTGAGAGCTGGTGTTTGAGGTGGGGGGCGTCCGCGTGCAGCACTTTTGCAGCACCATTTAATTTGGCGGCCGATTGAGCAACGTCGCCGCAACCTTCGCCGGCGACCAGAACATGGACATCACCTCCGAGCGCTTTAGCCGCGGTCATAGCTTTGGCCGTCGCCTCGTTGAGCGACTCGTTGTCGTGTTCTGCGATCAAGAGGACGGCCATTAAAGTACCCCTGCTTCGTTTCTTAGTTTTTCGACGAGTTCGGCGACGCTTTCCACTTTCACACCGGCGGACCGTGTCGGCGGTTCGGCCGTTTTGAGCACTTCGAGATGGGGTTTGACGTCTACACCGAGATCACTGGGCGACTTGGTGTCGAGCGGTTTTTTCTTCGCCTTCATGATGTTTGGCAACGATGGATAGCGCGGTTCGTTCAAGCGCAGATCCGTTGTCACAATTGCTGGCAAGCTCAACTTGATCGTTTCCAAACCGCCATCGACTTCGCGTGTGACGTTCACTGCGCCATCGCTTAGTTCTACTTTTGAAGCAAACGTACCTTGCGGCCAATCAAGAAGAGCAGCCAGCATCTGTCCGGCCTGATTGCAATCATCATCAATGGCTTGTTTGCCCATGATGACAAGTTCAGGTTTTTCTTCTTCGACGATCGTTCTTAAAATCTTGGCGACGTTTAGTGGTTCGACCTCATCGTCAGTCTCAACCAAAATGCCACGGTCAGCACCAATGGCGAGTGCCGTTCGAATTGTTTCTTGTGCTTTTTGTGGGCCGATGGACACTGCGACCACTTCGGAGGCAGCGCCTTTTTCTTTCAAACGGACCGCTTCTTCGACAGCGATCTCGTCAAAGGGGTTCATTGACATTTTGACGTTGGCAAGTTCAACGCCTGAGCCGTCTGCTTTCACGCGAATTTTCACGTTGTAGTCAACGACCCGTTTGACCGGCACAAGGAGTTTCATTGAGCTTTTTTGTTCCCCTAATGAATTTTCCGGGTTGGAGCGAAGGAGAATGGAACAGATTGACGATGTTCACAGATCGGTTCGACCCCCAGCCTTTCGTCGTTCATGCACTGGGGCACCTCATAACCCTGAGATTGGGGGGTGGCATGTGCATGTGCTTTATTGCACTGCGAAACCTGAATTTTTGGGGCTTTTGGGCAGGAGCCTGATCCGCATCCATCCCGAGTCCCCGATGCAACCTTCGCAAATGCGAAATCCACACTACGGTCGGGCCAAATTTTAGTCAATCATGAGGTAAGGCAGCCTGCGGATTATGCAGTTCCGGTCCTTCGCCCTTAGGCTGAACTCAAATTCTTATCAAACAGCGGCACGCCCGGACGACGCATGACCAAGATCAGTATTGCGCCGGCCACGAGACCCCCAATATGCGCCCACCAGGCAACCGGACCAGCTTGTGGGAAAACCACCATAGCAATTTGGTAAAGGATCCACGCGCCAAGGGCCAAGGCGGCCGTCACTTGAAATGGGAAAATGGGCAGCGCCAGCACCCAAACGCGAACCCGCGGATGCAGCATAAGGTAGGCGGCGATAACGCCTGCGACGGCGCCACTGGCGCCAATTAACGGTGCTGTTGAGTCAGGCATCATGAAGGTGTGGGTTAAACCGCTGGCGATGCCACACAGGAGGTAAAAAATCAGAAATTTGATGTGCCCTACAGCGTCTTCAACGTTGTCTCCAAAGACCCACAAAAAGAGCATGTTGCCAAGAAGATGGAAAATGTCAGCATGGAAGAACATGTACGAAACAAGCGTATAGGCTTCAGGGACAGCCACCGCATTGTTCGGAATGCCGGTTAATTCACCATAGCCTGCAACAGCCAATAGCTCATTGGGTACAACCGCAAAGCTCGCAACGACAGAATGTTCGGCGGCCGCGACGGAGAACACGAACACGGCAACGTTCACGGCAATGAGTGCCAACGTCATGTACTGGAATTCAATTTTTTTCAGTGGGTTTTCGTCCGACAATGGAAAAAACACGACTATTTCCTCCGCCTCGCCTCGACTAAGGCCCAAGCTTTGTGGCTTTCGATGATGGTCCCAAAGACATCCATAACATGATCTACGTGGGTCAAGCTACGATGTTTCGCTATCTGTTTTGGCCTGGGACCCAAAGAGTATCGCTTTTGCCTTTGTTGTTCACATATCGGCTGGCGACAAAGAGAAAATCTGAAAGTCGATTGACGTATTTAAGGCAGGCGTCGCATACCGTTTCATCGGGATCGCCTGCCAGCTCGACAATCAGCCGCTCTGCCCTGCGGCAAACGGTCCTTGCAACATGAAGGTGCGCGGCGGCAGTGGAACCACCGGGAAGCACAAATGACTTTAGAGGCTGTAGGCTGGCGTTCAGTTGGTCGATTTCAGATTCGACGCGATCGACTTGTGCGTCAGAAATTGAAAGCGCTTCGCCGGAAACTTTTTTGTCCGAAGCCGGAACACACAAATCTGCACCCAAGTCAAAAAGATCGTTTTGGATGCGGCTAAGCATGGCATCCACTTCGGGGTGGGTTTCAGACAATCCTAAACGCGCGACACCTATGGCTGCATTCGTTTCGTCGATTGTGCCAAAGGCGGCTATTCGCAATGAGTGCTTGGGTACACGTTGACCGTCGCCGAGTGCCGTCGTGCCGGCATCACCGGTGCGCGTGTATATCTTGTTGAGTTTAACCATTGTGTTTTGTGCTTGGCCAAAATGTGTTTGATGCGATTCAAGAATACGAGACTAAGACGAAGCCCATGATGAACAAAATCGCAACAAACTGTAAGCCCACCCGCCAGCGCATTAGCTTTTGCGAGAGGTTAGGGCTCTTTTGGCGCAGTAGCGTGTAGAGGCCGAGGCACAGGACCACAAAGACCAAGAAGACCGATATCGTGACGAGGTAGTAGAGGGCTGACTGCATAGGTTGGCGCCTTTAACTTCTAAATTTGTGTCCTAAACTGACCATAAGTACACTGTTTGGCAATCCGGGACACCACAATCGCCTTAATTTCCGGTAGAGATTCGCCCTATACAGGCCCGCGTTAAGCGTCTGTTGGTCATGGAAGGGTACGAATTGTCGTCAAGCTTGGGCCGGGAAAACTCAAAGGTACGCGATACCAATATGTTTGAACGGCACGTGATGGCAAGACTTGTTTCACGGCCTTTGTTGGGGTGGCACTTAGACGTGAATTCGACGATCCTGGGGGAAGCTTCATTGCGACTTGCATTAAGAGCGCTGGCAATCGTTGGCCTTATTGGCCTTTTGCCGCTTGTCTGTGCTCCGGCGATTGCGCAAAAATCTGATCCTAAAAAAGCGCGTGAAAGCCTGGCAAAAAAAACTGACGCACTCAAATCTGCAAATGAGCGTGCAGAGACGCTAAAGCTTGATGTTGAATCGATCCGCAAAGAACGCGAGCGGCTAAATACCAAGTTGCTTGATACAGCAGCCTCAATCCAAAAAAGTGAAGAGCGTATGGCTGCGATTGAATCCAGGCTCGGAGAGCTTGAAGAACAAGAGCGCATCGTTAGAGGATCGCTTAATCAACGCAAAGGGCAAATTGCAAAGTTACTTGGATCGTTGCAGCGGATGGGGAGAGACCCACCTCCTGTTATGATTACGCAACGCGAAGACGCCTTGGCGATGGTTCGTAGTGCGATGTTGTTGGCAGCTGCTTTTCCGGGATTGCGATCGCAAGCACTTGCACTTGCAAACAGGTTAAATGAGCTTGTTCGCGTGATGACGGAAATTCGCGAAGAGGGCGAACGTTTAAAGAGCGAAACCAAACGCCTTAGTGATGCTCGCACGCGACTGTCTGGGCTGATGGCCGAGAAAAAACAGACTTTGGCGGAACGGCAAGCTGAATTGTCTGAGGTCCAGCGGATGGCTGCTGAGATTTCGCAAAATGTCGACAATCTTAACGAACTCATTGTAAAGCTTGATGAGGCGGTCACGCGCCACACGGGCCTGCAGGAGCACAACCGTAAGCTTAAAGTGGCAGCAGCACTCAACGTCGACAAAGACGACGCAGAACCCTCGAAATTGGACCCTAAAAGCCCTACCTTACCTTTGCGGAAGGAGCCGCTGCCTATTGCCCCCTCTGGCGAGGAGGAGACCCAGCTAGCGGTGCTCGCTCCAAAGTCCTTGGGCCTGGCTGTGAAGCCCAATCCGGGGCGAATTCAACCCGCTATTCCGTTTCATTTGGCAAAAGCCCGTCTGCCGATGCCGGCCTTTGGGAAACGGATTTTATCTTTTGGTGAAAGAACAAAATATGGAAATAATTCGAAAGGCATCGTGCTAAACACCAGATATTTGGCCCAAATCACGTCTCCATGTGATGGTTGGATTGTTTATGCTGGTAAATTTCGCAGCTATGGCCAGCTCTTGATCATTAACGCTGGTGGCGGGTATCATGTGTTACTTGCTGGCCTGTCCCAAATTGACGTGAGGCCTGGGCAATTCGTGCTTGCAGCTGAACCTGTTGGAACTATGAGTGGTGCTCGCGCGTCGACGAAGAAGTCCTCCGGGAGCAGCAGTCCAGTACTCTACATAGAGTTTCGTAAGGATGGTCAACCTATAAACCCTGAACCTTGGTGGGTTCGGGGAAATCAGAAGGCACAAGGATAATGCGCAGGACCGATTTCGCGTTTTGGACTTTTGTTCTCATGACCGCGCTGGCGGGATTGACAACGTTTTTGAACGTGACACAGACCTACTCAGCCACGTCGTCATCGCGAAACGCTGAGCTTTATCGACAACTTGATTTGTTCGGTGATGTTTTAGAGCGTGTTCGATCGGACTATGTAGAAAAGCCCAACGATACGAAGCTGATCGAATCGGCCATCAACGGAATGCTGAGTGCGCTTGATCCGCATTCGGCTTACCTCTCGCCAAAGAGTTTCCGCGACATGCAAGTGCAAACGCGCGGCGAGTTTGGTGGACTGGGTATTGAAGTGACGATGGAAAACGGCGTCGTGAAAGTGGTGGCGCCCATCGACGACACGCCAGCCTATCGTGCCGGATTGCAGGCTAACGATCTCATCACACATCTGGACAAAGAACAAATTGTCGGTCTGACACTTGAGCAAGCCGTTGAAAAAATGCGTGGACCTGTAAACACGCCAATTCTGCTCACCATTGTTCGCAAGGGCCGCGAAGAGCCTTTTGACGTAAAAATCGTACGCGATGTTATTCGGATTAATGCGATCAAGTCGCGTGTGGAAGATGATATCGCCTATATCAAGGTGACGACATTCAATGAGCAAACCCACACGAATTTGACGAAAGCTATTGAACGGTTGAAAAAGGAAATCGGGCCAAAACTCAAGGGTTATGTCATCGATCTGCGTAACAACCCTGGTGGGCTTCTTGATCAGGCAATTGCGGTTTCGGATGATTTTCTAGAACGCGGTGCGATTGTTTTGACAAAGGGCCGCAACAACGAGGAAACGCAGCGTAGCCACGCGCGGCCGGGCGATTTGACCGGTGGAAAAAAGATCATCGTTTTGATCAATGGCGGGTCTGCTTCGGCTTCGGAAATTGTTGCAGGAGCATTGCAGGATCACAAACGTGCAACCGTTATCGGTACGCGTTCGTTTGGCAAAGGTTCCGTGCAGACGATTATTCCACTCGGTGCAAATGGCGCTATTCGATTGACAACGGCGCGTTACTATACACCGTCAAACCGTTCCATTCAGGCCAAGGGTATTGATCCTGATATTGTCATTGAACAGGAGCTGCCGGACGAGCTTAAGAGCAAGGTCAAAAGTAAGCCGCGCGGTGAGGCTGGTCTTCGTGGCCACCTCAAAAACGAAGCCAGCAAAGAAGAAAATTCTGGTTCTTTGGCCTATGTTCCCCGGGAACCGGAAAAGGACACGCAGCTCCAGTATGCGCTCAACTACCTGCGTGGCACCGTGACACAGCCGCCCAAGAAGACCAGCGGTCGGGACGCCACGGCCAAATCCACGACGGCGACAAGCAAAGAGAAAAAGAGCGCTGTACCCAACTAACACCGTATTCTGTAATCTTGCATATTGAGTTCGTCGCGATATTTGTGCTGCCACTCTGAGTGGGCCAGTATCGCGACGACCTTTTTGCTATCGCGTGCTAAAGGCTTTCTTCACAAGCGGCTTTGTTTGGCTTCCACACGCTGGGGACTCAGAGACACCTGCTTGTGTAGGGCGCAGAACGCGCAGCTCTAAATTTACTAGGCTTCTAAATGGCGATCCATAAAGAACTTGGCTACCGGCCGTGCGTTGGCGTGATGGTTTTGAATCAGGCTGGACTGGTTTGGGTTGGGCGCCGCATCGACCAAAACGCAGGCGAATTGCAGGGAAAAGGCGACTGGTGGCAAATGCCGCAAGGGGGCATTGATGATGGCGAGCCACCGCTGGAAGCAGCCTTCAGGGAGCTTTATGAGGAAACGGGCATTAAGCGTGAGCGGGTGGAATTTCTCAAAGAGGCTTCGCGTCCGCTGACATATGATCTGCCGCAATCTCTGATTGGGCGCATATGGGGCGGCCAGTATCGCGGTCAAACACAACAATGGTATGCGTTGCGATTTCTAGGTGAGGACGCCCAAATCGATATCGGTGCACGAGATGGCTTAAAGGCGGAGTTCGATGCCTGGCGTTGGGTTGCCATTGATGACCTGATGGAGCTCGTCATTCCGTTCAAGCAGCACGTTTATCGCGCGGTCATCGATGAATTTCGTGAGTTTGCTGGCTAGAGTGTGTTCTGCACTGTCTATTTTGTTTTTGTTATTTGTCCGAAAGTGCGCGCAGCTCATCAATCGCCCGCGTTATATGGCGGCGCGCCTCGTCATCTTGAGCAGAGTCGAGTGATGTTTTGGCAGCTTCAAGTTCGGATTCAATTTGGCGCGGATCTGCTTCGTCAACAATAAATGCTTTTTCGACAAGAACGATGAGACTGTCTGGCGTTACCTCGGAAAAACCGCTTTCAACGTAGATGCCCTTTTTTCCGTCCGGCAACACGGCATGGAGCACACCAGGCCGCAATGTTGTGATGACGGGCGCGTGGCCTGGCAGAACAGTAAACTCACCTTCGCTTCCTGGAACGACGACTTCTTGCGCATCAACGGACATCAACACGCGTTCTGGACTCACAAGCTCGAATTTGAATGTTTCTTCCATGGTTTCCCTTGGGCCCGAACTGTCCGGGCGCGCTATTCTTCAATAGGGATCTTTGGTTGCTAACTTGTTTGTTCGTCGCCGGATGCTTCGACTTTATCACGCACCTCGATTGGCGTTTGTATTCCGGCACCGCAGAAGGGACAGAAAAACAGCGGATGGTCGACCATGCCTGGTTCGTTATCTTCCAAATCAATCAGGCCAACGGACATGTATAAAATGTCGTCGTCACCGATCGTAATAAGCGGTTCAAAGTCCTGTCCGCTGATCGCTTCTCTTAATTCGGCGCAACAGGATCCGAAAATGGCATGGCTGATAATTGTGCCGCCTCTGTCTTGGTCATTCTCAGCGGTCATATCGGTCTACTCCCGAATGTTCCTCTGTTCAGCCCCGCCGCAACGTTCCGCTTAGGCAGCTTCAGCTAATTTTTCAGCCTTATCGATGGCTTCCTCAATGGTACCTACCATGTAAAAGGCCTGCTCTGGTAGATGATCGTACTCACCATCGCACAAGCCCTTGAAACCCTTAATGGTATCAGCCAGGTCCACAAGGACACCTGGAGAACCGGTGAAGACTTCGGCGACGTGGAAGGGCTGTGACAAGAAGCGTTCAATCTTACGTGCCCGTGCGACGGCCAGTTTATCGTCTTCTGACAATTCATCCATACCCAGGATGGCAATGATGTCTTGCAGCTCCTTATAGCGCTGCAGGATCGATTGGACCTGGCGTGCTGTCTCGTAGTGTTCTTCGCCGATAATGCGTGGGTCTAACATGCGTGACGTTGAGTCCAGCGGATCCACGGCCGGGTAAATGCCCTTTTCGGCGATAGCGCGTGACAACACGGTGGTCGCGTCAAGGTGGGCAAAGGATGTGGCCGGTGCCGGGTCGGTCAAATCGTCAGCAGGCACATAGATGGCCTGAACGGAGGTAATGGAGCCTTTTTGGGTGGTAGTGATCCGTTCTTGCAGGGCGCCCATGTCGGTCGCAAGCGTTGGCTGATAACCCACAGCGGATGGAATACGGCCAAGGAGAGCGGACACTTCGGCGCCGGCTTGGGTAAAGCGGAAGATGTTGTCGACGAAGAACAACACGTCTTGGCCCTGATCGCGGAAATACTCAGCAACGGTGAGCCCTGACAGGCCGACCCGTGCGCGTGCGCCAGGTGGTTCGTTCATTTGACCATAGACAAGTGCACACTTGGAGCCGTCTGCTGATCCGCCATGCTCTTTGGGATTCTTGTTGACGTTGGACTCGATCATTTCGTGGTAAAGGTCATTGCCTTCACGCGTGCGTTCGCCAACGCCAGCAAACACGGAATAGCCGCCGTGCGCCTTGGCGACGTTATTGATCAACTCCATAATGAGAACGGTCTTTCCAACACCGGCGCCGCCAAACAGGCCAATCTTGCCGCCCTTCGCGTATGGCGCCAGGAGATCAACCACTTTGATGCCTGTTTTTAGGATCTCGGCTTCGGTTGATTGTTCCACAAAAGGTGGGGCTGGCGCGTGGATGGGGCGTTTTTCTTCGGTTTTGATTGGGCCCACTTCGTCAACAGGGTCGCCGACAACATTCATGATGCGCCCCAGTGTGGCGTCACCCACGGGCACTGCAATCGGTTGCTCGGTATCAAAGACTTCCTGGCCGCGCACGAGGCCTTCGGAAGAGTCCATCGCGATGGTGCGTACGGTGTTTTCACCTAAGTGCTGGGCGACTTCGAGAACGAGGCGATTGCCCTGGTTGTCCGTTTCCAGCGAGTTCAAAATCGCTGGGAGGTGCTCTTCAAAATGCACGTCAACGACAGCGCCCATAACCTGGCGAATTCGTCCAACTTTGTTGTCAGCCATTTTTGTTCTTCCGTCCTTCGTCTTCGGGTGACCTTTGGTTATAGCGCTTCGGCGCCAGAAATAATTTCAATGAGTTCCTTTGTGATCTGTGCCTGGCGCTTACGGTTGTAATCCAGCGTAAGGCCATCGATCATTTCGCTGGCGTTGCGTGTGGCGTTGTCCATGGCGGTCATGCGTGCGCCTTGTTCGGAGGCTGCGTTTTCCAACAGACCGCGGTACACTTGCGTTGAGATGTTGCGCGTTAGCAAATAATCCAGGATCACATCCTCATCAGGTTCGTACTCATAGATCGAAAGGTCGATCACTTTTTTTCCGCCATCCTCTTTGGGTTCCGGTATTTTTGCAGGAATGAGTTGCAGTGGCGTTGGAACCTGCGAAATGACGGATTTGAATTCGGAAAAATAGAGCGTGCAAATGTCAAATTCGCCCGCTTCAAAAAGATCACGAACCTTCTTACCGATGTCTTCAGCTTCCTCGAAGTCAACGATCTTGGTGTTTTGCAAATTGATGCGTTCTTGGATATTGCGTTCGAATTCACGCTTTAGAATTTCAGCCCCTTTGCGGCCGACCGCAATGATCTTGACTGTCTTTCCTTTAGAGATGAGATCCTTGGCGTCGTTGCGCACCAGTTTTGCGATGTTGGCATTAAAGCCGCCGCAAAGCCCGCGTCCAGCCGTCATCATGACCAGCATGTGCACGTCATCTTTGCCGGTACCAACCAACAATTGTGGTGCTGTTTCCTTGTCTACGCGGGAGGCAAGATTTGCGAGGACGCCGTCCATACGCTCCGCATAGGGTCGCGCAGTGAGCGCTGCTTCTTGGGCGCGACGCAGCTTGGCGGCCGCAACCATTTGCATGGCCTTTGTGATTTTGCGGGTCGCTTTCACAGAAGAAATGCGGTTGCGTAAATCTTTTAGGCTTGGCATCGCGCCTTATCGTCCTTCAAGTCCGCCGGGAAATGTTTTTTCAACTTGTTCTGCCGGCCGTTTCGATCTTGATGTGGTACTGCCAATTCTTACGATGCAGCACCCTGTTTCATGATTGCGCTCTACTCGGAAGCGAAGCTCTTGGAAAACTTGTCAAGCACTTCAACAAGCGCTTTCTCCGTCTCTTCGGTGAGCTTTGTTTCTTTTCGGATGGAGTCCAAGATATCGGTGTGCTGATTGCGTAAGGTGAGAAGCAGTTGCTCTTCAAATTTGCTTACATCTGCCACTGGCAGCGGATCGAGATAGCCGCGTGTGCCAGAAAAAATCACGCAAACTTGTTCTTCCATTTTTAGAGGTGAAAACTGCGGTTGTTTTAAAAGCTCGGTCAATCGTGCGCCGCGCGCCAGCAATTTTTGTGTGGCGGCGTCGAGGTCGGAACCAAACTGCGCAAAGGCTGCCATTTCGCGATACTGGGCAAGTTCGCCCTTAATCTTACCCGCCACCTGTTTCATGGCTTTGGTTTGGGCTGACGAACCAACGCGCGACACCGACAAACCAACATTCACAGCTGGACGGATACCCTGATAGAACAAATCGGTTTCCAGGAAGATCTGGCCATCGGTGATCGAAATCACGTTGGTTGGAATGTAGGCGGACACGTCATTTGCCTGGGTCTCGATCACCGGAAGTGCTGTGAGCGAACCCGCGCCGTGGTCTTCGTTGAGTTTAGCGGCGCGTTCTAGCAAACGTGAGTGAAGATAAAAAACGTCACCGGGATAAGCTTCGCGGCCAGGTGGGCGGCGGAGCAACAGCGACATTTGACGATAGGCGACGGCCTGTTTTGAGAGATCGTCATAAGCGATCACCGCATGCATGCCGTTGTCGCGGAAAAATTCGCCCATGGCACAGCCGGTAAAGGGTGCCAAGTACTGCATCGGTGCAGGATCAGATGCTGTGGCGGCAACAACGACTGAATATTCAAGAGCGCCGCGTTCTTCGAGCACCTTCACAAATTGCGCAACCGTGGACCGTTTTTGACCGACGGCGACGTAGACGCAGTAGAGCTTTTTTGACTCATCATCGCTGTCATTGATCGAACGTTGGTTCAGGAACGTGTCCAAGATGATGGCCGTTTTGCCGGTTTGGCGATCGCCAATGATCAACTCGCGTTGGCCGCGGCCAATGGGTATCAATGCATCGACGGCCTTCAGGCCGGTTGCCATGGGTTCGTGAACGGATTTACGCGGGAGGATGCCCGGCGCTTTGACGTCCACTCGCATATTTGTGTCTGACTCAATCGGTCCTTTGCCATCGATGGGGTTGCCTAGACCATCAACGACGCGGCCAAGGAGCCCTTTGCCAACAGGGACTTCGACAATGGCGCCAGTGCGTTTGACTGTGTCGCCTTCTTTGATGTTGCGGTCATCGCCAAAGATCACGGCCCCGACGTTGTCTGCTTCCAGGTTGAGGGCCATGCCAATGATGCCCCCTGGAAACTCGACCATCTCACCGGCCTGCACCTTGTCTAGCCCGTAAATGCGGGCAATGCCGTCGCCGACAGACAGGACTTGGCCAATTTCAGAGACTTCGGCTTCCTGTCCAAAATTTTTGATTTGCTCTTTTAGGATCGAGGAGATCTCAGCGGCCCGAATTTCCATCAAACGTCCTCATCATTTTGTTCGTGTGTCATTTATCGTTGTTGTCTTTGGTGTCTGGGGCGAAACCCAAACTTTTCACGCGACATCGGGTCTTAGTTTGCCGTCGTTAGTCCAACCTTCAGCTGGGAGAGTTTGGTGCGTAGTGAGGTGTCAATCATTCGGCTGCCCACTTTTACGATCAGGCCGCCGAGGAGTGAAGGGTCAACACGTGCGTCAAGTTTCACGTCTTTGCCGATCGAGGCTTTGAGCGTTGATTGCAATTCAGAGCGCTGGTTGTCACTTAAGGGATGGGCGCTTGTGACTTCGGCCATGACTTCGCCGCGGGCTTGGGAGGCCAATGACATAAATGCGCTGATCATGTCGGGAGCTGCAAATAACCGGCGGTTTTTTGCAATGAGACGAAAAAAGTTTCCGGTCAGTCCGCCGATACCAGCTTGGTCCAGAACCGCGCCGACAGCACGTTCTTGTTCTTCTGCGGAAAATACCGGGCTTCGGACCAGTCGACGGAAGTCTTCGCTTTCATCAAGCAACGCGCCAATATTTTGTAAATGGCCTTCAACTTCATCAATTTTGTTTGCTTCGCTGGCCAACTCAAATAGTGCATTGGCATAGCGGCCTGGCATGGTTGCAAGAATTGGATCGTCTGTTGCCACGTCGAACGCTCTCATGCGCCCTGGGCAGGCGCTCTCGGGAAGTGCCTTTCGGGACCGAAGGGCGCCATCCACATTTTGGAAATCATGCCGCGAATGGAGCGCTGCGCCGGCCTTTGACGTTCACCCCCCTCTTGGACATTTCCGCGCTCTCTAACATGTGAACGGAAGCTCTTCAACGGGTCAGAGACGGCTGCAATGACGCATCCCACCCGTAAATTTGGGGTTCCTGCGGGACTTATCCTGCGATGAATGACAGCTGCATAACCCCTTCAGAGCCAATTCAGGGGCGCTGATGCAAGTTGGGCTCATCAAGACGAACGATGGGATTAGGACCCTTTTTCTTGAACTTAGAAATGAGCCTGGGGAGAGAATACCATGACATATCAACTTAAACTTGCGTCACTTGGATTGGCACTTGCTGTCTCAGCTGCGGCGATGGCTCCGCTTTCCACAGCTGCCAATGCTGGCGGATGGCATGCGAGCGATCGCGACGTGATTGTCGTGCCTGCAGCACGCAAACGCGCCTGGCGCAGGCATCATCGAATTGGCCGTCCACATCGGCGTTGGAGACGTGATCAACGCTGGCACGCGCGGCGCCATCACCGCCATTATCGGGATTATTACGTTGAAAAGAAACGCATTGGACCTGGCGCAGTCGCGGTCGGACTTGGTGCGTTGCTCTTTGGCCTAATCATCGCAGATTCTGTCAAAGATCACCATCACTAGGCGATCTCAACACTCAAGTTTTGAAGCGCGCAATGCCCCCCAAAACAATAAGCGCGCTCACGCGGACCGGACCTGCCCCCCCCTACAGGTCCGGTCTCTTTTTGATTCACGTGGAACGTGGTCGGTTACTGAGGTTTTGCGGCTGCGGGCTTGTAGTCGGCTGCCCACATGGGAATCGTTCCGCTGCCTGTGAAGTTGCGATAGTCAAGCTTGTTGGCCTGCATCTTAAATGTGAGCGGTACGGTTTTGGCTCTGAACGCGCTTAATCTTGCTTTTGCTTCTGCAGTGTTGAGTGTGACCTTGAATTCGTAATCGCCGGCCTCAAAATCGAGAATGCGCGGAACGGTTTCATCTTGCCGTGGAAAAAATTGTATTGCAGCAGAAAATGATCCTTTGCCAGGGAGCGACACGGGTGCGAAAGATTTGAGCGGATTGGTTCCCCAGCTGCCTTCGCGCGCCGCATAGAAACGTTTGGTTTGGCCGGTGCGCGGATTTCTGACGTCTAGATCCATGGACAAAATCGTTCCGGTTCTTGCCCCGTCATTGGCAAGCGTAATTGGTATTATGAACACTTCGAAGGGGTTGTCGGGACGATCGGGATCTGTGTATTGGATTTGTGGTGGGACGTAGGTTGCCAAACTTGGAGCCCGCATGACGGATTCATAAAAACTGTAGCCTGAAAAAAGCAGCGCAAACGCTGAAATTACGGTTGCTCCAAGACTGCCCGTTAGTCCGCCCATTGTTGCTCGCTCCAATGCATCGGATTGCGCGCGATCAACCGCGCGTTTCCCACCCTTCCACATAACAAGACCTCATTAAACGCACCAAAACCTTCAATTGGCTCTGCTATTTTGAACTCTAGCAAGTGTAATTCGGATGGCGACGAGGAAATTGCTTTGTACGTAGAAAGTCTTGAGGGGCATGACGTTAAGGCAACAGCGGTGCAGCGTTTCGTTATTATCAAACGCGTTATAAGAAACTGTAGGGATCGATATCGACCGTTAGTCGCGCATCGCCTTTGATGGGCGGCAGGGTTTCAAGCCAACTGCGGATATAAGACTGAATGTCCAATTCGCGCGGCGCTTTTACCAAAATTCGCCAGCGATGGCGCCCGCGAATGATCGCAATGGGTGCTTCTGCGGGACCCAACACGGTGATGCGCTCTGAGTTTGGGGCGCGGTTCCTAATCTCGTGCGCCATCCGTTCTGCGACTTCTTTTTCGCGAGCGGAAATAACAAGCGCTGCGAGACGACCAAAGGGTGGCAGGAGGCCTGCTTGCCGCACACGTATTTCTCGCTCGAGGAACGCTTCGCGGTCGCCTGATAGTATGGCTTCCATTACTGGGTGTTCTGGCAAATGGGTTTGGATCAAACCTAGCCCACGGGTCTGCTCGCGCCCAGCGCGGCCCGTGACCTGATGAAGCAATTGCAACGTGCGTTCGCCCGCGCGCGGGTCTGCGCCTTGGGCTAAACCCAAATCGCCATCGACGATGCCAACGGTGGCGAGGTAGGGGAAATGATGGCCTTTGGCGACAATCTGGGTGCCTATGATGATATCAGTATCGCCGCTTTCAATTGTGTGGATGACTTCGCGCATTTCGGTCAGTCCAGGAATAAGGTCTGACGACAGAAGGGCAACGCGTGCTTCGGGAAAGCGCTCGGCGATTTCTTCGGCGACGCGTTCCACACCGGGACCGCAAGCCACCAACGCATCTGTTTCCTGGCATTTCGGACATGCCTTTGGTGCGGGCAGTGAAAACCCGCAGTGATGGCAATTGAGTCGATTGCGAAACCGGTGCTCGACAAGCCAAGCAGTGCACTGCGGGCACTCAAAGCGGTGACCGCAATGTCGACAAAGGGTCAAAGGGGCATAGCCGCGCCTGTTCAAAAACAAAAGTGATTGTTGGCCGGCGTTAAGTGTTTCACGAACTGCCTCAACCAATCGTGGCGCCAACCAGCGATTGTCCTCCGGTGGATCAGTGCGCAGGTCGATCGCTTCGATTTCAGGCAGTTGGACGCCTGAATAGCGGCTTGGCAATTGCACATGACGATAGCGACCTGTTCGCGCGTTCACGTGCGACTCAATTGAGGGCGTGGCGGATGCAAGAATAGCAGAATGTTCACCAAGGCGGGCACGCACGATGGCCATGTCGCGTGCTTGGTAATGTACGCGATCATCTTGCTTGTAACTCGCATCATGCTCTTCATCGATGACGACAAGCCCTAGTTCGGGATAGGGCAGAAAGAGTGCTGAGCGGGCGCCAACAACAACGCGGGCTTCACCACTGCCAACGGCGCGCCAAATCCGGCCTCGCTCTTGGGCTGACAATGCTGAATGCCACTCGGCGGGAGGACAGCCAAAACGCTCGTTAAACCGGCCCAAAAACTGACTTGTCAGCGCGATTTCCGGAAGCATTATGAGAACTTGCTTGCCGGCTTCCAAAGTGCGTGCAACGGCTTCGAAGTAAACCTCCGTCTTGCCGGACCCCGTGACACCATCAAGCAAAGTTACGGAGAATGTTTTGCCGTCCACCGCCGCACAAACCGTTTCGACAGCGCGGGCTTGTTCCGCATCAAATGTTTTGGTCGCAAAGGCTGGATCTGGTGTTGGACAGACTTTTGGCGGGATCGCTACTTCTGTTAAGCAACCAGCCGTAATCAAACCGGTGACAACACTCGTCGTGCAACCGGCTTCTGCGGCGATTGTCGATTTGGCACGGATGAGGCCATCGCTTGCAATGTCTAAAACACGTTGTCTGGCAGGTGTCATGCGCGCCGGTAACGGCGCACCTTCAACGCCCACGACACCATAACGCGGCTTTTGGGGTTCAAAGACTTGTTGTGCACTCATCATCATGCGCAAAACCATCCCGAGCGGTGCCAAAGTAAAGCCGGAGATCCATTCAGCAAACCGTAGCGAAATGAGGGGTAGCGGCGGTACATCGAGGACCGATGTCACGGCCTTTAATCGTGCGTCGTCGATTGGTTTGTTCAGGTCACCGCAGGCCTTGTCCCAAACGACGCCGATTCTATTTTGCGGTCCGAAGGGTACCAGGACAAATGTGCCTGGCCGCGGTGGCTTATCGCCTGACCAATGATAGTCATAAGTTTGATCTAGGGCGACCGGCAGCAAGACCGGTATTCGGTGCTGAATATTTGCTTTTTCTTGCTTCAAGGGATCTAGAAGACTACCCAAAGGTGTACCTTAAAGATTTTGAGTTGCTGTACCTATTGCGCAAGGGGCCGGCGTTGTGGTTGATGGCAGGAACGCGAATCACTAGCTGGTGGTTGCTGATTTTAGACTTGTCTGGTGACGGGAGCGAGGCGAGGCTCTCGACGTGATCTTTACCGTCCCGGAACGTCGTAACTGCGGGGTTTGCGGAATACAAGCTGGTGTTGATCTTGGTTGCGGTAGGGTCATGACTGTGCCAATCCGTGCATGAGTGCTTATTAGGAGATCTGGATGAAGTTTTTCGTCGATACGGCCGATGTGGATGAAATCCGCGAGCTTGCGCAAACGGGACTGCTCGATGGCGTGACGACGAATCCTTCACTGGTCAAAAAATCTGGTCGCGACTTTAAAGAAGTCATTGCGGAAATCTGTGACGTTGTCTCGGGTCCGGTCTCAGCAGAGGTGGCGGCGATCGACACGGACGGTATGGTGCGTGAAGGCCGCGAGCTTGCGAAAATTTCTGAGAATGTCACGATCAAAGTCCCGCTGACTTGGGATGGACTGAAGGCCTGCAAGACGTTGACGTCTGAAAACACGATGGTCAATGTCACGCTTTGTTTTTCAGCAAATCAAGCCCTACTTGCCGCAAAAGCTGGTGCAACGTTTGTTTCTCCGTTCATTGGCCGTCTCGATGATGTTGGGCTTGATGGCATGGTGTTGATCCGCGAGATCAGGCAGATCTTTGATAACTATCAGTATCTTTCAACGGATATCCTTGCGGCATCGATTCGCACGGTCAACCACGTCAAAGAGGCTGCCCTTATCGGTGCAGACGTGGCGACAATTCCTCCGTCAGTTTTAAAAGCGCTCGTGAAACATCCACTGACCGACAATGGGCTTGAGCAATTTTTGGCGGATTGGAAAACAACCGGACAAAAGATTGTTTGACCGGCTAGGCCTCTTAAACCAGGTTTAAGCCGATACCATTAGTCAATCACAAGCCATTCGGTACACAGCAACGACCAGTCTTTGGGCAAGAACCGCGCCGAATTTTCAATATAGGCTGCGCCCATAAGATCAAGGCGTTCACGATCTTCCGCCAGTCGTTCGACGACGCACCAACGATTCCATTCCAAAGTTAGGCTCCAATCGGGCTGGCCAATGTTGGCGTCGGGCAGACGATAGTGAAATGTTGGGCGTGGTCTTACAAGCTTATCTGAAATCGCTTTGTTAACACGATTGCGATCGAGCCACGCAAACAAGGGAAGCATGTCGAGCTCTCGGTTTCGCGTTTTGTTGGAGACCAGATAGTCGTCGATGATGGTTTCCATGTCTGGCCAATATGTTGGGCGGACGACCTTGCGGGCATAAGCAGCCGGGAACGGCTCCGCAAAAGCCAAGACCTGGCGGGCCGTATCAATAGACATAATCGCGCGAAGCCAATCGGAGATCAAAATCTCCGCTTTTAGAATCGATAAAATCCAGTCTGGATCTTTGGTCGCTATGTCAGGGTTATATTGTGCGCCGAAGGCATGGAGAAGATGATCTCTGGTTCCCTTTGCGCCTGCAGCCCTTAGGGCATCAACGAGTTTTTCCAGTTCCGGTAATTCTTCAATGGCTATGGGTGGGCACACCACTTCATAGGGAATCACGAGTGAGCCAACATCACCATAAAATTCGCGGACGGTGTCGCTGAACTCATCGAACCAACCGGCAAAACCTGTTGTGCGCTCAGGCTGGTCTGTTGTGTCGGATTCGCGGTGCGCGTATTGGGTGTCGAGTTCCACCGCAAAAACGCCAAAGCGTGTGTTTGATACGCGGTAGCGATGGGCGTCTTCGCGTTCAATTTTTCCACCGTAGAGCTCAACTACCGTATTGGCGGCCTGTTGCGCGCTAACGGCGGCAAATTCAAGCTCTACTCCGACGCGTCGTGACATGTTGGCATAATTGATGCGCCGTGGAGGAAGCCTGATATTTGATAAGCGAGCCATATGCCTCCGATGAAAATTGTACGTTCGAAAATTGGTCCTTAAGGAATTGTTAACCAAATCGCGCTGAGGCTTCAATCTCTTCTAAGCGGAAGTGTAAATGCGATCATCGCACCAAAAAGATAAAAAGATCCAAGTGCCTGGAACATCTGGGTCGTCGTCAGACACACCGCTCGCGGGGGCCGTGTCAGATTGGCTTACCCATTTGTACCGGGAGCGCGATGCTTCGGCGAGTACGATCCAATCCTATGAGCGCGATTTGCGGCAGTTTTCTGCTTTTCTTTCGACGCGTTTTGATCGGCCTCTATTAATTGCCGATTTGGCGGATATTGATGTGAAGACAATACGCGCCTTTATGGCTTCGCGGCGCAAGGCTGGTATTTGTTCAAGATCAATTGCCCGAACGTTGTCGGCTTTAAGATCGTTTTTTGGGTGGCTTGAAGTGGAAAGTTTGGCGAAATCGCGCGCCATCTTAAAAATTGCGATGCCGAAGATTCCGCACTCGGTGCCGAAACCTCTGACTGTCGACAAAGCTGAAGCAGTAGTGACAAAAGATTTTGCCACGGATATCGATTGGGTGGTCGCGCGCGACCTGGCGGTGTTGTTATTGCTTTACGGTTCAGGCTTGCGTATTTCGGAGGCTTTATCCCTGAAGGTTAAGGATGCACCTGTGGAAGGCCGCGATGTTTTGCATGTGATCGGTAAAGGGCAAAAGGAACGCATGGTGCCTGTGTTGCCTGTCGTGCAAGAGGCCGTTTTTAATTATATGTCGTTGTGTCCCTACCCACTTGATAATGATGGGCCGCTCTTTCTTGGCGCAAAAGGCGGGCCGCTTTCGCCGCGCATCGTTCAAAAAAAGATGCAGCAGATTCGTGAGGACTTGTCTTTGCCGGATTGGTCAACACCACACGCATTGCGCCATTCGTTTGCGACACATTTGTTGTCGGCTGGCGCAGACTTGAGGCAAATCCAAGAACTATTGGGACATGCGTCGCTTTCCACAACACAGCTTTATACCGAGGTTGACCGCGATCGACTGTTGGCCGTTTACGATGCCGCCCATCCGCGTGCTTAGGCGCAAGACCTTTTATATATTGGTCAAAAACGCGCGCGTATCATCTCAATTTTTCACATTTGTTATGATTTTTTGTCGCAAGATCCCGGCAAACCAACATGAGAGGTTGCGATGCTCGTTTTTCGCTCAACTGTTTGCAGATGGTCGCTCGCCAAATTCGTGCTTGTGCTTGGGCTATTTGTCTATGTGTTTGCTGATCACGCGCGGGCAGAGCGTAGGTCCGTGCAGGACTGTCGCGGCACCAGCATGCTTTCTGAATTTCGGGACAACAATCCGGTTGCCTACAATAAAATCGTTGCGTCTGCAAAAAGCCGGCTTAATGAGGGTGCCATATTTTGGCGCATCAGCCGGCAGGATCGCGAACCCTCTTATCTGCTCGGTACGCTGCATCTGACCGATAAGCGTGTCACGACTTTGTCGCCGGTGATTAAAGAAGCGATTGTCAGTTCGAAAGTTGTAGCGCTGGAGGTGGCCGATTTGTCGCCGCAGGCAACCGCAACGGCGATCGCGCAGGCACGAAACCTTGTCATATTCACCGATGGCACCCGATTGGACCGTTTGCTATCTCCAGAAGAGTTTGAGGCAGCAAAAAAACAACTCTCATCTATTGGCCTGCCGGCCATTGCGGCACCAGTGCTCAAGCCGTGGGTCGTTAGCATGGCGCTTGCTGTTAGCACGTGTGAGCGAAACAAGATTAAGTCCGGTCAACTGGTTCTTGATTCGACAATCGCAGCCCTGGCCCGAAAGAACAATATTCCCGTCGTTGGTCTGGAAACGATTCAATCGCAACTAAAAGCCATTTCGTCGATTTCCATTCCAGAGCAAATTAAACTTTTGCGGACAAGCCTTGCCTATGTTGATCGGGCAAATGACCTGGCGGAAACGATGATCACGCTTTATCAGAACAGGCGCATTGGCCTGGCGCTGCCATTGCAGTCTTATCTTGCGCGAGAAGCTGGCATTGAAGTCGACAAGTTCGGGGAGTTTCAAAATAAGCTGCTCATAAAGCGGAACCGCGAGATGCGCGTGAAGGCGCTGCCGCTGCTTGCTAACGGTGGTGCTTTTATTGCCGTGGGCGCACTGCACTTGGTGGGGGAAACGGGACTTGTCGCATTGTTCCGAGATGCAGGTTACACAGTGACACCCATTGAATGAGGGTTCGTGACAAAGCTTGTCGAGGTTATTTTGCGAGTGTTAGCGCAAGCCACGTGGCCGCTGCGGCACTTGTTGCCGTCAGAACCGTTCCCCAGACCATGTCAACGACAGCCATTTTTATGGGAAAACCTTTGGCGACGGCCAAGTTTGTAAGGTCATAGGTCCCGTAGGCGACAAGGCCAAATAAGGCTCCCAAAACAAGCGCTTTTTGGACGCTGCCTGAGTCTAGAGCTGGGGCTAGCACAAACACTGCCACACCGAATGTATAAAGGAGATAAAACGCGATTGCGGCGGGTAGATTGATGGAATCTGCCAAAAGGCCGGACAGCGCCGCGCGATAAAAATCGCGCGCGATTATTCCGAGCCACAAAAGATCGAAAAGCAAAAAAACGAGCGCAAGCCCGACGACGGCCACTATCATCTTTGAGTTCATGGGTCCTGTGTGACTATTCAAGGGTGTGGATGATGTGATGACTACGCATAGACGAAGGAAATGGACCACATGCGTTGCGCCGATTTGGCTGTCGCTCCGCGATATTTGAATTCAATTAAATATGGATTGCGCGACCACCGGCTGCGAGAGCTGCCTCTTTCACGGCCTCAGTAAGGGTCGGGTGCGCATGGCAGGTGCGGGCAAGATCTTCTGCTGAACCGCCAAACTCCATGATGACGGCTGCTTCTGCGATTAATTCGCCAGCTTGGGGACCGATGATGTGAACGCCCAAAATGCGATCGGTGTTTGAATCAGACAAGACCTTAACAAAGCCGTCGGTCGTGCGATTGATCTTGGCGCGGCCGTTAGCCAGGAATGGGAATTTGCCGATTTTGTAGACGCGACCCTCGTCTTTTAGTTCTTCCTCTGTTTTGCCGATGCTTGCAACTTCGGGATAAGTGTAAATGACGTTGGGAATGACGCCGTAATTTACGTGGCCTGCCTGGCCCGCCAGAATTTCTGCAACTGCAATGCCCTCGTCTTCAGCTTTGTGGGCAAGCATGGGGCCTGCGATCACATCGCCGATGGCGTAAACGGCAGCGACATTGGTTTGGTAGGTGTCATCGACGATGACGCGACGGTGGTTGTCGAGTTTGACACCAACGTCTTCAAGCCCCAGCCCATCCGTATAGGGCACACGACCCACGGCAACCAGAACAACATCAGCATTGGCGCGTTGTTTGTCGCCGCCCGCTGCGGGCTCGATGGTGATCCGGCAACCTTTTTTATCTTTGTTTACGGCTGTGACCTTGGAGGACAGGTCAAATGTAATGCCTTGCTTTTGCATGATGCGCTGGAACTGTTTGGCGATCTCGTCATCCATGCCCGGCAGGATACGATTGAGGTATTCCACTACATGGACTTTCGCGCCCAGTCGCCGCCAGACGGAGCCCAACTCAAGGCCAATCACACCTGCACCGATGACCATCAATTTCCGAGGGACGTCTTCAAGTTTCAATGCACCGGTGGATGACACGATGCGCTTTTCGTCAATATCGATTCCCGGAAGTTTGGCAAAGTCTGATCCCGTTGCGATAACTATGGACTTTGTTTCAAGGACGGTTGGCTCGGCGCTCCCGTTAGCGGGCGTTACTTCCACTTGGCCGGGCTTTAGAATTCGGCCGGTTCCGTGGTGGGCATCGATTTTATTCTTTTTGAGAAGGAAGGCGACGCCATCAATATTGCCCTTCACGCCTTCGCTTTTGAAGGTTTGCATTTTTTCAAGGTCAAGTTTCGGGCGGACACCGATACCCATATCGGCAAAGTCGTGTGAGGCTTCCTCATAAAGGTGGGAGGCATGCAATAGGGCTTTGGAGGGAATACAGCCGACATTGAGGCACGTGCCGCCGTGACTTTTACGTTTTTCAACGACGGCGACCTTCATGCCCAACTGCGCGGCGCGGATGGCACACACATAACCGCCTGGCCCCGTACCGATTACGATGAGATCGTAGCTCATGGTCGCTTTGTGTCCTCAGTTGCATCCCCAAACCTCTAAAGATCTAACACAAAGCGCTGAGGATCTTCCAAGCATTCTTTGACGCGCACTAGAAATGTGACAGCTTGTTTGCCGTCGACGATGCGGTGATCGTAGGAGAGGGCGAGATACATCATTGGGCGAACGACGACTTCGCCATTGATGGCAACGGGGCGTTCTTCAATGCGGTGCATGCCCAGAATACCCGATTGGGGTGCGTTGAGGATTGGTGTGGACAGCATCGAGCCGTAGACGCCGCCGTTTGAAATCGTAAATGTTCCGCCTTGCATATCTTCAATGGTCAGACGTCCGTCACGCGCACGACTGCCGTAGTTGGCGATCTGTTGTTCAATTTCTGCAAGGTTTAATTGATCTGCGTCGCGAATGACGGGAACGACAAGGCCCTTATCGGTGCCGACGGCCACGCCGACGTGGTAATAATTTTTGTAGACCAGTTCATCGCCGTCGATCTCAGCATTTACGGACGGGATTTCTTTCAACGCTTGAATGCAAGCTTTGACGAAGAAGGCCATAAGGCCGAGCTTTACATCGTGGCGACGCTCAAACAGTTCTTTATATTGTTTGCGCATTGCCATAATGGCGCTCATGTCAACATCATTGAATGTCGTTAAGATCGCAGCGGTGTTTTGTGCGTCTTTCAAGCGTTGCGCGATCGTCTGGCGCAGCCTTGACATTTTTACGCGTTCTTCGCGATTGACATCGATTTGTGCCGAGGGCAGGCGCAGGCCTTCGACGGGCAAGGGTGCTGAGGTTTTCGAAACGCTTAAAGCCGTGCTTTGTTCAGGCGCTCTGGTGGCTGCAATGACATCTTCTTTTAAGACCTGCCCCTGGCGGCCGGACCCTTGAACGTTGCTGGCGGTGAGGCCCGCTTCGGCGAGTGCTTTGCGTGCTGCGGGCGAGGGTGGTCGTGGTGAAGAATTGGTCTGGGAGTTGCCTGGCCGGGCTTCAGGACTCGCCGGGGCAGAGGCAGCTACCGCAGTTTCGGGAACGGTTTCCGGTTGCACATTTTTCGCAGGAGCTGGTGCTTCTTTTTTGGCGTTCTTTGCCGTGGCAAGTTCTTTTTCGTTCACTGAACCAAGGATGGCTCCGACGGCAACGGTTTCGCCTTGGTCGACTATGATTTCCGTTAAGGTGCCATCGCTAGGTGCGGGAACTTCCACGGTGACCTTGTCGGTTTCAAGTTCGACGATCGGTTCGTCCACTTCGACCGGCTCGCCAGGTTTCTTAAACCATTGGCCGACCGTGGCTTCACTCACAGATTCTCCTAACTGTGGGACACGTATTTCGATTGCCATTGCTATCAAACCTTCTTGCAATCACGTCAAAAACGAACGTTGCTCTTATCCATGTAGTGCAGCGTGAACTAGCGTTTGTTGTTCGCGCAGATGTTGTTTCATCAATCCCGTCGCGGTGGATGCCGAAGCTGGCCGGCCAGCAAAACGGGCGCGGGTTGACTTTGCTCCAATATGATCCAACACCCATTCCAAGTTGGGTTCAATCATATTCCAAGCGCCCATGTTTTTGGGTTCTTCCTGACACCAAACGAATTCAGCGGCATTTTCAAATCGGCTCAGTTCTGCGATCAGTGCTCGGGCAGGAAATGGGTAAAGTTGCTCTATGCGCATGATATAGACATCTGAAAGATCCGCGTCTTGGCGGGCTTCAAACAAATCGTAATAGACCTTGCCAGAACACAAAACAACGCGCCTGATTTTTTCGTCTGGTTTTAGCTTGTAGGGTTCGTTGCGTTCGACGGCTTTGAGCGTGTCGCAATCATCCCATAAAATTCGATGGAACGTCTTGCCCTCCTCGAAATCTCCTATTCGCGATACCACACGCTTATGACGGAGCAGTGATTTTGGTGTCATAAGGATTAGCGGCTTGCGGAAATTCCTGTGGATTTGGCGCCTTAGAATATGGAAGTAATTTGCCGGCGTTGTGCAATTGGCGATCTGCCAATTGTCTTCGGCGGAAAGTTGCAAGTAACGCTCGAGCCGGGCCGATGAGTGTTCTGGTCCCTGGCCTTCGTAGCCGTGGGGCAACAGGCAAACGAGGCCCGACATGCGTAGCCATTTGCGTTCGCCGGACGATAAAAACTGGTCAAAGATGACTTGCGCACCGTTGGCAAAGTCTCCGAACTGGGCTTCCCACATGGTGAGAGCGTTGGGTTCGGCGAGTGAATAACCATATTCAAAGCCAAGGACGGCTTCCTCGGACAACATGGAGTTGATCACTTCAAAGCGCGCTTGGTCGGGCACGATATGACGTAGCGGCGTGTACTGGCGCTCTGTTTCCTGATCAATCAGCACGGCGTGGCGCTGCGAAAACGTGCCACGTTCGCTGTCTTGTCCTGACAACCGCACCGGGAAACGTTCTGTAAGCAAGGAGCCAAATGCCAAATGCTCGGCCATGGCCCAATCGATGCCTTCGCCGCTTTCAATCATCACGCGGCGGCGTTCGAGCAATCGTAGGACGGCCTTGTGAGCATTAAAATGGCCCGGGATCGCGGTGATGGCGTGTCCGATGTCCTCTAAGCGTTCTCGGCTAACGCCCGTTTGGCCGCGACGGGCCTCGTCTTCTGCAAAACCAATCGAAGACCAACGCCCATCGAGCCAATCTGCTTTGTTGGGTTTGTAAGCATCGGCTGCGTCGAATTCGCTATCAAGGTGCGCTCGGAACGAGGCATGCATGTCGTTGACCTCTTCGTCCGTCACAACTTGTTCTTCGACAAGCCGGTTAGCGTAGATCTTTGTCACGGCGGGATGCTTTTTGATCCTTTTGTACATGCGCGGCTGCGTAAAGAGCGGTTCATCGGATTCATTGTGGCCAAAGCGGCGATAACAAAACATGTCGATGACCACAGGCTTCTGGAATTTTTGTCGGAATTCGGTGGCCACTTTGGCGACATGGACAACGGCTTCTGGATCGTCGCCGTTCACGTGGAAGATCGGCGCTTGGATCATACGTGCAACGTCAGAGCAGTAAGGCGATGACCTGGAAAAGCGTGGGTTCGTCGTGAAGCCAATCTGGTTGTTGATGATAAAGTGGATGGACCCGCCGGTTCTGTGCCCTTTGAGACCAGAAAGGCCAAAGCACTCAGCAACCACGCCTTGACCTGCGAACGCGGCGTCGCCGTGGATGAGGAGGGGAAGCACACATGTGCGATCACCGGGTCCGCAGCCGTGCTGATCCTGTTTTGCGCGAACCTTACCTAAAACCACGGGATCGACGATTTCGAGATGGGATGGGTTCGCCGTTAGCGAGAGATGGACATTGTTTTCGTCAAAAGCGCGGTCGGAAGATGCCCCTAGGTGGTACTTCACATCGCCTGAGCCCTCAACTTCGTCGGGTTTGAATGACCCGCCTTTAAATTCGTGGAATATGGCGCGATGCGGCTTGCTCATGACATTCGCAAGCACGTTTAACCGTCCGCGATGGGCCATGCCGATGACAATTTCTTTCACACCCAACTGGCCGCCGCGTTTAATAATTTGTTCGAGCGCCGGGATCATGGCTTCGCCGCCGTCTAGCCCGAACCGCTTCGTGCCCGTATATTTGACGTGTGAAAACTTTTCGAAGATCTCGGCTTCGATCAGCTTGTTGAGAATGGCTTTTTTGCCTTCGACGGTGAAGTTGATGTCTTTTTCTTCGCCTTCAATGCGCGCTTGTATCCAGGCCTTTTGTTCTGGCACCGTGATGTGCATAAACTCGACACCGATATGGCGGCAGTAGGTGCGCGTCACGATGGACAAGATTTGCCGCATGGTGGCCGTCTCAAGCCCAAGTACGCGATCGATGAAAATTGGTCGATCAAGGTCAGCGCTCGTAAACCCGTAGGTTTCGGGACGCAGGTCGCTATGCATTGTTCGGGTGGCTAGGCCCAAAGGATCGAGTTCGGCGGCCATATGGCCCATGACGCGATAGGCGCGGATCAACATGAGCGCGCGGATCGTATCTTGCGTTGCCCTAAGGGATGCGGCTGGTGAGAGTTCAACGCCCGAGGTGTGGGCGTGTTCCTTGATACGCTCTTTGACGTATTGTTCAGCGTGGTGATGGTGCTCCCCGGTCAGAGCCGCGATGACATCACCATTGGTTTCGAGCTTCTTAAGTGGCGTTGCCCAACTTGGGCCCTGGGTCGCCTCTTCTATTGTCTCAGGTTGCTCTTGAAGACTTTGAAAAAAATGACGCCATTCGTCTGGAACCGAGCCAGGGTTCTCAAGATATTGGGCTTGCATCTGTTCAACGTATGCAGCGTTCGCACCCTGTAGGAAGGATGTTTCCAGAAACGAGCGATTTAGTGCCTCTCGGGACATGAGCCATCTCTTTCCGGTGAGTCTTTTATGGGACAACTGCTAGTACGGCCAAATTCATATAGTGGCGCTGCACAGAATCGCGAGCTTATACCGTTCTCAGTTCACATGAAATTGCTCTTTGTATCTGATTGTGTTTTTGGCCGCGGCGCAATCTATTGCCGACTTGGGCTGATCAACCAGGCGATTGCTATGACGCCTGCCGCCAACACAGCCGGAATGAGCGCTAACCACGTGCCGACCACTGTGAGGCCAGCTGTGCCTGCGCAAAGAATTGATGCGAACGCTTCACAGAAGGTTGAGGCTTTTGAGGCGACCTGGCGGCGGCGGAAATTTGAGCGCTTTGCGCGCGTACGAAACAACAATTGAATTATAATTGCGCAAAGGGCGGCAACCAAAGCGCCCACGAGTGTCACGAATGCACCCCATATCGACATGATGGCCATGGCCAGAACCAGGGGAAGTGTCAAAACTGCGACTATGACCAATACTGCGTTGATCTTGGCCCAAGTGAGTGAGTGTGTGGTCATGGGGGCCGTTTCCAAGAGGTCGGGTGCGTCTTCGCCAGAGATTGTCAGCCAAGCAAGTCCGCCAGCAAGTTGCCCAATGGCCATCACGACGACGGGAGAAATTATTGCGGACATTTCAGCGTCGGCACCAAAATTTACCCATAACATGACTGCCGGCGGGATCAGGTAGAGGATCTGCATGAGGGTTTGGGAAATGAGCCAAGGATCGCGCCCGAGAAGCTTCCACTCCTTGTGCATCAGCAAGCTGTGTGTTGACAATTGTGCAAACGAGCTTGGCTTATTTTGTCGGCGAACGTTTTCATTTGAAACTTCTAGCGCGGCCAAAACGTTTTGGCGGAATTGGACGGCGCCTTGCACCACTGCGTAGACAAAAAAAGCTGATGCAAGCGTCAGCATAAATAGAACAGCAGGGATGTTGCCGGTGACACCAAGGGCCGGGAGCCAGACAAGGCTGTCGATCGACGGTGAATTTTCCATGACAAACTTGGAGTTCATCACGCTCCAGCGCGACATTGTCCCGTATGACACTATTGCGACAACCTGGATGCCGATTAGGAAAGATGCGCCAACGATTGCTGCACCGATCTGGGCGAAGAGGCGTGTTCGTTTTGGTCCAACGGTCTTGAACAGACCCAGCGCGATAAGCACCGCGCAACCCGTGGCTATTGCAGACAACGCCAGAATGATGAGGTAGCCGGCGAGCCATTGCACGCCGCCGAGTCCGGCCGCCACATTGATAAAGGGCGCCACGATAAGGCCGGACATCATTGCCGTTGTTAACGCTACCATACCGATGCGGACGGCGAACAAGTCACGTGAGGATGCCGGGGAGGATAAGATCAAGTCCAGATCATCGCGCGAATAAAACGCTCGGGTGACCGATTCCATGGCTTGGGACAACATCATGGTGAAGGTCAAAAGGAGGCTGCCGGAGACCGTGACCAAAACCGTTTTGTTGATGGGCAAATCTGCTCCGACATAGGATGAGAGTAATGCGTAAGCCAGACCATGCAGTGCGAGCGCGAATATGGCCATTCCGATGAGGATGGTTTTATTTGTGCGCTTGCGCCCGCCCGACATGAGGGCGGCCCAGTCGCGCCAAGCCAAATTGAGTTCGTGGCGTGCAAACCAAGATAGCGATGCGGCACTGTTCATGCGGCGACGCCTTCGGTTTCGTGTTCGTGTACCGGCGCTTTGTTGGCGCCATCATTGACGATCTCTAAAAAGATATCTTCGAGGCTTTGGCCGCTATCGCCCGCTGTCTCCCGCAATTCTTCAAGTGTGCCTTCCGCGATCAGTTTTCCTTTGGCGATAATGCCAATGCGATCGGCCATGCGTTCTGCGACTTCCAAAATATGTGTTGTCATCACGACGCTGACGCCACTGGCGACCAGGCCGCGTAGGACGGCTTTCACTTGGCGTGCAGAACCGGCGTCTAATCCTGTTAAGGGTTCATCGAGAATGATGAGTTGGGGTTGGTGGATGAGGGCGCCGGCCAGAGCCACTTTTTGGCGCATGCCTTTTGAAAAACTTTGGCAGCGCTCTTCGGCGTGCGCACGAAGCCCAAACTGCGTGATGAGTTCTTCGGCCTTGGCATGGGCAACGGCGGGCTCCATGCTCCAAAGGCCGGCGACAAATTCGAGATACTCTATTGGCGTCAGCTTGTCGTAGACCATCGGCTCGTCGGGCACCCATGCCATAATGCGTTTTGCATCAACCGGATTTTTAAGTGCGTTTATGCCGCAGATATTTATTTCGCCAGCGTCGGGTTTGAGCAATCCTGCCACCATTCGTAGTGTGGTTGTTTTGCCTGCACCGTTCGGGCCCAACAGCGCATAGAACTCACCGCCACAGACATTGAGCGATAAGTCATCGACTGCAGGAACACTGAATGTTTTGCGGAGATTTTTGATCTCCAAGGCAGGCTCATTTCTGCGCATGGGTTACTCAACACGTTACAGACAGGGACAATGATTAGCGCCGCGTTAAGACGCGGTTCGGGTTGTTGGAAGCCTAATGAAGAGCGGTTTATCGATGATGAATTTTGAAACCTATTGCGCAGGTCTTGTTGGCGCGTAACGGGACTCAATCTTGCATGCGCTTGTGGCGCCCATTGTCCGCATGGGCGACGCTTAACCTGAGGCTTAGGCCGGGTTTAAACATTAAGTGCTACAACCGCACCCAAGAGATTTTGGTGTGGATATGATTGAAATTTGGGGATTGGTACCAATCGTTATTGGTCTGGTGCTTCTCTTTTTTGTTGTGAGAACCATCTATAGGCTCCAGCGCAAACATCGCTCTGCCCGCATTGTCCTAGATGTTCTGGGTGTCCTTTCACTGGTTCCGTCTGCATTCTTCATCTTGATCGTGCTTGATTCGACCAGCCACGGAACAGGCGGGACTGCTCAAGGTTGGTATTTGATTTTTTCGTTTCTTTCGTTCGGTTTGTTGCCTCTCGCAACATTACTCTTGTGGATTTTGTCTGGCCGCGTGTTGTATCGGGCTTACCTACGCGTCTGCGAGATAAAGGGGGCATGAGGTCAGGCCGTACGCGTTTCTCCCCAGCCGACTTGTCCCACTAGCGCTAGGTGTAATCGCCATTTCTCTGATGTTTTCCGCTTTTAAACATAAGCGACCGCTAGTGTTGATCGTTGATAACACCTTATTTTTTCCTGCCTTTGTACCGCATAACGAGGTTCAGGAATTGGACGCATAAATCTGATCTACGCTGAAATTTAGTTGCCGTGAGCGCGCTAGAATTGTGTCGTGGGGTGCCCTTATAGTCGGGAACCGTTCAAGAGATTGCAAAACTGAAACGGGCGTAGGGAGTTCCTGTTGGTTGATCAAATCTCTAAGATTTTTCGCGCTGCGGGCGTCGAACCGCTGACATTGGACGCCACCAGGAAAGAGGTCTCCGCTTTAGAGCAAAGACTAGCGCGCAAGATTCCGCGGCGGTTTCGTGAGTTTATACTATGTACAAACTCATCGGACTTTCTGTACGAAAATTCGAACCACGATAGGTCAATTGCACTATCCAATCTCGGTGAGCCGATTTACGGTTGGGAAAATTACGATCCGGTGGAGGAGGACCAACTGCTCCCCTTCATGATAGAAAATCAAGGGGTCTGTACCTGGGCGGTCGGCCTTGATGGTAGTGATGACCCTGTTGTCTTTATTGAGGTTGATTCTGGTAGTCCGCCGAAGTGGCAGAGGATGGCAGAGACCTTTACGAGCTGGCTGAAATGCCAGGTGGAAGACAAAATCTTGTTGGAGTCCGCAGTTGTTGCAGCGCAAGCCCCACCGCTTACGGACGACAACCTAAAACTACTCCAACGCAACTTTGAGGCTGGCGATGAAACGTTTGCTTGGCCGGCGTCCAGAAATTATCGTTTTACAAACAAGCAGTGCCGCTTGTTATTGTGGGCCGGCGAGGACCAATGCGACTGGTGGATTAGTCCCGCGCCGGGCGTTGATCTTAGTAGCGCACTGGATGAATTGGGCAGATTCTCCGGGCTTTCCAAAGAACTTTATACTCTTGACGGAGAGCATGACAAAACGCTGAAGGACTGGATTTCACAACAACAAACTCATTAGACTTGTCAGCGACCACCGGTCTTTGTGACTTTTCGTTTTTTGGCGGCGATTGCCATGCCATCCTTTGTGGCTGTGTAACTGACATCTACTTCAACGATGCTATCGCACGACCTTGCAATCCAGATCTCTGACCAGCCTTTGGGCGATGAGGGTCCTGGCGCTTTAATGTCAAGAACGCTGACCATATTTGGCTTGTCGCAATTTCCATATGCGGCAAGTGCTGGAAACACGATGCGTCGTGCGTCGTACTCAAGTTTGAGATTGCCTTGAAATTCTCCGTTCAACAAAAAAGTTGGTTTAATGAGGTTTTGGTCGCCGCCCTTTGCTTCGAGGAGCGCACGCCTAATGACGCGCTTTCCGCAGCGGTCCATCACTGCACGTGCAATCCATACGCCAGATGAAAGACTGTAACCACTGCCCGCCTTTACGAACTTGGGCTGCTTTATAAGCGTGTATTGGTTGCCTTTGATGAGCCGCAATGATGGACATTGGTTCTTGAGAACAGGGGCCTCGCCTTGATTGAAGGCGGCCTCCAAGTAACGCTTGTAGGGCTTTGAGTTTAAGTAGCCGGCGAACAACTCTTTTTGGCTAACGCCACCGGCATATGCGGTGCTGAGGCTTAAGAGTAAAACCCACGTCATCACAAAAAACCGGTGTAGACTTCCCATTTTTCAGAACTCCAGTGTCTCTGTGCCAAGTTTTCAAAGGCCAATATGTCAGTCCGAATGGCCTATTGCCATAGACTATCAATTGTAAAGTCAAGCGTTTCTGCGGATGGCGTCATGGTTAAGTTTGTGCCCATGGGGCACAACGCGTGTAGGCGCAAACATGAAAGCGTGACATCGCTGTAACATGAGGCTTAGTTGTCGCTTTCCCACCTTGTGTTGAGCATGAGCTCAATACACTACACGCAATCTTGACCGATCATGGGTATCGGGCCCATGCTAGTCTTTTCAGAACGGTACCCAGAAACTGCGGATTTCAAGGGAGGATCCCATGTGCAGGCTGTTCGTCGGAGCAGACCCCGGGCTCTGGCAAAGTCAAACAAGATCTATTCGTATGGCAGGTATGGTCACGAGCGTGCGGCTGGAAAAAATGTTCTGGTCGGTTCTTGAGGATATCGCAGCGCGCGACGGCATGAATGTCAGCCAGTTGATACAGACGCTTTATGATGAATCGCGCAATGAAGGACACGATTTGGGAAACTTTACGTCGTTCTTGCGCGTCTGTTGTCTGCGGTATCTCGACCTGCAGCGCCGGCAGCTCATTCCTGTATCTGGTGAAGTCAGTCTAAAGTCGCTTGCCACTGCAGACGTCTTGGAGTTGGAGTCGCGAGGCGCTTGAGCGTGCGACAAATCTCATTAAAACGCCCCGAACCGCTGTCGGGCTCGGAGCGCTTCAATACTTGTGTGGGTTCTTATAGATTGCCCTTGGACAACTCACCTGCCAAATGGTCGGCCTGGCGAATGGCTAGCGCAATGATTGTTAGCGTTGGGTTTTCCGCCGCTCCCGTTGTGAACACGGACCCGTCCGAAATATAAAGATTGGGAATGTCGTGTGTGCGGCCCCATTTGTTGACAACGCCATCCTTTGGCTTTTCCGACATGCGGTTGGTGCCAAGATTGTGCGTTGAGGGATAGGGCGGCGTTGGCATCGTCCGTGTTGCGCCAACCGCTTTATAAACTGCCTGACCTTGTTTGTATGCATGCTCGCGCATCGCGATGTCATTGGCATGGTCTGAGAAGTGGACGTTAGCTACGGGCAGACCCCATTTATCTTTGACGTCTTTGTTGAGCGTCACCCGGTTGCTCTCCTGCGGCATGTCTTCGCCGACCAACCACATGCCCGCCATGTTCTCGTACGCATCAAGTGCCGTCGTGAACCCGCGGCCCCAAGCGCCAGGATTAAGGAACGCAGCCATGAATGGCAGCCCCAAGGCCAGGGTTTCCATTTCATAGCCACCAACGAAACCGCGACTCGGGTCATGGCGGCTTTCATCGGTGATTATGCCGGCCATGGTCGTTCCGCGCCAAAACTTCACCGGTTTGTCAAAAATGGCATAAACCGATCCTGTCATGTGGCGCATGTAATTGCGCCCCACCATGCCTGAGGAGTTCGCAAGCCCGTCGGGGAACTTGGATGACGCAGAGTTGAGAAGCAGGCGCGGGCTTTCAAACGAATTGCCGGCAACACAAACAACACGCGCTTTTTGCATTTGCATGTTGCCGTCTTTGTCGAAATATTCGACGCCAGTGACCTTGCCCTGGTCGTTGTGGACGATGCGCGCCACATGGGAATGTTCGCGCACTTCCAATTTGTTCGTTGTTTCGCCGCGCGGAATGTCGGTATAGGCAGATGACCATTTTGCACCGAACTTGCAGCCTTGGAAGCAGAACCCCACCTGTTGGCAGGACTCCCGATCGTCATACCGGGCGCTGTTGATCGCCATGCGACCGGTGTGCACGTTCTTATAGCCGAGCGCTTTGGCGCCTTTCTCGAATACTTTGAAGTTATTATTGCCGGGTAGACCTGAACGCCCGCCCGTGCGCGTCACACCGAGTTTGGTTTCGGCTTTTGTGTAGTATGGGTCCATTTCCTTTGCATCAATGGGCCAGTCGAGAAGACTTGCGCCATCGACAGCGCCATAGGTCGAAAGCGCTTTCCATTCATGATCCTGGAAACGAAGCGATGCACCGGCCCAGTGAACCGTTGAGCCACCGACCGCCTTAACGATCCATGCAGGTAATCCAGAAAAATCTTTTGCGACGCGCCAGTCACCCGACGTTGAGCGTGGATCGGTCCAAGCAAGCTGGCCGAAGCTTCCCCATTCGTCATTGAGGAAGTCATCAGGCAAATACCGCCCGCCTGCCTCCAGTGCTACCACCTTGACGCCTTTTTGCGCCAGCTCGTTTGAAAGAACGCCACCACCGGCGCCGGTTCCAATTACGACGACTACGCTGTCATCGGTTTTGTCGAATTTTGCTGCCATTTTGAGCGCCTCCTCATAACCAAGCGATGTCGTCAAAGCCGTTTTTGATATAGCCACCTTTGCTGAAGGACTCGCCCTCGTAGCCAAAGATCGGCCAAATGGCTTTCTGGTTATAGAGGCCGGTTACCAGACCACCTCTCACGGTTTGGAAGAACTTGTCGTCTTCAATCTTGTTGAGCAATGCGACGCGATTATCCTCCCATTTGGTTTCTAGGTAACTTGGATAACCAGCGGCTTTGGCTAGTTTGTCTAGCTTGGCGACACCTTTGGCCACCATGTCTTTGGAGTCTTCGCTGTCGTAACCCTTGACAGCGATGGCGTAATATTCATCGCCAACCTTGTCGTGCGGATAGATGTCGCGCGCCATCTGCAAGAGTGTCGCCATTTGGTGTTCGGTGACGTTGGACACCTCAAGCGCCCATGCTGCGTCGGGTGCTGCGATGAAACCTGTGCCGGCGACAGCTATGGCCCCGGCAGCAACTGTCTGTTGCAACAAGGCCCTGCGAGTAAGCTGGACACGTCTTGTTGACACTGTCATTGCATCCTCCCTTGTTTGAATATTTGACCGAATTATTGATAACGGCCATGTCGCTGTATTATTTCGATTGCGTAACCGTCCGGATCGTTGACAAAGAAGAACCGCGCGAGCGTCTGGCCGTCGTGCTTGAAGTCTACGAGTTTGCGAGGGTTTAAACCCAGTTCTTCAAAACGCGCGTGCTCGGCGTTGACGTCATCGACGACAAACGCAATGTGACCGTAGCCGTTGCCTAATTCGTAGGCACCCTCTTGCCCTTTGTTGATTGTGAGCTCGAGTTCCACGCTATTTTCGGTGTTGCTCAGATAGACGAGCGTGAAGTCATCAAAGTCGAGTCGCTCGGCAACGTCGAGACCAAAGGCTTTGCGGTAAAAATCAACCGACCGGTCCTCGTCGGTTACCCGCACCATGGTGTGAACGAACTTTGCCACCGGCGTTACCCTCGCTTTGGCTGCGTTTCCGAAACCTATCATATGGAGCAATTCGGCGATTGGGTATTATGGGGCTAATACACGGACAGAGTAGGGGCACCGCTCTCGCATGTGCGTTCGTTATAAATGCTGAAGCGCGACAAGCATTCCGGAAACGGACAAATAGGCACGGGTACAAATGGCTTTGAATTCCAAAAGCCTATGCGACAGATGCAGATTATCTCTAGACATGCACATGACTGTCGCAAAATTGATCCACCTGGCTTAGAGTTGGATCTTAAAAGGGTTGCGGAGTTTATTTGATGTCGGGCGTCGTTCAGACAGCAGGCACAAAGCTTAAAACTGATGGGTTATAAAGGAACTGAAACGTTATCGCGTTTCATCTTTGTGAGCGGCACTCCTGTCCACTTAACTTAGCAAAATACTACGTTTGCTTTGCAGTCAGTGCACGATTTCATTGACCATCCCTTTAAATGACCAAGGCGCCTGTCTATTGATCCCGGGCCAGCTCTTCATACAGTGATTAGACTCACGCAACGGGTCGCGCTACGCTAAAATATCTGCTCCAAGATGTGGATTGTATAACACTTATTTTTGCATGGCTTTTGCATGACACTTGTCGTGTAAAGGTGTTTCAATAAAAAAACCTGCAAAGGCCGCGCTCGCTTTGTTGTCTCTGTTTTCCGCGATCGGTTTTCAATGCGCCAAACTTAGGGGGTTGAGGATGAAAACATGCCATTCGATTTTGATCGTAGCCCTATCGTGGTTTGGTCTTGCATTTAGTGCGGCACACGCCGAACCTGTTGATCACGCAAAGTGGTCTGGTGATCTAACACCCATCACAAAAGCCGAGTGGAATAAGAAAACGGTGGCACACTTGCTTGAGCGCGCTGGATTTGGTGGCACGCCAAAAGAAGTTGATGAGTTCGCCACACTTGGCCCAGAGGCGGCTGTCCGGCGTTTGGTCTATTTTGAAGGTGCGCCTGCAGACAAGCTTCCGCCATTTGATCATTCGGGCGTCCACGACCCAGGTCTTGAGCCCTTTCCGCCGAGCCGTCCTGCGACGACAAAACTTGCAAGCAAAAAAGGTGAGGCACTTGGCGTCAAAGTAAAGCCAACGGGCAACCGACGTTTGCAGCCTGTCGTGAATCGTTTTTTTTATTGGTTGCGCGCGAGCCGGCTTGAAACGGACCGCGTGGCCTATTGGTGGGCAGATCGCATGTTGCGCTCGCCGCGCCCACTACAGGAAAAGATGGCTTTGTTCTGGCATGGTCATTTTGCCGTCAACGAGAGCAAAGTACGCGACTATCGCAAGCACCTACACTTGCTGCAAACGTTTCACAAACTAGGCCTTGGCAATTTTCGTGACCTCTTGATTGCAACGGCGAAAAGCCCAGGGATGTTGTCGTTCCTTGATGCTGGTGTGAACGTAAAAGGCTCACCTAATGAAAATTTCGCTCGCGAGATCATGGAGTTGTTCACGCTGGGCGTCGGACGGTACACAGAGCAAGACATTCGTGAAGCAGCACGTGCATTTACCGGCTGGAACTATAAAGATCTCACATTTGTTGTGAACGAGAACGAACACGATGATGGTGATAAAACCGTTCTGGGGCGAACAGGGCCGTTTAGTGGCGTGGACATTGTCGATATCCTATTGGAACACCCGGCCGACACCTTCATAGCTGCAAAAATTTACAGATATTTCGTGCACGAAGATCCATCGCCGCAACTCGTAAACAAACTGGGAAAAATATTGCGTGACAATAACTATGAAATCGCGCCGTTGATGCAGACGATATTTTTATCGCGCGATTTTTACAGTACGAAAAGTGTTGGCACACACATCAAAAGCCCAGTGCAGCTGGTCGTCAGCACGTTCCGCAAACTGGAGCTCAATCGCATCCCTGGCGTGCCTGATTTCAACACCGCTACGAAGACACTTGGCCAACATCTTTTCAATCCGCCAACGGTCGCAGGTTGGGCGCATGGCCGTTCATGGATCACGCCGGGTTTGCTCATTGCTCGCAAAAATTTTGCCTACGACCTTTTGTTTCCGGATATCAACTTCATCCCCCACGATCGCTATCCCGTCGATCCACTCATACGTTCGGTGTCAGAGCGACTGGCGGATGGCGCCAACATCTCCGCAGCAACGAAGCCGCCAGGTGTTTCAGGTGATGGGCAAATGTCGATGTCCAACATGATGGCGGACATGGACCAAGACTTTAACACGCGTTACGGCAGCTATCGTGGCTGGCAAATGGCGATAGAAAAAGTCAAACCAATTTCCCGTCACACTGCGGATCTCAAACTTGCCGGCCTTGTCGATGCCGCGGGTCTTAAAACGGTTGAGCAGATTGTGGACCATTTCTTGAACAGGCTTTTGAGCGTTCCCGCCGGCAAAGCGCAACGCGCGCAATTGGTGGAGGTGTTCAAAGCAGAACTTGGAACAGACGACATTGCGGCTGCGCAAACTTATTTGGAAGGACCACTGCGGACTTTGGTGCAACGGATCATGAGCCTACCGGAGTATCAATTGGGATAACCTGAACTGGAATTTGGTTTTTTGTAATTTGAAGCGTCAACGCCACGGAGAACTAAGATGAGACATACGGACATCTTTGATACGCAGCGGCGCAATTTACTTCGTCTGGGGGCCTATGGTTCAGTATATGGATTGTTGGCGCCGTTCATGGGTGGCTTTGCGCATGCGCGTGAAGCGCAAGCAGAAAATCGTATCCTCGTGGTGTTGGAACTTTCAGGCGGCAACGATGGTCTCAATACGGTGGTGCCGTTTCGCAATGACGAGTACTACCGCCTGCGTCCGACGCTCGGAATTAAAGAAAACAGCCTGCGCAAGATTGATGATGATTACGGGCTTAACTCTGGTATGGCCGGCATGGAAAAGCTGTTTAAAGATGGCCGCATTGCTGTCATTCACGGCGTTGGCTATCCGCAACCATCTTTTTCGCACTTTAACTCGATGGCCTATTGGCATACGGCGGCGCCAAACAGTGGTGCATCTTATGGTTGGGTCGGGCGATTGGCTGATGTTTTGCTGCCAGAAGGCACGCCTTACGGAATCATAAACATTGATGCCACGCAATCGTTAGCTGTGCGCAGCCGTAAACATGTTCCCGTTGTCTTCGATGACCCGCAGCGATTTGTGCCAAAGGGCGTACCGTTTCATGCTGAGGCTGCGGAGGAAGTACGAGTGGCCAATGCGTCGCAAAGCTTTTTGCGCGACGTTGCCCGTAGTGCGCGTGAGGCGTCCGCCAAAGTCCGTGACGCATGGGAGAATTACAACTCCTCGATAGACTATGGCCTTGTTGCCCTCGACTTGCCAAAAATAGTCTCTCTTATCGAGGCGCGCATGCCGACGCGGCTCTATTACACGTCTTATCGCAACAACATTTTTGATACCCACGTGCAGCAGTCTAATTTGCACGCCCGGCTGCTAACGTATTTTTCTGATGCGGTTTATGCGTTCATGCAGGACCTTGATCGGATCGGTCGGGCCGATGATGTGATGGTGTTGGTGTTTAGCGAATTTGGGCGTCGCGCGGCAGAAAACACAAACCTTGGCACAGACCATGGCACTGCAAACGTTATGTTCGCCATTGGCAATGGTGTTAAGGGCGGCCACTACGGTGTACCGTCCAGCCTGTCAAAACTCGATGGCACGGACAACCTCATCTACACCACCGATTTTCGGCGCGTGTTGGCAAGCGTGATTGAAGATTGGCTCAAGTATCCTAACGCAAATGATCTGCTGAATGGCAGTTTCGAAAAAGTGCCCATGTTTGTTTAGAACCGCATCTCTGCGGTTCGTGTTTAAAAACAACGAAAAAGCGCAATTTGCGCTGAGAGGTGATCACTTGGCAGTCCGTACAACGTTGTAGGAGTTGGCCAAGGTTTTGAGAGGAAACATTTTATGAGTTGGTTGAGCAAAGATGATCGTAAGCGGGTTGAGCTACTTGCAAAACGCATAGACATCGCGCGGCGACCAATTCCAGATCAGGTTGTTTCCAACGGTGAATATCGGCCGATGCCGCAAACGCCCCAACAGCGCAAAGTTGCGGCGCTGATAGATGAGATGGCTGACGAACGTGCGCCAAAACTAGGGATGGAACGCCGGGAATTTTTAAAGTCGGGTGTTGGTTTTGCGACCGCGTTTGCGGCCATGAATATTGTTTATGGCGATGTGTTTGGTGTTGCCCAAGCGGAAACAGTGGACGCAGAAGCCGCGGCGGAGAATGCAGCGCGATATGCCAACCAGTTCATCTTTGATGGTCATATGCATTTTGTCGACGATGAATACAAATGGGAAGGCATATTAGGTCTAAGGCACTCTGGCGCCATTTATGGCAACGTGGATATTGATAGAGACAATATCAATTTCCAAGATTTGCAAATCGACAATTTCATAAAAGAAGTTTTTTTGGATAGCGACACCACCATTGGCCTCATTTCAAGTGCGACGTCCGACAACCCAGAAAATGTTTTCCTTACCAACCCTCAACTCGTTGATGGCGCGATGCGCATCAATAAAATGTGCGGCTCGCGGCGCTTATTGCGGCACGGGATTTTTGAACCCGGCAAGGACGGTTGGCTTGATGAGGTCGACCGCGTGATTGAAAAAGATCATCCCGATAGTTGGAAAGGTTACACGGTCGGTGATCCGTTGGCGCCTTCGAAATTTCCCTATCGGCTTGATGATGAAAAGCTCATGTATCCGTTTTATGAGCGGACGCAAAAGGCGGGGATCCGCAACGTTTGTATCCATAAGGGGCTGTTGCCATCGGACTATAAGGAAAGTTTTAAGGATGTTTGGCAGCATGCCATGGTCGATGATGTGCCGAAAGCGGCCAAAGACTGGCCTGATCTAAACTTTGTCATTTATCACTCTGCCTTGAAGCCACTGTCCGTGCCTCCTGAAGAGCATCTTGAAAGATTTGAAAAGACGGGCCGTATCGATTGGGTTTCGGATTTGGCGGAGATCCCAGAGAAGCATGGTTTGACGAACGTCTATGCGGACGTTGGCACCACGTTTGCCACGACATGTCTGACGCATCCACGGCATGCGGCCGCACTCATGGGCATTCTCATTAAAGGGTTAGGTGTCGATCACGTTGTGTGGGGGACAGACTCGGTTTGGTACGGCTCACCGCAATGGCAGATTGAAGCCTTCCGGCGCATGGAGATCCCGGAGGATTTACGCAAGAACCATGGCTTTGCACCACTCGGCGATGGATTGTCTGACACCAAGAAAGCCATCTTTGGTCTGAACTCGGCAAAGCTTTATGATTTCACTGATGAAGAGGCGACGGTTGCGCATTATGCGAACGACCGCCTGTCAGAATATCGTGCGAAGTATGACGCGGAAGGCGCGGACCGCAGCAATGTCGCTTACGGTTTTATTCATTCGGGCTGAGACGTTCTGTAAATCCGCAACGTGTCACGACGCCGAATAAATTTCTTTTTCGAAAGCCTCAAGGACTTTTACAAAGCGCGAATCTAAGAATGGCAACGTCTGGGTCATGATGATGCTGGCGACGTCATTTTTTGGATCAAACCAAAAGTGCGTGTTTAAGACGCCGGCCCAGCACTGGGATCCGGCTGCTCGCATGCCTGGTACGTCTTCTTCGTTTCTAAAAAAACCGAAACTGTGTGTGCGGCGGGTGTCGGAAAACGGATCACAGTCGCCCGTCACGGCGGGCGCCACAGTGGTCATTTTTTGAAACGCAAGCCCATTCATTTGATCTGCGAGCATTCGCTGGAAACTTGTTTCGCTCAATAGGCGGACGCCATCCAGTTCACCGCCGTTGAGGAACACGCGCAAGAAGCGCAAATAATCTGGAGCCGTGGAATAGAGTGCATGGCCCATGCAGTAGACTTCGGGGTCAGGCTGGGGTGAAAGTTCGGCGGGTGCGAAGTTGCCGTCGTCGCCTCTTGCTGAGACAGATGCGAGCCGTGATGCCAGATCATCAGTGACTTCAAAAGCCGTGCTCGTCATTTTAAGCGGTTCAAAAATTTCCTCGCGACAGTATTGATCAATTCGCCTGCCATCAATTTTTTCGACCACTTGTCCAAGCCAATCGATGCTTGGACCGTAACCCCAGCGCGTTCCGGGATCGCTCATCAATGGATAATTTAGTGCTATCTTTGTGCCGGTAAAAATTGTCGGATGGCCGGTTGTTTCCATGTATCGCGCCACGTCGGCATTCCAAAACTCATATTCAAGACCGCTTGTGTGGGTTGCGAGGTGGCGTACAGTTGCCATGGTTCGCGGGGCGCGCATGACGGGCTTGCCGTCTTCAAACCCCTCCAACACCTGAAGTTGGGCAAACTCTGGAAGTATGTCTTCTACGGGCGTGTTTAAATCCAACTTGCCACGGTCAATTGCAATCATGGCGGCTAACGCGCCGATGCCTTTGGTCATGGAGAAGATGCGGAATACGGTATCTTCGTGTGCCGGCTTTCCCTCGACTGCATTTCCCGCGGCCCCTGAATAGGTCACACCTGAACGATTGCCGGACATCGCGACGATAAATGGCGCATCATTGCGGGCCACAGCATCATTCAATACGGCGTCGAGTCCCGTCATTTTTATCCCCCAACAGTCACAGTAATATTTTGCTCTGCCAAATAATTAACTTACATGACGACCTGGCGCACTTGTTTCTTAGCGGTGCTGTACGGCTGGAGATAAAATGAGGCATAGGGAGTGATGACGCGCACCGGATTGCGTTGATTGTGTCTCAACTGCGCGACACTTTCTGATTTCAGTCTTGGCTTCGTGCGACGACGGCGCTGTGCTAAACTCAGGGGGCGGACAAGTTGGTCCGCTCTATGACGAATACGAGGTCCGACATGGCGTTGTGTTTTCGACAAAGTCGCGTCGTTTTGATTGCATTTTTGTTGGCGGCGTTTTTGCAGGCGGGTTTTTCCCTACCGGCATTTTCCGAGCCACGCGCTGAGTTCTTGGCTGCAAGTGACACACCACTCAGCAACCCACATGATTTGAAGCTATCGCCGGACGGCAAGTATTTGTTCGTTTCCGACGTTGGCAAAAACCGTGTTGCGATTCTCGATGCGGAAAGCCTCAAGTTTGTTGATGAATTCGGCGCTGATCATCAGTCCGGAACACATGACGTCGACTTTGACAAACAAGGGCGTGCTTACATTGCCGACACGCACAACAATCGCGTCACGATTTACACGCTTGATGGACTGAAGGCGACGCTTACGGGCGAGCTTACAGAACGCATCCGCGGCCCCGAAGGGGTTCTTGTCCATCCAAATGGCCGCATTTATGTTGGGGGCGCATGGTCGGGAAATGTTGTTGCATTCGAAAAGCGCAAAGCCGTCAAAGAACTGAAGGGTTTGTCAGCGCCGCATGATCTGGAATTGGCTGCAGACGGCACCAACATTTGGCTTTCTGATTCTGGCAACAACCGCATGCTTCTATTGTCGCCGGAGTTAAAAATTTTACGCGAACTTAAGGGCGCACCTTATAACTTTAGGGGTGTGCGTTATCAGGACTTGCTCGCGGACGGAACGTTGGTCGCTGCTGACAAAAACAATCACCAAGTCAAATTTATTGCGGCGAACGGTGACGTTGTTCTGGTGCTCGGTGATGGCAGACCAGGTAAAGGGTCCGGAAAGTTTAGAACTCCGGAAGGTGTTGAGATTAGGGACGACATTATTTGGCTTTCCGATTCTGGTAACAACCGCATTGTCAAATATCGTTACCTGCCAGAGTAGCATGCACTCGATGTCGTTTGCGGAATTCAAACTGGGACAAAAGGGGTTTTATTGAGCGAAATGCGTTTGACACGGCGGGACATCGTAAAAAGTGCTGCTGCAGGTTCGCTCGCTGCGGCCCTGTCTTCGTTCGGCCCGCGCGCAAATGCGCAAGAACCGGGTACGCGACCTATTCCATCGACCGGGGAAGCGTTGCCGCTGGTCGGGCTTGGAAGCTGGATTACGTTTAACGTCGGACTTGATAAAACGCTTCTCGATGAAAGTGCGGCTGTGATTGGCGCGTTTATTGAAGCCGGTGGGCGCTTGATTGATTGTTCGCCAATGTATGGATCATCTCAGTCGACGATCGGTTACGGTCTTAAGAAACTTGGATATCCGAAGCAGTTGTTTTCCGCGGAAAAGGTCTGGATCTCGAATTCAAAATGGGGTCCCAAGCAGATCGAACGGACGCGCGAATATTGGGGCGTACCGCGTTTTGATCTCTTACAGGTGCACAATCTCTTGTCATGGCAAAAACACTTTGAAACTCTGTTTGTAATGAAGGAGAAGGGAAATTTGCGCTACGTTGGGATCACGACTTCGCATGGTCGCCGGCATGGTGAACTTGAAAAGGTTATGCAAAGCCATCCCATCGACTTCGTGCAACTGACCTATAACGTCATCGACCGGAGCGCAGAAGATCGTTTGCTTCCGCTGGCGCGAGAGCGTGGCATTGCTGTGATCGTCAATCGGCCATTCCAACGGGGGAATCTATTGCAGCGGGTGGAAGGGCATCCGTTGCCAAAATGGGTTTCTGAAACCGGTGCTTCGAGCTGGGCGCAGTTTTTGCTGAAGTTCATCATTTCGCATCCTGCGGTTTCGTGCGCCATTCCGGCGACCACGCGCGTCGATCATGTGCGTGAAAATGTTGCGACGGCGAGCGGCATTTTGCCAGACGACGCGTTGCGTAAGCGCATGGCGGACTACGTCAGGCAGTTGTAAATGTCGGACTTGTGGTCTTATTCGCTTGACGACTTTTTGTTGTTTTCTCCACGCGTCTACGATCGCATGCTGGAGCTGCACAACCAGTCCATCTGGCCGTTCCAAGTGCTTGCAATTCTATTGGGCGTAGCCGCGCTCTATTTGATATTCCGGCCCAGCCACGACCGTATCCGCATAATTTTTGCGATCTACGGGGCAGCTTGGATTTGGATTGCCTGGAGTTTTTTCTGGCACCGCTATGCGTCCATTAACTGGGCTGCCCAATACGTCACGCCGCTTGCCGCGCTGCAAGGTGCCTCGCTCATTTGGTTTGGGTCAATAAAAGGATGGCTGGATTTCGAGGCACCGCGCTCTGTTGGTGTTATGGCCATTGTTGGTATTCTTGCGTTCGCCGTGGTTGGCTATCCTTTCATGGCGAGCGTTATGGGACGAACATGGTCTGCGGCCGAAATCTTTGGCGTTTCTCCAGATCCGACAGCCGTTGCCACCGTAGCGATGCTTACTTTGGCGCGCGGCCGTGGGCGTTGGCTCTTGATGCTGTTCCCATTTCTGTGGTGCCTCGTTGCCGGTCTCACGCTTTGGATCATGAAAGTTGACGCTTTTTTTATCGCGCCAGTCTGCGCTCTTGCCTGTGTGCTGCTGGCGCTGCAAATTGACAGGCGTTGACGAGGCTTCGTTTTGCCAATGTGGACGCTGAGGTACCAATAAATTGGACCCGAAATTTTGCAGGGGGTGTTTCAATGGATAAACCGGTGATCATTACATGTGCGGTTACGGGCAGCATCCACACGCCAACGATGTCGCCGCATCTTCCAATCACAGCGGAAGAGATTGCGACTTCTGCCATCCAAGCGGCACAGGCCGGAGCCGCTATTCTTCATTTGCACGCGCGTGATCCTGAAAACGGAAAACCGGACCCACGCCCCGAAGCGTTCATGAAATTTCTTCCCATCATCAAGCAAGCGACCGACGCCGTCGTCAACATCTCGACTGGCGGTGGACACGGTATGTCGCTTGAAGAACGATTCGCGGCAGCGACTCGTGCCAGTCCCGAAATGGCGTCCCTCAATATGGGTTCGATGAACTTTGGTCTGTTTCCAGTTCTTGAAAAAATTTCGTCATGGAAGCATGACTGGGAACCAAAATACCTTGGCATGACCCGCGATTTTATTTTCGCAAATACCTTTGCGTCCATCGAACAGGCTTTGGAGAGGCTTGGCAAAGGGCACGGTACGCAATTTGAGTTTGAGTGCTACGACCTTGGTCATCTTTACAACCTTGCATGGTTTGTCGACAAAGGCCTCGTGAAGCCACCCTTTTTTGTGCAAATGATCTACGGAATTTTAGGTGGTGCGGGCGCTGACCTCGATAACCTCATGCACATGCATACGATCGCGCAAAAGTTGTTTGGCGACGATTATGAATGGTCAGTGCTTGCGGCAGGTCGACACCAGATGCCGTTCGCGACCCAAGCAGCCATGCTCGGCGGCAACGTTCGTGTCGGACTTGAAGACAGTATCTATATTGGAAAAGGCAAGCTTGCGACGTCAAACGCGCAGCAGGTTGAAAAGATTAGATCGATCATAGAGAATTTGGGTCTTCAGATTGCGACCCCGGAACAAGCGCGAAAACGGCTTGGTTTAAAGGGTGGTGGAAACGTTCAGTTTTAAGTAGGGTTTGTTCGAATTCAGGGTGTCGTGCATTTGTATTGCCACCCTCTCTATTGCCAAAAAATGGAGTTCGTCCACTGCCTCACAAAACACGACGGGGGAAATAAATGATTATTGATCCACTTTTGTTAGCGGTGCTCATGACTCTCGCTGGAGGGTTTTTCTTAGTTCGAAATATCTACTATTTGCGAAACCATGAGGCGCTCGAAAAGTACATCCTAACCACACCAAAGGCAAAGCCGTGGCTGAAAAAGTTTGGCCAGGAGAAGACGATGGAATTCTCCAAAAAGTATTTTATGCCGGGGGGAATTGTTATCTCTGTTGCGTTGCTGTTGATGGGACTTTTGGGCCTTTATTGGCACCTGCCTCGATACCTCAACTAGCGCCGTTCCAACTTGAACCTAATGATTGTTGGTTCGCGGCACCCCAACTATGATTTGGTGCTACTTTGGGCGCCCGTTGCGAAGCCCAATAATTACGGAGAGTCAGATGGTCAAAGCCACGGAGGCGCCAAGCGACAAGGTGCGGGTTCGTCGTAATCACAAACGTGGCGCGTATGACGCCGACACGATCCACGCTATTCTTGATGCCATGCCGCTGTGCAGCGTCGGCTACGTCATTAATGGCCAACCTTATGTTACGTCGACGCTACAATGGCGCGAGGATAATCACGTTTATTGGCACGGTTCTTCGGCAAGCCAAATGTTGCAGGCGAGCGAAGAGGCGGATGTCTGTCTTAACGTCTCAATTCTTGACGGGTTTGTCATAGCGCGTTCGGGATTCCACCACTCGACCAACTATCGGTCTGTCATGATTTTTGGCAAAGCGACGCGGGTTACCGATGAAAATGAAAAAGAGGCGCGGCTGAAGACCTTTATCGACAATTTGTTTCCTGGGCGTTGGGACATGTTGCGCCCGCCGAGGGCCAATGAAATGAAGGCGACGACCGTTCTTAAGATGCCGATCAATGAGGCGTCGGCGAAGATGCGCACGGGGTTACCAGTCGATGATGAAGAGGATTATGCGCTGCCCATATGGGGCGGTGTTATCCCTGTGAAAATGCAAGTGCTTCCGCCTGAACCTGACCCGCGCAACCTTGCTGGTGTGTCGCCGCCCGACCACATCACGAATTTCAAAATCGGATAGCGAGCGGAGCATGTGTACGCGAGGACATCGCAGTTTGCCTGATGTGACTTTTAAGGCAGTTTTTCGTTCACTCCTGCCAGGATTACGTTTGAATCATTGCAACCGAATTTAGGAAACGCTTGGTTTTTGTGTAGATTTCTGGCGCCTCGCTCTCGCGGGGACCGCCAATACTCAGGATCATGTGGTCTCCAAACTGCTTTTGTTGGACGCGTAGCCAGAGAGCGAGGAGTGCCGGGGCGGTGTCATCACTCACGTCAACAATAAGTGTGGGTTTGCGTTGGTCACGCGCAAATTGGTGCGCGCGTTGCGTCCCAGAAGAGGATTGCAAGCCTTTTTCGTCGGTCATGATGAGTGCAGCGTCGCTATCGCGAATATTCCATTCGGTGCGCTGGAGCGGATCGGCAAGTGGTGTTTCTTGCAATTTGGAATAGGTTGCAAGTAGGCCTGGCGGGCTCGTCAAATCTTCTGCCCAGCCGCCCTTGGGGCACCAGCCGCCCCAGTCCAGGCCGCGTGCGATCGCAAAATCAAGTGCGGCGCGGTCTACGCCTGTCTGACCTCCACTAATGATTTTCATGGTGCCTTATAACTTTCGGGCAGAGCTGCGCATAGATCATTCGTTCGACGATTTGTGGTATGAAACTGCCTTTCGATTAATATGCTTGTTCGTGCGCGATGTGTTTGAGCGAACGGTCCAGCATCGGCAAAACTTGGTCGGGCTTTTCATGTAACGGAAAATGACCGGTGTCGGGCAACAAGAAGGATTGAAAACAGGCCTCGTAGATAGGCTCGACGAGATCGTAGGGTGTGATGTCGTCATGGCCGCCGATACATGCAAATTTTGCGAATGAATTTATAGACGATTGGTGGTCAAACTCTCCAACTGAGCCAAGAACCTTTTTGTAGGTCTCTATATTCAAATGAACGTCAATTGGGGGCGGTTTGGATTGCGGAGGAAAATAGTAAGGGAGTAACAGCTGCCATCCTTTCTGGGTATCTCCCCAGCCCCACAAGGTTGGTAACAAACGCACCAGGAGTAGGCGTGGAAGGGTCGCTACAAATCGCCTGATTGATTGAAACAACTTTTGCGAATCCAAGGGAATTGGATTGAAGAGGACGCCGCCGCAGATAGAACGCTCGAGTGTGGACTGCGATCGGGCATAGGCTGCTGCCAAAACGAGAACGCCCCAAGAGTGTGCAATGACGCGCACGGGTTCATGCCTGCCAAGTATGCCAATAATATCGACCAATTGAGAAGCTGTATTTGCAAGCGTCAGTTGAGGCGAGGCATCGCGGTTCGGACCGCAGCCCGGCTGGTCGTAAAAGATGAATTGCCAATTGCTAGACAGGCGGGACAACGGATCTAACAAATAACGATGATCGAATCCCGGACCGCCATGTATCACGAGCACAGGCGGTCCCGAGCCCAATCGATGTAACTTGGGCAATTTGGATTCTGAAGGGACCATCCACGCAATTTAGTGCTTATGCGCGCGCAGAGCAAATGAAGGTGCAGTCCTCCGCGTCATTTGTGCGGTTTGTGAGAGTTCAGCCCGTACTCTTGTCCGACTTCCTCCGTTGCGCTCGCGCGCTTTAAGAGGGAAATGACTCTCAACTCCAACTGACTGATGCGATTATGCAATTCGGTTTCCTTCAGAAGAAAGGCGCGTTCGGCAGCCTCTGCTAAGAGAATCCTCAGTTGAACAAGTTCATATAGTCGCGCCTGTTTCACTACATGGTTCCTGCGTTGTTATGTGTGGTTTTGAAGCAGAAGGAGTGTTTCATTGAGGTTGGTGACTTGCGCGTATAACGAGATCAAATGAAACACCATGACGTGAGATTCCGATTCACTGTAATTTCCGAATGCATGGGTTGCCGAACAGTCACGAATGAATGTTGATTTGCATCCTCGGTGGTAACTTTCAACTGCGGTTGCGAGACAAGATCTTTCACCTGAAAAGCCCGCAAAAAAAAGGTGCGGAAATCGCACATTTTCGACTAAGGAGAGAAAGGAGCGATTACTGAAACATGATGGTAAGTTTCGTTCGTAAACATGTTCGTTGTTGCGCGGTTGAAAACCCTCGATCCAGTGTGTTGCTGCGCCATGATCAAGTTCCGTGTCTGGTGCGGTTTGACGAAAATGCGCAATTTTTAGCTGCAATTCTCGACCAACGTCCAAAAGAGATTTGATCTTGCGAAGGCATGGTGGGGACTGTTCACCGTACGGGGATAATTTCGACGAAACATATGATCGTTGCAGATCAAGCAAGACGATCATTATGCCATCGGGTCTCATGGCGTGTGACGGGGTATGAGTATTCATTTGCGGGTTATTGGTTACGCTGCTTTAAGATTTCTCAGTGGCCCGGTAACGTTGCGCTGACTTGATTTCTCCAAGATGCCTGGTGTATGCCACAGTCCCTCAGGGCGAATAATCACGTAAGGATCGGAATCAAGAGTTATGGGTTCCTCATGCGGCTTGGCATCGAGTAACATCTCGGTATAACCAAAATCAGAGAATTGAATTTTGGGGCGTCCCTTAATCGGCTGCGCACCGAAGTGAGACCAGAATTTCACAAGCCTATCCTGCGCATGACCGTAGATTTTCACGTATCCCTTCTTGCGAGCAAACTCGATGGCCGCCCAAACAATCTGAAAGCCAACGCGTGAGCTGCGATATTCGTGTCGTACGGCAAGACGTTCAATTTTGGCGAATTCTGCAAAACAACGCACACGGATGCAGGCCACAGGTTCGAGATGGCGATACGCAACGAGATGCGTGGCGGAGAAATCGTTTCCGTCGAACTCTTCCGCATAGGGGCATGATTGTTCGCTCATAAAAACGGCAGAGCGCAAAGCGACCATCTGCATAAATTCGTTTATATTGTGCACGATTTTGATGGCATAAGGGCTTTGCCCGTTATGCTTGCCTTGACGGCTGAAGGAATCAAACGTTGCGTAAAGGGGATTAACGCTTCCCATGACAACTTTCTCTTGTTACGCCGCTTGTTGTTCGGTTGGTTGCAGACGATTGGCGAGACGCACATAGCGATAAAACCCTGGGTGTGAGGATCCGATGGGCCGGAATCCGATACCCTTGTGGAATCTTAATCCGGCGTCTGTGGTTGGCCGCGAGAATATATTTGCGACCGCATAAAGAGGCTGGCGAAGAAATTGAGCGACATGACGTACACCTTCTGAGGCAAAGCCTGGGGCGACAATTGCCCACAAATACATGGCAGCTGGAGCTTCCGCTGCAGTAGACAAATATTCGCGTGCTGGATCTGTTGCCCGGAGTTCGTCAAGAAGGAGGGCTTCAATGCCATGCGGGTTCAACAACAGCATGGACCAAAGACCCACGATCTTATTGTCACGCTTGAAAAGGAGGATGTTGTTGGGGTTGCGTGAAATCACCTTACGCACAACTTCAAGACCAGCCAGGTCACCAGGAATATTACGAGTTGCTAGAGATGCGCCTTCTTCCAGATCGTCAAACGTTGCCCGATGCAAACTGACGCGTTGCGATGAAGGAGCAGGGAGGAGATCGAACTCTTGTTTGCTGAACATCGGCAAATTTGCACCACGCATGTTGATTACTGGAGACCACCTGTGCTTTGATGGTCACACATTGGTCCCCTAGAGTGTTTTTAACGGATTTAAGGATGGTCGTATGCCGAAGATTGCGCAGCGGCGTGCTGCAGATATCGAGCACGTAAAGCTGCTCAATAATCGCTGGAGCGTGTCTTGGGACGACTTGCGGATTTTTCTGGTTTGCGCTGACTCGCCAAGCTTCCGCAGCGCAGCACGCACGCTTTCGATCAGCTCATCGACGGTCACCCGTCGCATTGAACGATTGGAATCAGCTCTTGGTGTCAGACTAGCGAATCGGTTGCCCGAAGGGATGACATTAACAGCCGAAGGCAAACTCATTGCAGATGGCGCCCGCAGCATGGAACGTGCGCTTTGCGATGTGGAACGCAAGCGCAGTCTTCTGGAAGCCACGGTACAAGGGGAAGTTACAATCGCGGTTACGGAAGGACTTGGATGTTATTGGCTTATGCCCAAGTTGATCGAATTTCAAAGAGAGCATCCCTACATCCGGATTAACCTCTTATGCGCCATGGAAAGTGTTGATGTGCTGAGGTTAGAGGCAGACATTGCAATTCAGTTCGATCAACCAAGTGCTCAGGATGTTATTGTTTGCAAACTAGGCAGAATTCATGTTCATGCGTTCGCAGCCCGTTCGTATCTTGAGGTCTATGGCACACCCACATCGACTGTTGACTTGAAAAATCACCGTCTCGTTCAACAAGTAGCACCTCAACTCGATGATCGTGCGCTAGCTTATTATTTCGATCTTGAAGATATTGACGTTTCCATTGGAGCACGCACAAACAGTAGCACCGCGCATCTTTATGCCATTGAAAAAGGTGCTGGGATAGGACTCCTGCCAACTTATGCAACTGCGCTTGGCGCGCCCGTCGAGCCGCTCGACATTGGCGGTCGGTACTTTCGCGATATTTTGATGACATACCACAAAGACGTTAAACGATCTCAACATCGTGTGCTCGTCATAGATTGGATCAGGGAAATCTTTGACTCCAGAACATACCCCTGGTTTTCCGATGAGTTTATTCACCCTAATGAACTGTGCCACAACATGCCCGATCAGGCTGGGGTCAATCATGGTCATGGCTTCGCCGCAACCGTTCCAGATGATATTCTTTTGCGAAAAATCTCCAATCCGCACACAGAGATTTCAGGAAAACAAGAAGAGAACCCTAAAACCAAGAAGACTAAGCCGAAAGCTCAGAGGAAATGAGCAGCAACCAAAACCTTGAAATCTTATCGACAGATGATGCTGCGCGCGCGCTCCGTTGGAACATGCTACTGGACCTTCAAGTTGCAGAATTTCTGCCTTTCGAGATTCATGCCTATTTGAAAAGTCAAGGGTGGCGTGAGGCACGTTCAGTGCTTGATGTCGGATGTGGAAACGGCGCGTATTTGGAGCGCTTGCGCACATTTTTCCCGGAGAAGACGTACGTCGGTATTGATGTCTCGCCTGAACTGATTGCTGCTGGTCGAAACAACCCCAGCCTTGAAGGCGTGACCCTTGTTGAATCAGATTTGTATGATTATACGGCTTCGGAGCCTTTCGATGCCATTGTCCTGAGATTGGTGCTTCAGCATTTTTCTGACCCCGCCCGCTTGCTAAACAAACTTTCACAACTGTTGTGCGCGAACGGCCGACTTTTTGTTCTTGAACCTGATCCAGCACAATCTCATAACTATCCCGAGACTCCCAAGTTCACTGAACTTTTGAAAAATTATGGCCGGGACAGCGCGCGCCGAAATTTAAATCGCGGTCGCTTGGATGACATTGAGAAACATCTTGCGAGACTGCCTGGTTGGGACCTGGTTGAAAACAAGGTCATGATCTCAGCGCAAACCGGCCCGTTTTCGCATGGGTCGCTGATGCAGATTTTTTCCTTGTGGTTAGATATCTTTGAAACATCAGGAATTGTGCATACGGATTTTGCGGCTGTGCGGCAGGAACTGGACGATTGGTCGAAGGGAGACAACGCGTTTAGCGCCTTTGGCATTCGGTTTATCGAGTTAAAACGCACGCCAAACAAGTTAGGGCAACGTTTCAAATGGTTGTGGCCCAAGGGTTAGTCATCTGTATTGAGGTTGATCTCGCAAAAAAAGTAGCTGATCGGTACCTCTAGTGTCGCAGCAATCTGGAATAATGTTTTCGCGTCAATACGTTTGCGACCATTTTCAAAGTGTCCGATCTTTGCCGCAGAAATGCCAATACGCTCGGCCAGCTGCTCCTCAGTTAAAAAATGCTCCTTCCGCTTTTTACGCAAACGCCAGCCAATGTGAATATCTACTGGGTTCAGGGGCAATTCAGAAAACTTTGGAGACATTGCATTTTAATCCATGCTCGAATTGCAGTGACCACATTATACTTTTTTGACGCTGAGGATGCGACAACAAATTTCTAGAAAATGAGTTTTGCCTGCAGGAGGACGTAGGGATGTTAAGCGCATCAAATTTGCGGATTTGTTGCGCGGCAACCTGGCACCCAGCGTACTTATGACGACTAAGATTACAAGCCCGAACGCTCCATGTTTCCTGTTTTTTGCCATTTGAACTGGCCGGCTTTAACCCGATCCTGTGCAAGCCGTATCAAGGTCGCAAGATTTGTGAAGTCAGGACAATGACCTCCGGCAACCTTATACTCATCCTTGGCGATCAACTGACACCGGCCATTTCATCACTTGCAGATGCCGAGCGTGGACGGGATATCATCCTCATGGCCGAAGTGGCTGAAGAGGCCACTTACGTTCGCCATCACAAAAAGAAGATCGCTTTCCTATTTTCGGCCATGCGCCATTTCGCGGTTAAGCTGGAACGCAAGGGTTGGCAGGTCGACTATATTCGGCTCGATGTCGTAGGAAATACCGGTCATCTGGAAGGAGAAGTTTACAGGGCGCTTGCGCGACACAACATGTCGCGTGTGATCGTCACGGAACCAGGTGAATGGCGGCTTCTTAATGCCATGCGTGGCTGGGGGGAAACGCTTGGCTGCGATGTTCAAATTGTTCCGGACGAGCGCTTCGTTGCGAGCCATCGGGTGTTCACCGCGTGGGCAGCAGGCCGCAAACAATTGCGCATGGAATATTTTTATAGAGAAATGCGCAAGAAAACGGGCTTGTTGATGGATGGCGACAAACCGGTTGGCGGCAAGTGGAATTTTGACAGCGACAATCGCAAGCCGGCCGACGATGATCTCCATCCGCCTCAGCCTCTGCGCTTTAAGCCCGACGCCATCACGCAGGATGTTCTGCAATTAGTGGGCAAACATTTCGCAAATCATTTTGGAGATCTGGAACCGTTTTGGTTTGCCGTTACTCGAAAGGACGCCGAGCGCGCGTTAGATCATTTTATTGCGAAGTGCCTACCCTGTTTTGGCGACTATCAGGATGCGATGCTGACCGGGCAGCGCTTTTTATATCACTCCGTCCTGTCGCAATATATCAACTGCGGTTTGCTTGATCCGCTGGAGGTTTGTCATCGTGCAGTCCGCGCCTATGAGAGCGGCGAGGCGCCGATCAATGCTGTTGAAGGGTTCATTCGGCAGATTATCGGTTGGCGGGAATTCGTGCGCGGCATCTATTGGCTGCAAATGCCGGGCTATGCCGACAAGAATTTCTTTGGAGCGGGTCTCCCGTTGCCAGATTTTTATTGGACCGGCAGGACAGACATGCATTGCATTGCGGAAGCTGTCACCCAGACCAAAGAAGATGCTTATGCGCATCACATTCAGCGGCTGATGATAACGGGAAACTTCGCGATGCTGGCCGGCGTTTCACCGGCAGACGTTCACGAATGGTATCTTGCGGTTTACGCCGATGCATACGAATGGGTCGAATTGCCGAATGTCATTGGCATGAGCCAGTTTTCCGATGGCGGACTGCTTGGCTCGAAGCCCTACGCATCAAGTGGTAGCTATATCAATAAGATGTCGAATTACTGCCGTTCATGCCGGTATGATGTCAAAAAGAAGACGGGGGATGGCGCCTGCCCGTTCAATTTTCTCTATTGGGATTTTTTGGCGCGCAACGAAGATAAACTCAGCCAAAATGCCAGATTACGAAATGCTTATGCGACATGGCATCGAATGTCGGAGGATAAAAAAGCGGCTTATCGCAAATCGGCGGCGGCTTTTCTTGCCACACTTAAGTAATGGCTGGTTCGTGTGGGGCTGGCGCTCATTTTTGTAGCTTAGTAACCGTAACATTTTCGTCGCCAGATGCCCTATGCGAGTATGTAAAAGTCGATGCAGCTCAAAGTCTTCAACGCAAGGTCAAAGGTTACGGCAACCGCTAATGTTACAATTATTTTGGAGTTCTTTCAGCCGCTCGGTCAATGGGGGAAGTATGTTACTGTCATAGTTTGATATGGTCCTTTCAAGACGCTTAAACTCCTCATCGAGCTTCTGACGCCTATCGGCGGGAATGTCGCCGCGTCTTGCAATGTCAACCATCTGATACCTTCGCAATATCTTATCTCTTGCTGATTGCCGCGACTCCAGCTCGCGTTTCGTATCATCAATGCGTTCCCCTATTATTTTACATCTGCGACGCAATTGTCTTAACTGCTCCGATCGCGCCCTATCCCGCCGGCGTTGGCGGTCCATTTCTGGATCAAACAGTGCCATTTGGCTTCTCCTATGCATTGTGAGCGCAATAGGATAATTGTGTTGTTTTGCGCGGGGATAAATTGACCAAGGAGTTACGCTCTTGGCATTCAAAACCTCTTTGCGGACTGCGAGATCTCGTCTGACCTTATGTGCGGTCGCGATACTCTTTTCCGTCTGCGTATATTTCGGCGTAACGGAAGGACAAGCTCGTGAACGGAACCTCTTAGAGCAAATAAACGCTTTCAAAATGGAGCTTCGTGCGCGCACTGATAACGAGCCAGCGGCGTCGGTCACCGAACGCTGGCTGGGCGAAGATCGACCCTGGGCTGTTTACCTGAAGCAACAATTCGTTAAGAGCCTCACGGAAGAAGAGCGCAAACGGCATACTGCGCTCATTGCCCAACGGCAATGCGAACAGGCCATGCAGATTGAACTGGATGGATTCATCAGGCTTCATCCTGAGCTCGCAGCACAATTTCAAAACAGGAAACTGCGGCAAGACTTTATAAGATATATCATCATCAATCACTCACATGCCGGTCGGCGTTGTCGCGCCATTCGCATTCTCCTTCCGCTCATTGACAAATCCAAAAGAGAAGGTTGGCTGATTCCATTGTCTGCGCACCCTCGCGCGGCGGACGCTGCTCGGCCTAATATCCAAGACCTAGTGCGCAGAATTGAAGGATTGGCGGTCTTGAAGAACCTTGCGCTTTGTTACCATGACTTGGCTTCAATACGATTCATCGCTGAGCACCACAAACATCTGAGGTTTTTTCCAAACGCACAGGCGGAAGGATTTTACTTTCTCTATTTGGCGAGGGCATTTGGTGTAGAAATGGATGATTTTTTGGAACTTTCGCGAAAACGTCGCACAGGCGTATCGCCAGCTGAGGTCGCAAAAATGAGAACGGTCTTTGCGCGCATGGACGTTGAGCCTGCAAGCTGGAGATTGTGGTATCGAAAGAACGCCTGTAGTCTTGCACCTGTATTGCTTTCGGAGAAGGCTGAATTCTCAAACAACGACTAGGGGCCGGCCTGGTAAGCTCGGCCTTGTCGTTCAGCTTTTTGAGTCTTTGGGGTCAGGCGATTTAAAACAACGCGCGACAGCCCTGATGGCACTTTTGGTGTTTGCCCCACTTGTAATTACCTTGATTGTGTTCAACGCCTTCTAAACGTGAGCAGGCGTTGGGTGGGGACGGGCATCGTCGATAGTGATGTCAGTATGCACTATTTGTTTTATTTCAAATGTTACGTCCCGGTCGATTAGTGCTCCATGTGCTGATTTTTTCCACGTGTGCGGTCCATGCGCCATGCGCAGAAAAGTGTCGCAACAAGCACCGGCAAGAGCGCATATGGTGCCAGGAACTTTGTATGGCTTAGTACATTTGTAAGGTGCCCAGATTTGCTATAGCTATTGCCGAATTCGAGAAAGATTGCGGTGCATATTGTGGCAAGGAGCCAGCCGCCTATGGCTGATTTTGCTACTGCAATTCTTGTCCAACCAGATCGGTCGTTGCGAGTTACTGTGAGCATTGCACACGTAAGCAAAGCCCAAAAAATGGCAAGGATCACATATAAAACTACCGTAATGCCCCAAGATTCCCAAAACATGTGGGGCGAAAAATATGGCTTGCCGACTACAATTTTATAGCCCCATGTCCAGGCCAAGACGATCGCAATTGCTGACGTAAAAAACGCTGGCGCCCCCCAAATGGCAAAAACTCTTCGAGCGTTTGTAAATTGATGTGCCAACTTCGTGACCTAACCTTTCAAGTGCGCAATTGGTCTAACGAATAACAAGGATGGCAGCGAATTCAATCTAGAAATTTGCATAACACAATGCGCTGGTCAGCTCTCACCCCAACACGCCCACCAGGGTCTCCCCAAGTGCGGCTGGACTTTCGGCGATGGCAGGCTCGTCAGGGTTTTAGCAATTGATATGGTGGAACTTTGAGTGCATTGGCCAATTGCTCAACGGTCAGCACCGTCGGATTGCGTACACCGCGTTCGATGCCACTGATATAGGTGCGATGCAAATCGGCTTCGAAAGCCAAATCCTCCTGAGAGAAGCCCAGGTCCTCCCGGATTTTCCTTACATTTCTGCCGACGATGCGCCGCATATCCATGGCGGCATTCGGCACCGATTGCAGATTTTAAGTCTACATACTATAAGTCACATGCCGGATGATAATTCGCGCTCGGCGGAGCTGAATGATGGAAAATTACAACTTCTGGGCGGATTTGCTGTCTACATTCCGATCGATGCCCGATTGGATAAAGGTGGTGTGGCTCGTTATCCCGCCGGTATTTGTGTTGGGGTTGGTTGGTCTGGTGTTTCTTTTTCGGCGCGATGACAGAGCGTCCAGCACGTTTAAAGTTTACGAAGGGGGTTACCTGTTGGACGCGGTACAGCCCGACCAACTTCAACTCACGAAATGCAATGGTCGGGAGGTGACGGAGATTGCGGTGTTGCGGTTGAAGGAGGGGAAGGAGTGAGTGCGCTGAACGCGACGGGTCCGCCGAACGCGACTGCGCGCAAATTTTGGATCGGGTTGAAACTCCAGCCGCCTGCCACACCGCGCTATTTTTTTTGGCCTTGAAAAGGCCAGGCGCAGGTTTTCTCAAAATCACACGCGCGAAATGCGCGCGCCGCGCATTTCAAAAATGGCGCGGGGGTGGGGGGGTTGGATTGGCTTTAGGGGAGGAGGCGATGTCCGCGAAGTGACAGGTGCGCTGCATGCACTGAGGTGGGAAACGCATCGAGAACTAGGATTACCTCCCCATGGATGCCGCAATTCCCTTACCATTACGCCTATTGAAAGTTGTATTTTAACTTTGGTCGGTCATGAACTTAAAGATAAATTAATGTGAGCACGAGTGCAGATCGTGAGTGATGAGGAAAACCAGAATTTATGGAGACTGTGGTTGGTGTGGATCGCCGTTTGCGCATTCTCATCAGTTTTATGGCTGACTGCTTCGACATCTCAATACAGTCTCTGGAGAGAAGTGGCGATACCCGAATGGCGCCAATACTTTGCGTTAGTACTTTTGCTGCTCGCCCTAACGCTGCCGCGAGTTCTGGAATGGGCTGTGCTAAAGCAAATCGCGCCCGGCCTAAGACTCCCGACCTGGTTCGGCGCAATGGCCCTAGCTGGCATAGTCTGGGCATTGATCGTTTTTGCTGCCTTAAAGTTTGGCGTCTCTTCGAAGAGCTGGTTCCAGCCATCGCAATTCGACCGCCTCGCGAAAATTGACTTACATTCATACCGACTTGATACTTCGTTTGGCGGTTTCTTTCAGATTCGGTGGTCCTCTCTTGTTGCTTCGATTGTGATCACAATAGCTCTGGTCAGCTTTGTTCCAGCTCTTGTTCTCGCTTGGCGCTCCAAGCAAAAAATCGTTCTTTTTATAGCGGCGGCCATTGTCGGCGCCCTCTCTGCTGAGTTGGGTAACCTCTATTTCGACTTTTCTGGATATCGGCCCACAACGAATTCCTTGCGAGCGTTGCTAGACAAGCATTTTATTGAGGTGGTCCGACACGGCGCGCGTGGCGCGCTGTGGGGTGGTGCTAGTGGCTTCGTTTATGTTGCATGGATGTACTTGAGACCGCTTGGACATGAGGCGGTTGGCCTGAAAAGCCAGATGGGTCGCGCTGGCGCGTTACTCCTGTTCTTGGCAGGTCTCGTACTGATGGCGCCAACGATCGCCTACGTACTGGGTCCTCACGGTATCCGAGCCGGTTTCCCAGGTCTGAGAAAATTATTCACAGCGGCACCAAAGACGGATCATTCAACCGGAAAAAAGATACTTTCCTTTTCGCATCGTTCTGAAGTCCCGGTTTACAAATTCACCTGGGCCAAACTGAGCCCCGACGGGCGTAGTCTGTTGGCAAATCTGCCCGATCGGACGCCAGTTCTTCTCGACCTGGCAACGGGCAAACAAACCGGTACTTTCGCAAAACGCGAGTTCCGAAATGAGCGCCAAGATACAATTTGGAGTCCAGACAGCCGCTACATTGTTGTGCGGTCTTGGGGAGCTGAAGTCGCAATACCGAAAACAATATACAGTCGACATGAGTCACGAATTCGCGTTTTCCGGCGCGATGGTTTGAAGCAAGTTAGTGATTGGCAAAGCACCGGAAAGTCATGTTTTGATAGCCAAAAATCTCCGGCGGTGATGTTTGCGCCAGATTCTGCCTCGATCTGGATTTTGTGCGGTGAAAACGATCAGCGGGGATCTGACCTCGTTGCCGTTCGTCTGTCGTTTCCGCGGCTTGAGCTGATCGGGGAGCGCAACAACGGCAACTCTGCCCAATTCTTTTGGTTGCAGGGTCTGGTCGAACTCGATGGTCGCATCGCTTCTTGGCATCATACGAAGGAAAAGCTCATAGTGCGCGATCTCCTTTCGGGAACCGTTCGGTATCAACTGGACGGACTAACATCACCTGAGCTTGGCTCCAATCTAACTTTTCAACCCGGTTGGACAACAATCGGTTCGGGCGTCGCTATTCTACGCTATTGCGGATTCCCAACCGATCATATTCCAAAGGAAGATCGTGCCGCCATCATGGCCGCCATCAACCGATGCCGGGTCTTGACCTTCGACCTCGGATCGGGATCGCTTCGGGAAGCACGTGAGATGAATCGATTTGGTATACGTCATGAGATCCAGGTTGGCTCCAGTCGATATTTTCTTCGATCGCTACACAAACCAACGAGCAAGATTGGTGAGATTGCCGTGATCGAATCGGACACAGACAGCATCCAGCAAAAGATTACGACCGTTGCACAAACGATTCTGGCCGTGAGCAAGAACAGCAATTACGTGGTGAGCCGCGAAATCGATAGTGACTACCTTCGCTTTTACAGGACCAATTCACCATCACCCTGAGCGCACTGGTTGGTACCGTTCATCATTCTATATAGGGAGAGGGTCGCTGGTCGAAGACCATCACCCCAAAACCCCCACCAACGTCTCACCCAGCGCCGCAGGACTTTCGGCGATGGCGATGCTTTGCCCAAAATTTACTAACGAATGTTGGTTCGACGCCTTGACCTCCCCGCGCCATTTTTTCTGGCCTTGAAAAGGCCAGGTGGCGTTATCTCTAAATTACGTGCGTGAAATGCGCTTCCCGCGCATTTCAAAAATGGTGCGGGCTTAGTGCGGGGCGGATTTGGACCAACTACAGATGTTGCGATTGTGGCAAGGCCAGAGCATGTTCAGCTGAAATGGACTCAATTCTGTTTGGATCGCGGCGTGCGTGATCCGGCAGGAGGTAGACGCAGGGCGATGCTGTTGCATCGGGCAAGTTCGCCGACGTATCCAAGCGCCCGCCGCGGCCAAACCCTTTCGGGACGGGCACATTTCAGCTGAACATGCTCTAGCAACTTGATCCTAGGTTGGGATGAGCTTCCGAGCCAGGACGCCTCAATTGGCACATTTCACTTTGCAGCGTGGAAAAGTTTTCTTGCGGCCCTAGTCCGTGACGAACCAAGGCGATAATGGCGGCTCCTTCTCGATCCACCATAGTTGTTGCAGATTCTGACTGGTTGTCGTTATCCCATACGGTCCATAAGGCGCCCAGATTTCCTTCGATTGACACGACTGCGGTGAAGAAGCGCGTTCGGCCGGAGCCACCGACGTCGGCTTGACAAATGACCACTGGCCGTTCCGGAACTAAAATTAACTTCTTAGCCTCGCTTCTGGAATGCAGGCAATTTCTCAGATTGCGAAAATCGGAACTATCAAGGCTCTGCAGGTCGATCAACGCAAACCGATTATGCGGTAGCGCTTGTCGGATGGCCGACCAGGGGTTATCGCAGACCGACTTCGCCCAACGCCTTTCCAATTGTTGGCAGAGGCTTAAAGAAGTGTTCCACCCATAGGTATCCACGATGATCCACATATGTTTGAGGGCGGGTGCGGTATTGCGTGTGGCACTCTTGGTTCGAAAATCCTGAAGCGCGGCGCGTGCGCGCTCTGTGTCACCCTTGGGATCTAGCGTAAACACCGTGCGCCTTCTGGTAAAAGCCTCAAGGGCTACCATAGGCGCTACGATTGATTGATCCCCAATTGAAAAATATGCGTCCGAAGCAAGAAGATTGATGTCCAACTGCGTCTGACCGACCCTACTGAGAGAAGCGAGATGAAAGCCAAGCGCAGCAATCACAACAACGACTGCTGCCAGAACAAACCTACTGAAAATGCGGCCCATCCGCGGGTTTCCTAGACAAAAGGTAGTGCGGGCTGTAAACCTGGGTACCCGACGGGGTCGTCTTATATGGTCTTATGATCTGCAGTTTACGATTGTTGTCCTTAATCATCGATTATCAGGCGATAAAAAGGCCGCTTCGGATCAATAGCTGAAAATCCAGATACCAAGTTTCAGAAAAGCTCACCCCAAAACCCCGACCAACGTCTCGCCCAGTGCGGCGGGGCTTTCGGCGATGGCGATGCGGGCCGTGCATCGCGAATGCGATAGCGGATTATTGTTGGTTGGCTAGTTGCTTGCCCACCACACCGCGCCATTTTTTCTGGTCCGAAGGGCCAGGCGCAGGTTTTCTCAAAATCACACGTGCGAAATGCGCGCCGCGCATTTTGAAAAAATGGCGCGGGGTGTGGGCGCGTAGAGGACTTTGTCCGGATCGACCTAGAGCGGTCCCAAAATATTGCGGCAATCGGAAAAGTGGTAGTCGGAATGATATTCGTCGACACGCCTTTTTTGCCGCTCATATTCTTTCGCAATTCTAGTGTGTTCGCTTTGTGCCTGGCGGTATTTAGTGCCCAACCCTCGTTTTACTTTGCCATCTGTTGCATTCAAGTACTCTTGCATCGCGTTATCGGCGCGCCTCATGGAGGGCCGCTAACCGGGTCCGCGCGGTTCGATAGAGCCTCCGGATATTTGAACAATAGCTCGTGGGATGTAGATTTTTTCGGCACAGCATGTCACTTTCCCGACTATCTAGCCTCAGCTTTTGCTACAGGAGATTTCGATCGTGGGGATAAGTACGGGTTGTGGTGAAGCTTTCCGCCCCTGGAGCCACCTGCTGTTAACGGCCCTCGCATTTATTGCGTGGGTCGTGTCCACCGCGAGCGCGGAGCAACCCAAACATGACGTGGCAGAATTAGACATTGTAGTTGAGCAGATCGACAAGGCCTTGGAGGAACGCGTCAAAACCTCGGTTTCGTACCGCTTATTTGGCCAATTGGATTCAACTGATTTTGGATCTTCAGCATTAGGTTGGAGTCACCCTGAGCATCTTTCAAGTAGCCCGTTCTCAGTGACATTGCGTTCACTTATTTTCCATGCGGTTTGCCGTCGAGAAAAAATCGCACTGAAGAAATTGTTTGAGGTCAACAAGTTGATTTATGGCGGTGTTTTTTTTGACGAGTTGCAAACTCATTACGTGCAAAAGGTGGCCGACCGTTTGTCCCTGAAGCTCAACTTTGTCGATCAACATCGAGAAATTTATCGTGCTCCGGAAACTGATCTTAGATCGATAAATCGCAAGCGGAGAGTGGAGGCTGCTCTTAGCGCAAATCGGCCGCAGGACGCTCTTCGTCTGCTGTTGCGTTTTGCGAAGTTGTGTGGGCATACAAGAGATCGCTGAGGGATATTTGGTGATGGCGATGCGGGCCATACTTCACGTTTGCGATGTCAGAGTTGGTTGGCTAGTTGCTTGCCACACCTCCGCGCCATTTTTTCTGGCCCCTTGGGCCAGGTAGCGTGAATGGAATGCACGCGAACAAATGCGCGAATGCGCATTTGAAAAATGGCGCGGGGGTGGAGGGTCGGCCAATGTCAAGTTTTTTTCTGCGAACCTCAGGCCTCGAACATGGATCGCTACACCAGTGCATAAGCAGCTGCAACGGTGGCAACCAAGAAGCATGTAAAGGAGTGCAACTGGTAACGCATATGGCCTTCAAAGTGTTTTGTTTCTCTTTCGTCAAAATCTTCTTGCCTTCCCTTATAGAACCACTGGACGAACTCTTCCAAGTCATTTGTTACAAGAGAGTTCAGCAGTGACTTTATTCGGGGCAAGTAAGCCTTTTTTGCGGTTAGACACCCTGCCAAATGCACAAAAGCAAAATAAGCCAGGGCGCATCCGAGCAGATAGACGACGACGGCCAAAATGTAGGCTTTGAACTGCAGTTTGTCGACACCGATGCCTAAAGATTTGTATGCTGCGATTAGCGCCAAGGCCGCAGCTCCGTTCAGCAAGAATAAAGTCCGCACAGCAGCCGAATTTGCCTTGTGCTCCTCTACGTAAAGAATATTTCGGCGGTTTTCCAGAAGCTCAACAATTTGCAAGACGTTTGGCAGGTTGGGCTCTTGTTGCAGTTCTGCGCGATGTTTGGAAGTTTCGACATCGGTATCTCCGACTTTAATCTCGCGGCGGCGCAAAGCTTTTAATCGGTCCTTGGCCTTTTTTGGCCACAAGTTGTCGAAATGGGAATCGCTTGCCTCCAGTCTATGCAGTATACCTTCCACTAATTCCGCCTGATCTTTAGGCGGGAGCTTGCTAGCTTCTTCGGTGAGTGTTTTGATCTTATCATTCATGATTTCAAATTTAGTTGATTGGGATTGACGAAAGAACTCTGCGTCAAAGTTCTCAGCTGCTGCTAGCATTAGTCCTATCACGGCTTCCAAGTTTATCTGAACCCATCCACGCTAGCGGGAGCAATGGGAACTGCTTGTTAGGCGCTGCCAATTGCGGCCATCCTCACCCCAACACACCCACCAACGTCTCGCCCAGCGCTGCGGGGCTTTCGGCGATGGCGATGCCGGCCGATTGCATGGCCGCGATTTTGTCTTCGGCTTTGCCTTTGCCGCCTGAAATAATTGCGCCAGCGTGGCCCATGCGACGGCCTGGTGGTGCAGACGCACCAGCGATGAAACCGGCGATGGGTTTTTTGCGTCCCTTTTTCGCTTCTGCCTTGATGTAGTCGGCTGCTTCTTCTTCGGCGGTGCCGCCTATTTCACCGATCATGATGATGGAGTGTGTGTCCTCGTCGTCCAAAAACAAATCCAGCACATCGATGAACTCCATGCCTTTGACGGGGTCGCCGCCGATGCCCACCGCAGTTGATTGTCCGAGGCCGACGTCGGTTGTTTGTTTGACGGCTTCGTAGGTCAATGTGCCGGAGCGCGAGACGATACCGCAGGTGCCAGCTTTAAAAATGTTGCCTGGCATGATGCCGATTTTGCAGGCGTTGGGCGTCAGTACGCCGGGGCAATTGGGACCAAGAAGCCGCGACTTTGAACCTTCAAGCGCGCGTTTGACTTTGACCATGTCAAGGACGGGAATGCCTTCGGTGATGCACACGATGAGCGGGATCTCGGCGTCGATGGCTTCGAGGATGGCGTCGGCGGCAAACGGTGGCGGGACGTAGATGGCGGTGGCGTCGGCGCCTGTTTCTTTTTTGGCATCGATCACGGCGTCGTAGATCGGAATGCCTTTGAGCTCTTCGTCATCATGCGTTGCGCCGCCTTTGCCGGGCGTCACGCCGCCAATGGTTTTGGTGCCGTAGGCCAAAGCCTGCTTGGTATGGAAGGTGGCGGTGTTGCCTGTAATGCCCTGGCAGATGAGCTTGGTGTTTTTGTCAACGAGGATTGGCATTTTTTATTCTAGAACTCCGAAATCATCATGAGGGTGTGGCCGGCATAGGTGCCTTTGGTTTTTTGGCGCGACGAACATGATGAATTTTCGCGGTTGGAAATCGGCCAGCAGCCAATAGTAATCCTTGCCGTCTTGTCGGCGGCCAACGTTTTTGAAAAACCGGTCAAGGTTGGAGTCGATGCCGCCGGCAATTTTTTCTGAATCCAAATCCTTGATGTAGACGAGACACCCGTTTGGTTTTTTGGTCGTTTCGTCGCCTTCGATGCCGGCGATGCCGATGCCAGCGTACCCACCGCCCTTCTTTGCAAACACGTGAGGGTCAGACGTGGGTTGATCGTAACCAAATTTTTTGAAGCCCTTGGCGTCGGCAGGCATGTTCGGCAGTGAGGCGGCGCAGGTGGCAAGAAATGCTAATGTTGCTTCGGCAGACGCTTTATCTTTAGCGGAAAGTTCTTCAGCTTGTAGGGTTTGGTCTGTCGCTGAAAGCGATAAACAGAATATTGCGATGACCATTGCGACGTTCGCAACCAACGTTGCTATTTTTTCGTTTCGCATTTCATATGTCCCTGCGGTTATGACGCGCAAACCAAGCTGATGACGGCGTCACGCCTTATCATCGATTTGCGCGACAATCTTTTTCGCCGCATCGGCCAGATCGTCGGCGGCAATGATGTTTAGGCCTGACTCGGCGAGGATTTTTTTGCCTTTGTCGACATTGGTGCCTTCGAGGCGAACAACGAGCGGCACGTGGATGTCCATCTCTTTGGCTGCGGCGACGATGCCATCGGCGATGATGTCACAGCGCATGATCCCGCCGAAGATGTTTACAAGAATGCCTTTGACGGCCGGGTCGGAGAGAATAATCTTGAATGCGGCTTGTACTTTTTCTTTTGACGCGCCGCCTCCCACATCGAGAAAGTTTGCAGGTTCTGCACCATAAAGCTTGATGATGTCCATGGTGGCCATGGCAAGACCGGCACCGTTCACCATGCAGCCGATGTTGCCGTCAAGTTTTACATAGGACAGATCATGCTTAGAGGCTTCGATCTCCATGGGGTCTTCTTCGCCATGGTCGCGCATGTCGACGATGTCGGGTTGGCGGTAAAGAGCATTGGAGTCAAAATTCATTTTGCCATCGAGGCAAATGAGTTCGCCTTGTTTGGTGACAACGAGCGGATTGATTTCCAGCAAGCTCATGTCTTTTTCGATGAGCATTTTGTAAAGCGCACTGATGAGTTTAATGCATTGCTTTACTTCATTGCCTTTTAAGCCCAACGCGTAAGCCACTTTGCGACCGTGAAACGGCTGATAGCCTGTGGCAGGGTCGATGGTGAGTGTTGTGATGGCTTCGGGCGTGTCGTGGGCGACCTGCTCGATGTCCATGCCGCCGGCTCGGGATGCAATAAATGAAATGCGGGATGTGGCACGGTCGATCAACGCCGACAAATAAAGTTCGCGATCAATTTCAGAGCCCGCCTCTATATAGAGACGATTTACTTGACGACCTGCTGGTCCTGTTTGCGCGGTGATAAGCGTGTTGCCCAACATCTGGTTGGCAAAGTGTTCGACTTCATCAATGGACTTTGCAAGACGCACGCCGCCCTGCTCACCTGCATTGTCCTCCTTGAACGTTCCTTTGCCGCGGCCGCCAGCATGAATTTGCGCTTTTACGACCCAGATCGGACCTGGCAATTGCTTGGCGGCGTCGACAGCTTCGGCGACGGAAAACGCGGCATGCCCATCAGGTGTTGGGACCGCGTACCGCCGATATAGCTCCTTGGCCTGATACTCGTGAATGTTCATGTGTCAGGCCTCTCGGGAACTGATGCAATGGATGGGACGGATCAGGGCGGCGTTAGGCGCCAAGCTGTGGCGCCATCTCGTTGCACATCTCGACCAACCCTTTGACCGATTCTACGGATTTCATAAACATCGCACGCTCGGAAGAATTAAGATCGATTTCGATGACACGCTCTGCACCGCCAGCACCAATGACGGTGGGTACGCCCACATAAAGGCCTTTAACACCATATTCGCCATCCAAATAGGCCGACGAAGGTAGGACCCGCTTTTTGTCCTTCAAATAACTTTCAGCCATTTCAATTGCTGAGGCGGCAGGTGCGTAATAGGCTGAGCCGGTCTTCAGCAATGCTACGATCTCGCCGCCGCCCTTGCGTGTGCGATCAACGATCTCATCGAGACGGTCTTGGCGGATCCAACCCATCTTGACGAGGTCAGGCAGTGGAATACCAGCGACCGTGGAATAGCGAACGAGCGGAACCATATCGTCGCCATGTCCGCCGAGAACGAATGCGGAGATGTCTTCGACAGATACGTTTAGCTCTTCGGCCAAGAAGTGGCGGAACCGTGCGGCGTCAAGAACGCCGGCCATGCCGATTACGCGATTGCGCGGAAGCCCTGTTGCACGTTGTAGGGCCCAGACCATGGCATCGAGCGGGTTTGTGATTGCGATCACAAACGTATTGGGTGCGTATTTCTTAATGCCAGCACCGACCTGCTCCATGACTTTGAGGTTGATGCTCACCAGATCATCGCGGCTCATGCCGGGTTTGCGCGGCACGCCGGCGGTGACGATGCAGATGTCTGCACCTTCGATGTCTTCGTAAGCGTTGGTGCCTTTCATACGGCAATCAAAGCCTTCAACAGCACCCGATTGTCCGATATCAAGACCTTTGCCTTGCGGAAGGCCTTCCGCGATATCGAATAACACTGCGTCGCCCAGTTCCTTGAGACCCACCAGGTGCGCCAGTGTTCCACCAATCATTCCGGAACCAATCAAAGCAATTTTTGTGCGCGCCATTGGGTCGTCTCCTTCTCCCGTAATTCTAATTTATGTGCCGTTGCCATCTGGCCCCAAGGCACTTTTGGTTTTCGTGGTTTTGAGGGTTGGGCCAAAAGACCTGATTGGGTTAGCCCGAATCCGAGGGGCGTTCAAGATAGACCCGGTCCTCGGAATAGGAAATTGTCAGCAATCGCGTTTCAGCGTGACATAGAGGGCAGAGCGGCAGGAGCTGGTGCGGAATGATCAGCACATATTATGCGCTGGATTTGGCTCGGGTCCTTTCTTTGCGCTTTTGCAAATAGTCCTCGCTACGCATCTCAAAAAGCCTCGAGGCGGTGCGTTGGAAATGATCCGAGCCATCTCCGAGGCTATAGAGCGCATCTGGTTCGGCGTCTGCTGAGGCAATGAGCGAGACGTTGCAGTCATAAAATGTGTCAATCAAATTGATGAACCGTCTGGCCTCATTGCGATTGGCAGGTGAAAGAATTGGGATCTCATCGATCAAGATGGTGTGGAAGGCATGGGCGATGTGCAAATAGTCTCTTGGACCGAGGGACTTTGCGCAAAGATCATTAAAGTGAAACCGGGCAATGCCCATGGAGGCCTGTGGCACCTCAAGCGTGCGGCCCAAAACTTCTATTGTGTGTGGTTTGGCTGCGTGGTGTCCTGTCAATCGCTCCCAATGTTCGTCCATAGATTGGCGCGCGCGGGCGTTAACCGGCGTGAAATAGAGCGCGCGGCCTTTGAGTTTGTCTAAACGATAGTCTTTGAGGGCAGCCAGTTCGTGGATCGACATGTGTTTTTCAATGAGACCGACGAATGGCAAAAAGAGCTGGCGGTTAAGCCCATCTGGATAGAGGTCTCGTGGCGAGGCGTTTGATGTGGCAACAACAACTAGGCCGCCGGCAAATAAGCGATCGAACAACCGCGCTAAGATCATGGCATCGGCAATGTCAGTGACGTGTAGTTCGTCAAAACACAACAGTGTATTTTTTTCTAGGACACGCTCAGCGACCACGGCGATGGGATCTGTTGTTTCCGATTGGCGGATTTCAGCGATGTTGTCGTGGATATCGCCCATGAATTCGTGAAAGTGGACGCGCTGCTTTTTTTGAACGGCAACGGCGTCAAAGAAAAGATCCATCATCATGGTTTTTCCACGGCCGACGCCACCATGCATATAGATGCCGCGTGGGTGTTCTGGCTTCGATGCGCGTGAAAAACGGGCGAGAAAATTCGCGTTTTGATGATGTTTGTCATTTTTTTTGAGCTTTCGTGCGAGCTCATCAAGAACTTCTGCCACAGCGAGCTGGGCCGCATCTGGTTCAATTTCGCCTGCCCGTACGCGTGCCTGATAGTCTGAGCAAACAGGTTGTTCACTTGGATCCTCACTTTTCTGGCGTCTTATTTGCGTCATTGTTTGTTCCTGATCAGGCAGTTTGGTGCAGACTTTGCTTCATAAAGGCACCATGTCGTATCGCACCGGCTGTTTTCATAGCGGATTTGCAGATGATGAAAAGCCGTTTGGGTTGTGTCAGTTGCACATGCGTGTGAATGCGTTTCTGAACGTGAAACAAAGCATAAGAGCGTGGTTACCCAAATGAATGATGTTGATGAGGGATAGCGCGTGGCGCTTTGTCTTAGCCTGGTCAGGTTGGGTATCGCTATATTAAGCGTCAATTCGAACGGTGGCTTCGTCGCGAAAAAACTGCAGGCAATGCATTGTTAAAACGAGGCGCCGTTAGAGGGAAATGATATCCAGAGCGGAGGTTCGGGTCATGAGCAACCAACCGATCTGGGAGGGAACACTTCGAAAGTTATGGGCATCAGATAGGCAGGAATTCGAAAATCACCTGCTGCGCCTCGACAAAAAAAGCCGGCGCATGAGGTTTGCCCATTCCGTGTCAGATGACTTTATTCAGACGTATGCTTCCCATATGGATGACACCGACGGTGTTGTTTATGGGTATGTCGACGGTGGGCATATTCGTGCAGCGGCTGAACTAAAAAAACTAGGTGACACGTGGGGACACGAAGCAGAAGCGGCGTTTTCGGTCGAATCTGCGTATCAAAATAACGGCATTGGTACTGCGCTTATGGGCAATGTGATCCGTTCAGCGCGAAACCGCGGTGTTCATACGGTTTTTATGAGCTGCTTGGCCGAAAATGCCAAAATGCAAGCAATCGCGCGTAAATATGATGCGGACCTTCGATTCGAATGTGGCGAAATCGTAGGCGAAATTGTACCGCACGATCCGAATTACTTTTCGGTGGTCTCAGAAGCGATTGACGACCGAACAGCCTACTTTATGGCCGTCTTAGACTTGCAGAAACGCTTGTTCAAAGCTGCATAGACGGTCGATCGGGCATCTCATTGTCTGTTCGCGAACCCAAATGCGCGGCACAATTCGTGTGCTGCGCATTTGTTTTTTTGCGTTGCAGTAGTCCCCGCTCGCTTTTTTTGGATATTATTTGAGATACGAGCACGCTTTGGCGTGCGGCTATTGTTTTGGATTCAACGTTTTCAAAAAAGGAGGCAAAAACGGGATTCAAATATCAAAATTCAAAGACGTGATTCTGTTTTGAAAAACTCTTTTAGCGCGCGAACGTGACTCAATTTCTGTACTAAATGCGATACCGCACTCAAAAAACTTCAAAATTTGAGGACTTCGCGCAACACTCTTATCGGTTTAGTAAACAATTTCGCGCACGAATTCATTTTACCTGTCAACAAATTGGCGAAACTTGCACATCATTTTTTTAGTTCGGATTTGATTCGGACGTCAATTGACAGAGAAAGAGAGAGAACTATGGCTAAAGCAGTTAGAAAAAAGGCGAAGACCGCTAAACGCAAGTCTACGGCTCGCCGCAGCACAGCACGCAAGGCTAGCGCCAAGCGTCGTACATCATCCGCCCGCAAGGCGGTTCGCAAGACGGCCCGCAAGTCAACGGCTCGCCGGTCAACAGCGAAAAAGAAGGCTACCAAGCGTAAGCCCGCTCGTAAGGCGGCGAAGCGCAAGACAGCCCGTAAGACTACGAAGCGCAAGACAGCTCGTAAGCCCGCTCGCAAGACTGCGAAGCGCAAAACGGCTCGTAAGACGACGAAGCGTAAGACTGCTCGTAAGGCTACGAAGCGCAAGTCAACCGCTCGTAAGGCGGCTCGTAAGCCTGCACGTAAATCGGCACGTAAGCCTGCTCGCCGGACGGCTAAGAGAAAGACGTCCCGCAGGCGCAAGGCCGCTTAAGTCCCTAATTTGTCGACGAAATTCTAGTCGGGCAACTGGGAATTTGTTGGCAAAAAGAAGGTTTTGGCGAATTGCCAATCCCTTTGAGTTAAAGGCCGGTGAGAAGCATAATTGCTTTTCATCGGTCTTTTTTCTTTGTTAAAGTTGTAACTGAATCAATTGGCGTTTTTGTTGTAAGTGAATCTATTTTTATTTCAATTTTTCGTATTTTCTATTCCGAACCCAAAATGGAAAAATGGCTCCTAGAAAAACAAAAACCAAACCGGCAATCAATCCATTTCGGATTGGCGCTTTTGCACATTCAAATGACTCGCGCAGGGGCAAATTTGGACCTGGCCAATTGGAAATCAAGTTTTGGGCTTTGTCGACTTCTTGGGTGGGCACGAGAATTGGAATGCCGCCAAGCGCGAAAATGTGGTGCCATGCAACATTTGCATGGTGGGCGCCTTGAAAAAATGCTGGCACGTCTGCTGCTCTCAAAACGGTTGCCAGCACGGCAGCTTCCGGCAAACTCTGGCAAACGTGAATACGCACGAGTTTCATGTCCGACTCTCATCACGAACCGAAGACTTATTATGCATGTGCATGTTTGCGTTGGTTATGTGTGATGTATTTTGAGCCGTCTATCTCACGCGGAACATTTTTTGTTTTAGACCCTTCGTTCGACCATCAACTTTTTTAGTTCTGCGATGGCTTTGGCCGGGTTTAGGCCCTTTGGGCAGGCTTTTGTGCAGTTGAGAATCGTATGGCAACGGTAGAGCCGAAAGGGATCTTCCAAGTTGTCCAAACGAACGCCTGTTGCTTCGTCGCGGCTATCGATGACCCAGCGGTAGGCTTGCAATAAAATCGCAGGACCAAGGTAACGGTCTGAATTCCACCAATAGGATGGGCATGAGGTTGAGCAGCAGGCACACAAAATGCACTCGTAAAGCCCATCTAGCTCTTCACGATCTTCTCGGGATTGCTTCCACTCGGTTGGCGGGGTTGGCGTGTCGGTTTTCAACCAAGGTTCGATAGAGCGATGCTGCGCATAAAAGTTCGTCATGTCTGGCACGAGGTCTTTGACCACTTCCATGTGGGGCAGCGGATAGATGTTGATCGTCCCACTGATGTCAGCGATGGCTTTGAGACAGGCAAGTGTGTTTGTTCCGCCAATATTCATGGAACATGAGCCGCAGATCCCCTCACGGCAGGAGCGGCGGAATGTGAGTGTGGGATCGATTTCGTTTTTGATTTTGATGAGCGCATCGAGGACCATTGGTCCGCAGTTGTCTTGATTGACCCAATAGGTATCAAGCCGCGGGTTTCGGCCATCATCGGGATTCCAGCGATAGATGCGGAATTCCTTCCAGCGTCCCGTTGACTCAGGCGCATTCCAGATTTTTCCAGTTTTGATTTGAGAATTTTTTGGGAGCGTGAGCTGAACCATGGGCTGGCGGCTTTCTTGACTGCTATCGGGTCAAAACGGAAGTCTCATCATTTTGGCGGCTACAGTGATGGCGTTTGGAACATCTCGTGTCAATTGTGCCGCCAGGTCGAAACGGGCACAGTGTGGTCCTTGGTTGCTATTCCACGTGGTATTCCTTTATCTCTCGCACGTGGGTGATGAGCTTTTGTGCGACTTCGAGGCCAGCGCCGACACTATCCTTCATGGTTGCACGCGATTGGATGAGCTCGTTCAGGCGTTCCAGGCACTCTCCAAATCCAAAAAAAACAGACTCAGGGGGGTTAAGCTCGCCATCCTCAACCGCAGACATGACGTCAAAGGCGTTTTGTGAGGCGAGCACCAGCATGGAGGCTACGTCATTCATTAACTGGTGATAGATGCGCGCTTGATCGATTGTCACGCGCGGTCCGTGCACACCAAACTTTAATGGCGATGATTTGGTGCCGCCCTCGCCGTAGAAGAGTTCTGGGTGGCGTGCAAAACGCTTGAAAATTTCTAACAGGCCAATGCAGCAGGTTTCTAGATCTCGTAAAGCAGTGGATGCTTTGCGCTTAGATTTGGCCCGCTCAGGCGTTTTGTCTTGTGCGGCCCAGTTTATGGTGGCAATAGAAGAAACGGCGCCCAGTGCTGCGATAGCTGGCAGGACGGCGGTAAAGGGGTCGGGCGCATTGCGGGTATCATCGGGCGCGCCGGTTCGGGCAGGCGGCTTTTTGGGTTTTCGTCCCCATCTGTCTTTTTTGATCACCCGTGGCCCCCTGTGGGTGTTTATGGCTGGCGCTGGGTCAGTCGTGCGTTTGCAACATCGATTATCGTATAGGTGCGTCTTCTCTGGGCACGGGACTTTAACGGTACGCCATTCCCACTAATAAACCCGTGCTTTTGGCTCGATGTAGGAAACTTCGTTGGTCATGGTGTAAGTATGGACGGGACGCTGATCGAGCCGCACTTTTTTGGATCCGTAGTCGGCCCAAGCCAGTGTGTGATGCATCCAGTCCTTATCATCGCGATCTGGAAAATCTTCGCGAGCATGGGCGCCTCGGCTTTCTTTGCGGTTTTCAGCGCCCGTTACCGTGACCGCAGCTTGGGCGATGAGATTGTCGTACTCCAACGTCTCAATGAGATCTGAATTCCAAACGAGAGAGCGATCCGACACGGAGATGTCATCGCTGCCATTCCAGATTTCCAAAATCTTGGCGACGCCTTCTTCGAGCACAGGGCCATCGCGGAAAACCGCGCAATTTGTTTGCATGACCCGTTGCATGTTAAGGCGCAGCTGGGCCGTACGGGTGTCGCCAGATGCGTTTCGGTAATGATCTAAGCGTTCCAACGTTTGATCCGCTGAATCGCTTGCGAGTTCTGGTTGGCGGCCAGGTTCCAGGACCTCTGCGCACCTCAAGCCCGCAGCGCGACCAAAAACGACGAGATCGATCAGAGAATTGGACCCCAATCGATTGGCGCCATGAACGGAGACGCAGGCGGCTTCGCCCAACGCCATCAATCCTGGAACGATGTAATCTGGATCGCCGTCCTTAAGTGTGAGCACTTCGCCGTGATAATTGGTTGGGATGCCGCCCATGTTGTAGTGGACTGTCGGCAAAACGGGGATGGGTTGGCGGCGCAAATCTACACCGGCAAAGACCTTCGCACTCTCAGTAATACCGGGAAGACGTTCGGCTAAGATTTTTGGATCCAAATGGTCCAAGTGGAGGTAGATGTGATCGGCTTCCCCACCAACGCCGCGGCCTTCGCGAATCTCGATAGTCATTGAACGAGAGACCACGTCACGCGAAGCAAGGTCTTTGGCGTGGGGCGCATAACGCTCCATGAAGCGTTCGCCTTCTGAGTTTGTGAGATAGCCGCCCTCGCCACGCGCACCTTCGGTGATCAAAACACCCGCGCCGTAGATGCCGGTGGGATGGAACTGCACGAACTCCATATCTTGTAAGGGCAAACCGGCGCGCAGGACCATGGCGTTGCCATCGCCCGTGCAGGTGTGGGCGGACGTGCAGGAAAAATAAGTGCGACCATAACCGCCGGTCGCAAGAATTGTACGTTTGGCGCGGAAACGGTGAATGGTGCCATCATCCAGCTTCATGGCTATGACACCGCGGCATGCGCCCTCCTGATCCATGATCAGGTCAAGGGCGAAGAATTCGATAAAGAACTCGGCGGAATGGCGCAGACTCTGACCATAAAGCGTATGCAGCATTGCGTGGCCCGTGCGGTCAGCGGCGGCGCAGGTGCGTTGCGCTGGTGGGCCTTCGCCAAACTTGGTGGTCATGCCGCCAAAAGGACGCTGGTAGATCTTGCCATCTTCGGTGCGCGAAAAGGGAACGCCGTAGTGCTCCAATTCATAGACGGCGTCGGGCGCATGGCGGCAAAGGTATTCAATAGCGTCTTGGTCGCCCAACCAGTCAGACCCCTTGACCGTATCGTACATATGCCAACGCCAATCATCGGGGCCCATGTTGCCGAGCGATGCGGCGACGCCGCCTTGGGCCGCCACGGTGTGGGAGCGCGTTGGGAAGACTTTTGTAATGCAGGCGGTGCTTAAACCTGCTTCGGCGCATCCGAGTGTGGCTCTTAACCCCGCGCCGCCGGCGCCAACGACAACGACATCATAGGTATGATCGGTAATGGGGTAAGCTTTACCATTTGTGGGGAGGGCTTTTGCACCGGATCCATTGTCACGACCGTTCGAGGTAATCGCCATTCTTGATCAAGCTCCGAAGCTTAGTTTTAGGACCGCCCAAAGGCTCATCGCACCGACAAAAATTGCAAAAAACGTATTCAGCACCAGCAAAGATATCTTTGCACCTTCACTGCTTACGTAATCTTCGATGATTGTTTGCATGCCCAATCGCATGTGCATGATGCCGGAGATGATGAGCAGCAAAAGCAAAAGCGATACGAGTGGCGATGCCAATGTTGCGCGGACGGTTGTATAGTCAGCGCCCACAAGCTTGACGATCAAGCCGACGAGAAAAATCGTCAAAAAGAGATTTGCTAGTCCTGTGACGCGTTGAAGCCAGAAATGATTGGCGCCTTCTTTCGCGGAACCAAGCCTGCGGACAGATTTTAATGGCGTTCGCATATTCATGTCTTCACCCTCACACAACAAACCAAACGAACAGCCAAATCAAAACGGTGAGCAGGACGGATCCTGTGATCGTGGCCCAGGACAAGAGGTCGACGGTCTCGATATCTAAACCGCGACCCGTATCCCATATGAAATGGCGCACACCGCCTAACATGTGGTGGATGAGGGCCCAGGTGTAGCCGAACAAAATTATCTGACCCAACGTCGATCCAAAAACCTCACTCACTTTTGCAAAGTACGCGGGGCCGATGGCTGCGGAGATGAGCCACCAGGCAAGGAGCAGTGTTCCGAAATAAAGTGCTCCGCCCGTGATCCGATGCAGGATCGACATCACCATGTTGATGGGCGGTGAATAGACTTGTAAATGCGGTGACAGTGGTCGGTTCGTCCTCGCGCTTTTGGACGTGTCCGCGTCGGTCATCAGGCTCTCCCTAACAAGCGTCCATTTAATTTCTAGCGTGCCTCGACGCCAACAGCAATCGCGCTAGCGTGGTACGATGAGCCAGTTGTCAAGGTCGAGTATTACGCCGTCTTGGTAGCGGCCATCAGCATCTTTAAGCGGAAATTTCTCACAGTTTTCGTTTTTGGAGGCCACCAGTCGGGTTCGTAATGCACCGACATCCGTCCGTCCTGGAACTTCCGCTTTATCAAGGATTTCGGACCAAGAATAAACCGTGTCGCCAGCAAACAGTGGTGCGACATGACGCCCAGCGTTAATCGCTGAAATATGAAATGCGTTGGCGAGGCCGTTGAAGGATAGCGCGCGGGCTAGTGAAATCATCACACCGCCATAGACAATTCGTTTGCCGAAGCGGCCTTTGGCCTCTGTATGTTGATTAAAATGCACCTTAGCTGTGTTTTGATAAAGCCTTGTCGCCATTTGGTGTTCGGCTTCTTCTAAGGTCATGCCATCGACATGGTCGATTTTTTCACCGACTTCAAAGTCATCCCAGCGATGTGGCGAGCCGGCCAAATCATAGTCGTAGTTGGAGACATCGAGTTTTGGCACAGCGCTCCCAAGATTTTCAGGTGCGACTTGGGCTGGCAAATCGGGAACAACGACGTCAGGTGCGGGGCTTTCTTTGTCGCGTTTCCTGACCATCACCCAACGCACGTATTCAATAACGATATCGTTGTCTTGGTTGCGGCCCGTGGAGCGGACGTAAACAGTTCCTGTTTCGCGGTTTGAATTTTCTTTGACGCCGATGACTTCGGACACGGTTGTGACTGTGTCGCCTGGATAGACCGGTTTTAGGAATCGGCAGTCGGCGTAGCCCAAATTCGCAATGGCGTTTAGGGAGATATCTGGAACCGTTTTGCCGAACACCATGTGGAAGGCCAACAAGTCGTCTAACGGTGACCGTGGGTAGCCTATGGCTTTGGCGAATTCGTCAGACGATTGGACGGCAAAACGCGGTCCATAAAGGCTCATGTACAGGGCCACGTCGCCCACGGTCACTGTGCGTGGTGTCGCGTGTTTAAGGATGTCGCCAAACTTGAAGTCTTCAAAGAAGTTGCCGGGATTGGTCTTAGTCGTGGTCATCTCATGATCCTTGGCGCCGCGTTTTATCACTTTGCGGCGGGCCAGGTGACGGCCGGTGTTCGCTCGTGATTGGTGGTGGACCCGCGCCCCTATCGTTCGTTGAATTGCCCTGGGGTCCGAAAAGAACACAAGCGTTGTCTGGCAAATGGTTTGGGTCTGTCAACCTCTCACATGTTCGCATGACTTTGCGCAGCAATCTGAGGCAAATTTATCCTGCGTTATCAAGAGATAGCGCTTCGATGGCCTCGGCGATGGAGACTGTCCTTTCGGCCATCACCACGTGCAATCGTTCGACCATGCGGCCCTCCACGGTGATGACGCCCTTCTTGGCGCTGCCAGGTTTGGCGAACTCAGAAATGATCTTGCGGGCCCACTCAACTTCTTCCGGTGTTGGTGAGAAGATTTCGTTTGTAGGTATCACTTGCGAAGGGTGAATGAGCGTCTTGCCGTCCATGCCGAGTGTGCGCCCTTGTTCGCATTCCTCGCGCAAGCCTGCATCATCTTTGAAATCGTTGTAGACGCCATCAAGAACATCAAGACCGTAAGCTCTGGCTGCGACGATGGTCATTGCGAGCCATGGTACGACGGCAAACCGGTTGCCGTGCGATCTGGCGCGCGATTCTTTCAAAAGGTCATTGGTTCCTAAGACCAAGCACACAAGGCGGCTATCGGGATTTGCGCCCGTCGCAGCAATGTCTCCCGCGTTGAGCATCGACATCGGCGTTTCCATCATCGCCCAAAGCCTGGTTGTTTCGGGAACGTGGCGAGACTTTAAAATTTTGGCTGTTGAGGTAATGTCGCCCGGTTGGGAGACTTTTGGGACAAGGATTGCGTCTGGTTCCACTTCACAAGCTGCAAGCAAGTCATCTGTGCCCCAAGGCGTATCAAGACCGTTGACGCGGATCACAATTTCGCGGCGGCCATAGCCACCAGCTTTGACCGCTGCGCAGACCATATCGCGTGCGTCGATTTTGGCATCAGGGGCGACGGCATCTTCAAGATCAAGTATTAGGGAGTCGGCGGGAATGGTGCGCGCCTTATTGAGGGCCCGTTCATTGGAGCCTGGCATATAAAGGACGCTGCGCCGTGGACGAATGCTCATATACGAACCCTTATTTCGCAATTGGTGTTTTGGTGCGGTGCAATATTAGGGGTTTTAGGGCGGTTGCGCCACTGTTCAATGGCGTTGCGCCGGCTCGCCCTTTAGATGTCCACAATCGGTTGGTGTGTGGCGCCGCTTAATGTGGTGGTTTTGCTCTTTTTTCTCTTTTTGGTGATTGGTCAGCATACGCCCATGGCACGCGTTCTAGTTATTTCATCGCAATTTTGTTTTGGCCAAATCGGTCTCAGGGCCACGGTTCCGATGTTTGAGCGGGCTGGTCATGAGGTCATTGCGGTTCCTACCGTTGTGTTGTCGAACGATCCAAATTTCAAAAACGTCGCGCGGCTTGATGTGTCAGTTACGGAATGTCGAAAGTTGGTGGACGCGCTTTCACAGAACGGACATTTGGCAAACATCAACGCGATTTTTGTGGGCTACTTACCGACGGTCGAGCATGGATTGTTTGCAACTTCGGTTATTGATCGAGTACGTGTACAAAGCAAAAATGTGATTGTTGTTTGTGATCCAATCCTTGGCGATGACCCTGGTGGACTTTACATCGATCGAATGGTGGCGGAGGTCATTGGCGATCAGATTTGTCCAAAAGCTGATATCATTACGCCCAATCGATTTGAACTTTCTTGGCTGTCGCAAAAAGAAATTGAAAACACTCAAGACGCAACGAAGGCTGCAAGGGCCATTGGTGTAAATGGTGTTTTAGCAACGTCTGTTCCTGCATCTGGAAATCGTATTCAAAATCTTTGGGTGACGGCTGATGACGTTCACGCGGTTGACGTCAAACGGCGTCGGGAAGTCCCACATGGCCCTGGCGATGTGTTAGCGGCGTCATTCCTTGCCCGCATCTTAGACGGTATATCCCCATCCTCTGCACTTGATGCCGCCACGCAGGAGCTTGAGGCCATTCTTGATGCAAGTGAGGACCAGGACACGCTGAGACTTTGGCCAAATAGGACGGCGTGATTGATCTTGCTGTCAAAACTTACAATATGCCGCATCGGCGGTTTCTGTTTGTCTCTTGGCCGGAACGCGATAAAAAGGCTTTGCTCTCGTGATAACTGACGGTCCGATCGAGCGGGCCAAAATGGAGAATAAGCGCAACATGCAACGCTACATCATGGACGCTCTCAACTTTATTCGCTTTGAAGCTATCGGTGGGTTGATGCTGTTGGGAGCAGCGATTGTAGCTTTGGTGCTCGTCAATGCAGGTTTTGGGCCTGTCTACAACCAACTCTTAAACGAGCCGATTGGGTTTCGCGTTGGTCCTTTTGGGTTAGAAAAAACGCTGTTGCATTGGATCAATGATGGTCTGATGGCGATTTTCTTTTTTCTCGTTGGCCTAGAAATCAAACGCGAAATCAAAGTTGGTGAGCTTTCAAGCGTCAGGCGCGCAGCGTTGCCATTCTTCGCCGCAATTGGCGGCATCGTTTGTCCGGCTCTTATTTATGCGGCCATAAATTTCGACAACGCTGAAACCTTGCGCGGTTGGGCCATCCCGGCAGCGACTGATATTGCATTTGCTGTGGCATGCCTGGCGGTCCTTGGATCACGCATTCCGCCGGCCCTAAAAATATTTCTATTAGCAGTCGCGATCCTTGATGACATTGGCGCGATTTTGATTATCGCTTTGTTCTATACGGCAAATCTCTCACTTACTGCACTCATATTTGCCGCTGTGGGTGTGGCCGTGCTTGCCATAATGAACTTCGCCGGTGTGCGGCGGGTATTGCCCTACATTCTTGTCGGGATATTTGTCTGGGCGTGCGTGTTGAAATCGGGAATACACGCAACTCTTGCCGGCGTCATTACGGCGCTGGCCATTCCACTTTATTCAAGCTCAGGCGACTTGCATGAGGGACCGCTGGAGTCTTTGGAAATTGCGTTGCATCCTTGGGTTACATATTTGGTGCTGCCACTGTTTGCATTTGCAAACGCCGGTGTGTCTCTTGCCGGTGTCACACCACAGACCTTATTGGGGATGATCCCGCTTGGTATCATTGCTGGCTTGGTGATTGGCAAACCCATCGGCTTGTTTGTCATGAGTTGGGTGGCGGTCAATCTGGGTCTTTGCGAGAAACCGGAGGGTACAAACTGGCAGCAGATTTTGGGTGTTGGATTTTTGGCGGGAATTGGCTTTACCATGAGTTTGTTTATTGGCATGCTGGCATTTCCAGACCCGGCTTATGCGGCGGAAGTTCGTATCGGCGTCATTTCCGGATCGATCATATCTGCGCTTTTGGGCTTGTTGGTTTTGTCAACCGCTGGCAGATCCGAACCCATTCCAACGCCCGGTCCGGCACCGCAAACCTAGTCATTATGTCGCGAGACATGTGATGGGTTTTGATGTCAGAAAACCGTTTAAACACACGCTAATTAAGGACCTAAATGAAGACTTTTCCGCCCCACCTTGCGCAAGGCTTTCAGCAATTTCGATCCGGATTATTTTCCAAAGAGGCCTCACGCTATGAGGCTTTGGCCACCTATGGTCAAAGACCGCAGGTGATGATCGTTTCGTGTTGCGATAGTCGTGTGGAACCACAGGAAATTTTTAATACTGATCCCGGTGACCTGTTCGTCGTGCGCAACGTTGCCAACTTGGTTCCGCCGTTTGAGACGGGCGGTAAATTTCACGGTGTTAGTGCCGCGCTTGAATTTGCGGTACTAAATCTCAAGGTCAGACATATTGTCGTCATGGGCCATTCAAGCTGTGGTGGCGTAAAAACCGCGATGGTGCAAAACGCGGCTGAGCAAACCGAAGCGCGCTTTATCTCCAATTGGATGTCGATGCTTGATGATGCAAAGCTTAGTGTTTTAGCCGCACACCAAAATAGAGAACACGCTGATGCGTTGACAGCGCTTGAATATGCCTGCGTTCGCACATCGTTGGTGAATTTGAGGACATTCCCGTTTGTGAGTGACTTGGAAACCGGGGGGCAGTTGTCAATTCACGGCGCGCACTTCGAAATCAAGACTGGAAGTTTGCGCATTTTTGACCAAGAAACTGAGCAGTTTTTGGAGCTTGTTTCGCCGGTTTAACGTTTGATAGGATTTTACGGAACGCGCTGTGGCTCTGTCATTGATTGGCGCGCGTGTTTGATGATCGGCAGAATTTTTGTCTTAAGTACGTCAGCGCTAATCGGACCAACGTGCTTATAAATAATCTTGCCTTTTCCGTTGATCACAAATGACTCTGGCATGCCGTAAACGCCCCACTCGATGGCTGAGCGGCCCTCAGGGTCTGTCCCCACAGCCGTGAATGGATTACCAAAGCGACCAAGAAAGCGCCTCGCATTGACGGGTTTATCTTTGTAATTGACGCCATACAATTTTACGTTCGTGGTTTCCTGGAGCTTTGTCAGCACGGGATGTTCTTCAATGCAGGGGCCGCACCAGGACGCCCAAAAATTTACAACGCTAACATCGCCCGTTTTAAGATTTGCACTTGTAAAGCCTGGCATAGGTTTTTGGTCGGACAAAAGGCCGGGAATTGGTGGAAAACTGGTGTCAGGTGCGGGTTTATCTATCAGAACAGATGGCAATTTTGAGGGATCGCCAGACCTCAATGCGAACACAAAAGCAAGCACGAGAAGGGCGAACACGATCAACGGAAGCAAAACCCACGCGATGCGGCCTTTGTTATTGTTTGATGTTTGTGCCGCGTTCGAATTCGTCATTGACGTTCTTTATGCCTTAATTTTTCGAGCGACGTTTGATGCCGCGCGACTCTAGATCATCTGACTGGGCGCGCAATTTTTTGCCGTCCCATAGTAACCAAAAAATTAGACCCGCAAGAACGAAGGCAACGATTGCATAAGCAGTCCAAATGAATGTCGCGTGGGGTCCAAGATCCATTTTTTTACTCCGCTGGTGCGCCGGCGCCGTCAGAAGATCGCGCACGATCTACGGCTGCCAACTGAAGGGCTTTGACGCGGCGTCGCATTATTTCGTTGCGCATGGCCTTTAGATGCATCGCCACAAACATCAACATAAATCCAATGGTCATCACCCACAGCGGAATGCGAATGGATGAATGCACCGTTGATGTCAGACCTGTGGAGGGTTGGTGTAGGGTGTTCCACCAGTCGACAGAAAACTTGATTATTGGAAGAATGGCGACGCCGACCAGCGCTAGAATAGCCGTTTGTTTTGCGGCCAGTGTCTCGTCTTCAAGTGAATTTCGAAGTGCGATCAAGCCGATATAGAGAAAAAACAAAATTAGTACGGAAGTTAGTCGCGCATCCCAGACCCAATAAGTCCCCCACATGGGTTTGCCCCACAAGGACCCTGTCACGAGCGCGAGGAATGTGAATACTGCACCGATGGGTGCAGCTGCTTTTGCTGAAACATCGGCCAAAGGATGCCGAAACACCAACAAACCGAAACTTGAAATAGCGATGAGCAAATAAGCTGCAAGGGCCAGCCACGCAGATGGCACGTGAATGAACATAATGCGCACCGTTTCGCCTTGCTGGTAATCGGGTGGGGCAACGAAAAACGCCAAGTAGACGCCATAGAGAATCACGACCGCGGCCGCAGCGGTCACCCAGGGAAGGATCGCGCCGGAAAGCGACATGAAGCGCGTTGGGTTTGCAAGTTTTTGTGTGATGGACTGATTGTGCATTCTGTCTGATCTAAGCCTTGTTGGGTCCCACCGCAATGCCTCTAATCCTGATCCTGGAACAATGTGAGGCGTGATTTCTCCATTCATTCCATTTGGGCGCGTAGTGCCGCGGCGGCTGCAACGGGCCCCAAGACGAGAGAGGCCAGCGAAATTGCAATCAATATAAGGAGTGATGACCCGTAACCGGCTGGGCTGGTCATGGCGGCGCTCAGCGTCGTTATTCCAAAGATCAATGTTGGTATGTAGAGCGGCAGCACCAGCAAAGAGAGCAGCAACCCTCCGCGGCGGGTTTTTAGTGTGAGGGCAGCACCAACGCTACCGAGGAAACTAATGGCTGGGGTGCCCGCCAACATGGTCAAGATCAGCATTGGGTAAGCGTTGATATCTAGGTTCAGGAGTATTCCTAAGATTGGCGCTAAGAGTGCCAGTGGCAGACATGTGGACAGCCAATGTGCGAATGCTTTTGCCGCGGATACAAATTCAAGTGGCAATTCGCCAAGTGCGATGACATCGAGGGTGCCGTCATCATAATCGCTTTCAAAAATTCGATTGAGCGATAAGAGTGCCGCCAATAACAGCGCGATCCATAATACGCCTGGCGCGATGCGTGACAAAAGATTGAGGTCAGGGCCTAACCCGAGAGGCAACAGTGTGACAACGATGAGGTAAAACCCAAGTGCAATTCCAACGGCGCCGCCATCACGAAAGGCGATCAATAGATCTCGTTGTACAAGCGTCCAAAACGTAACCGTCATGACGTCCCCGATTCTTCTGTCCCAGGAGATGTCTTTACGCCATTGGACACATGAAACTCGCGTACATTTTCCAAACCAAGAGAGGTATGGGTTGCGATCATCGCAAGTCCGCCCGCGGAGGCGTGCTCGGAGACAACCTTCTTGAAGAGGTCAGATGCGTGCGTATCAAGCGAAACGGTCGGCTCATCTAAAAGCCAAAGGGGACGATTGCATACCAACAGGCGCGCGAGACCCGAACGTCTTTGTTGGCCCGCTGATAAATAACGTGTTGGGATGTCGAGCAACGATGTTAGCTCAAACCTTTCGGCGGCCGAACGGACTTTTGAGAGCGCCAATGAGTGGGCACAGTTTGAGTCAAAATAACGCGCCCAAAAGGTAAGATTTTCAAAAACGCTTAAGTTTGATTTCAGGCCATTCTTATGGCCGATGAAGTGGCAGTTTTCGCCAATGCTACGTTCCGGATCAGCACCTTCGAGATCAATAGTCCCAGCGGTGGGTTTGAGAAATCCGGCGATTGTTCGCAATAACGTGGTTTTTCCAGATCCGTTGGCGCCGCGCAGGGCCACTGTTTGGCCGCGCCCCACTTCAAAAGACACATCACGCAGGATCTCGCGTTCGCCGCGATGAACCACAACATTTTTGCATTTCAATTTCACAGGTGCTTAGCTGCTCTAAATTGCCGCTTGGCTTTGAAAGATCATTGCCGCAGCCAAGCGAACGCTGCATATTCGGCCTGGCTCAGGCTGGTGTCGCGGAAACTGACCCACTTATAACCAAGTGATTCCCAAGAACGCTAGCTGGAATAGGCCTCCAGTTGAAAAAATGGACGTTTGAGCCTCGTCCCCGTTTGGATTGCGCAGATTAAGAAGGGTAACTCGCCTTGACCGCACATGATGGATTATCTCGTGACAGCTTTAAATGCCGCAAGACGCTCGACGTCAATGGCTCGCAATTTGAGTATTTCAGCCTTGTCGAAGCTGAGAAGAATGGGCTTGAGGGTGTAGCGGATTTGCCATTTTCTCTTCGGGTGTTGTTGGAAAACTTGTTGCGCAATGAAGATGGGGGGTCGGTAACGGCTGAGGATATTCGCGCGGTTGTTGGGTGGCTGAAAAATAAAAGTTCGACGCACGAAATCGCGTACCGGCCAGCGCGCGTTTTGATGCAGGATTTTACAGGAGTTCCAGCGGTCGTTGATCTGGCCGCAATGCGGGACGCCATGGCGGCACTTGGGGGGGATCCGGCAAAGATTAACCCGTTAGTACCGGTTGACCTTGTGATTGATCACTCGGTGATGGTCGACTTTTTTGGCACGGGAGATGCCTTCAAGCTGAATGTGGAACGGGAATATGAACGCAACAAAGAGCGCTACGAATTTCTGAAATGGGGCGCTGAGGCGTTTTCTAATTTTCGTGTCGTACCGCCTGGCACGGGCATCTGTCATCAGGTCAACTTGGAATATCTTGCGCAAACGGTTTGGACAAAAGAGTTTGAGCGCGATGGGAAAACGATTGTTCAGGCCTTTCCTGATACATGCGTTGGAACCGATAGCCACACGACAATGATCAATGGTCTCGCCGTCCTCGGCTGGGGCGTCGGCGGAATCGAAGCGGAAGCAGCTATGCTCGGACAGCCCGTTTCAATGGTCATTCCGGAAGTGGTCGGGATGAAATTTAAAGGTCAACTCAATGAAGGCGTGACCGCAACGGACCTTGTTTTGACGGTCACCGAAATTTTGCGCAAGCACGGTGTTGTTGGCAAGTTTGTTGAGTTTTTTGGACCTGGTCTTGATCATCTCTCGCTTGAGGATCGCGCAACGATTGCCAACATGGCGCCTGAATATGGCGCGACGTGCGGCTTTTTTCCAATCGATGTTGATACGCTGAAATATTTGCGCGCGACAGGGCGGGCTGATGATCGAATCGCATTGGTTGAAGCCTATGCACAGGCGCAGGGTTTGTTCCGATCGTCGGATACAAAGGATCCGCAGTTTACAGACACGATCGAACTTGAACTTGGAAGCGTTGTGCCGTCGATCGCAGGACCGAAGCGGCCGCAAGACCGCGTTGAGCTGCAAAACGCTGCAAAATCATTTCTAGGTGTCGTCCCACAAATCAGAGGTAGCGGCGCTCCAAACAAAAAGTCTGCAGAAGACGAAGTGATTAAAACAGCGCCTGTCGAGGATGCTGACTTTGAACTTTCCGATGGGCACGTAGTCATTGCGGCCATAACGTCATGTACAAACACGTCTAATCCTTCAGTTTTGGTGACAGCTGGCCTACTTGCGCGCAACGCACGCGAACGCGGTCTTTCCGTCAAACCGTGGGTGAAAACATCGCTTGCGCCCGGGTCCCAGGTCGTCACCGATTATTTAGAGCGGTCCGGTCTGCAAAAAGACCTCGATGCATTGGGTTTTGATCTGGTGGGCTATGGTTGCACGACATGCATTGGAAATTCAGGTCCACTGCCGCAAAACATCTCTCAATCTGTCAATGAGAATGATCTCATTGTGTGTTCTGTTTTGTCCGGCAACCGAAACTTTGAAGGCCGCGTCAACCCAGATGTACGTGCTAACTATCTCGCTTCGCCTCCGCTAGTTGTCGCCTACGCGCTGGCCGGGTCGTTGACCATTGATCTGGTGGGCAAGCCTTTGGGTGAGGACCAAGATGGGAACCCGGTTTATTTGAAGGACATCTGGCCAACGTCTCGGGACGTAACGGAGGTCGTTCGTACGTCAATCACGCCGGAACTGTTTGCTTCACGTTATGGCGATGTATTTAAAGGTGACAGAGCATGGCAGGAGATGGCCACATCGACAGATGTTGGTTTGACCTATGGATGGAGCCCTGGGTCAACCTACGTGCGCAATCCGCCATACTTTGAAGACCTAAAGCCGGAACCTGTTCCGGAAGGCGATATCGAAGATGCGCGCATCTTGGGATTGTTTCTTGATTCCATTACGACGGATCATATTTCACCGGCCGGTGCCATAAAGGCTGATGGTCCAGCGGGACATTATCTCATCGAACATCAAGTTGCTCCGCACAGTTTCAATTCTTTTGGATCGCGGCGCGGCAATCACGAAGTCATGATGCGAGGCACGTTTGGTAACATTCGGATTGCCAATCAAATGGTGCCGGGCACCCAAGGCGGGTTTACAATCCATCATCCTTCCGGTGACCGTATGTCGATTTACGATGCGGCCATGCGTTACAAGACAGAAAGTGTGCCGCTGGTTGTCTTTGCTGGAAAAGATTATGGCATGGGCTCGTCGCGAGATTGGGCGGCAAAGGGAACGCGCTTGCTTGGTGTGCGTGCGGTGATTGCAGAAACATTTGAGCGGATTCACAGATCAAATCTGGTGGGCATGGGTGTGTTGCCATTCGAATTTATGGAAGGGCAAACTTGGCAGGGCCTCGGCCTCAAAGGGGATGAAACCGTAACCATCAAAAACCTTGAGCACATCGAGCCGGGCGAGGAAACTGTGGCAGAAATCAAGTCTGCAGACGGAAGTGTTCAGACGGCACCGATTCGCTGCCGTATTGATACGCTTGACGAGCTTGCTTATTACGAGAACGGTGGAATATTGCCGTTTGTGCTACGAAAACTTAACGCAGCGGCTTAATTGAGTGTGGGGCCGGCCCAAAACTATGCAACTTGCAGCCGTAAAGGGGTAACTCAATCAATCGTGACTTTCAATTGATGGCTGAAACACCGATATTGGTGGCAAATCGCTGCGCAAAAGAGGCTTGATTTATGAAGAGGGCGTTTGGCCTTACAATCGCTGGTGTTTTTGGGCTGCTCTGCTTGAGCGCTGGTTTGCATGCACAATCACCAGAAAACACTTCAGAAAAATCGAAGAAAGTTGTTGCTGTCGTAGAACTCTTTACAAGCCAAGGATGCTCGTCTTGCCCGCCCGCTGACCGGCTTTTGAAGCATTACGTAGATCGGCCTGACGTTGTTGCGCTCTCTATTCCTGTGAATTACTGGGACCATTTGGGTTGGAAGGACACGTTTGCCTCCAATCGCAACACGGAGCGCCAGCGTAAGTATGCGCAAAGCCGTGGTGACGGAGCCGTTTATACGCCTCAAATGGTCATCAATGGCCAGGTGCATACCGCAGGTTTTGATCGCCGCGGAATTGATAAAGCCATCACCATGGGAACATTTGATGGTCCCGTTTTTCCGGTTTCCTTGGACATCGCCATCAATAACGACGTCATTGAGGTTGATGTGGGCGATGCGACTGACGGCGTTGACGCAAAGAATGCGACCGTGTGGCTTGGAATGGTTCGGAATTCGGGTATGGTTTCGATTAGACGTGGCGAAAACTCAGGCCGTCGGCTGACCTATTACAATGTCGTGCGTGAATTTTCGCCTATCGGTATGTGGGAGGGTCAAGCCAAAAAGATTCGACTCCCGATGACTGCGGTGGAAGAAGGTGATTACAGCGCGTGTGTGGCGCTGCTGCAGGCAAATGGCACTGGCCCAATCCTTGGTGTCGCATGGCTTGACCGTTAAGCGAGTTCAGTGTGACGCCCCTGGAAACGGGGCTGATTGTTTTTCCAAAAACGACTGGTCACTAAGCAAAGCCACGCTTCTTGAGTAGTGCTTTGATTTCAGGATCACGTCCCCGAAAAAGCCGGTAAGCATCCTTTGGATCACGCGTATTTCCAGCCGCGTAGATATATTTCTTGAGGCGTTGCGCGATCTTCTTCGAATAAACATCTCCTGTCTCTTCAAAGGCTTCAAAAGCATCGGCATCCATCACCTCGGACCACAAATAACTATAATACCCGGCCGCATAACTCCCCATGATGTGTAAGAAATGAGGGAGCCGGTGCCGCATGACAATTTCTTCGGGCATATTGATTTGCTCTAGGATGTCACGTTCAAAGTTCTGAGCAGAAAAGCTTTTTGTCGGCGCCAGGTCGTGGAGCTCTAGATCGGTGATGGCACATGACGTGTATTCCACCGTCGCAAAGCCTTGGTTCCACATGAGCGCTTTTTTGAGTTTTTGTTGGAGTTTTTTGGGCATGGGTTTGCCGGTTTTCACATGGCGCGCAAATCGGTTTAGCGTTTCGGGATGGGTCAGCCAGTGCTCAAACAGTTGCGAGGGGAGTTCAACAAAATCACGCGCGACAGACGTGCCAGACAATGAGGGATAGGTGACATCAGACAACATACCGTGCAACGCATGGCCAAATTCATGAAAGAGTGTGCGCGCGTCCTCTAACGACAGCAACGTTGGCTCGTTTTCCCCACCGCGCGCGAAATTCATCACATTGATGATGACTGGGCAGACGTTGCCGGCCAATTTGTGTTGGGACCGAAATGCGGACATCCATGCGCCCGAGCGCTTGGATGGCCTTGCGAAATAGTCGCCTAGAAACAAGGCAACGTGCTCGCCTTTGTAATTTTGAACTTCAAAGGCCTGAACATCAGGATGGTAGGTGTTGAGGTATTTACGCTTTTTGAATTTGAGCCCAAACAAACGACGCGCAGTGTCAAAAGCCGCGTCAATCATATTGTCAAGCTCGAGGTAGGCGCGTAATTCAGATTCATCAATGTCGAAACGCGCTTTTCTTTCTTTTTCTGCGTAGTAGCGCCAATCCCAAGGCGCTATTTTGAAGTTTTCACCTTCAGAACGGGCCCGTGCGGCGAGTGCCTTGCACTCTTCTTGTGCCCGCGCCACAGCCGGCGGCCAGACCTGAAAGAGAAGGTCGCGAACTGATTTTGGCGTGCGCGCCATCGTTTCTTCAAGCGCGTAATGGGTGAAGGATTGATACCCAAGCAATTGTGAGAGCTCAGAACGAAGCGCTACGACTTCGCTAATGATCGTGTTGTTATCCGTCTTGCCGCCATTGTCGCCGCGCGAGACCCAAGCGCGAAAGGCTTCCTCGCGTAGATCGCGGCGACTTGAGTAGGTCAAGAACCCTTCGACGCTTGAGCGCGACAGTGTCACGGCAAAACAGCCGTCTCCCTTTAGCCCGAGATCGCTGGCGCTTCTTTTTGCGGACGATTGAAAAGACGGAGGGAGACCGGCGCAGTCATTTTCATCTTTGAGTTCAAGGTGCCAGTTTTGCTCATCGGCCAACACGTTTTGATAAAATTGTGTGGTGAGTTCTGCGATACGTTGGTTGATCTTCGAAATGCGCTGCTTTTGTTTTTTATTTTTGCCGGCACCGGCGCGCTTAAACCAGGTGTGATATCGGTCGAGCAATCGTGCTTGTTCGGGGTCAAGTTTAAGTTGATCTTGGCGGTTTTTAAGCTCGCAAATGCGCGCAAACAGCTTTGGATTTAGGTAGATTGATGTTTGGTGCGCAGCAAAAATTGGTGCGAAATCGCGTTCGATTTTTAATAGCTCGGGATTTGAGTCGGTAGACGTCAGGTTGAAAAAGACGTTCGCGACTTTGTCGACGGCAAGATAACTCTTGTCCATGGCCACAATGGTGTTGGCAAAGGTTGGACGCGCGGCGTTGTCAGCGATGTTGCATATTTTTTGTTTGTGTTCTTTTAGGACATGGCGAAGTGCCGGGGCAAAATGTTTGGCCTCAATGGATGCAAATGGCGGCATACTAAACTCCGTCCGCCATGGTTTGAGCAGTGGGTTTTTGGGTTTGCTACGTGCCGGATTTGCTTTTGCCATTTGGAGTCTGGAACAAGACCTTCGTTTTTTGCTCTTTGGGTAAGCCAGCAATGGAGGAAAATCTTATCGCTGGTACGTCCATGCTACGATAATACGTGCACGATAGAGAAAAAGGATCGGTTTGGGGGACCGATCCTTTCTCATTTCTACAGAGTCGTGGGAGAGTACTACATAGCGTTTGTCGCCTGCCGGTCCGATCCTTTCGACCGGCCCCGGGTTGGGCTGGGGGGCTTAAAAGAAATCCAGGGCCCTTCCGTCGGGATCGAACCGTGAGGCAACAATCATTTTTTCCGCGAGCATTTGGGCGGCAGATTGTCTGGTCCGCGTCGCCATTTTGACTATCCAAAGGTTATTCGATGGGCAGGTCTGTGCAGTCGCAAATGCGATCAGCCGACGCACCATGTCTGGTTGTGGCGTTGCTTTGAGCACGTAAAAGGATTTGCCAGGGACAGGCAGTCGACGACGTTATTTTGGGGAAAACCCGGCCATGGCTCAGTCTAGGGAGAAGCAGCCTCGGGGGGACTTGGGGGGGCTCAAAACCGAGACACTTTTGCAAGACCGAGCCATGTGCCGTAGTTTATTAATTGACCTGACGTTTGCGGCAACCCCAGGATGGATTTGTGGCGATGACGTGATTTTTGTTGCGGATTGTTACTTTTTGTACATGTGCAAAGGTCAACGCGTTGTTGCGCTTGAAATCTCGGCAGATTGGCGTGATCATGACAGAAACCTAGCAGGGAGGCGCACGTTGAGCGAAACGGAACCGATTATAGCCTTTCGCCCGCGCGGTTCGGGCGATCTTGGCTCCCATATGCGCGCAGGCCTTCTGGGAGCAGAACCGCAACGACCCCTTCCGCGCACCCGGTTTGACCGGCACGAGTTGAGGACGATTCTTGATCTTTATGGGCGCAAGGTGGCTGCAGGAGAGTGGCGAGACTACGCAATCGACATGGGCCGGGAAAAGGCTGTGTTTTCAGCTTTTCGGAGGGCCAGTGAAATCCCGCTCATCAGAATCGAAAAAAATCCAAGACTTGCACGGCGGCAAGGGGCTTATAGCGTCATTGCGGCCACCGGCCATATCCTGAAACGTGGCCATGACCTCAAGCGCGTGCTGGGAGTGTTAGAAAAGCGCCTACAGCTGGTGGGGCAGTCGTAAGGGTTGGACGTCGTTTGTGCTGAGTTGAATAGACCGTACCGGCGGTCTGACTACTTACAAATTGGACCTACATAGAAAAAGGGCTTCACGGTTCACGTGGAGCCCTCTTTTTTGTGTTTGCCTCGCCTTATTCGCTGCTGCCGAACAGGTTCAGAATAAAGATGAACATGTTGATGAAGTCGAGGTAGAGGTGCAGTGCACCGGAAATCGCTGACTTCGCAACGGCGGTCGCGTCATGGCGGATCATGAGATATTCGTCTTTGATCCGTTGCGTGTCATAGGCGGTAAGGCCGGCGAAGACCAACAAGCCGATGACCGAGATTGCAAAATGGAGTGCGCTCGACTGCAGGAACAGGTTCGCGATCATGGCGACGATCACACCCACAACGCCCATAATCAGGAATGATCCCCAACCTGAGATGTCCTTTTTCGTCGTGTAGCCCCAAAGGCTCAAGCCCGCGAATGCTGCTGCGGTCACGAAAAACAGCTGGACGATGGATTGACCGGTAAACGCCAAGAAGATTGTCGATAGCGAAATGCCCATGATGGTCGCAAAGGCCCAGAAAGCGGCGTGGGTGCCAGCGACACTCAACTTATGGAACGTGAAGTTCAGCAGAAGCACAAAGGCTAGCGGTGCGAACATAAGCACGTAGTTGATTGGTGGTGTATACAGCACCTGGGCAACGGCAGGGACCGTCGCTGCCAAGTAATACGTTAGATACGAGACGACACCGGTAAACGCGACGCCAAGCGCCATATAGTTGTAGACCCCCAGCATGTGGGAGCGTAGGCCCTCATCAACCGCAACGCCGGTACGCGTTGTCGTGCCCGTTTGAGAATACCTATTCTCGAGTTCAGCCATGTCCCATTCCCTTCGTTTCAATTGGAAATCTGACCATCATTCGTTCGCAACACATATGAACTGCGTTTCTGACGGTTTCAAGAAGCAAAAAAGCTCAATTTGTATTAGATGTGGGGGTTTTTGCGACTGAAATCAAGGTCTTGAGCCGAATTGGCAAGTTACTCGGAACGTAAATAAGGCACTGGTTTCGCACGTAAAATTGCCCATGTGCCGAGGAGGCCGAACGCCACCACAAGACCCATAGAAATGCTCAGCGCTAAGGCCACAGCTCTCCAGGAAAACATAAATTCGACATCCATGGCCTCGGTTAAGACCAACCACGAGGCAAAGGCGCCAATCGCAATGGCGAAGCCCGCCGTCGTCAGTGCAAGGATGATATATTCTGATAGGTGGGCAGATAGAATTTTTCGGCGGTTGGCGCCCAGTGCTGAGAGAATGGCGGCTTCAAGAATGCGCCTTCGCTGCGCCGTTGCTAAAGCGCCAGCAAGAACAATAGCGCCAGCTAAGAGGGTCACTGAGGTTGCTGCGCGGACCGCGGTCATGACTTTTGCAAACACTTGATTGAAGGTTTTTATTGCGTCGCGCACACGAATGACCGTGATGGAGGGAAATTTTTTGGCCAGGTTGCGTGTGAGTTGTCCTTCATTTGCCAGACTCGTTTGGTCGGGAAGCTTGACTGTTGCCAGTTGATTAACGGGAGCACCCGTCAATGTATTGGGCGAAAAGATCATCACAAAGTTGATGGCAAGGCTTTCCCAATTGACTCTTCGTAAATTGGCAATCCGAGCTGTGACGTCACGTCCCAAAATATTCACGGTGACCGTATCGGATATTTTTAAGCCAAGCTGTTCGGCAAGTTCTGATTCAAAGGAAACTAATGGTTCGCCCGAATACTCCTTCGACCACCATTTTCCTTCAACTATTTTTCCGTCTTCTGGGGCCTTGTCAGAATAGGTGATGCCTCGATCGCCGCTCAGGACCCATTGCGCATCGGGTGGTGCATTTATTTGTTCAACGGGTGTACCGTTTAGTTTGACCAGTCGTCCGCGCAGCATGGGTGCGCTTTTGATTGCGGTGCCCGCCACTTCTCCCTCAATGGCGTTGCGGAAATTTTCCATTTCATCTTTTGGAATATCCAGAACGAAATAATCCGGTGAATTTTCTGGCAAGCGGCTGCCCAACTCGTCCACGAATGACGCGTCAGCGAGTGAAACGGCAACAAGAACAGAAAGTCCTGCGCCCAGAGAAAGAATGACTGATCGTGTTAGTCCGCCGGGCGCACCTAGATTGCCGATGGCCAATGACAGTTCGGGATTGCGAGGCCTGCGAATTCTGCGTGCAATCCAGCTGACACCTTCGCCCAAGGCAATGAAGGTCAAGAACGCCAGAAGAAGACAGCCACAATAGTAGAGCGCCAGTTTTTGTGAGCCAGACGTCATCACTGCGAAAACGGCCAATGCGATTGCCAAGGCTAGCGTCGCCAAAACGATGTATGTCGGTGGCCATTTCTTTTCATTCATGACGTTGTCGCGAAACAGAGCAGCGGCACTTACGCGGCTTGTTTGACCCAGTGGCCAGAGCGAAAATAGTAATGCAACAAGCGCTCCATAGGCGACGGCAGCAAATGTGCTCCACACCGGTATCGTGAGCGTTGCTGGAATTGGCAGTGACTTACCGTAAAAAAATGCAAGTGCAGCGGGGATGGCCAATCCCAAGGCAAGGCCAACAATAATTCCGATGGCTGTCATCATGAGGATCTGAATCAAATAGACCGTCATGACTTGGCTATTTGTTGCGCCAATGCTTTTGAACGTTGCAATGGTCTTGCGTTGACGATCGATGAAGGTTGAGACCGCGTTTGCAACACCGACGCCGCCGACCAAAAGTGCTGTCAAACCCATGAGAGTGAGGAATTGGCGCAGTCGCTCTAGTGTTCTTGACAGTTGTGGTGAGGGTTCGCGCCGATCGGCAATGGTGAAACCAGCGCCCGACAATCCCTGTTTCAGATTGTTCCTTAGTTTTTGTAATTCGTCGTCGCCCGCGTTCTTCTGCTCTGCAAGTTTTATGGCATAGCGCCAATTGATCAAGGCACCCGGTTGTACAAGCCCGGTTTGCAGGAGTGTCGGTAATGAAATCAGTACGCGTGGGCCAAAGGTCAGCCTGTGTGTGAGGCCGTCTGGTGTTTCGTCAATGACCGCCTCAATTTCAAGTGTTGAGGACCCTAAATTAAATTTGTCGCCCACTTTGAGCTTGAGGCGTTCCAGCACAAGTTGGTCGACGGCGGCACGGCTCGGTTTTCGAAATGCGTCTCGCGCAGATATTCCGTTTTTTAGTTTCAGTTCGCCCACAAGGGGATAAGTCTCATCTACGGCCTTAATTTCGATAAGCATTTGATCGGAATCGTCAATTGCGCGCGCCGTTGACCGCATGGACGCGCTTTCTCCTACGATACCGGTCGACTTGAGAATTTGGCGTTCCTTGTCATCGGCCCGGACATGCATGCGCGACAACAGGATGTCTCCGCCAAGTAGCGTTTGGCCTTCTGATTCAAGTCCGGCGCGCAATGATTCTGTGACGGCACCCAAAGCCGCGATCATCATGACGCCAAGGGCAACGCAGGCCATAAAGATATAAAAACCGCTGAGGCCGCCACGAACTTGCCGTGCAGCAATTGCCAGAAGTTTTGCGATCGCGGGGCGGCGCGTCCCGATGCTCGATGTGTCTTTGCTGTTCACGGCGACGTTCATTCTGCGGCTGCTTTGAACGTTGAAGAAGAGATAGTGCCGTCGATCATTTTGAGATGACGGTCACATTTATCCGCCACGCTTTGATCATGTGTGACAAGGATCAGCGTCGCATCGTATTGCGTTTTGAGATCAAACAACGTGTTTATGATTTGCTCGCCTGTTTTGGCGTCGAGATTGCCGGTGGGTTCATCGGCGAGAATAAGCTGGGGCCTCGTTGATAAAGCACGTGCGATTGCGACACGCTGCTGTTCGCCGCCTGACAACTCTGCAGGAAAGTGCTGAGCACGTGAACTCAACCCAACTTTTTCAAGAAGTTCATTGGCCGTCTTGATCGCGCCCGCATCGCCGCGAAACTCCAATGGTAGTGCGACATTTTCCAATGCGGTCATTGTTGGTACGAGATGGAAAGATTGAAATACAATGCCGATGTCTTTTCCGCGCACCTTTGTTATTGCATCGTGCGAGAGGGCCTTGAAATTGTGTCCTGCAATGATGACTTTGCCGCTTGTTGCCGGTTCAAGACCGGACATGATCATCAGTAGTGAGGTTTTACCAGAGCCAGACGGTCCGACAATCGACACGGATTGGCCGCGATTGATCTCCAAGTTAATGTCACGCAAAATTTTGACGGAGCCTGCTCGGCTCGTAAGCGTTAGGTCAACATTGCTGAGTGAAACAATTGGGGCTTGCACAGGAAATTTGGCCTTTTATGGAAGAGAGCGTTGTCAGTGTTGGTGAAAGATAGTGGCTTTGGGTGTCGATAACAGTCAGATACGCAAACAATTGGAAGTGGATGACTCTTGCGGCGGAATCATGGAGCAAAGATATTGTGAATAATTATCAATCTCCAACCCCTTTTGGCGGGACTTTAACAATCGCTGTTCGTCGTCTCCTGTCGTTGTTGTGGGTGGCCGTGTTTGTTGGCGGATTGACCTTAACGATCGCCGTAGCGCAAGCAGACAGCGAAAGTCCTAACATACGGCTCGTGGTTTTTGGCGATAGCTTGGTAGCAGGTTACGGCTTGAAGCCATCAGACGCGTTTCCGGCGCAGCTGCAAAAGTCGCTCCAATCTGGTCAATACAAGAACGTGAAGGTGGTCAACGCCGGTGTGTCGGGCGATACGACGGCGGGAGGGCTTCAGCGGTTTGATTGGGTTGTTACAAAAGACACGGATGCTGTCATTTTGGAACTTGGCGCCAACGATACGTTGCGGGGTATTGACCCGAAAGTCACGCGCCGAAATCTTGATCGGATCCTTAAGAAGCTCCAAGAACGCAATATTCCCGTGTTGCTTGCGGGAATGCGCGCAGCGCGTAATTGGAGTACAAAACATATTGAATCATTTGAACGGATATATGTGGACCTTGCCCAAAAATATGGGGCGATCCTTTATCCGTTTTTCCTTGAAGGTGTCGCTCTAAATCCCAAACTTAATCTTGACGATGGGCTTCATCCAAACGCCAAGGGCGTTGCTCAAATTGTTGGCAAAATTCTTCCTGATGTGAAAAAACTCCTAGATGACGTTAGGACCCGCGCGGCGAAATCCAATTAGGTGAGCTATCCATTTGTTGTATTTTTTAGCGTATCGCGGTGCGTGACTTTTTGTGCTAGTCGGCAAACACGTTCGGGGCGGAAGAGGTCTTTAGCCATGCCAAGACTGTTTACAGGAATTGAGTTGCCCGAATTTGTCAAAGATGATGTTTTGGAGCTGCATCGTCCATTGCCAGGCGTGAAGTGGGTCGATATCGATGATCTACATTTGACGCTGCGTTTTGCTGGCGACATTGACAATCGCGTCGCTGATGAATTTGCGTCGTTTCTTGATGGCATTAGCGTTTCGGCCTTTGAAATGCGCTTAGCAGGTGTTGGCACGTTCGGTGGCCGTGATCCGCGCATCTTATGGGCCGGTGTTGAGGCGGGGCCCCAACTTGAGTTATTGGCGCGCGCCCATGAGCGGGCTGCGCGATCGGCGGGACTGAAACCGGAGTCGCGGGCTTTTAAGGCCCATATTACCGTCGCGCGGTTAAAGTATGCACGTGAGGATGTGCTCGCAAAATTTTTGCAGCAGCATGGTGCATTTCGAACTGATTGGTTTCCGGTCATCGAGTTTGCGCTTTTTTCGGCAAAACCAAAGACTGGTGGCGGGCCTTACGTGGTGGAGGCCCACTATGCATTGACGGGTCGACCTAACGAGGTTTGGGCTGCGACTTAGCAGTTAGATTTATATTTTTGGATGGTTGGACTTTTCGTTTGTCCATTATGAATCGCCAGGCCACCTGTACTTGGTGCCCGATGAGGCAAACCAACTTGTCGACTTCTTAGCTTTTCTGCGCCGTTGGTGTTTTTTCGCGTAACGCCTTTTGCGAGTTTTCCTTGCAGAGCGCGATGTCTTGGTTGGGGGTTCGTCGCCCAAGTTTGCAGTGGTCTGCAATGGCTGGCCGTCTATTGTGACGTACCTTAAGTCCATTATATCGACTTGGGAGTTTTTTCGTTCACCCGTCGTTTCCTGTTCCGCTACAGCGATATTTTGTTCAGCTTCGGCTTTTTCTTTGTCTCGCGATGCTTCCATGGCCGCTATTGCGGCATAGCGTTGGTGGCGTGCTCGTTCGGCATGGGACCATGGCATGGGGCGACAGGAGCAACCCGAGACGAGCTTTTTGCGATATTTGAATGCGTGTTTCAGGTCTGCGTAACGATGTCCAGAGAGATCGACCATATTCTCAATGTTTTCTGAGCTTGCGGGCAAATAAAAGAGCTTCGCGCGCCCGCCACACCTTTGTTTGCATGCTCTTGCGTCGCGGTGGAAACTTCGCCTTGTGGTTCGTGACTGAATTGGAAAATAAAACCCGTCGCAAAGCCTTACACACATGGTTTTGTAGTCTTGGGACGAACGGGACCGGCTGTGTGTTGCCCCGGGACCGTAATTTCCGTGGCTGGAAGCACCTCTTTGGGATGGCTGGGGATGGGTGGATTGAGGTTTGCCGAACAGAAAATCAAATATCGACTGTGCTTGGGCAGGCGTATTGAATTGAAGCAAACTTATTGAGAGTATGAAACTGAAAAATGCGAACTGGTTGATACGCATACGCATGCACTCACTTCCCCACCGTTTGTGCTGGCGTGCTATCCGTTCAAGGTTTTTTGGAATTCAGGAACCGTGATTTCCACCAAGATTATCGGCACACCGGATCGTTTGTCGCCCGATGCGCCCTAACATTGCTGATAGATTGCAAATTTTTTGCTAAACGGTGACCGTAAGCGGCGTCTTTCAGCAAAGACCCGATGATTTAACTTCGATATCGAATAGAATCTGATCAGGGGCAGGCTTGCGCCAAGGCCTCAATTGCGGCGGTGACACCTGACAAGGAATACCGATCTGACGTGTTCGTACCTCGCGTTGAGATACCTTTTACTTGCATGGTCGAACCACGCTTCATGGCTTCAATGAGCTTTAACTCTTCAGTTGGATCGGCAACGAATGCTTTGTCGTCCTTGGCAAATAGCGAGTATCTATCCGAGCCCACTTGGACACTCACAGTGCTACCAGGCTTGATCGGATAGCCGAGCCTAACGCTTACCTCAGATTTCACACCGTCTTTGGGCCAGGCTGACACGTAAAAGAAAATCGAATCACGGTTTGCGCCTTCTGGCGCTGTGCTCTTGGGCTGCGATGCGGCAAAGCACACTTTGGTACCGGCAGCATCATGCGTAAATAGGCTCCAATCGCGGAACGACTTTACAAGATTTGCAGAGCTTGCTCCGCTAGTCATTGCAGCGAGAAGGCCTGCTGCAATGGTGGTCGAGATTGTTGCGCGCGTTTTGAGAAACGTCATGGGTCCGTCTGGTTCCTTCAAATCGGTTGTTCGCGGTTGACCATATAGCAGGAATTTGGGCAACTATGTTACCGTTAGTCAAATTTCGTTGTATTTCCATGCACAGAAGCAACGGTTCGGGGTCTTGGGCCCGATTCGCTCACAGGCCGGGGGGCAAAGCGGGATAGGGTGGTGATCCGATCGTACATGACTATGGCTCCGGCCATGGCAACATTGATGGAGAAACGGGTGGGAATCCGTACGACATAATCGCAACGCTCGAGTAGGGGCTCTGAGAGTATTCCGCGTTCCGGTCCCAACACGTAGGCAGCTCTTTTTGGGTGCCTGAAACTTGGAAGATCAATTGCGTCGTCCACAAGCTCAATCCCGATAAGTCGGCAGTCCTGCGGAAGGATCATGTCTTCAAGACTTTGCCAGTTGTAGTGCGGAAGATGGTCTTGGCCTTTGGATGTGTCTGCACGCGCTTCCAGCGCCTTATAGGTGGCGCCTATTGTGAATGTGAAGCTAGCGCCAAAGCCATGTGCGGAGCGCATGAGATTGCCAAGGTTCAGCGCTTTGGACATGCGCTCGGCCCCGATGGCGAAATAACCACGTGGACTAGGTGGCCAGGAGGGCGGTATGCCGATTTGTGTTTCCATGTCAGCTGCAATAAGTGTTTCTTTCGATCGGTTATGCTGCTGCAAGCAAAACTCATCGCTGATCTTTTAGCGTCTTCACACCAATCAGGCGAATCGGCCGACCACATCCAATGAAAGCAATCTTATGTAAATCGCTTGACGGACCTGACGCCCTCTTTTTGGAGGACGTTGAGGAGCCCGTTGCCGGGCCCAATGAGGTTGTTGTCCAGGTCCGTGGTGCAGCCTTAAATTTTTTTGACACTCTTATCACCCGTGGACGCTATCAATATAAGCCAGATCTGCCGTTTTCGCCTGCCGGCGAAATATCTGGTATCGTCAGAGCCGTCGGCACGGAAGTGACGAAGGTGAAGGTTGGCGCCCGTGTCATGGCCTACCTCGGCTGGGGCGGGGCGCGTGAGGCTGTGGCCGTCAGCGAAGATCAGATCATTCCTGTGCCCGATAGCGTGAGCGACGAGGTGGCGGCAGGCGTCACCATAACGTACGGAACGGCATTACACGGATTGGTTGATAGGGCCAGTGTTGGCCCTGGTGACGCGGTCGCGGTGTTGGGAGCGTCTGGTGGTGCAGGACTTGCGGCCGTCGAAATCTCAAAATTGCTCGGTGCGCGGGTGGTCGCGGTGGCGTCCACAGAGGACAAACTTGCGATTTGCCGTGACCATGGCGCTGATGACCTTGTTAGTTACAAGAACGACGATTTGAAGGGTCGGCTCAAGGACCTGACAGAGGGTGACGGCGTAGATGTCATCTATGACTGTGTGGGTGGTAATCATGCGGAACCGGCAATGCGAGCCATGGCTTGGGGTGGTCGATATCTCGTCGTTGGGTTTGCGTCCGGTGAAATTCCAATAATTCCTCTTAACATTTTACTCCTGAAGGGTTGTGCTGCCATTGGCGTATTTTGGGGTGAAGCTGTCAAGCGAGAACCCAGTCGTCACCGGGCCAACATGACCCAATTGTTATCTTGGATCGCGGACGGCAAATTGACGCCACGCATCGAAAGAGTCTTTGCGTTGGAAGATGCGCGTGAGGCTTTGCGATTGTTTGATCAGCGAAAAACGAACGGGAAGATCATATTGAAGATTTAAGCGCCCTTTCATGCGTGGCGGCGTGTACGCAAGCGTACATAAAGCGCGCCATCGCCGCCATGTCGGGGACCAGCCGTTGTAAAACTTACAATGATGTTTCGCAATTCGGGCTCGGATAGCCATTGCGGTACATTTTGGCGAAGAACGCCGCGTTCGTCTTTCTCGCCTCCGAGCCAGGGTTGATGGCGTTTGTCAGAGTCTAGTTTTACGCCTTTCCCCGTTATTATGAGAACCCACTGATGACCACGCCCGTGCGCGTTAAAAAGAAATTTGCGCAAGGCGTTGCGCGCTTGTCCTTGGCGCATGCCGTGCAGATCCAAACGCGCTGAAATTTCAATGCGTCCTGATCTTAGTCGGCGGCGTGTTTTTGCATCAAAATCTACATTTTGCGGCGGGTCGAAGGCTGTGGGCACCGTCTTGGCTGGTTGCTGGGATCGTAGATCTGAGGCATTTGTCTCCGTATTGTTTTTTGGGGGTTTGGCCCGTTCCAGGGCTGGCTGAGGCTCGTTAGGCGCGAAGTAGGTCTGCTTTTTTTTCTTTTTTTGCAAAGGCTCCATATCTTGGGACAACTGGTGCCAAAGCTTTTGGTCCTCATCGGACAGAATTGGTTTTAAGCCGGTTTTTTTGGAAGGCTTTTTCATGGTGCTTGCCACGTCTATCGGCAGCGACCCGGTCACGTAAATAACCGATCCGCCGTGTCGACATCATTTTACGACATGTTATTCGAACGTAAAATGTTTGGCAGGCGGTTTAGCAGTCGATCGTTGGGAATTGTTAATGGGGCGTTTGCGTTCCCACGAGTGTCCAATTTGGATTTGCAAGGGCATTTTTGGAAGACAAGTCACGGCTAAAGGTCCAGATGTCGGTGACCTCTTTGATCTTCTGCGCATCGCCTGCGACGACAACGCCGGCGGCATCTCGTGTGGCGGAGATCAACTGGCTCACAAACCTGACTGTAATGTTTGCGATACCTGATTTCACGTCTGCTTCAATGATGTCAGACTTGTCGATGCCCACAAAGCTCTGATCAATCTGTTCGCCCTTGGCTTCGCGGTCGGTTATTGCCCTGCTAAAGCCGTCAAAGACATCTGGGCTTAAAAGATCTCTTAGGAGTTGACGATTTCCTTCAGCAAAAGCCATTACAATCATTTCATAGGCCTGGTTGGCCCCCTTTAAGAAGTGATGGGGATCAAAAAAGGAATCTCTTTCAAGGATCTCCAACAATCCGTGCTCGACCTGTTTGTTGGTGCCGGCAAATTCCTTAACGCGCGTTTGTGCTTCGTCCTTTGAGACATTCGCATTTGTGGATGATTGGACTTCCTCATTATGCGAGCGGGGAAGTGTTACCACACCGTCTGAGCTTGTCGTGGAGCTCTGGCGCTGGCTTTCTGCCCGGAAGCGTTCAACCCGGGTATCGTCCTCATCAGTTCGTCGGCCGAGTACACTGCGTAACTTCACAATGGCCACAATCGCCACAATGAGAGCAATCAGTGTTATGAGATTCATAGTCTCGTCCATAGATGCGCCTTCCAAGCGTGCTCGAGTGGAGGGGAGGTGGCCTTCATTTAGGTAGTTTTATCGCTAGACGCTAGGGTTAGGCTAGAAAGTGCCGGAAAAGTGGTGATCATTGGCTGTAAACACAAGTCTGGATCTACCTCAACTTAAGACACAACGAGCACAATGCCAACCAGTTAGACCAAATTGCGCGCAGGCCTGATGTGCAAAATTAGCTTTGTTTCAGGATGCGCGCGCCTTATGCGAGGAACAGATGGCACCGCCGTTTCGCCTATCATTATTGCTGCTGTTCATTGCCTTGCCCTTGATCGAAATTGCGCTGTTCATCAAGGTTGGCCAGGAAATTGGCCTGTTGTGGACCATATTTATCGTTATTGCCACAGCTGTTGTTGGAACTTGGCTGTTGCAAACCCAAGGATTTGGCGTGCTGGCGCGGGCGAGGTCTTCTGTCCTTAGTGGTCAGATGCCAATTGAGCCTGTGATTGAGGGCGTCCTGCTGTTGCTTGCCGGGGCTTTCCTGCTTACTCCAGGCCTGTTAACGGATGCCATCGGATTTATTCTTCTTATTCCGCCTGCGCGGTTGGTAATAGCTCGTTTTGTTTTTAAGCGGATCTTAAAGCGCTTTTTTGTCTTTCCTGTCGATGAAAACTTGGAAAATCAAAAGCCAATTCATGGTTCTGGTCCGGCTAGTTCGACCAAGTCCAAAAAAAGTCGTCCTCAACGTGGCGTTGTCATCGAAGGTGAATTTGAACGTTTGGATGAGAATACGGTTGAACCGGATCAGCGTCATTGATGCACATTTGCTAAGCTTTATAGTGCATGATAGCGGTGTTGAGCCCGCTTGCCGCCGACAGTTATTTCAAAATCTATGGGCGCTGGGTTACTTGTAATTCAATCTACTCCAGAAAATTGATTGGGCAAGAGAGCCATGGCTAGGTCGACAAACGGTTCAAACGGAAAAATCAAGACCGCCAAAAGTGACGAGCCCAAAGGTGATCCGCAACGGGTTCAAGCCCAGGTCGTTGCTCAATATGTCAAGGACCTGTCGTTTGAAAACCCGAACGTGGAGCGCTTGCTTGGCGGACCTGGTGACGATCCGAACATGAAAGTGGAAGTCAATGTCAACGCTATCAATGTTCGCGATGATCTTTATGAAAGTGCGATTGATTTCAAAGCATGCGCGACGAGTCAACGCGGCACAATCTATGACATGGAAATTATTTATGCAGGGCTGTTTCGGATTAGGAACATGCCCGACGGGGCGATGGAGCCATTCTTACTCATTAACTGTCCGGCTTTGATTTTTCCGTTCTTGCGGCGTCTCGTTGCGGATCTTTCTCGTGAAGGAGGGTTTCCGCCGTTGCTTCTTGATCCAATTGACTTTGGTGCTCTTTATGCTCAGCGGCTGCAAGACCAGCAAGTGAGCGCTGCTGACGCTAATCCAGAAACAAAATCCGAACTGTAGATTTTAGAACGCGGGGCGGTTTGGCGCGGTCCATGTCAATGGGCTGATGATTTTAGTTTCGAAGCGTACCAAGATAATGCCACCAAATCGCATCTTCACCCAATGTGGTCACGAATTCGCGATGTCGGTCCTCGTCATTCTTTTCGATACGTGATGGTAAAGGATTAGGTCGCGTCATCGGTTTTGAACGTTTCGAGCGGGCCTTTTTTTCTTCTTTTTTGCGGGCATCCGCTAGTTCTAACTTCGCTTGTCGCTCGCCTAATAATTCAACGTAGACTTCTGCCAACAGCACCGAATCCAAAAGTGCGCCGTGTTTTACGCGTTTTGTATTGTCGATACCGTAGCGTTTGCATAGTGCGTCAAGATTGTTTGGGCCGCCGGGGTGTTTGCGTCTTGCGATTTGAAGCGTATCAATCACGCGTTCCATTGAAATTGCAATCAGTGGGATTCGTTCCAGCTCAGTATTTAAAAAACCAACATCAAACGCGGCGTTGTGGATGACGAGGTCATCGTCGCTGATAAACTCCAGAAATTGGGGAGCGACTTCAGGGAAGCGTGGTTTGTCTTGCAAAAACTCCGTTGAAATGCCGTGCACGCTTTGTGCTTCCATCGGTACGTCACGATCTGGATTGATGTAGGTGTGAAACTCGCGGCCGGTTGGAATTCGGTTGATGAGCTCAATGCATCCGATTTCGATCAGACGATCACCATTTAAGGGATCAAGTCCGGTCGTTTCGGTGTCCAATACGATTTCGCGATCCATGAGGTCTTATTCTTTCATAGATTTCGTTTACCCGGATGTTTTCTGATTCGGAGGTTCAGGTCCAATGGCGTTCATAGGCCTTTCCAGAGCGAACCTTCAACTTTTCAATTAAAGCATCGACCTGCTGATGGGTCTCTTCAATGGTGCCGTTATTATCTATGATGACATCAGCGCGCGTACGTTTTTCTTTATCAGACATTTGACGTGAACAGAGCTTCTCAAATTTTTCTGGTGTTATATCTGACCTTGCGAAAACGCGTGCCTTTTGGATCTCGGGGCTCGTGCTCACAACAATCGTGACATCGACCAAGTCGTTGGCACCTGTCTCAAAAAGAAGCGGAATTTCGAGCACTGCTAGTGGTGCATCATTTGCGGCCTCTTTTTGAAGAAACTGACGCTCTTGCTCCCGCACCATAGGATGGATGATCTTTTCCAGCTCTTTTAGTCGGGCGGGTTCTTCCATTAGAACAAGAGATAACTTTTGTCGGTCGATTTTATTGTCAGTGGTTACACCTGGAAATGCCTCAGCGATAGAGGGAACGGCGATACTCTCATAAAGGTCATGGACAATGGCATCGGCGTCGCAGACTGAGATCCCGTGTTCACGAAAACGCGCTGCCACCGTGGATTTTCCCATGCCGATGGAGCCTGTCAGTCCAACGATCAGCATGTCGTTTGCTCGATGTCTTTGAGGATCATATTGCGCAATTCGTTGGTAACCTTAGGCCTAATCCCAAACCATTTTTCAAATCCCGGCACGGCCTGATGGAGCAGCATGCCTAGTCCATCCACGGTTCGCAAATTGTTGTTCTTTGCTTGACGTAAAAATGCCGTTTCTAGCGGTGTGTAGACGATGTCATAAACGACACAGTCCTTGTCCGCGGTCGCGAGGTCTACTGTGAGATCGCCTTCACCGTTCATTCCGATTGTCGTGGTGTTGACAATGACACTACAGTCTCTTGCTGCCGTGGTGCGATCTTGCCAATCGTGAATGGTGATCTGGGATCCAAAGTGTTTTTGTAGCTCGATCGCGCGTTCTTTAGTTCTGTTATAGAGTCTTACCTGGTTTATGCCTGCTTGAAAAAAGCCAAAGATAATTGCGCGCGCTGCGCCGCCTGCGCCGAGGATGGATACAGGTTTATTTGACGCTGTCCAATTGGGAACAGTTTGTTCTAAGTGCGTCATAAATCCATATGTGTCGGTGTTCATGGCGCAGAGCTTTCCGCTCTCAAACCAAAGTGTGTTTGCGGCTTCGACGGCGTTTGCTGACTCATCGCGCCAATCGGCTGTCTTAAAAGCGATTTCTTTGAGCGGGACTGTTACGCTGCAACCAACCCAACTGTTGGATTTAAGGTTTTGCATAAAATTTGGCGCGTCGTTAGGAGCAACGGCTACTTTTTCATAGCTTGCATCTATATTGTGTTCGCTGATCCAGGTGTTGTGAATCAAAGGTGATCGCGAATGTTCGATGGGCCAGCCAATAACGCAAGCCCTCTTTAATGGTGGTGTGGTCATACCGAGGCTCCACCTCGGTTGCGCAATTCAGCGAGAAGTGGAAGAAGCGGCAAACCCAATATTGTAAAATAGTCGCCTTCTATTTTTTCAAAGAGCTGGATGCCTTGATCTTCAAGTTTATAGGCACCAACCGATTGAAGGAGATCCTCTCCGCCGCGTAGTATGTATTTGGCGAGGAAGTCGGCGGAAAAATTACGCATTGTTAGATGGGCTGTTTCGACACAGGTCCATTCCGTATGGCCATCAATGGCAATTGTTGCGGCCGAATGGAGCGCATGTGTTTTTCCACACAGTTTTTGCAGCGTGTTGCGTGCTTCTTTTACTGAATTTGGTTTGCTCAGAATTTCACTCTCAATAGTTAGGACCTGGTCTGCGGCAACAACAATATCACCTAAATGGCGCTCGCTGACACTTTCGCCTTTTGCCCGTGCTAGAACTTCTGCGATGTCTCGTGGATCAATCGACTCGTTTTCCGAAAGCAGTGTGTCGCGAATGGTTGTTTCATCAATGTCGGCTGGATCAACAGTGAAAGTTAGTCCTGTTGATTTAAGGAGATTGCAGCGGATTTGGCTGCTTGAAGCCAATACGAATGCTGAGGGCTCTGTCATGAAGGTTGCCTGGCTTCAGTCTGCGCTGAAGTTTCGCGGTCTTGAAAGACTTTGATGATCGTTGCTGCTGTTTCTTCTACTGAGCGGCGTGTCACATCGATGAGGGGCCAGCCGTACTTGGCACAAACACGCCGCGAATATGCAATCTCTGCTTGTATCGCTTCGCGGTCTATATACTGCTCAAGTTTTCGATCGCCAATCAAAATGGCACGGTTTCTGCGAACGGCTATGATGCGGTCAACGCTTGCTGTTAGACACACGACGAGTGCATCGTGGGGCTTGGTCAATGACTCTGGCAACGGTACATCGGGAATGAGCGGGAGATTTGCGGTCTTATATCCGCGTTGCGCCAGATAAATACTGGTGGGCGTTTTTGAGGTTCTGGAAATCCCCAATACGATAATGTCCGCGTCGTTCAAGTTTTCAGGCAGCTGACCATCATCATGTTTCATGGTGAAATTTAGAGCATCGATACGGCGGAAATAGTCGGCATCAAGGACATGTTGGCCTGCGACAGTTGGGGTTTTGGAAGCGCCAAGATAGGCTTCGAACACCTGCATGATTGGTTGTAAGACGGGCATGCAGGGTACGTTGAGCTCACTGCAACTTTTTTCAAGAATTGAGGAAAGCTCTTCATTGACCACTGTATAGAGCACGATACCCGGTGCGCGCTCGATCTCCTGAATGACCCGATTAAGTTGGCGCGGCGTGCGAACGAGCGGGTGCATATGTTCAATCGGCCGTGCTTGAGAATATTGGACAGATGCGGCTTTGGCGATGGTGATCAAAGTTTCGCCAGTTGAATCTGAAATTAAATGCAGATGATAATAGCTTGGGAGGTTGTTGGACATTTGTGAAGGAATTCTGAGTTATTAAGATTGCAGAGACATGTCGTGTACTTCGTTCAACGTGTCTCTCGGTCTATCCCGGAACGGGCTCACATTATGCGTCGGTTGTACTAAGTTATCACGTGTTTTGACATCCACGGGGATTGGTGCGTCTTCCTTGCTTCACTCCCATGTTCTCAACACATCATGCCGTTTTGTGTTGTGTCACGTCGCGATTATAACTATCTGACTTTTCGAGAAAGTTCTTCTACTTGTGTTTGTAGCAATCGCGCGACACAAGATCTGGTGTATTGATATACAGCATGTTGAAAACACAGTGTCGAGGGTTTGAAAACAAAGATATTCCCTTAATTCACCGCTTAAAGAGTCAAAACAACAAGATTTAAAAAAGGATTTTAGAGTCTTGAAAAAAGGTTTTGAAGACGGGATGATCTTTGGACAACCTGGTCCGTCTCGTCGTTTTATTGATGTTTTCAATCGATCGATTGTTGCACCACCACCGATTTGGTTGATGCGACAAGCGGGTCGGTATTTGCCTGAGTATCGGGAGGTTAGGGCGAAGGCTGGTGGGTTTCTTGATCTTTGTTATACGCCGGAGCTTGCTTGTGAGGTTACGCTGCAACCTATCCGAAGATTTGGTTTTGATGCGGCGATATTGTTCTCAGATATTTTGGTTGTGCCTGATGCGTTAGGCCAGCAGGTCGGTTTTGTTGAAGGGGAAGGTCCACGATTGGATCCCGTTCGAACGCGGAAAGACTTAGAACAATTAAGTGTTGAAAAGGTCGATCGCGTATTTGCAATTGTGCGTGAGTCCATTGGGCAAATTCGTGATTCGCTGCCCGATAAAACTGCGCTCTTAGGATTTTGTGGTGCGCCATGGACTGTTGCGACCTACATGGTGGGCGGTTCTGGGTCTGTGGATCAAGCGGCAGCGCGCGATTGGGCATATCGCGATCCTGATGGTTTTGGACAGTTGATCGAGTTGTTGACGGACACGTCGGTCAATTACCTTTCCGCGCAAGTGGAAGCGGGTGTTGATGCTGTGCAAATTTTTGACACTTGGGCTGGAAACTTGCCCGATGGCGAATTTGAATCTTGGGTGGTGGAGCCGACTCGGGTAATTGTTGAAAAATTGCGAGGGCGGCATCCGGGGATTCCGATCATCGCGTTTCCGCGTGGTGCGGGACTACGCAGTATTTATTTTGCGGCGGCAACCGGTGTTGATGGGTTAAGTTGTGATACGACGATGCCCGTTGGTTTTATGGCGGACATTGCGAATCGCGGCATTGTTGTTCAAGGTAATTTGGATCCGTTGTTGTTGCTTGCCGGTGGAGCGTCTCTTGAACAGCGCGTTCAGGAAATTTTGCGCACTATGGAAGGATTGCCGTTTATTTTTAATTTGGGTCATGGCATTTTGCCCCAGACTCCGCCGGACAACGTTGCGCGCCTTGTTGAGATTGTTCGAGGGGCAAATGGTCGCTTTATGTAACGCTGTGATTTTTATTGGAAATATATTGATGTTGGAGTCAACGAGGGGGGACCGGCCGGATGCGTGACGGCGGCCCAGCGTTCAGGGCTGCGATGGTGTTGGCGATCGTTGTGGTCGGCGTGCTTGTTGTAGTGTGGGTGCTGGGAGATCAAGCTTACCTTTGGGTCAAGGCGATTCATGTCGTTGCTGTGGTGTCGTGGATGGCGGGGCTTTTATACCTTCCACGTTTGTTTGTTTATCATACTGATGCGGCGGTGGGTTCAGAGCTTTCGCAGACGCTGAAGGTTATGGAGCGGCGACTTCTGGCAATTATTGCAACACCGGCGATGATTGTTACCTGGGCGTTAGGTTTATGGCTTGCGTGGCGCGGTGGACTTTTTTTGCAGGTTTGGTTTATGGCCAAACTGGTTCTTGTGATCGGTCTCAGTGCGCTTCACATGTATTTTGCATGGGCCGTGCGTGAATTTCATGAGGACAAACGCACGAAAACGGCGCGTCATTGGCGAATTATGAATGAAATGCCAGCGCTTATCATGGTGTTGGCTGTCATTCTTGTGATCGTGAAGCCAATCTGAGGAAGAGTGTGCGACGAACGCTGCGCTTTTCCTCTTGTGTGAATTCTGCTATAATAATAGATGTGCTTCGGCCCAAAAACGGCCATGGTTAGCACAAACGCTGTGTGCGTTGATTTCCTAAGGGACGTCCCGCTTTGCCCAACTGTCACATCTGTGTGGCATTTGACGGGTTGTCCACTTCCCACCTCATGGTACGGCACCTCAAAAATCCCACCTTATATGTGCCGACGCCATCTCCCGGAGATTTTCCGTCATGGAAGAAATGAAGCTTGAGGAATTGAAGCTCAAGTCCCCGACAGAGCTCTTGAGCTTTGCCGAAGAAGTTGGCGTCGAGAACGCCAGCACAATGCGCAAACAGGAATTGATGTTTGCGACGTTAAAACAACTTGCGAGCAAAGAGATTGATATCACCGGTACCGGTGTCGTCGAGGTGCTACAAGATGGCTTTGGTTTTTTGCGGTCACCCGATGCGAACTATCTGCCTGGGCCGGATGATATCTATGTGTCGCCGTCGCAGATCAGACGGTTTGCTTTGCGGTCGGGCGATTCTGTGGAAGGTCAGATCCGCAGTCCAAAGGACGGTGAGCGCTACTTTGCTTTGCTGAAGGTCAATAAGATCAATTTTGCAGAGCCGGAGGCCGCCAAACATAAGATACATTTTGACAATCTAACGCCACTTTATCCGACGGAATGGCTCAATCTTGAAATTGAAGATCCGACCAAAAAGGATCTATCTGCACGCGTTATTGATATTGTTTCTCCGCTTGGAAAAGGTCAGCGCGCACTAATTGTCGCGCCGCCGCGGACGGGTAAGACGGTTTTACTGCAAAACATCGCGCATTCAATCACGGCCAATCATCCTGAGTGTTATTTGATCGTTTTGCTGATCGATGAGCGTCCGGAAGAAGTCACTGACATGCAGCGTTCTGTGAACGGTGAAGTGGTGTCCTCGACGTTTGATGAACCGCCATCCCGACATGTGCAAGTTTCCGAAATGGTTATTGAAAAGGCCAAGCGACTTGTCGAACACAAGCGCGACGTTGTGATTTTGCTTGATTCCATTACGCGGTTGGGACGGGCTTATAATACGGTCGTGCCGTCATCGGGTAAGGTTTTGACCGGTGGTGTTGATTCCAATGCTTTGCAACGTCCAAAACGCTTTTTTGGTGCGGCTCGTAATATCGAAGAAGGCGGGTCGTTGACGATTATCGCGACGGCGCTGATTGATACGGGCTCGCGCATGGATGAAGTGATCTTTGAAGAATTCAAAGGCACCGGTAACTCCGAAATCATCCTGGATCGCAAAGTGTCCGATAAGCGCGTCTTTCCTTCGATTGATGTTGCGCGGTCGGGTACGCGGAAAGAGGATCTTCTTATTCCTGCCGATCAGCTCAAAAAGGTCTACGTGCTGCGTCGTATTCTCAATCCCATGGGAACGATGGATGCGATTGAGTTCTTGATCGATAAGCTCAAGTCGACGAAGACCAACAGTGAGTTCTTTGACTCGATGAATACCTAATCGTGACGGGTTTCCAATTGTCATCGTTGGGTTTGTCTCAATGTTTCACGTGAATCATTGTTTTGTTCGCGCAACGGATCGGTGCGTTTTTAAAAGACCGATAAGTGCATCGGCTTTTGTGACAGGTGGTGCGCATTGCGGGCCGAGACACGCATAGGCGGTGGCTTGTCCATCTTTCGTTGTCATGTCTTGTGCCCACGTTGGTCGTTCGTCGCTCGGATTAGGTCCAACGATGTTTTGAACGGCTCCCGGAACAGAAATCGATACGAGCGCTTCTTTGAGCTGAGTGAGGTCTTGACCATCCACCAACACGATGTGTTGGGGTGAAATGATGTCGATCATTGCGTTTAAGAGGCCGGTGTGTGCGATGAGATTGTTTTCGATATCTCCTGCAAAGCTTTCAGCCATCATGATGGCTTGTTCGCGATAAGCCTCATCGCCGGTCAGCGTGGCCAACGTGATTAGATTTGAAAACTGGATGGCATTTGCACTTGGCGTTGCGTCATCGGTGCCGGGAGCCAGCCTGACAATGACATCTGTCGTATCACTGGCCGTGGTTGCATACCGTCCGCGTTCGGGAAGCCAATAGTGGGCGTGAAATGCATCCGTCCATTGCTGTGCTTGGTCGAGGTATTTGGATTCGCTCGTGAATTGGTAGAGGCGAAGCGCGGCCCAAATCATGTTTGCATAGTCTGGTGCGACAGCGGAGCCGCTGGTCCGACCTTGGCACATTGAATGTCTTAGGCGACCATCAATGGTCATGTCTTTGACAACGGACTGGAATGCTTTTTCGGCCAGCTCTGTCCAATCTGGCCGATCAAAGACAAACGCGGCATAGCTCAAGGCCGCGATCATGAGCCCATTCCAATCGGCCAGCTGTTTGTCATCCCGGCCCGGAGGGATGCGTTTTGATCGCTCCTTTAAGAGTGTGTCGCGAATACGTTTGGCGCGTTTTTCTTCCTCGTTTGACAGTGGCTCTAAGCGATGTAGTCGATTGGGGATATTATTCCCTTCGAAATTTCCCGCGGGCGTAATGTCGTAGAGGGAGGAGAAAAAATTGGCGTCCTCCTCATCAAGGAGGGTTCCGATTTCTTGTGCCGTCCAAACGTAATATTTTCCCTCTTCGCCTTCGGAGTCGGCATCGAATGAAGCTGCGAACGCGCCAGTATCAGTGAGCATTTCACGTGAAAGCCAGGCGATCGTTTCCTCGATACGTTGTTTAAAAAGAGAATTTTGCGTCTCGCGATAAACCTCTGTCATGAGGTCAACGAGGAGCGCGTTGTCATAGAGCATCTTTTCAAAGTGGGGAACGAGCCACCGTTCGTCGACAGAATAGCGCGCGAAGCCGCCGCCGAGGTGATCATAAATGCCGCCCTGACAGATGTGGATGAGCGTGTTCTCGACTGCACCTCGTGCATTCTGGTTTTGATATCGAATGGCGCCCCGCCAAAGGAGCCAGAAAAAACTCCATTGGGGGAACTTTGGTGCGCCCGATATCCCGCCATGATCAGGATCAATGGCGCGAACCATGCGCGCGGTTAGTTCTCTTAGGAGCGCGTCATTTACCAAAAGTGCGCTGTCGGTGTGATCATCGTCTTTTAATGAGGATGTGATCAGTTCAGCGTTGTGTGACACCTTTTCGGGTTGTTCGCGGTAGATTTTTTCGACACTGCGCAAGACTTCGACGAAGGCTGGGCGACCAAACTTGGATGTCTTTGGAAAATAGGTTCCACCCCAGAAGGGCTTGGCTTCGGGGTCGAGAAACATCGTTAAAGGCCAGCCGCCCTGCTCGCCCAGCCGGTGCAAGGCGCCCATATAGATGGCATCGATGTCGGGGCGTTCTTCGCGATCGACTTTGATGTTGACGAATAGATCGTTCATGACCTCGGCCGTGCCTTCGTCTTCAAAGCTTTCGTGCGCCATGACGTGACACCAATGGCAGGCGGCGTAACCGACGGACAGCAGGATAGGCTTGCCAGTGGACTGTGCGTGGGCAAGTGCTTCAGGTCCCCAGGGCCACCAGTGGACAGGATTGTCCTTGTGCTGGAGCAGGTATGGACTTGTCTCATTCGCGAGACGATTTTGGCTCATGGAGTTTGTCCTGGTTGGTTGCGATTGGTGTTGTTGACACTAGGTAGTGCGGTGTAACGGAGCGCTATGGATCAACAGTCAAATTCCACTGAAACGATATTTGCGCTTTCCAGTGCCCAAGGTCGGGCTGGTATTGCTGTAATACGTGTGTCGGGGCCAGCTGTATTACAGGTGGCACGCGCAATGGCGTCACCTGAGTTGGTACCGCGTCGGGCGGGATTGCGCAAAATTGTTGATCCTCAGGATGGCCGCGTCCTCGACCGTGGTCTGGCGGTGATGTTTCTTGGGCCGGATAGTTTTACAGGAGAGGACGTCCTGGAGTTTCACATCCATGGAGGTCGGGCTGTTGTTCAGTCTGTCTTGCGGGCCATTGGGAGTGTTTCTGGATGCCGGTTTGCGGAACCTGGCGAATTCACGCTTCGGGCTTTTGAGTCTGGTCGGATTGATCTGACAGAAGCTGAAGGTCTTGCCGATCTCATCGATGCCGAGACCGAGGCGCAGCGCGTCCAGGCCATGATTCATGCGGATGGATATTTCTCGGAGCTGTGCGGCGGCTGGCGCTCCAAATTGACGGAAGCGATGGGGCTGATTGAAGCGACGATTGATTTTTCAGACGAAGGTGATGTCAGTGAAAAGGCGCGGGCGCAGGCTATGGACATCGTGTCGGGGCTGACAAAGGAGTTTGAAGGGTACATCGACAACGATCACCGCGGCGAGATCCTGCGAGAGGGATTTCATGTGGCTTTGCTTGGCCCGCCCAATGCTGGCAAGTCGAGCCTTTTGAATGCGCTTGCACGTCGGGAGGTGGCGATCGTCTCGCCAGAGCCAGGAACGACGCGAGACGTGATTGAGGTTCGGCTGGACCTGGCGGGGCTTCCTGTTGTGATTTCCGATACCGCGGGCGTGCGAGAGGCGGCTGGTTCGGTTGAACAAGAGGGCATTCGTCGCACGTTCAAGAGGGCTTGGGACTGTGATTTGGTGGTGTGGCTTTATGATGTGTCGCGGTGCACCGAGCCCCTGCCTCATGAAATTAAGAACCGGCAGTCGAATGTACTTTACGTGCGAAGCAAATGCGACTTGCTGGATCAGCCAATAGAGGCTGAGGAGGTCATCGCAACTTCGGCTGTTACGGGCGAGGGGATCGATCTGCTCATTGGGCGTTTGGCAAAATTGGCGGGTGAGCGGCTTGAACATGGCGAAGCTTGCGTGGTGACCCACGCGCGGCATCGGCAAAACTTGGAGTCCTCGTTGATGCATCTCATCCGGTTTCAGCGAGAAACGCCAGCTGAAGCTGAGCTTCGGGCCGAAGATCTCAGATTGGCGGCCCAAGCGTTGGGCCGAATTACAGGGCAGGTTGATTCTGAAGAGGTTTTGGACCAGATCTTTGGTCGGTTTTGTATTGGTAAGTGATTGGCCAGTGGCCCACTGTTTCACGTGAATCGTTGCAGGTGCAGCTCGTGCTTCGCGTGCGATCTGTGCAGATGTTTCACGTGAATCATTTGGCCGGCACATTTGCATCGGCGTTGGAGGCAAGCTTCAGAGTTTCATGATTGGACGTATGACATATGACGTAGTTGTTGTTGGTGGTGGGCATGCTGGCACTGAAGCTGCCGCTGCTGCAGCACGTCTTGGTGCGCGCACGGCGCTGGTCACCCATACGTTTGCGACGATCGGAGAGATGTCGTGCAACCCGGCAATCGGTGGGTTGGGCAAAGGTCATTTGGTCCGAGAAATCGATGCTTTTGATGGCCTGATGGGGCGTGTCGCCGATCAGGCGGGAATTCAGTTTCGGCTTCTCAATAGATCTAAAGGACCAGCCGTGCAGGGGCCGCGGGCGCAGGCGGATCGAAAGCTTTATCGGCAGGCCATGCAAGCGGCTATCCGCGAAACGGCCAATTTAGAAATCATTGAAGGTGGTGTGGAAGATCTGCTGGTTGAGGGCGGCCGCTTAGCCGGCGTGGTGCTCGGGACTGGCGATACTGTGCGTGCGGCGAGCGTCGTCCTGACCACTGGTACGTTCCTCAATGGTCTCATCCACCGGGGAGAAAAAAAGATTCCGGCGGGCCGGGACGGAGAAGCCCCCGCGCTGAAGCTGTCTGATCGCCTGATGGCGCTTAATCTCAAGTTGGGGCGCCTTAAGACTGGAACGCCGCCCAGGCTTGATGGCCGGACGATCGATTGGTCGCAGCTCGAAATGCAGCCGGCGGATGATGAGCCGCAGCCGTTTTCCTTCCTGACGGAGGAAATTAAGACGCCGCAGATTTCATGTGGAATCACGCGTACGACCCAGGCGACACATGACATTATCCGTGAAAATCTTGCGCGATCGCCGATGTACTCGGGCGAAATTGATAGTAAAGGCCCGCGGTATTGTCCTTCGATTGAAGACAAAATTGTGCGGTTTGCCGATCGCTCGGCGCACCAGGTGTTCTTGGAGCCTGAGGGGCTTGATGACGATACGATCTACCCCAACGGGGTTTCGACGTCGTTGCCTGAAGAGGTTCAGACGGTGTTTCTGAAAACAATGCCTGGGCTTGAAAACGTAGCCATCAAGAAGTTCGGTTATGCGATTGAGTATGACTATGTGGACCCAAGGTCGCTTAAGCCGACTCTCGAAGTGAAAGGGTTATCGGGTTTGTTTTTGGCAGGGCAAATCAACGGCACCACCGGTTATGAAGAAGCCGGCGCGCAGGGTCTCGTTGCGGGATTGAACGCGGCGCTCAAATCTGATGGAAATGGGCGCGAAGTTATCGTTAGCCGGGCAGATGGATATCTTGGTGTGATGATCGATGATCTTGTCACCCAAGGGGTTAGCGAGCCTTATCGCATGTTCACATCGCGCGCCGAGTTTCGGCTCAAATTGCGCGCGGACAATGCGGACCAACGGCTTACGCCGTTGGCCATTGAGTTGGGCTGCACCAGCAGCCAACGGAAACGGGCTTTCGAGAGTAAGACCAATGCTCTAAAGTGCGGACGTGAGATATTAGATGAACTTTCCATCACACCAAATGAAGCTGAACGTTTTGGAGTGTCTCTAAATAAGGATGGGCGTCGGCGATCGGCGTTTGATTTGTTGGCTTTGCCGGATATGACCGTCACGCGTGTTTCGATGATTTGGCCGCGTATTCGTGAGTTGGATCCTGATATCGCACTGCAGTTGGCGATTGACGCGCGGTATGCGGCATACGTTCGGCGGCAGGAAATCGATGTGGCAGCGCTACGCAAGCAAGAGCAAACGGAAATTCCGATTGATTTTGATTTTGACGCCGTGCCAGGCTTATCAGCGGAAGTTCGTCAACGGCTGGATGATCATCGGCCGGCTTCATTGGCGCAAGCCGCACGGCTACAGGGTATGACGCCTGCTGCTCTCATGCTTTTATCTGTACATATCAAGAAATCGACAGATAGAAAATCTGCTTAATGCGTGGATCTACTAATATTCCTGAAATAAATACTGTTGAACAATTTGGTGAATACCTTGACGTTTCACGTGAAACGCTCGATCGACTCGGTCAATACGAGGCGCTTCTTTGCAAATGGCAGCAAACGATCAATTTGGTCGCGCCAAGTACGCTTGGCGCCATTTGGAACCGGCACTTTGCCGATTCGGCGCAACTTTTGCGTTTGGCGCCCGGTCGCGCAGACTCATGGATTGATTTGGGCTCAGGCGCTGGTTTTCCGGGTCTCGTGGTTGCAATTTTGCGTGCTGATCCGCGGCTGCAATCGCTCGTTGGTTCGGTGACTTTGGTTGAATCCGACAGCCGAAAAGCGGCTTTCTTACGTGAAGTGGCGCGAAACACGGGCGTTGCTGTGGACATCCTGTGCACAAGAATCGAAAAAATGCCGATTCAGGGTACGGTAAATCGATTCGATGTGATTTGCGGGCGTGCGTTGGCACCGCTGAGCAGGCTTTTAGGACTCGCGGCACCGTTTTTTGGCCCAAAGAGCGTAGGTCTTTTTCCAAAAGGTCAAGATTTCGAAGCAGAAGTCGCGTCAGCTCAAAAGCATTGGCAGTTTGCGTATCAATTGGAGCGAAGCGTAACCGACGAGCGGGGGCGTATCGTCGTGATTGAACATTTTGAGGGCAAAACGAGAGGGTGATGCCGTGACGGGCACAACAGGGACACGACCTCGGGTGCTGTCCATTGCGAACCAAAAGGGCGGCGTGGGCAAGACCACAACAGCGATTAATCTTTCAACAGCATTGGCAGCGGTCGGCGAGCGGGTTTTGGTTATTGACCTTGATCCGCAAGGCAACGCGTCCACGGGGTTGGGCGTGGAAATGAACCTTCGAGATCAGACGTCGTATGACGTTATGATTGGGCAAAGGACGCTTTTTGATTGTGCGCAGGCGACGGCCATTCCCGGGCTGTCTGTGGTGCCAGCCAATTCTGATCTTGTTGGGCTGGAGGCGGTTTTGATGGCGGAAGCTGATAAGCCGTTTCGATTGCGCGATGCCATTGCGGTACTGTTGGAAAAATGCCAACAATTACAAAAGGATGAAGGATTTAGTTACGTTTTGATCGACTGTCCACCATCGCTTAATATCTTGACACTTAATGCGATGACAGCGGCAGACGCGGTGCTTGTTCCAGTGCAATGTGAGTTCTTTGCACTGGAGGGAATTTCGCAATTGAAATCTACGATTGATCAAATCCGGTCATCGCTCAATCCGTCGCTCGAAATTCAAGGTGTGGTTTTGACCATGCACGACGCTCGAACGACCTTGTCGAAAGAGGTGGCGGAAAATGTTCGCTCGTTCTTTGGTCCGAAGGTTTATGAGACGGTGATCCCGCGCAATACGCGGGTCGCGGAAGCGCCCTCCCATGGCAAGCCGCTGCTTTTGTATGATTATGATTGTGCAGGCAGCCAGGCTTACATTCGATTGGCGACAGAAATTATTGAGCGCGAGCGGCAAATCAAAGCGGCTTGAGGCGCATTGGAAATGCATAAAGCTCGGTCGATAGACGTCCTGACAAAAAGGCACATCACACAATGGGCAATTCTGGGCAAAAGGGCAGGCTAGGGCGCGGCTTGGCGTCCCTCATCGGTGAGCCGGCGAACACCGCGACGGTCCAGCAGTTGACACCGCGGCCTGCGACGGACGGCCAGCAGCGTTTAATTGCGATAGATCTTTTGTCGCCCAGTCAGCTCAATCCACGCAAGGATTTCCGAGAGGACGAGCTTGAAGATCTGGCGCACTCGATCCATACCAAAGGATTGGTGCAACCCATCATTGTAAGACCAGATCCGCTGGCGAAAGGTCGTTATGAAATTGTCGCTGGTGAGCGGCGTTGGCGGGCTGCGCAAAGAGCGAAGCTGCATGATGTTCCCGTGATCGTTCGAGAACTCAACGACCAGGAGGTGTTGGAGCTTGCCATTATTGAGAATGTGCAGCGGGCAGATCTCAATGCGATTGAAGAAGCGAGCGGGTATCGGGAACTCGTTGAGCGATTTGACTACAGCCAAGAACAAGTATCTGAAATGATTGGCAAAAGCCGTAGTCATGTGGCGAACACATTACGGCTTCTGAAGTTGCCAGATTCGGTGCAAGCGCTGGTGCAAATGGGTGAGCTTTCAGCAGGCCATGCGCGGGCGCTCATTGGCCGAAAAGATGCCGAGCAGCTTGCAGAACGGATCATTGCGGAGGACTTGAATGTCCGTGATGTTGAAGCCTTGGTGCAGGGCGGTTTGGGAGCTGGGGCACATGGCCGTGGATCTCGCGTTCCGCGCGAAAAGGATCCGGATACCAAAGCTTTCGAGAAAGAACTGACCGATGCGCTTGGTTTGAAGGTGGATATCAAGCGGGGTTCTGGGGAGAGCGGAAACCTGGTCATTAAGTTTGGGAATTTTGATCAGCTCGAATATATCCGCCAGCGGCTTACCGAAAACGATCATAACTAAGTTTTTTTCGCCGACTGGTACGCCTCCAGCTACACCAGCGGTGGGAGAGATAGGGATGGCGTTAGATTGTTGCGACAGGACGAGTACGGCAACCGTATTGAACCTGTCCGCGAGCAACGCGACCCGACGCTTAGCGCCGCCCACGCGGAGATGCCGGTGCGTAGCAGCGAATAGCATCGTGAGTGAAAACAAACTTTGCGGCTACTGCGACGGCGGGAGGATTACGGCGTGCGTTTTGTTGTATTCATGGCTATTCCTCGCTTCGCGAGGGCCATGAAAGCGCTGATCGCGACGGCTTCGCCTACCGCGACAGCGGGAGCGATACGGCGTGTGTTGTGGTTTGCGCCTACTCCATGCGTTTCCGGAAGGCGCACGATAGCGCGGCTGTCCGGGGATCTACCGGTTGGCGGAGAATGAAACGCGTGTATCACTGCGCTGGGCAATGTCCCGGCTCTCAGGCACATGTAACTGTGCCTTCGGCCGGCGCCTGTCCGGTTTAACACAGCGCGAGCTCGGCTTGTCGATTATCGCGGGGATTTGGTGGTAGCGGAGGATGACAAAACGGCGGTCCGGTATGCCGACTTAAGTTACGCTTGATTTGCGCAGGGAATCCGTTGGGGCCTGCGGCCCGGCTGTTGGTCTCCGCTCAAGAGTGGCCGCGGGTGTTGACCATGCGGGGCTAAGCTGCTGCACTGGCCTGGTAGGCCGAAATCCTAGTCATTTGAAGGTTTGGTGAATGGGCGAAGACATCCTGTTTGCGCTGGCGGCGGCGATCAAAGATCGGCGTTCGGCGGACGCTGAGACCTCCTATACGCGGAAGTTGCTTGACGGCGGGCCAGAAAAATGTGCCAAAAAGTTTGGTGAAGAGGCCGTCGAGACCATGATTGCAGCGCTCAAGGAACCGGATGCGGCCTTGCGAGCAGAAACAGCGGATTTGCTTTTCCACCTACTTGTGCTTTTGGAAAGTCGAAATATACCCTTGAGCGATGTATTGACGGTTCTTGAGGGGCGGTTTGGGACGTCTGGGTTAGAAGAAAAGGCAAGCCGAAAGGCCCGGTGAGGCCAGAAAAATGCTTCGGCTTGTGTAGGCGGCGAGTAGGTCCATGTCGGATCGCATTAACTTAGATTTTTCTCCCTATCGCGTATTTCGGCGCGAAGAATGGGCAAAGTTGCGCGCTGATACGCCCATGACGCTGCTATCCAGTGAACTGGAACAGCTCTCCGGTCTCATTGAAGTTTTGTCGGTTGAAGAAGTGGAGCAGATCTATCTGCCCATGTCGCGTTTGCTCAACTTGTATGTGGCCGCGCTGCAAGAACTTCATTCGGTGACATCGAAGTTTTTAGGGCACAAGGATGCGCGGGTGCCCTTTATTATTGGTGTCGGTGGGTCCGTGGCTGTTGGGAAGAGCACGACCGCTCGTGTTTTGAAAGCACTTTTGGCGCGATGGCCACATCATCCGCGGATCGATTTGGTGACGACGGATGGGTTTTTGCTTTCGAATGCCGAACTAGAAAAACGCGGCCTGATGGAGCGTAAAGGCTTTCCAGAGAGCTTTGACACGGCGCGGCTGTTGCGTTTTTTGGTGGATGTTAAATCCGGGCGGGAGAAAGTTGAAGCGCCCGTTTATTCGCACTTTCATTATGACATTTTGCCTAATCAGAAAACAATCATTGAATCCCCGGATATTTTGATTGTTGAAGGTTTGAATGTTTTGCAGGCGGGCAGTTTGCCAAAAAACGGCGAAGTTATTCCTTTTGTTTCTGATTTTTTTGATTTTTCAATTTATATCGATGCGGCGGCGGAAACGATTGAAGATTGGTATGTGACGAGATTTTTGAGATTGCGTTCCACCGCATTTCGTGATCCCGCAGCTTATTTCCATCGCTATTCGCGCTTAAGTATTGAAGATGCTGAAGCACGCGCGCGTAAAATTTGGCGCTCCATCAACCTCAAGAACCTTAAAGAAAACATTCTGCCTACTCGGCAAAGAGCGCGGTTGATTTTGCGCAAAGGGGCTGATCATCACGTTCAGACGGTTGCGTTGAGAAAGATCTAAAAGGTCTTTGGTGCTTGAATTTTTTGGTGATGCGGAAGGTCCGTGAATCCAGGAGGACTTGGTGGAAAAAAGGCCGCCTTTGGGGGGCGGCCTTGATAGGGATTAGCGGTATAATTTGCCTAGTGATACGCATGCGCCTTCTTGGTGGGCGCGAGGGGAATTGAAATACGGGAGAGGAAAATCATGCGTTTGGTTTTTGTTGGATGAGATTGAATCTGGTGGCAAAAGCGATGCAATTAGACGCGTCGTTTTACGCCAAATTTTTGGGGTTTCGGATAGCAATAGGCGGGCGCATAGGCAAAAGCCAAAAGCCAGGGGGTGAGGGCAAGATACTGGGTCATTGCACATGTGAGCTGAGGCAAATTTTTAGTTCTTGAAACTAAAAATAGATGCGTTTGCATGGCGGACGACATGAATGAAGCGTTGGCTGTCAGCCAGGGCTCTAAAGTGTGTGAGAGGAAAAGCGCTGGTGAGAAGGACTTTGATGATCCTGTCATGAGGTTGGCTCTATCGATACCGTAGTTTGGTGGTGTCTTAAGGATGTAAGGGGAGCTGGAGGTCCGTCTCGATACTTTTTTTTGACGTAAAGTGCTTTTGTGGGCCTTTTTCGTTTTTATTTCTGCAAGAAGTATTTCGCGATTACGCATGAATTTATCACGTAGGCGCCGAATGGTGGACGGATCTGAAATTCCAAGGCGCCGAATAGCTGTTGTTGGTTTTAATTCCTTGTCAGCGGAAATGGCATTTGCAATCTCTCTTAAAGTGGCACTGTCATCAATGCCGCTTCCTTTTGGACGTCCTCTTTTTGGTTGCAAATGGGACATTTTCGAAGAATGGCGCTCTTTTTGAATTGCGATTCGGAATAAATTAATCCTCGATTATTTGCGTGCTAAATTCCAAGGAAAATAAATCTGTCATTGCAATGAAAAGCATTTCCGTATCTACAATTGTGGCGGAATTACATCCAATAGACTCTGGGAGTCTTAAACGACCAAGTAAAGAGTCATACAACCCGGGCTTTTGTTAGTATTCGGGAGCGCGTGCAACTTTTTATAGTTGTAGAGACTCTGAAAGTATTAGGTCGAGATTCCAAACTTTCCAGCCAGGTCTTTGAGGTTTGATTCTGGGCGCGCGCCGACGTGCGAAATAATTTCGCCGGCAGCGAGGCTTCCGAGTCGACCAGCGGTGGCAAGGTTTTGCCCTGACGTTAGTCCATGCAAGACGCCGGCTGCATAAAGATCGCCGGCCCCTGTCGTGTCGACCAATTTCTCAATGGGCTGCGCGGCAATTTCAATTGCGCCACCGTCTGACAATATGAGCGAGCCTTTCGCGCTTCGTGTCAGCGCAGCAAGGCTTGTGTCGGCGGCGGTTTTTTTGACGGCGTCTTCAAAGCTGTCGGTCTGATAAAGCGACAAGATCTCTTGTTCGTTGGCAAAAAGTATATCAACACCGGCGCGAATGAGTTTGAGAAACTCGTCGCGATGGCGGTCAACGCAAAAACTATCAGAAAGCGTTAGGGCCACTTGGCGGCCGGCTGATTTTGCGATTTCTGTGGCTTGGTAAAAGGCGGCTTTGGCGTCTGGTTGGTCAAACAAGTAACCTTCCAAATATACGACCTTGGCGGCTTTGATCAGGTCGGGGTCTACTTCGCCATGATCGAGGTCAGTGGAGATGCCCAAAAACGTATTCATGGTGCGCTCGCCGTCGGGCGTGACAAGGATCAAAGAGCGCGAGGTTGGGGCTTTGTTTGCGACGGGCTTGGTAGAAAAGGCGACGTTGGCCGCTTTGATGTCGTGGGCAAAGATATGGCCAAACTCATCGTCGGCGACTTTGCCGATAAAGGCAGCCCTTCCGCCAAAGGACGCGATGCCGACCATGGTGTTGGCTGCGGAGCCGCCGGAGATCTCGATCCCAGGGCCCATTTGGCCATAAATGCCTTCGATGGTTTCCGCATTGACGAGGCGCATGGAGCCTTTTTCGGCGCTATGTTTGGCTAAGAAGGCGTCATTGCATTTGCCGATAATATCGACGATGGCGTTGCCGATGCCAATGACATCGTATTGCGTTTCGCTCATGAGGGATCCTTAGAGATGGGTTATGCGGAAGGGACTGTGGGGTTCGGTTGCGCACTATAGGTGGTGCGGCGAGGGGAGCAAGGCGGTGTTTTTGCTTGGTTCAAAATCTCAACGTGTTTCGCGATTGGGCATACGCGACAGCTGCAACAACAGCCGTTCTGCAGTGGCGGATTCCAAGTTGGGGTTGGTTCGCGCCTGTTTGATTGCTTTGGCCGTTGCCGCCAAGGCCTTTTGCAGGTTTTGCGTTGACCAACGACGCGTTTGAGCCGAGAAGGCATCTTTTTGACGGAAGTGGATGGGTGGACGCAGGGTGCGCATGGCGTCGTTCAACGTAGCACGGTTGTCGAGCGCTGTACGTGTCCGGTGCAACCGGTCAAAGTGACGTTGGGTGGCAGCAAGAATTGCCTGCGGGTTTTGTCCGGCGCTCATCGCACGCGCAAATGCGGCGATCGCCATTGAAGCATCACCACGAGCCGCGGCGTATATGACGTGGTCAAGCGCCAATTCAGAGGCATCACCAACGATGGCTTCGACGTCGTCGTTGGTGATTTCTTTTTTATCGAGGCAATACAAAACCAGTTTTTGTAGCTCTGATCGAGACAGGATTCGGTCGGCGCCCAGTCGTTCAACCAAAAGCGCTTTTGCTTCGGATCCGATCTTTAGACCTGCTTTATCAAGTTCCGCTGAGATCAGATTTTCAATTTCGCGTTTCTCGTCGCGGTAGCATGCCACTGAGGCCGTATGGGGGAGTTTTTCAAAAAGCTTTCTAATGGTGTCGGTTGGTTTGAGGTTGCTCGCTTCGAGGATCAATATTCCAGGTGTGGGCCCCGGCTCTATAAGTGGTTTTATCAATTGTGAGTTTACGCGGCGAGATAGGCTTGAACGGATGATTTTTTGCCCGCCAAACATGGGTAGGGTCTCTAGTTCAATGGCGAAACGATCAGGCGCGTCTTCGAGGTCAGAATCTAGGACTTGAATAACTTCACTTGCTGGGTCAGCGCGGCCTGCTAAGCTATCTGCAAGCGTCTTGGCACGTTCGCTCACAAGCCCAGCGTCGTTGCCATAGAGCAAAAACGCTGCGCAGTCTTTGGATGGTGCGTTTAAGAACTTTTCTGATTGGTGGCTTTTGATGGCGACCATAATGGCGTTACGTTTGGAACGCTGTCACGTAGCTTCACGCAGATGTTGATGACAAGAATGCGGCGACCCGTGATTTGATGTCTTCAGCAACCGTACGTGCAGCACGATTTTCTGCGTCTTTGCGGGCACGGACATTAGCAAAGATTGATTTAAAGCGGTCAAAGCTGGCTTTGCCAAAGCTTGCGCCTTTTAACAGCACTTCTTTGTCGCGCACGTTGATGAGCTGGAAGCTCGCATCAAGATTAAAAATACTGCTATTGGAACGGCCCGTGCGACGGACTAAAGTTGATGTCACAGATTCACGAATGGCGACTTCAAGTCGGTATGTTGTTTCGGTGGCTTGCTCACCGCCGCCCGTGGTTAGATAAATGAGTTCGTTGCGTACCCGCTGGCCAACGCGCCCCGGTATGGGGGCGATTTTTACGTCACGTAGTTTTTCAGACGTGAGCTCTCCGCCGCGGAGCGACCCATAAAGGGGTTGAAAGCCTCCATTGCCGCATGACGCAAGAAGAGGAAGTGTGAGCGCTACCACAAGCACCTTTAACCCGGCGGTTGCCAGGTAAGAAATGCTTTGGCGTTCGCCAAAGGCCCTCTGGTCGGGCTTACTTGCCCTACGCGCCTTAGGCCACGACATTGACGATCCTCTGAGGTACCACGATGACCTTTTTCGCCGGCTGCCCATCAAGGGCGCGAATGACCGGTTCTAAGGCCAATGCAGCCGCCTCAATTTCACTTTTGTCAGCGGTCCGAGCAATGGTCAGCTCGGCACGCCGCTTGCCATTCACCTGTACGGCAATGGTGATCTCATCGTCAACGAGCAAGGCTGGATCTGGCTCCGGCCAGGGCTGATTGACGAGGAGAGTGTTGTAACCGAGCCGCGCCCAGCATTCCTCGGCCAAATGCGGCATCATTGGGGCAATCATCTGCGTGCAGAGTTCTGCTGCTTCGCGTACAGCCCACGGAAGCCCATTTTCGCTTGATTTCGGCAGTTGTTTCACGGTTGCCCCTAATGTGTTGGCCAGTTCATACAAGCCTGCGACGGCAACATTAAAGCGAAGGCCTTCAATATTTCGGCCGACGTTGTGGAGCGTTTTGTGGACAGCCCGACGAAGGGCGAGAGCGCTGGGTCCAAACTCGGTAGGCTGACTTATGTCGCCAGGTGTGATTTCGGCAATTTCGTCGATCAAACGCCATATCCGTTGCACGAATTTGCGGGCGCCTTCTACGCCGACGTCTGTGTAGATTACGTCGCGTTCAGGCGGACTATCTGACAACACGAACCAGCGAGCCGTGTCGGCCCCATAGCGGCCAATGAATTCATCGAGGTCGATGACGTTCTTTTTGGACTTCGACATTTTTTCGATGGGACCAATGGTGACAGGCTCACCCGTTTCGATACTGGTGGCCGTCCGTTTGTTTCCGTCACCTTTGACTTGTACGAGGTCAGGGGTAAGCCAGGTTCCGTCATTTGCTTTGTAGGTTTCGTGTGTCACCATACCTTGGGTGAACAGAGCAGAAAAAGGTTCGCGCAAGTTTTTCGAACCATGACCGGCGTCTGATATGGCGCGATAAAAAAAGCGCGCGTAAAGTAAGTGCAAAATGGCGTGTTCAATGCCGCCGATGTATTGATCGACGGGCAGCCAGTAGTTTGCTGCGTCCTTATCGACGGGTTTTTTGGCGTCAGGTGCTGTAAAGCGCACAAAATACCAGGACGAGTCGACAAATGTATCCATGGTGTCGGTTTCGCGCGTGGCGGGTTTGCCGCACTTGGGGCAGTCGACATGTTTCCATGTAGGATGGCGATCTAGTGGATTGCCCGGATTGTCGAATGTTGCATCGTCAGGAAGCTCGACGGGTAAGTTTTTTTTGGGCACTGGAACAACGCCGCAGTCCTCGCAGTGGATGATGGGTATAGGGCAACCCCAATAGCGTTGGCGTGACACGCCCCAATCGCGCAAACGATAATTGACGCGGCGCTGGCCAATGGGTTTTTTGCCAAGCGTTTTATTTTCCAATCGTTTGGCGACTTCGTCGAAGGCAACTTTGGTGTCCAGACCATTCAGGAATTGGGAATTGATTATGGTGCCTTCGCCTTCGATGGCTTCGGTGCCGATCTCAAACGTATCAGCGTTTTCGCCTGGCGGCAAAACGACAGGTGTGATGGGTAGATTATATTTGAGGGCGAAATCGAGGTCGCGTTGGTCACAGGAGGGGCAGGCAAAAATTGCGCCTGTGCCGTAGTCCATGAGCACAAAGTTTGCGACCCAAACGGGCAGTGTCCAATCGGGGTCTAATGGATGTATGGCGTGGATGCCGGTATCCATGCCTTTCTTTTCAGCCGTTTCCAACTCAACCAAAGAGGTGCCTTGCGCGCGGCATTCCTCGCAGAACTTTGCAAGTTCAGGATTTGATTTTGCAGCTTTAATCGCCAGCGGATGATCGGCTGCCACCGCAAGAAAAGATGCGCCAAAAAGTGTGTCAGGTCGGGTGGTAAAGACTTCGAGTTCCTTGATGCCCTTGGGTGCTGTTTTTTTGTCTAACGCCCAGCGGATTAACATGCCTTCGGATCGGCCAATCCAGTTGGCTTGCATGAGGCGGACTTTTTCGGGCCATTTGTCGAGCGTGTCGAGCGCCTCTAGGAGTTCATCGGAGTATTTTGTGATTTTGAAAAACCACTGCGTGAGTTCTTTTTGTTCGACGGGTGCGCCGGAACGCCAGCCTTTGCCATCAATCACTTGTTCGTTTGCAAGGACTGTGTGATCGACGGGATCCCAATTCACTTTGGATGATTTGCGGTAGGCGATGCCCTTTTTTAGTAGGTCAAGAAACAGCGCCTGTTGTTGTTTGTAATAACTTACATCGCAGGTAGCGAACTCGCGGTCCCAGTCAATGGACAGTCCCATGGACTTTAACTGATCGCGCATGACCGCAATGTTGGCATAGGTCCATTTGGCGGGATGGGTTTTGTTAGCCATGGCGGCGTTTTCAGCGGGCATGCCGAATGCGTCCCAGCCCATGGGATGCAGAACGTTAAACCCCTTGGCGCGTTTGTAACGGGCATAGACGTCGCCCATGGTGTAATTGCGCGAATGACCGACATGGATGCGGCCCGAAGGGTATGGAAACATTTCAAGGACGTAGCATTTGGGGCGGGCGTCTTTGTTCGACGCACGAAAGACATCGACCTCTTCCCACACCTTTTGCCAGTGCTTTTCGCGCGCGGGCGCGTTGTAGCGTTCAGTCGCCATGGCCTCTTCGATCGATTCTGGAGTTTTGGTTGTTCGTCTTTGGCGAGGTAAAGAGCCTTAAAGGCTTAAGAGGGTCAAGCGGGGGATGGGGACGTGTTCTAGCGAAAGGGGATCTGGTGCTGTTCTGGGTTTTTTGCGCCACATGGGGTTGGATGTGGCGCCCACGGTTCCATACGGACATCGATATATTCACGAATCGCAGATTTTTGGACATGTTCCGGGGAATTTGTTCATTGATTGAACGTGTTGGGCCGCATACATCGGAAAAATTTATTTTTTTCGATGTATGCAATGTCATTGATCGACAGCTTCGAGGTATGGCACTTGATATATCGAAAAAAGTCACTTTTGTCGATGTATTTGCTGTGATATGTCGATTCAGTCGATGTGTTCGGCAGCATAGATCGGAAAATTATGAAAAATTCGATGCATTCAGATTATGGTTCAAATGACCGTTGATCCCCTCAAGCCGTACAATGATCTTCCTGAGCTTCCGCCCAATGTCGAATTGGAAACAAAGCCCGTCCTAAAGCTATGTGCTGAGGCTCGTGCCGCGATTGAAGGATTGCGTATGGCCGGCAAGCTCATTCCCGATCAATCGGTTCTCATTAACACAATCGCGCTCCTCGAAGCCAAAGACAGTTCCGAAATCGAGAACATTGTCACGACTAATGACGCCTTGTTTCGGGAAGCAAGTTTGCCCGATATCAGCGCTAGCCCGGAAACAAAAGAAGCGGCGCGTTATAGATCGGCGCTTAACGCCGGTGCCAATTCACTAAAGGAACGGCCAATCACGACGCGAACCGCCGTTGACATTTGTAGTGCCATTATGGGTGTCGAAATGGATGTTCGCGAAACGCCGGGCACGGCATTGCAAAACTCATTTACAAGAGAAACCATCTATACGCCGCCGGAAGGTGCGCACCTGTTACGAGATAAACTTGGAAATTGGGAGCGTGCTCTGAACGAAGATAGCGACGTCGATCCGCTTATTCGGATGGCCGTGCTGCATTACCAATTCGAGGCGATTCATCCATTTACAGACGGTAACGGTCGCACGGGTCGGATCATCAATTTACTGTTTCTGATTCAGAGCGGATTGCTTGACATTCCGACGCTTTACCTTAGCCGATACATTTTGCGGAATAAGGGGGACTACTACCAGCTTCTGGCCAACGTAACGTTCCATCGAGAGTGGGAGGGCTGGGCGATTTTCATGTTGACAGCGATTGTGACCACTGCGTCGTGGACCATTGGTAGAATTACTGCGATTGAACAACTTATGGAACACACCTCGCACCATGTGAAATTTTATGCGCGAAAGGCTTATTCGCATGAACTTATTCAGACAATTTTTGCCCAGCCTTACGTGCGAATTTCTCATCTGGCAGAAAGCACTGGGGTCACAAAGGAAACCGCCTCTCTACATTTGAAGCACCTCGCCAAAATAGGCGTTCTTGAAGAAGAAAAAGTTGGCCGCAACAAGTTTTTTGTTCACCGCAAATATATGGATCTCATGGGTCGTGATGACCATGAGTTTGAACCTTATCCAGAAATCGAAGAAACAAAAAAGCCAGCGAAAAAACGTGCGCGGCGGCGGAGAAAAACGTGAGCGCGGCGGCTGAGCGATTGCAGGATGTGCGGGCGCGGATCGCGGCGGCGGCTCAAGGGGTTGGGCGATCGCCGGGGGACGTGCGGCTTGTTGCCGTTTCCAAGACGTTTGGGGCGGACGCTATCGAACCTGTCATTGCGGCGGCTCAAAAGGATTTTGGCGAAAATCGCGTGCAAGAGGCGCTGGGGAAATGGCCAGAGCTACGCGCCAAACATCCCGGCCTCACATTGCATCTCATTGGGCCGTTGCAATCGAACAAGGCAAAAGATGCGGTCGGGCTGTTTGACGTCATTCAGTCGGTGGATCGCGAAAAGATTGCGAAGGTCATCGCAGAGGAGATGGCTAAGCAAAAGCGGCAACTCGACTTGTTTGTGCAAGTGAACACGGGCGAGGAACCGCAGAAGGCAGGTGTGTTGCCGAAAGAGGTAAAGGATTTTTTGGCGTTTTGTCGGGGTGATCTCGGGCTATCTATTTCAGGATTGATGTGTATTCCGCCTGTGGATGAACACGCGGCCGTGCACTTCGCGTTTTTACGCAAGTTGGCGGAGGAGAACAATGTTGAGCGGCTCTCCATGGGCATGAGTGATGATTTTGAAATGGCGGTGGAACTTGGCGCTACCGATGTGCGTGTGGGTAGCGCGATTTTTGGACAGCGTCCAGGTCAAGTATAGGTGTGTTTGGCCAAGACCATTCTTCGGAAAGCTGGGCGGACTTTAACTTGGCGGTTCTTTTTTCGCCAGGCGGTTGCGCCAATACTCTGGTTTGCGATGCAGATGGGCAATAGCGAGAATGATTATTTGGTTGTTATCCAGGGTGTACATGACGCCGTAGGGAAAACGAGGGAGTCGAAAACGGTGAATACCGTCGCCAAGAGGATGCCAGCGGCTTCGATCTCTGCCAGAAATTTTTCTGCAACGTCCGGAGTCTGTGCTGCATCCCAGCTAACCGCCTGTTCGAGTTCTGTAGCGGCCGGTGCAAGCAGCTTTATTTTCATGACCGGGAGTGTGTTGCGCGCTGTTTACTGAGCGTGCTGGCGAAATCTTGCGCGCCAAGCTCACCGCTACGGTAGGCCTCAAGCCGATCTCGGGCTCCTTGTACCCAAAGTTGGTCGAGGTGTGGATCGGTCGCTTCTAAGTTCTGTAGAATATCTTCGACCAATTCGGCCTGCTCTTGCGGTGATAGCTTCTTGGCCTCTTCAGCCAGTTTTTTGATTTGGTTATTCATGGCAGGAAATATAGCGCGCTTGATGTGAAAACCAAACCATCCTTAGAACGGCGCAATATTTGATGCGCGCTCTAAGCAACCCATGACAGGATTGGGGCAAGTGACTTGTGCGCAGAAATAAGAGTTTTCCAGAGTTCTGTGGAGGGCTGGCACTTGCAGGTGGGGCGCAAGTGTTAGGGTGAACATTAGTGATTCGGCGTTTTTGAGTGCGCGTCCAGACCTTTGGAGACTTGAGAATGACCGAGGGCACCGACCGCACGTTGAGTGCGGAAGCTAACGCTGCGGCCAGTGATGCAGCACGTGAAGCGCGCGATGAAGTCCACCGCAAATCAAAGAAAAAAAACAAAAGCGATGATGAGATTTCGAAGATTGCAGCGCGGCGCTCGCGTTCAACGGATGAGTGGAAACGGTTTGTTGTGGATGTTTGGATCACGGACCTCAACTCAACAGAATTTGGTATCTACAAGCGATCGCGAAATCGCGCGCGGACACGACAGTTTACGTCCGACATGGATATTTATGCGGAAGTGATTGAAGACGGAAAACGCACTGGGCTGATCGGGTATCGCAAGGAATTGTGGAAAGATAACACCGGCATGGACCGCCGGCTGGTGTTTAAGCTTTTTTCTGACAGCCTCACATGGCGGGCGACCATGGATTTGATGGTCGGCAAAAGCTTGCAGCAGACCATGGGTGCGCGCGGGCTTCCCATCACCCATTATTCGATCAACACAAACGATGACGATTACATCATTTACCTGGAACGCTCGGCTTACAAATTGCCGCTGCTGCCAGAGAACTTTTCGTTCTTCTTGATGCGGGATGGCAAGAAACCGGAGTTCTTTCGCTTGCGGCGCGCCTACATCAACATCGGTGGCGATTACACGCTTTACAATCAGAACGATGAACCGATTGGCTATATCGATGGGCGGATTTTGTCGATTGCGGGCAAGTGGCGCGGTGCTGTCAAAGCGGAATATGCGGACAAAAAGCTTTTGACGACGCTCAAGTTGTTTGCTGGCATGATCATCTTTAACCGCGGTGCACGCTGGCACATGTGGCGGCTATGGCATGATGTGATTGATGGAAAGATCTCGCCGAAACTCGAGCGGCAAGAAGCAGATCTTTATATGAATCCGCGGCGGGTTCGCTAAGTTATCGTTAGAATTGAACGCAAAATAAAAGCGCTGCTTCGATGGCTTTGATGTCATTGAAGCAGCGCGTTTTGTACTGACGTGGAGTTATTGTACCTGAGGCTCTTCACCGTCTTCCGGATCGGGTGATGGTTCTGGGTCTGGCTCGGGGTCCATGGTATCCTGATCGTCTGACGGTGTCTCTTCGTCGTCAGACTGGAACACGAAGCGGCCGTCCTGAATCTCTAAGATGTCTTGGTCGGCAACCTCATAAGCTTCGGCGGTGTCCTTAAGCTCTATCACACATGTCGAAGCGCAAACATTTTCCAATTGTTCTTGTGCACCCACAGTGACTTCTGTTGTTTCACCGTCCGCATCAACAATTAGGCTATATGATTGGTTGTCGTAATTTCTGATCGTTGCGGCGGTTGCTGTTGCCGAGATCGTTAGTGCTGTCGTGCCCAAAAGGAGGGCTGTGGTGATGATAATTGGTCTGTCCAAGAGGCGGTCTTGAGAGGACATCTTCTTACTCCCAAATCTATCTAGTCTTGCTTTTGTGGCCGTTCGCGTTTTTGACCGGCTTTTCGGATTGTGCTTTCAGTGATTTCTTGGTGGGTTTCGATTTTTTTTTGGGTTTCATGACGGAACCTCGCTGCGAATTATGCTGAACGTATTCTCAATCTGGATTTTATATTTGACAAACGAATAATAATGGCGTGTTAAATAAAAAATTTTGAACTAAAAGGAGCGTTGGCTGAAAGTTGGATGTGACGGCCGCCAAGACATTCTTGGCCATCGTGGAAACAGGAAGTTTTAAGGGTGCTGCGGACCGATTGCATGTAACGCAATCTGCCGTCAGCATGCGTGTCAAGGCGCTGGAAGACGCACTGTGCCGCAAACTTTTTGAGCGCTCGAAATTGGGTGCCGTTCTTACACCCGCCGGAGAGCAGTTTCAGAGACACGCCTCAGCATTTTTGCGTGTTTGGAGTCATGCACAGCTTGAGGTGTCGCTAGCAGAGCAGCATACCGATCATCTTGCAGTGGGAGCACAGATCAGTCTTTGGGATGGCTTTTTGTTAGATTGGGTCGCCCTTTTGCGGAAGGATATGCCGGATCTGGCTGTGACGGCCACTTTCGGTGCCTCTCAGGTGCTCATTGATCGTCTGTTGGAAGGTACCATTGATCTCGCCATCGTTTATCGCGCGGTGTCACGTCCCGGGCTCGTCATAGAACATGTCATGGATGATGAACTCGTTATGGTGACGAGTGATCCCAGGCCTAAGCGCAATATGCGTGACTCCTATGTCTTTGTGAATTGGGGAGTTGAGTTCGCGGCGGATCATGCGGATACATATCCGGAATTGTCGCACACTGGATTGCAACTTGATCTGGGGGCGGTCGGGATCAACTATTTGCTGAACACATATTCAGCGGCTTATTTTCCGTTACGTGTGGTACGACCACTAATCAATGAGGGCCTTATAAAGCTGGTCAAACGTGCGCGCCGGTTTGTCTATCCTGTATATGTTGCCTATCCAGAAGACCGGGACGAGGAAGCGTTTGCGTCGATTCTTGAGAAACTAGAGTTTTTTGCGGAGAAAACAATGAGCGACTAGCGACAGAAGTCATTGTCAATTTGGTTGCTGAAGTGGCGGGTTTTTTGAACACTTTGGAAAGAGCGGCGGGTTCGATAAGTTATCGCTAGAATTGAATGCAAAATAAAAGCGCTGCTTCGATGGCTTTGATGTCATTGAAGCAGCGCTTTTAAAATTCTCGTTTGGGCAGGACCTAAGTCAACTCGAATTTATTCCCGATCTGGTTCCGGAACTGGGTCTGGGTCATTTGGGTCGGGTGCATCGGGATCTGAGCCTTGGGAAAATACCCGAAGTTCTGTAGGCTCAATTTGCGCCAACGTTTCATAGGCAGGGCTTGTCGCTTTTGAGTCAGTGGTTTCTGCGGAAGCGATGCCGGCGGACAAAATAGTCCCAAGGCCTGCCAAGAGGGCAGAGAAAAGAGCCAAATTTGAGCTCGGTGCTTTTTTGCTATTCTTCAACATGTCTGTCTCCAGTTTTCGTTTCCAACGGTCACGAGGCAATTGAAACGTGCGCTCGGACTTTTGGCCCTTGTTTTCTAGACTGGATAAGCAAATAAAAAATGCTGCCGCGCCAACGACTTTGAATTTAATTGTGCTGATATAAGGGAGCGCTCTGCGGGCGACTTTTGCGTTTGGTGGGGTTGCAAAATTTGAGGAACAACCGGTGCGGTGTTGTTTTCGGGAGGGTTAGCGGTTTTTGTAGACAGACGTCTTCAAAGTTCGTGTTATAGCGGCACAGAAGGATCGTTTGCCCTGGATTAGAGCGAATTTGTCGTTGCCCGATTTTGTAAGCGAGGTCCTTCATTGGAGCAGTTGGATGGCAAAAAACTTTGTTTTGGGGTGGGAAGAATGGCTGGCGTTGCCGGAGCTGGGCCTTCGGGCCTTGCACGCGAAGGTCGATACCGGTGCGAAAACGTCGGCCTTGCATGCCGCAGTTATTGAGCCTTTTGGAACCGCTGAAAATCCTATGGTTCGGTTCCTTATCCACCCTGATCCAAACAATTCAGATTTGGAACTGACGTGCACAGCTCCGGTTGTTGACCGTCGCAATATCACAAGTTCGAACGGTGAAGTGGAATTGCGATATGTTATTGAGACCATCGTAGAAATGGCTGGGCGAAAGTGGCGGATTGAGATCACGCTCGCAAACCGTGAGGATATGACCTATCGTATGCTGCTTGGTCGTTCTGCAATTCTCAGTGATATGACGGTTGATCCAAACCGGTCATTCGCGCAACCGAAACTGTCGTTTCAATCCTATGGAACGAGTGGTCTCGTCGAACCGGTTTCTCGGCCATTGCGTATCGCGCTGTTGACGCGAGAACCTGACAATTATTCTAGCCGGCGTATTCTCGAAGCTGGAGAGCAGCGTGGTCACAGAGTACGTGTCGTTGATACGAAGCGATGCTACATGCGACTTGGTACGCTAAGCCCGGAAGTTCACTATGACGGTGTTGTGTTGCCCCGGTTTGATGCCGTCATTCCTAGAATAGGAGCTTCATCGACCGCGTACGGTACAGCTGTTTTGCGACAGTTTGCGAGCACAGGTGCCTACTGTCTGAACTCTGCCGAAGGTATTTTAAACTCTCGCGACAAGCTTTTGGCGCACCAAATTTTGTCCCGTGCCCAAATTGGCATGCCCGTTACGACCTTTGCAAATTCACCAAAAGATACGCGTGATCTTATTGGGTTGGCGGGTGGCGCTCCCGTTGTTGTCAAATTGCTGGCCTCTACCCAAGGACGTGGTGTCGTTTTGGCAGAGACTCGTAAGGCGGCAGAAAGCCTTGTGGACGCATTTCGGGGTTTGGAGGCAAACTTCATCGTTCAGGAGTTTATCTCGGAAGCAGCTGGCGCAGACACACGCTGTTTGGTGATTGGCAGCAAAGTGGTCGGGGCCATGACGCGACAGGCCTTGGAGGGTGAATTTCGATCTAATCTTCATCGCGGAGGTAAGGCAGTTCCGGCGAAACTTAGCAAAGAAGAGCGTGATGTCGCGCGTCGCGCTACAAGACAGCTTGGGTTGTCGGTGGCGGGTGTCGACATCTTGCGTTGTGAGGACGGCCCGAAGGTTTTGGAAGTCAATTCGTCGCCTGGCTTGGAAGGAATCGAGAAGACAACTGGCCGCGACATTGCTGGACTGATTTATGATCATATTGAGCGCAAAGTGCGCGTGCTTGCCCGTAGCCGTGAAGGTCGCGCTCGTGTGTCAGCCCAGGCTTAGGTGGATCCCAAAGTCTTCGTTTAGAATTCATTGGCCCGGTGATTACTACTTGGGTCGGTTGATTGCCTAAGTATCGTGCAGTCAGAGCGGAAATTGCCTGTTTGCTAGTCTGGCACTGTAAGAAATGCCCGATGCCAGGCGACTAAAATCGTTTTAGGTCAAGTTGTTAGCGTCAATCGTACGGTTGGCACGGATTTTGATGTTGTTGCACGTCAATGACTAGGCTGACGCAAAGTTTGTCTGACACTGCACAAATGATAATCAAAATTCGGGGGTCGGGGTGAGCGAACTCAAACAAGGCGCGGACGTTTTTTTTCTACTCATGGGGGCGATACTTGTGTTCGCCATGCATGGCGGATTTGCATTCTTAGAAGTTGGAACGGTTCGGCACAAAAACCAAGTCAATGCACTTGTGAAAATCATTGTCGATTTCGCGATTTCAACGATCACTTATTTCTTTGTTGGCTACTGGGTCGCTTATGGCGTCATGTTCATGGTCGATGCCGCAGGTTTGTCTGGTGGCGCGGACGGATTTGGCCCGCAAGGTGTGTCGCTTGTTAAGTTTTTCTTCCTTTGTACGTTTGCTGCGGCGATCCCGGCGATTGTTTCTGGTGGCATTGCAGAGCGTGCGCGCTTTGGACCGCAATGTTTGGCGACAGCGCTGATTGTTGGTCTGGGTTATCCGCTCATTGAAGGCACTGTGTGGAACAGCAATTTTGGTTTGCAAGAGGGACTGTTTGCCGGAGTTCTGGGTGGCAACTTTAGAGACTTTGCAGGCTCCATTGTCGTGCACGGTTTCGGTGGCTTTGCAGCGCTCGGGGCCATCACGTGGCTTGGCGCACGTACCGGGCGTTATGGTGCGGGTGGACAAGGCATCCCGCCCTCGTCCATTCCATGGCTGGCGCTGGGATCATGGTTGCTCTGTATCGGCTGGTTTGGGTTTAACGTCATGAGTGCGCAAAGTGTTGATGCCGTCTCAGGTTTGGTCGCCATAAACTCGCTGTTGGCCATGGCTGGTGGGATCGTGGCGGCGCTTGTGGCCGGCAAAAACGACCCAGGCTTTGTACACAACGGTGCCTTGGCAGGCTTGGTGGCCGTGTGCGCAGGTTCCGACATTATGCATCCTGTGGGCTCGCTGATCACCGGTGGGGCGGCGGGTGTCATCTTTGTGCGCATGTTTCAGGTGGTGCAAAACCAATGGCAGATCGATGACGTGCTTGGCGTTTGGCCATTGCATGGGCTTTGCGGTTTGTGGGGCGGTATTGCCTGCGGGATCTTCGGTCAGACGGCCTTCGGTGGATTGGGTGAGGTTTCACTTCTGTCGCAGATTGTTGGAAGTTTGCTTGGTGCGGCCTTTGGGTTTGGCGCCGGTTATGTCGTCTACGGTGTTGTGACAAAGACGGTTGGCTTCCGCATGAGCGAGGAAGATGAGCGTCGGGGTGCTGACGTTGCGATCCACCACATCTCTGCAAACCCGGAACAAGATGTGCGGACGGGACGGGTTTGAGGCAGCTTGGTTGTGCGTGCGGTGGCATGCCGTGCGCACAACTTTCCTCGAATTGATCCAATGTCATTGGTGAGGCGGTGACGGCATGGGCAACAAGCTCGTTCCTGCCGGCAATTTTCGGGTTAAAGGTCCGGAGGTTATCTCGTCGAAAAATGGAAACATTCGCAGAGACCACGGTCTAAAATTCGAAAACATCAACAGCAACTCGACGGAGTCACGCAGACTAGAGTGAGTGGGGATGAATTATGCCCGTTCCGCAAGACCTTGCGCCTGCATACGTGCTAAGCAACCAATCCATTGATCATGATGTTCAGCGGTCATCCAAATGCCGTTCAACTGTTTAGTATCAGGTTCGACCAATTGGCCCAATACACACGGTGTTGTTGGAAAAGAGAGTGAGGAGAGCATCTCTTTTGCCTGAGTGCCATCGACGAAATACCGGCTCAGGGCCTCAATGTTTGACTGATACTTGTTGAAAAACTTCTGCGCTACTTCCTCGTTTGGGCTGAATGCATCAGCGCCCGTGCGCGTCAGGCAATGTTCCCTACAAAACGACGCAAATTGTTGAAGAAAGGCAGCGCGGATACCATTGGCTTGTAGCTTGTTCAACAACAGCCTGTGCAATTCGGAGCCACGATCACTCGCTTTCAAGAGCGGAATCGTTTCAACGACAAACGCGACATCTGTCGCAAGCCATACAAGTGTTTCATGTACGGAAAATTCAAAATGCTTTCCGTTGATATTTGCGAGCGTATAAAATTTACGTCCACTTCCGTCATCGAATATTAGCGCATTGGATACGGCATCCCAGCGATACGAAGACATATTTGCAAAAGCGGCACTCCGCTGCCAAACATCAATCAGATCGGCTAGCTGATTGATGGACTGCACGTACACGTCATTGCATGCAATCGCGAGTGCTTCGAGGGCATCTAACTGGGAGGAGTTCATTCTGTGTCCAGATGAGTTGATGAGCTGGCTAAGGCAAAGTACATACGATACCCATGACCCCTTAAAATAGTATGATTGTTCGTAGCGCTACCGGTGAATGCCAAGAGTTGATACCGTATCAATAGATTTCAAGTTTAGCTCGTGTGGCGCACTCCTTGAAGGCCGCCTCAGGTTAAATCTTCCCGTCACCAGATCCCTTGTGACTTTCTGCTGTAATTGGAAGGCTGCTGTTGGGTAACGTTTGCTTGTTGTTTTCAGATTTTCGTTTTTCCCAACGCTTGCGCCATTTTACTTGCCTTGGGCCAGAATTGTGCTCGCGTATGCTCCTAGCAGGCGGCGAAAACTTCCCGCCGCGCCAGTGGGCGGAGTCGTTGGCGTCGGCGCAACAAATGCGCATAAGCGCATTTCAAAAATGGCGCGGGTGTGCGTGTAATGACGTACAGCCGGTTGCCCAAAAAAGCGGAAGGTGTGACCTGAAGGCGGTGCGAGGCTATGGGGCCAATTGGCGAAAAACGTCGCAATCGTTTTCGGTGGGAGCAATTTTCCACGGGTTGAGTAGTCAGCAGGTGCCAGTCAATCCTCAGCCTTGTTTAGATCTATGGGGCGTGCTGCTATAAATAGTGGTCTATTATGAGCTTGGATGCAAAAGTTTGTATTCTATGGTCGGGAGAGTGCACTATGACAAAAACGCCAACAGCCGTTCAAGAACACGACGCGATTGTAAAAGTCATTCAGTACTATATTGACGGTGCAAAGTCAGGTAATGGCGCCGACATGAAGCCCGCATTCCACGAGGATGCAACCATTTTTGGATACGTGGGCCCCGACCTGTTCGCTGGCCCAATTCAAAAGCTCTATGACTGGAATGACCAAAACGGTGCAGCCACGGACATCCAATCTCGGATCGCCAGCGTTGATGTCACTGGGACAATTGCAGCCGTGCGGCTTGAAATTGACAATTGGACCGGTCACCAGTTCACTGACACGTTCACGTTGCTAAAGGTTGATGGTCAGTGGAAGATTATGAATAAGGTTTTCCATTTGCATGCATAAGAAAGTCACAATGCCCCTTGTAAGCCGACACTTACTAGGTGGTAGCGCACCGGTTCCTTTGGCCCAAAGTCTCGGACTTAAATTTGTAGGTTGGAGACTCCCCCCACCGGCCAAGAATGGCCTAACGACCGGTATCTGCAGTCATTGAGTCAATGATCACGTCGATTTCTGTTTGGTCATATCCAATGTCAAAAAGAACCTCGCGCGTATGCTGGCCAAGGACGGGGGCTGGTCTTTTGACATCTCCGGGCGTCTTATGAAACTTAATTGGAAGCCCAATTGTTTTCACTTTGCCAGCTGTTGCGTGCTCGGTTTGGGTAACCATTTTCCTTGCTATCGTTTGCGGGTCTTGGTGCATCTGTCCAATCGATAGAACCGGCCCGGCGGGCACACCTTCCGCCTCGAAGGCTTCCAGCCATTCCTTCGTTGTGCGTATCTTAAAGTAGTCGTTGAGAATTCTCTCTAGCTCCTCGAGATGGACCATGCGTGCCTTGTTCGAGCTAAACCTTTCATCAACGCCAAGCTCCTCGGCACCGAGGACCTTGATCGTTCGTTCCCAATTTGCATCGTTTGCCGCGCCCAGATTGATCCAGCCGTCTTTTGTTCGGAAGGCTTGATAAGGCGCATTCAATGGATGTGCTGAGCCCATAGGGCCGGGAGATTGACCGGTAGCAAAACAAATAGCGGACTGTGTGTAGGTTTGAGCAATCGCGGCCTCGAACAGGGACGTATCAACGCGCTGGCCCTCACCGGTCTTGAGCTTATGTATATATGCAGCAGCGCAGCCCAACGCGGCCAGAATGCCGGCGGTAATATCGCAAATGGGCGCGCCGACCTTCACAGGTGGGCGCCCCTCGCCTTCACCTGTAATCGACATCAATCCCGACATGCCCTGAGCAATGAGATCAAAACCCCCGCGGGCCGCATAAGGTCCAGTGCGCCCGAAGCCGGAAATCTCGCAGTAGATTAGACCCGGATTGATCTGTTTCAACGTGTCGTAGTCGATGTAAAGTCTTTTCATGGTGTCATGACGGAAATTCTCAATCAAACAGTCAGCGTCAGCGACGAGCCGCAGCAAAACTTCTCTACCTTTTTCACTTTTTAGATTGAGCGCGACGCCCCGCTTGTTGCGATTCAGCATTAGGAATGCGGCGGACTCTCCTTTGATGTCGGGCGGCAAAGATCGGCGGGAATCATCTCCCCCGTTGACTTTTTCCACCTTAATCACGTCGGCGCCCATATCAGCGAGCATGAGCCCACAGACCGGTCCCGCTACGATTTGGGTAAGCTCAATGACTTTCATGCCTGCGAGGGGACCGTGCATGACTTTTATTTCTGCAGGCATCACCGAACTCTGATTTTGACAGAAGGGCCCAAAAAAGCGCGTTTGTTTCGCAAATGCCCCATTGGATATTTGCTGGGTACTTTTTCCCAAGACTCACGTTTTTTCGGCGATCGCTGCAAGTGCTTTAGAGAACACTTGCACCAAACAAACACCATTGCAGAACCTGCACCTTTTATGGACTCAGATGAAGTGACACTATCCCGACAAGCCTTGGGACAAAATCATTTGACAGGCTGTGCATGTTTCACCTGATGCAATACAGCTTTCCTATTCGTGCCGGCCATGCGCACCAAGCTCTGTTATACCTTGCATTAAACCAAAATAGGCGAGTTCAATATCTGACGTCACGCCAAGTTTTGACTTTATGTTGTGTCGATAGTTGATGATTGTCTTGTGGCTAACATTTAACGCTGACGCGATCTCATCAGATGATCGTGTGTCGAGCATCATGCGAAGGACTTCGAACTCTCGCGGGGACAGTTTCTCCAGAAAGATATCGTCCGGCTGCAACCGATTGAGAGCGAGCACTTCGCTGATTTCGGGACAAACAACCTTTTTGCCGTTTGCAACATCGTACACAGCGTTGACGAGGGTGTCTGGAGGACTGCTTTTCGTGACATAACCTGCGGCGCCAGCCTTAAATGCTTGCAACGCATAGACCAGTTCACAATGCATTGTGAAAATTAGGATTCGAGAATAGGGATCCAAGCGCGAAATCTGCTCCGTTGCGTCGATGCCGCCGCGACCCGGCAGAGATATATCCATGATGACAACATCTGGATGAGTTCTCTTATAGCAACGATAAGCCGATGCGGCGTCACCCGCCTCATCGACTACTTCGAGGCCCTTACATTTTGTTAACAGCGTTCTGTAGCCCTCTCGAACCACAGCGTGGTCGTCGACAATTAGTACGCGTACGCTCTTTTGCTTCATTTGACCCATCTAAGTAATCGCGAAACGGGATCGACGCACAAATCCGGAAGCCGGTCGTTGACTTGGCAGACACCTTCAGTCGCCCGCCAAGTGCGTTCACACGTTCGCGCATGCCTATTAAGCCAACCCCTGTGTTGGCTGCGGCAGATGGCTTTCGCGAACCTGAACCGTTGTCTTCAATGGTGATGACAAGCCAGGCCATCTGGCTTGCAGTTGTTCTGTGGTACTTTAAACAGACCCTCGCCTGATTAGCGTCTGCGTGTTTTATGACGTTCGTAAGGCCTTCCTGAACAATGCGATAAATATGAGCTGCGGGTCCGCGTGGTATTTCACAAAGGTTCCCGCAAATCTCAAGTGATATCCTCAAACCTCTACCTGAGTAATTCTCTTGACCTTTTGCCAATGCAGAAAGACTTTCTGAAAGACCAATATCATCGATCTGCGGCAAGCTTAGATTGCGCAACGTTGCGCCGATTTTTTTTTGCATTGAAGCTGAAATATTCAAGAGCTTATTTGCTTCGTGCAAGAGCTTCGGACACTCCGCTTCCGCCGTAACCTTGACTGATTCAATGATCGCGCTCATTCCGGCAGACGTCTGTGCGAGTTCGTCGTGAAGTTCTCGCGCGAGCTGTACGCGCTCTTGTTCAAGTCTATCAATTAGGCTTGCAGTTAACGTGTCTTCATGTCGACTCTTCTGATCAAGTTGCGCTGCAAGTAAATTGAACGCATTGCTTATGCACTGAAACTCAAAACGCCTGAATTTGGGCATACGATAAGATAAGTCGCCGCACGCCAAACAATTGAGTCCTTCGATGAAGTGCTTTGTCGGGCGCAACACATTACGAATTGACCATATGTGCAGCAAACTGACTGTTGCGGTAAAGAAGACAAAAAATGGCAAAAACCTTGATAACTCGTTCCTAGTCGGTGTGATACTCATCGCTGCTTCGCTATTTGAAGCCAATGTTTGAAATGAACTCATGTTTGCGGCGGTTGAGACAGCAATCCCGTTAGAAGGTTCCAAACACAGAGTGCCTAAGCTCGAGGCAGCTCCTTTGAGAGCGCCATCTCCTGGGGTGATGTCAAAGGAACTCAACGTTTCAACGCTTCTGCCTAGAACCGCTAGGCGACCGCCAAGACCCGTCTCATTGGCAACAGCCCGCAGGGTCCACCAGCTAGACAATCGCCCCACAAAATTGATGTTGCGATAGATTGGCAAATACAGAATCTCGTTTTGCCCAATTACGGCTCGCTCAATCCTCTGTTCGCCGTATAACGAGTTGCGGTAATCTACCGACAAAATTTGCAACGGAAGAAACAAACAACAAGAAGTGGAAGCGGAGATGGCTTGTGCGATAAACAACCATCGAGGAGAGAATCTTGGCTTTCGAATTAGTAACATTTTGGGTATTTTCCAAAGCCAACTGGACCTTTGAGTCAAAAGGTATCTGTTCGTGTTCTTATTCGCGAAAAACGCGCGAACGCAGAGCATATGCCCGTTAACGTTGTATTGCCAGATTGTGACCACAGAAAGTCAGTGTGCGAAGCAATCGTGACTCTTTATACTAAAGTACAGGAACAGGATGTTGTGGTGAAATAAAACGACGGAAGACGTGCTTTGATGTCTGTATCGGAGTTTTAAAAATCTCAAAAACAATTGACCGCAATGCTCCTTTTTATTTTTCGGAATGCTTTGATTCATTGTGTTCAGACGATCGAAAAAAAATTGAAAGCACCCTAGCCTCTTTGGACTCTACGGCATTTCTTCGCGCGCATACGAACGAGCGACAAACGCGCACGCGCTGAGACAAGTCACTGCACAAACGAGTGCAGTCAATACGAATTTTGAAATACACCTAGAGTGCTGGCGCTTTATTTCTGCGTACGGTTTTTGTGTTCGCGATTGCGTCTTCGTATTGCCAATCAGATGAACAAAACCATTGGTTCAGGTGGCTTTTTGGTTTTGCCCAATCTTTGAAAGGACAATGTCCTTTGTCACCGCGGGCGACTCTCTCTACCGCTTTCCCAATACAAAATGCGATGTTGGAGCATCCAAGGTGTCTGACGAATGCGACGTGGTTGGTTGGGGGATACGCACACGTCTTCACGATCGACAGGCGCACGTTTAGGAAAGTGAACTCTTATTTACAACGTTGAAGCAAGTGATCCGTTTTCGATGATGTTGCTTGTCAACTCAAGAAACGCGCTCAGAAAACTCGGGTGGGCGTTCTACAGTATGACGTTGGAGAAAGACGGGACTAAAGGATTGCAATACGGCCACCGTTTGTTAGCGGAGGTGTGTCCTTGTCCGGTCCTAAAGATAAGTAAAACGTTTGCTTCGATTGGGGATTGAGCTGTGAAAACAAGTATTAGCGAAATCATTGATGCAGACCAGGGTCGTGTTGATCGTTCTATCTTTATCGACCCGCACATATACGAGGAAGAAAGCAAGAAGGTGTTTGCGAGGTGCTGGCTGTACCTCTGTCATGACAGCCAAATTCCCAATCCTGGAGACTTTTGTACGGCATACATGGGCGAAGACCCAGTCGTTGTTTGGCGAGACAAAGATGGCAACATCAATGCCTTTTTGAATATCTGCCGCCACCGCGGCAACCGCTTGTGTCGCGCAGACAGTGGTAATGCAAGTGGATTTACCTGCGCCTACCACGGTTGGACGTATGACAGCGATGGAAGCCTAAAGGGCGTTCCGTATCAAAGCGTCGCGTATGGTTGTGAGTTTGACAGGAAAAAGTGGCCGCTGGTCGCCGTGGCGCAGCTCGACTCATACAATGGGTTGATTTTTGCTACGTTTGATGAGACGGCCCCACCGTTGCAAGACTATCTTGGCGAGATGACCTGGTATCTAGATGCCTTTTTCGGGCGTCGTTTGGATGGTGTCGAGGTCTTTCCAGGCGTGCATAAGTGGATGGTCCCGTGCAACTGGAAATTCGCCGCCGAGAACTTCGCAGGCGATAGTTACCATGGGCCTTGGTCGCATCGCTCGGCGATGACATCAAATTTCAGTGCGCGTCGACCTAGACGTAACGACACGCACCGGTTTCATATCTCTCCAGGCAACGGACACTGTGTTATGGGCCGCCAACCCGACGATGCATCGGACGCACCTGAGATCGTTGCCTACGAAAAAGAAAATCGTCCAGAGGTCAGAGAACGTCTTGGTCCGCGCATCGATATGATCCGACCATCAGTCGGGACGGTTTTTCCAAATCTTGCGTTCGTCAGAGGCACAGCGAATTCAATCCGCGTCTGGCATCCGCGGGGACCCGACAAAACTGAAATTTGGTCATGGATTTTTGTCGACAAACAAGCACCACCTGCCGTGAAGGAAAAGATCCGCCTTTCCAGTCTGCGCAGTTTTGGCCCAGCGGGAACATTTGAACAGGACGATATCGACAATTGGCAGGAGTGCACACAGACAGCCCGTGGCGTCGTTTCTAGAAAGGCCGAGCTTAATCTGCAGATGGGCTTAGGACGCGATCGTTTTGATGAAAGCCTTGGTGCTTGGACCACCGATTTTAGTTTCAACGAAAGCAACCACCGTCAGTTCTACGGACGTTGGGCAAAATTGATGGAGGCGACGGATTGGACAACCTTATAGACATTGGGTGCTCCACAGAAGGACGGGGTTGCCCCAACGCAAAACGTGAGGTGGGGTACGAAATTGAGCAGTTTCTTTATCGAGAAGCGAGCTTGTTGGATGATTACAGGTACGCCGAATGGCTGGAGTTGTTCACCGACGATGTTCGCTACTGGATGCCCGTCATGGAGCGGCGGTATCGCGCGGATAGCAAGGGCATGAAGCTTCTGGATTCGCTGCATTACGAAGAAAGAGAATTTGCCAGCGAAACTGAGGTCGCGTTTCTTGACGAGACAAAAGATACCCTTACTCGGCGGGTTGAGCGTTTCGAGTCCGGTATGGCCTGGGCGGAAGATCCGCCATCGCGAACCTGTCACGTCATTTCCAACGTGTTTGTAAACAACGGCAACTGCGAAACTGAGAAGAACGTCCGCTCCAACTTCGTTCTATATCGCACGCGCGGTGATATGGAGCAGGACTTTTATGTTGGAAGCCGCCACGACGTTCTGAGATCCGTCGACGGAGATTGGAAAATTTCCTACCGCAAAATCATTCTGCCGCAGAATGTTTTGTCTGCAAAAAATATAAGCAACTTCATTTAGACCAACGGCCGCCGCAACAATCGTGATCTGCGTAAGAGGTAGAGTTAGTATGTCCTCTCTCAATACGGAAAACTCGCATCAACAATCTCGCATTGAGAAAACGCCCATCGCAATTGTTGGAATGGGATGTTGGCTTCCGGGGGCTTCAGATGCTCGGAAACTGTGGGAAAATGTTCTTTCGCGCCGGCAGGAATTTCGGCGTATGCCAGATGTGCGCACACCTTTGTCAGACTATTACGACCCTGAGGGCAAAGACCCAGATCGATTTTATCAGAGCAAAGTTGCTGTCATTGACGGATTTAACTTCGACAGGGCGTCCTATCGAATCCCCGAGAGCACATACGTACGTACAGATATGTGCCAGTGGCTCGCGCTGGAAATTGCTAACCGGGCGCTAGAGGACGCAGGTATCACCAAGGAATCCGCACCAAGAGATCGTACCGGGGTGTTTGTCGGAAACACCTGCACAGGAGAAGGTATGCGTTCGTACGTCATGCGCCTGCGCTGGCCCGTGGTTCAACGGGCGTTGTCATCTGCAGCAACGCTGCACGGTGTTTCAGGAACCGACATGACATCTTTCATGAAAACGACAGAGGATTGTTACAAATCAATCTTTCCTGACATCAATGAAGACTTCGTTGCAGGCGGCATTTCAGCGACAATCGCAGGCCGGATTTGTAACCACTTTGATTTCCACGGTGGCGCGTTTGTGATTGATGGCGCGTGTGCTTCGTCTCTGACGACGGTGGTCACCGCAGCAAACATGTTGGCAAGCAACGATCTTGACCTTGCACTCGCCGGCGGCGTCGATATCAGCCTTGATCCGTTCGAACTTGTTGGATTTTCGAGAAATGGAGCATTGTCCAAAGATGTGATCCGGCCCTACGACCGGCGCGGCGCGGGATTTATTGCAGGCGAGGGTGGTGGCCTGGTTGTGTTGAAGCGTCTGGAGGACGCCCAACGGGACGGCGATGCAGTCTATGCAACACTGCGCGGGTGGGGACTTTCTTCTGATGGACGCGCGGGGATTATGCAGCCCGTCGCAAAACAGCAGGCCGCTGCTATTGAGCGTGCGATCGCTGGTTCGGGTTGCAGGCTGGAGGATTATGATTTTATTGAAGGCCACGGTACGGGAACCCGCGCAGGCGACCGCACAGAGGTTGAAGGGATGTCCCTTGCAATGGCGTTGGAAAGCGGTGGCCAGGGCGAGGAAGACGATCAAACACAGCTGGCACGAACGTGTGGTATCGGGTCACTCAAGTCGATAATCGGCCACGCAAAAGCTGCAGCCGGCGTTGCATCGCTCATAAAAGCTGTCGCTGCTGTTAATCGACGCGTCGTACCGCCGACAGCCGGCGTTGAAGCCCCCAATGAAGCATTCAACGGCGTCGGGGCGCGATTGTATCCGATCCGTCTTGGTGAGGCCCGCCGGCCTGACACCGTCGTGCGCGCCGGCGTCAGCGCTTTCGGATTCGGCGGCATAAATACCCACCTCGTAATAGAGTCAAACTCGGCACCATCCCCTAAACTGGCACCAAACGTTGACGAACGAGCTCTTCTCGTATCACAGCAGGCAAGTGAATTGTTCGTTTTTGCTGGCGATTCAAAAGAAGAATTGCTGGCCAGCGTTCGCTCTGTCGAGAGCGAGGCTCCGTTGCTCAGTCAAGGCGACCTTGTCGACCTTGCCGCTGCGCTGGCAAAAGATCTGCCGGCAAAAAAGATGCGCTGGCGTGCTGCCGTAGTTGCAACAAGCGCCGACGATCTCACGGACAAGCTCTCGAAGCTGTGCAATGCGCTTAGCAAGGATGCGCCAATTTCGGACAAACCCTGGGCGAAGACGCACAAGGACATTTATCTCGCCAATGGAACTGCCAAAGGCCGCATTGGATTCCTATTTCCAGGGCAGGGCTCGCAACAACTGATGATGGTACGCACGCTCGTCGAGCGGTATGAGTGGGCCCGGCAGCTGGCTGACGAGGCGCAGTGCTCGCTCGGCGACACGTCATTTCTCGATCATATATACAGACCGGTTGATCGTGCCCGCGACAGCGCGCAGTTATCGAAATGGACGAAAGCGCTGTCACAAACACAGATCGCTCAACCTGCGATTTGCCTTGCTTCCGTTTTGTGTGCCCGTTACCTGCAATTGATTGGCATCGAACCTGCTGTGGTTGGCGGCCACAGTCTCGGTGAGTTGACAGCCCTCCATGTAGCTGGCGCGTTTGATACGCAGACACTGTTTTCAACGGCGGTGCTGCGTGGCAAGGCCATGCAAAAACCACCGGAACAGGCAGGCGCAATGGTGAGCTTGGCCTGTTCCTCATCCGAAGCGCAAAGTATTTTAACTGAAACTTCGAAGCTTGCGGTGATTGCAAACATAAACGCGCCTCAACAAACCGTAGTTTCTGGCGAAGCGGACGCCATAGATGCTGTGATTGCTGTGGCAAATGAACGTGATATCACAAGTCAACGGCTCCCTGTTTCAAACGCGTTCCATTCTCCACTCATGGCGGACTGCGCCAAAACCTTCAGCAGCGCACTAAGCCTGCCATCGTCAACGCCGACACTTCGCACTCCGGTTCACTCCGGCATCGAATCCACGTTGATTGATGGCAACACCGATCTACGTCTTCATCTCGCCCGCCAGATCGTGAGCCCCGTGAATTTTATTGATCTGGCAATTGGCATGAAGGACGCGTGCGACACATTTATAGAGGTTGGGCCGGGACGGGTCTTATCGGGACTGTGTCGTGACATTTTTGATGCCGAAGATATGTGCACGCCGCTTGCCTCCGACGCCATGGCGTGGAACCCAAATCCGGCGGTGGCGGTCGCTTTTGCAAACAACGCCAACATCAACTGGGATGCGTTTTTTGCACAGCGCCTTGTACGCCCATTTGTCCGTCCGTCTCAGCGCGAGTATCTGAGCAATCCGGCTGAAAGACCGGTTGACTTAAGCAAGGTCGACGGGCCCCAACACAATAAGTCACTCCCAATTGCATTGAATGGTGGCTCGAATGGTGCCTCATTGGAAGGAACTCTCGGCACCGAACTTGGCGTAGACGCGCAACATCTGTCGGCGTACTTGCAGCGCCGTGGCAAATTTCTCGCAAGCATTGCGAAGCTTGATATGAACTCATTTTTGGATGGTTCGGTCCAGCCCAATGACAATGTTCCTGTGCCTACTCTTGTTGAACGGCCGGATCCAGTGCCTGTCCAGCCGGTTGCAACTCAGACTGATGAAATAGAGTCCACAAATACAGGTGGTCAGCTTGACATCAATGGTTTGCTTGTCAGCCTGATCAGCGAGCGCACGGGCTACCCTGAGTCGTCTATAACGACGAACTCACGCCTTCTGGATGACCTCAATCTCGACTCGATCAAAGCAGGCGAACTCGTGGGTGAAGCGGCGAAGCGCCTGGGTGCTGCCGGTGCTATCGATGCGAGCAAGCACGCAAACGCGTCCTTGGATGAGATCGCCTCGGTGCTCGCGGGCGTAGCACCTGAACAAGCCGCAGTTCCGGCTTCAGGTCTAGACACGGTGACGTCAGAAGCCGCCCCACAAAACCGACATCAAGGTCTGCCCAAAGACCCGCCTCAAGAAAACGCCATCAACGGAGCCGGCGACGTTTCGTCTGACGGCATCGCGTCAATGCTTGTCTCTCTCATCAGCGAGCGAACGGGTTATCCTGAATCTTCAATGACCATAGACTCGCGCCTTCTCGACGATCTCAACCTCGACTCAATCAAGGCAGGAGAACTTGTTGCTGAAGTGTCGAGACGTGTAGGTGCAGCGGGTGCAATCGATGCAACGAAGTTCTCAAATTCCTCGATAACGGAAATTTCCGAGGCCATCGTTGAGGTTGTTCCCAAGACGCAACCCTCTAAAACGATTCCGTCCGTTTCACCGGCCACTCAACATGGAGAAACATCCCTACCCCAGCCACCAAAGACGCCGTCACAACCCATCCAATCATCAAACGGGGACTTGTTATTCACATCACGCTACGCGACGTGGACGCGCAATTATGTCGTTAGCGCTGAACCGGCGCCGCGTAAGAATGACACGGGACTCTCAGAGGAAAAAACACGCACCGATCTGAATAACGCGTCTTGCCTCATCATCCACGACGCGAGGGACAGTGAACCGAGCGACGCATTGGAAAAGGAGATTGTTGCAAGGGGCGGTGTCGTTCAACGAATAACCTTCGATGCAGAAAATCTAGCAGCGCTCCAGTGTGAAAATTCATTTACGCACCAGGTTGCCATCTTGCCAAGAACGCCTGGTGAAGGAACGCTAGCCGAACGGGTCACTGAGATGTGCACGCGCATGACCGCGTTCTCAAAAGTTCCCGTTGGGACAAGTAGACAAGGGGTAAAGACAACCGTCACCTATGTTCAGTTCGGAGGAGGCTTTTTCGGAAGTGAAGGCACCAGTTTCGCACCGGAAATGTCGGGAACGCTGTCGTTCTCGCGCACGCTCCATCTCGAACGAGAGGATCTGCACGTCCGCGTTTTGGACTTTGCGACGTCGACACAGCCGCCGACAATGGCCAAATTTGTTCTCGATGAAATTGGCGGCGAGGAACCGTTTCTTGCCGTCGGTTTCGACAATGAACTGACACGACGCGTTCCTGCTGCCCGGATTAGCGAGCCGGCCAGGTACGAGCCTCGTAAAACAACTTGGTCTGAAAAGGACGTTATACTTGTCACGGGTGGCGCTAAAGGGATTATGGCTGAATGCTCGCTCGGTCTTGCTCGCGACACTGGAGCAACGCTTGCTTTGGTTGGCCGTGGCAAAGCCCTGTCGGAGAGCGGTGATGGCGGCGACGCAGAGATTACGAAAACACTTAATCGATTTCGTACCGAAGGTTTGAAGCACGTTTATGTGTCATGCGACATCACTGATCGCGATGCTTTGGCAGATGCGGTAAGGAAGATTGAACATGACGTGGGCCCGATTACCGGCATCGTTCATGGTGCATCGATCTTGCGCCCAACCCGCATAGACAACCTAACAACCGACGGTCTGTTCAAAGAAATCAGTCCCAAGGTGCTCGGGGCATGGAACTTGTGCGAGGTGTTTAAAGGAAAACAACTCAAGCTGTTCGTTTCATTCTCGTCCCTCGTCGTCGACCACGGCATGCCGTGGAGTGCGGGTTATGGGTTTGCCAACGAGGCCATGGAACGCGTTGTCCAAAAGTTTGCAGCATCGGATCAACCAATACCGCTTCAAATTGTGTCGTATGGGCTTTGGGGTGCTGTCGGACGACCGGCGGACCTGAAGACGAACGACCACTTGCTGTCTGTCGGTTTGCATGATGGGGAGATTCCTCCCGAGGAAGGCGTCAGGCGTCTTCTCGAGGTGTTCAAGTCTGATCCGGGAACTCAGCGTCTATGTATCTACGGCCGATCGGTTGGTTACGGGCCCTGGGATGCCTTGCGACCTGAACAATCTCTGCCGTCGAACCTGCGATTCATCGAACGGATTGATCATCTGGAGCCCGATGTAGAACTGATTGCACGTTGCCACCTGACATTAGAGCGCGATCAATATTTGCACGACCATGTCTACAACGGAATGCACATTGTACCGACGGTACTCGCCCTGGAGATCATTGCGCAGGCGGCCACTGCTGTGGCTGGCTCCGCCCCGTCACTTTGCCGGTTGGATTGCGTGGAAATGCCGTCGCCTCTGATCGTCGATCCGACAACCGGACTGGAAATAGAGCTGCGTGCAGAAGTTCAGGAAGCGTCATCGCCCGATCGAGAAAGACGGGTGAACGTTACGATTTCGTCCGACAAAACCGCATTTAAGACGAGTGTATTGTCTGGAACTGCTGCGTTTGCTCCGCGCCGAACAGAAATGCGCAATCCGCTTACTATTAATAAACCACTGCCAATCAGTGCTCGAGATGATCTTTATGATCGGCAGTTCTTTGTCGGGCCTACGTATCAACGCATGGGGCCTATCTACTCTGTCCACGAGGCACAGTCGATTTGTACTGGTGAAGTCCGCTCTGCGCGCGATGCTGCCCGTGATGCATTCAATGATGCTAGCGGCACAATGGACGATACACTTGTAATCGGAGATCCCTTCTTTCGCGATACGCTACTGCACACGTCTCTGCTTCATCACCTTGATCACATGGCCTTCACCTCGCGCATCGATAAGATTGAATTGTTTGAAGGTTGTGAGGCAGACAAGACAGAGAACCGCGTGTGCATATCGAGCTTGCAGTGGTCAAAGGACAAGGATGCCGAATACGAGCTCGTTGCTATGTCCCCAGATGGGCGAATATATGAGCGTTGGACAGGATTTTGCAGCAAGGCGCTGGCCCAACAATCGGATTGGCCGAAACTGGAAGACCTTCTTGACTTGGATCGCGCAAAGGTGCGCGATGAACAAGACCTTCGGGAGCAGGTCGCAAGCGCTGCATCTCAGCTAGACGTTACAGCACCATCAGTCGCCCTTGACTGCTTCAACTGCTTTTCCGATTTCCCAATCGAAGACCGCCACGTTCACGAGCGCGCACTTGCCAAACGCGCCGTGATTTCGGTTGCCCCAGACATGGAGGGAGACGTTCGTCTGAACTGGCGGGCGAACGGACGACCCAGCCTCGAAACACGGGAGCAGCTTGATATCTCATTTAGCCATGAAGGCTGGTACTGCCTATGCTCTGCCGGCTCTGACGCACAAGGTTGTGACCTTGCCGCAATCTCACAAGGCGATCGCGAGGATTGGCATGCTCTACTTGGATCTGAAAGGGAGCCGCTTTTAAAGAGCTTGAGTAGCCATGAATCTTTGGACATCGCCGGCACCAGGATTTGGGCAGCGCTGGAGGCTGCACGCAAGGCCGCCGAGACGGATGACGTCGCGTTGACCGTCATCAAGCGCGACGAGACGAGCGTACTCTTTCGTGCCGGCGCGCAAGACGAGGATCTCCTCATCCTTACGCTGCCGTTGCGCTTCTCGCATGGGCCACAAAGCATTGTTGCATTGAGAGTTCAAAAGACGTCTCGCGCACGTGAGGTTAGTGCCAGGGTAAGCACAGCGTTTACGCCAGCCGCACAGATCGTTAAGGACGATACGCTTGGCTGTGACGTTCTTGAGTACGAGTTTAATGTGAGCTGGAGGGAGTGCGCGTCTCTCAGTCGCAAGCCGATGGCGGCATGCTATGTCGACTGGTTTCACAGAGTGCGTGAGGCGATGCTTTCGCCGCAGGATTCGCGCAAATGGGTTGCAGGTGTACTTGACGGTACGGCTGGACTTGTTGCCCGTTCAATACGCGTACGTCTTCATGATGAAGCGACAGCCCATGACGAGTTGTGTGCCCGCATTTGGATGGGCGAACTTTCTGAGAGTACAGCAACCTGGCGCGTTGACTTTCTGAAGAAGTTGACTTCGGGCGGAACAGGGCTTGTCGCAACCGTTGAAGCAGAAGGTCGCATCGTGAAAGCGAGTGGCAACGGTACAGAGCGCGGAGCATCACAGGCGATGCACGACTATAAACGGTTTGTGCAAACGCGGCGTGTCGATTCAGAATCCTTTGCTCGCTCAAAGATCCAGGACCTGCCACTTGGCAGATTGCTTACTGAAGCTCCAACTGGACCGCAGAGTGGCCCTCGGTTGTTTGTTGAAACAATATGTCCATCGCTGATCGATTCCGATCTCGTGGGCAATATAAGTAGCGTAACGTTTTTTGAATGGATGGCTCATATTCGAGACCGCTTCCTTTATTCGGTTGTTCCGACGCAGATGGTTCGTCGCAATGGCAAGCTCTCTTTAGGTATGGGCGAGCCGATTTGCGTCAACGAAGAAATGAGATACCTGCGTGAAGCATTTCCATTCGACAATGTTATCGGCGAGATGAGTTTGGTTTCGGTAAGCGAATGCGGTGCCAAAGTCGCCTACGAGTTCATACGCCCCGCAGACAACGGAAGACAAAGAGAAAAGATTGCAGTCGGATATCAGGAGCTGGTTTGGGTCAATCGCGATGAAACAGGTGCGCCGTTGAGCAATATGTTCCCAAGCGGCGTACTCGAGGTTCTCAATCCGTCAGGGATTAATCGTGAAGTGTCTCAAAGAATAAAGGTGGGATAATTGACCATACTTGTCGTCGGCAGCACTGGCACGCTTGGATCGCTCGCAGCGCAGAACGCGCTGGAAGCTGGTCATGACGTAGTGGCATTGGTGCGAGACCGTTTGTCACCCGCTGCTGTTCGCCTTCGTAACGCCGGCGCCAGGCTTCGCGTTGGCGACCTAAAGAATAGTGACCAACTCGATCAAACCGTGCGCGGCGTAAGCTCGGTAATTGTCACCGCAACAGCAACGCTGTCGCGAAAAGAAGGAGATTCCCTTGAGGCCGTTGATGGCTTTGGGCTTCAGGCCTTAATCAAAGCATGCATTCAAAACGGTGTACGCCATGTCGTTCTTGTATCGTTTAGCCGCGGAATAGAGTCCGATACACCGCTTTCCCGATTCAAGAGAGCAGCAGAAAGGCGTTTGGAAAATTCAGCCATAGAATGCACTATTCTATTGCCATCTTACTTTCCCGAAAAATTCATGACTCCGCTCGTCGGTTTCGACATAAAGGCTGGAGAAGTCAAGATTTATGGTGACGGCACCCGCCGCATTAAATACGTCGCAACGCAAGACGCTGCACAGCTTGCTGCTCAATGCGCAATGCATCCTCATGGCTGTGGTGCGATTCCAATGGGCGGGCCCAAGGCGTATTCGCAATTGGATGTCATAGAATTAGCCGAGCGGATGACAAACAAAAGGCTCGCGCTCGACTTCATGTCGCTCGAAGAAATCGACGGCGCCATGAGCCGGACCAAAGATCCGCTGAAGCAATCCTATCTCGGTCTGTATCGCGGGCTCGCCGTTGGTGACACACCCTCGGCGCGCTGGTCAGACGACTTCAAGATAGCGCCAACGCAACTTGAAGACTGCCTAGAGCGGATGTGGGGGGCACAAACACACTAAGTCTGAAACTATTGAAACCCTGAGTTAGGAGGTTGTCATGACTGTGATGGAAATGCCGAAATCGGAATTGGATATGAGCAAGTCGGTACTGGTACGAAGTGAACCGAACCGCCGCTCGGGCATATCCGCTAAAACGATTCCAGGTTCCAAAATACTGATGGAAGTGCTGACAATTTCGCCTGGTGAAAAAGCGGATCCCGGCAATGATACAGATACAGAAGTTGCAGGCTACATCGTAAGCGGAAAGGCGCGCGTTTTGTCCGGCGAAAACTTTACCGATGGCACAGACGTGTCGCAAGAAGAGTTTTACTTCACGCCCGTCAAATGTCCCCACAAGATTGAAAATCCTTACGACAAACCCGTAAAGATGATCATTGCCTACTCGCTGGATCCGAAAATAACGAACAACTACGCGCCATCAAAAGCCGCGAATGGCAGAGCTAAGATAACGGTCGTTCACAAACCGTCGGACCTCAAGGCCACGTCTCAAACGCGGGGGATGCAGCGCGCGCCGGCTATTTCCGCAAAAACCGTGGGCGCAACACAAATATGGATGTGTGCGCTTTCCGTGAGCCCACATGAGCGTGGACAGGCGCATCACCATGGCGATGCCCATACAGCCGCTTACACCATTTCCGGCACCGCGCGGATCCATTTTGGAGCCGATCTAAAAGAATATGTAGAACTAAGGGCGGGAGATTTTGCATTTGATCCGCCGGGCTTAGTTCACTTGGTAGATCATTGCACTGATGAGGAACCCTGGAAAGGTGTTCTTGCACGCTGTCCGGAAAACACCGTGGTAAATTTTGACGAATAGAACAACGCGGATTGTCATGAAGCTGTGACAGGCGGGTTCGTTGGTGAGTCCTTCGTTGCGAAGCGGGCAAACCCTTCCCGATCCGCCGGGGCGGGTTCGCCTGCTAAGAAATTGAGGGCGGAACGGCGTGGTTTGAACCTCGTGCTCTGAAGTGTTCTACGCCTGTGCCCTAAAAACAAATCAGGCCTCACTGGCTGCGCCACACGTTGTGGATTTTGGACCGCAAGTAATATGTTGTGCCGTCGACTAAAGATGTTCATTCTGGCAAAGCAGCAGCAATATCAAGCACGCTAGTGAACACGCATGGCCTCACAGCAAAACCTTTTTACTCAAATCCGAAATCGGGTTACAAACCCGGATGCCACATTTGTTTGCGCGCCGAACGGTCAAACCGTAACCTATTCGGATATGATTGACCGGTCTGGTGAATTTGCAAACGCGCTTGCCAAACTTGGGGTGAAGAAGGGTGACCGGGTCGCGCTACAGGTTGAGAAATGCGTTGAGGCTATCTGGTTGTATCTTGCGTGTCTTCGCATTGGTGCGATTTTTTTACCGTTGAACACGGCTTATACCGATACTGAACTTGAATACTTTGTTTCTGACGCTGAACCGCGCGTTTTTTTATGCAGCCATGAACGGTATGAAGCAATCCAAGCATTAGCGCAGACCAATGGTGTTGCACACGTTGAAACCCTCAGCGAACATCGCACAGGCAGCTTTTTCGAAATGGCGTGCAACGGTCCGAGAAAATTCGTGGATGTGCCATGCGACGGGGATGATTTAGCCGCCATACTTTACACGTCCGGCACGACCGGCCAGCCAAAAGGCGCAATGCTTACACACGACAACCTGGCATCAAATGCCGAAGTTCTTGTTTCAGCCTGGAAGTTTTCTTCCAACGATGTTCTGCTTCATGCACTTCCCATATTTCACTCGCATGGTTTGTTTGTAGCAACAAACGTTACACTCTTGGCCGGCGCATCCATGCAATTTCTTCCCAACTTTGACGTAGCTGCAATCCTTTCTGCATTGCCTCGCGCTACGGTGATGATGGGAGTTCCGACATACTATAGTCGCCTCTTGTCCAGTGATCATTTTGCGCGAGAATTGGTCCAACATATGCGTCTCTTCGTATCAGGGTCAGCACCGCTTTCACCTGAAATACACAAACAGTTTAAGCAACGTACTGGCCACGTCATTCTCGAACGTTACGGCATGACCGAAACGAACATGAACACGTCAAATCCATACGACGCAGAACGTCGGGCAGGCACAGTCGGCGTACCATTGCCGGGTGTGGAAATCCGTGTTGCTGATCCGAAAACAGGAATGGCGTTGCCTGAGGGCCAAGTTGGCAGCATTGAAATTCGTGGACCAAATGTGTTCGCTGGGTACTGGCGGAAACCGGAGAAAACGAAAGCGGATTTTCGCGACGATGGCTATTTCATTTCAGGTGATTTGGGATTCTTCGACGCTGATGGATACCTTAGCATTTCCGGGCGCGGCAAAGACTTGATTATATCTGGAGGGTACAATGTATACCCGGCCGAGGTCGAAAATGCACTCGACGCTATCGATGGGATCATAGAAAGCGCGGTCATCGGCGTGCCGCATCCAGATTTTGGAGAGGGCGTTACCGCCGTCGTGGTTACGACAAAAGCAAATATGCCCTGCGTGGAAGATATTAAGGCAGCACTTGCCAAAGAATTGGCCCGATTCAAGTTGCCAAAGAGTGTTTTCTACATGGACAACTTGCCACGAAACAAAATGGGTAAAGTGCAAAAAAATGAGCTGCGTGACCGATACCAATCGACATACATTAGATAACCGACGCAATACGCCATGAATTTGTTGGTGAAAATCGTGGGACTTGAATTCGCAAGATTGCGCGGTCTTAAAATTCTATAAACTCTCGGTTCTATTTTGGGTCAACTCCCGAATATCGACGGGTGGAAACAGTGCCTTTGCGGTTCAGTCAGGCACAAACGGCGCAATACGTCGCCAGTCACAATGAGGGTGAATTGGGGAGCGGTCCACACCTACGCATCTTGTGTTCTAGCAAAATGCAAACTGCTTTTGCTGTTAACCGTGCTAGATAAATTTTACATTAAGTTCATTGTTACAAACTTTAGTTTAGGAAGGTTTGCGTCTCATTTTACAGAGTATTGTCAATGGACCCTAAGACTGCAGCCACTATCAAAAATCATCTTGATGTTGGCGAACAATTACTGTGGTCAGGCCGACCTCGCCAAGGCTTCGTCTTTCGGCCGATTGATTTTCTTCTTGTTCCATTCTCGCTTTTGTGGGGTGGTTTTGCAATCCTATGGGAATATTCGGCGATTGTGAAAATTCCTTTGGCGACAGACGGAATAGGGCTGCTCTTTCCTATTATTGGTGCCGTCTTCTCAATCATCGGCCTCTACTTAATCATTGGCCGTTTTCTTGTCGACCGCTTTCATCGCGCACATCTCACTTACGGCATCACAGACCATCGCGCAATTATTGTCAGTGGAGCTCCGTGGAGTAGTGTTACGTCTAATGAGATAAAAACTCTTAAAGGAGTGCAACTGGTGGAGTGTGCAAATGGCTACGGCACAATTCATTTGAGCGAAATGGCGAGTTCATTCTTCGGCGGAGCAAGCGGAATGAACACCTGGCATGCTGCCCTTGGTCATTCGAGTACTTTCTTCGAGATCAATGAACCAAGAAAAGCGGTGCGATTGCTTCGTGAGCGATTATAGATCGTACGCAAACCGAACCATGGGCAGATGACATTAGACTAGTAATTTCCATGCTTCGTGACGTTAGCTTGCGGTCAAAACTTGCCGGAGTTGTTCCATTGGTCCTGCGGTAAGATTTTTTCGAGCACATCCCAGTGTTCGACGATTTTGTCGTCTTTCAAGCGGAAGATGTCGAAGATGGCATATTCGGTGGGGCCCAATTGCGCGTGGCTCAGAGTGACGACGAAATTGCCTTGCCCAATGAGGTGATGCACTTTGAGATATTTCAAGGGCGTGCCGCTTTCGGCGAGAGATGACAAAAATTTTCCGAGTCCTTCGAGACCATCTTCGATCAGCGGATTGTGCTGATGGTAGTGTTCGGTTGAAATGTAATCGGTGACCGTATCGACCTTTCCGCCGACGAGGATGTTGTCGACAAAGTTGCGAACGATGGCTTTGTTGGAGTCGGTTTTATGAAGTTCTTCGACGTCAGTGGGTCCGTCCACCATGGTGCGGCCAGATGCAGTGGATTGGGCGTATTCCTGGATAACATCCCAATGCTCGATGAGCTTGTCGTTGTCGTCAGTATCGAATAGATCGGCCGTCACCCACTGCGCGCCACCGTTATTGAGGTTTTGATAAACGTGGCAGAAGACGTAGCGTCCGTCTTCAATGATGCGGACGACTTGAATGTCGCGCACAGGGTTGCGTTCGAGAAATGCTGTAAAGAACGCTATGAATCCTTCCTTGCCGTCGCCCACACCGGTTGAATGTTGGGTGTAACGATTGCCAGTGTATTTATCGAGTGCTTGTTGCATGTTGCCATCGCGGATGCCTTCAATATAAAGGCCCAGCGCGTTCTTTGTTTTTTGACTTTGGGTCATGTTGGTTCTCCACGTTCTGTCAAAATGAAATGGTGTTGATCGTGCCAGAAAGTTGGATAAGGAATGTCTTTTCAAACCAGGACAGGACGGCAGAAAGTGCACCCGTGATCATGGCTGGGACACCCTGTTTCCACGTGTCGAAGCGGAGGTGAAAAAAGATTGCGCCAAGAGATGTCGCAAGGAGCGCCAATGCACCGAATCCGCCAACCCATGAGTTCTGAAACCAAATCGCGATTGCACCGAATAGTTCAATGGCGCCGACGAGCACCATTGTTTGGCGGTTGAGTCCATAACTGATGAACATCGCCAACTGTTGTTCGAAAATTGTTTTTTGCCAGCCAAAGATTTTGATTGAGCTTGCGAACAGGAAGAAGGCTGAAAGCGGGGCGATAATGATCGTTTGTACCGTCATGGAACCGTCCTCTCGTGAGGGAGACTTGGAGAGTAAAGGGTTCCTATTGATCGAAACAATAGATATGGACTAATATATATTATGAATGACTTCGATTATTTGTCGCTGGATGGCAGATCGCTTCGCACCTTTCTGGTGGTGCTTGAAGAGGGATCCGTGACGCGCGCCGCAGATCGGCTGGGTGTCACGCAGTCGGCTGTCAGTCACACGCTCGACAAACTGCGCCTGGTGTTGGGTGACGCGTTGTTCGTGCGCGCTGGGCGCGGAATCCAACCGACAACACGTGCAAAATCGCTTCGTGAGCCCATTCAATCGATTTTGGACGATTTGAAGTCGTTGACCGTGAAGCGCGCCTTTGATCCCAAGCGCGAGCGGATGGAATTTACGATCGCAGCAAACGATTTTCAGCGGGAATTGTTGTTTCCTGCCCTTGTCAGAAGATTTGTGAGAAATGGCGTTGATATTCGGTTTCGATTTATCCCGGCTGGAATTCCCGCAGCAGGTTTGCTGCACGAGGCGCGCTGCCAGCTCATCATTAGTCCGTTTCCTCCCGACAGCACCGAGATCGTCCAACAACTTTTATTTCGCGATCGGTTGGCCGTTTTTTTTGACGGGAAGATGCGCAAAGCGCCGAAAACTAGGGACGAGTTTGTTGCCAGTGATTACATCGAGGTGCAGTTTCCAGACTACACCAGTGCATTTGAGGCGTTTGGTTCCGTTGACATGTCGCAACTCAAAGCACCTCGGATTACAGTGCCCAATCTTGGGGACCTGGCGGCCTTTATGAAAGGCACGAAGTTTATTACGGCGAAGTTGAGTGGTTTACGGTTAGGGCCGCTCCGCGAACTCGACGTCGCCAAAGTGCCTTTTAAGAGCGATCCGCTGGCGCTTTATATGATTTGGCATCGCAGGGATGACGATGATCCTGCGCATCAGTGGCTTCGGGGTCTCGTTAAGACGCAGGCACGTGGTGCGTCCGCCAAACTGGCTGCGAAAAAATTGTGATGGAGGCGGTTGTTGGGACATTGGAGTGCGGCATCCCGGGGATCGGCCATTCATCAGGCGATCACACGTCGACAACAACCGCTTCGCCAATAAAGCGACCTTCCCAGAGGTAAAACTTCCCCGCTTGTTTGAAGATTTTGGCGGCTTCGTCGCCGGAAAGAAAAACGAAGCCGAGCCGGCGTTGTTGGCCCGGCGCCATTGGTTCGTCGCCCAAGAGTGGCCATCCGACATACCTGACAATGGGCTCAACGTTTGAATCGCAGCAAAGACAACCCCAACCTGGAAGGGCTTCGGACTTTCCGCCGCCATTTTCTGTCGGGTAAAGCGTGAGGTCTACAATCAAGTGCGGTGATTTGGTGCGAAGAATTTCTGCGCGGGTTGGCATGCTTTTTTCTGGCCTTGATTGTTGCGAAAGCTTTGTTGGCAGATGCCTAACAGTTCCCTCTAGCCTTCCCCCGCGCCATTTTTGAGGCCTTCGGCCTGAATTGCGTTCGCGTCTAGCTCCTAGCAGACGCCGAAAACCTCCCGCCGCGCCAGTGGGCGGAGCCGTTGGCGTCGGCGCAACAAATGCGCTTAAGCGCATTTCAAAAATGGCGCGGGTGTGCGGGTAATGACGTACAGCCGCTTGCGCAAAAAAGCGGAAGTGGTGATCTGAAGGTGGTGCGACGCGATGGGCTATTTGCGGAATTGCAGGGTCATTCGATGTTTCGAGCGAGCTCTTCCAAAGTGCTGAAAACCGAACCTGTTTGTACCCTACAGTCAAAGCCCTCAGTGACGCATTCAAATGTTATGTTGTTGAACAAAAAAATGAAGTGTCTGTACTTCTCGAACCGGGCAGGGTCGTGAAGCGGATGCACAGAATTTATTCGCTCAAGCGATCGTATCCACGACGAGTTTCGAACTTCGAAAATATTATACGGCGCTAGACCACGCGCGTCGAGCGGGTGTCCATCAAACGTTTCGTCGTCTGGCGGACCAAACATATGCGCAAGGCAAGAATCCAAGGAGATCACTGCTACGTCTAAACTCTCGCTTGAGGTTTTGGCATTCTGTAGGGATGTTCCGTCCTCGTTTTCAAATGGGACATTCAGATAATATACAAGAAACGTCTTGCGCTCTGTGGCTATGACTGCCGGACAAGGGTGACCGACATCGCCCTGAGGTAGATCGCTGACCTCGACGACTTTATCAGCGTTATCCACGACATACATGGCGCCCGCTCCAGTCCATCCAATCTGAGCTGCTACGTTTTACAGGAAGCAATGCTATGATGGCTAGAGGGCCACTGGTGGATGCTAAGAGTGAGACGTCATCAGGTCCGCACCGGGTCAATACTTACGGTTACGGAACTTCAGGGGTTTTCTGCTGTAATTGGAAAGCTGTCGTCGGGAAAAGGCTGCTCGTTGTCTTGTGATTTGCAGTTGTTCCCAGCCCTGCGCCATTTTCTGGCCTTCGGCCAGGTGCACTTCGTGCGAAGAAATGCGCTTTCGCGCATTTCAAAAATGGCGCGGGGGTTTGGGAGTGTGGGAGCGCAGAACCGGGTACGCGTCATGGCCGATGGCCGGCAATGTGCAATGCAAAAGAAGCGACAAGTTCATCCAAATGCAGTGCTGTGTGAATGAGTAAGATACACTAGTTGGCATGTTGATCAATCGGAATGCCAGCCGCTATCAAAGATGATGTCGCAAGGACTTTCGCCGGTGGCGCTCTGCTTCAGGATTTTGTATCTCCAGCCAGTTTCTCTCATTGAGAACTCAAACACAATCTCCCCGGAGTTGGTTAAGAACCGCTGACAGTCCAGCATTCTATCATCATCACTGGTTGGCAATTTGTACTCCGGCGGAAGATATTCCAGGATTTTGTAGTTGTTACTCTTCAGGTAATCTATTGCAATATTGATTGATTGAATATTCGTTTTCCGCAGCGTTTCAATAAGGTTGTCTTCCGCTCTTTGGGGGTATGCCCTTAGCAACTGCTGCATTTTATCTTTGTAGGAGTCGCTCGGCAGTACTTCGAAAGAGCTATGTTTACGCAAATAATCCCGTATAGTGTCGGCGCTTAAGCAGTAGTACCAGTCCTTCAAAACTTTCAGTTTATTGCCGGGAACTTTTTGCCACTCATCTTCTATGGCGGCTGACGGATCGTCGTTGGTGTCAAGAGCGAGGAGAATATTTTCCAAGTGGGGGCGTATGGCTTCTAAGCACTGATACGCTGACGTCTCTGCAAAGAAGGCATAAATATCCTTTGCAATCAATTGGTCGAAGCCAACTTCTTGGTGATATTTGCGAAAGCCATTTCCCCCATTAATGACACGACCTACGAAGATCGATGCCCTTTGGTATTTTCGTACTGCGTGTGGCAGGTTTTCTGGTGAATGCCCGGCATCACAGAGTTCTGAATAATCTTGGAGGACGGAACCAACCAAGTCGGTAGAATTGGGACTATTTGCGAGGTTATCCGGAACCGGTATTCTCTTAATTCTCAATTGATGTTCCTAATCAAACGGGAGTATTTTACTTTGTACAATTCGGCTTAAGATACTGGATGGATGCGTAACTTCGTGGACTCCGAGCAGGAGTGTGGGCTGGTGAAGAGTGCTATTTAAGGCATACTCTAGCGTTCAGCTTACGTAGGAAAATGCTGACCTGCAATACGCTTCACTATCATATCCTAGGATCTGCATGGGTTTCAGTTATCTCGTGAGGGTTAAAAAATTTCCGTTGCTGAAAGTTTGTGACTTTCTGTTCTAGATTGGAAATGTGCTGTTAGGTCGTGTGTCGTCTGATGCCTTGCGATTCGTACTATTGACCTGACCCCTGCGCCATTTTCTGGCCTTCGGCCAGGTGCACTTCGTGCGAAGAAATGCGCTTTCGCGCATTTCAAAAATGGCGCGGGGGTTTGGGGTGTGACCTCAACAGCATTGAGTTTTTGGTTTTCAGCCTGCTTTGCACGGTGCAAGCGGCCCACTGAATCACAATTCCAAAACACAACACATGGACGTCGCGGCGCATGGCGGTTAAACGATTGCGGTGTCTGATGCATCGCTGAGTCGGCTATTCATGACCCAATCCAAACAAGGCCTGCATGCCCTCGCTGCAGGTGCTATCGAAAATCCATTCGCGCGGCTGCGGTCGTTGCTCGATGAGATTGTGCCCGGGCAAGAGCCCGTCATTGATCTGACGCTGGGGGAACCGCGCGAAGCGATGCCGGCGTTTGTTGGTGAGGAGATCATCAAAGCGGAAGCACTTTTTGCAAAGTACCCATCCATCAAGGGCGATGCCGCGCTGAGGGAAGCGATCGCGGGTTGGCTTTCGCGGCGATACGCATTGCGTGATGGTGTTGATCTGGAGCGGGAGATATTACCCTGTAACGGCTCTCGCGAGGGGCTTTTTTATGCCTGTTTGCCAGCTGTCGGGCGCAAGACCGTCGCCGGCCGGCCGGCGGTGTTGATGTGCAATCCCTATTACGCGGCCTACATCGGTGCGGCGTTGGCGACGGGCGCGGAACCTTATTTTCTCAACGCGACGCAAGAAACAGATTTTCTTCCGGACCTGGATGCATTGGAAGCAAACACGCCGTTGCTAGAGCGCGCGGCTGCATTTTATTTGTGTTCGCCCAGCAATCCGCAAGGGGCCGTAGCGTCAGCCGATTACATTCTTCGTGCGCTTAAGTTGGCGCGCGCCTATGATTTCATGCTGTTTGTCGATGAATGTTATTCGGAAATTTATTGGCGCGATCCACCGGTAAGCGGGCTTGTAGTGGCGGCTGCAACGCCGGAAAGATTTCAAAACATCGTCGTTTTTAATTCGCTGTCCAAACGTTCGAACGTGCCGGGATTGCGGTCTGGGTTTTGTGCGGGGCATAAGCGTTTTATCGCCAAGCTGCTTGATGTGCGGAACTTGATTGGCCCTCAGATGCCTGGACCAGTTCAGCACGCATCCGCTGCTCTGTGGAAGGATGAGCAACATGTGGATGCAAATCGAGAAGCTTATCGCAACAAATTTGACGTTGCAGATGACATTCTAAATGGCAGGTTTGGTTACCAGCGGCCCGCGGGCGGGTTCTTCTTATGGCTTGATATGCAAGATTTTGGGAGCGGTGGTGAGGCGGCGGTAACCTTATTGAAACGTGTAGGCGTCAAGATATTGCCTGGTGCATTCTTGGCGCAAACAACCCCTGAGGGCATTAATCCAGGCGAGACCTATGTTCGCATGGCTTTGGTGCATGATAACAGGACCGTCCAAGAGGCGCTCGAACGAATAGTCAATGTAAACGCGTAATTAATCGTTCGGAACATGGCGTCTAACTACGAAGAAATTTACTACGACCGATTTCTGCCTGCTTCCCTTCAAACAAGCCTTGTTGGCTTGGCGGCAAGGACGTGCGGGGCAGTGCTGTTGTTGGCGGTGACGGCAGCTTGGATCACGTTGATTACGTGGTCGTCGGCTGATCCAAGTTTTACACACGTCACATCTCACAAAATTGAAAATGCATTAGGGGCGCCCGGGGCTGCATTTGCGGATTTGTTTTTGCAGGCGTTTGGTTTGGCGAGCGTTTTTGTTTTGCTGCCGCCCATGTTTTGGGGGCTTGAACTTGTCACAACCCAGCAGGTCTCTTCGGGTCGTACAAAAAGCGTGTTCTACATGTTGGCGGTGTTTCTTCTTGCTGGCGCGTTTTCGGCTTTGCCTGGTTTTTCCGCTTGGCATTTCCAGCAAGGTTTAGGCGGGGCCATTGGAGATATCGTCTATAGTTTGGGCGCGTCTGTTGGGAATTTGTTTTTGCCGCTTAGTGGTGGCGCGATTGCCGGGTTTGGATTTTTCGCGGTTGGATTTGCTTTTGTGGCGCATTCTCTCGGCCTGCACGTTCGTGACTTGTGGGGTACGGTTAGCGAAAAAAATGCGCAGGCCAAGGAACAATGGAGCTGGCGGTGGAATACGCAGCAATCGGTGGCTCCGCACTTGCCGTTGCCTGGCGAACCCAACGATGTTGCCCAGAATGCTGCAAACTCCGGATCAACTGGCGCGCGCCGCGTGTCGGCCGAGTGGGGTCCTTATGATCCTGGATTTACGACGGAAGACCCGGAATATCTTGATGACATAGAGGAAGAAGATGAGCCTGTGCTCGACGCGCAGCCGCCTCCATTAAGCGATAAAATGGTTCGTGGCCCATCTTGGGATGAGGATGAATTTGACGACGAGGAAACATTTGGTGCTGCTGCTGATGCGTTTGATGAGGACATCATCGAGCCAGATGAGGAATTTGATCGTCATACAGATGACGCCAGCCTGATGATGGCGCAAAGATTTGCGCCCGCCAGCAGGAAGAGTTCAAAGCTCGGTTCTGTCGGGCGTCAAATTGAAAGTTCGTTGTCGCGGGTGTCGTTTCTTGGAAGTGCGAAACCGCACAAAAAAAGTGCCAGCTTTAAGTTGCCATCGCTCAATCTTTTACAGAAACCGGTAGGCGCCAAACCGTCGGCCGATCTTTCGCAAGCGGTACTACGCCAAAGCGCGCAGGCTCTCGAGCAGGTGTTGGCAGACTTTGGCGTGCGGGGCGAGGTTCGCGATATCAGGCCCGGCCCGGTCGTCACAGTTTTTGAATTTGAGCCCGTGCGGGGCACAAAGGCGACGCGCATCATAGGGCTGGCGGACGACATTGCTCGGTCAATGAGCGCCACATCAGCGCGGGTTGCGGTTCTGCCAGGACGGGGTGTGATTGGTATTGAGTTGCCAAATCCGCGTCGGGAAACGGTGATGCTGCGGGAGCTGTTGGCCTCTGACGCTTTTCGAAATTTCGGTGGCACGCTGCCTTTAGCGCTGGGCAAGTCCATTTCTGGAGAGCCTGTCATTTCCGATCTGGCCGCGATGCCGCATTTGTTAGTGGCGGGCACGACAGGGTCAGGAAAATCTGTCGGCGTTAATGCGATGATCGCGTCGATTTTATATCGGCATGTGCCGGATGACTGTCGGTTGTTATTGATCGATCCGAAGATGCTGGAGTTGTCCGTTTATAACGGAATTCCGCATTTGTTGAGCCCTGTGGTGACAGATCCCGAGCAGGCTGTGAACGCACTCAATTGGGTCGTTTGCGAAATGGAAGAACGTTACAAGCGCATGTCGAAGCTGGCTGTGCGCAACATCCAGATTTTCAACAACCGTGTTCGTAACGCGAAAAAGTGCGGACAAACGATCTCGCGCACCGTGCAAACGGGATTTGATGAGCAAACCGGAGAAGCGCTTTTTGAAGAGGTGCAGCTCGATTTTAATCCTATGCCTCACATTGTGGTGGTCATAGACGAGTTTGCTGATCTTATGATGGTTGCTGGAAAGGACGTTGAGTTTGTAGTTCAGCGACTTGCGCAAAAGGCCCGCGCTGCAGGTATTCATTTGATTATGGCAACACAACGCGCGTCCGTTGACGTCATTACTGGGACGATAAAGGCCAACTTCCCTGCGCGCATTGGGTATAAAGTTTCATCTAAAGTTGATAGCCGCACAATTCTCGGTGAAGCGGGTGCGGAACAGCTTCTTGGCCATGGTGACATGTTGGTTTCCACTAACCCCGGTCAAGTGTTGCGTGTTCACGGGCCCATTATCACGGACGATGAGATTGAACTTATTGCTGGTGCGCTTCGTGAGCAAAGTGGTTCGCGCTATGTGGAGGGTGTTACGAGTTGTGTCCTTGGCGAGTCCGGGACAAAAAATCCGGCGCAATTCGATGAGGCTGACATATATGATGCGGCGGTGGACATCGTTGTACGCGACGGTAAGGCTTCGACAAGTTATCTGCAGCGGCGGCTTTCGATTGGTTACAACCGTGCGGCCGACCTCATTGAGCGAATGGAACAAGAAGGGCTCGTTAGCCCGCCTTCTGGCAATGGTCGGCGTCAAGTCCTGGTGGCTGGCTAGTCAGATTCACAATCCTAGTGATTGATTGAATAGGTCGCTCCCTGTCTAATTATTTTGCAAAGATGTCGTTCTGGATACATTTCTGGCCCGGGAAACGGCATCAATAGCTTGACGCGAACGGTAGCAATCAGGCCTACTGCCTATATCTCGACGCAATATTCGGGAATGCAGGACTATGCGCCTTGAGGGAGGCGGTGTGCCGCGCTGGCACGGACCGGCTGCGGCGATTTGAAATGGGGCAATGGGTGAGGGACACCAATGACGTCGATTGCGACAAAGAAAGAGTGCTTTGTCATTGTTACGTTTGCTGCTTTGAGCATGGTGCTCGGCACGACGATAGTACAGGCAGGCGGTAATGGGCAGATAACTGCGCCAAAACCGGTTCCAGCAGGTGCAAAGTCAGGCCAAGGTAGCTCGAAAGCACCTGCCGCAAGTAATGCAGGTTCCGGTGCCGGCTCTGGATGGAGTGCCGAAATTGCGCCTGATGGGCGTCAATCATTGGTATTGTCCGATGCCCAAGTTGCGGCCGTACAAAAGGTCAGTGACTACTTTAACGGGCTAAAAACGTTGAAAGGACGTTTTATACAAACCGGTTCAGACAAGAAGGTCATGAAGGGCAAGTTTAAGATGATGCGCCCTGGCCGTTTTCGGTTTGATTATGCGCGGCCGTCCTTGCAGGTGATCATTTCCGACGGTGAATATTTGGCAATTCAGGATCATGATCTTGGAAATGAGGATCGCGTTTCTTTGGATCAGACACCGTTCCGCGTCTTGTTAAAGAAAAAGGTGGACGTGAAAAGTGACTCACGAATTATTGCGGTTCAATCGAGTGGTGACACGATCATGGTGGCGTTGCGCGACAAAAGTCCTGACACGCCAGGCCAAATACGGCTGAAGTTTTCAAACTCCCCAGAGTTTCAATTGAAAGAGTGGGTCACGACAGACGCGCAAGGCCTCGATACACATGTGGAGGTTAGTCACCTGCAAAAGGACGTAAAATTGGATGCGCGTGAGTTTGTTATTCGGGCCCCAAAGAAAACGACCTTGAGGTAATATATTACCTCATCAAATCAAGGTAGTGTGACTGTTCGGCCCAAAGGCAACCTTTAAGCTGTGATTTCGGTGGGAAAGCGGTAACAATTTCGTGAAGTGGGTCAGATTCCACTGTTGAAGTCCGTCCCAGCACGCTTAACTAGGCAACAGTCAGGCGCGTCACCCTGTATTCGGTAGTGCCCCCCGTCTAGCCGAAGACGACGCCTGGGATGCCGGTTTCCCTCCCGGTATCATGCGCGGAAGCGCCAGCGCCCAACTCCTCCCCCCGGAGTTGGGCGCTTTCTATTTTTGGTCGGGCGGAATTTCAGGCATTAAATTGCTGTCGACTGTTTTAAGTTGCACGTTTCACTTTACGCAAACGTCAGGTTCGTTTGAACCAGCGCAAATTGTCAATCACCGACAACGGTGTTTCTCGTTAATGGCTGTCGCATGCATGACCATTGTTGTTGTCATCAGCAACAAACGTTCTCGACTGGTTCCTTATTATGGTTTGAATTTTGTTTGCGTGGATGCTGCTTGAGTGGTTGGTCAGAAGCAAGGCCTAATTGCGCAAGTTATGTGGCGTGTCGGTGGCGGGCGGATGGGTTTTGAAAAATGTTGCGAATTATTTTTGTGAATAGCGCACTAGTGCGCAAATGAGACAGTGCTTGGCGTGGCATTTGGTGCACGATGATTCAAACCAGTCTCAATCATTCGCAATTCGTCAGCAATCGTTGATAGGCGTTCGGTCAGGATCGTCATGAAATGGTCAGCTAAGCTTGGGTCTTCTCCCATTTGATTAAGAAGGTCGTCGCGACATATGTGCAGAGCGCGGACCTGTTTGTGTGCAAGTACTGTGGACGAGTGCTGCGTTTCAACAAGCATCGCCATTTCGCTTACAAGGGTGCCTGGATGAAGTGGTTCATGTTTGGCCGTTAGCCCAGGACCGGAGACGCGTATGGCTAGGCCTGAGATGATCAATACGGCGCCATCGCTTTGCTTGTTTTCTTCAATGATTGTTTGGCCGGGTTGATAAACAACACGGGCTGTCCGCCGCGCAATTTCCGTTATCTGCAACGGGCTAAGACCATTAAACAGGGCAAGTTTACGGAGGTATTGTACTCCAATGTCTAAAGCCATGGGTTTTCGCCGTTTATCAATTGCGGTGGCTGTCAAGTGATTGACGCGGCCAAGTGTTAAATCCCGTCAAATGCTGGTTGACGACTTCTGAAGTAGATTCAATTGATTCGCGGGTGCGCGTCTATCCGATGGATTTGAATGATTTATTGAAAAGCAAGTTATAACCGTATTCCACACAACCCTTGATGGGTTCCGATGGAAACAATCGAATGGGGTGAGCAACACCAGCGTTTGATTTTTTAAGGAACCAGCTTGTAACCGCCGGCCTCCGTCACGAGGAGTTCGGCGTTTGATGGATCTTTTTCAATCTTTTGGCGCAATCGATAAATGTGGGTTTCCAATGTGTGGGTTGTGACACCGGCATTGTAGCCCCAGACCTCATGCAGCAGGACGTCACGCGTTACGACTTTTTCGCCGCTTCGATAGAGGTACTTTAGAATTGAGGTTTCTTTTTCCGTCAATCTGATTTTGGACTCATCGCTGTTGACGAGAATTTTTGATGCTGGCTTGAAGGTGTATGGGCCAATTGTGAAAACTGCGTCTTCACTTTGTTCATGCTGGCGTAGCTGCGCACGGATGCGTGCCAGCAGCACTGCAAATTTAAATGGTTTGGTGACGTAGTCGTTGGCGCCCGCGTCAAGACCCAAGATCTGATCAGCTTCGGAATCGTTGCCGGTCAAAATGATTATCGGGCTGTTTATTCCAGCTTTGCGAAGGAGCTTCACCGCTTCCCGGCCGTCCATGTCCGGTAGACCGACGTCGAACAAGACGAGATCATGATGTTCTGACTTGGCAGCATCCATGCCGGTCGTGGCCGAGTCTGCGATGACGACGTCGAATTCATCGTGTAGCTCTAGTTGGTCCTTTAAGGAATCGCGGAGATCCTCGTCATCATCGACAATGAGAATCTTTCGTGCAGTGCTCATTCGGAACGCTCCGGACTGGTGATTACTTCTTCTAAGACTGATGTAGCATCAAAATTACGCATGGCACAGTACAGTTACTAGTCAACAGAATACGGTGCGGATCAACGGTTAGATGAGCAAGCGACAGCGTCAACGTCAAATATTCGTTAGAACACTCTCGAGTCAGCGCAGCACAGGTTGGCTTGAATTTGGTCCCTTCCGCTTCCGTTGTGCGCTGGGCCGGGCAGGCCTTCGGGCGCGCAAGCGCGAAGGCGACCAGGCAACGCCAATGGGCGTATATAGGTTGGGAGAGGCGCGTTTTCGACCCGATCGTGGACGGCGGTTCCAAACCGGCCTCGTTTTGAAAACGTTGCGTCGGCAAGACGGGTGGTGTGATACGGTTGGCGATCGGAATTACAACCGGTTGGTCCGTTATCCTTACTCTGCGAGGGCGGAGCAGATGTGGCGCGAAGACGGGCTTTATGACGTCGTGGTTGTTTCGTCCTTTAACATCTTACCTCGGGTCCAGGGTCTTGGGAGCGCTATTTTTTTGCATGTTGCTCGGCCAGGCTATCTCCCGACGGAGGGGTGCATCGCCCTCGCAAAGGCCGATCTTGTTCGTCTCCTATCCCGGTTGCGTGCCGGCGATGTGATTTGCCTTGGTCCTTTTCATGTCGTTCACCGTCGAAAGATGCGGTGAACTTAGAGCATGTTCAGCTGAAATGGACTCAATTCTGTTTGGGTTGCGGCGTGCGTGATCCGGCAGGAGGCGGACGCAGCGCGATGCCGGTGCATCGGGCGAGTTCGCCGACGTATCCGGGCGCCCGCCGCGGCCAAACCCATTCGGGACAGGTACATTTCATCAAACCTCCGCGGGCTTCGTCTTGTCCGTACCGCCAGGTACGCCCTGCACCAAATCCCTTGATCTTTGATGAAATGTGCCACGTCAGAATGGTTCCATCTCAACTGAACATGCTCTAGGTCCAATAAGAAGAGCCCGGACCTTTATCGGGCCCGGGCTTAAGTTTGAGCACAATTCGGGGAATTTCGTGCTCAGCAACTGTGTGTCAGATCAGACGCGTTGACTGCCTGATCCGAACTCTGGATACGCCTCGATACCGATTTCGGATTTGTCGAGGCCATCCATTTCCTCTTCTAGAGTTGGACGGAGACCTATTGAGAACTTCAATATCGTCCAGACCACGAGGCTCGTTACGAAGACGAACACGCCAATCGAAACAACGCCAATTGTTTGCGTCCCTATGTTGGCGTCAGCGTTGGTCCACGGCACCACGAGCGTTCCCCAGATACCAGCTAACAAATGGACGGGAATTGCACCGACGACGTCGTCAATTCGCAACCGGTCTAGGAATGGCACGGCGAACACAACAATGATGCCACCAACTGCGCCGATAATTGCAGCTTGCCAAATTGCGGGGGCGAGTGGTTCCGCCGTAATGGACACGAGACCAGCGAGTGCACCGTTGAGGGCCATGGTGAGATCAACTTTGCCGTAGATGATTTGCGTAAGTGCAAGGGCAACGATGACTCCAGCTGCAGCGGCTATGTTCGTGTTGACGAAAATTTTGGAAACGGCCGAAGCATTTTCGAGCGTACCCATGGCAAGTTGTGAGCCGCCGTTAAATCCAAACCAACCGAGCCACAAGATGAATGTGCCTAAGGTTGCTAGCGGCATGCTTGAACCTGGAATGGCATAGATTTCGCTGTTTGGTCCGTATTTCCCGTGACGGGCGCCCAGAATGATTGCGCCAGCGAGTGCGGCCCAGCCACCGGTCGAGTGCACGATTGTTGAACCGGCAAAATCAGAAAAGCCCATGTCATCAAGCCAACCGGCGCCCCATTGCCAGGACCCCTGGATCGGGTAAATGATGCCGGTCAAGATGACTGTGAAAATCAGGAAAGGCCACAGTTTGATGCGTTCGGCCAAGGTGCCCGAAACGATGGATGCTGTTGCCGCGCAGAAGACCATTTGGAAGAACCAGTCTGAGCCTGTGGAATAGGCATTGGCCGTGTCAGCTTTGGGATCCGGCATTGTTACGGGAAGGAACTTTCCGACGTATTCGGCCATGATCCAAGCATCGCCAGGGTACATGAGGTTATATCCCACGGCCCAGAACATAAGTCCCGTTAGAGAGTAAAGTGCGATGTTTTTCGTGCATTGCATGGCGACGTTTTTGGTGCGCACGAAGCCAGCTTCAAGCATGGCAAAGCCTGCTGCCATCCACATCACCAGAAACCCGCCCATGAGGAACAGCAGGGTATTGAAAATGTAGTCGACGTTTGCAGGTGTCGCGGCGGTTTTTTCAGATCCTGCATCAGCGGCTGCTTCTTGGGCGAAACTGGCAGTTGGGTCAAAGAGATTTGCTGAGAGCAAGAGCAAACAGATCAAAAGTGGTTTCATCAGTCTTTCCATGTTGTGCTCCCTTTGCCTTAAAGCGCCGACGTGTCGGTTTCACCGGTGCGCACGCGCACGGTGTGTTCGATAGGTGAAACAAAGATTTTTCCGTCGCCGATCTGCCCAGTTTTGGCGGCGTTTTGGACAGCAGAAATTGCTTTTTCGAGTTCGCTTGCGGGAACCACAACTTCGATTTTGATCTTGGGCAAAAAACTCACTGAGTATTCGGCACCACGATAAATTTCCGTATGACCTTTTTGGCGTCCGAAACCCTTCACTTCGGTCACAGTCATTCCTTGTAGGCCGACTTCGGTGAGTGCTGCGCGGACCTCCTCGAGCTTGAATGGTTTGATGATGGCCGTGAGCAGTTTCATTCTGACCCCCTGATGTCGTTTTGGGTTGCGACCGACGCACGTAACTGGTGCGCCGCAGTTTTGGCGCGGCTCCAGTTGTTTGGCCGTGTACGTACGATCGGGAACTCAAGAGGCGTGCCAGGAATGCATAGGCTCGCCATTACATTGATTTTGTTGGATTAATTCTCGTCAGACCGGGATGGTTTGGCTTGAAGGGCAATGATTTTTGGCTACAAATTAGGCAGATAGAGAATTGTGGTCACTATTTAGGCACGAATTTTGAGGGGCGGGGGCGCATCAGTCCCTCTTGGGCCGTTGACGCTATGAGCGTGCCGGTTTGGGAGAACAACTGGCCGCGACAAAGACCACGCGCGCCGGAGCTTGAGGGACTGTCTTGGACATAGAGGATCCACTCATCGGCACGAAACGGGCGGTGGAACCATTGGCTGTGGTCAAGGCTTGCCAATTGGATATCGGTGTCGAACATCAATTTGCCGTGGGCAATGAGGGCTGTGTCAAGGAGCGTAAAATCAGATGCGTAAGCGAGAACGGCCTGGTGAACGGTTACATCGTCTGGAAGTGTTGAGTCCGCTTTGAGCCAAATACATTGTGCAGGCGTTCGCTTTTCTCGAGCCAGGTATCTGGAGATATCAACCGGTCGCATCTCAATTGGTTGGGGTTGACGCCAATAGCTGCGCATGGCGTCGGGTAACTTGTCGACGTGGGCTGCAAAAAGGTCGCGTGCGCTCTTAAGGTCCTCTGGCGGAGGTACATCGGGCATTGTGGCTTGGTGTTCAAAACCTGGTTCCGGTTTTTGAAATGACGCGCTCATTATGAAAATGGCGCGGTCGTGTTGGAGCACTTTGACGCGGCGGGTCGAAAAGCTACGACCATCGCGGAGCGTCTCAACTTCGTAAACGATGGGGTGATTTGGATCGCCGGCGAGAAGAAAATATCCGTGCAACGAGTGCACGACTGAGCCTTCTGGCGCTGTTCGCGCGGCTGCGATTATGGCCTGTCCCAAAACCTGCCCGCCATAGACGCGTTGCCAACTTTGATGCAAGCTGTTGCCGCGAAATACATTCTCACCCAGACGTTCTAGATCCAGTATTGAAAGAAGCGGTTTTATGGGTGCGGGAGAATTAGGTTCACTAGCGGCGTGATCCTGGGTTTCGTTTGGTGCCGCTTGCACGCAAGAGCTTGGTTTTTCTTGTTTCATTTTATTGGGTCTCACGGGATGGCTAAGTCACCTTGGCACAGTTTGGCTGAAGTTTACGTTAAGGTAAAGCTATAGTCGTTTTGATGATAGCGATTTGAGATGGACCGAAGGACGCAGGGCAGTTGGCGATGGCGACACGTTTTGATGTTGTGATTTGCGGTGGAAGTTTGGCGGGCTTGGCCTTAGGTCTTGCGTTTGCGCGTGGTCTTGGTTCGGGCGCGTCCGTCGCTCTACTCGATCGCAGAGACATCGGAAAAGACGCCGAGCGCTCTCATGATATTGATGTCGACTTTGCTGCGAGCCCACGCGCGTTTTCAATCTCTGCCAGTTCAAAAAGGATGTTAATGGCGCTCGGTGTATGGGCGGACTTGGACACTTGCGCGCAACCCGTAACGGCCATTGAGATTTCCGATACGCCGCTTGAATCCGTCGTGCGTCCTCCGCTTGTAAATTACGAAAACATTCTAGAGGGTGGTGAGGCGGCGTCTTACATTGTTCCAGAACAGGCCATGTCGCGGGCACTTCTTAAGTCGGTGGCAACGTGTGAAAACATATCTCTTTTGGCACCCACAAATATTGATCACTTTGATGCGGATGAAAGTGGTGTCACCGTTACGCTTAAGGGTGGGCATTCGTTGCAGGCGGCGTTGTTCGTTGCGGCCGATGGAGCGCGATCTTCAATGCGCGATGCTGCTGGTATCAAGACCGTGTCGTGGGCTTACGAGCAAACAGGATTGGTTACAGTGATTGCGCATGACAAACCGCATGACGGCGTGGCGGTGCAGCACTTTCTACCGGCTGGTCCGTTTGCCGTTTTGCCGCTTAAGGGAGACCGCTCGTGCATTACCTGGACAGAAAATGCGCGCGAAGCAGAACGTATTCAGGCGCTTGGTGATGATGCTTTTTTGGGTGAAGTTGATCGCCGTATGGCGGGGCGTTTTGGTGCCATAACATTGGCTGGCGGGCGGCGGTCGTGGCCGCTGTTTTTGCATGTGGCGCGTGGATTGGTTGCGGACAGGTTTGCGCTTGTGGGCGATGCGGTGCGCGCTGTGCATCCACTCGCGGGGCAAGGCTTCAATTTAGGTTTGCGGGATGTTGCGGCCTTAGCTGAAGTTGTCGCTGACCGGTATCGTGTTGGTCTTGATATTGGCGGTTGGGATGGACTCATGCGCTATGAGCGTTGGCGGCGCTTCGATGGTGTGATGTCAGCGGCGGCATTTGATGGGCTTAATCGCTTGTTTGGTATTGATTGGGCGCCGATCCGATCAGTTCGAGAAGCGGGTCTTGGTGTTGTTGATCGCTTTGCGCCTCTCAAAGAGGCTTTTGTACGCGAAGGTGCTGGTTTGATGGGTGATGTGCCGCGCTTGATGCGTGGGGAAGCGCTTTAATCTTAGGATTGTTTTTTTGAAGCGTCTTCTTGTGGCATTGCGAGTGTGATCACACCGTTTTCGAGATCAACGTGAGGTGCGAAGGCTGGCGTAAACGGAATCAGTTCCGTCTTGTCGGTGCCTTCCAATTTGATTTCGAGTATGTCACTCGCTCCGTAGTTGGCGACATCAATCACAGTGCCGATTTTATTTCCTTGTTCGTCTTGCGCGATCAAGCCGATGAGGTCGACGTGATAAAACTCATCGCCATCGGTGTCGGGCAGTTGACTGCGGTCCACATAAAGTTCGCGGCCTTTTAAGGCTTCGGCGGCGTCGCGGTCAGCGATGTCATGAATGTGGGCGATGATACCTTTGGCGGTTGCCCATTTTACTTCGAGGCGAAGTGGATGGTTGCCGTTTGCATCGGTGACGGCGCCATAGTCTGCAATGGCACTAGGATCTTGCGTGTAGGATTTGATGAGCACGTTGCCGTGGACGCCATGGGCCCCGAGGATGCGGCCAAGCAAAATGCGTTTTTTGTTTTTGGGCATTACTCTTGTTACGTAGGCAATGGGCCAAGGTATGATAGTTCCACATCCACTGGGTGACCTGCCACATCGATAGTAGCGGATGATAAGGGGGCGGCACGGTCGAAGGTGCCAACGATATCGATTGTCGTGCCCTGTGGGCCGGCTTGCAGTCCCGTAATCAGTTCGCCATCGGGTGGCACGGTCAACCTCACGTGCATTGTGTTGGTCTCTGTTGCACCATCAAAATCGTAAGATCCGGAAAAGACACCGCCCCAGCGGTCGGAGCCAAAAACTTTGCCGGAGCGGAGTACGGCAAGGGCGCTGCCGGTTTCTAGTCTGGCGTCGTTGGCATGGGTATAGCGCAAAGCGTAAAGGCCCTCATCGAACATTTTTTGTCGACCTTTGAGGCGGGCCAATTCTATGGCGCGTGCCTTTGCCGGAAGTTGGCCGAGAAGGCGGAGGTAACCAGCCACTGGACCTGGGAGTGGGACCTCGCCAGTGGCCCACAGGCTGACGGTGCGCGGACTTACGTTGATGAGCTGGGCAAGCTCCACTTGTTTAAGCCCGAGGCCGTTTAAAGCATCCTTCAAGCTTGGTTGCGTGCGGGCTGATGCGCGCGCAGGTTGTAATTGGCCGTATCTCGTTTGGGTTTTGGTCGACATGGGCAAAAGCTAGCAGAAATTGCGTAAATAGCATATTGTTCTATCTTAGGTTGGTTTACGTGGCGAAGGCGGCCGGTGGCCGACAGAAGAGGGACAGATCTGATTTGGCCATCTGAGTGATTGTTGGGGATTTGGCTCTCGGTGATGTTGGCGGTGCGGGCGAATTGAGATCATGTCGCTTAGGTTGTTTGATAACAGCACTTAAGTGAGCGACGGTGGGGGGATATGCATCAGGTGCAGCAGCACGAAGGCTCTATGGACACAAACCTCTTAGACATTCGCAACACAGCGTTTCAAATCATCAAAGAGCGCTCGTTTATTCGCGGCGACGTGACGTTATCGTCGGGTCAAAAAAGCGATCATTATTTTGATATGAAGCCAACGATGTTGCATCCGACGGGTGCGCACGCGTTGTGCGAACTTATTCTTGATCGGTTGGGCAATGTGAAAGTTGATTACATTGGCGGTATTGAAATGGGTGCGGTGCCGCTCATTGGTCCGCTGGTCATGCTGAGCGGTCTTAAAGGGCGCCCAATCCCAGGATTTTTTGTGCGCAAAAATGTGAAGCAACATGGGACCATGAAACGCATCGAAGGTGTCGATGACTTAAATGGAAAACATGTTGTGATCGTTGAAGACGTCACCACCACTGGGCAGTCAGCCATGAAATCCATCGAGATGGTTCAGGCCGACGGGGCGGTTGTGTCGCTTGTTATTTCGCTTCTTGATCGGCAACAGGGCGCGGCGGACTTATACCGCGAGGCTGGTTTGAATTTTCAATCGTTGTTTGTGGCAAGCGATTTTTTGGGTGGTTAGTTTTTCGCGTCGCTAGGTCTTTGCTGCTTTTTTTGTCCGTTTTGCTTTTTGCTTGCGCGGTTTCTTAGCGGTAGCCTTGCGTTTGGTCGTTTTCTTTTTGGGCGTGACAGGCAAAGGCAGGTGGCCCTGGCGCGCATCGCGGCCTAGTTCCTTAAGCGAGGCGTTGATGGTTGTTTTCCAAGCGCGGCCGCGATCTCTTGCGTCGTCGAGGGTGTCCTGAAGTAGGTCCGGGTCTGTTTCGAGGAAGACATCGATAAGTTCTTGGGCTTGGCGCAGGTCTTTTTGCTTTTTTGCGAGCTGACTTTTCTTTCTACGTTGGGCGACCAGAAGCTTATGAATAGCAAAACGTGTCGGTGAGGGAACGCGGACCAATACGCCGCTGCCATAAAGGGCGACAACCTCCATTGTGTCCCCAACTGGGTATTCTTGAAATGTCAGTGCGTCGGCGGCGCAACCAAGTTCTTTGATTGGGATTGGTGATTCTCTACCGCGTTTGTGGCTCGTTAGAATATCAACCTGAAAGGACTTTGATTTGAAGCTCCTGGGTAGTTTGTCGTTTCGTTGCCAAATAGGGCTGAAAGAAGGATCGGCGCGCTTCAATATGGATTCAATGTCCTCCTCATCATTGCCCGCTACGAACTCGGCCAATGAAATATCAATATCATTGGTTGCGTAGGACGCTGCTCCGAGATGTGCGCCGATGATGCAAGGGTAAGTTTGGTAGGCCACTGTGCCGACAAGCGTCATTCCTCTTTCGAACAGACCGGCGTTCGATAAAACTTCTAAGATCCTGCCTTGCACAAGGGTCGGCGCAGCAATGCGTGCTTTTTTTAGAAGCGAAACGGTGTTGCGCTGAGATTTGGCTTGTGCGGCGGCCTTTTTGATTTTTTCGGCTTGCTCGATCACCAACGGATCGTTGGCAGGGCCGAAGTACCGCTCGATCCGAGAGCTACCATCTTTTGTCGTGACATAGAGGTACTTTTTCTTACGGATGGTTTTGGTTGCGATCGACCCTGCAGGCGCGGAGAGGGTTCCGACGTTTTGCATCAGGTCAGCGTAAAGCGTCATGAGATTTAGAGGGATCGGCCGCATGGAAATTCACGTTATCTACAAAATTGTTAAAATGTAGATAACGTGATTTTCGGAGATTTCAAGGTAGTTATCTACAGTTTTTATTTTTTGTAGATAATGGGTGGCGAGGAAGCGGCCAGATAGCGCCGCAAATTGCCATTTCTTTTCACACCGTTTGAGTTGCCTCAGCTTCTATTGGGGCGCCTTCGGAAAGAGCCCAAATAGGCTGATACAAGTAGCATGCCCTGATTCGTTCGTTTGCCCTGGCAAGCCTTTAATTAAGGAGAGTTGACACCGTTGGAAAGCGTTTAAGCTGGGTATTCACTTTGTCAATTTGTCTGCGACTTCCTGCACCTGATGCACTGGACCGCGTAGTGGTCTGCAGACGATGGCAGAATGAATGTAGCAGCTACCATTGAGGGGGTCTTATGAATAAGAAATACATCGACAGAGCGAATGCTGGTGGTTCTAAACACAAGATGGAAGTTGAGGTTGGAGCTCGGATACGTGTTGAATCCTACTCCGGCTTTTCTACTCCGCCTTCTCTTCGCCGCCAGCATCAGCAGCTTCCGCTTCAGCAGGTGCAGTGACCTCGGCAGGGGCTTCTTCGGCTGGTGGCGCTTCAGCAGCGGCTTTGGCGGCTTCTTCTGCTTCTTTAGCTTTTTCCGCTTGGGCGGCGGTGCGCTCTTGGGCCTTCTTCTTAGGCTTGGCCTTGTCGGGGTTGTTTCTTGCTTCGCGCTTATAAAGATCGGCTGCATCTAAAAAGCGTGCGACACGGTCGGTGGGTTTCGCGCCAACAGACAGCCAATACTTGCAGCGTTCTTCATTGAGGCGGACGCGATCTTCGCTGTCTTTAGGCAGCATGGGATTGTAGGTTCCCACGCGCTCGATGTAGCGGCCATCACGTGGTGCTGTGATGTCGGCGGCGACAACGTAGTAGTAAGGGCGCTTTTTTGTGCCACCGCGGGCGAGCCTCAATTTTACGGCCATCTCACTTTTCCTTTCGATCGCATTCTAGAATGATATTGATTTGTGTTGGTTCGTCGGGTGTGTTGGTCACGAATGGTGAACCAACACGCGGGATGTCTTCACCGTCTCTTTTTCTTTTTGCGTTTGGTTGCTTTTCGAGGTTGTGCAGGCATGGGACCGCTAATGCCTGGCAGGCCGCCGGGAAGACCAGGCGGCATTCCGGGCAATCCGGGACCACCAAGATTTGGAAGGTTTGGGCCACCAAGGCCCGGGAGTTTTGTGCCTGACGTTGGCGCCGGTGCCGCGCCCGCTTCGGGAAGCGCATTTTTTAATTCGTCTGGCAGTTGCGCGAGTGCGTTGGGATCAAGGTTTGCAAGTTCGGTTTGCATTTGCGCCATTTCAGCTTCGCTGGGGGCACCGCCTCCGCCACCAAACATCTGGCTCATCAAACCGCGCTTGCCCATTTGCTTCATCATGTCAGCCATCTGGCGATGGAGCTTTAACAGTCGATTGACGTCTTCAACACGGGTGCCGGAGCCGGCGGCGACGCGGCGTTTGCGTTTGGCATTTAAGAGTTTTGGTGCGCGACGCTCTTTGGGCGTCATGGACGTGATAATCGCGTGTTGACGCTTTAAGAGCTTTTCATCGAGATGGGCGTCGGCGATTTGTTTTTTCATTTTGCCAATGCCTGGCATCATGCCCATGATGCCACCCATGCCACCGAGGCGTTCCATTTGTTTGAGTTGTTCGGCGAGGTCTTCAAGATCAAAGGCACCTTTGCGCATTTTTTGCGCGATGGAGGTTGCCTTTTCGACGTCGATGGTTTCGGCAGCTTTTTCAACTAAGCTCACCACATCGCCCATGCCTAAGATGCGGCCGGCGATGCGCTCTGGGTGGAATTCTTCCAACTCATCAAACTTTTCGCCCACACCAAGTAGTTTGATGGGTTTGCCTGTCACGGCACGCATGGACAATGCCGCGCCACCGCGACCATCGCCGTCAGCGCGGGTCAATACGATGCCGGTAATGCCAAGGCGTTCATCGAATGCCTTGGCGGTGTTGACCGCGTCTTGGCCCGTGAGGCTATCGGCGACGAGGAGGATCTCATGTGGCGAGGTGATGGACCTTACGTCTTCGACTTCTGCCATCAGGGCTTCATCGATGGTCGTGCGGCCGGCGGTGTCAAACATGATAACGTCGTAACCGCCAAGCTTTGCAGCATCGAGCGCGCGTTGCGCAATTTGTGCTGGCGATTGACCGGCGATAATTGGGAGCGTTTCCGTGTTGGTTTGTTCGCCAAGCACTTTAAGTTGTTCTTGCGCGGCAGGCCTGTGTGTGTCGAGTGAGGCCATCAAGACTTTTTTCTTGTCGCGATTGGTTAGGCGGTAAGCGATCTTTGCGGTGGTGGTGGTTTTACCGGAGCCTTGAAGGCCGACCATCAGGATGCCGATTGGTGGCGCGGCGGCAATATCAATGGTTTCCGCGTCAGAGCCCAAAATGCGAACAAGCTCGTCATGAACGATCTTGACCACCATCTGTCCGGGCGTGACGGACTTGATGACTTCCTGTCCGATCGCTTTTTGTTTGACGGTCTCGACAAAGTCTTTGACGACATCAAGAGCGACATCGGCTTCGAGCAACGCACGGCGCACTTCGCGCATTGCCTCGGACACATCCGAGTCTGTTAGCGCTCCGCGCTTGGTTAATTTGTCAAAGACGCCGGAAAGGCGATCAGAGAGTGATTGGAACATCGATTCGGTATATTTTGTTTGGTGTCAGTTACTCAGTTGCTATTGTTAAGGATCATGTCGTGTCGTCTTGGCATGATTCAATCGGTTATGTTTGTCCCGGTCTAAACTTAAAAGCACGTTTGCATCCGCGGGCGAAACTCGCTGGCGGATGGGGACCCCATGACCTCGGCTACACTTTTTTGCGGCTTTTCGGGCATGGAGCGGCTCGAAGGTGTCCGGGCCGTTTCATGGATTTGGTGGCAAAATGTGGGATTGGGCGCAGATTGTCAATCATTGATGCGGCGACAAATGCTCGCCGCATTGCGGGCGCTGATGGACAGCGGGGTGGTTCGGGGGCATTGTGATCTGATGTTTACTGACACGTATATCGTCTGTCTGCGCCGCAATTTTCAAGGTTCGGCGTTTGGTTTGGCATGGTTGTTGTCAATGCTGATGCTAGCTGGATGCGGAGGTTCGTCCGGTGTGTCGATGCCCTCATTTTCGAGCTCGGATGACACTGAAAATATGTTTATTTCGGCGGCAGCGACTTGGGACCTCAACAAGGACGGTACCGTAACGTGTGACGAGTGGAAATCTTACACGGGTGACTTGGTTCAAGGTGCTGATGCCAACAACGACCAAGTTCTCAACAAAGAGGAATATGCGAGCCTTGCGAGGACGGACAGGCTCTTTGATGTCGCGACATTAAGCTATTTTGACTCCAACAAAGACGGGCAGCTCACGCATCAAGAAATTACAGGAAAGCCCAACCCAGCGTTTGTGCGGCTTGACCGGGACAAAGATTGTACAATTGGGCGCAACGAAATTGTAGTTGTTCGCGGTAAAACACCGGTTCCAAAAAGCAAGAAAAATGAGACCGTGGACCCGACGACCCAAGGCCCAGGACGACGTTGAGGCCTAGCATGAGTCGTTGATGTGTAGGACGACGATCGCCCGGAAAACATCATGTCTTTGGTGTTAGCTTTAACAGCGATCCGCGTGCACTATCGGTTAAGACATAGATAGCGCCATCCGGTCCTTGGCGAACATCGCGAACGCGTTCGCCACGTTTTTTTAGCAGGATCTCGCGTTCTATAACTTTGTCATCGTCCAATACGAGTCGTTCAAGGCGGGTACCAGAAAGGCCACCAACCAAGAGATTTCCTTTCCATTGTGGGAAGAGTTTGCCTTGATAAAGTTCAAGCCCGGAGACTGCAATCGACGGGTCCCAATAATAGACGGGCTGTTCGAGGCCGTTTTTCTTGGTGCCGATACCGATTTTGGCACCGGAGTAATCGCGACCATACGTAATAACAGGCCATCCGTAGTTTTTGCCTTTTTGCGGGTGATTGAGTTCATCGCCGCCGCGTGCGCCATGTTCGACGGTCCACAGTTGTTGGGTATCAGGGGCCATCACCGCACCTTGAATGTTGCGATGACCAATGGACCAAATCTCAGGCGCCCATCCATCAATCTTAGGGTTATCTTTATGGGGCGTGCCATCAGGGTTGATGCGTATGACAGCGCCTATGGGAATGGCAGGGTCTTGGGCCGCATCACGTCTTGATCCACGATCTCCTGTGGTGATGAACAACGAGTCATCGTCGGCAAGCACAATGCGCGATCCAAAGTGGTAGCCGCTGCTCACCGAAGGCTTTTGACGAAATATGACTTGGACGTCATTGAGTTCTCCGCCGCCTTGATCATCAAGGAGAAGCTGCGCGCGTGCGACAGCGGTCGCGGACTGGCCGTTTCCCTTTGGTTCGGCGTAAGACAAAAAGATTGTGTTCGAAGTGTCAAAGTCACGCGCCAGCCGCACATCCAGTAGGCCGCCTTGACCTCTTGCGTGGACTTTTGGCACGCCTTTTACCGGTGGAGAGATCTTTCCATCTTTTGAGACGATTCTTAAGCGGCCTGGGCGTTCGGTGACAAGAAATCGTCCATCGGGAAGAAATTGCAAGCCCCAAGGGTGCTCAAGGCCACGTGCGACACGATCAACTTGAAGGTTTGTTTTTTGTGCTTTTGGGGCATTGGTTATTTTTGGTTCGGCGGCCACTGCGGCGGGGAGCATCGTGGCGACAAGGGTGAGGGCCGTGATCCATATTCGATTGCGCGTGTGCGTCATATTCAACGTGTTCCTAATCTGGTGCCGCTTTGCAAGCATCGAGAGGTCAAAGTGGTACGTAATATGGCATGCGCAAGATCCGTGGCGTTAGAATGATCGCGATAAGCGAATTGTTATTTGGCCCGAGTTGGCCATATATGAGCCCATGACGACGTCAGCCGGCTTAAAATTTCAAAAGATGAACGGTCTTGGAAACGAGATCGTTGTGGTGGATTTGCGCCGAAAATCAATGGTTTTTGGCGAAGCCGATGCACGCGCAATTGGCGAGCGTCACGTTTTTGATCAGGTGATGGTCTTGCACGAACCCAAGCAAACGGGAACCGAAGCGCTGGTGCGGATTTATAACGCAGATGGGTCGGAATCTGGTGCCTGTGGGAATGGCATGCGGTGTGTGGGCTGGGTTGTGGCGAAAACCACCGGCAAAAAGACGATGACGTTTGAAACCGACGCAGGGCTCTTGCGCGTTCAAGTGGACAGTGTGGAGCGGATCTCTGTCGACATGGGGACACCGAAGTTTGGATGGGAAGACATACCGCTTGCCGAACCCTTTCATGATACGCGTGGTATTGAGCTCCAGATTGGCCCGATCGATGATCCGGTCTTGCATTCGCCTGCGGTTGTCAATGTTGGAAATCCCCATGCGATTTTTTTCGTCGACGATGTTGAAGTGCACGACTTAGAGCGTTTTGGGCCGTTGTTGGAAAACCATCCGATTTTTCCTGAACGGGCAAACATCTCCGTTGCGCAAATTAAAGATCGCGATTCAATTGTTCTGCGAACATGGGAACGGGGCGCTGGGTTGACCAAAGCGTGTGGGTCTGCTGCCTGTGCGGCGGCTGTCACCGCGATGCGTAAAAAGTTAACCGAACGCGAAGTTAAAGTTTATATGACCGGTGGCGTACTTGATGTTTGCTGGACAGACAAAGGGCGAATGGTCATGACAGGGCCCGTTGAAGAAGAATACGAAGGTGAATTTTCAGATAAAGAAGGGTCACATTCGATTGCCTGAGCGCACAACCAATGATCATGGTATTTGAATGTCCGAGATCTTTAGCATGGGGCCGACAGCTCTTTATGACCAAGGCAGTCACACGACAATATGTCTGAAGCTTCCATCATAACACTGGGTTGCCGACTGAATAGTTTTGAGTCGGAAGTCATGCGTCAGCACGTACGCGATGCGGGGCTTGATGATGTGGTTGTGGTCAACACGTGTGCCGTGACGCAGGAAGCTGTTCGCGGTGCAATGCAGACGATCCGACGGGCGCGGCGCGAGCGGCCGGACGCGCGGATCGTTGTTACAGGATGTGCGGCGCAAATTTCTCCAGAGCGGTTTACGGCGTTGCCTGAAGTGGATTTTGTCTTTGGAAATGACCTGAAAACCAAACGGGGAACATTTGACGCGCTGAAGACGACGGATTTGGAGCGCGTGCGCGTCAATGACATCATGAGTGTGAGAGAGACCGTACCGCAGATGATTGATGGGTTTGGTTCTCGAGCGCGCGCTTATGTTCAGATCCAAAACGGCTGTGATCACAGGTGTACGTTTTGCATTATTCCTTATGGCCGTGGTCCTTCCCGCTCAGTTCCGGCTGGTGATGTCGTTAAGCAAATCCAACATTTGGTTGAGAGGGGCTATAACGAAGTCGTACTCACTGGGGTCGATATCACGTCGTATGGGGCCGATTTGCCAGGCGACATGTCGATTGGGCACCTTGTGCAGACGGTGCTTCGCCTCGTTCCGGATCTGAAGCGATTGCGCTTGTCCTCCATCGATCAAGTGGAAGTTGATGAAACACTGATGCGTGTTATCGCAGAAGATGAACGGCTCATGCCGCATCTTCATCTTTCCATGCAGTCGGGCGATGATCTTATTTTAAAGCGGATGAAGCGTCGGCATTCGCGGGCTGACGCGATTTCTTTTTGTGAGCGTGTTCGAAACTTGCGGCCCGATGTCGCATTTGGTGCGGATCTCATGGTTGGATTTCCCACGGAGACGGATCAGATGTTTGAGAATACGGTTCGATTGGTGGATGAATGTGGATTGTCATACCTACATGTGTTTCCGTTTTCGCCACGTGAAGGGACGCCCGCTCAACGTATGCCGCCGGTGCCTCAATGTGATATCAAGGCGCGGGCAAAACGATTGCGGGCGGCAGGTGATGCGGCGCTGCGTGATTATCATTTGGCGCAGACCGGGGTTGTTTCAGAGGTCCTCATTGAACACGGACAACGTGGTCGAACGCCGCAATTTGCAGAAATTGTCGTCGATCGCCCGATAGAAGCGGGCGGCGTTGTCCAGGCGCAGGTGACGGGCATGGACGATGGGTGTCTGAAAGGTAAGGTTGTGGCGTGAGTGATGAGCCTGGCAAATCTGCGGGTCTTGTGGGGCGGCTTTTTGGGCGGCCTCAGGCAAGCGCACCTGAAGAGGCTGCGGACAATGCTGCCGATATCGAAAATGTGCAGACTGGCAACAAGGCTGTAAAAAGTGGCTGGTATGACAAGCTCAAAAGTGGCCTCGCCAAGACTTCGTCACAGCTTTCTGACGGTATCACAGGGCTCTTTACGAAGCAGAAACTAGATGCCGCGACTCTGGATGAACTTGAAGATGTGCTGATCCAGGCTGACCTTGGACTTGAGACCGTTATGAAAATTACTGATGCGCTTTCGCGCAAGAGAGTTGATAAAGGTCTCACAGCGGACGAGGTTCGCGGTGTGTTGGCCTCACAAATCGAAGATGTGCTTGAGCCGGTCGCGAAGCCATTGGTGGTTAAACGGGAACATAAACCGCACGTCATACTGGTGGTGGGTGTAAATGGTTCAGGCAAGACCACGACCATTGGCAAATTGGCGGCCCAACTTAAGGCGGATGACAACAAGGTGATGATCGTTGCAGGTGATACGTTTCGGGCGGCTGCAATTGATCAGTTGAAAGTTTGGGGTGAGCGAACCGAGACAAAAGTTTTAGCGCGGGAACCGGGCAGCGACGCCTCGGGTCTGGCCTATGACGCGCTTAAAGCCGCGCGCGAGGAAGACTATGATGTCGTGCTGATCGACACTGCGGGGCGCTTGCAAAACAAGCAGGCCTTGATGAGCGAGTTGGAAAAGGTTGTGCGTGTGTTGGGAAAAGTTGATGAAACTGCGCCGCATGATGTCATTCTTGTGCTTGATGCGACAACGGGACAAAACGCGTTGCAACAAGTGGACGTCTTTAGGAAAAGCGTTGGCGTTACCGGCCTTGTAATGACGAAATTAGACGGAACGGCGCGCGGGGGAATTCTTGTCGCGATCTCAGCCAAACATCAGTTGCCTGTGTTTGCAATCGGGATCGGCGAAGGCGTTGAGGATTTGCAGCCCTTTAGCGCAAAAGAGTTTGCGCAGGCTGTGGCACTTCATTAGGTCCAGGTGGGGGCAGTATGACGGATCGCGTTCACGAAACAGCGAAGAATAAAGAGGATCGATCGAGCATGACGGCTGGGTTACGAAAGCTTTATCCGTTTAATGCCGAACAGACCGTCAATATCCTCAGCGAATTTGGTCCGTTGGTGGCGATGTTTGTTGTCAATGCTGCCGCTGGGATTAATGCGGGGACGTGGGCGCTCATCATAACAACAGGAATGGCGATTGTGGCCATGTGGACGGTGCTTGGCCGCTTGCCGATGTTTCCGCTGATCGCGTCGTCGGTGACCGTTGCGTTTGCGATCCTGACTTTGATTACCGGCGATCCGATGTGGATTCAGATCAAAGTGACAATCTTTAATGTGATGTTTGCACTGTTCTTGTTCGGGGGCTTGGCGCTCAAGAAGAACTTCTTCAAGTATATTTTTGAAAAGACGTTTCACTACACGACGGAGGGCTGGAATAGGTTCACGTGGAGTTTTGCTTGGTTTTTTGTATTTACAGCGGTCCTCAATGAATTCGTTAGGCTCTCATTTGAAAAAGAGCAGGTTTACAACGTCCTCGGATTTCCGATGGATGGAGTCAACGTTTGGATTTTGTTTAAGGTGGCATTCATCATGCCACTGTCAGGGTTATATGCTTGGTATCTCACACGTCTCATGCGCAAACATCGTATCGTAGCAAAGTCGGAACAAACTGATGGGACGTCAAATTAGAAAGATCTCTTGTCCGAAGCCTTGACGTTACGTGTCCGTCTTCCAAAACAATAGATTTATCTTGAAACGGCAAGTTCGACGACGTCAGTTCTCGATTGTTTTAACCTGGAGCTAAAAAAATTGACGGAAACAAAAAAGAGTGGCTCAGAATCGACTGACAATTTGGAAGGCATGGGATTGGAGGCGTTACCGCCTGAAAAACAGGTCTTAAAACTGCTGTTGGAGTTGGGGCCACTGGCGGTGTTTTTTTTGGCTAATTGGTTTGGCGGAATTTTTTGGGGAACGGGTTGTTTTATGGCAGCGACTGTTTTGTCGCTTTGCATTTCACGCGCTGTGTTTGGGAAATTGCCGTTGATGCCATTGGTGACAGGTGTGTTTGTGGTTGTTTTTGGTGCGCTGACCCTGTGGTTGCAAGATGATCTTTTCATCAAGGTCAAACCGACTGTCGTCAACCTGTTGTTTGCAGGGATTTTGTTTACGGGCCTGTTGTTTGGTCAGTCGCTCTTGAAGTACGTTTTCGGCGAAGTCTTTCGTTTGACGGAGGAAGGTTGGCGGGTGCTTACCATTCGGTGGGCTTGCTTTTTTTTGTTCCTGGCTGGTCTCAATGAAATTGTCTGGCGCACCATGTCCACGGACTTTTGGGTGTCGTTTAAGGTTTTTGGTTTGGTCCCGCTGTCGATGGCTTTCGCGATCGCGCAGATCGGCGTGATAAAAAAGTACGAAAAAGCCTGAGGCTGGTAGAATAAATAAGACGTCTACTGATTAAAAGTGCTCAGAATACGGACTATACTTATACGGACAGTCTATTTTAAGAAGAGTTCAAATAGCTCGGGAGAAGTTTATTTGGGGCTGGACGAATTCACTCGATTCGTATTTGGATTATGCTGTAGACCGCCTAATTTTAGTCAGATGGCGGAGTTTTTAACTGTCATAATCTAGCGATGCATGAGCTCATGGCCAAGAAAGTACAACCTACAAATCGTGGGCGGCCTGGTTCTGGTGAGCCTTCAGCCGTCAATATAGAGACCTCTCCAATCCATTTGTTGCACCGTGCGGGCCAGTGTGCGGGTGAGATTTTTCAGATAGAGATGGATGTTGGCGATCTGACGCCGCGGCAGTTTGCTGTGCTGGTGTCAATTTCGCAAAATGAGGGGCTCAGTCAGACCAACCTCGTGAAACGAACGGGAATTGATCGGTCGACTTTGGCTGATATTGTTCGGCGGATGTTGAAAAAGGGCCTTGTGCAACGTCGGCGGACTAAAGAAGACGCGCGGGCTTATTCAGTAAGGCTGACGGACGCTGGTCGGCAGGTTTTAGAAAGCGCCGCGCCAATTGCTTCGCGTGTTGATTCGCGCATCTTGTCGGTGCTACCTGATCGGGATCGCGATCGTTTTTTGAACCAACTAAGCGCAATCGTTGAACAACTCAGTGCTCTTGGTAAGTCGGCTAGGGAAGATGCGTTGGGCACTGAAATGCTAAAAACGGGCTAAGAGATTTCAGCATCATCTTAGCTTCAAACTCCAAACTTACTGGCGGCCTTAGATGGAAATCTATGGCCGCCAATTTCTTTTGCGCAGTATCATGGTGTGCGGCTCCTATGCGGCGTCCGACACGAGTTTGCGATTAATAACGGTTTCAGCAATTTGAACCGTATTGAGTGCTGCACCCTTTAAAAGGTTGTCGGAAACGACCCACAATGCGAGTCCATTTTGGACGGTGCTATCCTCGCGGATGCGCGAGATATATGTTGCGAATTCGCCAGCGGCTTCAATTGGCGTTACGTAACCGCCCGGTTCGCGCTTATCGACGACCATAATGCCGGGGGCTTGGCGCAAGACTTCACGCGCTTCCTCGACGCTGATTGGGTTTTCAAATTCGAGATTTACAGCCTCGGAGTGGCCAACGAAGACGGGAACGCGCACGCACGTGGATGTGAGCTTGATGGCTGGATCCAATATTTTTTTTGTTTCCGCCAACATTTTCCATTCCTCTTTGGTGTAGCCGTCTTCCATAAAGACGTCGATGTGAGGAATGCAATTGAAGGCGATTTCCTTTGTGAATTTTTCTGGTTCAACTTCTTGGCCGGGCACGTATTTGCTTTTGGTCTGCGACCACAGTTCGTCCATCGCTTCTTTGCCGGCGCCAGAGACCGATTGGTAAGTTGAAACGACGACGCGTTTGATCTTGGCTGCGTCATGAAGCGGTTTCAATGCGACCACCAATTGCGCCGTTGAGCAGTTGGGGTTGGCGATAATGTTTTTTGCACTGTAGCCTGAAACAGCGTCCGCATTGACCTCCGGCACGATTAACGGCACGTCTTGGTCGTATCGCCAGCACGACGAATTGTCGATGACAATACATCCCTTGGCGCCGATCTTGGGTGACCACTCCTTAGAGACTTTTGAGCCCGCCGACATGAGGCAAAAGTGGGCTTTGGAAAAGTCAAACTGATCTAGGCTTTTGCATTTGAGGGTTTCGCCACCGAACGTCACGTCCACGCCTTGTGAACGGCGTGAGGCTAGGGGAATGACTTCATCGGCCGGGAATTCTCGTTCGGCCAGGACATTTAGAATTTCGCGACCCACGTTACCGGTGGCGCCAACAACGGCAATTTTGTAGCCCATTCAAGTTTTTCCTGATGTTTGGAGGTGATTGCCTCAATTCATGCATTCGTTTTGTAAACTTGGTCAATGAGGTACGGCTTTGTGCCAAGAGATGCAATAGCGGTGTGTAGTTGCGCTCATCACAGGTGACCTTCAATAGTCTTGCCGGACCGCTTATAAAATACTGTAAAAGGACGGTACCCAAATATGCCGCATAGGCTTATGTGAAATTGCCACGATCTTCAAAGGATGGCTGTGATGGAGCCTGTATTTATGATGTTACGAACTTTAAGACGTGTGGCTTTGAGGGCGGCTAGCTTTGGGTTTTTAGTCGGGTGTGCCGTTCAAAGCGGGTTTGCTGACGTGCCGGGCTGGTGGATGAATGAAAAGCAACTCAAGGGCGTTTTTGCAGGACAACTTGTTCATGGCCACTATGCCAATGGGCTTACTTTCAAAGAACGCTATGAAGACAATGGTCGTGTGGACTATCGCGAAACAGGGTTGCGACATTCAGGTCGTTGGTCGGTGACGGCGGGAACGTTTTGCACGATATATGACGACAATCGTTCGGGAGGGTGTTTCCGCGTTCGTCGGCATAGCGCGAACTGTTTTGAATTTTATTTTGTCGCACGGACCGAAGCGCAGGCTGAGGTGCCGGATCGAGGCAAACCTGCGTGGACCGCGCGGGCTTGGATTGCAGATAAAGCCTCGACGTGCACCGAGGACGTTACGGTTTGAGTTTGGGACGCCCGCTGTCTGCGCTCGGCGCATCTGTAAGGGGCATGAATCGTCTAGCTTAGTGTTTCTTTGATTTGATCGAGTATCGCAGTACCCATTTCAGACGTGCTCACTTTTTTCATGCCGTCTTGCATGATGTCGGCTGTGCGGTAGCCTTTGTCGAGCACGGTGGCAATCGCTTGTTCTACTTTGTCTGCATCGTCGTCCATGTCGAGGGAATAACGCAACGCCATGGCAAAGCTGGCAATCATTGCGATTGGATTGGCAAGGCCTTGACCGGCGATATCGGGGGCGGACCCGTGCACGGGTTCGTATAGCGCTTTGCGTTTTTTTGTTTTTGGATCCGGCGCACCCAGGGAGGCAGACGGAAGCATGCCCAAGGATCCGGTCATCATGGCAGCCTCGTCGGATAAGACATCGCCAAACAAGTTGTCTGTTACGATGACATCGAATTGTTTGGGATCTCTAATTAGCTGCATGGCGCAATTATCAGCCAATATGTTGTTCAACTCGACATCCGGTGCATACGCCTTATGCGTTTCAGTGACTGTTTTCAGCCAATGAACGCCCGTTTTCATGACATTCCATTTGGCCGCCATGTGGACTTTGTTGTTGCGTAAACGCGCAAGGTCAAAGGCTACGCGGGCGATGCGGTCAATTTCTTCAGTTGTATAAAGTGTGGTGTCGACGGAGCGCTGGCCGCCTTGTTCTAACGTGACGATTTCTTTGGGTTCGCCGAAATAGGTGCCACCTGTGAGTTCGCGCAAGATCAAAATGTCGAGCCCCTCAACGATGTGACGTTTGAGGGAGGAGGCGTCGGCGAGGGCCGGGTAACATATGGCGGGACGCAGGTTGGCAAACAGGTCAAGGTCTTTGCGCAAACGCAAAAGGCCCGCTTCGGGTCGGATGTCGTAAGGAACGTCATCCCACTTTGGACCACCGACAGCGCCAAATATTACCGCATCCGCGTCGTGGGCTATTTGCATGGTCTCTTCAGTGATGGAAACGTTTTGGGCGTCGATGGCTGCGCCGCCAACCAGACCGGACGTGATGTCAAATGTGTTGGTGCCGGATTGGTCATTGAAGAACGCAATTATGCGCTCGACTTCGGCCATTATTTCAGTGCCGATGCCGTCGCCTGGGAGCAGCAGGAGTTTGTGCGTTGTGGCCATCCAATGTCGCTTTTCTTAATTTGCTTGTTTTGGTGGAGTGAAGTGATGGGTGCAAGTTTGGTTCTGTTTTGCGCCGATAGTGCTATCTGTTGGCACCAAAAGGGGCAAGGGGTTCGTCGCGATTTACCAAGTGGCTCAAGGTTGCACGAGGCCTACAGGTCGGCGGTTACTTATGAAAAACCGTTGCCGAAAAATCGTCGATAGCTTTTTTCATGGCATCGGCAACACCAGGCTCTGTGATGGCATGCCCGGCATTTTGCATGATCTGAAGCTGGCAACTGGGCCAGCGCTCTATCAGGGTCTTTGCAGTTGCTGGTGGACACAAAAGGTCATAGCGGCCCTGTATGATCGTTCCAGGTATGTCTTTGATACGATTGGTGTTTTTAAGAAGCTGGTCGGGCTCAAGAAAGAAGTTGTGTTTGATGTAATGGGCTTCCATGATGGGTGTTGGCGGCAGGCGCGCATCAGTGTCAAAATTCTCTGGCAAGGTGGAGATGTTGGATGCCAAAGTTGATAAGGCGCGTTCGTAGGCGTTCCAGACATGTGCAGCAGGCCGATAGACGTCTGGGTCTTTATTGGTTAGGTGTGCGACGTAAGCGGCCAGGGGGTCGTTGCGTTCTTTCTGCGAGAGTGGGCGGAGAAATGACTCATAAAGTCTGGGACGAAATCGCTTGGGGCCGTCGATAAAGGCCCATTGGACTTCGTCTGATGTACCCAGAAAAATCGCGCGAAGGACCAGCGCTGCGACCCGTTCGGGGTGCGCTTGTGCATAAGCCAGTGCAAGAGTGGAGCCCCATGATCCGCCAACAACAATCCAACGATCAATGCCAAGAAAATTGCGGATCAATTCAATGTCGGTGATTTGGTGTGCGGTCGTGTTGGCGTCAGTTGAGAGGTAAGGATGACTACGGCCGGCGCCTCTTTGATCAAACAAGATGGCATGGTGTTTTTCTGGATCGAACAATGTGCGATGGGAGTGTTGTGCGCCACTGCCAGGACCGCCGTGGAGGAACAACGCAGGTATGCCATCTTTGTTGCCCACACGCTCGACATAGATCCAATGCCCATCTCCTGCATTTAGCATGACCGCGTCGAATGGGCGGATCGGCGGTGATTGGGACATGGGTTTTTGGCTTGATCAGGGATTTCGTTGCAGTGCTGGTTTTGCCTGGGTGCTCGGCTTCGCTTATGTTGGTGCTTTAAATTGAAATGGCAAGAGGTATGAAAAAAATTGGTGCTTTAGCGTTTCCAAAGTTTGAGTTGCTTGATTTGTTCGGGCCGCTTGAAATGTTTGGTGTGCTTGAACAAGACTTTGCAATTGAAATTGTTGGTACTGAAGCAGGATCTATTGCTAGTCGGCAAGGCCCGGCTGTTGTTGTTGATGCGACAATCAATGACTCTCGGCGTTTTGATATGGTTCTCATTCCGGGTGGCTTTGGAACGCGTACGCTGGTGTCATCCCAAGGTGTTCTAAGTTGGTTGCGGGAGGTTTCAGGCGAAGCGCGGCTTGTCATGAGTGTGTGTACGGGGAGCGCGTTGCTTGCAGCGGCTGGGCTGCTTGACGGGCGCAAGGCCACGTCGAACAAGATTGCTTTTGAATGGGTAATGTCGCAGGGCCCGCATGTTGATTGGCAGAAGGAAGCACGCTGGGTGAAAGATGGGAAGTATTACACCTCATCTGGTGTGGCGGCCGGCATTGATATGAGCCTTGGTGTGATCAAAGATCTCTTAGGCGAAGATACTGTGCGGCATGTGGCAAATTGGACTGAATATTCTTGGAATGAAGATCGTGACTTTGATCCGTTTGCAAAAATTCACGGATTGGTTTGAAACGTAGTGCGCTGCGAACGTGGTGATTAAATTAGGCCACAAGATCAAGGCGATCAGCGACCTGACCATTTTCGGTCAATCGGAACACGATCGGCACGCCTGTTGCGATTTCTCGTTCTATGATTTGTTGTGCGCTTAGTTCTTCAAGGTACATGATAAGCGCACGGATGGAGTTGCCATGTGCGGCGACGATAACGTTCTTACCGGCGCGAACTTGAGGCCAGATTTGGGTCTTATAAAATGGGAGGACACGAGCGCCTGTGTCTTTTAAGCTTTCACCGCCTGGTGGTGGGATGTCGTAACTGCGGCGCCAGAGCAAAACTTTGTCCTTGCCCCATTGTGCGGAGGCCTCATCTTTGTTGAGCCCGCAGAGTTCGCCGTAGTCGCGTTCGTTTAGTGAAATGTCGCGCACGATGGCCAGGTCGCTCTGGCCCAGTTCTTCTAGCATCAAGTCCAACGTGCGTTGGGCACGGCAGAGCATGCTTGTGTAGGCGATGTCGAATTTAAAGTCTTGTGCTTTTAAGAGTTGTCCCGCGCGGCGCGCCTCTGCAATGCCACGGTCCGTAAGATCTGGATCGCGCCAGCCAGTAAAAAGGTTTCGTTTGTTCCATTCGCTTTGACCGTGCCGGACGATCACTAGCACATTGTCCATCGTGTGTTTATGCTCCGACGACCTTTGCAACATTTACTTAGATACCGAGTACATCCGCCATCGAGTAAAGGCCAGGCCCTTTACCGTTTCCCCAAAGTGCTGCTTTCACAGCCCCCGTTGCAAATATCGAACGGTCTCCCGCGCGATGTGTAAGTTCGATGCGTTCTCCTTCACTTGCAAATATCACCGTATGTTCACCGATAACTCCGCCGCCGCGAAGCGATTGGAAACCAATTTCATCTTTCTTGCGGGCTCCGGTGTGACCATCGCGTGTGCGCACCGCGTGGTCCTCTAACGGTAGGTCTCTTGCGACAGCGGCGGCTTCACCAAGCATCAGTGCTGTGCCGGATGGTGCATCGACTTTATGGCGATGGTGCATTTCAACGATTTCAATATCGAAGTCCTGATCAAGGGCGGCAGCGACCTTGGCCGTTAGGGCAACAAGAAGGTTGACGCCAAGGCTCATATTGCCTGCTTTGATAACAGTGGCATGTCGTGCCGCTGCGGCGATGGCGGTTTCATCTTCTTCGCTTAACCCGGTCGTGCCAATGACGTGAATTATGCGCGCGTTGGCTGCAATGCCGGCAAATTCTCTGGTCGCGGTCGGGGTTGTGAAATCGATAATGGCGTCAACGTTGGTGCAAAGCTCGAGTGCGTCTGAAGTGACAGGAATTGAAAGTTTTTCGATTTCAGAAAGCGTGCCGAGATCAGCGCCGATTGCAGGGGAGTCTGCGGGTTCTACGCCGCCGGCGACTACGCATCCCGGTGTAGCGTGAACCGCACGTACGAGTTCGCGACCCATGCGACCCGCGGCGCCCATTACTGCGATTTTCATGTCGCTCATGTTATGAGTTCGCTTTCAATGAGAATCGTCAGTGATGGCTATAGCAAGCTCGGCAAGTTGACGAAAGCGCCAGGCGCTAATCAATACTAATGTGGATAACCCCGTTTTAGATTTGATCGTAGATGTCAAATTTGAATGACGTCGTACGCTAACTTTATTGCACTACGAATTGGCACTATTGGCCACCCGATCAATTGCCGCAGTGATTAATTTTTGGGCCTCGTCGACATCTCCCCATCGTTCGATTTTCACCCATTTTTTTGGTTCGAGATCTTTATAGTGTGCAAAGAAGTGTTCGATTTGGTTGATGGCGATTTCGGGAAGATCGGTATAGTCTGAGATGTGATCATAGCGCTGGGTGAGGTGAGAACTTGGCACGGCGACAATCTTTTCGTCGCCGCCGCCATCATCTTCCATGAGTAAAACGCCGATAGGTCTACAATTGATCACTGCTGCGGGTGCAATTGGGCGCGTGTTACAGACCAGCACGTCAACGGGATCGCCATCTGCAGATAGTGTGTGGGGCACAAAACCGTAATTTCCTGGGTATCGCATGGGTGTGTAGAGGAAGCGGTCGACCACCAGAGTGCCGGCCTCTTTGTCCAACTCGTATTTTATCGGATCGCCACCAACGGGAACCTCTACGATAACATTGATGTCGGCAGGGGGGTCGTTGCCGATCGGAATGGCGTCGATGCGCATTCGTTTACACCTTTAAAATTGAAGTGGCCACATGCTTGGATGGAAACTTAGTTGGGCGTGGTTCAAATGGAGTGAAGCTCCGGACGAATTGAGATTGGCGGGACAACTTCTGTTTTTCTACACGAGTTTGTAAGATCGACCGCATAGTAGGTGTTTTAGGACCAGGTGAGGGCGATCTTTTCGAGCCTTGAACCGCCGATGTTTTCAAAGCTGTTTGCTGATTGCCGGCCACCGCGTTTTTTGTAGAATTCTAAAGCGGCGGCGTTGTCGGCGAGTACCCAAATGATCAATCCTCTGAGACGCCGGCCATCAAGGTTTGCGCGACATGCTTCAAACAGCATTTCGCCAAAGCCAAGACCTTGGTAAACCGGATCTAAATATAGTTCATAGATTTCACCTTGTTGGGCCGATTGGCAGCGCGCACGACCTAACGTGGCATAGCCTGCAATTTTTCCGACGGCCTCCAGGACGAGGATACTATCGCCACTATGAATGGCTCGCCTCCACCACGATATGCTTCTTCGGTCGATCATTTTTTGCAATTGTTCGTGGGGAATGATGCCGCAATAGGCGTTTCGCCAAGACTCGCGGTGAATCCTCTCAAGTGATTCAGCGTCCGGCATTTTCGCAGTGCGAATTAGCGCTTGAAGGCTGTACTCCAACATGACCATGGTAGTGTAAGCCGTATGAGATCGTTTGTCGCTACAATTTATTTGTAGGCCGAAGGTATTGATCAAAGAAAACGCACCCATCAGATTGACGGGTGCGTTAATTTTGGCAGTGCCCATGCGTGATAGTTCAGGACTTTATTTTTTGGCTTCCTGAAAGGTTTTTGATGCAGCTGCGTTCACAGACTCAAATGTTTGCTTCGCTATTTTGGTTGAGAGCTCGAAAAGCTCCTTTGTTTGGGCGCCAGCAACCGCAAATTGCTGCTGCATGAAATTGGATTGAACGTTGATTGCTTCTGGCAACGTGCGTGCACGTGCGACAGCTTCGGCGGCGTCAAATGCTGCTTCTGCGTTCACCGTTGCATTATGGATCACCTTCTCACCGATGGACTTGGCACCGGCTTGGCTTGCAAGCATAATTTCTTCGAATGCTTTGGTGCTGGTTTGGGCGACTGCGGAGAAGTTGTTGTAGGTTTCGCGTGCGCGGGCAACACCGTCTTCAGCGATTGCTTGAACATTTTCTGGGATGCGGGCGTCTTTTGCGGCCGAGAACATGTCTTGCGCTTGGCGGCTAAAATGATCGTTCATTGCTGGGCTCCTATCGTCGCTGAACACGGTTTACAAAGAAATTTCAAACGAGGGATGAACAATGTTGGGCCAATTCACGTGGCCGAGCGCTTAAGAAATTTGTCCAACCGTCATGCAAGCAAGATAGTTCAGACGATTGTGCAGTGCAACAAGAAAAATGTTAAATTCACAGCAAAAATTGTCGCACCGCAACTAACTTAGAACATTTCAAATTTGTGACAGGTATTAACGTTTTGGTAAGTGTTGTGGGAATGCGCCCTTAATTGTCGCAATATTGCGATCGCGAAGACCACTATGCAATACACTACATTGATCAGTGTACTGATGAAAGTATGTCCCGATATCCAAGGATGGCTTTATCAAAAAGAATGTCGGAAGGGCGCAGTGGCCTGGCAAAAGCTAAGCCCTGAAGGTCGCGGCAGCGCGAGAGCGCGACATAGGTCTGGCCATGGGCAAAGGTTCCGCGGCCAAGATCAATGTAGACACGGTCAAGGGTAAGTCCTTGAGACTTATGTATTGTCAAAGCCCAGGCGAGGCGGATTGGGTACTGAGTAAATGTGCCGGCGATCGACTCGACAATCTTTTCTTTTGATTGATCGAACGCGTAACGTCTGGCTTCCCAGGCGACAGGCTCGATTTCGTAGTCTTTGTCGTTCAGGGTGATGAAGATTGCGCTTTCAGTAAGACGCGAGATTTTGGCAATTGTACCATTGACCCACCGACCGTCCGGGTCATTGCGCAACATGATGACCTTTGCACCCACTTTAAGCGTGAGGGAAGTGTCTGTGGGATGTGCTGTCTTACTGTAGTCACCGGTGATTTTGGCTTCAAAGGTGTGCAACGGTGTTGGTAGCGCGTCGAGGTAGGCGAGGTTTATCCGTTGGGCTGCGGCGTTTGTCGGTGTCAGAATGACGTATGGTTCGCCGTCGCTAAGTGTGCGGATGGGGTGGACGCGCTCATTGAGTATTTGGAGGTCCTGGTCCGTGACTTCGCCATCCCGAATGTGATTTAGGACCTCGATGAGGTGTTCATCATCTTGTCGGTAAACTTCGCTGAGCTCTAACAGATGTGCTCCGGCGCCTTCCATAAGACTTGAAACCGTGAAAAAGAACGGACCGCCGTAATGGGTTTCTAAATGTTCGGCGACTTCTGCTTCTTGGACGACAGGGGGCAGTTGGTGTAGGTCGCCAAACAACAATAGACGGACACCGCCAAATGCTTCGCGCGGCCGACCACGGTTGACACGCAATGATTGGTCGATGGCCCACATGAGGTCCGAGCGAACCATTGAAATCTCATCGATGACAAGGAACTTCAGTCGGCGCATGATGCGGCCGTTGCGTGATCGGCGGATGTCGTCTGGACGAATGAGCCGCGGTGGGAATCCAAAAAACGAGTGAATGGTTTGGCCGCCGACGTTTACCGCGGCAATGCCGGTGGGGGCAAGGACAACCAAGTCGTCTTTTAGGTTGTCACGAATGGCGCGAAGTAAGGTGGATTTTCCTGTCCCCGCGCGTCCTGTCACAAAGAGATGACCATCGTCTTGTGCGATGAATTTTAAGGCTGCGTCATATTGCGGGTTGGTGGAGATGCCGGCGGGCCAATCAACGGTGAGATCGGTGTCGCTGGCTGATTGAATTTGTGATTGTGAGCTGCGCGCCATAAAGGGCTTTCGGGAAATTTGTTCGTGTGGGTCGGTGTTTCTAGAGGAGGGATAGGCGGCTTAATGCGCCCTTGTCAAAGCCGATTTATATCTTCAACAGGAATTGCGTGTTTCAAATTGGATTTGGAGTTTCCTGTCGCCTCAGCGAAGCGAATTAGCCAAATGAAAAACGCAGCGTCTTTTGTTGACGCTGCGCTTCATCTAAAAAGGGAAGGGGTTGAGTGTTAGTCTCTGGAAATGTCGATGACTTTTTTGTCAGCAGACAACTTGATGTCATATTGGCCGCCGGGGCAATCGGCATCATCAACTTCAAATACACCGCTGCCTTCTGTTTCTTTTTCCATTTCCCCACCTTTGCAACCCCAAGCGCCAATTGCTGCTTGAATTGCTTTGCCCTCTTCATCGCTGACTTTTTCATCAGCAAATGCTGCGGCAGGCGCCATAAAGGCCAGGGTCAAAAAAACGATCAATGTCTTCTTCATCATATGGTCTCCAAAAGAGCTAGTTATTGGGTGTTTAAATCAATACTCCGCGACATGGACAATGGGAGAACTTCCCAATTGCATACACGTACATCACAAGGGCTTGATGGCACGGGATTGCACTGTGGTCATTGATTTATGTCGTGTGCTCTTTGTTGGTAAGATCTGCAAGCAATGTGGTTGTTCGATGTGAACGATGCGTTACCTAACTTGCTTTGCGGCCAGTTAAATCAAGTACCGGCATCAGAAGCAGTTAGATTTTTTAGTTTGATTTTGAGACAACGTTTGGAGAGAGAGATGTCACGTGTCAGGCGACTTGGGCTTCAGACTCGCGACGGCGCATTTCTTTTTTTCTGTCGTTTGAATCAAGGAAGCGCTTGCGTAAGCGGATGTGCTTAGGGGTTACTTCGACGAGTTCATCATCTGAAATGTAGCTCATCGCCTCCTCGAGGCTGAACTTTAGTGGAGGCGTTAGCTGGATGTTATCGTCTTTGCCGGCAGCGCGGACGTTTGTGAGTTTTTTGCCTTTAATCACATTGACTTCAAGATCATTTTCGCGCGAATGCTCGCCAACGATCATGCCCTCGTAAACTTGAGTCTGAGGGCCAATCATTAGAGGGCCGCGGTCCTCAAGATTTGCCAATGCGTAAGCGGCGGCTTGGCCTGCGGAGTTAGCAATGAGAACACCGGTGCGGCGGCCTTGGATCTCTCCTTTTTCGGGAGCGTAGGCGTGAAATAGCCGGTTCATGACGGCAGTGCCGCGCGTGTCAGTCAAGAGTTGCGACAGGTAGCCCAACAGACCGCGGGTGGGAACATAAAACGTCAGTCGTTGGCGGCCGCCGCCTGATGGACGCATGTCTTGCAGTTCGCCTTTGCGTTCGGAAAGTTTTTGAACAACCACGCCGGAGAATTCTTCATCAACGTCGATGATCACTTCCTCAATGGGTTCGAGGCGTGCGCCAGTTTTTTCATCTTTTTTGTAGACGACACGTGGACGGGAAATGGTGAGTTCAAAGCCTTCTCGGCGCATATTTTCGACCAATATGGCAAGTTGAAGTTCACCTCGGCCAGACACATCAAAGGAGTCCTTGTCTTCTGTTTCCGTGACTCGAATTGCGATGTTGCGTTCTGTTTCTTTCATTAGGCGTTCGCGAATGACGCGGCTTTGAACTTTGTCGCCGTCTTGGCCAGCGAGCGGACCATCATTGATGCGAAATGTCATTGAGAGTGTCGGCGGGTCAATCGGTTGAGCTGTCAAAGGCTCTGTGATTGTGGGATCGCATAAGGTGTCAGCAACTGTTGCTTTACTCATGCCGGCAATGGCGATGATGTCGCCTGCTTCGCCTTTCTCAATTGGGTTTCGTTCGAGACCGCGAAATGCCAAGACCTTGCTGACGCGAAATTCTTCGACCTTAGAACCGTCGTGGTGAAGGGCGGCTAGCGATTGGTTTGGCTTTACTTCGCCAGCTGTAATGCGACCGGTCAAAATGCGTCCTAGAAATGGGTCGGCCTCAAGTGTTGTTGCCAGGAGGCGAAAGGGGCCATCTTCGATTTGGGGAACCGGCACGTGGTCGACGATGAGATCGAACATGGGGGAAAGCGATTCTTTGGGTCCCTTTGGATCGCTTGCCATCCAGCCATCGCGGCCCGAGCCATAGAGAACTGGAAAATCAAGTTGTTCGTCGGTGGCGCCCAAATTGGCGAAGAGATCGAAAATCTCGTTGAGGACGTCGACATGGCGTTCGTCGGTGCGGTCAATCTTATTGATCGCTACGATGGGGCGCAGACCTTGATTAAGGGCCTTTGAAACAACGAATTTTGTTTGCGGGAGTGGGCCTTCTGATGCATCAACGAGAACAACGGCGCCGTCCACCATGTTCAAGATCCGTTCAACTTCGCCGCCGAAATCTGCATGGCCTGGCGTGTCGACGATGTTGATGCGTGTATCGTTCCAGACGAGCGACGTGCATTTGGCAAGAATTGTAATGCCGCGTTCGCGTTCGAGGTCGTTTGTATCCATCGCACGTTCTGCAACACGTTGATTGTCGCGGAATGCGCCGGACTGTTTGAGGAGCTCATCGACGAGTGTCGTTTTGCCATGATCAACGTGAGCGATGATCGCGATATTGCGCAGTTTCATGTGGGTCCTAGTTATTGAGCCGCGTTGCCTCTGATCTCGAACGTCGCCGTTTTGCATATTCTTGTTGGGCGGCTTGCTGCATTTCCAGCGCTTGTGCTTTGCTTGTTGCCCCTGGGATTTTGAGGCGCCGGCTGTTGCGCACCAAAATGGGTTGTGTAGGTTCTTCTAGGTCCAATTCTTCTAGGAAGTTTTCGCGCAAAGCGTTGAACGATTCTATAATAGCTTCGCGGGCTTCCATTCTTTCAGCAACGGGCACGACGAAACGTGTGCGTGGGTCGATCGCCTCAAAAGCACGGCGCATGTCATGAAGCGGGTTGTAAGGATATTTGCCGATTAGGTCTTCGGTTTCGCCGTAGTTCTTATAGACAACACGCATAGAGTCAATTGATTCTGATATGCGACAATATGCAGATATGTAATCGTTGACTGTGGTATCGTAACTTTCGCAATAACTTGATAGAGCGGACTTTGTCTTGAGTATTTTGCGCCATTCGTCTTGTAAGCTTTTGACGAAATTTGCGCGCTTTTGAAAGATGTTGGCGAGATAGGCTGCGGCAAGTGTCGCGATCAACAGCGACATGTCGCGCAGGAATTCGTAAAGCCGTTGCGCACCAGTCTTGACGATTTTTGGAAGTTCCGGTGCGTATTCTGCGAACGCGCAAGCAAACGAGACGACAAGTACCATCGCAATGGCCAAATAAAATTGGCGGAGCTTTTGGTTGACGGATGCTCTGGTCATTGATGTGCTTCCCGAAGAAAATGAGCCCCGCCCTGAAAATTAACGCTATAGCTTTGTTCCGTCGTCGCGCATGCGCCTCGTGCGGAGACGTAAGGCTTGGAGCCTGATAAAGCCCTCAGCATCTTTTTGATCATAAGCACCGCGATCGTCTTCAAATGTGACAAGTGTTGGTGAATAGAGCGATTTTTCGCTTTTTCTGCCAATGACAATGACGTTGCCCTTGTAAAGCTTAAGGCGGACCTCGCCTTCCACATGCTCTTGGGATTTGTCGATGAGGGCCTGCAACATCTCCCTTTCGGGGCTAAACCAGAAGCCGTTATAAATGAGCTCGGCGTAACGAGGCATGAGGTCATCTTTTAAATGCATGGCCTCGCGGTCGAGGGTTAGGCTTTCCATGGCGCGATGGGCGGCCAGCAGGATGGTGCCGCCGGGGGTTTCGTAAACGCCACGGGATTTCATGCCGACGAATCTGCTTTCCACGAGATCAACGCGGCCGATACCGTTGTCGCGCCCAAGGTCGTTAAGGCGGGCGAGGAGCGTGGCGGGGCTTAAGTCTTCTCCATTTAGCGAGACGGCGTCTCCGCGATTAAACCCGATTGTAATTATGGTTGGTTTGTCGGGTGCGTCTTCGGGGCTGATTGTTCTTTGGTAGACGACCGGTGGTGGTTCGGCGTCTGGATCTTCGAGGATTTTACCTTCGGAAGAGGAATGCAAAAGATTTGCATCGACGGAAAACGGTGCTTCGCCCTCTTTGTCTTTTGCAATTGGGATTTGGTGTTTGCGCGCGAAGTCCAATAAATCTTCGCGTCCCTTGAATTCCCATTCGCGCCATGGTGCGATGATTTTGATTGACGGATCGCAGGCGTAATAGCCAAGTTCAAAACGCACTTGATCGTTGCCTTTGCCCGTTGCACCGTGGCATACGGCGTCGGCACCTGTCGCGTGAGCAATGTCGATTTGTCTTTTGGCGATTAAGGGCCGCGCGATGGATGTGCCCAACAGGTAGACGCCTTCATAAAGGGCGTTGGCACGAAACATTGGGAAGACGTAGTCGCGGACAAATTCTTCGCGCAGGTCTTCGATATATATGTCTTTTGGGTCGATGCCGAGCATCAGCGCTTTTTCGCGGGCGGGTTCGAGTTCCTCGCCTTGTCCAAGATCTGCTGTGAATGTGACGACGTCGGCGTCATAGGTTTCCTGAAGCCATTTTAAGATGATTGATGTGTCGAGGCCGCCGGAATACGCGAGGACGATCTTGTTGATTTTTTTTGATTTGGCGTCGTTAGAGGATGCCATGGGTGTCTCCACGCAAATTTTATTGGAGGTTTGGTTGTTGTGTTTGCGGGCGCCGAAAGAAAATGCGACCGCGCAGATTGATGGATTGGGTTATTCGTGAACGCAAGTCAACTGTTCGTATGCGTTGTAGTTGATGGCGCTGTAGGTGCTTTTGCTGGGCGTGGGCTACGCGTGGTGCATCAAACGGAAATTGGTATTTTTTATGGAGCCAGCGCGGGGGTTCTTTATGTTCGGTTTTCGGGCATGCCCAAGGACAACGTCATGGTCAGCCAAGGGGTGGCCTGATGCGCGGCGGTAATGGGCCCCAAGGCAAGGGCAAGCATCATGGGTGCAGCCATGAACGGCGCGGCCATCATGGCCTGCGCGGTTTGTGGTGTGTCGGCAAACCTGATTTGCGCAACTGCGTGTCCGCTATCGCTGCGATAGGTGGAAAAGGTTTCGTTTAATGCGTTGGTGGCGGTTTCGGTGGCATCGATCATGGCGCGATTGGCATCGGCCAGAGGCCAGGCGACGGCGTGCGGCATTCCCGAAGACATCATGGCAAGGGCCATGGGCCATGTGTTGGCCGTGTAGCGTGGTGCGTTTGTCCACCAGGACAACCAAGCGTCAAAGGGCGAGGTTTGGGTTGGTTGGTGGAAGGGCATGAAGGGATTGAAGGTCCCGGGTGTTGGATTGGCGACCGACAGAGTTTTAAAGGCTGCGGCCCAGGGGTTCATGGCCATCCAGATTTGTGGGTCCCATGGATTGGGGATGCCTGAAGTGGTTGCGCCATTGCGTGTGGCGCGGGTTGTGCGTGTGTGTGTGTTTGTTGAGGCGGGTGCACTGGAGACGCCCCAAAACTTTAGGGCTTGGTCGGTCCAGGCGTTGGCCGCGGCAAAGGCGGCGTTGGTGTAACCGAGGCTCGCGTCCGAGTAGGCCTTCATCATTTTAGATTGGGCGGCGGGATCAAACATGATTTTTTGCTTTCAATGGGCTTGCAGCTTTTGGGGTCAACGCACGTCCTCTCAGCAAGCCTTTCAAGACCATAGCATATCAGATTTTGTGCGGCGCAACAAGAGTAGGTGTTATTTTGCTTGCTGGCCGCCTTGGCCCCTTTTTTTTTGCTCCCGAGCTGTTCGTTGCTTTGTCTGTGCCAACACTTCCTAAAGTCGTGTTGTGGGCATGCGGGCCGGCCGCAAGTCCGCCGACGCGTACGCCTCCGGCTACACGCGCGGCGGGAAAATTACGGCGTGCTTGTTGTTGTTGCTCGCGGGCTATTCCAAACGCTCTTTTTTTGCCAACACTTCCTAAAGTCGTGTTGGGCAACGCGTTCGGGCCCGCGAGTCCGCTGACCGCAACGGCTTCGCCTACTGCGGCAGCGGGAAAGATACGGCGTGCGTTTTGTGTCTTTGCGGGTCGCGGTACCCACCAACGTCATCGCGGCGAAGGCGGGGGGGGTGACGTTGAGGAAAGATGCAACGCTCAAAAAATTGTCATCCTCGGATTTATTCCGAGGATCCGTGGTGCAACGTGTTCCCATGTTGGCAGTTGCGCTCAAAGGTGCTGCAACGGACACGTCCAACCTTAATGCTTTTGTGCTCGCCTGCGGAATGGATCATAGGCACAAGGCCTAGGATGACAAGTCCCTGTTTGCGCGCCGATCAAACCTCGTCGTTGCTGCCGTCGCGCTTGACGGTGGTGTCGGGCGTTTCGGATTTGTCGGCATCCGTGTCAAGATTTTCAAGTTCGTCTAAGGCTTCTTGCAACGTGATTTTTTTGGTGGGTTCGCGCTCATCGTTTGCCGCTTCAACGCTATCGAGATCGGGGGTGCTCGTGGCCGGTCTCGACTTCAAGTCTTGGCGCAACACGCGTGGTGGAGGGTCATTGGCCGGGTCATTATCAATGTCGTTTGCAACAATTGGATTGCGGTCTTCATGTTTTTCGGGTTTGGCGCTTGTGTCTTCTTTTATGGAGCGTTGTGACGGCTTGTCGGTCACATCTCTTTTGTCCGCTTTGTCTGATTTGGTCCGCCATTTGACTCCCGACTCATCGGATCGCGCACTTGTTCGGCGTGACAAGGCTGTCCCTCTATTATTGCGTGAGGTGGGGTTTGTTGCACGTTCGGTGTTTTGCGATCGTCCAAAACGGCGGCCGGCCACATACCAATAGACAAGGCCGGCGATAAACCCTGCTAATGCATAGGCGATAAACGCATAGGTGTTGACGATGGTGGCGCTGCCGGGGCTTTCGCTGAAGTATTGGGCCATGAAGCCCACGAGCGCGATGGCGTTGCCGGCAATGGCGTAATAAATCCAATCGCGAATGCGGTTAAAGCCGGCGATGATGATGGCAACAAGCGCAAAGACGGCGGAAAAGATTGCAATGTGAATTGCGGTTAGAAGTGCGAGCAAGCTGGCGTTGCCCACTTCGGCCAAGCGTTCGCCGGGTGGTGAGGCTAAGATGTCGGCTGGTGTAACGACAAAGCACACCAGGACAATTGCTGCGGCAAGGCAGGCGAGAAGGAAGCCGAACAGTATTCGGAATAATGCGGCGATCATGGTCTTAACGCGTCTCCCCTGATGCCAGGGTTACCGATGGCCCGGCAGGATCAGATGGGATGGTAGCTTGTCGGCGGAATTGTGGAAACCGCCATCCATTAACGTCGTTTACGCGGTGCGGCCGGCCAATAGCCAGTAGAGCAGTCCGCCAGCAAACCCGGCGGTGGCGAAGAGCTGCCAGATTAATTCCGTTGACAGAGCAGAATTGGCCTCGGGCCCAAAGCGGGCAAGTAGGGGAATTGCAGCCAATGCGGCGCCTCCGCCGACGATGTAATAAACCGATGACTTTATGCGGGCCACCTCGCCGATAATAACAACCGCGAGCGCTGGAAGAAGTGTTATGCCAGAAGCCAAGGAAAGGCCTTGGTCCATTAAATCAAATATCGAGGCCAGGGAATCGCTCGTATCTTTGCCGCTCAGGGCCGCTGTGATCTTTTCCATGCCGAGCATGAATAACAGAGCAATGGCGCCTGCCGCAGAGATGATGAAGGCAATTGCGACCCAGAGAATGCGACCGATTGTGCTGAAAACCATGGGCGTGTGAGTCCGGTGTAAGGTTGATTAAGCCTGCTGTGTCTTAGTTTGGTTTTTGTGCTTTGCCAATTCGCGTGCAGAGAGTTTGGTGCTTTCGGAACGTAGTTGGCCGCAGGCGGCGAAGATGTCGCGGCCGCGTGGTGTTCTGACGGGGCTGGCGTAACCGGCTTTGTTGACGATTTCTGCAAACCGCTCGATCTGATCCCAATCGGAGCATTGGTATTTGGTGCCGGGCCAGGGGTTAAACGGAATCAAATTGATTTTGGATGGGATACCCTTGAGCAAATTTACGAGCGCCTTTGCCTCTTTGAGACTGTCGTTCACTTCTTTGAGCATGACGTACTCAAAGGTGACGCGTCTTGCGTTAGAGAGGCCAGGGTAATTGCGACACGCGGCCATGAGGTCTGCAAGGGGATATTTGCGATTGATCGGCACAAGGATGTCGCGCAGCTCGTCGTTTGTGGCATGCAATGATATTGCGAGCATCGTGCCTGTTTCACAACCCCATCGTTCGATTTCCGGGACGATCCCTGATGTAGATAATGTGACACGTCGCTTGGATAGGGATAGGCCGTCAGAATCGGTGATGACGTTGACGGCATCTTTCACATTTTCGAAGTTGTATAATGGTTCGCCCATGCCCATCAAAACCACGTTGGTGATTTTTCTATCGGTGTTGGGCAACAAGTGTCCGTCTGTGGTTGCTGTGGCGCTGGGCCAATCGCCAATGCGATCGCGTGCAAGGATGACTTGGGCGATGATCTCGGCAGCGGTTAGATTGCGAACGAGGCGTTGTGTGCCCGTATGGCAAAACGGGCAGTTGAGTGTGCAGCCTACCTGAGATGAGATGCACAGCGTGCCGCGGTCGCTTTCAGGAATGTAGACAGTTTCAATTTCTGGCGGTTGTCTTTCGTCGCCTGTGCTTTGCAGGCGCAAAAGCCATTTGCGTGTTCCATCCTGAGAGACTTGTTGGTTGACGATCTCGGGCCGCGCCAGGCTATGGGCTCCAGCGATTTTAGCGCGTAGGTCTTTGGAGACATCGCTAAACACATCAAAGTCTTTTGCGCCGTGGGCGTAAATCCAGCTCCACATCTGAGCGATGCGCATGCGCTGTTGGCGCTCGGGGACGCCAAGGTCGTTAAGAACGGCGCGCAAATCATCACGGGTGGCACCGACAAGTGATTTTTTGCCGCTGGTCGATACGCCGTTCATAGGATTTGTACATAGGTGATCGAGGTCGGTCATGGGAGGCAGAGGGCCCGATTAACAAGTTTTGCTCATGCCATTAATTTAGCGGCGATTGTTGGTCCGGCAAAGGCGTGATGTTGCTTGTACGAAGTCGAACCTGCAGGAATGCCAAGGAAGTATGGGGTGGTTGATGGTCGAGTTGGCCGATATCGGTGGTGCTTCGGCCAAATAAAAAATTTCTTTGGCGGTTATTTTGAAATGCAACTCATTACACTGAAGAAATGAAATGGGAAATGGGCCAGAATAAAATTTGGTTTTAAATTTAAAAAGGAAAAGGGGTGTGGCGAAGAAATAAATTTTCGCTACAACCCCAATTGGCAGGATAATTAAACAGCTTCTTTGAGATCTTTGGCGGCGCGAAAAGCGACTTTTTTGCTCGCCTTGATTCGGATCGTTTCGCCGGTAGCTGGGTTGCGACCCATGCGGGCTTTACGCTTGCGAACTTGAAGAATGCCAAGTCCGCTGATGCGTATACGATTACCTTTTTTCAGCTGTTTTGTGATGATATCGACCATATCTTCCATAATCTCATTGGCCTGCTTTCTGGGCAGATCATGAGCTTCTGCAAGCTCAGCGCTCAATTGGCGCAGGGTCATTGTTTCTTGTTTGGCAGCAGATCTGGCAGCGGTCTTCTTCTTTGCAGGAGCTTTCCGAGCCTTTTTTGCGGGTGCCTTTCGGGCGGTTTTAGCTTTTCTCTTCGTGGTGGCCATGGCTGTAATTCCTAGGTGAAAGGGGTTTCAGGTGATTCGGGCAAATCGAAACGAAACTCGGGTGATATAGTCATTGATATTAGCGATGCCTAAAAGCAAGAAGAAAAATGCTATTTTCTTACAAGAGTTGGAGTAGCGTGATTCAGTTGCCACGGTGTATGCAAGTTGGGCTTTAGGGCCTTGAAAGCGTTGAAAAGAGGCCATTTTGGAGAGGTCGGCCGCTCAGGAGGTGGGGGCCATCACTATGGTCAATTAGAGAATGTACTTTGATAGATCTGCGTTTTTGGCAAGCTCTCCTATGCGATTTTTCACGTAGTTGGCATCGATGACAACGGTCTCTCCGTTCTTTTCTGAAGCATCAAACGAGATCTCATCGAGGACCCGTTCCATGACCGTTTGCAGGCGCCGGGCACCGATGTTTTCCAATGCGGAATTGACAGAAACAGCCGTATCAGCGAGTGCGTCAACGGCGTCATCAGTGAAGTTTAGCGTCACGCCTTCGGTGGCCATCAGGGCAATGTATTGCTTGATGAGACTTGCTTCTGGTTCGGTCAAAATCCGGCGGAAGTCTTCCCGAGATAGCGCTGAAAGTTCAACGCGAATGGGTAAGCGGCCTTGAAGTTCTGGCAAGAGATCAGATGGTTTTGAGACGTGAAAAGCGCCTGACGCAATAAACAAAATGTGGTCGGTTTTTACGGGTCCATATTTTGTAGCGACCGTGGTTCCTTCAATCATAGGCAGAAGATCGCGTTGCACACCTTCGCGTGATACATCGCCAACGCCGCGACCTGTGCCGTCGGTACGCGAACAGATTTTGTCGATCTCATCGAGAAAAACAATGCCGTGGTTTTCAACTGCATCGATGGCTTCTGATGTAATTTGATCCTCATCGAGGAGTTTGTCACTTTCTTCTGCGATCAAGATATCATAGCTGTCTTTGACGTTTACACGTCTGGTTTTCATGCGGCCGCCAAGGGCCTTTCCGAGCATGTCGCCGATGTTGACAGCGCCCATGGATCCTCCGGGAACGCCTGGAATTTCGAACATGGGAAAGCCGCCGCCGGTTTCGGTGACTTGAATTTCTATTTCTTTTTCGTTGAGTTCGTTGTTGCGGAGGCGTTTGCGAAAAGATTCGCGTGTGCTTGCTTGTGCGCCTTGTCCGACAAGGGCGTCGATGACGCGCTCTTCGGCCATGGCCTCAGCTTTGGCGCGCACTTCTCGCCGTTTTTGATCGCGCACGAGGGCCGTTCCCACCTCCATAAGGTCGCGAACGATGCTTTCAACATCTCTGCCAACGTAGCCGACTTCGGTGAATTTTGTGGCCTCGACTTTTAAAAACGGGGCGTTTGCAAGACGTGCCAGTCGGCGCGAGATCTCTGTTTTGCCGACACCCGTTGGTCCAATCATCAGGATGTTTTTTGGCAGAACTTCTTCTTTGAGCGCACCTTCAAGTTGTTGGCGGCGCCAGCGATTTCGAAGCGCGATTGCAACGGCGCGTTTGGCATCCTTTTGGCCAACAATAAAACGGTCAAGCTCGGAAACGATTTCGCGTGGAGAGAAATTTGTCATTCGGGTGGTTTAGTCCCTTGTTGGTGAGGTGTCGTGGACATAGTCATTTGCGTTGATGGGCACAATGGCCCATTGCGCGCGTTACCATCTTTGTAACTTTGAACTCACTGTTTTCGCCGCCTTGGTTCGCTAGCTAGGTTTTTGAAGTCAGCGATTCCATGACCAAGTTGTCGTTTGTGTAGACGCAAATTTGAGCAGCGATTGCCATTGATTTTCGTGCGATTTCTTCAGCATCGATGGGCTGATCCAATAAAGCGCGTGCGGCAGCGAGGGCAAAGTTGCCACCAGAGCCGATCCCAATTACATGATCTTCAGGTTCAAGGACGTCGCCTGTACCGGTCAATGTCAGCGTCGTTTCGGCATCAGCAACGATCATCATCGCTTCCAGGCGGCGCAGGTAGCGGTCGGTTCGCCAATCTTTGGCCAGCTCGACACAAGCGCGTGTTAATTGGCCTGGATATTGCTCGAGTTTGGTTTCGAGGCGCTCAAAAAGTGTGAAGGCGTCGGCAGTAGTGCCGGCAAAACCACCGATGACGTCGCCGGATCCAAGTTGGCGTACTTTTTTGGCGTTTGATTTTAGAACGGTTTGGCCAAAGCTCACTTGCCCATCGCCGGCGATGACGACTTTTCCATTCTTGCGTACGGAGAGGATGGTGGTGGCGTGCCAGTTGGCATCGGACGTGTCAGAATAGGAGAATGTCATTGTTTTCCGTTAGGTTGGCATGTTTCCATAAAGGGTGAATTTTGGAAATTTCAAGCGCCAGGTTGACTCTAAAGGGCCTTTCAGGTCGAAGACCAAACTGTTAAACGCTTACATGAGAGGCTGCAATACGGCGCTTTCGGAAGGCGGGAAAGAGGACTTTCGTGACAAAAAAGGAAAGAAGGCAGGCCAGCGTTACACGCAAGACCAAGGAGACAGAGATCACGGCGAGCGTGGATCTTGATGGGTCGGGCGAGTACGATATCTCAACTGGGGTCGGTTTCCTTGATCATATGTTGGAGCAACTGGCGCGTCATTCGTTGATGGATATCAAAGTTGCGGCGACGGGTGATCTGCACATCGATTTTCATCACACGACAGAAGACACCGGGATTGTGTTGGGTCAGGCAATTGCCGAAGCGCTTGGTGCTAAGCAGGGGATCACGCGCTACGCGGATGTCCACTTGCCTATGGACGATACGCTAACGCGTGTCGCCGTTGACATTTCTGGGCGGCCTTTTTTGGTTTGGGATGTCAATTTTTCCAAACCCAAAGTTGGCGACATGGATACTGAGTTATTCCGTGAATGGTTCCAAGCCTTTACGCAAAACGCCGGAATTACGTGCAATGTTTGCAATTTAACGGGTGAAAACAACCATCACATTGCGGAGACCTGTTATAAGGGGCTGGCGCGTGCGTTGCGCGTCGCCGTGGCAGTGGATCCCAGACAGGAGGGACGCGTGCCTTCCACGAAGGGGGTGCTTAAGCGATGATCAACGCCTTTTGGAGAGTTTTTGAAAGCAGTGCTGTGGTTTCTTATTACGTGCATGAACCGCCCGATCCACCAGCCGATCGTGTAGAACGCGCGGAACAGTTTGTGTTTGTGAAGGATGGTTTTAGTTGGTCGGCGGCGCTCTTTGCTCCGTTTTGGTTGGTCTCAAAGGGGCTGCTGTTGGCGCTGGCCGGATATATTTTGGTGGTTGCAGGCATCATTGGTGGCCTCAGCTATTTGGGCGTGGATCCGTCTTGGATCACACTTGCTGTGTTTGCAGTTCATGCGGTCATAGGTGGTGAAGCAGCGTCATTGCAAAGATGGTCGCTGGCGTCGCGTGATTGGAAACCGGTCGGGACCGTTGTTGGGCGTAACTTGCGCGAATGCGAGCGGCGTTTTTTTGACAATTGGTTTGCCGGAGAAAAGCCTTCAGTTGTGGCTTCAGGTCAGGTGAGGGAAACCGTCCTAGCGGCGCCGGGCGTGGTTGGCCAAAGCGCACAAGAGAGTTTTGATCAAAGCCAAAGTGATCGACTGACCGAACGCTTGCGGCAAGTGTTCGTTGAGCGGCAATAGCTCACGATGGCGCGGACTGTCATTATCGATTATGGCTCGGGCAATTTGCACTCGGCGCACAAAGCGCTCGAGAGGGCTGCAGGTACGTGTGGTGGGGTCCATGAGATCGTCGTTACGGCGGACGCGCGGGACGTCCTGAACGCCGACCGTGTGGTGTTGCCGGGCGTGGGTGCGTTTGCTGATTGCAAGCAGGGCCTCAAAGCCGTGCCGGGTATGCTTGATGCACTTGAGAAAGTGGTTCGAGAGGCGGGCCGGCCATTTTTAGGAATTTGTGTTGGTATGCAATTGATGGCGACCCGCGGGCTTGAGTTTGGCGTCACGAATGGTCTCAATTGGATTGATGGTGAGGTGGTTCCGATTAAGCCAGATGATCGGAACTTGAAAATTCCACACATGGGGTGGAACACCTTGGACGTACATCAACCTCATGCCATCCTAAATGGCATTGAGACCGGGCCGGCAGGTTTGCATGCGTACTTTGTGCATTCGTTTCACTTTGCTGCAAAAGACCGGAAGGCCGTCCATGCGGAAACGAACTACGGTGGTCCGGTGACGGCTATTGTCGGTCAAGACAACTTGGTTGGGACGCAGTTCCATCCGGAAAAAAGTCAGATCTTAGGATTGAAACTGCTCGCGAACTTTTTGCGGTGGGCCCCCTAACTTGCTTGCGCAAAGTGTTGGCACTGATCGAGCGGTTGTGCCGGGCTGCCTGATGTCTTTCTTGTGGTGCGCTCTAGTGCGATGACATTCGCAGGCGAGGCCTGTGTTTTGGCCGGCGTTGTTTGGCGTTGACGGAACCAACGCAATTTGGTGTTGGCCAGCACGGCTTTGTTGTCGGCAGCTTGGATAAGCAAGCTATCTTTTTCGCCAAGGAGCCAGGCGAGGCGATATTCGATTTCTATCTCAGAGTGTTCTGAGGTGACGTACCAAGTTTGATCCAGGGGTCGTGCCCACCGGGGTCCCAGATCCATGATGATTTCGGCCACCACATGCTTTTTTGCGTTCGGGTTGGCGAGGTCGTAGGAGATCAGATAAGTGCGCATTTTCAAGCCTTTCGAGCGGGTCGTTGACAGCGAAATACGCGAAACATCTGTGTCTTTTGTGTTTGGAACGTAAGAAGAACATGCCGCGACTCGTCACCAGAGTCTAGAAAAAAGTTCAGTTTTTGTTCTTTTCTTGGCTCAGGCTGGGTGTAGGTGTGGCGAACAGGCTTGTGGAGGTGTGTTTAGGATGTCGCGTTTTTGTCGAAGAGGCTCAGTTGGTCGGGGTGCTTGGCTGATCGCGGAATTCGTTTGTGGGGGCTGAAATCAACACGGTTGCGCAATTGCGGATAACGTTTGATGAAGGACTTGAGGGCGAGGTCGCGACTTTTGGGAAACCGTTTGCCTTCCCAGATTTCATAAATGCGGCGTGGGTCACACTTATATCGTGCGACTATGGCTGAGCGTTTGTGGTGCAGCCAACGTGCGATCCAAATCTCGATAGCGTCTTTTTCTGTCGGAGCATTTTTGGCGGCAGGTGGATTGAATTTTTGAAGTTGCATTTAACACTTACAGTGAAACACTTGACGGGTGAACGAATGGCTCGCTTGATCGCGCACAAAGATAGCATTCCGATGGCTTCCACGTGGTTTGTTCGCGGCCGTTGGGGTCATAGCGAAAGTGAGCGGTTCAGGTGATTTTGTTTCCCGCGATTGATCTTAAAGACGGTCAATGTGTGCGCTTGAAGCTTGGCGACATGGACCAGGCGACGGTGTTCCATGACGATCCCGGTGCGCAGGCTGCTGATTTTGAACGTCAAGGTTTTCAGTGGCTGCATATTGTTGATTTGAACGGCGCGTTTGCTGGGCAGCCTGTGAACGCCACTGCGGTCGACGACATTCTCGCGGCAATCTCGATCCCCGCACAGCTTGGCGGTGGTATTCGCGACCTCAATACGATTGAGCTGTGGCTCGAGAAAGGACTTTCGCGCATCATATTGGGGACGGCTGCAGTGCGTGATCCTGGGCTTGTCAAGGACGCGTGTCGAAAATTTCCAGGACGGATTGCTGTTGGAATTGATGCTAAGGGCGGCAAGGTCGCGGTTGAGGGCTGGGCGGAGTCCAGTTCGCTTCGTGCGCAAGAGCTAGCAGCGCGTTTTGAAGATGTTGGCGTTGCGGCGATTATTTACACCGACATAGACCGTGATGGGATATTGGCCGGTTTAAATCTCGATGCGACGATGCAGTTGGCCCGGTCGACATCGATTCCTGTCATTGCATCAGGTGGCCTGGCGTCGATGGACGACATTAGGGCACTTGCAAAGCCCGAGTTCCAAATGTTGGAAGGGGCCATTACGGGGCGCGCTCTTTATGATGGGCGGATCGATCCCGCTGGAGCGCTGGCGGTTTTGGCGGGCAACTAAAGATTGATGGCGGGACTTCGGTCAGAAGATGTTGATGTGCTAGAGGCGGGGCAGGGCGATCTCGTCGTGCTCGTGCATTCCAGTGTTTCGGGTGCGCGGCAATGGCGGAAGTTGATGGATGTTCTTTCCGGTTGGTGCCACGTCAAGGCGGTGAACCTTATTGGCTACGGTGATACGCCGCCTTGGACTGCTGGGCGCGCGCAACGCCTTGATGACCAGGCTGATGTTGTTAGTGCTGTCATACCTCCGTCGGTGGAAAAGGTAAGTCTGGTTGGGCATTCCCTTGGTGGGACGGCTGCCATGAAAGCAGCTGTGAGTTTGGGGCGTCGTGTTGGCAAGTTGCTGTTGTGGGAGCCCAATACGTTTCCGTTGTTGCGAGAACATGGGTGTTCGGAGGCGTACAACGAGGTCTTGGCTTTGCGTGAGGTTGTTAAGTCAAACGGTGCGCGTGGAGACTGGATGACGGCTGCAGAATGTTTTGCAGATTATTGGGGCGGAGAAGGGACGTGGGCGCAGACGCCGTCGCAACGCCGTGTGATTTTTGCTGAGGCGCTTAAGCAGAACTTTTTTGAATGGGACGCAATCTTGGGCGATACGACATCATTGTCGGCTTGGTCCCAAGGTCTGCCGTCAAACACGTTGGTTGCTTACGATCCTCAAACCGTGCGGCCCATACGTGAAATTGTTCAGCTGATGAAAGAAAAAACACCGTGGGAGTTTGTGACCGTTTCAGGCGGCGGTCATATGGCGCCATTAACACGACCTGATTTGGTCAATCCAATTATTGAAACGTACCTGTCTTCCTAGCAACTGTCGAAGGCTTGAAGGTACTGAGGTTTCTTTAATGGGACGTTGGGTGCCAAGGCCTCTTAGAGCCAGGATAGCCACACTGCCAACACTTTCCGTCAGCACATTGGGTGCGAAACGTTGGCTGGCACACCGACATGAGATCGTCTTTCTTTTGCAAGTATTGACCGACGAATGCCTTTCAACGCTCTTTCAATTTTTGGGGTATGACAATAGCTGCCCATGGGGGTCTGCGATGAAAAACGATCGTGATGTGCTGCCGCGCGACGTGTCCGGTACACTTTACATTGTGACTCCAAAAGCTGACACATCGGATATTGCATCGCCTGGCGATACTGACACTGAGAGCATTGAGCAAACGTTTCGCACAGCTCAAAAAGCCCAGTATTTGTTGCCTCATCCAGGGGGTGCCGTCAGCCAATTGTCGCGCGAACATGCCGTTGACGCGCAATTTGTGGACTTGGAGCACTCGCCAGAAGGGGAAGTTGTTGAAGCGCACTGGTTGCGCCGTGACTCAGCTGTCGTTGTTTTGGCGGTTTCTTGTTTTGTTGTCGCGTTTGGCGTTGGCGTTTTTTATTTTGGTAAGGCGACGCCAGACCGCGATATCGCTGGTCCAGTTGCCAAGGTCGATGTTCAATCGCTCCATGCAAATGTATCGGTAAGAGATCTACCGGACTACAATCCTTCGGAGCTGCAACGTTTCGAAACGCAGGGTGAACTTCCCGTCGCGGATACGGTCGAAACGGACGTTGGCGCGGTTCCAATTCAAGATTCAATTCAGATTGGAAACGTCGCCACTACGCCGGAGACCCGTGTGTCTCGACCCGTAAGCGCGACATCCCAAAAGACGGAGCCAACGGAGGTGAGCGCGCCGACGGCAAATGAGGAAGGGTTGGAGCCACGTGAGCTTGGTCGTCAGACGGAACAGGATGTCATGCCTGTGGCTATTGCAGTAAGCCCGTCACCGACACGCAGCGCCGAGCAAAAGTCGTTGTCTCAAAACCAAGACATCAACGATATCCTCAAACAGGGACAAAGTCTTATGGACAGGGGGAACGTTGCGGCAGCGCGCGCGGTGTTTCGCAAAGCCGCGGATCAAGGTCTTGCCGAAGCTGCACTGGCGATGGGCGCTACATATGATCCGAAGGCTTTGGCGGCAAATGGCTGGACGGAGGTTGAGCCTAATGTTGGCAAGGCGATTTACTGGTACCGACGTGCGCACTTATTGGCGAGTGCCGGCGCACAGAAGAATGGCTAGTTTTGTTTGCAGGATTGAAATCTGAGCGACGTGCTAGTGCGGCCGTCGTATCATGTCTTGCCACACAAACTTTCCTTTTTGGTCACCGATTCTTCATATATTGAACTGATCCGCTGGTTAACTACGGGGTTAGCGATCACGTTCGCGAGTGGCGCGCGCACAATCGTCTCAAGTTATTGTATTGCGTTTCGCGGTGATTGAATGTGCGTTAATCGGTTAGGTCCGGCCACTCGACGCTATCGGCGGTTCAGGTCCTTCAATTTCATTGTTATAACGCCCACGATCTTTCTTGGTGGTTGCGGTTGTTTTGCTGGTCATACGGCTCCGGTTTATTGGCCAGCTGCAAGTGTCCACTTTGCAGAGGACTTTCGGCATGCGGGCAATTCAGTCGGAGAACTTCCTGCAGACCCAATCGCTGTTCGTAGGGATCGCGTGTTACCGAGTCATCTTTTGAAGGTGGCCACGCCTCCAAACTGCAAATTTGAAAGCGTCAAAAAGCCTCCGGCCGAGTCCGGTGTGATTGGCTCGAAGGCGGATCAAGAGCTGCTTGATGTTGCACGGTTGCGGTTGGAACGCGATTGTCTCAGGAATGCTGAAAAGAAAGTGCGCAGACAGTTGGAGCAGCTGCAGGACGCTGTTGCCGAGTGATGGTCGTTACATTTGTTTACTTCCGGCGCGCAGCTTAGAACTTGAACTCATAACTTTGATATGTGTTTTCGATTGTTGACAAAGCTTGATGTTGAGGAGTCGTAAATGCATCTTGTTTCATTGTCGCAATATAACCGCAATCTTCGCGAATTGAGCGTTGAAATTATGTGCGTTGCGTGATTCGAAAATAGGACCATGATGAGGGGGCACCTATGACAACGTCAAAGTCGCACATCGAAAAGATTCAAGCGCGATTAAGCCAAGTTGCCAGTCGTGAGCAATTGTTGATCGAGGCATTGGGCGAAGCACTAAGCTTGGCTGATAAAAAACTTCTTGATGATGTAAGAAGCCTTACAATTGAGCATGAAACACGGCGCGCGCTGATATTATCAGAATTGCAAGCATTGGCGGCGCGGATTGGCGCGTTTCCGGCATCGGATGATGGGGTCAATGTGATTGAAAACGATCATCTTGATTTGCCGTACTACGCGCCCGGAGAAAATCCCAACTCAGTTCAAGCAGAAGAGCCTGCGCGCGGCGGTGATTGGCGTCAGGCGGCTAAGAACATCGGTGAAGCGTTGGATTTGAAAGTCAATGGTCATCGGCCCGCTTCGTGAGGGCGATGTTGGCGGCCTCAAAGTGCCATGCCAAAATGCGTGACGCTCTGTGTTGGGGAAACACAGAGCGCCGCTGGAGAAGTAGGATATGAACTGAAGTGAGATTTGTACTGCCGCCTTACTTGGCGACTGTGCTTTGGTAATATTCCTGCGCTTTGGCGAGGTTTTGCTTGGAGTCTTTTAAGAATGCCGATTTGGCCTCGTCAACGCCAAAGCAGTAGGTCTTTCCATCGTCAGACTTCCAAGTGATTTCACATGGCGTGTCTACCGATTTGCCCAAAGCGAGTCCCATAGCACATTGGTTTGCGAACTCACCTTCGGCGGTTAAGGCAGGGGTTGCGTTAGTTGCCAACGCGAGCACAAGTGCGCTGGCACCCAGCAATGCTGTCCGAAGGACATTTTGTCCTTCATACAATTTCCTTCATTGTTTGTACGCTCTTCGTGCACGATCCATTGACACCTTATACGCCGGGTTTTGGAGACCAAACTTTGGGTGTTTAAATGGTGTGCGAACGAGAGCTGTGATGGCCAAAAAGCCTAGAGGTCCTAGTTTCCATTGACTGTGACCACGGTCACGGAACGCCCTTCACAAGCGCTTGATCGGTGGCAACGATTTTTGAGGCCACATTCGCGCTAATGGGCTGGTTTGCCAAAACGTGCCTGGCAGAGCGATCTAAAATTTGGATGCTGCCGCGTGCTGTCGTTACCCATCCGTTGCGTTCCCAAGTGGCCAGGTGGGGGCTGACGACTTTGCGCGCGCTTCCAATGTCATAAGCTAATTGTTGATGGGTCTTTTTAACGATTCCGTCTGGGTCCGCCTCTGCGAGTAAGCGTCCAGCAAGCCGTTGATCCAAGTTTTTGAATGCCACGTCTTCAAGTAATGCAAACATGTCGCCCAATAGGCGCGCATAGTCGTTGAGGACAAAGTTTCGGAAGTTCGGCGAGGTGCTCATAAGGTGTCGGAACGTGGCCGCTGGGAGCGCTGCTAAACGAACTTTTGATTCTGCGTTACTTTCGGCGGGAAAGGTGCCACCGGTCAGGAGACATTGGGTTGTCAGAACGCACGTGCTCCCGGATGTGACTCGGTAGATCAAAACTTCGCGACCAGAGTTGGATGTTCGAAATACTCGTGTTTGTCCTTCCAAGCACATTAAATAATTCTGGCATTCCCAACCCTGCAAATAGGCGATTTCACCTTGGTCCAGTTGCGGGAATTGGACCGAATCGAGGGCAAGTTTTCGGTGCTCATTTTCCATCGCGGCGACGTCGGGGAACAATGCAAACCATTGATCACGATGGTAATTTTCGTTCTGCATTTTTGGGAAACACTCGCGATGTAGAGTTCAAATCGGGAAAAGACGGACTTAGGCAGTCCATAGCGTCTATTCGATCGCTATGTGTCAGCCGGATGGGTCCGTGACACGGGATGTGAAGGCGCGTTGCGCCATGATTGATAAGGGGCTGGTGTCAGCATATCGGACGTGGCGGAGACATGGAAGCGTTCGCCCCAGATCCATACGGGTTTTCATACGACTCATTTTTTTGGTGAGAGAACGTGATTGTTTTCATCGCAGGAATGCAGCGGAGTGGGTCCACTTTTAGCTTCAACGTTGCGAAAGACATCTTAGCAGCGCGGGGATCTGTTTATCAGGACGTTAGTGGCAGCATCGCCGATGTTGTTTTGAAAAGTGGTGGGCCGCGTCACGTCATTATGAAGAACCACTCGGCTGACGACTTAACTGTCAGACTCGTAAAGTTGGGTGCCGTCAAGGCTATCATAACGGTACGACGTCCTGAAGATGCAATCGCTTCTTGGATGGAAACGTTTGGGTTTGATCTGGACTCATCGATTTCGGAACTTTCTGAGTGGCTGAGGATGTATGCGAGACTTCGCAGACACGCGCTGGTTATTACGTACGAACAAGTTGATAAGCAGTGCTTTTTGGCCGCTTATAAAATTGCAAAATATTTGGATCCGCGTGCAACGCTACCGGAGATAATCAGAACGGAAAAGGCAAATTCTAAAAGAAACGTAATGGAACTAGCTCAATCAATTCGTGTTGGTGATGCCCACGTTTGCAATGCAAATTTCACTGCATTCCACATGAAGAATTACTATCATTACCGACATGTCAGGTCTCTAAATTCTAGGAGAGGCCGGGACATTTTAGAACGTGACCAGATTTTAAAGATTAGGGCTGCGTTGTGTGACTACATCAATGAAGACGGAGATGTTGCGGTTTGAGTGCCGGCGAAATTTGGTTGTGTTTGGTGATCATTTGCTGTTGTTACGCATCATGGTGGGGCCGAGAAATTAAGAGAACATCCAGATGTTGTTGCCAATGATCAGTTACACGCCGAACTTTGAGGATGTGCTGCTTCGGCGTTGTTTTCCGAATGTTCGGGACGGCTTTTATGTTGATATCGGCGCACATCATCCAACGCACGCGTCAGTGACTCGCTGGTTTTACGACCAGGGCTGGTCGGGTATCAACATTGAACCGGGTGAAGGGATTGTCGAGCTCCGTGCAGAACGCACACGCGACATAAATTTAGAGCTCGCTGTTTCTGACCACATTGAGCACTCTACGTTTTTCGTACACACCGGCAATATCGGAACTTCGACTCTCATGGGTTCCGTATCCCAAGCCGTCGCTGACAAAGCGGGTGAAATGAAACCTGTCTCTGTCGCGGTTTCGACGTTGCCTGCAATTCTGGAGAAACATGCGCCAGGTCGGCACATTCATTTTTTAAAGATCGATGCTGAAGGTGCAGAAAATGCAATCATAACATCAGCGGATTGGGCACGCCATCGGCCCGAAGTGATCGTGGTTGAGAGTACGGAAGCCTACACAAATATTAGACGGCAGGAACCCTGGCAGACGACACTTAAAGAGAACCGGTATTGCTTTGGATACTTTGACGGTGTCAACGATTTTTGGGTTCGCGAAGAGAGCTCGGTGCTGCTGGAAGCGTTCAAGGTTCCGGTAAACGTGCTCGATAATTTTCGTGTTTTTGACCCTGAGTTGGAAGGTTTGAAATGCGAAGTGACGGCGTTGCGTGCGGCGCTTGATGCAAAACAACGGCGGCCTCGATCGAAGGCCAGCGTCTTTCGTAAAGCACGAGCTCAACATTTGCAGCTGCCGCATAAACTCAAGCAGTTGGCGAGGGATCTTGCCGCCTATGGCTATCACATTTTGAAGAAATTGAAGTGGCTGTCGTAAAGGAACCTGGAGTGTTTTATGAGCGGGGCCAAACGAAAAATTTTATTTGCGACCGCTGTACAGCTCAACAAAAACAGTGGCGGCACGCTTGTGTGCCGAGAGCATGTTCGCTCTATTGGCTCGGTCCCCAATATTGAACTGCATGTCGTTGCACCGGAGTCTCCAACGGAGTCCGAAACGAAAGATTTTGTGGAGTCATGCGGAGCAACATATCACGACATGTTTGTTCTTTTGGACGGCAAAGTCCGGAAATGTGACGAAAGTTTTGTGAGTAGAACGTGGCCTTTTTTTCTGGAAAGAAACGCGTTGATCAACGCGGCCTTAGACATCAAGTACCGTGAAACCGTTCGAAGGATATCGCCAGACGTCATTATTCTGGATTACTTATTTACGGCTTTATTCCTGCCGTCCGCGTTCTACTGCGATGTGCCGGTAATTGTGATTAGTCTAAATCGTGAGGTCGAATTTTATCGTGAGCTTCGCCGTTTCGGGAGGCTTGGCAAAAATGGGTCAGATAGTGCGATTGCGGAATGGCGGTTGGCTTCCTTTGAGAAGGAGGTTTATCGCAAAAGCGATGCGATTGTGTTTTTGACCCAAAATGATGCGGAGAGATCGATAACAGGCAGGTCAAGGTCCACCGTTATCGAGCCCTTACTGGAAATGCGTTCAGACAAATGGGCGTTTTCTGGGAGCACAAATCTATTTTATGTTGGCAGCGTAGCGCATTATCCAAATTTTTTGGCAGTCCGCTGGCTTTGCGAAGTTTTCGCGCCTGTGCTTGAGACCGTGGACCCAAGCGTACGGATTACAATTATCGGGTGTACTCCTGAAGATGCGCCGGAGAGTTGGCGCCGACAAAACGTTAATCTCCTTGGTCGCTCTACAGTCGAGGAGGTTGCGCGTCAGTTTTCAAGCTGCGGTCTTTTTATTGCGCCGATTGAAAATAACTTCGGATCAAAGATCAAGATTTGTGAGTGCTTGTCCTGGGCTACACCGCTTATTGCAACTGATGGGGCGCTGTCAGGGCTGCGACGAACAAAGGTGATCCCTCGTATTTCATTGGACGATCCTGAACATGCAGCCGTCCTTGCCGTTGAATTGGTTAGGTCGCAAAAAAAATTGGAAAATTTGTCGGCGGCAGTGCGTGCAGATTATGTTGAGGAATTGCGTCGGCGGGATCTTGCTTGGCCCGCGCTTGTTGACCAGGTTCTTGCTCGACCGGTGTTAAAGCGCCGTCCGCGGTTTTTTTCATTCCTACGTCCGCGACGATTTGTTGGAATGGAAGTTGGAATAAACGATGCGCATTGGTGTCAGGCGGACGGCCTTTATCCGATGGAAGTCAATGAGAGCCAAAAACTTCGATGGACCAAACCAGAGGCTGAGATTTCGGTGCGCGTTAGTGAACGGTCTTGGCCGAAATCAATGACGGTTGAAACGTTTGGCATTACACAAGGCCCGGATCGAAACATGCGTGTCCTTGTCAATAATGTCGAGGTCATTCGTCGCAAGATTAAAAAGGCGCCGTTTCGTAAAACGGTGCGTGTTCCTTCTTTTCAAGGCAACGAGGACTTTACCATTCGTATGGAGTCAACAGGATTTCGAGCTGCGTCCGATACGCGTGATTTGGGACTGGCTCTCAAAAAAATACTGCTGCATCGCTAGGTGTGCGGATGTGCGTCGGTATCTTTCTGGATTTAATTTGTTGTGCTCCAGGACCTTTTTGTTGCCTGTCCCAACATGAGTGACATGGTGCACGTCCACAAAAGACCAATGATGATGGCCCATGGCCAAGGCACGGGCCCTAATCCTAAAAGATCAAATTGAGTGGTGAGGATGACGACGATCACGCTTGTCATGGCGGCGACCACGTTGCCGATGTCGTTTGTATGTTGAGGCCATAAGTAGGCAACGAAAAAGAGACCTAACAAACCACCGTATGTGTAACCCATAATTTTTAGGCCGAACCAAAGAATGGAAGGCTGGGAGCCGAAGCCAACGGCAATCAAGCTTAAGATGATTGCGAAGACAATGACGAGTACACGCGGTGCAACGACGGGCGAGATGCTTTTGAGTTTTTTTGAGAGGCCAAGATCGATGTAGGCAGATGAGGCTAAGCCGCTTAGGGCAGAATCCAGAGACGACATGGCAGCGGCAAACAGCGCAACAACGAGTGCGCCGCGTAAGCCCGCTGGGAGCTCGTGGCGGATGAAATGCGGGAACACGTAATCGGCTTGGTTTTGGGCGAGCAATTGGGTGACGGCGGGTTGCGGGTTAGCTTGGTAATAGGCAAAGACCGCGACGCCGACGGACAAAAACAAAAGGGTTGAGATGATGTCGGCAGCGCCTGCGGTGATAAGTGCGGTGCGGGCTTCGGTTTTGTTGCGGCAGCTTAAGGCGCGCTGGGCGATATCTTGATCGGCTGCGCCGACGGCAAGTCCTAGGACAAGTGCGAAGAGATTGCCGCTCCAGAATGATGTGGCGTCGGCAAGGTTAAATCGGAAATCAAAGATCTGGAACTTGTCGGCGGCGTTGCCCGTGTCGATGATTTGCGGCAGGCCGCCGGGCAGGGCGTTTGCGACAACGATGATGGCGGTGACAGCGCCCGCAAGGAACAGGATGAGTTGGAGTGTGTCGGTCCAAATGACGGCGCGCAAGCCGCCTGTTAAAACGTAGGCCGTTGCGATGGCTGCTATGAGGGCGATGGCGACATTGAGCGTTAATCCGAAAAAGACAGACGCGGCAATGGCGCAGCCGGCCAAACGGACGGCGCTTGCTAAGCATCGGGTGGCAATGAACAACAGCGTGCCCGCGATTCGCGTTTTTGGTCCCAAGCGATGTTCGAGGTACTCATAGACGGTGAAGACCTTGAACCGGTAGAATTCGGGAATGAAAATGGTTGCGACCAGATAGGCGGCGGCAAATGTGCCGAACCACAATTGGGCGTAAGCAAAGTTGCCGGAGATGGCGGCGCCCGGCACGCCGATGAAGGTTAGTGCGGACAGTTTTGTGGCCCAAGTTGATGCGGCGATGGGCGCCCAACTTTGATCGCGGCCGGCGAGAAAATATTCTGTTTGCGCGTCGCCGCGACGGGACGCGAACAGGCCTAACAGGATGACGAGTGCGCCATAGGCGAAAAGGATGAGCCAGTCTAAGGTGGCCACACGGCGTTCCCCCGTTGATCAAGATATTTGGTCGCTCTAGATTTGTCCGCAATCATTGAAGCACGGATGGGGCGAAAAGTGGAATCGTGTCGGTCGTGTGGTGGTGGTGCGTGGTTTGGAGATGGTGAGTTCGTGCAGGGAGTGGGGGAGAAATGATGACTTGGGGGAGATATGGAGTTGGGGCAACACCGACCGTTGCGTGGTTGAGGATTCCAAGTTTGCGATACTAACCTCGAAGTTTATGATTCTCAGTCACCGCCTTTTAGAAACTGTCACATGTCGGAGGCGCTATACATGCTGGGTGCAGATCGGCACGGAGGCTGGTTAAACCACTTCAAACGAACCAAGCGTTGGGGGGTGCGTGCAATTGCTGCTCTGGCTGACCTCCCGGCTACTGACTTTCGTGAGGCTTTGGACTTTTCTTTAGCTTATTTCGTTTGGTGCCACTCCCTGCGCGAGTGGCTTATCAAAGATCAAGCCGCTTCTCAGTCGGTGATTGATTCTGCGTTAAAGGCATATCCAGAGTGGAGGATTGTTCGAGATTTGGCCAATAGGTCCAGACATCTTGTGATTACGCAAAATCCAGCTGATGCGGAGTGGGCTGTATTTTGAGAGTATGACCCTTTTTCTCTAGCTATTGAAGGTCGCGAACGACATCACGTGAGTCTGTTTTTGATGGCCAGAAGTATTGTTTGGTTGATCTCATAGGAAAGACTAGCCGCATGTGGGATCGAGTGCTGACTGAGAACAGCGTAAATGCCCCCCGTGACAAATAGGTAATGTCCGGCTGAACTTCCGGTATAAGCCCGCTCTCCGTCGACAACTTCAACGCTGTGTGAGCATAACCTGACAGACTGTGGTGCCAGAAACAGGCGAGAAACATACAAGTGTTTCGAAGAAACTTGCCGGCGCGTTTGTTGATGTCGATGCAAGTTGATCTTGCAAATATCGCAGTGCTTGACTGTCATGTCGCGTTATCGCGTTTTTTCCAAAATCATGTCGATGAAAATAAGAAGCATTCTTCTAACGGCCTATTAGTTGTCTTTCCCGTTTTGGTTTTGACGTGGCAGCTTGACGTCGCAATCTCATCATCTGGTGGGAACATTTCATGCCGCACGTTCGATTTTTAAAAATGCGAAGGGCGGGAGTCTGTCTTAGTTGGGGGCACGATTAAGGCTAGCCATCGTGTGTGGATTTGCCGGTGCCTTGGATCTTACGGGCCAGCGCGACATTGAACGTTCGGTCGTTGAGCGAATGGCTGATGCCATTCGCCATCGCGGACCTGAGGAAGACGGCGCGTTTATCGAACAGGCGATAAAAATTGCGCATCGCCGACTTAAAATTGTTGGTTTGAAGACTGGTAGCCAGCCGATCTTTAACGAGGATCGGTCGGTGGCGGTCGTCTTTAATGGTGAGCTGTTTGATTTTCCAGAACAGCGGGCGTGGTTGCGCGCCAAGGGACACAAGTTTCAAACGGATACCGACACGGAAATCATTGTCCACCTTTACGAAGAGTTTGGCGAAGATCTGTTTGAGCATCTCAATGGTCAGTTTGCGTTCGCGCTTTACGACATCCCTGCGCGTAAACTGATCTTGGCGCGCGATCGGACCGGTATTTGTCCGTTACATTGGTCTCGTCAAGGGGACTGGCTTTATTTCGGGTCGGAGATCAAAGCGTTGCTTGCGTCAGGCCAAGTGACGCCAGAACTCGACCCCTGCGGCCTCGATCATATTTTTACTTTTTTTGCCATGTCGCGCCGCCGGACCATGTTTAAGGGCGTGCAATCTATTCTGCCTGGACATTATCTTCGCGTTGCGCTTCGGCCGGACGGCAAGCCGGCAGACGTTGTAGAACGCCGTTATTGGGATTTTGATTTTCCCGATCAAGGCTCGGAAGATGATCCTGCGGATGAAGGGGCGCTGATCGATGAATTTGAAGCAACGTTTCGCCGCGCCGTTGAAGTGCGCCTTCGCGCTGACGTGCCGGTGGCCGGTTATTTGTCGGGCGGGATTGATTCTGCTGCCGTGATGGCGCAAGCCGCCGCCGTTACCGGCCGTCGTCTTCCGAGCTACACCTTAAAAGTGCCCAGAGCTGATCTTGATGAAAGCGAGAAAGCGATGGTTGCGGCGCGCTACATTGGGACGAACCCGACGATCGTGAACGCAGATCCTGCGCTCATTTCTCATGCTTACCCAGATCTTGTGTCGGCGGCTGACAGTCCCGTTGTCGACACGTCATGTGCCGGCTTGCACGCGTTATCGCGGGTCGTCAATCGCGACGGATACAAGGTCGTTTTGACGGGCGAAGGTTCAGATGAGGCGCTGGCCGGCTATATTTGGTTCAAGCTACAAAAACTGACGCTCGCGATGGGGCTTGGCATTTGTCTGCCTGGCATTCCAATTTCTTGGGCGCTTCGAAAGATTGCGACGCCGTCGGTGGCGAATGTTGAATTGGCGCGCGCAGATGCGTCTTTGGGCCAAGTTCAAGCGCAATCGGTTCTTTGGCATTTGGTCGCGATGTCACGGCAGAAATTTTATAGCCCTGCGCTCATGGATCAGCTTGACGACTTTATTGCTTATGATGATTTGGACTTTGACCGGGAGCGGATCCTGCGCTGGCATCCCATCAATCAATCGCTTTATGTGGGGTACAAAATTTTCCTTGCGGGCCTTTTGCTCAACCATAAGGGTGACCGGGTGACGATGGCGAATTCGGTTGAAGCGCGCTATCCGTTTCTTGATGAGAACGTCATAAGAATGTGTTCGCGTTTGCATCCGCGTTGGAAATTGCGTGGGCTTCGCACTGACAAATACCTTTTGAGGCAAACGGCCAAGCGGTGGCTGCCGAAAGAGATTGCGCTTCGGCGTAAAGCGATGTTTCGCGCACCGTTTGCGGAAACCTTTTTGGGCACGGCGCCGGCTTATGTTGGTCAACTTTTGAGCGAGGAGTCGCTGAAGAAGACCGGTTATTTTGATGTGGAGGCTGTGCGCGATTTTTATGTGGGATCACTGGCCGGCCGCCTAAAGCCGTGGCACTTTTTTTCAAGCATGGGCTTGGCGGGTGTTCTTTCAACGCAGCTTTGGCATCACCAGAATTTGGGTGGTGGTCTTTGCGAATTGCCTTATCGCGACTTTTCAAGTCCTGCGGACGCGCAACCTGTTGCGCAACAGGCTGAGAAGAAGATTGTGGGGTTGTGATCTGTTTTTTAGTGTTCGTTGCGCAGGTCGGATTAGAAACTTTCAACAGATGGGCGTAGATCAAGCTCGAAGGTCCACGCGGATGGGGCCTGGTGGTGCACCTGCCAATAGGCGTCCGCGATGTCATCGGGGTTGAGCATGCCGCTGTCGCCAAGCTTGTTTTTTAAGTCGGGCGCTCTTTTGTTGATCATCTCGCCATCGATCACGCCATCGATAATGATGTGCGCCACGTGCACGCCTTTGGGGCCAAGTTCGCGCGCGAAGGCGGCGGCGACGGCGCGCAGTGCGGCCTTGGCGGAGGCAAAGGCCATGTAAGGGTTGCGGGCGCGGATAGACGCCGTGGCGCCGGTGAACAGGATTGTGCCTTTGCCGCGTTTTGCGAGGCGCCGTCCCGCCTGTTGGGCCACAAGAAAGCCGCCGAAGCAACAAGAACGCCAGGCTTGTTCAAAAAAGCTTGGGTTCATGCTCAGGCTATCCTGCACGAACGCGTTGCCGACATTGTAGGCGACGACGTCGAGGTCGCCTATGGCGTCGACCTCCTCAAAGAGTTTGGCAACGTGATCTTCTTGCGTGACATCTGTTTGGTGCGCGCTTGCGGCGCCGCCATTTTGGGTGATCTCATCAGCAATTGTTTGGATTTTTTCTGCGGTGCGGCCGACGACCGCGACGTGATAGCCGTCTGCGGCGGCGCGATGGCAAAGCGATGCACCTAGACCTTTTTTTGCGCCAACGCCAACAATCATTGCAATGGGTTTTGTCATGGTGGTTTTTGGTTTCGGGAATTCGGAATTGGTGGCGTTCAGTTTATCGCGCGCCGGTGCATTATGAGGACTTATCGCCAATTTGTTCTAGGAAGGGCCTAGCCTGAAAAACTGTAAGTTTTTTTATGTGTCCGTTTACATCTTCTACCGTGTCATAAACTAGTGCAACCCTTGAACTGATTTTATCACCCAGTCGTCGTGAAATAGCATAATTGCTCATGCTTTGGGTGAGGAGCTGTATTGTTTTCGCATCGGCGTCGCGATCCAACTCGAAAAAAATGGTTCGTCCCTCCTCGAAATCAAACACTCGACCATTGCCCGTGTTGGCATTAAATGAGGCTACGCTGAATTCCCGCACCCTTACTTTGTCGTTGGCAATAGATGTGTTCAAGTAGCTCTTTGTTTGGCTATCAAAAACAATGTTATTGTGACTGCCAATTATTGTAATAGAGCCAGCACCACTACCAATGATCCTGTGCGACTCTCGCAGCGCAGGCTCGATAGCGTCACCAAGAGCTATCAAGTCGCCTGAATTTAGCTTCTTGGTATGTTCTAATTTTTCGATAGTTTCATCTCCTGGTCTGCCAACTGCGCGACTAATGACAGTATAAATAAATTGCTTTACGAAGTCTGCCGTAACAGAAAGACTAACAGCAGTACTAAGGGACGCAAGTAATGCGGCATCCATCACGAAATGATATACTGCTTCGTAACTACCCTCTCTTTGAGTTGCGAGATTCAATTGAAAATAGCGCGCGCTTACGTTTTTCTTTTGTACCCGCATGCCTTCGAGGTAGGCGGCTGGTATTGATATTGCGCGTGCTATATTTGCGATGGCCAACCCCGCTTCGTAGGCCGGTAACTTGTGGTCTCTCGCTAATTGGCCATCGAATTTAACGATGATATCGCTACTCATAAATCCTCTATGCGTTTTTGAATATTAAGCCAGAATAGACTGAAAATCTGTATTCGCGCGTAGAAGAACAGAATGTCGGCGGGCTGACAACCTCCGGATTCGATTGGTACACATCTCCGAAGGCAATCACAGCACACTTGCGTTGGTCTTGCTGAGACTCCGCAGTGGGAGTCCTGTTGACCTAAATCTATCGACGCTGACACTAAGGACAAGCCGAGCGATGAACGATTTGGTGGATCAGGACGTCCCAATTTATCAATTTCGTATTCATTCGAATTGTACCAGGCCAATGCATGTATTATTGGGTCCAACCGGCTCAAGAAGCCGTTTGCGACAGCCCGTACTTCAATTTTTCTATTTTTAGGACATATATGGATCCACTGACCTGTGACATCTACAATTTCGACTTGGGTCAACTCCGGTCGAGGGGGTAATCGTGTCGTCTTCCGCTCCGCCTCTAACACCCAACCATCAATACAAAAAATACTGCCGTCGGCGGTGGTCGAACTCTGCCAGTTCGCTGCGCCAAGAATTGATGATGGCGGTGCCGGGGGTGCCGTTTAAAAGATAACGGCGCAAGCGCTTGGTGCCGGAAATGGCGTGAAACATGCCAACGTTTCGAAACAACTTACCGACGCGTTTGGCGCGCGCTTCTTTGATTACCAGTGCTAGCGCGTGAATGCCAACTTCCAACGGCTGATAGCGCGCGACATCGGTGACGATGACGCGCACACCATTGATGTTTCGCCCGACAAACTTGGGGTTTGTGGCCACATTCGGAATTGAGCGTGGCTTATAGTGTGTCGCTTCAAACGTGACGCCGGGCAAAGACAGCGCATTTAAGCGTGTGGCCATGCGTTTGGCATCAAGCCAGGGCGCGCCGAAGACCGTGAAGGGGGCCGGTGTGCCGCGGCCTTCGTTGACAAGATTGGTTTCGCCGATGATGCCGATGCCTGGATAAACAAGCGCACAGGCAAAGGTGGGAATGTTGGGGCTGGTGGCGACCCAATCGCGTTTTGTCTCGGGCCAGCGCATGCTGCGTTGCCAGCCGCGCATTTTGATCACCAGGATGTCGAGGTTTTTGAGGCCTGATAAATATTTTTCGCCTTTGATCATGTGGGCCAGTTCGCCAACGGTCAGGCCGTGGACAATGGGAATGGGATACTGGCCGACAAAAGATTTGCGCGCGGGCTCCAACACAAAGCCTGACACGTAGTTCCCGCCCAAGGGATTGGGTCGGTCCAAAACAATAAACGGAATGCCGGCTTCGGCGGCGGCCTGCATGGCAAGGCCCATGGTTGAAATGTAGGTGTAAAAGCGCGCGCCGATGTCTTGGATGTCAAATATCAGCACGTCGATGTTGCGCAGCATGCGCTGGGTTGGTTTTCTGGTTTTGCCGTAAAGGCTGTAGATGGGAACGCGGGTTTTTGTGTCGGCGCCGTCGCGCACGGTGTCGCCTGCTTCAACGAGGCCGCGAAAGCCGTGTTCGGGCGCGAGGATGGCGACGAGGTTTACATTTTCTGCTCTGTGCAGGATGTCTGCCAGATGTTCGCCATTCACTAAACCGGTGTGGTTGGTCACCAGCCCGACGCGCTTTCCTGAAATGGGAAAAAAATCGGTTTCGGCGAGGATGTCGGCGCCGGTTAGGACCTGTGAGAGTGAATTTTTTTCTTGGGCCACAGTGGAACCAGTCATCGCGATGACAAACACCTTTGCGAGAAGGACGATCCAAAATACTAAAGAATTGCGTTTGGCTGGTGCTGGCCAAACAAAGACCTCATTTGTGCGTGGGCCAAGAGGCATGGATGGTCTTGTCCCGGAAGAACGTTGTGAATTTATCATATTGAGTGGTTGTACCGGATCGTGTGACGAGAGGATGGCTTTGTGACCGTACGTATAGCGCGTTTTTGTAGCGGTTTGCTATAACTGCGGGCTCGAAGTATGCCCTTGGTGTTTACGCAAAGGATACGACTTCGGTGGCCAATACGAGACACATCAGGTGCTGAAAACAGGTACACATTTGGGTGGTGCTGGGATATGGTCATGTGCACTTCTGGCCAAACAAAAGAGTTTTAAAAGACGCTGTGGCTTTTACTCCTGATCAAGTCCGGTGCCCGGCGTGTGGTGAGCAGGAATTTGTTGAGCTGCCTCGCCCGCATCCGACCCAAGCCATGATTAGCGATGGACGAATTTATGAGCGTCCACTTGCCAAAGTGTGTTGTCCGTCGTGCGGCCTAATCAGACACAACCCGCCGCTCTCAGAAGAAGACATCAGAAGTTTCTATGATGAAAAATATGATCTCGCCGTGGAAACGAGCGCGTTCGACGTCGCACGTGGTGAGGGGTATGCGGAGCTTATTGAGTCATTATCTGACAAACGCGAATTGGGGGCGGTGTTAGAAGTCGGCTGTGGCGCAGGCCACATTTTGCTTTCGCTTTCGGAAAAATGGCCGGACACACATTTTCTTGGCCTCGAAGCGGCGGCTCGGCTTGCTGAAGCCCCTAATAACGCTTCGGACCGTGTAAAAATCCAGCATGGCTTTGCGGAGGACTTAGGCGAACCTGGTACAGGCTATGATCTTATTTATTCGATCAATGTGATCGAACATACCCATGATCCGGTGCGGTTTCTTGCGGCGTTGCGGCGGCAGTTAGCCAAGAACGGTCAGATCATTATTGTTTGCCCGAGCCATACTCCGGTGAATCTTGAAATCGTTTTTCTTGATCACATCCATAGTCTGTCAGCGGCTGCGTTCGAGAATTTTGCGGGCCAGGCTGGGCTTGGTGTCGCGCATCATGTGGCGTCATTGCCGGGTAGAGTGGACTTTCAGGCCTTTATTCTTCGGCCGGAGGCAGAGTGCGTAGGAAAAATGAACTTGCCTATCGCAGTAGACGGGAACGTGTCAGACCAATTTGCCAACTACTTGAACGGATGGGCCAAATTGGATGCTGCGTTGCTTTCTAGAACCAATTCATCGTCCCGAACGCATGTGTTCGGCGCTGGTGAGGTGGCAGCGCTTGTTAGAGCATATGCAACTAGCATTTGGCAGAGGGTTGATTGCCTATTGGTTGATGATCCTGCTGGTGCGCGCTCGCTCGGCCGACCCGTAAAATCTCTAGCTTCAACAAACTTGGACGACCAGGATACTGTCATTGTTGCAACACACCCAAGATCACAACCTAAGATTGCTAGCAAATTGTCCCGTCTGGGTTTTAGACCAGTTGTGTTTGATGATCTCGTCGAGCGATAGAACTGGTTTGGGCAAGGCAGCTTCCACCCATGGGCGATATTGCAGTCCGGCACTACGGAATTAAAGAACAGCATAGTTCCAAAAATGCGATCGAACAGGCGATAGAACGGCTGCGCATTGTTGGCTACGCGGCCGTTGAAAGTGGTTATTCCGCTGACAAGCAACAAGCAATTGCCGAAGCGTTTGAACGTGCGCGCAAGCGACAACTTGAAATCTACGGCGGTGTCGAACGTTTAAAAGAAATTGATGAGCACAACACGATCAGAGCTCCGCTTGCTTACGAAGATATCTTCATAGAGCTGGCGTCAAACGAAAACATTTTAACGGTGGCGGAGCAGCTCTTTGGCGGTTCCCATAAGACCGGTACATATGTTTTAAATCAGCAGAACGGTATTATTAACCCCGGTGGTGCGGGTACCTATAACCAGGCTGCGTATCATCGTGATTTGCCCTACCAGCATTTTACGACTTCACGTCCGGTCGCCATCAATGCACTGTACTGTATTGATCCCTTCACGAAAGAGAATGGCGCGACACTTGTGCTTCCGGCGACGCATAAAGAGTCTAAGTTTCCCTCCGAGGCTGTTGTCAAGAATCTGGCTCAGCCGGTGGAAGCACCTGCGGGCACTTTTCTTGTGCTCGATTGTATGACGTACCACTCGGGCGGAAATAATGTCACTGACAAAGACAGGCGGGCGGTCAACAATGTTTATACGCTGCCTTTGATCCGTCAACAGATCGAGCTGGCTTCCGTAATGGGCGGTGACCGAGATATTAGTCCGGACCTCCAGCGCCTTTTAGGATTTGACTATCAAAAAATTGACAGCATCGAAGGCTATTACAATTACCGTCAATCCAAGCTAGTAAATTAGAACGATAGCTTTGATCGAGCTCCCCTTGGTAATTTAATCCGCATCAGATGCTAGGCCGACCCATGGCAGGCACCGTCGTAATCTTGCAGTCAAGCTACTTGCCATGGAAGGGCTACTTCGATGTCATGAATGCTGCGGATCTCTTTGTCATATATGACGAGGTTCAGTACACGAGGCGCGACTGGCGCAATCGCAACAAGATCATAATTGATGGCAAATCCCATTGGTTGACCATCCCAGTAGACAGCAAAGGTCAATATCACACACCCATAAGAGACATCAAAATCTCAGACAAGAGCTGGGCGCGCAAACACTGGACCTCCATCCGCCATTCGTACGGCAAGGCTCCTTTTTTCGAGAATTACGAAAACGAGCTTGCCAGAGCCTACGATGACGCGGGACAGATGGAACTTCTAAGTGACGTTAACCAACATTTCTTGCAGTTGTTGGCTGGTTTTTTGGCTATTGATACGCCGTTTGCAGATAGTGAAAAGGTCCCTCGATCCACGGACGATCCCGCACGTCGGCTTATTGAGATATGTCAGGTGCATGGCGCGGATACTTATCTCTCCGGGCCCGCGGCGAAAAGCTACATTGAGCCATTGTTATTCGAGCAAGCGGGTCTTCGTCTTGCCTACGCAGATTATGGTGGCTACCCGACATACAACCAAAACACACTGGAATTTGAGCACGGTGTAAGTGTGCTTGACCTTTTGATGCGGGTTGGTCCTGATGCCAGGCAACACTTGAAGTCTGAAAATGGGTTCGAAAATCTCGTCGAACCGGCCTGATTTGCAGAAAGAAGATGACAGATACTTTTCACCTTCTATGATCCCGAGGTTCAGCTCCTTCACCCAATTTTGGTGTCCGAAACATCAGCGATCTAGTCTGGATATGCGTATTTCACTTGTTACAACGCTTTATAAAAATGCTCCCCACATTGAGGAACTTTACGATCGAACCGTAAAGGCGATCAAAAAAATTACTGACGATTATGAAATCGTTTTTGTAAATGACGGTTCGCCTGACGGGGCTTATGAAATTGCAAAGTCAATCGCTCTGCGCGACCCCAGCGTTACCTTCATCGACCTTTCACGAAACTTCGGACAACATCCCGCTTTGATGACCGGCATTGGCGCGTCAACGGGAGATTATGTGTTTATTTGCGACGGTGATTTGGAAGAACAACCTGAATGGATTGGTCAGTTTTATGAGCACATGAAAGAACACGGTGGCGATGTCGTTTATGGGGTCCAAGCAACAAAAAAGGGCAGCCTGTTTTATCGTCTCGCACGCCGTATTTTTTATAAAATCCTCAATCTAGTTTCAGGAGTAAATTTTCCGGAAAATATCACTACGGCCAGGCTTATGACGCGGCGCTATGTTAATGTCATGCTGCAGTTTAAGGAAAGGGCTCTGTTTGCTGCAGGAATTTGGCACATGGCAGGGTTTAGGCAACTGCCTCTTAGGGTTGCCAAATCTGATCAAAGCGCGACGACTTATGACCTAAGAAGACTGATCAGCTTATTTGTCAATGCAGTTACGGCTTTTTCAACGCGTCCTTTGCAAGCTATCTCTTTGGCCGGCATTGTTATTTCATTTATTGCCGGTCTGTTCATTGCCTATCTTGTTTACAGGAAGCTCTTTTTTGGGGATGCGCTTGCCGGTTGGACGTCAGTCATGGCGACCTTGTTGCTGTTGGGCGGATTGATTCAATTTTTTAATGGCATAATCGCGATCTACATCGCCAAGATTTTTATTGAGGTGAAACAGCGTCCGCTGACGAGCATTCGCGAAATCATCGGAGGCAAAAGAGCTCAACGATCGGATTGTCGTGACGGTGCAACCTCGCCAAGACAATTGGCCGAACCCCCTGCTGACGATTACCATTCAATTGTCCGACATTATGAGAGCTGCCTGGCCGAACATCGTGAAGGTGCCAGAGCCGTAGACTGGAAGGACGAGGAGAGCGCCAGAATACGTTACGATGTCATGCTTGACCTTTTGGCGCACGAAAGAGAGACGGTCAGCTTGCTTGATTTTGGTTGCGGTCTTGGCAGTCTTAAGCAGCATATTGATAAACGAGGCCTAAGACACATTCACTATGAAGGGTTGGATATTTCTCCGGCCTATGCAGAAGCGGCCCTCAAAAAAATGCCTGGCGTCACCATTCATTGCTTTGATGTTCTGAAAGACGATACGCGGCTGCGCCAATATGATTATATCGTCATGAATGGGATATTTACCCGCAAGGAAAACATGTCTCACCAAGCCATGCTCAATTACTTGCAGGAGCTGACAACAAAATTGTTTCGTCATGCACGGCGCGGCATCGCCTTTAACGCTATGTCGCCGTATGTCGACTGGAAAGCTAACGAGTTGTTTCATCCTGGATTTGATGAGCTTGCGAGTGTCATATCAAGTTCATTGTCCCGACACATGGTCTTGCGGAACGATTACGGCCTATACGAAACGACGTCATATGTTTATCGTGAACCTCGTGTGAGAAAAGTTTCATTAGAACAAGCAGAGAAATCATGACCAACAAGCCTCTTGTTATTTTTGGTACAGGCGAACTCGCCGAGGTTGCTGCTTTTTATTTTCAGCACGATGCAGATCGCAATGTGGTCTGTTTTACGGTTGATGGCGCGCATGCCAACGAAGATCAATGTTTTGATCGTCCGATTGTGCCGTTTGAGGACATCGTATCTGCCTATTCTCCAGAGTCGCATGATCTGTTTGTTGCGACGGGATATTCAAAAATCAATGGATTGCGGCAGGAAAAATGTCTAGAGGCGCGTGATAAGGGCTATGAGCTGGCGAGCTACGTTTCAAGCAAAGCAACGACTTTTCCGGATCTAACACATGGTTGGAACTGTTTCATTCTAGAAGACAACACGATTCAACCATTTTCGTCGATCGGTAACGGCGTGACCTTATGGAGCGGCAACCACATTGGTCACCATAGTTCGATTGGTGATTTCGCGTTTGTTAGTTCCCATGTCGTGGTCTCCGGCGGGGTCAAAATAGGTGCGCGAACTTTTGTTGGCGTCAATTCGACCCTTAATGATCACATTAGCGTTGGCGAGCGCTGTGTGATTGGTTCGGGCGCAATTGTTGCTCGTAATCTGGATGACGAAAGTGTCGTTGTGGGTGAAACCAGCAAATTGTCAAAGGTGCCAAGTTCGCGACTGAAAGGCTTCTAAGGATGCGGGTAACGCGGCTGGGTCCCATATTCAGTGCTGAACAAGGGCCCAGTTGGATGTGTTCCCATGCGGCCTATCCGACTCCGATTGAGCTTGACCAAAAACGATTGCGTATTTTCATCGTTACTCGGGATGAAGAAGGTCGAGGTTGCGTTGGATACATTGACGTGAATGCCGAAGACCCAAGACGTGTCCTACAGATTTCGGAACGACCCTGTTTAACACCGGGACCACTTGGTCGCTTCGACGATCGCGGTATTTCAATTGGGAATGTGTGTAAGATCAATGGCGAGTTGTGGCTCTATTACATGGGGTGGAATGTCATGCGCGATGTTCCGTTTCGGAATACAATTGGACTGGCGGTGAGCAAAGATGGGCGCGGGGAAGCGTTTGCACGCCCTTTTGTTGGGCCGCTCATTGGTCGCAGCAGGTTTGACCCCTTCTCTGTAAGTTATCCATTTGTAATGCCACCAAGTGATGGTCGTGCCGGGTGGCACATGTTTTACGGTTCCCACCGTGGACCTGGTGATCGCGAAGACAACATGGAACACGTTCTTACTGAAGCAAAATCGGAGGACGGTATCGATTGGCGTCCCACAGGCAATGGTATGATCGGATTGGAGCCAGGTGAATTCGGTTTGTCGCGGCCGTGGTATTTAAAGACGAACGAACGAGAGGTGTTGTTTTACTCCATCCGCCGCAAAAACTATACGATCGGTGTGAGTGAGCGCGATCCGAATACCGGTGAGTGGCGCAGGGTTTCGAACGACCTGCTTGGCTCATCAGAGGCTGAATGGGAGAATGAAGCTTCCTGTTATGCGGCACTCGTACAGGCGAATGGGCGGTATCTCATGTTCTATAATGGGAATGGATACGGTCGAACAGGTATCGGCGTTGCAGAAATTGATTTTGAGTAAACTGCATGAGCAGGAACGCGAAAAAGTCAAGGCTGGCGGATTGATGGAAGCAGGGTTAGGTTGAAACGGGTGGTTCTTAAAGGCGCCGGATGTTTTCTGAAATGACAAAAGCACGTTAGCTAGGAGTGTGCCTATGGGCCAGCGTATAACGGGCGTTTATAAGCTTGTAACGCTTCCATCAATCTATCGCGCCATTCAAGATGTGTTGGGATCGGACCGGTCACGTACGCGCTTTGTGGAGGAAGTTCTTCAACCTGCTGATGGTGCCAAGGTTCTCGATGTCGGATGTGGCCCGGCAGCCCTTTTTGAGTTTCTTCCAAACGTGGCCTACACGGGTGTGGACCTAAATCCCAATCACATCGACGATGCAAAGAGGCGGTATGGGGACCGCGGGCGTTTTATTGCTGGAGACGTTGCAACGGCTCTGCCCGATGATGAGGAAGGCACTTTCGACCTCGTGGTTGCGTCCGCGCTGCTGCATCATCTCGATGATCAACAATCTAGGAAGTTGTTGGCCGACCTTTGTCGGTTGGTTAAGCCCGGTGGACGGGTGGTGACCTTGGATAATGTATGGCTTGAACGTCAAAATCCGATAGCGGTGCTGCTCAATAAGCTGGATTCGGGTTTGAATGTTCGCGATGCCGAGGGTTACCTCAAACTTACTGAGAGGCTCAACTTTAGTGTAAAGAGTCGGATATTCCGCGATCTAATGCGCATTCCTTATGACCACTTTTGCATGGACCTGGCAAGGCGTGATGATGGTGATCTGTGAAAGCGTGAGAAGACCTGGTCGAGGGTAGAACTAAAACTCGTTCAAACAAGTTCATTAAGATGGAAATCGACACGATCAATGACGCGGTCGACGGCGTCTCCCATGCGGGGGTAAAGTGGCAGGCGGATCAACCGTGCGCTGGTATCGTCGGTTACCGTTAGGTCACCACTGGTCTTGCCAAACCTAAGGCCTGCGGGCGAAGAATGCAGAGGCACGTAATGAAATGGTGCGACGACGTGGTCTTTTTCTAGGCGGGCGATAAGCTCACTTTTAAGCTTTGGCGTCGGCATCAACATGTAAAATAGATGCGCGTTGTGTTCACAATGTTCTGGGATCCGAGGGAGTGTGACGTTGCGCTCGCTGTAAGGGGATAGCGCTGAAGCGTAGCGATTCCAATTGTTGATCCTCTCTGAATTGAGCTCGCTGGCATGTTCCAGTTGGCCATAGAGGAATGCAGCAATTAGCTCGCCTGGCAGATATGAAGATCCCAAATCCACCCAGGTATATTTGTCGACCTCGCCCCGGAAGAATTTCTTCCGATCTGTGCCTTTTTCGCGAACAATCTCCGCATGTTCCAAAAATTGTTCGGTGCGGAATAAGAGAACGCCACCCTCTCCAGAAATAATGTTTTTTGTCTCGTGGAAACTAATCGCTCCAAGTTCTCCGATCGCGCCAGCCGATTCGCCATAGTATTTTGAGCCCAATGCTTGCGCGGCGTCTTCGACGATAATTAGGTTATGTTTTTGCGCAATGTCACGAAGAGAATTCATCTCGGCGGGAACGCCGGCATAGTGCACGACAAAGATCGCCTTTGTTCGTGGCGTGATCGCGGTCTCGACCTTGGTTTCATCTAAATTTAGAGTGTCGTTGCGGATGTCGACAAAGACCGGTGTGCCCCCACGTAATACAACGGCGTTTGCGGTAGATACAAAAGTGTAGGAGGGCATGATTACTTCGTCGCCCGGCCCGATCCCAATTACAATCGCGGCCAATTCCAATGCTGCTGTACATGAATGCGTCAGCAAGGCTGCTTTTGCCCCCGTATTTTGGCAAAGCCAATTCTGGCACAATTCCGTAAAATGCCCGTCGCCCGCAAGCTGACCACCTTCTACCGCCTCTTTGATATAGGCTAGTTCATTTCCTAAGATTGAGGGTAGGTTAAAAGGGACCTTGTCGTACTTGGACATCGCTGTTCTCAAAACCTGGAGGCTGCGATGGACGTAACCTACCGCGAGCTATCGGGCAATTCTATTTGTTGTCGCGTTTTTTTAAGACGAGTCTACAGTATGGTATACCGTTTTGGAGGTAGATATGGGCATAGGCCTTGTCGCGAATATCAGCCCTCACATACGCGGCGTAGTAAACGCTCTGACCAAGTGCGCGTGGCAACGCAGGGTGGATGGAAAATAGGACGCGAAACGGGATGGACATTCGCCGGATAACTTTTTTTCTTCTCTGAAGCCCTTTTGGTAATCGTCCTACAAACCCCCCAACTCCTAAAATTTTGCCACCTTTGTCGACAACGGCGACGGTATCTGAGAATGTTCCGCGCAGGGCCAATGGCCGGGAAATTATACCGTCAAACCTTACGCCCTTGTCCTCAGCGAGTTTAGATTCCCTGCGCGTAACGCCACGGCAGCGCCGGAGCGTACCGTCGGCTTTCAATTGAGACGGTGGTGCCTTAGGAACCCGTGTTCCGACCAAATTGGCCTGGGGTAGGCTGTAAAGTTCGAGGCCATTTTTTTTCAGGAACGGGAGGACTTCTTCTATGATAACGGGAAAGCGATAAATGAATTTCATCTGTGTTTTGTCGTGTACGCCTGAAAGTATTGCCAATGTGGCCTCCCTGGCGCGGGCGTAATGATAGAAGTCGTATCTCTCCAAACGATACCAAGTGTCCCAAACAAAGAGCGCAGAAATCAGCGCGGCCGCAATTGTCCATACCGCGACCATGGTTTTGCGCCCGAAAGAGAAAACCGACGGGCCTGTGACAGGTGGACGGTCATTTCCCTTCAAGTTTGACGGTGTCATCGCTGCCGAAATGTCGGCATAGGCCATAAAAAGGCCGATCCAAATTAGCAATTGCAAAGACGCATAACGTGGTGGGAAAACTGATTGGGCCAACCCAAAGTCGATACGTCCGATGCCAACCAGCAAACCCATCGCCCAACCGAACGCGGCAATGGCTAGGCCGACAGCAAGAACGGGACGTTTCTCACCATGGAATAGTCTTAGGCGTAGCGCATGCCAGGTCGCGTATGCCAGCGCAATGGTCACGATAGCGCCCAGCAAATAGGCCAGTGTCCACATAGGCGAGCTCGGGAGCCGCGATATTAAGGCATTTAGAGGTGCAGCGGCCGGAAAGGTGAATGCGACGAGAAATGACTCTAGCTGCAGTGCTCCTTTTGATGCTGCAGGTGCCCCCGTTCCCAATTTGAGGACGATCAACAGTGTGACAAGTCCTAAACCAAACAAGATGATCGTTCGCCATTTAACGTTGAGTAAAAACATTAGTATCATGAGGGCTGGAAATATTACCAGCCCGCCACCGCTGGTGACCCCCACAACAGCGCACCCGGCAAAGAGCAAAACTTGTGACATAATCGATGGGGTGGACTGGGTCGCGTTGGAGCTTGCAGATGTCATGAGGGGTGAGTCACCATAGACTTTGCCCGCAAAGGTCAGCATGGTGATGGTGCCCGTGATTGTCATAAGTGCTGCTGAGCCGAGACTCCAAACCGGGTAGCCGCCCATCGTGATGAGCCAACATGATGAGATAAATGCAATGATCACGAAGCGATGCAGACTTGGCAACTCCTTACGGTAGTTCAACCAAGTAATCACGAACAAAAACCCTGCAAACGACAGTAGCAATGCTATTGCGACTGAGAAGGTTTCGTCCGACGAGAAAACCGCCCGACCAATTTCTTGGATGACAAGCGGATAGATGAGCGGATGTCCAAGGTCTGATGTTTGTAGGCGGTCAAGCCATGTTTCAGCGCCGATTTGTTTCCAGGTCCAAATGTGGCGCCAATCGTCGCGATGCATGACACCGACGGCAAGTAGGAAGAATGCAATATGGAGAAGCGCTTGGTGACCTGCTGCTACACCAAGACCGATTTTGTACAAAAGGTCCTGTTTGTCGCGGAAAAACGTGCGAACTCCCCCACGCAGTTCTATAGCTGGCATCGTTGTGCAATACCTCAAAGAGCTCAGTTAAAACTGATCGTCCCCCCTCTTTGAGGGTCAACGTCGGAGTTCACCAAGGACGATCGGAAGTTATACTGGTTTTAGAAATTAGGCAACGTGTTGGCGCTGGTACGTCATGGTCTAAATTTAAGTTTGATTGTTTGTAGGCGGTTGACACAGGATTTGTACCGCGGGTCTTGCGTTGAATTAATTATATTCTGTTTGGTCTGAGGGATCCGACTCAGTGGCTAGATAAAGCTGGTTCTATTCAGCGAGGCTTCTAGTGCTTTTCGCGCTTCGTTTGATTTTCTTCCAAAATAGTATGTTCGGTAAACAGGAAAGTCATAAGGATATCCTGTTGCAGCAACGTGCTCTGGTTTTGCGTTTTCGAAGTACGAATCGTGTGATGTCGATGCACCCCCATGATACTGGTGAAATGTACCATCACCAATTAGCGTAACTGTGGTGTTGTCTGATTTTTCGACACAGCGGCGGAAAAATTCCAGATTTGCAAGACCTCCACCGGCGCTGACAAAGCCTTCGTTATAACCGCCTATATCTACAAACCGCTCACGACGTAGCACGGGGCAGTTGGTTTCGGCAATTTCGTGGAAGTACCCAAATTTCGACGATCCGGCGAACACTGAGATTTCAAACAAGCGATCCCCCTGGTTATACCAGTCGATGTCTGCCAGAAGTCGGTCCTCTTGGGACTGGTTGTAGCCAGCTTGGACCGATTGGCTTTGGATGTCAGGGCCAATATGCCAGGAAAGAGCCGCAACGAATGGATTTTTGAGGCCGTGTGATGCAGCCAGACTCTGATGAAGCAGATGGGTACTCGCGAGCCGGGCACCATCAATATAGATCATCACAAACTCGCCACGGCATTCGTCGCGAACGGCCTGATTAATGGCTTTTACAGGTGATACTGGCGCTTCGTCGAGCGTGATCATCTTTAGCCTTGTCTTCAATTCGGGATGGTCAGGAACCTGAAGACGGTTGCGGGATCCGTGTTCGATGCCGATGATCTCATAATCGATACCCTCCAGGTTTTGCTGAAACGGCGGTACCATTGACAAGAGCGTACGCGGGCCTTCCCTCGCCATCTCGTAGAATATGACCACGATTGACAATTTTGGTTTTGATTGAGAAAGACCAAACATGCGTGCGTTTACTCTGATTGGCTTTTTTGGCTCATTTCGTTCTGGATCTTAGGCTGATTTTTTGATTAGCGCGTCGTAGGTTGCCATGACTTCTGATGAAATTGGAAAATCGTAGTCATCGCTTGAAACACGCAAAGATCGGTCAAAGAAATCGCTATCCTTGTTGCTCGAAAGACCGAGCTGGTGGCATATTTTTGTGACTTGGTTGGTGTACTGGTCGGGCGCCAGATCAAAATTGACAATCGGCATGTCAAAGCGATCGGAGATTGTAAGTAGGCGCCTGTTATAGGATTGCCAAAGCGCAAGTCCATCTTCGATTGGGACATGCAGGGGCGCTGGCCGACTTGCCAATGATTTTGCTACGCGTTTTGGGTGACGAAACGTGCCGACGAATTTGACCGAGGGCAATGCCTCCAGCCAACCATCGAGCGTTATCAACGTCCGCGGATCTTTAAACCCCCAAATGGGTTTCTCACTAAGTTTGGAGATGATCGCATCGCGTTGTCGACCATCGGCTTCGGTCCACTTTGCAGGGCCCTCGGGCGGATCTCTCCATGTGTGGCCGGTGTTTGCCAATACCTGGTCGTTGAGTTTCATGATGTCGTTGTTTTCGCGATTTCCCTTTTTATTGAAGGGTGCCTTCGTGTTGACTTCGCCTAGATGAAGACCTGCAGATTCTAAAATTCCAGCAAGGCAAGATGTACCACTGCGGTGCATACCCAAGACGATAATGGTGGTATTGGTCATATTTGAGGTAATTCCGTTTTACGTTACACCAGTTGAAACATCTCATTCGATGGAGACGTGGACTTAGGTCTGAGGTCTTCGCGCTTCATTGACAAGTTGATGCCAATGGACAGGTGCAAGATTATTCAGTCGAATGCCAGATTAACTCCTTCTGGTCGAGTACAAATCACTCGGTGTATTCTCGTTGGTGCGATGCGGCGCCCCAAAAATCTTGCTGGACGGTTCTATTACTCGCATGACACGGCGGCGATCGTGAAGAATGTTTGAGCGTCGATTAATCGCCTAAGTGGCGGCCTTTCGTGCGGCAACGACCTGGCTGCCGCCAAATGGCATTGGCAGTCCCAGCCGGCGCATACCGTGTTCTGCCCTTAGCAGCGCCAAAAGAACCTTATTGAGTGGTCCGGGCACCTGGAACTCACTTTCGACGAGGTCTTCTACACTAGCCTTTCGACTTCGCATGCGTTCTAGGAGGCGCGATATCATCATCATAGGAAACGGAAGTACGACAAAACTCGTCCGGTAAATTGGTTCGAGCCCTGCCGAAATGACTTTTTTTTCCAGTTCGCGCATTTTGTATCGCCTTTGATGGTGTGCAACGTCGTCGGCTGCGCTCCACATCCACGGATGTTGAGGGACGGTCGCGAGAAAAATACCCCCTGGCTGAAGCATTCGGTAGATTTCCCCCAAAACCCTTTCATCTTCTGGAATGTGCTCCAAAACGTCAAACGCAGCGACGAGGTCAAATGCACTATTTAGCCCTGTGTCGCGTGCATCGACCTGCAAAAACTCTAAATCGGGACCGTGCCGCTTTCGCGCGAATTGGAGACCTGCAGAGTGTAACTCTCCGCCTGCTAGAGTCGCGTTTGGCAAGGCACTGCGCAGTGCTGATAGTACGAAACCGGTTCCGCAACCGATCTCGATGACACGTGTCGCACTGGGTGCAAATCGTTTGACAAGCCAGTGTACCAGTTCATTGCGGGCCACAAACCAGAAGTGCTCGTTTTCGACTTTGGCCAAGTGCGCGAAGGATTCGATTTCAAACCCTTCGTCGATTTCGTCAAGATCTGGTGCGAGCAAAACAAAACCATTGCGGGTTTGCCTTGAAGCGCCGCACGCTTTGCAACGCCAATCGATCGGCCAGAGAGGTTCTTGTGGCTCAATAGGTGAGATTTCTTGGCACCCCGGGCAACGACGTGTGCTGGTCCAAGTTTCTTGCTCAGTTCCGTCAGCGGCGATAGGGTGGTTTGCCGAAACCATTCAAAAAATCCTATTTGACGGTGCGCTGAACAGCGCCAAATTAAGCTTAGCTCTGGATGACCAAGGTGACGCCAACGGCAATTATAATGATCCCCGCCAATCGGGTGAGCGAAATCGGTTCGCTGAGGAGCATACCGCCAACAAGCGCGTTGAGGGCAAGTGCGACGGAGGCCAAGGGCAGAGCCATCGATAAATCGAGCCGCATGAGCGTGAATACCCAAATGGAAAACAATGCGACAGCAAGTACCGCGATTAAGACAGGCCGCCAACCGATGATAGAGTTTCCAAATGCCGAAATCGTGTCGATAAAACCTCCTGTCGTTCGTTGAAGATTGCTCAGGAGTTCGCCAGCAAAAATTTTCAATTGGACCTGAAACACAACACTCAGCATGAACAGGACGATAATAAGAATTAATCCTTCGGTGCGTGGGGTCATCTTGATTCCAACTTTGTGGGTATTGGTGAAGGAGACCTCATACCATGGCCGATCCTCAACGTGACCCAAATTTTTTTGTTCCCTATCCCGCACTCTTCAATAGCTATGCCGCGGACAGAAGGCTGGTGCCCCTTATCATGAGTGCATGAAGGGCGTGTGCTTTATAAGGATTTCGTCGGCTTTTCGCTAATCAGCTTCTTTTAGCGACATGATATAGGCGACGATATCGCGAATTTCGGATCTCGTTAATGGGATGGTCGGCATTTCTGGATGTGGGATGACGATGCGGCCTGCCAGCTGTTCCCGGGACTGACCATTCTGGTTTGCCATGTCGTGGAAACTTGGAACTGCTTCCGAACTCGTGCTGCGGCCCTCGGGGCTCACATCGTGGCAATTCACACAAAGACTTTTCGCTAGGCGCCGGCCTTGTTTTTTGTCCTCCAGCCCGGTCTGCCCGTAGGCCGGCGGGCCAAAAATGATGGCCAACGCAAAAATGGCTCCAGATGACAGCAGCCTCATCTTCATTTCACTTCACCTCTCTTTTCGCTACGGCTTTCATTTTGGAGATCCTTCAGTTGTGGTACTGTCAATCCTGGTCCCTTGTTGGCCGCTTTGCTTTGGCCACGCTAGTTTAGCGTAGTTTTCAGTTAAGATCTTTAAAAGCCTTTTTGGAATGTGAATTATTGCCAACTGTCTCTTGACTGTGGGGTTTGCGAGCACAAGTTGATTAGTATCAAGGCCGGTGCGCGCGAAACCCCTAAATTATGGCAAGGACTTAAGGACGTTTCGATATGACCGATCTCAAAGGACGCGAAAAGCAACTTCAGGAGCGGCTGGCGGAGTTGGGCGGGCGTGTGCAACGCATCGAAGCTCACCTGGAGCAGACGCCTGATCCTGACTGGGCCGAGCGTGCCACGGAAGCGGAAATGGATGAGGTTTTAGAAGGCATCGGTCACGCTGATACGACGGAGATGCAGGCAATTCATGCCGCATTGAAGCGAATAAAGGATGGCACGTATGGTGTTTGCGTCCGTTGCGAAAAAGAGATTTCGCAAGAGCGGCTCGATGCACTTCCCCATACTCCTCTGTGCCGGACGTGCGCCCGCGAAGTGGGCAAAAAGGCTTAGTTTGCATTTCCGGTATTTGTCTCAATGAACATTAAGGACACTCTGTTCAAGCGTTGGCGGTGTTTTGACGGCGACGGTGCTAATGACTTCCTACAATTGTGGATACTTGATTTGGGACAAGCTCCAGAGGATGTTCTTGGGTTTATCGCACATGATTTAGAGGTTGAGCCTCAAGGCCTGAAAGACGTGTATGGAGGTTGCCCATCGCTCTATCTTGAGCTTCCAAATGGCGAGGATACGTTTTTTCTGATCAATCAGGTGGCCAACGAGCTTCATTCTCGTGGGGCGATGGTTGAGGTCAAGAGGGCCAGGCAGAGTGTTTCGGGACTCTCGTCTGCGACATAGGGCGCCGTCTGTGTACATCTAGGATTATGTTTTATGGGTTTTGACCGTAGACTCTACGTATGAAGAGGTTTGGGCAGGCTCCGGACGAAATTTGCATGTCGTTTGCCGTCTCCATATTGAAAAGCCGGTGATGGTCTCCATTAAGTTTCCCTTTAGTTTCTGAAAATCGGTAATCACTTATCAAAACGGTAGCTATGCGATTGCTCCCATCCTGATTCTCAAGCTATTCCGTATTCAGGATTTTTCATCGCGAAACAACTCATGACATTTGGCCAGGTCTGGAGTTTCAATATGACTAAACTTGCGGGGATTTTGCTGGGGACGCTTCTTGCGCTGGGAGTGCTGGTATTCGATGGGACCACTCGTGCTGAAAGTGCAGGCAAGAAGGATCAGTACACGTCGATCATTGCACGGCCAATAACATCTATGGCCACGCCAGTTTTAGGAAGTGATGGCAAATATCATGTTGCCTATGAGCTCATTCTTCAGAATGCATCCCCAGCACTGAGAGCGACGCTCACGCGGGTGGACGTGTTGTCGGGTGACAATCAAGATGAGGTGCTCGTGTCATTGTCGGGGCAGATGCTGCGGGAACATTTGTTTGGACTTAGCGCGAGATTGGCGGAAACGCTCAACATCCCGGTTGATGGCGGCCGTTTGCTTGCTGTGAATCTTAAGTTTGGTTCTGTTGAAGAGATTCCAGAAACCGTCTTTCATCGCATTTCCGCCCAGGCTGCGGATAATCCTGGAACACGTAAGCCTGTTGCAATTCAGGTTGACATTGGAACAGTGGTGATAAGTGCACCACAACAGCTTGTGGTCGGTCCGCCTGTGAAAGGAAAAGGCTGGGTCGCTATCAATGGGTGTTGTGGGCTTGGTTTTCCGCATCGCATGTCGGTGCTGCCAATCGATGGTCAGCTCGTTTTAGCGCAAAGGTTTGCGATTGATTGGATGCAGCTCAATGATAATGGCAAGCTTGTGGAAGGTCCGATCGAAGACGTGAAGAGCTGGACGGGATACGGCGCTGAATTGCTTGCGATCGCTGACGGTACAGTGATCCACGTTTCGAATACATTAGATGATCAAGTGCCCGGGAAATTGCCGGATCCGCGTACACTTACGTTGGAGACAGTTGATGGGAATGCAGTGATCCTTGATTTTGGAAACGGTGCCTATGCCATGTATGGACATATTAAAAAGGGCTCTGTGAAGGTTAAGGTGGGAGATAAAGTTATTCAGGGCGACGTTTTGGGTCTGTTAGGAAATTCAGGGAACACGTCGGCGCCGCATTTGCATTTGCAGATTATGACGGGGGCCTCGCCATTGGCATTTAATGGTATTCCTTACCTCATAAATTCTTTTGAACTGGCGGGAAAAGTAGATCGACAAGAATTTTTTGATTCTAAGGATTTGACTGGAGATTTTGGTTCTGGGCGTTTTAAGGCGCCGGAGCTTCTTCGCAACGTGTATCCCTTGCAATTGGACATCGTTGATTTTCCTAAGTGAACGGCGACTTGCCGTGCATAATTTGTCGTGCGGTGGTTTTTTGCGTGCGCAGCCAAATCAAGAAAGACTCAACAGGAAACCCTAATTTGTTTAGAATGTTCTACGCAGATCTAGGGGAGTACTAAAAGTCTGTGTCGGGAAAAATTTTTATTAGCTATCGTCGTGCGGACGCGAGCGCAGATGCGCGCAGCGTCTATCAATTTTTGGAAAAGAAGTTTGGCGAAGATAAGCTTTTTATTGACGTGGACACAATTGAAAAGGGTCGCGATTTTCGCAACGTCATCGAGTCTAACCTTGAACAATGCAAGGCCTTTATTGCGATTATTGGAAGAGATTGGTTGGATTGCCGGGCGGCCGATGGGAGCCGCCGCATAGATGATAAAAACGACTTTGTACGTTTAGAAATTGCCAAAGCCCTCGAGAAACCCGACTTGGTTGTGATTCCTGTTTTGCTCGATGGTGTGCAACTGCCTGCGAAAGATGACTTACCCAAGGACCTGCAAGGGTTATCGTACCGTCAAGCGGCGTTGGTGCGACATGAAACGTTCGCGCAAGATATGCATGGTCTGGTCGGCGAGATTGAGAAAGTCGTTGCAAAACGCAGACTGATCCCGATCGCAGCTATGGTCGGCGGCTTAGTTGTGACAGCGATTGTCGTTGCTTTACTGCTGTTTCGGCCTTCCGGTCAGGGGACCGGTGAGGTGAGCGAGATTTATGCTTATTTCAACAATGGGTTTTTCGAATCTGAAATGACGATATGTAGGGGCACGAATGTAAGGATCTATAATAAATCCGATGGTGTTGCTGAGCTTTACCAAGGTCCACCTAATGCAGGTGCTGATCCTTTGTTTGTCCTTCGGCCGGGGCAAGAAAAGTCGGTGAATTTTGATTGGCTGAAAGACGGCGAGAAGTGGCACATACTTGATCTACGTTACAAAGACCTCGACAAGCAGCTCATCGTGTCGGTTAGGGATTGTTGAGTTTGGAGCCATGCTCGGGAGTATTTTATGACCCGGACGATTGTGACGCGAATGATTGAGGCGCCGATTGACCTTGTTTTTAGAACGGTTTCAGAGATCGAGAACTTTTCAAAAGCAGTACCGCATATCGTCAATGTCGAAATTCTGACGGATCAAAGAAAAGGCGTCGGTACGCGGTTTCGGGAGACCCGCGAAATGGACGGTGGACAAGCGACAACTGAATTGGATGTGACCGAATACGAGGAGAATGATTATGTTCGATTGGTCGCCAATAGCCATGGAGCTGTTTTGGGATACTTTGTTTGAGGTGACACCGTTAAGCGATGGGACGGAACTCAAAATGACGATGGAGGCGCGGGCCTATCAGCTTGTCGCAAAACTGCTAATTCCTTTGATGAGGGGCAAGGTGCAAAAGGCGGTTGAGCGTGACATGGATTTGGTGAAGGCTTATTGTGAGGCGCAGGCCCGGTGATGCATCCGTGTGATGGGGTGATAGTTGGAGAAAAGGTGTGAAACTTTTTTGGTGTCCGCAGACGCGTGCGTTTCGGGCTTTATGGATGGTTGAAGAACTGGGTCGTGACTATGAGCGGGTTTTGATTGACATTCGTGACCAAAAAGTGCGCGCAAATAGAGAGTTTCGTTCTGCGTCGCCCATGGGAAAAGTTCCAGCGCTTATTGATGGCTATGTGCGGATTTGGGATTCAGGGGCCATTTGTGTCTATCTGGCTGATCGATATCCGGACGCCGGGCTTGGTGTTGCGATTGAGGACCCGGCACGTGGGGCGTTTTTGATGTGGGCGATGTTCACAAATTCGGTTATCGAGCCGGCAATGGTTGAGAGGTTTTCTGGCCGTGATCCCAATCCGGCCCAACACGGTTTCGGTAGTTTTGATTTGATGGTTGAGACGTTGGCGGATGGTTTGAAGGAGGGGCCTTGGATTTTGGGTGAACGGTTTACGGCGCCCGACGTGTTATTGGGTTCGAGCATTCATTTTATGGAAAAATTTGGTTTGTTGAGTGATGTGCCGGTGTTGAGCGCCTATCTCAAGCGGTGTTGTGAGCGGCCAGCCTTTCAACGAGCGTTGAAGATGGAGGGGCTTGCTTGAATCCGAGACTCATCTTTTCGGACTGTACCTATTTGCGGGGTGCTCGCACCCGTAACGAAATTTCGTTCGAGACTTGCTAGTTTTGGTTTATCATTTTTTCTTGGAGCACCTTTTTCTTTTTTTAGTTCTTTCTGCGTTCTTCATATGCTTCACAGAGTTTTTTCAGCTCATCAAGATCACTGTCAGCGTTTGCTCGAACACAAAGCTCAATATCGTTGCTTGCAGGGCTAATCAGACTTGCGACCGGCAGGAGATGATGGTGCTGTTCGAGGCGGAGCTTTGTTATGTTTGTGAGTGATGCCGGAGTGGTCACAAAAAGCGCTTGCGAAGGGTCTGACGCCAGCGCCGCTAAAGGTGCTGTCGAAGAAATGTTGCTGAGTTTTTTGATTTCGTCTCGCTTCGACACATGGTTGTGAGGTGTGAAGCTGTTGTCCTCCGACGACCATGCAACCGATACGCCCATAATACTCGATGTTGTTTGGTGCCCCGCGCCGATATGGTAGACATTCAGTTACTGTCTGATGCATTGATTTTTGATTAAATGCGCGTGCAATTCGTTATATTGCTGCACAAAACGTTGACGAACCTGTCGCAAAGCTGTGACGCGGGGCTGTTGGCAGTCATGGAATGGCAGTGCTGCAAAGCTTACGTCGGATGACAGTTGGTTTTGCAAACTCAAGTTGCATGTGTTGCAGTACGAGCTGTTCAATTTTTCCTGCGTGCATGCAGTTGGTTGTCGCAACCATAAGGTGTACCTGTCATAATGATTGCTTGTACAAACGAGGTTATACGCAGGTGTCATTGAAGATCCGCATTATCCCGTGTTTGGATGTGAAAGACGGGCGCGTCGTCAAGGGTGTCAATTTTGTTGATCTTGTCGATGCTGGCGATCCTGTGGAGGCGGCGGCGGCCTACGATGCGGCCGGTGCGGACGAGCTTTGCTTTCTTGACATTACCGCGAGCCACGAAAACCGCGATACGATTTTTGATATCGTCGTGCGAACGGCAGAGCGCTGCTTTATGCCGCTGACTGTGGGCGGTGGCGTGCGCACGGTTGATGACATTCGTAAGCTTTTGGAAGCTGGTGCGGACAAGGTGTCGATCAATACGGGTGCGGTAAAAAATAGGCAGTTCGTTCAGCAGGCTTCGGAAAAGTTTGGCGCCCAGTGCATTGTGGTGGCGATCGATGCCAAGCAAGTTTCGGGTGAAGGGGAACCGTTGCGCTGGGAGATTTTCACACATGGGGGCCGAAATCCGACCGGACTTGATGCGGTTGAATATGCGAAAGAGGTCGTCGGGCTTGGCGCTGGGGAGATTTTACTGACGTCAATGGATCGCGACGGCACAAAAGAAGGCTTTGACGTGGCGCTTACGCGGGCCATTGCAGATGCAGTTCGCGTGCCGGTTATCGCTTCAGGTGGCGTTGGGAGACTTGAGCATCTTGTTGCCGGTGTTCGAGACGGTCACGCGAGCGCTGTGTTGGCTGCATCGATCTTCCATTTCGGTACGCATACAATTGGTGAAGCGAAGCAATTCATGGCTGATGCGGGTCTGGCTGTGCGCTTGGATGGTGTTGTGGGTTAAGGTGCAAGAGCTAACCCGCATAACATGCTCTAGTAGCGGCCTTGGCAGAATTGCTCAAGCGTGTAGCCGACGACTTTACATTTCTTTTTGCCGTTTTTTTTGGTCCAACATTTCTTTTTTGGAACATTTCGGTAAGAGCAATAGCCGACGCCGGTGGGTGTGCGGCCTTCATAGCCTTGAGCCGGTTTTGTGAACTCATAATTTTGTTGATCATAGTCGGCAGCAGAGACCGGTCCAACAATTAAAAACCCTATGGCAATAGCTACCGCGCCAATTACGGTGAACAAAACTTTTGGTGGTGCAAATTTCATGTTTGGTCTCCCAATCACAAGACAGGGTGCCGGACGGTACGGATGCCCAAAGAAGCGGGTGGAATAGTGGCAGCTGATATCATTCCCCAAAATTGCGTTTATGGCCAGTGGCATATTTGTGAAGGATGAATGGGTTGCCGTTTGGGCCATAATTAGAGGGGTTTGCGGTGCAGTACGTTACCTAATATGCAATTCGGATTGGTGCTGTTCTCCGTTGATGGTTTTGATCATGCGCCATGAATCTTCAGAATTAAGCGACATCCAGCGCCGTTCTTCTTTGAGGTAGGTTCGGTCTTCATCGACCTGGTAAAAGATCTGCATGCCGTGACGCTCGATGATGCTCAAAATCGTGTTGTCGTGATAGTTGTGCTCATTAAAGTCGGTGATAGCGGGTTGGGCCATTTCCGAGTAAATGACGTTAAGTGCAAGCAAGAGCTCGTTTACTGGATCTGGCAGCGGTTCAACGTTTAGGCCGATCTGTTTGGCCTCACGGGATGTGATGGGATAGGTGTGTGAAGGGTAATCTGAATTTAGACGGTTGCTAATGGCGTGGCAAAGTTCGGTGTCCTTGATGTGGTACGAAAGAACTTCCTGACAAATCTTTGCCGATAGCGAACTTGCGCGCTCTATCGCACCGATGACCAACGGATGTATGTGCTGGAAGATGTCGGTTAAGGGATTGCCCTCTTCTGCGCGGGCGTGTTTGTTCCACAGTGTAACAATGCGGTGCAGCTCATCGAGGCTCACGGATACACGCGAATTGTAGATTTCATCAATCGGTGAGAGTTTGTGGCGGAGCGCGGAATCAATGGCCGTCAGGTATGATAGCGGCCCCATGACGAGTCTATTGGCGCCTAATGCAATGATGGTTGCGGCAGATGCGCATTCAAGTGGGATGAGGGCAATCAGATCGTCAACATAATCGCGCAGCAGATGCACGACCTTGAGGCTCGCTTCAACGTCGCCGCCTCCGGATTTGACGAAGATGGCTGTCTTTTCATAGCCTTTCGCATTTTTCAGAATTTCATAAAGGGCAACCGCATCGTTGTCGCACACACTGCCGCGGGTTGAGTTCCAATAACAAATGATCTTGCAATCGATTTGTTTTTCGATCTTCTCAATAAGGTCCTGCGTCTTGTCAAACAGAACAGGTGGCTTTTTTAAATCCGGTTTACGCAATTCGCGCTCTTGGCCATTTCCGCTTGCGCCGTTTCCGTCTAACATTTCTACCTTCTCCCTCGACGTGCCCTACTTTTGGAGATTGAGCCTACCTAGAAGTTTGAACATTGGAAACACTTGTTTTTTTGAACACCGGTATGGTTGCGATCGTCGACTGGGGCTTGAAAACTCCTTTGGTTTATTGCTCCGATTTTGGCTCAAACTGGCATTGCTTCTTCACGGGGCAGCGCCAACATTCTGGCTTGCGCGCCTTACACAGGTAACGACCATGCAGAATAAGCCAGTGGTGTGCATGAACGGCATACTTTTTCGGAATAATGCGGAGGAGGTCCTCTTCGACAGCAAGCGGTGTCTTGCCGCTTGATAATCCAATTCGGTTGGAGACGCGAAAAACATGTGTGTCGACGGCCATGGTTGGCTCGCCAAATGCGACGTTCAAAACGACGTTTGCAGTTTTGCGACCCACACCGGGTAAGGCTTCAAGAGCCTCACGATCTTTAGGGACGTGACCACCGTGGTCGTCGATTAATTTTTGCGACAGCAGGATTACGTTTTTTGCCTTATTGCGGAACAGGCCGATCGTCCTGATCGCATTGCGCAGTTTTTCTTCACCGAGGGCCAGCATTTTTTCTGGTGTGTCAACCTTGGCAAAAAGCGGACGCGTCGCTTTGTTGACGCCAGCGTCCGTGGCTTGTGCGGAAAGGACCACTGCAACCAGCAAGGTATAGGGGTTGACGTGCTCGAGTTCGCCTTTGGGATCAGGGTTTAAGTTTTCGAAGGTTGCAAAGATCGTTGCGATTTGGGACTTTGAGAGCGTTAGATGGTTTTTTTTGTTGCTTTTTTTAGGTTTAGGCTTTGATTTTGGTTTCGCAACCTTTGTTCTAGAGGCCCGCTGCGCCTTTGGGGCCAGAGCTTTTATGGAACGTTTTTTTTGTGATGATTTATTTTTTTGAGGCGAAGATTTTGTGGCCATGATCATTTGTTCTATTCTACGAGCTTTAAAACGAACGGTAAGTCACCATGACGGCAAGAGAACACAATAGGCAAGGTGGGGCGGTGGAAAACGCGCTCGTGCGTGATGGTGTTTTTCGCGCTGTTCTCACGCCTTACCGTTCTTTGAGCCCCACCGGATTTCTCATACTGATGTCATTGATAGGCGGTGTTAGTTTTATTGTGGGCCTTACCTTTCTGTCGATGGGTGCTTGGCCGGTGATGGGATTTTTTGGGCTTGATGTGTTGTTGATCTACATTGCGTTTAAGCTCAACTATCGATCGGGGCTAGCCTACGAGACTGTGGAGTTGTCACCGCGGCAACTGTTGTTGACCAAGTATGATCCGTCCGGGCGGGCGGAAAAATTTGAATTCAATCCCTATTGGGCAAAATTCTTGTTATCAGAAGGTGTAGATGGACGCTCGGTGATGAGCCTGATTTCGCACGGCCGGCAGGTGATTTTTGGGCAGTTCTTAAGCGAGGACGAACGGCGTGATTTCGGGCGGGTTTTTGAAATGGCACTTGCAAAGGCGAAGTCCGCGCGTGGGTATCTATAGACGGTTCGGTTCGTTCGACAATCATTAGGCGTTTAAAAGTCATACACAAATAGCAAGAATCGGGTCGCAACGGGCGCCAAAGCGCGTTAAACGATTCTCATGGCCGAAATTACTGCTGAATTGAATTTAGGCGCGCATTGCGGGTCCCGTCTGTCTGAGACAAAGGAGGGCCCTGTCCCAGTGGAGTTCGCAGTGGGCGATGTTTCATTGGGCGATTACGATCAGATTCGTGAGGCGATCGCTTTTTTGTCAGACCGACAATTCGTGCAACCAAATCTGTCTGCCCTATCGGACCATTTGGGTCTGTCTGATGCGCATTGCCAACGGTTGTTTAAGCGTTGGTGTGGCCTGACGCCGAAGGACTTTGTGGCAGCTCTGACGCTTGATCGTGCACGCAACATGCTTGAGGCGGGCTCATCGGTTTTTGATGCTGCCGTTGAAGCTGGGCTGTCGGGAAGCGGGCGGCTTCATGATCTTTTTGTTCAAACGCATGCGATGACGCCTGGCGAGCACAAACTCAAGGGTGCTGGATTGCAGATGTCTTACGGTGCGCATGCGACACCGTTTGGTGCGGCGCTTGCTGTTGCGACGGAGCGCGGGCTTGCTGGCTTCGCCTTTGTCAATGAGGACGCCGGGCAGGGTCTTGAAGATGTTTTAGTTGAACTCAAATCTCGTTGGCCTGCAGCGGATTATATTCATCAGCCTGATGTCACACTGCCCTATGTGGATCGCATTTTTGCACTCAAGGATTGGTCCCAAGAAAGACCGGTTCAGCTTGTTTTGATCGGCACGGACTTTGAGGTGCGGGTTTGGCGCGCGCTCTTAAAAGTGCCGATGGGATCCGCGGTCTCCTATGGCGCGCTGGCCGAAGACGTGAGTGAGGCAAGCGCCGCGCGCGCGGTAGGCCAGGCAGTGGGGCGCAATCCATTATCATTTGTGGTGCCATGTCATCGTGTGCGGCGTGCTGACGGCCAACTTGGTGGCTATCATTGGGGTGTTACGCGCAAGCAAGCGATTATTGGCTGGGAGGCCGGCCAGTTATTGCGTTGAGAACGACAAATTTTAAATTCAATCAACGCCACGGGTGGGTGTTTTTGACCTGCTCTTCGAACGCATCAATGGCGTCCATTTTTTCAAACGTCAGGCCAATGTTGTCGAGACCATTGAGCAAGCAGTGTTTGCGGAAGGGTTCAATTTCGAATTCGATTACACCCCCGTCGGGCCCATGGATTTCTTGTGGTTCCAAATGGATTGTGATGGTGGCGTTGGCGCCGCGTTTTGCATCATCGACCAGTTTTTCAATTTGGTTGTGTGGAAGCTTGATCGGCAAGATGCCGTTCTGAAAGCAGTTGTTGTAAAAGATATCGGCGAAGTCGGGCGCAATCACACAGCGAATGCCAAAGTCCAAAAGCGCCCAAGGTGCATGTTCACGGCTTGAGCCGCAGCCGAAATTTTCGCCAGTGATCAGGATTTGCGCGTTGCGATAGGCGGGCTTGTTGAGGATAAAATCCTCCACTTCGTTGCCGTCAGTGTCATAGCGCAACTCATGGAAGAGCGATTTTCCAAGCCCGGTGCGCATAATCGTTTTCAAAAACTGCTTGGGAATGATCATATCGGTATCGATATTGCGGTGTGGTAGATGCGCCGCTATTCCCGTCAGTGTCGTAAACTTTTCCATTTGGTCCTCGTATAGGCAGTACAGCCGATTTAGGCGTGCCCTCCGGCATCATCGGAGTACAGCGTCGGGCCGCAAAGGCGACTTTTATTCATGCTCTGATATAAGGCGTAACGGATCGAACGCAAAATTTCGTTGAACAAAAAATGGCTTTTGCCTTTGTGGATGCGGGCTGGTGTTACGCCTGACATGGTCGGATCGGTTTTTAGGATGCATCTTAAACGCGAAGTCCGTCAGCAAGGGCACGAAAATACCCTTCCGCCGAGGCCAAACGGTCAATATGTGTCTCAATAGCGCTTACAGGACCAGCTCTTTTTGGCAGGCTTGCTTGTATTGTTTCTAGCCGCCTTTTAACGCCGGCAAGTTTGCGTCCGTCGAGGCGGTGTTCAAGCACATCGACAAAGGTCTCTACGTAGCCGGCCATGCGGCCCAATTCTTTCAGGGCCTGAAGGCGGGCTTTTTGGTTTTTTGGATCTTTTTTTAGAGTACCGAGTGCTGTGGTCGTGCGGGCCAGTGTGTCGGCAACGTTTTCAGCATATTTGGCGACGCGTTCGCGCCGTGCTGGGTCCAACTCTGCGAGCGCTTCGGCCCAGCGCGAGATCGTCTGTGCGAGACCCAGAATTCTCTTGGTAAGATCAGCAACGCGCATTTAATGCCATTGGTCTTGGTTGTTAAAAAAAATTGGTGCCTATTCCAAATCATTTGCAGTGAGTTTGGTGTATGGCCAAGCGCAATTTATTTGGGCGACGATACCATGTTGGCAGCGAAGCAATCGGTATCACGCTAGACCATAACCGTCACGGCGAATTTGGGGATAAGTTGGTTGGAAAAAAGGAAAAGGCTTAGACCCTAGCGAACCCTTTTTTCGGCGTAGCACCGACGCATGGCTTCGCAGCGGTGCGAGCCTGAAAAGTGCATCATGTCGCCCTTCGCCGGCTTTATGAATTCGCACACTTCTTCAAGCCCTTGTTCCGTCAGCCAGCCTTGGCGGCGTCCGCGCTGGACGGCAAAACAGTCAGCCGTTTCTTCATCAGGTCCGCGGAATTGATGCGCACACTCATGGGCAAAAATCCAAAATTTCACCGGTGTTGAAACGCGCGCCAGCAATTTTGGGTTCATGATAAGAAAGCCTGGATAGGCGGCGCCGTAATCATCAAGCTGTTCGTCTATAACCACTGGTCGCCGCCCGCAAATTTGGCGTTTGTTATCGAGCACAAATTCACCTGGCGCAACGAGTCGGGCATGGCTGCCAACGTAAGCAATGTATTCTTCGGGCGTGGGAGGGGGGTCGGCCTTTAGTGGCACGACAAAGGCGAATATGGCGGCAAAAGTGGTCGCCAGTAGCAGTTGCCTGCGAAGCATAGCAGTCATGGAAGGCACGTCCCCCGGGCCCCTTAAAACTCAATCGCGCGACTAATTAAGCCATCTTCGCCCAATTCGGGCGTCATGACAAGCTCGCGCGATAGTCGTTGTTGTACGCGATATCTTGGCCGAAGAATGGCAGGGCAACTTTTCCAGGTTAAATCTTAATGCTCGCTACTGCCGCTCCAATTGCGAATGTCAACAAAATGACCTTCGAGTGCAGCAGCGGCAGCCATCGCCGGGGATACCAAGTGTGTTCTGCCCAGTCTTCCTTGGCGGCCTTCAAAATTGCGGTTTGATGTGGAAGCGCAGCGTTGTTTAGGTTTGAGTTGATCGGGATTCATGCCGAGGCACATGGAACAACCGGGTTCGCGCCATTCAAATCCTGCATCGATAAAAATTTTGTCGAGACCTTCTTGTTCGGCTTGTGCTTTCACCAAGCCAGACCCGGGGACGATCATGGCGTACTCAAGTTGATCGGAGACTTTTTTTCCATCTACGATTTTTGCGACCGTGCGCAAGTCTTCGATGCGGCCGTTGGTGCACGAGCCGATCCAAACTACATCGAGGGGGATGTCGGTTATCTTGGTGCCGGGCGCTAGTCCCATGTAATCAAGTGCGCGTTCAATTGAGTTGCGTTTGTTTGGGTCGTCGGTCGACGTTGGATCTGGAACCGTTCCAGTGATCGTTGCAACATCTTCTGGACTCGTGCCCCATGTGATGATGGGAGGAAGGTCTGATGCGTCAAGGCGGATTTCAGAATCAAAATGGGCTCCGTCATCGGAATGAAGCTCTTTCCAATGCCCCATAGCTACGTCCCAGGCCGCCCCTTTGGGCGCCTTCGGGCGGCCCTTAATAAATTCATATGTCTTTTCGTCGGGTGCAATGAGACCTGCGCGGGCGCCGCCTTCGATTGACATATTGCAGACGGTCATCCGGCCTTCCATCGAGAGGTTGCGGATGGCTTCGCCGGCATACTCAATCACATGCCCGGTGCCGCCCGCCGTGCCGATCTCGCCGATGATGGCAAGGATAATATCTTTGGCTGTGACACCCTCGGGGGGTATGCCGTCGACGGTGACGCGCATATTTTTTGCTTTTTTCTGGATGAGTGTTTGCGTCGCTAGCACATGTTCGACTTCAGAGGTGCCAATGCCGTGGGCGAGCGCGCCAAACGCGCCATGGGTCGATGTGTGGCTGTCGCCGCATACAATTGTTGTTCCTGGAAGTGTAAATCCTTGTTCGGGACCAACCACATGGACGATGCCTTGGCGAACGTCATGCTCGTTGAAATACTCGATACCAAATTCCTTGGCGTTTTTTGCAAGGGCTTCGATTTGTATTTTGCTTTCGGGATCATCAATTCCGTGTTTGCGATCCGTTGTTGGTACGTTGTGGTCGACCACGGCTAAAGTTTTATGTGGCGCTCGCACTTTGCGGCCGGACATGCGCAATCCTTCGAAGGCTTGCGGACTTGTGACCTCATGAACCAAATGGCGATCAATATAGATCAGGCATGTACCGTCAGGTTGCTGATGGACAATGTGGTGGTCAAAAATCTTGTCGTAGAGGGTTTTGGCCATGTGTGTTCCGTCTTGATCGTATCGTATTCGGCACGTGGTCGCCGGTTTGAGGCTGTGTTACTGCTCTTACATAAATGGGTTTTTGTGCGTTGGAAAGCGGCTGTGGGTTGCGGGTGCGGGCCGTCCGACAGGTTAATCGGGCGGGAAAGTCAGGAGCGCGTTTTGAGGGCTTTTTTTGGCCTTTGGTCTGCCTTCACAGAAAGAGCCGGACGCGGTTTAGGCCCGGCCCGGCTCAAAGTATGTAGTGAAGTCGCAAAAGTGCGGTGGTGGCACGTGACCGCAAATTTGCTTCTTCCCTACATCTATTACGAATGGGTGGTCGCATCAGATTAGGCCTGACAATAGCGTGATTGTGGGCGAATGCCAATCAACTAATCTTACCGTACAAGGTGCAGTTTCTGATTATCAATTGTGGCCGTTTAATAGTTCCAATTTCGGCAATTTGTTAGTGGTTTTTGTGATCGTATTGCGCGTGTAAATTCCGACCATCGTACACATATAAAACCAAAGTGTTGTGCGCAATTTGCGTGTGCGATCGCGAACTCTTTAGGGTTGCCGCGAAGGTCAAGTCTTTCGGCTTCTTGCCCTACAGTGTTACAGGCCTGTGCTGATGGGTCCAAGAATGTCCGTGTCTGAATGAGCCAAACTCAGTCTTGGGCCGGCGGATTCGTCCCCGTGTTTGTGACCTTCATCAAGCTGGCATCACAGTTGGTCTTTCAGATTAGCAGCATACGGGCGCATATTTCGACGTCAGTCAAATTTCGCATCATAACGTTGTCGGATGCAGCCGATAGGTCATGATTGGGAAGCGGCTTGAGATCTGCCTGCCTGTCCTTGTGCTATTCTGCTGCTTCGGCCGTCACAGATTGTGTGGTTAGGTATTTTTCTGCCTCAAGGGCGGCCATGCAGCCCATGCCGGCGGCCGTCACCGCTTGACGGAAAAGGTCGTCTGTCACATCGCCGGCGGCGTAGACACCTTCAAGCGATGTCGCAGTGGAATCTGGTTTTGTCACGATGTAGCCGGATGGTTTCATGTCCAGCTGGCCCTTGAAGAGTTCTGTGGCTGGGGCATGGCCTATGGCAATAAATACGCCATCCACCTGCCGGTCGGTAATTTCGCCAGTGTCCACATTTTTAATGCGAACCCCGGTCACGGATTTGGGGTCGTCCTCGCCCGTGACTTCTTCCAACACATGGTTCCAAACGACTTCGATTTTTGGATTCTTGAACAACCGGTCTTGAAGAATCCGTTCGGCGCGGAACTCTGAGCGACGGTGAATGACAGTCACTCGTTTTGCAAAGTTGGTCAGGAACAGCGCCTCCTCGACGGCGGTATTTCCGCCGCCAACAACAATGACCTCTTTGTCTTTGTAAAAGAACCCATCGCATGTTGCGCACGCTGAGACGCCATAGCCTTTAAAGTTTTCTTCGCTTGGCAGCTCCAGCCAACGCGCCTGTGCGCCTGTGCAAATTATCAATGCGTCGCAGGTGTATGTGTCTCCTGATTCACATTTTAGTGTGTAGGGGCGCTTTTTGAGATCAACGTCATTGACTTGGTCCATGACGATCTTTGTACCGACATTTTCCGCTTGGGCTTGCATCTGTTCCATCAACCACGGACCCTGTATGGGATCGGCGAAGCCCGGGTAATTTTCAACATCCGTGGTGATCGTAAGTTGGCCGCCCGGTTGGCTTCCTTGGATCAGGATGGGGTCCAACATGGCGCGCGCGGCGTAGATGGCGGCCGTATAGCCGGCTGGTCCAGATCCCAGGATCAATACCTTCGCGTGCGTTTTGTTTGCCATCTTTGGATCCCTCTTGCGAGCAGGGTTTAATTGCGTTGGTTGGTGCCGCTATCGTGGCCTGTGCGTCGCCCTAATGTGGGATGTTCGTCGAACTGGGTCAATTGGGTGAAATCAACGCATGGCGGGTTGGGTTTGGGCCTCGGATGCTGAGAGCCCGGTTTACTTTGGTGTTTGGTGCGGCCCGGCCAATGCGTTTGTTGGGGAAGACTTGTCGATTGGCTTCGTCGTTTCGCCGGCCTTTGAGATTTGCAAAGTTTTTTGGCGCGCTACGCTCAATTGTGCCTTGGGCTGAGACTTTAGTTCATTGAGGATCGCACGGATGACCTGGGGTGCATAAAGGATGTTGCGATGGCCGAGGTGGTCAAATTCCAGCAATTCTGTTTTTGGACACGATCTGGTGATCTCGCGTGCATTGTGTATGGGCACTTCGTCATCATCTCGCGCATGTATCAATAGCGCGGGCGCATTTCGTTTTGATAACATCTTGGCCGCTGTAAAATCTTGTAAACGTCGATGAGCAATACGTTCCAGATGATGTTCGTAGGCGCGTTGGGCTTTTGGCAAGAGGTCAACGTCTTTTGAAAAGTCGCCTGTCACTTCAGAAAATTTATTGGGCGATGAGATTAGAATAAATCGTGAAAAATCGGTCGATGCCGACAACGGTTCGCCGCCTGTGGCCGCCAAGAGCGACGCGAGCCCGCCCATGGAATGGGCGATTACGCTGCAAATGGGTCCCAACTGGTGTTCAAAAAATTTTGTGACAAAAACGGTCGCTTTCGCGCAGTCAATAAGACTTGTTTGACGTCCACCGCTGCGACCGTGCGCTGGGCAGTCAAAAAGTATTACGCGGAATCCGCTGCGCCGAAGTGGTTCGGCGATGGCGGTCATAAATGAAGCTTCGCTGGTCCAACCGTGGACGATTAAGATTGTGTCGAGTGCTGGCGTTGTCTCGGGCTCAAAGACATAAGCTTTAAGAGTGTGATGGTTTGGAACTTGGATAGTACAGTTTTTTGCGTCACGGAGGTGATAGCGGGCGCGGGCTGCGAGGACATCGTGATCCGGACTGCGCCGTGTGGAAAGATGCGGCGTGCAAAACACCTTGTAGGCAAGATCTCCGGCGCGTGCCGGCGCATGGCGGCTTAACGTAGCAAAATCAATCGCTTTTGGATTTAACGGGTCACGGAACATTGTTCTTAAAGAGTGTTAGGTTTGCTCAAATGGAGAATTAAAACGGAACGTGCGTTCAGAATGCCAAAAGTTGGCATGAAGTAATTTGATAAACTTATAGCTGATGGTCTTTAGATCAAGCGCAGCGCTTTCAAACTTGAGTGACCGTTGCGGCCAACGATTATGTGGTCATGAACTTTGACGCCCAACGGTTGGCCAGCTTCGGAAATAAGCCTCGTCATATCAATATCGGCGCGCGAAGGGGTTGGGTCCCCGGAGGGATGGTTGTGCACAAGGATGATCGCAGTGGCGGATAATTCGAGTGCCCGGCGGACTACTTCACGAACATAAACTGGCGTGTGATCGACGGTTCCTATGCCCTGGACTTCGTCGGCGATCAGATGGTTCTTTTTGTCTAGGAAGAGGATGCGAAATTGCTCACGATTTTCGAAGGCTTGTGCTGCCGTGACGTAGTTTATGACTTCGGACCAGGACGAAAAGGCTGGTCGCTCAACAATTTCACTTTTCATAAGTCTAAGTGCGGCGGCGCGTACGAGTTTTAGTTCGGTAATCACAGCTTCGCCCACGCCCTTAATCTCTTTGAGGCGCGGCTCAGGCGCATTGATGACTTCTGCGAAGGAACCAAAACGGGATAAGAGCTGTTTAGCGAGGGCTTTGGTATCGCGCCGGGGCAAGGCGCGGAATAAAATCATTTCTAGAAGTTCGTAATCTGGCAGGGCGTCGGGGCCTGACTTTCTAAACCTATCTCGCAGTCGATTGCGGTGGCCTGCGTGAAGGGGCTTGCCTGTCTCAAAGAGTGCGGCTTGTTCTTCCGGTGGCTCGGCGAAAGTTTGAACGGATTTATCCGAATTTGCTGGTTTTTCGTTCGCGGTCATGGGTCAATCCTGGCACCGGTACTTCGGATTGATTGGAGTTCGCTTCGTGTCTAACCAACAGAATAGGGAGGTTGGTGAAATTGTTTTGGTGAATTGGTGAAAACTTCACAGCCATCTTTGGTTACGCCGACTGTGTGTTCAAATTGCGCGGATAGATGGCGATCGCGCGTCACAGCAGTCCATCCGTCGGGGAGGACTTTGACGTGCGGGCGCCCGAGATTAATCATAGGCTCGATGGTAAAAAACATACCTTCTTGCAGGGCGAGACCTTCGTCCGGCTCGCCGTAATGCAAAATGTTGGGGCGTTCATGGAACCTGCGGCCAAGTCCGTGACCGCAAAAATCGCGAACAACACTGCAACGTTCGCCTTCGGCGTATGACTGGATTGCGGCGCCAATGGCGCCCGTCTTGTTGCCGGGTTTGACGGCTTTGATGCCACGCATCAAGGATTCGTAGGTGACGGCGATGAGTCGTTCCGCTCGGCGAGAGATCTCTCCGACGGTGAACATTCTGCTCGTGTCGCCATGCCACCCTTCGACAATCAACGTGATGTCGATGTTTAAAATGTCGCCTTCGCGAAGTCGCTTGTTGTTGGGGATTCCATGACAGACGACGTGGTTGACAGACGTGCAAATGGACTTTGGAAAACCGCGGTAATTTAAAGGCGCGGGAACGGCGTCGTGATCTTGTGCAAACTCACGGGCGACATCGTCGAGCTCTTGGGTCGTGATGCCCGGTTCCACGAGCGGCGTGATCATATCGAGGGCTTCGGCGGCCAATTGGCCAGCTTTGCGCATCCCGGCGAAGGCGTCTTCGTCGTAAATCGTGATCTGGGTGTCGTCTTTTGTTGGTTGGATTACCTGTGTGCTCGACATCTCACGCTCGTTTGTCAACCATCATTTATTATAGCCGAAAAATGCGTTCGTTGTCCGTTAATGGGTGTTCGTTTTATATATCTGGTAGCTTTTTGTCGGCAGGTGAATTCAATTTCCAGTGTTGAATATGGCTGTTCGGACCAAAACCCTTTTTGAGTTTTGTTAGGATTGTTTTTCGTCCGTTGCTGGCTCGTCGTTTGAAGCCGCGGCTTCTTCCTCGGCGGGCACTTCACCGGCTGCGTCTTCGGCAATCAGTGCTTGCGCTTGTCCCACCCAATCGTCTTTTTCGATCCGGCCGTCGAGGTCTAATTTCTCGTCAATGTTGGCCATATCGTCGTCGGAGAAATTTGCGATCTGATCATACTTAATGCAATTGAGCTGTTTAAGGCGGGCGGCCAAATCCTCATCGATGCCATTAATTCTGGTGAGGTCGTCGGCATCACCTTTTTGTTTTTTGAAGCCCTTCCAGGCGGCATTTAGTCGTCGCGCACGTGCGTCTGTGCGTTCTGGAATACGTGCGGCGCGGCCGCGGCGGCCACGCAGATAATAAAGTTTGGCGCGGCGGACTTTGCCTCGGCGCAAGACTTCAATTTCAGTGATGAAAGGTGAATAGATTGGGAATACGCGTTCGACGCCTTCGCCATAGGAAATCTTGCGGACTGTAAAGTTTTCATTGAGTCCGGCTCCTGCGCGCGCAATGACGACGCCCTCATAGGCTTGCTGGCGGGTGTTTTTTCCTTCCACGACTTGGACAGTCACGCGGACCGTATCACCGGGACTAAAATCCGGGACGGCACGTTTGGCCGTAATAGCCTTCATCTGCTCTTTTTCAAGCTCGTCAATGATGTTCATTTTCTCTACCTTTTCATTCATCATGGGCAGAGGAGCAGCTGTGGTCATCCCCGTTGGGAAGCCTGCGGCTCTTGCATGCTCGGCTATTGAGCCTGAAATGGCGACGTGCTCATCCAAATTGGCGGGCAGCCAAAATTTGTGCCTATCAAGGCAAAAGATAAACTGCGCCGTTGGCCATGGGTGGCGTGAGATCGCGCTTTCGGGATTTGGATTGCGGCTTTCTCATACTCGAAATGGGAGCAGTTGTCGATTCCCCAAATGGGATGCGTTATTTGTGAAGTCAATGCATCCTTATTGTTGATCCTTCTTATCCTCTATGAGGTCAGGTCGTCGCAGGCGGGTTAACTGTTCGGACTGCTGGCGCCGCCATTGGCTTATCATTTCGTGGTTTCCGGACAGGAGGATTTGAGGGATTTCAAGCCCCTCCCATTGCCGCGGCTTGGTAAATTGGGGATATTCCAACAGGCCGTTTTCAAAGCTTTCATCCATGGTGCTTGTTGCATCGCCGACTACGCCAGGGAGGAGGCGGACGCAGGCGTCGATGACGGCCATGGCTGCCAGCTCGCCGCCCGACAAAATGTAGTCTCCAATAGAAACCTCCTGGATTTTGCGAGACTCTATGACGCGCTGATCGATGCCCTCAAAGCGGCCGGCAAGCAATATGAGTCCTTCCATTGCCGCAAATTGGCGGACAAGTGGCTGGCGCAAAGGTTCGCCTCGCGGCGAAAGATAGATGGCGGGAACGTTGGGAAGTTTTTCTTTGGCATGGTCGATTGCTGGTCCGAGGACATCTGCGCGCATGACCATGCCCGGGCCCCCGCCGGCCGGTGTGTCGTCAACGTTTTTGTGAGTGCCTAATCCAAAGTCGCGGATGGAGACCGTATCGATCGACCAGAGGCCCTTGTCGAGCGCTTGACCCGACAATGACGCTTGCAAGGGTCCAGGAAACATTTCTGGGAACAGCGTTATGACAAGCGCTCTCCAGGGTGTGTCGCCTTTTTCATCTGAGATCTGCGGCATTGTCGTTCGGCTTTGGTATCGATGAGATCGGTATTCGGACTACACGTTGGGCTGTTTGCGTGAACACGTCCTAAACGCCTTCAACAATTGTGATATCGATTGTGCCTGCGCCTTCGCGCAGCTTGCGTACCTCTGCATATTCGTCAGATTTGATGTAACCGAGCGCGTTTTCATAACTGGGAAACTCGATGACGACGTTGCGCTCTTTACCGCTGCCTTCCACAATTTCACTACGGCCGCCGCGAACAATGGGTGTGCCTTGATACTTTTCGAGCACGTTTTTTGATTTCGCCACGTATTGGCCCCAGGCATCGGGGTCGGTCACAACGGCGTGGGCGATCATGTATCCTTTGGGCATTTTTTGGTCATCTCCGGTTCTTGAAAAAGGGTTTCGGAGAAAATTCAATGGCCCAGCGGGACGTGCTTTGCAAGCCGTAGTGGGAGCCTCTTGAGTATTTGGGCGCTCAATTTAGGGTCAATTGGGTCTGCGCCAATGCGATATGTTTTAAGAATGCGCGGGCCGATGCGCGGGGGTCATCGGAATGGGAAATTGGGCGGCCGACAACAAGATGATCGGCGCCCGCAGAAATGGCGTGATCAGGCGTCATGACGCGTTCTTGATCGTCCATGGCGCTTCCTGCGAGTCTGATACCGGGTGTGACGATCAAAAAATCAGAAGCGGTGGCGCTGCGAATGCTTGCCGCTTCTTGGCCCGATGCAATGACCCCGTCGAAACCTGCTTCATGGGCTAAGCGCGCGCGTCTTAAGACTAGGTCTGCAGGATTAATTGTGCATCCTTGCTGTTCGAGATCTTCGGTATTGAGGCTCGTCAAGACGGTGACAGCTAGCAATTGCATTGGGCTATTTCCGCGTCCGGCGACCGCGGCATGTAACGTTTTTTTATCGACGCCATGTATCGTGAGGAATGACACACCGAGTTCAGCGGCGTTTGCGACGGCACGTTCGATTGTGTTTGCGATGTCTAAGAGCTTCATATCCAAAAAGACTTGTTTGCCCATCGACGTCAGCGTGTGGACAAAGTCAAGGCCGCCGGCCAATACGAGTTCGAGTCCAATCTTATAGAAGGTGATATCTGAGCCAAGTTCGTGAACCAAGCGACTTGCTTCATCGATTGTGGGCACGTCAAGTGCGACGATGAGACGATCTGATGGAGAGAGGTTTGGTAGCTCCGGCACGTCGCTCTTATTCCTTTTGATTCGTGATGTCGCTAAGCTAAATCATAAGCAAGGTATGTCGACAGTCATTGATTTTGGTCAGCCGTGCAATGCTGTGGCCGTAACGGCAAGCCTTTCTATCACATCTTTGAAGCGGCCTTGCGCATCTTTGTCAGATAAATGACCATCCTCATCATAGGCGTTCATTGCACGTGGGAGGGCAAATTGGTCTGGTAATACAAGGGCGCCAAGGCCCTGTTCGAGTGTGTGGCGCACGATCACCAGTCCTCGCAAACCACCCATGCCGCCAGGAGATGCTGCACACAGAGCAAAAACGCGCGTCTTATATATGGGACGCGGGGTCCCATCTTCGTTGCGAACGCGGCTTACCCAATCAAGTGTGTTTTTCAAAAGGGGTGTGATTGATGCGTTATATTCTGGGCAGGCGATCATGACTGCGTTGTGCTGTTCCAGAAGGGTGGCAAATCTTGTTGTGTTGTCGGGAGGGCCGCTCTTTGCTTCATCATCGCCGTTGTAGAGCGGCATCGGGTAATCGGCGAGATCGGCAAATGTGGCGGTGATGCCGTTGGCTTGGGCAATGGTTGCGCCCAATTCTGCGAGCCGTTTGTTGTGTGAACCCTCTCGCGCCGAGCCAGCGAAGAACAATATTTTTGCTGCGGTCGTCATATATGCCCCCTTCGGCGATTTCTTCCCGTGTCTTTTAGGGCGGGGCGTGTCAATTAGAAAGTGTTTTGAGGTAGGCGATCACAGCTTCGCGCTCATCGTCGCGTGCGATGCCAACATGGCGCATGCGAATATCTGGGGTATTGGTGGATGTGGTTTTGAGCCAGGTGTTTAATGATTTTGGCGTCCAAACGAGATCTAACAACTTTATTTTTGGGGTATAGGGGAAGCCTTCAACGCTCCCAGCTTTGCGGCCGAACAGATTAAAGAGTGTCGGTGCAAACAATTTTTCGTTTGGTTTTGTCGCGTGACAATTGGCACAACGTTGAGAGACGATTTCGCGACCATAGTCGATCGCGCCAATGAGGTAGAGCTCTTCTCCCGTTAAAGGTGCAGTCTCCGTCGTATTCTTTTTTTCTTGTGCAATTGCAGATATCTGAATGATAGCTGGGAGCGCGGCTGCCAATGCACAGATCAATAGACTTTTTGTGAAGGCCATCCTTTTTCAAGTCCTTCGCGATTTAACCTGAATTGCGTGCCTGGGTGTTACGATGGAGGTTGTTGGCAGGATCATTCAATAGTGGTCCGTACATTCGGAACGTGGCTGAATGATCGTGTTCTTTTACTCAGGCCGGCCTTCAAAAAATTCCTTAACGCGTGAAAAGAACCCATGGCTTTCGGGGCTCGTTTCGCGTCGGCTTTCGCTCTCGAAATCTTGCAACAATTCGCGCTGACGTTTGGTGAGGCTTTTGGGTGTTTCCACTTCAACCTGGATATACATATCACCAAACGCGTTTGTGCGAAGGACGGGCATTCCTTTGCCTTTGAGGCGGAATTGCTTGCCGGTCTGCGTTCCTTCGGGAATTTTGACGCGTGTGATTTTACCTTCAAGCGTTGGAACTTCGATTTGGCCGCCTAAGGCTGCTGTCGTCATCGAGATCGGAACGCGACAGAAAATGTCGGCGCTATCGCGCTGAAAGAACCTGTCAGGCTTGATTGACAGGAAGATATAAAGGTCGCCGGCGGGACCGCCGCGCAGACCTGCTTCGCCTTCGCCTGCAAGTCTGATGCGTGTTCCATCTTCGACGCCCGGCGGAATGTTGACAGAGAGCGTACGTTCTTTGGTTACTCGTCCGCTGCCCGCACAGGAGTCACAGGGATCTTGGTTTATTTCGCCGCGCCCATGGCAAGACGGACATGTGCGCTCAATTGTAAAAAACCCTTGGGACGCACGCACTTTGCCCATGCCGTTGCAGGTGCTGCATGTGGTTGGTTTTGTTCCTGGTTTTGAACCCGATCCGGAACAGGTCTCGCATGCGACGCTGGTTGGTACGCGGATTTGAGCGGTCTTACCTGTGTAAGCATCGCGCAGTTCGACATCCATGTTGTAGCGCAAGTCCGTACCACGCTCGCGACCGGAGCGTGTGCGTGCGCCACGACGACCGCCCATGAATTCGGCGAAGATGTCGTCGAACATGTCGTTGATGGATGATGCGAAATCAGGGCCAAATCCGGCGGCTGCTCCGGCGCCGGGGCCGCCCATGCCGCCATCAAAAGCTGCGTGTCCAAAACGATCGTAGGCTGCGCGCTTTTGTGGGTCTTTAAGCGCTTCGTAAGCTTCGTTTACTTCCTTGAATTGCTTTTCGGCAGACTTATTGTCTGGATTACGATCGGGGTGATATTCTTTGGCCAGCTTGCGATAGGCCGACTTTAGGTCTTTTTCGGTTGCGTCTCTTTCGACGCCGAGTATGTCGTAATAATCGCGCTTGGCCATGGACGGAGCAGTTTACTTTTTGGGATCCGATCGGGTCTTGCCCGCTTCTAAGAGTGCATAGGCGTCATTTGAATTGCTTTGCCCTCGCCCACCTAGCCGGCAATGCGTTTGAGGCTTAGATTACATTACCGCGCTTTGAGCGAGTGGCAAGCATTGTCATTTTTTGGGGCCGCACCCCTTAGGCAGACTTTTTGTCGTCCTTGACCTCCTCGAAATCTGCATCAACGACATCATCGCCGGCGCCTGTTGAGCTTGCACCCTCGCCAGCTCCGGCTGAGGTGGCGTCGTCTCCGTCGTCAGTGCCGCCGACGTCGTCTTTGCCGCCGTAGACGGCTTCGCCGATTTTCATGGAAGCTTGAGTGAGAGCAGTCAGAGATTGTCTGATTGCTTCCACATCATCGCCTTCCACGGCTTTCTTTGTTGCTTCGATGGCGGCTTGGATCGATTCTTTGTCTTCGGAGCTAATCTTGTCGCCTGCCTCTTCGAGGGCCTTTTCAACGGAGTGGACCATCGCTTCGGATTGGTTTTTGGTTTCGATCAGCTCACGCTTTTTCTTGTCTTCCTCGGCGTGGGTCTCGGCGTCCTTGACCATTTGATCGATTTCGTTGTCGCTCAGGCCGCCCGAGGCTTGGATACGAATGGATTGTTCTTTGCCGGTGGCCTTGTCCTTTGCGGACACGTGGACAATGCCGTTAGCATCGATATCGAATGTGACTTCGATTTGCGGCACGCCGCGTGGTGCGGGCGGAATTCCGATTAGGTCAAAACTTCCAAGCAGCTTGTTGTCGGAGGCCATCTCGCGCTCACCTTGGCTCACGCGAATGGTGACTGCGTTTTGGCCATCCTCAGCCGTGGAGAAGACCTGGCTCTTTTTGGTTGGAATGGTCGTATTGCGTTCGATAAGCCGCGTGAACACACCGCCCAAGGTTTCAATGCCAAGGGACAGAGGTGTGACGTCGAGCAGCAACACGTCTTTGACGTCGCCTTTGAGTACACCGGCTTGGATGGCGGCGCCGATGGCCACGACTTCGTCGGGGTTAACGCCTTTGTGCGGTTCTTTGCCAAATAGCTCTTTGACTGTTTGCTGAACCTTGGGCATGCGTGTCATGCCGCCAACGAGGACCACTTCGTCGATATCAGCGGCCTTTAGGCCAGCATCTTTGAGTGCTTGTTCGCAGGGGCCTTTGGTGCGCTTGATCAAGTCATCGACCAGGCTTTCGAGCTTGGCGCGGGTCAGTTTGATCGTTAAGTGCTTTGGTCCTGATTGATCGGCGGTGATGAACGGCAGGTTGATCTCGGTCTGCGCAGAAGAAGACAGCTCAATCTTTGCTTTTTCTGCTGCTTCCTTGAGCCTTTGCAGTGCAAGTTTGTCGGATCGCAGGTCGATGGTGTTTTCTTTTTTGAATTCGTCGGCGAGGTAGTTGACGAGCGCCATGTCGATATCTTCACCGCCAAGGAACGTGTCACCGTTGGTCGATTTGACTTCGAAAACGCCGTCGCCGATTTCCAAAATTGAGATATCGAAGGTGCCACCGCCAAGGTCGTAAACGGCGATGGTTTTTGACCCTTCTTTTTTGTCTAGGCCATAGGCCAGCGCGGCGGCCGTCGGTTCGTTAATAATGCGCAAGACTTCAAGGCCCGCGATCTTGCCCGAATCTTTGGTGGCTTGGCGCTGGGCGTCGTTGAAGTAGGCAGGAACCGTAATAACAGCTTGGGTGATCTTTTCGCCGAGCTTTTGTTCGGCGGTTTCTTTCATCTTCTGCAAGATAAATGCAGAAACTTCTTGGGGGGAATATTGTTTGCCGTTGGCTTCAACCCAGGCATCGCCGTTCTTGCCTTTGACAATCTTGTAAGGCACCAGGTCCTGGTCTTTTTTGACCACTTCGTCGTCAAAGCGACGTCCGATGAGACGTTTGATGGCAAATAAAGTGTTTGTAGGATTTGTTACAGCTTGCCGTTTTGCTGGTAGGCCAACGAGCCTTTCACCATCTTCGGAAAACGCAACAATTGAAGGCGTGGTGTTTGAGCCTTCAGCGTTATCAAGAACTTTTGGTTTGCCGCCTTCCATCACGGCAACGCACGAATTGGTTGTTCCAAGGTCGATACCAATGACCTTCGCCATATCAATTCCCCTTTCGGTTGCGGCAGACAGATCGGGCCCGTAAACGGCGTCCGATACCGGCTGGCCCTTTTTTTTGGGACCTAGCCGCGGTCTCCTGAAGCAAAAAATTGTGACTGGGCGTTATATAAGCAGGAGTTTTATGGGTGCAACGGTTGGTAGACACGCAAGTGTGATCAATTTGCTTTTTTCCCGTGGTGGGTCCGTTGCACGTACATGCGGGTAGGTCTGAGATGATTGATGGATTTCAGCATTTGTCTGAATATTTGGATGCCAAGGCCCAGGAAGCGCTGTTGACTGATATTTACGATATCCTTGATGTTGCCCCCTTTTTTCAAGCTCGAATGCCGCGGACCGGGCATCCCTTATCGGTGTTGATGACGAACGCTGGTGCGCTCGGGTGGGTAAGCGATCAAGAGCATGGGTATCGTTATCAGGCCTCGCATCCAGACACGGGAAAGGCCTGGCCGCCTATTCCTGAGCGATGCTTAGAGCTGTGGCAAGACGTGGCGCATTGGACCCATCCGCCGGAGGCTTGTTTGATCAATTTTTACAAAGGCAAAGCGCGGATGGGCAGTCATGTGGATCGCGACGAAGAGGAGCTTGGCGCGCCAGTGGTTTCGGTGTCGTTGGGCGATGATGCGATCTTTCATGTCGGCGGCCGAAAGCGTTCAGATCCGAAAACGAGATTGACGCTTAGGTCAGGTGACGTTGTGGTTTTGGGTGGCGCGGCGCGACTTTGTTATCATGGTGTCGATCGTGTGCTCGGAGGAACGTCGAGGCTGTTGGCTGAAGGCGGTCGGATTAATTTGACGATGCGTCGTGTGACTCGGGCTGGATAGGATGCCTTGTGGCTCCCAACATCCGTCAAAATGCGCGCATGCTAGAGGTCTTTTGTGCCGTTTTGTGATTGACCGTGACCACCATCACGTCCCGTTGTGTCGTCTTGCTTCGCGTCGCTGGTTGTTTGGTTTTCTGAGCCAGATTTGGCATCCGCGGCTTCGTCGACGTCAGATTTCGCGGAGCGGACAGGTTTTTCACCGCCCTTGGCAACCAAGACCATCGCTGGTCGCAGCATTCGGTCGCTAATCAGATATCCGCACTGTACGACTTGAAGGATTGTGCCGGCTGCGACGCTTTTGTCTTCTTGTTCCATCATGGCTTGGTGCTTGTGTGGATCAAAGAGCTCGCCCACGGGGTTGATGCGCTTGATGCCGTGGCGCTCCAAAATATTGAGAAATTCTCTTTCTGCTATTGTGACGCCATCGAGCAGGCTTTTGAGCCCCTCGTTCTCCTCCGGGGCGCCTTCAGGGACAGATGAGATGGCCCGTTCGAAGTTATCCACGACTGCTACAATGTCGCGGGCGAAGTTGCTGATCGCGTATTTTGAGGTTTCTGCCCGCTCACGTTCAAAGCGCTTGTGCAGGTTTTGAATATCTGCCCGGGATAAGAGCAACTGCTTTTTTAGATCATCGACTTCGAGGGTCAGGTCAGCGATTTGCTCAAGGGGGGTCGGCGCTTTGATGTCGTCTTCGCCCATGTCCTCCGGATCGGATTGTGTAGACGTGGCGTTCTCCGTTTGGCTCATGGCTTTGCGAAGTGCTTCTTGTTTGTCTTTATCTAAAGACAGTGTCGGCCGTTTGGGTTTGTTGCCCGGGCTCCCACCTGTTCCGTCGCGTTTGTGGGTCGGCCTGTTCTTTGGTTGACCGGTTTTATTGGCTTCGTCGGTCATTGGTGCTCCATTTCAAAATAATGCGTCTTAATCTTTGGCGCCTGCTCAGCGGGTTTTGGTTGGGGGAATTGCGCGGGCGCATTTTTTTAATTGGTTTTTCGCTGACCTCGATATCAGGGCGGGGGTGCGAAAATCAAGTCAGCAGGCGTGTGACCAATTTGGCTGTATAATCGACCATTGGGATAATACGACCATAATTGAGGCGAGTGGGTCCAATTATGCCGAGCACGCCGACAATCTTTCGTTCTTCGTTGTGAAAAGGTGCGGCTATGACGGATGAGCCGGATAGTGAAAACAGTTTGTTCTCTGAACCGATAAAAATTTTTACACCTTCGGCGCGTTCTGCAAGCCCCAAAATTTCGATGAGTTCTCTGCGTGATTCCAGGTCGTCGAACAATTGGCGGATGCGTTCCATATCCTCTGCGGCTTCAAGGTCGTTTAGGAGGTTTGAGCGGCCACGGACGATCAAACTCTTTCGATCATCCAGTGCGCCTGACCATTCAGCGAGGCCGGACTGAATGACATTTTTTGTAAGCTTGTCGAATTCCGCCTTCTTGCTTTTTAATTCCTTTTCGATCCGCGCCCGCGCTTCGGCAAATGTCAGGCCGCAAATGTGTGCATTGAGGTAGTTTGAGGCTTCCGTGAGTGCTGAGTGCGGAAGGCCCGGAGGCAGGTCGATAATTCGGTTTTCGACGGCTTGATTTTCACCGACAATGATTACCAAGGCACGGCGTGGTTCAAGTTGTACAAATTCAATATGCTTTAAGTGCACAACGTCTGTTTTGGCGAGGACAACACCTGCACAGTGCGAAAGCCCGGAAATCATTTCGCCGGCTTCGTTGAGAACCTGCTCAATGTTTTGTGGGGTTTCAGTTGTGCAGAGTTGTGTTTCAATTTGACGGCGTTCTTGTTCGTTTAGGTCACCGACTTCCAACAGCCCATCTACGAATAGGCGCAGACCGGTTTGGGTTGGCAGGCGACCCGATGACGTATGCGGTGCGAAGATGAGGCCAAGCTCCTCCAAGTCCGACATGACGTTGCGTATAGAAGCCGGAGACAACGTCATCGGCAGGACACGGGAAAGATTTCGCGAACCCACTGGGGCGCCGGTGGCGAGGTAGGTCTCAACGATTTCGCGCAGAATGGTCTGAGCTCGCGCGTCGAGATTTTGAAGTACTTCGATGTTATTTTCCATCCTATTAGGACCGGGGCGGACAGGACACTCTATGCGTTTTCCAGTTTAGATGAGACCAATATATGCCTCTTTTTGTGAAACCAAGACTATTTGGTGAAAAAGGGCAAATGGCGGTGAACATTAACTCGAGTTCGAAAGGGTCTGTTGGGGGAGCGGCTCAAGGGTGTGGATCTTTGGCTTCAGTCTCGGATAACGACTTTATCATTGGTATTCGGGGCTTGTCGTAATTGCGCGAAGCACGCATAAAGGCCGAGCGTATTTTGACATTGTTAACGGATACGTGCGTCGCGCTGCAAGATGATCGATTTTTAGAGAGAGCTCGTCATCTTGCCATGTGAGGAAATAAGCTTAGCCACCTCTTTTCTGAAAAAGAAGTAAGATATGCGGCCTTCAAAACGCAATCCAGATGAACTGCGCAGGGTTTCCATCGAGCGTGCCGTTTCCATGCATGCGGAAGGCTCATGTCTTATTAAGTTTGGAAATACGCATGTCTTGTGTACGGCAAGTCTCGAGGAACGGTTACCGCCGTGGTTGAAGGGCCAGCAGAGGGGTTGGGTTACGGCCGAATATGCGATGTTGCCGCGTTCAACTTCAGAGCGCATGCGTCGCGAGGTGACAAAGGGACAAGCTTCGGGACGGACGCAAGAGATTCAACGTCTCATCGGGCGTGCACTGCGCGCGGTGGTTGATATGCAGGCGCTCGGAGAGCGGCAGATTACGGTTGATTGCGATGTGATCCAGGCGGATGGCGGTACGCGTACGGCATCCATTACGGGTGCATGGGTAGCACTTCATGATTGTGTGGCTTGGATGAAGTCGCGAGACATGGTGAAGGATGGGGTGCTGCGCGATCAGGTGGCCGCCGTTTCTTGTGGACTTTATCAAAGTACTCCGGTTCTTGATTTGGACTATGCGGAAGATTCATCGGCGGATGCTGATGCAAACTTTGTTATGACGGGTTCGGGCGGAATCGTTGAAGTCCAGGGGACGGCGGAGACCGTGCCCTTCAGCCAAGATGACTTTGATGCGCTGATGGCTTTGGCCAAGAAAGGTATTGGCGAGCTGATTGAGCTACAAAAGCTCACCGTTGGATAGTTCAGGTGCGAACTTAAGGCCTCCAATTTTGTGAGGGCTTGATGTGTGGTGATCCCATGATGCCGCGTGCGGTTTTAGAGACCGTCATCTATGCGGAAGATCTTGGTCAGGCCGAGGTCTTTTATCGAGATGTTCTTGGGCTAGAGCCGAAGGTCAAGACGGAAGGTCGACAGCTTTTTTATCAGTGCGGGCAGCAGATGTTGCTGATCTTCAATCCGGTCGTAACGAGACGGCCGCCTTCGCCCGATGGGCGTTTGCCTGTCCCTGCCCATGGTGCAACAGGTTCCTGTCACGTGTGTTTTGAGGCGACGGGCGAAGAAATTTCGGCTTGGAAGACGCGGCTCATGGAAAATGGAATTGAAATAGAGGCTGATTTTCAATGGCCTGGAGGCGGTCGCTCGATTTACTTTCGGGACCCTGCAGGCAATTGTCTTGAGTTTGCTGAGCGGCGCATCTGGGGTCTTGATGAAGACAGAGGTCATTCATGACGCGACGACGCCTGAAGGCCGGTCAAAAATTGGTTGTTGCGAGCCATAACTCCGGCAAGGTTTGGGAGATCAAAGAGCTTTTGGCGCCTTACGGGTTGGATGTTGCTGCCGCTGGTGATTTGCAACTGGACGAACCCGAAGAAACGGAAAAGACGTTTGAGGGCAATGCGCAGCTCAAGGCTGTGGCTGCGGCAAAATCGTCTGGCCTTCCGGCGCTTGCAGATGATTCAGGGCTTGAAGTTGACGTGCTTAAAGGTGCACCCGGCATTTATTCCGCGCGCTGGGCTGGGCCTACAAAAGACTTTTCCATCGCAATGAAAAAGCTTGAAGCCGATATTGCCGCCAAAAAAGGATGGCGGGGCAAAGGACCTAAAGCCAATTTTACGTGTGTGTTGTGTCTTGCTTGGCCTGATGGTGAAGCAGAGTGTTATGCGGGTAAAGTTTTCGGTAGGCTTGTACGTCCTGGGCGTGGCGGCAATGGATTTGGTTATGACCCAATGTTTGTGGCTGACGGCGAGACTTTAACGTTTGGTGAAATGGAACCAGATGAAAAGCATTTGATTTCACACCGCGCGCGGGCGTTTAAAGTTTTTCAAAAAGAATGTCTAGGACATTTGGCAGTTGCGGATGCGTTGGTCGACGGTTTCGATGATGAGCAATTGGGTGATGGGTCACCTGCAGATGCGCTGCTGGCGGCTGCTGCCAATATCTCTACAAAAGATGAGTTGGTGCGCTTTATCGCAAATTTGCGGGAGGATTTGGCGCACAACGACGGCGAATGGGAAAATGTAACGCTGGAAGCTTATCTGGAGGCCATGGAAGCTTGGATTGACGACAGCGAGTTTGGCGACGAGCCGCCGTGGCGGATGTTTGCCAAGGTGCTGTTTGCTGCAGGGCGTTATGAGTAAATGACCCAATCTGGCGTACGTAAACTTGGGACTGCAGAGGAGCGTCGTGTGGGCGGGGGCTTTGACACCGAAACTGCGGGCTTTGGTGTTTATGTGCATTTTCCGTTTTGTCAGCGAAAGTGCCCTTATTGCGATTTCAATTCCCATGTTCGGATTAAAGGTTGGGATGAAGAGGCCATATCCAACGCATATGTTCGCGAACTCGATTACATTTCTGAGCTCACCGGTCCGCGCGTTGTGAATTCGATTTTTTTTGGCGGTGGGACGCCGTCATTGATGCAACCCAAAACAGTTGGTTATGTGATTGATGCGGTTGCTAAGCGTTGGACGCTGGAAGAAGACGCAGAGATCACACTTGAAGCAAACCCAGGAAGTGCGGAAGCAACACGATTTCGTGGCTACAAGCAGGCTGGTGTCAATCGGATTTCGGTGGGTGTTCAGGCCTTTCGTGATCATGATTTGCAAGTCTTGGGTCGAATTCATTCGGTTGACGAAGCAAAAGCGGCGTTGGCTCTTGCGTCTGACGTGTTTGGGCGATTTTCGTTTGATTTGATTTATGCGCGTCCTCAACAGCGGGTCGATGACTGGCGAAGGGAATTGGCTGAGGCGCTGACGTTTGCGGGTGGCAGGCACTTGTCGCTTTATCAATTAACGATTGAGCCTGAGACGCCGTTTGCCAAGTTGCATGCTGCTGGCAAGCTTAAGGTGCCTGATCCGGACTTGGCATTGGCGTTTTACGAAGTAACTCAGAAGATCATGGAAGCGGCTGGTCTACCGGCCTATGAGATTTCCAATCACGCGGCCCCGGGTGAAGAAAGTCAGCACAACCTCGTTTATTGGCGGTATGGGGAATACGCCGGCATTGGCCCGGGGGCACATGGTCGGATTTTGTCTGGCGGAACGCGGGTGGCGATGTCCGCGCTGAAGGCCCCCGAAGCTTGGCTGTCACGCGTTGCGAAAAAAGGGAACGGGTTTGTTGACATTTCAGTGCTCAATCAAGATCAGATGGCCGACGAGATGCTGCTTATGGGATTGCGCTTGATGGAAGGTGTTGATTTGGATCGACTGGAAGAAGTTGGCGGTGTGCGTCCTGCGCGAGACGTGTTGGATGATCTTTCAAGCCGCGGTCTCATTCAATTTGATGAGGGTAGTCAACGCCTCAAAGTGAATCGGAAAGGTCGTTTCATACTCAATGAGATTGTCTTCCGTCTTTCTGACAGTTTTGAAAGGCCGGGCGTCACACTGCATCATGGTGTGGCAAGTGAATGCAGTTAGGTCTGCGTTATCCGATTGCGGCATTCTCGACGATAGACATTCCGTTCAGTCCCAACTATTCAACTTAAGCAATGATCAAAAGCCTTTACGATTGGACCATGCGGGCCGCGCAACACAAGCGTGCGCCCGAAGCGTTGTTCGCTGTTTCATTTGTGGAAAGTTCGTTTTTTCCCATTCCGCCAGATGTGATGCTGATACCGATGGTGCTGGCTGAGCGCGCGAAGGCGTGGTTTTTTGCCTTTGTCGCAACTTGTGGATCTGTCTTGGGTGGGCTTTTTGGCTATGTGATTGGTTATTTTTTGTTTGACCAAATCGGCAAACCGCTGCTTGACGCTTATGGGTACACCGAAAAATTTGCGTCATTTGCGCAGCAATACAATGATTATGGGGCTTGGATTGTCTTTATCTTTGGTGTGACGCCCTTTCCCTATAAGGTTATTACAATTGCCAGCGGTTGGACGCAGCTCAATTTGATTGTGTTTATACTCGCTAGCATTGCATCGCGTGGCTTGAGATTTTTTATCGTGGCGGGGCTTTTGTATTTCTTCGGGCCTCATATTCGAGACTTCATCGAAAAACGTCTTGGTTTGGTGTTTACCGTGTTTGTAATCCTATTGATTGGCGGCTTTGTTGCCATCAAATACCTGCTTTAGATGCTCTCTTGTAAGTGGAGTGTTGGTGTTGGGCATTCGATCACATCTAGATACCGGTTCAGAAGCATACCAGTTGGGTGCGGCTGCACTCATGTTGTCGATCGCCGTCATCTTAGGTGCGCTGGCCTTTGAGCATATTGGCGGGCTCATTCCGTGCCCGCTCTGCCTGCAACAGCGTTATGCCTACTATGCGGGGATCCCGCTCATCTTCGGAGCGCTCATATTGGTCAGTGCTGGGAACGGGCGAGCGGCTGGCGTGATCTTTTTTCTTGTAGCGCTTGTGTTTGCTGCGAATGCGGCGCTCGGCGCTTATCATGCAGGTGTAGAATGGGACTATTGGCCCGGACCTCAGTCCTGTGCGGGAACCCAAGACTTGGCGACGTCTACGGATGATCTGGTTTCTAAACTTGGTGAGACAACGATCGTGCGGTGCGATGAGGTCGCCTGGAGCTTTTTGGGTCTGTCTCTGGCGGGCTGGAATGTCGTCGTTTCGCTGTTGGTCTTTTTGATGATGCTTCGCGCAGCGTTTACCGCCCATAATCCCGTCTTGAAAAAGTCGGTTTGAGAACAACGGGATAGCGACGCGCAGCATGCGTCGCAGTTGGTCTTTTTCCACACCAATGTCGTGCTTGCAGCATCGGTCAATCAAAATTCCCCGGGTTAGCCAGATTGCGGACTTTTTGTTGCCTCGATGTCACGGTTAATTCGTCATGTTCGTGGAACACAAGGCGAACGTTTGGTTTGGATGAGGGAATTGCGGAATGGTTGTGCGTGCGTTCGGGTCCGCAGGTTGTGAACCTCCAACCCAAGTGTTGTTTCGACACCGGGTTGCTCGCGTTGAAGAGCCAACAGGTACGTCGTCAGCAAAGTGTTCTGCAGGAAGTACGTTGTCGCGTGCAGATCAAGAATTGCGTTCCAGTCCAAGTTTAGCGTCCGTATTGCGTGCCCTTCGGTTTCGTGAGTTGCGTAGAGTTTCGTTTGCGTTTTCCCCGTTACCAAAAGAAGCACTGAAGCCCGTGCTTCTCGACAAAAGACGGGCCGCTCTGCGTAATAAGTTTCAGCGTTGGTTTGAGCGGCTCGTCAGTACCGATAAAGAATTTCGTTGTTTTGAGTCCGTTAGTGGTTCGGTGTCTAAAAAGACGTCTCACTCAGGTGTTGTTAGCAAATTGCATAAGCGTATCGGGTCATCGTCGGCACAGTTGGGCTCGGATGACTAGAGTTTAGAGTTTTGTGGGTGCAAGTAGACCCTCATTCGAGTTGGCAAGTGCGTTCAGTGAAGCAATCAACAGCTCAAGACGGCGTCGTATGACCAGTTTAGCGTTTCGATGCCATTAAGGCTGAATGTGCTTGCCTCTTCTTCAAGTTTCAAATGCGTTTGTCTGTGCGGGCGTACACAAGGTTGTCCGTGTGCCATCGCAACCAGGAGGCAAAAATGGCAGGCACTCAAATGAATCCCGTCCAGTGGCATCAGGCGCAAGACTATGCGCGCCAATATTGTGGGCGGGTCTTTTGTGAGGGCGGTTCCCCGGAAGATGCTCTTGAGGCGTTTGGATTGACGTCTGAGGGCGCCCAAGCGGCTGATTGGAGTGACGCGGTATCTTTGATTGCGGGTGCGTTGTGCCAACAGCCATCGCGGCGTGCTGCGTAAGGGTTGATCCCGTCGCGCTGCTACCTAAACCGAGCTTGCGCGACGTAACCAACTTTTTTGCAGGCTGCTCTCGAAGTTCTGTGGCTCGGGCTACGGTTCGAGTTCCGTATCCCAATAAAGATAATCGAGCCAGCTTTCGTGGAGGTAGTTTGGAGGAAACAGCCGCCCGTTGCGGTGCAGTTCAAACACCGTTGGCCGATACGGCTCTTGATCCGGAAACATGTTGACTTCGTTGGGCATGGCACCGCCTTTTTCCAAATTGCACGGTGCGCATGCGGTAACGACGTTGTCCCAACGCGTTTGGCCGCCTTGTGATCGAGGGATGAGATGATCAAAGGTCAAGTCGTCTTTTGAACCGCAATACTGACACGTGAAGCGGTCTCGCAAAAAGACATTAAATCGGGTGAAGGCTGGATAAAGGGCGGGCTTCACGTAGGTCTTGAGTGAGACCACGCTCGGTAAACGCATTTCAAAATTTGGGCTGCGCGCAAAACGGTCGTACTCGGACACGATGTTTACGCGATCGAGGAACACGGCTTTTACCGCGTCTTGCCAGCACCAAAGCGACAATGGATAGTAGCTTAGGGGCCGGAAATCCGCGTTGAGCACCAGGGCCGGATGGGCATCCGGTATGGTAGCATGAGCATTCACAGACCTGTTTCCTGTAGGTTTTCTCCCCGAATCACGGGTGCGCGCCCATTGGTGGCCGGATACTAGCCGCGCATGTCAACTCTGTGAAGCTCTAGCATTGTTATTGTTTGGCAGATTTGACACGGTTTTGATCTTTGGTTGATGTGCGGATTTTGGCGACCAGAGCAGGAGGTGTCCTCAGTTGTGGCGCTTTTGTGAGGGCCTTCAGACATGGCAATTTTTCGCTTCGCGCCCAGCCCAAACGGCTATTTGCACCTGGGGCATGCGTATTCGGCGCTTATTAGTTTCCGGATGGCGCAGCGGATGGGCGGTCAATTTCTTTTGAGAATTGAAGATATCGATAAGGGACGTTCGCGCGAGAAATTTGTTTCTGCCATATATCAGGATCTTGAGTGGCTCGGTTTGAGATGGCCAGAGCCCGTGTTGCGTCAATCAGAACATATTGCGGACTATGAACAGGTGGGACGCCAGCTTGCAGAACTTGGGCTCACTTACCCCTGCTTTTGTACGCGTAAGGAAATCTCAGCGGCGACGGCGCTATCTAGCGGGTTAGATCCTGATGGCATGCCGATTTATGCTGGCCGTTGCCGAGGCCTTTCAAAAACAGAGGCTGACAAGCTTAAGGAGGACGGACGTTCGTTCTGTATGCGGCTCAACATGGAACGGGCGCGCGATCACGCGGTCGGTGTTTTTGGGAGCGACCATCTTTTTTTTTGTGAACTTGATGCGCAGGGTCGCACGCAAGACGTTTTGATTGATCCAATGCGCTGGGGTGATGTTGTCGTGCAGCGCAAGGATGTTCGGACCAGTTATCATTTGTCTGTTGTTATTGATGATGCGCGCCAAGGTGTGAGCCATGTGGTTCGTGGTCGAGACCTCTATGAGGCGACAAGCATCCATCGACTCTTGCAACTCATACTTTACATTCAGTCGCCGATTTATCACCATCATGATCTTGTGCTGGATCAATCCGGTGCCAAACTTTCAAAAAGCAATCATGCGACGAGTATTCGGAGCTTAAGAGAGAGAGGCTGGTCGCGGGCGGATGTGTTGGACCGGATCGGGCTTGAGCCTGACTAAGATTTAATGAAACCACTGGCGTTTGGGGTGGTGGTGTCGGCGATGGGACCACATATTTTTTCGATGGGCCGTATTTTTTGGATTTGAATGTCCGGGATTGGAGATGACACGTTTGGACTTCATGCGTTTTCGTACAGTTATTCTGGGCGCTATTTTGGGATCGATCCTAATTGTAGTGCCGGCCTTTGGTGCACATGCTGTTGAAACCCAATCTGGAACTAGTTTTGGCGAACGACTGGTGACGGCGGCGCGGGACCAGACGGGCTTTCTTGTCATTTATGATCCAACGTATCGAAAGCTCGACTACCCCATGGGTGATGTTCCCTGGTATTATGGTGTTTGCACAGATGTTGTCGTTCGGGCGTACCGGCAACTTGGCATTGACCTGCAAGTTCTTATTTATCAGTCGGGCGTTGGAAGTGGCGACAAAAACATTGACCATCGTCGGGTCAATGTGATGCGCAAGTTTTTTGCGCGAAAAGGGCGGTCGCTGCCGATCAGCAAAGATCCGAAAGATTACAAACCGGGTGATCTTGTTTCTTATTACGTGCCGGAAGGAACTTTTTCAAAAACGCATATTGCAATTGTCTCTGATCGCATGGGGCTTTCAGGGGCGCCCCAGATCATTCACAATCGTGGGCTGGGTGTTTTGGAAGAAGACTGGCTATTTGCTTCCAAAATTACAGGGCATTATCGATTTGAAACGACACCAAACATAAAAGGTTGGAAAGGCAACTAGCTTAAAGAAGAATTGTACTGTCAATTAAAATGCAAAAACAGTTTTTAAGGTTTATTAGAGAAATTGAAGCGCTTTGAGCCCGTATCATACTTTTTATTAACTGGATTGCGGAATTCTGTTATTGTGGAAATTGGGCTATTGAATCGGTTTTTTCTATTTTTTGCATTTGCGAAAAATAAGGCTCATTGAAAAAACGGTCTGAAACCGAAACTGGCCTGATCGGAAACTCAACGGTTGGTGTGCCGTGCCTCAAGTTTCGGAATATGTATCTTATTGGGAAATGGTTGCCCTGGCGACGATCGTTGCCGGGCTTTATTTGTTTGTTGTGAAGTTGAGGCTCGTTGCGGCGGCTGAATTTTGTTTTCGCCGGATTTATTGGGTTTGGTCTTCGTTCCGCAGGTTCTCATTTAATGCAGACGGCCTGGTTTCCTTTCCGCATTCGCTGGATTTGAAAGCGCCAATTCTTGCCGATAATGAAAATTTCCGGAAAACGGGCTCTGCAAAAGAAAAATCTGAGAATGCACCTGCATCTGAGACCGTTTCCACTATTGGGTGTGAGCGGCTGACCCGGGAAGATCAGTGGAACCGGATTTCCATTTTCCTATCTTGCTCTGTTGAAAGCGCGCGGACGGCAGGCGAGATGCACACGTCGGCTGCCCGTCAGCTGGATGCTGTCGATTATGAATATCTAAAAATGATCGATGAGCTGGGGGCTTTGATGCCTGAAGTGGCTATGGCCCGCGTTGCTGCTTCACATGCGCAACGTTCTAAGTCGGTTAAAGATCAAATCGGGAAACCGGCGCGCGCCAAAGTGGCGCCTTCCAGCATGGCTGCTTAGTTGCGGCGCTTGCGGCCCAAGATTTTTCTTCACAAACTTTGCTTCTGTTTGAAAATTTGAGCGCCACGCTGTCAGGGCGTGGCGTAGGGTGCTGCTTTTTGGGTGGTACCCGTTTGCTGCGGCGGAGATTTGGCGACCGAGACAGATGACGGTTGTTGGGTTGCTGGGGCTGGCGAAATAACCCGTGAGCCAAAATTTTGGACCTCTAAGATTGCAAGGCCACGATGCGATAGGCCGTCATGGGAAAAGCGGATCGGGCCATCAACGCCGTTAAATCCACCGGAGTGGGTTATTCGCTGTGGTGTATAGCGATTACCGATTTGTGCAGAGGACAGGGTAATTGCAATGTTGACGGCATCGTAGGCGAGGCTTGCGATCCGTGGTGGCGCCTGACCGAAGTTTTGTGCAAATCGGGCCGAAAAATCACGCCATCCGTGGGGTTCTGGGCTTGGATACCAGCCACCTACAAATGCCTTGTCGCGGCCAATGTTTGGGAATTCCCAGCCGCCTGTACCGATCAGTCGGACACGAGAAGTGTCTAGGCCCGAGTAGGCAATGAGTGGCCGAGCCTGGGGAGCAGCTTGTCATCGCCAGGCAAGAAGAGAGCATCAATCGGGCCACCCAGCTCATAGGATTGTTTGACGATGCCAAAGACTCGCTGGGCCGGTTCTACGTGACCGTTTCCCGATGCCGGGTAGCGTTCAAGTGTGACGATGGATCCGCCAACCTGTGATACGGCCTGGCGAAATGCGATCTCTACCGTTTGGCCAAATGTGTTGTTGGGAATGAGTGCCGAAAACCGTTTTGCACCTGTTGTGGCGGTATAGGACACGATCCGTTCGACTTCTTGGCTTGGCAAAAAGCTCATCAAATATACGCCGTTGCCGGCAACACGTTGGTCATTTGAAAAAGCAATGACTGGGATGTTGCTGTTTCTGGCGACGCGCGCGGCTCCAGGCACGGCGGTGGCGAACAATGGGCCTAAAATGACTTCAGCGCCTTCTTGAATGGCTTCGGTGGCGGCTAATGCGGCGCCGTCGGCGGTTCCTTTGTCGTCCTTTACGATGAGCTGAACGGCTGAATCGGAACGCTCAATAAGCGCCATCTCGCCGGCCTGCTTCATGGCCTTTGCGATTTCTGCCGTCGCGCCGATGCCAGCCAGCGGCAACAGCAATGCAATGCGCACAGGTTGCTTCTTCGCGCCGGGTGCACCATCGGTGCCTGGTTGTGATACGGATGCCGTGGAGTTCGAATTGTTGAGATTTGACGCGCATGCGACGAGGGCTGTCGCGATGAAACCTATTCCGCAGATTGCAAGTAACGTTCGGATCAACGCCCGAGCGCCGTTTCTAGCATGTGCTGTGGTGTCACGGATCAAGCGGCCGGTCCCCGGTTGGATTGCCGTTTTTCGCCAGCCCTTTCAGCGCGGGGCTGATTCGCAATTTACTACTTTCTTTGGTTAGACCCTCTTTGCCATCCCGAAAAGAGCAATTGTGCAATTCCAATAGAAAATGTTTGGCCGGGATGCCCATATAGGTTGTTGAAAGTGTTTCTGTCAGGGCGTCATGTCGCGGGGTCGTCCTGAGTGACATTCTGGTCGTTCCGCACCCAAATTTGTTTCACATGTTTTCGCGCAAAGGAGATCGTATTTGGGTCCTCCGATTATTGATTCTAAATCTGAGCATGTTGATGAAGCTGCCATCAAACGCCTAGGCGTGCACATTCAGGCGCAACTGGAGGCGCTTGCAAGCGAGGCGCTGGCGCCCGGGCTTTACTTGGTCGCGACACCGATCGGGAATCTTGCCGACATTTCGGTGCGCGCTTTGGATGTCCTGATGCGTGCCGACATCGTCTATGCGGAGGACACGCGTACGAGCCGTGTTTTGCTGCAGAAGTATGGAATTAAGACTGCGCTAAAGTCTTATCACGAACACAGTGCGGAGCGTGTGCGCGACACAATTCTAAAAAGCCTGAGTGACGGAATGCGTGTTGCATTGATTAGCGATGCGGGGACGCCTCTCGTCTCAGACCCAGGCTTTAAGCTTGTTCGTAATGCCGTTTCCGATGGCCATCAGGTTTTTTCCCTGCCTGGTGCTTCGGCATCTTTGGCTGCGCTGACAGTGGCGGGTTTGCCCACGGATTGTTTTTTGTTTTTGGGATTTTTGCCGAATAAATCTGGTGAGCGGCGTTCACGACTAGAAGCGATCAAAAATTTGTCAGCGACGTTGTTGTTTTTTGAAGTTCCAACGCGATTGGAGCCTATGTTATCTGATCTTTTAGAGGTGCTTGGCGCACGCGATGTGGTCATTGCACGTGAACTCACAAAGCGTCACGAAGAGGTTCGTCGGGGGGAACTCGACAAGTTCTCAGAACTACTTGAGGGCATGACGTTAAAAGGCGAATGCGTCGTCGTCGTTGGTCCAGCGGTAGGGCGCGAAGTGTCGGATGAAGAGATCATCGCTTCACTTGGTGAAGTGCTTAAACATGAGAGCTTGCGAGACGCTGCAAAGCGGGTGGCAAGTGCGTTCGGTGTTCAGAAGACGCGTGTTTATGAGTTGGGTCTCGCAATAAAGGATGCGAAACGGTAGGTGATCATGGGCGCGCGGCGCAACACAGATACTGAGACGCGTCAGAAACGGAATCGGCAGGGCAAGTTCTCTGAATTCGTCGCTGCCATGATGTTGCGTCTTAAAGGGTACCGGATTGTTGCGCGCCGTTACAAAACACCGGTTGGCGAAGTTGACCTTATTGCTTTGCGTCCGCACCGTGTTTCGTTTGTTGAAGTCAAATACCGCACGACAATGGAGGAAGCGGAAGCCGCGTTACCGAAACGCCAACGACGGCGGATTCGACAAGCGGCCAAGTTTTGGATGGCGCGCCAGCCCGATCTGCAAGAGTTTGAGCAGTCCTTTGATCTGGTATTTGTTTTTCCGTGGTCGCTGCCAAAACACTTGAAAAATGCTCTGTAACCTGAGGGCATTTTGGCCACGGCCGTGGATTTGTTCTTATAATGTTCTTGCTAGGGATTTGTTTGCCTGCTACGTTGGGTTGAGGCCTTGGAGTTGTTCGAGGAGCGGCCATTGTACGGGCAGATTGCAACGATCGCGTTTGTGGGAATTGAAGCACGGCCGGTCGAAGTTCAGGTTCGCATAACGCCGGGGCAGCAGACGTTTGCGATTGTTGGTTTGCCTGATAAAGCTGTTGCTGAAAGTCGCGAACGGGTGCGAAATGCGCTGCATGCTGTAGGGCTTGGACTTCCTTATAAACATTTGACCGTGAACCTTTCGCCGGCGGATTTGCCGAAGGAAGGTAGTCATTTTGACGTGCCCATTGCGCTTGCCTTGATGGCCGCAATGGGGGCGATTGCGCCTGATGCCATCTCAGGGTTTGTGGCGATTGGTGAGCTGGCGCTTGATGGGTCGTTGCGGGATGTGCCGGGTGTGCTGCCGGCGGCCATTGGCGCCAACAGCATGGGCAAAGGGCTTATCTGTCCGGAAGGTGGTGGGGCAGAGGCTGCGTGGGCCTCGCCTGAGATGGATTTGTTGGCGCCACCGCATCTGTTGTCGCTAATCAATCACTTTAAGGGGTTGCAGATGTTGGCGCGTCCGGAAGCCAATGTTGACATGGCTGAAACGCCGCTTGCCGATCTTAAAGATGTCAAGGGCCAAGAAAGTGCCAAGCGCGCGCTGGAAGTGGCGGCTGCTGGCGGCCATAACCTGTTGATGGTTGGTCCTCCGGGGTGTGGCAAATCCATGTTGGCGCAGCGCTTGCCATCGATACTGCCACCGCTTGAGCCAGAAGAAATGTTGGAAGTCTCGATGGTGCATAGTTTGGCCGGCGAATTAATGGGGGGTCGGTTAAGTACGTCGCGGCCGTTTCGCGCACCGCATCATTCGGCAAGTATGCCGGCACTTGTTGGTGGCGGATCGCGGCCCAAACCTGGTGAAGTGAGTTTAGCTCATCTGGGTGTTTTGTTTTTGGACGAATTGCCGGAATTCCATCCGCAAGTTTTAGATTCTTTGCGTCAGCCTTTGGAAAGCGGTGAGACGGTGATTGCCCGGGCCAACCATCGCATTGCTTATCCGTCGCGCATTCAACTGGTGGCGGCGATGAATCCTTGCAAATGCGGGGAAAGCGCACCTGGTCAAAGTTGTCGACGTGGGCCCAAGTGTGCGGCGAATTATCAAGCACGGATATCAGGTCCGCTGCGCGATCGTTTTGATATGCAGATTGAGGTGCCGGCGGTGACGGCAGCGGATTTGGTTTTGCCGGAAGCGACGGAAGGCAGCGCTGATGTTCGCGCGCGGGTGATTGCAGCGCGTGAACGGCAGCGGGAGAGATTTCGTTCGGAGGGCGGTGGGGCTACGGTTAAGGCCAATGCAGAATGCGAGGGCGAACTGTTAGACAAGATCGCTATGCCAGATGCGGAGGGCGTGGAGTTGTTACGGCAGGCAGGAGATCGCATGGGCCTTACGGCGCGTGGTGTGCACCGGACGCTTCGGGTGGCGCGCACACTGGCAGATCTTGCGGGCCAAGAAAACGTTGGCCGTCTTCATATTGCAGAAGCGCTCAGCTATCGTGGGGAGACGTTGCAGCAAAAAGAAGCGGCGTAGGGTCGTTTGGGTTGTTTTGGGGGCTAGCAGAACATGGAGTGTTTTGTCCACGAAGGGCGCTACGCGGTTGGGTCGTGTAAATTTTGCTGCAAAGGCGTGTGTCGTGATTGTGTGCAAGACAGCGATGCAGGTGTTGTATGTTCCCAGGCCTGCGCAACTGAGGTTCAGAATCTGCATATATTAAATACGCAGGTCTTGAAGGCCTATGGAATCGGCGAAAGTCGTCGATTGGTGTCCGCGCCGCTGCTCGCGTGGGGACTTCCTGGTCTCGCGTTTCTAATCTTCAGTCTTTACTTCGCTTTCGGAAACGACAGATTTTGGCCAATGACTGTTTATCTTGCGCCGACCGGTTTGATCTTTTTGATCATCGGTATCTACTTTCACTGGCGTAACCGCAACTCAGGCCTAAATTGCTGAGCTTTTTTGCGCCCATGGATAGTGCCACGGAGCGTGATGAGCGACCAAGCTAATTTGGTCGCTCTCAACGGGTGATACGGACTACTCCGGCGTTGCGATGCCCTTTTGAATGCAAGCCGCTTCAACAGTGTTGCGCAATAAGCATGCGATGGTCATGGGGCCAACGCCGCCAGGCACGGGTGTGATAGCACCTGCGACACGCGCAGCCTCATCGTAATTGACATCGCCCACAAGCTTACTCTTGCCATTTGCCGCGGGCACACGGTTGATGCCAACATCAATTACAATGGCGCCGGGTTTCACCCAATCGCCGCGCACAAATTCCGGCAACCCAACGGCTGCAACGAGCAGGTCTGCGCCTTTGACAACCTGATGAATGTTGCGTGTGCGCGAGTGAGCTATGGTCACCGTACAGTTTTCGCGCAAAAGCAATTGCGCGACGGGTTTGCCGACAATGTTTGAGCGACCAATGACGACAGCGTTCATGCCTGTTAAGTTTGGTTCGACTGATTTTGCCAAGATGATTGAGCCTGTCGGTGTGCATGGCACCAGTGCGCGTTCGCCAATCCAAAGTTTGCCGACGTTTACAGGGTGAAAACCATCGACATCCTTGTTTGGGTCGATTGTGTTGAGGATTTTCTCGGAGTTGATGTGTTTGGGCAGCGGTAGCTGAACCAAGATCCCGTTCACGTCAGGGTTTTGGTTGAGGCTGGTTACGAGGGCCAATAAGTCTGCTTCGCTCGTTTCCTCGGGAAGTTTGTGTTCGATGGAATTCATGCCCGTTTCAAGGGTTTGTTTGCCCTTGTTGCGCACGTAAACTTGACTGGCCGGATCTTCACCAACGAGGACCACTGCTAAGCCTGGTTGGAAGCCATGTTGGGATTTTAATGTTTCGACTTGGCGTGCAACGTCAGCGCGTACTTGGGCGGCGACGGCTTTTCCATCAATAACCTTCGCATTGTGCATCGTTTACGTAGTCCTCCCGGTCAACTGTCTTTGTCATTGTTGTTGTGGTTTTTAGGCCTCGATCAGGCCATTGGTTTTTCATTCTCGTTTAATTCGGGCGCGCAGGCGGTTTTCTTGTTCTTTAGCATCACCTGAAATGTGCACCGTCTTTAAACGCGATTTTTGTCCCTTAACCAAACCCACCGTGCTTTTAGGGATACCAAGCCATGCGGCAAGGACTTTCTCAAGGGCTCTATTTGCCGCTCCCTTTTCGGGGACGGCCCGGACCTTGACCTTTAGGGCGGGCCCGTCGGTCGTGGCGATGACGCCGTCAACCACGTCCGCGGAGGCCCGCGGTGTCAAGCGCACGTCAACATCGATGCCGTTTTTCGCCGACCGGCGCCAGGGCTGCCTTTTGTTGGTCGTCAAGTGAGCGCTTTCGCCAGGTTGGGAATTAGGACTTGTTGGATGAACATGCAGATGAGGATGAGTACCACCGGGGATATGTCGATAGCGCCAAGGTTGGGGAGGGCGTTACGGATTGGGCGGAGGAATGGCTCGGTCACAGCGAGTAAAAAATCGTAAATGGATCGGACGAGTGGATTGTAGAGGTTGATGACACCAAAGGCGATCAACCAACTCATGATGACGCTTGCGATGACAACAATCACAAAAAGATGGATTAAATAGCTGATAAAGCCCAAGAGTTCGATCATTAGAGATTTCCCGAAGCCCGTTTTGTTGAGAAACGTGTAGCCCTATGGCGCACTTCCGGCAAGTCTTGCGGCGAAGTCTATTCAATTTTGTTTGCCTTGGCGTGTTGGGGTGTTGGCGGTGTTGAAGATGGCGTGGAATGAAGCCCAATTTGAATTGGGTCGGGCCTGGCCTGGCGGATTCAACGCATTATGTTTGCACATAATTGTGCCAACTATCCGTGTGTAGTTTTTTGGTTGCGGGGCCGTAGCTCAGATGGGAGAGCGCTGCAATCGCACTGCAGAGGTCAGGGGTTCGATTCCCCTCGGCTCCACCAAACACGAAGTGTTTGTTCTTTTTGTCGCACGCCAATTCGCTTTGCTCATGGCTCCGACGGGGCGGTCCATTCATTTGTGCTGCCGATTCACGCCCCGCTCGATAGAACGCGGGGCGATCGGAGCACAAGGCCCGGCGCCCGCTTGGGCGCTTTGATCGTGTCCTGTCGTTGTGATTCACATTTAGCATTGAACCCCTGACCTTGTTTGCTTGATTTGAGGCAAGCCTCAAATCAGGTGCTTCAACTCCCCTCGGCTTCACCATTATATTGCTCGCGCAAAGCTCACTACGTTCGCTTGCTCCGCGGGGGCGGGCGAAAGCCCGGGCCGCAGTCGCGGCCTTTGCAGTGCTCGAGGTTTCAACTTTAAAGCCCATTAAGTTGCGCGCAGGGTGCTGTTTGGTGCGCAAATTATGCCAACACTTCCTAGAGTCGTGTTGGGCAGCGGGCACCTACGCGGGCGCGGGACATATGTACCGGATCGCCTTGCTCGGCTGAAGGTCAAAATTTTTTGAACGCCAAACCTATTCGCTCATGGCTTCGATTGCGTGGCGTTGCCTAACTGGTTTGGCTTTTGCCGGCCTGCTTTTCCCGCATGATTTCGTCGAAGCGTCGAAACGTAACGTGGCCTGGCATGCTGACGCCCTCGCCGGACAACACGAGTTTGATCGTCTTTAGAATGATTTTGAGATCCAAAAGGAACGACTGATTGTCCACGTACCAAACATCCAGCGCAAACTTTTCTGGCCATGACAAGGCATTGCGTCCATTGACTTGGGCCCATCCGGTGACACCGGGGCGCGCTTCGTGACGTCGCGCTTGCTCGGGTGTGTAGAACTCAAGGTATTCTGTAAGTAATGGGCGTGGACCGACGACGCTCATATCGCCGCGTAACACGTTAAAAAGTTGGGGCAGCTCATCGAGACTGAGGCGGCGCAGCCAAATACCAAATGGTGGTAGGCGTTTTTCGTCTGGAAGGGGGTCGCCGTTTTCATCTGTTTCGTCGGTCATGGTGCGAAACTTAAAGATCGTAAATGGCTCTGCATTGAGGCCGGGGCGAACTTGGCGGAACAGAACTGGTGTTCCAAGTCGCGTCCGCACAAGGATCGCGACGATTATCATGGGGATGGCGAAGACGGCCAAACCAGCAAGTGCGGCGATGATATCAAACAGGCGTTTTAAGATCATGTGTTGGGACGTTTTATTACGACTGTCCAAGGTTCGATCGTTGGGTTTTCGATTTTGTTTAGGCTTATCGCTCGCCCGTACTGACGGCAAGTGTGAAATTGGTCAATCGTGTTGAACGTCGACATGATTTGATCATTAACCGGTGCAGGAGCGACGCAGTGCCGCAAGGGCGGTTTTAGACCATTGTTGTGCTTCAACTATGTTCGTTGGGCGCGTATATTTACGCGAGATTTACATCGAGGGTGAACGCGATGGTTCGGGACGGCATTGGGCACAATACTGAGGGCGTTCGGCTTAGAATTGAGGCGAGGTTTTTTAATTCATTGGCCAAGTACAGTGGCGGTGATGGCCTTTGCCAAGAAATTGAGATTGAGGCGGGCAGTACGATCGGCGATTTGATACGGCTCGTCGGCCTACCAATTCCTGAAATCTTTCTTGTGTTGAGAAATGGCCGCGATGTGACGCCCGGGCTTTATCAGGGTGGTGTGGTCAACGAAGATATGGCGCTTGATGATGGAGACGTGATCGCGTTCTCTGGACCAGTGCCCTACAGCTATGGGTATGGTGCGCCGGTTGTTTAAGGTTTTTCTGGCCCGTGTAACCTTAGCTCGTCGGCGCGTTTGGGAAAAATAGTTGCTGGCCGTTGACTTTAAATTCCCTGATCGCGGTTTGACCCTCCGGTCCTGTAATCCAATCGATAAAAGCTTGACCTTCTTTGGCCTTCACGGTCGGGTGTTTTTTGGGATTAACGAGGATGACGCCATATTGGTTGTGCAATCTTGGGTCGCCTTCAACGACGAGTTTGTGTTGGCGTTTGTTGCGGAACGCGATCCAAGTTCCACGATCGCTGAGGGCGTAAGCGTTCATTGCCACGGCTGCGTTTAATGTTGCGCCCATACCCGACCCTGTTGAGCGATACCAGTTGCCGCTGGCGCTGGCGACATCAATGCCGATGGAATTCCAAAGGCGCATTTCAGCCTTGTGCGTGCCAGAGTCATCACCTCTCGAAGCAAATATAACATTTGACGTGGCTATTTTTTTAAGTGCGGCGGCAACGTCTTTTATTTTGGATACTTTTGCGGGATCACTTTCTGGTCCGACAATTATGAAGTCATTATACATGACATCGATACGTTTGACGCCGTGGCCTTCGGCAACGAATTCTTCTTCGGCCTTGCGGGCGTGCACCAATAAAACATCGCCGTCGCCGCGCGTTGCATTTTTTATAGCTTGACCGGTTCCTACGGCGATGACGCGGACGTCGACGCCCGTTTTGGCTTTGAATTTTGGTAGGATGCTTTTGAGTAGGCCTGAGTTGTCGGTGGATGTGGTTGATTGAAGAACAATAAATGGGTCATCTGCATGAGCTGGGTTGACCGGCATGGCTATCGCCAGTGCCGTTAAGAGTAGCGTCATCAGGCCCAACCTGCGTGTGTTCATGAACTTTCTCTTTTTTTAATGCCGGTGCTTATTGTATTTTCATTCCAGATAAAGTTGACCGGCGAGGTAGGCGCGTGCAGCGCGTGACTTTGGTTCAGTAAAAAAGGTAGACGCCGTTCCACTTTCGGCAAGTCTTCCGTGATCGAGAAACAAGATCTCATCAGCTATTCGTTTTGCCTGACCAATATCATGGGTGACAAGCACGACTTTGGTACTGGCTACATGGGCAGCGGTGATCAGGTCTTCAACCGCTTGTGTTGCTGAAGGATCAAGGCTGGCGGTCGGTTCATCTAAGAATAAAACTTGAGGTTTTAACGCAAGAGCGCGCGCGATCGAGAGGCGTTGTTGTTCGCCGCCTGAAAGAAGGCGAGCGGGTGTCCCTGCGTGTGATCTTAACCGTGACATTTCGAGTAATTCGTCGATGCGTGAAATGCGGAGGTCGCTGGGCAAGTGACGGAGGACAAATGCAATGTTGTCGTGAGTCGATCGGCGCAGCAAAACTGGTTTTTGGAAAACCATGGCTTGCCGTTTTCGGATCTCGGCGTTGGCCGGCTTTCCTGCCCAGGTAATTGTGCCACTTGTTGGTGCGATTAGGCCGTGAAGTGCCCGCAACAACAGGCTTTTGCCGGCACCGTTGGGGCCCATGATAACGGATTTCATGTTGGGCAGTAGTGAAAAGGTTATATCGCTGAGAAGCGGTCTTGCGTTTTGCACATAGCAAAGATTGGTGACAACGACTGGCAATTGGGTCGGAGTATCGCTGCCAACCTTATCCGTTGTTTGGTTGATGCGGTTAAGCATATGCGCGCCTTTTTGCAGAACTGGTTATGAAGCCAACGGCGGCATTGATCGCGAATGCAATCAAGATCAAGACGATGCCAAGTGCCAACGCATTTGCAAGGTTACCTTTTGAAGTTTCTAAGGCGATGGTCGTTGTCATGACGCGGGTCAAGTGCTCAATGTTGCCGCCGACAATCATGACCGCGCCCACTTCAGCAATGGCGCGGCCAAAGCCTGCGAGTCCGGCCGTTGTAAGACTATAGCGGCCTTCCCAAAGCAAAGTTGCGACGCGCTCTGATGGGCGAAGGCGCAGGGAGCGAAACAACTCGGAATATTCGGAATTGAGGTCAACCATCGATTGGCGCGTGAGTGCTGCAATGAGTGGTGTGATAAGGCACGTCTGGGCGATGATCATGGCTGTTGGCGTATACAAGAGCCCCAGAACGCCCAACGGGCCTTGACGCGATAACAAGAGATAAACGATGAGGCCGACGACCACAGGTGGCAGTCCCATAAATGCATTTAGGAGTGTTGTTAGGATGCGCGACCCAGGAAAACGATAAACAGCCAATGCTGTACCGAGGGGAAGGCCTATGATGCAGCCCATGGCCGTTGCCGTGATCGACACATAGAGGGAACGCGCAATGACTTCATAGAGGTTGGAGTCGCCAGAGAACAGCAGACTTGCGGCCAACGTGAGGATTGTAAAGAAGTCTTCCATTTTTTCGTTCGAGATGTTTGGACGTCTAGATGTAATCAAAGAGCGACAACATCTTGTTCGTTTTTCGAAAATGGTGTTAGCACGCGCTCTTGTGTGACCGGATTGGTATTGATGTCGATACCATGATCGATCCCGAAGTGGATCATAGCGCGTTCGGCCAGCGCTGTAATGGTGAACAGCGGATTTACGCCTAATGAGCGTGGTATGATTGATCCATCGATCACGTAAAGGCCCTTGTGGACGTCCGATGACCCCTTGGTTTTGTTAGCATCAAAAACTTGGCCCTTGTGATTCACGACACCTAATGTGCGGTCCTGCGACATGGCACATCCGCCTAGCGGATGTGCGGTGGATGGCTGATGTCCCATGACGGTGCCGGACAAAGGATTGCGAACATAGTTGCCGCCTGAGTTTTTGACGATTGCTTCGATGGCAGTATCTAGCCGCTTATAGACAGGTTCGTCTTTTGCATTTGGCCAAGACAAGGCAAGCTTGTCGTCCGTCAATTGGAAGGCGCCCGATGCGCTGTCATGGGAGACGGCAAAAAAGGTTTGAAGATGTGCAAACGGGCCCTTGTAAACGCCATTGATGAGGCTTTTAAGTGCGCCCAACAGTCGGCCGTTGGGAACGAACAACACGGGCAAAATTGGTGCGATCGCAGACGGAAGAACACCTTCTTGAATTCTCATCTCGTTGTCTAAGACTTGATCGTCATCAATCTCGATTTGCCCCGACACGGCTGCGCCGATTGTTAAGTCTTCCAATTTTGGGGGATGGCCAATGCCAACAGCGTTGATGACGGGATCAGCGCCATAACCAAAAGCGATAATGTCACCGTTTGCTGAGAAGCAGTGGCCGACGCGTTCTGAGATTTTGAGCCCTGCTTCTTGTGACCGTAATAGGATTTCAGTTGATCCCAATGTTCCCGCGGCCAGAATAACAGCATCCGATGACACAGTTCGCGTAGCGGCATCTCCTTTTTCGTCGTCAAGGCGCTCGATTTCTGTTTGCCAATGACCATTGGAGTTTTTGTTGACCTTTCGGACTTTCGCGTGTGTGAAAAGTTCTGCGCCGTGTCGGACGGCGTCTGGAAGATATGTCAATGCGACAGTGTTCTTTGCGCCCACATTGCAGCCCGAACAACAATCGCCGCAAAGTGTGCAAGCAGGTTGTGTGATTCCCGCAGCGTTTGTGCCTTCTTCATAGGTGACGGCTGTGCGGGGTGTGACCATTCGGTGGTTGAGGTCGTTATTCGCATCTGCCAGCGCCTGAAACTTCGCAAGTTTGTTGGTGCCGTTGTGCGCGGCTGGTTTCAACCATGCTTCGGCGCGGAGATAACCTTCGTCAAGTGTGGGATCTTGTCTGATTTGCCCCGGCCAAATTTCGTCGTCAAAGACACGCGGATCCGGTCGTAACGTGACACCGGCGTTGACCAATGACCCACCACCAAGGCCGCAGCCCACGAGGACGTGCATGTCTTCTCCGACGCGGATGTCGTAAAGGGCTGTTTTTTTCCCGGTTTGTATTCGTTTTCCAGTTAATTGAAATTCGTTTCGCAAGTCTGGGAAGCGATTTGGAAATTCGCCAGTTAAAAACTCGCGACCGCGTTCGAGTACGGCAACGCGGAGGCCTGCACGTGCCAGACGGGATGCTGACACACCGCCGCCGTAGCCCGATCCAACAATGACCACATCATAATGATCGCGGAGTTTTTCTAACGGGCGAGCGAGTGGAAACATTCAAGGTCCTTAGGGAATTGGCAGGGCGTGTTGATCCAAATCGACGCTTTGCACAAAAACGGACATCAGCGGGTTATTGGAGTTTTTGCACGGTAACGTTTGCACATTACTGATTTGCTAGAATGATTGGGATGCGTCTAGGTGTCTTTTTGGTTCATTTGAATAATACAAGGCTGAGCGCCAAGGCGGCCATGCCGAAGACCATGCCGTAAACAGTTTCGTGACCTTTCGAGTAGCGTTTGGCTTCGGGCATTAATTCATCGAGGGCCAAAAAAACCATGACACCTGCGATCACACCAAAAACAGCGCCGAATACAGCAGCATTTAGAAATGGTGCCAGGATCAGGTAACCAATTAGGGCGCCGAGTGGCTCTGCTGCTGCGGAGATGGAGGTGGCGCCGAACGCCTTCATTTTGCTTCCTGTCGCATAATAAACGGGTATTGCAATTGAGACGCCCTCGGGGATGTTGTGAATGGCAATTGCGATGGCGAGTGGCAAACCCACCACAGGGTTGTCGAGGGTCGCAAAAAAAGTTGCAAGGCCTTCTGGAAAATTGTGTGCCGTGATCGCCGCAGCAGCAAGTAAGCCCACACGACCGATGTTATTTGCGTGTGCGGCATGTTCTGGATCCATGCCTTCGTGGGGATTTGGAATTAAGCGGTCAATTATTGCAAGTAGGCCGACACCGACAAAAAACGCCAATGTGGCATAGGCGTACGACATCCTGCCATCGTAGATTTCCGAAAAAGACAGATGCGATTTGGTGAAGATCTCGACCAGCGAAACATAGACCATGGCGCCGCCGGCAAACGCCAGTCCGAACGCCAGCAAACGTGGGTTGGCGGTGTTTGCGCGGAAAATAAATGCGGTTCCGAGCATGGTCGACGCGGCAGCTGCAATGCAAACGGCAAAGGCGATTAGGACAGGTGTTGAGAAAAATTCTGGGACTTCGGTCATGGCTTAAAATGTGGCACTCCGATTAGCCGGTGACGAAACTGGGCTTGTGATGGGAGCAGGTGGGCCTCTCTAAAAGAAACGGGTGTCCAAGGCCTCAATAAAAAAAACCGTATGGTTCGGGTTTGGCGCTGAACATGTGTGGAGACTACTCTAGTTGCGAACGATTATTAATAGCAGGATGAAGTTTGTTTGGTTTGGGCAACGAAGTCAAGCGCTGTGGGGTGTCGTTGATTGTGCCGTCGCCTCCGGCACAACTTGGGTGGCAACGCCATGGGCCTGGGAACGGATCTGATAGAATGGTGTTGACGCGGTCGGCTAAATGAGAACGTGTCGAATGCTCATGTCTGATGTGCACGCCTGCGGAACATAGGATAACCCCCTTGTGGGCGAAGGTCGACCAATGGTTCTGCGAAAATGTTGTCCCGATGATATTGTTACACGTTGACTTTTTGTCAGGGTGTTGGGGGCGTAGGTGGTTCAGACTAAAGGTACGAACCGGTTCTAGTGACCCCACTTCTGCCATGCAAAGTAGCCAAACCCGCTGATTGAACTGACTAGTAGCCAGGTGGGCAGAGCGGACACAAACGCCAATGCGACCATGGCGAATGGCAGCATCCACAGCTTTCCCCACAAGGCGTCAATTCCCTGCGATGCTGCCGATTTATGGCGTGCCAGCTGTTCCATTGTGCCGTCAACATTGTCCAGCACAGCCTTCGAACGAAGTTCCTGGGCAGTCCATTGTTCTTCGGCGCCGTAGGTTGTGTCCTCGAAGGCGTATGTACGTAAGTTTGATGGGGCGCGCTGGATTCGTCTCCCGCGCCTGCCGAAAGTAGGAGATGGTGCCTCGTCCGCCTCCTTGATTCGTTGCTTCGATATAGGATTGTGTATTTGGCCACGGCGCCCCAATTGAGAACGTGGCGCGGGAAAGTGCTCCCGTTGACCAGCCCATCGATCACGGTTTTGTCGAGGTTTTTCGGCCAACGCATCGGCAAATTGCACACCGGTGGTCGCACTGATTGCGGCAATGCGATCGGCTATCGAAGGATGTGTCCACTGATCGACGCCGGACAAGTTGGAAATCATCATCATTTGATATTTCGGATTGAGGCCTTCAATCTTGTCGTTCCTTGATATTTTATGCAGTGCCGACATCAGGGCACCTGGCTGTTTCACGATTTCGATCGCACGCGCGTCTGCAATAAACTCTCGTTTCTGTGAAATCAGGTATTTCACAGCGTGGGCCATGAAATATGCAAGTACGATCAATCCGTATCCAATTAGAACGCCATACCATGCGCCTATATATAGCGCCGCGCCCAAACCAACGGCTGTCTGTAGGGGATAGTTTTTGATGTACGCTGCTGTCTTGTGACTATTTCTAGTGATAACGCCTGCACAAAGGTTGGCGATCGTCATCAAACGGTTGTCACGATTTTCGATATGCGCGAATTCGTGCGCAAGAACAGCCTCAAGTTCCGCATCATTCAAAGTGTCAAGGAGTCCGCGCGTTACGCCAATAACCGAATCGGCCGGCGTCATGCCGCCTGCATAGGCGTTGCAACCGGGGCTCTCAATGACCTCAAGCTTGGGCATCGGCAGTCCGCGCGAAATCGCCATAGGTTCTATAAGCCCGTACAGGCGGGGCTCATCTTGCCGACGGACGCGAACCGCCATCATCTGACGACGCGCGTATCGGCTTTGAAACCATAGACCAATTCCAACGTATACCAGAGCCAGGAGGAAGATAATGCCGGCGATGCTACCTAGCAATGCGTCGCGTTCCCAAAATTGGTTCCAGATCTCACCAACATGTTGGGGAATGGAAATACCAAGTTCTTGTGCAATGGGATTTTCGCCCGGCAGCCCACTGTTGAGATTGGTGTATATGGGGCCATTTGTTTCCCCAGTCAGAATATTTCCATATGTCTCGAAGGGGCTTCCCATCGAGATCAGAATAACTGACGTTGCCACGTAGAGACATTGCAGTAGGATCGCAAACCAGACAAACAGCGCCAAAGAGCGCAAATTGTTCTCTTGGATGTGAGCAAAAAGTCCCTTCGGCGCCGGAAGTGTTTCGGCAATCTCAGTCATCGCAAAAACTCCAACGCCAAAATTAGAGGGCTTTCACAACGGGCGCGTCTTCGACAAACATACGATCCTCACCCAGCCCAAAGAACCTCTCCTTGTTCAACCCGCGGTATGCAGCGATCAAAGAGCCTGGAAACTGCCTAATGGAGGTGTTGTATTCGTTTGCAGAGAGGTTCAAAAACCGCCGCGATGCTGCAATCTTGTTTTCCATGTCCGACAATTCGGCACGCAAGACCGCAAACTCTCGTTGTGACTTAAGCTCAGGATAGTGTTCGGCGGCGGCCATAAGCCGTTCGAGATTATTTCCTAACTGAATCTCGGCCTTAAATTTTGCAGGACCCCCCATGGCATTTAGCGCATCAGTCCGCGACCTAAGCACGGCGTTGATCGAGTCCTTCTCCATACCGACGAAATTGTGCACGGTCTGAATAATATTCGGGATCAAGTCATGGCGTTGGCGCAGCTGAACATCGATATCGGCATAGGCCTGTTCGCAGCGACTTTGCAGTGCCATGACGCGATTGTGGCTCATCAACAAGTAGGCCAGCACCCCGGTGATAAGCAGGAGTAAAACAATTATAAACATTATCAGACCAGTGAGCATAGGACTCCCTTTCCAATTTGAAGTCGATCTTCATTTGATCAAAACAGTAGAGATCTGTGGTAAATATCTATTTGATGAACATGGTAACGATCGTATTTGCGGGAGGCTCAAAATGAACGAATTCAGGTTTTGAATGTAAGTTAGCGATATTTTTAGTAATGGTCGCAATGCTCACGTGAAGCGTTAGAATTTGATGCAAAGGTTGCCATGTGTTGACATCACAGCACGAAATACTGGAGGAAGTTTCATGAGCGAGCCACTCATTTCGCGGATCAACCGCTTGATCTCAGGTGCAGTCTACGGTCAGGTTGAAGCCCTGGAATCGGCGATGGCTGAAACCACCATGCGCGAAGCGATCCGAGAAGTTGAGCGCACGACAGAGGAAGTTCGCGATCAATTGTTCAATTCTCGTCGCGAGCAGCAAGTGGCGGCCCGCCGAATAATTCAGACGCAAGAGAAACTGGCGCAGCTAGCAGACAAGGTGGAAGCCGCGCTTAAGGTCGACCGCGATGATCTCGCCGAAGCGGTCGTTAATCGTCAGCTTGATCTTGAAGCTCAAATCCCGATCCTGGAAAAAACACGCGATGCTGCAGGCGAGCGAGGAGCTGAACTTAACGGCTACATTACCGCATTGAACGGGCGCAAATCTGAAATGGAGGAAGAGCTAAAGGCCTTTATCCAAGCTCAGAAGGAACTTTCAAATGTGGCTGTTGACGGTGATCTTGGCGGCGAGACCTGTGGTCTGCAAAAACGTGCCGAGAAAGCCGAGAAAGCGTTCAGCCGCGTTGTGGAAAATGCAACTGGTGTTACCGGCATGACCCGATCGGACCGCGATACCATGTCAAAGTTGATCGAACTCGAATCTGTCCAGCGCAAAGAAAAGGTCGCAGAGCGTATGAAGGCCTACAAAGAGAAACGAGGACAAAGCGCCTCTGCGTAAAGCTGCGTGGATTATATCAACAAATTTTTGCCTGAATTCAGCTATAAACGCTGCGCCCCCTTGCGACGCCGTGTGGTTGGGCTCGTTGAGACCCACCTGGCGCACGCCGCTGTGCGGTTTGATGTGTGTTCCGCGATCAACAGGGACCGAGGGCTATAGCTCAGAGGTAGAGCGGCCGGGAACCCGGCAGGACGGAGGTTCGAATCCTTCTAGCTTCACCAAAGCTCAAAGGCTGAGCACAGGGCTGATAATCCTGGGGACGTTAAGTCCGTCGTGGGTTCGATTCCCACTGGTGCCTTCCAAGCACGATCGGTTTGGGTCCGATTTTCGAAGACAAGATGGGGAGCTGGCTTCTCTCCAAGCCCAATTGCTGAAAATCCAAAGCTACGGCTGCGGATTGGATGCGAGAGGGCAGCGTTTCTGACGCTTTGTGCTCCATTTGCGGATACCGCCAACGGTCTAAACTGGAGCCACTTGTCCCCGGCATCGTTCTTTTAAAGGCGGTGTCGGCAACTTGTGGTGTAAGGCGGTGATTGTTGTCTTAAGCAGGGGCCCGCGGCAGGAACGTTGGGGGGAAGTCAGCGACCTTTTGTTTGCAGCAAGGTTATCGTTACGTGCTCGTTGTTCATGAGCAGGAATTGTTGAAAAAGAATTGTTGAGGAGTTTGTTATGGCTGTCCTTGGCGTGTTTCGCGTAACTGTCAAAGATGATGAACGCGCTTTTCTGATGCGTGGTGGCCGGTTTGTGCGTTTGCTTGGTCCAGGTCGACATGTGTTTTTTGATGTCACGGGCCAGTACACGGCGGACGTTGTCAAAGTTCTGCGTTCGGAGATTCCGGCAGACCGTGCACTGATGTTTACAAAGCTGTCGCCTGACTTGGCTGATGAAAACTTTGAGGTCGTTCAAGCGGGCGCCAACGAGGTTGGCATCGTCTCGTTTGACGGCGAGCCGAAGCATCTTGTGTTGCCGAACACCACGCGCGCATTTTGGAAGGCGGTGACGGATGTCGGCGTAGATAAAATTGACACGTCGGCTGATCTGCGGGTTGCCAAGCGCCATCTGGACAAAATTGACGTGGCGCGGGCATCGGTCGTGGTGCAAGAGGTTGTTGAGCCGCATGAAGCTGGTCTGTTGATCGTTGACGGCGAGATGGTCGAGCGTTTGAAGCCTGGTCGGCATGCGTTCTGGTCGGTCGCGCGGACGGTCAAGATCATCAAACTGGATCTGCGTCCGACGCCGTTGGAGGTGACGGCGCAGGAAATCATGACCAAAGACCGGGTTGGCATTCGCGTGACGCTGACGGCGTTTACGAAGATTGTTGATCCGGAGAAGGTCGTGATGGCGGCTGATGATGTGTCGAACACGATCTACCGTCTTATTCAGTTTGCGATTCGTGAGGCTGTGGCGACGCGCACGCTCGATGAGATTTTGGCGGCGCGCGATGCGATCGACAACGAAGTGCGTGCGTTTGTTTCGCAACGGGCAGAAAAGCTTGGCGTCGAAGTGGGTGAGATTGGCATTAAGGATGTCATTTTGCCGGGCGATGTGCGTGAGCTTTTGAACAAGGTTGTTGAAGCTGAGCGCGTAGCCAAGGCGAACCTCATTCGACGTCAGGAAGAGACGGCGGCGACGCGGTCGCTTCTCAACACGTCGAAGCTGATGACCGACAACCCGCTGCTCATGCGTTTGAAGGAACTTGAGGCGCTGGAGCGGCTGGTTGAAAAAGTTGGCCGGATCGATCTGCATGCTGGTGAGGGCGGCGGCCTTGAGACGTTGTTGCGCAAGCTTTACTCGCTGACGCCTGCGAAGGAGGATGAGGAGAAGTAGGTGGTTTTTTTGCGCCGACGCCAACGGCTCCGCCTAGTTGATCTTGTTCATGGCTGTTCCTCGCTACGCGAGGGCCATGAACGCGCCGACTGGTACGCCTTCGGCTACACCAGCGGCGGGAGAGATACGGCGTGCCCGTTCTTGTTGCTGGCGGGCTATTCTGAACGCTTATTGCGTTTGGGCCCACGGGTCCGCTGATCGCGACGGCTTCGCCTACCGCAGCGGCGGGAGTTTTACGGTGTACGTTTTCTTTGTTGCTCACGAGCTGTTCATTGCTTTGAGTCACAAGAAAGCTTATGCCCACTTTTGAAGTGTTAGTCACGTTGCATATGAACGAGATTATGTTCCAAAGTAGTGTGATGAAATCGTGCAGCAAAATCCCATGGCTGGGGAATGCTCTTGCGCCCCAAAATGCGTCGACGGGAAGGTTTGGGTATAACAAAGATTTCGGGTGGCCTGAAATTTTCACCGACCTTACGATCGATTGCGCGTTTATATTCCTTTTTGACCCAACTAGATTTCTTTGCAGCATGACTCCAGATAACGCAGAATGTGTTGCAGCCGTCAATTTCATTTAACAGACGACTTTCCCAGTCCTCGCCAAAACGCAATCTCAAAACATCAATAAATGGTTTAAGGCGGACGATTTCTAAGTCTTCGGCTAGATACTTTGCACGGAGCCAATCCCTTCGAGCATATGAAACGAATACTGGCTCGGCGCCTTGAACTGCCTGACAAACACTCGCAGAATGAGAAGCAAGTTGTGCCGTGCCACAATAAAAACTCAGAACAAGTCTGCCAATGTAGTGCTCGTTGATCCATACACGGACGATCGGGTGGAGTTCGTTTACAGCCAGCTGTTGAGGAAAAGTGATTTTGAACTGGAGGGTCTCGGTCTCTCCGCTCCAGTCTACATATTGGACAGGTTCGTCAGCAATGACCTCTTCGTCGCCATCAAATTGGACCGTGATTCGGTCTCCGCGGTGGACTTGCATTGCCATAAGTTGAGATGGCGTTGTAAATTCGCTTTGTCCGAAGTTGCGCCGCAACCCCTCAAGTTGGTTGCGTTGATGTAGGCTTACTCGGAGTAGCGAGGTGGCGCCTGGGACGATAATCTGATTTGCGAAAGCGGAGCAATCGACGGTATCAATATCCTTCGAAGCGGAGTTCGGGTTTGTCGCGTTGTTCGCTTTGTTGGTCGCAAAGGTTGCAAGGCTCGGGGGAATACTTGATTTGGTCAATAGAAGAAGCTTCGATAGTGTGGACCATGCTTCATCACGGTAGATCCATGCAAGTGCGCCGAGAGCCAGCAACGATGTTGCAGCTCCTAACCAGAATCCTGTGTTGCGAGCAAGCCAAATATCATAGGTGGGTCGCCTCACGCCTTTCGGCGAAACGAAATATGATACTCCGAGGTCCCTTACTCGAGAGCTGACGGAAGTTGCAGTGCGGCGGTGGGATAGACTCACGTCAGTACGGATTTGCGGAGATATAGAAATTTTTGTAGTTACGAACTTGTCCTCCGCGTTACGGACAAGCTCTCGCAAAATCACCAACTCGTCGCTACTCGCAATCGATACGGTTGGGACGGTTGCTATGCTTTTGAGTTCAGGACTATCTCTAAACTCTTTTGTTGCCGCAATTATGGGCGAAACCCAGGGATGACGTTTTAGGTGGCTTAGAATTAATTGGACGCGTTTTTTAAGACCGAAATTGTTGGCGATGATAATGGCGAGTGCGAAATCTTCAAGATTGAGCCTTAGTGCGCGCTCTGAAGTGGTCGCCGTAACAGAGCGAAGGTCTGAGCCAAGAACTTCCTGAAGTTGTGTGAGAAATGTGCTTTCGTCGTCGCCGATTAACAGTATCTTCATCGCAAATTCAACCAGGCTGAGTGTGGTTTGGCCCTAACTAACGCCATCGGCGAGATGCAAAGCCAACATAATCCGAAGGATCGGGAAGTGTAGGTTCTGTTGAGAGTGCTGCCCGAATAATGGCAGCGATGTCTGTCGTTGGGTCTGTTTCGGTTATCAAAGCGACAATCAATGGGCGCTGCCAGTCGGTGCCACGTTTATAGCAATTGGAACAGGGCGAAGAGAACTGGCCAAGACTGACGACCCATATCGGTACCTGGCCTGTTCGTGGGGCCATCCAACTTGCTAGTTTATTAGCCCTAACTAGGGAACGCGGTAGCTCTTTTTCCGGGTCGCCTTCCGAGGAAGCGGCGCCAATCGACACAATTGTAGTACCGCGCAATAGCTTGTCTCGGATATGTGGTAGGAGTAGATCTCCTACGAAGGCATCTCCGGCGAGGCGTTTTGTTCCGCAGATGATCAATTCGGTGTCACCCTTCGGCCAATTGCAGGACTGGGAGAAGACCACGAATTCAACTGTATGCCGTTGCTGCGGTCCGGCTAACGTTCTCACAATGCTAACGTTGGGGCTCGGTTCCTTCGACGACGAGATCGATCCGTTTTGTATTATTGGCTGATCGGTGCTCGGTGTGGTTGACGTAGATTGTTTCGGCCAGTTGTTTGCAAATAGCGAGAAGACCACTAGCAAAGCTCCGGCAATGGCAAAGATGGCCGCTAAAACAAGTGCAACTGTAATGAAACAAGTTATTAGTGCAAAGACTGCATGAAGCACGTGAGCGGCGATTTTTCCAACATGCAAGGTGAGCAGCGCAATGGTTGAGAACACAAACGAAACGATTATCTTGATGATCCGGGCTAGATTGCTGACGACAGTCCCAGCTAAATTGAGTGGAAGGGCGAGCCCTCTTAGGTAACCTGCCAAAAAAGCAGAGGTACGGTTGGTCGCACCGACGACTCTTTGTCTTTGGGCGTTGATGTCTGGTGGTTCGAACACTGGACAAATCTTATTAGTATATGCGGTTGTATTCCGATAAAACAAAGTTCGTGGTGTTTCAAAGCATCGTGAACTATGGGTATTCTAACTAGTGCAAATTTGATGCGCTCCCGTCAAGCTGGTTGGGATGGTACGTGCCACTTGACTCCCTGCGGAGCGGCGAATTGATGAGCTGACATCTTGCGCAAGCAAAACGGTGATCCGTTCAGTTCGTTTGTCCGATATTGTTTCGGGTTAAAAGCGAACATCTTGGATTGAGTACGGCATGTCCGATCAATAGATAACTTCAGACATTGACGATCAATGACACGCCGAATGAGAGGTGGTCGTTGGCGAAATTTGCTTGTTGAGTGCGGTGACCTGCGGTGGTTCACATCCCCCAAACAACGGCGCCGCCTAAAAGGCCGGCGCCGGCGGCGGTCATGAGGAGGGATTGGTCTTGTGATAGTTTGCCGGCGTCGTGGGCCAATGACAACGTCAATGGAATGGTTGCGGCGGAGCTGTTGCCGAACCGGGCCAGGCTTATGTGAACCTTGTCGTTAGGGACTTTGAGCTGGTCGCGCACGGCTTCGATCATTCGGGCGTTGGCTTGATGGGGAATGACGTGGTCGATGTCGTCGATCGATAGCTTTGATTGCAAGAGTGCGTTACTCGCGCAGTCGGTCATCAAGGTCACGGCTTTTTTGAAGACCGCCTGGCCGTCCTTGATCTCCATGAGTGTTTCAATGGGGTCTGTGATTTCAGAAAACGGTTTGGTGCTGCCGCCGCCAGGAATAGCGATGAGGTCGTAGGCTTCCCCGTCGGCACGGAGGTCCGACGCAATCAAGCCAGCGTTTTTTCTTTCAGTGGGCGCAAGGACTGCGGCGCCGGCGGCGTCGGCGAAAAGAATAGCGCTTGATCGGTCGGCCACATTCACGCGCCGTGACAAAATGTTGGCGGCGATGACAAGAACAGGTTTTCTTTGCGTGTGCACGAAAGCGTCGGCGAGTACCAGTGCGTAAAGAAAACCTGTGCAAGCGCCGGCAAGATCGATGCCACCGGCGTTTTGCAATCCAAGTTTATGGGCAACAAGCGGAGCTGACGGCGGCAAAAGTTGATCGGGTGTGCTGGTGGCCAATAGCAGAAGCGCGATATCGGATTTTGAGATGTTCGAATTTGACAGCGCCATGTTGCCGGCGGCGGCCGCCATGCCGCTTAGTGTGTCTTGGGGTTCAGCCCATCGGCGTTCGCGGATGCCCGTGCGTTGTTCGATCCAACCTGGATCGAGGCCAAGTTTTTTTTCAAGCTCTTGATTGGTGACGACTCGATTTGGAACATGATGGCCGAGGCCAAGGATTTCGACGCTCATGTTCCTTGCTCGCTGGTTATTTTTTCTACGGTTTTTTCGATGGTGTCGTAGATTTTTTTGAGTTCCGGTTCTGTGATGCAATAGGGCGGCATGATGTAAATCGTGTTGCCAAGGGGGCGCAGCAGGACGCCCTCATCAAGGAACCTTTGATAAAGCTTCGGGCCGATGTTGGCCATATATCCTTGATCGTTTGTACACACGTCCAGGGCCGCAATTGTTCCCAATTGTCGTGGGTTTGAAACCTTGGAATGGGCTTTGAACCTTTGCAACTGACTTTGGTGGGTGTCACTAATTTTTTTGATCCGATCAAGCACGGGTTCGTTACGCCAGATTTCAAGATTGGCGCAGGCGGCCGCGCAGGCGATCGGGTTGGCTGTGTAAGAGCTGGAGTGGAAAAACATTTTGGTGCGGTCTTTTGAATAGTGTGCTGCGAAGATTTCTTCTGAGCAAAGTGTTGCCGCTAAGGGCAAAGCGCCACCGGTTATGCCTTTTGCGATACACAAAATGTCGGGTCTCACATTCGCTTGTTCGCAAGCGAACAGCGTACCAGTGCGGCCCCATCCGGTCATAACCTCATCGGCAATAAACAAGACGTTGTGTTTTTCGCAGATGCGCTTTATTTCGGACAGCACCTTCGGTTCATAGATCAGCATGCCGCCCGCGCCTAAAATGAGGGGTTCGACAATCAATGCAGCGGCGTTGTTTTGGCTGCAATGCTCCTCCAGCGCGTCAAGAGTTTGTTGTTCTAACCCTTGGTTGGGAAATGGAATTCGGGCCACGTCAAACAAAAGCGGTTCATAGGCCGCATTAAAGAGACCGCGCGCGCCCGCAGACATGGTGCCCACGGTGTCCCCGTGATAAGCATGCTCCAGTGCAATGATGCGCGTGCGTTTTTCGCCGCGGTTGCGCCAGAACCCAAGCGCCATCTTGAGGGCAACTTCCACCGAAGTTGAGCCGGAGTCAGAATAAAAAGCCCGAGTGAGATTTGAGGGCGTGATGTCAATCAAACCGTTGGCGAGGGTTTCGGCCGGCTCATGTGTGAAGCCAGCAAAAATGACCTGGTCCAGTTTTTCACTTTGATCGCGAATGGTGGCCATGATCTTTGGGTGGCGATGGCCGTGGGTTATCACCCACCACGATGAAATTGCATCAAGGATTTTTTTGCCATCTTGCGTTTCGAGCCATGCCCCGTCAGCGCTTCGGATTGGAACCATTATTGGTTGCAAGGCGTGCTGCGTGAAGGGATGCCAAACTGGAGAAGACTTGGCGTCGGGCATTAGCAAAAATCCTGGAGGTCAAAACTTGTTTGGAAGGCTTCGTGCAGCGATGTGCGGTTGAGGTCTTTTAGAACTGGCAGCCGACCAAGGATACGCGCTTTTGAAAACGCTTGAATTGTATCTTGTGTGTTTTTGTTTTCCTCGCCAATGAAGACGATGCCGCGGAGCGGTATCTTTCGGGCATTGAGGGCTTCGACGGACAAGAGTGTGTGGTTGATCGTGCCAAGGGCCGTGCGGGCGACCAAAATGACCGGAAGGTTCCATCGGGAGAAGAGCTCGATTTGTAATAGGTCTGGTGTGATAGGGACAAGGATGCCGCCGGCGCCCTCGATAATGAGCGGCGCGTTGTGTGTTGTTGGCGGGTTCAGCCGGGATCGATCGATTGTGACACCGTCCAACTCGGCCGCACGATGTGGTGAGCAAGGTGTGTTTAATATATAGACTTCTGGTCTGATGTGGTCCTCAGGCAGTCCAGATAGTTGGGCCACAGTATAGCGATCTGTTTCGGGTTCTCGTCCGGCCTGGATCGGTTTCCAATAGGTTCCTTTAAGTGCACCTGCTAGTGCTGCGCAAAAGACCGTCTTGCCAACATCGGTATCGGTGCCGGTAACAATGAATCCTTTTGCCATCAAGCAAGCCGTTCCAATTCATATGACAATGCGTCCATCATGTCTGTGATATCCGTTTCGCTAACATTAAGGGTGATCGCGAGGCGTAAACGGGCCGTGCCTTCAGGAACGGTTGGAGGGCGGATGGCGCGAACGTCAAACCCATGTGATTGTATGGCATGTGAAAGGGCAAGCGCGCGTTCGTCTGATCCAACAATTATGGGTTGAATTTGTGAGTTGGATGGTTTTATGGAGCCGAGTTTTTGAAGTTCGTTGATGGTGTGCGTTGTCAATTTTTTTAGGTCTGTTCGACGTGCGTCGCCTGTAGCGATAAGTTTTAGGCTGTGGCGCACAAGCGCTGCGATGAGCGGAGAGGGTGCGGTTGCATAAATCAGCGAACGACTTCGATTGATGAGAAAATCTTTGATAGTGCACGGTGCACAAACAAGTGCTCCCATCACACCTAATGCTTTGCCGCAAGTATGTAATGAGATGACGTTGTGGCGTCCTTCCAGGTGAGCACTTAGCCCGCGGCCATTTGGGCCAAAGACGCCAGTGGCGTGGGCTTCATCCAATACGAGGACGGCGTCGTGGCGGTCGGCGACCGCTGCAAGATCATCTAAGGGCGCGCGATCACCGTCCATGCTGTAAAGCGTTTCAATGGCAATCCACGCTGTGCCTGTCCCGCCGCGCGTGCGCCATTGTGTGATTGCGTCGTCAAACCCTTGAGCATTGTTGTGGGCGGCTGCAACGCATTCGGCTCTGCTCGCACGCATACCGTCATGGACGCTGGCGTGGATCAATTCGTCAAACACGATGAGATCGCCGCGTTGTGGAAGGGTTGAAAAAATTGCGTGATTGGCCGTGAACCCACCGGCAAGAAACAGCGCAGTTTGGGCGCCAAAAAATTGCGCTGCCTCGTGTTCTAACTTTTGATGTTCTTCGTGATTGCCACGAAGGAGGCGGGAACCGGTGGCGCCAACAGGGATGCCGCGGGCAAGGGCTTCCGTTGTTGCTGTCTTGAACGTTGGGTCATTTGCAAGGCCGAGATAGTCGTTGGATGCAAAGTCAATTCCCGAACTTGGGGAAAGATTGCGCAACCTATTGCGACGCTTCAGCGCTTTGAGGCTTTTTTGATGGGCGTCAAAAGGGCCTTTAGATTTAGTCTCGGAGTGCATCTTGGCTTACGCGCCCAGGGGTTCGAGTCCAAGTCGGTCGAACAGGCGTTCATCTTTATCTTGATCGGGGTTGTCAGCGGTGAGCAACGTATCGCCGATAAAGATTGAATTGGCACCTGCAAAAAAGCAAAGGGCTTGCATTTCGTCGGTCATGTCCGAGCGACCCGCAGAAAGGCGTACAAAAGACTGCGGCATCAAAATGCGGGCCAGTGCAATGGTTCTGACAAACTCGATTGGATCTAGTTTTGCGGTGTCTTCCAATGGTGTACCGTCGACGGGGATCAAAAGGTTTATGGGAACGCTTTGCGGGTGCTCGGGTAAGTTTGCCAACGTGACTAACATTTCAACGCGATCTGCGGGTTCTTCACCCAGACCTAGGATGCCACCGCAACAGACATTTATGCCAGCTTCGCGAACACGAGCCAAAGTGTCGAGCCGATCTTTGAACGTTCGGGTGGAAATGATGTTGGCGTAATGTCGTTCAGAGGTGTCAATGTTGTGATTGTAATAATCAAGGCCAGCGTCTTTCAGGCGCGTGACGTCCGTGTCGGAAAGCATGCCCAAGGTGGCACATGTTTCAAGCCCTAAGGCTTTGACGCCCGCAATCATGTCAACTACGGCGTCCATGTCGCGCGTTTTGGGGCTGCGCCAGGCGGCGCCAAGGCAATAGCGTGTGGCGCCTGATGCACGTGCTGTTTGTGCTTCTTCAATTACGTCGCTGACCTCCATGAGTTTGGAGGCTCCGACATCCGTGTTGTATTTGGCCGATTGACTGCAGTAGCTGCAATCTTCTGGGCAGCCGCCTGTTTTGATATTCAAAAGGCGACTTTTTTGAATCTTATTGGGGTTGAAATTTTTGCGGTGGATGGTGTGGGCGCGAAAAAGCAAATCGTTAAACGGTTGGTCGTAGATGGCGCGCGCCTCGTCTGCTGTCCAGTTATGCCGGGTCGCGGATCCAACTTTATTTTCAACGGTGTTGCCCGTGTCGACGGACATTTGATCTTCATGTGCCAGGTCGGGTGCCAAAGGTTGGGACATGAATCGTCTTTCGTTTATGCGTTATTATTTGTGTGCCTTGGGGTTTCGGCAGTCCATTAGGGAAACCAGGCCGAGCGGTGGTGTTCGTTTTGCACCGTGAATGGGTCTTAATGCAAGGGCAGAAGCGTTAACTTGGCCTCAATTTGGGTCCTGCGCGGTTCGGCTCATCTGATGTTGGCGCTTTATAGCGCAATTTTGCCGCCGCCTTTCTTGGTAATGGCGAGGACTGAGGGACGGGGCGGCATTGACGAGTCAAAGTCGGGCCAGCGCGTAGAGGGGTTCTCGAAGCTTGAATAACCGCCGCCTTCGCTTTGACCTGGGTGCTGAACTGCTAGGAAAAATGTTTCGATATCGGGCGTCAACGTGGGACCGCAGAGTTCAGCGCCTCTGGGGCAGCGAAAGAAAAGCTTGGATGTGCCGCGTTGGTTGCCTTCCGTTTCCATGGCCCAGACACCGTCCGTGCGTCCGGTCTTGGATTGTGAGTTGCCATCCGTTGCAATCCATAAGCGGCCCTTAGCATCGATCACGCAGTTATCGGGATTGGCAAACCAACCATTGACGCTTGTGGCTGGATTAAATGTTGCGCCGACTTCGGCAACCATCGGATCTCCGCAGCGAACAAGAATTTCCCAATGGAATGTTGGCGCAACGTGGTCGCCACCGGAGGGTGTGATTTCAATGATATGGCCATATGCATTTTTGGCCCTTGGGTTTGCGGCGTCGACTGTTTTTTCTGTGCGCGCGGTGTTGTTGGTGAGCATGACATAGACTTTGTTGGTTTTTGGATTGGCTTCTATGTCTTCTGGGCGATCCATTTTTGTCGCTCCAAGGAGGTCAGAAGCGAGACGCGCATTGATGACCACATCGCCTTGGTTTTGAAATCCGGACGAAGCGGTAAGTGGGCCTTGCCCGTGTTCTAATGGGAGCCAGATGCCACTGCCATCTATGTTAAAGCGGGCGACGTAAAGCGTGCCGTGATCAAGGAGATCGCGGTTTGCGTCGGGATTGGTGTTATCAATTTTGTCGCGCGTCACATAACGATAGACGTAGTCAAACTTCTGGTCGTCGCCTTGATAGATGACGAACCTGCCATCGCGGTTGATAATGTTTCCAGCACCTTCGTGCTTAAAGCGACCGAGAGCTGTTCGTTTTACGGGCGTTGCTTTGGGATCACGAGGGTCAATTTCGACAACCCAGCCGAAGCGATTGACCTCATTTGGTTCCTTGGAAATGTCGAAACGGTCGTGAAATTTGCCCCATGCATATTGCTCGGAGGGTGCTCCATATCGCTGAAGGGCGATGGCGTGTGGTGATTTGTTCGCAAATTTTCGGCCCCAAAAATAACCATTGAAATTTTCTTCACACGAAAGCCATGTGCCCCAAGGCGTCATAGCGCCGGCACAATTGTTGATCATGCCGCGCACCATTTTGCCGCTGGTATCATAGCTTGTTTTCATTTTTTCATGGCCGGAAGCAGGGCCTGAAATGCGCATCGGTGTTTCGGCGGTGATGCGGCGTGCGTAATTTGAGTCATCGACGACGTGCCACTTGCCGTTTTTTTGTTTGATTTCGATGACCGATCCGCCATGGGCCATCATTTCTATGGCAACTCGTTCTGCCGTCATGTTTGCGAAACGCTCGCCGTCTAATGCGGAACTTGCGTTAGGAAACATCAGTTCTTCGTTGGTGTATTCGTGGTTTATGACGAGCAACCCATGTTTGTTGCCGTCATCTAATGGTAGGAACCCGATGAAATCGTTGTTGTAACCAAACTGCGTAGCTTGCGCTTCCGCGGTTTGTTTGGTGGGGTTAAATTCGGGGGCGTCTTTTAGAACCTTGTCGCCCCAACGAATTAGGACGTCAGCATTATAGCCATTGGCGACATGATGCGTGTTGTCGACGCCTGCAGTAACTTCATCGAAGGAAAACGTGGGGGTTGTTGATGGTGAGTTTTCGGAACACGCGGTGAAAAATGCTGTTGATGACACCGTGGCTACTAAGGCGCCTGCGCCCATCATGCCTGATAGTACGCCTCGGCGTGACAGGCGTTCCTCGATTATGTCTCCGATCGTGGGGTTTCGCGATTCATTTGCCGAATTGTCTTCTGCTTCCTCGAAGAGGACTGCCGAGGGTTCGCGGGCCGTTGACATGGTGTCGCTCCACAAGGTTGGTTATTTGTTTTGCCTAGGGCGTGCGATATGATCACTACGTGGCCATGACAGTTTATGACCTGAGGCATTGATCGTCATATTTCGTTGGGTTGCGCAGGCAAAATCGGGGGGCGGTTTAATTGCTTTCTTCTGGCAAATCCGGCAGGGGAACAATTTCTACACCGTCTTCAAGCAGTTCTTTGGCTTCGGAAAACGACGCTTGGCCCCAAATTTGGCGAGGTGGCGCCTCGTTGAAATGAATTTTGCGGGCCTCCTCAGGAAACTCTGTACCGACGTGTTCGGCTTCTTTTCTAATGGTGCGTCCCATTTCCTTCCACATTGCAAAAATTTGCTGCATGTCAGGGGTTTTGTTGGTGTTGCCTGTTGGTGCCTCCTTGGAAGAAATGCTTGGTGACATCAGTGATTTTTGAATGTCGCGATTTGCGCATTGCGGACATGCAATTTGATTGTCTGAAGCCTGATGTTCGAAGGCTTGGCTGTTGCGAAACCATACGTCAAATTCGTGATCATTGCTGCATCTGAGCATATATTTGATCATGAAGTGGTTTCCGTATTGGGTTGTCGGTCCAAGTGCGCGACTTCAAAAGCGCGATCGTGTTTGAGCGAAGGTAGTTTAGCACGGACATCATTTAATATGTTTGTATTGATTTCGGCAAAAACAACCGTTGGTTCGGTGCCCGCTTCGGCTAGGATTTCGCCCCATGGTGAGACGATGAGGCTGTGCCCAAACGTTCTACGTCCATGTTCATGCGTGCCGCATTGTGCGGCTGCAAAAACAAAACATTGGGCTTCGATTGCGCGGGCGCGTATGAGGGTATGCCAATGGGCCTTTCCAGTGGGCACGGTAAAGGCGGCCGGGACTGCGATAAACTTCGCGCCGGCTTTGGCAAGTGCGCGATGTAGATAGGGAAAACGAAGATCATAGCAAATTGTCATGCCGATGCCGCCCCAGGGCAGGTCGGCAACGACAGCATCTGTTCCAGGTTCGTAGTTCTTGCTTTCTTCGTAGGTTTCACCGTTTGGCAATTCGACATCAAACATATGAATCTTATCGTAGCGCGCCGTGATACGACCCTGCGGTGAAATGAGGTAGGAGCGGTTGGCAAGTTTATCACTTTGAACGAGGACGGGCATTGAGCCGATGTGCAGCCAGACTTGCAGTTCCTGGGCGAGCGCACGGAAGTGTGCCAGTGCGGGGTTTTCATCTTCTGGTTTGCTGAGGATCAGAAGTTTGTCTCGTTCCAATTCCATCAACGTCGTGACTTCAGGTGTTTGAATATAATGCGCGCCGTCTTTAGCGGCTTTGCGGATCAATGACGTTGCATTAATAAGATTCTTTTCAACGTTTCGTCCTGATGTCAGTTGCACTAAGGCAGCTTTAAAACCCGTTGGTTCATGCTTATTTTGTATCTCTTTTTTTGTCATGTTTGTGTTGTCTTATGGGTGGGAAATTTCTGATACCTGGCACAGCCAAAATCTAATCGGCGTTTGAACTTTCGACTGGAGATTCGCCTGTGAAGAGTAATTGGTCAAGTTCGCCTTTCGCTTCCAGTGCATGGAGTTCGTCGCTGCCACCAATGTGACGGTCACCAATCCAGATTTGTGGGACTGTCGTGCGTCCACCTGCCTTAACGCGCATTTCGCGGCGAAGGTCATCGTTATGGGCGACATCGATCTGGTTCAAAGCCACACCTTTTGATTGCAGTAGGCGTAGGGCGCGATGGCAATATGGGCATGTTGGTGTTGTGTAGATCGTGATTGGTGGCATGGACAATGATGATTTTCTTAATGAGGTCTTGGGGTTGCAGCGTTAGCTTTTGCAAACTTTCCTTTGTTGTTGCAAACCACCTGATTGTTTGTGGTCTGTCAACTAAGTGACTGTGGTTCTTGGAGCACAATGGCCGCGATTACGTGGTCATTTGGTTGGCGTCCGTGACAAGTGCAAGTGCGAGAACGTCGACTTCTGCGGCGCCGGCAGCGCGAAGTGTTCTGGTGCAGGCCTCTGCTGTTGCTCCGGTTGTGATGACATCGTCAATGAGAAGCACACGTTTTTCTTTAAGGAGGGGCAGCTTTTTCTTCTCAACTGCAAATGCCCCATAAACGTTTTTGCGACGTTGTGCGGTTGTTAATCCTATTTGGCTTTTGGTACGCCGCGTACGTTTTAGGATTGTTGGGTGATAGGTCTGGCCGGTTTCTGTGGCGATTGATTGGGCAAGGATTGCGGACTGGTTGAAACGGCGCTCCAAGAGACGAAACCTATTGAGGGGGACCGGTATGATGAGGTCTGCTTCAGAAATAAGATTGTTGCCAGCGCCGATAAGCCAGCGAGTTAGCAATCTGCGTGCTTGATGTTGGTCCCTAAACTTTAGGTCATGGATAAGATCGCGCATTACTCCAGAGTAGCGTGCAACTGCACGTGCTCTGCGGTAAACGGGTGGATTAGCAGCGGCTGCCGCAGAGATCATGGGATCGCCGGTGCCATAGGGCATTGGGAGCCCCAACCGGTCGCACAATGGTGGTGTGATGAAATCGATATTTGACCAGCAGGCCGCGCATAGACTGTCTCTGTCGCCGATAGGTGATTGGCAGGCGGGGCAAACCGACGGTAGGACAAGGTCGACCGTATACGAGGCTAGGCGGCTCGCAAGTTCTGCGAGGCGGCTTTGTCCAGCAGTCGCGTGATGTCGTTCCTGCATCCTTAAGGCACTTGTGCTTTATCGCCGCGTATGGCTCCTGTATGCATTTTTTCGACCCTATATTAGGACAACGCAGTCGCTGGGGCGAGAATGAAATTGTCGGATCTTTTTCGGTGGTGTCATTGAAACAGATTTTTGATCGAGATTTGCTACGAAGACGCAGAGAACGCCAGGCTCATGCAATTGGCGCCCATGATTTTTTGTTGTCTCGGGTTGGTGATGATTTTTTGGAGCGGTTTGCAGCTATCAATCGGCAGTTTGAGGTCGGTATAAATTTGGGTGCCTACAATGGGCTTTTAAGCCGTCGGTTGCGGGCGTCGGATCGCATTGGGGAGCTGATTGATTTGGAGATGTCGTCAGGTCTTCTTGAACAGTGCGGAGGTTTGCGTGTTCAAGCTGACGAAGAATTTCTGCCGATCAGACGTCAGTCCGTGGATCTGGTGGTTTCAGGTTTGCAATTTCAGTTCGTCAATGATTTGCCGGGAATACTTGTTCAAGTTCGCCGTGCTCTGAAACCAGACGGGTTGATGCTTGCGTCTTTATTAGGTGGTGAAACTTTGGTTGAACTGCGCGAGGCGTGGCTTGCCGCTGAATCAGAAATCACAGGAGGCGCTTCGCCGCGCGTTAGTCCCTTTGCCGATATTCGTGAGCTTGGCGGATTGTTGCAGCGTGCCGGCTTTTCGTTGCCGGTGGTCGATAGTGACGTTGTCCGTGTGAACTATGACAATCCGGTTGCTCTTATGCGCGATCTCAAGGCAATGGCTGCAAGCAATTGTCTAATGGGACGGTCACGCAGGCCGGTTTCGCGGTGGCTCTTAGAGCAGGTGTGTGAGATCTATCAAGACCGCTTTGGTAATGATCAGAGCCGTGTGTCTGCAACATTTGAAATTATTACACTGACGGCATGGGCCGCACACGAAGGTCAGCAAAGACCGCTTGCCCCAGGTTCGGCTGAGGTGCGTTTGGCAGATGCTCTGGGTTCCCGAAAATAGCCTTCGCCAGGATCAGAAACGTTAATCATAAGTCTCTTTAGCCACACAGCTTGCTGAAGCGCCAATGAGGGCTTGTGCGTCGGCCGCGAAGCTGGCAACTGTGATTTTAATGGCGAACAAAGGGGACAAGCGGAAAACAGCCTAATGACGTTACCCACCATACGAGACCCAAGTCGGATCGCGTTGTTTTTGGACTTTGATGGGACGCTTGTCGAAATTGCACCCCATCCCGACGCGATCCACGTGGAAGATGAGACGCGTGAAACTTTGGCGAAGCTTGAAAAGCAGCTTGGCGGTGCCGTGGCGCTCATCACAGGCCGTGAAATACAGGTAGTTGACGGGTTCTTAGCGCCCTTGCGGTTGCCCGTGGCAGGCGTTCATGGGTTGCGCCGGCGAGATGCAGAGGGAAATCTGCATGGGCTCAATCTTGATACCGGATTTGTTGCAACGGTGACAAAACGTCTGGAGCCATTTGTTGCGCGCCATGATGGATTGTTTCTCGAACATAAAGACGTTGCGGTCGCGCTTCATTATCGTGCGCGGCCTGAGCTTGGCGATCGGTGTGTTTCCATGATGGATACGGCTGTCCGCGGTGTGGACGGTGCATTGATCTCCCGCGGTAAGATGGTGATAGAGGCGCGTTCGAGCGCGGGCGGTAAAAGATCGGCGCTCGCTAGTTTTATGATGGAACCACCATTTGCGGGACGGATTCCAGTTTTTGCCGGCGATGACATTACGGATGAAGAAGGTTTTGAGTACATAAATGAGCAGGGTGGAACGTCGATTAAGGTTGGCGGTGGGCCGACGAAAGCGCGAACGCGTGCACTTGATACGCAGGAGTTCCTATCGTGGCTTAAAGATCTGTCTCAGCGATTTGATGAAGGCCTTACTGCTGGAGTCTCCCAAACGTGAGCACGCTTGACCTTGGTCTGATTGGTAACTGCTCTATCGGTGCACTCATCAATAAGAATGCGCAGATCGTTTGGTGCTGTTTTCCGCGCTTTGATGGCGACCCTGTTTTTCACACACTTTTGGGTTCACCAGAGGATGCGGCGGATGAGGGCCTGTTTGCGATTGATGTCCACGCACAAAAAGAGGTCGAGCAGACCTATGTTGACAACACGGCGATATTGAAAACGAAGATTTCGAGTGATTCTGGTGTCGTTGAAATAACAGACTTTGCGCCTCGGTTTTCGTGGCGTGATCGGCGCTACCGGCCGCAGATGATTGTGCGTCGCATTGCGCCCGTTGAGGGAACACCACGCATTCGGATCCGCGTTCGCCCGCGTTTCGATTACGGAAAAGTTCAGCCCGCGAATACCTATGGTTCAAACCATGTGCGGTACATATGCGAAAAATTTGCGCTACGTCTCACGTCGGATGCGCCAATCGATTACGTGATTGGAGAAACGTGGTTTAACTTATCTGAGCCTGTCAATTTGGTGCTTGGGCCGGATGAAACGCTTTCTGAGGGCCCTGCTGAAACAGCGCGAATTTACGAAGAGCGAACGCGATCCTATTGGCGGTCATGGTCGCATCGTTTGGCTTTGCCACTTGAATGGCAGGCTGATGTGATACGGGCTGCGATCACGCTCAAGCTTTGTAGCTATGAGCCCACCGGCGCCATTATTGCGGCGATGACAACCAGCGTTCCGGAGGCGCCGGATACGGAACGCAATTGGGACTACCGGTATTGCTGGGTGCGAGATGCTTTTTTTGTCGTGCGTGCGCTCAACAGCCTTTCTGCCGTGCGCACGTTGGAAAACTATTTCCGCTGGATCATGAATGTGGTGGCGGATGCGGATGGCGGGCATATTCAGCCGGTTTTTGGCATTGGGTTAGAAAAAACGCTGACCGAGCGCATCGAAACTCAATTGCCCGGGTATCGCGGCATGGGGCCGGTGCGTGTTGGTAACCAAGCGCACGAACATTTCCAGCACGATACGTATGGCAATCTTGTTCTGGGTGCAGCACAAGCGTTTTTTGATCAGCGTCTATTTATGCGGCCAGGGGAAAGCGATTTTCAACGGCTTGAGCATGTGGGTGAGCAGGCGTTTCGGCTTCATGACCAGGCGGACGCGGGTTTGTGGGAATTGCGATCGCGTGCGCGTGTTCATACGTCGTCCAGTGTGATGTGTTGGGCAGCGTGTGATCGTTTGGCGAAAATTGCCCAGCAATTGCGATTGAACCGCCGTGCGTCGGTTTGGCGCAAGCGTGCAGACAAAATCAAAAAAACAGTTTTGGAACGGGCGTGGTCAGAAAAACGCAAAACCTTTGTTGAGAGTTTTGAGGGCGAGCACCTTGATGCGAGTGTGCTTTTGATGGCTGAAGTTGGATTGGTAAAAGGTGATGATCCAAGATTTGTTTCGACGGTTGAAGTTTTGGAATCGGTGCTTGGTCGGGGGCCGTTTATGATGCGTTATGAGGCGGCAGATGACTTTGGTGTCCCCGAGACGGCATTTAATATTTGCGCGTTTTGGCGCCTTGATGCTTTGGCGCGCATGGGTCGGTTTGATCAGGCGCGCGAAATTTTTGAGGCGCTGTTGGCGGCGCGCAATCATTTGGGACTAATGTCAGAAGATACGGATCCAGGTTCAGGGGAGGCTTGGGGGAATTTTCCGCAAACCTATTCTATGGTGGGTATTATTAATGGTGCCGTGAGACTGTCCCAATCATGGGAATCCAGAGTATGAGCCGGTTGGTCGTTGTTTCAAATCGTGTTGTTGATCTTGAAAATGTTGCGCAGTCAGGTGGACTCGCGGTGGCGTTGGGCGATGCGTTGAAAGAAGGGCACGGTGTTTGGTTTGGTTGGGATGGCAAGGTTGTTGAGGGGCAAAAATCTTTTCAGGTTAGTGAGACACAGCAAGATGATGTGACGATTTGCAGGGTGTCGCTTAGTGAAAAGGATTATGAAGAGTATTACCTTGGTTATTCCAATAAGGTGTTGTGGCCAACGTTTCATTACCGGTTGGATTTAGCAGATTTTGAGCCGCAGTTTGTCGAAGGCTATCGCCGGGTCAATGCGCAGCTTGCCGATTCATTGGCAAAAATTCTAGAACCTGACGATCTTATATGGGTGCACGACTATCATCTCATACCGCTTGCGAGCGAACTTCGCGCGCGCGGGCTCAAACATAAGATTGGATTTTTTCTACATATTCCTTTTCCACCACCGGATATTCTTGTTGCCGTTCCCGAACACGAATGGCTCATGAGAACGCTGTTTTCTTATGATGTTGTTGGGTTTCAAACGGTCGGTGATGTGGGCAATTTTACGCGTTACGTCACCGATCACGCAGGTGGCGAGGTTGGGGATGGTTGCCATGTGACGTGCTATGGCCGAGAGATTCTTGTTCGCGAGTTTCCGATCGGGATTGACGTTGATGCGTTTTGGGAGATGGCGCACACGCAGGAAGCCAACGATCAGATCGATCGGTTGCATCGCAGGAGCATGGCGCGGGCGCATATCATCGGTGTAGATCGGCTTGATTACACGAAGGGTTTGCCTGGCCGGTTAAAAGCGTTTCGTCGATTGTTGGAACTTTATCCGGAAAATGTGAAAGCAGCGACGTTAATGCAGATTGCACCGCCTTCACGGGAAGACGTGGCGGCCTACACAGATATCCGGCAGGAGCTTGAAGGATTGTCTGGCGCGATCAACGGTCAATTTGGTGATTTTGACTGGACGCCTGTGCGCTATATTCATCGGGCTTTGCCGCGGCGGACGCTTGCTGCGTTGTTTCGAGGCAGTCATGTGGGTCTTGTTACACCCCTGCGCGATGGCATGAATCTCGTTGCTAAGGAATACATTGCGGCTCAGGATAAGGAGGATCCCGGGGTCTTGATCTTGTCGCAATTTGCTGGAGCAGCGGAAGATCTTGGTGAGGCACTGATTGTTAATCCGTTTGATATTGATGAGATGGCGACAGCGATGCAGCGGGCGACGACCATGAGCATTGATGAAAGGCGCGAACGGTACGATGCTTTGATACGAAAAGTGCGTCGTCGTGATGTCAAAGCTTGGCGGACGGAATTTTTATCTGCGTTAAGCGGGTGCTCAATTGATCAATCGTGATCACGGCTTCTGGATTTTTGCCGATGTTGGCGGGACGAATGTGCGTTTTGCACGTGCTTGGTCTGACGACAGCTTGAAAGATTTGCGTCGTTATTCAACAAAGGAGTTTGATGACTTTTCATCGGTGCTGCAGACTTATCTGCGCGAGCTTCATGGGGAAGGCAGTTGTGCTGGCATTGCCATTGCGGCTGCCGGACCCGTTGATGATGGGTGCGTGCAGCTGACGAATTTGCCGTGGGTCATTCGGCGTGAAGATGTTTTGGGTGCAATAAACGCAGTATTGGGCGTAGAGATTGCCCGCGAGAAAGTTGTGTTGCTGAACGATTTGGCGGCGGTGGCCAGCGGTCTACCTTACCTTACCAACAAAGATTTTGAGCTCCTGGGTCAATTTGAGATTGCTAAATCCGCATCAGCTCCGATGTTGGCAATCAATGTTGGAACCGGATTTGGTGCCGCCAGTGTCATTCCCCTTGGAGAGTCATGGTGTGTTGCATCAAGCGAGGCCGGACACATGACATTTGTGGCTGCTGACGGTGAGGATTCCGTTTATCACTTGAATGGACGGTCAATTGAATCGTTTTTGTCTGGTACCGGCGTCATTGACGCATATGAGCGGCTGTCCGGTGAACAAGGTGCCGACCGCGGTCAAATGAATGCAGGGGATGTGTTTGATCGTGTCAACTCAGATTCCAACGCGCGCGCCGTTGTAGATTTGTTTGGCCGTGTACTTGGGCGCGTTTGCGGAAATCTCATTTTGGCAACAGGGTCGTGGGGTGGCGTTTTTCTAACCGGCAGCGTTGCGCAAAGTTGGGTGCAAGTTGGATCGGTTTCTGATTTTCGAAATACGTTTGAAGCAAAAGGGCAAATGCGAGAACGCATGAAGGGGACGCCGTCTTATCTTATCACAATTGCGGAACCGGCACTCGTCGGTATGGCGCGATCTATCGGCAACTTAAAATTAACCCAGTAAGTCTCGCAGCATGGGTATGAGTGGTGCATCAGCAGGCGGCATTTCATACTCAGATAATTTTTTGGCGCGCGTCCAAGTGATCTGTTGGCCTTCTTGTGGTGTCACGACGCCATCCCAATTGCGACACAGATAAAGTGGCATCAGGAGATGGAAATTTTCATAAGTGTGGCTTGCGAACGTAAATGGCGCGATGCAATCGGCGCAGACGTCTATGGCCAATTCCTCATTGAGTTCGCGACGTAACGCGGCTTCGGGTGTCTCACCGTGTTTCACCTTGCCGCCAGGAAACTCCCATAGGCTTGCAAGGCTCTTTCCCTCCGGGCGCCTCGTTATCAAGACGCGATTGTCGCGATCGATGAGCGCTGCCGCGACGACGAGAAGGATTGGGCGTGCCATTTTCGTTTTCGCCAGATGTTAGGAACGGGTTATCAGGTAGCTTGTTTCTTCGACCCAAGTCAGTCCGCGTTTTTTTAAGTTTTCATTTTTTTCAAGAACAGATTCGCGTTCGAGCTCTTTTATTTTGAACGTATCGGCAAAAAGTTCTTGGACGCGCCGGCGCGAAATTGAGAAGGGCGGCCCGGTCATTTCGCTTTGGTCATAATGAAGTGACACAAGGAGTAGCTTTGCGTTAGCTGGCGCGTTTGTAGCAAGGAATTCGGCATAACGCTGTTGGTCGGCGGGAGGAAACGCGACAAGGCTTGCGCGGTCATAAATTGCCACGGCGTCATTTAGGGCGTCACTTGGCAAATTGAATATATCGCCACACCACAGCTCATAGGGCCCTGCGGACCAAATTGTAAATGAGGGACCGGACCGTGTTGTCGGTTTTACATTGATGTATTCGAAAAAGGTTTTGATTGCGAGTTCGCTTAGTTCAATACCTATAACCTTGTGGCCCTGTTGGGCGAGCCATGTCATGTCAAGTGATTTGCCGCACAAGGGTACAAAGACCGCACCATTCTTTTTCAGCTCAAGCTTTGGCCAATGGCGTTTCAGGCAATCGTGAATTATATCGCGGTGAAACCCGATGTCGCCTTTTTGCCAGCGATTGATCCAGAAATCGGCGTCCATTTAGGTCAATCCATGATGATTGCGATGCACGTTAAGTTCGATAATCGGCGTTGATGGAGATGTACCCGTGCGTAAGATCGCAGGTCCATACTGTTGCTTGGCCATCGCCGACGCCCACATCGATTGAGATTTCTAATTCAGCATTTTTCATATATGTGGCGCCTGTTTCCTCTTTGTAATCAGCTGCGCGTTCGCCTTCGATTGCGACGAGGTGGGGTCCGAAGGAAATACGCAAGCGATCGCGATCTGCGCGCTCGCCGGCTTTGCCGACCGCCATCACAATGCGCCCCCAGTTGGGATCTTCGCCGGCAAGGGCTGTTTTGACCAATGGAGAATTTGCAACGGACATGCCGATCTTTTGTGCTGCAGTGTCGTTTTCCGCGCCTGTGATGTTGATTGTCACGAATTTGGAAATGCCTTCACCGTCTTTGACAACCTGAAGTGCCAGATCGTGGACGACAGCGTGAAGGGCCTTCGCAAAAAGGTCAAACGCTGGATCGGTTTTGCTTTTGATGGGTTTTGCTCCGGTCGCCACAGCTTGGCCTGTCGCAAAGACCAACAGCGTGTCGCTGGTGGAGGTGTCGCCATCAACGGTTATGCAATTGAATGTTTTCGCGGTCGTGTCGGCGATGCAATCTTGCAGGAGAGGCTTTGAAATGGCAGCGTCCGTGAACACAAAACAAAGTGTTGTTGCCATATCGGGCGCAATCATTCCGGCACCTTTGGCGATACCGGAAATCGTAACCGGGGTTCCATCGATTTGGATTTGCGTGGTGGCGAGCTTGGGAAATGTGTCGGTCGTCATGATGGCGTGTGCTGCAGCAGGCCAATTGTCAGGAGCCACGTCCTGCGCGAGCTTTGCAATTAACTCAGCAAACTGAGTTGTATCTAAGGGTTCGCCGATGACACCGGTTGACGCGATGTAGGTTTCAACCGTTTGGCATTCAATTGCGTCCGTGATTGCTTTGGCAGTTGTCGTAACGGCTTCATGGCCGCGCATACCGGTGAACGCGTTGGCGTTGCCCGAGTTTACGACCAGTGCACGGGCATGGCCTTGTTTTAGGTTTTTGGCACACCATTCGACGGGTGCAGAGCGGGTTTTTGACTGCGTTAGAACGCCGGCTACTACGGTGCCTTCATCAAATGTGACGAGAAGCAGATCCTCTCTGTCTTTATATTTGATACCGGCTTTGGTCGTGGCCAACTGGATGCCGGGAATTGGTGGCATATCCGGATAAGAATTTGGTGCAAAAGGGGATGGCGGAAGCGGATCGGCCATCTCAGTCTCCTGATTTGTTGGACTATTCGGTCCAACTCATAAACTATTCTGGCGGGAAGGAAAATGTGTTCGGGCCGACTATCGAAGCGGCCCATCAGGATGGGTTGTTTCAGCTCGAAGATTTGTAGAACTCATTTTTGTCTGGCTGATCCCGAATTGGCGCGTTTTAATTTGCGTTCTCGTTTTTGGGCTTTTGTTTGTTTTGCTCGTCTTTGAGTTGCTGCATGATCTTTTCTTGCGACTTACGTTGGGCGTCCTCGCGTTGAACCTGCGCTTTCAGGTCAGGGTCCAGATAGTCAATTTTTGCACTTTTACGTAGCTTTGAGGCAGTCTCTTGGGTTTTCCGGTGGGCCATGGAGTTTAATAACTTTTCTTTTATGTCATCAAAGGCCGGGATCGGTTTGGCGCGTTTTTCTTCGACTTTAATGAGGTGCCACCCGTAGCGGCTTTTGACGGGATCTGAGATGTCGCCGGCCTTTAAGCTGAAAGCTGCCTCTTCAAATGCAGGGACCATTTGCCCGCGCGTAAAAAAACCTAACAGGCCACCAGAATTTTTTGTCCCTGGGTCGGTTGAGTGTTCTTTTGCCAATTCTGCAAAGTCGGCGCCACGTCCAATTTGTTCTAAGAGCTCTTGGGCGTCCTCTTCGGTTTTTACGAGAATGTGTCTGGCCTTGACTTCTTCTTGTGGTTTTAGGCCCTTGACGCTGTCATCGTAAAATTTACGAGCTTCGGCTTGGCTAATTTTGCTTTTGATTTTTTTGTCGAAGTAGGTTTCGCGCAAGGCGCGGCGGCGCATGTATTCCATGCGTTGTTCAAAATCCGTTCCGCTATCTAGTCCCTCAGACTTCGCAGCTTCCGCAAATAACTCAGTCTCGATGAGGTATTCGAGAAGAACACGTTTCTTGGTGTCAAGGGGTAGGTTGCCCAGATCAGAGCCGATTTCATTTTCGGCGAGATTTATATCGAGCTGCGTGATCGGTTTGCCATTGACCGTGGCGATCGTCTTGTTGTCGTCCGCGTGCGCCGTTACGGCGCCAAACAGAAGCGCGATGGCGATCAGACCGCGTGGGTGAAAAGGGAGGTAGGTTTTTGACATTTTGAGTCTTGGTCCTTGGCCAATTTTTATAATGCGTGGGCAGGGGATTTCGGCGATTTTTGATCGCGCATAGGTCATGATGGCTGGTTGCCCACACGGCCATAGCGGCTCTTCTAACATGGGGTGGTGGTTTGCTGCGTCAAATCCATCGATTATCGCCGTGCTCCCGGCTCGCCAAGTTAAGATTTGGCCAGATTTATTTGATGTATCGCCCAAACAGGAACGAAACGTGAAGCTGACGGCAACGGCTTTGTTGACAAGATCAATAAGGCACTCATATTTGGGCTGAATTCCATCACACTCATCCGCCCTGGTCGAATCTGGTGGTTAATTGGTCTTATTGCTCGTTTGATCGGTGCAATATCGCCGCGGTTGCGCTTTCGGCTGGGCGAACTCATGTGAAGGGCTGATTGTTGTCATATTGAGTTGTGCGTAGCCGAACAAGGTTGTGAAAGTGGCAAATATAATGTCGAGGTCTAACGGGCAATGGTTGGGAGTGTCCGGTCGTTGTTTGTCGGAACCTGAACCTTCTTTGCCCCTGTGAATCTTCTAAAGAGGAATTCTTCAGAATGCTCTCCAATATCGGCGAATTCGCTGCCAAGGTGTTTGGCTCTTCCAACCAACGCCGCGTGAAGGCATTTAGGCCGACCGTTGAAAAAATAAACGCACTTGAGCCGGAGTTGGAGGCGCTCAGTGATGCTGAGTTGCGCGCACGCACTGATATGTTTCGGGAGCAGCTTCAAGAGGGTGCCAAGCTTGATGATCTGTTAGTGCCTGCATTTGCGACGGTGCGTGAGGCGGCGAAGCGCACGTTGGGTCAGCGGCATTTTGATGTTCAGCTCATCGGTGGAATCGTGCTTCACAAAGGCAACATTGCGGAGATGAAAACGGGCGAAGGTAAAACGCTCGTTGCGACGCTTCCGGTCTATTTAAATGCGTTGGCGGGAAACGGTGTGCATGTGGTTACCGTCAATGACTATCTTGCCCGGCGCGATGCGGACTGGATGGGCCAGATTTATAAGTTTCTTGGGCTTTCCGTCGGTTGTATTCTTCATGACCTCGATGATGACGAACGCAAAGAACAGTACGACTGCGATGTGACTTATGGCACCAACAACGAGCTCGGCTTTGATTATCTGCGCGATAACATGAAGATGAGCAAAGATGAGATGGTCCAGCGGGGGCATAGTTTTGCGATCGTTGACGAGGTGGACAGTATTCTCATCGATGAAGCGCGTACACCGCTCATTATCTCTGGTCCGGTTGAAGATCGCACTGAACTTTATAATGCGATCGACCAATTTATTCCGAAATTAGAAGCGGAAGATTTTGAGCTGGATGAAAAGCAGCGCCAGGTATCGTTGACGGATCAGGGAAACGAGACGGTTGAGAAACTGCTGGAAGACGGAGGCCTCCTCAAGGGGACTTCGCTTTACGACCTGGAAAACGTGTCGGTTGTTCATCACGTCAATCAGGCGTTGCGCGCGCATAAATTGTTTCAACGTGACCGCGATTACATCGTCAAGAACAACGAAGTGATTATTATTGACGAATTTACCGGGCGCATGATGCCGGGGCGCCGGTACTCGGAAGGCTTGCATCAGGCGTTAGAAGCCAAAGAACATGCGGAGATCCAACCGGAGAATCAGACGCTCGCGTCGATCACGTTCCAAAACTATTTTCGGCTTTATGAGAAGCTTTCCGGAATGACCGGTACGGCGGCAACCGAAGCGTCCGAATTTATGGACATTTACGGACTCGATGTGGTTGAAATTCCGACAAACCTTCCGGTGGGCCGTGTTGACGAAGACGATGAGGTTTATCGGACGCAAAAGGAAAAACTTGCCGCGATTATCATGACAATTGCGGATGCGCATCGACGTAAGCAGCCGGCACTTGTGGGCACGGTTTCGATTGAAAAGTCGGAGCAGTTGTCTGAGCTACTTAAAGACAAGGCTTATATTGCGCAACTGGGGAAGAAGGTTCTCAACCAAGCTGACGACCTGCATGACGACCGTGAGAGTAGTCTCAAAGAGCATCTGACCGGTCTTGGAAAACACTTGATTGAACTTGCTGCAAAAACGAAAGGCAAGGGGGCGCCTATTCCACACCAGGTCTTGAATGCGCGGTATCACGAGCAAGAAGCCAATATCATTGCGCAAGCCGGTGTACCGGGTGCCGTGACCATTGCGACGAACATGGCAGGTCGCGGAACGGACATTCAGTTGGGTGGTAATGCGGAATATCAGTTGCGTGATTGGATTAATGAGCAAACGGAAAACGGCTCACCGCCCGAAGAAAAAGAGATTGAGAAAAAGCGGGCTGAAATTGCTGCAAATATAGAAGAGGAAAAATCTGTCGCACTCGATGCGGGAGGTCTTTATGTGATTGCGACGGAGCGGCATGAAAGCCGGCGTATTGACAATCAGCTTCGCGGGCGTTCGGGACGGCAAGGCGATCCCGGTCGATCGAAGTTTTATCTTGCGCTGGATGATGATTTGATGCGGATTTTTGGCTCGGATCGCATGGATTCGGTGTTGAAGTCTCTCGGGTTGAAAGAAGGCGAGGCGATTACGCATCGCTGGATGAACAAGTCGTTGGAAGTGGCGCAAAAGAAAGTTGAAGCGCGCAATTTTGACGCCCGCAAGTACGTCCTCAAATACGACGACGTCATGAACGACCAGCGTAAGGTCATCTTTGAACAGCGCATTGATATTATGGCGGAAGATGATGTCTCCGAGACCGTCAAGGATCTGCGTTATGAGGTCATAGATAAACTGGTTTCGCGGCATATTCCCGAAAATGCATATGCTGAGCAGTGGGATGTGGCGGGTCTTAAAGAAGCGGTCTTCGAAATTTTTGGCATTGATCTGCCGATTACGGATTGGGCCGAGGAAGAGGGTATTGCGGACGAAGAAATTCGTGAACGGCTCATTCGGGCGGCAGATGAAAAAGCTGCTGCAAAAGCCGTTGAATTTGGACCTGAGGTTTTTCGGCAAGTTGAGAAGATGGTGCTCTTGCACACGCTTGACCATTTATGGCGCGAACACTTGGTGACGTTGGAACACTTGCGGCAGGTCATTGGGTTTAGAGCCTATGGACAGCGCGATCCCCTTAACGAATACAAAACCGAGGCGTTTGTTTTATTTGAAGCGCTGTTGGCGCAATTGCGGGAAGCGGTGACGGGGCAGCTCATGTCGGCTGAGCCTTTGCCGCCTGATCAAGAAGCTGACTATTTGGAGCCAGCGGAATTGCCGCCCATGGAAGCCCACCACATTGATCCGATCTCCGGGTTGGATGAGTTTGCAATGGCGGAAGCAGAAATGGATGGCGAAGTAATGGACGAGGTTCGCGAAAGGCCTCCGCGCCGGGCGCCTGTTCGTTCACGTAAGCCTTCCAGCGCGATTGATCCAAACGATCCGCTGACATGGGGCAAAGTTGCGCGGAACGCGAAATGTCCGTGTGGGTCTGGCAAGAAATACAAGCATTGTCACGGGAAGCATGCCTAAGATTGCTTGGGCGGTTGCCTGAGTTATGTTTGTGTGATGTCGATTTCTTCCGAAACATGGAATGAAATGTCGAGGTCTTGGACTTCGTCTACGAACTCTTGAAGCGTGAATTCTTCAAAACACGGTCGTGCGCCCGGTTTGATGTCACCTGTTAGTGAAAAGCGTCTCGCCAAGATTACGGATGCGATGGCAGGGATGTTTGGTCCGTGGCCGCTTTCAGCAATCAACGTCCATTGGAGTTTTTTTGGTTTGCCCTTCTGATCGCGGCCGTGAAGTGCGACGTACATTCCGCCTTTGTTGCTACCAAATGAAACGAATAAGCTGTTGATGTTGCGGAGTACGGATGCTGCGGGCTCGAGGCTGTGAACGAGTCTTGATCGAACGAGCCCAGAAAGTGACCATAGGCCCAAGTGAATGAACGACAGCTCGACGCCGCCCTTGAATGAAACGGTTTGCAGTTTTGGGTCGTTTTCAACAAAGAGATCTAGGTCGGGGACTTCGGCATAACCAAGCCAGCGATGGCCCAGCTTATGAAAGTCATGGCGTGATAGGCCCTGCCAGCCATAAACGTTTTGCCAATCGCGATTGATCCACATCTTTATCGGTTTGCCGACGTAGCTTAGCACAGACCGCATGGTGGCAATGCCGAATTCGAACTGATAGCCCGGCGATAGACCGATGTGAACGTCTTCAAGGGATTGAAACCGTGGTCGGTAATTGGCGACAACAGCAGATGATAGTCCTGGTAAAGAACTGGCGCCACTTATGACGGCAACACCAGCTTCCTTTGCTTGGTTATCGAGAGTTTTGATTCCAACTACAAACGTACGGGAGTCGGCGAGATCAATGTAGTGAATGCCTGCTGCAATGCAGGCGGAAGCTAAGCTGTAGTCCTGATGTTGAAATGGGCCCGACGCGTTTATGATGACGCGCGCTTTTGTTTCTGACAGGTCTTTTGGTTTGCATGTCGTTGCATCAATCGTGGTGTGATTGATACGCGCCTTGGTCCGGTTATCTGCAGCCAATTGTTTGGCTGTTAATTCGGCGCGGTCAGCGTTTCGCCCGGCAATAACAATCTCGACGTCCTTGTTACGAACCAAGCGCTGGGCCGCCATGATTCCAAATGCGCCATATCCGCCGATGATCAATATTCGTGACGGTGGCATCTGGGTCTTGTCCGCTATGTTGCCCTATAACCTTTTGCGTTTTCTAATACGTTTCGCGCTGCGCTTGGGTTTCTTTTTGCGCTTTGACTGTTGGGCGGCAGCTAACTTGCGGGCCAGTTGCTTTCGTTTGAGAGCAACGAATTTTCGGCAGCTTGCACGTTTCAGCGAACACTTAATCTTGAAAGTTGGTGTGGCGCGCTGTTTTGATTTTTTGAGTTTTGCGTGCGCCCACTTTCTATAAGCTTTTTCCTTTTCCAGCGTGTACGATGGCAGCGCGTTCTTTCCCGGCATTTCGGCCAGAATCCACTTTTCGCGTGCGGTCAGTGTTCGCCACTGGAACGGGTGGTTCGCAATACTCTCTAATAATATCTCTGCTTCTAGTCTTGCGACGGTTTCGTCGCATGGTGCTAAAGGGCTTGAAGCGGCCACCTCCTGGGGGCCGGAGGGTTTGGCAAAATAGCGACCCTTGCAGACGCTCACGTCAACGGGGCGATGGGTTTGTTCGAAGGCCTGATAACCGGTCTTCAGATCGTTCCAAAAATCAAACCATTTGCTTGATCCGTGTTTTGCCAGATTGGCGGGCGTCATGCGAAATGGAAAGACGTGCACTTGGGCATGGCGTTGACCAGCCTTAAGGGCAGATTCGGTGAGTTGAAAGATTTCTTCCATGACTTCGTTGGTCATGGCGTAACATCCGGTCGATGAGCAGCCGCCGTGTACAAGAATGTAAGAGCCGGTGCGGGATAAGGAACGGTCAAAGACGTTGGGGTATCCAAGATTAAGGGATCGTGGCCAGCGGCCCGCACGGTGTAGGGCGCGGCGGGTCAGCGTATAAAACCCTTCCGGAGATTGCTTGTCGCCCTCAAGGATTTTGGGGCCAAGTTCGCCGGACCAATTGCAAATTGGGTATTTGGCAAAGAGCACGTATGAGTCTTCTTTGCCCATCCACAGTTCGAGTTCTGATTCCTGTTTGAAGATTCGAATCAGAACAGGTGCGCCTTCTTCAATGCCCTTTTCCTTCAGGCGGGCTTCGCGTTTTGAAAGATTTGGCGTTCCGTCTAGCGGTAGTTGGCCTGTTTCTGCGAGGCGCTGACGTTCAATGCGGTCTGATGCGGCGGCTTTGAGCTCAATTGTTATGGCGAGGCTGGCGGACGAAGAAGCAATACTTGAAACAAGGGCGAAGGCGGCAAACACGACATATCGGAATGCCAAAGCGCAGCATTGAACGGGAACCTGCGCGGTATTCGCAAAATGGCCTGTGCATCTTAATAACGGGATGCCCGTCATCTAATATTCCTTTGCCGCGGACGCTTCGACATCACTTGGTCTGTTTGTGTCAAAGGCCTGACTTATCGTTCAATTCTGTTGAGCATGTGACAACTGCGTCGTCTCATCGCGTTGTTTATCTAACGCTATCAAGACCTTCAACCTTATAAGATCCTATCCTATTGACCGTGTGAATGCAGACCGCTCATTAGCATATTCGTTGCAAAAACACTTAATTGGTACGGGTTGAAGATTTTGCGGCAAAAATCTTAACGCCTTGGCAATCTGCCATTATCTTTTCGCTGCCATTTGAACCGTTTTTGCCAGGTTTGAACGCGTATTGTTTTTTGCAGATGGATACTTTTGGCGGGATATTTGACTGCTCGAATAGATCATGTCCAATTTTAAGTTGCTGCCAAAACGTCGCCCACTGATTGTTGGCGCGTTTATTTAAGGCTTCTTGTGTCATGCGGAATGGGAAGATTTGGACTTGAAAGCGTTCCTGGCCTTGTTTCAGGGAGTGCGTCACAATTTTCCAGATCTCGTCAATGATATCATTTGTCATTGCATAACATCCAATGGATGAGCAGCCACCGTGAACCATGAGAAAGTCGCCGGTGCGTCCGTGTTTGCGGTCGAATAGGTTTGGGTAGCCAAGATTAAATGACCGGTGCCAGCGGCTGTTGGGGTTTAGCTGATCAGTGGCCACTGTGTAAAAGCCCTCGGGTGCTTGCCGGTCTCCTTGCTTGAGTTTCGGGCCTAGGTGACCTGAAAAACGACAAATGGGATAGGTCGCAAAATGATGGAAGCGACCATCTTTTTGCATCCAAATTTCGAGTTCAAATTCTTGTTTGAAGATGCGCATGAAAATTGGTGCGCCAAGTTTGAAACCCGCATCTGCAAGGCGTCTATCAAAGTTGTTGAGTTTGGGTGTTCCGGGAATTTTTATTCCGGCACGTGCGTAGGCTTTGCGCCAGGTTCGTTCTGCGCGCAATCCAATGAGATCCGGGTCGTCTGTTAGGAGTTCTGCGTAGCGATCGAAAACGAATATGGCCAGCGCAAACAATGCTGCTAAGACCAAGAACGTTGCCAGAATTGGTTTTCGCCTACGCTTTTGTTTTGAGGCCATTGTTCTCCTACTGCGATCAGATTTTGACGCAGAAACACTTGTTAGACTGGAACAATGAACTAGGGAAAAATGGTTAATTCAAGCCGCGGACGGACGGGTCCACGTTTTCACGGTCTGCGACGCTGCTATCTTTAGCAAGAAAACCGGAGTGAACCATCTTCGGTACGGGAGGGCCGCCCAATGCCATGCTTGTGCCAGATGATCCATCGTAGCCGCCTGTCGGGAATGAGGCAGGTTCAGACGGTGGGATTTTTGATTGCGCGAACTGGCGCATTTTTGGGCCTTTGACAGTGATGCGCTCCATCGCGATTTGTGCTTCCGATGGCCTGGGTACAAAGGGCTCGATTTGTGGCCGCTTAAACCTTGGGCAAGCACCGTCAGGCCTTATGCGTCTGCGGGACTGAAGACTAACGTTCACCACATAGCGGCGTTCGCAAACAGCCACGTCCGGTGGGATTCTGTGGACCTCAAAATGATCGTAGCCTTGCTTGAGGATTTTCCAAAATCTCATCCATTTGTTTTTGCGATGACGTATCATGTTGGCGTGCGTCATACGGAATGGAAACGCGTGGACGTGAAACTTTTGTTGACCGCCTCTAAATGCTTCGCGGGCTAGCGCGTAGATTTCTTCCATCAACGCGTCTGTCATGGCGTAACAGCCGGCCGAACGGCACTTGCCATGAACCATGAGAAATTTACCCGTGCGGCGACGTGAGCGGTCGTAGAGATTTGGGTAGCCCAGATTAAATGCGACGTGAAAATCTGAGTTGGGATTCATCTGATGGGAGGCAACGGAATAAAAGCCCTCAGGCGCCTGTTTGTCGCCTTTCGCGAGCTTGGGTCCAAGTTTGCCTGACCAATTGCAGATTGGATAGGTTTTGTAATGGTAGAAACGTCCGTCGTCTCGACCCTTCCAAACTTCCAGTTCGGATTCTTCTTTAAAGATGCGAACAAATATCGGGGCGCCTAGGCGCATGCCTTTGCGAGACAAAAGTTTAGAAGACTCTTTGGTGAGCGGCTGTTCGGATGGCGGCAATTGAGGTGCAGAGCCGCACGCAGTGACAAGCATAGCGCAGACGGCGCACAACACGCCGCGCACAATCGCTGCGGAATTTTCTCGCAACCAGATGATCAAACCCATGACGCAGTGCCCCTAGCGCACGTCGACCACCATCGAATCCGTAGGCTTAACAAAGCGTTAACAATCCCTCATTGCAAGCCCAAAGGCATAGTGAATCAGTAAATGTGATCTATGACTCTTTGATATGGAAATGGGCCGGGAAAATGGCGTTTCGGGTCGGTCTCAAAGGTACGAATTGGCGAGGTGGGTTATGCTCGCGATGGGCCCATTCCCGCGCCAACGCCGCGTAGTCTGTTCATTTTAAAGGGTTTTTTGGGTCGTAGCCGTGGTTTAGTGGTTATGGGCCCGCCAGATGTAGGCATCATTTTCGGCTAGACGTTTCTGCCCATTTCAAGGAAGCGCTCGCTTCGCTGGTTGCGGATCTCGTCGGCTTTCAAGCCTGAAAGTTCCTTGAGGGCCGTTGCGATGGCATCGCCAGCGGTTTTGATCATGGCGCCTGGATCGCGGTGGGCGCCGCCGATGGGTTCGGGGACAATGGAGTCAATTATTCCAAGAGTCTCAAGATCTTGGGCGGTGATCTTCATAGCTGCGGCGGCATCTTCTTTCTTTTCGGCATCGCGCCAGATGATGGAGGCTGCACCTTCCGGTGAAATGACGCTGTAGATGGCATGTTCCAACATCAAAATGCGGTTCGCAGTTGCGATTGCGACGGCGCCGCCCGAGCCGCCCTCACCGATGATCAACGCAATGATCGGGACGTCGAGCGATAGGCAGCAATCTGTGGAGCGTGCGATGGCTTCGGCTTGGCCCCGTTCCTCAGCGCCGATGCCAGGGTAAGCGCCCGCGGTATCCACAAGGGTGATCACCGGAAGTGAGAACTTTTCTGCCATTTCCATGAGGCGTACAGCTTTGCGATATCCTTCCGGCATCGCCATGCCAAAGTTATGTTTGAGGCGGCTTTCGGTATCGGTGCCCTTTTCATTGCCAATGACCATGACGCTTCGGCCGCGAAACCGGCCAAGCCCGCCGACGATCGCTTCGTCGTTGGCATAATACCTGTCGCCAGCTAGTGGCGTGAAATCTTCGATGAGACTATCAATGTAAGCCATACTGTGGGGGCGGTCGGGATGCCGGGCGACCAGTGTTTTTTGCCAGGGTGTAAGTTTGGCATAGGTCTCAGCAAGTTTTGCTGCAGCCTTTTGTTCTAGTTTTTCTATTTCGGCAGCCAAAGAATCTTCGGTCTCGTCGTCAACGAGCCCCTTTAATTCGCTGATCTTGTTTTCAAGCTCTGCGATGGGGGTTTCGAAATTGAGATAACTGCGAACAGTATTGGGCGACTGATCCAATGTGTTGTGACCTTTCGGTGGTCCTCTTGAGATGGAACATTTACGCCAGCGCTGATGCTGTGCGGTATTGGTAAATCTTCACTTGCTCAGTGAGTGCCTGTCAAGACAGCATGACCAATGCAGGTGAACGGAGTGACAATAGTGGTAGACACCACTTCAGAAGTGGCGATCGAAGTTGCCTGCAATTCATTACTTTTGGCGAGTTTTGGCCAGCGGGTGGTGGTCATTGACGAGTTTTTTGAGCCGTTCCTGCAGGACATGAGTGTAAATTTCTGTGGTCGAAATATCCGCGTGGCCGAGCAACTGCTGGACGGCCCGTAGATCAGCACCGCGATCCAGCAAATGACTCGCGAATGCGTGTCGCAAGACGTGGGGACTGACACGCGAGGGGTCAAGGCCGGCGTCGATTGCGACGTCCTTTAAGTCTTGGGCAAAGCGTTGGCGGGTTAAATGTCCTGTAGTGCCTTTTGAGGGGAACAACCAGCGAGTGCCGACGGTTGGTGCGAGCTCATTGGTGCGGTTTTCGGCAAGCGAAAGATATTCGTCAAGCGCAGCGCGGGCGGAATTATTCAGTGGAACGAGGCGTTCGCGCCCGCCTTTGCCCGTGATCATGAGCACGCGGGCATCGCCTCGAAGAACAGTGCGTGGAAGGGAGACCAGCTCTGTGACTCGCATACCGGTTGCGTATAAAATTTCTAAAAGACAATAAAATCGGACGGCGCGGATCCGCTCGCGCCCGGTTGTGCCTTGGCAGCGCTGCCGGGCGGTTTCTATTAGTTTATCGACTTCGGATACGGATAAAATTTTTGGTAGTGCGCGGGCTGTTTTGGGGCCCTTTAATCCCAATGTTGGGTCATCATCTATTAGGCCGTCTGAAAGCAAAAACCGGAAGAGTTGGCGAAGGGATGACAGACGGCGCGCGCGAGACGTAGGTGCGAGGCCTTGTTCGGATAACTCGCTCAAGTATTTGCGGATGTCGGACGTGGACAGTTGCGTGAACTCTTGGCCCTTTGCGGTAAAGTGCGAAAGTGCTGCGTTGAGATCACGAGAGTATGCGCTCAGCGTGTTGGCGGTCGCACCGCGCTCAGCAGCCAGCATTTCCAAGTAGGCAGCGACATGGTTCTTATTTGCTTGGTGGATTTTGGAGTTTTGCATCGTCGCGGCCACGTTCGACCATCGCTCGACTAGTTGTTTTCTATTTTGACACCGTAGACCGGATGTGTCGTTTCGCGGGGTTCAGGTTCTAGATAAGTTGCCACAGCATAAAGTCCGCCGATAGCAATGCCAGCAATAATCGATACGACGAAGAGAAAGCGAAATAAACTTGGCATTTGGTTTGATTAAGATCCTTGATGCCAGCGTTGCGTTGCAACTTGGGTGGAATTAAATTCTGTGGTTGTTGCTTTGCAAATCTATTTGGGGTGAATGGGTATTCAGCTCAATGGCCTTTAAAGCACACAAAGGTTGGCCATGTTATGGCCTACATTGCTGATTCGAGCAAACGGTGCGCCCAGCAAAGCGCGTTTGCGTCAGAAATATTACGTTAGACAACGGAGATCGGGAAAGTTGGCTGCAGAAGGTAAGAGCGCAGCAGGGTTGGTAGATCCGCATACGGTGCGTCAAATTCGTAAGGCGCTCGGTGCGCGTTCATTGGTCATGGTTGGATTAATGGGTTGCGGCAAGTCTGCGATAGGACGGCGTTTGGCGATGCGCCTTGCACTACCGTTTGTGGATGCGGATGAAGAAATTGAAAGTGCGGCGGGGCAATCGATTGCGGAAATTTTTGCGGAATTCGGTGAAGCGTTTTTTCGAGAGGGCGAGCGCAAAGTGATTCAACGGCTGTTGGGCAGTGGTCCACAAGTTTTGGCCACGGGTGGCGGCGCTTTTATGGACGATGAAACGCGTGCGAACATTCGCAATAATGGTATTTCGATTTGGCTCAAGGCTGATCTTGATGTTTTGATGCAGCGGGTCGCTCGTCGTGATCACAGACCGCTGTTAAAGAATGGTGATCCTCAAGAGGTCATGAAACGCCTGATGGACGAACGGTATCCGACCTACGCGGAGGCTGACATTACGACGGAAAGCGCTGACGTGCCGCATGACGCGGTGGTGAAGCAAATTGTCAACCGGCTTAAGACTAAGTTGCGGTAGCTTCGTTTACTGCGTTCTGATATGAGGGGTGTGCCAGCTCGATTGGCAGTATTTATGCGTTGGTCCGCTGGCCGCGATTGGTGTGAGTGATAGTGGCCGGTTGCATGGGATCAGAAGAATAACGACAGCTAACGCAATGCCCACAGCACTAAATTCTCTCGCTGCAATGCAAGCGAAATTGCCAAGTGTCCGGGTGCCTTTGGAGGGTCGGGCGTATGAGATTTTGATCGCGCCAAAACTCGTTTCGAACGCGGGCCGCATTATTGGTCAGCGCGTTGGAAAAGGTCTGTGTGGGGTTGTTACGGATGAAAACGTTGCGCGACATCATCTTCCCGAATTAGAGGCAGCGTTGTCGGCAGAAGGCCGGTTAAAGGGTCGGATTGTGCTCCCGGCCGGCGAGTCGACGAAGAGTTTTTCGCGATTGGCTCCGTTGTGTGAAGGCTTGTTGGAGATGGGCCTTGAGCGTGGCGATATTGTTGTAGCTTTTGGTGGTGGCGTTGTCGGTGATCTGGCGGGATTTGCGGCGAGCATTTTGCGTCGCGGTGTGCGGCTTGTACAGATTCCCACGACGCTTCTTGCGCAAGTGGATTCGTCTGTGGGTGGCAAAACGGGGATCAACACCCCGCAGGGCAAAAATCTTATCGGGACATTTTATCAACCGAGCCTGGTGCTCGCTGACACATCTGTCTTGGAGACTTTACCGGAGCGGCAACTGCGTGCCGGATACGCGGAAGTTGTCAAATATGGGTTGTTGGGCAACGCTCAATTCTTTGGCTGGTTGGAAGACAACTGGGATGGCGTTTTAAAGCTTGATGTTGCGCCGTTGACCAAGGCCATCGAAACAAGTGTCAAGGCCAAGGCAGAAATCGTTGTTGCGGATGAAAGGGAATCAGGACAGCGGGCTTTATTGAATCTTGGGCACACGTTTGGACATGCGTTAGAGGCATGGACGGGCTATTCGGATCGGCTGCTTCATGGCGAGGGCATTTCCGTTGGAATGTGCCTGGCCTTTCGGTTGTCCCATACGTTAGGTCTTTGTGAGCAGGACGATGTCGATCGGGTGGTATCGCACTTGAAAGCCGTCGGTTTGCCGACAACATTGGGTGAGGTGCCGGATAAAAAGCTTACGGAGCCTCAGCAACTCATGGATCTCATGGCGCAAGACAAAAAGGTGCAAGATGGACGCATTGCCTATGTGTTGGTGCGCGGGATCGGCCAAGCGTTTGTGGCGGGGGATGTGGACCCTGGCGCGGTTCAGAGTTTTTTGGCCCGAGAGTTGGCGTCTTGAGATCGTAATGAGTGACGATGCAGTCATGAACGATTTGGTAGACCATCTCGTCTAAAATTGATTGTTACGCAAAACCCAACACACAATGTGTGATCCGCGCACTATCCGTATTCAATGTAATGAACTTGAATCTTGAAAATCGCGCAGCTGTGGATAGCGGGCCCTACCCACGTGTTGTCTTGTCTTAGAATTTTAGGTGTTCAACCCTCTTAACGAAGCAAACCGACATGACTTTGGAAATCATCCTAACCGTTGTGGCAATTTTTGTCTTGCTGGTGCTTTCCGGCGTTTTCTCAGGTTCGGAGACTGCGCTGACAGCAGCTTCCCGCGCGCGCATGCACGCGTTGGAAATTGAGGGCAATACGCGAGCAAAATCCGTCAATCAAATGTTGGCAGCGCCGGAACGGATTATTGGAACCGTTTTGCTTGGAAACAACCTCGTCAATATTCTCGCCTCGGCACTTACCACGAGTTTGCTAATAGGTTTTTTTGGGGAGCTGGGTGTCGCGTATGCGACGCTTGGTTTGACGGCGCTGGTTGTAATATTTGCGGAAGTTCTGCCGAAAACTTATGCACTTGCTTACTCGGATCGAGTCTCGCTTGCGGTTGCACCGGTGATGCGCGTGCTCATTGTCGTACTCCGGCCGTTCACGTATGCGATGGAGAAGATTGTAGGTGCGATTTTGAGCCTGACGCCAACTCATAGAGATGATGATGCAAATATTCTGAGTGCCCATGCCGAGATCCGGGGGACAATTGAATTGCAGACCAAAGAAGGTGCGGTTGGTAAGCGGGATGCGCACATGCTGGGCGGTGTGCTTGACCTTGGTGATTTGCAAGTTGCGGACATTATGATTCATCGTACGAAGATGGAGACTGTGGACGCGGATGATCCACCGGAAAAAATCGTTGGAGAAGTGTTGAGCACACAATATACGCGCGTTCCGATTTGGAAGGATGAACCGGAAAATATTGTTGGTGTTTTGCACACAAAGGATTTGTTGCGGGCGTTGGCGGCTCTTGATTGGGTTGTTTCAAAACTCGATGTCATGAGTTTTGCCAGTAAACCGTGGTTTGTGCCCGATACGACGATGCTTAAAGAACAACTCAACAACTTTTTGAAACAAAAAGCTCAGATGGCTTTGGTCGTTGATGAGTATGGCGAAGTGCAAGGGCTCATATCTTTAGAAGATATTATTGAGGAGATCGTTGGCCAGATTGCGGATGAACATGACATGCCAGAAGTCGTGATCCGGCCTCAGGCAGATGGAACCGTTAATGTCGATGGTACCGTACCCATTCGTGATCTGAACCGGCATATGGATTGGAACTTGCCGGATGATGAAGCAACAACGGTTGCCGGCCTGGTAATTCATGAAGCGCAGTCGATCCCGGAACCAGGGCAAACGTTTACATTTTATGGATACCGGTTTGAAATCCTGCGCAAGAACCGCAATAAAATTACCGCATTGCGTGTGATGCCGGTTGCACGCGAAGTGGCCAACTAAGAGTTAGCCAATTGTCAAGACAACGGTGTTTTAATTCTTGTGTTCGTCAGGTGACAATGTGGTAAGGGCGAGCGCATGAATTGCGCCGCGAAGCCCGTCTCGTAAAGCCGTGTTCACGAGCCGATGGCGCTCAACGCGTGATTTGCCTTTAAATTGTTCTGACACGACGAGCACGCGAAAATGGCTTTCGCCCGTACCGGGTGAAGAGCGGTGACCTGCGTGTAGATGACTTTCATTTATAATATCGATTTGGGTCGGTTGCAGGGCAACCGTCAAATTCTCACGGATTTTTTTCTCGACGCTCATTCGCCGCCTCTTAACTGATGATAGACTATAATTGGCCGTCTCACATTTGCTGTGATTTTGTGCCAATGAGTCCGATTGCCTCGACGGCGCGAAACTGGTATCACGCTCAATCCTCTTGTGAGGTAATTCGGTCAAAACGTGTGGCCGCTTGGTGATATTGTGTCAATGCCCTTAGGTGATCATACTGTGCGTTATGAAGCTTAACTCAAAATACTTCGATAGTATCCGCGTTTCCTCGAAACGCGGCCGCCGCACGCGTAGGGATGATGCGGGGCCAGGCGCTGTTCCGACATGTCAATGGAAGGGATGCGCGAATCCAGGGCGCCATCGCGCACCAATGGGACGGGGGCGTGAAGGCGAATTCTATCAATTTTGTATGGAGCATGTGCGACAGTACAATGCATCCTACAATTATTTTGAGGGTATGAGCGACACAGATATCGCAGATTTCCAAAAAGATGCTGCGATAGGTCATCGTCCGACGTGGAAGTTTGGTCCCGATTCAGAGACACCTGGTGTTTCGTCTGGTGCAGGAAAGCGAAAGAAGAATGGTGCGGGTGGCGAAGCCCAGGATCCGCATGGATTTTTTGCGTGGCGTGAGAAAGAGGCCGAAAAGCAGAAAAATGTTCGCCGTCGCGGATTAAAACCCTTAGAGCGAAAGTCTCTTGCTGCGCTGCATTTGTCAGAAAAAGCAAGCAAGGACGAGATAAAGGCGCGTTTCAAGGAATTGGTTAAGCAGCATCATCCAGATGCGAATGGTGGTGATACTGGATCAGAAGAAAAGTTGCGCGAAATCATTCAAGCCTATAACTACCTCAAGCAGGCTCGATTGGTGTGAGCCGTGGCGCCGGGGCGCCGTACCCTTTACCTCTTCGGTCCATTTTTTCGTACAGCGACTGGTGGCATTAAACTCAACCTAAAGACGCAAAGAGCTTATGCGCGGGCAAAAGCAAAGTGACATTGGAGCGAATGGGTCTGGCATGCCAGATCTCATGGTCTCGGTTCGGCAATCTTTTGGGATCGATTCTGATCTTGAGGTGCCGGGGTATTCCAAAGCCGACGAGCATGTTCCGGATCTTGATCCAGACTATTTGTTCAATCGCGACGTGACCCTTGCGATTTTGGCGGGCTTTAAACACAACAGGCGCGTCATGATTCAAGGTTATCACGGTACGGGCAAGTCGACACACATCGAACAGGTGGCGGCGCGGCTTAATTGGCCATGTATTCGGATCAACCTGGATAGCCACGTGAGCCGAATTGACCTTGTCGGCAAGGATGCGATTGTCATCAAGGACGGCAAACAGGTTACCGAGTTTCGCGAGGGCATTTTGCCTTATGCGTTACAATCCAATACGGCGTTGGTGTTTGATGAATATGATGCTGGCCGGCCCGACGTCATGTTTGTTATTCAGCGCGTTCTGGAAGTTTCAGGACGATTGACGTTGTTAGACCAATCAAAGGTCATCAGGCCTCACAAAGCATTCCGTTTGTTTTCGACGACAAATACGATTGGGCTCGGTGATACGTCTGGGCTTTATCATGGTACGCAGCAGATCAACCAAGGCCAGATGGACCGTTGGTCGATTGTGGCGACGCTTAATTATTTGCCGCATGATGACGAAGTCAAAATCGTGTTGTCGAAAGTGAAGTCCTTCGCAAAGAGTGAAGCAAAGCGAAAGACGGTTGCGAACATGGTTCGGGTGGCGGATCTGACGCGTGCCGGATTTATCAATGGCGATATTTCAACGGTGATGAGCCCACGCACGGTTATGACGTGGGCAGAAAACGCTGAGATCTTTAACGATATTGGATTTGCGTTCCGGCTTACGTTTCTCAACAAGTGTGATGAACTGGAACGTCCGCTTGTCGCCGAATTTTATCAAAGATCGTTTGGCGAAGAACTTCCCGAAAGTGCAACGAACGTTGTTTTAAGTTGAGGCCTTAGCCGATGGCTGAATGGTCTAAACGGGGAGAATCACCAGTAGAACCATTTAAGCGAGCGCTCACGACTTGTGTACGCGCGATCGCAGGTGAATCTGATGTATCCGTCAGTTATTCCGCTGCGCCGCCCTCTCGGACAGGAAAGACCATCAATCTTTCTGAACCGGCACGTGCGCCCACGATGCGCGAACTTTCCATTCTGCGCGGTTGGGCCGATGCGCTGGCGTTAACGGCTGCTTGTCACGATGACGCCTTGCACGAGCGTTTAGCGCCTACTTCTGGTGAAGCAAGAGACGTCTTTGAAGCCGTAGAGAGCGCGCGCGTTGAATCGGTTGGTGCAAACCGAATGCCGGGCATGGCGGAAAATCTCGATGCGCGGCTTGAGGATATCTATGAGCGGAGTCGGTTTGCAGATGTGTCGAGCCGGGACGAGGCACCGCTTGATGAGGCTCTATCGCTTATTGTTCGTGAACGCCTAACGGGCCGGCCGCCGCCTGCAGCTGCGCAGGCCTTGGTAGATTGTTGGCGGCCCGTTATTGAGAACAAGGGCGAGAACGTCATGAAGGAGCTTGATCGACTTATTGAAGATCAAGAAGCCTTTGGCAGGGTCTTGCGCGAACTTTTGCAGGTTCTTGATTTGCCGGAGGGGCCGTTTTCTGATGCTTCAGAAGCACGCGAAACGGAAGATGAGCGCACACCGGAAGGTGGAGAGGATCAGCAAGAGGAAGGCGCGCAAAGCGGTGATGGCCAGGAGCAGCCACAAGATGAGTCCGCGTCCGAAGATAATGTTGGAGAGGCTGCAGACAGTTATGATGATACGCCGGCTGGGGAGTTTGATGACGATGGCAACACGGGAGATGAGAACCAGGCGGCGGTGGGATGGCAGCCAAATCAATCCGTGCTGACGGATCCAGAAAATTTTGGCTATTACACTTTCACGAAAGAGTTTGATGAAGTTGTTGCAGCGGACGACTTATCAAGTCCGGAAGAGCTCGACCGATTGCGTATGTTTTTGGAAAAGGAACTCAAGAACCTTTCCAGTGCGGTTGCGCGGCTTGCAAATCGGTTGCAGCGTCGTTTGTTGGCGCAGCAAAACCGTGCGTGGGAGTTTGATCTTGAAGAAGGCGTTCTTGATGCTGCGCGTTTGACCCGGGTAATCATCGATCCGATGTCGCCGTTATCTTACAAACAAGAAAGCGATACGGCTTTTCGCGACACGGTGGTCACACTATTGCTTGATAATTCAGGGTCGATGCGTGGGCGCCCGATTATGGTGGCGGCCTGTTGTGCGGAAATCTTGGCACGCACGTTGGAGCGGTGTGGCGTTAAGGTGGAGATCTTGGGCTTTACGACCAAAGCGTGGAAGGGTGGGCAATCCCGCGAAACTTGGCTGAAGGCCGGTAAGCCATCTGAGCCGGGCCGTCTTAATGATCTTCGGCACATTGTTTACAAAACGGCGGATGCGCCGTGGCGTCGTGCCAAACGTTCGCTTGCTTTGATGATGCGCGAAGGCATTTTGAAGGAAAATATTGATGGTGAGGCGCTGGCGTGGGCGCACAGCCGGCTGGTTGTGCGGCCCGAGCAACGCCGCATTTTGATGATGATATCAGATGGTGCGCCTGTGGATGATTCCACATTGTCGGTCAACACCGGGCAATATCTTGAGCAACATCTTCGCCAAGTTATTCGGGAAATTGAAACAAAGAGTCCTGTTGAGTTGGTGGCGATTGGTATTGGACACGATGTGACCCGGTATTATCGGCGTGCGGTGACAATCACTGATGCTAGCGAATTGGCTGGCGCAATGACGGATAAGCTTGTTGAACTCTTTGACGATGACGTGTCTGGCGAATTGCGTAGTACGCGGTTTGGTGCGGCCCGCCGGCTTTAAATTTCAAAGTGTTTGTTGTTTATTTTTTTGTGTCGCTGTCATGGTCGTGGCGCTGCATATCCCGCCAACGCACGCGCGTGATCTGGACTTTCGAGACATAAAAATTGAATCGCGTGTCATCTCGACGTTCGACCGCGGTGGCCTTGGCATTAATCGTAACGGCAAGCTTGAGTTTCTTGGTGGGTTGGTTTTGTCGTCGCCGGATTCAGTTTTTGGCGGTTGGTCGGATATTTCGGTGGACCCCGATGGCAAGCGCTTTCTTGCCGTTTCGGACGACGGTGTGTGGATGCGCGGGCAGTTTAATTACAAAGGCCGTCGTGTTGTTGGCGTCAGTCAAGGGCGCGTAGGCCGGTTGCGCGCATTATCGGGTCGGTTTCTCAAGGGCAAACGGGAAAAGGATGCTGAAGGCTTGTCTTTGGTCCGCGGAACATTGACCAACGGTGATCTTCTCATTTCGTTTGAACGCATCCATCGCGTGGGGCGATTTAAGGCCACTCGGCAGGGTGTCATTGGACCGTCAACCTATCTTAAGCTGCCGAGTGCGGCTAAGCGGCTCAGTAGCAACAAAGGTTTGGAAGGCGTGGCGGTTTTTCGTGCGGGTCGGCAAAAGGGTCGTGTTGTTGTTATCGGCGAACGGCGTAGGTCGGGTTCGGGTGACCGGCAGGCGTTTGTGTTAGGTGCCAAGTCTTTTGGTTTTGCGCTGAAAGATATGGGCGACATGGACGTCACATCGGTGGTTGCGTTGTCCGACGGAGATCTTCTTATTTTGGAGCGAAGGTTTCGCTGGTCAGAGGGTGTACGTATGCGTCTTAGGCGCATTTCAAGCCGGGACATTAAACCGGGGGCGCGTGTGGGCGGTGAGGTTTTGATGACAGCGGATTTGACGTCGGAAATCGACAATATGGAAGGGCTGGCGGTTCACCGCGGTCGCGCTGGCGAAACAATTTTGACGTTGATATCTGATGACAACTTCAACAGAGGATTGCAGCGGACAGTGCTGTTGCAGTTTTTGATGCACGAGGATCAAAAGCGGGCAAATCGCCGTTGGCGTGGTTCCGCCCGGTTCTAGAAAATCCCGTTGAGTTCTGTGCGAATTACGCAGCCGGTGTGCTAGCGGCGTCTTCGTTTTCTTTTTTGGCTTTTTTGATGTCGCGCTTTATCTTTTTGCAACGCTCTGAAAGATCTTCGTCCTTAGCCTTCATCAAGAATGCGTCGAGTCCGCCGCGATGTTCTACAGACCGTAGACCATGTGCTGAAACGCGAAGGCGGAAGCTGCGACTTAATGTGTCGCTAATGAGCGTGACGTTGCACAGGTTGGGGTTGAACTTGCGCTTTGATTTGTTTTCTGCGTGGCTTCGCAATTGGCCCGAAAGCGGAAGCTTGCCCGTCAGCTCGCAGCGCCTGGTCATGAGTTGTGGCTCCTTCAATGGCGTCCGAACAAAGGGGCTCTAGCACAGTTTCTGTACAACCCTGGGCTCGCTTGTTTCAGCGCAGATGCCCTTAGCTGAAGATGTTTGGACAAGTAAAAGGCCCGCAAATGGGCGGGCTGATTTGGCGCTTGATATAGCGGAGGGTCGGTGGCCGCGTCAAGGCGGTGGGACCACCATTGCCAGGTGGTTCGGCGGGTCAGGCCGGTTCTTTTTCTGGCTGGGATCGGCAATTGCTCTCGATGGCGCATAATTCATCCCAAAACAGCTTTGCGACATTTGGGCCGCCGACGGCCGCTAGTTCGATCATCAGTGTCGGTGAGGTCACGTTGATTTCGGTTAAGCGCTCGTCGATGAGATCGAGGCCCGCAAAGAAGATGCCCCAGTCCTTAAGTTTGCGGGCTACGATATTGGTGATCTCGGTCTCGCGATCGGTGAGTTCGGCGAGTACGGGCTTGCCGCCGGAATGAATGTTGGCGATAAATTCGCCGTCTGGCGGAAGCCGCCCCAAGGCGCCGACGACGTTACCGTTCAAAACCATCACGCGTTTGTCGGTCGTACTGACCTTGTCGAGAAATTTTTGCACAATAATTGGTTCTTCTGAAAAGTTCAGAAGCTCGGTTAGTTTTTTTTCGAAGTCGGGATCATTGATTGACGTGCGGTGGACCATAGCGCCGCCAAACATCGATAATGGCTTTAACACCACCTCATCAAATTTTTTGGCGAAGTCGCGGATGGCGTTTCGATCGTGGCCGAACAGCGTTGGCGGCATAAATTCATGAAAAGCGAGTGTGCTGAGCTTCTCGGGCGTGTTTCTTATTGCGTGTGGATTGTTGAGGACGCGAACATGTTGTGGGAGGGACCCCAAAATGTACGTGTTGGCATAGTAGGCCATGTCAAACGGCGGGTTTTGCCGGATCAGGATGACATCGAATTCTGATAAATTTCTTTGGCGAACGTCTCCGACGGTGAAAGGATTGGTGGCGTTCATGTCGATTTTAATTGATCTCACTGCAGCTGTAATTATGTCGGTGGTGATTGAAACGCTACTTGGCTCAAAGAAATAGACATCGAGCCCACGATTTTGTGCTTCAATCATCAGGGTGATGCTGGTGTCGCTTTTCGCATCAATGCGCTCCAGTGGGTCCATTTGTACGGCGAGACTGCGCATGAACGACGTCCTTTGAAATTTTCAACTTTTTAGAATGTTTGAGCGTACTCAACACAGGGGCGGCGACATTGCAATTGGGAATTGCCTTTGCTGTGGTCAGAATTTCGTGGTTCGGGCGGGTGATAGCCTGATTGACCCGTGATCGTGCATTTGGGCTCAACGCTTTCGGTTGGGGTCGACGGACCATGTTGTTTGAAGAACAGTTCTGCCTGGCCAGAGGAGGTGTGTCACAACGAGGGCGCGAACATGAATGTGAGATGAACGATCTGGGTTAAACTTCATTGGTCGAATTCGCGTTGGTATCTTTTGTTGCTTGGGAGTGCTTAGGTTTTGGGTTTTGTGGCGTCTTTTGGATTGCGCCTTTTGAGCGCGGAGTTGTTCTACTGCGCTTTTGTTTTCAGTTGTTTCGAACTTAGTTCGAATGCTCGATAGACGCACATTTTGCGGCAATATTCAGCTCATGTTCAGCTTGCGGATCGCTAAATATCGGCGGGAGTTTCGTAAACCTATACAAAAGTGTTGTGGGTTTGCGCTAAAGGCCCAGCGGTAGGACGTGCGGGCCATGTCGGAGTTGGACCATGAGCTATATGCAATCATTCGTCGTGCGAGTTTTGTTGTTCTTTGGGCTCTTAATTGGGTTTCCATTGAGTTTGTCAGCGCAAGAGCATGCGCAAGGGCAAGAAGCGCGGATTGTGGTTGCGCAGGTTGGTGGCGCAGCAAGGTCCCGAACACTTCGCGCGCAGCGCCGCGCACAACGCAGAGCCGCGCGGCGAGGCAGGCGAGCGCAACAACGAAATGCCGCTCGAAGATTGCAAGCAACGCGCCGCGTTCAGCGTGCGCAGCGACGGCCAGCGCGTTCGACGCGCAATATGCGCATTAGATCAGTAGGAGCCCGACAACGAAGGGCTGCGAGGCCTGCGCTGCGTCAACGGCGTCAGGTATTGAGACGGGCGCAGCGGCGAAATGCCTCGCGGAGACAGGTGCGGCGTTTGCAAACGCGTACGGTCGCGCCCAGGGTCGTGACCCGGAGAGCGAGACAAGCGCCTCGGCGCGCAAATCGCCAAATTCGATCAGTGGCACCCAGAATGCAGGCGCGGCGCGCAAGACAGGCTCCGCGGCGCGCAAGACAGGCTCCGCGGCGTGCAAGACAGGCTCCGCGGCGTGCAAGTCGCCAAATTCGTTCGGTTGCACCCAGAATGCAAGCGCGGCGCGCAAGACAGGCTCCGCGGCGTGCAAATCGTCAAGTGCGTGCGTTGCAACAACGAAACGCACGTGCTCGTGCGATGCGCAGGCTTTCGCGCGGTGGCCAAATAGGAACTGCGAATATAACACCGCGGCAACGTGTTCGCAGGTCCGCGCGGCGGTCCGCCGGTGATCGTCGGGTGCGACGCGGGCAACGTATGAGCCTTGCTGGCCCGAACATGGCAGCCATTCGGCAACAGCGGCGGCAACGCAACGGACGTCGCGGACGGGTTGTGATTGATGAGCCAAATGGGCGTCGCATTTTACGGCAAGGGCGTCGGGCAAGAATTCGCGGAAATGAGGTTCGGCGCCTGCGCAGGGGTGCGCGCAATGTTTCGGTACGCCGCCGCGGCGGCCGGCGTATCACGACAATTACGAAACGGAATGGTGCGCGAATCGTAACCTACTGGGATCGTCGAGGCAGACTCTTGCGGCGTATCCGGTGGGGTCGGAATGGACGCAAGCGCGTTTTGATAAACAACATCCTTTACGTTGGATATGGTGGCCATCACCACGACTACTATTACCACGATTTCCCGGTTTATATCCCAGTAGATGTGCCGATCCCGTACGATGATCATGAGTATGATGATTACTACGTCGATGCTGCCTATGCCGAACCAGACGAAATCTATTCGACGTTTGTGGCACCGCCTATTCGGCCACTCGGTCAGTTTTACACGCTGGACCAAATCCGCGACAACTATCCGCTGCGTGCGCACATGCGCTCTGTGGTCTTGACGAAGATCAACTTTGATACGGGATCTTGGTACATCGACGATTACGGCTTGGAGCAGCTCAGTGCTGTGGCCGACGCCATGCAACGTGTCTTGAGTGAGAAACCCGACGAGATCTTTTTGGTTGAAGGCCATACTGATGCGGTCGGGGATGAGGTCGACAATCTATCATTGTCGGACAGACGCGCCGAGGCTGTTGCCATTGCTCTCACTGAGCAGTTTGGCATTCCGCAAGAGAACTTGACGACCCAAGGTTATGGTGAAGAGCACCTCTACATCAAAACACAGGGTCCTGAGCGTAGGAACCGGCGGGTTGTTGTGCGTCGCATTACGCCGCTCCTCAGTCAGACCGGTGACGTGGAATTGAGCGATGTGGAGGAGGAGCCTTATCCGCGCTAGAACTTCGGTTGTGGGTTTCTGGACACGTTAACCAGCATGGGTTTTGGTACGTGCACGTTGTGGTGAGCCTTTTTCCGGGGACCAGGGTTCGGACGGAATTGGATAGGCTCCAACAAAACAACTGTTTTTTAGTTTGATGCATGGGATGCCTTCGGTTTGTCCCGATGGGCGGTGAAAAACGTTTTGTTGATAGCCAAACCCTTGGTTTCGACAGGGAGCTAGCCTCACAGTTGAGGATAATCGCAAACCCAGGCTGCAACGGAGATCCGCTGCGGTCAGGACGTAGCCTGATTAATTGCCATGATCGCAATTAGGGCGCCCTGTGGCCGTTTTGTTGCCGTTTCTATTGGGTTTTGTCACGTCCACGTTTTTGGGTGCGCTATGTGCCCGTATTCGCTGAGAATATGGAAGCTGGCCGCCGAGAGTAAGGGGTGGTTCGTGTTGGTGGACACGCCATCCGTTTCTCAAGAACAGCGCCATCATTTGTGCGCCATATCGGAGTGGGAAATGACCTTCAAAATTACACGTTGTGCGCGGCTGACGTTCGCGGTCGGTCTGTGTGCGTTGCTGTCGGTGTTTGGTGTTCTGCCAAATGTCGCATCGGCAAATGATGGCGCTCTTGTTGTGGCGCAAAAAAGTACTGTTGCGGAGGAGGAACTTACGCCTGAAGAGCGCCGTCGCCGCCGTCAGGAACGTAGACGTCGCCGTAAACTGGCGCAAGAGGGTGCGACATCAGAGGCGATACAAACTGAAACGCAACAAACTCAACCGAAGGAGGCAGCGCCGTCTACAGCGCGTCCACTCACGCGAAAGCAGCTGCGCGCGCGGCAAAAAAGAGCACGGCGTCTGTTAAGGGAGCGGCAGAAAAAAGCAAGGCAGCAGCTAAAGGCGCGGCGCAAACAACAATTAGATGCCAATCGGAGGCGCGCGAAGCAACTTAGACGGGCCCAAGAAAGGGCGCGGCAAAGGCAGAAGCGTGCGATTACCGAACGTACACGTCCTGTGCAACGCGCACCCGAAGCTAAAACAATTGAGCTCAACCCAAATTCGCCGGAAGCGAGACGGCTGCGGCGTGCGCAACGGGGTGTAACGCTACGTCAACGACGCTTACGCAACTTGCGCAGGCGGCTTGATCGGAAACGTCGGCAAAAAGTGGCAGCCCAAAATCAGAATTTAGCCATCATTCGCAAGCAGCGCCGCAGGCGGCGGGTTGGCGGTAACTATGTAATTGAAGAGCCGGATAATCGTCGGATTGTCCGGCGGGGACGTCGTATGATTATCCGTGGAAATGATTCACTGCGGCTAAGACGGCGCGCCCGTAACGTCGCAGAGCGTCGTCGCGGCGATGTCCTCTACACAACTGTTACGCGTCCAAATGGTGTACAGATTATTACGGTACGAGATCGTAATGGCCGGCTTTTGCGGCGTGTTCGCCGTGGTCGCAATGGGCGCGAGCGTGTTCTAATCAATAACTACTACTATGGTGGCCGCAGGTATCGTGATGATGATTCACATCTGTTCCTGGCAATAGCAGCGCCGATCGTTGCGATTGCAGCGGCCAAGTATATTGTCGATGCGTCTCACGCTTCGCGACATGATATGTACGATGCGTTCGCGGCACCGCCGGTACGCCGACTGCCTCGGCGCTATACGCTCGACCAGATCCGCTACAATGAACCGCTGCGTGCGCACATGCGTTCGCTGAATTTGACGATGGTCAATTTCAGTTCAGGTTCCTGGTACATAGATCCGGAAGGGTATGAAAGCTTGGAAGACGTTGCTGATGCGATGCATCGTGTCATAGCGCGCAATCCCGATGAGATCTTCTTGGTGGAAGGCCATACGGATGCTGTGGGAAGTGACTATGACAATTTGTCATTGTCTGATCGGCGGGCTGAAGCTGTTGCCGTTGCGTTGACAGAAGATTTCGACATACCTTCTGAAAATCTGGTTACGCAGGGCTACGGCGAGCAACACCTGTACATCAAAACCCAGTATTCAGAGCGGAGAAACAGACGCGTTGTTATTCGTCGGATTACGCCGCTCTTGAGCCAGGAAGATGGGCCGGATGATCTCGCATATGATGATTACTAAAGGCAGTGTGCGGTCAGTGATCTCGTAGGACTTCGTTGGACGGGCGCGACACAACCACTGTCGCGCTCGTTTTTATTTTGACTGCCGCGCTGTTGTTCGGCTGTCGTGTGCCTGGACTTTCAATTGTTGAGATCCAAAAAACAGGGCCATCCAAGTCGACCCAAAGATCGGTTGGATGGCCCTGATTAATCAGTTTGTTTTGGTGCGTTTAGAATTTGCTAGTCCACTTCTCAAGTAGTCGGCCCGCAGTGTCCTTGCCACCGAGACCAATTGCGATCGCGGCGCCAACGGCGAGAGCGCCAATCAGGAAGGTGAAGCCAGTGTTGATGATTTCATTGGCAAGACCCATCTGACGCAAGCCCATTGCGACGGCGAGCACGATGATTGCGATTTTAAGTGCTGGAGCGATACCAGCGGCGTCTTTTGATTTCGCAACAATGTCTGCGATGAAGTCGGCCGCAATAACACCAAATCCGATGATGATCGTTCCAAGAAGGATACGACCGCCAAGGGTCAAGACGTGCGTCATTGCGTCAGACAAAATTGCAAAATCCAGCAACTTGGCTGCTTCGACCAACCCAAAAATCATAATCGCAAGGAAGGCCAATGCGCCAACGATTTTTGATACCGAGTAGTCGCCGACCAGTTCTTTGGAAAAGCCTAGGCGATCGGTGACCTTGTCAACGCCGGTGGTTGGTAGCAAGTTTGTTGCTGCCTGGGATGCAAAACGTCCGATGAGGTATGCCAATCCGAGGACGACACAGGCTGCAAAAATGTTTGGAATTGCTGATAGTACACTTTGCAACATCTGCTTTGCTGGTGCGGAAACGGATTCGATGCCCAACGTATCAAGGGCAGCGATCGCTACCGGGATGATCAACAGCGTAAAGGCAAGCGTGCCAAAGAAGCCAGCTAAACCCGTTGCTTCCGTCTCCATGTCGTCATAGCCAAAGTCAAAGTCGTCATCGTCCTCTTCGTCGTCGAGATCGCGGCTGGAGGTGGCACGCAGCTCTTCGTCATCACCGGTCCACGCGGTTATGCCAAAACGTTCGGCCAAATCGTCGATGTGGAAGGCTTGCAGGACGCTTGTCAGGGCTTCTTGGGCCACGCGTGCAACCACGTAGCCGATACCGAATATCAAGCCGGCGCCGGCAAGGTTAGGCACAAATTTTAGAAAGTCGGTGGCCATAGCCTGCATAGGCTCTAAGAGGCCGGACATGCCTAACGCGCCCAGGATGGCTGGTAGCGCTATGAGCATGGTGACCCAAAACAGGGCGCGACCTACGGATGAGCCGAGGTCTGTTCCTTCGCCTATGCCAGAGTTGTCGAAGAATAGGCGCGCCGCGTATGCGAGAAGCTTGGCGATCAGGTAGGCGACGACAAGAATTGCCACGGCGGCAAGTAGTTTGGGTCCGAATTCGATGATGTGTTGTTGAGCAACAGTCCAGTACTTCTGGAAATCCATTGGCTGTCTCCTGTGGTGACTATGACCTGTCGGGGCCAGTGCATTTTGGCACGGGCTGCAGACGTCCTTTTTGGCTCCCGGTCTTTGGGGGGATTTTGTGCTCGGTCAGGCAATTCTGGGGGGCTGGGGTGAACGCAAAAAACTTGGGTTCCCAGGCTTACTTTGTCCGATCAATTTAAAGCGATAACAAGTCCATAAAATAATACAAGGAGCTTTAAAAAAATGTGTTTTTCCCTTCTTTTCAAGCGGCCTTATTTTCGGTTTTTTGAGCGGTATAGGCGTGGCGCTTCGAGCGATATAGTAAATGGCCCTGGGAACCTATTTGGCCACGGTAACTTTCCGTAGACGTACCAAAAGAAGAAGCCGCCGAGCGATCGGCGGCTTTAAGTGAACTAGCAAACACAGCTTGGGCGGTGGCAAGAATGGGCCCTCGCTGTTGCGCTACGTGAACCTGATTTATGTGACGGGCGTTTGTCAATTCCAAATGGTTTTTTTTATCGATTGGAAAAAAGGTGAAGTGCACGTGGAGCAAACGCGCTGGTCGGTTTGGGACGAGTCCTGTCCCTTCCAGGAGCGTGGTCTGGCGGCAGCAATTACTCTAGGTGGTAGCTGCAAGTATAGTTGGCACTGGTGGTGCTTGGCGCTGCGAAAAGCGCTCTACATCAATGTACGGATTTGTGTCGTAGCGCATTGATCAGGGCTGTGATGCGCGGCTTTAGCACGCCTTGCGCAAAGACTTTTGGGGTATTCGTTGGCACCAGGGCTTTGCAAAGTGCCAAATTAGGTCGGCGTTCACCACTTTATTAACACTCTTGGTCCACACTCGCGTCCGTAACTTTGATGCAGTGTTGGTTTGCCTATTGGCTGAGTGGGTCCCCTAACGGGGCGAGGGTGCAAGAATGGTGTGTCGCGTCGTCAATCGTAAGTGGTATTACGTATTACTCTCTGTAAGTTTTGTTGTTTGTGCGGGGCTTTTTTCCGAGGCGTCTCTTGCCGCCAGCAAAAATTCCAAGGCATGGCCGTCCCAGGTCAATGCGCTTTATCAAATCACATTTAATGGTTTTGACATCGGCAGCTTCAAATTTGAGGCGCGTGTTATCGGCAATCAATATGTGTTGGACGGCGACGCTGAGATCACGGCTTTGCTTGGTGTGATCAATTGGCGCGGGCTAACGCGTGCGGTGGGCCAGGTGTCAAAAAAGGGACCTACGCCTAAGAGTTATGCCTTTAATTTCCGATCGCACTCAAAAGGTGGGCTGATCAAAATCGGCTTTGAAAAAGCAAATGTGCATAATGTTTCGATGTTGCCGCCGTTGCCAAAACGGGCAGATGAAGTGCCTTTGCAGCGGGGTCATCTTAGCAATGTGTTAGATCCGTTGACGACGGTTATGGCGATGGCGCGGCCCAAGGGAAATAACCCTTGTGCGCAATCGTTACCGGTTTTTGATGGCAAGCAACGTTTGGATCTGGTGCTGTCATATCGGCGCACGGAACGCATGAAAGCGGTTGATCGATCGCGGTCAAAGCAAGGCGTGGTTGTTTGTGGTGTCAAGTATCGGCCGATCGGTGGATATCGACCTACGGCTGCGACTATGAGCATGGCGCAAAGTGATGGAATTGAAATTGCTTTTCATCCCATCCCATCGCATTCCTTGTTTGTCCCGAAAAAAATTACAATCCCGACCATTGCTGGAACCGCAGTGTTGCAGGCGATGCGGATCCATGTTGACGGATCTGGAACCAAAGACCGCGTTGCACTGGCCAACTAGCACGGGGCAAACCGGCAGAAAAATTGGTCATCATCGCGCCACACAGGTCAGGAAAACTTTTGGCCACTTGGATTGAACCAAGTGGCCAAGTTCGTTTACGCGGATTGGTTGGGGTGGCTTGGTAGAAATACTGGGGTAGCGCCGGCAAAGGCGAACTATTGTGATTTTCGCAAACCTTTTTCAATGTGATGGGGTATGAATCCCTTGATCTTGTAACAGCACTCTGTAATGCCAGATGGTTGTTGATGGTTTCGTCAATGTGACGCTTTTCGAGCTTTTGGAGGCCTTTGATTTATGGGCACCGATATCGAATCCCGCATCCGCCATGTGACTGCGGTGTTGGGCCCTACGAATACGGGAAAGACCCATCTTGCTATAGAGAGGATGCTGGGGCACCAAAGTGGTATGATCGGATTACCGCTGCGCCTTTTGGCGCGCGAGGTCTATGATCGTGTTGTCAACAAAGTGGGGGCTGGCAACGTTGCACTCATTACGGGCGAGGAAAAAATAAAGCCGGAGGGCGCGAAATACTGGGTTTCAACTGTTGAGGCGATGCCGCTTGACATCGATGTTGATTTTCTCGCGGTCGATGAGATTCAATTGGCGTCTGATCCGGAACGCGGGCATGTTTTTACAGACAGGCTGTTGCATACGCGCGGGCGCGCAGAAACGTTGTTGCTCGGCGCGCAAACCATGCGCGATGTGATTCAGGAGTTGATTCCGGGCGCGAACTTTATTTCGCGGCCTCGCCTGTCTAAGCTGACTTATGCAGGCGAGAAAAAAGTAACTCGATTGCCGGGCCGGTCTGCGGTGATCGCGTTTTCGGCCAATGACGTTTATTCGATTGCAGAACTTATGAGGCGTCAGCGCGGTGGTGCGGCGGTGGTCTTGGGTGCGTTGTCACCACGCACACGCAACGCACAGGTTGAGCTTTACCAGTCTGGAGACGTTGACTTTATCGTTGCAACAGACGCGATCGGCATGGGGTTAAATCTTGATGTGGATCATGTTGCGTTTTCGGCAGCAAGAAAATTTGATGGGCAAGATCATCGCGATCTCAATGCGTCTGAGCTTGCACAAATTGCCGGTCGCGCCGGACGGCATATGAATGATGGGACCTTTGGAGTTACGGGGACTGCGGAGCCGTTTGATGTGGAGTTGGTTGAACGGCTTGAGACCCACACCTTTGAACCGATCCGGGTCTTACAATGGCGGTCCCGCAAATTCAGTTTCAAGTCGATTGAGACATTGTTGCGTTCACTTCGCGAAGCTTCCAATAGCCCTTATCTCATGCGCGCGCGCAGTGCTGATGATGTGATTGCTCTTGAAAATGCGTCACGGGATCAGGATGTCATGGCGCTGGCGAGGACAGAAGATGCGGTCGCGAGATTGTGGGATGTTTGCCAAGTTCCAGATTATCGAAAGATCTCAACGCAAAATCACGCCGATCTCATTGTGACACTTTATAAGTATTTGATGTCGTCGGAAGGTGAAATCCCCGAGGACTGGTTCGCGGACCAGGTGGCCTTTGGAGAAAAGACTGACGGCGATATTGATACGTTAGCAAACCGGATTGCGCATACCCGAACATGGACATTTGTTGCCAATCAAAAAGATTGGTTGAAAGATCCGGAACATTGGCAAAAGCGTACGCGTGAGGTGGAAGATCAATTGTCTGATGCGCTTCATCAGCAACTGATGGCACGTTTTATTGACAAGCGTACAAGCGCGCTGATGAAGGGCCTGCGTGACAAAGAGGAACTTAATGCGGAAGTTTTGGATGATGGATCCATCCAAGTTGAAGACCATTTTGTGGGTCGTTTGAAGGGTTTTTTGTTTTTGCCAGACAGTCAGGCGGAGGGGATCCACGGTAAGGCAGCGCGCAATGCTGCAATGCAGGTGCTTTCAGGTGAGCTTGCAATGCGTGCGCGACGTGTGGCGGCGGCAAAGTCTGATGCTTTTCAATTGTCGCGAGATGGGCACGTATTGTGGAATGGAGAAAACATAGCCCGGGTTGACGCTGGTGAAGATCCTTTAAAACCTGTGTTTACGCTTCTTGTGGATGAACATATTTCGGCGCAAGACAAGGAAAAAGTTGAGGCACGCGTTGAAGAGTGGTTGCAGGAAACGATTAAAGAGCGACTGAAACCCCTGGTCGAGTTGTCGGAAGCCGATGACGTGTCTGGTCTCGGGCGTGGCGTTGCGTTTCGTTTGAAGGAGAGTTTTGGAATTTTACGGCGAAGCGATGTGGCAGAAGATGTCAAACTTCTCGATCAGCCGGCGCGTGCACAGCTAAGAAAGTATGGTGTGCGGTTCGGGGCTTTTAATGTCTACTTGCCAATTTTGTTGAAGCCCGCTGCGGCCGAGCTTTGCGCGACGCTTTGGGCGCTTAAGTGTGCTGGCGATCACGCGCTCGATGCGCGCGCGCTGCCGGAGCCGCCGAGGGCGGGTTTGACATCTGTCGCCGCAAATCCCGACATTGCCGATGTCTTTTATAAGGTGCATGGCTATCAAGTTTGCGGATCGCGTGCGGTTCGTATTGATATTTTGGAGCGACTTTCTGATCGCATTCGACCGCTAGTGGCCTATCGCAAAAATGGAGCCGATGATGAGGCGGCGCCGGAAGGTGCGAGCGGCGATGGGGGCTTTCGTATTACGGCAGATATGATGTCAATTCTTGGCTGCTCGTCGGATGAGTTGGGCAGCGTTTTGGAGTCTTTGGGATTTCGCAAAGAGCAACGTGTCATAGAAGTTGATAGTTCTTGCGAAGTTGATGTCAAAACGACGGAAGGCGATGTAGCTGAAACCGAGACATTGCAGGACGCGGTTGAGGAGTCGCCCTCGCAAGCAGATGCTGTGCCTGATGCCTGTTCCGACGAGGCCGCGCATGCTGTTCTGTGTAAAGGGCACAATGTTCCTGGACCGCCGGTCTCAATTGGGTCTGACGGGCAAGTGCAATCCAATGATGTGCCAGAACCTGTCGTTGCGGTTGGTGAGACGTCGCAAGAGGATACTCAGAAGTTTGAAGAGATCTGGCGCCCGCAACGTCATCGGCGCCGACGTCCCAGTGGGCGACAACAAAGAGGTTACAAAAAAAGACACGCTCATGGTCAGGCCGACGTGGAGGCTAAGTCTGGCGCTTCAAGTGTGACTCGTGATCGTACAAACGAGAAAAGTTCATCGAGCGCTACGTCTTTTCAGACTGGTGACACGGATCGTTCGCAGGGTGCGCGTAAGAGTGGCAAACGGCACAAGTCGGGCCAGGGCCGGCGTAAACATAAAGCTCATAAAGATGGTGGAAGTCGCTCCAATCGCGGGCACGCTGCGGGCGGAAAATCTCGTGAGTTTCATGCCTCTCCAAGTCGAGGAAATTCAGTTGTGGATCCGGATTCGCCGTTTGCAGCGTTGGGCGCACTGAAGGATGCGCTTGAGAAGGGAACAGAAGAAAAAGGTTCGAAATAAACATGGCGATGAAGGACGGGCTTCTTAATGCCCCGTGTGCGTCTCAGCGTATTGACAAATGGTTGTGGTATGCGCGCCTTGTTAAATCGCGAACTTTGGCTGCGACATTCATTAAAACGGGCAAGATAAGGCTCAATCGCATCCGCGTCAGAAAGTCGAGTCAAGTCGTCAAAGTAGGTGATATTGTTACGGCCACAATTGCGCGGCGCGTTCGGGTTTTGCGCGTTGTTTCAACTGGCGTACGGCGAGGTCCGGCGGGGGAGGCGCAATCCCTATATGAGGAATTGACTCCGGAGGGAGTTGCGCACAATCCTCTCACAAGGTATGGCCAGGCAGAAATTAGTCGCGCTGGCCCTGGCGGTCGGGACCAATTGAGATTGGGGCAAGGCGTGAGGTCGCGGGGTTCGGGCCGGCCGACAAAGAAAGAGCGCCGCGTCATCGAAAGATTGAAGGGTGGTACACGATAGCACCGAAGCTCAGTGGCCGATTATAGGTGACAGGGTATGTCGGCTTAAACTGGGAATACATGAGGAACAGGGAGTCTGACCTGACGAATGACTTATATCGTCAACGAGAATTGCATTAAGTGCAAGTACACAGATTGTGTTGAAGTGTGCCCCGTAGATTGCTTCTATGAGGGCGACAACATGCTCGTTATTCATCCCGACGAGTGCATTGATTGTGGTGTTTGTGAGCCTGAATGCCCTGTTGACGCCATCAAGCCAGACACAGAGCCTGGAATTGAAAAATGGCTAGAGCTCAACCGTGAGTACTCCGAAAAGTGGCCTAACATCACTGCCAAAAAGGATGCGCCGCCGGATGCGGACAAATTTGTCGATGTTAGCGACAAATTCGCGCAGTTTTTTTCTCCGGAGCCCGGCGAGGGCGATTAGAGCCCGGACGTATGGCGGTCTGGACACTAATGCCCTTTATTGCGGTGCATATATCGCCTCGAGCGGGATCATTTGTACGGCGCTGAGGTTGTGAGTTTGAGCTGCAATGTGTAAGCAATATCCTAACATTGAACGATGTTAACGTTGCTCACGCTTCAAATTTTGTGTTCGTTGTGATATAATCTCCGATGAGTGGCGTAGCTGGAACTTTGAAAGAACTCTTGCGAACGAATTGGGTCTCTACAACGAATGTTTTGGAATTCGCGAGAGCCCTTGGCCGTGTCGGTCAATGTCGCGTGGGTCGCCTCCCAGGCAGCATAGCCATGAAAATTGTTGCAGTGAGCAGCCTCAACCTGGGGTTGAGACTTGCTGCGAGATCATTTTCGGGCGCTGGCGATGAGCTTGTCAGCGCAGGTGCGTTGCGCGCGGATGGCTTTCGGCATCTTTAGAGCGAGCACTTCCGAGGCTTATGATCGTCGTTGCGTAGTTATGAAGGGTGAATCGACGAAATGGCGCAAAAGAAAAAGGCCCCTACAAAGACAACGAAATCTAGTTCAACTGCGCGGCGGAAGGTGGCGCGTAGCGCGGCTTCGGTGCGCAAACCGGCGGCATCCAAAAAGGCGCCTGCTGCAGCCAAGTCAGCAAAAAAGACCTCTATGTCGTCGAAGACTGCTAAAACAAAAAAAGCCGCTGCCCCTAAGCCTGCAGCGAAGTCTGCAAAGGCAAAGGTTACAAAGAGCGCTGCGCGCAAAAAGTCAGAGACGGTAAAGCCTGCCGCGAAGGCAGCAAAGACGAAGGCTAAGGCTACGACCGCAAAAACGAAGACGAGTAAAGCTAAGGCGGCGCCAGCTGCCAAGAAGGCTGCGCCGGCCAAATCTATTGGGCGGAAGGGCAAGGCCGCAGCGGCTAAAGTCAATGCGGGCGAGACAAAAGTTGCTGCTCGTGTTGTCGTGGGTGCGAGCAATAAGACGAAACTTGCTTCCAAGAAACTTGGCGCAAGCCGCAAGGCCGCAATGGTTGCTGCTTCTAAAGCGAGTGCAAAGGCTGCAGCGGCGCGTGCGGTTGCAGCGTCTGTTGCGCGTAGTAGTGCTGGCAAGAAGACAGCGGCGCCTTCGCTTACAAATGATGCGTCGGCTGCCGGTGCGCGTCTCAACGTCAGCCAGCGTCATGGATTTAAGAAGAACGAAGCAATTGTTTATCCCTCGCATGGTGTCGGGCGCATAATCGGTATCGAAGAGCAAGAAATCGCAGGTATAGCGCTGGAGCTGTTTGTCATTCATTTCGACAAAGAAAAGCTCACGCTTCGCGTGCCGACGGGCAAATTGGAAAGCGTTGGAATGCGCAAGCTTTCCGATGACACTGTGATTAAGAAAGCGCTGCAGGTTCTAAAGGGACGTGCGCGAATCAAGCGGACGATGTGGAGCCGTCGTGCGCAGGAGTATGTTGCTAAGATCAACTCTGGCGATCTGGTTTCGATCGCAGAGGTGGTGCGCGATCTTTATCGTTCAGACGCACAACCGGAGCAATCATATTCCGAGCGGCAACTTTATGAGGATGCGCTCGATCGGATGGCGCGGGAAGTGGCGGCGGTCGAAAAGATTGACGAGCGCAGCGCCGTGCAACGTATTACCGAAGTTCTGTCAAAAAGTGCCCGCTCGCGTCGGGTCGCGGAAGAAGAAAGTGCTGAGGAAACAGACGATTCTCAAGCGGCATAGCTCTTTCAGGGCCTTACCGATTTGAGCGTTTGGTGTGCTAACTTTCTGAAATCTACGCTTTTTTTGCGTACCAGCGGCGGTTGTCCGCTGGCACGCCTCTGTTATTAATTTTTTAGTTGTTTTTGGCGGCGATGCGCCGCCATTGGATCCGTGTTTGAAGATTCGGTTTGTGGTTCGCCCAGGCTTGCAATGTGGACATACTGTCTGTTCCGGCACCTTGAGTGTTAATGGATGCGGTGACACGCAATGGTGCCAGGGTTGGAATTGTTGTGTTTGGAATTGGAAAGTGTTGTTCAAACGACATTTCATAGCGCGAACACCCTTCATGTTCATGGCGGCGTGATGGCTCCGTGAGGCCGTTTAATTTGATTGAACATGCCAGGGTTTGGGTTGAGACATCGTAGGCCTTTGTTTGCCATCGTCGTTTGCGTTTTCCTTTGATCGTGTTTGTAGAATTGCGGGCAACAACTGCGTTAAAGCTGTCGGGTATTTTAAAATCGTTTTGATCTGGTAGGCCCAAAAACGTTTTTGTACCTGGGGAAAAACGCAGTCCTTTTGGAAGGTATGGCCCCACGTTTTCTATACCACCGTAATGAAGTAAGGAGGCGATCACGGAGGCTGAATTAATTGTTGGCGGCCCGCTGGGCGATAGGCTAGCACATACGTACGGAAGCATTTGGCCGTCAAGCTGGGCTGCATAGGCGCACATCGTGTTCCAGGCCTTATAGTTGTCTGTAAAGGGCAGTGCGCGGCTGCCACGCGATTCAGGTGTTCCAATGCTTTCTTGGAGTTGATCTGCTGTTGGCCTTTTAACGTGACCAGTTTTTGATGTCGGGTTGGCTTCAGCGAGGGTCGTGCGACCGTCTGCACCGTTTACGCCAAGGATTGGATAAGGAACGTCGGCAATTCTGTCTCTGGTGCCCTCTAAAACCCACCATTGGGATTGAAAACGGGATTTGCGATAGCAATCTTCTTGGAAAACCAGCTGCAAGTGATCAAACCCAAATGACCCTAGGCTCCATTTCTTAATTGGGATCCATTCTATCCTAATTCGCGACATTCAACGGCTTCCTTATATTTATTCGGCGATTTCGCTCATTGCCGTAGGGGAAAACGATTCTGAATGTGCTTTTTTAGAATTTTTTCATTTTTAGTTTTGGACCTATTTTCTTTTTCCAATCCAATTTATTTTGTAAAAATAAAACACCTTTGAAAAACGGAATTAGCCCAATCTATTTTCGGGCCGGTGTTGAGGGGAAATTGTTGTATTTTGGGCTTGGCAATTGCTGAGCTGCGAGTAAGACATGGGATTCACTCCATTTATTGGGCCGTAAGGGCTAATCTGATTGGGGCAACGGGCGGGACCTGTAACGTGATTTACTGGCGTGATTCCATAGCTTTAGGACATACGATGAAGGCGCAATCGAAACGTCGGAATTTTGGCTTTCGTTTTTTGCGTGTATTTTTTATTATTACACCAATAGCGTGTATTTAATAAAAAGGTTTTTAAAATCTGCTTGTTTTTTCAAAAAAATTAAGGGCGGCTTTTTTGTTTTTTATTCAATTGTTTTTTATTTCTAGGTGACACCAATTTTTAATTGGATAGCGTAACTGGTTGGCAATTCAGTGGTGGTGGGGTGAGGTGACCAGAATTAGGTGGAGCGTTGGCGCTTTTTAGTATGGTTTTTTGTTTAGAGCATGTTCAGCTGAAATGGACTCAATTCTGTTTGGATCGCGGCGTGCGTGATCCGGCAGGAGGCAGACGCAGCGCGATGCCCGTGCATCGGGCAAGTTCGCCGACGTATCCGGGTGCCCGCCGCGGTCAAACCCTTTCGGGACGGGCACATTTCATCAAACCTCCGCGGGCTTCGTCTTGTCCGTACCGCCAGGTACGCCCTGCGCCAAATCCCTTGATCTTTGATGAAATGTGCCACGTCAGAATGGTTCCATCTCAACTGAACATGCTCTAGCGGCAAGAAATGGGGCGAGGGCAATTGTTGGTCTTTAAAGGGCAAGCCACTGGGTGGCTTTGTATCGTTCTTAAGGGTTGTGCGTTTTGAGGGAAGGTGTTGGCAGGACGTTTGGGGGCCTGGCTGGTGCCAAAAAGATTTTTGCGGGTCACGAAGAGAAACAGTTTACTTTGCCAGGTATGCGATGCCCGTACCTGAACTTCCTATGCTTGGCATGTTGTTGTTCGTGGGTTCGTTTGCAACGTTTAGGAGACTGTTTCCATTAAGTTCGACAAAGTCAGCGATGATACTGAAGTAGGTAGAGTCGCCGTTTATTTCACCAGAGCCGGTGATGAGCAATTTGGCCTCGGGCATATAGACGTTGCCGACGATATCAATTTGTCCGCCAGCATTAATTTTATTCGTGACGGCAGGGCGGGTGCCGCCAGAGTATCCGGAGACATCTGGTTGAGCGATTGCCATTCCTGCAAGGGGCCCGCTGGTTGGGGCGGTAAGGAGAAAATCGGCTCGGGCTTGAACATTAAGTTGTGCGCCTTCCAGAAAAAAGAATGTGACGTCTTCAGTTGCTTCTATTTTTCCGCGTTTTCTCACCTGAAGTGTGCGATCGAAAACGTAGATCCCAGGTTCAAAGGTTGCAGTCCGGTTGGAATTGACGTTTAAGCCGCCACAAAAAAGCATAACGTTTTTTGGGCCGCCGGCGTCAAATACAATATCCTTTTTAACGCGAAGAGTTTTGGTGTAGTCGCATCGTTTGTCGAGGTTTATTCCATCTGATTGCAGAGCGGAAAGAGTGTATTTGTCTTCGTAGGGGTCATCGTGCTGGGTGCAATCATCGACGGGTGCTGGTGAAAAGCCCTTACCGGAATGCCCGCCGGACGAACAAAAATGTATGGCATTCAATGCGGCTGTGTTTGCGGTCAGCATGCCCGTGTTGTTCTTTGAGTTTGAATGTACTGCACATTCTGGAGCTTCGAGGGCGGCCGAGCTTCGCGCCTCAAAGGTGCCGGACGCTGATTCGTTTAGTGCTAGTATGCAAAGTGGTACCGTTTTTTTTGCTGTTAGTGCGAGTGCGTTTGCTGCAATATTTATGTTGGGCATGACCAATGCGCCAATTGTTGTTGGTATGGTGGCCTTGGCGACAATTTCGACACCTCCGTTTTGGAAACGCACTTCGTATTTGACGTCTTTAGAGAGTTTTTTGTCGGCAAGTCCGGCCTTCAGCAGGGCGTCGGCAATTTCGCGACGCCGCGAATTTATCTTTGAATCGTTTGCGTCTAATTCGCCGCTCGCACCAAATGTGGCAGCAGCCAGGGCGGCGGCATCAATCGTTTCTTGAATAGCGCGTTTTGCAGTCAGCGCGCGTCCGAAGTCAACAGCTAGGCCAATGGCTAAAAAGAGGGGGATTGCGGCGATGGCAAAAGCTATGGCAACCGTTCCACTGCGATCGCGAGTGAACGCGCGCCAATGCGGGAACCTGCAGGGCATTATTTGTCTCGTTTGTTTGGTGTCGTTTAGGAGCTCACAAAGCGCGTTATTACATGTATCGGTGCAACAAGACTTTTTTGCCGGTCGTTCATTTTGAATAAATTGTTACTGATGGGAGTTGGCAGTTCGGGGCATTTTTTCTCTGGCGGCTACGAGAAGATTAGCAGAACCCTAGAGCTCGGATGTCGGGATTCTTCAAGCGATGAATTCCAGAAATAGATCGGAGTTCTTAATTAAGGTGGCGCTGTCCGTTGGCACTAGATGGTAGCTCGATAGAGTTTGGGGTTACTATTAACCGCAAATTTTCGGCGTCTACACATGCATGCGCCGAGGTTGTTGCGTCATTATGTCAGGACTGAACACAAGGTTTGGTTCGGGAGGGCTGGTCTGCGGCGATAGCATTGCGGCTGATCTTAACCACGGGATACTGATTGGTCTCGGCGCGGTATCAACTGTGATAGGGTCCGGGAGTCGTGGTCAATCTTGACTTATTTTGAATTTTCGTCGGCAATGGAGTTTCTATGCGTGGTTTTGTTTTTTCCACGATGATGTTGACGGTAATGGCCGTCGCACTTGGTGTCGGGCCAGCGTTTGGCGCGTGCCATTACTCGGGGATGCAATATTCTGAAGGTGCTCCTTTGCGAATTGGGGAGAACATTTACGCCTGCTCGCAAACAGGGATTTGGCTGAAATTGCAAAAAGAAACGAACTCAAATTGTTTTTATGGCAATGGACTTTATACGCAGGGTGCGCAGGTGCAAGTTGCCGGAAGCAAAGTTTTGACGTGCCAAACAGACGGTACCTGGGAATAGCTGCGCTACGCCCTAAACACCAAGTTATTTTTTCTTGATCGGGATTGCGTGCTATTGCACGTGAACGCTTGTGAGAGTTCGCGGGCTCTTTGGTTGCTCTCAAAGTCGTCGGTGACACGTATGCTGCATCAATTTTTGGGGACTTTGTTGCACTACTTTGTTTGATTGTGGGCACAGAGCGCGGGCATTTGGCTTGGCGCGGGCGCATATTCGGCTTACTCTTGTTGCTGCCAGTATGGGTTGTTACGCATTCAGCCAGGCCCCGTAGCTCAGTCGGATAGAGCATCAGATTCCTAATCTGAGGGTCACAGGTTCGAATCCTGTCGGGGTCACCAAAGATTTCATGCCCGGCCCGGAGACATGGGTGACAGTTTGTACCTAAGACAAAAGGTGACACCCTCATGCCTATGGGCAAGTCGATGGGTTGCAGTGTCCTTTGCTCTAAATCGATGTATCTCAGATCATAGTGCAAAAAGCTGACGAGCCAAATGCCGTCTTCGACCTCCTTAATGCCAAGCATTTGGCCGGCCAAGACAGTTGAGAGATTGATTTTACGTTTGCCCAGGCAGATCCGCCCGCATGTTGTGACGACAACGGTTCTGTCATGGAAGGGATATTCGAGATCTTGCAGGCCGCGATACTCTCGCCGTGAAGATTGGTAGAGATCGCTTGGCACCTTCATGCCAATAGCCTGATGCGGGCGTTTTTCGTTGTAGCATTTGATGAAGTCGTCAAAGCGGGTTTGTTGAGCGAGGAAGTTTTTTGGCCGCTGGTCTGGTCGTTTCCTGTTTCAAGGTGAGATGCATGCGTTCATGGCGACCGTTTTGTTGCGGGTTTCCAGGCTTAATGCGTTCGATTTGAATGCCAAGGCGTAACCACCAGACGGAGAGTTTTGACAGATTAAAGAGCGCGTTTGGACTGGCGAAGGGCACGCCATTGTCGGTACGAATGGCGTTAGGCAAACCACGTTCTGCAAACAGACGCTCAAAGGCGGTGACGGCTGTTTGCTCTTTTGTGCTTTCAAGGGCTTCGCACATCAAAATGGTGCGCGAAGCTTGATCGGTCACCGTTAAAGGGTAACAGTATTTGCGATTGCCAAGTTTGAACTCGCCTTTGAAGTCGGCGCACCACAGTTGATTGGGTTGGCTGACATCTGAGAGCGATGTGCCCGTGGCTTTGCCTCGTCTTTTCTTGGCGCGTTTGACAAGGCCATGGCGGTCCAAGACGGTATGCACGGTGCTCTTTGCTGGCACGCGGATATCGCCATTGAGGCGCTTGATCAGCAACTCGCGGATCTTACGTGCACCCCATCGGGGCTTTTCCTTTTTGATGGTGACAATCAAGGTCTCCACTTGATGGGGGAGTTGGTTGGCATAGCGCCAAGGCCGGCGCGAGCGATCACATAAGGCTTCAAGCCCGTGCTCCATATAACGATTGAAGATTTTGTAACCGGTCTTGCGCGATATCCCGAAAGATCGGCAAGCCTCAGCCATGCCTTCGCCTTCCAGCAACCGAGCCACAAAAAAAAGCCGTTTCTCCATGACCGAATGGTCCTTCCACGGCATCAATACCCCCCGCCAAACGGCAAAAAGTGTTGCTCAAGTGTCCGGTACGATTCGTCACCTATGTCTCAGGTCGGGCAGACTTCGATATTATTGATGCATCTTTTTCGCCTTAAAGGCCGGGCCCGGGCGCACACCAGCATTCGAGCGATCTAACGCGTCCAGACTTCGACACGCCGATTAAGGGCGCGTCCGCTTTCCGTATTATTGCAGGAGGTCTGCGCCAATGAACCATAACCTTGGTGGATGATGTCGGTGCCTTTTGGCAGCGAAGCTCCGGCCACTTTGATAAGCACATCACGAACCCTCTCCGCTCGCCGACGAGAAACTGCCAAATTACTTTTGAAGCCACCAGCAGAATCGGAAAAGCCCAACAGTATTACGGACTTTTCGGCCGTTTCAGGAGAATTCATCATCATGGCTAGCCGGGCGATATCACTGAGGCCGCGCTCGTCCAGGTTTGAGTCGGAACTAGCAAAGCGCAAGGTAACGGAGAGCCGCCGTGCCTCGTGAACGTCCTGGATCAACTCCGGCAAGAGAACTTTGCTGAGCGCTGCCGATGACGCCTTGGAAGCGAAAGTAATTCGACTGATTTCGTCATTGAAGCGGGCGGTTTCGGGTTGGCTGTCCACAAGGCGTGCCTTTCTAAGTACAGGCTGAGCCTGCTGCGACATGGAAAAGGCGAGCAAAGCCTTTGCAAACGGTTTCTTCGGCTCATCTGCTGTGTACAGATAAAGTTGTCTCGTGAGAGGATATTCTCCCGTTTTGGCCTTAAACAAAGATGGCCGGACAACGACGCCGCATGATAGTTCAATGTCTACAGCCTTCGCATTGCGCAAATGTGCCATCGACCCGACGCCAATGCCAAAGCGATCCTCTGCTACTCGGTCTGACACTTGGGTGGCATGCTGCAAGCGAACAGCGACCGAGGTAATAGCACTCTCACGTGGCTTGAGCACCTGGCTGTCAAAATGCGCCCACGAGCCCATCTCTTTGCTCGGCGCATAGACGTTGATCTTCCCTGGCGGCAAATTCAGCTCACTCCAGTCTGTAATCGTCCCCGCAAATATCTTCGCGATGTTATCGAGCGACAGGGACGCAACCGGGTTTTCCTTCGCCACGAACACGACCAATAAATCTCGCGCCCAAGCACGTTGCTTGTAGGGTGGTGTCCTGTCCGCAACGCTTGCATCGGCAGCCGCTTCACCCTCGCTGGACCGCACCTGGCTGCTCGTCCACACCGCATCGGCGTCGCCATTGGCCAAAGCCTCGAAACCGCGCCGCCAGCCTTGCCGGTCGATGTTCACCTGGCCCAGCAAGTGGCCCTCGCCACTGGTCACTCTAAACTCCAAGCTCCTCACATCACTGCCGACCTTCGTAGCAACGGAAGCGCCAACACTTGCCGCATAGGCTTTGATCAATTGCGGCAAGGCCTCGGTGCCAACGGCGCTGCCTGAATACCAGGTAATCGACTGTGGTGATCCTGGCTGTGGCGATGGGGTGGACGTCGCGCCCTTGATATTCTCACACGGACCACTAATGCACTCAAACACTTCGGTGTTGAGTGTGAGGTTGCCGACACCCGCGACGCCAATTACTAAGTTCCTTTGGCCGGAGGATATGAACTCTCCAGCAATTGTAAGCTCGCTACCGCGCGCGCGCATCGTTATGTCCTCGGCATGGGCAGACAGGACCTGCAACAGCACGAAAAGGCCACATGTAACTGTCGTGATGAACACGGTTCGTACAGTTAGAGAGTGCATCCCCGGTTCCCCCTGTTGGTTCTAGTCGCGGCTTCACGACACCGGCGGAAAGGTCCTGACGTCAAAAGGTCGCTAGGCGTTGGCGGACACAATATAGACGTTGTCCCAATTCCGCTGCAATATGAAGCGAAACGATGCTGACAATCCCTGTTAAGGCGCAGACGCAAATCCTGAGTGCGAAGACGGACGTGTCCTAATCCATACCCAAATGCGGTGTTCAGGGGCCAGTAGCAAAGCTGTGCAGTGGATCCCGCCCAGAACATGGTGAGGCCTGGGAGACTTCGGATGGCTAAATCGGAAAACTCTGACCTCGGCAAGCTGATCCAAATATTAAGCCGTCTGGAGACAGCTGAACATGCACCCTCGCCATCATCGCCTTCGCCAGAGCCCTCTGAGGAGCCTTTAGCCGAGCCTCCTATCGAGCATCCAGACGAGGAAGGCCATCAATCTGCAAAGTTGACCGATCGTCTAGAGGCTGTAGAGAAGCTTTTTCAAACAGACCCTCCTCCACATCCGCCGTCTCTTTCTGAAAAGCCATATGAGTCAGCCGAAAACGCTTCGGCAAAAATTGCAAGCGCGGGGTGGGCTGCCGAATCCTTGTCGCCCATCGCGAAGGGACCCGATACCTCTGAGTCGGCCCCCTACCGTGATAAGAGGATGACAAAGCCAATCCGCCGCAAAGCAAATGTTACTTTAGTTGTTGTTGTGGTGAGTATCGTTACCTTTCTCGCTACGGGCGGCGCACTTTTATTTCTGTTGCACCATATCGGTGAGCTTCCTGATGATGTTATGATCGCGTTGCGCCTGCCTGGGGCGTCAACCGACTCGGCAACGACTGATTCCCGCACGACGGATGTTGCATCAACGAAAGATACAGCGATACTGGCTCCGCCGGAAGCTAAGAGGACACCTGCTACCACGTCAAGCGACAGCGATGTCTTGCATGCCCGGCCGACTACGCCTGAGTGGTTCGACGGGCGACCTTCTAAAAGTGGCACAATTACAGCTAGGCAGCTTGGTCTATTGAATTTGGGCAATCGGCTCACTCGTGACAATCGCCGTTTCAGTGTGGCATCCCCGCGGAGAGTTGCGAAGCACAAGTTATTGGTTCCTCCAAGATTGATCATTCCCCCGGGGGCACCTTTGCAAGTTCCCTTCGTGCTATCCAATGACAAGTTCGCCGATTCTCAACTTCTGATCGGAGGCTTGGAGTCGAGTGCTAGCATTCGCGGTGGGATCGAGGTGGCCCCGGGAACGTGGCTGATCGACGTCAACAAACTCGCCAAGTCACTTTTGGTCCGCGGCAAAGACGCGCCCGCTCACATTCCTCTGTCAATCGAGTTACGGTCGAGTAGTGGTGAGGTGATAGAACGCCATCGTGCGCACTTACTTACGTCCAACAATGTCAGTTTTGATGTAGATCAAGAGTGAAACGGGTTGGGCGTGCCACGGATTGAAGTCTATTCGTTCACATTTGGCGCTGTGCTTAATTTCTAACACGTTTTTCTCATCAGTCTGCCTCCCACTTTTGAATATGCGCCGCCGAGAGCAAACGGAGCACAAGGCGTAGATGGATACGGGCGAGAAAATTTCTGATACGCAACGCAAAAGGAAGACCGACTCTGCCCAAACATCTGCAGCAAATAGACCGGTCATCCCAGCGGTTAGGATTGGATCCTCTCAGGAACAAGTGCGGCGCGACCTTATGGTGGTCGGAGGGATTTTGCGAGAGATCTTGGAGCCTGCTGGCATTACTTTAATTGATGAGGTGGACCGGTTTTTAAATCAGCTGTCTAGTACGATTGCGGTCATAGGGCAGATCAAAGCTGGCAAGAGCTGCATTGTTAACGCATTAATCGGGCAGCACGATCTTCTGCCCACCGACGTCAATCCGTCGACATCCGCGATCACGCAGTTGCATTTCAACCAAGCCTCGCCATCTGGCAATGCTGCCGTCTTTCGTTTTTTTACGCTAGCTGAATGGGCGAGCCTCGCCAGTGGAGAGGGTCAGCTCAGGACACTCACTCGCCGTCTCGTCCCAGATTTTGAGCCAGAGCGCCTCCGTCAGAGCATTCACGATGTCAGGGCCCGCGCTGTGCGCCGCCTTGGCTCGGAGTATGAGCGGAAGCTGTTGGGCCAATCACATGCCTTCGATAAGGTCGAGCCTGAAACGCTACAAATGTACGTTTGCGCAGGCGATACCCAACGGCGCGGCAGCAAAATCGGGCTCTATTCGGAGATTACGAAAACTGCCGACCTCTACCTCCCCGAAGGCCCATTTGACTTTCCTGTCACGATCGTTGACACGCCAGGAACAAATGATCCTTTTTTGATTCGCGATGAAATCACACGGCGATGCCTCGACAAGGCTGATGCCTTCATCGTTGTTCTGTCGGCTTCTCAACCGCTATCCCAAAGGGACGTGTCGCTTCTGCGATTACTACGCGGTCTCAACAGGGATCGCATCATTGTATTCATCAATCGCACTGATGAACTTGGAGACCCCGAGCGCGACACCCCTAAGGTGGTAGAATTTGTGCGAAATGGTTTAGCGCGCGAAATCCCCGGTTTTGAAATCCCCGTCATTGCCGGCAGCGCCCGATGGATGATTTCCTCCGCGCAGGCATCACAAGTGACGCCACATTCTGCCCTGTTGAAGGCGGCGGGCCAGGAGGACGCAAGCGACCCTTTCAAGGAAACGGAGATTGAAGCCAAATCGGGGATGGCTGAACTGAAAGCGCAACTCAACTGTCTGCTTGCGACAACGTACAGCGCCAACATCCTTCGAAAAATTGCCCAGTGCTATCAGGAACTGGCTCAAGCCAATGCGTCGGTCGCGGAGAATGATCTTCGTTGGTTGAGTAAAGAGGATGGGTGCGAACAAGCGAGGACCGCTCCAGCCACGCCTAACAAGAACACGCTGAGTTTTGATCAGGATATGCTAAGAGCAGCTCAGGACGTCACCCAGAAGGCTACGCTTAAACTTGAAGTGAAACTTCGTACAATGTTGCGGGGCGACCTCGATAAGCAGCGGAAGCGATTGACCGAATTGATCGGTTCATATGCCGAAGAAGAACGCAACCGCCTCGTCGCCAACCGAAAGTCGGGAGACGTTTGTGAAAATTGGGTCTTCGACGCCCGCAAGCTTAGGCTGGCACTAAGGTCAGAATTCGAACAGGAGTTTGAACGGTCGAAGGCGTCTCTTACAGGTTTTGCAACGGAGGTCGCGCAAAACTTCAGCAAATTGATCGGCGCGCTGATGCCAGGAGCTGTATTGCCTAAACAGCCGGAATTTGGCCTCGACGTGGTACGAAATCCCGACCTGTCATCTCTTGGACGTTCTATGGTATTTGATCTCGACAGTTCGCATTGGTCACAGTTGTGGCGTACAAAACCGAGCCCTGAGCGCTGCGGTGCTGTGTTAGAGAACCTCATTAAAAATGAGTTTTATCCAATTGTGGATGACCTTATAGCAGCTCACCAGACTTCGCTCGAAAGCTATATTGACATGACAACCCGCTGGTCATTGGTTGTGTGCCAGAACATTCTTCAGATGTTGCGTCGGCAGCGCGGATGGTTAGACGCTGAATTCAGATCAGGTGACAATGTGATTGGTTTGGAACATCGTTTACCAGCAGATGATCGGGGTGCCGAAATCCTGACAGTGTTAGAGCTTCACCAAGCGAAAGCAGAAAGCGCGTTGCAGCACTTGTTGGCCGTGGACGGCAAAATTAGCGCCTGGTAAAGCTTGCTTGATCTAATGTTGAGGCACTACTGATGGCCGCCTGCTTTCGATACGACGCATCAGATGATGATGCCACCAAGCATCAAGAGCTATCCTTTCACTTCGCGCGCGACGTTCTTGCTGAAGTCGATGGTCTGATCAAGCGATTGCATGAGCTTAGGGACCGTCTCCCTTGTGTCGTGCTTCTAGGGGAGGCCAACTCTGGAAAGACCACCATCGCCAACACACTCCTGGCTGGCGGCGTGCTCCCGACGAGCGTTATTACGAACACTCGGCATCCAATACTTTTGCGCCATGCAACATCGATTTCGCTCAGCGCCCGTACGGCAACGGGAAAGAGTGTCACGATCACCAACGAGTGCGACGTAATAAACCAATCAATTTCTCTGATCGAGGTCGGTATACCGAACGAACGTCTCAAAGAATTTGAGATTCTGGATACGCCACCCGGCTTTGGACTAAATGCAATATGCGAGTTGCGTGAAGTGCCAGCGGTGCGCATTCCTGTCTGGTGCACCTCGGCAACGCAGGCCTGGAAGGAAAGCGAGCGTCAGACTTGGCTTAGCTATGATCCGTTGCTGCGCCAGCACGGCGTGCTCGCGGTTACCCGCTTTGATCAAATTCTGGATGCTGAACAGCGTGAACGGCTGATGGCTCGGTTGCGGAACGAAGCTGCCCCATTATTTAGTAAGGTCATAAGTACATCGAGCTTGGTCAAGGGCAAAGAGACCTTCACTAGTGACATTAGCAGCCTGGCCATCGTCATAAAGGAACGCCACTATTGTTCCATAATTTGGCTTTGTGAGCGGATCATTAATCTTACTCAGAGCATTAGGTTGCCGGGAGCACGGGCGCATTTGGACGCATTGATGTCTGCGGAGGCTGCGACTGATAGTCAAAAAGGTTGCGGGCGCAGACCAGCAATGCAGACAGATCGCCCTCCGGTCAATTAGGTCTGTGAGCACGTGGACTGGCTTTGATGACGAGGTTCACGGTGTTTTGCCAAGCCATCGCAGAGCTTTAGATTTCATGCTGTTTTTTGGATGCGCAACGCGGATTTGGCCCTAATCATGAAAGCATAGAACCAATGACCATCTCCTACAACAATCCACCGAAGGCAGCTTCAACACTCGTGCAGCTCAATGTGATTGAGACTAGGGCCAATCGGGCTGAAACGAAGGAGATGAGCGCACAGGATGGGGCCCCCAGATTCTCCGGCCCATATTTATCGGATGCTATCACAGCTTCAGCACGAAATTGAGGTGTTGAAGAAGGAGGAAGAACGCGGGCTTTCATCAAGTCGAAGTAACGAGACGAAAAAGTAAAATTTCCCCAACGGCAATAATGGTGGTCAAGGGGCGGGGCATATTCTCGCAGATCGATGTTTCTGGCTGCATCGCTTTTGTCCTGCCGCTATCATGAATGAGCATAAGCTACACGTCGGTGTGCCTAATGCCGAGCCACTGCTCGAGTTAGCAGCCACAGCGAGCAACTGAGAACATGCGAAGGGGCAGCATCGTATGCTGACAGTGATTCATGGCCGCCACAAGAAACCACTCACCTATGCCGACTTCGACACTGGCGCAACTTGATCTGATTGAAGCCACGGCAGACCGCGGTGAAGCGCAGCGGCGTGCCGGAGCACCAGAGGGTGTGGAATCCTCTGGCTATATTGAGCAAATGCTTGCTGATCTTCACCAGGACATCCGCTTGCTAAAGGAAGAGGAGCGTGCACTCGGATTTCAGCCAAAAGATCAGATGCTATATGATCTCCTCACAGAGCTGCGGCGAGATATTAATGATCTGAAGAGTGAGCAGGAACTCTCGACAGCTCAGCAAACAGATCGGCACCTGGAAAGGCTCTTAACCCAGCTACGCGAAGACATAACTTCACTTAACAGTTTGGGGGGCACGGGAAATCTGCGCACTGGTGTGGTCGCAAGAGACCTGGGGGCACCGCCGAGTGCCGGCTATGTACTGACCCTTGCTATTCCGCTCGGCATTCTGGGCGGTATTGCTGCTGCCTTCGTGCTATTCCTTGCAATGGGATTGATCCGCGTTGAGACTGGCGGTGGGGGTGGGTCTGCGGTTGCACCCCGGCCGGGGCCAGAGCGTTCCGCTGTCATCAGTTCCGCACCAGTCAGTGCTCCGCAGCAGCAGCCCCCGCAAACATCAACGATGGCGACGCCCGACCAGTTGATTCAGACCGCCAATGTGTTGCTTGGACGGGGTGAGATCGCGTTCGCGCGCCGCGTACTCAGTAACGCGATGATGCAGGGCAATATAACAGCTACGTTGCTCTTAGCTCGAACATATGATCCAAACCAGCTCGCCCAAATGTACAACCCGACAGCCGCCGCACCGGATATCGAGCGGGCGCAGACACTTTATGAGGTAGCGGTACGTGCGGGAAACAAAGAGGCCGTTGTATTGCTCGAAGAACTACGCAACGCAAAATAGCATTACAAATTCAACTCATATTCGGAGAGCGGACAGATAGCTCCCTACGATCCAAATCAATTGTGTGGAGGCAAAGCACGTGGCGATTCTTGAATGGAGTGACGACTTTAGCGTAGGAATCGATCTAATCGACAAACAGCACAAGATCCTCATTCGAGCCATCAATTTGCTTGCCATGGCAGTTGAGCATAAGTCGAGCCGTGGGATTATGCAGGAAATCTTTCGCACCTTGCGCGACTATACGGATACGCATTTTGCCTACGAGGAACTGCTCTTCGATCGTTTCGGCTATCCTGACTCGGAGGCGCACAAGGCCGAGCATAGAGGCCTGCTTGGCCAAGTCATAAACCTAGAGCGCAGATGGATCGCAGGCGAAGCGGAGATAGGTCCAGAAGTTCTTAAATTTCTCGTCGACTGGCTGCGAAACCACATCCTCGGTTCTGACAAGAAATACTCCGAATTCCTGATTAACGCGCTCGCGCATGACCGCCAATGAGCCATCTGTTTGCTCGCTGCCCTCGCAACTTGCGACGGCGTTCGTGCCAGGCCGCAAACTTTGATCCGCGGCCGGACGGGCGCAATAGGCCATCTGCGACACCCACGATAGGAGACTGCTGAAGACATGACAGAAGACCCTAAGCATTCCCGTCCAGTTCTGGCGTGTCGGTTCGTCACCAATGAAGACATGGATCCGCGAAATGCGGTCCTTTTTAAGGAACCGGAAACGATTGACGATTGGGTGGCAAGCCTGAACCGTTGCAACGAAATCGTTGAGGAGCACCTTGATGATCTTGAGCAGCAAATCCTAGGCACGCAAGAAAGGCCGTGACTCTCGCCATATTGACATGAGTTGCGCAGGGTAGCATGAAGCATGCAACTACCGTCTGTGAATTTGACTGATTTGGGAATCCCCAACCCGAGTCTATTCAATGTGATCTTGCTCTAGAAGGTGGACCAATTCACTGGGGGCTGATCAATGCCCGCTGCCACCCAAAATGCGGTTCGAGCGGATAAAAATAAGAACAAGAGCAGGTTCACGATGAGCAGTCCGGTTATGCCGTTGCGAAGAAGCATTTCCAGACGGTCCGAAATGGCTTTTGCTCGCGGGTTAACGAGACTCATCGTAACGCTTGTCGGTAATGTTGGTGCCATCGATGCCATAACCAACTCGACCGTTTAGCATCTGCGAACTTTTCGTGCCTGCGTGTCCGCTTCTGGTGAACGCGAATAGTCATGTTTTTGGAATTGCTGGAGCGCTACACAGGTCGACAGATTGGCAACACGGTCGCAATTGATCAACAGGCGAAGTTTGGTGCGCAATTGCAAGCCACTCTGTACGGGCGGTGTGTTCGAGGCCCGCAGGACCAATCCTAGCTCAGCACCTCCACTGAGACTCCTGAGCACTCAAACCAAGGATCGCCCCTATAGACGTGGCAAGGAAGCTGCGCGCCATCTCGGATTTCTCGACACAGAGCATTCTGGAGCTTTCTCGCATCACAACCAAACGAGACGGGCGCGGCCTCACTACTTAGTGTATTGCCTCACAACGCCTCTTCTTATAGCGACACAGTCATGAAACTTGCTTCGACTATTGTCCTTGTGATGCTGGCGGCGGCAATTCCCGCCTATCTGATCGTGACGCATGGTGACGGGCGCAAGATCGAGAATAGGGCAGTCACGATCAAATACGAGAATCTCGAGGGCCTTTCGGTCGCGACTTTTGCCGGAGGCTGCTTCTGGTGTGTCGAAGCAGCCTTTGAGGCAGTGCCCGGCGTGAAGGAAGCCGTGTCCGGTTATTCCGGAGGTGAAATCGAGAACCCGACTTACAAGCAGGTGGCCTATGGGTTGACCAAGCACACCGAGGCCGTTCAAGTCCACTATGACCCGAACGTGATTACCTACGAGGGTTTACTGCAGGTACTCTGGCGAACCGCGGATCCAACCGATTCAAAGGGACAATTCTCTGACCGTGGGCGCCAGTATCGACCGGCGATCTTCTATCACGACGAAAGACAGCGCCGGGCTGCGTTGCGTTCGCGCCAGGAACTCGCCAAATCGGGGCCGTTCAAAAAACCAATTACGATCGAGATAGTTCCTTTCAAAGCCTTCTATCAGGCCGAGGACTATCATCAGGACTATCACCGCAAGAACCCATTGACTTATCGCTTCTATACCGTCGGTTCCGGGCGATACGGTTTTCTGGAGCGGGTCTGGGAAAACAAGCTGAAGCTTGAGTACTCCAAGTATAAGCCTATGGGCCACTCCTCGAACAGTGTGCAATCGAAGTCTCCGGAGACGATCATTATCCGCAGGAATTGAACAGGACATCGCACCCGCCAGACCTGTTCACCGCCATACAATCCGCGCGGTGCCCCATTGATTGAACTGCGGTATCGCACGACTTCTCTAATGAACGGCCCAGTTCCAAAGGCGCGATGCTCTAATGGGCTAATGTCGGGCAGGCAATTCATTTCCCGGCGGGGCGGAAACGATCAAGCCTACCAACCTCAAGCAACACGCGGCGCACTCTTTTTATTCAGTACGTAAGGGCAAGCATTGCCTTTACGCCAGCCGGAACCGGGCGCCTTGCGAACTGACATTCTGTCATGTCGGAGGTCATCCAAACATGACAAGATGGCAGGTTCCGTTGACATGAATTCATAATCGAGTGCTCTCGGCAAGCAGCTGAAGCAAGGACGCGCAGTTCTCGAACGACCAGAGTTATCGGCACACCGGTTGCATGGTTGTGACACAGAGCCATCGGTGCGAACCGCCGTGATGACCTCGATTTGAACTTGAGGCGTTCTAGCAAATATGACGGACGAGATATGACAAAGACTCTGGCACAAGAGGATGTTGGACCCGATGCCGCACTTTTGCAGCAGTTCCGGGAAGCCGTGAGTGATGACCTCAGTCTGATCGCGGCCCTCCATGACCGCGAGGTGGACGCTGCTGGAATTGTGCAACTTAGAGCACTCGATTTTCCGAGCGGTCTTGGGCTGAATATGCAAAAGCCCGAGAGCCAGGAAGCGTTCGAGCTTATGGCCAAAGCCATGGCCGAGCTGCCGGAACAGCCTGACCAGGCGTTAATCGACGAGCTTGCCGTCGACTATGCTGCGATCTATCTGACCTATCGCCTGCGGGCGGCGCCGACCGAGTCTGTTTGGCTCGATAAGGATCACCTTGAGCGCCAACAGCCGATGTTCCAGGTGCGCGCGACCTACCGCCTGAGGGGCCTGAAAGTTACCGAATGGCAAAAGCGGTCAGAAGACCATCTTGTTACGCAACTCTTGTTCCTCGCCCATCTTATTGGCGAATGCGGTGATGAAAAGGCCTTGCCAGAGGCTGCGCGGTTTCTTGACCTGCATCTGCTTCGTTGGATCGACATGTTTGCCGCGCGGGTGGCACAACGTTGCAATTTCCCCTTCTACGGAGCTCTCGCGTTGCTGACAGCCGCTTACCTTGACGAACTGCGAGACGTTTTGGCGGCTGTGTTGCAGGCGCCGCGGCCGGAGGTCAAAGTGGCTGAATCTGAGTCGCCTGAGAAGCATGGTTCCAAAGCGCCCGCGCCGCCCACTCCCGTCATTGGCCCCGGCTGGTGACGTCCATACATTCGCGGAGTTCAGTTCTGTCTCTGACTTGGTCCGTTTCCGCCTCGATGGCAACACCGCTATAATTGGCACCGGCCACATGCTAGAGCATGTTCAGCTGAAATGGACTCAATTCTGTTTGGATCGCGGCGTGCGTGATCCGGCAGGAGGCGAACGCAGCGCGATGCCGGTGCATCGGGCAAGTTCGCCGACGTATCCGGGCGCCCGCCGCGGCCAAACCCTTTCGGGACGGGCACATTTCATCAAACCTCCGCGGGCTTTGTCTTGTCCGTATCGCCAGGTACGCCCTGCGCCAAATCCCTTGATCTCTGATGAAATGTGCCACGTCAGAATGGTTCCATCTCAACTGAACGTGCTCTAGCCTCGGCAAACAAACACCAATCAGCAGACTCGGCATAACCGAGGACAACCTGTTGCGACTTCACATCTAACGGCCAGTATCGCTCAACCCATGTTTCTTCAGTAGCCGATAAGTGTTGCGTTCACTCATTCCAAGAATCTCGGCAATGCGCGAGCGATGTCCGTGATACTTGACCACGAGCCTGGCAAGATAGTCCTGTTTGATTTCCTCCAAGGTCGGCTCATGATCGAAGCTGAAGTCTGCAGACTCGGACTGTAAACCTTGCGTGTTCGGGAGCTGGCTTAGCCCAAGATGTCGTGCATGGATTGTCGTGGCGCCTCCTGAAACAAGGATCGCGCGCTCGATGACATTGCGAAGTTCCCGAATGTTGCCAGGCCATGAATAGGCCGTGAGCACCTCAATTGCATCCTTGCCTAAGCGTTTGGGTTTTGTTCGTTGGAAAGGCCTGTTGTCCAGAAACAGTTCGGCCAGAACCGCTATGTCTTCACGACGCTTGCGCAGTGGCGGTACATGGATGACCACGGTGGCTAGACGATAATAGAGGTCGGCTCGAAAACTCCCTTCCTCGATGGACGACTTCAGATCACGGTTGGTAGCTGCCACGAAACGCGTGTCGCTCAACAATTTCTGGGTCCCTCCCACGCGTCTGAATTCTCCGGTTTCAAGGACGCGAAGGAGTTTGGCCTGCATCGATGCAGTTAACTCGCCAATTTCATCAAGGAACAGGGTTCCCCTTTCGGCGATCTCGATGAGGCCTTGCTTTCGCCGATCAGCCCCTGTGAATGCACCTTTCTCATGACCGAAAAGCTCAGACTCGAACAGCGTCTCCTGCAGTGTCGTAGCGTCGAGAGGGACGAAATTTGCTTGGGCACGATTGCTCAGTTGGTGGATCGACTTTGCCACTAGCTCTTTGCCAACACCGCTTTCGCCCTGTATCAGGATCGTTGAGTCACTTGGGGCGACCAACTCGATAAGCCGGACCAATTCGTTGAAGGCTGCGCTCCTGCCAACCATAATTTTGCTGATACTCGGGTTGAGTTGCTCACGGCAGTACTCGTAACTGCGCTTGAGCGAACTGGTCTCTAGCGCTCGGTTGACAGCAAGCTCAAGTTCCGACGGGTTGACCGGCTTTGTCAGGTACTCCAAAGCACCTGCATGAATGGAGTCGACGGCGTGTTGTATGCTGCCAAAAGCCGTGAGCACGACAACCGGACATTGGGCTGAGAGTTCTGGCAGACACTCAATGCCATCGATGTCAGGCAGCCTGATATCGAGTACAGCGAGTGAAGGATCCAACGTCTCAAGTGCCGTTTTGGCTTCTGACCAGGCATATACTCCGGTCGGCTGGTGGCCCATGGCTCGCAACTGCTCTACGAGCAAGTGGTTGAGCGTCTTGTCGTCCTCAATGACAAGCAAGTGCTTTCCTCGTCGCAAAACGTTCATCAGTCCTCTTCCTGCGCGTCGGCCGAAGGCAGCGTGACAACGAATTTCGTGCCCTTGGCAAGCGTGCTCGAAACATCGATTGTACCGCGATTGGACTTGATGAATTCGTTGCAGATCGGCAATCCGAGTCCCGTTCCATGAACACCGTCGGCGCGTCTACTCCAGAAGGGATCAAAGATTCTTGGTAGGTCCTCTGGGGCTATCCCCACGCCTGTGTCCTCAAAGGACAACGTGATGCGATCGTCGTTTCGACGAGCGGAGACAATGAGACGTCCACCGTTCGGCATCGCGTGAATCGCATTCTGCGCCAGGTTAAGAACCATCATTCGCAGCTCGCTGTCAGACGCAATGACGCGCAGTTGATCCGGAAAATCAACGACGATGTCGACATTCGATTTCAAGGCCTGGGTGTTGAGCAGTGAAAGGACTTCGGTTGCTGCGACCGTTAAATTAACCAGCTCCGGACTGTCGCTCGGCGCAACACTTAGCCTCAGAAGACGCGACGTCACGTCTATGCATCGAGCAATCTGATCATCAACAACGTTTAGATAGTCGCCCGCCTTTTGCAGTTCCTTTTTCTCGACTGCTCGCCTCGCGGAATCAAAACCGAGATGAATGGACGCCAACGGGTTGTGGATTTCGTGTGCGACGCCGGCGGCCAAGAAACCAATTTCCGAGAGACGTTGCTCCTGGGACAGGCGCATTTCCTTGCTCAAGTCCCTGATGACCTCGACAATTAACCGCTGCTGCTTTCCATCGACATCAATGTTGAAGGGTGCAGCAGAGACCTCAACCGGGATCTCGGTCCCGTCGCTTTGCACGTGCCGGTGACGGCAGGTCAGCGTGGTTTCACTATTTTGCAGTTCGTGCAACGGACAGGTCACCAGCGTGACTGGACACGGTGAATCAAGATTATGACTCGATCTGTAACAGGGGTATCCAACGACGTCAGAAAGAGCTCGACCTTGCTGATCGCAAAAGGCTGCATTGGCCTTGACGACTTCGTAGCTTGTGTCGATGACCCGCACGGCATCGGGCATGGCATCGATCAGCGCCTGAAGATAATGCTCGCGCATCTCGGCTTCTCTGATGGCGGACTGAATGCGCCCGGCCATTGCGTTGAACGCGCGCCCGAGGCTTCCCACTTCGTCGGTGCTGCCCAGCGGGACCCGGTGGCTCAGCTGTCCGAGCGAAAGATTGGCGGCCGCCTCGGTCAACCGCTTGATCGGTTGCAGGACAGATCTGTTCAACATGAGGCCGATACTGCCGATGGCGGTTAGAAGAACAATCAGGCCAGCGCCGCTGAGCATCAGAATTGCAAGCAACAAGTCTTGCTTGATTCGTGCTGCATCGAAGTCGACGACGAGAATACCGTTGATAGGGTTGGATGCGACCGAGCCATGACATTGCGTACACAGTTTTCGATTGCGGACAGGATTGATGCTTCGCAGGACGTCCCCAGTCTCCGGGTCCGAAAGAAACGCCGACAGAGTGCCATGCCGCGCCGTCGTTTCCCGGCAGTTTGGGCACAAACTGTCGGATGAGAGATCATACCGTCGACCGAGTTGCTCCTTCTTGCTGGCAAACCGCACCTCTCCCTGTGGTGAAAGGATCATCACCCCGGCTATGTTGTCTTGTTTGCCGAGGCGATTGACCATACTTCTCAGACCGTCAATGTCACGGCTCAGCATGGCGTTCTCGAGCCCGACTTGCAGGAGATGGTTCACTTCCGTTGATGCCAGGCTGCGCTCTTCGAGTACGCGGTTTCGATAGGAGATGACGAGGATCGCCAGGAAACAGAAGGAGGCGATCGTCAAGGTGACAGCCAGCATCAGGGCCACCTTGCGCGTCAGACTCGCTGCCATCCAAGTGGCTAAATCATTGTGCCACAGATGGATCATCTTGAAGCCAGCCGGGTCAGCAAGGTCTCCTGGGGGAGGTCGTCAGGATCAACGCGGTTGAACCGTCCTGCCGTGTCGGGAAGGTCAATCTGGAAGACGGTTATCGGAATGATGACCGGAGCCGGCCAATCACGCTTGGCAAATTCCTTCAACCATTGCCGGCGGACTTCGTGTTCTTTGGTCGCAAGAATTGCCTCCGCGTTGTGGACAACGAGCCCGTCGTACACCGACTTTTCCTCGATGTGGTTGGTCAGTGCTTCGAGTGACAGCTCTGCAGCCGCCCAACCGAGTTCTAGCATCTTCTCCTCCCTGAAATCCGTAAGTGACAGACTGAGTTCGCATGCCATGTTCCGGATCAGCTCCGGGCGATACTCGGGTAGTGCGACGAAGAACGCTCCGCGCGCGCCATGCGCCGCAATCATTTCGGCGATCGGTTGGATCCAGGTCGAGCGGCTTGTAATGGCTGGTGTCATGGTAACACTTGATAGAGCTTGCTATTATGACGTGTCTTTGAGCAGATGCGGCAATATTTTTCCGCATTGGCACTCCCATTCGGCACTCGAAGCACGTTTCCGCAGGACCTGCATTGTTTCGTATCAAGATGAATGGCTGTTTGTGGCGCGTGTCGCCAATGTCCGAGGGAAGTGGCACCGACTTCACAAATGTCGATGCAAAGCTCACATCCGGTACAACGTCGCGGATCGATCCTGTAGGCGGCCCGATTTTCGCCATCGACCTCCAGTGCGATCGCCTGTGTTTGGCACACGCGCGTGCAGGCATCACAGGCGATACAATTCTCGCTGTCGATTAGCGGTTGATAAGGGACAAGGGGAGCATCGCAATCTCCGGAGGGCAGCAAGCAGGCGGCCGGAAGGGGGGCGTCGACCTCTGATGCAACGTTCTCTGCGTTGGCGAGACGGCGTAGACCCGTCAAAAATCCGCGGCGCGTCGTGCGCAGGGACAGCGAGCGCGTTTCAAGCCAATTATCCAGCGACTGTTCGACTAATTCGAACTCGGGCAGCATCCGGTCGGCCAGCAAAAGCTGCAGGTCACGAACCGACTGATCAAACTGCTGTCCTGCACCGCGGTTACAGTGCTCGCAGGCACCGCGGCAAACTATCAGGCGCCGAACGCCTTTGTTGTAGAGGTGGGCCAGCTCGCTGAGCCCGATGGCATGCAGACACCGCCTCACCCCGGCACCCGGTTCGGCTACGGCGACCTCGCAGGCGAACAGCGCACTTGCCTGATCGTCCGCTGGTATTACGGTGCGTTCCTGTCTGAGCTTGATTGCAGTTTGCGGACAAGCCGGCAGGCACTTGGCACACCTATCACAGGCGTCCTCTATGAGACCGAGGGCGTCGTCGGTGATGACCCAGGCATCGCGGGGGCAGACATCGACACAAGCGCGGCAGGTCGCCGAGACCAACTGGCTGTGAACGCATCGTTCAGCATCCACTTCCGGCGGTTCATCGATCTGCAATCGTTGTTGATCATGATTTGACGTCACGGTCTGATGCCTCCAGATAGCGGCGGCAACTTTCTCCCGTTCACACCCGCTTCGTTGCTGCACCCCTTAACCGGCATCATTCAGTCCTTCGGCCTCCGCCTGTCGCTGCCGCAGAGCGCTCTGTAACGACCCTCAGGCGACGGACATTTGCTTCAAACCGAGCATTCGCTTCCGGCTTACTTCACGGCCCCCTTACTGTGCGCAACAAACGCAATTGACGGATTTGTCAGCTCTGGGTCAGCCATATTCTTGACCTGACGTACGACGGTTTCATGCTCAGCCTTGGCCTTTGTTTCCCAGGTGCCGTCCTGTAATTTGTCGATCGGACCAATGTCGAGTACGCGCATCATACAGGCCATGACGCAGTAGGGTTTGCGCCCGGCATCGATCTCATCGACGCACATATTACACTTGGAAACGATGTTTTCCTCGGGGATGAACTGAGGTGCACCGAACGGGCACGTCGCTTCACAGCGCCGACAGCCGATGCAAAGCGTCGAATCGATATCAACGATGCCATCTTTCTTTCTCTTGTAAATTGCCCCGGTCGGGCACGCGGGCAGACATGCTGGCTCAGCGCAATGATTGCATGACATGTTGACCTTGTAGGCAAAGACTTCAGGGTAAGTGCCACCCTCAACGTATTGCACGCGCCGGAAGCGAGGCCCAGGAGCCAGTCCGTTCTTGTCCTTGCAGGCAATCTCGCAGGCCCGGCAGCCAATGCAATCGACGTTGTTGTGAATGAAGCCGAGCTGCATGTCAGGCACGACGGGAGTGTAGACGTCTTGCTTCTTGCGCTTGACCGCTTCCTTGATCTTCGATTTATCCAATGTTGGTTTTGCCATTTAACGGCCTCCCACCATCAATTGTCGCGCCGGAACACATGACTGCGCGCAGTTGCAAGTTTGTCCCAACCTGGCCTGTGAGGAAGATCGGTCTTCTGCATGTTGACAAGTAGCGTGTTGTAGGCGAAGGCTCCGGCCGGACTGGGTGCATCAAGTGTCAGGAAGTCCGGGTTGCCGGCGCGATCGATCCCATTGTCGTCGCGGTCCATCCAGGCCCCCTCAAACAATACGACCACGCCAGGCATCAGCCTCTGTGTCACATAGGCCGGCGCCACCGTCGCACCTCTGTCGTTCCAAATGTAGAGGTTGTCGCCGGTCTTGACGCCAAGCTTCTCGGCATCGGTCGCGTTGATCGTAACCTCTTGCTCGTACGTTTCTCGCAGCCACGGGATGTTGTTGAAGATCGAGTGCGTGCGCCACCGCGGGTGCGGCGTGACCATTTGGAAAGGAAACTGCTTGACCTTCGGGTCCCGGGAGCTCTCCCATGGTTCGATCCACTTCGGAATGTAGGGGATCGGATAGCCGAACTGAGTTTCCCGGAAGTCCCGAATGTTGGAAAGCTTGGTTGAGAAGATTTCGATCTTTCCGGATGGCGTGTTAAAGGGCTTGCCTTCCTCGACTTGCGCTTGAAAGGCAACGTGGGGTCTGTCCAGCCTGAACTTGTAAATGCCGCGTTTCTTGAACTCCTCCCAAGGCATTTTGACGCCCTGATAGCCCATGACGCGTTTGTCCCACCAATCCTTGAGATAAGTCTCGTCGGTCGCCTCATTGTCGTGGAAGTAATCGCGCGATGCGAGCGGGTTCATGAGGTTTCCGAAACCGAGCCGGAAGGCGAGTTCAGTAAAGATCTGCCAATCCGTCTTGCTCTCGCCGAGCGGCTCGATGACCTTCGGGCGATGGATGTAGTAGTGACCCTTGTACCAAGGCAGCGCCACGTCGTGACGTTCAAAGTGGGTCGCCACCGGTAGCAACACGTCGGCCCATATCCCGGACGGCGTGATGGTCGAATCCTGACAAACCACCAAATCGAGTTTCTGGATTGCCGCGATCTGTTTATTGATGTTGGGAAGCTGGTTAAGCCAGTCTGATCCCTGCCACCAAACTGCCCGGATGTTTGGAATAACGCCGTTCATTGGACCGGGCTTCGGCCACAGACCCACGTCCTCCCGGCGCACATTTGGATAGTTGAGGACGCAGTCTGCCCATCTGTCGGACTTAATTGCGGCGGCAAATATGTTGGCGTACTGATCAACGGGACCGGCAGCGGCCTGGGCCTTCCAGGCCTTGCCGACTCCTTCGGAGCTACCGCCAAGCACACCAACGTTACCTGTCATCGCCTGAAGAGCGGCGGCCATGCGGCTGTACTGTTCTCCATAGGCACATCGCCCCGGAGCCCAGCTTGCTTTCAATGCCGCCGGCTTCGTCGTCGCATACATCCGTGCAAGCTTCTTGATGTCATCCGCCTTGACGCCGCAGATTTCCTCGGCCCATTCCGGTGTCTTGGGTTGGCCGTCATAAGTGCCTAGGATGTAGTCCTTGAAGTTCTCTAGATGCGTTGCAGACGGCGGCATCGTTCCCGCGTCCATGCCAAGGCAGAAGCGGTTGATGAACTCCTGATCCTGGAGGTTGTTGACAAAGATGTAGTGAGCCATCGCTGCCAGCATGGCTGCATCAGTATTGGGTCGAATTGGTATCCACCAGGCATCGTAGGTAGCCGCGGAATCAGTGTATTGTGGGTCGATCAGAATGAACTTGCAGCCGCGCTGTTTTGCCATTCGCATATAGTAGAAGGTGTTGCCTCCGTGGAACGTATAGGCTGGGTTCCAACCCCACATGATCATAAGTTTCGAATGGGCGAAGGCATCGTCCTCATTGCCGTCTTCGATTGTTCCAAACGTTGTCTCCGATGAGAAAGTCGTTCCCTGGTAGGAGGGAACTGACCAAGACGTTGTGCGGCATCCGAAGGTGCCCAGGAACCGGCCCAGTAACCCCTCGATCTGGTCAGACCTATGCAACACCCCCCACGAGGCGCCAGCATAACTCTGGTCCAGTATTGCCGTCGAGCCGTAAGTGTTTTTGAGATTCACCATGCGTTCGGCAATGTAATCGAGGGCGGTGTCCCAAGAAGCACGCTTGAACTTTCCCTCCCCACGGGCGCCGACGCGGATCATCGGATAGAGCAGCCGTTCGGCAGAGTACAGCCGAGAACGATACGACCTGCCGCGCAGGCAGGCGCGAACCTGTGGTTCTTCTTCTGTATCCTTGCCGAAAGCTCCGTCCTTCTGATAGCGACCGTCGTCAGTTGATAGCCTCACGATTACGTCACCCTGCTTGTGCGCAACTAGCATGTGTCGAGAACCGCAATTGTGGGCACAACTCGTTACGACGGTCGTCAGCTGATCGTCGGTCGGATACGGCTCGTAGGCAAACGCCTTCGCCTCGTTCGGTTTCAGGCCGACACCGGCAATCGTTGTTGCGGTACCGGCAGCAGACGTTTGCACAAAACGACGACGAGACATGTTCAAGGCCGATTTGAGGACGTCAGTCTTTACACTCATGGGATAATCTCCAACCAGCTATCACTTAGCTGTCTATTTCGTATTCTTTTCCGACTTGGCTGGCGTACCCGCCTCGGCTTTGATGCGATAGCGCGCCTCGGACTGTGTCGGGCGGTTCTTTGCCCACTCCGGGACCTCCTCTTCGTCCATGCCCGGCCATGGATGGCGAGGGTAGGGGTACGAATTGCGGTACCAAGCCCTACCGCCATGACAACCGAAACAAACGTCCGAACTCTGCTTGGCCAGTTCCTCAATCTTGTCGCGATTGAGATATGTCACGTTGTGACGGTTAGTGCGGAACGTGTCCTGATGGCAGGCTCCGAGACAACCGTTCTTGACGTCTTCAGACTCCATGTCCGGTCTGATTTCCGGCCATGGTCCAGGCAACTGCATGATCTCAAACGGGAAGCTGCCATGGCACCTGAGACAGGTGTTGGAAGGATCAACGGTCTTACGCAACGTAAACCCTGCGCCCTTGCCGACCTGTAGGCTTGTCGCGCTCGATCCAGGTGCTTCCTCTCGCGGATCATGGCCGCGATGACAGAAGTTGCATGACAGCTTCATCACATCTTTGGCAAAAGGCGAGGAGATGTGGCGCCAGTGGAAGGTCTCCTGGTTGCCAGAGTAGGTATCCGCTGCCTGGTACCACGCGATCGACTTTGATGCCTCCACCCCAGCGGGTGACTTAGCTCGCGGTTTTCTATTGAGGATCTCGCTATGGCAGGCAAGGCACTGCTCGTCCTTCGCCCTGTCGATCGCCGGCGCGAAATGCAACTCACTCCAGAGGGCTGCGTCGTAATCCTTCCTGTCTGGCTTAGTCGACGTCTGGGCTGGCTTAGTCGACGTCTGGGCAAGGGTGTGAATGCCACCTGCAACAACAGCCGCCGCACAAACTGCCGCTGTTAACGTCAGCAACCTGAAGCGCATGTTCGCCTCGCTTTCTTCCGGTTGTAAATCACGATTGGGCAAATGCGGTACTGACTCGCGCAACGCTCTCTAGATCTGAGCTGCGAGACACGTTGGTGCAATTCGTTATGAGCCCACGAAAGGTTGGAAGCTGGCCGGCTCTCTTGCTTGAGCCGAAGTGGCTTAGCTGACTGATTGGACTGCTGCGCGGTCGCAAAAAATGGCATCTGGCTGAAACTGACCGGCGCCACTAACGACTGATTTGCGCAACGAATGTCCAATTGATCTCCCCCTGCGTTCATTTGCTATCAGTGCTCTACCTGCGATGCCAACCGCGCAAATCGTACGGCCCTGTCATTCCGGGCTCGTTGAACGGCGTGTACCAGCGACCTTGATCCTCAAGAAAACGAAAGCTTGCAGGGTAGGGTTTAGACAGCCCAGTAAGCGCAGTCGCATACCAACCCGGTGACTTGCGGACACCACTAACATGAGGGGCCTCCGCCGGACGGATCGACGGTGATGATCCGCCAACCCACATCCCTGCCAATGCCGAGCTCGCACTCTCAACCTTTGGCTTGGCTGGCTCGGCTTTCTGCACGGCCGGATCGGCGGAAGGCTTGGCAGGTTGAGTTGAAGGCGCTTTGGCAGCAGCCTTCGTCGGTGCTTTGACGGCACCCTTCTGCTCCGGCTTACTTGAACCGTTGGCCTTGCTTTCCTTAAATGTCTTGATGTAGGCGACGAGGTCCAAGCGGTCCTGTTCAAGCTTTAGCCCTGCGAACGCCATCCGATTGCCCGGCATCGCCTTGCGTGGATTCTCCAGATACTTCAGCAGAACTTCCTCGGTCCATACCCACCCGTTTGCACCGGCCTCCTTGTTGGCCTCGGAGTATTTGAAACCCTCAACAGTGCCAGCCTTGCGGCCCAATATTCCATTCAAACTCGGCCCGACCTTGTTCTTGGCGCCGGGGCCGATCGCATGGCAGACCGCACACTTTCGATAAACCTTTTTACCCTTGTCGGCGTTGCCTTGGGCTTGTGCATTGTCGACACTCATACACGCCACGGCAATGACGGCGAGTTGCATGGCGGCACAGGTCCACCATGGTGAGGATTGAGCCGCGGTCCGCGGATGGCGCAGGCGCGTGCTGTTGCGCGAGGTTCGTTTTGCAGACATCGAGACGTAATCAAAATCAGTCATGCCAACCCCTAATGTCGTATGGTCCGGCCATGCCGCGCCGACTGAACGGAGTGTACCAGTTGCCTTGGTCTTCGAGGAACTTCATGCTCGACGGATACGGCGGAGCAATTCCAGTCAGCGCTCGCGCGTACCACTTGCCATCTTTTTCGCGATGACCTAGCACCGGTGCGTTGGCCGGTCGTTCGCTTGGACTGGATCCGGACACATAGATGGCGTCCGCCGGTTCAGCGGCCAGGCGATCCGCCGCCGCCGACTGCTGCGTTGCTGGTGGCGATTTCTTCGCAGAAGGAGCGGGTTCCTTCTTCGCAGAAGGCGTGGGTTCCGTCGCCGACGGGGCGGGCAATGCTGCACTTTTCGCGGTGCTCTGTCTGGGCCCTTCAAGGCCATCGGATTGTCGTGTCTCAGACAACATCTCACCCGCCAAAAACATACCACAGGCAAGCGCCACCGCCAGAACTAACGGCGCCCAATCGTCCCAAGCACGTCCGCCAGATATGGCTTCTGTCTGACCTTGTCCTTGCGAGACGATTGCAGGTGCTTGGTTGCGACCGAGATCACCGTTGTCCGTCTTGTCAGCCACTTGCCATCTCCCAGCTGCAGTTTCCGCTGAAGGAACTCGGTCGCGCCCCGAGCAGATTCTGCAAGGTCAAGAGCCCAATCAAAGAGGCGCTTTAGATATCCGAAGGTCCGGCGCCTCTTTCTACTTTGTCAGAGATATGGTGGAGGCGTGGCTCAGCATCACTCTCCAGCACGGGATCTGGGCACTGTGCTGTTTGTTGGAGCAGCACTTCAGCAGGTTAGCTGCGCGGGGGTTGCCATCCGCTCATGCCGCCCATGCCGCCCATGCCGCCCATGCCCGACATACCGCCCATGCCTTGCATACCGCGCATTCCGCCCATGCCGTACATGCCACGCATACCGCCCATGCCGTAGAGGCCAGGCATGCCATACATGCCGTACATGCCGGGCATTCCATACATGCCGTACATGCCGGGCATTCCATACATGCCGTACATGCCACGCATACCGCCCATGCCGTACATGCCGGGCATGCCATACATGCCGTACATGCCACGCATACCGCCCATGCCGTACATGCCGGGCATTCCATACATGCCGTACATGCCACGCATACCGCCCATGCCATACATGCCGCTCATGCCCGCTGGTACCCATACCCAGTGGCCTCTCGGGCCAGCCATGCCGTACATACCGCCCATGCCGGGCATTCCATACATGCCGTACATACCGCCCATGCCGTACATGCCGGGCATTCCATACATGCCGTACATGCCGCGCATACCGCCCATGCCGTACATGCCGGGCATTCCATACATGCCGTACATGCCGGGCATTCCATACATGCCGTACATGCCGCGCATACCGCCCATGCCGTACATGCCACGCATACCGCCCATGCCGTACATGCCACGCATACCGCCCATGCCGTACATGCCGGGCATTCCATACATGCCGTACATGCCGGGCATGCCATACATGCCGTACATGCCACGCATACCGCCCATGCCGTACATGCCGCGCATACCGCCCATGCCGTACATGCCACGCATACCGCCCATGCCGTACATGCCGGGCATGCCATACATGCCATACATGCCTTGCTGTGCATCCGCTTTGTCGCCAGGCATTCCACCCAAGAGCAAAGTGACCGCAATCGCGGTTGACAAAACTGCCTTACGCATTCGTACCTTCATCATTCATCTGTCCTCCCGTGAGGTTCAAACTCGCTTCCGCCTGACTGACGGATACCAATTTCGGCGCTCTGAGCGACGCGACCGCTGCACTTGGCCGTCCGCCCACGAACTGATGTTCCGTTTCCGTAAGTTTCCTCGGTCCCTTCGCCTCCTTGCTGTTTGCTCCTTACGCGCTTGCTCATCTTGCTAATCGAATTGTCTAATTTGCTTGATTAACCCTAATCAGACTCTCCTACACCTCTTTGGGAGCAAGAACCGGGCCATGTTTCTCAATGCGTTGAAAAGCATAAATAAAACGGACCAACCTGACCCATTGTGCGAGCTACATCACCGCTCGCTTGGCTGACCGATGCTTTGAGATGGGCGAACCTGACATTCTGTCAGCGCGCTGTTTTAAAGAAATCAAAATTTAACAAAAAAGAACAAACCTTTAAGGGTCTCTCGGACGATTGACATTTTTTGACTTGCGCAATCTCCGCTTCGCAACCCATTTGTGGTCGGGCGGCAACCACGAGCGCCGAATGTGGCATGTCCAGAGAAGTTTGACGGAGCAAGCGGCTCCGACGGATAATGGGTCAATGCAATGAAGTGAGTGCCCATGTGTGCGATCGGTCCCAGGCATGCGGTCATATCGAATGCCGCAACGCTTAGGCCCGGGCTTACCCGAACGGAGGCGTAGTCTGGATCGCTTTAATGGCCGTTAAGGTCTTGCCAGGGAAGAGAAACCCGGCGTTTTCATGTCCCTGAAGGCAAGGCTCGCCGGCGGAGGCAGCATGACAACGAACACAGATCGCAAGCGGCCATCACGATCCTTACAGGCAGAGAGAGATAGCCTAAACTGCATAGTTGCGTCCGGGATGATCGGTGCCGCCAAAAACTCATCTTTGTGCTGGCGTTGAGTATCACTGCATGCTTCTGCGGTCGCTCTTGAACGACAACAGCTCCCTGACAATGAGTCAGGGAGCTGTCCGGTAGAGCGACGTGTCCTATTGCTTTGCGGTTCTCTCTTTCAGATTTGCGTGTGCCTTCTTCAGCACTTCGTAGTGCGATTTGATGAGTGCCTGATCCCCGCTCGGTAGCACCTGCACAAGACGCGCAGCCGCCGTGTTGAACTCCAGAGCAACCTTGTCAAACGGACTGGATTCCGCTTCTTTCTCTTTCTCCTCTTCCTTGGCTTTCGTGTCTTTCTTGTCAGGCTTGGTTTCAGACGCATCCGGGAAAATCTCTAGAAGTCCACGGCTCGTACCAACGACAGCCACCGCATGATCTACAAGATGGTGCGTGAAGCTAACCTTTCCATCGATGATCAACCCGATGGCTTTGACATGACCGTCAATGGTGCTCATCACCGTTGTCCGGTACTCGGCATCCTGTTTTTCATCTGCCAGCGCTGTCGTCCCTGAGAGGGCGAGTAGCAGCGCCACTGCCAGACTCAACCCTTTGGTACTCTGATAGACCGTCCCCGTTCTCATACCGTCCTCCACATTGCAAGGTCAGCTAAATCAATTAACCTTAGTGGAGGGAGCAAAATGCGTGCCAACATCGCCTACGTGGCTTACTGAAGCGTCCAACGACGTCCGCGTCGCCCGCGCGGAGCAGACTTGCATTTCAATCAATGATGTATCATCAAGTCTGCCAGCCGCGGCCGGTCAGGATTTGTACATCTGTCCCAACGGTAAAGTCCTGCCGCGGTCGAGCAGAAAGCGCAGGTGTCGTGGCGACGACATGATTTCCTACTTTTCGTGCGTTGCCGATTGCCGCGATTGTCCGCTAAAACCGAGATGCTGCCCGAAATCGCCGAGCCGCAAGATTACACGACATATTCATAAAGCCCCGTGCGGCCTCAGCCTTGCTGAAGCCGTTTTCCACGACGGCACGCACCATCGCCTCTCGACCTTTGGCTGTGAGACGGGCATTCTTATGAACGTTCATTCGGTCCTCCGGAGAATCACTGATGTCTTACAACCTCAGCTTCTCTCGGCAGGGCCGAATGGACAACGTCCTGAAAGCTCACAACTAGCCTCGGCAAACAAACACCAATCAGCAGACTCAGACTGACCGAGGAAAACCTGTTGCGACCTCACAGCTAGTATCGAATGTGGGTCACAACGCCTGTTTCTGATTGGGCAGAGCTGACGTGCTCTGGCCAGGTCGTTAAGACAGCAGGTCCCAATGTAGAGATTGACCGAGGACGGATGTAACGACCGCGTAGCTGCAGCATCAAATCACTGTTTGGTTTGCGGCAACGACCACGGAGCCACCGTCATTTGATCGGGCGTGTTCTACGAGCGGCAGGCCAAAATAATTCCATGTTTCAACGAGGGCACCCACAAGATCCATCATCAATGCTTCGGTGTGACACGGTGTCGGTGTAATACGCAACCTTTCGGTCCCGCGAGCAACCGTCGGATAGTTTATTGGTTGAATGAAGATCCCATGCTCGCGCAACAAATGGTCGCTAACCAATTTGCACATCCGAGCATCTCCAACGATCACTGGTACGATGTGACTGGGCGCGTCCATAACCGGTAGCCCGACTTTCTTTAGGGCATTTCGTAGGAAGCGAACGTTTTGATGAAGAGCCGCGCGTTCATGATGGTTTGATTGCAGATATCTAACGCTCGCAAGAGCACCCGCGGCGATCGCGGGCGGTAGAGTGGTCGTGAAAATGAATCCGCTTGCGAAACTGCGAACAGTGTCAACGACGCTCCTTGAACTCGCAATATAGCCGCCAATGGTACCAAAGGCTTTGGCCAGTGTGCCTTGGATAATATCAACTTTTTCGGCGCATTGGTCGCGCTCGGCGATGCCGGCGCCTGTTGGGCCGTACATGCCGACGGCATGAACTTCATCGAGGTAAGTTAGTGCGCCATACTCATGCGCGACATCACAGATTTCTTCTACTGGAGCGATATCTCCATCCATCGAATATACAGATTCAAAAGCAACAATTTTGTTTTGTTCCTTTGGCACTTTGGAAAGCAGAGAGCGGAGATGGTCGACGTCATTGTGTCGAAAGATGAATTTCGGACATCCGCTATTGCGGATACCCGCGATCATTGAAGCGTGGTTGGAGGTATCTGAGAAAATTGCACAATTGGGAAGTAGACGACCGAGTGTATTGAGTGCAGCCTCGTTCGCAACGTAACCTGATGTCATAACCAGTGCGCCGTCTTTGGCATGGAAGTTTGCAAGTTCTCGTTCGAGCTGAACAATAGGCCGATGACTTCCAGAAATATTTCTCGTGCCGCCTGCACCCGCCCCATAGCTACTTATTGCACGACGCATAGCATTGAGAACGACTGGATGTTGCCCCATGCCAAGGTAGTCGTTGGAACACCAAACCGTAATTTCATTTGGTTGCTCGTCTAGGTATCCTTGCGCATGGGGGTAGTCGCCTGCCAGGCGAGCAATCTCAAGAAATACACGGTAACGACCTTCGTCGCGAATGCCCGCCAGTTTTTTATCTAGGTACGTGTTGTAGGCGTCCATGATCCTGCCATTCTTACTGCTGGCTACGGGGAGAAGGATGTTGATTGCCATCCGCGGGAGAGAGCTTCGCATTTAATGTTGTCAGAAGGCTCGCAACGGCCTCTTTTGCAACCGGATTATCAGTCACGAGCGTCTGAAGTCTTGTTAGGATCTTTTTGGCCGGTTCAATCTCATGTCGTTTGACGTGAATAAGGCTTTTGAACCATAACGCTTCGGGCATGTCCGGCCGCAGCTCCAATACACGGTCGAACGTCGTATTGGCCTCATCGCGGTTACCGTCATCGCCGCTATCGAACAACTTGGTCCCGTATAAGAATAGTATGTCCGCATCATTCGGTGCTTGCGCTACGGCCTTGCGATACATTTCTAGAATTTCATCCTCGCGCCCGAGAACGCGATAACTTCGGGCGAGCATCGCTAGGTCGCGTGATGTGGGTTTTCCTTTCGCAATTCTCTCTTCTAGCCGGCGTACCATGGCAGCCGGATCTGGCGCACCGTTTTCACTGAAAATAGGTGCGTTGTCTTTGAGCTTCGGATGATCTGGTGGCAATGTGTTAGCTGCCATATTGCCGGGAGCGGGTGTCTGTGACGGTGCGCTTGCTTGCGCGCTTAGCGGAATTTGTTCCGAAGCGTGAGGCGAAACGGTTCGCGAGACGTCAAATTGATTGAGGTAGATTGTAACGCCGATCGTAGACACCAAGATCGCAACACCTGCCACCGTACCGATCATTGGATAAGTGCCGGCCCTTTCGAGAGGTACCTTACGGGCGCTTTCCCGCTTACGCCGCAAACGTGCAACCGCGAGTTCTGTTTCCTTCGTCAGGCGCTCGCGTTCCACCTCATAGACTTTCTTGTCGATCTTTCCTTCTGCAAGCGCAAATTCCAGGTCTCGAATTGCTGCGATACTGCGTTCTCTTTCACGTTGAATTTGCTCGTCAGACGGCGGCAATTCAAAGCCAAAATCAGTTAAGGTATCACAATCGCGGACCCACAAAGGGCGCAGCACAATGACAGCGACGAGGGCAACCAGCACAAGAAGAAATATTAGTGTTGTCATGATGTGCGCTCCTCTGAATCGAGCGAAGCGTTGTCGAGCGCAATAGTCCCGGCTTTTTCTGAGCGATACAGATACCAAGTAAGACCTGCGCCGGCCGAAAGGACAACGAGCACCGGAGCCAACCAGAGCAGTAAGAGAAAGCCTGACTTTGGCGGCTCTTGAAGGACAAAATTTCCGTAGCGTGCAACGAAGAAGCTCACAATTTCGTCTTGGCCTTCACCCTTCTCCAGTTTTTCTCGAATAATTGCGCGCATTTCGCGAGCAAGCTGAGCCTTAGAATCATAGAGGTTTTCACTTTGGCAAACTGGACAACGAAGACGTTCTGAAATGCGCCGCAAATCTTGCTCGATAGATTCTTCTTTTATGAATTCCGTCGTTTCAGCTTGTGCTGACAAGTTGCCTCCCAACATCAGCAAAATAAAAACCAACGCATACAAAATGCGATACATCATTCCACGCTCCCAAGCCGACTTAGAACTTGCAGCGCTTTTGATTTATCAAGCGCACCAACATGCCTGTACGCAATACGACCTTGAGAATCGATAAAGTAGGTTTCTGGTAGTCCATAAACGCCGAAATCAATGCCCGTGCGACCGCGTGAATCCACGAGTGATGGGTAGCCGAAGGATCCGTGACGTTTCAAAAATTTTAGTGCCCGGTCTTTCTGATCGCGATAATTTATTCCCACAAATGAGACGTTTGGTGATGTCTTGAACCGATTTGAGAGCTCAACCAACGTTTGATGTTCTGTCGTGCAAGCACCGCACCAAGATGCCCAAAAATTTACGACAAGGATTCTGCCCTTATAATCGTTTCGCCTAATGTCTTTGTCACTGTCGAGTTCTTTCAATGTGAAATCGGGTACGTGTTTACCGATAAGCGCTGACGGTATGTGTGAGGGATCACGCGTTAGCCCGTAGGCGAATATGCCGACAAGTACGATTGGAACGAGCAAACACAATGCCTTCCAAATCGAATAATCCGTTGCGGCAGAACGCTTGATCATGTAAGCACCTCCTGCCTGACAGGGAGGGCAAGCCGACTTCTTGCGAATGCAACTGCGGTACCGATGCAGATGACGAGCCAACCAATCCAAATCCAACTCACAAGCGGATTTCGGTAAGCTCTTATCGAAACTTTCCCGTCAGTCGTTTCGCCGCCAAGCACAAAGTATACGTCTTCCAAAAGGGTCGTGTAGATTGCAGCTTCGGTCGTTACCATGTTGCCACGAGGGTAAGACCGTTTCTCAGTTGTCAAGTTGGTAACCTTCTTATCGTTCCTGAATAGCGTCAACGAGGCCTGGCGTGCGGCGTAGTTTGGACCCTCAGAATTATTGATACCTGCAAATTCCACTGTGTATTCGCCCACAGTAAACCGTTCGCCGGGCGCGAGGACCAGGGTTTGCGCTTCTTTAAAGATGCCGGAGCCAATTAAGCCGATACAAATCAATAAGACGCCGAGGTGAACAATGAGCCCACCATACCTTCGCGGATTCGATGATAGTAGATCCCAAAGTCCAGCAAAGAAATGCGTGTCCATGGCATGCGTGCGTATGCTTGCAGCACGAATGACGTCACTTAACGTGGCAACAATCGCAAACATGACAATTGCAGATGCAGTGAGCGCTAAGAATTGATGAATACCGAATGCCCATAGAATTACCATGCTCGCAATGGCGCATGCGCCAGCTAGTGCAAAACTTTTGCGTATCAGCTTAGAGCTTGCGCGACGCCAAGGAATGACGGCCCCGACTGCCATCAGAAGAAGGACTAGCAGCATGATGGGAGCCATAACCAAATTAAAGTAAGGCGGGCCAACCGTCACACGCTCGTCTGTAAAAAATTCAGCGATCAGTGGAAGCATGGTGCCCAGGAAGACTGTGAACAAGGCTACCAAGAACATGAGGTTGTTGTAGAGCAGCGCGCTTTCGCGTGAGAAGAGCGAAACAATCCCAGCTTCGTTTTTTAAAAGATCTGAACGCCAGATAAATAGCCCAAAGCTAACTAGCAAAACCAAAGCGAGGAAAGCCAGGATGAACGCACCGCGTCCTGGGTCAACGGCAAAGGCGTGAACCGACGTGAGAATGCCAGAGCGAACGAGAAATGTTCCCATCAGAGACAGGCTAAACGTTGCAATGATCAAGAAAACATTCCAGCCGCCAAAAAGCTGCCGTCGCTCTTGCGCCATGACAGAATGAATTAGCGCTGTCGCTGTGAGCCACGGCATGAATGAAGCATTTTCAACGGGATCCCATGCCCAGTATCCGCCCCAACCCAATTCGTAATACGACCAATAACCACCCAACATGATCCCGCTGGTGAGAGCAATCCAAGAAAACAACATCCATTTTCGGGTTGCCACAACCCATTCGGTTCCCAGCCTTCCGCGCGCAAGACCTGCGATCGCGAATGCAAACGGTACAGAAAAACCAACGTATCCCATATACAAAAGTGGCGGATGAAAAATCAGTCCTGGATCTTGTAATAGCGGGTTTAGGTCGCGTCCTTCTGCAAGCGGTGGAGTGACTTCTGTAAAAGGGCTGGATAGGAACAAAATAAACGACAAGAATGCAACCTGAATGGCAGACAATGTCGCGATGATATATGGCATGGATAGGGGATGCGTTTTGTGGTGCAGATAGGTGGCAAGAGCCGAAAAGATTGTCAGATACCAAAGCCACAACATCAACGAACCTTCGTGTGCGCCCCAAAGCGCTGTCGCGCGGTAGATGAGCGGTAACTTGCTGTTTGAGTTTTGCGCAACGTAAAGGACAGAAAAATCTTTTGTGATAAACGCGTGAATGATTGTTGCGATCGCAAGTGTTATGAGGGCGACGTTCACGTACATTATTTGCCTTGCGACGGCGATGTATGAAGGTCTGTTATTTGCACGTGCTGATAAAGAGAACATGAATGCAGCTACTGCAAGCGCAAGCGCAATGGTTGTCGCGGTCAGACCAAGTTCAATTGTTGTACTTTGAAACATGACTTGTCCGTCTAAAACGTGCTTTCACTACTCGGCGTGGTCACTACGCTATGAAGGCGCTTGATCGCCTGGTTGATTTGGGGTTCGCACAGTGATGAGTACCCAAGTACGATCACTTCATTGTTTGCCGTACCATCAAAGTCATGGGCACCCCCGCTATCGAGAGCATAGACGCCCACGCCTTTCTCATAGGCGCGCTGTTCGATTTCGGGAGCCGGTGGTGAACCTTCCGGCGGATGCCACACCACGTGAAGACCGCCGGATTCTCCACTCAGATTGGCCTCTTTGAATGTCTTTTCCAACGACGCGCGGAGGCAGTCGCGGCGCGCCTTATAAATAATGCGCATGCGTCTAAGATGTCTATCGAATGCACCCGTCTCAATAAAATCGGCTAGCACGGCCTGCTCGAGCCACGGCTGGCCGTTGTTCATTTGTGACTTGGCATTCTTCGCGGGTTCGGAGAGGGATTTTGGGACGACAACGAAACCCATCCTAAGGCCAGGCCCAAGCGACTTTGAAAATGTTCCCACATAGAACACGCGCCGACATTGATCCAAGCCTGCAAGTGCTGTCAGCGGCGGACCGTCATACCTAAAGTCGCTGTCGTAATCATCTTCTATGATGATACTATTTGTTTCTTCCGCCCATTTTATAAGCTTCATTCGTCGATCCAACGATAGTGTTGCGCCCGTCGGATATTGATGAGAAGGCGTCACATAGACAGCGCCCTGTTCTCTCGGCAACAGATCAACGATGAGGCCGTTGTCGTCGACTGGTACAGGCAAAAGGGGGTAGCCTTGTTCCTTAAACAGATAGGCAGCGCCCTGGTAACATGGATTTTCGATATATATCGGTCTGCCGCGATTCTGGAAAAGTCGACAGAATAAGTTGAGTCCGTCTTGAGAACCGCTCGTTATGATAACTTGTGACTCTGCAACGGCCATGCCTCGGGCAGGACCCAGATGATCCGCAATTGCAACGCGTAAATCTGCAAGCCCTGCAGGATCTCCGTACTCAGTTAACGCAAACCCGGAATCGGCTAATTTGCGTGACAGTATGCGTCGCCAAATGCTGGCGGGAAAACTATTCGCGGCCGGACGTCCCACCCAGAAATCATAAGCCGGTCGTTTGCGATCAGGATAAACGATACCGACCCGCCGACCTGAGTAACCCAGTAAGAACGGAGGACATCCTGCTTCGGTCGAATCTAAGGAACCTGCCAGACCAAAACGCGTGGTCGACATGAGATCATCAGGCAGAGCAGCACTCACGAATGTGCCGGCCGTACCGCGTGACTCGATGTAGCCCTCGTCTGCAAGACGCTCGTAAGCGAGGACGACGGTATTGCGTGAGACCTGGACGCGCTCGGCAAGAAGGCGGCTCGGTGGCAACGGTTTTCCCGGCTTGAGCTGCCCTTCCAATATCATTGTCCGAATTTGCTCGAACACTTGCGCTTGAAGCGTTGCCGCTGACGACGTGTCGAGTACAAGTGAGAGCTCCACCGAACTTCCGCCCCAAAAATTAACCAACTACACAACACGCTTGGACGCATGATCGCGCACAAAACAGGAAATATCATAGATCCAATTTGCCGGTATGGTTAGGGCCAACATGCAGGGGTGGTTTTGCCATATTTTTGAAATCGTTAAGAGCCTGAGCCAGCTAGAGGTGAGAAGACTGATTTGCTATCAGAGGTTTCTCAGAGGGTCGATCTATGCTGCCGGGCGCCTATCCACGCGGCTTGTTTGGTGCGGATTTCGCTGCAGGCTTAAAAGAATTCACGCGAAAAATCCATGTCCCACCTGTCTGATAAACTAACGGCAGAACGCCGAGTTCCATCGGGTTGGTGGTTGAAAAAGGCAAGGCCCGCGCAATCAATGTTTTTTGAAGCTTATCCTCTCCCAAAAAATAAATGCGGCTGTAATTTCCCTCGCGTTGTTCAACGGCATAGCTCGTATGCCCTTCTTTGCTAAGCCATGTTTTAACCGCCTTGATGAGGCCGTGGGATCGACTGCCACCCGCAAAATCGCGATACCCGATACGAAATCGATCCGGTGCATATGCGCCAAGTCGTAAGACATCCCCGATATGCAAAACAAGAAAAGCACGCCGTCCATTTGCAAGCGCAGCCAGAGCAGCAGTGCCTGCAAGCTCATCGCTCAAAAGAGCTTCAGTAACTTTACCGAGCTTTACCGCTTCAGCGGCATCAGTGCCCCAAAATTTCTGCAGATCGCCTATAATTGCAGAACGTTCCTGTTCCCAAATTTCAGGAACCACGACCGGAAATGGTGCGCCACTATCGATTAGTGTCGGCCTATTGGAAAGTTTTGCAACGGCCATGACGAAACCTGGAAATCCGATTAGGATGTCATCAGGTTGTGTATATTTGGAAATTGCCTTCGCAGCATTTCTGATTTCACGAATGGAAACATCGGGTGACAACACTGATTCTGGCGTTTTGTTGGTCCAGTTGAGAACAGCAGATGGGCGACCGCCTTCTTCCAGCGTGACGAATTCGGCAATTGGTGAGCCAATGTCCTCAACATTGATAGCGTAGGATTGTGCCGACGCACCTTTTGGGAGATCGGGTGGATCGGTTTTCAACAGGCGGTCGACCTGATCTGTCCGGCTGATTTTAAAGGGGACTTTGGGTTGGTCAGATGGCGCAAGAAAAGCTGCTCCGATAAGGAGTGCGCCAACAATCATGATCCCGACCGGTATTGCACTTGCGACCAAGGCAAGGGGACGCTTCGATATCTCGACGTGCCCCTTTTTTGCTGCCTCAGTGCGCACCTTCATACTGATCGACGACGCCTCCCAATAAGAAGGAACCATAAGCCTCCCGCCAGGATAAGAAGCATTCCAACGATGCCTATGGCGGCACGGCGCGTAGGTCTATCAAATTCCCAAAGATCGCCTCGTTGTTGCTTGGCAAGCTTAGCAACTTGAGCTTTGAGATCTGCCATTTCCCTCAAGCGCGTGTTTTCATCCTGGATTCGCGCGTAACTCTTGAGGATTTGCGACCAGCCTTCTGAGTACGTGTAGCCGCCCGGGTTCGCATGCGCGAGACCCTTGTAGTGCTTGATGAGATGATGCTCCCAAAGTTCTGCAAACTCGTACTCGACCTTGCTGGGGTTGTTTCCTTTAGCCCAGAACAAGCCGAAGAATTGACCTGCCTCTTTTTCTTCGACAGGTTTGGGCGGCTTAGGACGATTGGTCTTCTGACCAACGAGCAAGCCGTCCTTATAGAGTTGGCCGATAACTTTACGGGCCTCTTGTTCGACATTGAGCCCATCAATGACGCCTTTGTCGATGTATTCCAGATAAGCATCCGAAAAGCTGCCCGAGTGACAGTTTGCACACGTGGCTTTCCAATCCTCTTTGCGTTTTTCAAACCACTCATGTTTTAAGTTGTCAGCAATAGCCGGCGTCGGATTAAAGCCCCAACGAACTTTGCGAACTAAGTTGTGCGAAAATTCTCCCTGATACTCCATGTGACAGAACACGCAGGTCGGGGCATGCATATTGCCCTTAGTCATCGCATCCTCAAGACGTGCTTGCCAATTCCAAGTATCGCCACGTGTTTTATAAATCGTGCCATGCTTCGACAGCAGAAAGTTTTCAAACTCGTTATGGTCGACACCGTTGTGGCAAATTGAGCATGCCTCCGGTTTGCGTGCTTCCACAGTCGAGAATTCATGTCTCGTATGACAGGTATCGCACTTATTTTGGTTATTGTGACAGAACGTACATCCTTCGGCCACTTCCCGTTGTGACATGGCAGCCCAAACGGCTGTTTCGACGTTTGCTTTGTAGTCGAGCGCGTGGGAAGGGCGTCCCTTTGGCCATTGGCCTTGCGGCCACGTTATTGTATCGCGCTCGGATTCTCTTTCAGCAAACTCTTTTAAGTGGCATTGGCCACAAGCTGCGGCATCGGGAAGTCTCAATGCCGTATCGTGATTGCCCGATTGTGCATTTGGTCCAATATGGCAATCAATACAGCCGACTTCTTTCAACGTTTCGCCATCCGCCAATGTGCCCATCGAGCGCAAGTTTGCTTCGACATCAGTGATAATTTGCTTCTTGTAAGCGCGCACATCGCTATCAGGCAGTCCGCGGATCTCATCAAGATTCGCGTGATCACTCTTCTTCCAGGCGTGAACCCAACCTGGCGTAATGGTCGTATGACACTCCACGCATTGTGCGCGGTTGGCCTCTCCAATACCAGCTTCGGCAGGCGGCTTGTAAAATAGGGTCGGCGCCAAATACTTGGTTATAGGAATGGGTTCCCAAAGATCAGCGTGCGAACCTTTTCCGTACCCTTGTTCCGGGTCGTAATAGCGTTTGGTCAACGCATCGTAGAGTTCTTTTGGCGAAGCATCTTTGCTTATTTTCAAAGCTTCAAAAAGCTCGTCTGGAAGATCGCTGGTGGACTGTGCGGAAACCTGGACTGCGTTAGCAGTCAATAAAAACGACGCGAAAAGTCCAAAAAACAAGACTTTAATCTGGCGCTTAAGTGCGGTCATCAGCTCGCTCCCCATCAACCAGTCACCACCGCACACAGGTGTGCGGCACTGGGACAGACTCCATCACGCTATGGTTTTCTAGTTTGCAGGCGCCGCACTAAATGAGTAGAGCCAAACCGCTACGGCGAATAGGACCGAGCCCGCTCGCAAATTAGACGCTGCAATCAAAATCGTTATTTTCTAGCGCCGGGAGCGACGCGTTGCCGATGGACGGGACGCAAAATCACTCACAATATCAATTTGATGCGTCGGTCGAGTAACCAACGCATCTGATATGCTGCGCCGCATGCATTTAACGCACACCCAATCCCAAAACCTTTTTCAATGGCTGTGAGCGAGGCACAACATCGGCCAATGTTTTTCGGTCTAGGGACTGATAAAACGCTTCACAAGCGTCGGCCAGGATAGGTGCAAGACCGCATGCAGGTGCAATAACGCATTGCACCGGTCCGGGTCGCATGCACTCAACCAAGCCTGTTCCCGCTTCTGTAAGCCTAAATATCTCGCCGATCGAAATTTCTTTCGGTGCTCTTGCCAACTGCATCCCACCACCGCGACCACGAAGGGAATGAACATATTCTTCGCGCGCAAGAAATTGTGCGGCTTTCGCGATGTGATCGAATGAAAGATCATAGGCTTCGGCGATCTCACGACTCGTCACGAGCCGCTCTTTTGTAAGCGCAAGATAGATCAAAATCCTTAGCGCGTAATCTGAGAATGCGTTTATCTGCATGACTAAATCATTTTGTTTTTCGATTGACAGCACAACGTCGCATAAATAATACGTAAGTTAAATGCGTATTAATGCCGTATGCATGGAGGCACAAGATGCAGCTCATCGTTCTCGCCATAAGCCTCATCCTAATGGCAATTGTTGCGTATTTTTTTATATCTGCTGTTCGTGCATCTAAAGATGACAATGACATCCCAGACGTCGACAGCCGGCGATCCCAATTGATTTGGGGATTGCTCGTGTTTGGCGCGATTGTAACACCCATGTCTTTGTGGCAATGGCCGCATGCCATCTCAACGGCTGACGATCCAGTCACCGTCAATGCGACGGGCCACCAGTGGCACTGGGAAATCGACAACGAAAGTGTGCCGGTTGGTAAGCCTGTTGTTTTTAACGTTCATGCCGGCGACGTTACTCATGGGCTCGGAGTGGTCGATTCAAGCGGGCGTTTGTTATTTCAGACGCAGGCGATGCCGGGCTACATCAACAAGGTTGAACACACATTCGAGACCCCTGGGACTTATAAAATCATCTGCATGGAATTTTGCGGAATAGCGCACCACAACATGATTAGCGAATTTGAAGTCACATCCAATTGAGGCAAGTACCATGTCCGTTCGCTCTGACGATGCATCTGGCCCGATTAAGTTCACCATGTTTCTGGCGGGAGTGGTCATCCTTCTTATGATGGTGCTTGGCCTAATCATGCGCGCCGCGCAAGGCGATCTTATCCAACTTGATCCAACCTTGTTTTATCAGATCATGACCGCACATGGGGCGGGCATGGTTGGTGTCGCCGGACTGACGGGTGCAGCTATCCTTTGGTATTTTGTGAGCCGGCACGTCACTCTATTAAGCCAGACATATTGGGCATTTCTTGGCCTATTTTTGCTTGGTGTCGTGCTCATTCTTGGCGGAATATTTATCGGCGGCTATGGTGGTGGGTGGACTTTTCTGTTTCCCCTCCCAGCAATCTCGGGTGGCGCTTGGGAAGCTCCAGCAGCCGCCTCTTTTATCCTCGGCTATACGTCCATCGGTGTCGGTTTCTTACTCTTCTACTTAGAAGTCGGGCGCAAACTTATTTCGAACTTTGGCGGTATTGGGGGTGCGCTCGCCTGGCCACTTGCTTTTGGTAATGGTCGTCCTGAGGATGCGCCGCCACCAACCGTCGTTGCGGCAATGGCAACCACAATTTTCAACACAATTGGCATTGTCGTTGGCGCAGCCGTGCTTGTGTCAACGCTTGTAAATTTGCTTGTCCCCAGCTTTGCCGTTGATGCCCTGCTTGCCAAGAATATGATTTACTTCTTCGGCCATGTTTTTATTAACGCAAGCATCTACATGGCTGTCATAGCGGTCTACGAACTCATCCCACAGTACACAGGCAGACCGTGGAAGACATCACGCATCTTTGCGATTGCGTGGACAACAATATTGTTTTTCGTCATGGCTGTTTATCCCCATCACCTGCTGCAAGATACGGTGATGCCAGCTTGGGCGCTCGTGTTGGGGCAAGTCATTTCCTATCTGTCAGGCATACCGCTTCTTGCCGTCACTGCGTTTTCCCTTTGCGTATATCTGCGCGGCTCAAACATACGGTGGGATCTTGCTTCTGCGCTACTTGTTCTTGGTGTTGCGGGGTGGTCTGTGGGAACGGTACCAGCAGTCATAGACGGCATGATTTCGGTCAACAAGGTCATGCACAACACTCAATGGGTGCCAGGCCACTTCCACATGTATTTGATATTAGGTGTAATCGCCATGAGCTTTGGTTTCATGGCCTGGCTCGCCAAGGAAGCGCGCGCGCAGGAGTTCACTGGCCTCGATCGGTTGGCGTTTGGCGCGTACCTGTTAGGCGGTGCCGGTTTTACAGTGATGTTTCTTGTGTCCGGTGCACTATCAGTTCCCCGTCGTTGGGCTGTTCATGCACCTGAGTGGATTTTACAAGATCGTATTGCCACAGCATTTGGCCTCTTGGTTGTCGCCGGCGCTTTGTTATTCGTCGCATCTTATTTGTCGGGCCTAATGCGACGTGCGGCGGAATAAAACCAAATGCAGGCGGTGTGGGCATCCCTTTTTGTTACCACGATTGGAAGCACAGTCCTGTGGTGCGCTACGGATGGCTTGCAAGCTATAACTGCCGAAGGCGCACGGCGGGTGTCAGTGGCACGGGACAAACCGACTGTTCCCGATGTTGCTCTTGAAACCATGTCTGGTTCGACGACAGATCTGGTAAGTGGTGATGGTAAATTCATGCTCATCGAATTTATCTACACACGTTGCCCGACAATCTGCCAGACAGCCGGTGCCGATCTCGCGCGTCTTCGCGATAGACTTGAAGTCGAACAGTTAAATCATCGCATACGCATTTTGTCGATCAGCTTCGATCCGAGGCGTGACGGTATTCGAGAACTCTCATCCTACGGCACAGCGTCCGGTGCCGACGGTGAAATTTGGACCGTCGCCCGTCCATCACCGGCAAACCTCTCAAATTTACTGGATGCATTTGGCGTTGTTGTCATTCCCGACGGAGCTGGCGGGTTTGAACACAATGCGGCACTCCATATCGTCAATCCGTCAGGCCAGCTCATCTCGATTCTCGATACCGATGACATCGACGGCGCTATTTCAAGTTTACGCAGAGCCTTGCCATGATGGATACGAAAACAATCATTGCACTTTCCTTGTTCTGCGCTTGCCTTGTTTTTCATGAGAAACTTGAAAGTGATCCGGTAACCCACGTGCTCGTCCAGTTGCCGCTCCTGGCATTCACGGGAGCTCTTATTGTTAGTAGGTTTGTCATCGGCAACGGAACTTGGAATCGCGGTGGGTTCGCGGCGTTATTGATAGCGCTATTTGCATTTGCGTTTTGGATGTTACCTCGGTCAATTGATGCGGTGCTGACATCTCCGTTTGTCAACGCAGCCAAATTTGTTTTGGTTCCCCTTCTGATAGGTGCTCCCCTTGCAATTGGCTGGCGGCGTGCTCATCCACTGTTGCAGGGCTTCCTAAAAGCGCAAGCAATTTCAATGCTGGGCATCTTGGCGTTTTTGTACACGCATGCACCCATTCGGATTTGCAACGCATACCTCGTGAGTGATCAAGAACGCCTTGGCTACGGGTTCCTTTTTGCTGCGCTTGGAGTTTCACTGATATGGATCATACCACTGTTCAAACCTCGAAACGACCTGACTCTGGATCACCTGCGCATGCCAGTGATTCAATGACGATTGGCGATACGGTGGCGCATTTTGCGCAACTCTCAAACACCAAGTCACGATCCTTAAAAGAAGACCCCTTCGGTTTTGCCATATCCACTTTAATGGCGGGCGCATATGTAGGTGCAGGCATCATCCTGATATTTTCTGTGGGTCAAACCGCGGATGAGTCGGTACGTAACCTTATCATGGGTGCGAGTTTTGGTATTGCACTCACGCTTGTCGTCTTTGCGGGCTCCGATTTGTTCACTGGCCATGCCATGTACGCAACCATTGGCCGTTTGACAGGAAGCTGCACGAACTTGGATGTTCTAAGGTGTTGGGGAGCCACGTGGATCGGCAATCTTATCGGTTCAATGGCACTTGGCATTCTTTTCGTTATCGGCGGAGGCGGTATTGTTCTTGAATCGGGTGGCAATGATCTTATTCATGCGGTTGCCGCTAAGAAGATGTCGGGAACAGCTGCGGAATTAGTCGCGCGTGGTATTTTGTGTAATTGGTTGGTGTGCTTGGCGTTGTGGTCAGGTGCACGCACGAAAGATGACACGGCAAAATGCATTATAATTTTCTGGTGCTTGTTTGCCTTCATCGCCGCAGGTTTTGAGCACAGCGTGGCCAACATGACCGTATTCTCAATCGCGCTCATGTCCGAACATCCGCAAGACGTTTCGCTTCTAGGAGCAGGCCATAACCTGCTTTGGGTCACAATCGGCAATCTTATTGCCGGCGTCATTGTCATGGGAGTTGGCTATTGGATAGTTGCAGGGCGGCCTAAGTTGGAGGCTTCGGTGTCGGACGCGAGATCACGAAAGCAGCGGCGGCTGAAAGGACCACCGCTTGAATAATGAGCACCGTCGTACTCACGCCTAAACCCAAGCTGATGGCAAACGCCGCAACCATGGCAAGGACCGCGCCAATCTTTGCTTTCCGGCTGATGGCACCGTTGTGGCGCCAGTCTTGGATCGGCGGACCGAGCCGCGGGTGATTGACTAACCAATCATGTAGTCTTTGGGATGAGCGCGCAAAAGCGAATGCAGCCACCAGAAGAAACGGTGTTGTCGGCAGCAGCGGAAGCAAAACACCGAGCAGAGCCAAACCGAGCGCCCCAAAACCAACTGTAAGCCAGAACAGTCGCGTCATAAGATCTTCGTCTCATTCAGCACCTGAGATAAGACGGGCCAGGGACTAACACCAATCAACCAAGGGTGCAGCCACAGTAGAGCGAGGTAGACGACGAGCGCGACCACAAATTTATTGAGCATCTTTGGACCGACGTCGCTTAAGCTTGGACGCCAGCGTCCCTCGAACAAGGCTTGCAATGGCCAGAACGATGTTGCTCGCGCCAACGCGTTCCAGCGGGCAAGGCCCATCTGGTGCTGCTTGCGATGATCGATGATCCACATGCCAAAAAGTGAAAATGCACAAAATGCGCCGAATAATATGACATGCGCCAGGTTTCCGTTCGGAATGATGTGGCAGGCAGACCAAAGCGCGAGTGCCCATAGAATTCCATGGCGCGCAACGGCAACGATACCAGGTTGGTTAGGATCGAACCGCTCAGAATCACTACCACCGAAACTCAAGGGATTTGGTACCCCAATCGAAAATACGGCCAGCAAGCACACAATGGGCATCAACACATTGGGCACCCAAGCTTGCCAGGCCGCGGGGGCCCAAAGTTCAATGAAGGGTGCGCGCCCTGCCGCAACGATCAACCATGTGAGGAGTACGAGCGAGACGACCGAATAACCAACGATGAAGCCGCGAGCACCGAGCGCATCGATCAGATGCGCGCGAATAGAAGGAATCGTAGGCACCCGATGCGTTACCAGAAATAAAACGCCCGCAGCTATATACTCGAACCAACCCATCATCATCTACCGGCCAAACAGAATTGAGTCCATTTTAGGTTCTCTCGGTTGGACCGAATGAACGTTCATAAGAATGCCCGTCTCACAGTCAAAGGTCGAGAGGCGATGGTGCGTGCCGTGGTGGAAAACGGCTTCAGCAAGGCTGAGGCCGCACGGGGCTTTCACACAACACCAAAAACGGTTGCCAAGTGGGTCCGGCGGTTCCGGGCCGAAGGCCTGGCGGGTTTGCAAGACCATTCCTCCCGCCCCCATTCATTGCCGAGCAAGACGCCGCTGGCCACTTGCGATATGATCGAGGCTTTGCGGCGCGAGCGATCGGTGAGCGCTTCGAGCCCATGTTCCTTATAACGATTGAAGATTTTGTAGCCGGTCTTGCGCGATATCCCAAAGGATCGGCAGGCCTCAGCCTTGCTCTCGCCTTCCAGCAACCGAGCCACAAACAACAACCGTTCCTCCATGACCGAATGGTCCTTCCACGGCATCAACACCCCCGCCGAAAGGCAAAAAGTGTTGCCCAAGTGTCCGGTACGATTCGTCACCTATGTCTCAGGTCGGGCAGTCATTATTGTTATATGGCTCATTGAGTTTCTAGGTTTCACAATTTTTCTCAGAGCGCCTTTGCCGTTCATCTCTCATTTTCAGAACGAACTCATCGGCCTGTATCTATAAGATTCAGTGACCAAACCATGTCAGCGCCAACACTTCAAAAAACGTGCCCGACACGGCAATTGACACACCGATGCACTAAATAAAAATGCTAAGCGCAGTCGTATCAATCGGATGAGACGCTGGTCCAATAAGGCCCGCGCTCGAGAACTTCCCGATCATTAAGGCTTGCGGGTTTTGTTCGGATCGTCGTTAGAGACGAGAATTTCGATGGGATCGCCGTCCTTTAACATGATGGGTTTGGATGATCGGCGTTCTTGCTCACCGGTGTATTCCTGACCGTCTACGTAGTAAGCGTATTGAATTTTGGCTGTTTCTCTAACCGTGTAGCCTTTATAGCCTGGATGAGTTTCGACCAAGTTGCGAGCCACATCACACGGCCCTTTGTTGCTAACCCACTTCTTTTTCCCTTCCTCCTTCTCCATGTGACAAACGGAAGTAACATCGAAAACTTTCGCACTCACCTTGCTGTAGTTCGCCGCTTTGTCATAAGTGTCATATGCCCACATGACGCCAAAGGCCATCATGACAAATCCAACTCCGTATAATCGATACATAGCTGCCTCTCCATACCAAAACGTACCGGCACGAAGACTGGATCAAAATGCACACTTATTTATTTAAAGTGTTGTCTAAAATTTTATGTTTTCCGCCTAACTCAGCTTTCCGATTTTTCCTTAAAAAAGCTGGGCACCGCTTTTGCCGCGACGATGAAGTGCGGATTGAGAAAGTCCGTTTCATATTTGCCATACCGTAACGGCTGTCCGTCCAACTCCGTCACAACACCACCGGCTGCTTGCACGATCGCGTGCCCCGCAGCCGTATCCCATTCTTTCGTCGGTCCAAACCTCGGATAGACATGACATTGACCTTCTGCCACCTGGCAGAACTTGAGTGAAGAGCCAATGTTTGTCCGGCCGCCAACATTGATACCGCCAAGCCATTGCTCCAACGCATCACTCCCATGCGAGCGGCTTGCACAAACAATAAATGGCCCGTCTGGGTCCACATCAGACTTGACTGAAATCTTTTCAGCCGCGAGTTGACCAAAACCTGGCAACTGAACATCCGGAGAAAGCTCCGCCGTCACCGCCTCATCACGTGACAACGTCATATAAAGTTTGGCGAGCGCAGGCGCATAAACGACACCAAACGTCGGCAACCCCTTTTCAATGAGACCAACGTTGATCGTGAATTCTTTGCGTCCAGAAGTAAATTCCCGCGTTCCATCAAGCGCATCCACCAAAAAAAACGTCTCTCCGACCGGCTGGGCGGTCCGACCCTCCATCATCTCTTCGGCCACAACAGGCACATTTGGAGCAAGCTCTGAAAGCGCGCGAACCAATAATGCTTCCGCATCTCGATCAGCAGCCGTTACGGGCGAACCACCCGCCTTAGTTTCAACCTCAAAGCCACGCCGAAAGTAATCCATCACCACTTTGCCGGCAGCCAACACATGTGGAAGCAAACCAGCCGCAAAGTTCGTATCAGTGCTCAATCAAGGCACTCCTTTTCAATGAGCCCGCCAAATGCAGAACCGCACCTAACACAACTTGTTTCAATTGTCCGACCCAACAACGCAAAGCGCCGCGCGCCAAACGCCAAACGCCCCTCATACAATCCCGCGCACCTTCATCAGCGCCAGAACTTGTTCCGCCAATGCCTCCGGCGTTTCCATGTGTCCGCACAAGTGGCACTCAGGGTCTAGCGGCGCCTCATAGGGCGAAGAAATACCCGTAAAGTTCGCGATGTTTCCTTCGCGCGCTTTGCGATAAAGCCCCTTAGCATCGCGGCTCTCACACACCTCGAGCGGCGTGTCAACGAACACTTCTAGAAACTCATCTTCTTCAAACAATTCTCGTGCAAATTGGCGTTCGGCGCGGAATGGAGATATGAACGACACAACCGCTATTAGGCCAGCGTCAACCATCAGTTTCGCCACTTCCGCAACACGCCTAATGTTTTCAACCCGATCAGCATCCGTAAATCCGAGATCGCGACACAAGCCATGGCGAACATTATCGCCATCCAAAACATAAGTGTGAGAACCACGTTCAAACAACCGTTTTTCAACTTGGTTGGCAACCGTCGACTTGCCGGACCCCGACAAACCGGTAAACCACAGACAGCACCCCTTGTGCCCTTTTGTAAGCGATCGTTGTTCCTTTGAAATACTCAGCGCCTGCCAATGCACGTTATGGGATCGATGCAATCCAAATTGGATCATTCCCGCGCACACCGTCTCATTTGTCGTACGATCAATGAGAATAAATCCGCCCAGTTCGCGGCAGGTTTCATAAGGCGCGATAACAAGCGGATCAGAAGTCGTCAGATTACAAAAGGCAACATCGTTGAGATCCAGTTTTGTACTGGCAAGATGCTCCAATGTATCCATACCGACGTTGTATTTTATGTCGCTTACGCGCGCATGTGTGGTCTGCGTTCCAATACAAATCCGATAAGGCCGCCCAATCAGCATTGGGTTGGAACTCATCCAAACGATTTGCGCAGCAAATTGATCAACAACTTCTGGCTTTTTCGTTGGGCAACAAAAAACATCGCCACGCGCCACATCGATCTCTGTGTCAAGTGTGACAATGACAGCATCACCGGCAACGGCTTTCTCGATGTCCCCATCGTGGGTAACAATTCGCGAAATACTAGCCGACCGTCGCGATGGCATAACAGAAATTGGATCGCCGATGCGTAAGGCGCCGGATACAAGTGTGCCTGCATAGCCCCTGAAATCAAGGTCAGGCCGGCAGACCCATTGCACGGGCATCAAGGGCGCCTGCGCATCATCTTCTGCCTCAACATCAATGTCTTCCAAATACTCAAGAAACGTCGGACCGCGATACCAAGGCGTGGCATCGCTCTTTTGCAAGAGATTGTCGCCTTTGAGTGCTGAGATCGGAATGGCGGTTACGTTGGTAAGACCAACCTCTTTCGCAAACTCCAAATAGCTCTGCACAATTTCGTTATAGCGATCTTGGTCAAAGTCAATAAGGTCCATCTTGTTGACCGCCAACAAGACATGTTTGATACCCAACAAATTTACGATGTAGGTATGCCGCCGTGTCTGCCTTAATATCCCTTTGCGCGCATCAACCAAAATGACAGCGACGTCACAATGCGAAGCCCCCGTCACCATATTGCGTGTGTACTGTTCGTGGCCCGGTGTGTCGGCAACAATAAAACTGCGCTTCGCCGTTGAAAAATAACGATAGGCTACATCGATTGTGATCCCCTGCGCCCGTTCGGCCTGCAACCCATCAACCAGCAGCGCAAAGTCAAGATCCCCATCCGTCGTACCAAAAACTTTGCTTTCGTTTGTCAGCTCCTGGAGCGTATCGCTAAAAATGAGCTTTGTGTCGTAGAGCAACCGCCCGATCAGCGTACTCTTGCCATCATCAACACTACCACAGGTCAAAAACCGCAATATTGATCTTTCGCTCGCCTGGGCCGCCCGGTCTTCTGACACGGCTGTAGGAGCAACGCTCTTAAGTGCGGTAACCTTTGCGCCACGGGGGTCCATTAAAAATACCCCTCTTCTTTCTTCTTCTCCATGGAGCTTGCTTCGTCACGATCAATTACCCGGCCTTGGCGCTCGGACAGGTTAGAGTTGGCAAGTTCATTAATAATGTCATCCACATCTGAAGCCTGAGAATGCACCGCGCCTGTTAAAGGGTAGCACCCGAGCGTCCGAAATCGAACCAGTTCCATTTTTGGGCTTTCGTCTGAGCGCAATGGCATTCGATCATCATCCACCATAATGATCATCCCGTCACGCTCAATAACCGGCCGCTCCTTGGCAAAATAAAGCGGCACAACAGGGATATCCTCTTGCTTAATGTATTCCCAAACATCCAGCTCGGTCCAATTGGACATTGGAAATACGCGCATGCTTTCTCCAGGAGCCAATCGACAGTTGAAAACGTTCCATAACTCTGGTCGCTGATACCGCGGTACCCAGCGATGATCTGCGCTTCGATGTGAAAACACCCGCTCCTTGGCGCGAGATTTTTCTTCATCACGCCGCGCGCCACCGATGGCCGCATCAAACTTATGCTTGTCAAGCGCCTGGCGTAGCGCTTCCGTTTTCATGATGTCGGTATACGTCTTACTGCCGTGCGTAAACGGTGACATGCCTGCTTCGACACCTTCTGAGTTTGTATGCACGATCAAGTCGAGACCATGCCGTTGGGCCATCTCATCACGAAAGGAAATCATTTCGCGAAATTTCCAGGTCGTATCAACATGCAGCAATGGAAACGGAAGTTTCGACGGATAAAAAGCCTTCACGGCCAAATGCAACAAGACCGATGAATCCTTGCCGATCGAGTAGAGCAAAACGGGGCGTTCAAATTGGGCAACGACCTCGCGGAAAACATAGATGCTTTCCGCCTCTAAATCTTTAAGCTTCCGCGATCGCATAAAAACCTCGATCAAAGCGGTCCGCTATGAAGCGTCCTCAAAAGCGAACCAACAGTAATAGCGCTCGTTTTTTATGGTACGTCCGTACCCCAAGATATCTCTTGGCATAAATCAGTTATCCGAATGCGGCAAGACGCCCTAATCCCTACCCCCAGGTCAACCCACGAAACCCACCTACTCTCCATAAGACCCACAAAATCGCAAAGAAAAATGCGACAACAAATGGACCCGACAGTAAATTTGCGTCAGCGGCATTTTGCAGCAACTGCGAAAGTCCACAGATTTCAATTACGGTGCATCCACCATCAAGGGGCCCCGCTATACCCCTTCTACGGCCATGACCAATCTTTGGGACAACTGACGCTAACATGAAACCCGGGCTTGCAGACCTGGCAATCCGCAAAAATTGTGTTGGTTACCGCAACCTACACAAGACGCAATTGTGCAAGATTTTGGTGTCAAGACCTGTTGACACAGCCTTCAGCCATCCAGATAACGGCGTCTTGGCGCCCCGCAACAAGATTAACGGCCTCAGACCTTTGAGACCTCGCAATTCAAACCGGCACATTGACAATTCGGCGATAGTGTTGAGGAAGCAGACTGATGCTGCAGCGGAATAACGGCAACGGCCAATTGAAGTTTCCCGCGCTGCACCCGGTGCTAGGTCACATCCAAGCGGTACTCGGATTTATCCTAAACGAATTGGTCCGCGAACGCTGGGGACGCATGATCGCCATTGCGACCGTTGGCACGTTTGGTCGCATACTCAACCTGTTGACGTTTGTCGCCGCTCTAAAAGGTTTCCTTGTCGCTATAAACCCGGAAAAATTCGCCGCTACTGTGGAGAAAGCTTTTGCGTCTCAGGGAATGACAGTTTCGGTTTCCAAAATGGATTTGGTCCTCTTTGTTGTGGCAGGCCTCGTTGTCTTAAATATCATGGCATTTATTGTCAGTCGTGTTCGACATTGGGCGATCAGCAAACTCGTTCGACAATTCCTTGCAGACGCAGTCAAAAACACAGACGATTTAGACGTCACTTATGATGACTTTCTGATCAATCGCGTGGCTCCATCAATCGACAACGTCATTAGGCTCATTGAAGTGGTTATGTTTTCGGGTCTGGTTTGTACATTCATCGCAATCATTAGTCCAAAAATTGCGCTTTTTTTGCTTCCTGTTTTGATCGTCATTCCATTAGCCGTCTTGATAGCCGGCCGTCACCGTTTAAAGGTCGCCGATGACAAAAGGCGCGCAATCAGTGCATATAAAGAGGGCTTCCCAAAAGACACAACAAACAAAATGCGCGTCCAAAAGTGGATCGAAAACGAACGCGAAGACCATATTGCTTCAACATTAGACACTAGGCAGGAACAACTGCGGCCACAGCAAATCGGCAACCTCGTTATGGCGGCCGTTTTTATCGCGCTAATCGTCTATGTTGCAAACACAGAATTGGGTTCATTTGATCTACTCTCAATCCCACTGCCACTCATTTTCATCGTGCTCGCACTAAGGCAGATGCTCGGTTACGCGCGCGAGTTCGGCACAACACTGTCCAAGCTGTTAGAGTTGCGAGACGGCATGCATCACGTGCGCGCCAATCGCGGCGGCGACAAAGAATGATTGGGATATTAAAACCGCACCGTACTTAAAAATGCGCGAGCCCCATGACTTCGAACCGGACAGACCTAGAGTGGTGCTGCCGGTGAGATTTGAACTCACGACCTCTCCCTTACCAAGGGAGTGCTCTACCCCTGAGCTACGGCAGCCGGGTTTGGTTGCAACCGGACCTTTTCGCCATCGGTAACCGGAGCCGGCCAGCTGTGCAAGTCGCTTTGCAGGTTTTTAAGGTCAGCTTGAGATTTAGGCCTGCGGGTTATGGTCGACGAAAGGCGTTTGATTGTCTTTGGCCAATTTGGGAGGTGATGTAGCCCACTTCGAGGCTCTGGTGCAACTTCCAGGCACTTAAGCGGAAAAATGGTTGAAAAAACGCCTATTGCATGTCGAGATTAGCATTGGTTTTTGGATGCTTGCGTGAAAAGTTGCGTATGAGTTTTAAGTCTTGAGGCCGGCGGATTGGACAGCGCGCGAATATCGTTGTAGCCGGTTCTTGATGAGGTCGTCATAGGGAGACCGCGGACGTGACCGAGAAGGCCGGCGATCAAAGCCGCTCGAAGGGCAAGGGCCAGAATCGTCGCGCGCGGCTGGCCCAGCAGCTGCGAGATAATCTTCAGAAAAGGAAGGACCTTACGCGGGCGCGCAAACGGGCCGCGACTGTAGCTGGCGCGGAGGGCGTGCGGGAGCCGGGGCAAGGTGCGTGTTCTGGTAACGGTGCGCAAGATCAGGAAAAAGGACCTTAGTCGTTAAAACAGTGTCTTTGATGCCGCTCGGGACTTGTCCTCACGGCGGGCTCGTGACACTTAAGTGTTCTTCTTTGGCATATGGCGATTGTGGACTCTGCTGGGCTTAATGTCCGGCACTTCAAGAACTCTCAGGACTGACTTTATGGACCGCATTCGGATTGTGGGTGGAAATGCACTTCGTGGAACAATTCCCATATCGGGGGCGAAGAATGCTGCATTACCTCTTATGATTGCGAGCCTGCTCACCGAGGATCGGTTGACGCTGAAGAATGTGCCGAATTTGGCTGACGTCAATCAGTTGGGTCGGATTTTGCGCAACCATGGTGTTGATTTGGCCGTCGACGGTAAGCGTCCTGGGCCTGCCGTTCATATCGGTGAGACCTTTCATTTAACTGCCCGCGACATTGTTGATTGTACGGCGCCCTATGAAATGGTGAACCGGATGCGTGCCAGCTTCTGGGTTTTGGGACCGCTCATTGCCCGCATGCGCGAGGCGCGCGTATCGCTGCCGGGTGGGTGTGCCATTGGTACGCGTCCTGTGGACCTGCATTTGGCTGGCTTAAAGGCGCTGGGAGCGGATATCGAAATCGAAGCAGGGTATGTGGTTGCCAAAGCACCAAAAGGTTTGCGTGGTGCACGGGTGACCTTTCCCAAAGTTTCTGTCGGTGCAACGCATAATGTTTTGCTGGCTGCGGCTTTAGCACGTGGTGAGACGCTCATTGAAAACGCTGCGCGTGAGCCAGAGGTGGGAGACGTGGCGCGCTGCTTGAGGAAGATGGGTGTCCAGATCGACGGCATAGATACGGCGACGTTGCGAATCCAGGGACGTGATCGGTTGGATGGCGCGGTGCATTCGGTTTTGCCGGATCGTATTGAAACAGGAACGTTTGCCTTTGCGGCCGCGGCTACTGGCGGTGATGTTGTGCTTCAAGGTGCGCGCACGTCGTTATTAAGTTCAGCGCTTGATGAACTTAAAACTACTGGAACGACCGTTTCTGAGGTTGAAGATGGGGTTCGTGTGGCGCGCAACGGTGGAGAGCTTGCACCGGTGACGGTTGAAACTCAGCCTTTCCCAGGATTTCCCACGGATCTGCAAGCGCAAATGATGGCGCTTATGACATGTGCCAATGGCACAAGCATCATTCGAGAAACGATTTTTGAAAACCGCTTTATGCATGTGCAGGAGCTTGTGCGGTTAGGTGCAGATATTCAACTCCATGGTGATACCGCTACGATTCGAGGTGTTGATGGATTGCGTGGTGCGCAAGTCATGGCTACAGACTTACGGGCGTCTGTGTCACTGGTGATTGCTGCCCTGATGGCCGAGGGCGAGACGACCATCAATCGCGTTTATCATCTCGATCGCGGTTTTGAGAGGCTTGAACAAAAGTTGTCGCAATGTGGTGCGGGTATAGAGCGTTTGACTGAAGGGTGATCGCTTGTGCTTGTTTGCATGATGGCTTGCGTCTCTTAACCTGGACCGCTATCACTCGCTTTCTTCCCTCATTTGGATGGCGTCCTCATTTTGCGGTTCGATTGCAGGATTAACTACGCTCATGACTGATGTGAAGCTGATAGCTTTGGACGTCGACGACCTTGCGGTTATCTCTACCCAATTGCAAGATGCTGTGGTGCGTGTTGAGGACCTTGTTTACGATCCAGGCTCGCAGCGCTTTGCTGCCGTTTTGAACCGGTTTAACTGGATGGAAGCTGTTGGAAAACGTGGGTTAGTAAAACCGTTTGAACGCCGCCGATGTGGTTTTCGAATTGAGCGTGTGATGAGTGCGCGCACGAAAAACATTGACCATTCGGACAAAGAGCGCGTCTTGTCGCTGTTGGCGGTGTGTTTTTCGTCTGATGGAGCACCTGGCGGGCAGGTCACATTGCAGTTTTCGGGCGACGCTGCGATCGAGTTAGAGGTGGAGTGTATTGAGGCTGAGTTGCGCGATTTCGGTGAGGCATGGGCGACGAGGTTTCGGCCGATCCATTCAGATTCATCTTAAGACGTCGATGGTGCGTTGATGTTCGCGTGGACGTGAATGTTCTTAGTGAGAGTGCTCAAATAAAAATGACAAAACGCTTGGTTAGGGCCGATCCGGACTTTGAAACTCAGTTCAATGCATTGTTGTCGGAAAAACGAGAAGTCTCCGCCGACGTTGATGACGCGGTTCGTACAATATTAATGGATGTCCGTGCGCGGGGTGATCAGGCGTTGGTGGATCTTTCCAAAAAGTTTGATCGTGTTGATCTTGGAGAAATTGGTCTTCGCGTTTCCGGGGAAGAAATTCATGACGCGGTTGGTCAATGTTCTGCGGAGACGCTCAGTGCACTTAAATTTGCGCGGGACCGTATACGTGATCATCATGAGCGGCAGCTTCCAAAGGATGACCGTTATCGGGATGCGGCCGGTGTCGAGCTTGGATCACGGTGGACGGCTGTAGAATCCGTTGGGCTTTATGTTCCCGGTGGTTCGGCATCTTATCCCAGTTCGGTGTTGATGAATGCTGTGCCTGCATGCGTGGCTGGTGTGCCGCGGGTGGTGATGGTTGTGCCGACGCCTAATGGTGAGCTTAACCCATTGGTTCTAGCGGCGGCTGATCTTGTCGGAATTGACGAGATCTATCGCGTGGGTGGCGCGCAGGCTGTTGCTGCGTTGGCGTTCGGTACAGACACGATGGCACCGGTGGTGAAAATTGTTGGTCCGGGCAACGCTTATGTTGCGGCCGCCAAGCGGCAGGTTTTTGGTACGGTGGGCATCGATAGCATTGCCGGTCCGTCTGAAGTCTTGGTGATTGCTGACAAGAACAATGATCCGGAATGGATTGCATCGGACCTTCTGGCGCAAGCTGAACACGATGCCTCTGCGCAAGCAATTTTGATGACCGACGACGCCGGATTTGCAGACGCCGTTGAGGCGGCCGTGATGGACCAACTTAGCGAATTGCCGCGCGGGAATATCGCGGGAGAAAGTTGGCAGTCGTTTGGAGCAGTGATTGTGCTTGACCATTTGGATCAAGCGCCGGCGCTTGCTGATCGCATTGCAGCAGAGCATCTGGAGATAGCGACGTCTGAGGCGGAAGATTTGGCTGCAAAGATCCGCAATGCTGGTGCCATTTTTATTGGTGCCCATACGCCAGAAGTTATTGGGGACTATGTGGCGGGCACAAACCACGTGCTTCCGACGGCGCGCAGCGCACGATTTTCTTCAGGTCTTAGTGTTTTGGACTTTATGAAGTGTACCTCTGTGCTTAAGCTTGATGGGCAGTCTCTTAATGAATTGGGGCCGGCCGCGATGACATTGGCACGTTCTGAAGGATTGGAAGGCCACAGGAAAAGTGTCGCGATTAGATTGCCGCGCGACAAATAAATGGAATGGCACATGCCTGAACCCGGCTCAGCACCTGTCTCACGGCATAGGCTTTATGATGTGCGGATCGACACGGAGACGGTCGGGCGTCAGAACCCGAACGTTGAGCATGAGCGTGAGGTGGCGATTTTTGACTTGTTGGAGGGGAACGCGTTTCGACTAGAGGGGCGAGACGAAGGCCCCTATCAATTAGAAATTTCTATTCGTGATGAGCGGCTCATTTTCAAAGTTGGCAATGAGACCAAAGATAGTCTCGTCACGCATCTTTTTTCGTTGAACCCTTTTAGAAAGATTATCAAAGATTATTTTTTGGTTTGTGACAGCTATTACGAAGCGATCCGTACCGCGCCGCCGTCTCGCATTCAAGCCATCGATATGGGACGCAAAGCGCTACACGATGAGGGCTCGCGCATCTTAATAGAACGTTTTGAAGGCAAAATCGACGTGGATGCGGACACCGCGCGGCGCCTTTTTACACTGATTTGCGCGCTACACTGGAAGGGATGATGTGGTGTCGGGGGCGGGTGATCTGCCTGGTGCGGTTTTGTTTGCTTGCACAATGAATGCGGTGCGGTCGCCTATGGCTGCGGCAATTTTGCAGCATCTGACGCGATCGCAAGTTTATGTTGAGTCTGCAGGTGTGCGTGCGGGAGAGATGGATGGTTTTGTGCAAGAGGTCATGAACGAGATCGGGATTGATATTTCGCATCATCGTCCGCAGACTTTGGATGACCTCAATGATACGACGTTTGATCTTATTGTTACTTTGTCGCCTGAATCGCATCACAAGGCTTTGGAATTGACGCGATTGATGGCCGTTGAGGTTGAATATTGGCCGACGCTGGATGCGAGCGTTATGATTGGGCAGGGAAACCGGGAGCAGGTTTTGGAGTCCTATCGAAAAGTACGCGATCAATTATTTGAACGTATAAAAACACGTTTTCAGTTGGGCGGCGCGCCGACCATTTAGATAAGGTCATGTTTGGAGATATGCAGTTTTGCATAAGAGTTGTGTTAAGCTGAGGCGCTGCGTTTTGATCGCGTTTTTTGAGTGGCGTGCAATGTTTTTTTTGATTTTTTATTTGTGATGACGTTGAGCTTATTAGCTATGAACCACGTTTCCTGCAGCCCGACACCCTTAATTGGGATTTTGCCATGGGATTCAAACTCAAATTTGTTGTTTAGTTTTGCATGACACTCCGGGCAGATGAGAATACGGCCGGGCTCTGAAAGTTTTTCCAACCGGGCGGCAAGGTTCACCGTATCACCCCAAACATCGTAGCCAAATTTATGCGTGCCGATGACGCCGGCCATGACGGGACCGGAGGCCATGCCGATGCGCATTTTTAGATCTAGCCCGCGGCCTTTGCTTATTTCTTCTAAGCTGACCAGCATGTCCAAACCCATGCGTGTTAGGCGTTCGGCGTGATCGCTCACGGGTTCCGGTATGCCTGCGGCCGCCATGTACGCGTCGCCAATGGTCTTTATTTTTTCAACCCCGTGTTTTTTTGCAAGAGCGTCGAATTTCATAACGATTTCATTGAGCAGTTTGACAGTGTCTTCGGCTCCAAGTTCTCTGGCAAGTGCGACAAAGCCTTTGATGTCGGCGAACAAAATTGTGGCTTCACCGATGTTGTCGGCAATCGGTTCGCCCGGTTTTTTCTTTAAGCGTTCGACAACGCTATCTGGAAGAATTCTACGGAGTAGCGCGTCGGTTTCTGCTTTGGCTTGTTCGGCAAGGCTGAAGGCATAAAAAATTGCTGCTGCAATGAGGCCTGCGGTTGTGATGGCCGCCTGAATGTAAATTCCATCAATGACGCCTTGTTCAACTTTTATGGCTGCTTTGTCCTGGGGGAACATGAACCATGCAAACAGTTCGAGGATTGTTGCGAGAGAGATGAGAGGCAGAACGAGGCGCCACCGTCTTACGCCGAAGACAACAAATGTTGCGGCGGCAAACACAAAGTACTGAAGCTGTATGCCGGCTTCGCGTCCCATGTAGTAGGTAAAAACAAATAGTGCGATAAGTTCTGAAACGACGATCAAGTAGGCGCCCGCCAAGTCACTAAATCGATGGCAAAATGGTACCAGCAGTGAGATCGCCAGCAAAACGAGATTGAGGTAGATGACGGGTTTATAGGTCTCCCAGTCGAGGAAGATGTGTTGAACCGCGTAGCCAAATGTTGAAATGGCGATCAAGTACGCGATCAGGTTCATGACGACGAGGCGTCTGCGTATGTCGGGCGGGTACCCGTGTGTTCCGGCGTTTGCGAGTTTTTGATAGAAGCGTTTTAGTGCGCCAAAAAAATTTGTTTCGGACGCCCAACGTCGCCAACCGGTCAGCTGATCACGCGCTGCTTTTGCAGGTTTTATGAACTGTTGGAGTAGATCCATGTTCATTACTTGTCGTTATGGCGACGCCCGTTTTGGTTGCACGTTGGTGTTGATGGCGGCAGAAATGTTCAAAGGTTGTTGGACCTTAAACAAGCCATTTTACAATTACGTGCTGTTCCGAAAGTTACTCCATGGCGGCGACAGTTTCTAACTCGTCGATGTTGCAAATCATAACTTTGCTTCCGCGTTTTAGGGCACCACGCGATTCCAATAAGGAAATGGCGGTGTTGACTTTGGGACGGCTGGCGCCAATCAAAAGTGCAAGCTCGCCTTGAGACATTGTGAATGGAATCTCGATGTTGTCTTCGGCGAAGTCTTCGTCTTTGGCGTTGGCCGCGGCTAAAAAAAAGCGAGCCAGACGAACTTCAATAGGGCACAGAGCGATGGCTTCAAGTTGGAGGTCGGCTTCGCGAATGCGTTGACATAAGAAACTTAGGAGTGCGTGGGAGATGCTGGTGTCTGATTCAGAGACTCTTTGGAATGCTGCGCGGGATAGCGTGTAGGCTTGCACTTTTGTGGCTGCAGTTGCATCTGCTGTGCGAACGCCCCCATCTATCATGGCGATTTCGCCAAAGATCGAGCCCTTCTCGGCATGGGCAAAGGAGAGTTCGCGGCCCTCTGCGGTCAATACTGAGAGCCTAACGCGTCCGCTTTTGACCAAATAAACATCGCCGCCTTCATCACCTCTGGTGAAGATGAGTTGCCCGGGCGCGAATGTCACTTCCCGCATCTCTTGCGCGACCTTGGTAATGCCATCTTCGTCGAGGCCTCGAAAAAGGTCCGTGTTTGCGATTAGTTCAGCCAAATCTGGCTTAACATCCATGGCCATCCTCCGCGCTCAGCCTTTCGAAATTGAAGATCCCAATTGGGAACGTGTTCATTATAAGCATGTTTGCCTTGATCGTCGGGGTCGTGGCGGCCTTTATGATAACTGGCTTGACCCGTCTCAATTGCGGACCTATGCCCGTTTATTCCTGACTTTATCTCGAGAGCTGGGCCAGAAGGCAATGACTTTATCAACTCTTGCTTTTCTTGACGCCAGTTTGCATGTTTCGGTGGTGTCAGCCCCAGGGACGGCGCGGTGCTTGGTCGTGATGCCGCCTTAATGTTTGGCGTTTAGAAATGGGCTGCAGCAAGCAAGCTTAACGAGAAAATGAGTCAATGACCTCACAAAAGGCCGCCTTATTTAATGTTTTGAGCCGCACTGACGGTCCGCGCCGGGATACGTTAAGACGTGAGATTGCGAGATCGAGTGTGGGTCAGGATGGGGAGAACCTGCGACCCAAGCTTGTACTTGCGAGTGGCAGCCCACGTCGATTGATGCTCCTTGCTCAAGTTGGTATTAAGCCGGACGCGTTGCGCCCTGTTTCAATTGATGAAACGCCCCGTAAAGGTGAAATGCCGCGCGGAATTGTGCAACGATTGGCGCGTAAAAAGGCGGAAACCGCGCGCGATCAAATTGCGAATGATCGTGACATCGCGGACGCGTTTGTGATTGCCGCAGATACGATTGTTGCCGTAGGACGGCGAATTCTTATTAAGCCCAAGTATATGGAAGAAGCCGTGGCGTCTTTACAACTCTTATCAGGGCGCACGCATCGTGTGTTGACGGGTGTGTGCCTTATCACACCGGATGATCGGATGCGCATGAAAATTGTTGATACGCGCGTGCGATTCAAGCATCTCAATCGCAGCGAGATTGAAGCTTATATTGCGTCACGTGAATGGCGTGACAAGGCTGGTGGGTACGCCATACAGGGGCTCGCGGGTTGCTTTGTGCAGCGTTTGATTGGGTCTTACACGAATGTTGTTGGTTTGCCGTTGGCCGAGGTTGTCACGATGCTGACGGGAGAAGGATTTCCGATCCATTATGCTTGGGTCAAAGCGGCAGAGTCGGAGCCTGAATCCGTTTGAGGACCTGATGGCAGGGGAGATATGTTGTCACTAGTTTTCCCTTCTTTTAGGATCCAAACCGTTGATGATTGAGCTTTAAATGGCGAACGAGGCGGGATCGCAGGCGAAAATGTCCACTTGTCCAATTTGCAAGGCGCCTACGGAAATGCGGTATCGGCCTTTTTGCTCTCGCCGTTGCGCTGATGTGGATTTGGCGCGATGGCTTTCTGGCAATTATGCCATTCCGGGGGCGGGCGCTGATGCGGATGAGGACGGTGATGATAGCCGTGCGGCGGAGGCGGCCCGGCGTATGGATAAGGCCTTCGATCAGGGCACATGAAGGCGTGCGTTTGCGCCTGTCCCCTTGCTTCGTTGGGGCCAACTCACTATAAGGTGGCCTCTTTGCCAACATCCGTTTTGTTGATGGTGGCTGATTGCCCAGGTAGCTCAGTTGGTAGAGCAGCGGACTGAAAATCCGCGTGTCGGTGGTTCGATTCCGCCCCTGGGCACCAGCACCCCTCCACATAGCTGAACATATTTTCTCAAAAGTTCAATTATTTCAGTTGACTATGCAGGTATCCTCTAAACACGACTGATCATGGATTACCCTTGTTTCGCCATGCTGTGTGGGTAATAATGTGGGTAACGGCAATTGCCCACAGAGGCGTTACCCACAATGCGGCTGTCAGCGTTTGCAATCCGGAAGGCAAAGCCCAAGAACAAGCCCTATCGCTTAAGCGATGGTGGGGGCTTGCACCTCCTTATCCAACCGAGTGGCTCGAAGCTGTGGCAGATGCGGTATCGCTACGGTGGCAAAGAGAACGTGCTTTCCTTCGGCAGCTACCCCTTGGTGACACTCGCCAAAGCGCGGCAAAAGCGAGATGAAGCCAAGCAGCTCTTAATTGAGAAGGTTGATCCTGCGAAGCAGCGGCGGTTGGATCAGATCGCAGCAGAAACAACGGCACGCCAAACATTTGGTCTGATCGTTGATGAATACCTGGAGCAAATGCAGGCAAAAGACGCAGCTCCGTCGACGCTCTCAAAGGCAACTTGGCTCTTAAAGGACTTGGCATCGCCGCTCTCTGATCGCCCTCTTCGCGAGATCAAACCAGCTGAGATCCTGTCCTTGTTGCGCCGGATTGAGAAAAGCGGTCGACGAGAAACTGCCCGTCGCTTGCGCGGAACAATTGGCAGTGTATTCAAGTATGCAATCGTGACCTTGCGGGCAGAGAGTGATCCGACTCTTCCGCTGCACGGAGCCTTGTTGCCGCCCAAGGTCGAAGGTCGCCCTGCCATTACTGATGAAGAGGAGTTCGGCAAGCTCCTGCGCTCCATTGATGAGTATGATGGCTGGCCAACTATTCGCGCTGGTTTGCAGTTCTTGATCCTCACGTGTGTACGTCCCGGTGAAGTGCGCGGTGCTAAGCGCGAGGAATTCGATTTTAAGAAGGTTGTTTGGCAGATTCCCGCTGAGCGCATGAAGATGCGTGCACCCCATGCGGTACCGCTGTCACGGCAAGCTCGTTCCGTCATCAAAGACATCTGGCCGCTGTCTGAAGGGAGTGAATTTGTGTTTCCGTCAGTGCGTTCCAAGCAACGTCCCCTGTCTGAAGCGGCCTTCAATTCAGCGCTGCGACGGATGGGCTACGGCAAAGAGGAGGTGACCGCTCATGGGTTCCGGGTGACCGCGAGCTCCATCCTCAACTCACGCGGCTATGACCCTGACGTGATAGAGGCGGTGTTGGCACATCAGGATCCGAATGCTATTCGCCGCGCTTATAACCGAGCGACGTATTGGAAGCAGCGGGTGGTGTTGATGCAGGAGTGGGGGGATTTGTTGGATGAATTAAAGAAGATTTGATTGTTGTGATAGTCGCAGCGAATGTGTCCCCATGTTCAGCTATGTGAATCTTGTGCGTGAGGTGATTCGCATTTAGATTCGTAATCGCCCAGTGGGCTCGGTTGGCGCCGAGGCTGGGGCATCGCGATGCTCCGACAATTAGGAGGATCCGATGTCACATCCAAAACAGCTGATCGATAAGAAGGAGCTGACGAAACTTGTGAAGTACTCGCCTCAACACATTGCGCGCTTGGAACGCGCCGGTCAATTCCCTAAGCGGTTGCGACTTGGTCAGAACCGGGTGGCGTGGATGTTAAGTGAGGTCGAGGCGTGGATTGAGGAACGCCAGCAACGGCGGGACGCTATTTGACGCGACTTCGTGAGACAAGGAACTTCCTCTTTTCGGATCATAAGAAGACCGTCCCTCGGGGCGGTCTTCTGTTTTTTAAGGATGTGTCTGTAATTTGGATTATTGGCTTGTTGTGATTCAGCCGAAAAGTAAGTGCTGTATTGCAACGGTAGAGTTTTCGCGTTTGTGGACTTCGGCGTCGGCAGCACAAGACAGTCACAATATCATTGTTACATGCCGCGCATGCCTGATTTTGCCATTCTGGACGACAACCGGAAGCTCGTAGAAGAACTACGAGCCCTGTATGAATACCGCTACGGCTACGTGATTGATACCTATCACGCTCCAATCACCGCACTGCCGACACTTATCGACAAGCCGCCACCATTGTTGATCTTAAACGGCAGGATGCTGGGGATGCACGGGATTGAATTCTTCCGCCGCTTTCGGCAAGCGACCAGCACGCCGGTAATCTTCATGTCGGCATGGGCGGAAGAGATCAAAGAACAGTTGGCAGGCGAGGGAACACCAGCGGAAGACTATGTTCAAACGCCCTACATGTTTGACGATTTGCATGCGGTCGTTGCCAAGCACCTGTAGCGTGTCGGCAAAAGCCGGGAAGCACGCCGTTAAAATCTTTGCGGCAGTTGTCGCCGCGTATGCATTCGGCTTTATCGTCTACCGCTGTCGCTACGATGGTTTGAGAACAAAGAGCCTCACGTGAGCGCGATAGATTTTTCAATTTAAACCGGTTCAACGAATATTCGAGTGAATTGACATTTTAGAAATCTATTGTCCCATTCGCTTATTCATAATTGTCGTCCGTGTTTTTCTTGTATTTATTTATATATATAGAGTGCTGACATTTTGTCAGAGTTTTCATGACAGAAAGTCAGAATCTCCTGCCACGATGTCAGAGCAGGGAAGGGCATGTCATAGTCACTGACATTTTGTCATCGTGGATGACGTGGCGTATTCGTATCGTCGCGATGAGTCTTGTCGGAGTGATCATAAAGTACGACTTGATTGACCCATTTTGTTGTGGAGCGTAGATCTCCGCGTTCATTTTTCTCCAAGAGTTCTTTTTCAAGTCCTTCCTTGATGGCGCGGAAGGCTTGGCGATCACTTATGTCTAGGAATGCCGCCAGATCTGCTTTGGTCTGGGTACACCACGGATGGTCAGGTCGGTGAGAAAGTTGATGCACGCTGTCGATAACAGCGTATGTTGTAAAGCTCAGCTCAAATTTGATGCGCAGCGGATGATGAATAACCGTAAAGCGCGGTTTTAGCTTGAATTTGCGCTCAAGGTTGATGCGCCGCGAGATGTGATCCATGGACGCATTATACCACAGCTGTAAAGGAAACGACGTGCCGATGTCGACAGTGGGAGAGCGGTCAAGACGAAGGTTCGCACAACATTTCTTTTGCGAATGTGTGCCAAATAAATGGCTTAACAGAGCTATTTTTTATCGTTCGGTCGGGATCTACTCGATAACTTCCAAACTATGTTTGCTGCGAAAATCAACGAGCAATTCGATAGCGCGTGAGATTTCGTCTTCAGTAAAAAGACCAGTCTGGCGTAACTTTGGCGGCAATTCATTACGGATTTGGCGCTCAGTCATACTCAGGAGCTTCTCTTCGGGAGAGATGGACTCTTGTTGTGTTTTGAAAAGTGAAAGCATAACGAGAATTTAGAGCACTTGCGCGAGTGCGATCATAGCTCCGATAATTATCAAGGTCTGGGCGGCAGTAACTTTGTACATCTCGACACGATTGGCTTGCATATCGAGCCGCAGATCTTGAATGTCGGATTTTGTGGCAAGATCAGAGGTGTCGAGTTCGGCAAAGGCTGCCTTCAAACTTTCAGCTTGGTCGTTTGTAAACCCGCCTTGTTTCAGGATTAGAACGAGTTTGTGCGTGTCAGAAACAAGTGTTGCCATATACGTTTAGGATAACATAACGCGCGAATAAAAGCGAAGGCGTCGCCCATGACGCAATATTGCTAAGGTCACTTCCCTACCCCATCACATTTCAGAGGGCACGTCCCTCATCGGTTCATCGGAATCTAAATTGGTGGGCTGCACATCTTGTCGATCAAGTTCACGGCGGCGATTTTCGGCTTGCAAGAGTTGTGCTTGCGCGTTGGTACCAAATGCGCCGATCACCTTTTGCAAAGCCTCATCGGTCTTACGACGATGTTGCAACTCGCTGCGCAGAAAAGCAATCTCGCTTTCCAACGCCTTGATCAATTTTGTGTCGTCGTTCGCACCGGTGCGCACGGGTGCGGACACGCTTGTATCCGTGTCCAGTGATTTTGCCTCCATTTCTACTGATGGCACCGGTTCAGACGAGTTCGCACCGGTTTGAACGTGTTTGCTCTCGTTGGATTGTTCCGCGTGTTGTAATTCCAGCTCTTGCTTGATCTTTTGTTCGAGCGACGCGCGCTCGATACGATAGCGAAACTTACCGTTTGAGGTGTCCTGTCGCCTGACGATGAGATCTGCCGCGCCGGGATGTTCGCCATAAGATTGCGCCGCCCATTTGCGCACGGTCTTGGGTGTACGGTGAAGTCCGTTTGTCTCGCAAAGCACAACAGCCTCGACAATGGTCATCCACTCTGAAGCCTGGTGCGAACCGGTTTGCACAGGTTCGGACATGTGCGTACCGGTACGGTCAGAAGAAACCTTGGAATTTGTAGTGCGCACAGGTTCAAACTCGTCTGAACCGGTGCGATGAGGTTCGTTTTCTGATGAATCGTCCGGCGGCGCTATTGGATCATTCTGCATGACTTATATGATAGCATTCGCGCAGGCATGTACGCTTTATAATCCACAATCAGGACGCCGAGCGTTCGTATCGTGACACAAAAGGGGAAGGTGCGCTAATTCCGCCAGAGGGATCGAAACCTGTTAAGGCCGAGACTCAATTTGCGAGGCTCGGTCAGTGAAGGCGCACGCGCCTTGAACCGAGAGAGCCCGACCCGACCCCCGGCGTTAAACTGGGGGCGAGATTGATCCATCTCATGGTTCTTCAAATACTTAAAGATTGGGAAAGCAATTCTACCTCATATCGAATGTTAACAAAATTTTTCATCAATAAATGTATCCCAGAGTACTGAAAAAACCTTTAGAGCAACTCGTTTATTCACTGGAGTCATTATAAAAATGGATGGAAATGAGAAATCAACTGAGAAAATTGAAGAAAAACTCGACGAGTTGAAGAACGCTGATCAAAAAGTTGCTCGATTGGCAGAATATTGTTTGGAGCACCTTCAATCAACCGATGAAAAAACAAGCAAAACAGCACGAGAAATAAGGGAAACGGCTAAGGAGTTGTATCCAAAGCTTTTTGACCAAATAAAGGAGGGTACTTTTAATGTATATTTGAGTAGGGCGCCAACGATCAATCCAAAAGTGATATCTCTCGGAGTTGCGCGCGGCTACTATTACGACGTTGATGGAAAGTTCGCAGAACAAGAGCCTGACCCCGAGGAAGTTGAAGGTGCGAACACATGCAAAAAACAGAAAGAGGCAAAACTCTACAACCATGTAAAAAATTGGCTTTCGGCCAATGGATATCGCGCTAAAACTATTGCGAGTGGTCGTTCTCTTGGACCATGGGGAAACCCGGATGTCGTTGGTATTCAGGTTTCTGAACTACTTGGTCAGCCTTCATTTCAGGCCGTCTCAATTGAAGTCAAGGCGAGCATAGACGGTTGGCAAAAACAAATATTCGAAGCAATTTCACATAAGAGATTTTTTGATCGTTGTTATTATTGTTTCCCGGTTAGGGCAAACAATAGAGAAATTCCTGAGCAGATGAAAGACTATGCGCAGCTTTATGGAGTAGGAATCCTGCTCCTAGAATTAACCGAAGAAGCGTTAAAAAATTTGGAGAAGGCAAACGAAGTGAGTGGTGATGATTTGGAAGTGATTGAAGCCTGCCCAGCGCCAATTTCTTCTGTAGCTTCTAAATATCGGCGAGATGCTTTTTCAGCATTGGAGATTAATTCGATGGAAGAATTATTTGGTTGGGGAGAGTGAAATTTGGATCATGCACAAAGACCTCAACAACGAAAGCAGATCGTGGATGGTGGCGGTTGTCGTTGACGAAATTCACCGCGAAATTGAATAGAATTTGATTGCAAAAACAACCGGCGACGTCGTTCCTTGCCCGTAAAGTATGCGCGCCAAGCTTGTCAGGGCAAAATGTCCTTGGTGCGAATTGCGCACTACAGTTTTTGTTCACGAATATAAAAGTAGCTTGTCATGGCGAACAACAGTGCGCCATCGCACAACGTGTTCACGGTCGAAGATCGTGGCAACGACCAAGATCCTTTTTGGCTCAAGATTGTAGCCGCCTGGGCGCACAAGGATGGCAATTGCCAGTAACCGGAAAATAGAGCTTCAACATCATGGTCTTTCAAGTGCGCACCACCGTAGAGGGCAAGCTCCTTACGGTATTGCCCTAAGCACCGTCGGCTTCGGTCGCGGCGTTTTGTTTGTTGTCACCGTGCCACCATAAAAAGAGCGAACTTTTATGTTCACGAGCTTCATGTCTGCTGCGCTATGCACCCAGAGGTTTTCAAATTGAAACTTTGGCGAGGGCGACGTGAGCACTATGAAATATATACAATGCCGAGCCATCCTATCTGCGCTCATTATGGGCGCGCTCTTCGTAAGTAACCCGGCTTCTGCACATCGCGTTGGTCAATGTTTGTGCCAAGTGGATGCCAGCGGAGAGGTTGTGTCCGTACTGCCGTTGTGCCGACCTGATAGAGATTGCGGGGGGTGTAAAACACAGCATCAGTGTGATGATCATTGTGTCACGACCTTCCGGCGACCGGGCGGATTTGTTGCACACGAGTGCGCACACACGCACGAACCAAAAGAAGCTATCGGACCCGATTCTTTGCAATCGACGGATCTTGTTCCGGTAGTCTCGCCACAACGCATGTCACAGCCATCGCCTGACGTTTCCAACCTAAAAGCACGGCTGCGATGAATGAGTAGCAGCAAAAAAGAAGACACGCTGTGTTCGCCAAAGGGATCGACACCCTAAAGGGCCGAGACTCATGAAATGAGGCTCGGTCGGCGAAGGCGCACACGCCTTGAGCCGAGAGAGCCCGACCCGATCCCGGTATTCGTACCGGGGGCGGGATTGGCCCAAATGATGACGGGCATGTTTCTATCCTAAAAACCGTACCGTTGGAGGGGGAGATTGCGGTGGCTGATTGATCTCGATTGAAAACGGATGCAATGAAGCAACACGAAAGGTCGCTGGTCCGGGTCCAAACCACGTTTCGACAAAAGTGGGATCCTTAATTTCAGATAGCATACAATGATCCGTCTGACCGTTGATATGCGTGAGTGCAACTGTTGATTTGTTGCGAACCACAAATCCGTATTGCAACCAGCGATCACCAAATTGATTGATTTGACGATAGGCAAAATGAAACGTCTGCGGTCTTGGTGCTTGGGTCCTTTCCGTTCCAACTAGAGTGATTAGGGCATAATATCCGGCCCGTAATTTTGGGTCATGCTCAAAGTCCTCCGTATGCCAGTGATATTCGAAACGGTTGGTCGAATCCGCCCAGTAGGGTGGCGGCCACATGGTCTGACGACCAAAAAAATCCGTCAAAAATTGCAGGCTGGGAGATGGCCAGGAATCCTGGTTGAAGGCTTGCAGCAAGCGATTGATGGCTTGAGTGGAAGAGATACCTTTGGCAGGTATAAGTAAACAAAACGGATCAACATCTAATAACGCACAAAGCCTCAACAGCTTTATTGAGTTGCCGGGCATCGCACCATTTTTGATCCAACGATATAGACTGGCCTTGTTAGGAAGTGTCTCATCCCCATAACGCTCCTGCCATTGGTCAAGAAGGCCGCGCACGCCACCCCGTGTTTTAGCCAAACACTCAAGCAACATTGGGTTTAGCGTAACGATGTCCAAGAATTCCCCCGCAATAGCAAATGTCTTTTTGGCCAAACGGAATGGCGCCACAGCATTCCGTAAGCGGTACGCTACTACGAGCCCACACCAGGAAAAAGCGCAATCATAACGCGAGAGTCGCATTTTGAATTACCGAAATGCGACCACGAAAACTATGCAAACGTGTAAGGACACAGTTATGTCCTTGGAGGACACTCGGTCGGTGCGAAAAATGCGCCTACGTTGTCTTTGCGTCTGATTTGCCAGCGGAAGATGCTTCACTTGCAACGGTGATTAGGACGTATGCGTTATGCTCAATACAGTTTGAACGTTACAGGGCGATCATGTTGCATCAAGAAGACAACCGCAAGTTTTGCGCAGAAAGTTTTTCGAAAGAATACAGAACAAGTGGACCAGGCACGCTGAGGTTGTCTATCGTTGAACTTGTTTTGAGCAGGAATACCTAATTAAGAGTTGTTGGGCGGGGGCAATGAATTTCCAACATATAGGGCTCGTAACAACACTCGTTTATGCCTCAAGCGTGGCTAGTGCAGCAGCAAAGACCGGTTGGGCATGGTGAATTGGCATACGACAATACGATTAGATAGTTTGGCATGTTCTTAAGAGGGAACGGGGGTATTGGCAATGTACCGTACTATATTCATTGTTTCGATCATGTGGATGCAATTCACTAATGTAACTCCTGGTCACACTCATCCGCTGTCGGTTCCGATGAACGTTACTGACTTCACCGCTGTTCCCAATCCACTGGTGAGCCGTACTGGTTCCCGACAGGAGGAAGACACCTCGCGTCGACAACAGCATCGCCGACCAGCTGCGCAACGCCAACGCAGGCAGCAACAGAATTGGCGGAATGGCGCTCAGCGTCGGGATTTGCAACGTCGACGCATTGTGAGACCATCGTCTCAATCCAGGCAACCGGCGTCCAAATTCAAACTATGGTCTCGTAGCAGCCGCCATGGACCAGCTAGGCAAATGCGTCGAAGAACCGCGCCAGCCGCAAATTTTGGTGCTCGCAGGAAACATACTAAGCTAAGGGGCCGTGGCATTCGAAGGGGCAAGAGGAACGCGACGAGTCACAGTGGTGCGCCTTTAACGGCCCATAGATGGCATCGTGGTCGACCGGCTGTAGGTCATAAAGCCGTCAGTCCGATCAAAGGCTCTGCACAAGAAGAGGTAATTGCCAAGGCGCGCCGGTTGGAACGATATCGGCGATTGCTTCGCGAGGCGGAGAAGCGTGGACAGCGCGGTCGAGCCAAAAAGCTCCGTAGCATTATTGGAGCATATGAAGGTCGTTCATCACGCGCAGTTCCGGCTAATCATCGGAGCCGTGCTGGGTCGGCCGCTGGAACCGTGCCTGACGAGAAGAAAGTGACAGGTACTTCTGATACAGCCGACCGTCCAGAGGCAAAAGCGACCGAGGCGTCCACCTCTCGAGCATCAACTGAACCCCGCAAAGTGGTCAAGGAAAAAATACCGGCGGCGGTGAAATCAAAAGCCAATTCTGATGTCTCGAATCGACCGAAAACGACAGCAAGACAGTCGACCAGTGCACGGCAAAGTTACCAGGAAAGCCTCACCGCAGCTCGCAATGAAGTTCTCGACATACAAAAAGACCTAGATAGGGCGACGAGCAAGCATGCGAAGGACGTTGAGCGGGCGCGCCAGACTTACCTCAGCGCGGGTAAACGAATTGGCACTCTTTCGCAAAAATATCTTGATGCATTCAAGGCTAGCGATACAGAGAAAGCCACAATGATCTATGCGGATCTGCAAAAAGCCAAGGAGAAATCAGATAGGGCTTATGAGAAATACAACGAACTAAAGGCCCAAGATATCGATCCCGATATCGCAAGGAACTTGCAGCAAAAGCTTGTAAGAGCGCAAGAGCGCGTGACTGAATTGCAGAGGGAGGCGCCTCCGCCATCTATACCAGTTACGTCCCCAATAGGAACTGGTCTAGCTCCGCAAGCAAATCTAGCTCCCAGAGCGCCGACGCGGGCAGGGACCAAGCCAGAAACATCAACTACTAATACTTTTCCTAACACCACAGTATCACCCGAGCAAGGTATCAGCTGGCTGAACACTCAATCGATGGGACAGGATTATTTGACCTCACCGCAATCAACGACCCCAACAAGAACAACCGGAGCAAGTCAAAACCAATTGATCAAAGGGATTTCGGGAACCTTAATAGCAGCGGGCGATCCACTTCTTAAAATATCGCCTTACTGGTGGGCAGGTGATGCAAGCACCATGATATCTGGAGTACAAGACTACCAAGAAGGTGGCTCCTGGGGTGTCGTGGACAATACCATCGCACCAGAAGCAACGGCCATCGGAGGACGATACCTAATGGGCACCATTGTTGCTGGCGGGACTTCACTTGGGCCTCAAATGTTGGCCGGAGGAGTCGGATACGGTTCATATTTGGTTGGCCAAAAGTACGTCGCGCCGATTTTCGCACCGTATATTGGCGAAAGTCTATTTTATCTCGATCAAAAGTATCACGACGGCAGGCTATTCACTCCGAAATAGCCCAGGAGCCAATGCGAGCCATGCAATCAAAATGAGATTGAGTGCGGGTACCAGTACGCCCACTGCCCAGATTTCAGGTCGTGAAATATCTCGCAGTCTTTGTGCAGATGTCGAGACCAATAAAGCAGATAGGAAGATACCTGCCGCAACACCATAGAACCCCACAACGGATTCTCCGACGTCGGTGATGACCATCAATAATGAAAATAGATATGCTGCAATAAATGCCGAAAAATTTGTCGCGACATATCGAACTCGTCCAATTTTCGCTGCATCAATTGCAAGCCACCATTTGATAAGGGCGATCATATATTACGAATATTAGCATTTTCCGAGAGAATGAGGCTGAGGGTTTTCCACATTTCTCTCATCCACGCGGTTTAAAGCGAAATGCCATCATGCGGTTATTTGAAAATACTGAAGGAAAGACAGTCGATAATTGAGGAGTTGTCTGTGTGGGGACCATGGAATTGATTCTTTTCAAGTGTCCGACACGAGCGCTGTCTTGTGCTACAATTCCCATAATCCATTATTCACTTAACTCATCAGCTTATGGACAAAAACCTCAACAGCGCGAACAAACCATCGATGGCGGCGTTTGTCGTTGATGAAAACGATGGCGAAAGTTATTGGCGCCGCATCGGGGCCGCGTTCGACCACAAGGATGGCAAGGGCAAGACCATCCTTGTGGACGCTTGGCCCGTTGGTAACCGTTTGATGTTGCGCGATATTGAAGACAACGCCGACGCTGACATCGAACAATAATAACGCTGAACATCCACCAATACAGACAGGCGACCGTCAAGTAGGCGCGGGCAGTGTGTCACGGCATAATGGGCAAAGTGCCAATTGCGCACTACAGTTTTTTCATTCACGAAAATAAAAGGAGTTTGTCATGGCGAACAACAGTGCGCCATCGCACAACGTGTTCACGGTTGAAGACCGCGGCGAAGGCGAAGATCATTTTTGGCTCAAAATTGGCGCAGCCTGGGCGCACAAGGATGGCAAAGGTTTTAATGTCAACCTGTCAGCGCTGCCGCCGGACAACCGGTTGGTGCTACGGGTTCCGAGCGAAGATCCCGAAAGGCAAGAGAAGCCAAAGCCACCGCGCACAGCGCGACGTACGAAGCGTTGAATGCGTCGTTCTCAAATATTCGGCCCTGCTGTTTCAAAATATGCAGGGCTTTTTTTATGTCTGATTGGCGCAAGAGTTGTGAACACCACTGATCCTTTGATCAGCTTTCGTGCGCCCACGTGCTTTTCGGCGCCGGCCTTGTCCCTTTAGAAGGGGGCTGGTGCCGACAAAGCACATGTGGGGGGAGTGCTTTTTGGTGAGTGCCTGGGAGGAATATAAGTTTGCAATCACTTTTGTGTGCGCGGCAGCAATCTTCTTTGTCGTCCTTCGCCGTCAATCCAGATGCGTTCAAGAGTATTACTCATGGATAAAGTTTCGCGATCGGTTATCCAAAATAGGGGAGCGCCACCGCCTGTAATTTTATGCAAACACACGCGCATGTTTTGTGCACGTTCCTTGTTACTGGTCACGACTAGCACACGAAAGTTGCGCCAGCCAAATTCTTGTGTGTGCCGTTTTGAGCGCCACAGGGCACTATAGGCAAGAAACTTGCGCAGCATGGACGATTGCATGATGTCGGAGCGCTCAATGGGCATGGTTCCGCGATCAATCTCAACCAAGAAAAACGCGCGTCGTCCGAAAGTTGGATAGCCCAAGGAAAACGCATAGTCCGGTTCCACACCGATGGTGTGGCGTTTGGACTTGAATATCACGGGTACGGAAAACCGCAAAGGCTTGGGGCGACTGCGCATTTGTTGTGGCAAACGCGCTAACAACTGCGGTCCGTCCAAAAGATCAACGGACGGTGATTTGGCCACCGCGACGGTCAAGGAAATCGCAAAATCGGCAATGCCGAGCGTGTGTTCCAAAAAAGGGCGACCAACTTGGCGATTCTTGTGTGCCCAAGATACGTGATCGCTAAAGGCAAAGCCGTCGTGATGGTGCAACAATCGTGCACCCTTGTCTGCCAACGCATAGACAGCCAGAGATGATCCGCCGCCCGGACGATAAAAATCATATTGGCAGGGCGGGCGATCGAGATAGGCGTGCTCAAAAAGACCTTTGAGGCGGTTGGTCAGATTTTTATGCGAACCTGGGATCAATCGGCGAATGTGTCCGGAATGCAAAAAGCGGTAGCGCGCCACGGCACGCAGGATCTCAAGATCGCGCGGTGTGATCTGAAGGGGTGGGGGATTTCCTGAACGCCTGCGGCGGGGACGATACGTCAAGTGTGATGACATGTCGGTGACCATGTTCTCAGTCTAACATTTGCGGGAGAATGAACGTCGGAGGTGTGTGAGTTGGCGCACGTAGATCAAGTCCCATGCGCAGGCATCACGTATTTGGTTGGTCCATTACGTCCGTCACGGAATTTGCGCGCGCCCAATTCAATGAGCCGCGCATAAAAGCTATATTGGGGAAGCGGCGGCGTCTTTTGCGATAGACACCAATCTTTATAATTTCCATAAAGAACGTCGCAGTGCTGGGGATTTGTTAAATCATGCTGCGCAAGCCACGTGCTCACGGTGTCATTGCTCTTGATCGCACCTTTGGGCTTGGCGCCGAACCAGGCGGTCCAACAGGTGGCATTAAAAAACCATAACGTTATAGCCAGGAACCAATCGAGACCCACCAATGGTGAGACGGAGACCTGCACCTTCATGTGTGCGAGACGGTTGCGCGTATCGTCAATCTTGTGCGCAAGTTTATTGACACGCGACTCAAATGACTTGCGCTCGCGACGGGAAGCGGTGAGCAAGGCAGTGCGCAGCTCTGCTAAATGAATTTGATCTTGGCTGAGTTCGGTTTTCAAAGACGCGTATAGGTCTTGAGACCGCGCGGCCGGCGTTAAGGACGTCGTGACATTGAGCGCGATGTACCCGCGCACGGAATGGATGGAGAATAGCGATGCAATGACAAACAAGACGGCGCAGACTGCCGCTTTTAGGCGACTGACTTCATGCCAATGTAAGACGCCGAAGACGCTGGCGATCATGCCAAGGTCAAAAGCCAAGGCGAGCGCTGAAAATACAAATGCGTTGGTCAGGAAGGGAAGCCAGGAAAAGGCCGGCGCATCTGTGCCGAGTGTCGCGTTATAACTGACCGACGCTAAAGCCATCACCACTGCAATAATGGCACCACTGATGAGCGCCAGGATTTGCCAGAGTTTCATGGGGCGAGTCTCCCATTGTCGAAACAATAAGGATTGTGGTGTTGCCGCACGCCGGTGTTGAGCAATTTGGCGACGATTCGCTCTACCACCGGAACGGTCACGGCGTTCCCGAGGCATCTGTATCTTTGTTGATCACTTAGTCCTGCTGTCCATCCATCTGGAAATCCTTGCAAGCGCTCGTATTCTGTTGGTGTAAGCCTGCGGATGGTATGGCGATTAAGTATGGCGCGCCTTGCGCACAAAGGGTCGCGCTGAGTCCAAATGGGTCGAACACACTTTCGAGTCTTATCCGATGCCGGCTTGTTAGGAGGGTGCGCAGCAAGCGATCTGATGGGAAATACGTTTGGTCGACCTGTGGTTCTAAGATGTCCGACAATGAAGACGCGCGCTCGGTTATGGGGTACTCCGTAATTTTTGCTGTTAAGCACTTGCCATTGTAGGTCGTACCCCAATTCATGAAGCGTGGTAAGGATCGTAGAAAACGTAGTTCCCGCGTTGTGAGATAGCAGGCCCTTGACGTTTTCAAGCAGCAAAAGGCGTGGTTGTTTTTTCCGAGCAAGGCGAGCGATTTCAAAGAAGAGCGTACCTCTTGGATCGTAAAACCCTCGCTGTTTCCCGGCGATTGAGAATGCCTGACAGGGAAATCCGCCAATGAGCAGATTAAAGTCCGGTAGGCTTTCTGGCTCAACTTTTCGGATATCTCCAAAGTTCGTATGTTTTGGGAAGTGGCGCCGGTAGATTTTGAGGGCATGCCGGTCAATTTCACTGTGACCGACGCACTGCGCATTGGGACACTGTTTGCGTAGAGCCAGCTCGAAGCCGCCGATACCGCTAAAGGTAGAAAAGTATTTGGTGCCATTTGACATATTCCTGTGTTCTCCATGTTTAAAGAGAACACGAACAATATGCAGGAATCGGCTGGCGTAAACGTGCGCGCATGGTGCGATAAGCGGAGCTAAACGCACCCTTGATAAGCGTGCGTCTCACATCACGATGTGGTGAGAACGAAAAAAAATCGAATGGCGATGTGATTAAAAATTCGACATGAAGCGAATGCAACTAACGCAAGTTTAGGGACTGTTGCCGACGAGCGCTTCAATGATTGCGGGGTCGATCTGATGACGACCATTTTCAGTCCGCACGAAACCAAATGCTTTGTCGAGCTCCCAATGGGTCCAACCGATGCAGAACTTCTCTGCTGCAACACGAACTGCATGCAGCCATTTGGCGCGATCTTGTGGAGCTGCTGTGTCTCTCATCGCACCAAATTCGTTGACGATCACAGGGCGCCGGTGCTTTGTTGCCCATGTGGCAGCGGTTGAAAACTCTCGCTCAATATCCTTGGCTGTCCAAGATCTCTGCATTGCGTTGTAAAGTTCTTTCAGCGCCATTTTGAGTGGTTCAGACTTGTTTGCCTTGCGAGCATTTTTCAGTTTGTCACGCAGCGGATGCAGTCTTGGATCATTGCGTTTGAGCGGGAATCGAACGCCCTCGAAATATTGCCAAGGACTCTTTTTGTCCCAGTAGAGGCCCTGATGTGAAAAAATCATTAGGTCATAAAAATGGACGGCGTAGACTATGTTCGGGTCATCGAATGGTTCAAGAAATTTCAGTTCGTCAATGCGCTGATAGTTGACGGAACCCACGATCAGCGTGTGGTGAGGTGCCTTTCCTCTTATCAGTTTGATCAACTCTTGTGCCTGTTGTTGCCACTGGCGCCTCAACGCGTTTGGTTCATTCAAGATTTCAAAAAACAGACGTTCAGGCGGGTAAAGAGCATACCGCTCGGCAAGCACGGACCACACGTTCTTTAACTTGGAAAATACAACCTCGGGCTCACTCTTTTGTAGCTCGCGAAACTCGCGGCCGGGATGCACGTCGAGAGAAACGGCAAAGCCAAGACCCAAGAGTTGATCGAGGACACTATCGAGTTCCTTGAAAAATTCCTCCTCAGCAACGTTGGTGCTGAACCCTCCCATGAGGTACTCGACATTGACGGGAAGCCGCACATGGGTGAAACCGAGGTCAAATAGCTTTGCCAGTAAACTTGCATCGCGCGGTTTGGGTGGCCATTTTTCGAGCCATTCATTCAAATTGACGCCCTTTGATAACAACGCCATGCGATCCTTTGAAACGCCTGTTTGCTGCGAGACACTGCAGGCCCGTTCGGCAAGTAACGTATTTGAACTGGCATGCGCGAAGGGCATGGTCTGCAAGACAAGGAGAGTGGTTATGAGGATGCGCGTCACGACGCTACTTCGCTTCACCCTCATACCGGTGATCTCCTTAGCTGGAGCTGTATTATGTGAACTATCACTGAAATTATTGCACAATCTACGAAGAGATTCACATTCTATCGTCAGACTACAGATGCGTACCAGAAATTTCTTGTTTTATTTGACCGGCTTTCTGCGCGTGAATTGTTGGGGGCAGCCAAATTCCTCAAGATTACAATCATTTTGAAGTTCGTTGCCCCAAATGTCCCAACCTGGTGTTTTCTGGCGCGCAAAGAGTTCGATGCGCGGGAGATCGCCACATACGCGCACGATTTTTTCGCGAACAAGATCGGGTTTGCGCGAATGCACTTGGCGTGGCGAAACTACGAGCGATGACGTACGATTGTCGCGTCGCGTTGGCCTGCCGCGCTTAGCAATGAGACAGAGTTCGGCATTTTGCCGCGTCCAATACCCCATGCCTAAAAAGAATGAACCGGGCGTGGCGTTGGATTTGATCCAGGTAAATCCGTTGGTGACGTATTGAAAGCCCCATGCCTCTATGACTTCAAAGGCATCGGGGAGTTTAGACATTGTGACCCACAGGAAAAGGATAGCGTCTGCGTGCAAAATGGCGTGAACCGGCAAGGCGCAAATGTCCGCCGTCGCCATTAGGGGGTAAGCGTTTAATTTAGATGTTGACGGGAATGCGCCGTAATCCCAGGGCGGATCGGCATAAACAATGTTGTATTTTTTCATGAGTGTCCTCCTCGAAATTCAAGAGGACATCCACACTATGCATGTATCGGCTGGCGTAAACGTGCGCGCACGATGAGCTACGCGGAGCCATGCACATGCTTAGCAGGTGCGCGTCTCACATCACGATGTGGTGAGGGCGGAAAAAAATCATCGAAGGATTGGGAGAATTGTCTGCCGCTTTACACCCTAGAGCGGCTATGGTCTGTTAATTGCGGAAGGGAAGCGAAGGGCCAACAACAGACGAGCATATTTGAGCCGCCCACTTTGCGATTGGCGCTAAACACCAACAACGTTTCGAAATGTCACCGATACGCGGCGTTCTCGGTTGAGCCTTCTGCCGCCAACAGTATCCGTTTTTCGAGGCCTAATACCGTGTTGCCATTCATAACGGGCTGGTCCCGCCATAATGATCAAACTGCGCGCTTTTAGAAAATTAGATATGACCGCGCCCGTTGAGCCATTCTTAAATTCCATCATACAGGACCCACCAAGGCTGAGCGAAGCAATTCGATCCCCAAAACAATCCGGGCGGTCAATATGTGAAGCAATCCCCTGTCCGGGCAGATATTCATTAACGATAACTTGATCAGGTTCCTTTTCAAACAAACCATCTTCGCAAAGCTGGCGACACCAGACAGACAACCACGGTGGAATGGCACCTAATCTGGCCTTAGCTGTTATCTGACGGGCCTTGTAGTCATAAAGATAACCGTAGTGCTGAACCCTGCGCTTGAGGTCGCTTCTCCAGGCGAGACAATCAATTTGCCCTAGCAATTCTCGCTCAGCGGTCACATCAATATAATTGGGTCTATAGAGAAGACCTGGTATTAATGTCTGACCGTGGTCGTTGTCTTGCACCATTCGCGTTTCGTTTGCACTGTCTTCGTACTCGTGAGCAATGCCCCTCTATCGCAGCCGCCACCGGCTGTTTTGGTTGAAAAACCCAGAGGCTGCAATCGACTTTCTTATCAATAGCACTTTCCTCTCGATGGGTCATCGTGTGTTCATAACCTGCAAATTCGAAGGGATCAAAAGCGTATACGTCCGGCGTTCGGTACCCGGTTTTTCTCGCTGCGCCTTGAAAATCAAAGACCCCGAGATAGTAAGGGCTATTCACCGCAGAAATCATTACCTTACCGCGTGATGCCAGGTTTCCTGCCGCGCTCAATAAGAACCGGCGGACAAGTTCATGGTTAGGGTTACGCCCTCTGACGGGATCTCTACTGGCAACATTAGGAAAAAGGAATACGATATTATCGAAACGCGCGCCCGGGAAGGTGTCCTTCAGATTTCTTGCATCGACTCCAAAACATACCTGCACTCCAAGTGTTTGGAGCGTTCGCGCGTTCGCTTTCGCCTGAGATGACAGCTCTTTTTCTGTTTCAAAAGTTGTCGCAGTTAGCTTTCGAGGATTTATCGGTCTAGTTCGCGCGAGGCTTACAGCAAAACTAAGATTTCCTTCGCCTACCAACAGCGTGTACCCGAGAGCCAGTCGACCCACGAGATTATACTTTTCGTTTTGCTTTCTGAGTTCCCAAACAAGTTGCTCATACTCGGGAAGGAAGGCGGACGTTTTGCGGTCGAACGGCTTAAACGGTTCTGCCGCACTATAAAGACGCAACGTTGACTCTAAGATTACTGCCTTCAGGAGCACACTATCGATATCTGTTGATCCAATCACCCGCTCACTTCAGACGCTTTAGCCCAACACCGGAGTTCCGGGCCATTTTGGCTTATGTTGCAGCACCGAGGATAAATTGGTGTTCGACTGTGAAACGGCCGCCCCGGGTCATCAGGGAATATATTGTTTTGAGCATATTTGTTCCGCTCAATCATCAACTTCAGACATAGACGATGAGTAGCGGGACAGTGCGTTACTCGTAAGGATCGGAAAACAAGTCATCCAGATCGTCAGGTAAGGGCGGGGGTTTTGGGCCCGTGTTCGCATGAGCTTGGGACGTGCCTTTCTTGCCCTCTTCAGGTGGCGGTTGTTCGGTTGCGTGAATTTTGTCTGGCGATGAACCTTGTTCGTCTTCCTGGTTTGCTTCAGGTTCCTCGCTTGTCGATTGGCAAATGGGCTTCGACGACAAACGTGCGCGGCTGATGTCGAGCAGCATTTCAAAGCTCTCATCGGACATCCGTTCCATGCCTTCGGCAGTGCCAAAGGGCACGGACAGTCTCAAGGCATGTGGCGTGTGATTGCGCACAAAGGCGGCAAACGTTGTGCCATCTTTTTCCTTTGTCATGGCGTTCAAGAACTCCGGTGATGTGCGCATTTCTGATGCCAAAGCGCGCGCATCGCGATCTGAAACACCGCCAACGAGCTTGATGGTGGTGTTGGTCATCAAGGATGCCGGCAAATTGCGCGAGAGTTGTCCAAGATACTGGTGCGCCATGATGAGTCCAAGATTAAACTTGCGCGCTTGGATCAAAAGATTGTCGATGTTGTCGTCAAAATACTCGCTGGCTTCGTCGATCCACAAAAATGTTGGGCGTCTCTGTTGGCGGGGAAGGGTGGCGCGCTCGAACGCAGCTTTTAGGGTCAAGGCAATGACGTAACGACCGAAGATGGAGGACGCTTCTGATTTCAGAAAATCCTTCGCCGTGTTGACGAGGACAATACCGCCCGTGTTCAAGGTATCAAAGAGGTCAAGCCGGTTTTCTGGCTGGGCGAACATGCGCTCAAAGGAGGGGTTTTGCAAAACGCCGTACAAGCGCCGCAGAACTTGTTCGCGGGTGGCTTTATAGGGCGCTTCGAAAAAATGGTTCTCGAAAAAGCCACGTGCCGTGTCGGGCAATGCTTCAACGGCTGGCATGTATGGCGTGGCGTCTTCTAAAAGTTCGCGGAGCGTGTGGATGGTGGCACCCGGAATGGAAAGCATCAGCTGCGCCAAAAAGCGAAACACCATGGCTTGCTTTTGGGTGAGCTCTGCTCCGAGCAACCCGCCAAAAATGTAGTCATAAATTTCGATGATGCCGGCGAGGACTTGCTCGCGATCGCGTTGGTCGTAGTCTTTTAAGCGATCAGACTGCACGTCAAATAGATTGAGCGCAGGCGGAAAAGCAACGTCGGAGGGATCGACGATCAAGAGACGGTCGGCAAGAGAGCCGCTTCGATCAGGGTCAAAGATGGCAAGGCGTTTTATGGCTTCGATCATATCGCCCTGGCTGTCGAGGATGACCATGGACGGAATGTCATGCGCATCGCGCTCTAAATCCGATACGATCAGATGCTGGAGGAGCTGCGTTTTGCCATGACCGGTGCCTGCCAGCACATGCATGTGTTCGAAACGTGCGGCTTCCGGAATGGATAAGGGAACCTCGGCGGTCAGCAGGTCGCCGAAGGGCGTACCACCATAAACAAGGCGTGCGACCTCGTCCGGTTGGTGATTTTTGCAAAGGTCAGCGGGCTTGATGCGCAGGGGCTTAGGATTAAGACTCCAATCTTCCCAGGTGTGATTGTTGACAGCGAGCATATTGCGAAAGGCGCGATCGCGAATGCGTTCAAAGAAACCGATTTCTATGACGTCATCAGATTCAATTATTGCTGCAATGTGTTCAACGAGATCGTCCGGGTTGCGGGCAAGGTCAATGAGTGGGGCTGAAAGGGTGAGAGTTGAAGCCTGTTCGGGAATGGCGGGCAAGCGATCTAAAATAGCCAACAGAAGTGCAAATATTTGCTCTTGCCACTGCTCTAAGATGTGCTCGAAGTTTTCTAGATACTTGAGCTGTTGGCGTAATCCTTCGCGATGTTCGATTGCGTCTTTGATGGTGGTTGTTTCGGGTTCTCCCGGCGACTCTGGTGCATCAAACAACTCTGGGCAAGCTGCCGCAATCTCTTCTGTCGCCGAAAGCACAGCAATGCATATGGCATCCGGTGGGCGATTGTTCGCAGCACGCAGAGCAGCGAGGGCCACATCGCGCACAACTGCGTCACGCTCATCCGGATTAGAAAATGGGCACGCCTGCCAGTGTGCGCATGCCAGATCATAGAGGCGGTTGGTTTCGGCAAGATCACGCTCAGCCGCAGTTGGTGCAAACAGGCGGGCGAGTATGGGCTCGTGGTGTGTGCTCACCACGATCTTGGGCCACCATTGGGACATCTTCAAACCTCAAATACAAACTCCCGACCATCAAAGGTTTCAGCTTGTTCGATATACGATTTGAGGTTTTGGCATGCGGTGATAACAGCCTGCTCGGCATTCAGCATTTCCATCAAATCTTTGCACTCAATGGCTTTGCCGCGCAGCAAATCCTTGGTGGTGATTTTGAGCGCAAAGCGGGACGCGACGCCAAGCGCTGCACCTTTGAGGCTTGCGATGAAACTTGCACCGGGGAATTCAGACAAGGCGCTGCTGATATCCATTTGCTTGGCGGCGCCTGAGGCGAGTTGGGTCAAGGACTCCGAGGAATATATAATTTCGCGACCGAGTTTATATTTGCGCACCAGTTGGCGTTCGGCGCCTGTTAGTTGGGCGCGCACGTCAAGATGAAAAATCGTTTTTCCGAACCACGTGTTGCGCTTGGAGCGTGTCAGTTTGAGCTGCATGGCAATGTCCACCTTTGAAATTGAGAGAATCAAAAAATCGTGTCTTTAATTGTTGCGTGCAGCAAAACCTGATTGCAACCGGGCGCACGCTGCCGGTGCATAACTATTGGATATCGTAGAAGCGTTGGATCTTGTCTTCGACGAACTTGCGATCGCGACCGAAACGAATGCGGCTGTGTTTTTTCAAACGGTTAGCGCGCGTGTGGAAAGGTTCTGGTGCATCAAAGCAAGACATGCGAAAGGACTCGGATGGTGCCCCATCCTCCAGCAGAGACGTCCAAGCTGAGTAGTTGGCGAGCTCTTTCAGGGCTGAAGGGTTTTTGAGATCAAGTTGACGCGCGATCTGGAGTGCGTCTTCGCTGCCGACGCGAAATGCAATCATGGAGCCAACATTGCCAAAAACCGCTTCGCGCAATCTATCGGGTAATTGATCTAGGTATTGATGGGCGAGCGTCAGGGTCAGCCCATATTTTCTGGCTTCGGACAGGATCAACCCAAAGCCAGACGTGGCAAAGCTCTGAAATTCATCGACAAAAAGGTGATACGGTGTGCGGTCAATTTGTGGCAGTTCGCGGCGCGACAAAGCGGCTTGGGCAAAGGCTGTGACCAACAATGCGCCCAACAAATGCGCCGGGCCTTCGCCAAGGGCACCCTTGGAGAGATTGGCAATCAGCACACGGCTATCGTCCATCATAAAGCGGAGATTTATGGTGCTCTTGGGCTGCGCGATGATGTTGCGAATGGCCGGCGTCATTAAAACGCGACCGATCTTGTTTAAAACAGGTGCGATGGCTTCTTCGCGAAAGCGTGGAGGATAGGCGGCGTATTCGTGATTCCAAAAAGCGAGAACAACGGGATCGTTGACATGTACCAAACAGCGCGCGCGAAACACATCGTCTTGCAGTAAGCGCGGCAAGAACAGAAGCGTCGCGTTCGGCACGTCCATCAATGTGCGCACGGCATGAGCAAAGATGTGCTCAAGTCGTGGACCCCAGAAGTCTGGCCAAATGGCACGGAATGCTGCGACGACGCCATCGGACACCAAAGGGCGATGATCTTCCGGCAAGCGCGCTAGGAGATTGAAGCCAATGGGATGTTCAAGATCGGCAGGGTCAAAATATACCAGATGATCGCCGCGCTTGGTCGGCAACATGCTTAGAGCGGCTTCGGCTATATCGCCATGGGGATCAAGCAGCGCGCAGCCGCGACCGGTCGCCAAGTCTTGCGCCAACATGTTCAAAAGCAACGTGGACTTACCAGTGCCGGTTTGACCGATGATGTAAACGTGGCGCGCGCGTGCCGCGCGGGAAAGGCCGACCAGGTGATTGTTGTGCTGGCCCAAACAAAGACTGTTGTGAACATCAAACGGGCTCATGGGCCTAAGCGAGCCACGGCATCGCTACGTTGTCTTGCACGGGCGACAACGGCTGGCGCGTTTGTGCTTGGAGTTACTTCCAACGCGCGGCGGAATCGGGCAGAACTTTTGGCACTTGCCAACACCTAAAGTTCCATTCATCCGTCCCACCCGCTTACCGGGGCTCGCTTCGGCGCATGATTTTTTTGGGTTGAGTTTTATTTTAGCAGATGGTGGGGAACTGACTGGGCCGAGAGATCCCAGAAGCGGACAATCTGTAATTGTTGGCAATCGAATAGTGCCCAGAATTTGAAGGCCGGACTTTCGCAGGGACGCGTCTTTCGGCCAGAACTGGTTTTGCGTCAGATCTTACCGGACAGTATCTGCCTGACCTCGCCTTCCACACGAAAATCTTCGGCGGCTTCGAAGATTGGATAGTCTTCCCTGTTTATGGACTCGAGAAAGATCTGTTTGCCGACGATCCTAACAATCTTGATCAGACATTCTTCATTATTCACGCAGACATACAACCGACCGTCTTTGACCTCTGACGTCCGCCGCGCGATGACAAGATCGCCTTCGTTGATGCGTGGTGCCATCGAGTTTCCCTTCGCCCGCATCATAAACGCTTCGGCAGCTGGCATGTTCAAGAGTCGCGATGCGATAGGCACCCGGTCGATGGGGCTGCCGTCCAGGATCGATCCTCCGAGGCCGCAGCGTGCGAGGCCATAAAGGTTCAAGAGTGCAACCTCGTCCTCGGGGCCCGATTCGACGACTTGATAGTCCCTTGGATTGTAAGGATTCCGCTTAAGGTACCCCTTCTTCTCCAACTGCTGCAGGTGATGCACCACGACGCTCGTCGATGAGGCGCCGATGCGGTCCTGCAGCTCCCTGACGGTGAGAGACTCTTCGGACGGCTCGGCAAGCAGTTCAAGAAGTAGTTGCTGCGATCGATGTAAGTGCTGGTTGGCCATACCATCGCATATCCTTGGCAGTGGACAACCGCAAGAACAAATTGACTTGTTCTAGTGAATCATAGAACAAAGCTATTAACGGCTACCCGTGGGCATCAAGTTCGACCGGTCAGCTAGTCTCTATGAAGGTACTGTAGCGATGGCACATTCCTCACGCTCCACTGGCGACACCGCCCATTTCATGTCTAAAACTTCGAGGTTGGACGACTCCCCTGTTGAAAAGGTCGTACGGACGAAGGTCAGGCGTTCTGTGGAAGTTCAGCTTGCAGTGCGAGCAGGCGGGCGTTGCGAATTTCGTGGCTGCAACGAGTATCTTTATGAGCACCCGCTTACAAGAGAGGCGGGCAACTTCGCTGAGAAGGCGCACATCATAGCTTTCAAGAAGCGGGGGCCGCGCGGACTGGACGGCCCTCGTCCAGATGACATCAACTGCGTAAACAATCTGATGCTGCTGTGTCGGCCGTGTCACGAATTGATAGACGACAACCCACAGCGGTACCCGCGATCGGAGTTGGAGGCGCACAAGCGTGAACACGAGGATCGCATTCGGTTTGTGACAGGATGTGGGCCGGAATACCGAACCAAGGTTATCAAGTTCACGGCTTACATCGGCGAATTTGCACCTGAGATTGGAAATGGTGAAGTTTTCGCAGCCTTGCGGCCGCGCTACCCATCATCCTCGACCCCGACTGATATTGATCTTGTCACCGGTCTTGGGAAGGAAAGTGACCACCTCTTCTTCTCCATGGGGCTGCAGCGGATCGAAAACGAAGTGCGGCAGCTCTATGCGCACGGGTCCGAGCTGCGCGACGTCAAGCATCAGTCTGTGTTCGCGCTTGGCCCGATGCCGCTGCTCGTAGCTCTCGGTGCCAATCTTAGCAACAAGGTCAAGACGGATATCTATCAGTGCCATCGTGACCACGACGATCGCTGGGCTTGGCGCACAGACGGCGCGCCGGTGCGTTATGAGGCCCGATGTCTGCGACGCGGTACTGTCGACACCTGCGTGGCCTTGATGTTGTCGCTGAGCGGCACGCTTCACGTATCCGAATTACCGGCTGCCATCGATGATCGGTTCTCGGTCTACGAGATGACACTGAATGGGAAGACGCCCAATCGGACATATCTGCGGTTACGCGACGATCTTGAGGGCTTCCGTACTGCATATCGCAATCTTCTTGCAGAGCTAGGCCGCGATCACCCTAGCCTGACACAACTCCACTTGTTCCCGGCGGCTCCTGCCCCGGTGTGCGTTGCTTGCGGCTTCGACCTGCTGCCGAAGGTCGACCCGAGTTTGATCATCTACGACAACAACAAGGTGAACGGCGGCGGGTTTGCCGAGAAACTGAAAGTGAACCGACATGAGCGGTAATGAATATCTGGAGGCCTTGCTGGAGTCGCAGCGCCTGGATGAGACCAGTGAAGAATGGGCGCAGCTTGACGCTGAAGCGTTGAAAATCGAGACAATCTTGAGGGAGGCATTTCCGAACTGTTACCTCACGTTCACCCACGGCGGATCACGAGCCAAGCGAACCATGATCCGTGAGGACTACGACCTCGACGAAGTATCGTACTTCGAGCATGACGCAACCGAACCGGGTGCAACGCTGAAGGAGATTTATGACAACATTGCAGCCGTCTTGAGTGAACACTACACGGTGCGGCGCAAACGATCTGCACTGCGCCTGCGCACCAAGGATGGAAAAACGCTGTGGATCGATGTTGTTCCGGGCCGCTATGTCGACATCACCTTCACGGACGTGTTTATCCATCAAAATGAAGGCGATAAGGACCGGCTGAAGACGAACATCGAAACCCATATTCGCCATGTGCGCGACAGTGGCTGCACCGACATCATCATGCTTGGCAAGCTGTGGCGAACACGGAACGGTTTGCGTAAAAACCTGAAGACGTTTCCGCTGGAACTGATGGTCATTGAGGTGCTGAGTGCGGACAACAGCGGTGATACGGAGAGTCGCTTCGAGCGCGTGTTGACTGCCTTCGCCGACGAGATCGACATCATCTCTATCGAAGACCCGGCTAACCCGACCGGCAACGACCTCAATCAAGCGTTACCTGACAGCCTGCGCAAGCGGATAGCCAAGACCGCGCAGGACACGCTCGATGCGGCTCACGAATACGGATGGGAGCATGTCTTTGGGCCATTGGAGAAGAAAAAATCCGCCTTGCCCCGCGTTGAAGTATTGCGCTCCTCAGCGGCGGCCGCAACCGTTGCGACACAGCCATGGGCAAAGTAGAGGCTTCACCTGAACCATGGTTTCGGCGGAATCCAGCAGCATTGGGCGAGGTGGACCTGGTGCTACGTGCGAGGTTTCCAACCCTGCACGCAGTTATTGAGGACGACGCCTGCATGGTGCGGGGTACGTTCGACCCGGTTGGAAACGGCTGTCCGGTTGATCGCTACACCCTGGCGATCGCACTGCCAGCGAACTATCCGAATTCACTGCCAAAGGTGTGGGAGTCCGACGAGCGAATTCCGAGGCAAACCGACCGACATGTGTTTCCCGATAGCTCGCTTTGTCTTGGTGTCGAGCTGCAATTGTGGATCGATCTGGCTGGCGACTTCTCGATCGACCGCGTGCTGGACATTCCGGTTCGAAACTTTCTCATCGGCAACAGTCTTGTCGAGATCGGTCAGGACTGGCCGCACGGTGATCGCTCCCATGGTGTGGCTGGCGTCCTCGAGTACTTCGGCGAGTTGATCGGTACAACCGACGAGATGACCGTCGCGAAGTTCCTCGTCGATGTCGCACGCGGCAAACTCAAAGGGCACTGGCCCTGCCCTTGCGGTAGCGGTTTGATCGTTCGCAAGTGTCACCGGCAGGCTGTTGAAAAGGTGCGACAGGTGCCGCGAGAATATGTGATGCATGCCTGCGGGATGATTATCGAGGAGATAAAGCATAGGAGAGCGGCTAGCCCAAGAACAAACCGCCATCAGCAAGCAAGGTAGTTTTTGAAAGCCAATGTCGGCTTTCTCTGGCAAAGCAGTCAAAATGAAAAGGGAAATGCGATCGTTATTCCGGTCTGTAAAATATGCGCCCACCGCCACCCAAAATGGGTCCTTCCTTCGATGTGTCCGCCCCGCGTCGGCAAAGCGAAGCTGGCCGACTTCGACACAAAACCCGTTTTTGTCAAGGCGTTTGCAATTTTCGAAATTCGCGAATTAAAGAGAACAAACTCAAACATAAGGGCAAGGTCGCCGGGCTTTGTTTCAAGGACATGAAGACTGGCGACCGCAGTGGGTCGGGGTTTTTGATAACCACAGACCCTATCAAGACCCATTTTGGGTCGAAGTCGGGCGGGAAGCCCGACGCGGGGCGGGTCATTTTGCGCTTACTTTCAGCACGTTCCAAACAATGTTGCGTTATGTACCCCTTCCTTTCTGAAAGGTAGGGGCATTTCCAGGGGTGGCGGAGAAGCTTAAAGGACAAATGTCGGCACGCTTTGTGTGAAGAACCAATTTCAAGGACACCGGTTGTGCGCGACTAACACGCTTCGCGATGTTCGTGAATGAAATTACGTAAGCTTGTTTGCTGACCATAACCGGAAGCCTGCTTCGCAGGTGTTTGACGCACCCGGCGTAGCATTGCGCGACATCGCAGAACAATCTCATGTGTGCGGTTAGGAACCGAACCACCGAACAGATGGAAAGTGTGGGTAAAAGTGAGGGTAATGGCTCAGCTGTTCGCTTCATAAAGTCAATAAAAGCAGGGTGTTTTTAGAGTAATCGATTCCGCCCCTGGCACCATTTTGTGTCTCACGCACATTTTATGTCTCGCGCACCAAAGGTGCTCCGACGGGGCGGCGCAACGCGCCGGCGCCCACTTGGGCGCTTGGGCTTGAGTTCGACGTTAGTTTCTTCTTTTCGGCCATATTTGTCTCACGCTGAATTCGCTGCGCTCATTAGCACCCACCGGGCGGGACATTTGTTTGTGCTGCCGATTAACGTCCTGCTCGATAGAACGCGGGGCGATCGGAGCACCGGGCCCGGCGACGCAGTCGCGTCGCGGTTCATGCTCCAATATTTATTTGGTATGCGTTTGTGATGTGGTGGCGATCGGTCTACCTGTCAAAGTGATTCCGTATACGCCGCAGCTGTCCTTTTTCTTCTTACGGGTGCGCCCACTTTCGAACCATTGTTTTAAGTGTTATCAGTCTCGTGTGTTTCATTTATTTTTTGGAGTGAATTATGCCAGACACCGTCCCGCAACGAGCTCGCAAACTTCCATTTTGGCGCACAATCGGCCGCTCATATTATGCGGTTGTCGAACATTTTGGTGACTATTTAAAAAGTCTCTGGCCTTGGGCACTTGTTATCTTTGCGATTGGTTTTGCGGTGTATTGGTTCACCTGGGATATTGCGGGGCCATTTTTCAAAAAAATTAAGAGTGGTGACGTCGCGCCTGGTCAGATTACGCAGAGCGAGTTGTTGTCTATGTCAGCGTTGGGTCTTGGTATCGCGCTTATCATGGCGCCTATTATGTCTTCGCTTGCTGTTGCGTGGCATCGCATGATTATACGCGATGAAAAGATTGCATCGGCCTTCTATCTGCGTCTAGACCGAGTTGTTTGGAGTTACGCGCTTGTTCTTGCGGTACTCATGATGTTGACGCAAATACCCTCGCTTTTTGCTGGTTTTGGTGCGACGCCCGAACTATCGAGCACGACGCTTATATTTAGCATCGCTTATTTTGTTTTGATTTGGGTCGTCTTATTCTTGTGGGCGCGCCTTAGTGTGTATCTGCCGTCGATCGCAGTTGAAAAACAAGACATTAGTATGAGTGATGTTTGGGATCGGACGAAAAACAATACGCTGCGGTTGTTTTTTGGCTGGTTTATTTGTGCTTTGCCAATAATGGTGGCGTCGCAAATTCATTTATATATTATTGGGGATGGCCGACTCGGTATGACAATGGGCTTGGCAATTGCTGGCGTCATCTCAATGATTTTGGCTTTTCCGTCAATCGTATTTTTGTCCCACGCGTTTCAGCATTTCTTTTTAAGCCAGGACAAAGATCCGCAAATTCCGTCTCACTCCGGTGTTTAACGATGGGTTGCGCAGGACGCTGGCCCTGCAAGCCTTGAAATTATGTTGGGTAACAAAACTTCGCAAAGTCGCTAAGGCTCAATTGTGAGGCATAGCACTTCGACGTCGACATCACGTTGTGGAATTTGATTTGGGCTTTGTATTGAAGGGTGTGGGCGTAAAACATTCGTTGCGCTATCTGCCTTGCCAGCAAATTTAAGTTTGATGTGATTTTATTGTTTGAATTAGGGATATGCGCTGCTTGTGCAATCTAAATTAAGTGCAGGGTATTTCTTAAATTTCCCGTTAGCAACGCGACCCGTATCAAAATGGTGATCAAGGTTTGGATCGCGGAACACAGGTCCATTCCGCTAAATATTTGGCGTGATTATTAGACTCTGATACCGTGGTCTCTATTCGATAAAGCGCAAGGTTAAGTCGATCTCGGTCAGCTCGCCCAAACAGGTTTGGCAGTCCGTGATCATTGGCACACTACAACATAATCATCGGATACAAAAGGTTTGCAAACATGAGAGGGCAATCACTGCGGTCTAAGTCGTCAGCTTCGGATTTGCAAAGTGATGGCAAAGGAATATCCGGACGCCAAATGGCTGAACCCGCCGGTGAGGATAGAAAAGATGTTCCTGTGCTTGAACACTTGCGGGAAAGTTATCTTGTTGAACGTGCTCTAAGCGAGCAGGGCCTACATCTTTTTGACTATATGCCCGATGCCGTTGTAATTGTTGGCAACGACGGGCGAATTAGACTCGTCAATAAGCAAGCTATAGTTCAATTTGGCTACGTGGAGGAAGAACTTCTTGGGCAGCCGATCGAGCTTCTTGTTCCAAAGCGCCTGCGAAATATGCATACGCACCGGCGGAATTCCTACTTCGCGAACCCAAGTGTTCGTTCGATGGGCGGAAAGTTTCGCCTGTACGGGGCGCGAAAAGACAAAAGCGAGTTTCCCGTCGACATAATGTTGAGCCCGATGCCGTCAGGGAAGGAGCAGTTGATCATCTCAGTTATTCGTGACAGCTCTGAGCAAACGGCATTAAATTTGGCGCTTGAGCAGGAAGTGCGGGAGCGCACACGGGCTGAAGAAAAGGTCCGAGAATTGTCTATGACAGATCCCGTCACGGGATTGGCAAATCGAACGAAATTGCACCAGAAGTTGGTGACGGGTTTGTCTGCGATTGATGGAGAGAACCACGGCATTGGTGTTATGTTTTTGGATCTCGACAAGTTTAAGCAGGTCAATGATACGTGGGGGCATCCGACTGGGGATGCGGTCCTTAAAATATTTGCGGAACGATTGCGATCGGTTTGTCGAAGTAATGATACGGTTGCAAGGCTTGGTGGTGACGAATTTGTTGTTGCGTTGAGTTATCGTGGTGAGCCTGAGCGTATTCTTGAAGTTGCAGAGCGGCTATTGAAAGTGCTTTGTGAGCCAATTGTTGTTGATGACATTACAATACCAACTGGGATAAGCATCGGGATTGCGATTACTACAGATTCAAATACCGACCCCAATTTGCTCATAGAGAATGCAGATTTGGCCCTCTACCACGCAAAGGAGGCGGGAGGCGGACAATACAGGATCTTTGACGAAGAACTGGGCGCAAGAATTCGTAGCGCAAAAGAGCAAGAACTTGCGTTCGACCAGTCCTGGGAACGTGGCGAACTGGAAATCCTTTACCAGCCAAAAGTGGTGGTCATTGACGGTGCCTTACATGGTTATGAGGCGCTGTTGCGGTGGAACCATCCAGAAAAGGGGCAGCTGTCTCCTTCCGAGTTCATCCATGTTGCAGAACGATCTGGGCAAATTATTCCAATAACCTATTGGATGCTGGGAAAGGTGTTGGATCAGATCTCGGTCTGGAAAAAGGCAGGCCTAAGTACCTGCAACGTTGCTGTCAACGTTGCTCCCAAAGTTTTTGAGTGCCCATCTTTCTTTCAAGAGATAAGCTACATAACTAAAAACTCTGATGTTGATCCGTCATGTTTGACATTTGAGATTACGGAAGAAACGCCGTTGCAAGTGCCGGACGGCTTTGCGGAACAAATCGATAAAGTTCGCCAATTGGGTATACGTATTTCAATTGATGATTTTGGAACAGGATATTCGTCAATCGCCAACCTGCGGAAATTTCAATTTGATGAGATCAAGATAGACAAAGTTTTTGTCGACCACATTCACACTGATGAGCGGGATGCTGCAATCTGTAGATCTCTCATAAGACTCGGCCATAATCTTGATGCGCTGGTGGTTGCCGAAGGTGTGGAAAGCCAAGCACAGTTTGATTTTCTTCAGGCGAATGGCTGTGATGAGGCTCAAGGGTTCTTGTTGTCTAGACCATTACCAGCGAGCGAGGCGCTCCGTTTTGGGTTGGCGACGGATGACAAATCGTCAAAAGTTGCCACCGCATAGATCATCAAAATTTTTTTGAACGACCTTGTCCTAAAAATTTTATGAGGCGCGGAAGTCTGGTGCGAGTTTACCGTTGAACAGCCGTGGTGCTGCTTCTTTGCAAGCGTGCGCAATACGAAACGCGGTCTTTCCGTTGTACGGCTTGGCGACGATTTGCATGCCGGCGGGCATACCCTGCTTGCTGATGCGACCTCAAATTCGTCCGTCAGCCATGTATTGCTCGTAGTAAAGCGATATGAGTGAGAGATTGAATTCGCTGTAAGCGGGGGCGTTAGGCCAAAATGAGCCAGCATCAAGAAACAAGTTCACGGGAGGAATTTCGCAGGCTCCTGTGAATCCCCACCGATTCAATTAAAACTGAACATGCTCTAGGGTACAACGCCTGTGTCGGTGCAGGTTGCTGGTCCGATGTCCGTTGATGTGAATTGGAGGTCAATGTAGTTCAGCGTTGAGGCTACTCCCGATGTGTAGCGGCACACCTCTGAATGGTTTCCCGCAGTGTTGCCGGTGCCGCTGACATCGTGTCGTCTGCCACGGAAATTGACCGCATCATTGGGCCCGTTGAGTTCCCCGATCGCGAACAGGTCATTGAGAACGCGGAAGCCTAATACGAAATCCCCACTAAAATCACCACCGTTGTCAACCCAATGATTTGGGTTCATGTATGCCAGCGCTGTGTTACTTAGAAAGATCGGGACGAACGCGCGGACCGCCCCCAAATTTATATCGTTTTCGAACGTGCGGGAGGCTTCGAGTTGCCCATAGGACTGCCAAAGAGGCTGCTCGGGGTCTGCTGCATATGAAGATTGTGTCAGAGCGACTTGACAAACTTCAGGAGCGCTTCACGGTCGTCTTTTGAAAGCGACATGAAAGCTTTGCGTGCTGCACTCGCTTCGCCATCGTGCCAAAGAACAGCTTCTTCGACGTTGCGCGCCCGACCGTCATGCAAGAAATACGTATGTCCGCTGACCCTCTTCGTTAAACCGACTCCCCATAACGGAGGTGTTCGCCATTCGCGACCTGTTGCGTCGCCTTCCGGCCTATTATCGGCAAGGCCTGGACCCATATCGTGAAGGAGCAAGTCGGTGTACGGCCAGATCACTTGATGGGATAAGTGCGGTTGGCCTTCAACTTCGCCTGTTACATGCGTTGGATGATGGCAGGTGGCACAACCTGTTTTATTAAACAGGGCCTTGCCTTTTAGAACTTGCGGGTCTTGCGCATTGCGCCTAACGGGAACTGCCAGGTTTTGGGTGTAGAACGTCACGAGGTCGAGTAGCTCGCCATTGACTTCGTAGCTCTTCTCACCGGGCTGATCGCCATGCGGTGCGTTTAAACAGCGCTGTTGAGATTTGGTGCAATCTCCGGCAGGCAAATCAACAATTGGGGTTGATAGGCCAATGTCACCTGCAAATGCCGCGGCTGCTTGTTCTTTTAAGGTTGTTGTGCCCGCTTTCCATCCGAAACGGCCCAGTTGCAACGTTTTGTCGACGAGCGAACGCACAGTGTTGACGCGACCGGATATTCCATCTTGATTTTTGTCGTCAGGGTCGGCGTTTTTGCGAATTTCGTTTTCCGGTATGGCTTCAAGTAGGCCAAGGCCGATCATTTGCGGCGCGATACGCGGCGAAATCATTGTGTCGGGGGCAAGTGGTCCGTAGGCGAGGTCACGAAATTTGTACTCTGGTTTCCGAAGCCAGACTGTTTCACCATCGGCAAATGTAACGGGAATTTTTTCGTACGTAATGTCGACATGTGCCTCGGCTTTGTGGCCTTGGATGGCGAGGTCTTGGATTTGTTCGCCGTAAGTTGGTTCTGGCACGACTTTCAAACGGCGGTCTTTTCGTAGCTGGACTTGTTCATCTGTTTGTGGGGACACTGAGATGCGAAACAGCATCGAAACCTGGTCGTCCTTGGGCCAGTTTGCTTCTGGGGGATGACCACGACCGTCCTTGATGTGGCAGTGTTGGCAGGCGCGCGCGTTAAAGAGTGGGCCCAGGCCGTCAGACGATTTTGTGGAGGCGGGAGCTGAGACCCATATGCGACGAAAAATTGCATTGCCGATTTTAAATCGTGCTTCGCCGGCAAGGCTCATGCCATGGGAGGATTGTGAAAATGCGTTACGGCTTTTAATGGCACGCCGCGTGGTTGCTTTGCCGCCTGGATTGAGCTCGCGTTCATCGAGTGTTGCAATTTGCTTTGTGCCAGAGGTGCTTTGGGCTGTTAGACTGTAAGTACCTAGCGCTAGCACGAGACCGCTCGACAGGGCGGAAACGAGACTGGCATTTGTTACTTCGCGATTGATTTGCATAGTGGCAGCCAGAGTATCGTTAAATCGTTTTACGCGGGCGATGTTTATGGCCCACATGAACTTAGAAAGATATCGCGGTTTCCGTTAGTCCCTAAAACGCGATGAGTGAGCCGGCGACAATGGTATCAAAGTCTTCTAGACCTGTCGTTGCGACGGATGCGCCGGTATTGTTAACTAGACTAAAGTTTGCTTCATGGTGTCGATAACCAAGATAGAGCTGCATTTCAGCAGCTTTGATGTGTTGGACGACACCTATTCCCCACACTTCAGCCTCTGAACTTGTTACCCGCGCGGCGGTGCCGGGCGTCGCTTCAAGCGTTGTTGGGTCTGCACCAACAGTTAGAAAGTCTTCAATGCGGCCATATTCACCGTAAAACGCGGTGGACCCAAGTGTCGTGATGTCCTTAGATATCCAGCCCAGCTTTGTGTAGATGTATGAGTAGTCGTTCGGCGTGCGCGCACGACCATCGAAGTCAACAACCGGTTCACCGAACGACCGCTGGCCGGCGGCGATCAAGGCGCTGAGTCCGCTTGGTTCATGGCTAATGGCAATGGAAACGACAACGATTGACTGGTCGAGTTCGCCGGGAATACCGATTAGGCCGTTTTCATCTGTGACTTGCGTATAGGCGACTGTTGCATGGACCAGAAACGGTCCAAGGTTGTTATCGTATCTAATGCCTACATCCCAAACGTCATCTTCACCATAGCTTGCCGAAAGCACAAATCCTGCGATTGTGGGCGTATCATAACGAGCCACATTTGCCGTATCACCATTCAAATGACTGTAAAGGTCGCCCCAAGTTACGTCGGTTAGCGCATTATCACTTCTGCGGAGGAAAAACCCACCACCGAGGTCTTGCACGCCCGCGTAGGCAGGGCCGCTGCCTGTTTCGGACAAGTCGTTTTCTGGTGCGGTGTCTGAGACACGAGACACTTGCCCCCAAGACAAGCGACCCGCTGTTTTGCTTTCCAGGTAAACATAGCTTTCCCATAAGTGGAACCCAAAGGCGTCGTCATTGAATTGGTCGACAGAGTCTGAAAGCGTGTCTTCAAGGCGTATTGTGATTTGATAGCCCGCTTCCAAATCGCTGCTGACGGAGGCGCTGCCGCCAAATCCGAAGTTTGTCTGGTCATTTTTGTTGCCGACCACGTAGGCGTTTTCTTCAAAGCCATCATCCCAAAACAAGACGGCTTGATTGACATGACCAGAGACCGTCAATGAAACTTTGCGGTTTCCTTTGCGTGCTGTTGTGGCTTCTAAGTCAGAGATCCGTTCTTTAAGGTCTGCGCAGCACTCTCCACCGAAATCAGCGGCGTGCAATGGGTTTGCGTTTAGGAAGAACAGTGTTGCGAAAGCGTAGATCGCAACAGTTACAAGATGTGTTCGCCTTAATAATACATGTCGTGTACGCGTTACCGAACTTTTCATTTTTTGTTGTTTTCCCCCGGCCGCCGAAACGATCTTTTTTTGTCATAGCGCGCACGCTGTCGGCGATTTGCCTTGAACAAATCCGAGATATTTACTGCGCTGGTGATTCGATTTTTTCAGGTGCGTCGAGGCTGTCCGAACCTTCAAACTCTACCGTATCTAATTTGAGAGTGACCATTGCCCGCTCCAGTTCGCGGGCGAGTGCTATGAGTTCATCGATGGCTGCTTGTACCGTTGCGTTTCCCTCGGTGTTGCCTTGTCCGATCATTTGGTCGTAGCGTTCTTTGTTTTCTGCTCTGTCGACGAGGAGCTGCATTTTTGCGATCGTATTTTCAAGTTGTTTGCGAATACGGTCATCTGTTTCGGGAGACGAGGCGCGGACAAGGTCGGAGACCGATGGTCCTGAAATCTTAGAACCATCAACGCGATTGTATTTTCCGCGGTAGACGTTGCGGATTCCAATGACATTGTAAAAATGGGCATGGTGGGTGTTGTCAGAAAAGCAGTCATGCTCTTCTTCTGGGTCGTGTAGCAACAGCCCCAATTTCATGCGCTCGCCTGCCAGCTCGCCGTAGGCGAGACTGCCAAGTCCTTTGAAGATGTTGCGGAGCCCAGTTGTGCCGCGTGCTTGTGTTACGGCTTTGCGGGCCTCACCGTCTTTGCCCCATTGCTTTACGATCCACTCCAGGTCGTCGACGAGAAGGTCCGTAACGGTGCGCAAGTATTCTGCACGGCGTGCACAGTTGCCGCCCGTACAATTTTTGGTGTCAAAATCGGTGGCCTGGCGGTTTCCAGACCCGGGGCCCGTTCCATTGAGGTCCTGTCCCCAAAGGAGAAACTCGATGGCATGGTATCCTGTCGCCACGTTTGCTTCGACGCCGCCGGCCTCGTGCAATGTGGAGGTAAGGAGCTCTTTGGTGATTTTGCTGGTGTCAACTGTTTTTCCGCCAATGTTTAGAGACTTGGTGGCGATGACGTTTGCCGCATAAAATTCGTTTTCGGGAGATTCCGCACCGTACAGACCACCGTCAACGTAATCAATCAGTCCTTCATCCAGTGGCCATGCGTTGACCTTGCCTTCCCAGTCGTCAACGATTGCGTTTCCAAAACGGAATGCCTCCGTCTGCATGTATGGCACGCGCGCTTTGAGCCAAGCCTGGCGCGCAGCTGACAACGTTGAGTCGTTTGGTCTATTCAAAAAGTCTTCAATGGCGGACTGCAATTGTCTGGCACTTGCTAGAGAATCTGCGTAAGCCGCTTCGGCGATGTCAGCATAATTCTTGAGGACAGTGGAAACGTCAGTTTTAGCTTGAACAGTGTTGGATGAGAGATTTAGAGTGACGATTAGAAATAGGATTGCTGCAATCTTAAATACTATATGCATTTTTCTACTCGAACACATTGGTGGTGGTAATTGCGGTTTTGTGCACCGTCGGTTTCTTTATCCCGGCACGCATGGCTTTTAACAAGTAGCCTTGCATATATTGACCGGCGTGATATTTGTTTTACAATCCCAACGCGTTTAGTCAAGTATAATAAACTCTAGGATCGTAGGGGTTTTACTTGCTTCTTTGTCCATTTTGTTAGGTTTGGCCAAACCTACTGTTGGCACAAAATGAAGCGGGTTATCCAAATAGTTGTATTGCAGTTGTGGGTTTGATAATTTGGCCATGACAATACGCAGATCAATCGATATATGTGCACATATGTACAAAACGACATAAAGCGGAGCCAGGACGTCTAATGCGCCTTTCGAAATCGACGACGAACGCTATTCTCATTTTAATTGATTGCGCGCAGTGCAAGGACGAGTTGGCGAAGGTTGGCGAGATCGCTGACCGTCTCGATATCACACAGCAGAATACGTTCAAGATTGTGCACCTTTTGTCGCGTGCGGGATTTCTTGAAGCTGTGCGTGGCCGCTATGGTGGTGTGCGTTTGGCAATGCCAGCGTCGTCAATGCGTATTGGCCAAGTTGTGCGCGAGATGGAATCTCGGGTTTCGGTTTCCGGGGAACCAAGTCATGCGCAAAGGTTTGACCGTTTGGTTGACGATGCCCTTGACGCATTTATCGATGTTCTTGATGGCTACACGCTTGCGGACATGGCTGCAAACAAGCGCACCTTGAAGGGTGTATCGTCGCGGACCGGTCGCAACAAAAAAACGTCGGGAAAAAGGTCGGGTCCGGGCAAGGTTGCGCAGGTGCGGTCGCGCAGTAAATCTGTGGGCCTGAGGGCGCGGTAAAACACCATTCATTCAAGTCCTCCCTATTCGGATTGTCTGTGGCGCACTTCCGTTACAGTGCAGTTGCTCTAATTCTCCGCCTTAAGGACAGTTGTATCTTGCTCGCAACCTGGGAATGCTTCAGACTGTGAGCCGGGGTCCTTGAGGTTGAAAACCTTGATCCTGTTACATTGGGGAGGAATAAGAAGTGTCAAAAGACGCCCCTGCAAACGACGGTTATTGGTCGGCCAACTTGCGTCTCGTTGGCATTCTGCTTGCCATTTGGGCCGTATCGTCCTTCGGCCTTGGGATATTGTTTCGGCCTTTTCTAAAGGGCATTGAGGTGGGCGGAACCGATCTTGGCTTTTGGTTTGCTCAGCAGGGATCGATTTACATTTTTGTGGCGCTTATCTTTATTTATGCGTTCCTCATGAACCGCTTAGATCGGCGATACGGCGTAAGCGATGACGATCGCTGATTTTGGTTGAGGGGAACGGACATGGATCTTCAAACACTGACGTACCTCTTGGTCGGTGGAACGTTTGCGCTTTATTTGAGTATTGCGATTTGGGCCCGGGCGGCGAGCACTGGGGAGTTTTATGCCGCTGGTCGTGGTGTGCATCCGGTTGCAAATGGGATGGCGACGGCTGCTGATTGGATGTCGGCAGCGTCCTTTATTTCCATGGCCGGGCTTATTGCATTTAAAGGGTATGACGCTTCCGTCTTTTTGATGGGATGGACGGGTGGCTATGTTTTATTGGCCATGTTGCTTGCACCTTATTTGCGCAAGTTTGGCAAATACACGGTGCCCGAATTTATTGGTGATCGATACTATTCGCAGTTGGCGCGTATTGTTGCGGTCATCTGTCTGATTGCCGCGTCTGTTACATATGTCATTGGGCAGATGAAAGGTGTTGGTGTTGCCTTTTCACGCTTTTTGGAAGTGCCCTTTGAATACGGTTTGTTTGCGGGCATGGGGATCGTGTTCTTTTATGCTGTTCTTGGTGGCATGAAGGGCATCACGTATACGCAAATCGCGCAGTACTGTGTGTTGATCATGGCCTATACGATCCCGGCAATTTTTATTGCGTTGCAGATCACGGGCACGGGTGTTCCGCAAATTGGTTTGTTTTCAGATGTGCAGGGCACGGGCACGCCGCTGCTTACAAAGCTTGATCAGATTGTTACCGATTTGGGTTTTCGCGCATATACAGAACAGGGCACGAGCACACTCAATATGGTGCTCTATACGCTGGCGCTGATGATCGGGACTGCGGGTCTGCCGCATGTCATCATCCGTTTCTTTACGGTACCCAAAGTCTCCGACGCGCGTTGGTCGGCAGGCTGGGCATTGGTCTTTATCGCGATCCTTTACACGGTCGCACCGGCCGTCGGCGCCATGGCCTATTATAATCTGATTGGCACCGTTCAAAATGTCGAACGTGTGGGTGAGCCTGATTCCAATCTTGTTTATCAAGAACGGCCACAATGGTTTAAGAACTGGGAGCGTACGGGTCTTTTACGTGCCGCGCCTGCTTATCCCGCAGGAACAACGGCAGAAGATGCGTCCAAACGCAAAGCGGTTGATGACTTTCTTGCAGCCAACCCCTCTGCGAAAGCCGTCTTTGAGGGCGAGGGTGCAGACCGCAAACTGGTATTTCTTGATCGCAATGGCGATGGGCGAATTCAATATTACAATGACAAGAACAAAGAGTTTGCGACCAAAGCAGAGTCTTATGGCTGGAAGGGCAATGAACTTGTTGTTGTCGATCGCGATATTATGGTGCTTGCCAACCCTGAAATCGCCAACTTGCCAAATTGGGTGATTGCTCTCATAGCAGCAGGCGGATTGGCGGCGGCGTTATCAACGGCGGCTGGGTTGCTTCTGGCGATTTCTTCTGCGATTTCGCATGATCTTCTAAAGAGCGTGTTCATGCCAAACATTTCTGAGCGCGGGGAATTGTTTGCAGCGCGCATTTCCATGGCCTGTGCCATTGTTGTTGCGGGCATGTTAGGGCTCAATCCGCCCGGCTTTGCTGCGCAAGTGGTGGCGCTTGCCTTTGGGATTGCAGCGGCGTCGATCTTTCCGGCGCTGATGATGGGCATCTTTTCCAAACGGGTGAACAATCTTGGAGCGGTTGCCGGAATGTTGGCAGGGCTGATTTCAACGCTTGTTTACATCTTTTGGTACAAAGGTTGGTTTTTCATCCAGGGCACGGAGATGCTAAAAAACGTTGAGGCCAACTGGTTGTTTGGAATTGCACCAGAAGCTTTTGGTGCAGTTGGCGCCATGATCAATTTCGCGATTGCATTTGCGGTTTCTTATGTGACGGCGCATCCGCCAAAGGCGATCCAAGATCTGGTTGAGAGCGTGCGCATTCCTTCAGGCGCCGGGCGCGCCATCGTGGAGTGACGACGGGATGCGTTGATTTTTTGTTGCTGAAGCAAATAACGAAACCCGCTCAACGAAACGATGAGCGGGCTTTACAGCACTTCCGTTTGTCTTAGTGGGATAGATACCCGTCGCGATCTTTTTTGAATTTGTTCCCGTTATCGGAACCGCTTATAGGTCACCCAGACGCGTGTTCCGGTTCTGATGCGTGGATAAAGGTCCAACACATCTTCGTTATACATGCGGATGCAGCCTTTGGAGACGGCGGTGCCGATGGTCCATGGCGCGTCGGTGCCGTGAATACGATACATGCTGGAGCCCAAATAGAGTGCGCGAACGCCCAACGGATTCATTGGATGGCCGCCGGGCACGTGGGCTGGCAGTTTTGGATTTTCGCGGCGCATTTGCGGTGTTGGTGTCCAGGGCGGGTTGCGACGCTTTTGTGAAACAAATGTGCGACCCGACCAGCGGCTTCTGGTGCGCGGAACAGCGATCGGGTAACTAATGGCCTTGCCGCGTTTGTAGATCCAATAAAGCTTGCGGTCAGAAAAACTGACAATGATTTGGCGCGGTTGGAGGCGCGGGGAAATGGAGACCACTTGCCTTGATCCGCCGGACCACAGAAACGAAAAGAAGTCCTGTGCGGCAGCGTTGGCGGGAGCAAAGCTGAGCAACCCAACTGTTAGAAATGCCACGAGCGTGCCGCGGCCCACCAATTTCAGAAATGACATGCGTTACGATCCTGCTTGTTGCTGCGGGCCCTGATGCCTTTCTTAGTGGTGGCCCGATTTGCCCAAATTGCCCCCCGATGCCCCCGAAGCGGTCGTGCGCCGGCATGAGTTGGCGCACTGTGCCGGGTTCGCGCAACCGCGGCAAGCCCCGACTCTGGAAGAAATAGCAGTTTTGATCGTCGACACCTCATCAGGACTTTGTGTTGTAACCATGGAGCAACAGCCCGAGGGGCCAAAAAGGGTCGGTTTTTGCGGGTGAGCGGGATTACGCTTCGCTCGGCATTGAAGCGGGATTCGTGGCGTAAAAGTCGAGGTATGACTCATGAAGTGGCTGCGCCAAGCCAAATCGGGCAATAATTTCCGTTGGCTTTTCGGATGATCAAATTTCTTTTGATGTGATTATTGGGACCGTGTTGATTTCATTTACCGGTCTGTTCTGCGCGGCCAACAGTTTTAGTTTTTGCCAATGCTGTGACGTTAATTTTCTTGTTGTTAATAATGCTGGCGAAGAAACAGTTCGGGTCCAGGCGTCGGATGAGGCGTCTTTGCTGTGCGAATTTTTGTGGCTCGCGTGTGAACGCTGAAGGCAAGCCTTGCAAATTGATCTCTACATGGCGCAATATTTGGGTGCGGGTTATTTTTTCTGGGCTCGGTGGTACGACATGCGTGGGCTTAACTTTTGTGCGCAACGCTTTGGAGGTCTGAATGCATTGCAGACCGGCTGTGGCTGAAACCAGGACCGTTATTGTGCTCGTCATGGCTGTCTTGCTGATGAGTGGCTGGACGGTTGATGCTTCTTTAGCGCAAAAGGCAGAGGACAAAAAAACGCTGCCAAGCGTCGTTGTTGAGGAAGTGACGGAAGCTGATGTCACGCCGGCATTTCAATTTGTTGGGCGCGTTGAAGCTATAGATACAATTGATTTACGGGCGCGCATTGAAGGGGTCATCGAAGAGCGAAATTTTCAAGAAGGCCGTATTGTTGAAGCGGGCCAAAGGCTTTTTACGATTGAGCGTGAGCCCTATGAAATAGTTGTTCAACAACGAGAGGCAGAACTCGCGCGGGCGGAAGCTGAGGTGGTCAGAGCAAAAGCTGATTTTGAAAGAAAAGATTCTTTGCGCGACAAAGACGTTGTTTCGGAAGCTGTGCTTGATCGCGCGCTTGCCGATATGAAGACGGCGGAGGCTGATGTTCTAAAGGCGAAGGCTGAATTGCGCGCGGCAAAGTTGGACCTTAGCTATACAATGATTGATAGCCCGATAAAGGGCCGCATAAGTGAAGCCCGCTACAGCGTGGGCAATCTTGTAAACCCATCAAGTGGATCGTTGGCAACAGTCACAAGTGTCGATCCGATCTATGTCAAAATTCCGATTAGCGAAAAACAGCTCATAAATGTTCGTCGCCGGGGACTTAATTTTGAAAATCCACCGGTGGCACCGTCGATCGTGTTGGCGGATGGCAGCAAGTATGAGGACGAAGGCAAATTTGATTATCTTTCTCCTGATGTTGATCGAAGTACGGATACAGTCTCTGCTCGGGCAGAGTTTCCGAACCCGAAAGGTGTGCTGTTGCCGGGGCAGTTTGTGACTGTCGTTGTGCGACCTAAGGAGACGGAGAAAGCGCTCGTCGTGCCGCAAGCTGCCGTGCAAAAGGATCGCGAGGGCGAGTTTGTGCTGATTGTGGACCGGGAAAACAAAATAGAGGTGCGCCGGATTACGGTTGGGCGGCAGTCAGGGCGGCAGTGGGTCGTCGAACATGGTCTTGCCAGCGGTGAGAAAGTTGTTGTGGAGGGGCTGCAGAAAGTTCAGCCCGATATGGTTGTTAATCCCGTGCCATTGAAAGAAGGTTAGGTATGTTTCCTGCTTTCTTCATTGATCGACCACGATTTGCGCTTGTGATCTCTGTGGTGATCACGCTTGCAGGTTTGATTGCGCTTTCTGCTCTGCCGATCGCAGAGTATCCCGAAATTACACCACCTGTTGTGCAAGTGGAAACCGATTACACGGGTGCTAACGCATCAACGGTCGAGCAATCTGTCGCGGCACCGATCGAAGACCAAGTAAATGGTGTCGAGAACATGATTTACATGCGCTCGACCAGTAGCAACGACGGGCGATATGAGCTTGCGGTTACGTTTCACGTTGGTGCGGACCCTGACATTGCAGCTGTTAACGTACAAAACCGTGTTGCGACAGCCAATGCGCAACTTCCTGATGATGTAAAACGCAACGGCGTAACGACGGAAAAGCAGTCGACAAGTATGCTGCTGATCATCAACCTTTTATCGCCGGGGGGCTCGCGAGACGCGCTTTTTTTGAGCAATTATTCTTCGATCAATCTAGAAGGTACGCTAGCCCGCATTCCAGGTGTTGGCAAAGTTAATCAATTTGGTCCGCTGAATTATGGGATGCGTGTCTGGCTTGATCCGGATCGTATGACATCTTTGAACCTGTCAACGACAGATGTTCGCAACGCCATAGAAAGCCAGAATATTCAGGCGACAGCCGGGCAACTGGGGGCTCCGCCGTTCGAGCTGACGCCTGATTTTCAATATACGCTGCAGGCAAAGGGGCGCCTTAGGACCACAAAAGAATTTGGGAATATTGTTTTGCGCGCGAACGCCGATGGATCGTTCGTGCGATTAAAAGATGTTGCGCGAATTGAACTGGGTTCGCGATCTTATTCTGCATCCTCAACGTTGGATAACAAACCCAGCACGGCGATCGCAATATACCAGTCGCCCGGAGCCAATGCGTTAGATGTTGCGGATCACGTGCGGGCTGAAATGGAGCGTCTTTCAAAGCGTTTTCCGCCGGACGTTGAGTATAAAATTTTGTACGACACGACGCGGGCCGTTGTGGCGTCGGTTAATGAAGTTGTGACGACGCTTTTTATAACGTTCGGGCTTGTAGTCGCGGTTACATTTTTGTTTTTGGCCGATTGGCGCTCAACGCTTGTTCCGACGTTGGCGATTCCGGTTTCGCTGATCGGTACGTTTGCGTTGCTCTTTATTTTTGGTTTTTCCATCAACATGGTGACGCTTTTTGCGATCATCTTGGCGATTGGCATCGTGGTTGATGACAGCATTGTTGTTGTGGAAAATGTGCAGCGGCTGATGGATGAAGAAGGCCTCAGTCCAAAAGATGCGACGCGAAAATCGATGGACCAAGTTACGGGACCGGTCATCGCGACGACGCTCGTGCTGTTGGCTGTCTTTGTGCCCGTAACGTTCATGCCGGGAATTACCGGCAAACTTTATAATCAGTTTGCGTTGACGATCTGTGCTGCGGTGGTCATCTCGTCCATTAACGCATTGACGTTGTCGCCAGCATTGTGTGCGCTTCTGTTGAGGCCCGGAAGCGGAAAGCCTCGTGGGTTATTGAAGTGGTTTTCTAGCGGTGTGGATTGGAGCCGCGATGTATACGCTTGGGTCGCCGAGCGAATGGTGCGGTGGCTGGTACTTTCGATTGCGGCATTTGCAGGATTTGTGGTGGTGACGGGATATTTGCTTTCCTCGGCGCCCACGGGATTTTTGCCTTATGAAGACAAGGCAGCTTTTTTTGTTGATGTGCAACTTCCAGATGGCGCGTCGTTGGCGCGCACGGAAGCTTTGGTTTCGAAGATTTCCGACATGATTGGCAATACTGCGGGGGTGCAAAATGTCATTGCGGTGCGCGGCTTTAGTTTGCTGTCAGGGAACGCGTCAAACTCGGCACTGTTGGTTCCCATTTTAACGCCGTGGTCAGAGCGGACGACGTTTGAACTGCAATGGTATTCCATTGTCCGAAACGTCAACAAAAAACTGGCGACTATTCCTGGCGCGACAGCGATCGCATTTCCGCCGCCGCCGATTACGGGGCTTGGGACCAGTGGCGGTATTGAGGGTGAGTTGCAGGATTTGACGGCACGGAGTCCGCAAGAACTTGCGGCGGCTGCGCGTGGCTTGGCGTTTCGTGCCAATCAGGAACCGGAACTCACGAACGTGTTCACGACGTTTTCGGCTAACGTGCCGCAGCTTTTTTTGGAAGTGGATCGCGATAAGGCACAGGTCTTGGGAATTCCAATCGCAGAGATTTTTGCCACTTTACAAGCCCAGTTTGGAGCGGCTTACATCAATGACTTTAATCTTTATGGCAAAGTCTATCGTGTGATGATTCAGGCGGAGCCCCGGTTCCGCAACAAGATTGAAGATATTGATCGGCTGCATATACGCAACGCAAAGGGCGAGATGGTGCCCATGCGTGGTCTCGTTGAAGTGAAACCTATTCTTGGGCCGTTGTCATTGACGCGGTACAACCAATTTAGGAGTGCAGCCATTCGCGGCAACCCAGCTCCTGGATATAGTACCGGCCAGGCCATTGAAGCGATTGAGCGGGTGGCAAAGGAAGCCTTGCCTGAAGGTTATGTCATAGAATGGACCGGAACCAGCAAACAAGAATTGGAAGCTGGTGGGCTCGTTGTCTTCATTTTCGCGTTGGCGATCATCTTTGCGTACCTGTTTCTTGTAGCGCAATATGAAAGCTGGACGACGCCGCTGTCTGTTGTGATGTCTGTAGTGTTTGCGGCTTTTGGGGCGTTGCTGCCCATATGGCTGTTGCCGTTTTTGGACAATAATCTTTATGCGCAAATTGGGCTCGTTATGCTCATAGGTCTGGCATCGAAAAGCGCCATTTTGATTGTCGAATTTGCAAAAACGCAGCGGGAGGCGGGAAAGAGCGTCCAAGAAGCGGCGATGATCGCCGCGCGGTTGCGCTTTCGCGCTGTTATGATGACAGCGTTGTCATTTATTTTGGGCGTCGCGCCATTGTTGTTTGCGACCGGCGCTGGCGCAGCGAGCCGTATTTCTGTTGGGTTTGTCGTCTTTTTTGGTATGTTGTCGGCAACCGTTATTGGTCTGCTGTTTATTCCGGTGCTTTATGTGGTCGTGCAAAACATTCGCGAAGGTTCGGGGGCTTTTTTCGAACGCATGACGAGGCGGCGTGTCTGTAAGGAAGAACCTGAGACGACCGCGACGTTCGGTGCTGGTGGCAAGTAGACGGCGATCTAACTTTTTTGTGGTTCTGGTTGTTTGCATTTTTAGGTGAAGTGGACATGACACCGACGGAATTTACGCCATGGACAGCGCTTTTGGGTGGCGCTTTGATTGGGATCGCCGCTGTTATGTTGTTGGCAATTTTGGGGCGCGCTGCTGGCATAAGCGGAATCGTGTCGCGTTTGCTGCCGCCCTATGAAAACACCGATCCTATTTATTGGCGTGTGGCGTTTGTTGTGGGCCTGATTGCGGCTCCGTTGTTGTTTATAGCCGTTACAGGTCAAACCGTTCGTAACGATGTGTCGCCGAATTTGGCGCTGCTTGCTGGTGCGGGATTGCTTGTGGGCTTTGGAACTGTTTATGGAAGCGGCTGCACGAGCGGACATGGCGTTTGCGGCACAGCGCGTTTTTCACAACGCTCAATCGTGGCGACGTTGGTCTTTATGGTTGTGGCGATCGCTACTGTGTTCGTCATGCGTCATGTTTTGGGAGGTTGAGATGACAATCCTGGTCGGTTTTGTCATTGGTCTCATATTTGGGCTTGGATTGGTGATATCGGAGATGTCCAATCCGGCGAAGGTGCTCAACTTTTTGGATCTTTCCGGAAATTGGGATCCGAGTTTGCTGTTTGTGATGGCGGGAGCAGTTGCTGTGACGGCTGTCGGCTATTTTTTTGTTCGTCAGAACCCTAAGCCTCTATTGGCTGAAGAATTTGCACTGCCCAGCCAGATCTTTTTGGATGCGCCGCTTCTCGTAGGATCCGCGTTGTTTGGTCTTGGTTGGGGGTTGATTGGCTATTGCCCTGGTCCGGCGATTACGGCCTTACATTCGCAGAATTTTGGAACGGTCTTGTTTGTTGCAGCAATGTTGGTTGGCATGTTTGGGGCGCGGTGGTTACGGTCGCAATCAGGCCCGCAGACTGCGCGTTCGTGAGCCAATAAATTTGGGATGCCGGCGGCGGCTATCCGACGACCGTGAGGTGTTCAATTTTGTAACAAGGCCTGAATCTTTTTGCACTTATTGTGATACGCGTGCCGCTGGACATGGGGGCGTGGGCTTCCGTTATGAAGCGAACGACGACGCCGCTGTCTGTAACAAGTTCGCCATAGGACTGCTCCCAACTGGTGACCGTCCCTGTAAACACGTGCTCGTTGGGTTCAAAGAGGTCTGGCTCGTTCATCGCTTGGCTCCATCACAAAAGGCGGCCAGGAGGTGAAATCATTTTATCGGTTTTGCCGCGGCGTGGATAGCACCAATTGGACCGGGTTGGGATTTTTCGGAGTCACACGTTCTGCTTTGTCGACGTCTCCGTACCAGTGTTGGGATTGGTTTTTGTTCTTTTAGGATGCGGGAGCGTACAAATTATGTCCGCCGCTTGTCGCGATGGCGTGACAGGTTGCTGTGTTCAGGCGTCTCACATTTGAGGGGCTTCGGGGTATGACTGTCTTGGATCAGCAATTGTCGTATAGCAAACATAAACTGGCTGGGGGACCTGGACTCGAACCAGGACTAGCGGAGTCAGAGTCCGCTGTTCTGTTGTTGCAGCTTCCAGCCGTGTCCCGAAAATAGCCTATTATACAACGACTTTTGCGCCTGTTGAATTGTTGGCACGCATTCCCTATTTGGCTGGCATCAGCGGCACGAACATTCTTCAGCATGAACCCAATACCCTGACCTGCCGTGTCAATGACGTGATGATTTCCTATTTTGGGTTGAGATCTTTTCCTTCTATTGAGCCGCCCCTTGTGGCCACCCTGCCAAGCGGCACATTAACCCGCTCGTGACGCTGAAAGTGTTGACCTATTATGAAGGCATGGACCAGTCACACTTCAATGAGCATCAGCGCTAGGACTTGCGTGCTGCTGTGGCCGATGTGAATCTTGACCAAATCAATGAAATACGCGCGGCGTGGCAGGAGCGGCACCAAAGAAAAAAGCTGAGGCCCGACAACGATGACCCCGTTACCCTTGAATGATGAAACCCGCAAATGGGCCAGCCGCATGGTCTGGTTTCAAACACCGGAAGAAACCTCAGCGGACCCCTGCTCATTTTGCATACGCTGCAATTGGGTTCTGACAAGGATGTCCCGGTCCTGTTGCACTATGTGGGCTGGGATGGTGTCCGCCAGGCCTTGCAGGACGCAACGCCAGGTATCCTGGACAAACGCTCTTGGACCTTCTGGCATGTCATGTTGCGCGAACCCGTTCCGCTCATGCCAATGCGCGACGTTGGTGATGAACTGACAGAACGCTGACAGGCTTTCCACGCCACGGAATTGACGCGGACCGACTATTTACAAAGTATACGAATGGCAAAACAGTGCTCTACTCAGACCCATTTTCCTTCCGCTCAATCCCCAGCTTCTGCCGGAAATCGCTTCAGATTGTATATTACCTAAGGGCCGAATGGACAACGTCCTGAAAGTTCACATCTAATTCTTCAAAAAGCGCGTTCAAACTTTCTTCCTCAAGGTGCGCCATTTCACATTGTGTCCGTTCGGGACGCATCGGTCACAGTTTGTACCAAAGACAAAAGGTGACACTTTTGACCCGAAAGAAGTATTTGCGGCGTCAGCCTCTCATCGCGTAACGCGCTTGATATTTCTCCGCCCGTTAAAACGCGTGAACTCGCTTTTGTCAGGCTCCGAGATCGGCCAGGCTGGCTATGCCATTAGAACGTGGCGACACCCACGGTTCACATGCATCCTCACCACAATAATTTTGATTGCAATAACGCACCCAATTCAAAAGTTGAGCAATGGATCACAACCGACATCAATTGTAACAAAAATTCTGCACCTTTTGTAATCGTTATTTTCACCAAAACTTCAGCATCGAGACAAAGCCAACACCACCGTATGTAGTGATTTAACAAACCAACCCGTTAAGTACGGCAGCAGTCCTATTTGCCAACAACTTCCCGTTAACGTCCGACAAAGCTCAATACACCGTTGCCTTTGCTCTGACTGACTTGCTCAAAGGATAAAGCCACAGCAAGCCCACACACCCTTGCGCTTCAAACAAACGAACTCACCACCATTAAGCGGCCATGGGCTGAAAGAAACTCCATGACAACACACGACAGATTCACCCAATCGCAGCCTCCAAAAACAAGCTGGCGCTATAAGCTTGGACTGACAATGATGGTCCTTGGGACAGTAATTACATTGGGCTCTGCCTTTGTTGTTCCTGTACTCGGCCTGCCGCTATCCTGGATCGGCATATGTATTGTTGTTGGAGAAATTATTGCCTTCGGAGCAATCCCCGCCTTGGGCATGGTTGGCTTTAAAGAAATCAAAAACCGGTTGTTTTCAATCCTTCATTTGCCATCGGTCGAGACGCTTAAGCCCGTGAGCCGGGCGCGGCATGTTCTAGGATTGGTGCTCGTTTTTGGATCGCTTCTTTTCCAATGGACCGCGGCGATGTTGATCATCATCGGTTTTAGTGCTGCGTCACAGGGCGCGTCATTGAGCACTGTCTTTGGCGTACCCTTTGAAGACTACAGAACGACGTTTCTAACCATCGTCGTTGCGGCCGAACTCAGTATTTTGATCGGTTTATTTACACTTGGCGGCCTGTGGTGGGAACGGTTTCGTCAACTCTTCCTATGGCCGGACAGGGCAAGGCGCTTGCGTTAAGGGCAGTGGTTCCTCAAAGGTGCAAACAGCCAACCGTAAAGTTTGCATGGAGCTTGCACGTCAGTTTTGGGTTCATCATGCAATGACACCAAAAGAAAAAAGCAGCCCATAATCATGCTGTCTATGACGAACACGCACTTCGGCACGGACAGGGCTTTTCAAAACGGCAAAAGATTTCGTTCTTTGAACTACGCGGGACCAGTCAAATTTCTGCGCGCCTCCCCTGAGATGCAGACGGCTGTAGCGGAACAAGACGTGCCAAGTGTCGCGGCAAATTGCGCCCGTCTCGGTGTGGAGTTTCTGAAAACCCGCCTCAAGTTACGTGGCGACAGTCCGTTTTGTCTTGGACCGTTTTTTTGGACCAAGCACGCTTCCTGCTTTTGCTGGCCCGGGATGGCCGAATGAGCCAAATAGTTTTGATTTCCCTACGCGATGGCAGGTCACGTTTAACCACCAAGTTCCAGCGTCGACCAACCCTTATAATACAACTGTTGATTACTCGATTTTCATGCATAATCAAAGTAGAGACGCTAAGAAGAAAATTAATAATGCCTGCACCCGAGGCTTTATTACTTTGTCGAACTATTGGGCATAATGTATCTATCGGCTGGGCAGAGTTTTTCCTGAGTATGCTCTATTGAAAGTCGTGATGACGTTGCTAAGCTAGAAGGCGCGCATCATATTTAATGAGCTATTGTAGCGTGGTGGCTCACCATTGGTCACACCATTGGTCACCATGTGACCGGCCTCTGTGTTTATCATTTAGCAAAACGGAAAGCGGTACGGTGGCAAACAAGTCCAAATCAAAGACGTCCGACAAGCTTTTCGGCAACATCACAGCGGTGTTTGATCCGATCGATCATGGATCCGTCGTTGACCAGGTGGTCGGGCAGATTGAGACAATAATTGTGTCCGGCGTTCTAAAAGAAGGTCGCAAGTTGCCTTCTGAACGCGAGATGGCCGACCTATTGAATGTGTCACGCCCGAAACTGCGTGAAGCGCTCAAACGCCTTGAAGCAGATGGATTAATCATTGCACGACATGGCGGCGGTACGTTTGTCGGCCAGTTAGTCGGAAAAGCGATGTCTCCCGCACTAACAAATTTGTATGCCCGCCACCAAGGTGCATTATTTGATTATCTTGAGTACCGCCGCGAGCAGGAGGGTTTTGCATGTTCGCTTGCTGCGCAACGCGCAACGGACATCGATTTCGAAATCATTGAAAAAATCTTAGCGGATATGGATCGCGCGCACGAAGCGGATGATCGCAAATCCGCCCTCAAAGCGGATATCGCATTCCATACGGCGATCGTCGATTCCAGCCACAATACCACGCTGATACATATGATGGCTTCGATCTATGACCTAACTCAAAGATCGTTGTTTTATAATCGCGACTATTTGCTTTCGATGGAAAACTCCGCCCAACTTTTGCTCGAACAGCACCACCGAATAGCTCAAGCCATATTTGATCGTGATCCAAAAGAGGCAAAGAAAGCTGCTTACGATCACATCGACTATGTGGAACAATCGCTTCAGCGCGGCCAGGAAGTTTCAAAACGCAATAAGACTTCATCGAAATTGTTGGCAATGAGTTTGGATTCCAATTAGCCATCTATGTCGTGCTGCGTTTTTGCGCCGTGAACCAGTGATGCCTATTGGTCAATCAAAAACAAATGCACTTCTAATGGACCATGTGCGCCCAATTCCAATGATTGTTCGATGTCGGCTGTGCGCGACGGACCCGTAATGAGATTGACCGTGCGAGGATCTTGTCCAGATTCTCGGAGCCGTCGCCAAATTCCTTCAAAGCCCGCTTCAATCTCACAAGTTTTCAGCGCTACAAAATGAGTCTCACCAAGAAAATTTAATGTGACAGGGTTGTCAGGTCCGGACAATAGCACAAGGGTTCCAGTTTCACCGCTCGCACAAAAGGCTCGTGTTAGTGTTGCTGGTTCTTCTCTACGACCAGGCCCAACACTCAACTCAACGCCGGACCAATCTAATGCTGTAAAGTCTGGTTCTTTGCCTACGCGGACGGTTTGACCGGTGTTTCTGTTGCGTAATTGGTCTGACAAAGCCGTCGGCAGTTCATCGAAATTGTTGAGCAGCGTGTAAGTACCTTGCATGGCTTCGAAACACTTGAGGAAATGTTTCTTGCGTTCCTCACCAGATAATTGAGCCATGCCGGGAATCGGTGAGGCGAGCGATTTCGTCCATGCTGCAAGGCTCTTCTTACGCGCTTCAACATTACCAAGGTTGCGCTCTAAATTGAGCAGTATCTTCTCGCGTGCACTCATTTAGGCCTCTTGCGCTCTACCCATTGGGCAAGAAACGTCTTCGCTTCTGGCACCGGCAAGTCGCGATTTTGCGTCCAGGCCCGTGCCATTGGAAACGCCTTCAATCGCCCGCGATTGTTTGCAACTTTGCGCAAAAACCAATTCGCCCACCCGGCACAAAAATGGTAAAGCTTCGGCCGACGGGCGAAGAACGCCCAAATCCTAAGACCATAGCGAATTGAACTCGGCCCCAAGTGGCGCTCGAATTCGCATTCGCGCCAATGGCGCATCATTTTCGGCAAGGGAATGCGCATCGGGCAGACGTCTTCGCACCGCCCGCAAAACGTGGAGGCGTTAGGCAAATCCTTGGTGTCTTCGATGCCATTGAGGGCTGGCGACAGGACCGACCCTATGGGGCCAGGATAAACAGAACCATAAGCATGCCCGCCGATCGCTTGATAAACGGGACAGTGATTCATACAGGCACCGCATCTGATGCAGCGTAGTGCATCTTGAAAATTGCTACCAATCATATTTGACCGGCCGTTATCGATCAAAACGACGTGGTAGTCCTCTGGTCCATCGAGGTCTCCTGGGCGCCGGGGACCTTTTGAGAATGTTGTATAAACTGTAATTGGTTGTCCCGTGGCCGAGCGGGCAAGCACCCGCAATACCTTTGTCGCATCATCAAGCGTTGGTACGATCTTCTCAAGACTCGCTACAACGATATGCGTGCGCGCCAGAGATTGCGTTAGATCACCATTGCCTTCATTGGTGACAATGACCGAGTGACCGGATTCGGCCACAAGTATATTGGCACCGGTTATGCCGACATCAGCTTCGAAGTATTTGTCCCGCAAGACCTGCCGAGCTTCGCGCACAATGCTCGCGCCATCAAGAAATTGGCGATCGGGATCGAGGTGTACGTGGGCAGAACGAAATTCGTTTTCCACTTGCTCTTTACTGACATGCACGGCCGGAGCGATGATGTGGCTTGGAGTTTCACCCCGCAACTGGATGATGTATTCGCCAAGATCCGTCTCGACTACTTTGTAGCCCCCTTCCAGCAACGCTTCGTTTAGCCCGATCTCTTCAGAGACCATGGACTTTCCTTTACTAACGGTTTTGGCGTCTACGTTCGCGCATAGATCGAGCACAGTTTTGCGTGCGTCTTCTGCCGTCTCTGACCAGTGCACATGCCCGCCCGTGTCCGTCACCTGTTGTTCGAACTGCAGCAAATATAAGTCTAGATTCTGCAGGGTATGGTTTTTCATATCGCATGCAGCGTCACGCAATTGGTCAAACTCGGGAAGATCAGCAAGGGCCTGAGAACGCTTGTCAACGAAACCGCCGCTGGCACGCTTCATTGCATTTTGAAGAGCCGCATCATTCAGCGCTTGTCGGACATTTTCGCGGAAATTTCGCGAACTTGGCTGCTGGTTCATGCCTTGTCTCCGACACCAGGCGTATCCAGCAATCCAGCCAAGAACTCTGCCACATGGCGCACCTCAATGTCGGTTCCTTCGCGCGCCAATTTCCCCTTTATGTTTAGCATACACCCCAGGTCACCGGACAGAAGCAACTTTGCTCCCGTCGCTCGGACGTTGTTGGTTTTTTTTTTGACCATAACGTTTGAAATATCGGAATACTTGACACAGAAGGCGCCGCCAAAACCGCAACAGACTTCCGCATCATCCATTTCTATGAGCCTGACACCTTCGACACTTGCCAATAACTTACGCGGTTGCTCTTTTATTCCAAGACCTCGCAATCCAGAGCAACTATCGTGATAAGTGATCTCGCCGTCGTATTGAACACCCACGTACTCTACGTTCAGGATGTCGGTTAAAAATGTGATGAGTTCATAGGTCTTATCGGACAAGCTTTGCGCCCGCTGTAGCAAGGACGGCTCACCTGCAAACATCTCTGGATAATCTTTGATGACTGTTGCTGCGCAGGACCCTGACGGTACCACCACATATGAGTAATCCTCAAACAGCTCTATGACATCACGAGCAAGCGCTCGCGCATTTAACCGATCACCCGAATTCCAAGCCGGTTGACCGCAGCATGTTTGCGCCAAGGGCACTTCAACCGTACATCCAGCCTCCTCAAGAAGCTTAATTGCGGCCCAGCCCACGCTTGGGCGCATGAAATTGACCAGGCAGGTAACGAAAAGACCAACCTTTCCCAGGCCATTTTGACTAATTTCTGCGTTTGACACGTGGGTCTACTATTGGTTTATTTAATTTACCACTATCGATAGCTTGCCGAGGATCAAGACGCAATAGGATTTTGCAACCGATATAACACGAGTACGGGCGGATCTGTTGCGCTCAAAGGCGGAAACGGTGAGTTGCAAAGAAAATTTGTGATCGTAAGAGGCGAGCACACTATCTGGCAGCGTAAATGCAGCATTTTTTGGAAGCTGGAATCTTAAGTGAAGGACACTCGAAGTGAAGCAGCAAATTATTTGTCTGCCCCTGGCTGAGTACCGCTCTTCTGCCAATGGTTGAGCTACGCCCGGAAAGTAGCCTGGTTCGTTAGGTGACAATTTCTGTAGCAAATTACGCAACGATCGAATGCTCGATAATTGATACCTGCATATTTACGGCAAACTGACGGCCAATTCGGAGGTTCGGTGCTGATGAAAAATGCAACACGCTCAGAAAATGGCATGCAAGTGAAAAAAGTTTTGCCATTCGTAAACAACGTTTTGCCGTGGTTGGTGCAGCAAAAGAATAGCCGGTGTTCTTGCGCACTTGTGACTCTGATTGGTGTCGACGGATCATCGCCCCGACCAGTTGGCAGTCAGTTGGCCGTCAATGCCGATGGTGAATACGTTGGGCAGATTTCCGCTGGCTGCGCTGAGGCGGCAATCGTCGCGGAGGCCCTAAATTGCCTTCGGAGCAACGAAACAAAATGCGTACGCTATGGCAAAGGGTCGCCTTACCTAGATGTTGTGTTACCGTGCGGATCAGGGATCGATGTGCATTTCTTACCGCTTGTCTCCGGGGCAGTAACTGACCGGGTTCTCAAGCAATTAACTGCACGCAATGCCGTTTGGATCTCATTTTCGTTGGGCAATATCAACGACGAATTCCAAATAGTTGAAAAATCCCCAAACCAAATTCACCTGGAAAATAACTGCGGCTTTTTGCGAGACGGAGATAAGTTTTATCGCCGCTACGATCCGCCAATACGTGTGCTCGCATTCGGACGCGGCACGATCGTTGGTTCCCTGGCGCTTTTTGCAACAGCCCTCGATATGGAAGTGGCAGCATATTCACCCGACGAATCAACCCTAGAATACGCCAAAGCAATGGGTGCCCGGACATACCACTATCTGACTTCACCCGAGAACACCGGTTTGCTACCGACAGATCACAGAACAGCAGCGGTGCTGCTCTTCCACGACCATGATTGGGAACCGCCCATCTTACAGAAACTGTTAGCAACAGACTGCTTTTATATTGGAGCATTGGGTAGCCAAAAGACCCATCGACAGCGGCTTGAATTGTTGGAAGCGTTGGGAGTTCCTCGTCAAGAACATGAACGCATCCACGGTCCGGTCGGACTAAACACTCGTGCAAGCACACCACCTGAAATAGCAATGTCAATCACCGCACAAATTGTTCAATTCGCCGCAGACAGCCAGGACATTGGCTACAACAAGTCGCGATTGAAGAAGGTCCAGGACACCGCACCACTCGAAAACGACCTTGCGCACTTGACTGGCTAAACGAGCCAAATTCCGACAACCACTTTTATGCTTGCTGCAAATTGGGCCCTGATCCGCAGCTTCCATCTTTTGCATCATCCGTCGGGTGGCCGTAACTCGCTCATCTCACAATGCCCCACAGAGATCGCCAATTCGCCATCCCTATTTGGTTTGGCCAATCCGTTCTCACTTAGCCCCAGCGTCCTTTACTGCAACAGCTTAGCCAAAGTGGTAAAGAATATTATCCTTGCAAATTTTTCCGAAAGGTAACAAAATTGGACCACACGGCACATTGAGCAGGCGAAGTCAGCTGGCAGAGTTGATTCACAAATCAAGTAGGACAAATCCTCAGCCTTCGGGCGGGGTCTGTGTAGGAAGGTATACCCTGCGCAGCCCTTGGCGGGGGAAAGACACCGAACGAGATGAATTTGGGTTACGAAACCCGTCTCCTGTCTGCGCTCGCGACTTTCCTCCGCTTTTTTTCCGTCATCTGTAAATTAGTAGGGCGCTTTTTCCCGACCAAGCTTCCCTTATCAATTCCTTCAAATCTCAACACCGGTTTCGACCAGTGATTTTTTGTTCTGCTCATCGGAAATTTCGATGCTTTTGTTTTTGAGATGGTGAGCTCAATATGGCTAAATATGTTGACCAATTTGGTCTAGGTGATCAATAGAGACTATCGATGAAGTTATGAGATTGGAGCGTGGCGACCACCACAAACATCCATTTGTCGAGCGCGCCTTAGTCAGCAGCACTCTTCTGCGCTGCCTTGGCTGGAACATCTGAAACCATTTTGACTTCGGGGGATTGATGAATGGACAACACGCTTTTGCCCCTACTTGCGTTCCTGCCCATCATCCTTGCTGGCCTACTGTTAATCGGTTTTCGCATGCCCGCCCGCCTGGCGATGCCGATTACATTTGTTGTTGCAGCGCTTATCGCGTTGTTTGCTTGGCACATGAGCTTCACACGGGTGCTCGCCTCAACGCTTCAGGGACTGATCCTGACAGGGTCAATTCTCTGGATCATCTTCGGCGCCATTTTATTACTCAACACATTGAAGCATTCCGGTGCCATCACGGCCATTCGCAACGGCTTTTCAGGTATTAGCCCGGATCGTCGGGTGCAGGCGATTATCGTCGCGTGGTTGTTTGGGTGTTTCATAGAGGGCGCATCTGGATTTGGCACGCCAGCGGCAGTGGCCGCGCCGTTGATGGTTGCACTTGGATTTCCGGCGCTTTCGGCGGTCGTCGTGGGGATGATGATTCAGTCAACGCCCGTGTCGTTCGGCGCCGTTGGCACTCCGATCGTGGTTGGCGTCGCCGGCGGTCTCGACAAAGAGGGCATCAGCGCCCAGCTTGCTGCTGGCGGCTCCAATTGGGGCGAATACTTTTACCTGTTGGCCGGTGAAGTGGCGACGCTACATGGCATCATTGGTCTGTTCATGCCGTTGATCGTGGTGGTGATCATGGTTCGGTTCTTCGGCGAGAAGCGCTCATGGCGGGAAGGGCTTTCCATCGCTCCTTTTGCTTTGTTTGCAGGGCTTTGTTTCGTCGTGCCCTACGTGCTTGCCGGTGTTTTCTTGGGGCCGGAATTTCCATCATTGATTGGCGCAATGGTCGGTTTGGCAATTGTCGTGCCGGCCGCACGCCAAGGTTTCCTCTTGCCTAAGAATGTTTGGGACTTTCCTGACACAAATTCCTGGCCCGGAAACTGGATGGGCGACATCGAGATTAAGATGGAAGACCTCAGTGCGAAAGAACCGATGTCGACGTTCATCGGTTGGATTCCTTACGTACTTCTGGCGATCTTTCTAGTGGCGTCACGGACGGTGGTACCGCTCACGAAGTTTTTAAAGTCGCTGAGTTTCGGCTGGACCGATATCCTTGGCGAGGCCGGCATCTCTGGCGCCATCCAACCCCTTTATCTGCCGGGCGGCATCCTGTTGATGGTCGTGTTGTTGACCATCCTCCTGCATCGCATGCGCGGCAGTGAGGTGGCGGCGGCATTCAGCGAGTCGACACGTACGACGCTCAGTGCCGGCTTCGTGTTGGTTTTTACCGTGCCAATGGTGCGAATCTTGATCAATTCCGGCGTCAATTCCGCAGATCTGGTCTCGATGCCAGTGGCGATGGCCCAGTTCGTCGCCGATAGCGTGGGTGACATCTATCCCTTGTTCGCACCGGCAGTCGGCGGACTCGGCGCTTTCATCGCAGGCTCCAACACCGTGTCAAACCTAATGCTGTCGGATTTCCAATTCAACGTCGCAACTGCGCTCGGCGTGTCTACAGCGATGATGGTCGCCCTCCAATCCGTGGGAGCTGCGGCGGGCAATATGATTGCCATCCATAACGTTGTTGCCGCTTCGGCAACAGTTGGCCTCTTGGGCCGTGAAGGTGAAACACTAAGGATGACGATTCTCCCCACAATCTACTACTTGGTGTTCGCTGGCCTCCTCGGGCTCGCCGCCTTCTACGTGCTCGGTATCGGCGATCCTTTGGCCGCACTAAAGTGAACGAAAAATCGAAACCGCATTGCAATTGTCCACTTTCGTTGAGTGCATGCTGACTCATTTGTACGTGGCCCAACGATACCGTAGCGCGCATGTCTGCGCGGCGAAACGACCGCTAAGTCACTGATAGCGTTCGCGCTTGCCTGCCAGGTGGCGACCCACGTCTGACGAGAGGCGAGCCGCAATGGTTGCGAAAACTTTACCGCACAAAAACCCAAGCTTGGGACCTTAAGCGCGGTGGCAAATCATTCAAAGGCCTCGTTCATGCAGGCCGGAACGGTTACATCTGGACACTTGAGCGTACGGCAGAAGGGTTGATCAACTTTGTCAAAGCGGATTGACCTGGCTTTCCGAAAACTTCGAACGATTCATCGTTTCTCCTCGCTCGCGCGGCCAGGCCGCAAAACGAGAATTTTCCATGATTCGCCGGTCCAGTTTCAGGGGAGCAGGTCAGCTAACTCTTGCTTGCATGCACCCGGCTTGACGGGAGCACGCATGCAGGTTCTGCTTGTCGTAGATATGCGCGGGTTGCCCACGCCTTACCGCTTCCAGCCATTGTGTCAGAAGCCGCGGCGTCTTTCCCACATCCACTCTTTTGTGCCAGTAATGCAATGATCTTCATGTGCAATTATTGTGACGCTGCACGATTGCACGTCTAGGATTGTGCGCGTGTTCAGGTGTAGTAGTGTGGCAAATCCGACGCCTTCAATTGTGCGTCCGTAAAAACGTGCAACTCAGCAGAACATGAATCTTGTGCCAACTACTAAGTCCCATTGTACACGTGTGCACACGTGTACAAGATGACGATCGTGTTGCTTCGGGAAAGTACAGTGTCCGCTGCAAATAAACGTTCCCGAAAGTCTTGCGCGAGCAATTGGCGTACGTGCAGCGGAAGAAAGAACAACGGTGCGCGTTGTTGTGCTACAGGCGTTAAAATTGGCAGGATTCGAAGTACCCAAAACCGAACCCCGCGACCGGCGGCGTTAGCGAGGTGTGTGCAACAAAGACGCGCGCGATGTATGCAATAAATCAGTCAACCTGGGACACTATTTCTCTTTATTGTGGTAGCTATTTGGTAGCTATTGAATTTTGCTGATTTTGGGATGAAAGGTTAAGTGATTGAAAATGTTTGGCTGGGGGACCTGGACTCGAACCAGGACTAGCGGAGTCAGAGTCCGCTGTTCTGCCATTAAACTATCCCCCAACTATTATGCGTTGGGCGCGCGGCGGGCTATATCAGGTCGCAACCCGGCTCGCAAGAAATTGTATAACAGTGCCTGAGCGAATGGAAGGCGTTGCTGGCGGCGCTAGTTGTTGACCAACAGTTCGGGACGATATTCAAAATGCATGGTGTCGTAGTGGTGCCATTTGCCGCCCCATATAAAGCCGTGGGCCTCAAAGACTTCAACGATTTCAAATGGAATTTTGTTTTTGTAGGCGTAGGAACCGTCAGGTTTGGGCTTTGACCACCGCCAATAATCGGACTGCTTGACCGCGATGTCGATGGCGATGCCATATCCGTGGCCGGACACGCGATTGGTACCGGCGATAACACGGCAATTATAAGCGCCGGCTGAGGGTTTTAGGAATTTGTCAAATCGCGCGGGGAATCGGTCCAGTTGGTTGCTAACTTTTTGGAGCGCTGTCGCTACACCGTTGATTTTGGTGACGCGAAAGGTTTGGCTAGCTTTTCGCGGTAGCCAAGTGACGTTTGCTAAGTGTTTTTTGACTTGGCCCTTGCGGCAATCGCCATACATTTTGTCAAAGAAGGCGGTGTTTCGGGCTCGACCAGGATCAACGTTAATGGGCGGGGGTGTGGTCAATGCACCTTTGGTGTAGGCGAAGCGAAACATGTCTTTGATGTCGGGTTTGGCGAGCCAAGTTTTGAAGGGCTTGTTCGGTTGACCGTCATCGAAGGCCATAGATGTGCCATCTCGCCAAATGAGGTCCCCATGTTTGAATTGGCTCAGATGATCAGGGTAAGCGTTGATGAGTGCGTGGGCCGTTGATTGAATGGCATCATCTTGGGCTATCGCGGGCGATGCCAGCACACAAAAGGGCAACGTTATCGCCAGGTAGAACCTTGGCGCCGAATTTGAATTGTGAAAAATCATTTTAAGGTGCGTTTGGTCCTTTTTCGCGCACGAGGCTTTGGTCACTGTGGATCACAACGAATGTGCAGGTCAATTACTGGGTTTGCTACGGACTATTGCACGTCCAAAATCAGCCATTGCATCTATGAAATTTCCCAGGACAAGATGACATACTGCGCGCGCAACAAATATATCGGGATCTTTTGGATTTCGTTTGGCGGCCTCGCTAAAACTTGCGAGCGCACTTTTAAAATCTTCGGTTTGAATGTATGCGCTGCCGCGCACAAAGTAGGCGAGGTGATTTTCAGGTTGTAATTTTATGACCATGTTGTAATCGGCGATGGCGCGATCATAGTATTTCGCGACAAAATACATGTAGCCGCGATGAATATAGGCGTCGGCGTAGTTTGGTTCAATTTCAATCGCCTTGCTAAAATCGGCGATGGCCTCGGTTGACTTGCCCATGTCGGAGCGAATGTAACCGCGGTTATAGTAGGTGGCTGCATTTTTTGAACCGTTTGCGATAGCTGAATTAAAGTCGGCCAGCGCACTTTCATCTTCGCCGTTTCTTATGTATACAACGCCGCGGTTAAAATACGTTTCGTGGTTTTTGGGGTTGAGCTCAATCGCCTTGTCATAATCGGCAAGGGCCTGTCTGTGATTTCCAATATAGTAGTAGGCCTGACCCCGATTATTGTAGGTGAGGCTGTCTTTTGGGTGAAGGGCAATGGACATCGTGTAGTCAACAATAGCGCGTTCATTGTCGCCGTTGTTGTAGTGGGCGAGGCCACGATCGGCGTACATTCTCCAGGCTTCGGGAGATAGTTCCAACGCCCTATCATAGTCAGCAATTGCTTGGTCGAACTTGCCTTTGTGCAAATAGGCGAAGCCGCGATTGCCAAAGGCGTCAGCATATTTTGGATTTATCTTTATTGCTTTTGTGGCGTCGGAGATGGCCTGATCGTAGTTGCCATTCATGCTGTACGAATAGCTTCGATTATAAAGTGAAACAGCATCGGTGGGTTGAAGTTCGATTGCCTTGGAATAATCGGCAATGGCTTTGTCATAGTCGTCTTTAATCAGATAGGTCAGGCCACGTGTGGTGTAGGCTGCTGCGTAATTTGGATCGAGTTCAATTGCCTTATTGGAATCGGAAATGGCGCGGTCAAAGTCATTCGACTCTTCAAACAACCATGCGCGGGTCGCATATGAAAAAGCGTTCTTTGGATTTCGTTCGACGGCCTTGTTTAGATCTTCGATTGCGCTGGCGAGGTCGCCGGTCAATGCTTTGGCGCGACCACGATAAATGTAGGCGTGTGTGATGGCCCGCTTGTTTGCCGCGTTGCCACGTTCAATGATCTTCGTGCAAGTAGCGATACTTTGCTGCGGATTGGTGGTCTGCAAGCAATCCTTGAGGCGATCCGCGTGGGCTTGGCCGGCGGAAAGTGCCAGTGTTGCAGCGAGAGCAAGCGTTCGGAGCATCGATGCGTTCCCTATCACAATAATCCGTGAGCATCGGATGAGAAACATAGCGCTCTCAGCGCCTCCGTCAACAATTGGCGGCCTGGGGATTGTTTAGATCAGTGATTGTGGTTTTTGGCGTGGTCGTTGGGGCGAATTTTGCGGTTTTATTGCCGTCGTGCGGGCACTTGGCATCCTGTGAGTAACCCTGATTTTTTTTGAAGTCTGGTCTCGGTTAGGCGAATCGGTTGCTGTTGTTTCGCGACGATTTAGGACTTCTGCGCACGGGTCGAGGCGCGAATAAAGTCGACCATTGCATCAATGAAATTTCCTAGGGCGAGATGGCAAGAGCCGCGCGCAACAAAAATGCCAGGATTTTTTGGGTTGAGTTTGGCTGCTTTGTCAAAGCTGGCCATGGCGTTGTGAAGTTCATGGACGTCCATATATGCAATGCCGCGATTGAAGTAGGCTAGCCAATAGGTCGGACTTAACTTGATTGCCTTGTTATAATCGGCAATGGCCCGATCAAAGTCGCCTTTTTTGAAGTAGGTGATGCCGCGGCCGTTGTACGCACTGGAGTATTTGGGTCTCAGTTCTATTGCTTTGTCAAAGTCGGATATTGCCTGATTTAGTTCCCCTTTTCGTCTGTATGCGCGCCCGCGGTTGCGATAAGCGTTGGCGTAAGATGGGTCAATTTCTATGGCCTTGGTATAGTCTGCAATTGCGCCATCTTTGTCCCCCTTGTCGAGGCGAGCATTGCCGCGGTTATTGTATGAATACTCGTACTTTGGATTAAGTTCGATCACTTTGTCGTAATCGGAAATTGCGCGATCCAGATCTCCCAAGTGTTGGTATGCAATGGCACGGCTATGGTAAGCGCGGCTATTTTTCGGGTCATGTTCAATGATTTTATCGTAGTCGGATATGGCACTCTTGTAGTCGCCCTTGTCGTAATAAATGTCCCCGCGGTCGTGATAGAATTCCAGGTTATCGTCTAGGTCAAATTCGATTACCTTCGTGTAGTCAGCTATAGCGGCGTCATAATCTTTCTTTAAGTCGTGCGCGTAGGCGCGATAGCGGTAGCCCAGCGGATCGTCTGGTCGGAATTTGATAAACTGGTTATAATCTTTAAGGGCGCGGTCGAAATGCTTTTTCCGTGCGTGCACATATCCGCGATTTAGAAATGCGTGGGCATGATCCGGGTCAAGTTCGATTGCTTTGGTAAAATCATTGATCGCGCCGTCATTCTTTCCCAGGAGCATTTTTGCGCGACCCCGTTGAAAGTAAGCTTGGGCGATCGCCTTTTTGTTTTCTTGTACGCCTTCGATACTTTTCGTGCAGGCGCTGATTTTTAGATCGAGGTCTTTATCCTGGCGGCAATCCTCAATGCTGTCTGCGTGGGCTTGGGCGGTGGAAAACGCCAATGCACAAAGTAAAACAGTTGTTCGCAACATTCATGTGTCCCTCTCGCATGGAAGGCAAAATGTGCCGCACCAAATTCTTGTTGATTTGAAGGCGTTCGTCAACGGCCGTGTGGAGTCAGATATGTGGCAAATGAAATTGGTTTCAAAGACAATCCAGCCCACTGACAATCGCTAGCGCAACGTTTTTCGCGGGCTTTTGATGGTTAAGCCGTTCTGGGCTTTACGGCAGAAGAATTGCTGCTAGACTGGCGGCAAGTTTAATCCAGATGGAAGCCTGAGGTCGCGTGCGCGGCTCTTGCCCTTAAGGTAGGATCACTTAGCACGAAGCCAGGCCTGGAGATGCCGCCCGTGAAGGACGTTCATTCAAACGATCCTGGTGCTCGTGCCCCTGCAAAAGGTGAGGGCAAGAAGACCGCGCCCAATCGTCCGGGTCGAACCAACTTTCATCCTGATCCATTGGTGCAAGATGATGAGGCAGCCGGTGTTGCGGCTCGTCCCGCGGCGGCGCAGGGTCAGAATCCTGATTCCATTCGTCGTTCAGACAACGATGGCGCTCCGTCATCCGACGGTGAAATAAGCGATTGCGCGCCCGGTGCGCAGCGGGACAGCGGGACTCCTCAGTTACGTCATGAGCCTTCCGATGTGCGTCAGCGCGTTTATGGCGCGCTTGATCTTGGGACCAACAATTGCCGGCTGCTGCTCGCGCGTCCGACGCGGCGTGGGTTTCGCGTGATCGATGCGTTTTCGAGAATAATTCGTCTGGGAGAGGGTGTTTCACAAACCGGCCGGCTGTCAGAAGGGGCCATGAGGCGGACCATTGAGGCACTTAAAGTGTGCGCCAGTAAAATTCGTCGACACAATGTTGCGCGCGCACGGCTGGTCGCCACGGAAGCATGCCGTGTGGCAAAAAATGGAGAAACATTTCTTGAACGTGTTCGCGACGAAGTTGGACTTGAGATCGAATTGTTGACGCGGGAATCCGAAGCGCGATACGCGGTTTCGGGGTGTGCGTCGCTCATTGATGTGCGTAGCGAACATGTTTTGGTTTTTGATATTGGCGGTGGGTCGTCAGAATTGATCTGGCTTGATCTGCGCAGGAGGCAGGGCAACAAAGGGCGCGCTTTTGCCGATCGACTTGAGGCCCAAGACTGTATGACGGCGTGGATATCGCTGCCGGTGGGTGTTGTAACACTTGCTGAACATTTTGGCGGTGATCATGTCTCACCTGAAAACTTTGAGGAGATGGTTCTTTACGTTCAGAAACGTTTGGAGCCCTTCGAAGAAAAACATGGGTTTAGAGGTCTCACGCAGAATGGGCGGGCACATCTTTTGGGCACGTCGGGAACTGTAACGACGGTTGCGGGAATTCAATTGGGTTTGGCGCGATACGATCGCAATCGTGTTGATGGGTGTTGGTTGACCGTTGATGATGCGCGGGAAGTCACTCAAAGATTGCTTAACCACAGCTATGAAGAGCGCGTAGCAGAGCCTTGCATTGGCCGTGAAAGGGCCGATCTGGTGCTGGCAGGTTGTGCAATTTTGGAGGCGCTGATCAGATTATGGCCTTGTGAACGTATGCGCGTGGCAGATCGCGGTTTGCGCGAGGGAATCTTAGCGACGCTGATGAATGAAGATGGTGTGCATCGCATTTTGCGTCGACGGTATCAGGGCCGTGGCGCCAATCGAATCCGGTCCCAAAACTAAAGTGGATTTGTGTTCTTTGTTTTCGGTCTCCCTCTGGTCCGCGTATTTGCATTTTGATCAACGCTGAAAGCGTCAATGATGAAGAAAAAGGATCATACCTCTCGCTCGCGTGGGCCTTCAGGTGGGCAGCGTCAAATGCGTGTCAATGTAATGACGGCGCGGAAACGATCGAACTCGTCGGCGCGATGGTTAGAACGGCAATTGAATGACCCTTATGTGTCGGCAGCAAAACGGGAAGGATTTCGATCGCGTTCTGCATTTAAACTTTTGGAGATGGATGAGAAGCACAGATTTCTAAAAGTTGGGGCAACGGTGATTGATCTTGGCGCCGCACCGGGGGGATGGAGCCAAGTGGCGGCAGAACGGGTGCGTGCCGGTGAAGGCAGCGGTCGCGTGATTGCGGTTGACTATCTCAAAATGGATCCGCTGCCGGGAGTCGACATTCTAGAAATGGACTTCACAGATGAAGATGCGGAGGCGCAGGTAAAGTCGCGCTTATCATTGGGCGTGGCAGATGTTGTGTTATCGGATATGGCGGCGCCAACCATTGGTCATTCGCGAACGGATCACTTGCGCATTCTGGGACTTGCCGAGGCGGCGGCGCATTTTGCAACGGATGTGCTGACGCCAGGTGGTGTGTTTTTATGCAAGGTCTTCCAAGGCGGCGCAGAGCAGGATCTGCTTACATTCCTGAAGCGCAACTTTAAGACCGTGCGGCATGTGAAACCGCCGGCAAGCCGCAAGGATTCTTCAGAGCTTTATGTTTTGGCGAGTGGCTTTCGAGGCGATACCTAATTTTATGTCGTTTGCTATTCGGCCGCGGCCTGAACCACAGGTTTGAGTTCGCCTTTAATGACGTAGGTTAGCGTTGCAACAATTTGCTCAACGGTTTCAGTGACAGCCAACGCGGCAGCGTCAACCTCTTTGAGCGCATGTGCGTTTTCGGGCCCATGCATAGTGATCATCGGTTTGCCGAGCGCTGCAGCGTATCCGGCGTCAAAGGCAGCGTTCCATTGCTTATACTTGTCGCCAAACCTTACGATGACAATATCGGCATTTTCCAAAAGGCTGCGTGTGCGGATGGCATTCATTTGTGCGCCTTTGTGGTCGTGCCAAAACTTGTTTGGTTCGCTGCCCAGAATGGCAACACCGCAATCATCGCTAGAGGCGTGGTCTGTGACAGGCGCGCTAAAGCTTACGGGCAAGCCGGCCGCCTTTGCCTGGTTTTCAATTTGTTCGCGCCAATCGGTGTGAATTTCGCCCGATAGATAGACGTCCCAGTGGTCCATGTCGTGATCTCTGTGGTTTATTTGGTGATGCTGTAGATTTGGTGGGGACCATAGCCGGTGTTTTAATTTTTGGCGAGTGATTGCACCGAGCGCGCCATGCGTTATGTCGCCGCGATCGTGTTTTATTCTGAAACGTATTTGCGCTTGCACACGGACTTTTGATCAAGAATTGGAGCGCTTAGACGTCTTCTTGTTCGTCGCCCTTACCTTGGAGAATGAGCCATGCCGTGCGGCCCATAATCTTCATGTCTAGCAGTAACGACCAGTTCTTGATGTATTCAATGTCGTCTTCGATGCTGTCGCGATGTCCTTGATCTGCTGCCTCGCTGTCATCGGTGGCATTGGCAATGCTGTTGACTTGTGCCAGGCCAGTGATGCCTGGTTTTACATGATGGTGATCGGCATAGTGGTCGATGACGATTTCTTCGATTTCTTTTTCGCTGGGAGCCTTTGTCGAGATGAGGTGTGGGCGGGGGCCAACGATGCTCATTTCACCTTTCAGCACATTAATGAGCTGGGGAAGTTCATCTAGGCTTAAGCGACGCAAAATCTGACCAACATTCGTAGTCTCCGATGTCTTATCATTTGCGTCGGTTTGTGTAGCATCAGGGTCTTCATGTTGCCTGGTACGGAACTTTAAAAGCTCGATCGTTCTTTTGTTAAAGCCCCGACGCGGCAAGCGCGACAAGACGGGGCCGTTACTTTCATATTTGATCGCTGCTGCAATGAAGGGCCATAGAGGCGTTGAGATCAGCAAGAACAATGATCCAAGGACAATGTCTTCTGTTCTTTTTATGATTGGTGCCCAGCCTGATAACGCTTTCTTTTTGACATCGAGCAGACCGACTTCGCCAATTTGTGAGACCTTGAGTTCTCTTGAGTCGCCAAGGAGGTCTGAAGCGATGTGCGTTACAACATGAACGTTGACGGGCAGGCGTTCTAGCTTTGCTGTTATAGCAGCTAGGCGGCCGTCGGCTTGGGGGGGAAGTGCAACGATGATTTGATCGATGAGTTCATTATGGCTGGCATCGACAAGGTCAGCCAGCTTACCGGCGACGTCCATGCCTTCCGCGGTTAGTCGTTTGTCGTCGGCACGGTCGTCATAAACGCCAACAAAGTGAATGCCAATTGGTTTGCCTTTGAGATGATCATGTACGCGTTTCGCGATCGGTCCAGCACCGAATACCGCGACGCGTTTGTCAAAGCGGCCCTGAGCGGTGAAGTGGCCTAATGCCCAACGTGCAACGATGCGGTTCAACAATAGCAAAGTGTAACTGGCGGCGATCCAATTTGCGTACCAAACCCAGACATGCACGTCTGTGATTGCGTAAGGCAGACCAAGACCTAGAACAAGAATGAACGCAATGAACAGGCCTGCAAACAAGTATGCAGGGTATTCCGGCAGGGCATGGACTTTGTTGGCATCATACATGCCCCAATGTCTGTAAAGTAGAATGGCTATGATGCCGGCTGCAAATCCCGATTGAATTGCAAGGATCCAGTTGGCTTCCATGCCGCCGACATAATGGTAAATGGTTACTGGCAGCAATGCACCGATGATCACGGCCAAGATGTCTGCGATCATAACGATGTCGACTGCGACCTGGCGCGACCACCTGCTGGCAGGCGCTTTGTCTGTTTTTGTTTTTGAGGAGTCTGGTGCGGTCGCGATCGTCGTTTGGATTGCTGTGGTGGACATATTTTTCTCTTTACTTGAGATTTCGTCAGGTATCTTTTGTCTCAGAATGACGCTTTTAAGCCGACTTATCTAAATATTGGCTAAACATATTTACGCTTTTGACTTCTGAATATTTCCGTGTTCGGAAATCGGACAAGTGTATTTGTTGATTAATCTTCGTAAACGAAAGATTTATTCTCCAGCTTTTCTTTTGGTGCGCCTGTTTGCATGAGCTTTGGATTTGCGCTTGTCACGGCGGAACGCATGCGGCACAAGCGGGGCTTCAACGAAAGTCTAAGGGTTGAGGGGATTTCTCGAATGAAGAAGCGCTTACTTATCACGCGCCGCCTGCCTGATGCTGTGGAGGAACGGGCCAATCGTGACTACGAGGTCGTGCAAAACGCTGATGACCATCAGATGACGACCGACGAAATCGTAAAAAAGGCCGAAGATGTCGATGCGATTTTGATAACGATCACCGACAAGATGCGTGAAGACGTTATCGCGGCTCTGCCTGAACACATTAAAATTCTGTCAACCTTCTCAATCGGCTTTGATCATATTGATCTGGAAGCTGCAAAAGCGCGCGGCATGCAGGTGGGTAATGCGCCTCATGGTGTCACTGTTGCGACAGCTGAAATCGCGATGCTTTTGATTTTGGGATCGGCACGTCGGGCTTCGGAAGGCGAGCGCATGTTGCGCACACGGTCGTGGCCGGGTTGGGCTCCTTTGCAGCTTGTGGGACAGCGTCTTGATGGCAAGAAGCTTGGCATCTATGGGTTTGGAAAAATCGGTCAGGCTTTAGCGCAGCGCGCGCGCGGCTTTGATATGGAAATTCACTACCACGACATTGTTCGTCAGCCTCAGGAAAAGGAGCATGGCGCCATATTCCACGAAACTCTAGATAGTCTGTTGTCCGTGTCGCAATTTTTGTCGATCAATGCACCATCGACGCCTGAAACGCGAAACTTTCTCAATAGAGAGACGATTGAGAAGTTGCCGCAGGGGGCTGTCGTTGTGAACTCGGCGCGTGGTGATTTGGTGAAAGATGACGATCTTATTGCTGCGTTAAAGTCGGGACGGCTATCATATGCTGGCCTTGACGTGTTTGCAGGCGAGCCAAATATCAGTGAAGGGTATTACGATCTAGAGAACACGTTCTTGTTGCCGCATTTGGGATCAGCTGCCATTGAAGCGCGCAACCAAATGGGTTTTGAGGCATTGGACAATGTGGATGCTGCCTTTGCTGATAAGCCGATGCCGTTTGCGCTGACTTAGACTCTTACAAGTTGAATTCGAACCACCCGCGCCCCCTGCCCGACCGCCCCGAAGTATACTGCCCTGGGTGGTCGCACAGGGCGCGCGGGCTGGTGATGATTCCGACTAAGTCGGAAATACCTCAATTGCGCGTCTGAAAAGCCATCGTTGCTGCAGATCATAGAGTTGCAAGAGGCCAGTGCGAACAAACGCCATGGCCTTTTTGTTGTTACGCCGATTTTGAGTTTTCAAGAAAGTCGGTGAGCCATTGAGTGTCTTGAAGGAGTGCGGCGTCTTGGCCGCGCGCTGCCACCAGTTGGATTCCCAACGGCAATCCGTCGATATCTGTAAATGGGATGCTCACGGCGGGAAATCCAAGATAGGTCCAAAGGCCATTAAATATGGGTGTTCCGGTTGAGGTGAAGCCTTTGGGAGCGACGCCTGCGGCGGCGGGTGTCAAAATGGTCGTAAATTTTGAAAACACCGTGCGCTCAATTTCTCGGGCGGCGGCGTTTTGCATGGACACCGCTTCGATGTAATTGCGAACGGGCACGCATGCGCCTTCGTCGAGGCGTTGATTGAGGCCGTCGGAGAGTTGGTCGCGTTGGTTGTCCTGAAGGGGGCCGTAATAGGCCACATTTTCGGCAAGGTGAACCAGACGATGCCACTCAATCACATTGGCCAGTAGGTCAATTTCGGTTTCCTGGCAGGATTGCCCAAGATTTTCTGCAAGTGTTGAAATTTGTTCGGCGGCGGTTGGTTCAACCTGGTCCCAAACGGGTGTTTTGACGAACGCAAAATTTGGTTTGTTCGTGGGCTCCTTGCGGTCAATGAATTGGGAAAGGTGTTGGCGGATTTCCGATCGGGGTTCCGAAGATGACATGGCAAGGACCAACAATGCCGCATCATGAAGGCTGCGTGTCAACACGCCGGCCGTGTCTAGCGTATGAGATTGCATGAGTATGCCCCGGCGCGGGACAAGGCCAAGCGTGGGTTTATATCCAACAACGCCGCAATAAGAAGCAGGGCGCAGGATTGAGCCGGCGGTCTGGGTTCCCAAAGCGGCGGGGACCATGTCGCAAGCAACGGCAGCGGCTGATCCTGAGGAAGAGCCACCGGGGGAGTGTTCGGTGTTGGCTGGGTTTTTTGTTAACGCCGGCGTGAGGAGTGCCAGTTCTGTCGTAACTGTTTTTCCGAGAATGATGGCACCCGCATTGCGCAGGTTTTCAACGACAGGTGCGTCGGTTGCAGGGCGGTTGCCTTTAAAGATGGGGCACCCATGTTCCGTTGGAAAATCTGTTGTATCGATAATGTCTTTGATAGCGATGGGCACACCGTGCAATGGTCCAACCGTTGTGCCCTCGGAAATCGCATGGTCGGCGCTCGCCGCATTGGCTAAGACGACGTGAGGATTGAGGTGCGCCCAAGCATTTATTTCATTGTCGCGTTTTTTTATGCATTCAAGGTAGTAGAGGACCAACTCTTGAGATGTGATCTCGCGCTGTTTTATTTTTTGCGCTGCTTTGTGTGCGGTTAGTTGATTTAAGGTGTTGACTGAGACGTTGTTCATGGGCGGATTTGTGTTTTAGGCTGTTGTGGTTGTTGGAAAGTTGCTAGTGTGGCAGGGAAGATGTCGTTGAGTTTTTAATGTTATGTCGTTGAAAGGGACCATATACGTATTCGACGCTTACGGGACGTTGTTTGACGTACATTCAGCAGTGGCGCGGTTTGCAGACGACATTGGACCCAATTGGCAACACTTTTCGGACACGTGGCGGGCGAAGCAGCTCGAATATACATGGATCTTTGCGCTTTCGGGAAAGCATACATCCTTTTGGTTGCTGACGGAACAGAGCCTTGATTATGCCATCGCTGATGTTGGTGGTCTTGCAAGGCATTTGCGCGATGAACTTTTAGACTCATACCAAGTACTTGATTGTTATGATGAGGTGTCGGCGGTCATGGCGGCGCTTAAAGAACGAGGTTCGCGTTTGGCGATTTTGTCCAACGGTGACGCCGGAATGTTAGAAGATGCGATACTTTCTTCAAAGCTTGATGGTTTGTTTGACGCGGTGATGTCGGTCGAGCAAGTGGGTATCTTTAAGCCGGCGACGCAAGTTTACCAGTTGGCGTGTGATCATTTTGATGTGGAGCCTCGTGAAATTTGGTTTCAATCCTCTAATCGCTGGGATATCGCCGGTGCCAGTGTCTTTGGCTATCACACGACGTGGGTCAACCGCGGCGGAAAGCCAGATGAATATCCGCAGTTGCCGCCGGATGATGAGGTGGCTGACCTCACCGGTTTAATTGCTATGGCGTCTTGATCTCTCTTTAGAGCGGCCAGACCAGCAAGATCATTGGTACGGCCACCGCAATGACGATGATTTCAAGCGGCAAGCCCATGCGCCAATAATCGCCAAAGCGATAACCGCCCGGTCCCATAATCAGCGTGTTGTTTTTGTGTCCGATGGGGGTCAGGAATGCGCAACTGGCGGCCACAGCCACGGCCATCAGGAATGGATCAGCATTGACGCCAAGTTTATTTGCGACTTGCAATGCGATCGGTGCGGCGATGAGTGCGGTCGCCGTATTGTTGAGAACGTCTGACAGGGTCATCGTCAGGGCCATGATGATGGTGAGGATCAACCACGGCGGTAGGCCGCTTGACATGTCGACGATACCGCGCGCGAGGACAGTTGTCGTGCCCGACGTTTCCAGGGCTAACCCGATGGGTATCAAAGATCCGATCAGGACCACGACAGGCCATTCGATGGTTTCGTAAAGGTCTTTTAGGGGAACAATCTCAAGGAAAACGTAGAGTACCGCGACCAGTGCGAGGGCCACGGGAAGATATAAAACGCCAATGCTTGAAAGTATGATGGCGCCGGCAAATATCGCCGCGGCAAGAGCTGCCTTTTGAGCGGAGCGGACGCTGAGGCCACGTTCGGCAAGTGGCAAGAGGTTAGCCGATTCGGCAAGGGCGCGCGTGCGTTCGCCAGGGCCCAGCAGCAAGAGCACATCGCCTGCATGGATCGCTGTTCGCCGGACGCGGGTTTGCAACCTGCGTCCTTGGCGCTGGATGCCGACGAGCCAGATGCCGTAATGATCGACGAGGTTCAAAGACGCGCTGGTTCTGCCTTCAATGGGGGAGCCCGGCCGGACGACCATCTCGACGAGGTCCAAATCGGCACCTTCAAGCTGGCCGCGGGTTTGCTCTGGTGTGACGTAGGCCAGTTTGTGCTCGCTCACAAACCCATCCAAAGTCTCGGCGGCTGTCTCGACAAGAAGCACGTCACCGTCCTGAATCTTGATCCAACCGGCGTGCGCTGGTAGCCGGCTGTTGCCACGAATGACAGCGAGGAGTGTCAAGTCGCCATCATCACAGGCCTTCTCAAGTTCCAAAAGTGGAACGCCAACGAAATTTGATCCTTCATCCACGCTGAGTTCGGCCACATAGTTATCAAGCTCAAAGGCTTTTTCATCGCTGCTCGCGCGGCTTGATGATGTTGGTATTAAGCGCCAGCCAATAAGTGCAATGAATGCGATGCCAATGGCTGCACAAACCAATCCGACGGGCGCAAAATCGAACATGGCGAAAGGCTCGCCCAATGCGCGTTCGCGAAACGTCGAAATGATGATGTTGGGTGGTGTTCCGATTAAGGTGACAAGGCCGCCTAGGATGGTTGCGAAGGACAAGGGCATTAGTGTTGCGGAGGGCGAACGGTGCGCTTTCCGTGCCGTTTCGATGTCAACGGGCATCAAGAGTGCCAACGCGCCGACATTGTTCATCAATCCAGAAAGTGCTCCGCCAACGGTTCCCATAATGCCAATGTGGGTTGAGATGGATCGGCTTGCCGAAGAAATTCGGCGGGCAATATAGCCAATGGCGCCGGAGGCTGCGAGGCCGTGGGAGACCACAAGGACCAGCGCAATGATGATCGTTGCGGGATGTCCAAAGCCTGCAAAAGCGTCGTTGCCTGGTACCAATCCCAGCACGACCGCGATGACCAATGCAGCGAAAGCCACAAGGTCGTAGCGGAAACGGCCCCAGACTAGAAATGCTAAGACAAACCCCAAGAGGCTTAATATCGTAAGTTGTTGGGTGGTAAATTCCATGGACACTCTTTTAGCGCGACATAGCGATGCGGCAAGAGTTGTCCACGTTTGGAAGGAATTGGTTGCATCAAACGTGTGAGGATTGCAACAGTTGTGGTCCCAAACACCGGGCGTAATGCAAGAATGTACACATACCCTGATGGGAACGGTTTTGGCGCCCGGGTTTTTTATTTGGTTGACTTAAGCCGTGATAGCCTGACCGCCAATTTTACAATGCACATTATGATGTGACTGGGTCGCTGTCATTGCCGAACACATGGGTGATGGCTTCAGCGATGCGAACTGAATCCACATCATCTTTGTGGATAACGTCGTTGGCCCCGGTTTTTTGCAATTCCGCTTTGCGTTTGCGCGTGGCCTTGGAAGAGATGACGACAATTGGACCTTCAAAACCGATGCCGCGCAAATATGGAATTGAATCCGTCGCCGTATCGGATGGTTTTAGAACATCATCTAGAAAGACAAGGTCAAGCTGTTCGCGCAGTACAATGTCCATTGCCGCGCTCAGTGTTGTGGCTTGATGAATGCGCAGGTTATAGCTGAACATTAAATTGAGGATTGCGGCGAGCCGGTCGGCATCGGCTTTTTCGTCCTCGACAACGAGGACACTTGAAAAATGCGGGAGTTCGCGACGGGCTTTTGTAGCGAGGCTCTTACGGGTGAGAAAACTTTCTCCCGATTTGGGTTGTGAATTAGACATCATTTTCTGTCTGCGTTGTTTTGGCGTTTTTGTTTTGCATCGTGGAACGTGGTTGGCGCGCGTTTTCCCAAACGGGTTGCCCAATCAAACTATACTCTAGAATGCTGGGTCATGAAATTCCAGTCTGAATTACGTCTAGAGGTTGTGACATTAAGGGCGATGACAGACGCATCCAACGTCGCTTGTTATTAAGGTAAGGACTTAATGGATTTTGGCCAGCGGATGGTAAATGTCGTTCCCCGTCGAAGAGCAGGGTTTGATTCCAACTGGAGCGTACCGCCAAGGGTATCTAACGTACGTTTTACGATGGCAAGGCCAATGCCATAGCCTTTTGATGGATTTTCTTTGTGGTCTGACTTTTTTTCGTGGGCGACCAATTGACCGTCTTGGCAACCCGATTCCAGTGTGCGGAAAGGTAGCAGTACGGATCTATGGTGCTTCTCATCAATCCCGGGGCCGTCGTCCGAAATGGTGACTTCGAACCAATTGGCCGTCTGGTTGGCTGCCACCTCGACACGGCCGTTGGGCTGATCATGGTGCTTTATGGCGTTGTCGATCAAGTTTCGGATCACGAGATCAAGTGGAGCCGCGAGCGTTTCGAAGCGGGGCCAATCGCCTTTGACCTCAATTCGAATCCCATTTTTTGTCTCTAACGACTGTACGATTTCGTTGATCATTTTTTCGGTGTCAACGGGCTCGCAGATGTCGGATTTGCGCGTAAGGCTGGCATACTCGAGCAGGGCCGTCATCATTCCCGACATGCGCCGAGAATGGTCCTTTAGATTTTTTAATAGTTCAGCGACGCGATCTTTGTCGCCGGTCGCGTTTGCTGCTTCAGCGTCTTCGGTCAAATAACGGATAGCCCGCAGGGGTGTACCTAAGTCGTGCGAAATGATTGCCGCATAATCTTCAAGGTCTTGATTGGCCTGTTCGAGTTCCTTGGAGGCCAACGCGAGTGCTTCCTCGGCGATCAGCCGTTTGCGCATCTGTTGGCTTAATTCGATATCTGTCGTGGAGCCGCTGAGGGCGCGTCCTAATAGAATAATGTATTCGGGAGATTCTTTGTGTCGAATGACCGTTAAGTTCACACGCGGGCTGTGACCGTCTTTTGTAACTAAGGCGATCGCGGGAACGAAAAATGTGTTGCCGCGTTCGTAGCCGAGGGCGTGGATATCTGCTTCATAGCTAAAAAGTGCCGGCAGTTGATGTGTGATTGGGTCGCCGATCTCAATAAAACTTACAAGTTGGCCGTACTTCGCGGTCACCATTAGATTTTCATCTAGCCAGACCAAACCATACAGGCCTTCTTCGGCTAGTTTTGTGGCTGCGGCCACCAATGGGGCAGGTGGAAGTTGACTCACGTTACTGCTCGCGCCGTGCTATTGTTGTTGCTAGGTCGTGGAAGGCAGATTTGACGTTGCTACCTGTTTTTGCACTTGTTCTTATCAGAAGCTCATTGGGACCAAGAAAACGCTCGGGAAGGTCGTCAGTTTCTGTATCTTGAATAAGATCGAGCTTATTGACGACAAATCCGTATTGGCGACCGGGAAACGCGTCGCGAAAACCGTCGGCGAGATGAATCATAGCGTCTAGCGTTGCACGCCTCGTGACGTCACCGATGATCAGGGCGGCAGATGACTTGCGCATGTAGATGTGGCTGAAAATTCGATCGCTAAAGTTGCCGTCAGTGTCCCAAATTATGAAGGTGGAAGGTGGACGGCCTTCTTCTTCAGGGACTTCATAGCGATATATGTCGACGCCCAGGGTCGGCTTATAGTCAAAATCAAAGCGATCGAGAACGAGTCGGCGTACCAGAGACGATTTGCCGACGCCAATTTCTCCTAACAACATCACCTTGTGGGTTGTCATCAATTGAACTCGTCTTCAAAGCCCAACTCAAATTGCACGCGTCGATTGGGACTTTCTCGACCTATTACCGGCGACAAAACGATCGTGTTCTCACGTCCGACGGCAACAAGACGGGCTGGCGCTATGCCACGTTGTATCAAGGCAAGGCGAACTTTTTGAGCGCGTTCTTCGGACAATAATACATTGCGGTCTTGTGGGCCTTTTTCGTCTGTGAAGCCGACAACGCGTATTAAGATATTGTTGTTGTTCAGGAGATCGGCAAATCTGTCGAGTTTATTTTCGGCCCTTTGGCTGTTGCGATAGTTTGTGGATTCGCCAAAGAAGATGGCGTTGGCAGCTGTCCAAGCCTCAAGCTTTTGGCGTGGCGTGAGCTTTACTTCCACACGCTCGATGATCGGTGGGGGTGTTGGTTGTGGAGGTGGTTTGATTGCAAAGGCCTGGTTTGCGGCAATAATGAGTGTGGCAAGCCTCTCGGCTTGAATGGAGAGTTCTTCTTCAATGTGTGTGAGATCACTGCGGCTGGGCTCCAATGGTCGCAACGCACCACTGGCCGCCGCTGCATTGTTGACCAACAAACTTTGGATGTTTCTTGTTTCTGCAGCAATGCGGTCGGTAAGCCTTCCAAGTTTGCTACGTAAGGCCACGAGCTCGGTATGGGAAAGCGTTGAACTGGCCGCAACGTCGACATGCTGATCAAGGTCACTTAGGATTGCTTTGATCTCTACTTTAGATCGCGCGACCTTAGCCTTGTCAGTGCTGTCTTTAAGATTCACAGCAAGCTGATCTAGATCAGTGCTAATCCCATGCAGCCTGCGGCTGGTTCGAGAAGTGGCGTAGTGGACCGCGCGCTGGGTCAATTTTCGGCGCAGTACGGCCATGTCCTCACGTAGGCCGGCGAGTTCTGGGCCAGGATCATAGGTATCGACGGATACCACGGTGAGCTGGTCGTTGAGCCGCGTTCCAGGAAGTGCGGTGCGTAATTTTTGCAAAACGTTGGCTTTGGTGGCCTCGGTGGGCGCAAGACCAATGATGTCCACTTCTGCACCATATGGCGCGACTTCCGCGCGTACTGGATACCCCTGCAGCTCGTCTGCGCCGGAAAGAATTCGCGCGGTGAGGGATTCGACACGCGTGTGGCCATAGGATTCGTAAAGGGTCCAACTGAGCCAGGCGGCGAGGAGCAAGCAGGCGACAACAAGTAGGCCCCGTGTTGGACTTGCGCCTAAACTTGCGTTTTCCATTTTGGTGCGTTCTTCGGACAACCTGGTATCAAGGCGCTCGGCAAGTGCGGGGACCGATGCGGAAACTGCGCTCGCAGATTGATGTGCGACGCCGTTCCCATTGGTATTGCCCGTGGTCGATGAGATGGTCGTGAGGAACTCGTCATCGATTATTTGCTCGACGTTGGGGCTTGCGACGCCTTTGCATTTTGCGGCCAGCAAATAGCTTGGTGAGGCGCGCAAATAGATTCGCGAATTGCCAAGGTCAATTTGGCGAAGGCTTGATGCGTCTGCTTGGAATGCTTCAACGGCAAATTCATTGATGGCGGTTAAAATGCCGCTCATGACCTGGTCGCGATTGGCGCTTGCGGGTGCCTCTGGCCAGCGGGCAATGAGTTCTCCCGAGCCGCGTCGTACGATGTAGAGTTCTTCTAACTCTAGGGTTTGCGACTCAGCCAAGGCCAATTCGGCAACGGAGCGGCCGGTGGTCAAACTTTTCATTCGAAGCATGAACGGGTTTGCTTCGATGCGGCGGTTGATTTGCTGTGTTAGATCACGAATCGCGTTGCCCACGTAGGCTTTCACCATGCGACCAGTAATGGGATAAAGCGCTTCGACAAGGTCGTCTTTGGAATTGTGGATTTCGGTTTTGATGGTCCGGACGACGAGGGGGGCAACGGCCTCGGAAAGTTCCTGATGCCGGTCAACTTCAGCTTGTCTGAGGGCACTATCAAGAATTTGGGCGACACTATTACGGAACCTCTCGACTGTACCGGCGCGCGCGAATACGGCTTCTAGCTGTTTGCCAATTTCTCTGCGGTGGCCAGCTTCTTCGTCGACAATCTCACGAAGCTTGCGGGCAAACGTCTCACGATCGTGGGCGCTTGAGCGCACCATGCGTTCGAGCCGGCCCTCCAGATTGGCAAGGGTCTCCTTTTCGGCCTCGAACAAGAGCTGCTTTAATCTATCGATGTTGTTTGACATCATTGCTTTGTGGGACATCAGGCCTGCGTCGGCGCGGTCCCCCCTCATCAACTTTGAAATCTAGGCCTTGGATATCCGCCGAATGCGGTTGCCTAAATCGCTAATACTTTTGGCAAGCTCATCAAACGCAGCGCGCTGGTCTCCGTGCACTTCGCCCGCGAGCGCTTCGAGGCGCACGTGAATCACGTCAATACGCTGCTCAATGGTTGTTTCAAGATCCCTCAGTCGTCGTTCCAATGCGGCCAGCCTTGCCTCGCTTGCCCGAATGTGATCGCCCAACAGAAGTTCGCGAACCTGGTTCATGCGTTCGTCGTTGGGATCTTGGTAATTTTCTTGGTTTCTCAGTGAATTAAAGGGCGAGGCGGTCATCGCTGAACTCATTTTCTACTGTGCGGCCGTGCCTTTTCATCGGAATAGAAAGGCTCATATTCGGCCAGGAGTACAATCTTATAGAGTAAATTGTGCGCCGTCTTCAAATTGTTCGTGCCCTTAAGGATGAATTGTTCGTTCATATGCAGGTACACTTGCAGTTTTATGCTGAGAACCAGAATTAACCGGTCGCTGTTTCTTGCAACGTGGTCAGGGAGTTTTTCCTATCCGTTTGTTGGGCTCGCAATTGCCTAAATAGGGATTTTTGGCGTTCTTCAACGGTTTTAATCGCGGTCTGTTTGACGTGGCCAAATCCGCGCATTTTTTGCGGCAGAGACGCCAGCTCGACCGCAATGGGTAGGGTTTGCGGTGAGAGTGTCGCAAGTATCTTGTCTATTTGGTGTTCGTAATCGGTGATGAGTTGGCGGTCTAATCGGCGGTCGGGGTGGAACTGGAAGGGATCGGCCCAACTGCCTCGGAACCGACGCGCCGCGGCCAAGAGTTTCAAGACTGGCATCATCCAAAATCGATTCATGGCAAGCTTATGCGCCCGCTTTGATTTGTGTGTTTGTCCTCTAAGGCTCGGCGGTGAAAAGTGGAAGGATAAGCTTCGGACTTCCGAGAAATTTTGGTTTAGCAGATCTTGGAAACGACCATCGGTAAATAAGCGTGCCACTTCGTATTCGTCTTTGATGGCTAGGAGTTTGAAGTACGATTTGGCGACTGCTTCGGTAAGCGCACCGGTTTTTCCGATGGCACGTTTTTCAGCCGATGCAACTATTTCGACCATGTCCCGATATCGCTCAGCAAGGCGGGCGTTTTGGTATTGGGTGAGTTCTTGTGCGCGAAGATCAATTCTGTCCGCCAATGTTTTTGATTGAGGTGCGCGTGTGGTTTCAAGCGGCGTTTGGCAAGACTGCAACTTTGCAGGCGACGCGATTGCAAGCCGTCCCATTCGAAATGCTTTCCGGTTCTTCTCGGCGGCGGCACCATTTGTTTCAATGGCGGTTTCGATTGCGCGCGAAGAAAGAGGAATGTGGCCTGCTTGATAGGCTGCTCCAAGCAAGATCATGTTTGCGCAAATGCTATCACCCAAAATGCGCCGTGCGAGCGTGTGGGCATTAAATGTTTGACAGGGCGCTTTGGCGATGCGGCCTTTAATTCTTTCATCCAATTTATGTGTTGGAATTTGCGCGTCGGGATCGCGCGTGATGTCGGCAGTGGGGATTTCATGCGTTGAAATAACGAGAGCTGTCCTGTCTGGTTGTGCCGTTGCGAGGACTTTGTTGGAGGCAGTAACAATGAGATCTCCTCCGATAATGAGTTCGGCGCTTTCGGTGCCAACATGGATGGCATGGATGTCATCGGAACTATTGGCGATGCGCATGTGGCAAATGACAGCCCCGCCTTTTTGGGCAAGTCCCGTCACATCAATCGCGCCAAAGGCTTTGTTGTCTATGTGCGCGGCTTGGCCTAGAATGGCGGAAATGGTGACAACGCCGGTTCCTCCAATTCCTGCTGCCAAAATGGCATAGGGTTCGTTGAGTTCTGGGATTTTTGGTTCGGGAATGTTTTCTACCGCGTTGTCGAGGTTCGCGATCAAGTTGGCGTCAGTTTTGCTATTTGGCTTGGCACCTTTGATTGTCACAAAACTCGGGCAAAATCCATCCAGGCAAGACATGTCAAAGTTGCAAGCGGACTGATCGATTTCGCGTTTGCGCCCGAATTCCGTTTCTAAGGGTAGGATTGCGACGCAATTTGATGCCTGTCCGCAATCACCGCAGCCTTCGCAGACAAGGGGATTGATAAAAACGCGTGTGTCTGGTTGGGGCATCGTTCTGCGTTTGCGGCGGCGACGTTTTTCGGCTGCGCACGTCTGGTCATAGATGATGACGGTGACGCCTTTTAATTTTTCGAACCGGCGTTGTAGATCGTCGAGTTTGTTTCTGTGTTTAAGTTCGACGCCCGATGGCAGCGACGTGTTGTGGTAGCGGGCAATGTCATCGGTGACGATGGCGACCGCGGTGGCGCCTTCGGCTTTGGTTTCGGCGGCCATTTGCAAAACGGACTTGCCACCTTCCAAAGGTTGACCGCCTGTCATTGCGACAGCGTCGTTATAGAGAATCTTAAACGTGATGTTGGTGCCGGCCGCGATGGCGGCACGGATCGCGAGCGACCCGGAATGGACGTAGGTGCCGTCGCCAATGTTTTGAAAGATGTGTTGGCGGGTGGAAAAGAGAGCTTCGCCGATCCAGTTGGCGCCCTCGGCGCCCATTTGCGTAGAGCCTTCCGTGTTGCGGTCCATCCATTGGACCATGTAGTGGCAGCCAATGCCTGCGTATGCGCGTGCGCCCTCAGGGACAACAGTGGACCGATTGTGAGGGCAGCCAGCGCAAAAATAAGCTTCGCGAAAAATTGGTTCAGCCTCTGTTGGACGGCGTGCTTTGCGCGCATTTAGCACGGCGAGGGCGCGGTTGATTTCATTGTCAGGCTGCTCGCCGTGTTCAATGAGCGTATGGGCAATTGCTGTTGCGATTTCGAGGGTGTCGAGGCCGCCGGTCGACGGCAGAAGCCATTCGCCGTCTTTGTTGCGCTTCCCAACGATGTGCGGTCGATGTGCTGAATCGTACAGGATTTCTTTGAGCCGGGGTTCAATGATGGGGCGCTTTTCTTCGATGACCAAAAGGCAGTCCTTGCCTTCGGCAAATTTTAGTATGCCAATGGGTTCCAGCGGCCAGGGCATGGCAACTTTAAAGAGGGCGAGACCAAGTTGTTCGGCATGGTGCTCATCAATCTTTAAGTCTGCAAGGGCTTGGCGTGTGTCAGTGTAACTCTTACCAGACGTTATGATCCCGATTTTAGGTGCCTTTCCGCCGCTCCAGATTGTGCAGTTTATGTTGTTGGCACGCTGGAACGCGAGGATGGCATCGTGTTTTTTTGTATGTAGTCTCAATTCTTTTTCGAGTGGGTGGTCATGCGTGCGGATATTTAGGCCGCCTTGCGGGAGTTGAAATTCTTCCTCGCTTGGGTAGCGGATTGCTTGGCGATTGAGCCTGCCATCGATCGTTGCCGTACTTTCGGCGGTGTCTTTGACGCATTTCATGCCCACCCATGTTCCGGCGTAGCGCGATAAGGCATAACCCAACAGACCATAGTCGATGATTTCTTGTACATTAGACGGGCTAAAGATGGGGATCATGGCGTCGATGAACGCAAACTCAGATTGATGTGCAGAGGTCGAGCTTTCGCAGGTGTGATCATCGCCCATCAACGCCAGGACGCCGCCGTGTCTTGATGTTCCAGCGTGATTGGCGTGGCGTAATGCGTCGCCGGATCGGTCGACGCCTGGGCCTTTGCCGTACCAAATTGCAAACACACCATCGAAGCGGCCTTCGCCGCGCAACTCCGCTTGTTGTGTGCCCCAAATGGCAGTGGCGGCGAGATCTTCGTTGATTGCGGGTTGAAACAGGATGTCTTGTTTTACTGTCTGGTCGCTGGCCATAGCGAAGGCGGCTTCTAGGTTGGCCAAGGGTGAGCCGCGATAACCCGTGATGTAACCGGCGGTGTTAAGTCCTTCCTGTTGATCAATAGCCCTTTGCATGAGGACGAGGCGCACGATCGCTTGCGCGCCGGTTAAGAGGACGCGTTCGCTCGCCAGATCAAACTTTTCGTTAAGGAGTGCATGCAATTTGGGCATGGACCAACCTTAGCACTTCGTCGTAATGAATGCAGCTTGTTGCGCATTGAATTGTTGAACGAACCGGCTGCTAATAAATGGTCGCTATTAGATGTGTTGTCTAGCCTTTGAAATAAAAAGGGCCCGGTGCGGGATATGCACCGGAACCCTTGTTGTGGCAACGATATAGGTTACGTCAACCCGCAGTTTTAAATTCGTTCTTATGCGAGTGCGTCAAGCTTGCCGTAGTGCTCGGCCAGAAGGTAGTAAAACGTGACGCGTTGTTTTTGTTTATCGCCCTTCATCTTTTCGCAGATCTCTTTAATCACAGCGTCAAGTTCACTATCGTCGCCAGATATGCCGAGTTTCTTTTTGACCCAGCTTTCGCGCACGCGCGCAAGTTCGTCTTTGCTCGAACATGAGACGAGTGCGGCGTCTTTGCTCTTAAGGGCGATGCCTAGGTGTTTGATGATGCCGTCGATGTGTTTGTCGCTTGCTTTTGCTGCATAGCGCTTGACGTCGGTGCTGTGGTCGGTGCTCATTCTGGTCTCTCCTTGGACTGCGTCACTGCACTGCTTTACGCATGATTCGCGCTTCAGACTCTAAGGTGCATCACGGCAATTTCTAGTTTTGCGACACATTTATTGGCGCACAAATCGCAAAGGACATTTTTCAGAACGCACCCTAACGGTGTGCCTGTGGAAGAAAACCGCGCCTCGGATTTGGAGATTGGAGGGTGGGTGGCCGCTAGACGGACATTGTATTTTTGTAAGCCATGTAGCTTAAATTGACGCGCTGGGTGTGTCGGTCTTGACCTGGCAATACGGCGATTACCGCATCAGCAACTCGATTGAGGCCGCGTTCCACTTCGGCAGCGAAGTTGTGAAACGAAATGTTGTGATGATTTTTGAGCGCGCGTCTTATGATGGAGTCTTGTGCCCGGGCTTGGGTGAGGCTTTGCCGGAAAGCCTTTGCTGCACAGGATGATATGATTGTTTGATCGGTTTTGGTCAGTGTTTCCCAGACATTGTACCGGACGGAGAAGACAAGGTTGTGACCGTTTGGGTTGAAGCCTGGTATGGTGACAGTGGAGGCATGCGTGTGAAGGCCAGCAGTCATTGAGATTTGTGGTCCGCCGAGTTCGATTGCATCAATGTGTCGGTCTTTGAACCTGGCGACGGCTTCGTTGTCGTGTTGGAAATCGACCGCAACGCCGCCAATGGCGCGCACAACATCACGCGTGATACCACCGACCGCGATTTTCTTCTTTTTCAAGTCCGACAAACGCGCGATGGGTTTGTGAGACCAAAGGCCTGGTGAGGTACCGGTATGGCCGGCGAGCAGCGGCTTAATGTTAAAGGGCGCCATAACCTCGTCCCAAAGGTCTTGGCCCGACGTGTTTGAAAGCCATGCGTCAAAGTTTTCCGGTGTCAGGCCAGAATGCCACGGGAGGCCTGCAAAGTAAGCGACGCTTGGATGATGTCTTGTGTTCAAGTGTTCTGCGCCAAAATGAATGTGCGCATCACTGTTAGAAAATGCGTCAATGCTTCCGCTGCGGCTTTTTTCAAATGTGAAGCTGAAACGGTTTTCTGTCGCGCGCGTGATGTCTAAGCAGAGTTGGCGCGCGATGTCAGCCTCCCCGGATACGCCTTCGGGAGACGACATTGAGACGCGCAGCTCTTTTTTCGCGGCGTGGGCGGACGCAGCCCGGTTGGTTTCATGTGTATTATGTGTTGTCTTATTCGTTGCCGCACTGGCCGCAGTTGCGGTTGCGAGCGTTGCTGCTCCCGTGGTGGTGATGAACGTGCGTCTATCCATTGTGCCGGTCCCTGGTCGATGCAAAATGTGCCAGCGTTTGCCGAGCATGACTATCATGAAAGCCCATTGCCGTATGGATGGCAACAGGTCTTAAGGCCCGTTTTGAAAGTGGGGCCAAATAGGGCGGAATTGATGGCAGATTGGGAACAGTTTGGCCGTTATCTGCCGGCCAAGATATGTTTGATTATGCGGAAAAAGTCTTGGCGGCTAACGTATCCATGGGTTCGCCCGATTTCTTGGCGGTTCTCTAAGATAATTATTGTGGGAACGATGCCTACGGGTTTTGACAGATTGAGTTTTCCGGTCTTGGCGTCGTTCACATCCAAATAGATGAGTGGGACATTCTTCGTGTATTTAGAAGTTTGATAAATGGGGGCGATTTCTTTTTTGAAGTGCCGGCAATAGATACAGCCTGGTGCTTCAAGGACAATAATCTCAATATCTGAGGTGGCCACTACCGGCGTCGGGGTGGCATTGTGTGCTGCGCAAAGAGGCGCTGTGAGGCAAAGGCAAGCGGTGAAAAAAAACGCAGCTCTCGTCAGGTGACGCATAGTGAACAAAGCCTTTATCGGTTTGCCGTAGTGGCGCGATAGGGCTGTTCAGATACAGGTTTTTGTGGTTGAAGGCCGCAAAAGTCTATCGTTCACGTTAATACGTGTTTCAAAAAAGGGCATTTTATAGAGTTGTGCGGTTTAGAACGGGGCCGTGGCGGAAAGCGAGCCGATAAAAAACATCGTGCCGAGAACAAGGATTAAGCTTGCGCCGATGAGGCCTGCCGCCGTTTGAATGCGGCTAGCCCAAACGCTGGTGTTGCCGGCAAGAGTTTTGGCAAATTCGCGCGACCCAATCGCCAGCGCTGCGAGGGCAGATACTGTAATGGCGGTACCCAAAGACATGGCGACGGTGGCAAATACGCCGGCCCACAACAGGCCTTGAGTGAGCGCGAAAATCAAAACGAGAACTGCTCCCGTACACGGTCTGATACCCACTGCGAAAGCGATGGCAAGGGCTTTGCGCCAAGACCAAGGTCCTTGAACGGCGTCTGGACCGGGCATGTGAACGTGATCGCAATGCTCGCCATCATGGTCGTGATCCCCATGGTTGTGGGAACCATGGTGGGTGTGTTGAGCGGCCGGTGTCTTAAAAAAGATATTGCGGAGTTGCGCGACGAGCAGCCATGCGCCGACGATGGCAACAAGAGCCCAGCTAAAAGTCGTGATCCAATTTTCCGTGGTTCTGATTTGCAGACCGGTTTGGTTGAGAAGTATAGCGAGAACGCCAACGATCGTTATGGCGGAAATGGCTTGCATGAGTGCGGCCATAAACGACAGCAAGATCCCGCGGCGCACTGTTTGTTCGTTTGCCAAAACATAAGACGAGATGACCGCTTTGCCATGGCCCGGCCCCGCTGCGTGGAGGACGCCGTAGGTGAAGCTTAAAAATGCGAGAAGCAATGCTGCGTAAATCGGGTTGTCGGTTTTAAACCGTTTAATAGCATTGGATAGTTGCTCGTTGACGGCACGTTGTTGTGCGATGAGCCAAGCCCAACTTCGTGAAAACCAACCAGAAGACTGTGGTGTCTGCGGTTTTGCTGCTACAGGTGGTCGGGCGGCTGTAAAGCCACGATTTTGAAGTGGTTCTTTGGGGGCGTCGGTAGTGGTGTTTGCACCCGTCATCTTGTCCTGCGCCCAAACGGGTGCGGAGTCATAGATGAGGCCAGCGAACACTATAGAAAGAACGGCAAGCACGGTAGGCGCTTGCCATTGCCAAATTCTGCCAATCATGATTGCGGACAAGTTACCGAAATTGTCTTTGACAGGCTGATGCCAAAGTCACCACCGAGTTGTGAGAAAAACGCTTCGCTCAACTGGTTCGCTTCAATTTGCTCTTGTTTGGGAACACCGACGTCGAGCTTGCAGCCCGACGGAGCGTTGCCAGCGAGTTTGACCGGGTCATCTTTTGCAAGATCAAAGGCGATGTAATAACTCGGGTCATAGATCTGCAATTTGAAGCCTTGTGCTGTTGACAGCACTGGCTTTTTCAACGGCATGAAAAAGTGCAGTGTCAAAGCGCCATCTTTGTGCTCCAGCCAATAGTCTTTCGGCTCATTTAACTCCAATGCCGTTTTGCCAAGTTTTGGAAACGTGAAATAGGCGAACTCTTTTAAGCTCTCGACATTGACCTTTGCCAGTTCCTTTAATTCTTCGCGGTCGTACTTACCATCCTGGTTGGTATCAAGACCTTGGATGGCCATGGCGGTATACATGTCATCAAAGGTCCACTTTTGTTGGAAGCCTTTGATGTGATGGTCGGAATAAACGATGTCTGCTTTTACTGTCACCCAAACGTGGGGATGGGCGTTTGCCGGTGTGGCCGGCATGCCAATCGCGATCGCGAGTATGGCCGCGCACGCGGTGCTAAAGTGTTTTCTGTTTTGAGCAAGCGTCATTCGCATCGCTTTGTCTCTCTGATTGGAACTGGCCTTATCCTGAGGGGCATCTCACAGGGGCAAATTCTAGATTGCGATTCGATTTGTTCGTTAGAGCCATTATACCGGATTGTGCCAATCTTTTGTCATTAATGGCTTTCGGTGGATCGTGGATACTCAAAGGCGCCAGATTTGTTGGGTCATAAAGACCAGAGTGCTAGACTTGCGCCATCGGACCTTCGAACATATGGGAGCATAGACATTGAAATTTAAGGGGATTGATTGGACGAGGCGGGCTCTCGAGATTGTGACTGCTGGCTTTTGGATTGCAGTCATAATGGCGTCTGGGGCTGTCGCGGGATCGTCATCTTCAGAGGTTGCCACGCCAAACGTGGTGGTGACCATCAAACCGATACATGGGCTGGTTACAGGCGTCATGGATGGCGTGGGCAAGCCAAAGCTGCTCGTTGAGGGCGCGCAATCTCCGCACGGATTCGCTCTCAAGCCATCGGGCGCGCGCTCCATCAGCAATGCTGACGTATTCATTTATGTTTCGGAAACAGTTGAGCCCTTTGTTGAAAAAGTGCGTGACGTTCTACCGCAGGGCGCGACGGTTGTGGAGTTGATCGATACCGATGGTCTTAATCTTTTAAAGCAACGCGCCGGTGCGACTTTTGAGCGACACGATCATAATGCCCATGATGATCACAAAGATGCAGGTGAGCATGGGGAGGCGCATGAGGTTCATGACGAACATGATGACGTTCATGCCGGTCATGCGGATATGGACGGGCACATTTGGCTTGATCCGGACAACGCTAAGGTCATTGTGCAGGCCATTGCTGCGACGCTCGGTAAGCGGTGGCCGGAGCATGCTGCAAAGTTTGACGAAAACGCGCAAGCGGTGATCGCGCGTCTTGATCAATTAACTGGCGCAATTGAAACAAGCTTAGCGCCTGTGAAGGGCCGCCCGTTTATTGTCTTTCATGACGCCTTCCAATATTTCGAAAAGCGCTTCGGGCTTTCAGCAGCGGGTGCGGTGACGCTAAACCCAGAAGTGCCGCCGGGTGCAAAACGGTTGTCAAAGTTGCGGGCGACCATCAAGTCGCTAAACGCGCAATGTATGTTTGCAGAGCCGCAATTTGGCGCGCGGGTATTGCGCAGTGTGCGTGAGGGGACAGGTGCACGTTCCGGAGTGCTTGATCCCATTGGTGCAGATCTTGAGCCTGGGGCCGATTTATACTTTAACTTGCTGCGTGGGCTGGCCGATGACATGCGTGCGTGTTTAGCGGGGAGTTAGTTTGCGGTATTTTGTGTAATGCTTTTTCGCGCGGTGTTTTATGGCTATTGGGTCACGTGTTCGGCTGCGACCTTGTCCAAAAAGGCTGCCAATTCGCGTGTGTTGTCGTAATTTATGAAGTGCGGGTACTCCGGGTCGGGACCGCGAATAGCGTCATTTAATTTGCCCTGCCAATTTAGCGCCATGGTGCGGGGTACAAACTTGCCGTATTTGGCGTACTGGGCATTGATTTCTGGTGCCAGATCTCGGTCGACCAAAATCATCACCATGTTTTTTGTTCGTTTGACGATGTCGGTATTAAAAAACAGTTTGCGGTATTGCACGCAATGCGGACACCATGATGTTTGGAAGACGACACAGATTGGTCGGCGCGTTTTTTTGGCGAGGGCAAGGCCGTCCTCGTAATTGTGCCATTTGACGGCTGGTGCGTTCCATTGCGCGAACGTTTTTTCTGAATTGGCAAGTGCTATGTTGAGATGCACCGTGGCCAATGCCGTAATGATCAGTGCTACCGAAACCAATATTTTTCGCATGTCATTCCCTCACGCGATACAAAAATAAGCGACGTTGCCGTCTCGCGTCGCTCACTTAATCTTCCCATTTGATATCGTGATGTGTGCCATCACAATACGGTTTATTTTTTGACGCGCCACAACGGCAAAGAACGTACTTTTCTGCGCAAGAGCCTTCGGCGCTGCGTCTATTTTCAAGTGGCACACCTGTTACCCGGTAGGGCCCGGCCTTTTCGATGGTGATGCCGGGCGTTTCGGCTGTTGCGTGTTGCGACGAGTCACCAGGTTCACTGCAGGATAACGCTCCCGATGGGCACTTTGCGACCACGGCCATGATGTCATCCCGCTCACCGTTATCGGGAACGATCCACGGCTTGCGGTTTGTGTCGAAGACGGCGCCAAGGCGGGTCACGCACTCGGCGGCATGGGAACACAATAGGCGATTGTAATGGACGTTAATCTTTTCGCCCTGGTAAACGCGGAGGCGATCGGGTGTGCGATCGTCTTCAGGCTGGCTCTTGTAACCGATTTGGTCGTGCGAGCCATCACAAAAGGGTTTGTTTTTGGAAGCGCCACAACGGCACAACGCCATGGCCGGTTTGACTTTCATGGTCTCGCCGTCCGGCCCCGTCATCCGTGTCACGCCCTTGACCACAAGTGGGCCGTCGTCGCGTTCTTCAATGATGATGGTCGTTTCTTTTGATGTCATGGCAGGCGTTCCGTGGCGCTATTGCGACTCGCGTTGTTCAATTGCAACTAAGCCGTAGTGGTAGATATTGTCTTCTGGACCGTTCTGCAATCGTTTGATAACCCGCTGCACAGGCCACATCATTGTATCCGGAGGAATTCGTACGGCGATATTGATCTCTGATTGGGGATCGTCGTCTGACCCGACCCACTCACCGTCGACTTCGCGCCGGATGACCTCGCCAACATACGAACCAAGGGCAAAAAGTCGCGAACCCAGATCCTCTGAAAGCAGTCCGTTAGGCTTAGGTTTTCCATCCTGTGTGTGTTCGAGGAAAAAGCGCTCAACTTCCTTTAGACTCTCCACAGTGAAATCTGCTTGATAATCCGAACTGGTGAGGGCGCTCGCAATCCAGTTGGCGGCAGCTTCGGCGTCTGTCACGATTTCGGGTTTGTCTGTCGTCATCGCTCCCCCAACATTTTTTCTCGATCTGTGCATCACCTAAAATTCTTTGATGGTAGGCAGTCCGATTGCGCGAGCGTGATGTTTGCCCGCCTAGTTTTGCCCAATCACGGAGATGAGATCATCATAGGTTGGCGGCCGCCGGGGTCAACTCTGTGACGAAAGTCAACAGGTTATATGTGTCCTAGACGAAATTTCACACGTCTGGTCCCGAGCCTAGGCGACGCAATGATTGGTGACGGATAATTTTTTGAAGAGATGCGGCCTTGCGATTGCACTTTCAGGATCATAGCCAATGTGGCTAATAGCTGTTTCATAAATCCGAAATATCCGCGTCACCGAAGTGCTCCTGATAGAGCTGGGCAAAGCCTTTTACAACAACGCAAACGCTTCCCGTTATGTCAAACCTTCGGCCGTCTGGTGCCTTCACCTCAAGTGCACCTTTTGAGTCTCCCAATATCGAATGACCTAGTTTCGCATGACCCAAGATAAACGGCGGCCGAACACAATCTTCACCTGCATTCATGGGAATTTCGTGCGGTTTAGTTAGGGTGTGGTGCTTTGCACCGTTGCACACGCCATGAACTACTTCCCAATGTGGCCCAACCTCTGATTTGATTTTTTTATAAGCATTGTTCTCGCCGTTCGCTTTCAAATAATCGTATATATGAAAGGTCACCATTGCAGCCAGGTACGCCCTCCGGCGGTCCAAATGATCGGCGCAAGCCTCCCGGACGGTTGGCAGTACTATGGTTTCAAAATAGATTTTTGGATTCATTCGTAAACCCCATATGACGATCGAAAACGCCTATATCACAAACAAGGAAAAATCGGAGTAATCCAGTTCAGATCAAAAATTTATTCCTCTGTCGCAGACGAATGTCGCCTCATGTCGAATCGCTCGCGGAGCTTGATCTGTGTCGTGTTCTCTTACTTGTGATAGATACGCCATCGTTAAAAAAAGGCGGCCCCGACGGACCGCCTTTTCGTTACGCGCGTCTTGCGACGCTTACACTTAGAGCAAGTCTCAAGAACTTTGGTTCGTGCGCGGTGCTCTAAATTTCCGTGTTCGGGTGTCGTTTATCCCAAAACTGGTGCGCAGTTTTGGGCGACGCGCGCTAGTAAAACAAATAGGAGCTACGACCGCCGCGCCGTCCTCGACGGCGCCCCTCGTAGCGTGCGCTATTCAGGCCCGCAGTTTTAAATCGCTTCCACGTCACGGTGACTTTTGCTCCGATGCTCACACGTGGGTAAAGATCTAGAACGTCTTTGTTGAACATGCGGATGCAGCCTTTGGAGACGGCTTTGCCGATGGTCCAAGGTGCGTCTGTTCCATGAATACGGTAGGTGCTTGATCCGAGGTAAAGTGCGCGCACGCCCAACGGGTTCATGGGATGGCCGCCGGGGACCCAACTTGGCAAGCGCGGGTTTTCGCGGATCATGGTTGGTGTTGGCCGCCAGGCCGGATTTTTCTTTTTCATGGTCACGTTTGTGACGCCATGCCAGCGGCTTTTTTGGTTGGGGATTGCGATGGGATAGCTGGTGGCGCGGCCCGTCCCTGTAACGTGATAAAGTCGGCGGTCGCCAAAGCTCACAATGATTTCGCCAGGTTTATATTGGCGGGGGAAGCTCACAGTTTTGCGCCCGCCACCCAACTGACTGGTTCCGCCCCAGTTCGAAAAGGATTGCGCGTTTGCCGCAAAGGTTGTGGTGAGAAGTGCCAGCACGGCTGTGCCAGCGATAAAAATGGCTCTAAACGTAGAGCTGCCTACGTACATACGTACTCACTCCGCATTACTATTACTGTCAACCTCAATGGCATTTAAGCGATGAATGCCTAATGAACTCGAGGTTGGCCCTCGACAGTGTTGGACCACGGCCTATGTTGCGCGGTTTTGGTGAACAGTTCGTATATAAGCGCTCCATTTTAATTTGCAGAGCAATCGGGCCACAGTCCGGGGCGGATGTGTGTTGTTTTTGTTTTGAGCCTAATTCGGGGGTGAGCAGGTGCGTTGAAGTGGCGGCTGTAAGGCGATCATATTGTTGGGATTTGATTGCGTTTGTACTCGTGGCGAAGATTTAGGTTGGATGAGGGTTTTGATCTGTGGACAGCCCGTCTGATGTTGCCGAATTGTTGCGCATATCACGGTCGGCGACATATCGATTTTCACTTTTTGTTCTTTTTTGCTTGACGACTCTTTTTGGTTTGTTTAGGAACAAAAACAGAACAGCGGTGCGTTGAACTCGTTAGCGTTTCTCCCAATGGGTCTGATGTTCTCTTTTTCTCTGAAGGGTGAGCCCGCGTTGGGCTCGCTTTCTTGTCAAGCAAGTTGCGAGTGCGTTCCTTGTGTCCTCGTCCTGGGCCGGCAAACTCACCCCCCAAGTGCCGTCCTTCGACATGAGGGTCTCGCGTTTTGATGGTTTGAGCCCGATACGTGCCCCCCGTGTTGTGTCTGGCTCAACCTTTCTGCCCCAGCCGGAACGGTAACCTGTCCCTCGCCGTTCCGGCTTTTTCTGTTTGTCAGGATCCGCTTTGGTTCCTTTTAATTTCTGCCGTGCCTGGGCTCGGTCGTGCGCACACGTCTTTTTTGGCGGGCTTGCTGTTGGGCTGTCTTTTCCTCACATAGGTTGCTAGGCACAAAGCCCTTCTTAAACAAAGCCAGCGGAGATCGGTCTCACCATGTGGCGTTATGTGCGCAGCTTCATTGCGATCAATTGTCATGTAAAGCAGACCGTTGCGATGGGTGCGGCGGTGTTTTTATTTTTGGGACCCGTCTCGTTCAGCACTGCGCAAGAATTTCAAGGGCGGATAGCGCCGGAAAACGAAACTGGCTTGGAGACAAAGGCGCTTGCGATTGCAAAGCGCCACATGATTTCTGTTGCCAATCCACATGCTGCACGCGCTGGGCTTGACGTTCTGCGAGAGGGGGGCAGCGCTGTTGATGCGACCATTGCGGCACAAATGGTTCTTAATCTTGTGGAACCGCAATCCTCTGGCATTGGTGGCGGTGCGTTTCTTGTGCGCTTTGACGGTGCAACAAAAGCTGTGACGACGTTTGATGGGCGAGAAACGACGCCAGCCGCCGCAAAGTCTGACCGGTTTTTGATTGATGGCAAACCGATGAATTTTGCGACGGCCGTCAATTCGGGGTTGAGCGTCGGTGTTCCGGGGTTGGTGCGCATGCTTGAAGATGTGCACAAAAGATACGGAAAACTTGATTGGGCACGCTTGTTTGAACCGGCTATCAAGTTGGCGGAAGACGGCTTTCCCGTTTCGCAGCGGTTACATTTGTTGTTGCGCTGGTATGGTCCGGAGCGATTTACGCCGAAAGCGCGTGCATATTTTTTTGATGATACGGGCACGCCACGTGCGGTTGGTTACACGTTGCAAAATCCAGAGTTTGCAGAAACTTTGAAGGTTATTGCCCGGAACGGTGCTGACGCTTTTTATAATGGTGCCATTGCAGAGGCGATCGTTCAGGCCGTGAAAGATGCGCCCAATGCGGCGGGCGATATGACGTTAGAAGATCTTGCGTCTTATCGGGCGAAAGAGCGGGACGCTGTTTGCGTTACATACCGAACAAAGAAAATTTGTGGTATGGGGCCACCCTCTTCGGGTGCGCATGCGGTGGGTCAGACACTGATGCTGGTTGAGGGATTTTCACTCGGCGATAGTCCAGATCAGGCAATGAACGTTGAAGCGCTGCATCTTATTGCTGAAGCTGAAAAGGTTGCCTTTGCAGATCGCAATTTTTATATGGCGGATCCTGATTTTGTTTCCGTTCCTTCTGGACTGTTGCATACGAACTACCTCAAAGAGCGTCGGCGATTGATCAATCCTGCCCAGGTGATGGATGGTGTGAAACCGGGCCGGCCGCCTGGCATTGAAGGTGTGCTTCCGGGGCTTGATGGGAGTAACGAGCGCTCTGGCACGACACATCTTTCCATCGTTGATGATAATGGTAATGCGGTTTCAATGACATCGACGATTGAGGGTGCTTTTGGGTCTGGCATATGGGCGGCCGGGTTTTTGCTCAACAATGAGCTCACGGATTTTTCGTTTCGGCCCGTCGACGCGGATGGACGTCCCATTGCGAACCGGGTTGAGGGGCGCAAACGGCCGCGCAGTTCTATGTCGCCAACCATTGTATTGGACGAATCCGGGAGCCTTTTTGCTGTTCTTGGATCGCCCGGAGGTAGTCGAATTATCCTTTATGTCGTCAAAATGCTGGTTGCAATTATCGATTGGAAACTGGACGCGCAGGCTGCAGTGGCTTTATCGAATTTCGGCAGCAGGGGGCGCAATTTTGAAATGGAGACGACTTCAGGCGCCGTTTGGTACAGCCTTGGTTTGAAAGCGCTTGGGCATACGGTTTCGCCGGAAGTCTTAAACTCAGGTGGCCATGTTATTGTTGTCAAGGATGGACAGCTTGAGGGTGGCGCTGATCCGCGGCGGGAAGGTGTTGCGTTAGGGGATTAAGACGTCGTCGGCTTTTGGACTAGCATAGTGTAAGATTGGGGTGTCGTAAGGTGACGCCAAAAACAATCACGGTGGTCGGAGCGGGAATACTTGGCTTGTGGCAAGCATTGCGGCTCGCTGAAGCAGGCCACCACGTGCGACTTGTTGATAAAGAAATTGAGCCTGCTTTATCGAACGCGTCGCGATACGGTGGCACAATGTTGGCCCCAGATTGCGAAGCAGAGGCTGCGCCAAACATTGTGCGTCAGCTTGGTCATCAGGGCATGCAATCTTGGGCGGAAAGCTGTTCGGCACTGATTAAGCGCGGAACTTTGGTTGTTGCCGGGCAACGCGATCAGCCTGATCTTGTGCGCTATGCGCGGCTCACAAAAGGGTTTGAGCAAGTTGATGGTGAGCGTCTTGGTTCGTTAGAGCCTGAAATTGAGACACGTTTTTCATCGGCGCTCTATTTTAAAAATGAAGCACATCTGCCAACGGAAGATGCCTTAAGCCAAATGGAAGAGTTGTGTGAGGCGGCGGGCGTGGTGCGCCGCTACGGTGTCGGATGGACACGTGGCACCTGGCTTGGTGGACTTGGCGAGAGTGATCTCATCGTTGACTGTCGAGGATTTGCCGCACGGCGTGATTTGCCGGATCTTCGCGGCGTGCGTGGTGAGAGATTGGTGGTACGCGCGCGCGATGTGGAATTGGGTCGGCCTGTACGTTTGCTGCATCCAAGGCATCCTATTTATGTGGTGCCGTGGGGTGATGGCCGGTTTGTTGTTGGCGCGACTGTCATTGAAAGCGAAGACCAAGGCCCGGCCACGGTTCGGTCGGTTTTGGAATTGTTGGGCGCAGCTTATGCTCTGCATCCCGGCTTTGGGGAGGCTGAAATCGTAAATATCGGTGCGGGCATAAGGCCTGCGTTTCCTGATAACGTCCCGCGTGTGATCGTGGATGAAACGGCGTCCGTGATTCGGGTTAATGGTGCCTTTCGGCATGGGTTTTTGCTGGCGCCAGTGCTTGCTGAGGCGGTCGCTGACTATGTGGAGACCGGTTCTACAGCGCATCCACTTGTGCATCAAAGAACAGAACTTATTTCAGCTCCTTCCGAACCTGGCGTCTAGGTGTTATAGGCTTGCCACTCATAAACCGGTTCGGTTTGTGTCCGGTCCCCGGAGCGAGGTTAATCGAATGGCAACGCCGTTCGGTTGAATATTGCATATGTGGGCGAGCGGACGTGCCTCAGTTGATATGGGAGACCGTGTATGGCCTTGCGCCGTTTTAATGGGGATTCGGGATTAGCACTTACGTTTGATGACGTGTTGCTGGTGCCGGCGGCGTCTGAGGTCATGCCGGGGGAAGTCAACGTACAGTCGCAAGTGACGAAATCTATTTCTGTCAATATCCCGATTATGTCTTCGGCGATGGATACGGTGACGGAGGCGCGCTTAGCGATTGCCGTGGCGCAAGCTGGTGGTGTTGGTGTCATTCATCGAAATTTGGATCCTGAAGAACAAGCACGTCATGTTGCGCAGGTTAAAAAGTATGAGTCGGGTATTGTTCTTAATCCTGTTACGATTGAACCTTCTGCAAAATTGGTAGAGGCGTTGCAGTTGATGATGGATTATCAAATTTCTGGCATTCCCGTTGTCGAACCGGCCAATTCAAAAAAACAAAATGGGCGCCTTGTTGGGATTTTGACCAACCGCGATGTGCGGTTTGCAACAAACCTCGAGCAGCCTGTTTCTGAGTTGATGACGAAAGAAAACCTCGTCACAGTCAAACGGAACGTAAGCCAGGACAAAGCCAAAAAACTTCTTCATCAACATCGGATCGAGAAACTGTTGGTGGTGGACGATGCCTATCACTGTGTTGGTCTCATCACGGTGAAAGATATTGAGAAGGCGCAAAAGCATCCCCACGCCAGTAAGGATGACGAAGGTCGGTTGCGGGCCGCGGCCGCGACGACTGTCGGTGAAGATGGATTTCGTCGCACGGAGCTCTTGATTGCAGCGGGCTGTGATCTCATTGTCGTAGATACCGCGCATGGGCACTCCAAACATGTGATCGAAGCGGTGAAACGCATCAAAAAACTTTCAAACAGTGTGCAAGTCGTGGCAGGCAACGTTGCGACCGCGGATGCGACGAAGGCTTTGATTGATGCAGGTGCAGATGCGGTCAAGGTGGGTATTGGGCCGGGATCTATATGCACGACGCGGATCGTTGCTGGTGTTGGTGTGCCGCAGCTAACAGCCATATCGGATTGTGCGGAGGTGGCGTCTCAGCAAGGCGTTCCCATTATCGCGGACGGCGGAATTAGATTTTCCGGTGACATTGCAAAGGCTATTGCGGCTGGCGCAAGCATTGCAATGATAGGGTCGTTGTTGGCGGGAACCGAAGAAGCGCCGGGCGAGACTTATTTGTATCAAGGGCGGACCTATAAAGCCTATCGTGGCATGGGGTCTGTTGGCGCTATGGCGCGCGGTTCCGCAGATCGATATTTCCAACAAGAAGTGCAAGACACGTTGAAGTTTGTACCGGAGGGCGTGGAAGGACAGGTTCCTTATAAGGGTGCGGCGGATGCTGTTATTCATCAACTTGTTGGCGGGTTGCGGGCCGGGATGGGCTATACCGGATCAAAGACGATTGCGGACTTACAAAAGAATGCAAATTTTGTTCGTGTGTCGCCAGCGGCGGTGCGCGAGAACCATGCTCACGGCGTTTCCATAACGCGCGAAACGCCCAACTATCCCGGCGGTCGATGAGATTGTTTTATATTGTGTGGGTGAGTCCGATTCGCGATGAGCGGGCGTGCCTTTAAATGCAGTTGGGTGCGCGGATGAGAGCCGCGGTCGACGTTCTCGACGAGATTTTTAAGCGCCACCAACCTGCTTCCAAGGCCTTAAATGACTGGGGCCGGTCCCATCGGTTTGCTGGGTCAAGTGATCGCTCGGCAATCGGTACGATTGTTTATGATGTGTTGCGACAGCGGTTGTCGCTGGCCCAGAAGATGGGATCAGATCAAACGCGTGCGCTTGTTTTGGCGGCGACCGCACAGGCTTTAAAGCTTGATGGTGATGGTCTGTCGCAAGCTATGGGAACTTCGGCTCATAGTTTGGAGCCACTGAGCGACCCGGAGCTGGAGCAACTTGGTCAATCGTTGCCTGAAGAGGCTCCTTGTTACATTCGTGGCGATTATCCGCAGTGGTTAGAGAGTGAGTTTGAGTGTGCCTTTGGTGATGACCGGGCGCAAGAGGGTGCTGCTCTTAGCAGGCGCGCGCCTATTGATGTGCGGACCAACACGCTAAAGGCTGCGCGCGAAAAAGTGTTGCACGCGTTGCGTTCATTTGGTGCGCGGGAGACTCCTCTGTCTCCCATTGGTGTTCGTGTTCCGGTTCCGGAAGATCATCGCCGCGCGCCAAACATCGAAGCGGAAACGGCGCATGGCAAAGGGTGGTTTGAGATTCAAGATGCTGCGAGCCAAGTGGCGGCGTTGATGGCCGGTGCTGGTCCGCGCATGCAAGTTTTAGATCTTTGTGCTGGGTCAGGTGGGAAGACGTTGGCACTCGCCGCGGGCATGCAAAACACGGGGCAAATCTTTGCTTACGATCGAGACAAGTTTCAACTGCGGCCAATTTTTGAGCGTGTGCGGCGCGCTGGCGTGCGTAACCTTCAGGTGTTGGCGGCCGGCGAAGAAGAAGTTCTTCGAAACATGCAGGGCCGATTTGATGTTGTGTTTGTGGATGCTCCGTGTTCGGGCTCGGGAACCTGGCGGCGGCGGCCTGATGCAAAGTGGCGGTTAACGAAGCGCCATTTGAATGAGCGTTTGGCGGAGCAAGCTCAAGTTTTAGATCTGGCTGCAGGCCTTGTTAAGGCTGGTGGTCACTTGGTTTATGTCACATGTTCTGTTCTGCCAGTGGAAAACACGGATCAAGTTGAAAGTTTTCTGGAACGTGAGCGTGGGTTTTTGATACGTCCGTTTGCCGAAGGTTGGACGGCGCATAAGGATGGTGATCCTCCGGTGTCGGCTGATGGGAAAAAGGATGGTTTGTTGTTGACGCCTAGGCGGCACGATACAGATGGTTTTTATATAGCGCGTCTGCAAAAGGCTTTGTGACCGCCTGATTTGGCTAGCGCCGCTGTTTGTTGTGGCCAGAACCTCGCTTTGATGGTGGATGAGGTTATGCACGGTGGCATTGATGAGAACCAAGTTCTGACGCTTCGCAGTGGGCGCAAGATTGGACTTGCGACCTATGGCGCGGAAGATGGGTTTCCGGTTTTGGCACTTCATGGTGCGCCGGCTTCGCGCGTTATGTTTGATGTTGCGGATGCGCCAGCGCAACGTTTGGGGCTCAAACTTTATTGTCCAGAACGGCCCGGTTATGGGTTGTCACCCGTTGGGGGGCTGGAGACCTTAGCATCGCGCAATGCCGATAATCGCGAGATTGTTTCTTTATTGGGGCTGACGCGATTTGCTGTGCTTGGTGTTTCGGGCGGTGCACCTTATGCGGCTGCAATGGCGCAGGATATGCCGGAGCGTGTTTCTCAGCTTTTGCTTGTGAGCCCGATTGGGCCTGTCGCAGAATTTGCGAAACTCAACACGCCAATACCAATCGCGCGTGGGCACAAGTGGTTCTTTTTGGAGTTTCCAAAACACAGGCGATTGCTGAAAGCCACGTGTCGCCTTAGCGCATTTATGTTTCGGTTGTCGCCAAATACGTTTGCACGGTTGTTTCGTGTGTGGCTAACGCGATCCGATCGTAGCATCTTAAGCCAAAGGCATGTGCGTGACAGTCAGGTGCGCATGACCTTAGAAGCCCTGCGCGAAGGTGTGGATGGGGGTGTTTCGGATCTGGTGATTTTTTCGAACCCTTGGGAGGTTCAATTTGGTGAGCTTGATGTGCCTAGCCGGATTTGGCAGGGGGAAGAAGACCGTGTCGTTCCGGTTGGGGTATCGTTTGAATTAGGTCGTCGGCTGCCGCAGGCCGTAGTCACTAGGCTTGAGGGTGCTGGCCATTTTTGGGTCTATGATCATGTCCGCGAGGTTTTGGAGGCCATTGATGTAGAAGATTTGGACCGATCCGACGGTGTGGCTTGACGGTGCGGTGCGTTGATGATCATTGATGGGCAAGCAGCGCGGGGAAGGATTGTCGATTGAGCGACACGGTACTCATTATCGATTTTGGCTCGCAGGTTACGCAATTAATTGCACGGCGCGTGCGCGAAGCTGGCGTTTATTCTGAAATTGTGCCGTTCCAACTTGCTGAAGAGGCGCGTGACCGTCTTAATCCAAAGGCGGTTATTTTATCTGGTGGGCCAGCAAGTGTTACGCAGACTGAGACGCCGCGGGCGCCCGAGTGGGTTTGGACTTCCCGATTGCCGGTTCTTGGTATTTGTTATGGCCAGCAAACTATGGTGGCGCAGCTTGGTGGTGGGGTTGAATCCGGCCATTTGCGGGAATTTGGTCGTGCGGAACTTGAAGTGACGGCGAAAAGCGCCTTGTTTGATGGCGTTTGGCAAATAGGTGAATGCGACCAGGTTTGGATGAGCCACGGTGATCGTGTCACGCATTTGCCGGACGGATTTAAGGTTGTTGCCGTTTCTGAAGGTGCGCCGTTTGCGGCCATCGCTAATGAAGAGCGATCGTTTTATGGGGTGCAGTTTCACCCGGAGGTGGTGCACACGCCGCGCGGGGCTGAAATCTTAGAAAACTTTGTACACAAAATTGCAGGACTTGATGATGCTTGGACGATGGCGCATTTCAAGTCCACGGCCATTGCCAATGTTAGGAAACAGGTTGGAAGTGGGCGTGTTGTTTCTGGTCTATCGGGCGGTGTAGATTCCGCTGTCGCTTCTGTTCTTATTCACGAAGCGATTGGCGATCAGCTCACATGTATTTTCGTGGATCATGGTTTGTTGCGCGCCGGCGAAGCCCAAGAAGTAGTGACGCTGTTTCGCGAAAACTACAATATTCCTTTGGTTCATGTGGATGCGCGGGAGCGGTTTTTGTTAGCGCTAGAGGGCATTGAGGACCCGGAACAAAAACGCAAGACAATTGGTTCGCTCTTTATTGATGTTTTTGATGAGGAGGCGGAAAAAATCGGCGGCGCAGATTTTTTAGCGCAAGGTACGCTTTATCCCGACGTTATCGAAAGTGTGTCGTTTACGGGTGGTCCATCAGTGACAATCAAATCACATCATAATGTTGGCGGGCTTCCCGAGCGAATGAATATGAAACTTGTAGAACCGTTGCGCGAACTCTTCAAAGATGAGGTGCGGGCGCTTGGCCGTGAACTTGGATTGCCGGATGCGTTTGTGAAGCGTCATCCATTTCCAGGGCCAGGATTGGCCATTCGCATGCCCGGTTCAATTACGCCTGAGAACCTGGAGATATTGCGTAAGGCCGATGCGATATATTTGGATGAGATCCGAAAAGCTGGGCTTTATGATGAGATTTGGCAGGCCTTTGCAGTGTTGTTGCCGGTACGTACAGTGGGTGTGATGGGAGATGCGCGAACCTATGATTATGTCTGCGCGTTGCGCGCTGTGACGTCTAGTGACGGTATGACGGCAGATTATTTCGATTTTTCGCATGATTTTTTGGGACGAACAGCGACCCGCATTATCAATGAGGTTAAAGGCATAAACCGGGTCGTCTATGACATTACCTCCAAGCCACCCGGAACAATCGAGTGGGAATGACCAAGCGCCCGGATGTTGACGGCAAACCGTCCACATTTGGTCACGGTCTGTGTATCAGTTGGAGAAGTAATGTGGTCCTTGACGTGCTGGCGGAGGGGTGTTTAGGACTTCGAATTGCTTGCAGATGTCTCACATTAGGCCCCGCGAGCATGGTGACAATCCTAAGACTGAGGGTTTTGGAAATATGACGCGTAATTATTTTGCTGCGCTGGCATCTGGTGGCATCGGCGCATTGTCGGTTTTTGCGTTTTGTCAGGTGGCGTTCGCTGCGCCTGATCTCGTTATTCAAAAAGAAGACACGACCGTTGAGTTTGGGAGTTGCGAATTAAGCGAGCCGCTGGTGAAGGGGCGTCTTGTTATACGGAATGAAGGTGACAGCGATGCGAACTTGCGCCAGGCGGAAGATTTTTTTCGCAGCTTTACGGCGGTCTATGTTCCTGAAAACATCGACCTTATCGACAAAGGCAAAAAACGCACGAAGATGGAGCCGCGTGAACAGCGCTCTGTAGAATTTGAAGTGGGCCGCAACAAACTCAAGCGGGGCAGAAATTTTAATGCTTACGCGGTTGTGGCGTCGTCCTCTTCGGAGTTTCCGTCAGAGCAACAAGACCTGAGCGAATCGCAGGTGAAACAAATTCAAGCCTTGCTTAAGGATCGCGGTTTTCGCATTTCTGTGGTCGACGGTGATTGGGGACGGCAGACAAGTAATGCCATGCGTAGTTTTCAGCGCGCATCAAGCATTAGTCCGGCTGATGGCCGATGGAATGAAGAGACCGCGGCTGTTGTCACTGAGCTTTTGGGTGGTCCAAAGACTGAAACGGGCAATGAAAAAGACGGTGAAGGACGCACGAAGATTACCATCTTTGCCGTGGTCGATCCCTACAATCTGATCGAAGAAAGCAATGAAGCGAACAACATTGAAACCTACACTGGTTATTTGGAATGCGATTAATTTTTTCCCTGTGACGGTTATGAGGTCCAGGACTTTATTCGCTGGACGGCCTCTACGATTTTTTCGTGCGAATTGGCGTAGCAAAATCGAATAAAACTGCGGCCACGGTCGGCATCAAAATCAATGCCGGGTGTTGTAGCCACGGCGATGTCTTTTAACATTGCGCGGGCGAACTGATAGCTGTCGTTTGTGAGATGTGAGATGTCGCAATATAGATAAAATGCGCCGTCCGGTGGGGAAAAACTGGGAAAGCCTGCAGTGGGCAGTTCCTTCAGTAAATACTTCCTATTGCTTGCGTAAACGGCTTTGTTTTCTTCCAATTCGTCTTTGGCGTCGAGTGCCGCCAGTGCGGTCCGCTGGGCTGGTGCTGGCGCTGAAATGAAAAAATTTTGGGCGAGTTTTTCAATGGTTTTGATCAGGCCATCCGGGACCACCATCCAACCAACACGCCATCCGGTCATTGAATAATATTTTGAAAAACTATTGATGACGATGGCGTCATCGGTATAGCGAAGCGCTGTTTCGGCCGGGGCGTCGTACGTTAACCCGTGATAAATTTCGTCGGAAATAAACCGGATTTCTTCACGTGCACAGGTTTGGCAAATGTCGCTTAAACGATCAGGTGCGATCATCGTTCCGGTCGGATTGGCTGGACTCGCGATGATAAGCCCGCTCAGTTTCTGGTGGTTTGGGCGCGTTGCGATTTGTTGCGGTGTTGGCATCCAACGTGTTTCTGGACCGGTTGGTAGTGTAATTGGTTGTTGACCGAGGGCAGAAAGGATGTGGCGGTAACAAGGATAGCCTGGGTTGGGCAGGCCAACGCGATCGCCGGTGTCGAACAGAGAAAGAAAAGCCAGAACGAAAGCGCCAGACGAACCTGTCGTAACGATGATACGATTGGGTGAAATGTTGAGGCCATATTGGTCGTCATAGTATTGTGCAATGCGCTCACGTAGGGGCCAGTTTCCAAGTGCGAGTGTGTAGCCTAGGTTTTCAGTTTCTAAACATTTTGCAAGTTGATCGCGCGCCAGTTTGGGTGCTGGAGTGGAAGGCTGCCCGACTTCCATGTGGATGACATTGGCGCCAGCTTGCTCCAACTCCGCGGCAGCACGCATGACATCCATTACAATGAAACTGTCAATCTCACTTCTTGTGGAGGCTTGTTTCGCAGCTTTGATGTTTATTGGCTGGGTGCGTGTCATGTGAGCTGTGGGTTTGGTGTGAGGCCATAACCATTGGAGGGCTGCAACATCGAGGTGTGTATCATTTCGCGTTTGTAGATGGCACGTGTCTGCGCCATGATCCTGCCGCATTGTTTTTCGCGTGTCGAGTGATGGATTGTCAGGTTATCAATATTGTTCTGCTGAGAATTGCTTGTTTGTAATGTTTGACACCCCAAAAATGACCGTGCCAGCGTTGACGGTCCACCCCGTGCTGTCTAGTCTTCAATAAAGCCGCTAGAGGGGGCGCTGATCGCGTCTTGTTGATTGAACTGGCCCATTGTTTGGGCTTCCGCCAACTTGGTTTTGCGTCGTTCAAAGGCTATCACTAACATACGCGCGGGCTTTTGAGGCCTGGATGGCCAGGAGGGGTTAGAATGGGTAGGCAGCCCTCGAAGAATCCTTTTTCGATGCGCACCATTTTCTGGAAAGCGCGGCACGTTGCAATTGTTGCGGCGGTTGCTGTTGTTGGATTAAGCTCTTCACTTCAACCAGTATATGCGCAAGGTCTTCCGCTTATTCGGGATACCGAAATCGAAAATTTGCTTAACGATTATGCGCAACCGATTTTTAAGGTCGCTGGGTTGGGTTCATCGCGCGTCAAGATGCGAATTGTACGCAGCGATATCTTCAACGCCTTCGTCGTCGACGGTCGAAACGTTTTTATCCATACCGGTACGCTGAAACAGGCTTTGACGCCCAATGAGGTTATTGGGGTGATCGCGCATGAGGCCGGTCATATTGCCGGTGGTCATATGGCGGCGTTGCGGGCGCGCATTAAAAAAGATCAGACGCGTATGCTCCTCATGCAGATACTTGGTATTGGTCTTATGGTAGCAGGTGCGGCTTCCGGCGACGATGCTGGTAGTCAGATTGGCGGTGCGGGGACTGGCGTCTTGTACGGTGGCCAGGACATCATCGTGCGGTCAATGTTGTCGGAACGTCGCTCGCAAGAGTCTGCAGCAGATCAAGCAGGCCTTTCTTATCTTAACGCAACGCGCCAATCGGGCCGGGGCATGCTGATTACGTTTGAGCGCTTTGCGCAGCAGGAGTACATTTCCGATACGCACAAGGATCCGTTTGTGCGCAGCCATCCGGTGGCGACGGATCGTCTTGCTAGGTTGCGCAAACTCGTTGAATCAAGTCCCTATTTCAGTGCGCGGGATACAAATGAATTACAGCTTCGCCATGATCTGATGCGTGCGAAACTTGCTGGTTACCTGGAACCGCCGACGACCGTTTACAATCGGTATCCACCGACGGATCGAAGCCTACCTGCGATTTATGCACGTGCCATTGCAAGCTATTTTAAAGGTGGTCGCGGTGGGATCGATGCGGCTCTTCAAGGCATCAACAATCTCATTAAGATGCGCCCCAAATATCCTTATTTTTGGGAAGTCAAAGGCGACCTCTTGATGCGATCGGGTCGAAACAAAGAAGCCATCGGTCCTCTGCGTAAAGCTGTGGCAATGGCCAAGAGCCCTGATCTTATTCGTGTTCAGCTTGCGTCTGCGCTGCAGAACTCAGGCAATATGGCGAACATGAAAGAGTCGGTGAAGTTGCTTCGGCGGTCGCTCGTTAGAGATAAAAATCCGCGCGCTTATCGACTATTGGCGAGGGCTTATTATGACCTTGGTAGCCGGCCACGGGCTGAGGCGATGACGGCGCAGGCCTATTTCTTGGAAGGAAATTTGAAGCAGGCACAAATCTCGGCTAAGCGGGCGCAAAAGGGGCTAAAGCCTGGCACGCCGGAATGGATCCAGACGGAAGATATCATTAAGTATTCTCCACCATCTTGATATTCACCAGATGTTCAGTGGACGTCCGCCTAACTTCGAAGTAGAGCCATCTTGGCTGTTCCGTACTGGTCGCCCAAAGTCGTCTTAAATTGAGAGGTCATCTGATGTTGTTTCGTCATGTCGCGCGGCTGACTCGCGTTGTTCCTTCGCAGCTGATTTTTTCGGCGGTAATCATGGTTGCTGCCATTGCGGGATACTCAGCGATACAGCTCACGCAAATTGGGTCTGCATCCGCGGAGACGCCGACGGCTGCTTCTGCCAAGGATCCTAATGTGCGACTGGCGGAGTTTAATAGCGATCAAAAAACCGAGATTGAAGACATCGTTCGCAAATACCTTCTCGCGAATCCAGAAATTTTTCTGGAAATCCAAGCTGAGTTGGAAAAGCGGATGGCAAAGGCGGAAGAAGAGCGATTAAAGAAATCGATTGGTGAAAACGCTGACTTTCTTTATCGGCGCGCCGATGCACCAATGGCGGGTAATGCCGATGGTGACGTTACGGTCGTTGAGTTTTTTGATTACAACTGCGGCTACTGTAAGCGGAGCTACAAACAAGTAGCATCGTTGATTGAAAAGGACCCAAAAGTCAAAGTCGTATTTTTAGAGTTTCCGATCCTGTCTAAGGGATCTGAAGAAGCTGCAAAAGTTGCGTTGGCGGCGCGTAAGCAAGGAAAATATTGGGAAATGCATGGCGGCTTGTTGCAGCACCGTGGTCGCGCCGACAAAGCTGCGGCTCTTCGGATCGCAAAAAAGCTCGGACTTGATATGGAGCGCCTCGTAGAGGACATGGAGAGCGACGTGGTCAAGGCTGAGATCAATGCTGTTAGTGAACTTGCCAAAAAAATGGGTGTTAATGGCACACCCCATTTCCTCGTTGGCGATCGGTCTATTCCCGGCGCTCCGCAGGACCTTCTCGATCAGCTGAAAAAGAAGGTTGCAGAAATCCGAAAAGATGGTTGCTCTGTCTGTTAATACGACAGTGCGTTCGCCCGGGTTTGGTGTGTGTACGGGGCGCGTTTGCGCACGTGTTCTCAGAACTTGACGCTACAGTTGTATAAGACGCAATGAGACTTCAGTCCGCCAGAAAGCGCTTAATTAGGTGCGACTGGACGATCCACTAGGCTTTCTTCAGCTACTGAAAACTGATAAGCACGGGGCGGTACTTGGGTTAAACCCAATGGTATTTTGCACAACTTCAGAGTAAAAAAATGCACCTATTGGATGCTGGAACCTTACAAGATCTTCGCTGATGGCCAAACCCGTTTATATACTTAACGGACCGAACCTAAATTTGTTGGGAGAACGCGAACCGGAGATATATGGTTCGGAAACACTCAAGGATATTGAAGGGCGGACCGCAGCGCGGGCAAAAGAATTGGGGCTAGAAATAGATTTTCGGCAGTCAAACAGTGAGGCCGAATTAATCGATTGGGTGCAGGAGGCGCGCCAGAAATCATCTGGCGTTATACTCAATGCTGGGGCTTATTCGCACACTTCGGTGGCTTTGCTTGATGCTTTGCAGGCTTGTGATATGCCGGTTTTAGAAGTTCACCTTTCCAATATTTTCCGCCGTGAAGTGTTCCGCCAACATTCCTATATCTCAACGCAAGCGCTCGGTTTAATTTGCGGATTTGGCGCGAAGGGATATGAACTTGCAATCGAGGGGATGGCAGATGTCCTCTCAAAGAAAGACAGGTGAGGCCGTTGGGGCGAAAAAGAAAACAAGAACTCAAGGCAGGGATCAACGAAAAATGACCGCCAAGGAGGCAAAACAGAAAGGCGTATCTGAGCGCGCGCTCATTCGGGAGCTTGCCGACCTTTTGGACGAAACGGGGCTCAGCGAAATTGAGATTGAAAAGAGCGGGTTAAGGGTTCGCGTCGCGCGCCAAGTTAGTGTCGGTGCACCTTTGCCCCAGGTGAGTGCTGCAGCTGTCGCTCCTGCGCAAACGGCGGCCAATGCAGCCTCAGAAGGTTCCACGGGTGCAAGTGCGGAAGCAGCTGGTGGTGAATATGATAAACACCCCGGTGCGGTGAAGTCGCCAATGGTGGGTACGGCCTACCGTGCTCCGGAGCCAGGTGCGCCTCCGTTTGTAGAGATAGGAGCTGCCGTTTCGGAAGGTGAAACGATCGCAATTATCGAGGCGATGAAGACAATGAATCATATCCCGGCGCCGAGATCAGGCACGGTGATTGCGATCTTATTTGAAAACGGTCAGCCAGTGGAGTTTGGTGAACCGTTGGTGATTCTTGAGTAGACCAATCCGGGTTCCGTTGAACGAATCTCATGTTTGATAAAGTTCTGATCGCAAATCGCGGCGAAATCGCCTTACGGGTCCAGCGAGGCTGTAAGGAGTTGGGTATTTCGACCGTGGCGGTGCATTCAACAGCCGATGCCGATGCGATGCATGTTCGGCTCGCAGACGAAAGTGTGTGTATCGGTCCACCTCCGGCCAGCGAGAGTTATCTCAATATTCCGCGGCTGCTTGCGGCGTGCGAAATTACAGGGGCGGATGCGGTGCACCCTGGGTATGGGTTTTTATCTGAAAACGCCCGCTTTGCAGAAATCTTAGAAGAGCATGGCATCACGTTTATTGGCCCCACGTCCGAACATATTCGGGTGATGGGCGACAAGATTGCAGCAAAGGCAACGGTGCGGCGCCTGGGGATCCCGGTGGTGCCGGGTTCAGATGGGCCGGTCAACAGTGAAACCCAGGCCATGTCGGTGGCTAAAGAAATTGGGTTTCCTGTTCTTGTGAAAGCGGCGGCCGGTGGCGGTGGGCGCGGTATGAAGGTTGCAGCGGGCCCTTCAGATTTGGCGGACGCACTTGCAACAGCCCGAGCAGAGTCGATGGCGGCGTTTGGTGACGATGCCCTTTATATTGAGAAATACCTGGGCAAACCGCGGCATATTGAAATTCAAGTTTTTGGTGATGGTCGAGGAAATGCAGTTCATCTCGGGGAACGTGATTGCTCTATCCAACGACGACATCAAAAGGTTTGGGAAGAAGCACCTTCGCCTGCGCTCAACGAAGAGGCGCGCAACAAAATTGGCGAACGGGTTGCCAAAGCGATGCAAGATTTAAAATACCGAAATGCCGGGACTGTTGAATTTTTATACGAGAACGGAGAATTTTATTTTATCGAAATGAATACGCGTTTGCAGGTCGAACATCCCGTGACCGAAGCGATCACGGGTATTGACTTGGTATTAGAACAAATACGAGTGGCGGCGGGCGCGGGTCTCAGTTTCGTACAAAAAGATGTGACGTTTTCTGGTCACGCTATTGAGTGCCGGATCAATGCGGAAGACGCCAAAACGTTTCGCCCGTCGCCCGGTGTCATCACTTATTGGCACCCGCCGGGTGGCCTTAGTGTTCGTGTCGATTCAGGTGTTTATCAGGGTTACAGAATTCCGCCCTACTATGACAGTTTGATCGGAAAATTGATCGTTCATGGTAAGACGCGAAACGAGTGTATGATGCGACTTAGGCGTTCACTATCAGAATTTGTTATTGACGGAATTGATACAACGATACCACTTTTTAATGAACTTATAAGACAGCCAGACATTGCAAACGGACTTTATGATATCCATTGGTTGGAAAATTTCCTTGGAAAGCCATAGTCTGGCTATTTTGCGTTTGGCATGTATTCGTTAGTATTTGGATAGAAGTTACCTGAGGTTGGCGCGCGTTGTGACATCCCGCGACGACATTGCAATGGAAATTACGCCGCAGGTCCTGCTTAAGGCCTACAGTTGCGGCATATTTCCTATGGCTGAGAGTGCTGATAATCCTGTCCTTTATTGGATTGAGCCGCAGCAGCGTGGAATCTTGCCCTTAGATCAGGTTCATATTCCGAGACGTCTGCAACGCACGATTTTGAATTCATCTTTTCAAGTGCGCTTTGATACGGAATTTGACGGTGTCATCGATGGATGTGCAGCGTCTCGAAAAGGTCGGCGCTCAACATGGATCAATTCCCGAATACGCGAACTTTATGGTGAGTTGTTTAAATTGGGTTTTTGCCACACGGCTGAGGTTTGGGACGGTGAGGAACTTGTTGGCGGCCTTTATGGTGTCGCTCTTGGTGGAGCATTTTTTGGAGAGAGCATGTTTTCGCGGGCGCGAGATGCGTCTAAAATTGCGCTCGTATATCTCACTGCGCGATTGATTTCCGGTGGATTTGAATTGCTTGATACGCAGTTTGTGACAGATCATTTGCGGCAGTTTGGAACGGTGGAAGTAGATCGCGACGCATTTCATCGTGAGCTAGAGCATGCGCTTCATACGAAAGCGGATTTTTACCACTTGCCCGTGAACACTTCTGCTGGGCGTGTGTTACAGATCATTGAAGACGCATCGCGCAGCTAATTGCGCATCGCCCAGCCTGCGCTTATTCTCCGTGTGAGCGGAACTCATCAGAAAAATTATAAAGTTTTTTTTGGGTTGTACCCTAGGGAACAGCTTCAGCGCGCTTATGCAACTATGTTCATTGATACCGGGTGTCGACCAAGATTCTCCCCCGTCCAACTCCCCCGCAGCCTCGCGCACGAGGCGTGGTTCGACACCCGGCCCAATCTCAGTATTCGCTGTCTTACGATGGAACGGCCTGTAGTGGTCGGTTTGCTTTTTTTAGGGGCCGTGGCTTGGGCCGAATAGGTGCCGCCTAGTTTTTTAAAGAGCGCTTTGCATCTTCTGTGTCCCGCTGGAATTCTTCTTCCAGAGCTTTTTCAAAGCGAAGCAGATCGTCGGGGATTGGCATGCCATAGGCGCGGAGCTCATTTATTTTTCGCATCAGCTTTAGGTAGAGCTCATGACGATCGGATGGCTCGTTTTGCATTTCGGTCATAAGGAGCGAAACTTCAGCCTTCAATTCTTCGAAGCTCATCTTAAGCTCTCCCAGAGTCTAAGCGTTCCCGTATGTTGCGTTCGCCCCTCATTCCTTTTGCCTATTCGTTTCCGCTTCGACGTTGCCACCATCCTTTGCGGGTTGGTTTTTGCTCTTGGCTTTGGCTGTCGTCGACGTTTGTAATGTCCATCGCGTGATCCTGCGTTGGCTCATCGCCGGACTCAGCGGTGACGATGATCCGTTTGAGTTGTGGTTCACTGGGCTGACGATCAAGCTGCTCGGCAACTTCAGTGGTTTGTGAGTCAGGTTGCTCCGGACGGGCTAGTGTCGCGACCTGCGTTTCGTTTTCCTGAGGTTTGAACTCGTCCGATTTAGGTGTCGTGTTGATGACGTCTTCGATCGGGCTGTCGGGCAATCCAATGTTTGGTTGTGGTCCGTTGCCCGGTATCATCTGATCCTGAAAGTCGACTGGCTCCGCGGAGCTCTCGTCAAACTCGCGCGCGGTTGCGGTGCGCCGTTCCCGATTGCGACGGCCGCCACGGCGTCCTCGACGACGCCCACGGCGCGGGGAGGATTGCGTTGTGTCGTCGTCTTCTCCGTTTGCGTTTGTAGGATCGCCGAGATCACCCTCCAAATTGGCGGGCTGGGCATAGTAGTCCTGATCCGCGTTGTCGCCGCCTAATCCATTGCGTCCCATCTCGGGTGAATCTTCAAATTCGCCTGCGTCTAGAGGTGCGCGGCGCTCACCATTTTCAACGCGCTCTCCGCGGCGGCTGCGACGACGGCGGCGGCGTTTACGAGGTCCATCGTCTGATGCATCTCGGTTGTTGGCCTGTGCCGGCTCAGTTGAGCCGTCGGAAAAGCCCCAATCCATGTTGACAGCGTTCTTTGAGGTGCGCATTGACCGCGCTTGGGTTGGTGCTGGACCTTTTTCGACAGAGAAGGTTGCACCCGTCATCTTATCAGAGTCGGTGATCACGATTGGAAGGCCATGTCTGGCTTCCATGTCATTTACGAAGTCACGTTTGTGATTGAAGATATACAAGGCGACATCGGACGTGGTTTGTGCCAAAAGCGGCGAACGTGTACCGCTCATCACGGCGTCCTCAAGTGCACGCAAGACGGCGAGTGCCACAGATTCAGTTGACCTGATGATCCCGGTGCCTTGGCAATGGTGGCATTGCGATGTGGATCCTTCGAGCACGCCGGTGCGCATGCGCTGCCGGGACATCTCAAGCAAGCCAAAGTGGGAAATGCGACCGACTTGAACACGGGCGCGATCGTTGCGGAGGACGTCTTTGATGCGTCTTTCGACGGCGCGATTGTTGCGCCGCTCTTCCATGTCAATGAAATCGATCACAATCAGTCCGGCGAGATCGCGAAGTTTTAACTGACGCGCAATTTCGGCGGCGGCCTCTAGATTGGTGTGGAGTGCTGTTTCTTCGATGGAAAATTCGCGCGTTGAGCGTCCAGAGTTCACATCAATTGCGACCAGAGCTTCGGTTTGATTGATGACGAGGTATCCACCCGACTTTAACGGCACATGGGGGCTGAACATAGCGTTCAGCTGCCGCTCAATTTGAAATTTGGTGAAAAGCGGTTCGGGGTCTTTATAGAGATTTACGTTGCGCGCGTGGCTTGGCATGAGCATGCGCATAAAGCTTTTGGCTTCCTTGTGGGCGTGCTCGCCGGCGACAAGGATCTCTTCCACTTCCTTGTTGTAAAGGTCCCGGATTGATCGCTTTATTAGGTTTCCTTCTTCGTAGACAAGGTTGGGGGCGGACGATTCAAACGTAAGTTGGCGTACGCTTTCCCAAAGTCGCAGCAAATAATCAAAGTCGCGACGGATTTCTTGTTTGGTTCGCGAGGCGCCGGCGGTCCGAATGATGAGCCCCATTCCTTCGGGTACATCTAAACCGTCGGCAATGGCCTTCATGCGTTTGCGGTCGGGTGGATTTGTGATTTTGCGTGAGATGCCGCCGCCACGTGCGGTGTTTGGCATTAGGACCGTGTAACGACCAGCCAGCGAAAGGTATGTGGTTAGCGCTGCGCCTTTGTTTCCGCGCTCTTCTTTTACCACCTGAACGAGCAAGACTTGGCGCCGCTTGATGACCTCTTGAATCTTATAACTTCTCCGCATGCGACGCGATCTGTAGGGGACCTCCTCAAGCGCATCTGCGGTCCCGACCTCTTCGACGCGATCATTTTCCCCATTTTGATGGTTTTCTGCGGCTTCGTCGGTCTGGATGTTGTCGCCGTTGTTATCGTTTTTAGGCTCCGCCGCGCCACTGTCTGGGGCATCGTCGGTATCTGTCGTGCGATCTTGTTCGTCATTTTTGTCGACGAATGGCCTTGCGAAGGTATCAGTGTCAGCGGATATAGGTTCTGACAGCGTTTCGTCGTTTGGCGTTTCTTGGGCGACGGTTGTTGGCGGTTGGGTTTCAGATTCGTCGTTTTCGATGATTGCGGCATCAGGATCATCTCGTTCGGCGTCGACTTCATCTTGTTCGGCAGCATCACTATCGGGCGCGAGATCGTCGGTGATCGAATCTTCCGACAGATCCTCTTGTCCATGCAGAGATTCCTCATCTGCATCGACGGTGTCGTCAAACTCGAATTCGCTTTCTAGATCTGCTGTTTCCTGTTGTTCGGCAAGCGCGTCTGCTGCTGCTTCTTCCGCTGCTTCAGCGGCCGCCTCCTCCTCGATCAGCGCAATACGATCGGCCACGGGGATTTGATAATAGTCGGGGTGAATTTCGTTAAATGCGAGGAAGCCGTGGCGGTTGCCTCCATACTCGACAAACGCGGCCTGTAGCGCCGGCTCAACCCTTGTTACTTTTGCAAGATAGATATTGCCGCGCAGAAGTTTGCGCGCGGCGGATTCATAATCAAATTCTTCGACGCGGCCGCCTCTTAGGACAACCACGCGAGTTTCCTCCGGGTGGGTAGCGTCGATAAGCATCTTGTTGTCTGGCATCGATCAAGTTCCTTGACGCACGTGCAGGGCTGTAGGGCCCGCTTTGCGGAGAAACGCAAAGTTGGGTGCAGCTCACCGTTGGCGCGCGATCTGTTTGGTTTGAATTGGGGTGGTTTATTGGATAAGCGGCATACACTTGGTGGACGTGCGTATCGATCCACTGGCGCGCGCATGTTGTCACGCGCCAGCGTTTCGTCCGACCAAATGTACGTGCATTCTGCATAGATTTTTGACTTTCAGTCCTGTTCTAGTCGCGCGCTTTGTTGTGGCGCGCGAGCCATCAAGCTCTTTGCAATACGAGCCGGAAAACGGCGCTTGAAGCTCTGTGAAGAGCGGTTCGCAGCCATCATTATGTTTTCCGTCGGCCAAGGCCTTCGAGTACCAGCCATGCTGAAGCGCAAAATGCGCGGCTGGCTGCTCTTTGACCCGTATCAAGGCCAATTTGCATGATTGCCAGGCACTTTCATGGCATCTCAGTTGGGCCAATCCAGTTATCTGGCTCTCAATGCATGTTACTGATATGCAACACTAACCTCGGCAAGAATAACGCTGTTAAACCGATAATGTAGACCAATTCGGGCTGTCGGCCAAAGTACGTTCACGGAGTTTGGAGGTAATCCAATTGATGCGCGAACAGTTTGGCAACAGCAAAAGCGTCATTTGTGCCTATTGGCAACATTAGGCACACATTGGCCGTGATGCAAGCTTAACGCAATTATTATGCCCGGCTAGGTCACCCTACCGCTGAACAGCATCTGGCAGGATGGCAAATAAGGCGTTAATTCTGGCGTAATCATCGGTTGAAGTGGTTTTTCCAAATTCGAATGGGTTGCGGAGTGCTGCTCAAGCTAAGTTCGGGGGCGTAGCGTATTGCCGGGTCTGCTGAGGAGTAACGGCCAGTTCTTATTTATTGTGCTGGGGTTCGGCCTGAGCGTCGCCATCGCGATGACGAGCCCTATTGGTGCTGCGGCAACTCTCGGTCGGTCAGACCATTCTGATATCGGGGCGAGAGCTGGAGATTCAAGTCTCGGACGTGGCGAAATCTATGTTGTTGCAGAAGCACCCGCTGTCGAGAATGCGGATGCAAAAACGCAAAAAATTAGCGCTTTTGGTGCTGCGGTACGCTCGGAAAACACCGCTACAAACTTTCAATTGGATCTCACGCGCGGTGTAACGGTCGAAGTTTTTACGTTGGCCAATCCGTACCGGGTGGTGATTGATCTGCCTGAAGTTGAGTTCAAACTTCCGGTTGGCACAGGTAAGTTCGGCGAGGGGCTTATCACGGCCTTTCGATACGGACTGTTCGCGGAGAACAGTGCCCGCATTGTCATTGATACGAGGGGCCCCGTGCAAATCAATGCGGCGGACATGAATTATCTGCCCGACAACGTGGGGGTGCGGTTGTCGGTGCGCCTGCAAGCCACGGATAAAAAAACATTTGGCAAGGGAACGGGCGCCAATCGAAACCGCGACTTGGCGGATGCCAATGACTCAGAGGTGTCGGCAAAAGAGAAGCCCAAAAAAGGCGGCAAACCAGTGGTGGTTATCGACCCCGGCCATGGCGGTATCGATTCTGGAGCGCGGGGCGCGAATGATCTGTTTGAAAAGACAATTGCGTTAGACGTCGGAAAAAAGCTCAAAACGCTGTTGGGCAAAAAGGGTCGCTATGTTGTTCATATGACGCGCAACAAAGATATTTTTGTTTCACTTGATCGGCGGATTGCAAAGTCTCGGGAGGTTGGGGCTGTATTATTTTTGTCATTGCACGCGGATTCCATTGCGGAAACGGAGTTTGCTCAGCGTGTCAGTGGTGCACGTGTTTATACGCTGTCGGAGAAGGCGTCGGACGAACAGGCGCGGTTGATGGCCGAAAAGGAAAACAAGTCCGATGTGATGGCGGGGCTCGTGCAGGAAGCTCGCCATACCGTTCAAGAGGTCCGCGACATTTTGATTGATTTGATGAAGCGGGAAACGGCCAATTTTTCTACCGATATGTCCAATGCTTTGGTGCAAAAAATGAAGGGGTCGATTCGGATGTCGCCAGCACCACAGAGATCGGCGGCGTTTAAAGTTCTAAAGCAAACGGGCACGCCGTCGGTGTTGATCGAACTGGGTTTTCTCAGCAATGCCAAAGACGAAAAACTGATGTCGGAAAGCGAGTGGCAATACAAGGCGGCGCAGTCTATTGCTGCGGCCGTGGACCTATATTTTTCCCATCGGAAAACGCAGTCTCCATGATCTCGGGTGCGCGCGTTAGGACGATACTGGCGGAATCTTACAGAAAATTGGGCTCTTGTGCAGGATGTGACTGTTTGTGACTGGCATCGGGCAGTTTTTTACTATTGTTCGGCAATTGTTGAGAGATTCAGTATTACGCAAATCAACTGTTCACATTCATAGTAGAACATGGCATCGCACAGTGTGTGATGGGCTGGGTCGCGCTGTGATGTTTTGCCACTTGTGCCACGGTGAACTCTTGCATTGACGCAATTCTCAGGTATTGAGCCGGTCCGCCATAATTTGCCTCAAATTCGATAGCCCCTTTTGACATCGAGGGATTTGATTTAGGCCAGGGATAGATGAGAGCGCCAATTATTCCACCTCCCGCGCCCCGCAAGAAAAAAAGAAAGCGGCGGCGTAAGAGCTTGTTGCTGAGCTTTTTGGGTTTCGGATTTGCGACGGGGGTCGTGCTGTTTCTTGTTGGTTCGGCCGCGGTCGCATACATCATATTGCAGGCCGCTAAGGATTTGCCGGACTACGAGAGTTTGGCCGTTTATGAGCCGCCTGTCATGACCCGTATTCATGCCCATGATGGTTCATTGATTGCGGAGTATGCGCGCCAAAGACGTATCTTTGTGCCCATCAATACAGTTCCGAAACGCGTGATCAATGCGTTTTTGTCTGCTGAAGATAGCCGTTTTTATGAGCACGGCGGGCTCGACTTTAAGGGTATCGCGCGGGCCGTTTATCGCATGGCCGAAGCGAAGATGATGGGTGTTAAGCGGCGTGCCGAAGGGGCCTCGACGATTACGCAGCAGGTCGCCAAGAACTTTTTGCTTTCAAGTGAGCGAACGTTCGAGCGCAAACTCAAAGAAGCCATACTGGCCATCCGCATTGAGCGCGCCTTCTCAAAAGACAAGATTCTCGAACTCTATTTGAATGAGATCTACTTTGGGATTGGGTCTTACGGAGTTGCGGCGGCGGGGCTTAATTACTTCAGTAAAGAACTTAAAGATTTGACGATTGAAGAGGCAGCCTATCTGGCAGCCTTGCCGAAGGCCCCAAACAATTATCATCCATTCCGCAAAAAGGACGCTGCCAAAGAGCGTCGAGACTGGGTCATTGGCCAAATGTATTCCAATGGTTTTATTACCAAGGCGGAAGCGGACCAAGCGCAAAAGGCGCCACTCGCAGTGAAACTGCGAAAGTTTGGAGCACATATTTTTGAGGCTGAGTTTTTTGCCGAAGAAGTTCGTCGCGCGTTGCTGGCACAGTATGGCGAAGAAAAACTCTATGGCGGCGGAATGTCTGTTCGCACCACGTTAAACCCAACGCTGCAAAGATTTGCGCGCAAAGCGCTAATGGAAGGTTTGGTTGCGTTTGACCGTCGCAAGGGTTGGCGCGGAGCAGTAAAGCAAATCGATGTTTCTGCTGACTGGGGCACGGCCCTCAATAACATGAAGGTGCCATCGGATCTTGCTCCGTGGCGGCTCGGTGTTGTTTTGCAAGTAGCGGACAAAAAGGCGATCGTCGGGTTGAAACCCATCAAAAAACAAGATGGGAAAATCATCGAAAAGCGCGAGGCCGTCGAGATTCTGTTTGACCAAATCAAATGGGCCAAAGATGCCAAAACACGCAAACCACCAAAGGTCGTGGGCAACGTCTTGTCGGTTGGTGATGTAATTTACGTAGCACCGACGGATCCTGAAAAGCCGGCAGGGACGTGGTCGCTTATGCAGATTCCGGAAGTGGGCGGCGGTATCGTGGCGATGGATCCGCACACGGGACGCGTGTTGGCGATGGTTGGCGGATTTTCATTTGACATTTCGCAGTTCGACCGCGTTGTGCAAGCGCGGCGTCAACCCGGCAGCGCTTTTAAGCCCTTCGTTTACAGCGCTGCTTTAGATAACGGTTATATGCCGACAAGCATTATCGTTGACGCGCCCATTGAAATTGAGCAGGGCCCTGGACAGGAAATTTGGCGCCCTGAGAATTACGATAAAGACAAGTCCTATGGTCCAACGACTTTGCGGATCGGGATTGAAAAATCGCGCAACCAAATGACCGTGCGCCTGGCGCAGCATCTTGGCATGCCGACGATTACGGAGTACGCGCGGCGATTTGGTATTTATGACGACTTGTTGCCTGTGTTGTCGATGTCTCTTGGAGCCGGTGAAACAACGTTACTGCGTTTGGCAACAGGCTATTGTACGCTCGCAAACGGTGGCAAAAAGGTTCACGCCACTCTGATTGATCGCATTCAAGATCGCTGGGGCGAAACGATTTGGCGCCATGATGACCGGAAATGTCCCGGGTGTGCAGCAGAAGGTTGGAACGGCCAAGAAGAACCGTTGATTTCAGATGATCGCAAGCAGATCGTTGATCCCCATACGGCTTATCAAATCACTTCAATTTTGCAGGGCGTGGTTGAGCGGGGGACGGCCCGCAAACTCAAGAAACTGGAAATTCCATTGGCGGGCAAAACAGGAACCACCAACGAAGAAAAAGACGCTTGGTTTGTGGGCTATTCTCCGGATCTCGTGGTGGGTGTTTTTGTCGGCTATGATACGCCTCGGCCGATGGGGAAGGGCCAGACCGGCGGGCAAGTGGCTGCGCCGATCTTTGGCACCATGATGAAACAGGTGAACGCTGGCAAACCTGCTGTTCCGTTTCGTGTCCCGCCTGGCGTTAAGCTTGTGCAAGTCAATTTGAAAACCGGAATACGCGCAGGGCCTGGTTCGCAAAATAGCATTCTTGAAGCGTTCAAGCCTTACGAAAGCCCCGATGGTGCGCATTCGGTCATTGGTTTTACCGATGCTAATGGCAACATCTATAACGATGGGGTAGATAGCGGCGCTTATCCAGAACCGCGGCGTCCGGTCTATCGCGAATTTGGTGGTGGGCGCGGTGGTGTTTGGTGACCAGGTGTTCACCAACATTTAAGGGCGCCTGAGGCTTCGTATATTCTACGAATTTCCAAAATCTCTGTAACGGTAGGCTTGTTGGCACGTTTACAGTTTAATGCGTCGGCACTATATGAGCCTTGTGACCTCCAACATGTGTGAATTTGAACTGGGAGACAGTGATGCGCGCTGAGCCGCAAAAAGATGTCGACTCCATAAAGGAAGCTTTGTCCTTGCTCCGGAGGCATCTTTGACTGGGATAGGGCGCTTGTTCGTCTTGAGGAGCTCAATCGTCAGGCGGAAGATCCAGAACTTTGGAATGACCAGTCGAAGGCCAAACGCGTTATGCGTGAGCGTCAACGACTGGAACGTTCAATTTCAAGTTATCAGAAGCTTGAGCAAGATCTAGATGATTGTGTCACGCTTATTGAACTTGGTGAGCTGGAAAAGGACGAAAGTTCAATTGAGGAGGCTGAGCAAGCCTTAACGGAACTCAACCAGGAAGCACAGCGGCGTAGTGTTGAGGCACTATTGTCAGGCGAAGCTGATGGCAATGACGCTTATCTGGAAATACACGCTGGTGCAGGCGGCACGGAAAGCCAAGATTGGGCGGAAATGTTGCTGCGCATGTATATGCGTTGGGCGGAGCGGTCGAACTTTAAAGCCAAGTTGATCGAAGAAAGCCCCGGTGAAGAGGCGGGAATAAAGTCAGCGACATTAGAAATTAAGGGCGAGAACGCCTATGGGTGGATCAAAACCGAATCTGGTGTCCACCGGTTGGTGCGCATTTCGCCTTATGATGCAAATGCGCGCAGGCATACAAGTTTTGCGTCAGTCTGGATCTATCCTGTCATCGACGACGATATCGAAATAGAGATTAATGAAGGTGATTGCCGGATTGATACTTATCGATCCTCGGGTGCCGGTGGCCAGCATGTGAATACGACGGACTCTGCTGTGCGCATTACACACATGCCAACGAACATTGTTGTCGCGTGCCAACAAGAACGCAGCCAAATTAAGAACCGCGCAATTGCCTGGGCGATGCTCAAATCAAGACTTTATGAATTGGAGCTCAAAAAGCGCGAGGAAAAGGCGAGCGCTGAAGCGGCTAGCAAAACCGAAATTGGTTGGGGGCACCAGATCCGCAGCTATGTTTTGCAACCGTATCAGATGGTCAAGGATTTAAGGACCGGCGTGCAAAGCGGCAATCCGCAAGCCGTGCTTGATGGCGACATTGATAAGTTCCTGGAAGCCGCTCTAGCGCAGCGCATTTCAGGAGGCGGACCGGTTGACGTTGAGGATTTGGACTGATGAACGACGCCGCCAAACGGCCTCGCTTTTCTCCAAGTGCTTCTGGCGCGCATCAACTGAACGTCATCACCTCGCATGGCTTTGAAGATTATGAGCTGTTGGATTCGGGTGGCGGCCGTAAGTTAGAACGGTTTGGAAAGATTATCGTCGACCGACCTGAGCAGCAGGCGTTGTGGCAGCCCGAAAAAGATGCCGGCGAATGGGAACAAGCGCATGCTTTTTATGCGGCGCGCGATGGCGAAGAACCTTCTGGGCCTGGTGGTAAAGGTAAGTGGCAAATCACGAGGCCCGTGCCCGACAGTTGGCCTGTCCGGGTCGATGACATAAGGATGCTTTGCCGCCTGCAAGGGCTTTGGCATCTGGGTTTGTTTCCAGAGCAAGCCCCACACTGGGCATGGGTGAGGCAACAGCTCAACGAGATGCGTGTCCAACAAAGCAAAAATATGCAGCGGTTGCGTGTTTTAAATCTATTTGCTTACACCGGCGCGGCGTCATTGATTGCGGCTTCGGCGGGGGCCGAAGTGACACACGTTGATGCTTCCAAAAAAGCGATTTCGTGGGCAAAAGACAATCAAGCGGCGTCAGGGCTTGAGGAAGCGCCTATTCGTTGGATTTTAGACGATGCGCAAAAGTTTGTGGCGCGCGAAGTGCGTCGGAAACGGCGCTACGACATGATCTTGGTTGATCCGCCGAAATTTGGTCGCGGGCCCTCTGGGCAAACGTGGGAGTTATTTGAGCATTTGCCGGGTTTGCTTGAGAATTGCAAAACGTTGTTGGGTGGTGACGATCCGGATGATGCGCGTGGTGCGCTTGTGCTTACGGTTTATGCGATCCGCGCTTCTGCATTTGCTTTTGATCAGTTGTGTCGGCAAACTTTTTTCGAACTGGGTGGCTCTTTTGAAAGCGGTGAATTGATCGTTGCTCCGCGAGACGGCGGGCAGGGGATTCCGACGTCGCTATTTACACGCTGGAGGCGCTAATGGGTCTGCATCGTGGGAAGTCTCTGGTGGAAAATCCGCGAATTATTACAAGCTTGCAGAATGACCGGGTGAAAGCGGTGCGTGCGCTTGAAATGCGCAAAGTGCGTCGCGAGACAGGATTGTTTGTTGCAGAAGGTGTGTCAATTTTGGAGACAGCCCGGCAGGCGGGTTTTCGTCCCGAAACATTGGTCTATCTTAAGGGTAGTGAGCGTGAAGGCGTAACAAAACGCTTGGTCGACGATGCCGTTGTAGACGGTGTTGAGTGCTTGGAAGTCTCCGCTGCTGTTCTTGGAAAGCTTGCGTCTAAAGACAATCCGCAATCGGTTATGGGTGTTTTTCGGCAGCGCTGGTCCTCGTTGCCAAAGCCTGACGAAGATGCGGCGTCTAGCGTGTGGTTGGCGTTAGATGAAATTCGTGATCCGGGAAATCTTGGTTCAATTGTTCGCACAGTTGATGCGGTGGGTGCCGAGGGCATCATACTGATTGATCAGTGCTGTGATCCTTATTCGCACGAAGCTGTGCGTGCCAGCATGGGTTCCATATTTTCGGTTCAGCTTGCGCGTGCCGAACAAATGGATTTTTGCACATGGTGTGAAACGTGGCCTGGTGACGTTGTGGGCTTGCACCTTAAGGGACAAGAAGATTTTCGCGAGGTGGCCTATCGCCAGCCGGTCCTGGTTTTGATGGGGAGTGAAGGTCGCGGTTTGAGTGCGGCGCTGAGTGACCGGTGCTCAAAACTTGTTAAGATCCCAATGGCGGGGACCCTTGATTCACTAAATTTGTCGGTGGCGACGGCGCTTACACTTTATCAAGTGTGTGGATCTCAATTGAGGCTACATGACTAGGCTGTTTTCGACTTCGTCGGAGTGGTTTGACTGAAATCTAAAAGGATCTAATGCGGATCGAATATCATCGGACTTTGATTGCGGACCGTGTGCGCAACAATGCGTTTTACAATGCGCTCAAGGCAGTTATCAAACCTGGGGAAAGTGTTGTCGCGGATATTGGTGCAGGCACTGGGTTGCTCGGGTTAATGGCGGCCAAACTTGGTGCGCGTGCTGTTTACTTATATGAGTGCGCACCGGTTGCGGACGTCGCGGGCGAAATCCTGGAACAAAATCATGCTGAGCAGTGTCAGCTTTTTCCATGCCATTCGACAGAGATGTTAGATCCGCCGCCCGTTGATGTCATCGTGTGCGAGACGCTCGGCAATTATGCATTTGAAGAAGCGATTATTGCAACTTTGAACGATGCGTGTTCGCGCATGTTGAAACCCGGTGGCACTGTTTTGCCATCACGTGTGCGTCAATACGCAGAAGCTGTCGTATCGCCGCGGTTTTTTTATGAACTTACCGTTTGGGACAACGTTGGTTTTGAGATCAATATGACGGCTGCAAAATTACGAAGTCTCAACAACATTTATGTGCGGACTGTTCAAGCCGAAGATCTTAGGGGCGGTATGGGAGACGTGCCTTTCGAAGAACGCGAATGGGATTGTGTGGATTTAGCGCAGGAGAATTCATCGCGCCGAAATGGAACGTTACAATTTGCGTTTGATAACCCCGCGGATGTCTTTGGTGTTGCGGTATGGTGGGAGGCTGATCTTATCCCTGGAATTTCCTTATCAACGTCACCTGATCAACCGAAGACGCATTGGGAGCAACTTTATTTTCCCGTGGAAGCACCCATTCATGTCAAGGCCGGTGAAATGATAGACGCTCAAATTTGTTCGCAAACATCCGAACAAGACGGTACGCTGGTTTCTTGGACCATTGCGCACGTTGGTAGCAATGGGGAGGTGGTCTCACGTCAATCTATGGATTTGGAAAAGGGATACATTGATTAATGGCAGGCCGCGAACGAAGGGCGTGCGTGCGACGAGGGCCAATCTCTCATCCGCTCGCCCTCTCGAACTAACGGCACAGTCCCCGCTTTGAGATTGGGCTCCCCTCGTCGCAAAACTGTCATAGCGCAATCTCTGCGTACTTGGACTGCTCATTTCGTAACTTGTGTTTTGCCTGTATTTGCTGGTGGTATTGGCCCTTTGGACCTTGACACACTGTGTTTTCGGGAACGTGCGCATTCTACACAAAAACGTGTTTTCGAATTTTATTTCGATGCGGTTTGCGGATTAGCTCGTTGCTTGATGTGGAAAAAAAGCGCTGGGTTGCATCTCATTGAATGTTAACGGAAAAGTAAATTCAGCCCAGTGACGACTACTTTTACACGGCGTTAACCGGCGACGACAGGACGCAGCGTTTCATAAAGAAGACGCTCCTGCATCCCCTGATCGCTGATGGCGATGTGGGCGGCAAACCAGTCCTGGACCATTTTGCAAACTTGATCCGGCGGGGCGTTTGCGAGCGCTTTTGGATTTGCAAACAACTGCAAATCTTGCTGGGTCCATCCCATTTCCGTCAGCTTTGTGGCAAGGGCATCATAGTCGCTCTTGTTTGCGCCCGTGCGCTTGGTGGCGGTGCGCCGACCATCGGCGATTGCTTCAAAAACTGCAGCCACTTGGTTTTCAATTGTTCCGCGGTATCCGTCGTTGTTCATAAGTTCAACGACGGCAGGACTTAACTCGCCTTTGCTAATGAATTTGTAGCAGGTGTCCGTTGAGTGGCTGGCTAGGCTTTTTAGATTTTCTAAAAATGCCGATGCGACGTTGCGAAGTTTTGGTGTGCTTGCTGCCAAGGCTTCGTTAGCGTGCTGGCGCCGTAAGCCAACAAGCTTTGTTAAAAGGTGTCGTGAGACTTCCGTTTCGTTCTGCGTCGTGCTCATTTCGGCAACTTCTGAAACCCGTTCTTTGTACCAGGCCGGGAACTCCGCCTTCAAGATTTTCCAAAGTGGAGATTTTTGGAATTCTGCATCAATGGACTCGATGGTTTTGTCGCCAGATGCTGCTTGGTTTGGCGGCGTTTGTGGTGCCAAATTCGCCGTGGTCGTTGAGCCTGCGGCGGCAGGCGGATCTGCAGGCTCGGGGGCCGGATAAGTTGGTACAATAACGTTTGGGTCGGTCATATTTGTAATGGGTGCAGGCGCAGGTGTCGGCTCAGGTGTTGGCACCGCCTGTTCTGAAGGCGATTGCAGCGTTCCCGTTGTATTTTCTGAGGTTTCGACTGAGGCCGTTTGTGTTTCTTGAGGTTGTGCCGTGACAAGTGGTGGATCCTCGGTTGCTGACACTGAGCTTGCGTCAAAAACGCGTGTGAGGCCCGCGATTTGTTCGGGGTTTCTAATGCCATACCAAGCGCCACCGGCAACAAGAAGGATGAGACCTGCGGCGCCCAACCGCCATCCCAAACCGTCTGTCCAAGACGGTGCATCATCATCTTCCAGATCGTGATCAAGCGGACTTAGTGAGCGTTCCTTTGACAGGTTTGATGAGGGTGATGCGGGGTCAAGATTGGGTTGTTGGCGATAGTCTTGTGGTGACTGTCGGTTCGGTTCACCTCGTCCTGCTGAGGGCCCTGTATGAGGTTGGTGATAAGCTTGGCTTTCTGGGCGCGAAGTTTGGCCTTGAGCACCGGATGCCGAACCTGCTGTGGCCGCAGTTTGTTGGGCTGGGTCACTATGCCTTTGTCCTTGTGGCGCTGTTGTAGGGGCAGCGGGCTGTTTTGGTTGAACTTGTTGCGAAGGTGCTTGCTCGGCTGGTGGAAAAACTGTTTGGGCTGGACGCCAATCTTCGAAACCTGGTCGCCAAATAAGATCCGTTGGCCGTAAGTGCCCGCCGTCGACGAAAAGCTTCATCTCAAGCTCGGTCAGTGGCCCATGCTGATTGCCATCGCGGGCGATGTACCATTGTATTCCAGAGGTGTTTTCGGTCATTTGTCTCTTAGGCTGGGGACATACCAAAAATCTTTTGTGATCTTAGGTTTGATTTTGGCCCAATGCGCATACCGCCTTGGGCGCCCCGTTTTGCCTTTGTCCTCCTTTGTGCCGTCGCGGTCAACGATCCCCAGATATCAAGCCGGCGTACACGAATACGCGCTGCCACCACGGACGTTCCGCCGAAGGCTCGTTACGGCTTCTTCAACACACGAAAAAGCAGGCATTTGCGTGACCCATCTGCCTCGCGTGGCCGAAGAAATTGGTCGCCCACTTGTAAATAACGGCCACTTGTGAACAACCGACAGCACGGTTATAAACCCCGCGCCAATTCAAATGCACGGAAAAAGAGTCGTAAAATAAGTAATTTAGGCGGCTCTTGATACAGAAAGAGACCAAAGATGGCCATTGAGCGCACTTTTTCGATTATTAAGCCTGATGCAACTCGAAGGAATCTCACAGGGGCTATTAACGCAATTATCGAAAAATCGGGTCTGAGGATCATTGCACAACGGCGTGTGCGTTGGTCGAAGGCCCATGCTGAGAAATTCTATGGTGAACATGCCGAGCGGCCATTTTTTGGTGAGCTTTGCGCATTTATGACCTCTGAGCCCATCGTTGTTCAGGTGTTGGAGGGAGAAGATGCCATTGCCAATTACCGAAAGGTGATGGGGGCAACGGATCCTGCAGAAGCTGACGAAGGGACAATTCGCAAGCAGTTTGCTGTTTCTAAGGGCGAGAACTCAGTGCACGGTTCAGATAGTCCAGAGTCGGCGGTGCGCGAGATTGGAATGAATTTTGACGATAGCGATATCGTTGGATAATTGATTGGAGCGCAATTGATTTTGGCTGTCCCAAATCCATGACCAAGATCAGGGTTTATTCGGCAACGAGTATCGATGGGTTTATTGCTGATAGTGATGGTGACACCCAGTGGATGGCACCTTACTGGCCGTCCATTTATGAAAAAAGCGGTTTTCTTGATGAAGTTGGTGCCGTCGTTCTTGGGCGTCGTACGTTCCAATTGGTGACGACATTTGGTGAGTGGCCCTATGTGGGCAAGCGCGCATTTGTTCTGACATCCGAACCTCTTAAAGACAGTTTTCCTGATGTGGCCTATGCGCGGAACGGAATTGCTGCTGCAATTCAAGCAGCCCGCGAGGCAACCACCAAAGATATTTGGATTGTTGGTGGTGCTATGACCATGCAGTCGGCCATCGACGCTGGGCTGGTTGACATGATTGAGATTTGTATCGTGCCGGTGTTTTTTGGTTCCGGGATTTCGTTATTGACGTCGCTTGAAGAAACAATGCGATTGCATTTTGATGGCATTGAAGCCTTTCCCGATGGGATCGTTAAACTTCGCTACCACGTGCCAAAAAGTTGAGTGCACTTTAAGTGCGTGGGTCCCTGCGCAACCTAGCTAAGTTCATGGATTTTGAACAACAAGCCGCCACGCGGTGTGAGGGTGACGGTTGCGTTTAGTCCCGGTGGCTCAAGACCCACATATTCGGGTCGGAATCGCCGCAGGAGCGTGGAAATGGCAAGTGTGTTTTCCACTTGGCTCATAGCGCCCCCGGGGCACGAGCGTTTGCCGGCGCCAAAGGGAATGTAAGAATATTTCACCCGTTTTTTAACCGCGCCAGGCTCCATCCACCGCTCGGGGCGGAAATCGCCAGGTTCTTTCCAAAATTCGGGGTTGTGGTGTGCGCCGTAACCGAAAATAACGACGCGGTCATCTTTGTTGATTTTTGTTCCGGCAATTTCATCTTCACCAGCTGCCGTTCTGATCAAGCCCCAAATGGGAGGGTAAATACGCATGGTTTCTTGAATGACGGCGCGGGTGTACGCGAGGGCTGAATAATCCTGGGCGTTGGGTTCACGATCACCGTAGACCTCTTCGCCTTCACGGCGGATACGTTCTGCCGCGGCTGGATGTTTGGAGACAAGGTATAGAGCCCAGGCAAGTGTGAGGGCAGTCGTCTCTGTGCCGGCCCACAGATATTGTTTTAATTCGTCCATGGCCTGTTGTTCGTCAAACTCAGGCACTTCTGGATCGGCGGTGGCCGCTTCAATCATTTTAAGAAGTGTGACTTTGCGGTGTTCACGTGGGTCGGCGGCTATGACGGCGGGCGGAACACTCCACCATGCTTCCATCGCTCGTGCGGCATCTTCTTCGGTCAATTCGACAAGTTCGCCGGCCTGTTTTTTGAGGCGGATTTCTTTGTGATGCATGACATCGGTGTACATCTTCACGTATTTGAAAATCACATGTGGATTAAATGGCATGTCACGATCAAAAAGGGCTTTGCAAATCATGTCCGCGGCCAGCGTCCACGTTTGCTCCACCATTTCTATGGTTTCGCCCGTTTTGGCAAAGTTTGCCCATTTATCCATTTTTGATCTAATGGCTTCGTTGAAAAATGGAATGTAATTGGCAAAGGCATCAGGGTGGAACGCAGGCTGTTGCGGTGCGCGAATTTTTTGCCAAAGAGCACCATCATGCGTGATCATGGCTTTGCCGAAAATTGGTTTTAGGCCGTCAAAGTACTTGATGTAGTTGTCTGCATTTTTCACCAAGACGTGCTTGAAGTATTCCGGCTCGGTGATCAAGACAATCCGTTGGCTTGCGATGTTAATGGGAATGACAGGCCCATAACGCTGCGCCATCTGCAATAGGATGCGCATGGGGTTGTCAGGATCTTTCAGCAGCGGGGTCAGCTTGAACCAAATGCTGCTTTCTTCGCCTAATTGATTAGCGTGTGTTTCTAAATTGCTCATGTTTCACTGCCTTGTCGGAATGCGCATCAACCCACGCTGCTTATTTGTGAATCATGGGTGCCGGATCTTTCATCACATGAGTCTGCTGGTGGGCGCAAAACGCGCGTGATCCGCTCGTGCTAGGGGCCGTATTCCAATGGATCAATTTTACCCCCTGGAATTGACAGCCGATAAAAATTGTTCCGGCAACATTGCACAAATTGTGCGCGCTTCGGCGGTCTATGTACATGCTTCATATTCGCGCAAGGTCGGCGCTTGTGTTGCCAAATGAGCCTAATCACACCATCGAATGATTTGGCGAATATAAGACGGTTTCGTGGTTAAATCCCTGGGATACTACAACTTTATCTCCATCAATGACAATTTCGTCTGTACAAAGCATTTCTAACACTTTGGAATAAAGGACATGTTCGGCTTTTAGAACGCGTGCGGCGAGCGTGTCGGGGGTGTCGTTGTGGTTCACAGGAACGGCGGCTTGGCCAAGAATTGGACCGTCATCTAATTCGGCGCGGACGATATGTACGGTGCAGCCGCTGATCTTGACCCCTGCGGCCAAAGCCCGGGCATGGGTGTCGAGTCCCTTAAAGGCTGGCAACAATGAGGGGTGAATGTTGATAATTTTATTGTGCCAGCGATGAACGAACTGGGGCGTCAATAGACGCATAAAACCTGCGCACGCAATGAGATCGATATTTGAAGCGTTCAAAGTTTTGTGTAACTCGTCGTCGAAGGCGGTGCGGTCCGGAAAAAGTGTGTGATCAATTGGAGCGGTGGGCAGTCCTTTCGTGATGGCCCAGGTCAAGCCACCTGCTTCGGGGCGGTTTGAAATGATAAGTGCCACTTCTGCAGGGAAACCAGGCTTGCGAGTGGCTTCGACAATGGCCTTCATGTTTGAACCGCGACCTGAAATCAGGATGCCAATGCGTTTTTTCATTCGTTTGCTTAACCCAATTAAAGGTGAAGTTTCAGTTGGCTTTCATAAGCGACCGTTGGTTGGCCTTCAGCACCATCGTCAGTGGATCTGATTTCACCAATAACAATGGGTGTTTCGCCTTCTGTTTTTAAAGCTTCGCAAACATGTTTGGCGTCAGCTTGTCTGACAACCAAAACCAGTCCAATGCCGCAGTTGAAGGTGCGTAACATTTCTTGGTCGTCAAGTTTGCCTTGGCGGGCAAGCCAGCCGAAGACGGGAGGTGGTTGCCAACGGTCTAGATTGATTTGGGCGCTTAGACCGCCTGGCAGAACTCTTGGAATGTTTTCTGTAAGACCACCGCCTGTGATGTGGGCGATAGCTTTTATGGGCCGTTTGTCTTTGGTCTTGGTCAGCACGTTCAAGATCGGCTTTACGTAAATTTTAGTTGGTATGAGAAGTCCGTCATCGAGGTTGTTGGATGAACTGTCTGTGTTCTGCCAGGGTGCGTTGTCGGTCCAGTTCAACCCTTCATCCGTAACGAGTTTTCTGACGAGAGAATAGCCGTTGGAGTGGATGCCACTTGATGGCAAGGCGATGAGTTGATTGCCTGCGGCGATGTCTGTGCGCGGTAAGAGTTCAGAGCGCTCAACGGCACCAACGGAAAAACCCGCAAGGTCGTAGTCGTTGCCCGCATACATACCAGGCATTTCTGCCGTCTCACCGCCAATTAACGCACAGCCTGCTTGCCGGCAGCCTTCGGCGATACCTGCAATGATTACCTGTGCTTGGTCCGGGTCGAGTTTTCCTGTTGCAAAGTAATCTAAGAAGAAGAGCGGTTCGGCACCTTGTACAATGAGGTCGTTAACGCACATGGCGACAAGGTCGATGCCAATTGTTGCGTGTTGGCCGGTTTCAATGGCAATCTTTAGTTTGGTGCCCACACCATCGGTGGCTGCGACAAGAATCGGGTCGTTGTAGCCAACGGCCTTTAGATCGAATAAGCCGCCGAATCCTCCAAGCTCACTCAACGTACCGGCGCGTTGGGTTGATTTCACAGCCGGCTTGATGGCGTCGACGAGCGCATTGCCAGCATCGATATCCACACCCGCTTTAGCGTATGTGATCGGCGCCTTTTGGTCTTTGGTTGACTTTGTCACCTTTCAAAGGTCCACACATTTATGGTTTGTGATGAGATTGGGCGCATTCGCGCTTAGAGGCTGCAGGCTTTAAAAGTTTATCCGCATGTTGTCGATGGGTGCCTTGCCTTTCGCTGCTTGATGGATTGATATGCGTCACGGACCATTTGGATGTTATCTCTCTTAGGCGCCCGTTTGGTTTGTTGTTTATCGTAGATGGCCTTTGGTTTGGCAGGGTTGGCAAGGAAACTTTCTATGGTTTGGGCACCCCAACTTCGTTTCGCGGTTTTAACTTTGGCGTTGCTAGCTAGCGGTCTTGAAGCACGCGCTGGAAACATTTTCAAGGCCGCCAATTTTCCAGTGGAAGCCAAAGCAAAGAATGCGGTCTTGGCTAAGAAAGCAGCCATTGCAGAAGGTCAAACGGCGGCCTATCGCTCGCTTCTCAAACGGCTCGTGCCGGTAACCGCCTATAATCGGCTTGAAAGGCTGCGGGATATCGGTGCGGCGCAATTTATTGAGAGTATGGAGGTTCGTTCAGAGCGAAATTCTTCCACGGAATATATTGCGAATATTGATTTTGTATTTCGTGGAGATGTGCTGCGCGATTTGCTACGCCAAGATGGGGTGCCATTTATCGAACAGGCGGCGCACAGGACAGTTGTTGTGCCTGTGATGCGTCGCGAACCGGGGCAAAAAATACAGCGCACATTGGGTGCATGGGGTTCGATTTGGAAAACACTTGATCTTGAAAATTCAATCACACCGGTTGAGGTTAAGACGCTCTTGGCGTCTATTGACGAACGCACCTTGAAAAAAAACGACTCCGAGCTTTCCGCGTTGATCGGGATCTTGGAGAACGCTTACAACAATAATCAGGTTGTGGTGGCGTTAGCTGAGCGTGATAAGAGTGTGCAGAAGCTTCATGTGCGCCTTATCGGCCGTGATGCTGTGGGGCCAATAAACTTTGCTCGGTCCTACCGGGTTTTTGATGGTGATTATGGGTTTGCTTCTGAACTTGCTGCCGTGGTGTCGCTTGGCATATTGGAAGGCCGTTGGAAAGAGGTTCAGTTGGCGAAGGCCGATGGTTCGCAGGGCTATTCCGGGCCCGGGCAGACCGTGTTCATTAAAGTTGAGTTTCAAAGTCCTTCGCAATGGTATCGCATTCAGCAACACATTGCCGGGGTGCCCGGTGTTAAAGGATTGCAGGTTGCCAGTTTGTCTGCGCGTAGTGCAGATGTTTCGCTGAGTTATCCTGGAGGTGGGGGACAACTTGCGGGCGTTCTGACGGCGCAAGGGTACTCGATGCTTCCGAATGGAAGTCAATGGCTATTGCGGCCTAACTTTTAGGCGTGAGTGAGCTTTCTGCTCGACGCGGCCAAGATGAGCTGTTTAGCTATTGGCCTCGCGCACTTCCAAAAAACCCCTGATCTTGTCGATGGTGGCGTTTTTTTGGGCGTTTGGGTAAGACATTTCGTAACGGTGGAGAAAAAGGGTAATGGGCGTGGACCCAAGGTTTGATCATTGAATTTTCCCAATCTCATTACACTGGCGCGGATCATCCTTGTGCCGATTGTCATTTGGCTTTTGTTGTCTGAACGTACGCAGGCAGCATTCTTGTTATTTGTCGTTGCCGGCATCACAGATGCGATTGATGGGTTTCTGGCCAAGCGATTTGGTTGGACAACGGAGCTTGGTGCTTATCTGGATCCGCTTGCCGATAAGGTTTTGGTGGTTTGTATTTTTGCCTGTCTTGGTGTGTTGGGTGAGTTGCCGTTGTGGCTGGTGATCGCTGTTATTTCTCGCGATGTGTTGATTATAGCTGCGGTGGTGCTGTCATGGTTGTTGGATAATCCAGTACGCATACGGCCGTTTGTCATAAGCAAAGCAAACACTGCGGCTCAGATTGTCCTTGCTGCGGTTGTTATGGCAGATGTTGGGTTTGGGCTCGGGCTAGAGCAAGTTCGGTTTGTTCTGGTTTGGTTGACGGCCGTGTTGACGGTTGTTTCGCTTGCATCTTATTTGCGGGCCTGGGTGGAGCACATGTCTAGCGCTTAAAGGGTTATCGATACGCGTGTGCGGAGTTGGCTTGTTGGAAGACGGGCAAAAGCAAAGGGTGATAGTCTAGGAATGACGCGGCTGCCGCGCCAATTGGCCCTTGAACTACCGCATCGTTCGGCGGTGGGTGCGGAGGATTTTTTGGTCAGTGCGGCAAACCGTGCTGCCGTTGAGCTTATCGATCGTTGGCCAGATTGGCCGAACCGTGCGGCTTTGGTCGTTGGACCGGCTGGTTCTGGTAAAAGCCACCTTGCGCAGGTGTGGCGCTTAAATTCGGGTTCCCATGTTATCTCTGCGCACGATGTCGATGAAAAAAGTGTAGCGCTGCTGGAAACAAAGAATGGGCTCGTTATTGAAGATTTAGGTCTTGGAATCGGTAATGAGCGCATATTGTTTCACTTGCTTAACCTTACGCGACAGGAAGAATTCTATATATTGTTTACGTCAAGCCTGGCACCTGGCGGTATTGATGTTGATCTTCCCGACTTGCGCTCAAGACTTCGCGCGTTGCCAATTGCGATCATTGAGGAGCCTGATGATCTGTTGTTGAAGGCGGTTCTGATAAAACTTTTTGAGGATCGCCAATTGAATGTGGAACCCGCTGTTGTTGACTATATTGCTCTTCGTATGGAGCGATCGATGGACGCGGCGAACCGGGTCGTCAAACAGATCGACCAATTGGCACTTGAAAAACAGCGGCGTGTGACACGGCATCTGGCCGGCCTAGCACTCGACAACCTTGGGCAGACGGATCAAGATGTCTGAAAAAAAGAAGTTTGTCGTCGATTGTCATGAAATTGTTAGGAAGATTGGTCTCGTTAGCGCTTAGAATATTTATCTTTGGAGAGAGTAATGGCGACGGCGAAAGAGCGTGCAACAGCACGGCAAGTGGACTTGAAAAGTGTCCCGTCAGGGGGAGGCCGCTACAACAATAGAGAATTGTCGTGGCTGCAGTTTAATCGCCGCGTACTTGAGGAGGCGTCGAACAAACGACATCCGGTTTTAGAGCGGCTGCGCTTTTTATCGATTTCTGCTTCCAACCTTGATGAATTTTACATGGTGCGCGTTGCCGGTGTTCATGGACAGGTGGCTGCTGGCGTGACGACACTGTCTCAAGATGGGTTGACGCCAAAAGAGCAGCTCAATCGGATCAACGAATTTGCGGCGGAATTGGTGAAGGACAAGCAAGCCACGTGGAATTCTTTGCGCGGGGAATTGTCTAAAAGCGGGATTACGCTTGTTAAAGCAAATGACATTACCAAGCGCGAAAAAGCGTGGCTGAAAGATCTGTTTTTGAGCCATATCTTTCCCATCCTCACACCAATTGCTGTCGACCCGGCACATCCGTTTCCGTTTATTCTCAATAAGGGCCTTACGCTGGCGGTTTCGATGCAGCGGCGTGATGAGGGTAAGGTCATGAATGGCCTTATTCCAATTCCAGGGCAGCTTGAGCGCTTTATCCGACTGACAGTCAGCGAGACAAATCCTAAGGCAGCGCGTTTTGTGCAAGTTGAGGCTGTGATAGCGCTCTTTATGGAATCGTTGTTTCCGGGATTTGAGATTTCTGGGGCCGGTGCATTTCGGGTTTTGCGTGACAGTGATATTGAGCTGCAAGAGGAAGCCGAGGACCTTGTTGCGACCTTTGAAAGTCTTTTAAAGCGTCGGCGTCGCGGCAGTGTTATTCGGCTCGAAATTGACGCGCAAATGCCAGAGGCATTGCAAGAATTTGTGCGCGATGAACTCGAGGTCGGTGATGATTCTGTGTTTGTAAAAGAAGGGTTGCTTGCCCTTTCTGATACATCGCAATTGATTTTGAGTGATCGTCCAGACCTTCAGTTTAAGCCGTTTAATATTCGATATCCCGAACGTGTAAGACAGTTCGACGGGGATGTTTTTGCGGCCATCAAAGCTAAGGACTTTGTGGTCCACCATCCTTATGAGTCGTTTGATGTGGTTGTTCAGTTCCTGCGGCAAGCGGTCAACGATCCTAATGTGATGGCGATAAAGTGGACGCTTTATCGTACTGGTCGCGATAGCCCAATTGTAGCTGCTTTGAAGGATGCGGTTGAAGCTGGAAAATCGGTAACGGCGGTCGTCGAACTTAAGGCGCGCTTTGATGAAGCTGCAAATATTCGCTGGGCGAGGGATTTAGAAAACGCAGGTGTGCATGTAGTCTATGGCTTCATTGAACTTAAGACGCACGCCAAACTGGGATATATTGTGCGTCGCGAAGGGAAGGACCTGGCGACCTACTGTCATATTGGTACGGGCAATTACCATGCCCAAACGGCGCGCATTTATACGGATCTTTCACTTTTTACGCGAGATCCGGTTTTGGCGCGCGACGTTACGCGTATACTAAATTTCGTGACCGGTTATGGAAAGCCAGGTGATCTTGAGGCAATGGCCGCGAGTCCTGATGGAATTCGCCATCGTATTTTGGAGCACCTTGATGATGAGATCGCTCATGCTAAGGCCGGGCGCCCGGGTGCTGTATGGATGAAGGTCAATGCACTTGTGGATCGCCGCATTATCGAGAAGCTTTATGAGGCGAATCAGGCTGGAGTTGAAATTGATTTGGTGGTGCGAGGCATATGTTGTTTGAAGCCAGATGTGCCGGGGCTTTCAGAAGGTATCCGTGTCAAGAGTATCATCGGTCGCTTCTTAGAACATGCACGCATTTATTGTTTCGGTTGTGGGGAGGGACTTCCGTCAAAAAAGGCGGCGATTTACATCAGCTCGGCGGATATGATGCCACGAAACTTGGATCGTCGTGTTGAAGCAATGACACCAATTCTCAACGAAACGGTTCGCGAGCAAGTGATGAACCAAATCATGGTGGCCAATTTTATGGATAATCAGCAAAGTTGGCGGTTGCTTGCCGATGGTGGTTCTAAAAAGATTGTGCCTGGTGAAGGCGAAGAGCCCTTCAATGCGCACGATTATTTTATGAACAATCCGAGCTTGTCAGGTCGTGGCCGTGCACTAGAAGAGGATTTCCCGCCCCGGTTTTCACTCAAGCGATAAGGTCTGATTGGGAGCTAACACGTGAAACCACTGCGGCAGATGCTGGACGTCGGGGAGCGTCCTGCCCGGGTAAAACCCATAGGAGTTGTTGACATTGGCTCCAACTCCGTTCGGTTGGTCGTTTATGAGACCTTGCAACGTGCAACAACACCTTTGTTCAACGAAAAGGTATTATGTGGGCTTGGGCGCTCTGTTGCTTCTGAAGGGCGGCTTGATGATGAAGCGTTTGAGCGCGCGCTGATGGCGCTAACGCGGTTTCGGATCTTAACGGATATATTGAACGTCAAAACGTTACGCGCCGTGGCAACGGCGGCGGTGCGTGAGGCTGCTAACGGGTATGACTTTATCTGCCAGGCAGAAAAAATTTGCGGCGCACCGATCGAGGTATTGTCAGGTGCGCAAGAGGCGCGGCTTGCTGCTGAAGGGATCATGATGGGTTTTGTTGATCCTGACGGATTGGCCGGTGATCTGGGTGGCGGCAGTCTAGAACTCATTGATATTCATTCGCAGGCTTCGGAAGAGGCCGTAACGCTGCCATTGGGCGGGTTAAGGCTCATTGATAAAACAAATGGAAAGCCTGATGCGGCGAAGGACATCGTCGACAAGGCCCTTGGGTCTGTTGATTGGCTTGAAAAGGGCAAGGACCGCACATTTTATGCTGTCGGGGGAACATGGCGGGCAATTGCAAAGCTTTATATGGCCGCAACAGATTATCCTTTGCATGTGACACAGGGCTATTCGATTTCTGCAGACGAAGCGATTTCTTTTTCACAAGGTCTGAGAAAACCTAAGAAGTTTCAATCGATGCCCGGGCTGGAAAAGATTTCAAAAGCACGCCGTGAAGTGCTGCCTTATGGTGCTGTGGTCTTTGAGAGATTATTGGCGCGTATCCAACCGAGCGAGGTTGTATTTTCTGTCTTTGGTGTCCGTGAGGGCATATTGCGCGAACTCTTGCCGTCTGCTGAGCGGGAACGAGATCCGCTTATTACGTTTTGTGAAGAATTGGCGCGGCTGCGCTCGCGATCTGAAGAACATGGTCACGAACTATTTGCGTGGATGCATTCGCTTTTTGAGCGTGAAAGTTTGAAGGAATCTGAGGAAGAGCGCCGGTTGCGTTATGCGGCCTGCTTGATCTCAGATACGGCGTGGCGCGCGCATCCGGATTATCGCGAAGAACAAAGTCTGTCGATGGTCGCCTATTCGGCGATGAGTGGTATTGGTCATCCGGGGCGCATGTTCTTGGCGTTGTCAATTTATTATCGCCACACGGGTTCTGGTTCGGATCATGAGGATCACCTATCGGTGAAATTGCAAAATGCGATTGGTGAACGAGCCTGCCGGCGTGCGCGGCTCATTGGTGCAGCGGTACGTGCGGGCCACATGTTAAGTGCCGGAATGCCTAAGGTTATTTCGAGAACAAAGTTGGTATTGCAGGGCAAGCTTCTTATTTTAACACTTCCAGCCGACATGGCTTCTCTTGATGGTGAGCGGTTGCGTCGGCGTTTTACGACACTTGCGAGACTGCTCGGCGCGGATTTCGCGGTTCGGATAGGCTAACCGCTTTGAGGCGTTTTCTCGGCTGGTGGGCCTAGCGCTGCCACAATTCGGGCTAACGTGCGTTTTGTGGGACTATTAAAGATTCGAACTCTATGAGGCCGTGGGCTCTAAAGCCATGAATCCTTATGATGTTTTGGGGGTCAGCAAGTCCGCCTCGGATGATGATATCCGCCAGGCGTTCCGTCGGCTTGCGAAGGAGCTGCATCCGGATCTTAATCCCGACGATAAGGCGGCTGCGGAGCGTTTTAAGCAGATATCTCAGGCTTATGAGATCTTAGGCGACCCGCCCAAGCGCAAACAATATGATCGCGGCGAAATCGATGCCAACGGCGAGGCGCGAAACGGTTTTCATCGTGGATTTGCGCATGCGGGTGCGGGCGGTGAAGCTGGGTTTGATCAATTTGGATTTTCGCGCATCTTTGATGACATCTTTGCTGGTGAGCGTGCTGCGGGGACGCGCGGGCCTTTCGGGCGGTCGCATCGTGGACAAGATGTCAGATACACACTTGAAGTGGACTTTATGGAAGCGGTGCACGGGACAAGAAAACGTGTGACGATGCCAGAAGGCGGTGTGTTGGACTTGGCTGTTCCTCAGGGTGTCAAAGATGGTCAGCTTTTGCGGCTTAGAGGAAAAGGCGGCAAGGGGTTTGGCGGAGGGCCGGCTGGTGATGCGCTCATTGAAATCAAAGTTCGGCCGCATGCTCAATTTCAACGAATTGGCACGGACATCCATACGGACGTACCGATTACGATTGATGAAGCGGCATTGGGTGGAAAAATCGATGTGTCGACGATTGACGGTCGCGTGCAGCTCAGTTTGCCGGCAGGAACGAGTTCTGGGCGCGTGTTTCGATTAAAGGGTCGGGGCGTCAAAGATCGCTCTGCCGGAAAAACCGGAGATCACTTGGTTACCGTCCGACTCGTCATGCCCAACGAAGTTGATGAGGAACTTTCTTCGTTCTTTTCGGAGTGGAAAAAGTCGCATGGCTATGATCCCGGTGAGCGCTAAGGTTTGCTTGTTTGGCTAGCGCAATGGGTTTCAGCGGATTTATTTCAGATGGGTTGGAATGAGCCGGATATCGCCGCCGGACAATGTTAGTGCAAGCTCGCCTCGCTTTAGGCGGAGTGCATCTTCACCAAAAAGTTGTCGACGCCAACCGCGCAGTGCAGGCACATCAGGGTTGTCGTTGCTGGCAATTGCTTGAAGTTCACTTGAATCGGCGATCAGTCTTGGCGCCACGCCGTGCTTGGCTGCGGCTGACTTAAGCAGGACTTTTAACAACTCAAGAGTTGCCAATGCGTTGGCGCTGGGCGGCTGGGCTTGTCGCAATAACGGAAGATCCGAGTGATCGCGTTGAAGTCCCCTTTGAACGGCGGCAATTATTTCTTTGGCTTTGTTAGAACGCGAAAAACCACCATTGAGTGATCGCAAAGAGGCCAGTTGCTCTACCCGAGCTGGGGCTTGATTGGCGATGTCGTAAAGCGCGTCGTCTCGCAAAATGCGATTGCGGGGAACATTGCGTGCCTGGGCTGTTTGTTCGCGCCAAGCGGCCAGTTCCACAAGAATGGCCAGCGCTTTTTTGTTTTTGACGCGCAGCTTGAGGCGTTTCCAGGCGTTGGCGGGTTCGAGTCGATAAGAGTCGGCGTCTGTGAGGTTCGCCATTTCTTCATCAAGCCAGCTTTCTCGATTGGATGCTTCGAGCTGGTTTTTTAGGGCGATGTAGATGTTGCAGAGGTGTGTGACGTCACCAAGAGCATAGGCCAATTGTTGTTCTGAGAGGGGCCGGCGGGCCCAATCGGTAAATCGGGAGGATTTGTCGACCGTGGCGCCCACCACTTTCTTGACGAGATTTGAGTAGCTCACGGTGTCGCCGAAGCCGCAAACCATGGCCGCGACCTGTGTGTCAAAAACTGGAGATGGTACTTTGCCGGTTTCGAAATAAATTATTTCTATGTCTTGGCGGGCGGCATGGAACACTTTTACGACGTTGCTGCCGGTCATGAGCCGCCAAAATGGCGCAAGATCAATGTCGCTGCTGAGTGGATCTATGATGAAGGCGTTGTCGGCGGTGGCAGCTTGGATAAGACAAAGCTTTGGCCAAAAGGTTTGTTCGCGCATGAATTCGGTGTCTACCGAAACGAAATCGGCAGCACCTAAAGTTTGACATGCGGCGGTAAGGGCTTTGGTGGTGGTGATGACGTCCATTGATGCGGGGCTATAGCGCACTAAAGTGACGTTGTCGCGTTTTATTGATGGATTTTGTCGGGAAGCTCTCAGTGTCGTGGCATGAGAGCCGCCCCTTTGTGTCTCAGCTCCCCGGAACTTGACTTTCTTGGCTTTGCGTGCGCTTGTCCGCGGCTGATCCAAGAGACTCTAACTAACATGAGGCAGAAGCGGCATGGCAGCGGCAAAGTCAAAAAAGTCTGCCGCGCAAGCAGCACCTAAACGTGCGGCAAAAGGCGCAAAAAAGACAGCAAAAACAAAGAGTTCTGACGTTGGTGGCGGCGCGGCGCAACACCCTTACCGGTCACACACATGCGAGGCGCTTAGGGCTTCAGATATTGGCAACAACGTGCGTCTTTCTGGCTGGGTGCATCGGGTGCGTGATCACGGCGGGTTGTTGTTTATAGATCTTCGCGATCACTATGGTTTGACGCAAGTGGTGGCTGACCCTGATAGCGCCGCATTCAAAACGGCAGAGACGGTTCGATCTGAATGGGTGATTCGCGTCGATGGACGTGTGCGCGAGCGGCCGGAAGGGACTGTCAATCCGGAATTACCAACGGGCGAAATTGAAATCTTTGCAGATTCCATTGATGTCTTGTCGGCTGCCAATGAGTTGCCTGTTCCGGTGTTTGGGGAGCCTGATTATCCGGAAGACTTGAGGTTGCAATACCGGTTTTTGGATTTGCGACGCGAGACGCTGCATAAAAACATAATGCTGCGCAATGAGATCATTGCGTCTATTCGGCGGCGGATGTTGGATGCTGGCTTCTTTGAATTTCAAACACCAATTTTGACGGCATCGTCTCCTGAAGGTGCGCGCGATTTTCTTGTTCCGTCGCGTTTGCATCCCGGCAAATTTTATGCGCTTCCGCAGGCGCCGCAGCAATTCAAACAGATGATCATGATTGCGGGCTTTGATCGATATTTTCAGATCGCGCCTTGCTTTCGTGACGAGGACGCGCGGGCGGACCGTTCGCCTGGTGAGTTTTACCAGCTCGATGTTGAGATGAGTTTTGTTGAACAGGAGGACGTATTTGCGGCCGTTGAACCTGTTCTGCGCGGGCTTTTTGAAGAGTTTGCCGATGGTCGGTCGGTGACGCAGACGTTTCCACGCATTCCATTTGATGAAGCGATATCAATGTATGGCAGCGATAAGCCGGACTTGCGGAACCCCATTGAAATGCAAGACGTGACGGAGCATTTCCGTGGTTCTGGGTTTAAGATCTTCGCGGGTATGATCGAGAAAGACGCGAAAGTGCGCGTGTGGGCGATCCCTGCACCCAAAGGTGGGTCGCGTGCGTTTTGTGATCGCATGAATTCGTGGGCGCAAAGCGAAGGGCAGCCGGGCCTGGGTTACATCTTTTATCGCGACGGAGAAGGTGCGGGGCCGATTGCAAAAAATATTGGACCTGAGCGAAATACCGCGATTCGTGAGCAGCTCGGGCTTGAGGATGGTGACGCAGTTTTTTTCGCAGCGGGTAACCCACAAAAGTTTTACAAATTCGCCGGCGACGCGCGAACAAAAGTCGGGCGCGAGTTGAAGCTCATCGACGAAGATCGATTTGAGTTTTGCTGGATTGTCGATTTTCCGATGTTTGAATGGAACGAAGATGAAAAGCGGATCGATTTTTCGCACAACCCATTTTCGATGCCGCAAGGTGGCCTTGACGCGCTTGAAAACGCCAAGACCGATGACGAGCTGTTGGCTTTAAAGGCTTATCAGTACGACATCGTGTGCAATGGGGTTGAACTTTCCTCCGGCGCTATCCGGAACCATTTGCCAGAGATCATGTATAAGGCTTTTGCCATTGCGGGATATGGATCTGAGGTTTTGGAGGAAAAATTTGGAGGTATGTTAAAGGCGCTAAGTTTCGGAGCGCCGCCACATGGTGGCATCGCGCCTGGCATTGACAGAATTGTTATGTTGTTGGCGCGCGCTGATAATTTGCGCGATGTGATTATGTTCCCGATGAATCAGCAGGCGGAAGATTTGCTGATGGGCGCGCCGGGTGAGGTTTCTGCAAGGCAATTGCGTGAACTAAATATTCGTGTATTAGATCGCGAGAAAAAATAGGCACACCTTTTCAAGTTTGCAATTTCTTGGTTTGCGATCATACCATGATAACAATGGATGTTTATGGGGCCCGCCCGGTATTGTCGACGCTCATATTTTTTACGATCGCGTGGGCTGCCATCAATCTCATACTCTTTTTGGCTTCGTTGGTGGTCGGGTACGATGCTATCGCCGATCCCACAATCGCGGAAATCTCGGCAGCGGCATTGGCGGGGCATCATTTCTATAAGCTCAACGGGCGCGTTGCGCGTGGTTGGGAAAAAGCAAAGCTGATTGTTGGTTCAATTGTTGTTGTGTATTTGATATTGCTCACCGCCTATTACGTTCTGGTGCGTCTCGACGGGTCATCTCATCAAGATATAATGGCAACTCTCAATGCGTATTTCGTTGAGGGGGATCCAGATGACATGATTGGATTGGCAATTTTGGTGGCCGTGCTGTTCGAGATTTTTGTCTTGTGGTTTTCTTATAGCGTGCTCACGCGTGTGTTTGTTAGATATGCCGGCCATAAGCCAAAGTCTGCTTGATTGGCGCGGGCCTGAATTGGAATGCTAAGGCGTTTTACGACGGGCGCCAGATGAAGCCCTTGTCACCCATTGTGTGAGGGTTATGATTCGTACTTTTTTGGGTGCGCCATCACTTTCTTATAGTGTGGCTGGGGTGAGGGGTCAGAATGGTAGAGCAGCAGAACTCCTATCCAGCCGCATCGTCGCTACGAGTATTTGCGGTATGGTATTTCGTGCTGCAAAGCTTTGTTTTCGTGGTGCAGGATTTGCAACCGAATTACCCAAGAACGGTATTTCAACTTATTGTATTTGTTGTACCGTGCGTGATAGCGGGTTTTCACTACCTGCAACGACATGGGCACTGCCCACGTGGGCGTGAACTTGTGAAACTGACTTTCGGGTCATTGGCGGCACTATACGTTGTATGGGTTGCTGTCGGACTCATCCTTGCGTTCGCAACAGGTGAGTTGTCCTTTAGCTCGAATCTCAAGTTATGGATGTTCTCGAATTTCCAAGAGGTAGCAACAGTCCTTGCCGTGATTGTTGGGAACGGAGTCATGTTTTTGGTGTTGTTCTGGATTGGCTACGGTCCGCTCACTCGCGCCGTTGGTTACCCATCGGTTCACTGCCAAGAATGACGAGAGAATAGCCGAACTTCAGATAGTTCTTATGCGAATTAGTCAAACATGAATTGGAACGCCAAAATTTTTTCTTACTGCGAACGGGGTCATGATGCCTCGTTTTGGGCGGAACCCCTAAACGCGCTCACCAACAGTGCATTTATTTTGGCGGCGCTGGCCGGCTTTATTTTGTGGGTGACACGTGGGCGGGAGGACCGGCGAATTGTTGATCTCTTGCTTGTGTTGCTCGTGTTCGTGATTGGTGTTGGAAGTTTTTTGTTTCACACCTACGCGACGCGCTGGGCTGGGGTTGCAGATGCGGCGCCAATTGCCGTCTTTATGATCTGTTACTTTGCTTACGCCCTCAACCGATATCTTGGCGTCAATTGGTTCGTGTCATTATTGTTCACGGGGGTGTTTTATGCCGTGTTATTGCACGCAAGTGAGATGCGTTGTGACGGTGTTCGCTGCCTCAACGGATCGTTGCGTTATGTTCCGGCTTTCTTTGCTATGGTGGGTATTGGGGCCATATTGGCTTTGAAACGGCATCCGGCCGCCGGTTATCTCTTGACGGCGGGCTCTATATTCGCTCTTTCCTTGTGGCTGCGCACCGTCGATCGACAATGGTGCGCTTGGACAGCGGAGGTGCTTGGTGAGCGGATTGGCACGCATTTCATGTGGCATGTGTTAAACGCCTTGCTGTTATATCTGCTCGTCAGATGTGCGATTCTGCACGGCTCTCGGCGCTAGATCACTGGCTTTCGGTTGGATATGCGGACGTGGTGGAACTGGTAGACACACAGGACTTAAAATCCTGAGGCTTTAACGCCGTGCGGGTTCGAGTCCCGCCGTCCGCACCATATTTTGTCTCACGCGCTGAAGGCGCTCCGACGGGGCGGCGCAACGCGCCGGCGCCCCTTGGGCGCTTTTGTGCACTTGGTTTGAGGTTTGTCTCACGCGCTGAAGGCGCTTCGACGGGGTCTGTTTGCTTACCAGTGATCTTCGGTAGTAGTTCTGGGTGGTTTAAAAAATTTGTTTCGGTGATAACCCGCTTTTGCTCTAGTGTTGTTCGCGCTGGCGGGTGCAAAATAATTGAGCTTATATTTGGGAGGCGTGGGATGAAACAATCGATCATATCAGCGGTATTGATATTGGGCGCTCTCCTTCTAGCATTGTACGCTTATTATGATCCTCAAAGCGCTGAGTTGACCGCGCGCTCGCAAATTGCTCGGGCAGCGGTGTTGGATCTTCAAAAGAGTTTGAAGGGTGAGCTTGTGCAAGCTTTAAGAGCTGGAGGGCCCGAGCAAGCAATTGAGGTTTGTCACCTTTCGGCGCCAGCAATAGCGACGGCAAAATCCGAACGATTCGGAATGGACATTGGGCGCACAGCGTTAAAGGTTAGAAATCAAAGCAATGCACCCGATGACTTTGAGCGGCGCGTGCTTGAAGACTTCTTGGCAAAGATGTCGCGCGGGGTTGAGCCAGGGCGTCTTGAACATGCAGAAATTTTTACGGGCTCTGACGGAAAAAAGGTTTTTCGTTATATGAAACCAATTTTAATGGCGGACAAACCTTGTGGGGCGTGTCACGGAGATTCCATTAGCGCGGAGGTTAAAGCGGCAATCGCCGAGCGGTATCCTTATGATCAAGCAGTTGGTTTTAAGCCGGGCGAGCTGCGCGGGGCGTTCACGGTGACGGCTGAAAGTGAGTGACGACTGCGTTTGGCATTTGTTGGTGCGGCATCGTGCTATTTTGTGATGGTGTCTGAAAAAGGTTCTGCGACGATCTGATGTTCGTCCTCATAGACTATGTAGCCTGGGCGGGACGTGTGGATCTGATTGTAGGTGTATCCATACTCCGCAAGGGTGGCCAAGAGTTCACGGATCTTGTTGACGTGGCTGTGGGATGTTGGCTTGAACCAAGAAATACCCTTGGTAGCTCTCCGAGAATATCCTTTCGATGTGGACTTGTTAAAGCGTTTCGGACTTTTAAGGTTCTTCTCGAACCACAACAGAATATCGGACAATCGTTCGTAATCGTATTCCGGCAAGGACCCGTTGTCGCGCAACGTGTATGCTGTCTCAAACGGACCTTGCTCGACCGCCGTGTCACTATCCACGTGTTGCAGAGTAAATCGGATATACTGGTTTCTGGGGCAAATCATTCTCGAGTAGTGCCACAAGTGTATTGAAACACCCCTAACTGACATACGTAAGACAATGCTGAACAGGACCTTTCGACGCGCAATATCAAATATTTGGTAGCTCAGATCACTTGTTAGCGTCACTAGCTGAGATTTGGGCGTGCATTTATACGTAAGAAAAGAAGAGTCTTGACGGCACCGTTGACTTGTCGTCTGGACGGCTTTGGGACCTAATTCGTATTTTCTGTATCGGTTATTTGCCCATGTAAAGTCTTGGACCCACTGAGAAAAGGCCGTCACATATCTTCGTGCTGCACTGACGGTGTTTGAACATTTCCTTGGCTTGTGAGTGGGTCGCTGGTGTTGTCTGAATTGATCCCTAGAACGCTTGCGTGAACCAGCAGTTTTTTGAACCAGACACCTAGCTTTGTGTTTTTCTTCAAGTGCGGCTGACACCAATTATTTTGATTTGTGAAAACAAACGAAGTAATATTTCCTGCTTGTAAGGCAGGCTTTGTTTTTCCTGGCCGGTTGCACAAAGTCTAGCGCCGTTGCTCGCCGACGTGGGTCCGGAGATCGTTCCTTGTCTTCGTATGATTTTCTGTTCTGATGATGAGGATTGGAAGTATACGGTACTTGCCATTTTGGCAGAGCATGTCCGAGTTGACGTTTGGGATCTGATCGAAGCTGACGTAAAGCGTATGCAGCATTCTCCGACAGAATGCGAAAAAAACGCGGGCGTCGATGCGGCAGCCAAGAAAGTTGTGAACGGTTGGTCAGTCAAAAAAAGACCCTGATTGATTTGTATTGGCGCGTGTGGGTGAGAAAAACTTGTTTGTGAGACGGTGGTCAATCGTGGCGGCGTCGATGAGATTGTTACTTTTGCTCGTCGGTATCGCGAGTATTGTGGGGATCAGCGCACTCGTGCTGCCGCACGGCGATTTGTTCAACAATTTTCGGCCCTGGGTACTTGTTGCAAGTGTACTTCTTGCAATCGTGACTGTAGTTGCAAAGAGTCGTTATTGGTTTGTAGCGTCGGCGCTGGGTCTGGTCGTACTTAACCTCGGGCTCATTTTTTTGTCAGTAGCGGTAAACCCTAAAACCGAATTCTCGGCAAGGAATACGGAACTGAAGGTTATCTCACTGAATGTATGGTATCGGAACAATCAACTAAAGAAAGTTGTCGATTATTTGCGGTCCGAAGACGCGGATGTCGTCTTGTTGCAGGAAATGCATAAGCGTCTGAAACGTCGCATACTACCAAAACTGAAGCACAAGTATCCTTACATTTTGACGTGCAATTGCCAGAACCAAGTACTTTTATCAAAACAGCGTTGGCTCAAAACGGGGTCGCAGAAGTTTAATTCGCGTCAGCCGGCATTAATTTGGGCGGATTTTAAGGGACGTGGAGGCGCGCGCTATCGCGTCATGGGTGTGCATGCGGCCTATCCGGTAAAGCCATTGTTACAAGCACGACATTTTGACTGGTTGACCACTAAGTTACCGAGAACAAGTGAACCGCTGATTCTTGCGGGCGACTTTAATGCGACGCCATGGTCGTGGATGTTAGTGCGTTTTGGGTGGGCACAGGGGTTGCGTCGCGGAGGACATTTTTCTTTTAGTTGGCCTAGTTTTTTGCCGCTCCAGGTTTTCCTGATCGACAATGTCTTTGTTTCCGCGCCACTAGGTGTTAGATCATTTGCGATCGGTCCAGACGTTGGTTCTGACCACAGGCCAGTGGTCGCGAAAATTTCTATGCCGTAAATTCAAGAAGAAATTGCTGAAATTTCAGCAATGAAAAATGCATATTGCAACTGTCGGTTATTTGAGCCTAGGAGGTTGTGATGAGCGCGAAGGGGTCACGCCGGGATCGGTCCATAAATTACATAGAATTTGCCGTGGCAGACGTCGCGCGTTCGAAAGCATTTTATGGCGCGGCGTTTGGCTGGACGTTTACAGATTATGGACCGGACTATTGCGAATTTTCAGATGGCGAAATGACGGGCGGGTTTGATGGTCGCGGATCGGTCGTGCTGGGCGGCCCTCTGGTTGTCCTATATGATTCGGATTTGGCTGGTATTCAAAAGCGCATCGAGGCTGCGGGTGGCGAGATTGTCAAACCGGTTTTTGATTTTCCGGGTGGTCGCCGGTTTCACTTTACCGATCCTGATGGCTATGAACTTGCGGTTTGGACGGAAGCTTAGTGCATCGGCTTCGCGTCGACTTTTATAAACTCTATGCGATCATGGCCCAACGAATGGCCGTTTCATAGTTGACCGTGTGGCTCGCAAATAAAGTGGCGACGCCCTTAAAGTTGACATTTGCGCCGTTGGCGTAGGAAAGCCAGGCGACAGCGATAAGCATGAGGGCAAGTGTGAGTGTCATAGAACTTTCTTGTTGGTCGCTTTTGGGCCCGAATTGGCGGACCACGTTAATTTTTTGACGCGCGAGCATCGCATAGCCGGGCAAATTCGCGCCATGACTTTGTTTCACATTTTAGGGAGGAGTGGCTTCTTGAGGAGAGTTGGCTGGTCGCTTTGCCGTTTGGCGTCCAGGCATTCTTCTGGTGGCTGCTACATCGATGTCGCCTTTGGTGCGCATTAAAACCTTGGATTGATCGTAACGGCTTTTTATCTTTGACCTTTTTGGATTTCCGATATTAATTTCTGACGTGTTTTCCTGTTGCTTGGTCATGAGTTGCCGGTGTCAGTGAATTTTCCCGTACAAACTAAAGTTGAGGGCGAACAATGCGTGTGCTGGTGACCGGCGCGGCGGGCTTCATTGGCTACCATACAACGAGGGCGCTTGTTGATCGCGGCGATGTGGTCTTTGGGATCGATGACCTAAATGATTATTACGATGTGTCGCTAAAGGAAACGCGACTTGCCCTACTCAATGGTTGTGATGGATTTCAATTTGCAAAGATTGATATTGCGGACGCCACTACACTCATTGGTATCTTTGAAGAATTTAAGCCGGAGCGTGTGATAAATCTTGCGGCGCAACCCGGTGTGCGGTACTCCCTGAAAAATCCACGGGCATATATCGACTCCAATGTTGTTGGTTTTCTCAATGTTCTGGAGGGCTGTCGTCATTTTGGCATTGAGCATTTGGTCTATGCGTCTTCAAGTTCCGTTTATGGTGCAAATACGGCAATGCCGTTTTCGGTTCAACAGAACGTGGATCACCCTTTGAGTTTATATGGCGCTACAAAGAAATCCAACGAATTGATGGCGCACGCTTATTCTCATTTGTATGGATTGCCGACGACTGGGTTGCGATTTTTTACTGTGTATGGACCTTGGGGGCGGCCGGACATGTCGCCTTTTTTGTTTACGCGGAAAATTCTCGGCGGAGAGCCCATTGAAATCTTTAACAATGGCCAACACCAACGGGACTTTACGTATATAGATGATGTGGTTGGTGGTGTTGTGCGCACATTAAATCATGTGGCGTCGCCTGATGAAAATTGGAATTCCGATTCGCCGGACCCTAGCACGTCGGTTGCGCCTTACCGTTTGTACAACATTGGAAACAATGAAGCTGTTGAACTTATGTCGTTCATTGATTGCCTTGAAAAGGCACTGGGTCGCGAGGCTCAGAAAAAGTTTTTGCCGCTACAGCCTGGCGATGTTTTAAAGACATATGCCGATATCGATGCGCTATCGGATGCGGTGGGTTTTCGTCCCAAGACGTCTATTGAGGACGGAGTCAGGAAATTTGTAGAGTGGTATCTTGATTATTATGGCGATGATGGTGCGGAGCACTAAGTGTCTTTGGTTTGGAAAACCTTCAATCAACAACGGCGGTTTTGGTCTTTTTATTTTCACGCAGGTTTGGTGCGATCTCTAGATCATAATTTTTAATGATTTTGGCCGCTGCCGCGGTCTGTTTGTCGACAATAATTTTTCGTTGAAGGTCTCTGCGCACGCGGTTGCGAAGCTCGTTAAGTGGTGGAATGTGCGCGCGTGTTTTTGCAGTGACCAAAACAACGTGCCAGCCAAATTTAGATTGAAATGGACCTTGCCACTTGTTCTTGTCGGGCTCCATTGCAAACAATTTATTTGTTGTTTGGGGTCCGAAGTGCCGGGCAATATGGTTCTTTGTTCTTTCGACGTAGTTTTGGTGGTAGTGAAACTGATCACCGTGCTTGGTTGATTCAAAGAATGGGACGGCTCGCGTGTTCAACTCGTGGAGCTTTTGTTGGGCTTCACGTTGAGCGTGGTCCGAGCCGTTCCGTTTGGCATCGAAGAAAATGTGGGTGAATGTAATCGTCGGTGCAATTTGGTATTTTTGTTGGTTGGCGGCAAAGAATTCTGCAACTTGATTGGGTTTTACGTTGACGGCGTCTGCGGCTCCTGAGGAAATAAGTTCCATTTTTTTGACAAGGCGGCGACGAATAACATTGTCGTATTTGTGAAGACCGCGGGTTTTGGCTTCCCGATAAAGGGCCTCTTCGTGGATATAGTCGTAAATGAGGTCGCTGCGTTCCTTGTCGGTCATTTCGTTTAACAACGATTGCGCAGTTTTTGCATTAAGGGCGCTTTTTTTGTTTTGCAAGAAGTCAAGAACGTTGTCGCGGGTAACGGAGATGCGTTTTGCAGTGTCAGTTTCTGGCAAAGTTTTTGGTGTAAGGACATAGTGAAGTGTAAACAGGCCCGCACCAAGAACTGCGAATTGAAGAATGGGTTCCCTAAAAAATTTTGTGATGTTGCCCAACGCCATGGTTCTGATCGTTCCCTAGGGTGTGTACCAAATGGGGGAGGTGTAAGCGCGCTCTTGGGTGATCATCGGTGTCCCAGAGGGTGGCCTGATGCCAAAATATTTGGCTTCGTAGGCCGTCCAACGAGGTGTTGGGATTTCGATGACGCGTGCATAATAAAACGCACGTTGTTTTGGATCGAATTCTGGATCGGTCCAGACGGTGATCAATTCCGGAGCGCCGATTGTGTTCGTCCAAAGGGCGTTTGCAACATCTACCGTATTTCCGACGGCAGGCAGCTTGCCGTTGTCATCTGGTTTGCGTTCGCCGGACCAAGCAACATCGTAGACTTTCTCATTTGTTTTTCCGGTAGCGTCCAACCAGCCTTTAACAACTTGAATGCGATCAAGATTGCCACTTAAGGGATCTTTGCGTGCGGCCAAGAGAAATGTAGGTGCTTTACCGTCCGGGCCGTTTGTGAGATCGCCACCCATAGGCACGCCTTTTCGATATCCGGCATTGGCCGGCAGCCGTGTGTTGGCGTCGTCGTCTGTAAAATCCCAACCGCCAAAGAAACGAACCGCTATGCGTGGACCGGTCGTGGCGTAGGTCTCGCGTCGCATCATGGCATCAAAAATTGCTTCCCGTGTGTTTTCTGTTGCCCAGACCGCGGTGTAGCCGGAGGCAACTTGATACCAACCGGGCCATTTAAATTCTGGAAAATGCGCGAGATCAGATGACATTCTGTTGGGGTTGGGTTCAGAAGAGGCGAGTTTGCCAAAGTAGTTGTCTTCTTCCGCTGTCGCCAAACCCGTGTGTGCATCCGTTGCGCCGTTCATGCCAAACTTATAGGGATTGGTTCCTAACTTTGCTTCGTGCTTCAAGCCGTTCTTTAAGGCCTCGCGCGCGTATTCGAACTGCAACATCCAGTCTTCTTTTTTGCCTTTGTTCAAACCGCCGTGATCCCAGGTCTCATAGTCAGCAAACTCGTCGTTTGGCGAGAGCTTGGGATGTGTTTCGCCATCGCCTTTGATTTGAGTGACTTCGTATAACGGCTCCCAACGATGGCGTTCTTCAGCATATTGCGGTGTGATGGGTGCGTTGGTGGCCGGATTAATGTCTGGAAACATCAGTCCGTTGCTCATGTTGCCGTTATGGGCAATGGCTAGGACGCGGCCGCCTGTCTTTTGTTCGTAGCGCTCGAGCCATTTCCAGAGGTCCTCAGGTTTGTCGCTTTCCGTGACTGTGTAAGGCAACATTTGCCCCGCCTTGTCGGGGCCATCTCGATAGATGACGTTGCGATGTAAGTTTTGACCCTCAGGCGTTGAGGTCCATTCATATCCAATGATTGCTGAAAAACGCCCGGGCTCGTTATACTTCTCGGCCGCCTTTAGGTATTTGTTCCATACGCCTTGAAAAAAGTTCTTGTCGGTGAGCACCTTTGGAATGTCGCCTGCTGTGACTGTATTGATGATGTCCAAAGTTGCTTCAATGGCGGCGTCACCGCCTTGGGTGATCTTTTGGTGCCAACCGCGAACGACAGGATCTTTTAAAAGATCTGGGTTGCCTGCGGCCACTTCCAACATTGCGCCCATGGCATCTGAGTGATCGGTAACAACGAGCCAATCTAGTGGTTGGCCAAGTTTGACGGGGAGGCCGCCGGTTGAGGTTACTTCGTCACCGCGTGCAAATTTGTAAGCGTCTTCGGGGCTCAGCATGACGCCTGCAGCGCGCGCGTCGAGGGACAGGTTTGTGTGAAGATGGGTGTCGCCCCACAACAATTTTGTCGGGTAGGCGCGACCTGCATATGGTGAGTAGCTTGGCGGTTTGACGACGCCTGACAGGGATTCTTTATCAATCGAGAATTCTTGCGCGGCGCTGGGGACTATGAACGTGAAAAATAGCAAGATGGTGGATATTAAGATCTTGAAGGTCCGCATCACTTCGTCTCCCTCATGTAAAAACTGCGCGTGACACCACGAGTTAAGCGTTCGTTGTGTCGCGCGCAGGCCGTTGCATCGTTTATCCTTTAAGAGCAATTTGTTTGCTTGGTAGGTCGCGAATGGGGACTGCGACCTTGGTGATTGGCAAAGCAAATTGATCCTCCGGAAAAAAGCGTAATGTGAAAATAGTTGTCATGCTGAAGAACAGCGTAAATATTTTAGTGGCTAAAGAGTTTGCCGGCCATCTGAAGCATGAAACATGTCGAATGGAGGTTATCTGCGCGGTGTGAAAATTGTTTCAAACCGTACATAAGGTGAGTGATTTAAAAAATTTGAAATGCTTTTTTGTTTGGAGGACACTAACCGGGCCGTTGTTGTCCAAATGACATTTCTGATTGTCGAAGCGTTCGTGTTTTATGTTGCCATTGCCGGCGACAATTTTGGCTCGGCCCGTCCTGGCAAACGACCAAACTTTGTCAACAGGACAAAGGCTGGTGGTACGAAGAAAAATGAGACCACGGTTGACAACAATACGCCTCCCGCAATGGACATGGCAAAGGGTGGCCAGAATCCGCCGCCCTCTAAAATAAGCGGCAGAAATCCGCCGAATGTCGTTACAGTTGTTGAAACGATGTGCCGGCTTTGTGCCATTACGACGTTACCGATACGGGTGACATCGCCAGCCAGGGCACGCGCGTCTTGTTGCAATGCTGTCATGATGATGATGGCGGCGTTGATTGATACACCGATGGATCCGATGACGCCGATCACGGCTTGAATTCCAAATGGGTATTGGAACACCGCCAGGGCTAAAAGGCTCAAGCCCATGGACAACACGGCGACAATCGCGGTGATACTTGACAGACGATAAGAGCCAAACGTTAGGACAATTGTTGCGATGGTCAGTGTTACGATGAGACCCATAGATGCCAAGAGGTTTCGCATCGTTTCATCTCGGGCGTCGGAGTCTCCGCCCAACTCAAGTCGATAACCTTGCGGTATTTTTAACCCGCTTTCTTTGATGCGGGACTGCACCTTGCGGAGGGCTTCTTCTGGCAACATGTTGCGTTCAACAAAAGCTTGCACGGTATTTACGCGCTCGCCGTTGCGCCGATAGATCGGGCTTTCGGCCGGCTGGACATTTAAACTTCCAAGGGCCGTGATGGGAATTCCGGGATAAAGGCCAGTTGTTGCTTGTTTCACTCCGTTGGGGCCAACAAGATCAATACTTGCGATGTGATCGACTTTTTCGCGGTCGTTAGCGCCAACGCGCACACGGACGGGAAGTTCTTCGCTGCCCTCAACAACAGAGCCGCCGGTCGTGCCTTCGAGCTGTGTTTCAAGTTGGCGCGCAACACGGCCAAGATCGAGACCTGCCAGTCGGACGCGTTCTTCCGTGAGATCGACAAGGAGTTTTGGTGAGCCGGGTGATAGTTCTGTCCGCGCCTGCATGACGCCCGGCACGTCAAGCATCAGCAACCTGATCTGATCTCCTAATTCGCGCAAGACATCGAGACTTTGGCCGACAACGCGGATTTCGACAGGTGCGTTAACGGGTGGGCCTTGTACAAGGCCTCGTACAACAATGCGCGCGTTTGGAACGGCGGCATCGAGACGGCGTTGAAGGCGATCCAAAATGTCTTCTGTTGCTTGTGGCGACGTCGTTGTGATCAGCGCCTCAGCAAAGCTTGGTTCGTTATCCTGATTTGCGATCATGTTGTAATAAAAGGCGGGGGCGTTTTCACCGATCACCCACACCATGCCGGTCACGTCTTGCTCTTCGCGAATGATCGCTTCGGCTTTGCGCACAAGCCGTCTTGTTTCATTGATGGCGCTTCCATCTACCAATTTGATCTGGACGTAAAATTGGTCGCGATCGACGCCTGGAAAGAACTGGGGCTTTAGTGTCGGAAATGCGCCAAACCCGATGATGGGCAAAATAAGTGCACCTAAAATTGCAAGTTTTGGTCGGCGTAAGGCTGCATGAAGTACAGGTGAAAAAAGTCGGCCGATAATTCTAAGGGAGGGTGCTGCGTTGTTTTTCCCACCATTGATGTTTCGTTCGACTTTTAAAAGCATACCGGCCATGGCAGGCGTCACCGTGACGGCTAGGCCAAAAGACACGATCAGCATGATGATGACGGCAATGGCAATGGAGCCAACAAAGTCTCCAGCCGGGCCTGGGAGCAGGACCATGGGCATGAACGCCAAAACGGTCGTGATTGTGGAGGCCAAAAGCGGCATTGCGAGTCGTCGCACCGCGGCATCTGCCGCCTCTAAGCGCGTTGCCCCAGCCGCGAGACGTTTTCGAATGTCATCGGTCATAACAATTGCTGCGTCGACAAGTAAGCCAAGTGCAACGATGAGGCCGGTGACTGACATTTGATGGATGGGGATTCCGACAGCTTGCAGTCCTGCGATCGAAACAAGTGTGGCGAGTGGAACCACCAGCGCAACAATGAGGGCAGCGCTCGCACCGAGCGTTAGGAACAGTACTGAAACGACGATGGTGACGCCGGCTGCCATGTTAAGGAGAACGCCGCTGAGGCGGTCCGACGTATAGGTGGCTTGATTAAACCACGGGCGGAGTTCGAGGCCTGCAGGCAATTCTTTTGCAAACGTCTCATACGCACGGTTGATTTTTGCTGCCCAGGCGTCGACCTGGAGATCATCCTCCATGCGGGATGCGATGATGACGGCAGGTTTTCCGTCGAGGATTGCTAGGCTTGAAGCTGGCTCACGCAAGCCACGGGTAACTTTAGCAATGTCGCTTACGCGAACAATGCGGCCGTCTTGCCCTTTGAGAATGGGTACGGACCTAATGCGTTCTAGGGATTTCAACTCGCCTGCCACTTCGATGAGGAGATCGCGGTTTTTACCGCGCACTTGACCGGCGCGTACTTTTGCGTCTGCTTGTGAGATGGCGTTTGAAATGCGTTCGGCGGTGAGGCCTAAAGACGTGAGTTTTACAGGGTCAATGGCCACCGTGATTTCTTCATCGCGAGCGCCAAAAAGGTCAACAAGCTTTGTGCCAGGAACGTTGCGTAAGCGATCTTGTAGGGCTTGCGCAGTTCGCTGCATGATCGCCGGATTGGCGGTTGTGCCCGGTTTTGGCAAGATGGCCGCGATTGCGGTATATGCGCCTATGCGATCGTTATCGAATTCGGGCGTCAGAGCGCCTGCAGGGAAGTTGCGTTCGGCATCTGATAACGCGTCGCGAATTTCTGACCAGGTTTGCTCGATTTTTTCTTTGGAAATGAATTTGGAAAGCTCAATTTGAATGACGGAGATTCCAATACGGGATACGGACGTGATCTCGTCAATTTCTGGAATCTCTTTGAGTTCATCTTCAATTTTTTCGGTGACGAGAGCTTCGACGCGCGCTGGGTCCGCGCCTGGGTAGGGTGTAACAATTGTCGCAAAAAGATTGGTAATGGTTGGGTCTTCTTGGCGACCGATGGTCATCAGTGCAGACAATCCGGCAGCCAACATCACGAGGATCGTGAGCGCAAGGAGACGCTTATCGCGATAAAGAAACGCGGACATTTTAGGTTACTCCTTCGCGACGGCGACGCGTTGACCGCTGGTGACGCGATTAGTACCATTTGCAAGAACTTCAGCGCCGGGTTGGAACGTGCCGCGCACATAAACGGATGGACCTTTGGCGTGGAGGATTTCGACCGCTTCATTGCGGAGAATTGGACTCGTCTCGTTGTTGTCGACAACCATGAGCGTCCAAAGGCCCTTGTGGCCTTCTTTCAATGCACTTAAGGGCACCCATGCGCCGGCTTCGGGCACCGTTGTTTCGAGCTCAAGGGTTACGAGATCGCCAAAAATAAGTTCATCGGCGTTTGTTACATCAAAGAGTGCGGTGACAGTTCGTGTGCCTGATTGTAAGTCGGGGCGGCGTGCGGTCAGTGTTCCAATTAGGATGTGTTCGCCCGCGCGCATTTTATAGGTGCGCGTTGTCTCAAGTTTGTCTGCCATTTCTGGCGGCAGACCAACGCGCACCTGCCGGTGATCTGTCTCAAGAAGTGTCATGATTGTTGTGCCGGCGGCGATTACGGCACCTTCATCAATGGCGCGCGCGCTAATAATGCCGTCAAAAGGTGCGACAAGTTTTGATTTGCGGATATCAATGTCGGTTGCGCCGATTTGTGCTCCAACGCGTTCGATGGCGGCTGAAAGTTCTTCGACGTTGGCATGGGCTTCGTCGTAGCGTTGGTCGGAGGACCAGCCTTTTTTGCGGAGTGTTTTTTTGCGATCGCGGGTGAGGATGGCGAGCTTTCTGCGCGCCATGAGTTCGCGTTGTTGCGCTTCCAGTTGATCACGTCGTGCGTGTAACTGATCGGTGTCAAGTTCGGCGACGACATCGCCCGAACGAACGGCGGAACCTTCCTCAGGATCGACCCGCAGCACCAACCCGGCGCGCTCAAAGGCAAGATTTGTCTGACGTGCGGGTTCCAGACGGCCGACATAGGACGAGGTGGTTACGTAGCTCGCCTGGGGCACGATTTTTAAGGTTTCGACAGTGAGTGGGGGGTGGTTATCAGGCCCAGGCCGGGCGCCAGCGCGGACGTGCAACAGCCAAACGCCGGCGGCCATGGAACCTAGAAAAACAATTGCCATCAATGTGTTGGTGAAGGCCAACCCGGCGCGTCGCAAGAGCCCAGTTTTGGATCTCGGGGCCATTTCCGTGTCACTTGAAGGGTGTTCAGCTTCGGACATTTTTGGCTCCTCGACGCGATTCCAATTGAAAAGTTACGGCGACTAACTTATGTTAATTGGACTAACTTGCCAATCAAAAGTTAGTGATGCTAACTTTTGCCGCACTGAGAAAGGGTGATTGATGGCTGCTCCTGAGAGCGCTGGGACAGACAAAATTCACGTCAAGTCGAAGTACCATCATGGTGATCTTCGCGAGGCGCTGATCGCGGCATCCTATGCGCTGGTCTCAGAACATGGGGCGGAAAACTTTTCGTTGGCTGATGCGTGTCGGTTGGCCGGCGTTTCAACGGCCGCGCCCTACAAACATTTCCGCGATCGCAACGAGGTGTTGGAAATCATCATCACACGCGCCTTTGACATGATGGCGGATCGGTCCATGGCAGCTGTTGCGCGCGCAGGCCCTGGGACCATTGAAGGCATCACGGCCATGGGCCATGCCTATGTGAAATTTGCTGTGGAAGAGCAACGCTTGTTCCGATTGATGTTTGGGCAGCACCCGATTTTGAAAAAATCTGAAATGGTTATGGGCGATGGGCGACGCTGCTTTTCGGGCGTCATTGAGCAAGTGGCGCTTTATTGCACGGAAAACAATGTTGAAGGTGATCCGACGGAAATTGCAGTGCGGTTATGGACGTTTGTGCATGGTGTGGCGTCATTGTTGATTGATGAAGATTACGCGACAGTGGTTCCGGATTTTGACGTTGAAAAGATGATTAGTGAGACAACGCCGTTGTTATTGGTGAAATAGGTGGTGAGTCACCATGCCAAATTATTTTTGGGTCACGGATACCGGAACGTTGGCCGGATTTAACGTCTTGTCGTAGGCCCAATGTGTTTTGCCGTTTTTGTTTTTGAGTGGACGAAACTCTGGTGTGCGCTGATGGGGTGGCCGTGTGCCAACGACAAGGAGACGTATGATTTCGCCAAAGAGAATGGGGTTGCGCATGACAGCACGGCCAAATGCCAGAGCGTTCGCGTCGTCTGCTCCAAACGTGATTTGGCCATCCTTTGATATTTTGTTGTCGCGCTGTCGGTTGGTGGCGAAATAAACTTGGATATGGCGAGTTCCCGGCGCTGGCGTGCGGGCGAGACGTTTGCGGACGTTGGTTTCGTTCTCAGTGCGGCCAATGGTTTTGTAAAGCGCTGCCAGGTTGTTGAGCGCGGTGCCGACGCTCTGGTGATCGGGACCAAATTGTTCTCCGGCAGTCTTCAGCGGACGTTGCTTCAATCCACCTTGCGCGCGTGGTCCGACAATTGATTGGCTTCGTTTTGATGTTCGGTTGGCGGAGAGGTGCGATAATCGTTGTCGGTCGTTGATGCTCTATGACTGTGACGCGCCCACACTTTCCCTGACACACAAATTGGGAACAACGGGGTTTTGCCGACTTGATGTGTTTCGGCGGTCCGCTGCGAACGATCTGTGTGCGGTGTCACGTATGAAGAAACGCGTGTGCGAAATTTGGCGCAAGCCATTGCGGGTCATGGTTGGTTCTTAAATTGTGTGCCCCGTCAAATAGGCCACCCGTTCGCTGAATCCTATGCAGCTGTCTTTGCAGACTTTCTTTCTTTAGTCCTCGTTTTCGTCTTCCGTGGATCATTGGTCCGTATACTGGCTTTATGTTTCCTGAGGAACATGGGTTCGCGCGGGTTTTGACTTACACGCTGTCCTTTCGCGCTTGGCTCGGCCGCACATTCAGCAGGTCCGGTTTCACAAATCCTTCGCTCACTCATCACAAATTTTTCACAAAGAAAACGAATATTCGTTTTACAAGCCGCCTGAGATGCCTTACGTAAAGGTCAACTCGTGGGATTTTCCTCAAATTAGATTGCAGTTAGACATTATGCCGAAACTCAAACCAGAGACCCAACAGGCGCGCAAAGAGCACATCCTAGATGCCGCGGAGCGCGCATTTGCGCGCGAGGGGTTTCACGGCTGCTCGATGGCTGAGGTTTGCAAAGAGGCGAGGATCAGCCCGGGTGCGCTTTATGTGCATTTCAGTTCCAAGGAAGATTTGATCGCGGGCATCGCGGAACGTGATCGGGCGAAAATTGCCAGTCAACTTGGTGTTTTGAGGGACGCACCGGATCTCATCGAAGCGATTGCGGCGTTAGGTGAGCACTATGCCGTTGAGGAGCCGCGGCACAAGCGCGTTTTGTGTTTGGAGATCGGTGCTGAATCGACGCGTAACGAAACGGTAGGTGAGACGTTTCGTTCGGTTGATCGTTTTGTTCTCGACAGTTTAGAGCAATTGTTCGCGCGCGCGCGCGATGATGGTCGCATTGCACCGGAACAGGATCCGCGCACGCTTGCACTGCTCATTGGTATTTTGGGAGACGGAATTTTTTGGCGTCGGGCGGTTGATCCTGAGTTTGATAGCCAGGCCATTATGCCGCCGGTGATGGCGCTTGTCACAGCGTTGCTCAATCCTCGTTCTACCAACGAACACGAACAAAGTTCGAAAGCCCCACAAGAACCTGCAATGGAAGGTCGCGCGTCATGAAACGCTTTTTGATGGCTATTCTTATCATTGCGGGATTGGCGGCCTCATCGCTTTATGTTTTTGACATAGACCCGGCTGCGCTTATTCATGCCGGGGGCAAGAGCGCTGAAAAAGACCACGCAACATCTCATGATCGTAACCCGCCGCCTTCAATTTCCGTAGCGCAAGCGACAAAGTCGGAGTTTGTGGAAACGGTGATGGTCACCGGCTCGCTTGTTGCTCGAGATGAAGTGTTGATTCATCCCGAAGTCGAAGGCTTGCGCGTTGTGAGTTACGCGGTGGATGAGGGTGATACGGTCTCAAAAGGGCAAGTTCTTGCAACGTTAGAATCACATACGTTGAAAGCGCAGTTGGATCAAAACAGTGCGTCCATTTCGCGTGCCGAAGCGCAAATCGCGCAGGCGGGAAGTCAAATTGCAGAAGCGGAAGCAACGCTGAAGCAGACGGCGCAGTCTTTGAAGCGCGCGAAGCCTTTAAAGAAGTCAGGACATTTGTCCAGCAGCACATACGATGATCGGGTGGCGGCTTACGCGACGGCAAAAGCGCGCCTTGCTTCGGCGAAGGATGGTCTCAAACTTGGGCACGCTGATCTTGCGCGGCTGAAGGCGGAGCGGCGTGAGCTGGAGTGGCGGGTTTCAAAGGCGGAAGTAAAATCTCCGGTCAGTGGCGTTGTGTCTCGGCGCAACGTGAGAATCGGATCGCTTGCCTCGGCGGCGAGTGACCCGCTGTTCAAAATCATTGCCAATGGTGAGATTGAGCTAGAGGCTGAGCTTGATGGTCGGCAGTTGGCCAAGGTTGCGTCCGGGCAAAAAGCGCAGGTTTTTACAGCAGGTGAGAAGCGGACAGAAGGTCGTGTGAGATTGGTTTCTCCTGAAATTGATCGCACCACGCGGCTTGGTCATGTGCGCATTTTCTTGGGCAAGGATCCGGCACTTAAAGTTGGTGCATTTGCGCGCGGGACGATTGAAACGGGCCGTTCGAGCGGTCTTGGTGTCCCAGCTGCAGCGATACTTTATGATGGTCAATCTGCATTTGTACTTCGCGTTGAGGACGACCGTGTTCACAAGACGGCGATCAAGGCTGGTCTGCGCACATCGGGTTTGGTCGAAGTTCTTGAGGGGCTTAGACCTATGGACCTTGTGGTCGCAAAGGCTGGGACATTTTTGCGTGACGGCGATGTCATTAGACCTTACCAACCGGAATCACGCTTAAGCGAGGCGAAGCAATGAATACAAACGTCTCGGCGTGGTCTATTCGCAGGCCCGTGCCTTCGCTCGTCTTGTTTTTGGTTCTCATTACCGTTGGAATCTTAAGTTTCCGCACGCTTCCGGTGGCGCGGTTTCCCAATATTGATATTCCTGTCATCCAAGTTTTGGTGACGCAACAAGGTGCAGCGCCAGAGGAACTTGAAACACAGGTCACTAAAAAGGTCGAAGACGCAATTGCAGGCGTCAATGGTGTCAAACATCAAACATCGACGCTTACCGAAGGGTCGTCTTTGACGCTGATTGAGTTTCGTCTTGAAATTGATGTGGATCGCGCACTGAATGATGTCAAAGATGCGATCGCACGTATCCGACCGGATCTGCCGCGCACGATTGATGAACCGATTACGCAGCGGGTGGAGATCGAAGGTCTTCCGATCGTAACATATGCCGCCCGTGCGCCGGGCATGACGCCGGAAGAGTTGTCTTGGTTCATTGACGATCATGTTAGTCGCGTTCTGCAAGGTGTTTCAGGGGTTTCAGCGGTTGATCGCATCGGTGGCGTGACGCGTGAAATTCGGGTGACGCTTGATCCTGACAGGCTCCTTGCCTTGGGGGTTACGGCTGGGGAGGTCAACGCACAGTTACGCGCGACAAACATCGATCTTGCAGGTGGGCGCGGTGAGATGGCGGGTCGCGAACAATCGATCCGAACTCTGGCGGGAAAAAAAACGGTTGCTGATCTTGCCCAAACTACGATCACGTTGTCCGGTGGTCGAAAAATACGTCTTGATCAGTTGGGGACGGTGCGCGACTCGGTTGAAGAACCGCGAACATTTGCAAAGCTTGACGGCAAACCTGTTGTGGCGTTTTCGATTTCGCGCAGCAAGGGTGCCAGCGAAACAAAAGTTGCAAAGGCCGTTGCTGAAAAAATTAAAGAGATTGAGAAAGACATTCCTGACGTTCGGTTCACGGAAATCGATTCGACCGTCGAATATACGTTTGGCGTTTACAAATCGACGATGAAGACGCTGTTGGAAGGTGCGGCGTTGGCAATCCTTGTCGTTTTTGTCTTTTTGCGAGATTGGCGCGCGACGTTGATTGCGGCAATAGCGCTGCCGCTATCCATTATACCTGCGTTTTGGGCCATGGAAGTTCTCGGCTTCTCGCTAAACCTCGTTTCGTTGCTCGCGATCACGATCGTTACCGGTATCCTTGTCGACGATGCGATCGTGGAGATCGAAAATATCGTTCGACATATGCGTATGGGCAAATCTGCCTACCGTGCGTCGCTTGAAGCGGCGGACGAGATCGGCCTTGCTGTCATTGCAATTACCATAACGATCATCGCGGTCTTTATGCCGGTGAGCTTTATGAGCGGGATCGCGGGCCAGTACTTTAAGCAGTTTGGGCTCACAGTTGCCTTCGCGGTTTTCTTTTCGCTGCTTGTTGCCCGGTTAATTACGCCGCTTCTGTCCGCATATTTTATGCGCGACACCGAGCATGAAGAAAAGGAAGGCCTCATTTTAAAAGCCTACACGCGGCTTGTTGCATGGTCGGTGCGCCATCGTATTGTAACTGTCGGTCTAGGTTTGTTGATTTTTGCAGGCTCCATTGGAAGTTTTTATTTGCTGCCTTCGGGATTTTTGCCGGTTGAAGATGTCAGCCGTTCTATTCTTGCGGTGGAACTGCCGCCTGGGTCACGTTTGGTGGATACGGAGCGCTTGACCGATAAGGTTGCGCAACACGTTAAGAAGCGGCCAGAAGTAAAAAGCGTTTTTGTAAATGGCGGAACGCTTCTTGGGGAAGGTGGCTCGGGGACCAACCAAGTCCGCCAGGCTACGCTCATTATCAATCTTGTAAAAAAGGATGAGCGTGAGAAACCTCAATCGCAGCTTCAAGAAGAAATGAGCCGCGACCTCCAGGATATTCCCGATATCCGCTATTGGTTTTTGCAAGACAATGGGCAACGCCAGTTTCAGATGGTCGTTTCCGGCCGCGATGGGAAGCTTGTTGATGAGGTTGCCGCTAAACTTACCAGTCAATCAAAGCGGATCAAGACGCTTGTGAATGTGGTGTCGACGGCGGAACTTGATCGTCCAGAGCTGCGTGTGGTCCCGCGAACGGATATCGCTGCCGAGCTTGGTGTTTCCACGCAGGCCATTTCGGAGGCCGTTCGCATCGCGACCATCGGTGATATCGGACCAAATCTTGCCAAGTTTGACATCGGAGATCGTCAGGTTCCCATTCGTGTTCAGCTTGACAACTCTGCTCGCGAAGACCGGCAGATCATTGAAGCCATAAAAGTTCCGACTGGTTCGGGCGCCGCTGTGCCGTTGTCGGTTGTTGCCGAATTTAATCTTGACCAAGGCCCCACATCGATTACGCGTTATGACCGCACACGGCGGGTGGTCATTGGTGCAGACCTTCTTGGAGATACACCCTTGGGGGATGCGGTTGAGGAGATGATGCAACTGCCGGCGGCGCAAAACATGCCCAAGGGCGTTGCGTTAAAACAATTTGGCGATGCGGAAATTATGGGAGAGGTTTTTGAGAGCTTTGCAGAGGCTATGGCTGCGGGCTTGATGCTTGTCTATGCGGTTCTTGTGCTTCTGTTTGGAAGTTTTTTGTTACCGATCACCATTTTATTTTCGCTTCCGTTGTCGATCGGTGGTGCGATCGTGGCGCTAGCGGTCACGGCCAAACCCATTAGTTTGCCTGTTGTGATTGGCATCCTCATGTTAATGGGGATCGTCACTAAAAACGCAATTATGCTGGTCGACTTTGCGGTTGAGGAAATTAAGCGCGGTGTGAAACGCTATGACGCGATCGTTGATGCGGGCCGCAAACGTGCGCGGCCCATTGTGATGACGACCATTGCGATGTGTGGCGGTATGCTTCCTTCCGCGTTAGCGCTTGATTCAGGCGGTGAGTTTCGCGCGCCTATGGCTATCGCTGTGATTGGGGGACTTATTTCATCAACGGTTCTGTCGCTTGTTTTTGTCCCAGCCGTTTATGTCATGATTGATGACGTTTCCCAATGGATCTGGCGTGTCTTTAGCCGGTTTGTTGGAGAGACTGACGAGCCGGACGGAGCGGTCCCGACAACCACTGAGGCTTTGCCGGCAGCTGTCAAGCCTGCGCAAAATGATTTGGGTGAAGGCGCACCGCTGCCGACGCCAAATGTTGCGGCTGAATAAATACGCGCGGTTTATTTTTCAGAGTCGGTTGCGCTTGATTGGCGGATTTCGGTGTCGCGCTTGAAAAAAACATCGACACGCATGCCCGTTAAAAGCGGTGGGTTGTCATCCAGCTCTGCAACCGCCTCCAGCACATCCACATCATTTGGTCGCCGAGGGCCACGTGTGGCGATTTGGGCTGAGCCCAGTGCTGAGGAGATTTCCGTCACCACACCACCGAATTCACGATCGGGGAAGGCATCTGCACGTAAAACGACACGTTGACCGATGCGCACGTGGTCGACGTCACGTTCTTCGACCTCTGCTCTGACGCGAAGCTTGGAGACGTCTCCAAAAACGAGCAAAGTTTGGCTGGGTGATGCGGCTGCAGTTTCGCCGACATCGGCAAATATGTTTAAAACGGTTCCGTCAAATGGTGCACGAATACGCGTTCTTTCGAAGGCTTGTTCGGCCATAGCCAATTCCGCGCGAGCAACGGACAACGATGCTTCAAGTCGCGCCGGCAACGGCATGCCATCTTTTGCGAGCACATCGTCAAACTCTGCGCGCGCCGTATCACGTTTTTCCTTGGCGCTTTCAAGTTTGGCGCGGGCGGTTTCAACGTTAGCGCTGCTGCCGTCGCCTAAGCGGTAAGTTTCATAGGCTTCGTCCAGTGCGCGTTGGGCGGAGAAAACTTTGCGTTCGGCATCAGCAACTTTGTCGCCAGCATCTTGGCGTTCTTTTAAGAGCCCTGTAACGGGTTCTTCATCACGCTCGCGAAACCGGACATCTACTTCTGCTGCGGCGGCTGCGATGCGATTCAAATAGTCGGCGTCGTCAATTCGCACTAAAAGGTCACCCTTTTTGACTGTATCATTGACCTTGACAGGGATGGCAACGATTTGACCTGAGTTGCCTGCTGACATGCGAACGGCGCCACTCTGAGGTTCGATACGACCGGTTGCGGATGCTGCCCAACGGGGGGTTTTTTGCGCGGCTTGGGCGTGTGCAGACTGCGTAAACGCGTCTGAGGGCCGCAAGAAAAGACTACCGATTGCAAGTGTAATGCCACACGCGATGGCGAACGTTGAAAGATTGGAGTTCAATTTAAGCATGCGCTTTACGCCTTTTTGTAAGGTCGGTGACTTCGGGGGCGTCGAGTCCTTCTGGTCGACGTTCTTCACCGACAATTAGTCCGTCTTCGATGCGCACAACACGGTCTGCATAACCAAGCGTGCGCGGATCGTGGGTCACGGCTAGAACGCTACGTTCTTGCTCGTGGGCAATCCTTGCTAAAAGTTCCATGACAGCGTGACCGTTTTCGCCGTCAAGAGCCGCGGTTGGTTCGTCTGCTAGGACGATAGAAGGTGAGGAGACGATGGCGCGCGCCACGGCAACACGCTGCTGCTCACCGCCTGAAAGATTTCCAGGAAAGTTGAGGAGACGATGTGCGAGCCCAACTTCGCGCAATACCTCCTCTGCGCGTGCTGCGGATTTAAATCCTTTGACACCACGGACGTCGAGGGCGATGCGGACGTTTTCAAGTGCCGTTAGGGTGGGAAACAGATTGTATGACTGAAAGATAAAACCGATGTGCGCGCGCCGTATGTCTGCCAACTCTTCGGCTGTTAGCCCACTTGTGTCGACATCGGCAACGCGCAGCTTGCCCATTGTGGGTGTCATGATGCAGCCTAAGATCGACAACAGCGTTGTCTTACCGCTGCCGGATGGTCCCATCAGTAGTGTCAATTCGCCCTTCGTCAGAGACAGGCTCACACCCTTTAAGGCCCTGACCAAGCCAGCGCCCTTGCCAAGCTCCATCACCACGTTATTGGCGGAAATGACTTTTGGGTTGCTCATCGGCTAAACACCGTAGCTGGGTCGATCTTCGTTACTTTTACGATCGCGGATATCGCTGAAATTGCGCACATAAATACCGTCAATGTAAATAGGCCGGTCGCAAGCAGCGGCGACATCACGATCGGCAATGGTGTTGCTTGGCTTGCATACGTTACGGCAAGAGCGATGATCATTCCTAACGCATATCCAACTACGGCGCTCATCCCAGCCTGTGCAAGGATGACTTTATGGATGTAGCCCGACGAGGACCCTAGGGCGCGCAAGGTGGCGAATTCGTTGAGATGATCTTTCGTGCTTGAATAAAGTGTTTGCGCAACAATTACCGTGCCAACCAGGATGCCAAGCAAGGCGCCGCCAATTAGTGCGACACCGGCTCCGGTCCGAAACAGCCATTGGGTTAAGCTGCGATCCCGAAATTCATCTGTTGTTAGGACTTCGGCGGATTCAAGCCGAGAGAGAAGGTTGTTGCGAACCTGATCAATGTTTGCGCCCTCGTTGAGCTTGACGAGATGGAATGTTGCGCGATCACTGGGGACGCCAATCAAATGGCGTGCCCTTGCCAGCGGCATATAGACGTAGGGTGATTGGGTAAAGGAACGGATTCCTTCGGTGAGGGCTGCGACGCGCACTTTACCGTTTTCAATTTGTGCGGTGTCGCCAATGCCCGATATGCCAAGATCACGCAAATAGGAACTGTCCACTGCAACCGAGTTAGGTGTTCTGATATCTTCCCAACTACCATGGGCGAGGTTCCAAGGCTCAAGTGTTTTTTCTTCGGCGTCCGAACCAATGACCACGACGCGTGTGGAGCCACCACCTGGTTTGCGCCACTCGGAAAAATTGACAATGATTGGGATCACATCTTGTACGCCAGGTGTCGCAAGAGCTTGGTGGCGTTCTCGCGTCGTTAGAAGTAGGCCGCCGTCCTCGAAGCTTTTTGCTCCATAGGCCATAATCCAGAGGTCAGCTTTTGCATGGTCAATGTTTGCTGTGATCATGCGGCTGGCACCGAGGTATAAACCAAGCTGCACTGCGACGAGCACAATTGAGAATAAGATGCCGACTAGTGTTACGGCGAGACGGACTTTGTCGTAAAACAAGTTTCGAAATGCCAGTGTGAAAATCATTCCGAATTTCCCAGACTGAATTGTGTGCTGCTCACTTTGTAGCGATCTCGTTAGTTGCTACTTGTCCGAACGTGAGACGTTCTAACGCTCAATGGCGTGAAGCTAGCGTTTGTTCCTTTGCCAGTGACCTATGCAGGCCATCGCTTGCATGGCAGTATCAATGCCACATGGATCCATCTTGATATCGCTTGGGCACGAGCTCGTGTTGCGATAGGGCCGGAATACGGCCTATTTCAGCCAAATAGGGCAGGATTCGGCACAGTGTTAATGTGTAGTGTGCCTGAGTTTCCCTGCAAAGTGGTGAACCGAATTGTTTTTCTCAAGACACTACGGAAAAAATGCGTTTTTTCTTCAAGTTATCGTGCACAAGGCAAGATGGTCAGATCTTGCAAAGTCTAAGTTTCTAGAATTTGGTAGACCTGCCCGTCATGACCTTTTCTTAGTAGACAGCCCTAGTTTTTTGGTGCCAGCACAATTGGCGTTTCTTATTGTCCCAGAGCGGTTTGAGATCGCGACGTTAGATCTGCCTAGCTGGATGTTTTAAAGACGGTATCCATTGACGCACTTTCGGGGTCCCCAGATACCGTCATCCATTTCGTGAGGTTATGCCTTCTCCGCCAACGTCTGCACTAGTGAAGTGCTGACTGTTGAGTTTGCGGCTTATACTTCCGCCGTCTTTCGGGCTGGGCTTTCTTTTCTGCCGGTTTGCTAACCTTGCCACCTGTCTGTCTGGTTACAAAGGCGAGGGTGCGGTCGAGCACAAGGTCGCGTTGGCGATCCAGCGTGATCATATGATAGCAGTCGTCAAGCACATAAGCTTCAACAGGTCCAGGTAGCTGCGTCATCAGCTTGGTCGCATTTGACAGGTTGCTTTGATCATCGACACGGGAATGAAGAATGATCGTGGGCTGTGGAATTTGTTTGAGAAGGCTTTTCACGCGAGTCGCTAGTTTGCGGAAATGCAGGACCATGACGCCCGGTTGCGCAAAAACAGACTGAACCTGGCGGCCGGCCAATTTGTTGGCGTCGATCACAAAGTTCCGCAAACGATCATCTTTAATCCCGTAGGGTTCCCGATGGCGAAAGTTGAACAACCGGGCAAACCAGCTTTCCAAGACCAATCGGTAAAAATTGAAGTACCACGGAATAGCCCAGCCATTTGGCCAAAACGTCGGTGAATAGATGAGATTGCCTGCCACTTCGTTCGGACGATCGGCAGCCAATTTAAGAGCGATCATCGATCCGGCCGAAAGGCCACCGACGAAAACCTTATCGCAATGAAGCTTGAGCTCATCGAATTCTTTTTCTGCGGCTTCATACCAATCGTGCCACGTCGACAGCTTGAGTACATCTGTACCCGTGGTCATGCCAGGTAGCATTGGGCAATGGACGGTGTAGCCGGCACGGGATAGCCCTTGGGCAATGAATTTTAGTTCTAAGGGCGAGCCGCCCAAACTATGGAATAAAATAACTCCAACAGGTCCACCCGCATATTTAATGCTGGTTAAATGCAATTGGACATTTTGTTTCTTTTTCATGCCGTTGTTCGCACTCTCTGATACGGTATCATAAGTTGAATACGCCAAAGTTTCCCTATGGGTAAAGGCTCATTTTTGTCACAAGCCCACCCTGGTGATGACGGATTCCGTTATGATGCCCCCTCTTGATGACACGTCGTTCGCATTCGTTCGTCTATTTGACGAGCTTTCGCGAGATCGCTGTTTGCGCCCTTCGCGCTTCGTTTTGCTTGGAGGCGAGGCGCTAGAGAAGACCGAATAGGATTTGAAGCATCTGCGGAGATGCAAACCTCGTCGGTCAAGATTCTTTCACGTTCGGCGGAGAGTTGTCCTACCAATTTGCCTACAAATCGATGAGGCAACGTGCCGCAACTGCGAAATGACATATAACCAATTGAAAACATTGTAATTAATAGCTCCCGGTCGTACCGGTTAATGACTCTGGCAAAGCCAATTTGTGACACAATTCATGTGGTGGGGGTAAATTTGAACGTTCCAAAGCCCGGCAAATATTGGTTCCCCCAACCGACGTTTGGACTCGATAACTTCATGTTATCCTGGGTGAGAACGGCAAACTCATCGTTAAGTGGGTATATTATTGATTGTTTTGCAGAGTATGACCCAGCATAAATCGAAACCTCGTTAACGTGGACTCTGGCAATACATACTAAATACACATTAATACATGACCTTTGTTAAGCATGATTCTGTTTACTATTAATTTCCCGATGCGATCACTTGCAACAGTATCGATGCGCTCCGAGTTGGCTTTGTTGCTATCAACTTAACCCCAAGGTTTTGAGGCTCCAATTTGCGAAAACACTGTTTTTGCCCAAGCTTCGGTGTTGTCACTGTTCTCACCAAATTGCGCAGGTATAATTACAAAAAATGTGGTCGTCTGAATATTGCGTGGCTGCCACGGCTGCTTAACAAACCCTCAAATACAGATGTGAGGTTGGATTGGCCCGTATACTCCGAACGATGATAAGTGGGTTGACCAGCTTGTCGCTCGCTTTTTGCCCAGCAGCACTGGCTGCAAATTCCCAGTCGATCACGAGAGCAGACTATGAGTCCTGCCAGGCGCAGGATGAAGCTTCCTTTCGCGCCGCCATTGAAAAGGTGACGACAGAAGCTCTCGCAGAAAGTATGGCAAAGATCGACTATATGGCGGCCGTTGGTGATGAATGGCGCCGGATAGACATGGGTCGCTTACTTGATAAGCAAGTGGATGTGGCTATCGATGAGGTGCGCAACGAGTCCAGTTGGGGTGAGCTCTTAAAATCGCTGGCCTATAGCGAACAGGCGCAAAAGTTGGCGGTTGCTGTTGCTGAGCGGGTTTACCGATCAGAGCCAGTGAAAAAAGCCATTGAGGATTTGGCTGTTGGTGTTGGGCGGGCGCTTGCTGATCAAATTGAACAGGCTAATCGTGATGCGGCGACGCCGGCGTTTAAATGCCTGAAGGCGTTTCTTGGGCCTCGGTATGGGGCAACGATTGCTGGCGTGGTTACAAATGATGCACGGGCTGATTTTGGTGTTGAGCCGGAGTCAGTCAGCGCCTCTGTGACGCCCGGGGCGGTGTTGCGTGAATCCACAGGCGGTATGACGGGTGCAGCGATACTGCTGGTTCGTCGCCAGCTTGCAAACCTTGCGCGCAGTATTGGTCAGCGTTTGGTTGGCGCTGTTTTGTCCCGATTGGTTTCGGTCGTCGCAGGTGGAATCGGTATTGCTCTCATAGCCAAAGACATTTGGGATCTTCGGTACGGTGTGTTGCCCATTATTGCTGATGAAATGAAGTCAAATGAAACCAAGGAAAAGGTTAGGGAAGAACTTGCCAAAGGACTGTCAGAACAACTGACAAAACACGTTCATGAGATTGGCATCGGTTCCGCTGATCGCATCATCCAGATTTGGCAGCAGTTTCGAAGCGCGCATGCTAAGGCGTTGGAGTTGGCGGAACAGACGCCGGACTTTAAGAAGTTTCTCAATACGGTGACACCAGATCGGCTCGGCCGGCTTGATGAGATTGTCTCGTTGATCCTTGCCAAAGAAGGCGAAGGCGGAATTTTAGATCGGTTGCGTGATGGTACATTGGAAGTGACCGTTAAGAACCTTCCGGAACCTGCCATGCGGATCGCGCGCGAATCTCGTTCCTTAGAAACTGCGCTGCAATGGAATGCTGTTGCAGGAAATGAGATCGGCCGGGTTGTGGATTATGGCATTTATCGCGATGCCAAACCTGATGCGTTCACGAATGCATCATTAAAGCAGTTGCTTTCGTTGGAAGATGATATTGCGGTCAGGCATATGGCAAATGTGCCAAGTGCCGCACGAACCGCACTTTTTGAGTTGGATGGTGTTGCGTTAAAATCGTTGGCTCGGAGTCTCAGTTCTAGGCAGCTAGAATTGTTGTCCAATTATCTAAATGGGCTTGATGTCGGGGCGCGTGATCGCGTTCTGAACGAGTTGGCGGTTTCGCCTGGAAAAATGCATCGTTTGTCGTCTGCGCGGATCCGTGATGCGGTTCTTGCGAGTTCAGATCAGACGGCTGCTGTGGATATGATGCTGCGTTCCGACAGCACATTTGACCCTGCTGCAATTACAAAAAATTTGAAGCTCGTTTGGGATGGCAAGGTCAGTCCAATACTGATTCTTGATAAGCATCCGCTGGTTCTGGTCGGACTTTTGTTCGCCCTTGTGATTATGATTGCGATGCTTCGCCGCCTTTTTGTGACCCGGAAACCACAGCCGTCCAAAGCTGCCTGAGTTGAAAACACACTGCTTTTTGTGGCTTGGAGGCGGTTCAGACTGGGTTTGGCCCAAAATCAACACACATCTTAATTTGCAACGGTGCTCAAGAGCGTCAGGCCTGCTATAACGCCAGCGATTCATGTGCGCGAGTTTGAATTTGCGGTGAAACACAAACGCAAGGCGGCATACCATGGGAACGAGGGGAGATTTTCACGTGGGCCTCAAAGCACCGAGCATAATCACATTCTTGCTTTCGATCATTTTGACGGTCACGGTTCTGATCATGAAGTTCTTCAGCGCTAATATTCCATTTCTAAACGGAAATGAGTTTTGGGCTCTGTTGGCAGCGCAGCTCTTGCTGATTTTGGGCTGTCTAACGCGAAGCATGTAACGACGGGTTCGTTTTTTAACGAAGCGCTGTTGTTGTTTAATGCTTGGTAAACAATTTTACGTTCAGTGAAGTCTAAAGTGCCGATACGTGGTGTTGCGTTCGTTGGTGTGCCCTTCTGTCGCGCGTCAGCCGGCGCACTGGTTTTTGGTCAGGATTTTGGGCCACGTTTGATTGTCATGTTGAGGCACTCGATGAGCATGCGGTCTTTAGTACGACGAATTCGACTTTCACGCGTGGAAATTATTGCGACAGCATTTTTAACCATTGCTGCCGTCGCCTATTTGGTCGCGGCAAATTTTGGCAGCGTAAGCTTGACGAACCGTGAGGCGGACAAAACCAATCAATCGATTGGGCGGACGAATGACGTTGTTGCAATTCCAAGCAACACGTTGGAAGCCCGTTAAAAGCACACAGTTTATCCAAATTTTTTAGCTTAGCTTTGCTTGACCAAGGTTGCGCGAAGCAAACCGCGAACCGAATTACCGAGGAAAACGGCTCGGGCACTGGCTAAATCGGCAAGTGTTAAATGTGCTTCTACGGCCTTGCCAGAGTTAATGAGTTCTGCACGTAAGGTTCCTGGCAAAAGTCCGTCCGTGAGTGGCGGCGTGAGCAGGTGGGGCTTTCCTTTATCGACAAAGATGGTTGTACGGCTGCCTTCGGCGACGTTTTTGTTTTCGTTGAGGTAAACGACTTCGTCGACACCTAATTGGTCGTTAAATTCACGCCACTCGCGATCGTAAAGCTCCCGTCGTGTTGTCTTGTGATAAAGAAACGGATTTCGGCTGTCGAGGCGCGATTGGGAAATGGCGAAACGCATGATTTTGTTTGACCCTAGGGGAACGCCGCAAACGGAACCCGTGTTACTTTTGTCAGGCGGCTCCAATTTTGTAGTTGTGACGTTCATTTGACCTGTTTCGCTCAGGACCAGACGTACGCGAAGCCGGTCGTCGTCGGATCGTCGTTCTTTTATGGCGGTTTGAAGTTCGGTTCGCGCGGCGCGCTCGTCAAATCGGAATCCAAAATATGACGCTGATGACGATAGCCGCGACATATGTCGGTCTAGAAGCCAGATTCCTTCGCCCGGCACGCGGAGCATGGTTTCAATAAGGTCAAAGGATTTTGGTGTGTCGGTTAGAAATTTCATCTTGAGCAGGCATTCGTCATACTCATTCCCACCTTGAGAATCGAAGACGATGCCTGAGCCGATACCCATTTCACCACTGCCGTCGCGCAAGATTGTTGGCGTTCTAATTGCAACATTAAACAATGCGGTTTCATCGGGTGAAAACCGGCCAATTGCGCCGCAGTAAACACCGCGCGGTTCCGTTTCCAGCTCGCGAATTAGTTCCATGGCACGAATTTTTGGTGCGCCTGTCACGGATCCGGGTGGGAAGATGGCTCTTAACAATTGTTCCAGACTTACGTCTTTGCGCAAGCGTGCCGAAACACCTGATGTCATCTGGTGTAGGGTTTTGAATGTCTCGACGGTGAAAAGATCGGTGGCCTTCACGCTACCCATCTCTGCGATGCGACCAAGGTCGTTTCTCATCAGGTCGACAATCATTAAATTTTCGGCGCGCTGTTTTATATCAGTTGCGAGAATGTCACGTTGCTGGCGATCTGCTTCGACGGAACCTTCGCGTGGTGCGGTTCCTTTCATGGGCCGCGTCGTGATTGTACGGTTGGAAAGCTCGATAAACAATTCCGGGGAAGCTGAGATGACGGTTGCTTCGCCTGTGTCGACGACGCCGCCATAGGCAACGCGTTGTTTAGCGCGCAAGTCGCGGTAAAATGTTAGCGGTGAGCCGGTCAGACGAAAGCGAGATTTAAAGGTGAGGTTGAGCTGGTAAATGTCGCCTTGGCGGATCATTTCGAGAACTTGGGCAAACTTTTTTTGATATTCGGCCCTTTCCCAGGCAAGCGTTACGTTGCTGAACTCGTGGCTTTCGCTGAGCGCAATATTCGCAAGCCATTCTTCGACGTCTTGTCCGCTCATTTGGATGGGTTTTTCGTAAAGACCAAACCACAGAAGTGGCACGGACTGCTTTTGAGGCATCAACGCGCTCACGCGTGGCTCGAGTGCGTAACCAAGTTCGTAGGAAAAAAAGCCGGCTGCGTGGGCGCCATTCCTGACGAGGGATTCGATCTCAGCTAGGGCAGCAAATACATCGTCTGGGCGCCGCGCTTCAACGACTTTTGTCGGTTCGACAAAAAGCAAAGACGGTAAGTCCGAGCCGGAACTGTTGTCCAAGAGAACAAAGTTTTCCGAGAGTTGCCCGGTTTTTGGCGACGGGGCGTTTGATTTCGATGTTGTTTTTGTTCGCGTCATTCGCCCTTGTAGCCTTTAAGTGCGAAAAACGTTACCTTTCGAGTTGAGTTTGGACCGGCCGGGATACGTTTGGTCTCCAACATCTGGGCGTTGTCAAAGGATCTGATTGGAGGGCTGCGGCGCCGAAAGATGGTCACAAGCAGTACGGGTTCGGGCACACCTGATGAATAGGCCTTTGTAAGTTGAAAATGATTTTTCACTGGGCGCTTGCCTCGCCAGGCGTAAACTGGTGTTGGGTTATCTTTTAAGTAATATAGCAACGCTGCCGAGATGGAGCGATGATCGCATAATATTGCACCGTAGGGCTGGCCTGCTGACCGTGCCTTTTTGAGTTCTTCACTGGTCGCCTTGGCGACCTCTTGCCAACCGAGGGTGCGTGAAAAAGGTGCAATGCCAAACGGGAATGCGATCGACTCCGCAAGCGTTGTTCCGGTTATGACAATGATCAATGCAGCGATGTGCAACCCAAGTGAGGCCCTTATCCATGGCCAGGCTAAGTCACGAACCAATGTGGCCGTGACGAGGACTGTAGCTGCAATATAAGAGGCTGCTGCCCAGTTTGCATGTGCGCGGGACAACAAGGCTTGCAGGGTAATAATGATCAAAACTGGCAGTGAAAACGCCAGTAACAGGCGGTCGCGCTCAGGTAGTTTTTTGTTGAATGCGCGCCACGAAATTATCAAAAGACTTGCAAACAGAATTGGTCCAAACAAACCGAACTGTGAAATGACAAATTCGATCGCTTTTATAGGATGAAAAATGTCAACGCTCCAATTTGCATTGTCTGCTGTGTGTGAAAAAGTTGCAAATTTGTTTTCAAGGTTCCACAGCACGTTGGGTATGATCATTGCCACTCCTAGGGCAAGTGCAGCATAGAAACGGAGATCTGTGAGTATCCAGCGTCTGCTTGGTGTTGCAATTAAATAGACTGCCAAACAGACAAAAAACCAAGCCATGGCGTATTTTGCATTAAGCCCCCCCCCAATTGCTATGCCGAGAACAAGGGCCGGCCAGTAACTCTTGCTGTCAAACATGTGGGCGAGTGCCAAAAGCGCGACGGCCCAGCACAGGAGCAATGGCACGTCTGTCGAAATTATTCCTGACGAGACGGATACACCGGGGAGTGTGGCGTACACGAGGCCTGCGATGGTGCCAATACGCACATCATATAGATACCGGCCAAGAAAGAAGATGACGATTGCTGTTGCTGTGTGAAGTAGCGGTGAGGGCAAGCGCACACAGAATTCGCTCAATCCGCAACTGGTTGTGGACGCGCCGATTAGCCACGCAATGAGAGGAGGTTTTGAATAATAGCCAAAGTCAGGAGTCGTACTCCAAAACCAGTATTGTGATTCATCGTAGAATAGATCCGTTGCGTTGAATGCTAACGCTACCAAGCGAAGGATTAAAAGCGTGCACAGTCCGGCAATAAGGATTGCGATCCAATTGCTGTCGCTTAGTTGCAGCTCACGGTTTTGCCGTTGGAGCACGTTACAAATCCTCACATACCGTCATTGCAACCATGTTTGAAAACCGGCCTGTCCCTCATTCCGGATCGGTTTCTTGGTGGGGCTAGGTTGCACATCCCGCAGCAGGTTAATAGGCCCCTGGCCTGTCTCAAGCACACCAAACCGATCACGATTATGTCGTTGTGGCTATTTACGAGGTTGAGCCCATATCATAATCATTGCTAGCTTGCATATCTGCCTCATCAATGGGCCGCTCGGCTGTCTGCAGTGAATTTTTGAAATCGATGCGCATCACCGTTGTCATTCCGGCCCTGAACGAGGCTGGCAATATCGGTCCCTTGGTCCTCGAAACGTATGAACACGTGCCGAAAGATCAATTGGCTGAGGTCATCGTGGTCGATGATGGAAGTGATGATGGGACGTCGGAGGAAGTCGCCGATCTGATAAACTCTGGACGATGTCCCGGTCTGCGGCTCGTGCGACACAAATCTCCTTCAGGTCAAAGTGCGGCTTTGCGGACAGGAATTACGGCTGCGGCTCATCCGGTGATCGCCACCATGGATGGTGATGGCCAAAATGATCCGCGAGACATTCCGCGTTTGGTTGAGAAGCTTGGCGTGCCAGGCACGTCGGGACCCGCATTGGCCAATGGATGGCGCAAAGATAGAAAGGCTACGGGCAGCAAAAAGTGGGCGTCCCGTATGGCTAACGGAATTCGAGATTGGGTCTTGGCTGACAATTGTCCTGACACCGGTTGTGGAATAAAGGCCTATTGGCGGGACGCGTTTTTGCGATTGCCGTTTTTTACAAGTATGCACCGCTATTTGCCTGCCTTATTTCAAACATACGGTCTTGAAGTGATTAATGTTCCCGTCAGCGATCGTCCGCGCCAGATGGGGCAATCTAAGTATTCTAATGTTGGTCGCGCTTTGATTGGTCTTTATGATCTTTTCGGGGTTACATGGCTCAGGCGGCGCACAAAAATACCAGAGGTTGTCACAGATCAAGCTGATGACAGGCGAGCTAACCAATCTGAGTGAATTACGATACAGACCGTGCCGCTCGTCAGGACTTATCTGATAATGATTTTTGCGACATCGTCTTTGTCAAACCTGAAACGTTGGACAACATCTCAGAGCGTGAGAGGAACATGGAGTTACTGACCGAGGCCGCTGCACGCATTTCTGAATGGTGGGCAAACACGCCTGTCAGCGAGGTTGTGTGGTTGACGGTCGGGTTTACCGCGCAACTTATGTTTTCCATGCGGTTTATTGTGCAGTGGATCGCAAGCGAACGTGCGCGTCGCTCAATTGTGCCTGAAGCGTTTTGGTATTTCAGTTTTCTTGGTGGTTTGATGTTGTTTGCCTATGCGGTCTATCGATTTGATCCGGTGTTTATGTTGGGCCAAGGCACGGGATTGCTCATTTACGCCCGCAATATCCATTTTATTTGGACGCATAAGCGCCGGGATGCGGAGAACGGCGAAGACAAACATACGGAAGAAAAACTAGGAGCGACAAAACGCCCACACCAGCAGTATCCGGCTGAGTAGGCGATAGGCCTTTTTTTGCGTGTGTTTGTCCGCAAGTTAATGATTTGGGCTGACTTGTGAGCCTTCACAACGAGATCAGTTGTGTTATAAGGCGCCTCTGGCTCGCCGGTTTTGTCCGATTGAGCTTGCCCCACCGGCAGAGAACGAAGTTTTAGCGCTATGGCTTAAGCGCTTTTTGATGGTGTTCAAAGTTTGTGGTGCTGGCGTCGCAGTGTGTCGATATTCACCTGGGCGCGATGGGGTGAGGCTTCCTTAAGAAGCAGGCGAAACGAATTTGACGTTGGTGACGCGGGGTGGAGCAGTCCGGTAGCTCGTCAGGCTCATAACCTGAAGGTCGTAGGTTCAAATCCTACCCCCGCAACCAAAATTCGAAGGTCCGTTCCGGAGACATGGGTGACAGTTTGTACCTAGGACATAGGTGACACCCTCGTGCCGAACGGGGTGTTGATGGTTTGCAGTGTTCTTTGCTCCAGATCGATGTATCCCGAATCATAGTGCATGAAGCTTACAATCCAAATGCTCTCGTCGACTTCCTTTATACCAAGACTCTGACCTGCCATGACCGTGGAGATATTGATTTTCTTGCACTGCATGCAGATGCGTCCGCAACTGGTGACAAGAAAATGTCGATCGTCCAGCTTTCATATCAGTTTGCTGAAATTTTGTGAGAACAATTGAACGATGACGTTGCTGTGCTTATGGGTTTTTGACAAACAGGTGTGTATCTCATTCTGGGGGTCTGTGTTTGTTTGTCGGTCCAATAATTCCTTTGTTGTTGTAAATCATTCAATTTGAAAAACGGAACAATGCTGTGATGGTCAGCTATTGTGCGAGACCAACCGCACCTCAACCGCATGTACGCTTGAGCTGTCGCCCATGTCCGCTTTTTGACCAGGGTTCAGCACATTGACGTTTGCTTGACCAGCTTCGCGTTTCGGCCAGCGCCCTTTATGGCTCAATGCGACGCCAGGTGGCACATCTGTCGAAAGCGCAAGCTGCACGGTCAATTCGCCTGTGTCATTGACAAGCTTGACGTTTTGCCCGTCGGACAAACCACGTTGCTTAGCATCAACCGGATGCACAAAAACAGACGCAGGTCCCAGCTGTTTTTCAATTTTTTCACCATTGGCAAACGTGTCATTGAGTGTCCAAGGCGATGCAGGCGACAACAAGCGCAACAAACCGTTATTAGGCCGTTTGTCCGCGTGCGGTTCAGGAGTTAACGGAAGACCATCCTTTTGCGCTCGCGCCGATGCCATCTCGATTTTTCTGCTTGGCGTTGAAAATTTAAGCGTTTCAAATTGAATTACTGGCTCCGGCGACACAAACACCGTTCCCTTTTGTTTCAAAGTTGAAAACGTTTCACCAATACCTGATTGTTCAAGTAGGGCCTCAATAATTTTCTGATCGCTTTCATAAAGTTCGGCATTGTTGTAGCCCATGGCCTTTGCCAACCGACGAAAGATCTCTGAATTGGGAAGCGACTCTCCCATAGGCTCAGTCACTTTGACTTGTGCTGAAAGTGATACGTCAAAATAGGATGCAAACAAATCATCCGACTCAAGAAAAGTTGCCGCCGGCAAAACAAAATCGGCGTAATCGGTCGTATCTGTTGGAAAGCAATCGACAACGACCGTAAACAAGTCATCCCGTGTCAATGCCTTGCAAAGGCGCGATTGGTCCGGATTCGACGCAACATTATTGATATTCCAGCAAAACAACGCCTGAGCCCGCACAGGATCTTCCAAATAGTCAACGAGATCCATGTGACCAATACTGTTCGCCTCTGACGGGCACAAGTGCGTGCCCAACAAATAGCTGTCATCAATGTTCCGTTGACCCAGGCCATTAAGATATAAAAAACCCGCACCAAGCTTGCCGAGATTTCCGGTAATAGCGGGCAGCATGGCACACGCGCGCATGGCGTTGCCACCGCGTGGCTGCCTTTGAAAACCTTGCCCCAACCACAACAATGATGGACCATTCGCATAAAGTTGTGCGACGGTTTGGATGTCGTGAGCCGGAACACCGGTTTGTTGCTCGCCCCAGTCCGGTGTGCACGTCTTAAGCTGCTGTTCGAGTTTATCCCAACCAACAGTGTGCGCATCGATAAATTCTTGATCGATCAAACGATCACGATCCAATACATGCATGATCGAAAAGGCCAGTGCTGCGTCACTGCCAGGAAATGGCTGCAAGTGAAGGTCAGCGATCGCCGCGGTGGGTGTGCGAATGGGGTCGACAACCACAAGTTTTGCAGGCGATTCTTGAAGCCAATGGTCATGCGCGTGCGGCGCTGTTGTCGATGGATTCCCACCCCAAACAATAACACAGTCCGAATCCTTTATGGTGCGCGGATCAAAGCCGGTCATTGACGAACCATAAACATAATCAAGCGCCACATGACCGGCGAGATTGCAAATTGTATCTGGGTTGACTTCTGTCGCGCCAAGACGATTAAAAAACCGCATTGGAAAATGATACCCGATGGCTGCGAACGTGCCGGTGTAATGCGTATTGAGAATCGCTTGCGCGCTGTGCGTCGTAACAATCTTTTGCAGCTGGTTGGCTATGGCAGAAATCGCGTCGTCCCAAGAGATAACTTCAAATGCACCCGCCCCTTTCGCACCGACGCGGCGCAAGGGATGCGTCAATCGCGATTGAGGGTCTAACCATAGGCTGTTGTAACCAATCGAACATTTACGGCATAATTTGCCACGGCTGACCGGATGATTTGGATCTCCCTTAACTTGGACGATGGCGCCATTTTGTTTCACCACCACCAAGCCGCAAGCATCATAACAATCACGCGGACATGTGCTGAGGAATGATTCAGTTTTCCCGTGCAATTCGGTTCCGGCAACTGACACGTCGATCTCCGGGCGCTCAATAATGCTTAAATCAGCTTCTCCTAGCTGGAGAGATCTTGTATAGGGCCAACAACTGATAGCTGTTCAAAATCGACAATTCCATTCTTGTCAAAAGATCAGTTCACCAAAGTCAAGCACGTTCGCAGATTGGCGTTTGGTTGTCATATAGTGTTTGCTTGGCCCAATTGGTCTTCTGTTAACGCTGTCCTACACTGAGCAATCGAAATATACTCAAGCGTGCGTACGCGTCTTATCCGGATCATAGAATGGAGTCCGCTCAACCGTGGCATCGCAAGAAACATTTTCTCCCTCTACCCGTAACTTTGTTCCAATTGCAGCAGCTTCGGGAGTGAGGTGTACAAGTGCCAATGATTTCTTCATGCGATGCGAAAAGGCTGGGCTATTGACGACGCCAACTTCTCGACCATCCACTAAAAGCTTCGCGCCCGCATCAATAATGTCATCATGGTCCGCAACGATACCGGCGAATTTGATCTTTTCTTTCCCTTCTGCAGCAAAGACCGCGTCCTTGCCTCTAAAATCACCTTTCTTGAGCGAAACAGACCAGCCCAACCCCACTTCCCACGGGGTGTGTTCTTTGGTCATATCGTAAGGGTAAAACAACAGCGCTGCTTCAACCCGGATTTTGTCAAGACAGGTGAACGAACAAGGCATGATTCCGTGCGCCTTGCCCTCGCCAACAATGTTATCCCAAATGTCGACGATGACATCCCCGTTCGCAAAAATCTCGTATCCTCGTTCTCCAGAATACCCCGTTCGAGATAATGTGCACTTGTGACCAAACAACTCTGTCGGTGCATGATGGAAGTATTTCAATGATGGTAGGTCCAATGGCGTGTGCTGATCTAAAAATTCCACCGCTTTTGGCCCCTGCAGAGAAATGTCATGCAAGAAGTCGTCAAAATCAATGCTGACGTTTTTTCCTGCCGCTGATTCTTGCAAGCGCTCCATCGTCTCCCCCGAACCATGCACAACCATCCAATTATTATCGCCATTGTTGGCAATAATGGCATCATCGCAAAACGTACCTCGTTCGGTAAGAATTGGCCCATAAGCCGACTTCCCAGGATAGATCGTTGGCATGTTCCGCGTAATGACATGGTCGACAACGGCTAATGAATCAGGTCCGCGAACATGAATTTTCTTAAGGCCAGAGACATCAAACAAACCAGCGGCCGTGCGCACAGCATCATGTTCAACGCATGGATCACTTGCATAACTCCATGCCACACCCATACCATTCCAGTCGCCAAGATCAGATCCTAAGGCGCGATGACGGTCGGCCAATGCCGATGTTCTTGTACTCTCAGTCACGTTTCATCTCCATTACATTAATCAAAGATTATCTGCGGTCTATCGTCAGTTGAATTTTCGCTCTATGGCATCGGCAAATTCAAAGATGTCGATGTTTGCGCCATAGGTTGCGACGTTAAAGATTGGAGCGTCGGGATCGGTGTTTATCGCGATGATGGTGTCAACGTGCTTCATGCCAAACAGATGTTGGACCGCACCCGAGATCCCAAGTGCAATGTAAAGCTTGCAATTGGACGCCACTTTGCCCGATTGACCTACTTGGTGTGGTTTGGGCAACCAACCCGAATCGACAATCGGGCGACTGCAGGCAAATGTCGCACCAACACGCTCTGCGAGTGCAGCAAAACGGGGCAGGTTTTCTTTATCTTGTATGCCGCGACCAACAGAAAGAATGAACTCGGCTTTAGAGATGTCGATATCAGCGGGTGGTGCTTCTTCGTAGTCAACATGGATACTCTTATCGGTAAGCTCATCCAAATCAAAAGCTACAGTGGAGACCTTAGCGTTGCCTCTTTCCTCCGGTGTTGGAAATGTCGCTCCACGTAAGGTCAAAACTGATACGCCCTTGCCGGGAAAGGTCATTTCCACATTGACTTTATTGCCATACCCAGCACGTGTGGCAACCACTTCGCCGTTGTCGACGGCCAGCCGAAACACATCAGTGGCAAAGCCGCTTCCGAGTCGAGCTGCCAATGCAGGCGCATATGCCATTGCGTTGACTGTGTGTCCAAGCAAGACCACGTTGGGTTTCCGCTCAACACCAACCCGAAACACTGCTTCTTCATAAATCGCTGGGTTAAAATGCTCCGCGGCCGCGTCAACAGTAATGATTTGATCGACGCCTTTAAGATTGGCATCTGAAGATAGATCAAGGCCTTCATCGCCGATGATAGCAACGGTTACCTGCCCGCTGATCTCGTCCTTGATCGCAGCTGCTGCGCCAATACACTCGCCAGTGATGGCGCTCAGTGCACCTTGCAAATGTTCTCCAATAACAAGAATGCCCGCCATAGCTCAACTTCCCCTGTGTTCGCGAATGAGATTAGCAATAAAAGAAGCAATGTCATCAGAGTTGCCGCTCAACATTTCCGCCTTAGTTTGTTCAGGCACGTACATGCGCCGTACACGATAGCCACCGCCCCCATCAATCACCGCAGCACCGTCCACGACCTCCAATGGCTTTTTCTTGGCTTGCTTGATCATCCGCATAGTGGCGTAGCGCGGCGTATTGATGCCTGTCTGAATCGTGACGACCGCTGGACTTGGTAGTTCCAACTTGTGCCGCACACCACCTTCCAGTTCGCGCGTCACACTAAGCTTGTTAGTGCCGTCCCATTCCAAACCCACAGCTACAGCAGCTTGTGGCATACCAAGTATGCGAGCCAACGCCGCACCCGTTGCACCATTCGCATGATCGCTAGATTGCACGCCCGTGAGAATGAGATCAGGCTGTTCGAGAACAGCAACACCGGCAATTGCGCGCGCAACGGTAAGCGGATCAGCCGCAATCAAGTCATCATGCCAAACCCGCACCGCGCGGTCAGCTCCTTTGGCCAAAACTTTGCGCAGGCTGGTGTCAGCGTCTTCTGGTCCGATCGTAACAGCGACCACTTCTCCGCCGCCCTGTTTCTCAATAAGCAACAAGGCTTCTTCAAGCGCTGCGTCATCCCACTCGTTCAGAACATGATCGAGATCGGCTTGCTGAATATCACGGTTGTCAGATGTAAAATGAAAATCGTCCCCCAACACAGCCGCATGCTTAACCGCCACCAAGATCCGGGCACCGGTTTTTTTCGGAACCTCATAACCCTCAAGCTGAGGCGGCTCGATGGGCGCCAAGCTGTTCCAATCCATCGCCTTAAGGGCTTTTATGGGAGCAGGACCATCATCGCCAGGTGCTGGCTGCGCCAAAAGCGTTGTCTCTTCATGAGCGCTCGTGACTTCTTGGGATGGCTGTACTTGCTTTGTTTCTTGTTCGCCATCCATGGCATCTGGTGCAAGCAAAGGGGCAGCCACTGCAGCGGTAGGCAAACCACTTAAACGTTGTTGAAGGACTTGGTCGATTTTGGCGCCAACGACGTCGGCTACGCGCGCGGCAACCGCCTCCGTAATCTTTTCAGTCATCGTTGGAAGATCTTTTAAAGGGATGCTCTTTATGTCGATCGCTTCGGCAACCAGTTCAGCAATGTCCTCAACGACGAGATCCTTTTCATGTCCACTCGTTTTGCGCGCGTCTTCAAACATTGTTAGATCCTTAGGGCAGCACGTGACAAAGCACGCGACATCATCAAGCGCAGCGGCTTCGTGCATGCGGTTTTCAGAAGGTTTTTCAATTCCCGGCTGATCCGGAATCCAAATACGGCCCCCGCCAGCACCACAACAAAATGAATTATCTCGATTGCGCGGCATCTCAACAAGTTCGCCGCCAATGAATTCGATCACTTGACGCGGCGATTCATACTCGCCATTGAGGCGACCAAGATGACAAGGGTCGTGATAGGTCACCTTCCGATCGAGAGGTTTTACGACCTTGAGCTTTCCATCGCACAACAATCGAGAAAGGACCTCGGTGTAATGCTCAACAGGTACGATCTGTCCAAAGTCAGGATATTCATTTTTCAGCGTGTTGTAGGAATGTGGATCGGTGGTGATAATGCGCGAAAATGATCTGGCAGCAGCAAATTGCTCAAGATTTGACTCCGAAAGGCTTTCAAAGAGCCCTTCCTCGCCTGTCCGGCGTACATCATTCCCAGCCGTGCGTTCACTTTCATAAAGGATGGCGAAATCAACGCCTGCCACGTGCAACAACCGCGCAACAGTTTGGCTGACTTTCTGATTGCGCGGATCATAAGATGCATAGTCACCAACAAACCAAAGATATTCGGCAGGTTCTTCACGAATATCTTTGACGCGAAACTCAAGATCACGAACCCAGGCAGCACGCTTGCGCGGATTTTCACCAAAACTATTGCCTGTATTCCCGATGGTATCGAGCGTTGTTTGAAGTAACGGATCAAGCGCCCCGCGATCGATCAATTGTCGACGCATTTGCACAATCATTGTAGGGTGCTCAATTCCCACCGGGCAAATTTCTTGACACGCACCGCACGTGCGGCAAGCCCATAACGTGTCTACATCGATAATATCACCGATTAAGTCGGTTTCAGTGACTGGACGCCCTTGCGTTTCATCGTTGTGCAGCCGGAGATCGAGGATAAAATCACGTGGGCTTAATGGATAACCGACCGTTCGCGCAGGGCAGGCCTCATGGCAACGTCCGCATTTGGTGCAGGCATCAAAATTGAGCATATCTTTCCAGGAAAAATCTGCGATCGATGCAAAGCCCGGCGTGTCCTTGGTTTCGTCCATCATCGGCAAACGACGCAAAGGCTTGCCGTCGCGCACCGTCAACGAGCCGACAACCGCAAGAATGTGTTTCGCCTTGTACCAGGGAATGGTAGCAGTGAAGGCGAGCGCGAGCACACCATGTATCCACCAGTTGGCGCCTCGGATCACAGCCGCAGTTTCATACGTCATACCAAGACCAGACAAGACGTTTGCCAGTGCAAGGCCAATGGGCGACCAAGCTGCCCATTCTGGCTGGTCCATCATCAAGCGAACCGCTTCTTGCAAAAAGCCAGTGATTTCAATGACCAACAAGACGCTCAGAAAAATCCAATCTTCGATGCGCCAACTGCGTGCGCTTTCCCGCAACTCAGTTTCGCCGCGGTAACCGCGCATATAGTCAAGTTTTGCAAGATGAAACATCGCACGCCGCCACATCATCATGATGATGCCCACCGTGAGCGCGAGATGTCCGATGTCCAGGATTAAACTGAACCATAAATAAAAATCACCGCGCCAAAACTTGATTCCAAACAATGGTGCGAGAATATCATATTCGAGGGTTATGATAGACGTGCCAATGGCAGCCAGGAGAAACCCAAAGAAAATTCCAGCATGCGCATATCCGGCATAACGATCACGACGGACCAAAGTCCGATGTGAAAAGAGGTCAGCGATCATCCGCGACAGACCAGATCCAACGTCAATGTTGTCAGGAACTGCAGCGCCCTGACGATATTTGGAAAAGTGACGCCAGCAGCCCCAAAGAAATACGCCAATAGCGCTGAACCCCACGATATAGAAGAGAACGACGCTTGATTGACTAAGGGACCAAAAAAGTTCGCGTGTTTCCACCTGGCGCCTGCTTGTTGCGACACAAGCTTAATTTGTGTCTTTCACTGTCAACCAGGACATCCCGGAGTCAGGCGCCGGGATGTCTTGATAAAATTTCTTATTGGTGCTCTAATTCTAGGGCTTGAGCTAAGTCGCCGACCTTACGATCGCTTAGCTTGGGATAAGTATCGTGTCCCCAAACCTGGCGTTCACGAATCCATGGCTGCGCCAATTGTGGGTTTGGAGACTCAAACTCACGCGCAATCCTGTGGCCTTCAAAGATTGCATCAGCGATCAACCCTGGTGCATAGCAATCACCGGCCTGATAGATGCCGCCGATCTCATTCTTGGCCCACTCGCCTTTGCGAGATTTGAGATCCTTGAAAAGTTGATCGTTGGGCACGCGTCCCGTTGCAACAACCAATGTGTCGAATTCGATATCGACGGTATCGGTACCTTCACGGCGTGGCATCTTGCCCTTGGTTGGGCCTGCATCGCGCTTATAACCATCGCGATAAAGGTAATAAAGTGTCGCTTTACCACTCTCAACGCTCAACGGCCAATGCATGACTTTTTCATGTATTTTCTTTTCATACATCATGCGATGCAAGTTCGGCGCTTCCAACGTGAAGTCCGTATAAGGCGCAATGCTCTTATGACACGTTACGATGGTCACGTGCTTGCCTTGGTCGGCCAGGTATTCAGCCAATGAAACGCCTGTGAAATACCCATCAGCATCCAACACAACAACGCGATCACCAACCTCCTTATTCTCCATCATCACCTGTTCAGGCGTCGCAATATAAGGCAACGATGCGTCAATGCCCGGAACAACATCATGGGAAACGCAGTTATTACCATCTGTCGCCCAGTGTGAACCAGTGGCGAGAACAACCTTGTCTGCCCCATAACTCAGAACATCATCAGCTGTCATTTTGCCAACGCCCGTATGTACCTCGACATTTTTGAGTTTGTCGAGCTGCAGTTGGCGATACGTGGTTATGCGACCCCACTCCGACAGACCCGGATATTTGGCGACCTTGCGCACACGCCCACCGATTTCGGTGTCAGCTTCCCGCAAATGCACATCGTAACCGCGTTTCCCGAGGATCATCGCGCATTCCATACCAGCGGGACCTGCGCCCACAACGAGAACGGATTCGTCACGGTCTGCATGATCGAACTTTTCAGGATGCCATCCGCGCCTATATTCTTCATTTGCTGTCGCATTTTGTGTGCAAACCATCGGCGGTCCACCAATTTCCCAACGGGAAATACACACATTGCAGCCGATGCACTCACGGATGTCTTCGACACGACCCTCGTCAATTTTTTTCGGCAAGAATGGATCAGCGATTGATGGACGACAACACGCAATGATGTCGAGGCGACCTTCGCGGATCCGCGATGCCATATCATCCGGGCTTGTCTCACGGCTGACGCCTAGAACCGGAACTTTTGCTTGTTTTTTTGCTTCATCGGTCCAAGCGCGTTGGTGACCCGCTTTGTAGAAGCGCGATGGGCCAGCATCTTCACCCCATTCCGCAATGTCACCAATGTTAAGGTCCCACAAATCAACTAGGCCAGCCTTATCAACCATTTCAATAAACGATAAGCCGTCATCACCTACTTCAACACCGTCAGGACCATAAAGTGTATCAATGGCAAAACGAGTTACGATTCCAGCTTCATGACCGACTGCCTTTTTGACAGCTTCCAGCGTTTCCATCCAGAATCGTGCGCGATTTTCTAATGACCCACCGTATTTGTCGGTGCGACGGTTGTAGTACTTGGACAAAAACTGCAGTGGTAAATAGCTGTGACCGCCATAAACGTAAACAAGATCAAACCCTGCCTGCACCGAGCGTTTAGCAGCCTCCACGTAAAGCTGTTGCAGGTCTTTGATATCGTCTTCGTCTGCTTCGTGAGAGTAAGTTAGATATTCAAATTCAGAGGCATAAGAGCCAGGCCCCCGGGGTCGCGCACGAGATTCCAAACAAGGTGCATGGGCACCGCCATACCAAAGTTCACATGCGCCAAGCGCGCCGTATTTGTGTAGTGTGTCATTGAGGTGGCGCATATTGATGACATCGCCTTCATCCCACATACGTGCTGAAACACGGTGGATGTCATCGGATTCTGGCGAAATCGAACAATATTCTGTTGAGCAGGCACCCCAGCCACCTTCCGCCTTAGTGCCACGATTAGCCGCCTGGGTTCCAGGTTTTTCCGAACCCGCACCAATACAATGGGGGATCTGGTAAAAACGATTTTTCATCGTTTTTGGGCCGATTTTTATGGGCTCGAATAAAATGTCATGTTTGGGATCACGCGGCATCGTTTTCACCCTCCCTATCTGTTGGCTCTGCTGTGCTGGATTGGCACGTCGCAAAACCAAATTCCACCATTATTCAACCAACTGCAACCATTTTGAGCGATAATACTGAGATGAGGTGAAATGTCCAACCAGAAATCGGGCAACTGGTCAGAATTGATTGTTCATTTGGTTGGTGGAACATAATTTTAAGGGGGATGACGTCCAACTGAGGGCAGCGCGGTCAAAAATTCCTGCGCTTTGTCCCGATTCTCAATTTGCTTCGTCGATCCCTACCGAGTTATGCCAAAAAGTGTTTTGGTTCACACTACAATCGGTGCGGCATTTGGAGGGCTAAGCAATTGCGGTCAGGCTTTTGGAAGAGTTGAGAAAAAGATCAACGATGAATGTGCGCAAACGGTTCAGTTGCCCCCTCGAAGTTGCAGCGGTTATGCAAAGTTAGCTGATACGACAAAAAACAAAAAGAAGACCTCCCGTTCCCGTCAATTTAATGATACACGCGAAACTTCGATGGTGCCCATTTTGCAATGAGAAGCTGTCATCTGAAATGAGTCCGTACAAATTTGGCGCAGACCTAGCTGTATCTGCGGCCATGCCAAAGGCCGGTATTCTCAGCACCAAAGTGGTCAAGCTCGGTGTGCTCGCCCCATTTACAGGCAATGCCGCCTCTTGGGGCTTACCTGGCTATCACGCCAGTCTTATTTGGGCTGATTGGGTCAACGCCGGTGGCGGTTTGCGTGTCGGTGACGCCCGCTTATCAGTGGAAATTATCGGATTCGATGATTTGTATGATCCCGCGCGTGCGCTCATCGGAGCAAAGCGACTTGTGCAAGAAGAAGACGTCAAACTCATCGTGACACTTGGCGGCGATACAGTGCCGTTAATGGGAGAGTTTTTGTCCTCCACCAAAACGCTTGCTGCCACGATGTTGCCGAGCGACCTTTCCCCCGACATTCCCTATCTCATCGCTCCTTGTGAAGTGCACCCCATCTATCTTGTCACCGGTGTCGATTGGATTGCAGAAAATCGACCCGAATTTAAGAAGGCTGCGATATGTGCGCAGCGCGACGCTCTGGGCATTCCATCAGTGGCGACCTACGCTGCCGCCTTTGAAGCGGCCGAGATCGACGTCGTCAAAACGATTCTTTTCCCAGGTGAACCTCAAGATGCCGACGCAATGGTGGAAGTTTTGCTCGAAGATAACCCCGACATTTTATGTTGGGATACAGCTTACGAGCCCTTCGTACATGCATTGACCGAGGCCGCATATCGGCAGAACTTCAAAGGCCAGATACTCTCATGTACGTGTGACAACTACCCTGCACTTATTCAACGCACGAGCGCCGAATTTATGGAAGGCTTCTTATTCCACTTTCCTGATTTTGATGATCCCGCACTAAACGACCCCAGCATTCGATTCGCTCGCCCAAACGAATTCTATAATGAGTTCAATCGCCGTTATCCTGGCGAATGGAGTGCAGTGCCGTGGAGCTATTTTTCGGTGTTTGAACTTTGGCGGGAAGCTGTTGAACGTGCGCGCACCGTAGAATCCGTTGCGGTGCTTACAGCCATGAAAACAGGTGGGATTGGGTGCAACGTTTTCGGTGATGCACGATGGTGGGGACGCGAGTTATTTGGCATCGACAATGCACTTGTTGGATCATGGCCCGTGGTGCGCATCGAAGCTGGAAAAGCCCATATTGTCGAGCTGCGATCAATTTTAGATTGGTGGGATCACCATGGTGACACACTCATAAAGCACATGCGGGCACAAGGACAAATGTGGGATCAGCGCGTAGAACGTCGGATGGCGGGTAAGAGTGATTACGAGCCCCCAACGAGATCCTTATGAAAATCAGCTAATGACAGCTTTAAGTTTTCAACCGCAGCATCAATGTCGCGATTTTCAATTGCCGTGCAGATGGATTTATTTTGGAGAGCAAAATTCCGAATGCTTCTGGGCGAAAGCCTTTGCCGTCGAAGGATTGACCAACCTGCCGTACGTCCGACCTGATCAATAATATGATAAATTGCTAAAAGTAGTGGATTTCGCGCGCCCTCAGCTAGCAACATGCGAAACTCATCGTCCAGTTTTGAGAACGCTTCGCCATCGACCGTGACTTTTTCCATCCGCTGCATGATATCTCGCAAACGTTCAATATCGCGCGTATTCATATTGATCACAGCTAGACGAATAATCTCAGGCTCAACAATTGACCTCACCACGCCAAGCTCAAGCGGTGTTGTGATCTGTGATAACTCCACAAGATCAAGTAATTTCGAAACTCCATCCTTTGAAGTTTGCTCGTTTGCTTTATAGCAAACAATAGATCCGCTACCTGGCCTGCGAACAACTATGCAATGGTGTTCCAGTAAGCTTAAGGCTTGCCGAACCGTCGTACGGGTCACCCCGTGTTTTTCTGCGAAGACTCGTTCTGCAGGCAGACGTGTGCCAAGCGCAAATCGCCCATCTGCGATGCCAGCAAAGATTTCGTCGGCGACCTGAAGCGCTCTGCTCGTGATCGGCCTATCGAAATCCCCGTTCTCATGCCACGGAGGCTTCTCCATCGCGTTCGAAGCTCCGTGTAATGGCGATTGCTTCTGCATAGTCTTTACCAATTGCATTTATGCTGACTTAGTCAACGCAAAGCACCTACGAATGCACCATCTCCCATTTGACCCCATGAGGATATGGTGCAGGTCCGAGCCCCACACGCTTAGCGCGGTTCGTGCCTCCCTCAAAATACGCAGCAATGTTCACTCCAGATGTGAGGCATCCGAATCGTACCGTTTCTGCCGTTTGGAGCAGCAACCGATTGTTGATCCCGGTACGTATCCTTGACCTGTGATCAATGTTCTGATTGCTGCCAAAGTCCACCCACCGTTTCACCTGCGCCGCCCTGATTGCCAAAAGAACGACAAAATATCAATTTGTTGCGTGTCACACGATCCACAGTTGTCTGAACGTTGCTTACGCAAAAAGCTTACGGACAGAAGATATTAGAACCAATCGCAACCAATATGAGGCATTCTGCCAACGAATGGAAATCAATTTGGCCCAAAATGTTGAGAAATGTCTCGACATTGGTAACTTTTGGCTGGAAATATGCAATTTGATGTGGTTTCTTTCATTAATTAGGGCTGGTAGCCGCCAGGGTCAGACAAAAACGGCAACCAATTGGCTCAATTTGGTCGGTTCCAGTGGAAACAAGTGGTCTGGTCTTTTCATTGCCAGTCTTGGAACAAGGAGGAATCGTCATGTACGGGAAGTTTTTGCGAGAAGCTCTTTCGCGCAGAAAGTTTTTAGGAACCGCAGCAACTGTCGCGGGGGCGAGCGCGTTTTCAGGCTCGTTGGTAGGCAAAGCTTTTGCCGCCGACAATGAAGTCATCAAGATTGGTTTTCTGGCTCCTTTAACCGGAGCCGTTTCTGCATGGGGCAAACCAGGACTTGATGGCTGTAAAATCTGGGCAGACTGGGTCAATGCGGCTGGCGGCGTTAAAGTCGGTGACAAAAATTATAACATCGAGTTTGTTTCTTACGACAACGAGTATGATCCGGGTAAAGCGCGTACTGGTGCAGCCAAGCTAATCAAAGAAGATGGCGTTAAATTCATTATGATGCTTGGCGGCGATACGTGGCCGGGTGTGCAACCGGTGGCAGAAAAGGAAGGCATGCTGGTATCCACATTACTACCTTCGGACCTCACACCGAATACCAAAATGTTGATCGCTCCGTGTGAAGTGCATCCGATCTATAACGTGACCGGGGTTGAGTGGTTGGCTGCAAATAAGCCTGAAGCAAAAAAAGTCGTGATTTGCGCTCAAGACGATTCACTTGGCAAGCCTTCAGTAGCGACCTACCTCGCCGCGTTTGAAGCTGCTGGCATGGAGCTGGTTGACGATCCTTTGTTCTTTGATCCAGCAACGACCGACTTTGCGCCCGTTATGACGCGGCTACTTTCTAAAAAGCCAGACGTATTGTGCCTTGATACGTGTTATGCCGACTACGTGCATCCGTTAGCTGAACAGGCGTTCCAACAAGGCTTTAAAGGCACCATCCTCTCGTGTACGGCGGACTTTTACCAGAAAATGGTCGAAAAAACGTCCAAGGAGTTTATGGAAGGCTTCATCTTCCAATTCCCGGATTTCGATGACCCGGCACTCAATGACAAGCGCGTCAACTTTGCTAAGCCTAACGATTTTTACAAGGAATACTCGAAACGTTACGGCGCATCTGAGTGGAGCGCGGTGTCGTGGGAGTATGCCTCGATCATGGATTTGTGGTCAGCGGCAGCCACGAAGGCCGGTTCAGTCGAACCAGCAGATGTTTTGAAAGCCATGAAAGAAGGCGGCACCGGCAAGCACGCATTTGGCGAAGCCAAATGGTGGGGCAAAGAGTTGTTTGGCATTGATAACGCCCTTGTCGGAAACTGGCCCGTTGTGGTGATCGAGAATGGTAAAGCCGTGATCAAAGAATTCCGCTCGATTCCAGCTTGGTGGGACAAGAATAAGGATCTGATGATCAAGTATTTCAAAAAATACGGTCAGATGTGGGATCAGCGGGGCTGACACCTCAAAGCGCGCCGGACCAATGTGTCTTCCTGGTTCGGTGCCAACCTTCCTCCTGGCGGCCTTTTGAATAACCGAAAGGTCGCCCCTTTTTCAAATTAAACGTGCCGACGCGACCAAAAACACATGACAGAACTTTTGCTGCAGACAATAGTAAATTCAATTTATGCGGCCAGTTATCTTTCTCTCATTGCCGTCGGTCTTGTTTTGATTTTTGGTGTCATGGGGGTTATCAACTTTGCCCATGGCGAACTTTATATGGCTGGCGCCTATACGGTGGTCGCGCTTTATTCGCACATGCAAATGCCATTTCTTCTCGCGGTCTTCGCCGGGCTCATATTCGTTGGCTTGCTTGGCGTTTTAATGGAACTGGCATTTTTCAAGCCTTTGCGTGACAATCCACTTGGCGGGTTAATTGCGTCCATTGGCTTCCTGCTCATACTTCAAACTGCGGCTGTGCTTGGTTTTGGGGTGCGCATGGCACATATCAAACCGCCAACGCAGGCCAAAATTCAGATCATGCCGGATGTTGTGCTCACGCATCAGCGCTTGTTGGTGATCGTCGTTGCTATTGTGCTCTTAAGCGCCCTTTACGTTTTTTTGCGTAAGACAAAAATGGGCTGGGCGATGCGTGCATGCGCTCAGGATCGAGAAGCCGCAGCCCTGCAGGGAATTTCTCTTAACACGATTACGCGGATTGCCATGTTTATCGGTGCGGCACTTGCCGGTGTTGCTGGTGCCCTAACAGCACCGCTTGTTTCTCCCACACCATTCATGGGTCATTCGGTTATTGTCACCGCCTTTATCATCATCATTGTTGGTGGCATCGGGCAATTGGAAGGCGCAGTCCTAGCAGCAGTGCTTTATGCCTTTGTCCATACCTTCGTCACCACATTTTATGACGGCGTAATTGCAGATATCGTGGGACTGGTGCTGATGTTGGCTGTGCTTATCATAAAGCCAACGGGCCTGTTTGGAGCCAAAGAACGTGCGTGATCCAGACAACAACACCTGGGAAAAGAGCGTTCCTGATCCAACGAGCAAGACCTGGGATTGGTTGAATCCGAGGCGAAATCCACGGTCTTGGATTATTGGCGCAGTATTATTGGCCGCGCTCATTATACTCCCACACGTGCTGAGTTATTCGCAACGCGAAGTCTTGGTGCTGCTCGTTATCAATATCTTGCTCGTTTCCAGTTATCGCGTGATGACATTGACTGGTGAATGGTCGCTTGGGCATGTTGTCATCGCGGGAGTTGGTGCCTATGCCAGCGCGTTGTTCTCAAAACGTCTCGGGATTCCAGTTCCAATATCGATGTTACTGGGCGCATCTACCGCGGGCATCATCGCTGCCATTTTGAGTTTTCCATTGTTTCGAATGAAGGGATTTTATTTCCTCATTGGTTCATTTGCTGCCGGTGAAGTCATTCGCTTGACTTGGAAGTACTTCACATATCCCTTCGGCGGCCCAAAGGGCTTAAAGCTGATACCGTCATTTCCCGACATTGGCAGTATTTCCTTTTTTGGCCCAGAAAACTATTATTATCTGTGTCTCATCGTTGTGGGGTTGAGTCTGTTTATATTGTACCGCATTGAGCAATCGCGGATCGGTTTGACCTTTCATGCGATTCACTGGCAGGACAAACTCGCCGAATCGGTTGGCATCGACACTTTCCGCTATCGCATGCTCGCCTTTGTGTTGGCTTCGGTCTTCGCTGGTCTTTCTGGCGCGCTTTACGCTCACTATGTTGGCACTATTAACCCAACTCGTTTCGACGTAGAAGAAATGGTCTACGTGCTCATCTGGGCCATTGTCGGGGGAACCGCAACATTCTACGGCCCCATCATTGGTGTCGTCGTTTTGGTAATCATCAATGAGTTGCTTCTTCGCGCAATTGGCTTCGACACGGGCAGGCCGATGATCTACGGTGCAATTCTAATTGCGTCCGTACTGTTTTTGCCGAACGGGCTAGAAAGCCTCGTTCCAAAAATAAAGCAGTGGTTTCAGAATCTTTTTGAAAAACCTGGAAAATCGAAAGGTAGGGTTGCAGGACCGCAGAAAGCAATCAAAAGACGGAAAGTTTCGCGAAAAAGACCTAGGCGCAAAGCAACATGACGCAACCGATCCTCGAAGTCCAAAACCTAACGCGTCACTTCGGCGGCCTCGTTGCTGTCGACGACTTAAGTTTTTTTGTCGAGCCGGAATCAATACACGGGCTTATCGGCCCGAATGGTGCGGGTAAGACAACCACCTTTAACGTGATCAGTGGGTTTTACGCGCCAACCAGCGGAAATGTAATCTACAAGGGCGATGATGTTTCAGGCATGAAGACAGCCGAGCTGGCTGATCTCGGGTTAGTCCGCACGTTTCAGGGCACGACACTTTTTAAAGAATTTACAGTCCTCGACAATGTTCGCGTGGCTTGCCATCACATGGCGAAGGCCGGGTTTTTGTCCAGATTGTTTGGGACCGACAAACATGTTGAGGCGGCGGCAGATGCGCTGGCAGAAGAAACTTTAGAATTTTTTGGCTTGGACCATCTCAAAAACGAGTTGACTGCCAACTTGCCCCATGGCCATCAACGCGCCTTAGGCATGGCCGTGGCACTTGCCGCACAGCCACAAATTATTCTTCTTGACGAGCCCTTCACCGGCATGAATCCGGAAGAAACCCGCAACATGATGGAACTCGTTCGCAATGTACGCAATCACGGTGTCACCGTGATGCTGGTGGAACATGACATGCAGGCCATTATGGGTCTTTGCGATATTATCACTGTGATGAATTTTGGTGCACTTCTCACAGAGGGCACACCTGACGAGGTGCGTGCAAACCCGGCGGTCATCGAAGCCTATCTTGGGAGCGCCGTCGATGCTGCTTGAGATCAAGGACATCCATGTTCATTACAACAAGGTCGCGGCGCTGAAAGGCGTTTCGATCAGAGTGCCGCAAGGCGGCATCGTGACAATCATCGGTTCCAATGGCGCGGGCAAAAGTACAACACTTCGTGCTTTGTCCGGTCTGGTTCCCATAAGTTCGGGCCAAATCAAGTTTGGCGGCAGACGAATTGACAAGCTGCCACCAGAAAAAATTGTCAATCGTGGCATCGCCCAAGTTCCCGAAGGTCGTCGCATATTTCCCGATTTGACGGTCGAAGAAAATTTGCGGACAGGCGCCTATTTGCGAAACGACAAGGAGGAGATCGAACAAGATCTTGAAAATGTCTTTGGGCACTTTCCACGTTTGAAAGAGCGCCGCACACAGTGGGCCAAGACCATGTCGGGTGGCGAACAGCAAATGCTCGCCATCGGTCGCGCTTTGATGTCAAAACCACGCCTGTTGTTGCTTGATGAACCGTCCATGGGTTTAGCACCGGTGATGTTTCAGGAGATTTCCGCCATCATCGTCGAAATCGTCAAGCAAGGTGTTCCGGTGATTTTAGTTGAGCAAAATGCTGAGTTGGCGTTGCGCCTTGCCCACTACGCTTATGTATTGGAAACTGGACGGATTGCGTTGAAAGGGCGGGCTAAAGACCTGCATGAGAATGATCATGTTAAAAGGGCTTATCTCGGCGGATGAGAAGAGCGAAGATAACGATCTGCGCGCTGCGTTGAATTCCGGTTGGCGCCGTTGCGACGTTAAGTGGGAGCGCTTGCAGGAAGCTGCCAACCGTGCGTGGTTTGAAGGGGACATAAAAACCGCGACGCGCATTTTTCGCAAAGCAAGACGTCTGGCTTTTTGGCGTTTTCGCCGGACCGATCCACGATATGCGACCAGTTTGGCCAATGCAGCACTTGCTGCACGTGCTTTAGGCAACGAACGTGCGGCCGCAGACGGTTACGCCCGGGCTCGCAGACTTTGGGCCGCGGTCCCTCAGTCAATTGACGAAATGGAAATTCGCCCGCGGGCCCGCAGTTCGCTTTTCCATTTTCGCATGGAAGCACGGCATTGGAATACCTATCAAGAAAACATTCGCAAGCGTATTGCCAAGTTTGTTGAAGAAGCCGCAGAAGCCTTAGAAGCCATTGAGCAGGGTCAGGCGTCACCGCACCGACTTTATCATCGCTGGCGCGGCGAATGCCCAGTCATCTACGATGACACTCGCAAATTTTTGTCGGCCTCGCTTTTGATCTGCGGCGCGCCACCGGATGAAAAAACGCTTTAAGGCGTTCCGGTGCTGGCTCGCAAAAGATACATATAAGTGAATTCATCTTCGACGGAACCACAAGAAGATTCCCAACACACTGATCAACAATCAGAAAAATTCAACCATGAATGCAGACGCGTTCCACTCAATCAAGATCGAAATACAATCATTGCAGCGCCGACCTCGTTCAAACATGAATACGCCAATTCAGTACTCATAAGTCTGCCAAGCTGAAGCATAAGGTAACAATCAACGATTAAAAGAGACACTAGAATTTCCAACTTGCACCCATGCTCTCCTTTATTATCGTGCGGCACAAAGCTGGCACAAAATCACCAGAAACCTGGTGGGCATAAAGCTCATTGCAGAGGCGGGCCGTCAATTTCAGCCGCAAACTTTCACAAAAATTTCTACAAAGCGAATACAGCACGGGAAAATATTATGTATTTCAGTGATTTATAAAATTTTTAATCAGGCTCATAACCTGAAGGTCGTAGGTTCAAATCCTACCCCCGCAACCAATTGATTTCACTATATAAATCAACGCATTGCATATGCGAACTTAGCGGAGAATTTAAGCGTATTTCGCCCTAAGTCATTGAAAATTCTACTGGCACAAAGGTGGCACACAAACCTGACGGGCGTAGACGCTAAAAATCTACTGCTTAGCTCTGTGATCCATCACCTCAAAACATCGCTAGGATCGTCTCCTTAAGCCTCAGCTGCTGACGATGTACCTCAGTATCCCATTCGTAGCAAAGGGCCATAGCACTAAATCGCTATCGCGATATTGGTGGTTGGGCGCGGGTTCGTCGCTTCGTCGCAAGGGGCTGAAGCAACACTAACACTTAGGGAAGTTTCAACCTGAACACTGAGGTTTTCAACCTTTGTTCAGGAGAACCTCCGATGACGAGCCCAAAGACCACGACGGCGAACGCAATCAGCCCGCTGCGCCAGCGCATGATCGAGGATATGTGCGCGCGCAATCTCGGGCGCGACAGCCAGCGTAATCACATTGGCAGTTGTAAGCGGTTGGCTACGTGGCTTGGTCGGTGCCCCAGTTCGGCCACAGCTGATGATGTGAAGGCGTTTCAGCTTCATCTTATCGAGAGCGGAGCCAGTATCTGCAATCGCAACCGGATCATGACGGGGGTCAAGTTTTTATTTCGCGTAACACTCAGACGCCATGACCTTTGCTGCTGAGATTTATCATCTAAGAGAGCCGCAAAAGGTCCCCTGGTCATGAGTACCGACGAGGTCAAGCGGCTTCTCGCCATGGCTTCGTCAGTGAAGGTGCGGGCCATGTTGTCGCTTAGCTATGGCTGCGGTCTCAGAGCCGGCGACATCGACAGCGCCCAAAATATCATCCGCGTCGTTCAGGCCAAGGGTCGCAAGGATCGCCATGTCATGCTGCCGCCGGATGTGCTCGAACTTTTACGGGCCTGGTGGCCCAAACGCGTTAGCCGTTACGTTGAAGGTGTGCCGCTGCAAGACCGCCGGCTGTTTCCGGGCCGTGGCGACAACAAGCCAATTACGACCCGCCAATTCAATCGGCTGTTCCATGAGACAGTAAAAGCGGCTGGCATTCGCAAACCCGTCACGTTGCATTCTCTCAGGCACTCCTTTGCAACACATTTGCTCGAACGCGGCGTCGATATCCGCAAAATCCAAGCCCTCTTGGGTCACGATAAGCTTGAGACAACCGCACGCTATGCGTTTGTTGCAACCGGCATGATCGCCGGCATCGAAAGCCCGCTCGATAGCCTGACGAGCAAGTGCGGCAAACCAAACAAGAAGAAGCGACAGACATAGCGCGTTTGGCCTATGTCCCATCCAGCTTTAGAGGTTGCGGACATCTTCCGTGAGCATGGTCCTGCTTGGCGTGAGGCCAATCGCGACCATGTCAGCCTTGCGCAATTGAAGGTGATGAGCGCCATTGAGCGGTGCAGAACAGCAGCACGTCCATGCGAAGCATGGCTCCGCCATGACGCGGTCATGTTGCGGCTTGCGAGAACGGTGCCTGCGGGCACACGCATATCGCTTACAACTCTTGCCGCAACCGGCATTGTCTGAAGTGTCAGGGTCGCGCGGCTCGTGACTGGCTCGCGGATCGTGAAGCCGAGCTGTTGCCAGCTGGCTATTTCCATGTCGTGTTCACGCTGCCGGGCTCGATCGCCGACATTGCCTACCAGAACAAACAGGTGATCTACGACCTGCTGTTTAAGGCATCTTCCGAGACGATGCTGACGATCGCGGCCGATAAAAACCACCTTGGTGCAAAGATCGGTATCACATCTGTGCTCCATACCTGGGGTTCCGTAATGACACATCATCCGCACGTGCACATGATCGTGCCGGGCGGAGGGATATCGGCCGATGGATCAAAGTGGGTGTCATGTCGCAAGGGCTTTTTCTTGCCCGTACGTGTTCTTTCGCGCCTGTTTCGCAGGCTGTTGTTATCGATGCTGATTGCAGCCCATGAGGCCGGACAGTTGAAGTTCTTTGGCAAACACGAATCGCTTTCTGAAAGGGCAGCGTTCGACGCGTTCCTTAAACCGCTGCGCAAATCCGAGTGGGTTGTTTACGCCAAAAGCCCGTTTGCCGGGCCGGAATCCGTGCTCGCCTACCTGTCGCGCTACACGCACCGTGTCGCCATCTCCAACCGGCGCTTGATCAAAGCGGACAAGAACACCGTAACGTTTAAATGCAAGGACTATCGGGTTGATGGTCCCGGCCGCTACACTACGATGACGCTGCCCACAAACGAGTTCATCCGCCGATTCCTTGTCCACGTGCTGCCCAAAGGCTTCCACCGCATCCGCCATTATGGCCTCCTGGCAAATGGTTCACGTGTTGAGAACATCGCCAAGTGTCGCAAACTTTTGAATGCGCCAAACACCGATGCCCAAAAAGATAACACTGATGCACGTGATCAAGATGATGACACCCGTACACACAAGTGCCCCTGCTGCGGCGGACGCATGATCGTCATCGAGACCTTTGAAGCGGGATGCACACCGCGTTACCAGCCGACACCAGAGGGAATCGATAGCTCATGATGCTTGCGCACGCGATCTGCAAACACAGCACAGCTCAACATGTTTGCTGGTTATCGACCGGCCGTGATCCCACTCGTCCGCCAAGCACCAGTCGATGCTTTTCGCAGCACAGTTGGTGGTTCAATCAAGCTGGTTTTGCGCCATCACACTTACCCAACACCGCCATCACCTCATGGACAGGTGTTTTTTGTAACCATGGTGCGCGCATCACGCTCACCCGCGCTCAACCCAAATCCCCATAGAGCGCCTGGCACCGCAACCGTCCTTACTCCCGCGATTTCGGGCCTTGGCGCTTCTCGGACGCGAGACAGCCTGCACTTCATCGCACTTCATCAGCAGCCCTTCCGGCGCGGCCCAGAAACCTGCACACAAGGCGACCGACCGGTGGTTTTTGAACGGTGCATCGCAAGAGGTTGCCTCATCCCACTTGCTGTCATTCCACAGTCTATCATTGTTGTTGCATCAATATGTGGCGCAATGTCCGCTTGTGAAGGTCGTTCTGCCCACATGACACCGCCAAAAAAATGGTTCGCCGAGGCCTGCCAGCAAAAACCACCGACAGGTAGGTTCAAGTCACCGGTCATGAGCACTATCGATTTGCGCTTGAAAAGATTCGGGTCCGTTGGCAGCATTGCCCTCAACCGCAGTGCCCAAAATTGGCAGGGCGGGCTCATTAAGTCTATCGTGAGCCATGAACTCGACGCTACGTGCGATCATGACAGCCTACGCTCACTCTCTTCCAAATGCTTCGAAACAGAGCTGGCACCGCCTCGCCGCGCATCTGGCCGATGTCGCCCGTCTGGCAGCTGAGCGCGGGGCGAAGTTCGATGCTGCCGATTGGGCACGTGCAGCAGGCTTGTTGCATGATCTGGGGAAGTACTCACAGGAGTTCCAAGAAAAGCTTGAGGGGTTGGCAAGACATGTCGATCACTCGACCATAGGTGCGAAGTTGGCAGTCGATCGTCATGGGCTACAGGGATCGCTGCTTGCCTACATCATCGCCGGTCATCACGCAGGTCTGGCAAACGGGACAAAAGCTGGACCGCCACGGCCACTCGCGCAAAGGCTGACACCTACATACATCGCTGGACTTCCAAAGATTGGTGGATGGGAGGGCGAGATCGAGGGGCTGCTTCCCGCCAGCTTGAATGAGCCGCTCCCCCTTCGCGGTGTCGCCCGCGATCACATCGGGTTCGCCAGCGCCTTGTTTACGCGTATGCTGTTCTCTGCGCTCGTGGACGCAGATCGAATTGATACCGAAGCCTTTTTTTTGAAATCCTATGGCGCACCACAATTGCGAGGGCAGTGGTCGAACAATCTGAAAGGCCTCCGATTCGGACTTGAACACCATCTTGCCACGTTGTTGGCACAGGCGCGTTCTAAGGGCGGAGATGTCAACGCGGCCCGCGCAGAGATTTTAGCAAGTGCACGCAGGATGGCGGGGGAGACGCCGGGGCTGTTTTCGCTGACGGTTCCGACCGGCGGTGGCAAGACGCTCGCGTCTCTCGCCTTCGCGTTGGACCATGCTGTGAAACATGGTCTTGATCGTATCATATATGTCATCCCGTTCACGAGCATCATCGAGCAAACCGCCGGTGTGTTTCGCACGGCGCTGGCGCCACACGAAGACTGCATTATCGAACACCATAGTGCGGTCCACGAAGTAGACGCCGACTGGCGCGAAAGTGACATGCAGAGCGGTGAGCGGGCGCGCCTTGCGGCCGAGAACTGGGATGCACCGATCATCGTGACGACGGCTGTACAGTTTTTTGAAAGCCTGTTCGCCAATCGCACGTCGCCCTGCCGAAAATTGCACAACATTGCTAGTAGTGTCGTGATCCTCGACGAGGTCCAAACACTGCCTCTGCATTTGCTACGCCCATGCGTGGCCGTTCTCGACGAACTGGCGCGCGGCTATAGCAGCAGTATCGTGCTTTGCACAGCAACGCAGCCGGCAATCCTGGCAACGCGCCCAGATGGATCGCCGGGCTTCAAAGGTGGTCTCCAACGCGTTACGGTCCGGGAGATTGCACCGAAACCGAAACAGCTCTATGAGAGGCTTGCACGTGTGACTGTCCGAGCGCCAATCAAACTCGCCAGTGACGACGCCTTGGTCAGCTGTCTCCGCCACCACAAACGTGTGCTTTGCATTGTTGGCACCCGCCGGCACGCGCGCGAATTGTTTGCGAAAATTCGCGACACGGAGCGGGACGGCGTCTACCACTTGTCGGCCTCGCTCTGTCCGGTGCACCGCAGCGCGAAGCTACACGAAATCAAACAGCTTTTGAATGCAAATGGTGCGCCCTGCCGCCTAATCGCCACGACTGTAATTGAGGCGGGCGTCGACGTGGATTTTCCTGCGGTATTCCGAGCAATGGCTGGCCTTGATTCCATCGCGCAGGCAGCGGGGCGCTGCAATAGAGAAGGCAGCCTGAGGTGCGAAGAAAGTATTGTGCAGCCATTTGAAATGGATGATCGATCAACGATACCTGAGTTGCGCAAATTCGAAGATGCTGCACGCACTGTCCTGCGCACCGCTGAATACGCCGCTGATCCACTCTCACTTGAGGCTATCGAAGCCTACTTCGGCGAGCTCTACTGGAAGCAGGAGACGGGCCACGAGGACGGCCTCGATCCAAGTAACATTACGCATCGTGAGACCTATAGCATCAATCAGAAGGGCATATCGATCCCGTTCGCTGACATCGCAAAGCAGTTCCGGATGATCGAGTCAGACATGGAGCCGGTGATTGTTCCGTTCGATAACCGTGCGCGCGATGCACTGGCCGAACTCGAACGCGCTGAGCATATACGCCCCGTCGCCCGACGGCTCCAACCCTACATGGTCAACGTGCCGCGCAGTGCGTTCACCGAACTGCGTCAGGTGGGGCGAATAGAGCCGGTGGCCGAACATCGGCTTGGCGACCAGTTCATGCGGCTGTCAGACGAGGGCTACGAGAACCTCTACGATGACGATATCGGATTCGATTGGAGCGATGCGAGTTATCGCAAAGAAGACCAGAACATATTCTGATTCGAGCGTTCTGTGGATTGCGGGTAGAACTGAGTATTGCGGCCTGCACAATCCGGTGAATCAGTCAACCTGATCAAACCACAAGAAAATACTTTAGGAGCGAACATTGTCCTACGGCGTCAAACTTTGGGTCGGAGGAAGGCGTGCCTGCTTCACCCGGCCGGAGATGAAGGTCGAGCGCGTGTCCTATGACGTCATCACGCCGTCGGCGGCGCGCGGCATCCTCGAAGCTATCCACTGGAAGCCGGCGATCCGCTGGATCATCGACAAGATTCATGTGCTTGAGCCGATCCGCTTTGAGAGCGTACGGCGCAACGAGGTCGGCTCCAAAATTTCGGAGCGCAACGTTGCGATAGCGATGCGGGTTGGCAGCACGGCAGACCTCGGGCTACTCGTTGAGAACGATCGCCAGCAGCGTGCGGCAACTGTACTGCGCGATGTCGCCTATGTCATCGAGGCACATTTCCAACTGACCGATTGTGCCGGCGACGAAGACGGTGAGGCCAAGCATGCCGACATGTTCCGCCGCCGCGCGTCACGAGGTCAGTGCTTCCACCACCCGTGTCTGGGTACGCGTGAATTTTCAGCTGACTTTAAGCTGATCGAGGGCGACGTTCCGGTTACCCGTATGAGACCGGAGGAGACCGACAAGGACCTCGGCTGGATGCTCTACGACATCGATTTTGCGAAGACGGACAAGCCGGCGGTGTTCTACCGACCAGAAATGCGCGGCGGCATCATCGACGTCGCCCGCAACAGGCCGGAGGGCATGCCGTCATGAGCGTCTTGAGTGCCGCCGTAGGCTACTACGACCGCCATGCTGAGCAGCCTGACGCTGGGCTCCCGCCTTTCGGTTTTAGCTACGAGAGTATTGCATTTGCTTTGGTGCTCGATACCGACGGCAAACTTGTCGATGTCGAACAGGTCGCCGAACCAAATTCCGGCACACGTATCGCTGTGCCGAAGGATCCGACTGTCACTCGCACAGTCAAAGTCATACCGATGTTTCTATGGGACAAGTCATCTTACGTCCTCGGTCTCACTGCGACATCGCGCGAACGGACTATGCAGGAACACACGGCTTTTAGGAACACTAACTGCAAGATAATCGGCAGTGCTAGCGATCCGGGTCTGGCTGCGGTTCGCCGCTTCTTGGAAACATGGGAGCCATCAAAGGAATTGCTGCCACGATACGCCGATGACCTGATTGACAAGAACGTCGTCTTCAGGCTGGCGGGAGAACTAGGCTACGTACACATGCGCGACGCCGCAATGGCCGCATGGCGGGCAAGGTTGCTCGAATCCTCAGGTGCGCAGGGGGAATGCCTTGTCAGCGGCAGACCGGCGCCAATAGCACTAACGCACCCTCAAATCGGTGGTGTCCGAGGTGCGCAGTCGTCGGGTGCCGCGCTGATCTCATTCAACCTGGATGCTTTCCGCTCATACGGGAAAGAGCAAAATGCCAACGCACCAGTCAGCGAGGAGATTGCCTTCAAATACACTGCGGCGCTCAACCATCTCCTGCGCAAAGGAAGTCCGAACCGCGTCCAGATCGGTGATGCCACGACAGTATTCTGGGCTGAAGCCGAAACGCCGGACGCGGCCAGCGCCGCGGAAGGCTTCTTTGCGGCTCTTGAATCGCCGCCCGACGACTCGGAGGAAACCAAGACGCTGCGTGGTGCCCTAAAACGCTTCGAAGAAGGCAGCCCACTGGAGTCACTGAATCTCGGCCTCGATCCTTCGACACGGTTCTACATTCTCGGGCTTTCGCCAAATGCCGCCCGTCTGTCCGTTCGCTTCTGGCACGACACCACGCTTGGTCAACTCGGTGAAGCGTTCCAGCAACATTGGCGAGACATGCGTTTCGAACAGCCGCAACCACGCGGATTTCCGCCATCCATCTGGTGGAGCGCTCGCATGACGGCGCCGGCCCGCAAAAATGTGCAAGGCCAGATCGAATTTTCGCCCAAAGACACCTCACCGCTGCTCGCCGGTGAACTGATGCGTTCGATCCTGACCGGCAATCGCTACCCGGGCGCGCTTTTATCCAACCTGATCATGCGCATACGCAGCGATCATGAACTGAACCCAACGCGTCTCGCGCTCATCAAGGCCATCATTGTGCGCGCCATGCGCATCGAAGGCCGCCTTCCTCATGAGGAGTATCTGATGCGATCCGATCCAGACGATCCCAATGAAGCCCGCCGTCTCGGCCGGCTGTTTGCCGTCATCGAGCGCGCGCAACTTGCCGCGCTTGGTGACAACATCAACGCCACTGTGCGTGACAAGTTTATCGGCTCGGCTGCCGCGACACCTAGGAACATGTTTCCGGGTTTGATCAAGAATGCCCAGCATCACATTGGCCGACTGAGGCGTGGCCATTCGGATGCCCGGTGGGTCAAGAATCCGCGCGGTGCAAGCTACGCCTTTGAGCACGATATCGGTAAGCTCTGGGCTTCGTTTTCCAAAGGTCCACCTACTCAGCTCAACATCGAAGACCAGGGCTTGTTCTTCGTCGGCTACTACCAGGAACGCTACGGCGGCAGGGCAGACCCGAATGTCGGTTTCGAACCCGGTATAGATGCAGATATTGAAGCTTCTGATAATGAGGAATGAATACTATGACTGAGATCCAAAACCGCTACGAGTTTGTCTATCTGTTCGATGTCAAGAATGGCAATCCCAACGGCGATCCAGACCAGGGCAACAACCCACGCCTGGATCCGGTCACACAGCAGGGCCTCGTCACGGACGTCTGCTTGAAGCGCAAGGTTCGCAACTATGTCGATATGACAAAGGCCAACCAGCCGCCGCACGCAATCTATATGCAGGACGGCTCCGTACTCAATCGGCAACATGGCGAGGCTTACGAGGCACTCGACATTAAACCGATCGCCAAAAAGCTACCAAAAGAAGAAGAAAAAGCGCGCGCGCTTACTGAGTGGATGTGCGGTCAGTTTTACGATATCCGCGCGTTCGGCGCCGTCATGACGACGGAGATCAATTGCGGGCAGGTTCGCGGCCCCATCCAGATCGCTTTTGCCGAATCCATCGACCCGGTCGTGCCGCAGGAGATTTCGATTACACGGTCATCGGTCACCAATGAGCGCGATCTGGAGAAAGAGCGCACCATGGGCCGCAAGCATATCATCCCCTACGCCCTTTATCGTGCTCATGGCTTCATTTCGGCTAACCTTGCTGAGCGGACGGGCTTTTCCGAAGACGACCTCGAACTTTTCTGGAAGGCGCTCGAAAATATGCTGGAGCACGACCGCTCGGCTGCGCGCGGCGAGATGGCACCCCGCAAGCTCATCGTCTTCAAACATCGCGACAAGCTCGGCAACGCGCGGGCACATAAGCTGTTCGAAGCTGTGAAGGTCGAAGGCCTCAACGGCTCTGGCACGCCGCGCAGCTTCGAAGATTACCGCGAACGCATCTCGATCGACCGGGCAGCTATCACCCCTGAGGTCGAGGTGATCGAGAGATTCTAAACCATGCAGGTCATATACAAAGTCACTTGGCCGAACGGAAAGATCTACGTTGGAAGCGACACTACCGACTCAATCACGTATTTCGGCAGTCCCGATAAGCGGCTCATAGGAGCAGACTTTCCAACGAGGGAGCATCGACGCGATATGATCGTTCGGCGTGAGATATTGTGGGAGAGCGAGAGCTGTACTCGTACCGAGCTGCTTACTAGGGAGAGAGAATACATAATAAGGCTGAGGTCCAACGATGCTTCAATCGGCTACAACAAAATCCCGAGGATCAAGGCGTGATGGATCAAGCGGACACTGCATCCGAACCCATCGCCCTCTCCGCTCTACAGCACTACCTGTTCTGCCCGCGCCAGTGTGCGCTTATTCATGTCGAACAGGCGTGGGCGGAGAACCGGTTCACTGCGGAGGGACAGCTGTTGCACGAGGCAACGGCGACGGCGGGCCATGAGGTGCGTCGTGGCGTTCGCGTGGTCACCGCGATGCCGCTCGCGTCCAAAGCGCTGGGTGTCTCCGGCATTGCAGATCTCGTTGAATTACATCGGCGGGACGATCACGATGACTGGCAGCCCTATCCGGTCGAGTACAAGCTTGGTAAGCCAAAAGCGCACCGCGCCGACGAAGTCCAGCTGTGCGCTCAGGCCATCTGCCTTGAAGAAATGTTCGACACGACGATCACCGAAGGGGCCTTGTTCTACGGCAAGACCCGCCGGCGCCTGTCCGTACCGTTCGACGGTGAGCTGCGCGCGCTCACCGCCAATGTCGCACTCGATACCCACGCCCTGATCGCCGCCGGCAGAACGCCAAAGCCGGTCTATCAGCGCAGCTGCTGCTCGGCCTGTTCTCTTGCTGAACTGTGCCGCCCGAAGCGGCTGCAGCGCGATGCCGACGTTTCCCGTTGGCTGTCGCGCCACATCGCCGACGAGGGGGATACTCCCGGGGAAACCTCATGAAGCGCCATCTCAACACGCTCTACATCACAACGCAGGGCGCATGGCTCAACAAGGATGGTGAGAACGTTGTCGTCTCCAGCGAGGGCAACGAGATCGGTCGCGTGCCGGTCCACTCCATCGGCGGTATTGTTGGATTCGGGCGTGTCCTCATGAGCCCGCAACTGATGGGCCACTGTGCCGAAAACGATATCGGCATGTCGTTCCTTTCCGAAAACGGCCGTTTCTTCGCCCGTGTTGTCGGCCCTCAATCCGGTAACGTCCTGCTGCGGCGCGAACAGTACCGTCGCGCCGACGATGGGACGGCGTGCACCGCAATCGTCCGCTCGATTATTGCCGGCAAGTGCCTCAGTCAGCGCGCCGTGTTGCGTCGAGCATTGCGCGATCACCGGTCGAACCTCGATTCGACTGACAAGGCCCGACTGGAAACTTCGGCGGAGCGGCTTACTGCCATTGCCCGCAAGACTGAAAAACCGATCACGACCGACGAGCTTCGTGGCTTCGAAGGCGAGGCTAGCCAAGTCTATTTCAGCGTGTTCGATCACCTCATCCGCGGCGACAAGGACGTGTTCCGGTTCGAGAGTCGCTCCCGTCGTCCGCCGCTCAACCGTGTCAACGCGATGCTGTCGTTCGTCTACACGCTGCTCGCCCACGACGTGCGCTCGGCACTCGAAAGCGTGGGCCTTGACCCAATGGTCGGCTTTCTGCATCGTGACCGGCCCGGACGGCCCTCACTCGCGCTTGATATCATGGAGGAGTTCCGGCCGTTCTTCGCCGACCGTCTCGTTCTTTCACTCATCAATCGACGGCAGCTCTCTGCAAAGGGGTTTCGCGAAATTGAGAACGGCGCCGTCCTGCTGACCGATGAAGGGCGCAAGACAGTCTTGGTCGCGTACCAGGAACGCAAGCGCGAAGAACTGTTGCATCCCTTCATCGAGGATAAGGTGACTGTCGGGCTCACGTGGCACGTCCAGGCGCAGCTTCTCGCGCGCCATCTGCGCGGCGACCTCGACGGTTACCCACCGTTCGTTTGGAAGTGAGCACCTGTCATGATGGTTCTGATAACTTACGATGTGAGCACCGAGAGCGATGGCGGCAAGCGCCGGTTGCGCCGCGTCGCACGCGCCTGCCGGGACTTCGGCCAGCGCGTTCAATATTCGGTGTTCGAATGCGAGGTCGACCCGGCGCAGTGGGTCAAGCTGCGGGATCGCCTCATCAAGGAGATCGATCCTGAAACGGACAGTGTGAGGTTCTACCGCCTTGGCGCCAACTGGAAGCCGCGGGTTGAACACGTCGGCGCCAAACCAACGCTTGACCTCGACGGTCCGCTGGTGTTCTAAAAATACCAGAGAACCGTATGTGCGAACCTGAAGTGTTCTGAAAATCCCCGGCGGGTTCGCGATCGCGATAGTTGGTGGAGAAACAAGCGTTTAACTCGGAAGCTACGGCTTGCGGCCTTCGCTACTGTACGGTTCGCACACAGGTTCGCGTCTCTGATCGGATTTCTCGTTCTTTGACATTGTGTTACAAGGCAGCGGTCGCCCGCTTCACGCGGGCGTGGATTGAAACTGGGCGTGGATCCGGTACACTTTGCCGATCACGCTTGTCGCCCGCTTCACGCGGGCGTGGATTGAAACGCTGTGCCTCTATCTGTCTGAGCCCCATAAACCAAGTCGCCCGCTTCACGCGGGCGTGGATTGAAACCATCTGGCGCCGTAATTTGAAACGTTGCCATTATGTCGCCCGCTTCACGCGGGCGTGGATTGAAACATACCCTTTCACAGCATCTGGTCCAAACGTCTCCGTCGCCCGCTTCACGCGGGCGTGGATTGAAACTCGCGTAATCTGGCGCGCACTTCGTAACGCAACGGGTCGCCCGCTTCACGCGGGCGTGGATTGAAACCATCTGACGCCGTAATTTGAAACGTTGCCATTATGTCGCCCGCTTCACGCGGGCGTGGATTGAAACCTGTGGTTTGATAGGCCCACACCTCTAAGTAATCGTCGCCCGCTTCACGCGGGCGTGGATTGAAACAAATTCTACCCCCATGACTGGCTTGATGGCACGCGTCGCCCGCTTCACGCGGGCGTGGATTGAAACCATTGCACAATTGGCAACACGGGCGCGGCGCAATGTCGCCCGCTTCACGCGGGCGTGGATTGAAACTGTGCGGCAATTGTTTATTTGGCGGGCGGAAAATGTCGCCCGCTTCACGCGGGCGTGGATTGAAACCGTTGCGCTACCTGCACCCGCCTCCGTTGTTGTAGTCGCCCGCTTCACGCGGGCGTGGATTGAAACAGCAATGGGGTTTATGACAATCCTTATTTCACCGGTCGCCCGCTTCACGCGGGCGTGGATTGAAACCCAGCCACGCCGCTAAGTGCCGTTGCTGTGCGCTCGTCGCCCGCTTCACGCGGGCGTGGATTGAAACAATTGAAGATGTAAATGATTCCATCTTCATTGAGGGTCGCCCGCTTCACGCGGGCGTGGATTGAAACAATATTTACGCGCCGCTTAAAACTATGATCCCGTGTCGCCCGCTTCACGCGGGCGTGGATTGAAACACGTAGTGCTTGGCCAATGAGATGGCCAGCAACAAGTCGCCCGCTTCACGCGGGCGTGGATTGAAACTTTAGGCGGTGGCAACACCGTTCGATTGATACGAACGTCGCCCGCTTCACGCGGGCGTGGATTGAAACAGTCACGATGACACGTTTACCAGAAGTTTGCCAGAGTCGCCCGCTTCACGCGGGCGTGGATTGAAACTATGGACGGATCATGCAATGGTCTACAACATTTTGTCGCCCGCTTCACGCGGGCGTGGATTGAAACTACTACTAGGGCACAACTTTTAACTTTTTGTTAAGGTCGCCCGCTTCACGCGGGCGTGGATTGAAACCACTGTTGCCGGGGCGCCAATGATAGCGCCTTCGGGGTCGCCCGCTTCACGCGGGCGTGGATTGAAACTGGCAACTTTGTCACTTGATTTGTCACTTAATCACGTCGCCCGCTTCACGCGGGCGTGGATTGAAACGGGTTCTTGGTGAGTTTCCGCTGGCAGATGACGAAGTCGCCCGCTTCACGCGGGCGTGGATTGAAACCTCGTTGATCAGGATTTTAGCCGTGAATGGCGCCGGTCGCCCGCTTCACGCGGGCGTGGATTGAAACCCCGAGACGATGCCTTGATCAGTGAGTTGGTGGCGTCGCCCGCTTCACGCGGGCGTGGATTGAAACATTACAAATTCCGTATAGCCCTGGTTAAGGTCATGTCGCCCGCTTCACGCGGGCGTGGATTGAAACCTCGCTATCGCTCAAAACGAGGGAATTACACAAGTCGCCCGCTTCACGCGGGCGTGGATTGAAACCTCTCAAAGAAGCCCGGACAATGTTTCCCGACGAGTCGCCCGCTTCACGCGGGCGTGGATTGAAACCCCCCTTGCATCTTCAACTTGTCAGAAGAACTTAGTCGCCCGCTTCACGCGGGCGTGGATTGAAACGATGATATGCACGTCGCCGGTGTCTAATTCGACTTGTCGCCCGCTTCACGCGGGCGTGGATTGAAACAAACGATTCACCAGGGACGAACCTAACAAGCTCAAGTCGCCCGCTTCACGCGGGCGTGGATTGAAACACACTCTACATACCCGCGCACGGGAAACCGTCGCGTCGCCCGCTTCACGCGGGCGTGGATTGAAACTTTGTGCGCGTGGCAAAACACAAAGACCTCACACGTCGCCCGCTTCACGCGGGCGTGGATTGAAACGGAACCCAAGCCGCAACAGCAAGAGCAAATGATGCGTCGCCCGCTTCACGCGGGCGTGGATTGAAACAAAAAGGCAAGATTAAAGAAAAGCCAGGCAGCGAGTCGCCCGCTTCACGCGGGCGTGGATTGAAACGGTTCTGACAGCTCGACGTTGGCCAAGCGTCAGGTCGCCCGCTTCACGCGGGCGTGGATTGAAACCCGTGCGGGGCATCAATGTTGCTGAAGCCGCACCAGTCGCCCGCTTCACGCGGGCGTGGATTGAAACAAGATCGCGAATATCAGTTTGTAAAAATGCACCGGTCGCCCGCTTCACGCGGGCGTGGATTGAAACATGTCACGTCCTTGGTTTGGCTTGCCGAGTTTCCACGTCGCCCGCTTCACGCGGGCGTGGATTGAAACAACGGCTTGCCGCAGTCGATCACCGAAACGGAACGTCGCCCGCTTCACGCGGGCGTGGATTGAAACCTTGGGCCGCTGGGTCTGTTATACCTAGCATTTCGTCGCCCGCTTCACGCGGGCGTGGATTGAAACGCGGCTAGAAACCGTCTACCTACCCCGGGACACGACGTCGCCCGCTTCACGCGGGCGTGGATTGAAACCGCAAACGGGTGGGCCGGGTCCGCCTGCACTACATGTCGCCCGCTTCACGCGGGCGTGGATTGAAACTGACTGCTAGTGAGTCAATAGATCGCGGGTCACGTCGCCCGCTTCACGCGGGCGTGGATTGAAACGGTCCGTCTTATCCCCTCCACGGCCATATAGGCGAGTCGCCCGCTTCACGCGGGCGTGGATTGAAACCCTAGTCGTTTGGTACCTTTGCTTTCTAATAGATGTCGCCCGCTTCACGCGGGCGTGGATTGAAACATGGGCACACAAGCCGTGGAGTGCTTGAGCTAGCAGTCGCCCGCTTCACGCGGGCGTGGATTGAAACGCTCTGGAAACGACCCCGTCGATACGGACAAAGGTCGCCCGCTTCACGCGGGCGTGGATTGAAACCTCAATCCATGATTAGTTTTAAGCGCCTCAACCAGTCGCCCGCTTCACGCGGGCGTGGATTGAAACCCCAACACAACGACAGTCTCAGTTGACCGCCTTGTCGCCCGCTTCACGCGGGCGTGGATTGAGTTTTTGAGAATGGAAGCCTGCAGACATCGCCAAGTTCGAATCCCTGTCAGCGGACAGGTAGCTGCAAAGAGCGTTTGCTCGGTAGTGTCCGCTTCCAGAGTGACTACTACCGCGCTGATGTAGTGCACTGAGTGCACTGCGATGCTGGGGGCGATGTCCGCAAAACTCTGCGTCTCGACCTTGACAAACCCTCGTGCTGGCAGTGCTCCCAATGTCTCATATGGTCAAACCCAGCCTATTGCAATGCACCATGATCTCTGCTGGTTCACCTCCATGAGCCGACCTAGTTTTAGTAATGCAATGCGTTTTATGATTTTTCGTGGGACGCCTTAGATTTTTTCGATCGCCGTACATTGATCGCCGCCGCATCCAAATTCGTCTTGAGATGGACGGCATAATACCGTTCGATCATCTCAACGCTCGTCCTACAATTCTTCGCCACTTGATAAATATCAGCGCCTTCGAGCAGACGAAGACAAATGTATGTGTGCCGCAGGCTATAGGCGGTGCGCCGGTTGCCGTCGCGGTCTAATTTCAAATTCAGTTCGTTCAACACGCTGTTGAACTGTTTTTTGTGATTTGCCGGAAAGAGCAGGTCTGTCGGCTGAGGTGTGTTGCGTTCCTTCAAACGTTCAAACGGTCGCACAGCACCCGCGGTGCTTTTGCAAAAGCCGACTCCGCGCTTTCCTCTCACTTCGATCTCCAAGATCGTCTCGCCGGTTGCTTCGTCTTCGACGATTGCCACATCGCAATATTCAAGACGGTTCGCCTCATCAGGACGAAGACCAGTGTTAGCCATAAAGAGCACATAGTCGTGGAGCTGCTCCGCGGCGTGCTGCCAGGACTTACCTTTTGCTTTTTGCGCCCGCCGACGGGTGCATGCATAAAGCTGTTTGTATTCTTCCGGTGAAAACCACGCACGGTGCGTGATTTTTCCCGACATGCCGTAGGGCATCGAAAGGTCAGGGACTTGTTCGAGCCAGCCATGACGCACCGCCGTCTTTAAGCATTGCCGCAAGGTCACAATCTCATGGTGCATGGTGCTGCGTGATGGTGCTTTTCCGTTCGCGTTTGTCTGTCGGCGGTGAATGCGATACTCCTGTACAACGCCCGCTTTAATTTCCGAGACGCCCATGTCGCCAAAGTATGGCAGCAGGTGATTGCGAAGCCGTCGCTCATGATCTTGAACGTATTGCGGGTTGCGCTGCCCTTCGGTGATCACTTCATATTCGCGCATGAATTGTTCAGCGGCTTGTTTGAAAGTGGGTTCACTTTTCAGTTCCCCACTCGCCGCTTTGTTGCGCAACTGAAAGTACCAATCCTCAGCGAAGTCCTTTGCTTTCGAGAGACTTTCTTCCTTGGTGCTCACACGGCGGTTCTTGCCTTTGAGATAGGTTGAACACTGCCAGCAGCTCGAGTTTTTGCGCTTATAGACGTGGACTTTGCCGCCAAGGAGCGTGTGCTTAGCCATGGAGCACCTCGCGGTGTCGTCTTTCAGAAATGTGTAAATTGCAGATTTCGTGTGTAAGCGTTGTGTTGGTGTGTCGAATGTACCTTGAGTCGCAGGCGAGCCCGCAAGTCGTTGAAACGCCAGTGTATATACAGGGCGCTTTTGCGAGTGGCGCTCGAACTCCAGACATTGAGCTTCCGGTTCGAGCTGCCGTTCGCATCTTGTCTGGAAAGACCCAATTGATCGCGGTCTGATTTTCAGCCCGGTGACAAATGCCCATGCCGTTGTCCCTCAATGTGTCAGAGTGTGGAAGGCATGTGTAAGGGTAATTTGCCCCACGCTAGAAGCAAATCAAATTTCTAAGCCATTGTTTTTATTTGGGTTTCTGGCGCACCGGGGAGGATTCGAACCCCCGACCCCCAGATTCGTAGTCTTTGTTTGGCATTACTCAGCAACTCGCAGAACTACGCTAAAGCTATGATTTAACGCTATATTTTTAATCAGCATTCTTCTTGTATCCGCCTTATTTTGCGCGATCTTGTTCGCCATATGTTGGCCATAGCGAACACAGAACCGTTTGAAACCACTATGGCTAACTCATCGATAGGGCGCATCACGCTATCAAGCGTCGCAAAGCTCAAACCCCATCACACACTGACAGACTCCGGGTTGAAAGGCTTCGGTGTCCGTCGCCGCTCTGGAGGTCCAATCTACTTCCTTCACACACGTGTTAAAGGGCGTCTCCGGTGGATCACGATTGGTCGACACGGCGCCCCATGGACTCCAACGACGGCGCGACGTGAGGCGCAACGCCTCCTTGCAGAAATTATCAACGGAGCCGACCCCTCGGAAGCCAAGAAGGCTGACCGCAAGGCACCAACATTGAAGGAGGCAGTGACGCGTTTTATGAGCGAGCACGGTGCCACCCTGAAGCCGCGAACTCATGAAGAATATGCGCGCCTTTTCAGGAGCACGATCCTGCCGGTGCTTGGCAAACGTCAACTGCACGAGATCTCTCGCGCCGATGTCCTCAACTTCCATACCAAGCTGGTGGCCACTCCGCGCAAGGCCAACTTCGCGCTCAGCATCTTATCAAAGCTTATGAATTGGGCGGAACTACAGGGCATACGCCCTGAAAACACGAACCCTTGTCGCATGGTGCCGAAGTTCAAGGAGAATAAACGGCAGCGTTTCCTCTCAAATGACGAGGTGGCAAAGCTCGGCAAAGTTCTTGACACACTCGAATCTGAGCAAACCGAGAGCCCCTTCGTCATTGCCGCCGTTCGCCTTTTGCTTCTCACAGGCGCCCGCTTAAGCGAAATTCTCACCTTGAAATGGAACTATGTGGATCTTCAACGGAGCTATATTAGTTTACCGGACAGCAAGACCGGGCAAAAGCCGGTCTTCCTGAGCCAAGCTGCCATTAAAGTGTTGGGTGACCTTCCCCGCGTTGATGGTAACCCTCATGTCATCATCGGCAACGTAGAAGGCGGCCATCTCGTCAACTTGCAGAAGCCCTGGCGCCGTATTCGTAAACTTGCTGGCATCGAAGACGTTCGTCTGCACGATTTGCGGCATTCGTTTGCCTCGTTTGCTGCGGAGAGTGGGGCATCCCTACCAATGATCGGCGCCCTTCTCGGTCACAACAGTTCCGAGACGACGCAGCGCTACGCACACTTGGTGCGGGACCACGTGCAACAGCTCAACGATGAGGTCGGTGAGCGGATCGGCGATGTGCTTTTGAAGTAACGCACCTGCCGCCTGTCTCTCGGGCGGCAGGTTTGTGTCAAGCAAGTCATCATGACCATGACAGACGGATACGCGAGATCCGAAGCTCGCGAGCGCGCTTGATCGCTTCAATGTTGGAATAAGCCGTACGCCATTCCGGAGTGAACGGCTCGACGAGGCAAAGTTCTTCATTAAAAAGATTGAACAAAGCACTCAACTCGGCGTCTGAGCGGTTGACAAGGTCCTGTGGACATAAGGTTCGCATGGATTCCTCCTTTTGATTTCGAGGCCTAAACAATTCAGGCCTTTCTGACCCCGCCAACCATTGCTAACGAAAGGCCCTGTTGTTTGGGATGACGAGGTCAAGAAGGAGGAATGTGTCGAATGTGATGCTGCAGCCAGCTGCCTCCGTTACCGAAGCAACCGGTTAGGCGACGTCATGCTCTTGCCGAGTGAGCATTTGCCAATACAATTCAGTCCGGAGAGTCACTTCGCTTCGGGGTGAACGAACAGTACATTTGTGGGTGGTTGCCTTGTTGCCGGAACAGGTTGACGCACTTCAAGAGCTGGCACGTAAAGGTTGCCAACAAGGCCACTATCAACAACCAACGCTGTTGTTGAAGAAGGCGATTGAGTCTCTGGACTTCGGTCTTAAGGAGCATCGCTTGATTGCAGGAAGGCTCCGTTCTGACCTTGCTGTCTTGTACCACAGCCAAGGCAAATATGCCTATGCCCTGTTCACAGCTCAGCTGTCTCTTGCCGGTCTGCGTAACCAAACTGATTTGGTTTCTGATTTCGCCAACGCGTCAATTGCGGCAGGCAATGCCGCGTGGCACCGCTATGGCCCTGAGCAGTCAGCGCAATTCACGCAAATTGGCTTGGAGGCGGTTCTAGAACAAGAAACGCCGCTCCATTCCCATGAAATCACCCTTCGGGATAACCTGGGCTTGGCCCTGCACAGTTGTGGTGCCGCTGACAAAGCTATTAAGCACTACCAAGTCGCCCATCAACTTGCCCTCTCCCATTTGCCGGACCGAGTGACGGGAATAAAGCGTCGCCTATCCAACGCGTATCAAGATATCGGGCACTACGCGCTTGCAAGGTCACTCCTCGACGAAGCCGCTCCTGACCATTCATCAGAACTGCAGGACCGCATTGCTTGGCACAATGCCTCTGCTCTTGTTCAGGAGCGCATTGGCGACCTCCGGGGTGCACTCTTTGAGTACGAGGCTGCCATCAAGCTTCTCACTAAACTCGGGAAGGCAGCAGAAAACGTTGCTGCCGTTTGGTCAAATGCAGCTTTGCTGCTTCTAGACTTGGGTGATGTCGCAAGGGCAAAAGCGTTTTCGCAAGAGATGAGCCGGAGCTTGAGTTGTGATGCACCGATGCATTCCCGCCTAGGTCTTCAGCGTCTGTTAGCTGCATTGGCAAAACATGATGGTGCTTTGGAGGATGCGCTTGAACACTGGCGCGAGGCAGATCGTATCTTATCGGCAGACTCAGGTGCTGATCCGCTTCGGCTCGCGAGCCTTCGGGCCCAGATCTCCAACTTGTTGGTTGATTTAGACAGAGTGCCTGAAGCCATTCGCTTGCTTCAGGAAACCTTGTTGGTGGAAGATGCTACCCTTCCTGAGTACAAAATCGAACTTGCCATCGAACTGGCCCGTGTCTTTGTTGAACGATGTCAGCTTGTCGATGCCGAGCGCCTGCTCCGCGATTCGTTTGCCAGTGAGATGTCTCGGGGAAACGCCCAATCGGAAGCCAGGCTTTTCACCGTTCTTTCCGATTACTCACACAAGCGCAAACTTGACCAGTCGGCGATCTTCTATGGGAAGCTGGCGGTTGAGGCCGTAAACCGTTCTGCGGCTTCGTTCGATCGTGACAACACCTACGGACGCGATTACCTCGCCCAACGGATTGAGCCTCACAGAAAACTGATTGACCGGCTCGTACGGGACGAGAGAATTCAAGAGGCGATCCACATTCAGCGTGCACTCAAGCAGGAACAGATTGCTGAATTTGCACGCCGAGATCATGCGGCTCGGACCGATCAGTTGCGAGTCCCGTTCACATCAAACGAGGAGGCAAACTTTAGCGCTTACAAATCGTTATCTTTGGATTTGCAGGCTAACGGAGACCGGGCGATCGATATACGAGTGCTTCCGGATGAGAGGCGCGCAAGCGCTAAACATGTGGAGCTGTTGCGTCACCAGGCATCAGAGCTCTTTGACTCCTTTCAGCGGTACGCTCCGTCCCCTGCGGCGAGTTCAACCAATCTGATCAACGAAGTCGAAGACGAAGGTGTACCCGTTCTGCGGTTCTTGGGTGGAAGCACGGGTATTACAGTTCATTTTCGATGGGGGGAGTCAGAGTGTTCCCATGCCGTCGGAGCCTCAGTCTCGGAGCTTTCCGGCAAAGTCTACCAGTTGCGCCAGGATATTGAACTCCAAACTCAAGTAGGCCCGGCCGCACGCAATCTTTACGAATTACTCTTCGCCCCAGTCGAAGATCATCTGACAGGCGTTGAGGGTTTGGACATCGTTTGTGACGGTCCACTTCGCCATCTTCCCTATTGCTGTCTACACGACGGCCAGAGGTATCTGATTGAAAAACTCGCGATATCAATTCGTACGGCCGTGTCTTCGCGCAAGCGCAACAAGAACTCGATGAGGACTTGGCGTTCTCGGGGTTTGTCTGTTTCGAGCGCTCTCTGCGGCTATCCAGCATTGCCGCATACAATTGATGAGCTTCGCGCCATTGAGGATTATGCTTCCTCGTGTCGGCTCGATCTCGACGAAGACTTTACCAAAGACGCGCTGTTTGATACCTTCTCAGACCCTCCTGAGCATCTGCATTTGGCAACACATTTTCATTTTTCGCCGGCGGCGGCTCATCGTTCGGAGCTTTTGCTGGGCAATGGCGAAACTGTTTCACTAGCGGAGTTGCGAATGCGTGCCCCGAACCTCAGCAATTTGCAGCTCTTAGTGTTGTCTTGCTGTGACTCCGGTTCAATTGACGAAGGTGAATTCGGTCCTGAAAGCATGGCCGCACTCGCACACAAGGCGGGTGCAGGTGATGTCGTAGGTTCGATGTGGCCAATATCTGATGCGGCGACTAGCTGCTTGATGCGCTCATTCTACAAGGACCTCTTTTCTGCGACGGACGCAACTGTTGCAGAGTGCCTCAGAACCGCACAGCTTCGGCTTCTCCGTGGCGATGTCGATCACACGCTCGGAGAGGCAGATCGGGGCCTTGGTTATATCGGTCGTCCGCAGGCTAGGTGGTCTCATCCATACTATTGGGCGGGCCTCGCCCACTACGTGAGCGGATACTGACCAAGCCAATCCAAAACCCGCCAGAACCCGCAACAGACGCGCTGCTTTCGGTTCGTTATCCTTACATTGTTTCTGTCAGCACATCCCGTGTTGGGACCTCGGGGAAGTTCAAGAAGGGATATCGGTTATGGTAGGGAGTTCCTCATGAACGTCAGTCGAACACGATCTATTATGTCCGCTATTGGCTCCATCGCGATTGCCGCTAGCCTGGCGATCTTGCCGTTTCCAAACTCGGCTGCAAGCGCTCAAGACAAACAATCTCAAAGACCTAAGCATCTCATCGACCTGATGGAGCCAGGCCCATTACCTGATTTGGTGTTCGGCCAGCCCGATGCGCCCGTATCCGTTGTCGCATATCTCTCTATGTCCTGCAGCCACTGCGCAAGCTTCTATGAAAACGTAGTTCCGCATCTTCAGAAACAATACGTTGAAAGCGGTAAGGCGCAATTGATCCTGCGGGATCATCCTCACGATGCTTCAGCGATCGCCGCGTCAATGTTGGTGAACTGCGTAGATAGCAACAGCAGATACCCTTTGTACGCGGCACTCCTAAGTGGCCAGAACAAATGGATCAAGTCTAAGGAGTGGGTGCGGTCTGCATTGGAGCAGATTGCGGGGAGTTTCGGCATGAGTGAAAAAGCTGTCGATGAGTGCTTTCGGAATAGAAAGTTGCTGGATAAAATATCCGCAGCAGGAAAAAGGGCAAGGGAGCTGTTTGCGATAAGTGGCACGCCGTCTGTTTTTGTAAATGGAAAGCAAATGGAGGTTATTCGCTATTTTGATTGGGATAAAAACGCCCTCGTAAAAGAAGCGCCTAAAACCAGCAGCAACAGCAAACCCAAAAAAATAAACAAAAATAAGCACAGTCTGGAAGATTTAATAGGAGTGATTGAGGCAGACCTGAAGGTTCCCATTGCAGAGCAATACTCTGATGTGCGAGCAAAAGTTCAGGATCGATACGATAGAAAAATTAAGGAGTGGTGCGACAGAAGCGCAGTCGCTAATACGAGGCATGGGGGTTGGAATTATAGTAATGGAAATTGCAAACTAGAAATGAATCTTCCTGTCGTGGGGTGGCGGTCCATGGCCAGAATGTGGTTCGAGGTTGAGGTTAAAAGATGTACATTGTCCGAATGTCGGTTCGACGTTACTTCAAACTGCTGGAGCCCGAGCGGTTTTCAAGGTAACTGCCGCGGTCGAAAAAGATCTCATGACACAATCAATGTCCCAGTAAAATTAGTTGACGGCCGCTACGAGCTGGTCAACTAAGAGCTGAAAGAGCGGATGGCTAACTCACCTATACGTTTGGAACGCATCCATGCCCAAGAAATCATCGGGCCGCAAGCTCGAAGACCTAGGAGAAAAGTTGGATTTTCTGGAGGGCATCCTTGGGCATCGCCGTCCGGCGAAGGACTTTCAAAACTCTACAATTGCTGAGGTGATATATTCAGATCCCTCACAAGTCACACGAAAGCGTTCTGGCAGGGAGCCAATTACAAATTCGGAACTTGCCAAGCTCATTGATTTCTATGAGCTTGCGCATCAGTTTGACTTTGAGCTCTTTTTCTTGCCGTTTAGCGATTTCAAAGAAGCGCTAAAGAATCAAGAAGTTGGTACTTATGCCGGCAGCTCTGGCGCCACCGCGCGGGCAGAACTGATCAGAATCGCTCACCGTGACATCGAGGGTATCAGCTCTCCGAGAGGAGGAAGCAAAGATCGTCTCTTTGTTCAAATTCGGCTAGTAAGTTCGGCGAGTCGTGCCGGTGGGCTTGGTTACGGTGAACCCAATGTGACGCCTCCACATAGTTTGCGAAACGGAGACCGGGTGTTTCTGGATGTTGGGGTTCCAGGTGACGGACACCTTGTAATCCTCAATGATCAGCTTGGGGTTGAGCTTACTTGTTTGATGCCATCGATGTTTGCACCTGACACTGTCGTAAACAAAGGCCGGTTTCGTGTACCAACGTCCATTGACTTCCCATTTTTCGACGTTACTGGGCCACCGGGGAAATTTCGGCTTTTCGCAATATGGACAGATGTGGCCGTTGCTATTCCTTGGGATCACAGTGGATCAACGCGTGAAGTATCAGACCCTGTGAGTCCAAAGGATCTTAGCCGCTTTGTGGAAGCTGTCAGAAAGCTTGACCGAAGCAAGGCTGACGTCTGTCTGTTGGATTACATTGTGATGTAATTGGAGGCTGGTTGAGCGGACTGACTGCGTGACCGAGCGCCCTTGCTACATTGTGCAACCAGGCGCGGAAGTTGCGCTCTCTTGAACCAGTACGCGCGCTTCGGGAAGACGGGGAATATCACTTAGGTCGATCTTCTGCGTAGATGCCTGCGAGAAGTCATTGCCGAGCTTTGCAGATGTTTCAATAGAAGGTTCAGAGAATTCCTTTGTAGCAGACGTAGTTGGGCTCGTTGTCACCGGCCGGGCATGCAAAGTCTGAGGCACTTCCGGCCCGAAATAGTGCGACAAATGAGAGTCCATCTGGAAGATTTCGAGGCCTTGCTTGCTGGCAAACTCTTTGAATTTATCCTGCAAAGTTACGCATTTATTAGGCAAGTCGATCTCAAAGTCGAACGACAGTTCTTCCCCTTTTAAGAATGCATCTTCGCACGCGATATTTGCCGAAAAAGCTTCTACTGAAACAAGGTTGCCCCGCGAGTTTACCGTCTCGCGAACAACGCCTACGCCAGATACTTCTCGGGGATCCTTTACTTCTTCCACGTTATCGCTTCTACGGTCGCAACTTCGATATTTCATAGTTCCATATTACCAATTTCGGGTGCTTGAAGTCAAAAATCCTGTTGGGATCAGTTCCAACCAGGCTCTCAACGGTTGCTATGCTCCGCAGTGCTCTGGCATTCGAAGCTTTCGAGCCAAGCTACAAGGTCCTCGTGCTTGTAAAGAACGCGGGCGCGCTTCCCAGGGCCGGCTTTCGTGTAGCGTGGTCCCGTGCCTTCTACGCGGAACCGCTCAAGCGTCCGGGGAGAAAGCCGCAGGAACTGTGCCGCTTCCTCTGTCATGAGGTAAGCATGCTGCGGGCGCACCGGCTTTGCAGACGTGCCGGTGGGTAGTTGTAGTTGTTCTGTTTTATGGCGGGCGTCCATGTCGATTGCCTCGTGCGTTGGGTCTAGAACCGGTCTCGTTGGCGCTTTGTGTGGCCCGCGATACCAGGGTCGTTTCCAGTGGTTCATAACTTGTGACGATGTTTGGGTTTATTGCGGCGCGCACGCGATGCGAGTGCTTGTTCGATCGCGTGTCGCACGCGCTTTGCTCGCCAAATAGGAAGCAGCAGTGCGACATCGTCGATGCTGTAGCTGTGGAGCGTCAGCCGCGCGACGCAGCTGCCAATAACGGCGCCGGCCCAGCCCATGCCGGCCATTGCCGCGATCTCCTCCGGCAGCAGCACATCGCCAAAACGTAGGGCCAGTGTGCTGCTGGCGATTGCCAACAACAGTGCGGGGCCGAATAGTGGGCGCCGCAGTTCGACTAGGTCCACATCTTCAAGTGCTACTGTCAGTCGAGGCGTGCGGACGGCGGACTTGGTCACTCGGATCAAACCGCAGTTGAACAATTCATCGTTTTTCATCTCTGATCGTTCCATTACTCGCGTCCTTCGCCGCATGCGCCTGCCTTGTCAAAGCGCGTCATGATCCCTTGGAAGTTCCGCACGCCTGAGGGCGTGTAGACTTTCATTGTTGCGACCCACAGCATGTAATCGATGCCGGTTTCGCGTTGCGCTTCAGTTGCTAGGCACACGCAACGCGCCTTGAAGCTGGCTTTGCGACTTGTTGGCGCCGTTTGTTTTTGCGCCAGACGATCAATCACATTCGCGCCCGGCAACTCCTGGAGCGCCGGCATCCTCTCGAACAGATCGCGCATCATTTCGCGCGCAATGGCTGCTTCATCCTCAAAACCGTGCCGTGATGTCGCCGCCTCGGCTTGCGCGCCGCTCACGCATGCCGGGACGTGAACCCTATCGGCCACCCGGTCGGCAAACGTGTCGCCGAGGACCCAGCACAGCCCGAGATAAACGAGCAGCGCAGCTCCCACACCTTTTGGCAGGAGATCGAAAGGATTACCCAGCATCTTTGTCTCCCGGCGCGTCCTCATTATCGTTGCTGCCCCCAAGCCGCTCGTTGTAGCGCCACCGACCTGAATAACCGTAGGGTCCGTCAATCGGATCGGAATTCAGATCTCGACGATCTACCTGTGCGCGACCCTTTGGCCCCGACGGACCATCTGGTCCTGCATTGGGCGCATTTGGGTCGTCACCATCGCCGTGGTGCTCCTCGCGTTCGATCCGCCAAAAGCCGGCGATGTAGGCGTAGAGCCACAACGTGATCGGCAGAACCAACTCCGTTGCAAACACGATCATCGCAATGGGAAGGAATTCCCAGAAGTAGCCGAGCGTTTCGCCTACGCGGGTCTTAGGAGGGAATGCCGCCGTCGCGCCCTCGCCCGTTTTTTGCTCGCCGAGAATGTCTTCCATTCGCTCGCCATGCGACCTGAAAATCGCGTTGAGACGTGCGGTTGCCTGCGCGCGGCCAGGGATCGCCACCCCGCTTTTTAGTTCATCGGCGTAGGCTTGCAGGAGTGCAATTGGCTGTGCTTCTTCGAGCAGAACAACGTTCTGGTCGATCTTCGCGTGAAGCTTCTGCAGGGCCAGGCGGCGCGCCCACACATCCTTGCTCGTGTCGGCCAGAACTTTGCGATAGTCGGCAATGAACTCGTTGAGCGCGGCGACCATCGCTTGGCGCGTCGCTTCGCCTGCGCTCTTCTCGCCGACAATGCTCTCGGCGCGCGCGATCTTTTCTTCGAGATAGCGCGTCACGGGTCCACGCCCCGCACTACGGCCACTAATGCAGCCGCGTGCAAGCTCGCAGTCGCGATGTTGCGACAAGTCGGCAACGATGCTGCGTAAAAGTGCGGCCGGACGATTCCCCTGGACAGCAATCTTGTTGCGGCTGGCAATCACGCGCTCTAAAGCGCTGCCGTGAGCCGCAAGGCGGATTTCTTCAACGGACTTCAGCGTGAGACCAGCATAGGTCGAAATGAACAGCGCTAATCCAACCAGGATGATCGAGATCACGCTGAACGCGCCGCTGATCCAAAAGCCGATCGCAGCCTGTCTGGCGCCCTTTTCGATCGCAAAACGGTTGACCGTGTAGGTCACGATCGCTGCCAGCAGCGAAATGGCCACGAGCTTGAGGATGCCAAGCACACCCGGCTCGTTGATCAGGTTTGCGAAGGCGAGCGCAAACAGGGCAATCTCCAGGACGGAGACCGCGAGGATGGCCCAGGTCTCGAGGGGAGTCTTCGGGCCCTTGCGCTTGTAGCGGCGAATTTGACCGCCATTGGCTTTTTGGGAAGCGCGATTGGGGAATGTGCTATTGCTCATGATTCTTACTCCGTGATCTTCTATTGACCAATCAGGCCAGACCCATCCGTCTGTGCGCTGTCGTGGCGTTGCTGCCGACCTAATCGAAGTGCTTGAAGCTTGTCGCTTAGTGGAGATCGCCGAACGCGGCTCCTTGTGCTGGCACACCGCCAACAGTTGACCGATCGGCCGTCCTGTAGTTCTCAAACCCAAGGACTTGCGGTCCGCTTCGTATTGCGCTCACTCGACGCGGCTGTGCGTGGTCGTGGCGTTGCTGCCACCTGATCGAAGTGCTTGAAGCTCGTTGCTTAGTTGAGATCGCCGAATGCGGCTCATTGTGCTGGCACACCGCCAACAGTTGGCCGATCGGCCGCCCCGTGTTTCTCAAATCCAAGAATTTGCAGTTCGGTGCGTATTGCGCTCGCTCGACGCGGCTGCGCCCCGTCGCCGCATTTGCTGCCCGCAATCGGACCGCGCCGCCTCTTTCAACCTAAATGCTTGAAGCTTGCCGCGTAGTTTAGGTCGCCGACAGCTGGCGTATTACATCACGGCCATGATTTGGCATCCGCCCAGGCGGCCTGAACCAGATGCTCGGACCGATGCGAAGCCGTCCCAGCCAAGATAGACGCATGTGCCCGGTCCCTTGACCGGATATTCGTAGAGCACATGAGGTGTGCCAAAGGTCCAGATACTGATGACGATCACGGCCCATGCGACCATCCAGCCGCGCGGTCTTAGAAACCAAAGCAATCGCCCGACCGGTGACCGGAACGGTGATGGTTGCCACACGGCTTGCCTCGCGCCTGCGATCACAAACCCGAGTCCACAAGCAGCAAAGAAAAAGGCCGCGATGACGTTGCCATCATAACGGTCGCCAAAGCCCGGTGCGTACCACCACGCGACGATGAAGAACAAGACCGCCATAAAGCAATTGACGTTGCTTGACTGATAACCCTGCATGCCCGTCCTCACACCGTGCTGAGGCGCTGTGTCAGCGCCTGTTGCTGTCGATCGCCGCGCACGGCACGCTCGTCGGCTTCCTGAAGGTGGCGGACGATGGCGCGGGCGCTTGGCTCGTCGGCCACCGCAGCCATGCGCTCAAACCGGTGTCCCATCTGCAGCCAGATTTCCCAGGCGTCGCGGAATGCGTAGCCAATCGCGCGGCCGGCGCGCTGCTCCGCGCGTTGTTCGTGCCGTCCTTCGCGGTGCTGGAGACACGTGAACCTGGCTTCGCTCGTGCGCGGCAAATCAATTAGGCTGAAACCGTCATCAATCGTGATCCGAGCAGGAGACACGCAAATGCGCGCCGGCACGTGAGGCCCGCGGCCCTTTCGCCATGGGCGAATGATCATCAGCTCAAATGCCCTGCCGATCGCGAAAGCTAGACCCGATAGCCCGGCAACGATGACCATTTGTTTCGGGATCGTGACGCTGAACGCACCGTGGTACGCCGCGACCATCGCTATAACAGTACCTGCGGCACAAATCGTCAGACAGGCATAGTTGGCACCGGACTCGACGACTCGCGTCCATTCCGGCGTTTGATAGTGGATTTCGAACTGCGTCGTCCGACGCTCCGGCCGCTCGACCGCGATTTCACAGGTCGCTTGCATCGGACAGTCCTTTGAAACGCTCATGCGAGTCGTATTTCACGCGCTGACAAATGATCGGATCGCGCCCGGCCAACAGCACGAGCTGGCGCTGTGCATGGTCATCGCGGGCAAAGAAGCGCCCGACCTCCTCCAACGTCATGAGTTCGCGCGTCTGTATCGACCACGAGTGACCAAGACGACCGGTGGACGTCTGGTCCTGATCGCCGACCTCGCCCTTGTTCTTCACGATGAGGCTTGTCGTCCCGAGACGCTTCGACACCCACTCAAGCGTGAAGGCGTCGTTGTTGGCGAAGAACTGCAGCGTCCCGGCGTTGGCCATGAAGGTCTGCCACCGGTCACGGTAAAGCGTCTTGAGCTGGCCCAGGTCCTGGATGATCGGCCACAACTTGACGCCGAAGCCCGCGATCTGTCCCGCCGCGTCCTCGATCGTTTTCATGTGACCAAGAACGGCAAATTCGTCGAGTACCATCAGAACCGGCGGAACGGGACGCGCGCGCTCGCGCTCGAACGCGGCCAGCGACAGGTTGGCGAACAAGCGCAACCATCTGTTGCACGTTCCCATCCTGAGCGCCGGCAGGCACAGATAGACGCTTACCTTCTTGCGCTTGAGATCGGCGAGATCGAAGTCATGACCGGACACACTGCGCCGCATCGCCGGATAGGATAGGAATTTCATGTGCCGGCGTGCGGTGGAAAGGACCGAGCCGCGCTCATCGTCGGGTTTGGAGAAGAAGTCCTCCGCCGCGTCCGCAACAATGCCATCAAGCGCGTCGTTGCACTCCATCTCGGCGCGTAAGCGGGTCGCGGGCTTGCCGCGTCCCGTCGTCGCTATCGCCCCGTCCTTGAAGGCCAGCAAGTCGCGCACCGTCGCAAGATGCCGTCGGCCATCGTAATCAGGCGAAGTAGCCACATGCAGAATGAGACCCTCAATCAGATTGCGTGCGCTTTCGTCCCAATGCGGGTCCTTGCCGCCATCTGCCGGAACCACGATCGCATCGGCGATGAGGCCGCAATCCTCAATCACAGTCGGACTTTCTGGTGCCAGGATCGACATGGCATTGAACCGCCTGCGGCACGTCGCGGCAAATCCCCGTGTGACCTCGAACGGATCGACAACATGAACGGCCTGCCCGAGGTTGCGCGCGCGGTGACGTGCCGTGATGGTGGCCAGCTCCCCCTTCGGGTCGAACGCGCTGATCGAGCCTTGGTAGGTCAGCATCGTCGGAATGATGACGGACCGCCCCTTGCCGCCCCGTGATCCCGCGACCGTCACGCAATGACGATCATCACCGGCACCAATGAGCGTGCCGCCATGTGCATGCGGATCGCGTGCGCCACCGGGGTGAATGCGCGCCTCCACATCGGCATCGACGGCGCCGAGCAGGATTTTGCCGCCATCATGCGCAAGTGCCTTTGTGCGCCTGATGACTTCGAGCGGCATGAAGCCCGCCGCGGGCATGACCTGATCTTCCAGGCCCTGCTCGTAGCCTTGCCGCTTCGCCACGCCACGCGGAATGTCACCGAAGAGGTCTGGCTTATGAGGTTTCTGTTCCATCCCCCATAGATCGGGATGGGCGTGCTCGACATTCAATTGCGGGCGTTTTCGCAGTTCTGCGCTTCTTCCAGTTTTTCCCCTGCCTTGGCTTCGATCGTGAAGCCGCAAAGCCATTCAGCCTTGCTTCAATCGTAACTATCGCGGGCGGCCTGTACTCCCGTCAGCGCACTCCTTACAGCAGTCTAAGCTGTGGTTTTGGTGGTTTGTAGGAAGGCGACTTAGCTAAGCAAGACTTAGCTAAATAGGTAAAAAATAAACTTGCATCGGGTTTGAAAATAGGCTAATTTACTAAGCGTGACTAAGCGAAAAGAAGATAAACTAAACTGGCTGCAGCGTAATCTACCCGAAGGGCTCATCGTCGATGCCGCCTGGATGACCGCCCGTGGCTACTCGACGCCGCTACGTACGCAATACGTTGCCGCAGGCTGGCTCAACCAACCCGCACGGCGCGTCTACCAACGCGGCAACACGCCCCTGTCCTGGCATCAAATCGCCATATCACTCCAGACACTCCTTGAGCTCGACATCGTTGTCGCCGGTATGTCAGCCCTTGAACACCACGGCTTTGCGCATTTCGTGAAACATGCGGCCGGGCGCATCCAGCTCAGCGGACCCGACCGCCCGCCAACGTGGCTCAAAACCTTGCCCACTGAAACCCAGTTCATTTATCGCAGCGACAAGAAGCTGTTCGATCGCTTCCGTGCGTCAACCGCCCCCCACAGCTTAGCCGCCCTCGACAGCCACCAAGAGAGACTTGCCCCGGCACCCTCCCCCGCCATCCACATCGAACCGTGGGGACCGTGGCGTTGGCCGCTTCATCTCTCCACGCCCGAGCGCGCAATCCTGGAACTCATGAGCGAACTTCCCGATCACGAGAGCTTCCATCATGTGGATGCGATCATGGAGGGGCTTGCCACATTGCGCCCAAGAAGACTCAATCCCCTGCTCGCCGATTGCCGCAGTATCAAGGTCAAGCGCTTGTTTCTGTTCTTCGCCAAGCGCCACAACCACGCCTGGTTCAAACACATCGACCAGAAAGCGCTCGACCTTGGAACCGGCAAACGCATGATCGTCAAAGGCGGTCGCCTTGACCCGACCTATCAGATCACCGTTCCAGGAGATCTTGATGCCGTTTGATGATCGCTTCCGCCACCAAGTCGCACTCCTCTTGCGTGCCATTCCGGCAATCAACAAAGAGAACTGCTTTGCGCTCAAGGGCGGCACCGCGATCAATCTGTTTGTCCGTGACCTGCCGCGCCTTTCGGTCGATATCGACCTCACTTATCTGAGCGTCCTGCCGCGCGCCCGGTCACTCGGCGCCATCGACAAAGCCATGAAGCGCATCGAAGGGCGCCTGCAAAAAGCTGTTCCGAACGCCCGCATTACACGCACCGTGCGTGAGAATACTGTGACGCGGCTCATGGTTCAGGAGGCCCGCACCCAGATCAAGATCGAGGTCACGCCCGTTCTGCGCGGCTGCGTCTACGAGCCAGAGGTGCAGCCTGTGTGTGCGAAGGTCGAGGACATGTTCGGGTTCGCTGAAATGAAGGTTGTCTCATTCGCCGATCTTTATGCCGGAAAAATTCTGGCAGCACTCGATCGACAGCATCCGCGCGACCTGTTCGATATCCGGGATTTGATGGCAAACGAGGGCATCACCGATGAACTTCGAGAGGCCTTCCTTGTGTACCTCATCAGCCATAACCGCCCGATGTCGGAGCTACTGGCCGCACGACAAAAGAACATCGCAGGCGACTTCGAAGCCGCGTTTGTTGGCATGACGGACGCCGATGTCACGCTTGACGAACTTTTGGCAGCACGTCAGAGCATGGTCGCGGACATCGTCGGCGGCATGCCTAATCACCACCGCGAATTCCTGGTCGACTTCGAAGCCGGCAATCCCGATTGGTCAATGCTCAAGGTGCCCGACGCGCGCAGACTCCCTGCCGTGAAATGGCGCCAGCAGAACTTCGATCGCCTGGCGCGCAACGACCGCATCAACAATGTCCGCACCCTTGCCGATGTGCTGGGCATCACACCCAGACCGGCGCAATTGTCCTTGTTTGCAGAGCCCAAGCCGAAACCCCAGAAATCCGCTCGCCCATCAAAGAGTAAAAACACCAAACGCAAACGGGTTCGTAAGAAACCGCGCTAGTCGATCATATCGCTACCGCCGTTCATTCTATTGCCTCAACACATCGCCCGACCCGTTCGCTACGTACCATGAGGTTTCCAATCCGTGCATGACCGATTGTCGGCAATTTGACTGCGATAACGGGCGGTTGCGTAGTTTTACGTTTCTTCCAGTTTTTCTCCCGCCTCGGCTTCGAATGTGAGGCCGGAAACCATTCAGCCTTGCTCAAGCGCTTATCGCGGACGCGACACAGACGGCTGCCGCCTCTGTCCATGCCCGGCCCGCACCACTCGGGGGCAGGCCCCCAACCGTGTTGGGCAGGACAGCGGTGTCTATGCGTGCCGCGAATTGTCAGCGCATGGGCTGAACGGTTCGGCCCTCAAATCTCGAGAAAAAGGAGAAAAATCATGAGAAAGAAACAAACATCAAACCGGCCGACGCATCGCATCAGTTTTGCGCGCATCATCGCTCAAGACGACAAGGGTAAGGATGTCCTCGGCAGCGCCAGGGAAATCGGTTCTGTCTGGCCGCGCAAGAACGGCGGTAGCGGCATCCTTCGCTTCGACCACATTCCGGTTGAACTTAACCGTCACGAAGGCGTGCTCTTCATCACAGAAGTGCAAAACGCGGATGACGAAAGGGGGTTCGCATGAGCCTCCACCTGAACAACGAGCGCCGTCTTCCCTTCCGGGTGGACGGTCGCATTTCAGCCGGGCGCGTGCCGCTCGAATTCTATCCCACGCCGCCGCCCGCCACGCGGGCGCTGCTCTCAGCTGAACGTTTTGACGGTTCGATCTGGGAACCAGCCTGCGGTAAGGGTGCAATTTCTGAAGCCCTCAGCGACGCAGGCTACGAAATCGTCTCAACCGACATCGGCGATTACGGCTTTGGTCAGTCCGGTGTCGATTTTCTAAGCCAGACGAAACCGCGCGCCAGAAACATCGTGACCAATCCGCCATATGGACGCGGACTTGCCGATCGTTTCATCCGGCACGGACTTGCGATGATTGCGCAAACAGGCGGTTCAATGGCGATGCTGCTCAATCTGGCAGGGCTTTGTCACCCGGACCGGCATGAGAGCTATCTCCGCCGACCCCCACGCGTCATCTACGCTCTCGATCACTGTGTGTGCTGGCCCGCTGGCCAACCATCGCAGGCGAGCCGGTTTACGAAGCACCACCGTTATTGCTGGCTCGTCTGGGACGCCGAAGGAGCGGCTGAGACCACGTTCCAGTGGCTCAGCACGGCGCCGTTCGAAAACGGAGGTGTCACATGGTCATGACAACTTGCGACAATTGCGGAGGCACCTTCCATTGGTCGTGGGAAGAGGCCTTTGACAAGTTCGGCTTCAACGACGGCGACGGCCAAGTTGAAACCTGGCAGGTCGAGTCCGTCTTGGTAGAAGCCGGCTACGACGTGATCGTCACGGGTTGGGGCCTCCACAATACCGTGATCAGGTCCATCGAGCGCGATGGTCAGGAACTCATGCCGCAAGACGATGGTGAATTCTGTGTCGGCTACGATTGTCCGCGCGACTATCTACCCACAGCGATCATCGATCTACTGGATCGTGAGCTTCCCAACTAAGTTTGGCTGACCGCGCAGCAATGCGCGGTCGGCTCACTCAGTACAGTTTGCTATCGTTGTGTGCGTCTTTTGGCATCCATCCGCATCTTTTCTTCATAAACCCGCTTCGTCACAACAAACACGTCTTTCTCGCATCCCGGGCACCAGGCCCATCGTAAGCTAGGCCGTGACGGAAAAAGTGGCGTAACCTCACCCATGACCAAGTCGCCCCTTCGATCGCACTTTGGACACCAGTTTTCCCACTCGACCTCCGACACAGACGGTTCATTGCCGCCTGAATTATCAATCCGGACAACCGCGCCACAACGCGCGCACAACGTAACCGCTTGCTGTGTCTCCTTCCCGTCCTCGCCAGGCAATGCCATCGGCGGCATAATGACAGAGTTTGCAGCGCCGCACGCCTTACAGTCTAAAAACATTTGTGCTGAGCCCCTGACTGCAGCTCTTCCGCCCGCCGCGAAAAACTTCTCTTAAGCAACTTGACGGTGGTAACGCTCACCGCACGATTTAACAGCCGGCAAATCATACATTCTCTCCTTCGCCGCTTGCTCCGGACTTAGAGTGCAAGGAAGTTTGGTCCAATCACGGCGCGGGACATGCTATCGCGACATTGTTCACAAGATTCTGTCGCGATGCGCAGGAGAAACCAGTATCGCGACACTTTTCAGTCGCGAAACGACTTTTCACAAAAAAAGTGTCGCGTAAACGGGGGGTGCCATCAAGTCGATCTTGCACTGGACAGCAGTCGTTAGACGGGCGCGTCATCGAATATTTTCGATAGCGCTTCAGCCCGCTCAGCCAATCGATCAACGAGTGTCGTCAGCACGTCATCTCGCAAGCCCTGCTTGCGGCAGTCGCCCAATACCTCACGTGCAGCGTCCGGCAGCCGTTCGCAGTATTCCCTCACATGGGACACAGCCTTCTGCGGGTCGTATCGGCATTGAGCTGCCGCCTTTTCCCAATGTTTGGGATAGATGTTGCGCAGCTTGCGCTCACCACCGACCGACATGGCAAGTGAATTATACGTTTCCAAGTCGTAGGGCAGCGCGCTGATGACATCGTAAAGCGGCGCCAGCCGGAAGCGTCCGCCCGCTTCCATCAAAACGCTGTAGTTCTTGCCGTGCGCATCGATTCCCGCGATTGCGAAATTAAACGCACAGGCCCGCATGAACCGTTCCCGGTCAACTTCCGCATTGCCTGAGCCTTCCAGCAGCCGCATGACCTGCTTCATGCCGGGGCCTCCCAGATTCTGGTATTTGTTCTCCGGCAGAACCGACAAGGCCGAGCAGATATCCTCCTGATGGAAGCGATGGACGCGTCCGCCGGCCTGATCAAGCTTTACTCTTGTTCGGCCTCTGAGACGGACGCGGTCATATCGCTCGACAACGATCGTTGACAGATCGCCGATCGTGCGCACCTCGCTTTTGACCGCGTTGAGACCCGCCGCGCCTGCAAGCTTCAAGCAGAAGTGTTCGTTTTCGACTTGGCTTTCCAAATCCGCCATCGCCGGTTTGATGATGTGCGTTGATGGCGTATAGCCGCGCTGCTCATACCATCGCCCGCCGACATAGCAGATCGCCACCTTCGCCTGCGCACCGGCGAGGCTGAAAAAACCGCTATCCGCCCCGATATGCGTGTGGCCGCTCGCCCGCTGCCGGTTGCGCAACAGTGTACATAGGTCCACCTCGCTTATGCGAGTGATACGTTCGCGTTTCTTGAGATGGGCAATACGTTCCTTCGGCACAATTTGTACCGCACCCGGGAGGTCTTCACCGCGCGCGCCCGCAAGCGCGAAGGGGTTGCGCGGCGATACGCTGTGTTCGGCTGCTATTTGACGCAGCGTCTCTTCGCGGTCCGGCAGGAGATTCCATAGGAAGGCATTGACCGGTTTATGCGGATGCTCCCGCCGCGTCAGCGGCATACTCAGCGATAACGGAACGGCATCAACCAAATTTCGCCATTCATCGTCGTAGACGAAACGAAGGCGTCCGCCTTGCAACTGATGCAGCGTGCCAATCTCGTGCTCATCGATGAGGACGCGTAGCTCACTCATCGACAACCTCGTCGATACTGATGGGAGGCCGCCTGCTTTTTCCCGCTTGCGGCACGGTTGCGGTATCGCTATCTGCGGCCACTTGCAGCTGCAGACCCAATTCGTTGAGCGCTCGCAAGACAATCCCAAGCGATACGCCCGGCTCACCGCGCTCAAGGCGCAGCACCCACACCCGGTTGACTTCGAGCTTCTTGGCAAGCTCGACCTGGGTCATGTTCTTCTCAAGCCGCGCCTCTCTTACGAGTGCCGCCAAGTCTTCTGGTCGTGTGATCCGCATAATCTCTTGGTTGTCTAGACGTCGCATATTTCTAACATCACTATAATGTTGCATATATACGATGTCAAACATTTGTCGCAAATATATTACTTTGAATGCATGTCGTAAATATGTGACTTGTGCGGGCAGCGCACCAATTCTTTCCTCACCGCTCGCACGCCCGCGCCCAAGCGCAGGGCGGCTGTCACGAAATCCAATTACGCACAAACAAGCCACAGTGCGCTTATGCGCATCTCAACTATTTTAACGCATTGCTTTTCACTTTTTCTACGCAGCCTTACTTTGTAATATTCTTTCAAACTTGGGCTTATTGAAAATAGTTCTGGAAATTGCTTCATCGTTTCTGCTAATGGAATGCGCTGTTGTAGCCAGATATGTTTTTCGGTGCCGAAAAACTCTGGCACTCCTGCATCATCCGCAAAAGTGGAAACCGGTTTGCGACTAAGATGATGCAGCAGGTGTAAGGGGGGCCTCGTGCCGCCGCCCCTCTTTGATCCGGGTAAACCCGCATCAAATTCACCCCAGCGTGAGCTGGATGCACGCATTACATTGAAGAACGCCGGATAACGGTATCAAGGACTGCTGTGATGAGCGGTGCATAACGATGCATTGAGTATGATGACGAGCAATCGAATGACAGGACGACCGAAGAAAGCGCCGGGCGAGGCCAGGGACAACCGCATCGTTGTCTGGGTCAATGCTCGTGAGCGCGCGCGCTACCTTGTGAACGCGGCGCGTGCCGGTGTGACGGCCGCAGAGTTCGCGCGCGGCCTGCTTTGCCATGACTGCCCGTTACCTTCCGCGGACAATGACAATGGACCTGTTCGTGAGCTCGTGGTCGCTCTTACCCCAGGCCAGCATCGCTCGTTGTTGGCTCGTGCTAGCAAATCCGGAGACACGCCCGAAGCATATCTCACGAAGCTTCTGCAAGCTGATATCGAAGGCAGCCAGACATCCGCGCCTATTGCAGACGACTTTGAGCTGATCGATGCCCTCACCCGCATCGGCACGACGCTCAATGCCCTCGCCCCGATCATCATGGAGACCGGTTGCAGCCCGCACGAGTTCGACACGCTGATGAAGAAGCTCGACGAGGCGCTCGACCAGATTCTGCCGCCATGATTCCGCGCGTTGCCCAGCTTGGCACCGGTTTTCATGGCGCCGGTCAATACTACCTCAACGATGTCAGGAAGACCGTTGGCGACGCTGAGGCCACGCGGCCCGCGGCCGGCGACTACATGCTGAGCGACAAGGGCGGGTCGCAAACAGCCAACCGCGTGGGCTTTACGGCCACGCGCAATCTACCGACAACAGACCCGAACAAAGCCCTGCGCTGCATGTCCTGGCTTGCCGCCAACGCACAGAACGTGCGCCAAGCAGCCGTTGCCGCCGCTGCCAAGGCCGCCGGCATGAGCTACGCCGACTACGTGCGCAAGGAGAACCCCTATCGGGGCCGCAAGGGTCAGAAGCCGGTTTACACTCTCTCGCTCGCCTGGCATCCCACCAAGGATCGCACGCCAACGCCAGCCGACATGCTGCGGGCGGCCGATGAAGTCCTGCACGCACTCGGACTAGAAGATCGTCAGGCGATCATCGTCCAGCATACCGACACCAAGCATCCGCACGTCCACTTGATCGTCAATCGCGTCTCGCCCATCAATGGCAAGTACGCTTCCGTCAGCAACGACTATTTGAAGCTGAGCTGGTGGGCCATGCAGCATGAGAAGAAGACCGGCTTCGTCTTGTGCCATGAGCGCGTGTTCAACTGGCAGAAGCGGCACGGTGCGCGCAAGGCCAAGGAAGATCGGCGTCACACAAATCCGAAAGCAAAGGGCCGCTATGTGCGCCACAAGCAAACGCCGCGCGCTGACCATGAATGGTTCAAGAAGCACGCCCACCTGAGCCCGGACAAGATCCGCGAAGCCCGCGCCGCTAAACAACGCAAGGAAGCAGCCGCTTTCGCTCTGAAGCAATCGGCTGCGCTGCTGCGCTATGATCAACGCCTCTCACGTACGATTGGCCGCGAACAACAGGCGATAGCCAAAGAGCGGCAACGCATGGAGCGCCACCTCGACTCGACGGCTCTCAAGTCTAAGCCGAGAACGCCTATCGGTCTATTCCACAAAGCCGTCGCTGCGCTGTCACCCACACGCTTCCTCAAAAGGCGAGCCGTTTCAAAGCTCGCGAAATCTGAGGCCAGTCTCTCCGCGCTCATGGAGACCAAGCGTACTACGAAGCGCGAGCGGTTGGGTCAGCTCTGGGAACGCATGGAACGCCGCCATGATGCAGAACGCAGACGCGATGAGGAACGGATCGCCAGTCGCAAGCGGCAGTGCCGTTCAGAGTCCGCTGCGCGCAAAGCCAAGCACGTCTTTCGCATACGCGGCGGAAGCCAAAAGCATGTCCATCAGAACGATACGTCATTTTTCGATGCGGCTTCGCGCGATCAAAACCTCTCGGAGCCAGCCCGCTACGGCAGCGAGCGCCCATCGATCGACTCTCATCAAGAGACAAGACGACCTAGCGTTGAAGACGGGCAAGGACACGAACAACCGACCAAAGACGATCGCAAAGAGCGGATCGCCAGGCGTATTGGCGAACTAGAACACCAGGAGCGCCAGCGCCGTAAGCGCAAACGCCCGCGTGGCAAATCCCGAAGGAAGGAGTAGACTATGGTGAGAAATTAGGCGTCAGTTGTTTTCCGAGCTACCGCCACGACTGCTCACGGGCTCCCAAGCTCCATCGGTGAGAAATTGGGCTGCTAATGGCTGCCAGGATAAAGACCCGGCATCAGACGCGGCGTAAGTTCGGCGGGAAAGGCGAGCTGATAAGGCGCCCGCGTGGTCACGGCGCGAATGAGGCCGGTCTTTACGAGAGGTTCCGCAACTCTGCGGGCCTGGCGCGCCTCCATGCCGACTATCCCGGACAGGTCTTTTCGCTCAAGAGTACCATTGAAGAGAATGTGATCAAGAACGAGCTTCGCCTTCTCATGCAGGATCTTGAGTCGAACCTCTTCGTTCGCCCAATCCATGATGCGCCCGCGCAAATCCTTCGGTCGCATCAACCCTTCCATGAAATCGATTTGGTCAAGGCAGATATCGAGGAAGAAGGCTGTGAATTGCGCAAGCGTCTCTTCCGACAGGTTGCCTCGTCCGTCGAGATCGTTTCGCCGTGCCACGTCGCACGCCCCCAGATGATCCTTGTATTTAGTTGCATTGCGAGCCAGTCCGCGCGCCACCGACCAAAGGCCGCATGTATCGAGCGCATCGCGCAGCATGGCGTACGAAATCAACCGCACCACGCGTCCGTTGCCATCGAGGAATGGGTGAATCCAAAGGAGCCGGTGGTGCGCTGCCGCTGTGTTTACGATCGTTTCGAACGTTCCGAGACTCGCGTACGTCTTTTCCCAGGCCTCCAAGTGACGTGGTACGGCCCCCGGACTGACCGGCACCAATCTGCCGACTTGGACATCTTTCTTTCGGATCTTACCTGGGACGACTTCCTCTCGTTCACCCGTGTCGGGGTTCTCGACCCACTTCAGGCTCTCAGGCAATGCTTCGCAGAAGCGATTGTGGATCTCCATCACATTCGCGACCGTCGCGGCCTGTTGGCCCAGCCCACCCTCATCGATCCATCTCTGCACCGAAATGTGCGCGATCGCCTCCTGCTGTAGGTCACGCTTATCAGGATCGGCGCTCTGTTCTCCAAACAACGCCCGCTGAATATCAACCGGGTGCGTGTTGTGCCCCTCGATCAGGTTCGAGTAGTAACAATTCATCTCGCGCACCAGGCGCGACAACGGTTCGATCAAGCCTTCAGGTAGCCGGCTACGGAAGCCGGCGGCACGCTGCGTCAGCTCCAAGACCTTGTCGCTCAGCGCTTCCCTATGCTTCGATGAGCCGGATATCAGCATCGGTTGCATCGCGGTTACTGATTCGCCGCGATCGGCACAAGCCGGGGTCTTGCGTGTGCGTCCAGACCTCTTCTTGCCTGCTGATTTGTCCGGTTTTTTGTCCGCTTTCCTTGCCATCCCGCTTGCTGCTAACTATCTATAAAACCAAAATATTCACCAATGACTATATCACATTTTTTGCAACAAGCTACCACCAAATTGTCCGCTTCTGAGTCCGCTTAGGAGCCGTCTCGGCCGGAACCAGCTATACGATCGCTTCCACCGTGGCTTTCCGCCGAGCCGTGCGCCCTACGCGGGAGCGCTCGCGCTCCTGTGCCGCGAGCTTGCGGGATTCTGCGTCCTTCTTGAGCCAAGTGAGCTGGATCGTTTCGACACGTCGGCCGCGCTTCTTCAGCCCGACAGAGACAATGTAATCGGTGAGCTGGTTCACTTCGCCCACCGCGACCTTCAGGCACTGGCTGTTGAAGTCAGCAAAGCGTTTGAGCTTACCCTTGGGGACACCCAACAACGCCCGAAGTTCGGTTTCGGTGAAGGACTGCGATTGTTGGCGCAGATTGATCCTGCGTTCGATGAGTTCATAAAGCCGGATAGAATATTTGGAGCGCAACAAATAGAGTATTTCCGATTTGAGGCGCGCCCAAGTGCGGCTGACCTTCAAGACGTTCAGCAGCGTCGAGTGCAGGGTGTAGTGGAACTGGCCCTCGTCCCCCTCCTCTTCCGCGTTAGGGCCCAGTAGATTAATCCGCACCGTCTTGGTTTGACCTGTCTTTGGATCGCGGTACTTGACCTTGGCGAATGCCGCCATCAGGCGGTCAAACGCTTCGTGCAGCCGGTCATTGCTTTCATGCGTTCCGCGCAGACGTGCCTTTGGGACTGAGTAGACTTTGTTCGGCGCGATGTCGTTCCAAGCGTATGCGAGCAACTGATTGTAGAGCAGGAGTTCAGAGCGATTGAGCGCGCTGATCTCGACGGCGTCCACCAGTTCGGCTGGCTTCACGATCGAGCTTTTGCTGTCGGGATCGAGCGGGTCCCCTGACACCCTTATCGATAACGTTGGAACGAATGTTTCCTCTTGCTGAACGGCCACATGACTCATGCGATCAGTGTGCCGAACATTATTCCGGTTGGGTGAGATTAATTCGATTTCGTCTCACTTATCCACATCGACCGGATTGAATAGATTTTTTCGCCGCCCAACTTCTCACTTTAACCCGCCCAAAACCTCACTCGAATCCGCCCAATTTCTCACGCGACTCGGCCCGTTTTCTCACCTACTGCGCCCATTTTCTCACCATATGGCTTTGCAGCCTGCAGTGAGCGCAGGTTTCGCCGTCCTCGAATTAGAACTTAGAACATATAGAATCTTAGAACATGAAACCGATACGTGAGATGACTTTGTCAAAGCGAGTTATGACAATGGACGCGCTCGGACTTCGCCGAGACGCGGACTATTGCTTCCTCACCCTCGCTTGTGTCGGATGAAATCCGACACCACTCGCCGCACCTTATTGCTCGGGTGGAAACGATTGCACTTCAAACCTCTACTCAGTGCCAACCGAAACATCGCAATCTGCTTGGCGAGGAACGCCAGTGGCAAATTTTCGTGCGCCGCTCACCCTACTGCGCGCAGGGAAAGGCCAAATTTGGCGAAATGAGCGCCTGTGAGCGCGGTCAATGGACTAAGCACCTTGCTCCCCACATGTTGCTCCTCACGCGCATCAGCGTCCAACCTCGCGCCGTATTCGGAACCGACATTCTGGAACGCAAATCGGGCGCAGCCCGAAACCAAACTCACAGAAGTCTGCATCTATGCAAATCTAGGTTTGCCTATTTGGGTAAGTGTTGGATTGTGGGTTTGGGCATTTCTGCATTTGTGTTGTTCTGCAAACCCTCAAACCTGAAAACAAAGTTGTGAGTACTTTTCTTTTTGCTTTCTTGCCCAAGTCAGTTTCTGTGGCATTATTGGTTTTAGGTTTTGAATTATGATTATTTCATTTGCATCATCAAAAGGCGGAGTTGGAAAATCCACATGTTGCGCGGCCGTTGCCGCCATGCTTGCCGCAGGCGGCGCTTCGGTCCTCGTCTTCGATCTCGATTTCAACCAGACCGTCGCTCGTTGGGGCAAGAAGGCGGATCTCGAATCACTGACCGTCATGCCGGTGGCACCGGAGGACTTCACGGCACGGTTTCGCCAACATGTCACGGCTTCGGCCTATGACTACGTTCTGATTGATCTCGCCGGAACACGCGAAGCCACCTCGCTTAAGGCCATTGCACGGTCGGATCTGGTTGTCATTCCGGCACAAGCCTCCGAGCCCGATCTTCGCGAAGCGCTCGTCATCGTCGATGACATTGCGGACGTGATTGAAGCAGGGGCCGTGAACGTCAATTACCGGTTACTGCTCACCAAGCTCTTTCCACTGCCAACGCGCGTCACCGAATTCGCCCATCAGGAGATCGCACGACACAAGCTCAAATGCTTTGCCACCGCGCTTGTTGAGCGCGCCGCATACCGGGAGATGTTTCTCACCGGGGAGGCGCCCAATGTTGCAAATCCCAAGGGAAAGGCAGCGCAGGAGATTGAGGAACTCGTCGCTGAGATCGTGGAGCTTGCGGGGCCGCGTAAGAAAGGGAGTAAGAGCAGGGAACAACGGTTGGCCAAGAAGGCTGGGAAGAAGAGGGCAGCATGAGCACGGACACGAAACCTGCTTTCCGCCCCGTAGAGATCGATTCCCTTGAGGTTGATGAGCTGGACAAGAAGCTGAGTGAAACCGCTGCCCGTAAACGTATCCCGTCGGTCACTGTAGAAAAACTGCTTGAACCGGACAGCGCGTCCGAACAACACGGGGAGGGGGACCCGGATGAGACGCCTGCGCTCGGACAACCAGCTCCCCGAAAGACCTTGAGTGTTGAGATACCCGACTATCTGTGGGTGGAACTCAAGACCATTGCTGCCCGAAAAATGATCACCGTGCGTCACCTCGTACTCAGTGCCTTGATCGAAAATGGGTTCGAGGTTCGTGATGCCGATATGCACGAAGATGGGCGTCGACAAAGATAATCCGCTAGTCAAGTATCTCACGGAAGGTATGGGCGCGTCGGCACTCAAAGTGCCGACCATGCTCTATGCGCTTTTCGCGCACCGAGCCCGCCTCAACAGCCGGTCTCGGCCCATCCGGGTCACGATCATTCGCGCGGGTTTCCAGCCGGCCCGGCTGCTGGACTTGTGCATCAACCACCGATAACGTCGGCTTTTAGAGTGTGGCAGCCATCGAATGCTCGGCCCTCGTCGCGACGGGCCAAAAGCGTACGTCATGTCATGGTGGGGCTGATGTCAGCTAACGACCCAACGCAGAAGACATTATGCGCTGGCAGTCGTGATCTACGACGTGGGAATTTGCCGAAATTATGCGCGCAATCACCGGAATTCAGTGAGGAAGAATCATGCCGGAAGTTTCCTTCGCCAGTCTGGTGCGGCAGAGATCATCAAGGAAAGAAGCAAGCTCCTGCTCCGTCATGCGCCGTACGTCAAACCATTGGTCGTAATGTTCAATCACCACGCACGCATTGCGTGACGTTGTGGTCGATGATAAACGTAGCTTCAAGTGGGCTTATTTCCGCGGCTTTGTGATAGCGCATCACGTGCCCTCCATGGATAGAATTTCTACATAGCCAAACTGAGTTGCATTCAGACCGTCGAGATCAGGCGAGCTGCACTGCCTGACCACCTGCTGTACGCCATTCAATGAATTACGGATTTAGCGCCGCGGTGGTGCCTCATGACCGTCATGACTTTGGTAACGAATGGTGATGACATGGCGCGTATAAGTGCGCTGTAATTCACATCAAATGTGACCTCTGATCCGACACGTAAGTGGGTTGTTCCGACGTCCAGGATCAGGTGATCACTGCTAGCGCCAATGATCTTTATTCCGCTTTGCGGAACAAGACCCATCGGATCAACGTCGTAATGTCCTATCGCGGCTATCGCCTGCGTGATTGTCCCTCGATCTACTATTGGGACTGTCTCTTCGAACGCATTTTGTGCGAGTTGCCCCCAAGGCCTTGATGGCTTGACTTTGAGTTCAATAATCTCTGCAACGATAGAGAAAGCGTTCGTATGAAGCCCCTTAATGGGTCGCCGATGAAGTGTCTCACGACCCAATAGGATCGCTTCGCCGAGCCGCAGATTGTTTACACGCCCGGTATCTGCACCGCTGAGCGCCCAATCGATATTTGCCGAATTACCGCCCGACACGATGTCGAGTAAATTGCCAAAGTTGCTTTCGACAATATTCGCAAGTGCTGACAGTTGACCCATATTTTTTTCGTCCGGTGCAACGCCACTGCGGCAGGCTAAATTCGTGCCAATCCCCTTTAGTTTGATTCCTGGAAAGCGGAGCGTACGCCGGACAGTATCGATGAGATCACCAGGCATGATGCCCTCGCGCAGGTCACCTAGCTCGACCATCAGTACGACACCATGAACAACGCCCTGCACTTCCGCGGCGGAAGAAAGCGCACTAATGACATCAATCTCAGTGTTGAAACTAATTCCAGCATATCTGACAACGCGTTCTGCCTCGCTCATCATCGGAGAGCGAATTAAGGTTATCGGTGCTGAAAATCCAGCATGGCGCATTGATTCAATGTTTCCGACACGGGAATCTCCAAACTGGTTGATGCCTGCTCGCGTGAATGCCTCAGCAACCCTCACGCAACCTCTAACTGATTTCGTTACGCCAGTAACGCCAATGCCTTTTTGAGCCAGCGCGTTGACAAGCGTATGTGCGTTGTCGGAGATTTTTTCGAGATCAATTTCCAATCGGGGGGCGGTCATTGTAGTGTGGACGTCAGTTTCTTGCCTAATTGCGGGAAGGCCCTGAAAACCATCTCCACCAAATGATCGGTTGAACGCCCAAGCGCATCCGTGATGGGCAAACCGAGTTCTACCTTATAATGGGCGATAGCTTGCCCAACTTCACTGTCCGTCATATTTTCGTGGTTGAGCGTGACTCCAATGACTTTTGTGCATGAGAATGTTTCGATCAAATTGATCTCACTCTCAGGCGTCGGCATTTTCATGTTTTCAAAGTCACAACGATGGCTTCGCCGGGGTGCGTGTTGGAGAATGACCCCATCGGGTGCGCTGCCTCTGAGGATAGCTGCAGACGTTGAAAAGGCAGGATGACTCAAGGCGCCCTGTCCTTCGACAATTACTACGTCCGGCTGTTCGCATTCAAAGGCCTCAACGATTGTCGCCTCTAATTCTCCCGAACAAAATTGAGACGGAATGGCATCAAGAGCGATCCCGTATCGTGCACCTTGTATCAAGCCTGTTTGGCCTGTGCCGACGAGCACTGACTTCAAACCACGGTCATTAAGTGCGCGCGCTAAAATTGTCGCCGTCGTACGTTTCCCTATCGCGCAATCCGTACCTAGAACTGCAATGCGGGGACAAGTAACTTCGTCGATCCTTCCGCTAAACAATCGCAAGTCCTTTGTCTCACGTGGGCGCCGCACATCTCGAATACTTATTTTATGTTGCACGCTGGCTGCCAGAAATTCCGGGTCATCATTTAGGAATTCATGAAGACCATTGACAATGTTGATCCCGAGGCTGATCGCCTGAAGAACAAGACCACGTTCTTGCTTAGATAATCGTCCGCTCGCAGGCGCTGTCCCGATAATCAAATAGTCTGGTATACCACCGTAAGAAATTGCAGCCGATAGATCGAGTAGAATTGGGATATCGTTTGCCGGCTCTTCAAGTACCAGACCCGAATTGAGGCCCGCTTTTTGGCTGTCGATTACACAGACAATATCGTACTTTTCTGAGTATCGGATGAGCCCATTGGCTGTCTTGCCGTCAATACCCCCGAAGTTGCCTTCGCAATAAACGACTGCAGTTGCACCGATCGTGCCGGGAGGGCTAGCCTGACGAGGCCGCAGCAACACATCACCTAAACCCTTCTTTGCAAGAGGATAGGCGGCAGGGTCGGTCCGTGAAGTTGGTAGCGTGGACATACTTTGAATTGATCCTATATTTGCGGATTGCAACTATGATGAAAAGTTCAACCCAACCAATCTGAATTTAAAGCGATATACGTTGCCCATGTTGCGCGGCGTCAAAGAACACACTTTTTGTTTTTCCTTCGGTAAGGGTTGTTGCATTCCCAATTGTCTCCTGAATAATTCAAGTGAGAATTTTCGGGCATATCAATCGCTCTGCAGGAACCTTGATCTTTCCTAAATCCGCGATTGCAAGTCCAACCATCCCCATAGTCCGTATCAATGAGATAGCCATTTTCTGGGACGCGAATTTGGAGGCAGCTATCGTTGCTCGCTCGAAATCCTCTGCGGCACTTCCAGCCTTTGCCATAGGTTTCTTCAACGAAATAACCATTCTCTGGAACGGCAACCTCAACACACATTCCGTCTTTTGCGCGATAGCCACGCTCACACCTCCAGCCGCGTCCAAAGGTTGTGTTATCCAGATAACCGTTCTCTGGAGCTTTCACCGCAATACATTTACTTTTCTCAACTCGGAAATTGCGCTCGCATTGCCAACCACGCCCAAAGGATAACTCCACCAGATAGCCATTCTCTGGAACATTTATGGCAAGGCATTTATCGTTTTCTTTTCTAAATCCCCGCTCGCACTCCCAGCTATTTCCAAAAGAATCCAAAAAAGCATTTTCGGGCACATCAACAGAAAGGCATCTTTTTTCTACTTTCTTGAATCCAAATTGGCATTCCCATCCATACCCATAGGAGGATTTTGTCGGCAAAGCATTCTTAGGAATTACGACTTCGACGCACCCACCTTGATGCTTTCTATATCCGAGCAAGCATTCCCAACCTTCGCCATAGTCTTTGATCTTTGCATTTGCAGGCACAGTCGGTGAGGCGGCAATCGCCGGGGCAAAACAAGCGCCGTATGCGAGAAACAACAATGCGAGAGCAAAGCCATATGTTTTGACGTTTACGTCCGTGATCATGCCCATCAACTGGGGCCTCCTGGGTTGGTCTTGCTGAAATCTGCCGTCTCTGACGGAAACCCTTACGTGAAATGGCTACGCAAATTTTTTTGAGCGAGCCGAAGCGTAACAATAGATCTGAGCAGTCAAATGCATGACTTTGCCCGCGCGGGGGTATTGATCGCAACAACAAAACAGGCATTAACAAACGTTCGCAATGTCGAAACGCGGGCGTGACGCACGAGAAGAAATTTGCATTAAAGCTTGACAGCATCGATCAAAACTTTTTCGTCTTGAAGTCGACAGAGCACAGCTCTAGCAACAGCATGACTAAACTCTAGAACTATAGATTATCGGAGGAAGACTGCTCATCTTTACTAACCTCCGTTACTACGACAGCCGCGGGATCATCATCGTTATCAAGAAGTGTCGCTACATCGGCCGGATCTAGGACCTGCTCATCAGTGTCGCTGGCAACATCGGCCTCAGCGCTATTTTGATCTGTCGGTTCTATTTTTTCGGCCTTCGGGTCCGGTGGTTTTTCTAGTTTGTAAACCGGTCGTCCCTTGTATCCTTTAGGACTGATAATGACTCCAGGCGCAGGGATAAAGATTGACGCACAAACGGGACACGCAATCGGATCTTTGTTCAAATCATAAAATCGCTCTCCGCATTCATCTTCCTGGCAGGTCCTTTTTACACCACGCAGGGCACGTCTTTCATACTATCTGGTTTCAATGCTACTCACTTTGGCCCTTAATTTGATCTCGAGTGTATCATGTGCCGATTGACTCATAGCTTCGGTTGGTCATGGATTTTTGAGAATCTCAGCGACGAAATCGACACCGTCTGTGTCTGAACCATTGCCAGCCAGCGCGGATAGTACTTTCCCGTTTCCTCTCGATCGCCTCAATTGATGCGGCCAAGTAAAAATGGTCCGTCTACGCGGTGGAAGCGTGGACGGATGTCAAAACGGCATCGTGTCGTAAGTGATCCGCTCGTTCACACGAGACCTCGACTCTCTGCCAAAAAAATGAGATGAGGTGCCAAAAAGCGGCTATTCGTTTACATCTAGCACGCTTAGAGGTTGAATACTACCTAAATCAAATTCACAGGTGAAAACGCATTGAACCTATATGGAAGTTTTCTCTTAAATCGACGGCAGAGCTGCAATTAAGATGAAAATGCGTGCGACACACGATGAACAGTTCAGAGATGGTTTACCACCCACTCCCCTATATACGCCCGTTTTCACCCAAACATCTGCGCTTTTTAGATCCTGGCCTTTTCAAGGATCTCTGCAAGGGTGCGTCCACGCCAAATGGTCAAACAACCAAAGTCGTGATTAATTTTCTGTTCACGCCACATTCTTACGAATGAGACGTCAGAGGGTGCGAAGTCGGCGTAGGGTCAGCGGCGGCAAATTAGGGCCTTGTATTCGGTTGCCCGAAGTGCCAGTTATGACAAGCCGGTTTTGGCCAGACGTTTTAGGCCGTTGCGCTAGCTCAGCTAGGCGCTCGTTCAGACAACATCCAAAAAAATCGACCACTGTTTCAGCTGCGTTTCCGAGTGGCCGAAATCCGATTAACAAACTGAAAGAAAACTTATGCAAATAGGCACCGTAAAATTCTACAATTCTCAAAAAGGCTTCGGCTTCATTGCTCCAGATGATGGCGGGAACGACGTTTTCGTCCACGCGTCCGCTTTGGAACGCGCCGGCATGCAGGACCTAAATGAAGGACAGAAGGTCTCCTTTGACACGGAGAAAGATAGCCGCTCGGGCAAGTTGGCTGTTGGTACAATCGCCAACGCCTAACCCATCTTGGTTAGACACTTTAGAACTCTGAATTTGGCCGCCGGTGAGGCGGCCATTTTCATGTCGAGGTGGTCGAAATTGGAAGTGAGAGTTCGACGAGGCTATTGATCTTGTGATCGGATTTTCAAAGGCTGAGTGCAGCACGATTCCAACATTGCGAGTCTGGATAGGGTCAATCGCTACATACTGCCCCGCCCATCTTAACCCTTTCACGTCAACACCACGCTGAAAGCTGACTTTAATTCAATGGCTTGGCGCGGACGGGCGCAAGCTGGTCTTCCCTAATCTCATAGGAGAAGACCCATGCCAGAGTATCAGGAAACTTTTTTGCTGCCACCGAAGCGTAAGCCTTGGAACAAAGGCAAGCTCATTGGTCCGAAACCACCGCTGAGGCCCAAACACGTTTGGGCTATTCGCACGAAACTTCAACTTGAGAAGCGGATCCGTGACCTTGCCCTGTTTAACTTGGCAATCGACAGCAAGCTTCGTGGCTGCGATGTGGTCGCCATGCGCGTCGAAGATGTGGCGCCTCGGGGATATGCCGTCGATCGAGCAATCGTCCGACAAAAGAAAACCGGGCGTCCGGTTAAGTTCGAGCTGACAGAGCAAACCCGTGAGTCCATCGATGCCTATCTGAAGGAGAGCGGTCGCAATGTTGACCAATGCTTGTTTCCGGGGCGCGGCGCACCAGACAAACATCTAACGACCAGACAATATGCCCGGCTGTTGGGTGATTGGCTCGCCTCTGTTGGGCTTGATCCAAGTTTATACGGCACCCATTCGCTGCGGCGCACCAAGGCGACGCTGATTTACAAACGCACTGGAAACTTGCGCGCGGTTCAGCTGTTGCTCGGGCACACAAAGATCGAGAGCACCGTTCGATATCTCGGTATCGAGGTCGATGATGCTCTTGAAATCGCTGAGAAAGTAGACGTCTGAAATAGACGGGCAGAGCGGACTCGCTCTGCCCGACCACCTAGGAGTCTTCCGGGCCATGAGCAGCGGTGGCATAGTTTAGCCTTTGAAGCTGAACTAAAGACAGCTATACGCTAGAATAGCGGAAAGTCGCTGGATGATGGAGATCCACCTGATTGACCCTTTAGAAACGTTCCCAAAATCAGCGTCGGCCCGCGCCAACGGTGCCCCCAAGAAACCGTACCTTATCATGAGACATTGAAAATTTTTCCGAAGGGCAAATTGCGTTCATTTCATATGGAAGGGTATTTGTCGCGATCTGTCCTGACAGGGGCACTTCCGAGCCCGCAAATCACCACAAATAATAGCCTATTCACTCTAAGAGCAAGCTGAATATAATTCTTTTAAGCACGACGTGCAGTTGTCCTCCAGAACAATATACTGAATAGGGGATAGTATGTACGCAAACTGATCATTCAAAGTAAAATCTCCGATCTTGATCTGAATAATGGTTTTGTTGTTCTGGTCGGCTATATGAAGTTCTCTGAATACATCGGGGCTTTCATTTGAGTTAGGCGACATAAATATCAAGAACTTGTGAGAATCCCTTATAGCCCTCACCAGCTCACCTTGGTAAGTTTGCCCAGGAGCGATATCCCTTGGCGCAATCCAGCAGCGGACATTACTACCTTCAAGGAAGTGGACGACGGAATACACTACTGCTTTGTCATCAGTTGAATGACTTATAAATGCAAATTCTGCGTTGTCCCCTGCGAAACTCAATTGGGGTAGTTCAACTTTAGCCTCAGGCGTTGAAAAATCAGTTGTTAGTGGCTTCCTCCCCTCTTTGTTGACTTGGGTCAAGTCGCTTGGTTTATGCTTAACAGATTCATCAACTCTCACTCTTCGCTTTTGTACTGCCGCCACTTCATTATTATGACCAGCAGTCGGTACTTCTTCGAAATCGGCATCAACAACATCTTCTTCGCTCGCTTCACTTCCGCCATGAAGATGTTCGCCGATTCTCTTGGTTGCCTGCTTAAGCGTCACGGTGCGGCTCTTGATGATATCCTTGTCGTCACCCTCGAGTGCTTTCTTGATCGAATCGATGGCTTCTTGAATGGAATCTTTTTCTTCGCTGGTAATTTTCTCGCCAACTTCTCCAAGCAACGCTTCAGCCGAGTGAATTATCGCCTCGGCCTGGTTTTTCAGTTCGGTGACTATGCGCTTCTTGTGGTCTTCTTCGGCTTGAACCTCTAATTCTCTTGACATTCGCTCAATATCAAATTCTGACAATCCACCCAAATCTTTGTGAATCAGAAATTCGCTTTTTCCAGTCACCTTGTCCTTTGCTGAAACGTGGACGATGCCGTTGGAATCAATGCTAAAGGTGACTTCGATTTGTGGTACGCCGCGCGGCGCAGGCGGGATACCGACAAGATCGAAGCTGCCCAATAGCTTGTTGTCCGATGCCATTTTGCGTTCACCTTGGCCGACGCGAATGGTCACTACGTTTTGACCATCTTCAGCCGTTGAGAACACCTGGCTCTTCGCCGTTGGAATGGTTGTGTTTCGGTGGATGAGGCGCGTAAAAACGCCGCCCAATGTCTCGATGCCGAGAGACAGTGGTGTGACGTCTAAAAGGAACAAATCCTTGAATTCGCCGTTTAGGACACCGGCCTGAATAGCAGCACCTTTAGCGACGACTTCGTCCGCATTAACGCCATTGTGGGGATCCTTGCCAAAGAGCTCTTTGACAACTTCTTGAACCTTGGGCATGCGCGTCATGCCACCAACGAGAATGACTTCGTCAATTTCAACAGCTTTAAGGCTAGCATCTTTAAGTGCCTGTTCGCAGGGACCCTTTGTACGCTTAATAAGTTCGTCAACCAAGCTTTCATACTTAGTGCGCGTGAGTTTCATTGTCAGATGTTTCGGACCTGACTGATCGGCCGTGATAAACGGCAAATTGATTTCCGTTTGTGCAGACGAAGACAGCTCGATCTTAGCTTTTTCTGCCGCTTCTTTCAGACGCTGAAATGCGAGCTTGTCAGTGCGCAAGTCAATGGCATTTTCATTTTTGAACTCGTCGGCCAGATAGTCGACGAGGCGCATGTCGAAGTCCTCACCACCGAGGAATGAGTCGCCATTAGTAGACTTAATTTCGACAACGCCCCAGTGAATCTCGAGCAGTGAAATATCGAAAGTACCACCGCCTAGATCGAAAACCGCGATAGTCTTGGGCACCTCCGTCTTATGTCTATAGGCGAACGCCGTTGCGGTCGGCTCGTTTATGATGCGCAAGACCTCAAGACCAGCAATCTTGCCAGCATCGATCGTCGCTTTACGCTGGCTATCATTAAAGCACGCAGGTACTGTAATGACCGCTTTTTCGACCTTCTCGCCAAGGTAGTTCTCAGCGGTTTCTTTCATCTTCTGCAGAATGGAGGCGGAGATCTGAGACGGGCTGTATTTTTTGCCCCGTGATTCGATCCACGCATCTCCATTGTCAGCCTTGATGATTTTGTACGGGACCAGTTCTTGGTCTTTTTTGGTTACGTTATCATCGAAGCGGCGCCCGATGAGGCGTTTGATAGCGAACAGCGTATTGGCCGAGTTGGTGACCGCCTGACGCTTGGCTGGATGGCCGACAAGCTTTTCACCCTCTTCGGTAAATGCAACAATGGAGGGTGTGGTGTTGGAGCCTTCCGCGTTTTCCAATACACGCGGTCTACCGCCTTCCAGGACGGCAACCGAAGTTTTTGACGTTCCGAGATCAATTCCAATTACTGATGTCATCATCACTCCGCCCTTCGCAGCATCTCATCATTGCTCTTTGCCCTACACGATCATCCGATCAGACGCTCGATCTGCCCCCATCGAGTGATCCAGTTCTAACATTAGATACAAGCGGGCTGGATTTCCAGTAGGGCCGTACCGTCAGCGCCGCTCGAACGATCGGAGAAACTAGCGCGGGCGGGAGTGCAACAATCACTATGGAGCCTGCGTCGTGCGCAAACTCAATCATTTGGCCGAGCGCCATAGCAAGCGGAGAGCGTTCGTTTTAGATAGCGGAACCAAACTCACATCCAACGTCGTTCATGCGTGGCAGAACCGTACCGACATTGCCTGTCAGTATATTCAACTCGGCAAACCGCAGCAGAATGCCTTCGTTGGGTCGTTCAACGGCCGACTGCCGCGCTGAAATGTTACCTCGCCGCAGCGTATTAGCATGGTAGAGGAAATTTTGGCGGGAGCGGGAACGAGCGCGGTTGCTCCTGGTCCATTGCAACGATCCGACTTGTGATTGTTTTGGCAGCATTTCCTATCTGCGGAAGTCAACGGCAAAAAGTGCACCGTGCGCGCCAACTACCGTTTCGGGTCATTCACGTCGATCGCCTATCGACCGGTTTCAGACCACTGCAGCCATCGCGCCTGCGCCCTCAACACCTCCGACACCCACCAGAAACGATCCCCCTTGCGTCAGCGTGCATCTTACGCGGCGCGGAGGCGCCTTCGAGCTTTTTCCGCCCCAACATTAGGTGAGGGCGAAAAAAGCCCTTCGACGCCGACGGCCAGGCTCCGGAAACGATCCCCATTGCAAATAGAAACGGAATAAAAAATAGATAAGTCAAATAAAAATATTGACATATTACGTTTTCATAAGTATAAAATCCGCTTTGTTTTATTTAATTAATGTATTTAAGGAGAGTAATAATGACAAAAACTTTGAAAATAAATAAATCAACGTCCATTCCAACGGACACCATTCGCTTTATTCGCCCCGTGGGCGATGAGGAGCGCGCCCGCATCGAGGAACGCTACGGCAAGGATGCAAGCGACTTCAATGTCTCGATCCAGTTCGCTGACAAAAGCAGCAAGCTGGCAGTCCAGACGCTTGATGAAATCCGCCAGCAGGGCGTTGCTCTGGTCAATATCGGTGCTGACCGTCACGTGGTCGCGGCCAACATCAAGTCGGCCGAGCCATTCGGCAAACAGGACGCCGCCAAAGCGAAGGAAAATGGATATGAACTCAGCCAGACATTCCGCTCGCGCGTCGAAACCACTGCAGGCGCGGTGCTCTCAAGCGCAACGCCGGCACAAGTGTTGGAGCGTCGTGCCAAAGCAATGGACGCAGCCGCACCACAGCCAGCCGCCAAATAAGCAACCGATACTTCAACGCTTTGCGGCCATTCTCATGACAACATGAACGCCGCGAAGGTGATCACCACCGATGCGGGCCTTCCATTCCCCCGGAAGGCCCGCTGCTCATTCTCTATGGACATATTTCCGTTTGCACGAACATGATCAGGCCCGATTTGGCGCACAGTGTCGTGGGGCCATGCAAATCAAACGCGACATTCTGCTGATTTGTGCCATCACCCTCATGGCGGCGTTGTCTATCGCTGCGTTAGCGATGTATTTGCGCAAACCCGATCGTCACCATACAACCGCCAATCCAAGCGCGGAATGGTTCGTCTCGGATTCGGCGTATTTCGCGCAGAGCGTCAAAGAGCGTGGCATTCGAGTGAGGCCGGTCATCGGCGCACCGGAGCCGTTGTCAAGCAAGTTGAAACAAGACCTCACGAATGCCTTGCAACATGGGGGCGTGAAAATCTTATCAAGCAACGCCGGATGGAAGACCAACGCGCTCACGCTTTACATCACCGCCGATCAGGATGGAGCGCGGATCAAGCTGTCTTACTTGCTCGATTGGAAAGACCCGAAAGGCGAGGCTGTGGCGCGCGTCGCGAGCCAGATGCTCGTAGATCCGACACGTTCTCTCATCGCCCGCGATGCCTGGAAGGACGTGTCGCCTGACATGAAGGAGACGTTTGTCCGAGTCTTGGGAGATCGCATCGACCCTTCCAAGCCTGCCTATTTCACCGACGTTTGGGGTCCCATTCCAACTGGAACCGCGCGGAACATCGCCGACGATATCGCGCGAAAATTCACAAGGCTGCTTGAGCAGTATTGAGGACATTGTGCGGGGGGACGCCGCTAGAACTCGCCAAGCTTGCGGTTGATAGCCAGCTCACGGCTTGTTCCGCGCTCATCGATCACCGTGCAATAGATAAAATTGCCGACGGTTTCAGTGTGCTTTGAAATGGGTAGCAATTTTTAATTTTATATTCTCGTTATGTTATAATTGAACGGTGAAAATAGGCAGATTTAGACTAAAGAAAATTAATTTTGAGTCGGGTGAGCACAAAAAATTCCATGAGTTGCTGAGAATAAATTTATTCAATCAGCCTCCAGAAGCTTACTATTGCTTTGATCACGATAACTATTTTCCGCTGCCAACTCGTCTGCGCCGACGATACTTGCTATTTCTGGATTCTGAGCCAGTCGCAGCAGCGACACTCGACCAAACAATGGACGGTCGAACATTTCTGAGGAGTGTGGCGGTAGCGTCCGGTGTTCGCTGCCAAGGCATCGGACGCGCTCTTGTTCAGGCCGTCAATAACGTCTGTTGGAGAGAGGGGACAAGACAGCTACATGTATATGCTGGTGTCGATAGTGCTGGTTTCTACCGTGTATGCGGTTTTCGGTCTTGCGATTGGCCTGCTCCAGAGATACCGTCAGACCAACGCCATATGATCATTCAAATGATCTTGCGGGTCGACGGGAGACTCTACAGAAATTCACTATTTCCGTCCTTGCGCTAGGTCGTATTTAAAACGAGGGCCGTTTAGAAATGAGTCGGTTGGTTTTGCAAACGGTACAATGGAGCGAGCTCCAAGATATTGAAGATGTAGACCCGATCAGTGACCGTGATTTAGATGTATTGGCTGAGATCAAGTCCGTGCTGCAACGGCACGGATATATGGAGCGGTTCGGGGTGTGTCTGCTCCACAAGCATTTTGAGTTGACCGAAGATGAGGTCGCGGTCGAATACACGGATCACGATGAACGAATTTCCACGGTCCGAGTCGAGAAGCGACAATTGGTGGACAAGTCAAAATCAATCGAGACGGTATGGCGATTTTCGTCAACGTCGGACGGTCAAGTCGTTACCGTTTGCAAGCAGCAGTGTATCTACGCGAGCGGCCACAAGCCTTATCATGTTAAAGTGGGGCAATAATGTCCAAGCCAAAGAACCATGCTCCAAAATCGAGGCTGGTCGTATTGGCTTATTTCTACTGTATGCGGGCTCTTAGAGGTTAGGCTTTGAAACTGGTGAAGCCACAAGTAGCTCATTCTTCACTGTCAGCCCTGCAGAGGATGAGGAAAATTGAATGTTCGCCTCAGGCGTCGAAGAAATGTCTTCAATGCCGCGCACATGGTAGCGAACAGCCGGTGGCATAGAAACCGAAAGATCGGCGTCCAGTTGTTCCAAGTCCGCCTCGGTGGCGTCGCCCTCCGCCAACCGCTCCCGAGCTGAATCTATCTTCTCCTGAAACTCAAGAAGTTCGCGGCGTTCGATCTCTAGGCGTTCCTGTAGTGCCTTCCGCTCTGCAAAGCTCTCCCAGGTCGGCTGATCCGGACGAATAAAATCGGGATCAAGCGCATCGCGCCCGACTGCTTCACCAAACTCATCGAACACTTGTGTGCCGTCTTCTGTCTTGAAGACCCGACGTCCATCGTCCAACACGTAGGCGCGTTCAAGCAATGCGCTGATCTCCGCATTCACGACGTCGAGTTTTTCTTGGTTCTCCATCAGCGCCATAACAGTTGCTTCATCGTAGGTATCGAGTTTTGCTTCAAACAACTCGATCTGCTGTTGCGTAGCGAGGACGACGTTTGCAGCAAGGCCGATAAGCTCATCTTTCAAACCCTGCGCAAGCTCTTCTCTGCGCTGCTGCTTCGCCTTCGCGGCGATGAACCATCGCTGTTGTCGCAACCAATGCGAATGACGACTGCGGCCATCGCGGGAAAAATGTGCGGTCAGTTCGATCATCTACGCTCCACAATCCTTCTTGATCAATACATGCATCAACGCGCTAACAGGCTTGTCAGGGTGGCGGTGCAGCCAGGAATTCAGCTTCTTCGCATTGATCGTCCCACCCTCGTAGTACCAGCGATAGATGCATTTCATGCCCCCACCGTCCGGCTTATCCCGCAGCCAACGCGCATAGGCCAAGCCTTCCACAATGCCGGAGAGATAGCCGTGACGCTGATCTGAATTCATCTTGTTGAGGACCGCACCAGCATTGAGCTGTTGAGCCGTGGAGGGAGAAGGTAACGCAAACATGATGGCATGAGCCATCAAAAGAATTGCGGTGGGCTTTAGTGTCTCAAGCTGTTTAGCGAAGCGCATAAACGACCGATTTCGTGAAATTTTACTTCGCTGCCTGACATTTGCTATAATTCTAAGAGATTAAAGTTGATTAAAGGAGTTAGCTGCCGACCTTTAGGGGCAGCATCTTCGAAAAAACTCAACGCAGAAAGGGTCGTTTTTGTTGCGCACCGACCGCAAATCTCGGCGCGTTGAGGCATTACTTGAATATGAAGATTGGATACTTGCGCATTTCAACCGAAGAACAACGACCCGACCGACAGATCGACGGTTTGACCCCAATTTGTGATGAGATCCGAATCGAAAAGATCTCTGCCGCCTCTCGCACACGACCGGTTTTCGATGCGCTCCTTCACGACCTTCAGCAAGGCGACACACTGGTCGTCTGGGATCTCGATCGAGCCTTCCGTTCAACTGTCGATGCAATCACACACGCAGAAAAATTGCGCGAACGTGGCATCGAATTTCAAATCGTGACCCTTGGCGTGGACACCGGCACCGCCGATGGCAAGTTGATCTACACAATGATCGCAGCATTAGCAGAACACGAACGCAATCGTTTATCTGAGCGCACAAAAGAAGGTTTGGCAGCGGCTCGCAGACGCGGCACGCGTCTCGGCAGGCCTCCAAAGCTCACAAAAGGCCAAATATTGTTTGCCAAGAAGCAAATTTCGGAAGAGGGAGCATGTATCAAGGAACTGGCGGCACGTAATAATGTCCATCCATGGACATTGACTCGACATTTGCGCGATATCGAAGAGCGTTGATCACAATATCAATTTGTTATCTGACTTAGTGCCTTATGACCGGGTTTCTCTGATCGTTAGAAACTAAGGCTAGGTTCTATAATCGTTCGAGCCGGTAGCGTTTTATGGGTAGATTGAACATAGCTGCGCATGACTTCCAGGCCAAGCCCTCTGTTAGCCTTCTGCGCCAAATTCAAACCTTGTGCAGCAAACCCAAGCGCGATTTGCCCATCAGGATCGTAGATGTCGTACTTCGCAACATAAGATGCAGCGGTATCAATATCCTCTTGATTTAGTCTCAGAACGGGAGGGCATCAGCTAACGCCCCTTAGTAATAGGTGCGGCAGTCCACTCTCCAAATTTCGCTCCTGGAGAGAACCTCCAATTTGAAACTGGTTGCATTGCCTCCAAAAAGCCGCACCCCAAATTGTCGAAAGCTTGGTTTCGTTTTCTTGAACCTTCTGAATCTAAATAACTCTCGGGAGTTTCCATTTTGCATCCGAATTTCGTAGTCACGACACAAGTCCACCGACCCGCATCTTGAGTGCAATTGCTAAGTCGAATACCCTCGACCCAGAGGTTGATGGGCGCGCTCGAGAGGCCAAAGCCGCACATGGCGATGCCATTGATTCCCTCTGAAAAAACGATCGTTGCAGAAGCAATGAATGAAACCCTACTAGACTTCATTCCTCTCTGATCAAAGACGAAAGGAAAGGAGCTACATTTGTCCATCGTGAATCTTTTCTGCATTGCGTCAATAGCTGCATCAGCAGTCAATCGAACATTGGAAACATCGCCGTCAATAGCTGCAATAGTAAGCCCCTGCGCATCAAGGAATTCCTTTATTTTTACGGCATGAAAGTAACGTTTCTCTGCCAGCAACTCGATTAATTGCAAAACGCGCCTTTGCTCTTGTTGTTCCCGTTTTAAAAACATACCCCGCAATAAATTTCCGTTGACTGGATAGCCGACTCTTAAAACATAGTCGCTCAAATACGATAGGGTCTTTCCTCGAACAATAAGTGCTAGAATATGCCCCTCATCTACTAATTTATTAAATTCTTTTGCATTTTCAAATAGGAACCCCTCCCCCTTTTTATGCTGATTAAATGGCACATGTCTCCGAAACCCAACGTCATTAATATAACCATCGCTATTCACAACATCGACATACATCGCCAGCCGAAAATCACGTGCGGCTTCACCTGTTAATGTCACTAAATTGGCTTTTGTTAGCCGGAACGGCTTTCTATTCTCTGTCCAGGTCGAGCGATAGGGCTCTCGATTATCCTGCCAATATTGAACAAACGCTTGGCTTCCCGATGCAGGTTTTGCAGCTGCCTCAAACTCTAAATAACGGAATGACGGATCGGACTTTCGGTCAATTTTTAGCGCAAGTTCATAGGCTTTTTCAGTGCCTACGTAATATACGCTCCGAAAAACCAATGGGTCATCATCGATGTCTAGACGGCACCAAGTGCGAATAACCGGATCAACAGCGCCAAGAATATAATACATTGCTTTTTTGTCGATGTCGAACAACGCATGCGTAATGATCTCAACGTTTTTGCAATTAAGACCTTTCTTTATGTAATGGCGAAAGCCAAATCCGGCCTCCAACAAATAAGTATCTTCTGGAGGCGGCGGGTAATCCACTTGCCTAGACCGAGGTGTTTCAACTGTTCGCCCTCTCGTTGATGTAGCTTTCGCGGCTAACTGGGGTTCGTCGGGCCTTGTTTCAGTTGTTAACGGTTTCTCTTCTGGTCTTACCGCGAGCTGTTCTTGAGCTTTCTCGTTTGCCGCTTGTGCTTTGGTGGGTCGTGTCGCTCTCAGGTCGCTACTATCTGTGTTGCTCGACTTCGTTGATGGCTCTCTAGTAGATGGTGTCTCACCGCTAGATTCCGCGATTTTAGTTTGGCGACCATGTGGCTGCGGCTTATCCTTGGAAAGCGCGATGGAGCTGCATCCTCTCGCTGTAATTTTGCCCCGGAACGACGATAAGTCTTTGCTGAATTGCCCCCTAACTCCAACCATACTGTAGCCTGGAGGGGTACGAATCCATTTCTTGGGTGTCAAACGAAGTTGCCGGGTTTCGCGATCGAAGGTCGCCGCGGCGACAAACGTACCTGATGGCACGCTTTGCTCTTGAGTCGTTGGGTAGAATTTGAAATACCCTTCATACTCCTTGTTGCTTGAAACAACGAGCTTAACCGAAACGCCCGTCAAACGTTGTTGACATTTGTAGGTTCCGTGCCATTCACCTTCGGGTAGCGATAAAACACCGTTACTATCTCTTATAATCTCAGCCTGTCGGCCTTTAGGGTGCTTTTTGTCCTTACCCCGCGCACGTGATATCATATCTTTCTCTTTATTTTCCAAATCAATTCGATGAATTATTTTCTCAAGATTGGGATCTTCATAAATAGAAATGTCATCAATAGTAATTTTGTATTCTTTAGAAATCTGTCCCTGCGTGATGATGTAGTAGCGGTTATCAGACGCCAATAATGCGCCAGAGTCGATTTTTGAAATCTGAAAGTGCCGATCAATCATTTTAAAAGGTAATTGCCGCCCACTGATGAAGGTCTCCCAACCACGAGACACCCAATCATTCTCTTTATCGATCTTAAATACGACACTCTTTTTTGCGCTATCGTATCCTTTTAGAGAGACGCGCCTTATCTCCATGAATTCTAAGGGTGAGTTAACTGCAGAGTCTGAGACTTCCTTGAGGACAGAAGAAATTTTTCTTGCGATCTCCGAATCGGGTGTGTGACGCTCACGGGACGGCACCGAAACAGCATAGTAGAAAGCGTTCTTTGAACCCTTCTTGACATAGGAGTTAAAAACCTTGATCCGTTTTTTCGAATAGCCGAGATGTTGTAGGAGATTTCTTTGATTGGGTATTGGCAATAGCTCACCGACAGCTCTAAAAACGCGTCGCTGCGTCATGCGATTATCAAAATCAGTACCAAAATTTTTTGCCTTTGATCCAAGGTTGGCGAGTGTTGTTTCCCATGCCGTTGCAAGCTGCAGAGTTTGTGTCCGCGAAGACCTCAAAGACGGCGCCCACACCTGCCGCTGATCATTTAGTGCATAGCGATCAGCAACAACGTGGCGACCTTTGAAAATTGGTACTCCAAATGGATTTAAGCCAGAGTCGGTTTTTAATCTTGCCTTGTCACTTTTCGAAGCTTTGGGCTGAGCATTATTTTTAGCAGGTGGTTTAGACGTCGCAGATGAGGACGCGTTTGCTATTTTGTCGTTAGCGCTTACCGGATCATAAGACACAATCCGACCCGAACGCGTTTTTGTTCTAATAATTCGACACTTCTGTCCACTTTTTCTGCATCTTTTGCGGGCTCCTTTTTTGGCGGCGATCAGGTTCTTTGAAGCATTCGACCATGCGCACAAGCCGTACTCGCTGATTGCAAATGCTGCCGCGCCTCTACCTTGCTCCCAACGTTGCAGCTCATCTTTGCACTTCTCGGAGATTGCCCATTTTTGACGATGGATGATTGCGGCGATCCGACAGTCCTCGCCGCTATTGTATTTCTGGCAGTTTTCGATCGCGCCTCCCCGTGCTTCCTTTAGCGACCCATAGTTCCAGCCCGAGCCACACCCGCCAGCACTGGTGATTGCAAAGGCTGCAAATCCTGGTTTTTCAACGAATTGTTCGTAGTAAGTCTTGCACTGCGGTTTGATTGAAACAGGGAGACTTTCGATATTTTCGACAGGGTTATTGGAAGTTTGCAAAGCTTCGCTTGGTTGTCTCGGGTCAAGCTGCTGATCATTTGTCACGTGAGCCTCAGCGACTTGGGCCTCATCTTCTTGCTCAAGACGGGAAAAGATCAACTTTTCTTGGCGAAAGCCTTTCGGTCGGCAATTTGACCCACGTCGCGGCACGCGGCCATTCAACACAATCTTGTTGCCATGCGTTGCGATCCGGCCACGTACAGGGAATTGAGCGCGCCCGCATTTGCACGAGAACACGCGAGCGGTCCCTTTTAGCTTGTCTCCGTTCCGTTCGCCAATAAGAAGCACGTCACCGGATGAAATACATGCGCCCGTAAGGCTGTCTCTGGGTTGAACATAGCTAAACCGATATCGGTGTTCCGACACCTCAAGCTTCATCTCTGAGCCGTTGTGATCCCAATGTGAAACCTCAGCTTCAGGAAGCGGAGCTTTGTTCGCAAAGTCCTGGGGTCGCACTTGGCTCCCGGCAGCATTGGTCAATAGCATGAAGCCGCGACGAGTTAGCTTGCCGGTCGCTCGCAAACCGTGATCCTTTTGGAACGCTCTGATAGCGGCAGCCGTCTTGGCACCCGGTCGACCATCAATCGGGCCGGGATCGTATCCTTTTTTCGCGAGCGCCGCCTGGATTTTCTTGGCGCTTACAACTAGCTTTCCCCCCTTGTTGCGGGCGCGCCGGTTTTGTTTGCGTAGCTCCTTATCGATTATTCCCTTCAAGACCTTGCCGGGGACTTGCTTGATGATCTCAGGGAAAGGGTTGGACTGAGCTTGTACGCTTACTGGAGTAAGGAGCGCCAAGAACGTTATCAAGAAAGCAAATATCTGATTTCGTGATCGTGATTGCAGCCCAATCAATGCAATGGAAATAGTAGTGCCAATAACTTGTGTCCTGGCGTTCATGGAGCCCTCCCCTGAACATCGCGAATGACCGTCAGTCAAATACTAGACCGATGTAATAGGTGTGCCTAGTCAGTCTGCTTCGTAGTTCTAATAGCTCACTGCACGTGTCAGGTTTGCCATCGGATATTGGAGCAGCTTTAGTCTCAGACAGGGAAGTTAGTCACTTGCGGGTTCTTGATTTTTGAAGAGAAACCGTGTGGGCCTGCGTACTAGTGGATTTGGTTCGCCACAAGTTCGCCACGCCCAAATGTCCGCTGCGGCGCAAATTTCAAAGAGTCTTATATGTTGGAATTTGTTGGATTATTTGGCGCACCGGGGAGGATTCGAACCCCCGACCCCCAGATTCGTAGTCTGGTGCTCTATCCAGCTGAGCTACCGGTGCTTACAGCGGCCCCATGAGGGCCAGCGTGGCCATGTCTTCATGGCCCCTTGTGGTTTTTTCATGGTGTGGAAACGCTTCTTCTATTCGCTCCGGGTGGGTAGCGCAAGCCCCATCGGTCCTCACCCTTGATTGATTAACGGGTTAAAAAAGCTCAGCAATCGCTTTGTCGTCAGAAAGGTTGTGGATTGGTAAGCAGAACAGGGCCTTATTTCATCGCCAGTCAAATGCTTACGAAAACGTCGTCTTTAATCAATGGGCTTTGCGATCGGGAATATCGATCAAAAGAGCTGTGCCTTCGGTCGTGTCCAAAAGTTTTAATGTGCCGCCGTGGGCGGTCACTAATTCGTGCGCGATCACTAGGCCGAGGCCCGAACCGCCTTTACGTTCTGAGCCCTGAAATGGTTGGAAGAGGTTTTCGCGCGCGCGCGGCGATAGGCCGGGACCATTGTCGCGCACTTCGATGAGCGTGTGGCCACGGTCGCGCCAGCCCTTGATGCGGATCTTGCAGTGTTTGTTTGATTTTTGGGATTTGAGCGCTTGAACGGCGTTGCGGCAAATATTGGACAAGACACGGTATGTGTGTTCGCGGTCTGCATCAATGTTGACGGTGTCATCAACGTCAATCATCCACTTGATACCGTTTTGTTTTGAGGCCAGTCCGTCGGCAATTTCTTCGACGATTGGGCGCAAGGGTACAATTTCACGACGCGGCGTTGCTTCTTCGGCGCGACCAAACTTAAGCGTGTCGTTGCAGAAATTGATGGCGCGATCTAAAGACGCGATCAATTTGGGTGCGAAACGCTGCACGGTGGGATCTGGAAGGGCACTTAAGCGGTCAGATATCAGTTGTGCGCTGGCGAGCATGTTGCGCAAATCGTGATTGATTTTGCTGACGGCCAAACCAAGCTGTGCCAACCGGGTTTTTTGATGGATTAATTGCGAAAGCTGGGACTGCATGGCGGCAAGTTCGCGCTCAGCGGTGCCCACTTCGTCGGTGCGGCTTGAGGGCTCGATGATGCGGCTTGTATCTTCCGGTGCTTTGCCAAAGTGCAACATATTTTCGGTGATGCGCATCAATGGACGCACAAGGAGATTGCTGAGCGCAAAATAGACCAGGGCTGCCGTGAAGAGCGAAATGATAATTGATAGGCCCAAGATGTTGAGCCCAAAACCAATCATGGCTTGTCGTAAGGGTGCCTCGGGCAAAATGACTTCGATGAATTCATTGGGGTCTTTGCCGAGGGGTCCAACGATCCGCAATGTGCGCGGGTTTGAGCGGAATAAAACAGACAGGGCGTCGGCGATAAGGTCAAGGCGAAACAGTACGCGCTTATACATGCTGCGGTCGCGGTCTGAGCGCAAGTCATAGGTCGCATCGATCATTGTTGGGTTGTTAATGGGTAATAAAAGTTGGCGGCGTCCATCTTTGCGCCAGGCGACAGATTTTACTTCCGCAGTTGTCAAAAGTTCATTTTTAAGTGTGGCAGGAACATTTCCATCTGGTGATGCGAGTGCGGCGAGGCCAGCAAGTTTGGCGGCGGTGAGTCTGTCTTTCAACCAATTGACGCGAAAGTTTGCGACCGAAGGCACAAAGATCAGGACTTCTGCGAGCATGACAAAAAGTGCTGTGAGCAAAAGCAAGCGCCCCGGAAGACCCAATTGCCACCACGGGTCTTTTGATTTTTGGTTTTTGTCTTTGTTGTTGTCTTCGTCTTGAGCTTTGTCGGCCCGATCGGTGGAGGCTACAGGTCGCGCGCGCTGGGATGGGACCGTAGATCTTTTTGCTTTGGTTTTGTCGACGGGCCTGCTTGCCACGATCTTTCTCGTTGGTGCTATCTGTTGCGCCTAATATACATAGGACGTTGATGCTTTGAAAAATGAAGCATGGAGCTACGGGGTTGTCATGGGAAACTTTCCCGTAAAACAAATTTGTGACTAGTATTGTTTATTTTCGTGTTCATCATTGGGATTGATTGGGAAAGAAAAGATGTTTGTCGTGATGCAGCGGCAATTCTATTGGGTGGTTTTTGGCATTTGATGACTGTCATCCGAATTTTTTAAGCAACCCTATCACTTTTCGGACTATGGGGCTGGCAGGTGCAGAGGCGTAATATTTGTAGGCCACCCGTTTGTTAATCTCAGCCAAAGTTGGGTAGGGCGAAATCCAGCCGGTCATGGCCTTTATCTTCATTTTTTGTGAGATGGCTAACGACCACATTTGAATGAGTTCTCCGGCATGTGCGCCGACGATACCAGCTCCCAGGATTGTGCCGGAGTTATCTGTAATGACCTTCACGAGGCCGGATGTTGTCCGCGAGGCTTGGGCTCTGTCATTTTCGTGATAGGGCCAGCGGAGTACTTTTATCTTTTTGTTTTTCTTTGCCGCTTGACTTTCGGTCAGCCCAACGTTGGCAAGTTCCGGTTCAATGTAAGTCACCCAGGGTATGCCGTCGCTGGATGGTTTTGAGGGTAGCCAGAACAGTGTGCGCTGAATGACGATACCGGCATGATAGTTTGCCACATGGGTGAACTGATACCCACCGGTGACATCGCCGATGGCATAGATGCGGCGGTTGGATGTTTTTAGTGCACTGTTCACTTTGATACCGTGCTTATCATATTTCACGCCTGCGTCTTCGAGACCGAGACCGGAGACGTTTGCTTTGCGGCCCGTTGCAACAAGAAGATGCGAACCCTCCACGGCGTCTGTCCGATCACCGAATTTGACTTTTACGCGCACCCGTTCCATGTCGCCTTCGACCTGTTCAACGGTAGTATGCTCGCGGATCTCGATACCTTCGCCGCGCAAGTGCTTCAGAGCGATGGCCGTAAGTTCGGGGTCATCTTTTGAAAGAGCCGAGGCTGCTTCGATGATGGTCACGCGACTACCTAGTCGGTGGTGGGCTTGCGCCATTTCCATGCCAATGGGGCCGCCGCCAACAATGATGAGGTGTTCAATCTTTTTTTGGTTGTCGAAGATTGTTTCGTTGGTGAAGTATGAGACTGTATCAATGCCAGGAATGGGTGGAACGAAGGGCGAAGAGCCGGTGGCAATGACGAAATAGCGTGCCTTGATCTTGTGTTCACCAGCGATCACAGTTTCTCTGTCTTTAAAACGCGCGGCCGCTTTAATAACTTGAACACCCAGGCCGGTGAACCGCTCTACGGAATCGTTTGGTTCAATGGCGGCAATGACATTTTTGACGTGCTCGTTGACCTTTTCAAACTTTATAAGCGGGTCAACATTTGCAATTCCAAAGGGTTCAGCAGTGCGCATCGCGTCGGCGCGCCGCCCTGCAGCGATGAGGGCCTTTGAGGGTACGCAGCCGTAGTTTAGGCAATCGCCGCCCATACGGCCTTTTTCAATGAGAACAACTTTCTCGCCGAAGGCTGCTGCTGCGGCTGCCACTGACAAGCCGCCTGAACCGGCGCCGATGACGCAAAAATCTGCTGAGACGTCTTCTGTGGTGGCGAGTAGTTCTGCGTTGCTCATCTGTTTTTGTTCCGGTGTTTGGATTTTGGTGATGGCGCGTGCGGGTTACGCGGTTTGGACGTGGGAAGAAAAGCACTATCAGAAGGGGACGCTGATTTGGCGGCCAAATTATGTGGAGTGTTTGGATTTGCGGAATCTTTTAACAACAATCGGGATTAGAGCAACAACACCAAGCGCGACGAGTGCGAGTTTGATCTCTGTGCTACCGAGAGCCGTTGTATCAATGGCATATGTGCAGGCTGCCTCGCCCTTCTCCGCAATACAGGCCGCATATTCTTGATTGGTGCGCTCGATCACAGTGCCGAGCTGAGAGGCCGCAAATGAAAACGCGATACTGCCGGGAATTATCCCAAAAAAGGTGCCGATAAAGTAGTTTCTGAATTTCACTCCAAGAAGCGCTGGGGCAAGATTGACCACAAATAACGGGAAGGCCGGCACCAAGCGCAGGAAGAACATGTAACCCAATTCATCTTCTTGGAACCCTTCGCGCAGTTTATTGATGGTTGGCCCAGCTTTGGCAGCCAAAAGCTCTCCAAGTGATGTTTTTGCAATTAGGAAAATAATGACCGAACCGATTGTTGCCGCGACGACGCTTGCAGGGGCGCCGATCATCCATCCAAACAAAATTCCGCCGGCCAAAGTCATTGCTAGCGCGCCTGGTAGGGAAAGTGCGACAACCGCAACATAAAGCGCCATGAATGCGAGCACAGAAAGCGCGAGATTGTCTTTTATGAAGTCTCTCATCATATCGTAATTCATCCCGATTTTTTCGAGAGACAAGTACTCGTGCCAGCCCATTGCAAAAACAATCACGATAGCGGCGACAACAATGCCAAGTGGCAACCACTTTCCAACCGAACGCAACTTCTGATCTTTGTTCGCTGCTTTGTCAGAGGTCAAATTTTGAGGGTTTTGATTCATTTTTTCCTCTCTACGCAACAAGAGAATTTTTAGCGTTTGGTATCATTGAGCGACCAGTCATAGTCATAAGAGTCGATCTCGGTGACGTTCTCAAGTTTTGATTTTAGATCGCTGGATGCAAATTTCCGAACATGTTTTAGGACACCTTGCTCATCACCACCAAAATCATCGACAAACCACTTGTAGATGGATGATGCCGTGACCTTGCCCTTGTCGACATTTATCCCACGGGTTTGGTTGATGTAGGCTTTGGCGTTCTTGTTGAGTTCTTCCTCAAGGTTTTCCCCTGTGAACGCCACAACACCAAGGTTTGGACAACCGATTGATGCGCAATTGACGGCATAATGAACACGCGGGTCCTCGAAGATCGGGCGAAGTATGTCGTGCTCGATATTGTCAAGGCTTAGGCCTTGTCCGGCGACGGTGAGGACTTTTGTCTTCCATGGTCCGCCAGCGCCGACGCTTTTCTTTATGAGGTCAAAGAGGCCTTTTTCTAGTGATATATCGCGGATAGATGCCACAGGGTAATGGTCCAAAATCACGTCAATTGTTTTGGCGTTGTAAAGATTGGCCCAATAGGCGAATTGTTCTTTTTGATTAAGCGTGCGCGGGTCGATGTTTGTTAGTTGTTTTATGTAGGACTTTAGGGATTGTTGGCCCTTATCCTTAAAACGTTTGTAGTTGATCCGGTTGATGCCGTCGGGGGAGGGCGCCACAAATTTTGATAACAAAGTGTTCCAGGCGGTATGGTCAACTTTGATCTCGGATTGCGCATCGTGGGTTGCGAATGTTTCAGTGAGTGATTGGGCGAAAGCGGTGGAATTGCCGATTGCAAGGGCTAGCAAACCAATAAGTGCACTGGCGGCATATATCAAAATTGGTGCCTGGCGTTGAGAAGTGGCTATCGCCTTTTTTTGTTTGCTCATGATCGTGCTCATTGGGAGTTGCCGTCGGAAGCGTGCAAAGCCGGTGGGCGCGTTCGCTCTGTCCACGAACATGATCGGGATCGGATAAGAATGATAGCGGGTTTCAAGGACACGTGATCCATGCCAGTCCATTGTGAAATGGTGTGATCGGCTAGGCCTGGAAAGACAGTCTCGGAGAGGTTGGGCCCGTACTGGCGTGTTTGCCAATGCCCGTTAACCGGCTGTTTGGGTTCCATTTTATAGAACCGTCAACACAATTTGACTTCCCTGCTTGCGATCCCCTATAAGCGGCGAAATCAGTTTCTCATCGGCGGGTTGTCTTATCAGCCGGAGCGCAATTCGTTCGCCGTCGGTGGCACGACCATTTGGGCGCCCAAATTTGAAGGTGCTCTTATCGGAGGATTTAGTTGGTACTCGGCGGACGGGCAATGACGGCCCAGCCCGTTTGAGCGAGGAGATACAACGTGAAACGTACCTATCAACCAAGCCGGCTTGTGCGCAAGCGCCGACATGGGTTTCGGGCTCGAATGTCGACCAAGGGCGGTCGCAAGGTTATCGCGCGGCGTCGGGCGAGGGGCCGAAAGCGCTTGTCTGCGTAGGCGAACTTTTTGGCCCATCTTGGTCATATGCTGGTAAGCCTTTGGCAAATGAGCCCAACGTGCCGGTCAACACACTTAAGAAGCGTTCGGATTTTTTACGGGTGCGCGGTGGGGCGCGGTGGTCAAGCCAAGCGTTCCTGTTGGAAGGTAAACTGCGGTCCGCAAGCCGTGGATCATTGAGTTCGTCAGGCCAGCCGTCGCGTGAGGGTGCGCGAATTGGTTTTACGGTGACCAAGAAGTTGGGAAATGCCGTTCGAAGGAACCGTATTCGTCGTCGGCTAAAGGCTGCGGTTGAGGAGATTGAGCCGTCCTTTATTTGCGACGACTGTGACTATGTGCTGGTTGCAAGAAGTGCTGCGTTCGATATGCCTTACGGGAGATTGGTTCAGGATCTGGAAACCGCTTTTGGACGTGTTCTTTCCAGGCTTGGTTCAGGAAAATCGGGAAAATCTTCGCACAACAGAAGGAAATAGGCCTTAAGGCGTTGTTTGGGCTGGCCAGCAAGGGTATTGGCTTGGGGATTGCCGTCGCCCATTTTGTGCATTTTTGGGTCCGGTGTGTCGTGTCGCCGGGTTCTATTGGACCATTCGTTCGGCGATGTATGTGAATTGGAACTTAGACACAGATGCAAAGTAGACGGCCAGACGATTCACAAAATCTTATTTTGGCGCTTGCGTTGTCAATGTTGGTCTTTTTGACCTGGCAAATGTTTTTTGCGCCAAAGCCGCCGCCAAAAAAACCAGAACAAACTCAGTCGCAAGCTGATAAGAGCCGTCCTGACATTGCGACAGGTGAACAGCCTGTTGCACCTGGTGTCGATGTGGAAACCGCTGCGCTTATTCCGCGCGAAAAAGCGATTGAACAGAGTAATCGCGTTGCCATCGAAACGGATGCCTTAAAAGGGTCGATCAACCTCACCGGTGGGCGGATTGATGATCTGACACTTATTCGGTACCGCGAAACGACGAAGCCTAATAGCCTGAATGTCACGTTGTTTTCTCCAGCGAAAACAAAAAAAGCGTATTTCGCCGAACAGGGCTGGGTTGCACCGCCCGGTGCTACGGTCAAGCTACCGGATCGTGGCACGGTTTGGAATGTTGAGGAGGGCGCCAAACTGACGGCGTCTCGTCCGGTTCAATTGACTTGGAACAACGGCGAAGGTTTGACATTTCGGCGTACGATACGCGTCGATGAAAATTATATGTTCGTGCTTGAAGACGCGGTTGAAAACAAGTCCGGCGATGAAGTTGTCCTCTTTCCTTACGCGAGGATATATCGCTATGGAACTCCAAAAATTGAAGGGTTCTTTATCCAGCACGAAGGATTGATTGGTTGGCTAGGTGAAAATGGGCTGGAAGAAATTACGTATGCGAGCGCGCTAGAACCAGAGGGCTCCGCAACATTTGAGAACGTCAAAGGTGGTTGGCTAGGGTTTACCGACAAATATTGGGCGGCTATCCTCGTGCCTGATCAAAAAGTCACGTATACGGGAAATCTAAAACTTGCTGAACCGCGCACGGATCGGTCGTTAGAAGCATTTCAAGCTGATTATATCGCATCTGCAGTTACGATCCCAAAGGGGGCTGAGAAAACGGTAACGTCGCGATTGTTTGCCGGTGCAAAGAAGGTTGGACTCATCGCGGCCTACGAGCAGGACGACAAAATTTTGCAATTTGATTATGTCGTCGATTGGGGATGGTTCCACTACATCACCTATCCGCTGTATTACCTCATCGATTGGTTTTACAAGTTGTTTGGCAACTTCGGCCTGGCGATCCTTGCGGTGACGGTTCTTGTCAAGCTTGCCTTCTTCCCACTTGCGAATAAAGCTTACGACTCCATGGCGCGCATGAAAGCCTTGCAGCCGGAAGTCGAAGCGTTGCGCGAACGGCATAAAGATGACCAGCAGCGCATGCAGCAAGAAATGATGAAACTCTACAAAGAGAAGAAAGTGAATCCGCTGGCTGGGTGCTTGCCGATCTTGCTGCAGATTCCGGTGTTCTTTGCTTTGTACAAGGTCTTGTTTGTGTCTATTGACATGCGGCATGCGCCGTTTTTTGGATGGATCCAGGACCTTTCGGCGCCCGACCCGACATCGTTGTTTAATTTATTTGGGTTGTTGCCGTTTTCTGTTCCGGAGTTTTTGCATATCGGCATCTGGCCGCTGATTATGGGCGCGACCATGTGGCTGCAAATGCAGCTCAATCCGCCGCAGCCTGATCCCACGCAGCAAATGATTTTCAATTGGATGCCGGTGGTTTTCACGTTTGTTTTGGCGGCATTTCCGGCGGGGCTCGTCATTTACTGGGCTTGGAACAACGTCCTTTCATTGGCTCAACAATATTACATTTTGAAAAAGAACAATGTGGAAGTGGCATTGGTGGACAATTTGAAGAAAACATTAGGTGCTGTAACAAGTTTTAGAACGCGCAACCGAGAATGATGCTAGCCGATTAGCCGTAGCGGTGGGTGTTGAGAGACTTTGAAATCCGAGTTTAAGTTCCGGTGAAAGATTGCCCTGGGTTACAGATGTCGACGAGCGAACATTTTTCGCAAGATCAAATTGCATCAGGTGCGCGTCTATTTTCTGGACATTGGGAATTTGTCAAAGGCGTTGTTAGCCTTGAAGGCTTGCCGGAAATGGGCCCCGTAGAAGTTGCCTTTGCGGGACGTTCGAATGTCGGCAAATCTAGCCTCATTAATGCACTTGTAGGACGGAAGTCTCTCACGCGCACTTCAAACACGCCTGGGCGAACACAGGAAATCAATGTCTTTCAGCCGGCAAACGGCGCGTTCTATATTGTTGATTTGCCTGGATATGGTTTTGCAAAGGCGCCGAAGGAGAAGGTTGCAGCTTGGACGGCGTTGGTGCGTGATTATTTGCGCGGGCGTGCAAGTTTGGCGCGGGTGTTTTTGCTCATCGACTCACGGCATGGACTTAAAGATATCGATCGCGATGTCATGGAGATGCTTGATGATGCCGCTGTGTCCTATCAGTTGGTGTTGACCAAGGTTGATAAGATCAATGCCTATCAGCTTTCGGATGTGATCAATGGAACCGAAATAGCAATAACAAAACATGCCGCCGCATTTCCAAGGATCGTTGCGACTTCAGCTTCAAAAGGTGATGGTATTTCAGATTTGCGTGCAACAATTGCAGAGGTTGTCTCAGAGCATCGCGTCTAATCTGGTTCGCCTTGTGGAGTTAAAGAGCCGACGAAAAGGCTTGCACGATTTTTGAACCGTAGACCCAGATCTGTTCTCCAAACCGCGCGAATAAACCACCGATGACGGCGGCAGCCGTCCAGCCTAAGGCGGTTTTGAATGTTTTGGAGTAGTTGGTCCGAACTCGAATTTCAAAAACGCGATCGGGCAACGCTGATTCAGCAGCAAGACCGTCAATTCCAACGGTGCGTGCGGATACAATGACGTGCAGTCGTTTTTTGCCAGTTTCCTTGGGTGTGACGGTCCATCTCCAACTGGCGTAGTCATCGCTATCCATGCCAAGTGTATTTTCGATCCACTGCGTTTCCGGCGATGCGGTTTCGATGAAAAATCCACCGTCAGGCGCGCGCAGGCGAACCGACATAGCGTTTGTCACCAACAGCTCGTGGCGGAACGTTGAGGAGCTACCTTGCATGCTGCTTCCAACGGAAGGGACATGGGCCTTTGCGATTCTAATTTCGACCAGCGACGGGACAGCCACGCGCATGTTACGCGGGATGTTTTCAACCATTTGGCCGGCTTCAATGTTGGGTGCTTGCGCGCGCGTTTTTTTGCGTGCAGCGGTGGTTGGCAGTGGTCTTTGGGCCGTGGTCGTTGTGCTTAGGCCACCGGTTAAACTTGGTTCGTTTCTTTGCAACGGCGGCCGCGCCTGCGGTGCGGGTCTTGGTTGTTGTGGTGCTCCCTGTGGCTGGGCATGAGGTCTTTGCGGTCCGGTTCGTAGACCTGGTTGCGCGTTGCCTGCAGGCGTGGGTGTGGGCGCATTTGGAGTCCCAAAAGGTCGGTTCGGCGCAGCAGGTTGAGGAACAGGGCCTTGTTTTGGTTCTGCTGGTGGTGGTTGTGGGCGCGCGGTTTGTGGTCTGGTTCCAAATGGAAGTGGCGGTGGCGGAGGACGATTGGGTTGGTTTGCGGGTGCCGCCGGTGCTGGGGGTGATGGCGGCTGTCTATTTGTCGGCCATGTGGACGTAGGGGCAGGTGCTTGGGCGTTGTCTTCTCTGGGAGCTGCTCCGATCCGTTGATTTGCACCGTGGTGATTAGTGCGGGTTTGGTCAGATTGTGCTTGTTGTCCGGGTCCGGGCATCGGAGGCGGCGCGTGCGGCGGTTGTTTCGGTTGGGTTTGAGGTGGTGACGTCGGAGTTGAAAAATCTGCACTACCGACGGTCGGCTCACTGCTTTGCGGCTCACTTTGTTCTTTTGCAGGATTTGCCTTCTCAAAATATGCGCTCTCAACATCGGACAGACTTGTGTCCGATTCTGACTCTTCCACGGTTGGCGTGGACGGCGATGCGGGCCGGCCAGCCGTGCCAGTGCGGGTGGCAACGCGATTGCGCGCGCGCGCCAAGATGTCATCGGTTGACGATGAGCCTCCAAACGCGTGATTGTCCTGTGCCGATGGGATTTTATTGCTCGAACCAGAATTGTTGTCTGATATTGATGAGGTTGACTGAAGTACACGGATGGCATCTTCGAAAGTCAGACCTTGAGCTTCAAGCAGATGCGCGGCCGTGCTCTTGCCATCGCCAACAATGGCTGCCAACACGATTGCGCCGTTGATTTCATTTCGGCGGCCTTTGGCAGCTTCGGTCGCGGCGCCTAATATGCGATTTAGGTCGGCGGATGCGCGTGGTGCAATTGATTGGCCGTGCGCGTGTCTGTTTTCCATTCGCCCTAGGTGAATTGAGACTTCACTTTTGAGGCTAGTGGTATCGACGGTGTTGGCAGCCAATATCACACTGGCATCGTCGTCCTCTGTCAGTGCCAAGAGCAAATGTTCCAGCGTTACCTCAACATGCGATTGGGCGGCCGCATAATTGCTGGCACGCTGGACAGTCGCAGCTAACGTTGGCGACATCGGTATCTGCTGAAGCTCATTGACGATCGGTGCCGTCATTCTCACTTTCCTTATTGTCGGCGCCTAAAGCGCTGACATGTGCCAAGTCGGTTTTGCGTTTCTTAGCATACTGGGCTTATCTAGCACGCATGAATGGGCTGGATGATGTCGGTTTGGCGGTCATAGGCGTGTGCATATGGTTTCGAGGCCACGTTTTCCACTTGAGAATTGCGGGTGCACGTCGGCGGGTATAAAGATTGGTCTTTGCCAAGCAAGATTTAGCCTTATGAGTTCAGGTGGTTTGTGTATTTTAGCGCGTGTCGGCTAGGTGTCATTGATTGCATGTGCTTCCTCTTTGCCATTGGTCGGATTGACTTGCATTGGCTGGTTAAGGCTGGCAAGCAATTCTGTGGGAATTTCGTTGTCGCTTTCGCGCAAATGGAGATAAACGCTCAATGCAACGTATAAGCGACACCGCGCAAACGGAATTCATTCTAAGCAAGGGTGGAGAATTGGTGCGCTAATGGCAAGAAAGATAAAAGAGCAAGTCGCGCCTAAGAGCGATGCTGGCGCAAGTGCGCACGTTCAAGCCCGTATTTTGGCCGAGGCGTTGCCTCATCTCATTCGCTATGATGAGCAGACAGTTGTTATCAAATATGGCGGCAATGCGATGGGCGATGAAGCGCTGTCGAACGCGTTCGCCCAAGATATCGTGTATCTGAAACAATCTGGCGTCAATCCTATTGTTGTGCATGGGGGCGGGCCACAGATCGGCAAAATGCTCGCCAAGCTTGCGATTCAATCCGAATTTGTAAACGGATTGCGAGTCACTGATAAGCCCACTGTTGATATTGTCGAAATGGTCTTAGCTGGTGCAATCAACAAACAGATTGTGACGGCGATCAATCAACAAGGTGGGAAGGCGGTTGGGATTTCCGGTAAAGACGCGAACTTGATGATTGCCGAAAAAATAACGCAGATGGTTGATCCCAATTCCAATCTCATGAAGGCGGTTGATATTGGCTATGTTGGTGAGCCCAGCAAAGTCAATCCGCATATTGTCGATGTGATTTCTGAATCTGACCTCATTCCGGTCATTGCGCCAGTGGGCATGTCGCCTGGTGGCGAAACACTCAATATTAATGCCGATAGTTTTGCGTCCGCGCTTGCAGCTAAAATGAAAGCCAAGCGTTTGTTGCTATTAACGGATGTTGCTGGCGTGATGAATGATAAAAAGAAGCTTATTGAATCTTTAAGTGTTGAGAAAGCACGTGAGCTTATTCGTGACGGCACTATATCGGGCGGTATGATTCCCAAGGTTGAAGGGTGTATTGAGGTAGTAGAGGCAGGTGTTGAGGCGGTCGTGATTATTGATGGGCGCGTGCCGCACTGCGTGTTGTTAGAGCTTTTTACCGAGCATGGTGTGGGGACACTGGTGGGTCGCGGAAATCAAGTGTGAGCTGGCGGAAACAGTATGGGTTTGATGGTTTAATGAGTACGCCAGACAGAAAACTTTATGATGATGAGCTGCGGCCACATAATATGCGCCACGTTCGGTCATGGATCTTTGACCTCGACAACACGCTTTATCCATCTGAATGCAATTTGTTTGCGCAAGTTGATCAGCGCATGGGTGAGTTTATTGCGCATCGCCTCGGTCTTGCGCTCATTGACGCAAAGCGGTTGCAGAAGGATTATTATTATCAATATGGAACGACGCTTGCTGGGCTCATGCACGTGCATGATGTCGAACCGGATGCGTTCTTGGACTACGTCCACGACATCGACGTGTCTGTAGTGGAAAGTCATCCTGAATTAGCCACTGCGATCGCACGGCTGCCAGGGCGAAAACTTATCTATACCAACGGGTCTCGTCGGCACGCGGAACGGGTTGCCGAGCAGGTCGGGGTTCTAAACCTGTTCGATGAGATTTGTTCCATTGAAACTTGCGAATACGTTCCAAAGCCGAAACTTGAGGCCTTTGAGCGCATGATTCGCCATCACAACATTGCCGCCACGGATAGCGTTATGTTTGAGGACCTGCCGCACAATCTTGAGGTGCCGCACGCTATGGGAATGACAACGGTGCTCGTTAAGTCTCAATATTTGGATCATCCGGCCCAGCGAGATATTGGTGACTGGGAAAAGCCACCAGAGCACATCCATTATATGACGGATGATTTGTGCGGTTTTCTTGCCCAAGTTGATTTGTCAGGCCCAACGAAATGATCGGCGCCTTGGTCATCGCAGAATTCGGGTGACGGACCAAAAAATGTAAAATGTCCTGCGCTGTGGCAAGATTTCGCGGTCATTATTGATTGGCTGCATGGCAAGAAAAAACTTGCTATTGGCGGTGTTTGAGGAATGGATTGTTTTTTGGCAGGGTCTAAAGTGGAACCCGTTTTCGCCGAACTGGCACATTAGCAAAATTTTCTACTGCTGTCTTGTTTGTGAAATTGTTTTCTTTTCCTTGACTTTTTTGGGCTGGCATTTGGAACGGTTTTTTATTATCTTTGCCGTAGACGTCAGGGGATGAAAAGATGACGGCAGGTAACGGTGATCTAGAGCGGTCCGATGATGCTTTGATCGACCCAAAAGAGGGCGATGAGGCTGAGGCCTTTTTGCGGCTCAACGTTAAGCTTGGTGATGGTCCGGTTGTTCCGTGTGATGCGGCGGCCGGTTTTAAAGTTTTAGAGATGTTGCGGGCCGGCGGAATTCCGATCAAAGCAGAATGTGGAGGCGCGTGCGTTTGTGCGACCTGCCACTTGCGCGTTGGTCGAGAGTGGATAAGCCGATTGCCGGAACCTTCCGAAGAAGAAATGCATAAGCTTGATGAAATTCCGGATGTGGATGATCGGTCGCGTCTTGCGTGCCAGATTGAAATGACGGACGAGCTTGATGGGCTTGAATTTGAGATTAGTGGTGACAGCCTGGATGTGACGCGTCTTGAGGCTGCGGAATAGGCGCTGAGGGTTATGGCTGGGTTCCCAATATTCGTTGACTTGAGCAGGGGGACGCCGTTGGTCAATGGCGGTGGGGACCTTGCGGCTATTAAAGCGCGACTACTTTTGAAGCGCGCGGAGCGCATCACGTTTGCTGCAGACCAAGTGTCCGGCGCGGCGCGGGTCTTAATTGAAAGTGGGCGTGCTGAGGTTATTGGGGCGCGTCCTGGTGCCGAGGAGATCAAGGGTCGGCCGCTCGTGATTTCTGCCACAGAAGATGACGCGGAAGACCGGCGGGTTTCAGACATCGCACGATCGCTGGGTGTGCCCGTCAATGTTCCTGATCGGTCAGAGCTTTGCACATTTTCGCTGCCGGCACTTATTGACCGGGGTCTCGTAACGGTGGCGATAGGTACTGATGGTGCGGCCCCCGTCCTTGCCACGCAAATTCGTGCGCGCATTGAACAAATGTTGCACCCGCGGATTGGTGCTTTGGCGGCAGTGGCACGAAGCTTTCGTCAACGCGTTGCAGAAACACTTTCAGAAGGATCTCGGCGGCGGGAGTTTTGGGAGCACGTTTTTGGCGGAGAAGCTGCGGACGCTGTTTTGAACGGTAAGGAAGAGGAAGCGCGCAGGCTCATTGAAGCTGAACTTAGTGTCGCAAGAAACGCTCCGCCGACTGTCGGTCGTGTCATTTTGGTTGGTGCCGGGCCTGGCGATCCTGAATTGTTGACGCTCAAGGCTGTTCGGGCGCTTAAATCAGCAGATGTCATTTTGACGGACTTTTTGATTGGCGATGGCGTTTTAGATTATGCGCGGCGGGAAGCGCAAATCATTAGCGTCGGTAAATCCAAAGGGCGTCATTCCAAAACGCAAGCAGAGATTAACGCGTTAATCTTGTCCTTTGCGCGACAGGGCCAGACGGTCGTGCGCTTGAAGGGTGGTGATCCATTTTTGTTTGGGCGCGGCGGTGAGGAAATTGATGAGTTGCGCGCGTCGGGAATTGCGTGTGAAGTCATTCCGGGTGTCACGGCGGCCACTGCGGCAGCCGCTTCGTTGCAAGTTCCGCTGACGCATCGCGACATATCGCGATCCGTGACCTTTATTTCGGGTCATGTGGCTGGTGGCGGTGCGCCTGATTTTTCTCATCTGGATTTTAAAGGTTTGGCGCGCGGTCGGAACACCATCGTTGTTTATATGGGTGTGTCGACAGCGCATGTTTTTGGTCAAGCGTTGATGGACGCGGGTTGGTCGCCGGCAACGCCTGTTCTTGCAATTGAACGCGCGACGCACGAGAGCGAGCGGCGTGTTGCGACGACACTTGATGTGCTCAGTGGGCGCGCATCTGCCTTAAAGCTCAAAGGGCCGGCACTTCTTATTTGTGGTGAGGTTGCGGGCCTGACGCCTGATGGCGCTGTGGAACACGTCACCAAGGACATCGCTATGCAATTTGGTTTTTGCGCGGAGGCCGGCGATGCCTAGCGTGATTACGGCTAACCTATTGCGGTCTGGCGATGTGGTTTATTTGGCTAAGGGTGAAGAGTGGGTCCGTCTACTCGAAGACGCTGAAATTGCACAAGACAAGGACGCGCTCAAGACACTAGAGGAAATCGCGCAACGGGCAGAAGCTCGGCAACTGGTTGTCGAGGCTTACCCAATGGATGTTGATGTGGTCGATGGTCGTGCGAAGGCGCGGTCGGTTCGCGAGGTTATTCGGGCACAACATGGCCCGACGGTGTGAGGCAGGAATGAGTGTTGGGTTTGGTTTGCGATTGGCAAATTTAACCCTTGAAGGCAATTAGGACTAGAAATGTATCGATACGACGAATTTGATCAGTCCTTTGTTGAAGAGCGAACCAGTCAGTTTCGTGATCAGGTGTCGCGGCGGCTGGCTGGCGATTTGAGTGAGCTGCAGTTCAAACCGTTGCGTTTGCAAAATGGTGTTTATCTGCAGCTTCACGCTTACATGTTGCGCATTGCCATTCCCTATGGCGTGTTGGCATCAAGACAGTTGCGGCGCTTAGCGGAGATCGCACGCAAGTGGGATCGCGGTTTTGGTCATTTTACGACGCGCCAGAACATTCAATTTAATTGGATTAAGTTGGAAGATGTTCCGGATATTTTGGAAGCGCTGGCCGAAGTGCAAATGCATTGCATTCAAACGAGCGGCAATTGCATTCGCAATGTGACGTCTGACCCTTATGCTGGTGTGGCCATCGATGAGATCGAGGATCCGCGCGTGTGGGCGGAGATCATGCGGCAATGGTCAACGATCCATCCGGAGTTTTTGTTCCTTCCGCGCAAATTCAAAATTGCGGTGACGGGTGCAGCCGAAGATCGGGCGGCCATTTTGTTCCATGACATTGGCGTTCGCATTGTTAAGGGGCCTGGTCGCAAAACGGGTTTTGCGATTTACGCCGGTGGTGGTCAGGGGCGCACGCCCTATGTTGCGCAGGAAGTGCGTGGGTTCTTAGAGAAGGAACATCTGCTTTCTTATCTTGAAGCGATTATGCGGGTTTATAATCTGTATGGTCGGCGCGATAATATTTACAAGGCGCGCATCAAGATTTTGGTCAATGCGTTGGGTATTGAAGAGTTTCGGCGGCAGGTGGAATCTGAGTGGGCGAAGATCGATAAAGTCAGCGTTGATTTGCCGCAAGAAGAGTACGACCGGATCGCAAAATACTTTGCGCCGTTACCGCTCGAGCCGGGTCCTATAAAAAATGAAGATGTTCAACAGCGGCGGGAGACGGATCCAAAGTTTGATGCGTTTGTGCGCAACAATGTGCGTCCACATCGTGTGCCTGGCTATTTTAGTGTGACAATTGCGCTTAAGGAACCCGGCGAGATTCCTGGTGATGCTTCAGCTGATCAAATGGATGCCGTTGCTGATCTGGCGGAACGTTACGGTCATGATGAGGTGCGGGTCACATACCAGCAAAATCTTGTTTTGCCGAACATTGCGCTAACAGATCTCGTTGCTGTTTATGATGCGCTCGTTGAGGCGCGCGTTGGCGCAACCAACAACGAGCTCATCACCGACATTATTGCGTGTCCGGGTCTTGATTATTGCAACCTGGCCAACGCGCGCGCGATTCCCATTGCGCAAGACATTGCGAGACGGTTTGCGGATCAGGCGTCGGCTGAAGATGTTGGGCAGCTGCGGTTAAACATTTCGGGTTGCATTAATGCCTGCGGTCACCATCATTCCGGAAATATTGGTATTCTTGGTGTCGATAAAAAAGGCACCGAACATTATCAGATTTCGCTTGGTGGAAGTCCGATGGATGATGCCGATGTCGGTGCAATTTTAGGACCGAGCTTTCCGGCCGAAGAAGTGGCCGATGCCATTGAGACGATTGTTGAGGTTTATCTGAAAGAACGCAAAAACAAATCAGAGACGTTTCTTCAGGCTTATCGGAGGCTTGGGAAGGATCCGTTTCGGGCTGCGCTTTATCCGGAAGAGGGTGCCAGTGCGCACAAAAAGAACCAATTGGCGGAGGCTTAAGAGATGCGCCTATACCGAGATGGTTCGTTTGTTGAGGACACGTGGCAGGCCATTGCAGACGGTGAAGCTGTGCCATCGGATGGCGATGTCATCGTAACGCTGGCACGTTGGCGTTCAGAGCATGGGTCCCTTGGCGCGCGAAACGGGCGTACGGGATTTCTTGCTCAATCCGACGACCAAATTAATGATGAAACAGATCATTTGGATGATGTTGATTTGATCGCGATCCAGTTTCCAAAGTTTTCTGATGGCCGAGGGTATTCGTTGGCACGGGTCTTGCGCGAACAACATAACTTTGAGGGTGATCTGAGGGCGTGCGGGGAAGTGCTGCTCGATCAAGTGGCGTTGATGTGGCGGTGTGGATTTACAGAATTGGAAATCAGTCATGAACCTACCATCGCTGCTTTAGAACGAGGGCATCTACCTGCGATTACGCATTCCTATCAATCGGCGCGTTCTAGCCGGTTTGAAATGCGAAAGCGGCGGCAAGGGTCGCGCTCGGCAAAGGTTGCAGCTGAATAGTATTAGTGATCGGACAACGAAGAATGGCAATTGATAAAAAAAATGGACCTCAGTTGGCTGCGGCGCTTGATGAAAAGCTCGCAGCACAAAGTTCGTTGCGCGACCGCATTGCGCTGATCGCAGAGAGTGTTGCAGGTCGCGTTACGTTTTCGACCAGTTTGGGCTTGGAAGACCAGGCTTTATTGCACGGCATCGTTGCGGCCAATTCAGAAATTGATGTCTTTATGCTGGATACGGGCCGGCATTTCCCTGAGACATTAGAAACGCTGCAGGAAAGCGAATTGCATTTTGGAAAGCGGATTCGTGTCGTTGCACCGGAGCGTAAAGATATTGAAGAGCTTGTGGCGCGCGATGGGATTTTTGGATTTCGGACGTCTGTTGAGGCGCGAGTTGCATGTTGCGACGTGCGCAAAGTGCGGCCCTTAAAGCGCGCACTTAAAGGTGCTTCGGTTTGGATTACTGGATTGCGGCGTGCGCAGTCTGATGATCGGGGCGATGTTCCCTTCGCTGAATGGGATGCGGAGCATAAGCTGATCAAAGTGGCTCCAATCGCGGACTGGTCGCTTGAAACGTTGGAGTCCTATATTGCCGAAAACAAAATTCCAATAAATCCTCTGCATGTGCGCGGGTTTCCTTCGATTGGGTGCTTGCCTTGCACGCGGGCCATCGAGCCTGGTGAAGACATTCGTGCTGGTCGCTGGTGGTGGGAAAATGAAGAGGGCAAAGAGTGCGGTCTTCACAATCGCCCGACGCAGGATGAGGATCCTGAGACCAAAACTCAGTCACAAACCAATGTTGAAAATACGGGAGCGCTCGCATGACCGCGCCGATGGATCACCTCGACCTACTTGAGGCAGAGAGCATTCATATTTTTCGAGAAGCGGCGGCGCAATTTCGCAAGCCTGTGTTGCTTTACTCGATTGGAAAAGACTCGACGGTTTTGTTGCACTTAGCGCGCAAGGCGTTTTGGCCGCAGAAACTGCCGTTTCCCATGTTGCACGTTGATACGACTTGGAAATTTAAAGATATGATCGCGTTTCGTGATCGTAAGGCGGCCGAGTACAATGTCGACCTGATTGTGCACACGAATCAGGACGGACTGGAACGCAACATCAATCCGTTTGACTATTCACCGTCGGTCTACACAGACATTATGAAGACGGTTGCGTTAAAGCAGGCGCTTGATGAGCATGGGTTTGATGCTGCATTTGGTGGCGCGCGTCGAGATGAAGAAGCTAGCCGTGCGAAGGAGCGCGTATTTTCGTTTCGCTCGCCGGGGCATCGGTGGGATCCGCGGCGGCAACGGCCGGAGATGTGGCATCTTTTAAATGGGCGGTTGGGATCAGGTGAGACGGCACGCGTCTTTCCACTATCCAATTGGACGGAGCGTGATGTGTGGCGGTACTTGCTGCGTGAAAAGTTAGAAGTTGTACCGCTTTATCTTGCGGACGAACGTCCAACCATTGAACGTGATGGCCAGCTTCTAGTTCTTGATGATGTTCGTTTGCCGTTAAAAGAAAATGAGACGCCAAAAATGCAAAGTGTGCGATTCCGTACACTTGGGTGTTGGCCGTTAACGGCCGCTGTGCCCTCAACGGCTCGTACAATTGAAGATGTTGTCGCAGAAACGCTTTCGGCTCGTACTTCAGAGCGTAATGGTCGTTTGATTGATCATGACGAAAGTAGTGCGATGGAGAAAAAGAAGCAGGAAGGTTATTTCTAATGACAGCAATGCCTGCCCTCGCAAATGTGGATCCTTCCGTTGATAGTGCAGTGCTTCCGGCTGTCAACGATAGCTTGCGGCTTTTGACCTGTGGCTCGGTTGATGATGGGAAGTCGACGCTTATTGGCCGCATGCTTTGGGATGCAACGGACCTTTATGATGATCAGCGTGAACTGTTGGCAAAAACGCGCACGAAGGTTGGGGATATTGATCAGCCTGACTTTTCGCGTTTGGTTGATGGTCTTGCGGCTGAACGTGAGCAGGGCATTACCATTGATATTGCGTGGCGTTATGTGGACGCGCACGGGCGACGCTATGTGATAATTGATAGTCCGGGGCATGAACAATACACGCGTAACATGGCGAGCGGTGCCAGCCATGCGGACGTTGCGATCATGCTGACCGATGCGCGGCATGGCGTAAAGCGGCAAACGCGACGGCATTCGGCCATTTTGGATCTCATGGGTGTGAAGCGTGTGATCCTGGCGGTCAACAAGATGGATCTTGTGGACTGGTGTCAAGATCGGTTCCGGCATATTGAAGGCGAGTTTCGTACACTGACAGAGCGATTTGGTTTTGTTGACGCGCTTGCCATTCCTGTTTGTTCGCTAACCGGTGACAACGTCGTTGCGCGCTCTAAAAAAATGCCTTGGTATGAGGGTCCAACTTTATTTGAGCTTTTGCAGAGCATTCCATCACGAGGCGCTGCTGCGCAGGAAGCTTCGGGTCCGTTTCGCATGCCGGTGCAAATGGTGTTGAGAGACGGGCAGGACTTTCGCGGGCTTGCGGGCACCATTACATCGGGAAAAATTGCGGTTGGTGATGATATTGTTGATACGGCGAGCGGACGTCGTGCGCGCGTAAAGTCTATCGTCACGATGGATCGTCCCTACGAGGAAGCAGGAAAAGGGCAGGCCGTCGTGTTGGCCCTTGACACAGATATCGATGTGGCACGTGGTGATGTTCTTGCGACACCTGGTCGCGCGCCATCTCTTGCGTCGCGGATCGATGCCAATCTCGTTTGGCTTTCTGAAACGCCTTATGACTGCCGTGCTGGTTATTTGTTACGCACTGCAACAGATCTCATTCCTGTTGACCGTTTCCAAGTAACGGCCCTGTTGGATTTGGAAACTTTGGCCGCGCAGCCGAGCGATTATTCGTGCTCCATGAATGATCTCGCACTTGCGGAAATTGAGTTGGGTCGTGCAACTGCCATCGACACGTTTGGGACCGCTGCAGGGACCGGTTGTTTTATGGTTGTCGATGCCCTAACCGGTGCGTCAGTGGCGGGCGGCGTCGTTACGGATGTGAAACAATCCAGTTCAGATCTTGACGATCCAGTCTTTGTGTTGGATCAAGCAAAGCTGGCTTCAGGGGTGTGCCGGGACTTGGGTGATAGCGTTGAGGATCGGGCGGAGTTCGATCGTAGAGCGCAAGAAGTGGCCGTCCTGCTGAAGGCCGCTGGAGTTCGTGTCAAGATTGATCTCTAATCGTTTCTAAAAAAATGCGATTGCCGGGCGATGAGGTGCGTTGTGCTCAATTGACCTGGTTGCAGCGTTTCAACGCATGGCGGCACGTTTATGGATTTATTTTCGCTCGATCTATCTTGGTTATTGATCGCATGCGGTGGGTTTGTTGTCGGACTACTCGTTGGAATGACGGGCGTCGGTGCTGGTGCATTGACCACGCCAATGCTGATGGGATTTGGTGTGCCGCCGGCTGTGGCTGTTGGCACGGACTTGATGTTTGCTTCCATTACCAAGGCCAGTGCTGCTTGGCGTCATCAAAAACTTGGCAATGTGCATTGGGGGATCTTGGGTTATCTGGCACTCGGTAGCATCTCGGGCGCTATTGCGACCTTGGTATGGCTTCGTTATTCGTCAACTGATACAGAAGCGCTTGCACAGATGATCCGGAATTTGTTGGCGTTTGCTCTTGTTGCAAGTGCCATTGCGATTATTGTGTTTTCCTTTTTGGGATTTTGGAGACGGGTAGATTTTCCTGAGACGCATGTGGCGCCACGACCGATTGTGACGGTTCTGTTTGGTCTGATGTTGGGTGTCATGGTGACGTTGACTTCAGTTGGTGCCGGAGCTGTCGGTGTTGCGGTGATGTCGCTTTTATACCCAAATTTATTGGCGCGGCGCTTGGTGGGAACGGACATTGTGCATGCCATTCCGTTGGCCTTTGTCTCTGGGCTAGGGCATTTGTCGATGGGCAATGTGCAAGTCTATTTGTTGATCGCGCTACTGATTGGCTCGGTACCAGGGATTATGCTGGGGTCGCGCTTGATCGGGATTATTCCTGATTGGGTCTTGCGGTTGATCCTTGCAGGTGTATTGCTGGTGGCGGCTTTCATGTTGGCACGAGAGCAGGGTTTTGGCCTATTTGGTAGGCTTGGTGGGTTAACTGCTCATTGATTGCCGCGGCGCAGTGATTTGGCCCGAGAAGTGGCACGACTATTGAAAGTTGCCCACATTCCACATGCGAATGTTTCCGTCGTCGCCGACGCTGGCAAGTCGTGCGCCATTGGGATCGAAAGCCACGTCTGTGACTTTGCCTTGGTGGCTTGCATAGGTTCTCAAGGTTCGGCCGCGCTGGGTGGTCCATATGCGAACCTTTCCGTCAGCACCGGCAGATGCTAATCGCGCGGCGTTTTTTGAGAACGCAAGGTCGGCCACTTCACCACGGTGCCCTCTTAGGCGGCGTAACAGCCTTCGGGATTGGGTGGACCAAATTCTGATTTCGCCTCGAAGTGTTCCGGTGGCCAAATATTTTCCATCGGGAGAGAACGCAAGGCTGGTGACAAAGTCGTTATGCCGGCGATAGGTTCTTACGAAATCGAGGGTCCGGAGATTGTACATGTTCACACGTCGATCGGCGCCGCCCGATGCCAAGTAATCGAGCTTGGGCGAGAACGCGACGACCTGCACGGCATTGGTGTGTGTGTCAAAGACATGAATAGGTGCGGCAGGAGAATTTACGTCCCAAAGGGCTACTTTCCAGTCGTGGCTGGCTGCGGCAATGCGGCCTGACACGCCCGTATATGCAAGGGACCAAATGCTGGCTTCGTTGCGGCGAAGCATCTTTTGAAGAGTTCGCGTTTTTAAGTTCCAAATGCTGATATAGCCGTCATCATGTCCAACTGCGGCAGAGGACCCTTGTATGGCGAGTGCTGTTGGTTTGCCTTGACCAAGCGTAATTGTGGACAAGAGTTCGCTCGTTTCGGGGTTCCATACTTTTAGGGAGTTGTCTTTGCCGAGCGTCACGAGCGAGCGGCCACTTTTTGTGAATGCGGCTGCGGCGATCTCGCCTTGCTGAGTTGAGATCTGCTGCAACAACGGATTTGGCGCCGTTCTTTTTTGTAGTGCGCCGGTTGTGGTTTGCGAAACTTTGGGTGTTGACGGGGGTGCTTTGGCCGATTGGACGTCAGAGTTTGAAAAACTTTTCCACAAGTCGGAAAGCAAAAATTCTTTGATGCGGTCTTGGTAGGCGATGGCGATGCCGGCGATGCTGGCGCCTATAGCTATGTTCATAACAAGCGTGCCGAAGCTGCGGCTCATTGAGCGCATAGGGCGCGGGCGTGCGCGTCGTCTGCGGCCCGGTTTGGCGGGAACCAAAAACGCTGGTGGTGGTGGAACGGGTTCATCGGCGAGACTCGGTTCCGGATTATTGTTATCGGGTGGACTCTTTACTTGTTCGTTTGGTTTTGCCTTGCGGCGACCCATGGGTTTGCGTGGCCCGTTGTCGGCCGGTGCGTTTTTTTCAATCGTTGGCTCGCGCGTTCGTTCTAAAACATCGCCTGTTGGTTCAAGCTTATTGTCCTTTTGCACATCTTCTAATGCGGCTGACAAGCGCTGGTGTTTGCCTTGAGGCTTTTGTTGACGTTTCGGACCGCTGATAAATTTAAAAAAACCAAGCCGCGATTTTTCTGGTTGTGACTCAGGATTTAAGCGCACGGTGTTGGCGTCAGGGGCAACCTGCGGCTCTGCTGCGATTGGTGAACATTCTTTCTCGGCAGGCGTTGGCTTCGCGTCGAGATTGTTTTGGTTCTTTTGTTTTTCTCTCCCTCCTGAAAGCCAAGTTCTTTTTGTGGCTGGTTTAAAAAGATCAGTGCGCCAGGCGGCAATCGTTTGCGGACGTGTCTCTATTCTAAGCGATAGAGCTTTGTCGATTGCGTTTAGAAATTTCGGGCGATAGGCACTGAGTGCTGCCTCACGTGCCGGTCTGATTTCATCGGCAACCATGCGGGATGGCGCATCGGGTGCGCGTTTGCCGGTAATTGCATGATAGAGCGTCGCGCCTAAGGCATAGATATCCGTCCATGGCCCCTGATTTGAGCTCTTTTCGGCATACTGCTCGTAAGGTGAGTAGCCGGGTTTTACCAGTGCTGAAACTGTTTTTGATTGGCTTGCGATTTCGCGGCGTGCTGAACCAAAATCAATGAGAACGGGGGAGTCATCTTTGCGGATAATGATGTTGTCAGGCGCGATATCGCGGTGAAGAAAGTCTTGCGCATGGATGAGCTCCAGAGCATCGAGCAACGGCTCCAAAATCTTATCAAGTTCGTTTTGTCGCGGGGCGCGCCCTAGATTTTTTAGCCAGCTCTTAAAGCTTTGACCCTCTTCGAAGTGAAGGACCATGTAAGCGGTGTTGTTGGCGCGAAAGTAACGATAGACGCGGACGATATTGGGATGGTCGAACTTTGCTAGAGTTTGCGCTTCTTCGATAAAACGTTCTAGGCCCCACTTATATTCTGATGAGCAATCCTTAGAGCGTGGGCAGGATTCGATGCCGTCCTTGCGTGCTGCATAATCCGTGGGGAAATATTCTTTGATCGTGACTTTGCGTTCGAGGGCGAGTTCCGTTGCGAGGTAAGTGATGCCGAAACCGCCCGCACCCAAAACGCGATCGATGCGGTAATCATCGACGAGTTCGGTTCCAATAGGCAGCGCGGTTAGGTTAGTCATTGTCCCCGTCTAGATCGTTTTCACAATGGAGCACTGCTCAAGAATAAATGGCGCCAAAAGAACCGCGTCGTTTCTGGTCGGGCGCGGCACTCAAGATTCAAATGTTACTGCACGATTGTGGCACTGAGGCGTGCGTTACGCCCAAATTTGGCGAATTGTGGGCAAATCCTAAATGTGGGCCATGTTGCTGCCGTCATGGCTCGTCAACGTGTTTGCCAATCAATTGGGGATTCGCGATGGCGAAATTTGGGATATCAAAACAGCCTGTGGCGTTGGTGCTCGCGATGGCTGTCTTGGTTGCGGCGCCACTCTTGGGGCAGGACGGCGGCACAGCATTGGCGGACGTGCGGGCGGCGTTGGCGCTCGTTGGTGACAGAGGGGTCAAAGTGGACGCCTATGGTCCCTCTGACGTGCTTCATTTGGTTCAAACGTGGTTTGCTGAAGGGTGGCAGCGGGCACCTGTTTTGGTTCTTGGCCTTGGGTTTTTGCTCATCGTTCCTCCACTTTTACTTGTCGGACTGGCCCTGCGCCCGCGTCGTGGTGGGTTTGAGGTTACGCGAAAGCTCCGTCCCGGTGAGACGCTGGCCATTGCGGGGGGTCCAACCCAGTTTGCAGCGACACAGCCCATGACAATTGATGGATTTCTGGAAGTGGAGCCGTCCGAGCCGACCGCTAAACTCAGGCGCCATAGATTGCATTCAGACCAAGTGGTGCGGATTGGGCGCGAAGATGACAACGATCTTCAGCTTAGGTTGCCGACCGTGCATCGATACCATGCGGTCATACAACACGATGCGGAGCGCGGATTTGAGGTGACGGATCTATCTGGCGCCGACGGAAATGGTGTGATTGTCAACGGCCGGCGTGTGCAAAACATTCGCCTGCGCGATGGTGATCAATTGATGTTGGGAGAGGTAAAGCTCAAGTTCAATCTTGCGTCTTAGTGTGTGGTCTTATGGATGGTGCGTGAAAAAAGTGTTTTTGAGTTTGGCAAATGCTTTTAGTGCAAAGTTTATGCGTCGTGAGCCGTCGGGAACGGCAGATATTTCAAAGGAGACACAATCTATGTCAAACGAACCAACAACCCAACCCGGTCATAAAACGGGGCGATTTTTGGGGTCATTGAAGGACGCATTGGCGGCGGCAAGCCGCGATGACACAGGCCAAGCGCGGGACAAATCAGATGCGCAAAGAAGTTTGGGTGGACAGCTATCCAAAAGTGTTGCTTTGCCGCCGCCGCTTTCTGGGACCGGCGAGAAAAGTAAACCTGAGGCTAGCGCTATGGCAAAGAGTGCAGCGGAAGCAGCCCGTGAAGCGCGCACGGGGCCTGTTGAGACGAAGGCGGAGCGTCATGTGGAGATTGAAACGCCGCCGACAACAAAAGTGGTTCGCGGTGGGTTGAGTGAAACTGAGGTTGGTTCAATGATTGGGACGGATGAAGCGGCGCGTACGCAACTTTTGCGTGGGAAACCAAAGGTCAAGCGCGGGAATTTCAAAAGTGATCCGGTTGTTGGTTGGCTGGTGGTTGTTGGTGGTCCTGGGATTGGTTCTTATCGGCCGATATTTGAGGGCAATAATACGGTGGGCCGCGGCACCACACAGCGCATCCCCTTAGATTTTGGTGATGACGCTATTTCCTCTGAGGAACAAGCGTATATCCGCTATGATTCATCTGATCGATCTTTTCTCTTTGTGCCAAATCTTGCTAAAACCAATGTTGTTTCAGTGAACGACAGACGACCGACCGGCGCCGTTGAACTTAAACAGATGGACGTTATCGTGATGGGCCGTACGCAGCTTGTGTTCGTTCCATTTTGTGGTCCCGAGTTCGACTGGTCGGAGTTATCAGAAGCAAAGGCTTGATGACCGCGTTTGATCATGCATGGCGCGCTACAAAAGGCGCGCGCGAGTATCAAGAGGATATGGCTGCTGTCCGGCCGGGAAAGGGGAAACTTTTCCGGCAGGCCGCGGCTCCGCGCGAGAATGGGTCAGATCCAACGGGAACGCCGGATCATGTGGTTGCCGTTCTTGCCGATGGCATGGGCGGGCACACCGGTGGCGCGCTTGCAAGCCGAATGGCGTGTGAACGGTTTGTGGCCTCGTTTGTTGCGAGACATGGATCGATCTCGGATCGTTTGCGGGATGCTCTGGACGATTCTAATTCGGCGCTCGCTGAAAAGGTGGAATCGGATCCTGTGCTCTCGGGTATGGGATGTACACTTGTCGGCGTTGTGGTTGGAGTTGGTGGCGTTGAATGGGTCAGTGTGGGGGACAGTCCGCTTTATTTGTATCGGGGCGGTGAAATTGCACTTTTAAATGAGGACCATTCGCTGGCGCCTGAGTTGGACCGTTTGGCGGAAGCGGGAAAGATTACGCGTGAAGAGGCGCGTGAGGATCCGCGCCGGCATATGCTGCGCTCAGCGGTCACGGGCGAAGAGCTTGATCTCATAGATCAGTCCAAGCAGCCTTTGCAGCTGTTGCCCGAGGACTATATTATTCTTGCGAGCGATGGTTTGCAGACGCTTGAAAACTCTGAGATCGAGCGAATTGTGACGGCCTATGCTGGCGATGGGGCTGAGGCGGTGGCTGCGGCCTTGATCCGATCTGTGGAAGCGCTGCGCGATCCGCACCAAGATAACGCGACTGTCGTCGTCGTGCGTGCCCTGCAGCCGGAATCGGTTTAGCCCAATTTCGCGATCGAATTTGGTTTTCTTAGCAACTGTTCGTGGTTGGAGTTGTCTTTGGGCGGCAATCCTAAGTTGGGTGATCCTCAAGTGGCGGCGAGGCATGGCGATCGCAGTAGTGCAGACGCGCATGGACACCCCATTGCAGGTGCGCTTTGGGTTACGGCCGGCATGGCGTTTTTGGCTGGGATGGCGGGCTTGGGCCGCTATTGCGCGCTTGAAGGGCTTGATCCCTCGCAGGTGCTGTTCTTTCGTGTGGCATTTTGTGTCTTGTTTTTGTTGCCGATGCTCGCGTGGCGCGGTTCGGAGCTTTATGCCACGACCAAATTCCATCTTTACGGGCTTCGCGTGGGCTTAAGCTTTGTTTCAATGCTGGCGATGTTTCATGCCATCGCCCTCATCCCTATTGGTGAAGTCACCGCGATAGGGTTTTTGACGCCGATCTTTGCGACGGTCTTTGCCGTCTTGATGTTGGGAGAACGCGTTCGGCAACGCCGTGTGATTGCGCTTGTGGTTGGGTTTATCGGCGCCATGATTTTGTTGCGGCCAACAACATCTACGTTTGGTCTCGGACAAATTGCGGCGCTTGTGTCTGCGTGTGCGTTAGGGATCATCGGCCCAGTGGTCAAAAAGTTAACGTTCACGGACCACCCCGATCGCGTTGTGTTTTTGACGAACTTATTATTGCTTCCGCTGACGTTGATCCCGGCGTTGTTTGTCTGGCAATGGCCGCCCGATCATTTGTGGCTGTTTCTTGCCGGTATGGGACTTGCTGCACTCTTGGGTCATATGGCGTTGGTGCGCGGTTATACGGTGGCGGAAGCATCATTCGTGCAGATGTTTAAGTTTACGCGGCTTCCCTTTGCGGTCTTGATCGGCTTCTTAGCTTTTGGCGAAGCACTTGATGCCTTGGCGTGGTTGGGGGCAGCGATCATTTTTGGTGCGTCCATCTATGTGACGCGCAGGGAAGTCCAAGAAAAAGCTGCCGCTAATGGGGGCGTTCCGCCGGCCATTTGAGTTGGCGTGGCAGGGCCGGTCTAATTTTGATCGGGAAATGTGGGGTAGACGCCCGCTGTTCGTCCCAGTTGTTGGGTCAGCGCAAGGACCGTGTCGATGGCAGGCGTCTTGATTTTGCTGAGGCGACCCATTTCCTGAACAACTGTGAGCACGGCGTCCAGTTCTATGGGTCTGCCGCGCTCAAAATCCTGCAGCATGCTTGTGCGATGGGCACCAACGGATGCTGCGCCATCAATCCGTCGATCAATGCCAACGCGAAACTTTGCACCGAGATGTTGGGCGATCTCTTGTGCTTCTTGCATCATGAAGGTGGCGACTTGGCGCGTACCAGGGTCTGTTGCCATGGTGTTTAACGGTGCACGCGTTAAGACCGAGATGGGATTAAAGCACAAATTGCCCCAAAGCTTGAGCCATATGTCGTCGCGAATTTCTGACTCAATGCGTGGCTTGAGATCTGCTGATTGAAACGTTTCAGCAAGGGCTAAAAGGCGCGGCGTTTGTTGACCGTTTGGTTCGCCAAGACCGTAGCGCTGGCCATAGGTGTGTTTGACAATTCCAGGCGCAATGATTTCGGCGGCCGGGTAAACGGTACAACCGATAACGCGCTCTGGGCCGATGGTATTCCATTGTCGGTCGTTGGGATCCACACTTTTTAGTCGGTGGTTTTCGTATGGACCCGCCAATTTGTAGAAATACCACCAGGGTATACCGTTTTGCGCTGTCACAACGCTTGTTTCTGGTCCAAGCAACGGTTTCATCTGTCCAGCCACTTCCCAAGCCTGATGGGACTTTAAGGCGATGATGACGACGTCTTGAATGCCAAGGTCGTCGGGGTTGTTCGAGGCGGGCAAGCGGACATTATTTTCAATGTTGTTGGAGATAAGCGTGAGCCCTTTTTCGCGAATGGCCATAAGATGGGCGCCACGTGCGATGACGGAGACATCGTAACCGGCTTGTTTGAGGTTAACGGCCAAATGCGTGCCGATGGCGCCGGCGCCGTAAATGCAAATCTTCACCGAGGAACCTCCGGCGCTTTTCGTCTCATTGGGTACAGGCTACTCCGCCTAGTGGGGTCACCGTCAAGTCGTCAGCCTAAATCCCTTGAAATTTACAAACCATTTTTTTGATTTTTTCGGGATGTGGTTTTCTTATGGTATGAGAGCAATTTGAAGCGCGACTTGGGGACATTCATGGGCAAAGCTCTCGGTGGTATAAAGGTTTTGGATGTCACGCACGTGCAGTCCGGGCCCTCGTGTACGCAGCTTTTGGCGTTTCTGGGGTGCGATGTCATTAAAGTTGAGCGGCCGGGCACAGGTGACGTTACGCGGACCCAATTGCGTGATCTTCCGGATGTGGATAGCCTTTACTTTGCTATGCTTAATCACAACAAGCGGTCGATTGCCCTCGACTTGCGACATGAAGAGGGATGCGCCGTGATGTGGCGTCTCATCGGAGTTTGCGACGTGTTGGTTGAAAATTTTGCGCCAGGTGCGCTTGATCGATTGGGCTTTACGTGGGACGCGATCCACAAGGCCAATCCAAAGCTGATTTTAGGCTCTGTAAAGGGGTATGGGCCGGGACCGTTTGAGAATGGAAAAGTCTACGAGAATGTTGCGCAATGCGCAGGCGGTGCTGCATCCACAACAGGATTTGACGACGGGCCGCCGACTGTGACGGGCGCGCAAATTGGTGATAGCGGCACAGGCTTGCATTTGGCGCTTGGTATTGTCGCGGCTCTTTATCAGCGCGTGCATACAGGGATGGGGCAGAGAGTATCGTGCGCAATGCAAGATGGCGTGTTGAATCTTTGTCGTGTGAAGCTGCGTGATCAGCAGCGCTTGGCCCACGGGCCACTCAAAGAATATCCGCAATTTTCTGAGGGGCGTTCGTTTGGGAGCGCGACACCGAGGTCTGGCAATGCGTCTGGTGGTGGGCAACCTGGATGCGTATTTAAGTGCAAAGGTGCGGAGCAAGACCCCAATCAATACATTTACATTGTTGTGCAAGCGGCGGTGTGGCCGCAGCTATGTCAGTTGATTGGTGCAGTGGAATGGATTTCTGATTCTAACTACGCAACGCCACAAGCGCGGTTGCCTCGATTGTCGGAGATTTATGAGCGCATAGAGGAATGGACAAAGACGCGGTCAAAACACGACGCTATGAAAGAGCTAGAACACGTGGATGTGCCCTGCGGTCCTATTCTTTCAATGGAAGAACTAGCCGCAGATGCGTCGCTGCGTGCGACGGGAACTGTCGTAGAGGTTAATCATCCGAAACGCGGCTCATATCTTACCGTTGGCAACCCCATTAAGATGTCAGATCACAATGTTGATGTTGTGCGTTCGCCGCTTTTGGGAGAGCATACGGCGGAAATTCTGAGAATGGATCTCGGATTTAGTGAAGCTGAGGCGACGCGCATAATGGCATCGGGTGCCACGGGCGATGGTGGAGAAAGCACCTAAGGTCTACTAGGTGTCAAAATGGGGTTGCCTACAGGGTGGCAAATGGTGTTTCAGTTCGGTTTGCTGTGCAACTGCGAGGGGTTGGCGAGTCCTTTGGTGGCTGCACGTGATTTTTTTAGGGGCCCCGGGCGGTCGTATCATCATTATGTTCGACGGCGCAGGTCACACATCGTAAGTTGGTGGGAAAATAAGAACGGCTGTGCCGACAGGAGGAAACGTAAATGACGGTCAAATCCGATATTGAAATTGCGCGCGAAGCCGACATGAAGCCAATTGGCGATGTGGCACAAAAGATTAGTGTGCCGCGCGAGGCGTTATTAAATTACGGGCCCTATAAGGCGAAACTTTCGTCCCAGTTTATTGACAGTTTGCAAGACCGCAAAGACGGCTCGCTCATTCTGGTGACGGCGATCAGCCCTACTCCTGCTGGTGAAGGCAAGACCACGACCACCGTCGGCTTGGCCGACGGCATGGCGCGGATTGGTAAGCACGCCATGTGCTGTTTGCGTGAACCGTCGCTTGGTCCTTGTTTCGGTGTCAAAGGTGGTGCTGCTGGTGGTGGTTACGCGCAGGTCGTGCCCATGGAGGATATCAATCTTCACTTCACGGGCGATTTCCACGCCATTACGTCGGCCAACAACTTGTTGGCAGCCATGCTCGATAATCACATTTATTGGGGCAATGCGCAGGGCATTGATGCGCGTCGCGTGTCCTGGCGGCGCGTTGTTGACATGAACGATCGCGCGTTGCGCATGATTACCAATTCTCTTGGCGGTGTTACGAACGGATTCCCCCGCCAGGATGGCTTTGACATCACGGTGGCGTCGGAAGTGATGGCGATCTTGTGTCTCGCCACGGACTTGAAAGACCTTCAGCGGCGTTTGGGCAATATTGTTGTTGGGTATCGGCGCGATAAATCGCCGGTGTTGGCACGCGATATTAAAGCTGACGGATCGATGACCGTCTTGCTGAAAGACGCGTTGATGCCGAACATGGTGCAAACGCTAGAAAACAATCCGGTGTTTGTACATGGCGGGCCGTTTGCAAACATTGCGCACGGTTGTAATTCGGTGCTGGCTACGAAGACGGCGCTCAAGTTATGCGAATATGTTGTGACCGAGGCTGGCTTTGGCGCTGATCTGGGTGCTGAAAAGTTCTTTAATATCAAATGCCGCAAAGCAGGTCTTAATCCTAAGGCGGTTGTGCTTGTTGCGACGGTGCGTGCGCTTAAGATGCACGGTGGTGTGGCGAAGGACGATCTAAAGTCAGAAAACGCGGCTGCTGTTGCTAAGGGTTGTGATAATTTACGGCGGCACCTTGAAAACATTCGCAAGTTTAATGTTCCGCCCGTCGTTGCGATTAACAAGTTTATCAACGATACAGATGCGGAAATAGAAGAGGTGCGAAAAGCGGCTGAAAGCGTTGGTGCCAAAGCCTATATGTGTTCGCATTGGTCTGATGGTGGTGCAGGTACGGAAGATCTTGCACGCCATGTTGTGGAAGTGGTGGGTGGCGGACTATCTGCGTTCAAACCCATATATCCGGATGACATGCCGCTGTGGGATAAGATCCGCACTATTGCCAGCGAGATTTATCGGGCATCAGACATATCGGGCGATGCGAAGGTCAAAGGGCAAGTGAAAGACCTGCAAGAGGGCGGCTATGGTCACCTGCCCATTTGTGTTGCCAAAACGCAGTATTCGTTTTCGACGGATCCCACGTCGCGTGGTGCGCCGACCGGTCACGTGGTTCCAATCCGCGAAGTTATTTTGGCGGCGGGTGCGGAGTTTATTGTTGCGGTTGCCGGCGACATCATGCGGATGCCAGGCTTGCCGCGTGTGCCGGCAGCAGAAAACATCCGGCTTAACGAGGCAGGCCAGATTGAAGGTCTGTTTTAGAAACTTAGATGTGCGTCGCCTTTGGTCCCCTCCCCCGCGCTGGGGAGAGGACTTTGTTTTTTACGGGACAGAGTCGGTGCCGTTGTCTTTAAAATTTGACGGCGCGGTATTTTGTCGAAGTGTAGCGCCGTCTTAATACCCGTATCGGCGGCGCCAATATCTTTTTGAGCGACGCTTGTAGCGGCGTTTGTAATGCCCCCGTGAATAGTAACGTGTTCCACTTAGCGCGCCATAACGCTCCAATATCCAGGCGTCGTGTGCACTTATGGGCCCGCCTGCGCGTGCGTTCGCGCGCGCGCCTACGACCTCAGAAATTCTGTTCGCCTGAGCGTCATTGGCGCCCATAAATGTCATCGTTGCGAGCGCAATGGCACACCAACGGATCCGGTTCATAGCGATCTCCCATAACTTGATTGATTGCGCGTTTGCCAAGCACGGCGTCTGGCTGCGATTATGGCATACACGGATACGTTCCGTATTTAAATTGTATGTGAAGCCTGGAAGGTATGAATACTATTACCTTGCGGGATCAAAAAAGACTTTAAATTAAACCAAATTATTGCCTTGGCCCATTTTATGGGTCGCGGGATGACACATAGGCCGTGATTGCGATGATGTCGTCATTGGAAAGTTTTTCTACGACGGCATTCATGAGTGCTGCACCTTCGCCTTTGCGTGCGCCTTCTCGCATGTCAAACAGTTGTCGCGCGATGTAACTTGGGCCGCGTCCGGCAATCGGTGGTACGAAGCCCAAACCTTTGAGATCAGATCCGTGGCAGATGTCGCAAGCGATGGTTTTTCCGTTGCCGCCTGTTGTCACAAGGTTTTTGCCCTTGGCGAGGCTGCCCGTGGGTACGTAGGTGGTGTATGTCAGGCGGCCATCGCGTAACAAAAAGCGATCGTAGTCGTCCGGTATCTCAACGAGGCGATTGCCAATGGGTTCGGTGCCGTCTTCGTCGGATTTTCTCAAGATCCAATGTGAAATGGTAATCATTGGGATGGTGTCGGCTTCAATCACTTTGGATGTCGATGTGTATTTGAGCGCAGCGAAGTAGGCGGCGGCTTCTGCGAGGCCAGGGTGGGTTGCTGCTTGGGAGGCAACTTGGGTCATGAGGGCTTGCGGATAGCGGTGCGGTCGCGCTGATTGTCTTACGCCGCTCGCCATCTCTTTGACCTGCCTGATGATGTAGGAGGCCGGCAAGCCTGCGATGGGTGCGTTTTCAGGTCGACCTAAACCGGTCGGCAGGTGGCAAAACCCACATGCGAACGCGCTGGGCTTTTCGCCTTTGGCAACGAGGGGTGGCATCTTCGGATGATCTTGCGGGTACCAGTCAGGTGGTGAAAAGAAATTGCGTAGGTCGGTGCTTGTGAAACGCGCGTTGCTTTCCGGGAGCGTTAAGAGAGATCCGTCGTCCGGTGGCGGCGTTGTTAACTCGCTGTCAGGAAACGCCCATTGTGGGAGGTCTTTGGTGTCTGCATTTGCCATGCCTGCGAACGCCACCAAGTACATGACCAAATAAAGTGCGATGTGTGTCCAAGATGGCATAGCAATTCCCCTCGCGTCGGCTCCGCACGCGATTTTTTTGGCGCGTCAATTTCAGTGTTCAGTTTTTGATTTGGATACGATCGCTGAGGCTGCGGGGGCAAGTCTTTGTTTTGCTTATATCGTGATCGAGGACAACTTTTTGCGTGGGGTGATGCGTGCGAGTCTAGTGTTTGTCGCAATGTCGCGACAAGGCGAGCACCAAACCAGCAAGCTGAGCATGGCGCGCGCATTCTTACGTTCTTTGATTGTTAGGCGGACACGTCGCCTTTTCGCATAAATTATTCTGCCGCTTCAACCACGGTTGAGGGTGCTTTCGTCTTTTCAATTTTAGCGGCGCAGAACTTGAACTCTGGAATTTTACCCATGGGATCAAGTTGCGGGTTGGTGAGGGTGTTGGCGGCCGCTTCGGCGAAGCAGAATGGAATAAAGACCATGCCTTTTGCCGTGTCACCATCTCGGCGTGCGCGCAATGTGATCTCACCGCGTCGCGTCGTGACCTTGACGTAATCACCAGGCGCGATGCCCATTGTTTCCATGTCTTCAGGGTTCAGCCCAGCAATGGCTTCAGGTTCTAAGTCGTCAAGGCGCGTTGCGCGCCTGGTCATGGACCCGGTGTGCCAGTGTTCTAAGAGTCGGCCGGTGGTTAAAACCATCGGGTATTCGTCGTTGGGTAATTCGTGTGGCGGCAACAGCGATGCAGGGACAATTTTTGCGCGTCCAGACTCCGTTGGGAAAGATTGGCTGAAAATGATTTCATTGCCGGGCACGTCCGGACCGTCGACCGGATATGTCACAGAATCTTCTTTCATCAAACGGTTCCACGTTATGTTATCAAGCGAAGGCATGACGGCCGCCATTTCGGCAAAGATATCTGACACGTCTTTGTAGCGCCAGTTTAGTCCCATGCGATTTGCAATTTCGGAAATTAGTTCCCAGTCTTGACGTGCGTCACCGGGTGAGGAGACCACGGGACGACCGAGTTGAATTTGCCGATTTGTGTTGGTGTACGTGCCCCATTTTTCTGCTTGGGCAGAGGCGGGCAGCACGATGTCAGCTTGCCAAGCGGTCTCCGTCATAAAGATGTCTTGGACCACGAAGAGTTCCAGTTCGCACAAGGCTTGGCGTGCTTGGCGGACATTGGGGTCGGACATCGCGGGGTTCTCGCCCATAATGTACATGGCTTTGACAAGGCCTTCGTGGATTGAGTGCATGATCTCAATCACAGTGAGACCTTTATTGGGATCCAGCTTGGTGCTCCAAAGATCTTCGAACTTGTGACGCGTTTCATCGTCTTCAACCGAAATGTAATCGGGATAGACCATTGGGATGAGGCCGGCGTCGGAGGCGCCTTGGACGTTGTTTTGACCACGTAATGGGTGGAGCCCGGTACCTGGTCGGCCAATTTGTCCTGTGATCAATGACAAGGCGATGAGGCAGCGCGAATTGTCCGTACCGTGCGTGTGTTGGGAAATGCCCATGCCCCAGAAAATGAGTGAGGCTTCTGAACGTGCATAAATCCGTGCCACTTCGCGAATGGTTTCAGCGGGAATGTCGCAAACCGGAGCCATGCGTTCTGGCGAGAATGCCCGCACTTTCGCGCGTAGCGCTTCATAACCTTCGGTGTGGGCTTGCACATATTGGATGTCGACCATGCCTTCTTCGATGATCGTATGAAGCATGGCGTTTAAGAGTGCGACGTCCTCGGCAGGTTTGAATTGAAGAACGTGCGATGCGTAACGCGCGAGACCTGATTGTTGGTTGCGCGGATCCATAATGATGAGTTTTGCACCGCGTTTGGCGGCTTGTTTAAGATAGGTTGCGGCGACGGGATGGTTTTCGGCTGGGCGGGCGCCAATGACGATGATGCAATCAGAATCTGCTGCTGCTGTGAAGGGCGCTGTAACGGCGCCAGAGTTTAAGCCTTCCATCAATGCGGCGACGGAAGAGGCGTGGCACAATCGCGTGCAATGGTCGACGTTGTTGGTGCCAAAGCCTTGGCGGATTAGTTTTTGGAACAGATAGGCTTCCTCGTTTGAGCCTTTTGCGGAACCAAGCCCGGCAAGGGCGGAACTGCCCCAGGTGTCGCGAATTCGTTTAAAGCCGCTGGCGGCCATATCGAGGGCTTCATCCCATGTGGCCTCGCGAAAGACGTCGCCAATTTCCGACATAGGACGCTGCATGTCAGTTTCGCTTTTTGGAATACCATCACGACGAATGAGCGGCTTTGTGAGGCGGTCCTTGTGATGGATGTAGTCGAATCCAAATCGACCCTTCACGCAGAGGCGGTTTTCATTTGCTGGGCCGTCGCGGCCGTCTACGTAAAGGATTTTGTTGTCTTTGATGTGCACTTTTGTTTGGCAGCCAACGCCACAATAGGGGCAAACGGTATTGAAGCTCTCGTCTTCGTAGTGCACGCGTTTTTGTGTCTTTTTGTCGAGGAGGTTTGCTTCCATGAGTGCGCCTGTTGGACAGGCCTGGACGCACTCGCCGCAAGCAACGCAGGTGCTTTGGCCCATAGGCTCGTCAAAATCAAAGATGACTTTGGCGCCGTGGCCGCGATAGGCCATACCGATGACGTCGTTTGATTGCACTTCGCGACAGGCGCGTACACAGAGTCCGCAGTTGATGCAGGCGTCGAGATTAACGGAGATGGCCGTGTGCGTGGTGTCAGATGGTGGGCGACCATTTTTTGGAAAGCGGCTTGTCGTCGCGATGTTCATGTCTTCGACCCAATTCCAGAATTTTGAAGCTGGGTCGTGACTGTCTTCTTTGGCGGGTTGGTCGGCGATTAAAAGTTCAAACACCATCTCGCGTGATTTTTTTGCGCGTTCGGTGGATGTTTTGACTTTCATGCCTTCTGAAACGGTGCGCTGGCAGGAGGCGGCAAGAACGCGCTCGCCTTCAACTTCGACCATGCAGGCGCGGCAGTTGCCGTCAGCGCGATAGCCGGGCTCTGGCAACCAACACAGATGCGGGATTGTCGTGCCTTCGCGTCTGGCGACTTGCCAAATGGTTTCGCCGGCTTGTGCTTCAACTTCTTTGCCGTCGAGTTCGATTTTGATTTTGTCGCTCATTTTTGGTGCTTCCAGTTATCGGTTCGACGTGTTTTTGAATTTGCTTACGCACTTGAGCTTGCTTTGGCTCAGCTCTTTTTTAGGTCGTCGGGAAAAAATTTAATGACGCTTGCCAGCGGATTGGAGGCGGCTTGTCCGAGACCACAAATCGAAGCTTCGCGCATGACCTCAGAAAGATCATCTAGCAAATCTGTGTCCCACTTTTTCTCACTCATCAGTTGAACTGCTTTTTCAGTTCCATTGCGACATGGCGTGCACTGACCGCAAGATTCGTCCTCGAAGAATTTCATCAAGTTTAGAGCCACTGCTTTCATATCGTCCTTGTCGGACAGAATAACAACGGCATGCGAACCAATAAAACAGCCATGTTTTTCAAGTTGGCCAAAATCAAGTGGAATGTCAGCCATCGCGGCCGGCAGGATGCCGCCTGAGGCCCCGCCTGGCAGGTAGCCTTTAAATTTGTGGCCGTCGGCCATGCCGCCGCAGAGCTCTACCAGGTCGTTGGCGGTGGAGCCTGCCGGTGCGAGTGTGACGCCTGGATTTTTGACCCTGCCAGATACGGAATATGAGCGCAGGCCTTTGCCGCCGTTGATTCCTTGATCGGCGAACCATTTGGCGCCTTTTTCTATGATTTCTGGAATCCAATAAAGCGTCTCGACATTGTTGACGAGTGTTGGCCGGTTAAAGATGCCAACCTGGGCCACATAAGGTGGGCGATGGCGTGGGAGGCCGCGCTTTCCCTCAATGGATTCAATCATTGCGCTTTCTTCGCCGCAAATATAAGCACCGGCACCGCGACGGAGCGTGACTTTGGTTTGTGGCGTGAGGCGTGCTTTTTCCAGTTTTGGAATTTCATCGGCCAGTATTTTGAGGATCGCAGGGTATTCGTCGCGCATGTAGATGAAGACTTCTTCGGCTTCTACGGCCCAAGCAGCGATTAGCATACCTTCAAAAAATTGGTGCGGTTTGGTCTCAAGGTAATGGCGATCTTTAAATGTGCCGGGTTCGCCTTCATCGCCATTGACGGCCATGAGGCGTGGTTTTTTTTCTGCGCGCACAAATGTCCATTTGCGTCCAGTCGGAAAGCCGGCGCCACCAAGTCCGCGCAAATCGCCATTAGACAACGTCTTGATAACGTCATCAACACTGAGTTTGCCGTCGAGACATTGTTTGAGGATTTTGTAACCGCCTTCTTTTTGATAAGCGGCCAAGTTTTGATATTTTGGAATTTCGGGATGCGTCTCTGCACGTTTTGCAAGGTCTTTGATTTTATCGGCGGTCGCGTGATCGACGTGATTATGCCCAATATGTACCGCCGGCGCGGTGTGGCAGGATCCGATGCATGGGGCACGCAGAACGCGCGTATTTTTGGGCGGTGACTTTTCCAAAGCGGCGATTAGGTCTTCTGCTCCGGCCAGCATGCACGAGAGGCTGTCGCAAACGCGGATTGTTATTTCTGCAGGCCGCTCAGCACCGTCCGGAATGACATCAAAGTGCGCATAAAAGGTCGCCACTTCGTAAACTTCGGCCATTGGTATGCGCATGAGTTCTGCGAGACCGTGGAGGTGAGAGGCTGGAAGGCAGCCCTCGGTGTCTTGAATTTTGTGAAGGTATTCGATGAGAAGAGCCCGTTGATAAGGACCTTCGCCAACGATTTTTTCAACCGCTTCGCGCTCTTCTGGCGCTAAAGTTCGGCCCTTTGGGTGGAGAAGCGCTTTGCGCCGGCCGGCGCCGGGGTGAATTGCTTTGGACTTGCGAGAAGCCTCCGTTCCTTTGCCATTGTTTTTAGATTTTTTGGCTCTCACAGAAACGTCACTCATTTGTTCCCTCTTGCACTCGGCAAAGTATTTTTGCCGATGGCGGTTCAGCGTTCGATTGGTTCGCGCTGCATTCTATTGGTTTTTGGTTTGCGTGTTGCCATGTTTTGGTGGTTGGTGAAAAAGGGCATGTTTGGCGTGCTCTTCGTCGGCGGCGTGGTCAGCCACAACCATCCTCGCCACCTACATATGCGACTATATTCAAAGTGTCGAGGCAATGTGGATTGTCGTGATGGGTGTTGATCAAGCCAAACGGAATGTATCAATTTGAAGGTGCCGTTGACTGTGAATGTGAGGCCCCAGCTACCCCTGCCCGTGGCAATAACAATCGGGATCGCCAACGGGCTAATTTTTGCGGTCAATTGATTATGGCAATTAAGGCCTCTGGAGGCGAGAGACGGACGATCGTGGCCATTTCGATGCCATATGCGGGATCAAGGCCTTATGCAATATTATGCCTACATGTGTTTGATCGCCAGCCTGTCTTGGGAACGGTCGGTCGCTTGTAATCTGTTTCGTTCAGGCAAACCCGGGCTGACATTTGTGTTGGTTGTGTGCATTGCAACTTGATTTTTTTTGCAGATTGGCGGTTTTTGGCAGGTAGGAGAAGCCCCAATCAATCGGGCCGGACTGGGAGTGAAGCGTTATGCGTGAGGCGATTGCCCTCGATCAATTCTTGGAGCAATGGGCAGCCAACAAGGACGCACACCGGGATATTGCAAGAGCAGTGCGTGGATTGGCGGAGGGCTGTCGGGCGATCTCGGATCGCATTGCGAAAGGTGCTCTTGAGGGTGGCTTTGATGTCAAAAGCCGTGAAATCCCGTTAAGCGAGTCTGATCCCGATATTGATCGACAGGCCCATCATACGTTTCTTGACGCAGTTCGCGGCGCGCCCATCGCATCGTTGATTTCACCGGTGGTTGAAGAACCGGTTCTGCTTGAAGGCGGGTCTTCGTTGACGGCCGTTGTAAGCCCGCTTGATGGGTCTGCGTCCATTGATACCAATGCGGCGGTTGGTACGGTGTTTTCGGTTTTGCGCCGACCGACGAATGGTGCTGGCGACGATATTGTTGCAGGCTATTTGCAACCGGGAAAGAATCTTCTTGCGGCAGGGTTTGTGATTTATGGGCCGCGTGTGGCGCTTGTGTTGACGCTTGGCGATGGAACGCACGTTTTTACGTATGATCCGCAACGGCATGAATTCATCGTCAGTGCCCGCGACGTGAAACTTCCTGAAACGGGTCGCGAATATGCCATTAATGCTGCCAATTACAGGCATTGGAACAGCGCCATTCAGACTTACGTCAATGATTGCCTTGATGGGTCTGACGGATTGCGGTCGGTAGACTTTAACATGCGATGGATTGGATCTCCGGTGGCTGAGATCTACCGGATTTTTACGCGCGGTGGCATTTACCTTTATCCGGCTGATGCGCGTGAAGGTTATCGGGACGGGCGGTTTCGTCTCGTCTTTGAAGCCAATCCCATTGCAATGGTGGTGGAACAAGCGGGCGGTGCCGCTTCCACGGGGCTGGCGCGCATCCTGGAACTAAAACCGGCTTCATTTTTGCAACGTGTGCCCATGATTTTGGGATCGCGCGCTGAAGTTGAGTACGTTGAAATGCTGCATCAGAAACCTCACGCAATTGGCGAGCGTTCGCCGTTGTTTGGGCAGCGCGGGTTATTTCGCACATAGCTTGTTTGGTCTCATGTGCATTTATTGGTTTTGCTCGCTGAATGTAGGTCGGTGTAACGCGCTTCATGTCTGAAAAACATCCCATCATTTCTGTCACGGGCTCATCGGGGGCGGGCACGACCGCAATTCGGCAAACATTTGAACAAATATTCCGACGTGAAGATGTGAGTGCGGCCTTTATCGAGGGTGATGCGTTTCACCGTTATGACCGCGAGCAGATGGAATCGGCTACGGAAGACGCGGCGCGGCAGGGAAACTACTATCTCACGCATTTTGGCGAGGAAGCGAATTTGCTTGATGAGCTGGAGGCGACTTTTGCAAGCTATTCAGATTCTGGGACGGGCAAAACGCGCCACTATGCGCACGATGAATTTGAGTCGGAGCTTTATGGCATACCCATTGGCACGTTTACAGACTGGGAGGAGTTGCCGCGCGGCACAGATTTGTTGTTTTACGAAGGGCTGCACGGGGCGGTGATCACCGACAAAGTGGATGTCGCGAAGTACGCAGACCTGAAAATTGGTGTTGTGCCTGTGATCAATTTGGAGTGGATTCAAAAAATTCATCGCGACAAGGTGGCCAGGGGTTATTCAACGGAGGATGTCACGCAGATTATCCTGCGGCGCATGCCGGAATACGTGAAATACATTTGTCCGCAATTTTCGCAAACAGACATCAATTTTCAGCGCGTGCCGATGGTTGATACCTCAAATCCGTTTATTGCGCGGTCGATTCCAACGCCTGATGAATCTATGGTTGTTATTCGGTTTCAAAATCCGCGAGGGATCGATTTTGCGTATTTAAAGTCGATGATACACGGCTCGTTTATGTCGCGCGCCAACTCGATCGTCATTCCTGGGGGTAAGCTGGATTTGGCCATGCAGCTGATTTTTACACCCATGATTCTGAAGATCGTTGAACGAAAACGGCGCTTTTATCCATGGAGTTAGGCGTTTTGCCCGCCCGTTTGCTGTTCTTTGCTGCAGGTATATGTGCTCTTGTAGCAATCGCGTTGTGGCCTGATATGATGGGCAAGTGATTCCAATGGCCCTTAAGGAGGCATTGCCCATGTCTCAATCAACCGTTATTGCCCCATCGATTTTGTCGGCTGATTTTTCGCGCCTAGGCGAGGAGGTGAGGGCGGTTGATGATGCCGGTGCAGATTGGATCCACCTTGATGTGATGGACGGCCATTTTGTGCCGAACATTACGTTTGGGCCCGGGGTCGTGAAAGCCATTCGCGAGGTTTCGACGAAGACGTTTGATTGTCACCTTATGATTGCGCCAGCGGATCCTTATTTGGAGGCGTTTGCGGCTGCGGGCTCAGACATTATCACCGTGCACGCGGAAGCTGGCCCGCATTTGGATCGCTCACTGCAGGCCATTCGTAATCTCGGAAAAAAAACCGGTGTGTCGCTTAACCCTGCGACACCGTTGAGTGCGGTTGAGCATGTGCTTGATGCAATCGATTTGCTTTTGTTGATGACAGTTAATCCGGGGTTTGGTGGCCAGGCCTTTATTCCGCAAATGATTGAAAAAATTCGGGACGCTAAGGCGCTCATCGGCGATAGACCGATCGATATCGAAGTGGATGGCGGGATTACACCGGAGAATGCAGGGATCGTGCGTCGGGCGGGTGCCAATGTGTTGGTCGCAGGCTCTGCGGTTTTTAAGGGCGGGTCGCAAGAGGCCTACGCAGCAAACATCGCTGCTATTCGGCAGGAGGCTGACGCGGGATTAAAGATCGCCGCCGCCTAGTTCCAATTCATCTGCAATTTGACTTGCTTTGAATGCCTTAAGGCACGGGCAGGTTTGGGTTTGGTCTGCTTGGACCATGTGTCGGTGCGCTTTGAGCAACGGCGACATAGGCTTCGCGGAGGCGTTCGGGGGATTCTAAAAGTTTGTCGCGCCATTCTCCCAGACTAAATCCCGTTTGAATAAGACCGCGGAGCATGCCGACGTGGTCGGTCATGCCGACGCATTGGGCGCCCACCATTTTGTCGCCGAGGAATTCTAGCTTCAAATATTTGAAGTTATCTTCGTCGATAAGTTTTGCGGTTTGGCCGTCTTTGGCGCCTTGCCAGAGCCCGAAGGACGATGAAATGAGGCCCATGGTATCCAACACGTTCATGTTGAGCGAGCCATCATGCGGGGTTGTCCGGCCAGCCATGTTGAGGCCTGCGAGGCGTCCATGATCGACGGCAACCGGTTGAATGGCCAGCATGTCCGTTTTGCCGGTCGACAGATCGATGGCTTCACAGCAATCGCCAGCCGCATAAACGTCAGGCGCAGACGTTTGAAAATATTTGTCGACTTTGATGCCGTAGTTGACGTCGATACCTGAGCCAACAAGAAATCCGATGTTGGGTCTGACACCGACGGCCATGACGACAAGGGCGGCTGGGATTTGTTCGCCGGTGGAAAGATGGACGCTGAGGTTTATGGCCCCGTTTCCAGCTCTTGAAATCTCGGTGACGCGCGTATTGGTTAGAACGCGCACGCCATTTTTCTCACACCAGCGGCCGAGCATCCCGCCAGCTGTTTCGTCCATCATGCGGGCGACCATGCGCGGCGCAATTTCGACAACGGTAAGCTTACATCCGCGCAGATAAAGCGCTTCGAGGATAATCGATCCAATGAAGCCGGCGCCAACAAGCACAACGGGCACGCCTTTTTCGGCGCGCTTTAGAATTTCGTGCGCATCTTGGAGTGTCCAGCAGTTGTCAACGCCTTCGAGATTTGCGCCAGGTATCGGTGGCGATACGGGAGAAGCGCCCGTTGCGATTAAGAGTTTGTCATAGGGCAGGTCGCGACCTTCCGACAAAAATAGTTTTTTTGATTTTGTGTCGATGCCGCCGGCACGTGCGTTGAGATAGGAAATGTTTAGTCGTTCGTAATGGTTAGCGATCTGGCGCAAGTAGGTGCCATCTTCACCAATTTGGCCATGAATGTAGTAAGGGAGCGCCATGCGGCTATAGGGCGGCCCGGGTTCGCCGCTGACCAAAGTAATGCTGCCGGACTTGTCGACGCTTCGGATCGTTTCTGCGGCTGTGACGCCAGCGGGGCCGGCGCCCAGGATGACATAATTCATCGTGCGGTCCCTCTCGGAATTTCGGTTCCTCTCATTTTGGTCTTTACGGGAACCTAACCGGCAAACTTATTTGGCCTATGTTCGGCACAGACAATTTTTTGCCCATACCGAACATGATTTGATGTGCCTCGCTCAGTGCTGCGAGGTGTTAAATCGATAGACGTGACAACGTTTCATTCGTTGGAATGCCATCCGTCGTCCAGCCGCGAAGCTGATAATACTCAGGGAGCATTTTATCGAGGCCATTAACGAGGCCTTTGGCAGGTCCGGTCTTTGCAGCTTCTTTGACAAGACGATCAGGGAGGCGGTCATCTGCTGCTGTGAAGCCGGCCTTCATGTTGAAAACACGCTCCATGTTCCAAACACGCTCGCCGACTTCCATCATCTTGTCAGGTGTCCAGTTGCCTTCGCAAGCGGCATCGACCTGAGGTGCGATGTCCTCAAGCGTCCAGGCAAAAGTTGTGAAGACACACAGACCGGATGAATCAACAGCGGCTGTTGCATCTTGGAAGGCCTTGACGAGGCCGGCTTTGCCGTCTGTGACCAAGGGATCAGTCTTTTCAGGAATGCCAAGGATTTCTGAGGAGACTGTATAAGACCGCAGATGGCAGGCGCCACGATTGGAGGTCGCATAGGTGAGGCCCATGCCTTGGATCCCGCGTGGGTCGTAGGCGGGAAACTCTTGGCTCTTCACAGTCATGGAAAGTTCAGGGCGCCCATATTTTGCGGTGAGGCGCGCGGAACCAAGTCCAAGTTCCTTGCCAAAGCCTTCGGCTTTGCCGGTCAGTTCAACGCACTTAACAAGTGCCTCGGCGTCGCCAAACTTTAGTTCCAGCCCGCCGGTGTTTTCAGATGTGATGGCGCCTGATTCGTAAAGCTCCATCGCTGCAGACACGGTGGCGCCAAAGGAGATTGGATCCAGGCCCTGTTCGTTGCAGACGAAATTTACAAACGTTAGCGCTTCAAGATCATTGACGCCGGTGTTGGAGCCCATGGCCCAGGCAGCCTCGTATTCCAGACCGCCGGAGGCATGAGAATACTGAGGCTTGTTCTGGATTGAAAAGTGGGTCTCATCGACTTTGGAAATGCGACCACAGGCAATAGTGCAGCCAAAGCATGCTTGGTTCGTGAGCAGGTTTGGTTCGCCGTTGGTTTTGCGCGGCTCTGCCATGGCTTCGGCAGAAATGTCGTGGGCGCCCTCAAACTGAACTTCGCGGCTGTTGCGCGTTGGCATGGCGCCCGCCTCGTTGATGACATTCATCAACACCTGAGTGCCGTAGGTCGGTAGTCCTTCGCCTGTCACAGCGTTGTTGCGGAGGACTTCTTTGCCGGCCTGGGTTGCTTTAAGGAAGGCTGCGCCGTCCTTGACGGCAAGGCCTTTGGTCCCTCTGACGGCGACTGCTTTTAGATTTTTTGAGCCCATGACCGCGCCAACGCCGGAGCGTCCGGCGGCTCTGTGAAGATCATTAACGATGCAGGCATAAAGGATCTGGTTTTCGCCAGCGACGCCGATGGTTGCGACGCGCATCATCGGATCTTGGTGGGTGGATTTGATCCATTCATCTGATTCCCAGACGCTCTTGCCCCAAATTTTGGAGGCGTCGCGGATCTCGACCTTGTTGTCTTGGATTAGGAGATAAACGGGATTGGGTGCGCGGCCTTCGAAGATCACCATGTCCCAGCCGGCAAACTTTAACTCCGCTCCCCAGTAGCCGCCCGAATTTGAACAGGCGATGGCCCCTGTCAGAGCGCCTTTTGTTACGACAGAGTAGCGGCCGCCGGTTGAGGCGCATGTGCCTGTGAGGGGGCCAGTGGTGAAGATGAGTTTGTTTTCCGGTCCTAGGGGGTCAGTTTTTGGATCAATTTCTTCAACAAGGTATTTGGACGCTAGACCACGCTGGCCGAGATACTGTTGTACCCAGTCCATCCGAAGGGGTTCTTCGGCCACAGTTCCGTTGGTCAGGTTCACTCTGAGGATTTTGCGAGTCCAACCCATCGTGTTGTCTCCTTGGAGCTTTGCTCGCCCGTTGAACTTGATTGGGCGATTAAATCATTAATTGTCGCACTAAGGTTTTAGTGTTTTGCCGGCAGGTTCGGACCGTCAGGCGGCGCATTTGATGCGGATTGTGCGGCCCACAACTTCATCTTTTCGAAACCTGTTTGCTCAGCATCCTGATATGTGATTGCGTCCGTGGGGCATGCCTCTTCGCAGGCGGGCTTGCCGCCACACAGGTCACACTTGATGACCTTGCCGGTCGACGCGTTGTAGTTGATTGTGCCGAACGGGCAGGCGATCGTGCAGACCTTGCAGCCGACGCAAAGGTTGTCGTGGACAATTTTTACGCCCATTTCGTCAGTGGTGATGGCATTCACGGGGCAGGCTTGCTGACACCAGGCTTCAGCGCATTGCGTGCAGGTATAAGGCACAAAACGGGCTTCGGTATGGAAGTCAAAAACGCGGATGCGTGATTTGGCGACGTTGAACTCGCCCTCATTTTCATATGAGCAAGCCATTTCACATTGCTTGCAGCCGGTGCACTTGCCCGGATCTAGTACCAATGCCCTTTGCATGCATTCCTCCTCGTTAGCCGCCCATTGCGGACGCTTTGGCGCTAGTTCACGCCTTATTCGACCAAAGGTCAACACTTCCTTAGGAGGAAGGAGATTTGGGCCTGATTTTGCCCTGAGGAGTACTTTTATCCTGCCAGAAGCGGATCGTCGGGAGGCAGAGGTTTGGAGAATTGGACGCCGGCGGCGGAATTGCGGCACCAGGCCACACGGCCCTCCAATACGCGACCGGTGGACATTTCTATAGCAACAGGGTTGCCAACCGAGATCACTGGGACGCGGGTTAGACCGAGGCCGCCCGGCGAGATGTCCTTAAGCATGCACCGAAATGTCTGATTGGCGACGGTCACCCTGCAATCTTCGATAATGCTGCGGCGCATCGAGCTGCGCCGCTGGGGTAGCGTTGGCAACATTGGATCTCCAGCCGCATCGATACATGGGGCGTTGCCCGCAATGACGTCAGCAAGGATGCTTCGCAATTGAGCACAGGCATCAGCATAGAGAGGGGGCAATCTGCCAGAAATTGAGGGCTCTAGTGCTTTCATGGCCGCTAGACCTTTTCGAGCCAATTCGCGCCAAGCGGTCACTAAGGTGTTGCGGTGAAGGATGGTTGCGTGCTCGATCCCAATTTCTGCAGCTTCATCCATCATGTCGAGAAAAGAGTCACGCGCATCGGAGATGGCATGCGCAAAGATTCCCAACGATTCGAAAGCATCCGCTGACAGTTCGCTTGAATCGATCATCCCTAAAAGTGTGAGCGATAAGGTCGGGTCCTGCGGGGCATAGTGGGCAAAGTCGGTGGCTTTTGCCGCGATATCAGAGTTGCTGAGGGAGTTTACCCAACTTGCGATCACCGCCGTAAGGAGGGCAGACTGCTGAACGGAGCAGACAAGTCCTTCCAGAACGGGACTATCAAATTGATTGATTTCTCCTGAGGGTGACAGTTTTGCGGTCTTCAGTGAGCCAAAGTCGGTTTGGGCCTTGCGTTTGCCGAAGGCGTGATTGTTGTTTTGCATTGTAGACTCAATTTTCAAGCATTTTGGATCGCGATGGGATCAGCCGCAGGTCGGACTAAGAAGTCTTCCCTCAAAGACCCTGCAAGCAGGTTAATTTTGGGCATTTGCCACGTGTATTTTGCTGGTAACGCTTGATTTTTTGTTTTCGTGGTGCCATGTGCCGCGCCAATTGGCACGCCTACGTTTTACAGTGTAAGGCATAATCCCCTAAAAATTGCGCGGGAGACGCGTCTCAGTTCTGATTGAGATGTGTGAGCTTCAATGGGCCACAGGCCAAGGGGCGGTTTGGATGGTAAGAGCGGCACAGGTCGCGTATTTGAGAATCAAGTGAGGCTGTCGCCATTTCGGGTGGTCTTAAAGCGGCCGTGCGGTCGTGGCGGGCAGCATATGGAAAAGAATTTATTGCCAAGGAGTGGTCAATGAAGATTTGCATGATCGGTGCGGGTTATGTGGGTCTTGTTTCGGCCGCTTGCTTTTCTGAATTTGGCTGGAACGTCACGTGCGTCGACAAAGATGAGCAGCGCGTTGCGCAAATGAAACGCGGCGAATCTCCCATCTATGAGCCGGGCTTGGATGCGCTTATCGCGCGCAACATGGCGGCGGGGCGGCTTGTGTTTACTAAAGAGCTAAGTGAGGCCGTTCGTGAAGCGGATGTGGTCTTTCTGGCGGTGGGTACGCCGATGCGGCGGGGGGATGGGCATGCGGACCTCAGTTATGTTTTTGGGGCGGTTGAAGAGCTTGCACCTCACATAGACGGTTTTACGGTGATCACAACAAAATCGACCGTGCCCGTTGGGACAAGTCGTGAAATTGAAAGACGGCTTAGGGAGTTGCGCCCAGACGGAGACTTTGCGGTGTGTTCAAATCCTGAATTTTTACGTGAGGGGTCTGCTATTCAGGACTTTACGCACCCTGACCGGGTGCTCGTTGGACTTGATAGCGACCGTGCGCGCGAAGTTATGGCCAGGGTTTATAAGCCCTTATCTATCCGCAATTCGCCGTTGATGTTTACGTCGCGGGAATCTGCAGAACTGGCGAAGTATGCCGCTAATGCATTTCTCGCGATGAAAATTAGCTTCATCAATGAGATTGCTGATTTGTGCGAAAAGGTCGGGGCGGACGTTCAGGAGGTTGCGTCGGTGATTGGCAAGGACCGTCGTATTGGTGAAAAGTTTCTTCATCCTGGTCCCGGTTATGGTGGTTCGTGTTTTCCTAAAGATGTTTCAGCAATCGTTCGTACGGCGCGTGAGGCCAGTTCAATCTTATCCCTGATTGAACAAGTGCAGACCGTGAATGATGAACGCAAACTGGCCATGGCGGGACGGATTGAAGCAGCGGCTGGCGGATCATTGCGTGGAAAAACGGTTGCGATCTTGGGTGTGACGTTCAAACCCAATACGGATGATATGCGTGAGGCGCCGAGCCTTGTTGTGGTTCCGATGCTGCAGGAAAAAGGTGCCATCGTTCAGATTTATGATCCTGAAGGCCGCAAGCACGCCGAGCCGATGTTTAATGGTGTTGAATGGTGTGGCTCGGCAATGTCAGCCTTGGATGGTGCAGACGTATTGGTAGTGCTAACCGAGTGGAATGAGTTTCGTGCGCTTGATCTTCGCGTGGTCAAAGAAAAGATGGCGGGGCGTGTGATCGTTGACTTGCGCAATATTTTTCATCCAGATTTGGCGCAAAGTTTGGGCTTTTCGTATATGGGTGTTGGGCGGTCAAATTGAGCAAGCTGTTCAACGGGTGAATTTTTTAAAGCAGCTTTCCGGGGTTGAGGATCCCGTTGGGATCAAGTGCCGATTTGATGGTGCGCATCAGTGTGATTTCTTCATGAGATTTGTAGCGTATCAGGTCGTCGCGCTTCATGCGGCCAATGCCGTGTTCGGCTGAAAAAGATCCACCCATGTCGGCGGTGAGATCGTGGATCGCACGCGATATAGGTTCCCAAAGGGATAGAAACTTTTCGCGATCCATGTCGGTTGGTTGCGAGAGGTTAAAGTGAATGTTTCCATCGCCAAAGTGGCCGAAGGGCAAGGGTCGAACGCCGGGGCACATATCTGTGCTGATTTTATTGGCGCGACTAATAAACTCGGGAATCATCGACACCGGCACAGAAATGTCGTGCTTGATACTTCCTCCTTCAGGTTTTTGTGCACTGGATATTTCTTCACGCAATCGCCAGAGCGCTTTTCGTTTCTCCAGAGATGATGCGATCGTTGCCTCATCGATGAGGTTTGCGTCCAATGCCTCGGACAGAAATGATTCCAGTTTATCGTGGTGTGCGTATTCGCTATTCGCTGAAAGCTCGAGTAACACGTACCAGTGGTGATTTTTTGCAAAAGGCGTTTGAGTTCCTGGAACGTGCTTTATCACATACTCGATAGCGCGATGGGGCAAGAACTCAAATGCCGTCATTGATGTGTCGAATGCTTTTTCAGCAAGTTCGAAAAATGCTCGCATGTTGTTCAGGTTAGATAGGGCGATAAAACTTGTGGTTTGGTCTTTGGGACGGGGGAAGAGTTTTAGCGTCGCTGCGGTAATTAGGCCCAAGGTTCCTTCGGATCCGATGAATAGATCTTTGAGATTATAGCCCGTGTTATCTTTTTGAAGCGCACTCAGGCCATCCCAAACCTGTCCGTTCGCAAGGACGACTTCAAGACCATGCACAAGATTGCGGGCGGAACCATAAGCGAGCACGTTGATGCCACCAGCGTTGGTGGCAAGATTGCCGCCAATTTGACATGTGCCCTCAGAAGCAAGACTTAGTGGAAACAGTCGGTTGTGGTCTTCAGCGATATTTTGAATTTGCGATAGCGTCAGGCCAGCCTCTACGGTGGCGTAATGGCCGGCGGGGTCAATGAATCGTACCTTGTTTAGTTTTTCTGTGGCGATGACTATTTCAGTGCCGGTTTCAAATGGGATTTGTCCGCCAACCAGGCCCGTGTTGCCGCCTTGTGGGACCACGCCGATCCTTTCTTGGTTGGCGAGTTTTAGAATTTCGGAAACTTGTGTTGTTGTTGATGGGCGTAGAACGAGCGGCGATCTTCCGAAATATCGGTCACGCCACTCGACGAGATAACGTGCTTGTTGATCGGGGTCGGTGAGGGCATCTTTACGGCCGACAATTTGTGCTAGCCGTGAAATGATTTCGGGACTTGGCGCGTTAAGGTTTTCTTTGAGGCGTTCATTCATTTCACAACGGTATGCCAGACTTTTGCAAATGAACATCTAAAGGACTTGCAGATATACAAAAAAGGCTCATTCGCACCGTTAGGTTTGGTACGAATGAGCCGGTGTTGTCAAAGTTTGTGTGGGTTCGAGAAGACCCTAATAACGGCGGCGGTTCTGTTTGCCCCACAATTCGAGTTCTCCCACCCCTCTGAAATTGAGGCGCGTGCGATATCGGAATTCGATATGATCAATATAACGCTTGCGACCTTTTAAATCGTAAGGCTGGGAGGTTTGTCCTTCTTCAAGCGTGCCGTAAATGGGAACTGTTTCTACTGATCCGTTCCCATAGACGATACGCATGCCGTACATGCGGATGTCTTGATCTTTGGCTGATACGCGGATTGCGCTGAACCGGCCCATGTCTCGACCAATACGAAATGTGTCCTGGTCTTTGATGAAGAGGCTCGCTTTGCGCGTCCCGAGTAGAACCCAATCTCTATCACGGCGACGGTCGTCATAACGGTCGCGGTCGCGTCGGCGGTCATCATAACGGTCGCGGTCGCGTCGGCGGTCATCATAACGGTCGCGCCGGTCGTCATAGCGGCGTCGATCTCTTGCCCTAACGATTGCCGGTTTTGCATTGGGGATCTGTGCTTCCGTGGCCAACAATTGCAGGCGCGCGCGGTGGCGGAGATGGCGGGACCGCCCAACCGTAACGATCACACTTCTCAGTCCCCGCTGTCCCCCATAATACATGATATTGGTGATTTGGTTGGGGGCAAGGATCCGATTTAGCGGAAACTTTCTGCGTTTGCCGCTTCCAAAAACAACGGTCGCATCCAAGAGCCGCAAACGGCGATCAAGTGATCGAAGTGCAATGCCGCCGAAACTTTTACTTCTTAAAATTCGGGGTGGAGTTTCTAGCGTGACGCGTACGTAGTCTCGTCTATTTGGACGTACGACCCTTACCGTATCCAATGGTATGAGTTCGGGCGTTCCTTCGTGGCCGTAGAGTTCGATTTTTCCTCTGCGGCGTCTAAAGCTCGGACGCAAAAAGATCTCGACGTCTTTGATGAAGCGGTTTTTGCCCTTCAGGTCTACCAATGACGTGACCTCGCCTTCCCGAAGGCTGCGATTAACACGAACGAGCTGGTGGGACCCATCTCTGAAGTGAATATCAATCTCGCGAACTCTAAATGACCGACCTACAGCGCGAAGTGCAATGCCGGTTAATTGGCCGTGGGCGGTGCCTACCGGCAATGCGACATACCTTGCGCGGCTGTTCATGATTCCAGTGGCCAAGTGCCTTAAATCGGGGCCAGACTCGACGCCCAACAATTCCAAAATGTAAGGCTCTCTGATACGCCGGAAGGACGGACGCATTGAAAGCTCTATGCGTTTAATGCGACGACGTTCGCCTTTCAGATCAATAATTCGAGATGTTTCGTTTCGGTCGAGACGGTCATAGAGCTCAACGTCTTGGGCGGAGCCGTCTTGGAAGTAGATCGTCATGTGACGGAGCCGCAGACGGCGATCGGGTGAGCGCAAAGCAATGGCTTCCAATTGACCTTGGGCACCGCCAACGTCAATCGTCACGTTTGATCGACGGCGTTCGATTTCGACTTCACCAATGATCGATAGATCAGAGGTCTTATACGCGGTGTCGTAACCGCTACGCTGAGCGTTTGCCGGAGCGGTCAATGTTGCGCTCAAAGCCAGTGTTAAAAATAGGGCGAGAAGTTTTTGCATAACTTGTATTTCTCCCAGTGGACCTTTCCGGCGTCCCGACAACTTTGGCCCTTAGCGGATTCGTCAGGTCATTGGTTTTCTTTGTCTCAGCAACAGTGCGCCTCACACGCAAGTGCAACTTCTGACGGCATTGCTGCACGACAGAAGTGTATGGCCTCGTTAGCGCGCAATATCAACGGTATGGTGACGCTTTGTAGGCAATTCGAGGAGAACAGACTTTATATTCCGAAGTAGAATAGGTGTTCTTCTGAGCCGCCTTTTTGTGACACTTTCGGCTTTAGTATCGCCAGGCCCTCAAGTTTCGAAAACCGGTCCTATAATGCTGCTCTGCAGCAATTGGCAGGCCTGATCGTCGAAGCCTTCTTGAAAAATGGTTTGTGCGCTGCACGTATGTGTTTGATGCTGTTACTTGGCGCAAATTGGTCCGTACGCTTGGCTTTAGATTGAGATGGTCTTTTTGCGCTAGGCTGGACCAGTGCATGTGCTGAGGTTTCACCAAGGCAAATCGCAGACGCGGAAGTAATGGTGGGTAAGTTGGCCGGTAGCTCGCAATCTGATGCTGAAGTTTGGTCCGTTGGCCGGGAGTGGCTAGGGCAGGGTCGCGTCATCGCGATTGCGACCGTCATTGACACTTGGGGTTCGGCTCCCGTTCCCGTGGGAGGACAGCTTGTTGTGGCCGATGACCAGAGTTTTCAAGGATCGGTATCGGGTGGCTGTGTCGAGAACGATGTGATTTTTGCGGCCGGTGAGGCAATTTCAAGCGGTCAGCCGAGCACGCTATCTTTTGGGGTAAGCGATGAGACGGCGTGGCGTGTTGGTTTGCCCTGTGGAGGTCGTATTCGGATTTTTGTTGAACGATATCACGGTGCTGAAGATCAAACGTATCTTGGTCAGCTTATCGAGGCCAAAAGTCGACGGCGTCCGGTACTCGTAGAAACACGTCTCAATGACGGTGTGCGTCGTGCCTTTTTTGAACTTGAAGACATGTCGCATGATTATCGCGAAAGGTTGCGCAGAGCGCGCAGCGATGTGGTTAGCATCGAGGCTGACGAAATATTTTTACACACAATCACGCCCGGACCACGGATCTTAATTGTTGGCGGGACGCACATCGCTCAGGCGCTTGTTCGATTGGCAGGAATTGCAGGATACGATGTGGTGGTGATTGATCCAAGGTCATCATACGCATCCAACGAACGTTTTTCTGGCATTGACGTGGTACAGGACTGGCCGTCCAAAGCGCTCGATTCACTGGAGGTTGATCCTTATACGGCTGTTGTGGCGCTTGCGCACGTCGCGGACATTGATGATGAAGCCTTGCGTTTTGCGTTATCTCGACCATGTGGCTACGTTGGTGTTTTGGGCTCAAAGCGCAGTCACGCAAAACGTGTTGATCGATTGCGGGCTGCGGGGCTCGATCAAAAACAGATTGAAAAGATTAGGGCGCCGATTGGTTTGGATATTGGTGCGTTTACTCCGGCAGAAATTGCATTGGCCATATTGGCTGAAATTGTCAGAGATTTTCGTGGACCAAGGTGGCAATGACGGTCGGGATTATTGTGCTGGCGGCTGGTCAGTCCAAACGTTTTGGGCGCGAAAACAAGTTGCTTGCGATACAGGATGGCATACCACTCGTGCGCCGGGTCGTGCAGGTGGCGAAATCATCTAAATCAGAAGATGTTTTGGTTGTTTTGGGTTGGGATGAGACAGCGGTTCGCGATGCATTAGATGGGTTGTCTTGCCGTTTTGTTTTTAATCCCAACTATGCAGACGGCATTGGGGCGTCTATTTCTAAAGGTATCCGTGAAATTGGCGCTGATGTTTCGGGTGCAATGATTTTGCCCGGCGACCTTGTTCATATGAGATGTGATGTGCTTGATGATCTAATTTGCGCATTCGAAGATGCAGATGCGCGTACCGTCATAGTGCCAATTGACTCGCAAGGCGAACAGAGAAATCCGGTAATTTGGCCGAGGTCGTACTTTCCGAAGTTAATGCAACTGGCCCACGATCGTGGGGGAAAGGCGCTACTCTTTGAAGGTGCGGTACCGCCGGTGGTGCTCCAATTTGATGATGATCGCGTATTCTCCGACATTGATGTGACGGGCGATTTGGCTGTGTCCGAAAATGAGCCGAAATCCCAGTAATTCTGGCCGGCGGATGATGATAAATTTGTGATCTTGCTTGTTGGATTGGTGGACCATGTTCGCCACATTAGGACTGTCATGGATTGGTCAAATAGTATGAAAGGATCTCGTGTTAGTCTCACTGCTGCGACGCGCTGTGCAATCGGACGACATTTCATACTGTGTTCATGTGGCGGAGCTGACTATGAATTTGAATTAGTATGTAGAAAGAAGCAGAAAAAATCCTAAGTAGTGGATTTAATTGAGGCGCATTTGTTAAGGCGATGTAACTTCGTCTTGGATGATCAACTAATGGGCGGTTTGGTTCGCGTGAGCGGCGGTTTAGGTGGTTCATGAGTGTTCATGACATAAAATTAAAGGAATCGCATCCGACAGGGGTTCCTGATCCGTCTGTTGGCGATTCTGCAACCGTGCGTGATCTTGAGCCATCCCAAGCGGAACGGCGGCGCTCTGCAGATGAGCACGTGCGCGTTCGTCAAGAGGCAAGTCTGGGTCGTCGTGTCTTTCGCGTTCTGATGCAAATGGCTTTGCCGATTGCGGTCCTCGCATTGGGATATGGGGGTTACATGTACTTGAGGCTGACTGGACCTGAAACGCCAAAGCAGCCAAATCAAGAACGGGTTTTTTCGATCAATTCGGTTGTTGTTTCACCGGCTAATGTGCAGCCCGATTTAAAGCTTTATGGTGAGACGGTTTCGGGGCGCCAAATTGATATTCGTGCGCTTGTTTCGGGCCGTGTTGTGGAAGCGAGTCCGAACCTTCGCGAAGGCGGGGTGATCAACAAGGGCGAACAAATCTTACGGATTGATCCGTTCGGTTATGAAAATTCTTTGCAAGAAGCTGAAGCGCAATTGACCGAAGCGCAAGGTCGCATCAATGAATTGCAAGCATCTTTAAAAGCGGATCAAGATTCTCTTGAACATGCTAAGGGGCAAGTCAAGCTGAGCATAGTTGACTTGGAACGGGCAAAACCACTGGCCAAGCGTGGGACCGTGTCTGCGCGGACGGTGGATGATCGTCAACAAATACTTTTGCAAAGGCGGCAAGCGGCGGATCAGCTCACCAACAATATCAAAGTTTGGGAGGCGCGGATTGCGCAGCAGAAGGCTATTGCGGAGCGGCTTAAAGCAACCGTTGCTGTTGCCAAGCGTCGTTTAGAAGAAACGAGCTTGCAATCACCGTTTAACGCTTATGTGAGCGATGTTTCCTCGCAAGTGGGTCGATTGGTGGGTGCAAATGACAAGATTGCGACGTTGATCGATCGAGATTGGATCGATGCACGCTTTACGCTCACTGATCAGCAGTTCGGCCGGATCGTTTCCGCCGGTGGGTCTCTCGTTGGACGCAAAGTGCGCGTGCAGTGGGTGCTCGGTGGATCGACGTTTGAATATTCGGCGGTCATTGAGCGCGTCGGTGCGCGGGTTGTTTCTAGCACTGGCGGTGTTGAAGTCTTTGCGCGTATTGAAGAGCCATTAAAGCCTGTTGCGTTGCGTCCGGGTGCGTTTGTCCAGGTTTTCGTTCCAGACAAACTTTTCAAAAGTGTTTATCGCCTTCCGGGTACCGCGCTTTATCAAGGCGACACGGTTTATGTTGTCGAAGATGAGCGATTGGTACCGCACAAAGTAAAGATTGTTGGCGGTGTTGACGAAGACCTGCTGGTGGAGGGCGAGCTAAAGGCAGGTGATCGGGTTATGACAACACGCATTTCAACGCCGGGGGGTGGCGTGCGCGTTAAGGAGCACCCCTCATTGTGACCGCGTCTGAACCGCAAAGCGAAAAACTCAAAGACCGTTTTGGGCATGGCATCATTGGCCTATTTGTTCGCCATTCAACGGCGCCAAATTTGCTTATGGCGGCGCTCATCCTCATGGGTTTGTTTAGTTTGTTGCGGCTCAATCGGCAGTTTTTCCCCGATTTTGAATTGCCAAGTATTGTAGTGAGTGTTCCCTGGACTGGCGCCAGCGCGGAAGATGTCGAAACAAATATTCTCGACGTTCTCGAACCGGAACTACGGTTTCTGGATGAAGTCTATGAGGTCACATCGATTGCGCGAGAAGGTGCGGCGACCATTACCATTGAATTTAATTCGGATGCCGATCTGCAAAAAGCGCAAAGTGATGTTGAACAGGCCATTAGCCGTGTTGTGACATTACCCGAAGATTCAGAGCGACCTATTATTTCGCGGTCAACGATATTTGACCGTGTGGCTAAGATCGCAATTTCAGGGCCCTATAGTGAGCAGGTCTTAAAGAAGTTCGCGAAGGAAATTCGAGATGGGTTGTTGAGTGCGGGCATTGACAAAGTCACGCTTGATGGCGCGCGCGATGAAGAAATTTGGGTACAGGTTCGTGAAGACGAACTGAGAAGCCTTGGCCTTACGATACGCGACATTGCAAGTAAGGTTCGCGCTAATACCCAAGACCTTCCCGCAGGTCGATTGGAAGGGGACGTTGAAATTCAATTGCGGGCTAAGTCTGAACGCAAGACGCCTGAGTCTATTGGTGAAATTGTGGTCAAGGGATTACGTACGGGAGAAAAGATCTTTCTGAAAGACATTGCCAAAATTGAAACGCGCTACGAGCGCGAGGGTGTTAGCGGCATTCTTGGCGGAAGGAAGGGAATTGAACTTAATGTCCAGCGGTCATTGAGCGGCGATACGATCAAGACCATGGAGATTATGGAAAAGTATTTGGAAGAAAAACGTCCAACGTTTCCGCCGTCCCTTGATATCCAAGTCTACGATGTGCGCGGCAAGTTTGTGGCGCAGCGCCTCGGCATTCTATTGGAAAATGGTTTGCAGGGTTTGGTGCTCGTGCTCGCCATGCTCTTTATTTTCTTAAATGCGCGGATTGCTTTTTGGGTTGCGGTGGGCATTCCCGTGGCGTTGTTGGCTGCGCTTGGCGTGATGCTGATGACGGGGCAGTCGATCAACATGGTATCGATGTTCGCGCTCATTATGATGCTCGGCATTATTGTTGATGATGCGATCGTCGTTGGCGAGGAGGCGGCGACATTGGAGGCACGTGGGTATCCGAGCCTTCAGGCTGCCGAAGAAAGTGCATTAAAAATGCTTCCGCCGGTGACTGCGGCAAGTTTGACAACGATGGCGGCCTTCTTTCCAATCTTTTTTATCAGTGATCGGATTGGCGACATCATGAGTGCCATTCCGCTCGTTGTGTTTGCGGTTTTGGTTGCAAGTTTGATTGAATGTTTTTTGATCCTTCCTGGGCACTTGCGGCATGGTCGTTCGGGGCCGCGCCAAGTAAGTTTGCTTCGGCGAAAGTTTGATGCCGGTTTTGAGCGCATGCGCGATAATGTATTCGGGCATTTCGTGGCGTTAAGTTATCGCTGGCGGTACACAACCGTGGCCGTGTTGGTGGCGTCGTTTTTTATTGCGCTGGGCGCAATACAAGGTGGCCGCGTCGGGTTTCAATTTTTTCCATCGCCTGAGCCGGAATATATTCGTGCTACAATTGAGTTTGGTGCGGGAACGCCGCGCGATGAGCAGGCGCGCGCGCTGTTGACGATTGAGCAATCTCTTTACGACGTTGAGAAAGAGCTACTGGCAAAGCACAATGGTGTTGAAGGTAGCCAGAAAGAAAAGAGACTTGTTGATGCGGTGTTTGGGCTTTTGGGTAAGTCTGGACGAACGCAAGGCGATAATGTTGCCGAAATCGGGGTGCAGTTGACGCCAAGTGAGGAGCGTTCGGTCCGAACCAAAAATATTGTTCGGACATGGCGGAAGGCGTTGCCATCGATTCCAGGTGTTGAGCGGGTGGCAATTGCAGGTCGGCGCGCCGGACCACCGGGACGAGATGTGGATGTTCGGTTGCAGGAGGCGCCGATCGGAGTCTTGAAAAAAGCATCCGAAGAACTCAAGCAGATCCTGACGGGCTTTCCGGGCGTCAGCGCCATTAGCGATGACTTGCCTTATGGCAAACAGGAATACGTTTTCGAGTTAACCCCCCGGGGGCTTGCGCTTGGCTTTACGGGTACGGAAGTTGGTCAGCAGGTGCGCAACGCATTTGAAGGGGCCATTGCAACAAGGTTTGCGCGAGATGATGAAGAAATCACTGTCCGCGTTATGCGCAAGCAAGCCTTACAGGGGCGGCAAGATTTGTCTTTGCTGTACTTGATTACGCCTGATGGCGATCGCGTTCCCTTAACAGAGGTGGTGTCGATCTCGGAGCGGCAAACGTTTTCGATCGTGCAACGCAAAGACGGTGTGCGGACGGTGGCGGTGACAGGAGATATCGATGCCGACGTGAGCAGCACGCAAGAGGTTATTGCGCGGTTGGAAAAAGAGGTGATGCCGCAACTCGCGCAGAAGTATGGACTTAGATACGAATACAAAGGTCGGGCAGACGAAACGCGCAAGTCATTTCGTGATTTGCAACAGGGCGCGCTGTTGGCGCTGGCGCTCATTTATATCATTTTGGCGTGGGTGTTTGGAAGCTACTGGAAACCAGTCGCGGTTATGCTCATTATTCCGTTTGGTTTTGTTGGTGCCGTTGTCGGGCACTATGTGATGGGTTACAGCTTGACCATTATTTCAATGATTGGCCTGTTGGGTTTGTCTGGAATTCTCGTCAACGATTCGATTGTTTTGGTGAGCCGTATTAAAGAGCGAATTGGTCACGGGGATACACTCGCTGAGGCTGCGATCGGTGGTGCAAAAGATCGATTGCGTGCCGTGCTGCTCACGTCTTTGACGACCATAGGTGGTTTGACGCCACTGATGTTCGAAACCAGCCGGCAAGCGCAATTTCTTATTCCAATGGCGGTGACACTTGTATTTGGTTTGGCTGCTGCGACAGTGTTGGTGTTGGTGCTTGTTCCATCGCTGATCGGGATCGGTGGTGATATTGGTAACGCCTGGTCGCGTTACTGGCGGTTTGCTTTTGGGTCGGGTGAACCACATCCCGCACCTGGTCGTTAAGGCGCAACGGGTGTTTGCGTCGTCACGAGAGTTTCTTTTCGTAAATTGTTAGGTTTTGAGGAAGAGGGCGTACGGCTCTGTGACGGTTTTTTCCAAATAGATTTTGTATTTTTCGTAGGTTTTACTGCCGACCGGAATCCGGCCATAGACATGCTCATCTTCGGTAATTTGTGCCTTGGAATTTGTAAGGGGGATGAGCACAATTGGGGTTGACGTCGGAATGAGCTGTGATCCACGACCGGCTTGTAATGTTGTCAGGATGCCGTGTAATTCGCCGCTGATGTTTGGACGGGCGACGACAATCATTCGGTATTGACCGTGGCGATTTGTGATCAAGTAGATGTGGCCAGACTGATGTGGAATTGAAACGTCGCCCCACTGCGTGAATTCGGCATCGATGCGATCGTATTCGCGGAAGGTTAGACGTGAACTGTCATCGTTCCAAGAAATTTGCGTGCGGTAAGCGTAAATGGCGGGAACCGTACCAAACGATGGGCGCAATGTCAGATAGTCGCCCTCGATCCACGACACGGCAGGCCGCGCATACGAGCCTAAGGTTTCAGCAGCTAATCCGTTGCCAGGTTGGAATTGTGGCTTTGTGTTGTTGACACCGTTGCGCAGCGAAACACCGAGCGCATCTTCAAGACGCACCAGCGTGGCAAGTGTGAAGGGCCTCTTTCCGGACAGCGCTTTTTCTAACGTGGACAGCGAGATCTTGGCGTTTTCGGCCAGAGATTGGCGCGTGATGCGGCGGCGCGCGAGTTCTTCGCGGATCATATCTGAGATGATGCGGTTTTCATCTTCGGACAAACCGCGTTCGGCTTTAGTGACCATTGCGCGTGACCCCGTGTTTGGCGCGGACCGGTACGGACATAACCGTACAATGCGACGGGGTCCAGGCAAGGCGTTGCGCAAAGTTACGAAGGCTGGCTGAAAAAAAACGACATTTACGCTCGAACTCTCTGAAATAGCAGGGAAAAAACTTGGTTGCCGGTGATCTTCTAGGGGTCCGGCAATTGAGGAGGACATCGTATGTTTAATACTCGAGGGGAGTTTTTGCCGCGTTTGGACACGTTTGCTTGGCTGTTTGGGATGACGGTCGGCCTTGTTGGTCTGGGCGTATTTGGGTTGGCAGCGCCATCACTGGTTTTTGCGCAGCCGGTGCCCGGGCAAACTGCCGAAATCCAGCAGGTGCCACTTGTCACGACACCAAATCAGGCACGAACTGGAACGTTGCTGTTTGAGGCGCAGGACCATGGGCAATTTGTTGAAGCGCCGCGTCTTGCGACGGACTTTGATATTGAAGTCAGCGGCCCAACTGCGCGCACTCAGTTGACGCAACATTTTGTTAATCCGACTGAGGGCTGGGTTGAGGCGGTTTATGTGTTTCCGCTTCCCGAAACAGCTGCCGTTGACACGTTAAAAATGGTGATCGGTAACCGAGTTGTCGTTGGCAAAGTCAAGGAACGATCGGAAGCCAGAGTCATTTATGAAAAAGCAAAAGCTGCGGGCAAAAAAGCAGCATTGATCGAGCAGCAGCGTCCGAACGTTTTTACACATCGGGTAGCAAACATTGGACCTGGTGAATCGATCGTTGTGCAATTGGAGTATCAACAAACCGTATTGCCAAGGTCGGGTGCGTATTCATTAAGGGTTCCGCTTGTGGTGGCGCCGCGTTATCACCCCAAACCAAATGTACAAGTTGTCGATTATGATCCCAATGGGAAAGGTCGGGCTCTAGTTCGTGATCCGGTTCCAGATCGCGCAGAGCTTGTACCGCCTGTTTTGGATCCACGGAATCATCCGCCAACCAATCCCGTTGCATTGACTGTTCGGCTAAACGCAGGTTTTGCGCTGGGCGATGTGACGAGTTCTTATCATGCCATCGACATTGATGAGATGGGCGAGGATCACAGGACGATCACGCTTTCAGATGGTGCCGTACCTGCAGACCGTGATTTTGAGTTGGCGTGGCGGCCAAAAGCAGGCACTGCGCCGCAAGTGGGTTTGTTTAAGGAGCGCGTTGGCGATGATGAATATTTGTTGGCGATGGTAACGCCGCCTGCCCCGGCAGAGAACGGTGCAAAATCAAACGCGACGCTTTCGCGTGAAGTGATTTTTGTAATCGACAATTCAGGCTCAATGGGCGGAACGTCAATTAGGCAAGCAAAGAAAGGTTTGTTGTTTGGCCTTGATCGGCTTCGCAAGGGTGACCGGTTCAATATCGTCCGCTTTGATGATACTTACAGTGCGCTTTTTTCACAGCCGGTGGCTGCCGACCTTTGGCATGTGACGCAAGCAAAGACTTTTGTTCGTAGTCTTGAGGCTGCCGGAGGCACGGAAATGGTGCCGCCGATGATGGCCGCACTTTATGACACAGGTGGTTCTGATACGGCATCGGTGCGCCAGGTCGTGTTTTTGACGGACGGTGCGATTGGCAATGAAAAACAATTGTTGGAGGTGATCGGAGAGCAGCGTGGGCGTTCGCGCGTTTTCATGGTGGGGATTGGGTCGGCACCCAATACATATCTTATGTCGCGTGCGGCAGAGCTTGGTCGCGGCACGTTTACGCACATTGGTGCCATGAACCAAGTGGAAGAACGCATGAAGGTGCTATTTGAAAAACTGGAAAGCCCGGTTGTGACAGGATTATCGGCTAAGTTTGCCGGCACCAAAGTGGATGCGACACCGGGCATGTTGCCTGATCTTTATCGAGGTGAACCGGTCGTGTTGGCTGCAAAGCTCGGTTCAACAGCGGGCCAAATTGAAATTACTGGGATGAATGGTGACCAGCCTTGGTATGTCACAACGCCGCTTTCTGGTGCTGCTCAGGGAAAGGGGATTTCCAAACTTTGGGCGCGGAGAAAAATTGCCGATGCTGAAGTGGGGTTACGCCTTCAAACGATTGATAACAAAACCGCTGACGCGCGGATTTTAAAGCTTGGGTTGGAACATGGCTTGGTCAGTCGACTCACAAGTTTGGTTGCCGTTGATGATGGAGCAACACGGCCTGCCACAGCAAAACTTACGCGTGCTGACGTGCCGCTCAATCTTCCGGCGGGATGGGACTTCGATAAAGTCTTCGGCACAAACACGTGGTTGCGGCTTGAGCGTGCAGACGGTCAGGGAAAGTCCAACGCGCATGCTAAGGCTCAAAATCCGACAAATGTTTTGCCCAAACTGCAGGCGGCGCGGTACGCGAAAATTGCCACGGCGAAAACACCGTCATCAAAACCCAAAGGTCGATCGGCAATCGCGCAACCCATGAACCTTCCGCAGGGTGCGACGGATGCCGAGTTGCGCATGTTCTTTGGCATCGTCTGCGCGTTTTTCAGTCTCATCTTGTTGTGGTTTGCGCGTCATGCGCGGATCAAAGTTCTTCGCTGAGGAGGCAATCCCATGCGCGTTTTTGCCCCCGAACGCGCCTCAGCGAAGCGGCGGTTGCAATCGAGGGTCTTGATTGCAGCCGCCCTCCTGCTGGCAATCACGGGCTTATGGTCGTTTGGTCATGGTGCCCACATCTATGCCAAGGCGATCGTTGCGCAAGTGCTTTTGGAGCAAGCTTTTGCAAAAAGCATCGCGGAGGGCCGGCCTATAAAGCCCTGGAGTTGGGCTGACACGTGGCCGGTTGCGCGCCTTGCCGTGCCCCGCCTTGGACAAAGCTGGATTGTTCTTTACAGCGCGAGTGGTCAAGCGATGGCGTTTGGTCCCGGTCATATGTCCAAGACACCGAGACCGGGAGACCAAGGAGCGTCTGTAATAGCTGGGCATCGCGACACGCATTTTGCGTTTTTAAAGGACGTTGTGGTGGGTGATGTCATCAAGGTTGAACGCAAGGACGGGAAGCGCTTCAAATTTCGGGTCAATGATACGCAAGTGGTACGTTGGGATGACGCAAAAATTGATGTGCATGGGTCACGTCGGCAGTTGGTTTTGACGACGTGTTGGCCCTTTGATGCACGTCAGCAGGGACCATTGCGATATTTGGTTATGGCAGACTTGGTGCAAGGATTTTGAGCCTGCATTGTAATTGTAACGTAGGCGCCTACCTGACAACGAGGTCGTGCACACTGAACAGATCGTTTTTGTCTGTCCAAACGTCTGCGGTCTGAAATCCCGCGCCTTCGGTGAGTTCGCCGGCGCTTTTGATTGTATATTTGTGGGAATATTCGGTGTGGATTTTTTCTCCCGCATCAAAGGAAATGTTTTGGCCTAAGATATGTACGTCTTGGTCGATTTCGCTTCGCAGATACATGTTAATGCGCTGACATTTTTCGTCATAGGTGGCGACGTGACTGAAGGCATCAACGTCAAATGTGCCCGCTAGTTCTCTATTAATGCGTGCGAGGAGATTGAGATTAAATTCAGCCGTGACGCCACATTGGTCGTTATAAGCGCGCTCCAACTTATCTTTTTCTTTGACGAGATCGACTCCAAGGATTAGTCGATTTTCAGGACCTAAGTTGGTTGCAAGGCGGTGCAAAATTTCTTTGGCTTCGTCGTTGCGGAAATTGCCGATGGTTGAGCCCGGAAAAAAACCAAGTCGCGGCTTTTCAAGCAGGTTCGCTGGAAGCTCTACCGGTTCACGGAAGTCAGCAACCCGCGTCAAGACGCATAGATCGGGGTAGCGTTGTTTCAACCTGTGTTTTGCATCTTTGAGTGCAGATTGAGATACATCGACGGGGATGTAAGCAGCTAGGTTAGGTAGCGCCTTCAATAGGATTTCTGTTTTGACGCTGGCACCTGACCCATATTCGATTAACACGGTGTCTGGTGGTGTGCGGCTGGCAATTTCGGCAGCACATTCACGTAAGATGCCAATTTCTGTTCGTGTTGGGTAATACTCTTCAACTTTTGTGATGTCCTCAAACAGTTGACTGCCGCGCTTGTCATAAAAGTATTCGCTGGGCAACGCCTTCGTCTCGCTGCTTAGACCGGTAAGGACAGCGTGAGCAAAGATAGGATCAATAGGTTTTGAGTCGTGATAGACTTTAGCTGTGCAATCTTCTTGCACAGATGTCGTATAGGTCATGCGCTGTCCTTTGCTAAGCGCAGACCAACAAATTGCCAACGCTGATGAGGATAGAAAAAATTGCGGTAGGTTTTGCGGGAATGGCCGTCTGGTGTGACACAGGATGCGCCCTTGAGGACGAACTGGTTACACATGAATTTGCCGTTGTACTCACCGATCGCCCCTTCAACGGGCGAAAACCCAGGGTAAGGTGCGTAGGGACTTTGTGTCCATTCCCATACGTCGCCAAACATTTGGGTGGGGTTGTTCTGGGTTGTTTTATTCAACGCGACCGGCCGAAGTTCGCTTGTGCTAAGCGTGTTGCCGTCCTCTGTGGTTGCCTGGGCGGCCAGTTCCCATTCGCTTTCAGTGGGTAGGCGGTGGCCGCTCCAACGTGCGAAGGCGTCTGCTTCAAAGTAACTGACATGGGACACTGGGGCATCTGGGTTGATCGGCAACAGGCCTCGCAATGTCATCTGATGCCAGGCATCGTCCTTTAACTCCCAATAGCCGGGCGCTTGCCAATTTTGTTTGTTGACTTCGGCCCATCCATCCGAAAGCCAAAGGGTGGGGGTTTTGTAACCGCCGTCAGCAATGAATCCGAGCCACTCTGCATTTGTGACCAGCCGATCAGATATTTGAAACGGTTGCAGCAACGTTTTGTGACGCGGGCCTTCGTTGTCATAGTGAAAGCCGTTTCCTGCGTGGCCGATTTCATGAATTCCGCCATCGAATGACAGCCATGTCGGGTTCACTGTCGTTGTGGTCGGATGTTGCTTGTCGTTTAATTCGAGTTCACGGTAAGCCGGTTTGAGCGGGCTGAGGGCAAACAACGCCAGAATATCGGTTAGCAGTAGCTCTTGGTGTTGTTGTTCGTGGTTGATACCAAGTTTTATAACGCTTGAAAGTTCCTTATCTCCATCTGGAATTCCCGACGTCATGAAGTCGTCGAGCGCCTCATCGACATATGCGCGATAGTCTTTGATTTCGTTTGCGCCTGGGCGGGTGAGCATTCCCCGTTTGGGGCGGGGGTGTCGGGCGCCGACAGCCTCGTAATAGGAGTTAAAGCAGTAGCAGAAATCTTCATCAAAGAGCGTATAACCTGGCATATGGGGTTCAAGTAAAAAGGTTTCAAAGAACCAGGTCGTGTGCGCCAGGTGCCATTTTGTTGGGCTGGCATCGTCCATGGCTTGGACGGTTTGGTCTTCCGGACTTAAGGGTGCTGCAAGTTTGTTTGATAACGTGCGCGTTTCAAGCAGGCGCTGGTGCAACTTTGCGTGCTGCACGTTTTTGTTTTGTGTGACCGATTGCCCTTTAAAATCCTTCTCGATGAGTGCCATCAGTGGGCCTCCGGTCTTGTCAATTTTTGCGCTGTATATGACGGGGTTGTGTTTTGAATTGGGTGTCGAGTGTTACATAGACACGAAAATTTATTGTTCTATAGCTCGACTTTTGACCAACTGCCCAAATTTCTCAATTGAACTGGGCGTTACGGCTTTGTTGCATCTTGTTGTCGTCATGTAAAGGTGCAGTTGCCTATTCAGCTTTCAAGAAGTCGACACAATCGTGTCATGTCATCAAAAAAAGTTGAATGTCAGTTTGATCTTTCGAATTATTTGCGCGGAAACGGATGTTCTGAGACTATTTTTGGGAGAGGACGACGTATTCCTCTTCAAGGGTTTGTTTTAATCGGGCCACTATGTCTGCTTGTCTGGTTTCGCTGGTGATCTTGTTGCCGACAAGATCGGTCACGTAAAAGACGTCCACTGCTTTTTCGCCAAACGTCGTGATATGTGCGGAAGAAATATCGAGATTGAGATCCGATATAACGGTAGTGAGGTCATAAAGAAGACCTGGCCGATCGCGACCGGTGACTTCGATCACAGTAAATTTTTCGGAAAGGGCATTGTTGAGCGTTGCGTCGGGTTCTACGCGGAAGGTTTCAACTCTGTTTTGGCCAATGCGCCGCTTTTGTAACAGGGCAGCTAGGTTCGACTCTCCTTTCAGAAGACTTGTGATGGTCTTTTTGATGGTTTGGGCCCGGCGTTCTTCGTCCTCGTCTTGTTCAAACGAACGGCGCAACAAAAAGGTGTCTAGTGCAAAGCCGTCCCGTGTGGTCGTGATCTGGGCGCCCATGATGTTGGCACCTGAGACGGCACATGCACCGGCAAAGAGCGACAAGAGTCTCGGGTGGTTGATTGCGTAAATCGTAAGTTCGGTGACGTCGCGGAAATCGTCCGTTTTGTGATCTAGTGCGATCTTTTCTTCTGCTTGCGCGGCCCGCTGCATCAATTCGCTATGGGCAATGTGACGAGGTCCATCAAAACGGAGCCAATACTCGGGGTAAAAGCGGCCAGTGTGCCGTGCTATGTCGCGCGCGCCGAAGCCTTTGGCGATCATGGCGTGTTTTAGTGCGTTCTTGGCTTTGGACACACGCTCGCGATTGCCTTCTTGGGTGTGACCGCCGGCGAGCAACAATTCTGTTTCGTTATAAAGGTTGCGAAGCAACTGACCCTTCCAACCGTTCCAAACGTCGGGGCCAACGGCACGGATGTCCGCAACAGTCAAAAGCAAAAGTAGCTTCAGGCGTTCAGGGCTTTTGACAATCTCGGCAAGGTCTTGGATCGTTTTTGGATCTGACGTGTCACGGCTTTGGGCCATATGGTTCATTGTCAGATGTTCTTCGATGAGCCACGCGACGGTGTCGGTTTCTGCAGCCGTAAAGCCAAAACGCGGACAAAGTTCACGGGCGATGCGTGCACCGACAATAGAGTGGTGTTCTTTGCGGCCCTTACCAATGTCGTGAATGAGTGCCGCGACGTATAAAACACGCCGATTTTTGACGGTTGCAAACAGTCTTGTTGAGAGTGGGAGTTCTTTTGATGCGCCGCCATTTTCGATGTCCGTTAACATGTCAACGGTGCGGATTAGATGTTCGTCGACCGTAAAATGATGATACATGTTGAACTGCATCATGCCGACGACACGGCGGAAGGGCAGAATAAATCGCCCGAGCACGCCTGACTCATTCATGCGGCGGAGCGTTATTGCGGGGCTGCCGGGGCCGGTCAGAATTTCGAGAAAAATGGCGTTCGCTTCTGGACTTGAGCGCACACTGTCGTCGATTAATCGCAAGGACCGGCGAATAAGGCGCAAGGCATTGGGGTGAAGGAATGACTTTGTTTTTCGCGCAAGAGCGAAGAAGCGGATCATGTTGATGGGGTCGCGGCGGAAAACGTCTTCGTCGGAAACGTTAATGCGGTTGTTTTCGATACGGAAATCGGTGGTGCTGCGAATTTTGCGACGCAAGCGCCACGATATCTTCGGCAATGCAATGCCTAAAGTGGGCGTGGACTTGATTTGTTGCATTTCAAGTGCCGAACACAAGACGCGCGTTAAATCTCCGACGTCGTTGGCGATAAGAAAATAGTGTTTCATGAATCGCTCAACGGCGCGCAATTCGGCCTTGCGGCGATAGCCCAAAAGCTCTGCCATTTGTGGCTGAAGATCGAAACTTAAGCGTTCTTCAGGGCGATCAGCTGCGAAGTGCAAAAAACAGCGAATGGTCCAGAGAAAATCCTCACAGCGACGGAATGTGTCGACTTCATCTTGCGTAAAGACGCCGGCTTTCACAGTCGCCTCGCCGACGTTCTCGCCATAAATGGCATTGCAGATCCAGTGCAGCGTGTGCAGATCGCGCAGACCGCCTTTGCCGTCCTTGATGTTAGGTTCTACCAGATAACGCGCATCGCCAGATCTCTTGTGACGCTCGTCGCGCTCAAGCATTTTTGCATCAACGAATGAGGCAGCGTTTGGTTTCAGAACTTGCTGGCGTAACCGTGTTATCAGCTTGTCGAATAGTTGCTCGTTGCCGAGGATCAATCTTGAGTCGATGAGGGAGGTGCAAATTGTGGTGTCCGACTGCGCCAATGAAATGCATTGTGCGGTCGTGCGTGTTGCGTGCCCGACTTTAAATCCGAGATCCCAAAGAATATAAAGCATGTATTCGGAAATTGATGCCAACCAGGGCGGATCGGCTTTGGGAACGAGAAACAACAAGTCGATGTCCGAGCCAGGTGAAAGCAAGCCGCGCCCATAGCCGCCGGTTGCAACAACGGCCATTTCCTGTGTATTCGTATTGGGGTCTTTGTCGTCTTTTAGAGTTACGGCGACGTTGTAAAGGGCGACTGTCAAGGCATCTTGAAAGTCAGATAGTGCGGCTGCGCAACGACGACCGTCGCCGTCTTTTTCTAAGTCCGATCGCGCCTTTTCGCGGGCGTGTTTCACAAGATCCTTGAGACGTGCGACGATTGCATAACGCGCTTTGTTTGCGTCGCCGTGACGTCGCAATATTTCGTTGAGCTCAACATCAATTGAGGAATACGTCTCGGGGTGTGCAGGTGTTGTCTCAGTAATGGACATGTTTTGCATTTTACGTTGGCATGCTCGTTGCGCAATCAATTGTTGGGAATTTCATGGCGAACCATTACTCGTTCGTGTCGGATTGCTTTTGTTTTAGACGATATAATGCCTCAAGCGCTTCGCGTGGCGTTAATTCGTCGGGGTGAATATCTGTGAGAAGTTTTTCCAGAGCCGAGGCCTTGTTTGGTTCGGTTATTGGATTTGTTGGCCGAGTTGCCGCAAAAAGTGGCAATTCGTCAAGCGTGTGGCCTTCGAGTTTGGCAGACTTTTGATCCTTTGCTTCCAAAAGTCTCAAGACGTCTCCGGCACGTTCGATGACAGATTTGGGAAGTCCTGCGAGTTTCGCAACCTGGATACCGTAAGATCGGTCGGCGGCGCCTGGCTTTATTTTGTGTAAAAAAATGATTTGGTCGCGCCATTCCTTCACTTCGATCGTTACGTTGGCAACATATTGCAGGCGTTCGGGCAATACGGTTAGTTCGTGGTAATGCGTGGCAAAGAGCGTGCGGCACTTAATGATGTCGTGTAGATATTCAATGCAGGCCCACGCGATCGAAAGCCCGTCAAAAGTTGCGGTGCCACGGCCTATTTCATCTAAGATTACCAGCGAGCGATCGGTTGCTTGATTAAGAATGCTTGCGGTTTCGACCATCTCGACCATAAATGTTGAGCGTCCGCGCGCGAGATCATCGGATGCACCAACGCGAGAAAAAACGCGATCAATGAGTCCAATACGTGCGTAGCGTGCAGGCACAAATGATCCGATTTGCGCAAGTATCGCAATGAGTGCGTTTTGCCTGAGAAAGGTTGATTTGCCGGCCATGTTGGGCCCAGTGACCAACCAAATGAGAGCAGCGTCTTTATCGTCAAAACCCGGGGCTGTTTGAGGAGGTGCGGGCACTTCAGTTGGATTGGTACCCAATATGCAATCGTTTTCTATAAAGGATGTGTTTTGCTGGGCATTGAGTGCTTGCTCCACAACTGGGTGGCGGCCGCCACGAATGTCCAAAGCATCTGTGTCATCAATGATCGGTCGAACATAATTGTGTGTTTGAGCGAGTTCTGCAAGGCCGGTTATGACATCAAGCTCTGCCAACGTTGAGGCAATTAAACATAACTGGATCTCCAGTTCTCTTACCTGGCGCACAAGGTCGGCAAATATCTCTTGCTCAAGGTTGAGGGCGCGTTCGCCTGCCGTGGCGATCTTTCCTTCGGTTTCAATGAGTTCGTCCGTTGTAAAACGCACGGCATTGGCCATGGTTTGGCGATGGCGGAACGTTTCCGATAACGGCGGCTCGAGGAGCGGGGCGGCGTTTACTTGCGTCACCTCAATGAAATAGCCGAGGATGTTGTTGTGGCGAATTTTGAGCGACTTTGTCTTTGTGGTCTCTATGTATTTTGCTTCGAGACCTGCAATCACTTTGCGCCCTGATTCACTTAGGCCGCGAGCTTCGTCCAATTCAGGCTTGAAACCAGAGCGAATGAACCCGCCATCTCGGCGCGTCGGCGGCGGCTCGTCGACCAAGGCTGCTTTTAGTGATTGCAAGAACGACGAGGGTGTTTGTGCGAGACTTTCTGAGATCGACTGAATGACGTCTGGGAGCCCGGCAAGTCCTGCATCGCCTTGTAAAAGTTGGCAGCAATTTTGAGCTGAGGAAATGGCTTCGCGGATGCTTGTAAGGTCACGTGGTGCGCCACGCCCAAACGATAACCGGGAAACGGCTCGAGCGAGGTCCGGTGTGTGTTTGAGCTTTCTTCTAATGTCCTGACGCAACGTGTCATTTTCGACAAAGAATGATACGGCTTCGTGGCGCGCTACAATGGTTTTTTGATCACGTAGGGGGGAGGAAAGTCTTGCAGAAAGTTCGCGCGCACCTGGGCCAGTTACCGTGTGGTCGATGGTATCTAGTAAGCTGCCTCGTTTTTGTCCGCTGATTGAGCGTGTGAGCTCGAGACTTGCGCGGCTTGCGGCGTCAATTAATAAGATTTCATCGGAACTTGTTCGTCTTGGTGGCCGCAGAAGTGGTTTTCGACCGATTTGGGTAAGATCGATATATTTTAGGACGGCGGCGATGGCTGCCAGCTCCGCATGCGAAAAGGTTCCAAAGCCTGCAAGTTCGCGTACGCCAAGTTTTTCTTTAAGGTCGCGTTCGCCAGCCAAGCTATCGAAGTGGGCTGCTGGCAGCGGCGTGATTGCTGCTGACAAAATGTCAAAGACTTGGTTGAGGTCATGGTCCGGTTCGAATTTGTCTGACAGCAAAATTTCGCGTGGTGATAGTCGTACGAGTTCACCTGGAAGATCGTTGCGGTCAATGCTTCCGACTTCAAATTCGCCAGTAGAAATATCGACTGAAGCCAGCGCGAACTGTGTGCTTTGTGCGGCCGTCGCTGCACCTTCACTGCGTGCTTTGCGCCGGTTTAAAAAAATTGCGCACAGGAAATTGCTTGATTTTGCGTCGAGCAACGTATCTTCGGTGAGCGTGCCGGGTGTGACAAGGCGAACAACATCGCGATGGACGACAGCTTTGGCCCCGCGCTTGCGCGCCTCGGCTGGGTCCTCCAACTGTTCGCAGACGGCAACACGAAAACCTTGTTTGATTAAACGTTCGAGGTATTCATCTGCGCGAACAACGGGGACACCGCACATGGGAATATCTTCGCCGAGGTGTTTTCCACGTTTTGTGAGCGTAATTGACAACGCTTTTGATGCGACAACGGCATCTTCGAAGAACAGTTCGTAAAAATCTCCCATTCGGTACCAGAGAAGGCTGTCTGGATTTGCAGCTTTGATCTCAAGGTATTGTGCCATTGACGGTGTTGCGTCTGTTGCTGAACGCGCGGTGGGTCTTTGAGGCTTTTGTTTTTCTTTTTTATTTTTACTGATGTTGGTTGGTGGTCCGTTGTCGCCTGGAACTTCGGCGTCCGCGGAGGCAGTCTGCGTTTGCTTGTTTGGTGTTTTGCGGGCCATTTCCGACAGATCGCTGGTCACGGGTCAGACGTTGCGTGGTCGCTCACGCATAGCGCGTTGGGAGGGCAGATGGAATGGTTTAGGGCAGGCTCCTTTGTTTGCGCGCTGTCGTCCGTGTGAAATGGCAACAGGGGCGACCTGGCCAGTGGTTTTTTGTGCGCGATAGCAACGGGTTTGTACCCAGTGTTATCCAGGCATTTTCCACATGAGCAGACGACAGACTAGTCAACATTGGAATTCGGTGCGAAAGTAAGCGCTGCAAAATAAAGCCGGTTTGCGTCTTTTTGCATTGCGCGACGGGATTGAGGCGTTGGCGCCTTTAGTCGGAAGGAATGCGTTTGGGCACGGCGGTAGGTGTTTTGCCAGCTTGCAGACATCGTTGAGTGTCAGTGGCAAGTGCCGGTTTTACTTTGCGGTTTTCCATTTGCGGGTTTGTCCGCGCAGGTGGGTTTTGTAAGTTGTGTTGCGTTTGGGTGTAGTGCGTAACATGGACCGCTACTTGGCTGCCCCCGGATGGCGGTCGTTGGTGATCCTTTGGTCGGCCCAGGACCAAGGATCATTCCAACAATTCTTTGGCGTTCTCACGCCTGAGATTGTTGGATTAAAAATAGCCTCGGATGTGTTTGCGCCGGTCTGGCGGGTCACGTTTCACCGAGGCCTCGGCTGATGATCGCATCCCCAGTGATTGTCAGTTGTGTCGGCGATATTGGTGTTCGTGGTCACCTTGGTCGCCGTCAGTCCGGCGATCATGCTGCCGGAGATGGACCAGCCTCGGTCGGGCGGCTTCCTCGTCTCGCCTGATCGAGGTTTTTTTGTATCTAGCTCATGAGGCGTCTTGATCGAGTTTAACGTTGCGAAAGTTCGATTGTGGATCAGACGCGTTGGCACATGCATCGCGTGCTTGGAATAGGTGTTTTGCGTTGATCGAGGACTATTGGACCTGATGTCTCACAGTTTGCTGTTTTGATTGCGCTGCAGCATCGGTTTGGACGTAGAAGATTGCTTCATTCAGGGCGTGCACATGGCCTCAGTGTTGCATTGCAGCTTTGTGCGTTACGTCGCGATGGAAATAACCAGTTTCTGCGAGAGATGCTGTTTTTTATGGACGTTGTATGGCCGGAGGTGCACAACGGACAATGTCCTCGTTGGTCAGAAAGAGTCATCTGGGAGTTTTTAGAATGGACCTTGCATCACTAGCAATTCAGGCAGTTGGCGGCGCCCTTGGCGGCAATGCGGCCGGTGCACTTTCGAAGTCGACAAGCCTTGGCACGCTTGGAAATACATTGGCCGGTGCCATTGGTGGTGGTCTTGGTGGTCAGCTACTGGGAACTTTGCTTGGTGCAGGAACGACAGCCGCGACATCAGGCCTTGACATTGGTGCCATCATTCAAGGGTTTGCGACCGGCGGTATCAGCGGTGGTTTGCTGGCGCTGGTGCTTGGCTTTTTGCGCGCCAAGATGGCGGGCTAAGGCCGCCTATCTCGCGATTTGATTTTGGAAACAGTGGCGCTCGTTATGGGTTATGCCTGAAGATGAGCGCGACTGTTTTTGTTTTGGTTGTTCGTCAACGATCGGTAAAGCGCATTTAACGTGTTCAGATGGCACGTGCAGGTGAAACGCCTTGGGTGTTTCATGCAACCTATGGCACTCGCTCGGGTTGCTCAATCGTTCTTTTTTTAAATTTCAATTCACTAATTGCTTTTGCTCGACTGAATTTTATCGAATGTGTCGTAACACTTTTTATTGGCGACTGAATCATATAGGTGCCACTCGTCGTCACACACGCAATAACTGGTTTAGCATTATGGAAACACGCTCCGCGTGCACAGCACGTGTCGCGCACCGCTCGAACGGGTCGACGTTTAGCTCCTGAAATTACAGTGATTTTCGTCGGTTTCGAGGGACCGCACTCGGGTTTTTGTTGCATGCGCAAATAGATTATAGATTGCCGCTAAATCGCGTTCATAACTTATAAAATGTTAAAGAATGTCAATGCATTCGGAACCTTTGCGAAGAGCTTTATTAAGATGTTCTGAGTAATGCTTTGTTTGTGTGAAAGCTACCAACAGAGCATGCATAAATGTTGTATCACCCCGGGCGATTTGATCGTCGGCGAGCAGATGGAACGCGGACATCGCTGATCCGGCGATTGATGTCGTCAGTTTCGCCTTCTGCCATCGGTTTAAAGGAGCCGCAGCGGGGATTCCGCGTCGGGCGGGCGATCTGGCATTACCTGAATTCGGTTATTCGTAGTGTCCCGAAAAGGGCACGTCGGTTTGTACGGGGTCTAAGATACAAATCGAAGCGACAGCTTCGTCGCGCACGCGCTGCGTTGTTGCAACGATCTCAAAAGAAGCAGCAAGAACAGCGACGTCTTCCGGCGGTGAGGGAACGCGCGCCGGCACGCGCGAAAACTCCGGGCATGTTGGCGTTGGAGCCGCGCATTGTATTTGATGCGGCGGCTGCTGCGGTTGCGGAGCAGACTGCAGATCAGGTGGCCGAGCAGCAGACAGAGGATGCGGCGGCTGCCCAGCAGGGTGCTTCGGAGGGAGAAGGCGAACAAGGCGAGCAAGATGAAGGTGGAATTGCGCCGGCTGACTTATCTGGGCTTCACGTTTCAGATGATCAGCGTAATGAGATCGCGTTCATTGATGGATCGGTTGAGAATGTTGATGAGCTGATTGCGGGTATCAATCCTGCGGTGGAAATCGTCATGCTCGATCCGAACAGCGACGGTATTGAGCAAATCGCAGATGTTCTTGAGGGTCGCGAGGATATCGATGCGATCCACATTCTCACACACGGTGAAGAAGGCCAATTGAATGTCGGTAACGCCGTACTTGATGCGGAAAGCATGCAAGGTGAGCACCTCGATGAGTTGACGATCATCGGGCAAGCGCTGTCTGCTGACGGCGATATTCTTATTTATGGTTGTGACTTTACTGGTGGTGAGGCAGGTCTCGAAGCGGCCATTCTGTTGGGATCGATCACGGGTGCGGACATTGCTGCGTCAGAAGACCCAACTGGTGCAGAGGAGCTTGGTGGTGATTGGGAGCTGGAAACGGAAGTTGGTGCGGTTGAATCGGAGACAATTGAAGTTTCCGAATGGGATGGTGTGTTGGCCGATAACGCAACGGTTGCACAATCGACAATTACAGTTGATGACGATACGCTCAATGGAGATGGAACATCGACAACAACTGTGACTGTACAATTAGTCGATGCCAACGGAAATCCACTTTCAACGACCAATACCTACGCTAGTGCCGATGCTGGTTCGATAGGTGTTGGAAGCGTAAACAATGCCTTGGGTGAACCCGACGGTGCCGTCGCCATAATTGCTTCCGGTGACGTAGGAGTTTTCCAGATTGGTGAAACGGGATCAACACCGATCGAGCTAGGCGACACCTTTGAAATCTTGGCGCATGGTAATAATTCAGGAAATGGTACCGCGACCGTTTATGTCAGCGATTCTGCTTCGGGTACATGGTACAATGTTGGCGATATTACTTTTGTCGGCCAGACGACGACAACAGCGGTTCAATTCACAAATACTAGCGGTGTTGATGCAAACTTCGTTCGGATTTTAAGAAATTCCGGTCAGATCCGCGTTGATTCGATTAGAACTGATGTTGATGTCAACATCACGACGGATTTGGGAACGATAAGTGGCATCACGAATAATAACGATGGCACGGTTACGGCGACTTTGACGGCTCCGTCATCCGGGGGAACGGCCACGCTTGGGTTTTCAATCAATGGTGTGACATCGTCGAACACGACAGATGTGACTTTTGTCGCCGATACCGACAATGATGGCGTTTTCGACAATGACGACATCGACGATGACAACGACGGTATCCTAGACATTAATGAAGGCGTTGAGATTCAGCCAGGAACCTACGGCACGTTGTTGGTGGATGATGCCGATACGACATTTGATGTTACGGCAAATAATGACGCAGACCAATTGGCCTCCTATTTGTTTGCTGAAAATCAAAATGTAACCGTATCCGGTGCAACCATTAACCAGGGCTCGGGTGCAGTTGCACAGATCGGTACCTTTGATGACGCCGATCAAATTACCGATTCCAGTAATAACACTGGTGCTTTTTCGAATTTTAGTACAGGACTTATTTTCGGTACTGGCGACATTACGAGATTCGATGATAGCCTCACCAACCAATATTCCACTCCAGATGCGATGGGGGATAACTTTCTCGGAGGAGCTGGTGCTGCAGGTGGTGGAACGGATCCGGACTTTGATACCGGTGGCGGTGAATTTGACGTTGCCTCCTTAAGTTTCAACGTCAACGTTGTCGAGGATTCTGTCATCACGGGCAGGTTTATTTTCGCATCGGAGGAATACAATGATTTCGTCGGCTCCATAAATGATGTCGCGAAAATCTTTGTGAACGGAGTAAATGTTGCTCTCACGCCTGGCGGAAACGCTGTGGGCGTCAACACCATAAATAACACCACTGAGTCCGCATATTACATTGATAACGAAACGAACCCAACGGCGTTCAATATTGAAGCGGACGGTTTTACGACCGTGCTCACATTTACGGCTACGTTAACAGCCGGCGACAATACCATTAAGATGGGCATCGCTGATGCGAGCGATAACATACTCGATTCATGGTTTCTTTTTGAGGCCAACAGTTTTGAAGTTGTTCCTCTGGTCACAACCACTGATTCCGACAGTGACGGTATCTCCGACCATCTCGATATTGACAAAGACAATGACGGTATAACGGATAATGTCGAGGCACAGACGACGGCTGGGTACATTGCGCCGAGTGGTGTGGATGTTGATGGTGACGGTCTGGATGATGCCTATGACGCGGACACGAGCGATACTTCGGCCGCTGCAAGTCTCGGCCTGACGGAGGTCGATACCGATAGCGATGGTACTGTTGATACGCTTGACGTCGATTCGGACAACGACGGCTTGACCGACACCGATGAGGCCGGCCATGGCATTACGCAAGCGGCGATAGATGCGTCGGTCGACACCGATGGCGATGGCCTCATGGATGTTGTTGAGGGTGCCGATGCCTCCGACGGTTTTGACGTCAATGACGAAGACCTTGATGCCACGGATACCAATTTCCAGCTGGCGGCCGATTCGCAACTGTTGAGTGATGGCTCCAACGCCACACCGTTAGTGGTTGATCTCAGTTTCCGCGACGCCGACACCGACAATGATGGGGTTGTCGATAGTGTCGACATCGATGATGACAACGACGGTATTTTGGATGTTGATGAGGTCCAGGCACAATGGGCAGTTTGGGATTCAGGAACATCCGGAGCGGCAACCGTCACTGGTGCGATTGATGGGACGTCGATTTCTGTCACAAATGACTCCGATACTCGAAATCCAAATGTCAAGGTGACCGGCTCAACATTTGACGGTGATGCAGGACTATTCCCGACAGGTAACGACTTCCACAGTGAAGTGACGTTGAATTTGGCGAATAGTAACAACGCAACGTACGATTTCGTTTTTGGTGCCCCGCTCGCCAACGACATTCATGTTCACTTCACGGCGCTCGATGGCTCGATCTCAATGACCAGTGGCCAGATCATTTCCCTTGTCAATGGAACAGGCCTTGGAACCAGTGACTACACTTTCTCGAACGATGATTCGGTCGTTAACGAGGGTGGTTTCACGGCGGTCATTCCTGCCGGCACGACGACGTGGTCGTTTACACACGCCGCTAATGGCGACAATTACATGATGAGCTTCACGACGGCTTCGATTGATTCCGACGGTGACGGCGTTTCTGATCATCTCGACATCGACAAGGACAACGATGGTATTACGGACAATGTCGAGGCGCAAACGACGGCGGGGTACATTGCACCGAGCGGTACTGGTGCGGCGATGGTCGACGCGGATGGTGATGGCCTCGACGACAATTATGATGCAAACACGAGTGATACTTCGGCCGCTGCAAGTCTCGGCTTGACGGAGGTCGATACCGACAGTGACGGTACCGTTGATACGCTTGACGTCGATTCGGACAACGACGGCTTGACCGACGCCGATGAGGCCGGCCATGGCATTACGCAAGCGGCGATAGATGCGTCTGCCGACACCGATGGCGATGGCCTCATGGATGTTGTTGAGGGTGCCGATGCCTCCGACGGTTTTGACGTCAATGACGAAGACCTTGATGCCACGGATACCAATTTCCAGCTGGCGGCCGATTCGCAACTGTTGAGTGATGGTTCCAACGCCACACCGTTAGTGGTCGATCTCAATTTCCGCGACGCCGACACGGACAATGATGGGGTTGTCGACAGCGTCGACATCGACGATGACAATGATGGTATCCTCGACGTTGATGAATATGTTGCCGTGTTTACAGGCACGGACGACTGGACCTACGAGTTCTATACAACGCCGGCTGCGAGCGGAGGAACAGAAGCCGACTATCCGATCACCACCATGCATCCGGATTTCACCCTGGAACCGGATGGAACATACTCCACCACAGCCACGCCTGACCTGACAGGCACCGTCCCCAATGGCCAGGACGCCGGACCTGGGGCACAAGGGGTTGGGCAATTTACGTCATACGTGGATGTTGAGCCTGGTACATCGGTTTCGTTTGAATATCAAAATGGCAACCGTTGGGAATGGGTCAGTATTGCAGTCCTGGACACGTATGGCAATGTGCTGAGCGTTCTGGAGGAGTATTACTCCGATTCCACGAATACCCAAACCGTCCCCGCCTTTACTGCGCCGGATAACGGTGTTGTGCAAATTGTCGTTACGATTTCTAATCCTGGACAAACCTACAATTCACCCAATATCACAAGCCATACGGTTCACACGGGATATTCGTTCACGGATTCGGATGGCGACGGATTCAACGATGCCCTGGACATTGATAAAGACAATGACGGCATTACCGACAATGTCGAAGCGCAGACGACGGCTGGGTATATTGCACCGAGCGGCATAGGTGGTGATGCAAATTGGCTCGATGCCGACGGCGATGGCCTGGATGACAACTACGACGCAAACACGTCCGACACCTCAGCCGCAGCAAGTCTCGGCCTGACAGAGGTCGACACCGATAGTGATGGCACCGTTGATACGCTTGATGCGGATTCAGATAATGATGGCATCACCGACACCGATGAGGCCGGCCATGGCATTACGCAAACGGCGATAGATGCGTCTGCCGACACCGATGGCGATGGCCTCATGGATGTTGTTGAGGGTGCCGATGCCTCCGACGGTTTTGACGTCAATGACGAAAACCTCGATGCCACCAACACGAATTTCTTGTTGTCTGACACTGACCAAGATACAGCGTCAACGGGTGCCGGTGCTGTTCCGCTGACGGCTGATTTTGATTACCGTGACTTGCCTAATCCTCCGTTGATCGATTTGAACTCAACGGCTTCCACCGGTGATACGGATACGGGTTATACGTCCACCTTTACCGAAGGTGATCCGCCAGTTGCCATTACGGACACGGATGCGGATCTCAATGACTTCTTTGAGAACGATGTCACGTATCTCGAAATTCTGATTTCAGAAACGTATCGAGATGGCGCAAACGAGATTATTTCGTTTGGCGGTGTCAGTCTGCCTTACGGCACGGCCGCCACGGGTACGGTTGTGTTCGGATCGACCACGTTCCGTTATGATTATGACGGCGATCAGGCTCTCGATTTTATTAATGAAGCGGGCGGTCCAGCACCGGAAGCAGATTGGGATTTATTGATTCGCTCAATTCGTTATGAAAACACGAGCCAGAATCCCGACACTAGCGTAAATCGTACGCTTGATTTCACGGCGCATGACGCCGATGGTAATACGTCCAACACGGCGCGCGCAACCATACAGCTCGTCGCGGTCAACGACCCGCCAGATGCCGTTGATGATAGTGGTGCGACGGACGAAGACACGGCACTTACTGTTGCAGCGTTGTCGGGTGGCTTGCTGGATAACGACAGCGATCCAGAAAACAATACGCTAACGATTACACACATTGATGGCGCGGCGTACACAACGGGCACGCAGATTACGTTGGCATCTGGCGCGTTGCTGACGGTCAATTCGGATGGGTCATATACCTATGATCCGAATGGGCAGTATGAGAACTTGGCGGTTGGTGAGTCAGCCCAAGATACCTTCACTTACACAATTGATGACGGGAACGGTGGCACTGATACCGCAACGGTGACGATTGATATCACGGGTGTGAATGATGCGCCGGATGCCGTCGACGATACAGGTACGACAGATGAAGACACCGCGCTCGTGGTGGGTGCTGGTTCCGGTGGTCTACTGGATAACGATAGCGATCCAGATACGTCCGATGCGCTAAGTATCACGCAGATCAATGGTTCTGCCTACACAACGGGCACGCAGATTACGTTGGCATCTGGCGCGTTGCTGACGGTCAATTCGGATGGGTCATATACCTATGATCCGAATGGGCAGTATGAGAACTTGGCGGTTGGTGAGTCAGCCCAAGATACCTTCACTTACACAATTGATGACGGGAACGGTGGCACTGATACCGCAACGGTGACGATTGATATCACGGGTGTGAATGATGCGCCAGTTGCCGTTGACGACAGCTACGTTGTCAATCCGTTGACGGTGCTCAACATAGATCCGCGCATTGGTGCCGGTGCCGACAGTGATCCGGACGGTGACTCGCTCTCCATCATTGAGATCATCGATCCGGCCGCCCCCGGCACGCCGATCACCCTGGTCGTCGGTACGCCGGTGACGCTGGCGTCGGGCACCAAGGTGACGCTCAAAGCCGACGGCACGCTTGACGTCGAGACGCCGGCCGGCCTGTCATCGACAGATACCTTCGACTACGTCATCTCCGATGGCACCGACACCGCCCAGGCTACCGTCACGCTCAACATCGACACCGACGCCGATGGCGTCATCGATGCCATCGACATCGACGATGACAATGATGGTATCCTCGACGTCGATGAATATGTTGCCGTGTTTACAGGCACGGGCGACTGGACCTACGAGTTCTATACAACGCCGGCTGCGAGCGGAGGAACAGAAGCCGACTATCCGATCACCACCATGCATCCGGATTTCACCCTGGAACCGGATGGAACATACTCCACCACAGCCACGCCTGACCTGACAGGCACCGTCCCCAATGGCCAGGACGCCGGACCTGGGGCACAAGGGGTTGGGCAATTTACGTCATACGTGGATGTTGAGCCTGGTACATCGGTTTCGTTTGAATATCAAAATGGCAACCGTTGGGAATGGGTCAGTATTGCAGTCCTGGACACGTATGGCAATGTGCTGAGCGTTCTGGAGGAGTATTACTCCGATTCCACGAATACCCAAACCGTCCCCGCCTTTACTGCGCCGGATAACGGTGTTGTGCAAATCATTGTCACGATCTCTAATCCTGGACGAACCTACAATTCACCCAATATCACAAGCCATACGGTTCACACGGGATATTCGTTCACGGATTCGGATGGCGACGGATTCAACGATGCCCTGGACATTGACAAAGACAATGACGGTATTACCGACAATGTCGAAGCGCAGACGACGGCTGGGTATATTGCACCGAGCGGCATAGGTGGTGATGCAAATTGGCTCGATGCCGACGGCGATGGCCTGGATGACAACTACGACGCAAACACGTCCGACACCTCAGCCGCAGCATCTGTTGGTTTGATCGAAGTCGACACCGATAGTGATGGCACCGTTGATACGCTTGATGCGGATTCAGATAATGATGGTACTGGCGACATTATCGAGCGATCAGAAAACGGTCCTGATTCAATTACGTCAACAACAGACACCGACGGTGATGGTTTGTATGACATTTTTGAAGGAGCGGATGCGTCTGACGGTTTTGACGTCAATGATGAACTCATCTCAGGCGATGCCGGCGGTGCGAGCGGAACCTTCACGAACATCAACCTTTATGACGCAGACGGTGACGTGGCAGCTGATGGCAGCAATGCCGCGCCGTTGGGCGTCAACTTTGCCTTCCGCACAAATGCGAAATGGGAAATTTCTGGCGATACAAGCGTCGATGAAGGCAATAGTGCGAGCTACACCATTGAGCTTAGCGGCAAATTTAAGAATGGTGCCACGGCGAGTGTTCAAATCGATCTGACGGATATCGATACATCGGCCACTGACATTGAAACCAGCACAGCGAACCAAACGGAGCTTTATAACGCCATTGCGGCCGCTGTCGCATCGCGGGCTGACTTGAGCTTCAATACGACCACAGGCGTTTTAACGTTCACGTCGCAAAGTGAAGGCGACAAGATGGAAGACCTCACGGTCAGCCTGACGGCCGCCGACGATGCTGTGACGGAGCTTGATGAAGATTACAATATTGCGCTGTCCAATGCGGTCAATAGCTCAATTAAGGCCAACAAAGATGACGTGACGACGACGATCGTTGACAATGATGCGTCGCAAGTCTCCATCGATGACGTCTCGCAGGCGGAAGGTGACAGCGGCACGACAACTTATACGTTCACCGTTTCACTCGACAAGGCTGTCGATAACGATGTGACCATGAATTGGGCGACGGCTCATAACACCACTGATGGTACAGATCTGTCACCGCAAAGTGGAAGCGTGACTATTACTGCTGGGTCGACGACAGCTACGATTGACGTCACAGTTCAGACCGATACCGATGTGGAGCTTGATGAAACGTTCTTTGTCAATCTGTCCAGCGTTTCGGCAGGTGGACGTGATGTGGCCTTTGCTGACAGTCAAGGCCAGGGCACGGTCACAAATGATGATTCCGCTCTGTTGTCGATCAATGATGTATCGCAGGCAGAAGGCGATAGCGGTACGACGGCTTATACGTTTACAATCAGCCTTGATAAGGCCGTTGACAATGATGTGTCGGTCGACTGGGCGACGGCCTTTGGAACCGCCACCTCGAGTGACTTTAGCGCGCAAAGCGGTACGGCCACGATTACGGCGGGCAACACGTCGACGACGGTGACCGTCAATATTGATGGCGACACGATATTTGAACTGGATGAGACGTTTAACGTTGACTTGTCCGGTCTTAGCGCTGGTGGTCGCGATGTCACGATTTCTGACAGCCAGGGTCTTGGTACGATCCAAAACGACGATGCGCAGCCGACCATCACGATTGCTGATGCTTCGGCGAATGAGGGTGATGCCTTAGTCTTTGATGTGACGATGTCGAATGCCTCGCACGAGGCCATCGTTTTGAACTTGACGACCACGGGAGGAACGGCGACCGACGGGACCGATTACGAAAACACGAACTTTGAATATTCCACCGATGGTGGATCGAGCTGGATCAATGCCACAAGCGGTACGCAGGTAACGATCCCTGCAGGTGCGACGGCCATAAAGGTGCGCATTGATTCTACGGAGGATACGCTCGACGAAGTCGATGAAACCTTTACGCTGAGCGTTGCTGGTATTGTTAGTGGTTCAGTGGCCGATTTTAGTGATACCGGTGCTGGAACCATTGTCGATAACGACGGGCCGCCGGCGCTCTCGATTGATGATGTGACGGTCAATGAAGATGACGGTGTGATGACGTTCACGGTCAGCTTGGATGCGCCATCCGGTCAAGCGGTCAGTGTTGATTATGTGACATCGAACGGTTCGGCGACCGCACCTGCTGATTACACATCGACCAGCGGCACGGTGACGTTTAATGCCGGGGAAACCTCAAAGACCATTACGGTCGCGATTGTTGATGACACCCTCTATGAAGGTGCCGAAACGCTTAACGTCAATCTGTCGAACAATGTCAATGCGTCGATTGCCGATGCGCTTGGCGTGGGCACGATTTTGGATGACGGGACGGGTCCGGGCCCAACGCCTGATGATGATCGTCCGACGTTATCGGTGGCCGATGTGACCGTGACGGAAGGGACCGACACGCACAGTGTGTTTACGTTGCAGCTTTCCAACGCGTCTGTTGAAGATGTGGATCTGACGCTGTCGTTGACCAGCGGGTCGGCCATCGTTGGCACGGATACGGGGGCCAGCTTAGAATACTTTGATGGGGCGACGTGGCAGCCGGTTGTGGCGGGTGCGGTGACGATCCCTGCGGGTGAAACAAGTCTGCAAGTGCGCACGACCATTAGCGATGATCTTTTAGATGAAGCCACCGAGACCTTCACGTTAACGGCGGCGCATGTCAGTGGCACCTTGACGTCGACGGCGGATGTGACCGCCACCGGCACGATCCTTGATAACGACGGGCCGCCGGCGCTCTCGATTGATGATGTGACGGTCAATGAAGATGACGGTGTGATGACGTTCACGGTCAGCTTGGATGCGCCATCCGGTCAAGCGGTCAGTGTTGATTATGTGACATCGAACGGTTCGGCGACCGCACCTGCTGATTACACATCGACCAGCGGCACGGTGACGTTTAATGCCGGGGAAACCTCAAAGACCATTACGGTCGCGATTGTTGATGACACCCTCTATGAAGGTGCCGAAACGCTTAACGTCAATCTGTCGAACAATGTCAATGCGTCGATTGCCGATGCGCTTGGCGTGGGCACGATTTTGGATGACGGGACGGGTCCGGGCCCAACGCCTGATGATGATCGTCCGACGTTATCGGTGGCCGATGTGACCGTGACGGAAGGCACCGACACGCACAGTGTGTTTACGTTGCAGCTTTCCAACGCGTCTGTTGAAGATGTGGATCTGACGCTGTCGTTGACCAGCGGGTCGGCCATCGTTGGCACGGATACGGGGGCCAGCTTAGAATACTTTGATGGGGCGACGTGGCAGCCGGTTGTGGCGGGTGCGGTGACGATCCCTGCGGGTGAAACAAGTCTGCAAGTGCGCACGACCATTAGCGATGATCTTTTAGATGAAGCCACCGAGACCTTCACGTTAACGGCGGCGCATGTCAGTGGCACCTTGACGTCGACGGCGGATGTGACCGCCACCGGCACGATCCTTGATAACGACGGGCCGCCGGCGCTCTCGATTGATGATGTGACGGTCAATGAAGATGACGGTGTGATGACGTTCACGGTCAGCTTGGATGCGCCATCCGGTCAAGCGGTCAGTGTTGATTATGTGACATCGAACGGTTCGGCGACCGCACCTGCTGATTACACATCGACCAGCGGCACGGTGACGTTTAATGCCGGGGAAACCTCAAAGACCATTACGGTCGCGATTGTTGATGACACCCTCTATGAAGGTGCCGAAACGCTTAACGTCAATCTGTCGAACAATGTCAATGCGTCGATTGCCGATGCGCTTGGCGTGGGCACGATTTTGGATGACGGCACGGGTCCAGGCCCAACGCCTGATGATGACCGTCCGACGTTATCGGTGGCCGATGTCACCGTGACGGAAGGGACGGACACGCACAGTGTGTTTACGTTGCAGCTTTCCAACGCGTCTGTTGAAGATGTGGATCTGACGCTGTCGTTGACCAGCGGGTCGGCCATCGTTGGCACGGATACGGGGGCCAGCTTAGAATACTTTGATGGGGCGACGTGGCAGCCGGTTGTGGCGGGTGCGGTGACGATCCCTGCGGGTGAAACAAGTCTGCAAGTGCGCACGACCATTAGCGATGATCTTTTAGATGAAGCCACCGAGACCTTCACGTTAACGGCGGCGCATGTCAGTGGCACCTTGACGTCGACGGCGGATGTGACCGCCACCGGCACGATCCTTGATAACGACGGGCCGCCGGCGCTCTCGATTGATGATGTGACGGTCAATGAAGATGACGGTGTGATGACGTTCACGGTCAGCTTGGATGCGCCATCCGGTCAAGCGGTCAGTGTTGATTATGTGACATCGAACGGTTCGGCGACCGCACCTGCTGATTACACATCGACCAGCGGCACGGTGACGTTTAATGCCGGGGAAACCTCAAAGACCATTACGGTCGCGATTGTTGATGACACCCTCTATGAAGGTGCCGAAACGCTTAACGTCAATCTGTCGAACAATGTCAATGCGTCGATTGCCGATGCGCTTGGCGTGGGCACGATTTTGGATGACGGGACGGGTCCGGGCCCAACGCCTGATGATGACCGTCCGACGTTATCGGTTGCCGATGTCACCGTGACGGAAGGGACCGACACGCACAGTGTGTTTACGTTGCAGCTTTCCAACGCGTCTGTTGAAGATGTGGATCTGACGCTGTCGTTGACCAGCGGGTCGGCCATCGTTGGCACGGATACGGGGGCCGGCTTAGAATACTTTGATGGGGCGACGTGGCAGCCGGTTGTGGCGGGTGCGGTGACGATCCCTGCGGGTGAAACAAGTCTGCAAGTGCGCACGACCATTAGCGATGATCTTTTAGATGAAGCCACCGAGACCTTCACGTTAACGGCGGCGCATGTCAGTGGCACCTTGACGTCGACGGCGGATGTGACCGCCACCGGCACGATCCTTGATAACGACGGGCCGCCGGCGCTCTCGATTGATGATGTGACGGTCAATGAAGATGACGGTGTGATGACGTTCACGGTCAGCTTGGATGCGGCGTCTGGTCAAGCGGTGAGTGTTGATTATGTGACATCGAACGGTTCGGCGACCGCACCTGCTGATTACACATCGACCAGCGGCACGGTGACGTTTAATGCCGGGGAAACCTCAAAGACGATTACGGTCGCGATTGTTGATGACACCCTCTATGAAGGTGCCGAAACGCTTAACGTCAATCTGTCGAACAATGTCAATGCGTCGATTGCCGATGCGCTTGGCGTGGGCACGATTTTGGATGACGGCACGGGTCCAGGCCCAACGCCTGATGATGACCGTCCGACGTTATCGGTGGCCGATGTCACCGTGACGGAAGGCACCGACACGCACAGTGTGTTTACGTTGCAGCTTTCCAACGCGTCTGTTGAAGATGTGGATCTGACGCTGTCGTTGACCAGCGGGTCGGCCATCGTTGGCACGGATACGGGGGCCAGCTTAGAATACTTTGATGGGGCGACGTGGCAGCCGGTTGTGGCGGGTGCGGTGACGATCCCTGCGGGTGAAACAAGTCTGCAAGTGCGCACGACCATTAGCGATGATCTTTTAGATGAAGCCACCGAGACCTTCACGTTAACGGCGGCGCATGTCAGTGGCACCTTGACGTCGACGGCGGATGTGACCGCCACCGGCACGATCCTTGATAACGACGGGCCGCCGGCGCTCTCGATTGATGATGTGACGGTCAATGAAGATGACGGTGTGATGACGTTCACGGTCAGCTTGGATGCGCCATCCGGTCAAGCGGTCAGTGTTGATTATGTGACATCGAACGGTTCGGCGACCGCACCTGCTGATTACACATCGACCAGCGGCACGGTGACGTTTAATGCCGGGGAAACCTCAAAGACCATTACGGTCGCGATTGTTGATGACACCCTCTATGAAGGTGCCGAAACGCTTAACGTCAATCTGTCGAACAATGTCAATGCGTCGATTGCCGATGCGCTTGGCGTGGGCACGATTTTGGATGATGGGACGGGTCCGGGCCCAACGCCTGATGATGACCGTCCGACGTTATCGGTGGCCGATGTCACCGTGACGGAAGGCACCGACACGCACAGTGTGTTTACGTTGCAGCTTTCCAACGCGTCTGTTGAAGATGTGGATCTGACGCTGTCGTTGACCAGCGGGTCGGCCATCGTTGGCACGGATACGGGGGCCAGCTTAGAATACTTTGATGGGGCGACGTGGCAGCCGGTTGTGGCGGGTGCGGTGACGATCCCTGCGGGTGAAACAAGTCTGCAAGTGCGCACGACCATTAGCGATGATCTTTTAGATGAAGCCACCGAGACCTTCACGTTAACGGCGGCGCATGTCAGTGGCACCTTGACGTCGACGGCGGATGTGACCGCCACCGGCACGATCCTTGATAACGACGGGCCGCCGGCGCTCTCGATTGATGATGTGACGGTCAATGAAGATGACGGTGTGATGACGTTCACGGTCAGCTTGGATGCGCCATCCGGTCAAGCGGTCAGTGTTGATTATGTGACATCGAACGGTTCGGCGACCGCACCTGCTGATTACACATCGACCAGCGGCACGGTGACGTTTAATGCCGGGGAAACCTCAAAGACCATTACGGTCGCGATTGTTGATGACACCCTCTATGAAGGTGCCGAAACGCTTAACGTCAATCTGTCGAACAATGTCAATGCGTCGATTGCCGATGCGCTTGGCGTGGGCACGATTTTGGATGACGGGACGGGTCCGGGCCCAACGCCTGATGATGACCGTCCGACGTTATCGGTTGCCGATGTCACCGTGACGGAAGGGACCGACACGCACAGTGTGTTTACGTTGCAGCTTTCCAACGCGTCTGTTGAAGATGTGGATCTGACGCTGTCGTTGACCAGCGGGTCGGCCATCGTTGGCACGGATACGGGGGCCGGCTTAGAATACTTTGATGGGGCGACGTGGCAGCCGGTTGTGGCGGGTGCGGTGACGATCCCTGCGGGTGAAACAAGTCTGCAAGTGCGCACGACCATTAGCGATGATCTTTTAGATGAAGCCACCGAGACCTTCACGTTAACGGCGGCGCATGTCAGTGGCACCTTGACGTCGACGGCGGATGTGACCGCCACCGGCACGATCCTTGATAACGACGGGCCGCCGGCGCTCTCGATTGATGATGTGACGGTCAATGAAGATGACGGTGTGATGACGTTCACGGTCAGCTTGGATGCGGCGTCTGGTCAAGCGGTGAGTGTTGATTATGTGACATCGAACGGTTCGGCGACCGCACCTGCTGATTACACATCGACCAGCGGCACGGTGACGTTTAATGCCGGGGAAACCTCAAAGACGATTACGGTCGCGATTGTTGATGACACCCTCTATGAAGGTGCCGAAACGCTTAACGTCAATCTGTCGAACAATGTCAATGCGTCGATTGCCGATGCGCTTGGCGTGGGCACGATTTTGGATGACGGCACGGGTCCAGGCCCAACGCCTGATGATGACCGTCCGACGTTATCGGTGGCCGATGTCACCGTGACGGAAGGCACCGACACGCACAGTGTGTTTACGTTGCAGCTTTCCAACGCGTCTGTTGAAGATGTGGATCTGACGCTGTCGTTGACCAGCGGGTCGGCCATCGTTGGCACGGATACGGGGGCCAGCTTAGAATACTTTGATGGGGCGACGTGGCAGCCGGTTGTGGCGGGTGCGGTGACGATCCCTGCGGGTGAAACAAGTCTGCAAGTGCGCACGACCATTAGCGATGATCTTTTAGATGAAGCCACCGAGACCTTCACGTTAACGGCGGCGCATGTCAGTGGCACCTTGACGTCGACGGCGGATGTGACCGCCACCGGCACGATCCTTGATAACGACGGGCCGCCGGCGCTCTCGATTGATGATGTGACGGTCAATGAAGATGACGGTGTGATGACGTTCACGGTCAGCTTGGATGCGCCATCCGGTCAAGCGGTCAGTGTTGATTATGTGACATCGAACGGTTCGGCGACCGCACCTGCTGATTACACATCGACCAGCGGCACGGTGACGTTTAATGCCGGGGAAACCTCAAAGACCATTACGGTCGCGATTGTTGATGACACCCTCTATGAAGGTGCCGAAACGCTTAACGTCAATCTGTCGAACAATGTCAATGCGTCGATTGCCGATGCGCTTGGCGTGGGCACGATTTTGGATGATGGGACGGGTCCGGGCCCAACGCCTGATGATGACCGTCCGACGTTATCGGTGGCCGATGTCACCGTGACGGAAGGCACCGACACGCACAGTGTGTTTACGTTGCAGCTTTCCAACGCGTCTGTTGAAGATGTGGATCTGACGCTGTCGTTGACCAGCGGGTCGGCCATCGTTGGCACGGATACGGGGGCCAGCTTAGAATACTTTGATGGGGCGACGTGGCAGCCGGTTGTGGCGGGTGCGGTGACGATCCCTGCGGGTGAAACAAGTCTGCAAGTGCGCACGACCATTAGCGATGATCTTTTAGATGAAGCCACCGAGACCTTCACGTTAACGGCGGCGCATGTCAGTGGCACCTTGACGTCGACGGCGGATGTGACCGCCACCGGCACGATCCTTGATAACGACGGGCCGCCGGCGCTCTCGATTGATGATGTGACGGTCAATGAAGATGACGGTGTGATGACGTTCACGGTCAGCTTGGATGCGCCATCCGGTCAAGCGGTCAGTGTTGATTATGTGACATCGAACGGTACGGCGACCGCACCTGCTGATTACACATCGACCAGCGGCACGGTGACGTTTAATGCCGGGGAAACCTCAAAGACCATTACGGTCGCGATTGTTGATGACACCCTCTATGAAGGTGCCGAAACGCTTAACGTCAATCTGTCGAACAATGTCAATGCGTCGATTGCCGATGCGCTTGGCGTGGGCACGATTTTGGATGACGGCACGGGTCCAGGCCCAACGCCTGATGATGACCGTCCGACGTTATCGGTGGCCGATGTCACCGTGACGGAAGGGACGGACACGCACAGTGTGTTTACGTTGCAGCTTTCCAACGCGTCTGTTGAAGATGTGGATCTGACGCTGTCGTTGACCAGCGGGTCGGCCATCGTTGGCACGGATACGGGGGCCAGCTTAGAATACTTTGATGGGGCGACGTGGCAGCCGGTTGTGGCGGGTGCGGTGACGATCCCTGCGGGTGAAACAAGTCTGCAAGTGCGCACGACCATTAGCGATGATCTTTTAGATGAAGCCACCGAGACCTTCACGTTAACGGCGGCGCATGTCAGTGGCACCTTGACGTCGACGGCGGATGTGACCGCCACCGGCACGATCCTTGATAACGACGGGCCGCCGGCGCTCTCGATTGATGATGTGACGGTCAATGAAGATGACGGTGTGATGACGTTCACGGTCAGCTTGGATGCGCCATCCGGTCAAGCGGTCAGTGTTGATTATGTGACATCGAACGGTTCGGCGACCGCACCTGCTGATTACACATCGACCAGCGGCACGGTGACGTTTAATGCCGGGGAAACCTCAAAGACCATTACGGTCGCGATTGTTGATGACACCCTCTATGAAGGTGCCGAAACGCTTAACGTCAATCTGTCGAACAATGTCAATGCGTCGATTGCCGATGCGCTTGGCGTGGGCACGATTTTGGATGACGGCACGGGTCCGGGCCCAACGCCTGATGATGACCGTCCGACGTTATCGGTGGCCGATGTCACCGTGACGGAAGGCACCGACACGCACAGTGTGTTTACGTTGCAGCTTTCCAACGCGTCTGTTGAAGATGTGGATCTGACGCTGTCGTTGACCAGCGGGTCGGCCATCGTTGGCACGGATACGGGGGCCAGCTTAGAATACTTTGATGGGGCGACGTGGCAGCCGGTTGTGGCGGGTGCGGTGACGATCCCTGCGGGTGAAACAAGTCTGCAAGTGCGCACGACCATTAGCGATGATCTTTTAGATGAAGCCACCGAGACCTTCACGTTAACGGCGGCGCATGTCAGTGGCACCTTGACGTCGACGGCGGATGTGACGGCGACGGGCACGATCCTTGATAACGACGGGCCGCCGGCGCTCTCGATTGATGATGTGACGGTCAATGAAGATGACGGTGTGATGACGTTCACGGTCAGCTTGGATGCGCCATCCGGTCAAGCGGTCAGTGTTGATTATGTGACATCGAACGGTTCGGCGACCGCACCTGCTGATTACACATCGACCAGCGGCACGGTGACGTTTAATGCCGGGGAAACCTCAAAGACCATTACGGTCGCGATTGTTGATGACACCCTCTATGAAGGTGCCGAAACGCTTAACGTCAATCTGTCGAACAATGTCAATGCGTCGATTGCCGATGCGCTTGGCGTGGGCACGATTTTGGATGACGGGACGGGTCCGGGCCCAACGCCTGATGATGATCGTCCGACGTTATCGGTGGCCGATGTCACCGTGACGGAAGGCACCGACACGCACAGTGTGTTTACGTTGCAGCTTTCCAACGCGTCTGTTGAAGATGTGGATCTGACGCTGTCGTTGACCAGCGGGTCGGCCATCGTTGGCACGGATACGGGGGCCAGCTTAGAATACTTTGATGGGGCGACGTGGCAGCCGGTTGTGGCGGGTGCGGTGACGATCCCTGCGGGTGAAACAAGTCTGCAAGTGCGCACGACCATTAGCGATGATCTTTTAGATGAAGCCACCGAGACCTTCACGTTAACGGCGGCGCATGTCAGTGGCACCTTGACGTCGACGGCGGATGTGACCGCCACCGGCACGATCCTTGATAACGACGGGCCGCCGGCGCTCTCGATTGATGATGTGACGGTCAATGAAGATGACGGTGTGATGACGTTCACGGTCAGCTTGGATGCGCCATCCGGTCAAGCGGTCAGTGTTGATTATGTGACATCGAACGGTTCGGCGACCGCACCTGCTGATTACACATCGACCAGCGGCACGGTGACGTTTAATGCCGGGGAAACCTCAAAGACCATTACGGTCGCGATTGTTGATGACACCCTCTATGAAGGTGCCGAAACGCTTAACGTCAATCTGTCGAACAATGTCAATGCGTCGATTGCCGATGCGCTTGGCGTGGGCACGATTTTGGATGACGGGACGGGTCCGGGCCCAACGCCTGATGATGACCGTCCGACGTTATCGGTGGCCGATGTCACCGTGACGGAAGGGACGGACACGCACAGTGTGTTTACGTTGCAGCTTTCCAACGCGTCTGTTGAAGATGTGGATCTGACGCTGTCGTTGACCAGCGGGTCGGCCATCGTTGGCACGGATACGGGGGCCGGCTTAGAATACTTTGATGGGGCGACGTGGCAGCCGGTTGTGGCGGGTGCGGTGACGATCCCTGCGGGTGAAACAAGTCTGCAAGTGCGCACGACCATTAGCGATGATCTTTTAGATGAAGCCACCGAGACCTTCACGTTAACGGCGGCGCATGTCAGTGGCACCTTGACGTCGACGGCGGATGTGACCGCCACCGGCACGATCCTTGATAACGACGGGCCGCCGGCGCTCTCGATTGATGATGTGACGGTCAATGAAGATGACGGTGTGATGACGTTCACGGTCAGCTTGGATGCGCCATCCGGTCAAGCGGTCAGTGTTGATTATGTGACATCGAACGGTTCGGCGACCGCACCTGCTGATTACACATCGACCAGCGGCACGGTGACGTTTAATGCCGGGGAAACCTCAAAGACCATTACGGTCGCGATTGTTGATGACACCCTCTATGAAGGTGCCGAAACGCTTAACGTCAATCTGTCGAACAATGTCAATGCGTCGATTGCCGATGCGCTTGGCGTGGGCACGATTTTGGATGACGGCACGGGTCCAGGCCCAACGCCTGATGATGACCGTCCGACGTTATCGGTGGCCGATGTCACCGTGACGGAAGGGACGGACACGCACAGTGTGTTTACGTTGCAGCTTTCCAACGCGTCTGTTGAAGATGTGGATCTGACGCTGTCGTTGACCAGCGGGTCGGCCATCGTTGGCACGGATACGGGGGCCAGCTTAGAATACTTTGATGGGGCGACGTGGCAGCCGGTTGTGGCGGGTGCGGTGACGATCCCTGCGGGTGAAACAAGTCTGCAAGTGCGCACGACCATTAGCGATGATCTTTTAGATGAAGCCACCGAGACCTTCACGTTAACGGCGGCGCATGTCAGTGGCACCTTGACGTCGACGGCGGATGTGACCGCCACCGGCACGATCCTTGATAACGACGGGCCGCCGGCGCTCTCGATTGATGATGTGACGGTCAATGAAGATGACGGTGTGATGACGTTCACGGTCAGCTTGGATGCGCCATCCGGTCAAGCGGTCAGTGTTGATTATGTGACATCGAACGGTTCGGCGACCGCACCTGCTGATTACACATCGACCAGCGGCACGGTGACGTTTAATGCCGGGGAAACCTCAAAGACCATTACGGTCGCGATTGTTGATGACACCCTCTATGAAGGTGCCGAAACGCTTAACGTCAATCTGTCGAACAATGTCAATGCGTCGATTGCCGATGCGCTTGGCGTGGGCACGATTTTGGATGATGGGACGGGTCCGGGCCCAACGCCTGATGATGACCGTCCGACGTTATCGGTGGCCGATGTCACCGTGACGGAAGGGACGGACACGCACAGTGTGTTTACGTTGCAGCTTTCCAACGCGTCTGTTGAAGATGTGGATCTGACGCTGTCGTTGACCAGCGGGTCGGCCATCGTTGGCACGGATACGGGGGCCAGCTTAGAATACTTTGATGGGGCGACGTGGCAGCCGGTTGTGGCGGGTGCGGTGACGATCCCTGCGGGTGAAACAAGTCTGCAAGTGCGCACGACCATTAGCGATGATCTTTTAGATGAAGCCACCGAGACCTTCACGTTAACGGCGGCGCATGTCAGTGGCACCTTGACGTCGACGGCGGATGTGACGGCGACGGGCACGATCCTTGATAACGACGGGCCGCCGGCGCTCTCGATTGATGATGTGACGGTCAATGAAGATGACGGTGTGATGACGTTCACGGTCAGCTTGGATGCGCCATCCGGTCAAGCGGTCAGTGTTGATTATGTGACATCGAACGGTTCGGCGACCGCACCTGCTGATTACACATCGACCAGCGGCACGGTGACGTTTAATGCCGGGGAAACCTCAAAGACCATTACGGTCGCGATTGTTGATGACACCCTCTATGAAGGTGCCGAAACGCTTAACGTCAATCTGTCGAACAATGTCAATGCGTCGATTGCCGATGCGCTTGGCGTGGGCACGATTTTGGATGACGGCACGGGTCCAGGCCCAACGCCTGATGATGACCGTCCGACGTTATCGGTGGCCGATGTCACCGTGACGGAAGGGACGGACACGCACAGTGTGTTTACGTTGCAGCTTTCCAACGCGTCTGTTGAAGATGTGGATCTGACGCTGTCGTTGACCAGCGGGTCGGCCATCGTTGGCACGGATACGGGGGCCAGCTTAGAATACTTTGATGGGGCGACGTGGCAGCCGGTTGTGGCGGGTGCGGTGACGATCCCTGCGGGTGAAACAAGTCTGCAAGTGCGCACGACCATTAGCGATGATCTTTTAGATGAAGCCACCGAGACCTTCACGTTAACGGCGGCGCATGTCAGTGGCACCTTGACGTCGACGGCGGATGTGACCGCCACCGGCACGATCCTTGATAACGACGGGCCGCCGGCGCTCTCGATTGATGATGTGACGGTCAATGAAGATGACGGTGTGATGACGTTCACGGTCAGCTTGGATGCGCCATCCGGTCAAGCGGTCAGTGTTGATTATGTGACATCGAACGGTACGGCGACCGCACCTGCTGATTACACATCGACCAGCGGCACGGTGACGTTTAATGCCGGGGAAACCTCAAAGACGATTACGGTCGCGATTGTTGATGACACCCTCTATGAAGGTGCCGAAACGCTTAACGTCAATCTGTCGAACAATGTCAATGCGTCGATTGCCGATGCGCTTGGCGTGGGCACGATTTTGGATGATGATCACGTGCCGACGGTGGTGCCCGACTTCGAGACTATTCCGGAGGACACGACACTTGTCGTCGACGCTGCAAATGGTGTGTTGTCGAACGACACCGATGATGATGGTGATACGCTGATTGTTACAACGTTTGAGGTCGGTGGTACGACGTACAACGCAGGTGACACGGCGACTTTGGCTGAAGGCGAGCTGACGCTTAATTCCGATGGTTCGTTCACGTTCGTCCCAACACCGAATTATAACGGAGGTGTTCCGCAGGTCACGTACACGGCGTCCGACGGCACGAACACTACCGACTCGACACTTGATATTGTTGTGACGCCGGTTGATGATCCCATTGGAATCACGAACCTGGACGATGGAACGGTTGCAGGCACCGATGGTCAAGTCGAGGAAAGCGATCTACCGGGTGGCACAACGCCTGGCGGCGGTGATGACACGGTAAGCGGCAGCTTTACGCTTATTGCAGGCGATGGAATCCAGAGCGTCAACATCAATGGCAATTTGCTAACAACACCGCCAACGCCGTCCAGCCCAATTACAATTGCTGGTTCTTATGGAACCTTGCAGCTAACAAACTGGGATCCGGTGACCGGTGATGTTACATACAATTACACGCTCTCCGGCGCACAAGATCACTCTTCCGGCCAGGTCACCGATGACTTTGCGATCATCCTGACCGATTCGGACAATGATCAGGTCAATGGCACTTTGAGCATCTTGATCATCGATGATGCGCCGATTGCCGAGAATGATTTTGATGAAGTTGTGAATACGTCCGGCAATCCGTCGAGCGTGGGTACGGGCAATGTGATTACGGCTGTGGATGCCGGAGGCGATCCCAACACGAGTGATGGTGTCGCGGACACGTCGGGTGCTGATGCCAACCTTGTGGTGACAGGCGTTGACGCAGGAACCGGAACGCCGGTGGGTAACGTTGGCAGCACTGTGAACGGTAGTTTTGGTAGCCTGGTGCTTGGTTCTAATGGTGACTACATTTATACGCCTGATTTTGGAAATCCTGCGGTTTCAGGATTGGCACCACAGGCAACAATTGATGATGTCTTTACGTATGAGATCACCGATGCAGACGGTAGCACGTCGACGGCAACATTGACGGTGACAATCTACGGGACACCTGCAATTGCCGGCGTCAATGATGGCAGTATTGCTGGTACTGACGGCGAAGTTCTGGAAAGTGATCTTGTTGGCGGTACGAATGAAGTTGGTACCGGCGAGGTCTTGGATGGCACGTTCCAGGCCTTGGCGCCGAAGGGTCTCGACAACATTACGGTCGGCGGTACGACAATCTTGGAAGCAGATTTGCTCAACAGTTCTGCTGTACCGATCAACGTCGTAACCACGCACGGCACAATAGAAATCAACGGCTTTGACGGTGTCACCGGCGTTGTGAACTACACCTATACATTGACCGGTCCGGTTGATCACTCGAGTGGTCCGGTGGTCGATGACATTGGGCTGACGGTTACGGACGCGCTTGGTGATACTGGCTCCAAACCGCTTTCGATCGCAATCCTCGATGATGCGCCGATCGCAAATGACGATGTGGACCATGTGACGGAAGATTCAGTAGCGCCGGCGACAGGCAATGTCATGACGGGTGTTGATATTGCTGCTGGCGATGCCAATGCGACAGACGGTGTCGCAGACGAAAGCGGTGCGGACGCGCCGACGATGGTCAGTGATGTCGTCTCAAACAATGCGCCCGGCAGCACCGTCAATGTTGTTGGCAGCACGATGACCATTGTTGGCGAGTTTGGCACACTCACACTCGACCAAGATGGTTCGTATTCCTACGCACTTAACAATGGTAGCCCGGTGGTTCAAAGCCTGCCGGTCGGTGGAAGTGCAAACGAATTCTTTACCTATGAGATCGTTGACGCTGATGGAAATACGGCAAAGGCAACGCTGACGATTGTCATTCATGGTGTCAATGATGCGCCGGTTGCTCAGCCTGATGTGGCGACGACGCCAGAAGGTACGCCCGTCTCGATAGATGTTGTGAACAACGACGCTGATCCTGATGGTGATCCGCTGAATGTGACCGAAATTAACGGCACGCCAATTGTGCCAGGTGGTCCTGGTGTTGTGGTTACGGGTGGCGTTGTAACGATGGCACCTTCGGGAGAACTGGTGTTCACGCCGGCGAACAGCTTCTCAGGCCCAGCAAACTTCACTTACACGGTGGCGGATCCGTCTGGTGCGGCGTCGACGGCTGGTGTCAGTATTAATGTCATTCCTGATGCTACAAGTGTTGAGGTCACTGAACCAGTAGGCGGTACGATCTTTGAGCAGCTCTTGCCGTCAACGGGTGATCCTGGGGTCAATGATACGGGCAATGATGGTGATGGCCTTGGTTCTACTGGCGACACAACAGGTGCGGACGGTATTATTATTGAAACCGTCAATAACATCTTGAATTTGGGATCCATCACCACCGGATTGTCCGTGGAAGGAATCGTACTCAACACCGTCAACAGTATTGCGAACCTCAATGGCGTGACGCTCCTGAATACCAACGGACTGGGGTCAACGGAACCGATCACCGATACGGTGGAACTCATTTCGTTGGCGCGCAAAGCACAGGATACCTTTGGTGACGTCTTTGGTACCTGGGGACAGAAGGGCCTCACTGGATATTCGCTCTATTCAGAAGTTGATGGAATGGCCGCGATGGGAGATGCGTTGCGGGCGGGTCGCCTTGAGATTGATACGGTTGTTCGTGATCAACTTATCTATGTCGAATTCAGTAATGACTTTGATCCGGCAGAGCGCGGATCGGTGACGACATATAAAGTGTTTACTGCGGATGGTGGACCATTGCCGGTGTGGGTGCATGAAGCAGCAAACGGCACGCTGCTCATCGAAGTTCCTGCTGACATGCCTGATGTGGAGCTTCGCGTCATCGCTGTGATGGAAGATAAAAGTGCGGTCGTACAACACGTTACAATTAAGACTGCTACGGGTGTGATCTCGCCGATGGCGACCCCGGACATGTTGCCTGCGCAGCCTGAAATTGGAAAAGACGGCGTGGATGAGCCGCACCATGGGCAACAAGAGGATGAACCTGTGAAAAAAACACAGAAACGGGTCTCTCTTGACTAGGTCGTCGTCTCGCGATCTTAGAGCGGGCGCGTGCTCTTGAACGGTCTATGTTTGCTTTGCCTGAGCCCTTACGCGATGCGCGTGGCTTGGGTATAGGGGGTGGCGTCATATCTGAGTTTCAGGGTTTTATTGATTGTGATTGTTGTTGCTCTACAGTGCTTGGGCTGTTGATCGGAACGATTTTTAAATTTACCGCAGTTTTCGAATTGGTGTGAATGATTGTGGCTCAGCCGTGGGTCGGCTAAAAATGTCATTGCTGGCAACGTAACAACGCGTCAGCATATAATTTCCACGTAAAACGAACACCAGCCAATCTTGATTGACTTAGACGTGGCAAGCGATACTGAAGTTCTCGTTGTCGGTGGTGGCGTCATTGGATTGGCGGTTGCAAAGTCCCTGTGTGACGCTGGGCGCGAGGTTATCTTGCTAGAGCAGCATGGTCGTTTGGGACAAGAAATAAGCTCGCGCAATAGCGAAGTCATTCATGCTGGTATTTATTATCAACCGGGTTCGTTGCGTGCACGTTTGTGTGTTGACGGCAAGAAGAAACTTTATGCCTTTGCCCAACAACACGGCGTCAGTGTGTTGCCATGTGGCAAGCTTCTTGTCGCGACATCCGAACAGGACGTAGGTTCTCTTGAAGCGTTGATCGCGTGGGCGCGCCGCAATAGTGTTGATGATCTTGTTCAACTCACAGCGCAACAGGTCTCCGAAAAGGAGCCTTATGTGCATTGTGTCGCCGGATGTTTGTCGCCATCAACTGGTGTGATTGAAAGTCCTGGATTGACGTCAAGTTTGGCGATTGGCGACTATGTGGCGCAATGTGTTGCGATGTGCGCCAGTTCAAAATGAATGTTGCCTGGTCGGCTGTTTCAAAGAGCGTTCATGTGAAATAATCCAGGGTGCGGCCGGTAGAAGCACATGGAGATTTTTATCATGCATAAAATTTGGTACGGATTGATTAGTCTATTTGGTTTTCTGGTTGTGAGTAGTGTTATTTCGGTTCCTGCGTCGGCTTACACAATTCAACATGATGCGGATCACAACGGATCGGATATGACCATCATCAACAACGATGGGGACATTACGATCGAATATGCTCGACCAAAGTCATCTATGCAACGGCAGGGTGTGCGTTCGGGCACGGTCCTCTTTGATGGTGTTATTCGGGGGCAGACGGTAGAAGGGCATGCGCGCGTTTTTCGCGCTGGCTGTGAGCCGGTTCGCTATTGGGTCTCAGGGCGTTGGCGTGCACGCGCGGAGCGTCTGGTGTTGCGCGGTGATGCGCCAAAGCGCGGGCCTGGCGGTTGTGATGTGATCGGTTATCAGTCGAGCGGTTCCAATGCGCGATTGGTCTTTATCATCACAGGTGGCAGTGGCAGCCCTGATCATGGAGACGAAAGTGCAGGTGCTGGTGGTCGCTGCGGCCATTACATTATCTTGACATGTCACGGCAATCGGAGCGCGGCTGTCCGCTCTTTGAACGACCTTGGTGGACCAGGTGTTGGTGGTTGGGCTGGAGCAAAGGTTATCCGCACCAATGATTTCCCGAATTTTCGCAAAGGCTATTATTGCGTCGTGGATGGCCCTTATTCTTCCCATGATGAAGCTGGAACAATTGCTTGGAAAGAAGCTGTTCCGAGTGCTTACATTAAGAAGGGATGTTAGCGCTCAACTCGCGTGGAACGAATTTTGGGCTCGTGCGGTTTTGGTCGCTCCAAAGCTGCCGGGCCCATGGTTTTTTTATTTAGTGCCCGAAATGCAAAAGATGGTCACAGCGATATCAACGTACCGTCCTCGGAGATTTAACTTTTATGGTTTGCGACAGGGTGTGCCCGTAAACGTGCAAACCGTACCAGCCGGGCCCGTGGCGCAATTTTCGTCGGCATCTTTGGCGCGATACCAGTTTGCATAACGATCTCCGAGGTCCGGCATGGCGCGGACCTTTCTACGCCAATTGGCGCGTGTTTTTAGTCGGGCAATCCAGTCAAATCGTGAAGCTTCGCCGCGCGCAGACACGATTTCTTCGCTGCACACATTGTTGTTTGTCTCATCTGCATTGTTTGTTTCATCTGTAGCGGCGGTGGTGGTGTGTGATCCGTAAAACATGGCAATGCTCAGAACTGTTGCCCACAACATTCGTCTCAATGTGTGAGGGCTGACAGGTATTGGAGATAGCATGGCAGGTTGCTCCTGCAATTTTGGCTGTGTGCGTTTGGGTGGACTGAGCACTCGTGAATAAACGCGGCCAAATTCAGAATTGGGTAATCCAATTTACAGTTCCATAGGGAGATTTATGCTGTGTGAAGTCCCCAAGCAAGCCGCCTGATACGGCAATCTCCCCACCAAACCATTCGAAACGTGCAAACGCACCACCGCGTGCATAATCTAAGGGGGTGTTTCGGTGGGAGAGGACTTCTTCTACAATCTTATATTCGCCCTGCCGATCGATGTTCACGCCGGCTTCAACACCTACAGACAGTTTCGGCATTAATCGATAACCGATCCTCGTGCGGGCAGAACGGGTGTTGTGCGCCTGCGACCACGCAAGGTCCAGTGATGCGTAGGCGTTGTCACCAATGTTAAGCCAGAACTCGAGGACGCCCTTTACGCCAATGTCCAGGCCTTGTGCGCGGTTTTGTAGATCTACTGGGTGGATGATGTGGTTTATGGCCGATGCACCAACAAAAGCCTTGGCCGTTAAGGGGCCCATGCGTTTGAGGTAGCCAATCAATGCATCTGCGGAATTGGTATCCGCGTTGAACGTAATAGAACGGAAATTGTGCGCGATGCTGTGAGAAACGTATTTGTACTGTCCATATCCTCCGACAAAGCGCAAACGTAAGCCGTCTTCATGGATGTCGGAAAATGGAGCAAGCGTGGTTCCGGAATACACCAGCCAAACGTGTTGTGAAATGTCGGTGCCAGCCCATACTTCATAGTGGCGTGGGTCACGTTCGCTCGCTTTGGATGTTGGTGTGTTGGCAGCAAGGAAAAAGGCCAAAGCAAGGGTTATAGCGCTGACATAGCGCCAGCGAGGCAAATCAAAGAATACACTCAGTATACGCATCAATATACTTACTCAGGTACGCTTGATACGGTAATATTGTTTTCAGATTAACCATGAGCAGAGTGTATAACCATGTAATTTGTCAACTAAAGATTGTGATGAACGCGCAGAATACTACTTTTGATTATATGAAACGTTGATATCTACTTCTGGTTGCACATGTTGCTTGAATTATTCGAACAGAAGATTTGGTTGTGTCGAGGATGGGTCGCAAGGCTTGTTGGTTGATGGATCTCATCTCATTTTAGATCTGGAGGCCGGCAACAAAATTTTCGAATCGTATGCTGGAGCGAAACTTTTTACGCGCCTGCTATGAATTTTGTGCGTTATATGGTTTGTATCGTCGCGTGGGATTTGCGGTATTTGGGTCGTCTGGGCCGATTAAAAAACGGGTAAGCGAGGACTAGGGTCATGGGAAATGGTGTCGGGTATCAATCCTTTGAGGATGTTTATAGATCCTACGTTGCGCAATTTTCTTCCGTACCGCCGACATTCGAGAACACATTTAAGGGCTTCGCACGCGTCCAACTGGAGCTTATGGGATTGGCCAGTCGCCGTACGCGCGCGGTGATGGAAGCCCCAACACGGTTTGCACAATGCCGAACGCCTCATGATTTTGGTCAGGAGCAATTGAGATTTTGGCGTGTGGCACAAGACGAGTACATGGAGAGTACAGAGCGGTTGGTTGCGGCCTGGCAGCAGATGTGGGCGCCAGCCTTTTATGATTCTGGTATGGCGGCGCGTGCGGGTCGGACGCGAAATGGTGGGGATGGTCGGTCTCACATTCGGTTGGTGCGCAATGCTGATGCAGCTGAAGATCGTCTAGAGGAACGTCATTCTGGTTCTAACCCTAGCAATGGTGCCTATAAGCCGCACTCTCGGGTATGAAGAGCGGCTGCAGGATTGATCCACCTCAGCTGATTTAATGTGAGCAGAAATTTTGGCTCGCTGCCATTGTGAGCTGCGGGCGGTGGTGCCATTTGCTCCACTTTAGTTCTTTAGCGCACCCAAGGCGTCGTTAAATCCGGCTAAGGAAATTGGAATGCCAATGCCGGCCTCTTCTGTTTGAAATATTACGAAAATTGCGATTTTACCGCCTTTAAGTTGGCTGACGAGGGCGTCGTCGACGGTTACTTGGGCGTAGCATGCGAAAGCATGGCACCGCAGAAAAGGTGCGTTGCCGATATCTTTGCCATCGATTTTTAATCCCAGTCCCGGCGGTAACAGGACCCCAATTGGCGCGAAAACGCGTAGCACCTTTGTTCCATCGGAAAATTTTTGGAAGTAGACGGTGAGGCCAACGTTGTCGCGGTCTTCGGCTGTGACGGATTGGACGATGGCGCAAACTTCTTTGCTGGCACCGGGGGGCGGGGGTTTGCAAACGATCTGCCAATCTCCATGCTGAGATTTGACGTTGCCATCCTGGGCGAAGCTGGGCTGAGAATTTGAGATTGCCACACATAATACCAATAGGGCCAGAGCGCGGAAATAAAGTGGAGCGGGACCCGCTGGGGCGGAGGGATGGCACCATTTTGCGCAAATTCTAGCCAACGGACCGTATTTCACTGGGTGCTCCTTGGTTCAGTTCTGGTTTCGTTTGCATTCTATATATCGGCAATTTCTTCTAGCGTCTCCAAAACGAAAGCGGCTAAATTGGGACCTATCCCGTCGGTATTTGCCGTGTTCACTGAGGGCCTTGCTCGCTCAGGTCGCAGCGCGAAGAAATGACGCAAGACGCTTGACTTGGGCTTGGCTTAAGGCTTCAGTTCACGGGCCGTTTATTGTGTTATTCGGAACAGAGGTGGAATAGCGTTTTTTGTAAGGTGGCCGGAATTATGTCGTCCGGTGACTTGCATCGGATCCGTAGGGCCCGATAAAGAAGAAGTGCAAACAAGAACAGAATGAAATGGGGAGGCTCGGTGATTGCCGAGCAAGCACTGGGAGCAGAGAATGGCTGGGAGAATTCTTGGCGTTGCGCCGCGGGCGTTCGTCGGGGTAGCAGTTGGTGTCTTAGCAGTTACATTATTATTCGCAGGTTCAGCGTTGGCGGAAGGTTATGCGGTTGATCGTCAGATTGGCCTTATTCCGCCTGTTACCGAAGTGGCACGTGAGATCCATGCATTTTATGATTGGGTAACACTCATCATCATATCGATTGCATTGTTCGTTTTGCTGTTGGTCGTTTATGTGATGTGGCGGTTTAGCGAAAAGAACAATCCTACGCCATCACGGGTTACTCACAATACTCTTTTGGAAGTTCTTTGGACCGTGATCCCGATCATCATTTTGGTGATCATCGCGATACCGTCGTTCAAACTTCTCAGCCTTCAATACACGTATCCAAAACCTGATTTGACGATTAAGGCCACTGGTGCGCAGTGGTACTGGTCTTATGAATATCCAGACAATGGCGGGTTCACATTTGATTCCTACATGCTGGTTGATAATGATCGGCAGGAGTTGATCAATAAAGGCGTGCCTGCACCTCGGAACCTTGCTGTGGACAATGACGTGGTTGTTCCCGTTGGCAAGGTGGTCCATGTTTTGGTGACGGCTTCGGATGTTATTCACAACTGGACAATTCCTGCGTTCGGTTCGAAGGTTGATGCGGTGCCGGGCCGGTTGACAGCTACTTGGTTCAGGGCTGAAAAAGAAGGTATCTATTATGGGCAATGCTCTGAATTATGTGGCAAGGACCATGCTTTCATGCCCATCGCAGTCCGTGTGGTGAAAGAAGAAACGTTCAATGCGTGGGTCACTGCACGTCAAGCTGACGATGATGAACAAGCCCAGGAGATCCTTCAGAATGCTGCATTGGAAAGACTAAAGCGGCCTGATGTGGCTCTCGCAGAGGCCAAGGACCAGAACTGATGCGTTAGGCGCGGTAGCCTCAAGCGAGGCTGCCGCGTTTTTTAATTTCGTGGCCTCAGGGCTAAAGATAAAAAATCAAAGGTAAAGAACAGGGCAAACGCACCATGGGTAGCAACGCACAGGCAGCAGACAGCCACGCTCACGATAGACCTGGATTTTTCGTACGTTGGCTTTTTTCCACAAACCATAAAGATATCGGGACGCTCTATCTCATCTTTGCAATGATTGGGGGTCTTGTTGGTGGTATTTTGTCCATTGGCATGCGTATGGAGCTGGCTGAACCGGGCATGCAATATTTTGCGGACGGACATGGGTTTAATGTGTTCGTGACAGCGCATGGTCTGATCATGGTGTTTTTCATGGTCATGCCGGCGATGATTGGCGGGTTTGGGAACTGGTTTGTGCCGTTACAAATTGGTGCCCCTGATATGGCGTTTCCGAGAATGAACAACATCTCATTCTGGCTGCTGCCCGCTTCGTTAACGTTGCTCGTGACATCGATGTTTGTTGAAGGTCCACCAGGAGGTCTTGGTGTTGGTGGTGGATGGACGGTCTATGCGCCGCTTTCGACGACGGGGCAGCCCGGGCCGGCTATGGACTTTGCTATTTTGGCGTTGCACTTGGCGGGTGCATCTTCGATTCTAGGTGCGATTAATTTCATCACCACGATTTTCAATATGCGCGCGCCCGGCATGACACTTCATAAAATGCCGCTGTTTGTCTGGTCGATCCTAATCACGGCATTCTTGCTGCTGTTGTCGCTGCCGGTGCTGGCTGGTGCGATCACGATGCTGCTGACAGACCGTAACTTTGGGACAACGTTTTTTACACCGGAAGGTGGTGGCGATCCTCTGCTTTGGCAGCACTTGTTCTGGTTCTTTGGCCATCCTGAGGTCTACATCCTGATCCTTCCAGGATTTGGTGTGATCAGCCATATCATTTCGACCTTTTCGAAGAAGCCTATCTTTGGCTATCTCGGTATGGCTTATGCGATGGCAGCTATCGGTCTTGTCGGCTTTATCGTTTGGGCGCACCACATGTACACGTCTGGTATGGGCTTTGAAGCACAAGCCTACTTCGTGTTTGCAACGATGGTGATCGCGGTTCCGACGGGGATTAAAATTTTCTCGTGGATCGCAACGATGTGGGGCGGCTCCATATCATTCCGTCTGCCAATGATGTGGGCTTTGGGCTTTATCTTCTTGTTCACGGTTGGTGGTGTGACAGGCGTTATGATTGCGAATGCTGGTGTTGATCGCGCTTTGCACGATACCTATTACGTAGTGGCGCACTTCCACTACACGATGTCGATCGGTGCGCTCTTTACCGTGTTTGCTGCCTGGTATTATTGGTTCCCGAAAATGACGGGCAAGATGTACTCGGAATTTTGGGGTAAGATCCATTTCTGGCTGACCTTCATTGGCGTCAATGTCACGTTCTTCCCGCAACATTTCTTAGGGGCGGCTGGTATGCCTCGACGTTATGCGGACTATCCGGATGCCTTTTCGGACTGGAACTACGTTTCATCGATCGGGTCGTACATCGCGGGCGTCGGTACAATTTGCTTCTTTATCGGGCTATTTATTGCGCTTGCGCGCAAGAAGACTGTTGGCGAAAATCCTTGGGGGGTCGGCGCGACGACCTTGGAATGGACGTTGAGTTCACCGCCGCCGTTCCATAGCTATGATACTTTGCCGAGAATAAAGGCAGCGGATCATCATTAGGTAGGATAGGACCACTTTAAAAGGAATGACGGTGGGCAATTACGGGCGGGGCACTTCAAACTGTCCCGCCCAAGTCGAAAGAAGCGTAGACACCAAGTTGGCAGACTTTGTTGGCTTATGTGGCAACTGAGGCGCTCATAAACGGGACCAGGTGATGTCTGGCACAAGCGCGCACGTACAATTTAATCGGGCCGTTGTCTCCGACCCTTCGGTTGGCGATTTTGTGGCGCTGATGAAGCCGCGCGTGATGTCACTTGTGGTGTTTACCGCCCTTGTGGGAATGGTGGCGGCGCCGGGGACGTTGCACCCGCTCCTTGCTGGTATTGCATTGCTAATGATTGCTGTCGGTGCCGGTGCGTCGGGTGCGCTCAATATGTGGTATGACGCGGACATTGATCGCAACATGGCACGTACAGCGGCGCGGCCCATCCCGCAAGGCCGGGTTAGTGAATCAGAAGCACTGAGCTTTGGTGTTGTTTTGTCCATTGGTTCGGTGTTGACGCTGGGCCTTTTGGTCAATTGGGTTGCCGGTGGATTACTGGCGCTAACGATTGCGTTTTATATCTTCGTTTACACAATGTGGCTGAAGCGACGGACGCCGCAAAACATCGTCATCGGTGGTGCGGCGGGCGCGTTTCCGCCAATGATTGGATGGGCTGCCGTGACAGGTGGTGTTTCGCTTGAGAGCTTCGTTTTGTTTCTTATTATCTTTATGTGGACACCCCCGCATTTTTGGGCGTTGGCGCTTTATCGTAGCCGCGACTATGAGCGTGTTGGTGTGCCGATGATGCCGGTGGTCGCGGGTGGAGACGAAACGCGGCGTCAAATCATGATCTACTCACTGTTGTTGGTGCCGCTAGCGGTTACACCCTCGTTAATTGGGTTCGGTGGTCTCGCTTATGGTGTTGTTGCCGGTGTGATGGGCGCGTTATTTTTGTGGTTTGCCTATGGCGTTTACAAACATCGCGACGGCCGGGAAAGTGACAAGGCGGCAAAAAAACTTTTCGGTTATTCGATACTTTATCTTTTTGTCCTTTTTGCTGTTTTGCTTGGCGAACATGTGTTCGCGAGGATGGTTGGATGAGACAATGTCGGTGTCTGGCATATGACGCGTGAACCGGAGGAGGAATACAAGGGCAAGGCAAAGCGGCAACGGATGAGATCAATTGCGATAGCGCTCGCCCTTGGGTTCTTGGTGATTTTGTTTTATGCCGCGACGCTCGTGCGGTTGGGTGGCAACGTTCTGAATAGGCCGCTTTAGGCGGAGTTTGGAACATGTTATGGACGTAAGTGGAGTCGGTTGGTTAAGGCTTTGATGATGACGACGGCAGCTCAAAGCACGCATGACAAAGAAAACTCAGGGCGCCAAGGACGGCATCGCTGGGTCGGGATTGCATGTGCTGTCATTGCTGTTGGCATGCTCGGTATGGCTTATGCGGCCGTACCACTTTATCGGATGTTTTGTCAGGTGACTGGGTTTGCTGGTACGCCGCAAGTCGCCATTGCGCCGTCTTCGTCTGTGATCGACAAGGTGATCACAATGCGCTTTGACAGCAACGTTTCGCCGGAACTCAATTGGACGTTTAAGCCCAAGGATCTGAGCGTGGATCTTAAGATTGGCGAGAATGGCTTGGCAACTTATGTTGCAACCAACAACTCAAGTGAGACGGTTACAGGGACGGCAACTTACAATGTCACGCCAGAAGTGGCCGGGGCTTACTTCAACAAAATCGAGTGTTTTTGTTTTACCGAGCAGACATTGAAGCCAGGCCAATCTGTTGAGATGCCAGTTAGCTATTTTATTGACCCGGCCATCGTCAAAGATCGGGACGCACGTCATCTGACGCAAATCACGCTGTCCTACACGTTTTTTGCCGTAAAAGAAAAAGATGCGGCGCAGGCGACTGAAAAAAAGCTCAGGACTTCGAGGGAGAAGAGTGGGTAAGTGTTTTGGTCGGCGGCATAGACAAAGCTTTTAAGTTTTGGGTGTCGCTTGGTTGGAAATGGAATTGATGGGTTGGTCCATGAAAATTGGATTGACTGTTTGGGGAGGACGATAAGAAGAAAATGACAGGCTCACACGCGAATAACCATGATTATCATCTCGTGAACCCCAGCCCTTGGCCGCTGGTTGGTTCCATCTCTGCGCTGATCTTGGCGTTTGGCGCGATCATCTGGATGCGCTCTTTGGGCGGTGGATCTGGACTGTTTGGTGCACAAGGTCCGTTGGTCTTTGGGATTGGTGCTGCCGGCATCATACTCACCATGTTCTTGTGGTGGCGCGATGTGATCTATGAAAGCAACCACGGTGATCACACGCCCGTTGTGCAACTCCACTTGCGCTATGGCATGATCTTATTCATCGCTTCGGAAGTGATGTTCTTTGTTGCGTGGTTTTGGGCCTATTTTGATGCGTCGCTGTTCCCGGGCGATGTTCATACGCTGCAAAACAGCAATGAAGTGATCGGTATGGTTCAGCGGAATGAACTTACCGGCGGGCAGTGGCCACCGAAACCAGCGGAAGGATTCCAACACACCTTTAATCCTTGGGGGATTCCGCTTGTTAATACGCTGATCTTGCTTACGTCGGGCGTGACAGTGACGTGGGCGCACCATGCCTTGCTCAACAACAATCGGTCACAGCTTATCATTGGCCTAATTTTGACTGTTGCGCTTGGTGCGTTGTTTACGGCACTGCAAGTCTATGAGTATGGGCATGCCGCGTTTAGTTTCCCGGGTCATATCTATGGCTCCACGTTCTTCATGGCGACGGGCTTTCATGGCGCCCATGTGATCATTGGTACGATCTTCTTGCTTGTCTGTTTGTTGCGTGCGCTCGGAGGCGGGTTCACACCGCAAAAGCACTTTGGCTTGGAAGCAGCCGCTTGGTATTGGCACTTCGTTGATGTCGTGTGGTTGTTCTTGTTTGCCTGCATCTATGTTTGGGGTGCTGGCGACAATCCAGGTGGTGTCGGAGGACACTAACAAGGACATTTTTGCAACGTCGACGCCCTCATGTGACGACGTCGACGACGTGCAGTTGTGTTGAAATTAAATGGGGCGGCATTCGTGCTGCCCCTATTTGTGTCGTTACTTTGGGTTGAGGTTATGGGGCGCACAAAGGAAACGGTCTCGCCAATTGTTGCAGGGCTTACAGCATCCTGTCCGCGTTGCGGCAAAGATCGTTTGTTTAGTGGTATTCTCAATTTGAAGGAATGCTGCACATCATGCGGGCTCAATTATAAGTTCGTCGATTCAGGCGATGGCCCGGCGGTGTTTGCAATTTTTATTTTAGGGTTTTTGGTTCTTGCCGGTGCTCTCTGGTTGGAATTTACTTTTTTTCCGCCGTTGTGGGTTCATGTGGTGTTGTGGGGGTTGGTGACACCGATCATCGCGGTCGTTCTTCTTCGCTTTTTGAAATCCCTTTTGATCGCGCTCCAGTTTCATCATGGTGCTGAGGAGGCCCGGCTCGATGAGTGATATTTGCCGGGAGCTTGGCTGATGTTGGCGCGTTTTCAGAGGGTAGGCTTGGTTTGGCCCACGATTTTTACGATCATTGGTTTGTTTGTTTTGGTGTCATTAGGAACATGGCAACTGCAGCGTATGGCATTTAAGGAACGATTGATTTCCGATATCGAAACGCGGGCGCGTGGTCCAGCAATGACGTTAGCAGAAGTGCAGGTGCGATCGGCAAAGTCGGGCGTGACCGCCGTTGATTACCAGAGGGTCAAACTAAAAGGCAGGTTTCTTCACGACAAAGAACGCTTTTTGTTTTTTCATAAGCGCGAGCTGGGTTCTGGTTATGACGTTTACACGCCGCTGACCGTGGCGCCCAACAAAGTGGTGTGGGTCAATCGCGGTTTTGTCAGCGAGACGATGAGATCACCTGACAAACGTGAGGCTGGGCAAATTTCTGGAGAGGTTCAGGTTGAAGGTCGCGTGAGGCTCGCGCAAGACCCAGGGTTTTTTACACCGGCCAATCAAATGGAAAAGAACATGTGGTTTTGGCGCGACCTTGAGGGAATGCATGCCAGCGCATTTTCTGACACCGACGTTGTTTTTATTCCTTTTTTTGTCGAAGCAGGTACGTCAAATGAGTTCGCACCACGCCGTGGGAACGTTTCCGCTGGCAATGGCAGTGAGGGGCCGGTCCCAGGTGCCAGTGTCGTAAAAATCTTTAATCGACATTTTGAATATGCACTGACGTGGTATGGGCTCGCGCTTACCCTGCTCTGCGTCTACCTGGCATTTGGGGTTGGTAAATGGCGAAAAGTGCAGGATTAACGGGACTTCGCACATACAATTTGTGCGACAGGGCGGTGAATTGTCGATATTGATTGGTTTAGTTCGGCCTGCTGATGCTTTAGGTTGCTGATGCGGTTTGAGCTCATGGGTGAGCTTGATTTGAGCTTCTACTTTTTAGCTAACAAGGACATCGCCTCTGTGAAATACATCTCCACCCGTGGTGAAGCGCCAGCTTTGTCATTTGAAGATGTTTTGCTTGCTGGTTTGGCACGCGATGGTGGACTTTATGTGCCGCAAACATGGCCGGAGCTTTCGTCGGAAACCATTGCTTGCTTTGCGGGTCGGCCGTTTGCCGTGGTGGCCGCTGAGGTTATTTCACCCTTCGTTGGAGAGACAATTTCTAAAGCTGATTTGGTCGATATGGCGGAGGATGCCTACCACGGTTTTGCGCACCCTGCTGTGACTCCCGTCGTGCAAATTGGTTGCAACCGATTTGTGTTGGAATTGTTTCATGGGCCAACGCTGGCGTTCAAAGATATAGCCATGCAATTGTTGGCGCGGTTGATGGATCATGTGCTGCAAAAACGTCATCAGCGCGCGACGATTGTGGGTGCCACATCCGGTGATACGGGTGGCGCAGCCATTGAGGCTTTTCGCGGTTCATCGCGCGCGGACGTCTTTATCTTTTTTCCGGAAGGACGCGTTTCGGATGTGCAGCGGCGCATGATGACGACGCCCAAAGACAAAAATGTGCATGCGGTGGCCGTGCGCGGTACGTTTGATGATTGCCAAAGCTTGGTGAAGGGCATGTTTAATCACCATGCGTTTCGGGATCGCGTGCATTTGTCGGGTGTCAATTCGATCAATTGGGCGCGCATTATGGCGCAAGTGACCTACTACTTTGTTGCTGGTGTCGCCTTGGGGGCGCCCTACCGTAAAATTTCATTTGTTGTTCCGACGGGAAACTTTGGTGACATCTTCGCGGGGTATGTGGCTAAAAAAATGGGATTGCCAATTGAGCGCCTCGTGATCGCATCCAATTCCAATGACATTTTGCCACGAACACACCGGGATGGCGTTTATGAACTGCGCGATGTTGTGGCGACGACATCGCCTTCTATGGATATTCAGGTTTCTTCGAATTTTGAGCGCTATCTGTTTGAAGCCCTTAATCGGGATGGAAAAGAGGTTCGCGGGCGGATGAATAGTTTGGCGCAATCTGGGCGGTTTGAGATTGGACCGGCCCAGGCGCAATTCCGGCGCGATTTTGATGCTTATGGAGTGAGTGAAGAGGAGGTCGCGTCGTCGATCAAACGGTTAGCCGGTCGGGGATATGTGATCGATCCACATACCGCGTGTGGCGTTGTTGCAGGTGAAAGAGCAATGAAAGATGCTTCGACACCGCAGGTTATATTGTCAACTGCACATCCAGCGAAGTTTCCTGATGCCATTAGCGAGATCACTGGCCACTCTCCAGAACTGCCCGCCCATCATTCGAAACTGATGCGTGAAAAGGAATCTTATGGCGTGATCGATAATGACCTGTCGGTCGCCGAAAGATTTGTGGCGGAGCGCACGCGCGCACTGACGTCGCCTACTGAAGTGGATGGGGGTTCGGCATGAGCATGCAGATTTCCACATTGCCCAACGGGCTTCGTGTCGCGACCAACACGATGGAAGGTTATGAAAGTGTTTCGCTTGGTGTGTGGGCGGCGGTGGGTGCGCGACATGACCCAGATAATCTGCACGGTATTTCGCACTTTCTCGAACACATGGCGTTTAAGGGAACAAAAAAACGCACATCGCGTCAGATTGTGGAAGAAATTGAAGCCAAGGGCGGTGAACTAAACGCGGCGACGAGCCTGGAGACGACTGCTTATTATGCGCGTGTCGTTAAGGGAGATGAGTCGATTGCGCTCGAAATACTTGCCGATATTCTGCAAGATTCTACGTTTGAAACTGATGAATTGGTTAAAGAACGCGATGTCATAATGCAGGAGATCGCCGCTAGTCGTGATTGCCCGGATGATCTTGTTTATGATCTTGCCCAAGAGGCCGCGTTTCCGGGTCAGCCATTGGGCCGAAACATTCTTGGAAGTTTTGAGAGTGTAGACTCCATTTGTCGTGAGGATCTTCTGGCCTATTTGCGCCAAAAGTATCGGGCCAATCGCATGGTCATTGCTGCAGCCGGCGCCATCGATCACGAAACGTTCTGTTGCCATTGTGAAGCCCTATTCGACGGGCTTGCTCAAAGCGGCCCTAAAGATTGTGCCAATGCCACCTACAGTGGGGGAATTCGGGCGTCGGAGCGGCCGTTTGAGCAGTGCCATTTGCTGGTGGGCCTGACGGGGCCGGCCTACGGGTCAGAGGGGTTTTTCACCGGCCAGGTGCTTTCCGGACTATTGGGCGGGGGTATGTCGTCTCGATTGTTTCAGGAGGTCAGAGAAAAGCGGGGACTTTGTTACGCTATTTATTCTTCTGCCTGGGGACTCAGTGATACTGGAATGATGAGCGTGCATGCGGCAACCGGACCGGAGACGATGAAGGAGTTGGCGAGCGTGGTCATGCAGGAGTTGCGCCGCATCGTCGTGGACGGGGTCGAAGAACAGGAAGTGATGAGGTCCAAAGCACAATTGAAAGCTGGGCTGTTGATGGGGCTTGAGAGTTCGTTTGCGCGGGCTGAACAGATGGCACGGCATCTGTTGTCCTTTGATCGTGTGATCGGAAAAGAAGAGCTTGTTGCGCGTATTGACGCCGTGACCAGCGATAGCGTGTGCGCGTTGGCAAACGCAATGATTTCACGTGACCCAGCGGTGGCTGTCGTCGGCGCGGGACAATCTTCTGCGCATCATGCCCAATATGCACATGATGCACTGGCTGCATCTCGATCGTAAGTGAGAGGCCCATGGTATTTCTTAAACCAAGTACCAAAGGAGAGGCTGGGCTCAACATTCAAGGCGAGCATGTTTACATGCGCCCGCTGGTCATGAGCGACTATGCAGATTGGGCGCGATTGCGCGCCTTAAGTCGTGAGCATCTCGTGCCATGGGAACCGGAGTGGCAGCGAGATGAATTGTCAAAAAGTTCGTTTCGACGGCGGATACGCCACTACCAACGAGAGGCACGTGAAGATCTCGGGTACGCATATGGGATTTTTGACGAGACCGGCGCAGAACTTCGGGGCGGTATCACACTTTCAAACATCAGACGTGGTGTGTCGCAGGCAGGTACGCTTGGATATTGGCTTGGACTGCCGTTTGTTGGCGGTGGGGTTATGACAAGTGCGGTTGGTGTATTTATTCCGCACGTTTTTGGCGAGCTTGGGTTGCACAGGATTGAAGCGGCGCTCATGCCACGCAACGTGGCTTCGTTGCGGGTTTTGGAACGCAATAATTTCCGGCGCGAAGGCTTTGCACGCAAATATCTGAAGATCAATGGTCGATGGGAGGACCATATTCTTTACGGCCTGTTGCGGGACGATTTTCGTCGCGTTCGAGAAGGGAGCACGGGGACGACATGGTAAGTCGGCTGGAGAATGGCCGGGTTAGATTGGAGGGAGCCGCACGCTATATGCGTGTGGCTGTTTTCCATTTCTGGGTGTCCCTTATTGCTGCGGTGGTTCTGGTTGTTGGCGTCGGCGGTGCGCAGGCGCTTGAAGCGATTGTTGTTGATCCGAAGGAAGACCGGATCGAGATCACGACGCGCGGGGTTGTTTATGACAACCGCGGTGATCGCTTCCAAGTTGAAACAGCTGCGGGTCGGAACAATGTCGTTGGCCGCATGACCGTGCGTGCCACGACAGAGGGTACCAATCCTAGTTGGATTGTTTTTGCATTGACCAACCCTAGCGATGAACGGCAGGAGCGGTGGCTCACGGCGTCACGGTATTCCATTGTGGGGTCCGGTGCGGTTTGGCCTGATCTTGATGCGCGCCGCATTGAAGCTGTTACCCCGTCGGTTGGTTTTTTGCCGGAACGGCTTAAGTCAGATCGCGCCGACGTCTTTCGGATTACGCTGGAACCTGGGCAGACCATCACATATGTTGCCGAACTTTCGTCTGAACGTTATGCGCGCGTGCATTTGTGGAAACCGCTGGCCTACGAACTAAAGGTTCGTGAGCGTCAACTTTTTAACGGCATCATGCTGGGCCTTACTGGTCTGTTGGCGATCTTTCTCACCGTTATTTTTGCTGCCAATCACAAGGCGATCTTTCCTTCCGCCGCGCTGGTTGCGTGGTGCGTGCTTGCCTATTTGTGTGTCGAATTTGGCTTCTTCCATAAGCTTTTCAATTTGCGTCCTGAAGACAACGCGGTCTACCGGGCCGCAGGTGAGTCTGCGATTGCGGCGAGTTTGGTGATCTTCCTGCATACGTTTTTGAGGTTGCGGCACAGCATTCCCATAATTCGCATGTTGTTTGCTGTTTGGATCCTTGCCCAACTGGCGCTGGTTGCTATCGCTGTTATTGATCCGCGCCTTGCGGCAACGTTTGCGCGGCTGTCGTTTATTCTCATCGGTGCCGTCGGTACGGTCTTTACGCTTTACCTTGCCTTTAAAGGGCAGGACCGAGCGATTTCTTTGATTCCGACATGGATTGCGTTGCTCGTGTGGACGTTTGCGGCCGCGGTTACGATTACGGGTCGACTTTCGGGTGATATCGTTGAGGCATCGCTTGTCGGCGGTGTCACGCTGATGGTTGTGCTGTTGGGCTTTACCGTGACGCAATTTGCGTTTGGATCGCTTGAGCCAGCGTATGGGGCTGCGCCTAGCGAGCAGAGTTTGCGCGCGCTTGCGGTTGATTGCGCGGGTGTTGGGACTTTTGATTGGAACAACAGGCGTGATGAAGTGCGCGTGGGGGCGTTTGTCGAAGCGGCGCTCGGGTTAAATAGCGGCGAACTTTCCACTTCCGTGTCGGAGTTCTTGAAATACGTTCATCCAAGCGATCGGGATCGGTTTAAGATGTCGCTGCTGTCGGCGCAAGAGCGCGGCGGGGGTCGGCTCAATGCCGATTTTCGTTTGCGTCATAGCGATAATACCTACCGGTGGTTTGACCTTGAAGCTGGAAGCGTTCAAACGACCGACAGATCTAACGTAAGATGTGTTGGTTTGCTTCGTGATGTTACGGACGACAAACGATCGCAAGAGCGGTTGTTGAGAGATGCCGTCAACTGCAGTTTGACGGGGCTTCCCAATCGCGAACTTTTGTTAGACCGGCTTAGTGTTGCCTGTCAGCGCGCCAAAACTGAAGTTGATGTTCGGCCCACTGTTATTGTTGTCGATATCGACAGATTCAAGGGTGTCAATGATTCACTTGGTCTACATGTGGGCGATAGCTTGCTGTTGACGGTGGCGCGTCGTTTGCAACGGCATCTTGAGGCCAATGATACGCTGTCGCGTATTGGGGGCGACCAATTTGCAATTTTAATTACGACGCAACAGGAAGCGCGCGAGTTGGCGAGTTTGGCCGAACGCATTCGTCGATCCTTGCGGTCACCAATTAAAATTGCCGGCCGAGAGGTGGTGCTCACGGGGTCTCTGGGCATTGCTATTTATGATGGTGAAGAGGAGGGTCCTGAAGACCTTTTGAAAGCGGCGGAACTTGCAATGTATCGGGCCAAACGGTCCGGCGCAGACAAGATTGAAATGTTTCGTCAAGAAATGCGCGAAGATCAAAATGACCGCAGTCAAATGGAGCGTGATCTTCGGACGGCATTGCAGAACGATCAGCTGAAGGTTAGCTTCCAGCCGATTATTTATTTGCCAACCGAGGAGCTTGCGGGCTTTGAAGCACTTGTTCGGTGGCAGCATCCCAAAAAAGGCCTAATCGGCCCAGATGAATTTGTGCCAGTTGCTGAGCAGTCTGACCTTATCAACAAGCTTGGCAGTTATGTGCTTAACAAGGCGACGAGTGTTGCTGCGGGTTGGCAAAAGATTTTGCCGCGCCAAGATGATCCGCTGTTTTTGAGTGTCAATATTTCAAGTCGACAATTGTTGCGACAGGAATTGGTACACGAGGTTCGCCATGTGATCAACAAATCCGCGATGCCGCGGGGGACACTCAGACTAGAGATTACAGAATCGCTTGTTATGTCGAACCCTGAGCGATCGGTTGACATGCTCAACCAACTTCGCTCGGCTGGTGCAAAGCTTGCGCTTGATGATTTTGGGTCTGGTTATTCTTCGCTCTCTTATTTGCAGCGATTGCCGGTTGATACGATAAAGCTGGATAAGGGATTTATCCAGCATAGCGATGAAAATGTTGCGGACTCCGCCATTGTGCGTTCGGTCGTCGCCCTTTGCCATGAGCTTGGAAAATCAATTGTCGCTGAAGGTGTGGAAACACCGGAAGACGCCGGGTTCTTGCGATCGATAGGCTGCGAGTATGCGCAAGGGTTTTATTACGGCGAGCCAATGGATGTGGCCCATGTCAACGACTTGTTGTGGGTGATACGGAAATCTGAAAGGCGCCTGGAGGCCAATAGCTTCTTTAGAACGCGCGGAAATCGACGCAAGAAAGCTGCCAAGCAAAAACCTAAGGCAGGCGCTGGCGACGTGGTCCAGGCCCATGTAAATGGCGCCGATGCGCGCGGGCAAGGTGCAGCCCCTCAACGGCGGCCTACAGCACAAGCCAGGCCGGGTAATGGTGGGCCACCTCGAAGGCCGTCAGGTGAGGCTGGACCCGTGGCAACCGCCTTGCCAAGAAGCACGGTCCGGCGGCTGCCAAGGACGCACAAACCTGACGTAGGTGAGAGCCGACCTGTGGGGTCGCAAGAGAGCAAGCTCGAACGACAAAGTGTGAGGCATGGGCAAAAGGGTGGTGGCGAGCGGACCGCGTCTCATGGGGCTCTCAGTCCTTCTGCTGGTGCTGGAAAACCAACACCGTCGGATATTGCGCCCGCAGTTTCTGGCAAAGTCAAAGAAGGTTCGGTGGGTGGTATGAGACCGTCGCCACCAGTCGGTCCGCCTTCGGTGCCAAATAGCCGTCCGAAAAGTCCTGGTGCCCAGCCACCTGTGCCGCCCCCCAGTTCAAGTCAGCCAAGCCCGGCGCCTCCCAAGTCACCGGTCTCCGCGAAACCGGTCCCGGCGAAACCGGCCGCCATGCCGCCGGGACAACGCACGGTTCCCGATCGGCCAGGCGGCGTGTCCGCACGCGGGAAGTCGGCACCGTTGTCGCTCGGTGATTTGTTTGATGGCAAGGGTCAGCCTGTACCGGCCAAGGATGGTGTGACGGGTGGTCAGAAAACTGCGCCGGTAATGGATCCGGCGCAGAAAAAGGGTCGGCGTCGCGGATCGCAGCCTGTTGGACAGAACAAAGTGCAGAGCACCGCCAATATCGGGGCTGGTCCACTGCCAGCGCCACCACCGGTCCGCCCAAAGAAAGATGGGGGTTTCTCGAAACCACAAGGCTCGAATGTGCAATCGACGTCGAGGTCGGCGAGCCGCGCTCCGGTTGCTGCACAGTCCAGTGTTGGAACCGCAGCCGCGCCAAAAGTGACAGCGGGTGCGCAGAGGCAAGACGCGCAAAACGGTGGGCAACGACGCGTACCGCTAAAATCGTCGAGCCGGGATCTTTCCGCGTTACCGCCGGGCATTCGGGCAAGTCTTGAGCGATTGGCTGGTTCGTCGCGGCCGCCGCGAGGTGCGACGCCACCTGAAACCAGTGCCCCTCCCAAAAATGTTCCTCCGAAAGATGATAAGAGTGGGCAAAAGCGGAAAAAATAGGCGCCTACAGTTGATTGTAAAGCGCGGCTGTAACCGTTGAAGATTTTTTCAAAAAAGTTAGGCGTGACCTCCTTCGCCATGGAGCAGTTGGTCTGCACTAATGCCGAGCGTGTCCATGGCCATATCATATTTTTGATCGGTGTCTGGGAAGAAGACGAGATCAGGGTCGGCGTCACACCATAGCCACCCATTGGCTTGAATCTCGCTGTCAAGTTGACCAGCGTCCCAACCTGAATAGCCCAACGCCATCAAAGTTCGATTGGGACCTTTTCCGCGCGCCATTGACTTTAAAATATCGATCGTCGCGGTAAGGCAGATGTCCGTATCGATTGGCAGGGTGGTGTCATGGATAAAATAATCCGACGTGTGGAGCACAAAACCGCGGCCGGTTTCCACAGGGCCACCAACATGAATTGGAATGTCGTTGGTTGATTGCACTGTTTCAGTGGTTTCCTTACGTTCTTCCGATTTTAAAACGTCTAAGCGCATCAGCAGCTCGGAAAACGTCAGCTTGTCGTGAATTTGATTGATGATGAGCCCCATTGCGCCTTTTTCGGAATGTGCGCAAACATAGATGACAGACTTGGCGAAACGCGTGTCCTGCATCAACGGCATCGCAATTAGCAATTTGCCATCGAGGTAGCCATCATTGTTTTCGGGGAGGACTTGGTCTTGAAAACTGCGTGTCATCGTATGTCACTCGGTGGTGTAACGGTTGTACAATGGCTCATCCTCAAGCGATAGCGATAGTCGTTGGTGCTATTCTATAGTCTTGAAGGGTGCATCTGTCTGATACGAGCCACGGCATCCGTTGGATACACGATTCAACTTTAAGATAGCGCGAACTTGTAAAACGGGGAAGCCTATATCTGCAGTGGACAGAGTTATCGTGTTAGAAATGACTGTAATTAAAATTGAGATGGTTCAGAGTCCGATTGCGTGTTCGCCGGCAAATTCTGTTAGATTCAATTGAGATATTGAGATTGGAGCACTCTTTGCGTCACGTTTTATCGGTTTCGTCCCTGCTGGTTGCATTTGCAAAATCTTCAATCAACAGTTTGTTATCAAAATACAGTTCGGAGGGAATGGCGACCGTTGCTGCCGCGCAAAATTTGCTTTGTCTGATACGCGTTACGTTGCCGGGAGTTGTTATAATTTCAGTTTGTTATCTGTATGTGTGTTGAGATTAGATTAATAGACGCGCGCCTGAATCGTAGGCGTTTTTGAATACACAATCGGTGCGTTGTTTCTTGGGAGGGCCTTACGATCAATGAATGTTAAAAACGCCTTTATTGAATTGTGTTTGGTCTATTTTTCTGAAATTCAAGAAATGGGATGGGCTGCTTGGTTCTCGAATTCCAATTTTTGTTGTAACCAATGATCTTGAGATGAATAAAACTATTTGCAAATGCAAATTAATTGCATGGGCGGGGTTACAAATTTGGCATTGGGGTATTAACAGAGAAATTTTCCCAACTGCTCCGAAGCGATATTTCTCCTTTTAAAAAATCACGACCGCAATCACCCTGCTGGCCCTCAGCTCATGCTGCACTGTTTTTTTGCGTAAAGTGAGAACCAATGGTGCTATGTTCATGGTCAGTGTTATTTTTAGTTTGATCATGGGGATTATGGATGAGCATAAAAGTTGGAGACCGGCTTCCAGATGCAACATTTGCGGTGATGGGAGAGAATGGTCCGGCGACCGTGACCACGGGCGATGTCTTTGGCGGTAAAAAGGTTGCCCTGTTTGCGGTTCCAGGTGCCTACACGCCCACATGCCATCAACAACATTTGCCTGGATTTTTGGCCCGACTTGACGAAATCCGGAGTAAGGGCGTTGATCAGATTGCCTGCACGGCGGTCAACGATGTTTTCGTGTTTGACCGTTGGGGCAAGGAAACGGGCGCGGACGGCCAGGTCCTTATGCTCGCGGACGGAAGTGCTCAGTTTGCCAACGCAGTTGGGCTCGAGATAGATTTAACGGAACATGGCTTGGGCGTGCGGTCAAAGCGGTATGCGATGTTGGTGGACGATGGCGTCGTGAAGATCTTGAACATTGACGAGGCGCCGCCTGTGCACGACAAGTCAAGTGCGGAGACCTTGTGTTCCATGATTGGTGACGCGCTCTAGATTGGGTTTTGGACGCCTAAGTATTGTCGTTGTCGCATATTTCCTGGAATGGCTGCATGCCTTGGCGGGCCAGTTCATCGGCGCGCTCGTTCTCGGGATGGCCGGCGTGACCTTTGACCCAGTGCCATTTGACTTTGTGGCGGTTGCGCAATTCATCGAGTGTCCGCCAGAGCTCTTCGTTTTTGACAGGTTTTTTGTTTGATGTTTTCCAGCCATTTTTTTTCCATGTCTCGATCCATTGCGTGATGCCGTTTTTGACGTAATTTGAATCGGTGTGGAGCTCGACCTTAGATGACTGATTGAGCGCGCTGAGGGCTGCGATTGCTGCCATGAGTTCCATGCGGTTATTGGTGGTTTCAGGTTCTCCACCTGAAAGTTCTTTGCGGTGTTCTTTGTACATGAGGATTGCGCCCCAGCCGCCCGGTCCTGGATTTCCAGAACAGGCGCCGTCGGTGTAAATGACCACAGGGTCGTTGGCTTTTTTGGGCATGTCTTTTACAATTCAAAACCGTATTGTGAGATCGTCGTTACGTCGCGGTGAAATTTGAGGCGATGGACAAAGTCCACTGGGTCATGAGGCGTTACGACGGCTTGGTCGGGTGTGTTGAGCCAGTCATAACATCGCGTTAACAAAAAGCGCAGTGCTGAACCGCGCGCCAGAATCGGCATGGCGTCTTGTTCCGTTACGGTGAGCGGTCTTTTTTCGCAATATGCGTGCAAGAGTGCCTTGCCTTTCTCCAGGTTGAAAGAAAAGTCAGGGTCAAAACACCAGGCGTTGAGGCAGACGGCCACATCGTAGGCAAGCGCATCGGTGCAGGCGAAATAAAAATCAATTAGACCGGACAACTTGTTTGACAGGAAGAAGACGTTGTCAGGGAACAAATCGGCGTGGATTATGCCTGTTGGCAGGTCCGTTGGCCAACGCTGTTCTAATGTCGCGAGCTCATCGTCGATCAGGGCTGTTAATCCGGGCGTAATCGTATCGGCATCGGCCTTGATGACATTAAACAGTCCAGACCAGTCTTTGAGGCTTAAGCCGTTTTTGCGCTGGGCGTCATAGTCGGCTCCGGCGAGATGGAGTTCGGCTAGCGCGCGGCCTACTTGGGCACAATGATCCGGTTTAGGGCGATGTACGCAAAACCCTTCAAGAAACGTTACGAGCGCGGCGCTGCGGCCTGAGAGTTGGCAAAGGTTGTTGCCGTTTTTATCGCGGACTGGTGTTGGGCACGTTACCCCTTTGCGCGACAGGTGTTCCATAAGGCCAAGAAAAAATGGGAGATCTGCAGCGGCCACTCGCTTTTCGTACAAGGTGAGAATGAATGGGCCGGTCGTGGTGTGGAGGATGTAGTTGGTGTTTTCGACGCCTTCGGCGATCCCCTTAAATGACATGAGCTCGCCCACATCGTAGCGGGCGAGGAATGCAGCGATTTCGTCGTCGTCGACTTCGGTATAAACGGCCATTTAGGATTGCCAGTCTCTCGCAATAACTTGGACTCTTTGGAGCCCGACCTTCATTAAGGTCAACTTGTGATTGGTGCGGGCGTCGTTCGCAATTCTCGTGGGATATTGAAGGATATGTTTTCCTCAGCGGTGGTCAGAGTTTCGAGATCGATGTCAAACTTTGTCTTGAGGGCATCAATGACTTCGTTGACAAGGATTTCAGGTGCAGATGCTCCGGCTGTAATTCCAACTGATGTCTTGCCATTTAAGATGTCAAAAGGAACGTCCGATGCGCTTTGGACCAGAAGCGCCTGCTGGCAACCCGCACGCTGGGCGACTTCAACGAGACGCAAGGAGTTTGAGCTGTTTGGCGCACCGACGACGAGCATTGCATCCACATAGGGTGCAACGGCTTTTACGGCCGCTTGGCGATTGGTCGTGGCGTAACATATGTCTTCTTTGTTTGGGCCGACGATATTTGGGAAGCGTCGTTTGAGCGCGGATATGATTGTGGCTGTGTCATCGACAGACAATGTGGTTTGGGTGACGTAGGCAAGTTTTGAAGTGTCCTTGGGCTGGAACGCCGCGACATCGGCTTCTGTTTCAATGAGCGTAACCGCGCCCGGTGGGAGCTGGCCCATTGTGCCAATAACTTCAGGATGGCCTGCGTGTCCGATCAAAAGAACCTCAAATCCATGTTCATGACGGCTTTTGGCTTCGAAATGGACCTTAAAGACCAGCGGGCAGGTGGCGTCGAGAACGAACAGATTGCGGTTTTTTGCGGCTTCAGGGACCGCTTTGGGCACGCCGTGTGCTGAAAATATCACAGGCTGCGATGTCTCAGGAATCTCGTCGAGCTCCTCCACAAAAATGGCGCCTTTGCTCCGCAGCGTGTCTACGACATAGCGATTGTGCACGATCTCGTGGCGCACATAGACAGGAGCTCCGTACTTGTCCAGGGCCTGCTCAACGATTTGGATTGCGCGATCGACACCGGCACAAAACCCGCGCGGAGCGGCTAGAATGAGTTTGAGCCGTTGACGGCTGTTAGGGATAGAGTTTGATGTGCTCACTGGTCTTTGCTCTGTCGTCGGACATTTTGCTTCACCCAATACATAGGCCTCATTTTGGTTACAGTCAGTGCACTTGGACGGGCTCATGCAAGGGTGGTAGACTTTCGAATCAAAGCGGCATTACGCGTTGAAAAAGTGTGGTCGGTCTGAAGGTTGAGGAGTTAAGGGTTGCTGTACGGTTTAATTATGCGGGCTTCAATGGCATGACGCAATCGGGGTTGCAATCAGAGGTTGGATTTACTGGCGACAAAGGCCGGCTTCGCGCCGGCTCGGTGCGCGTTGTGAGGGCTGCCAGTGTCGCGGCGCTGGCACTCTTCTTAGGAGGCTGCGGTTTGTCGTCGTTGACCTCCGGGATTGGGTCCAGCGTATTTGGCAACTCGGACAGTAACAAGCAGGCTGAGGTCCAGTCGGTTACGGAGGAACAGCTGCTTTCCGCGGCAAAGGCGGATGGGCCGGATACAGGCCCCATTACGACGACAGGGGCTGTTGCGCATGGTTGCCCCAAGGTGAGCGTTCCAACGTCGGACCGGGATTTGACCATTTATGAGCAAGGCCGAGCCGGCGACGGGTTGGCGATCATGCATCGTGGTGAAATCACCAAAACGGCGCGTGAATGCATTATCGAGCCTGGGAAAGTCACCGTTAAATATGGTTTTTCGGGCAAGGTGTTGCTTGGGCCAAAGGGCAAACCTGGTCCTGTGAGTTTGCCGGTGCGCGTTGCCGTGGTCGATGCCAATCGGGCGCAGGTGGTGGGCGACAAAGTTCAAGTCAATGTCAACATGTCGCTTGAAAAGCCGATTGGTTATTTTTCGATTGTTCGCATCATCGCATTTAACGTCAGCGAAGGTGCGCGGCCGGGCGAATATCAAATTTCGCTGGCCTTTGATCGGCAGCAGCAAAAGCCTCGGTCGGGTAGCGGCACCTAAAAAAGCGTTTCTAATTTAATTTGCGTTTCAGGTCGCGAATGCTTTCGTCAACGAGAGATTGGGCTGCTGCGCCTGAGACTTTTTTGCTTAAGATGGTCTCGGCTGCGTTAATTGCAGCATCAATGGCTGCAGCGCGTACTTCGCTTAAGGCTTGCGCCTCTGCACGGGCGATTTTTTCTTCTGCGAGCTTGGTGCGCCGCTCAAGATTATCTCTTAGATTTGCTCTTGTCTCCGCAGCATAAGCTTCAGCGTCTTTTTGGGCCTGCTCTATGATGTGCTTTGCTTCTTGTTCAGCGTTGCGCGTCTTTTTTTGATACTCGACCAACAACGCTCTGGCCTCTTCGCGAAGTCTGCGTGCATCATCAAGTTCGGTGCGGATCTGGGTCGCACGATCGTCAAGCGAGGATGAAATCAAACTCGGCACTTTGTAATAGAGCATGAGCCCAATAAAGGCGATGAACGCGAGTAGAACCCAAAATTCTGCATGTGTTGGATCAAACATTGCGTGCTTCCTTATGCGCGCTTGAGAGACGACAAGACTTGCCGAACTTCATCTGCGCCCACGTTTTGTCCGATGAGTTTGTCAACGACGGCAATGGTTGTGTCTGTTGCGATTTCGTTGACGTTTGATAGGGCGGTGGATTTGCTTTGCGTTAGGCGAGCTTCGGCGTCAGCAACTTTTGCCGCTATTTCTTCTTCAATTTTTGCACGCTCTGTGTCGATTTCGGCGGCAAGTTTGGCGCGGGTTTCTTGGGCAATTGCGTTGGCGTTTGCGCGCGCGTCGGCGAGGGCTTGCTCATAGGTTTCTTGGGCGGTCACGGTCTCATTCTTGAGCCGTTCGGCAGAATCAATATCCCGTTGTATGCGGTCGCGACGCTCTTCAATGATTTCTCCCAAACGCGGCAGAATAAGCCGGGATAGGAGGAAATAGAGGGCCGCAAACGTTATTGCGAGCCAGATGAGTTGGGGCGCAAACGTTGTTTCATCGAGCGGTGGGAAGACGGCGCTGTGTTCGCCGCCGTGGGGAGCTTCGGTCCCCGTATGGGTGTCTTTTGCCATGGACTGATGTTGCCTTCATCCGGTGTCGCGGCGGACGCATTTTAACGCAGCGCGCACTCATCGGCCGCCGAAAATTTGCACGCACGATCGTGGGACTAAATTTTGGTTCAGCCCCACGATGCGTTGCATATCTGGATCTTAGGTAAACAGCAGCAAGAACGCGATCAGCAACGCGAAAATGCCAAGCGCTTCGGTCACGGCGAAGCCAAAGATTAGGCGACCGAACTGGCCATCGGCAGCAGATGGATTGCGCAAGGCACCTTGCAAGAACTGGCCAAACAAGTTGCCGACGCCAATGGCTGCTGCGCCTGTGCCGATGGCGGCGAGGCCAGCGCCGATGAGCTTTGCTGCTGCTGGATCCATAATGTTATCTCCCTTTTCCGTAGTCTGGTGTCTGGTTGAATTGCTGTGACGTGTTGTTTGATCTTCGTTTGTTAGTGAACAGGGTGGAGCGCGTCGTTTATGTACATGCAGGTCAAAATCGCAAAGACATAGGCCTGCAGGAACGCGACCAAGAATTCTAGTGCCGTGAGGCCCACGGCCATCAACACGGGCAACGGTGCCATCAGCGAATAGGCGGCGCCGGCTCCGGTGAGCATGACCGCAAAGCCTGCGAAGACCTTGAGCGTGATGTGGCCTGCGAGCATGTTGGCGAACAGTCGGACGGCATGGCTAAGTGGGCGCGATAGGAACGAGATGACCTCGATTGGGACCACGAGGATCATCGCTGGCCAAGGCACACCGTCTGGCACGAAGAGTTTGAGGAACTTGAACCCGTTTTTGGCGAAGCCGACGATAATGACAGTGGCAAAGACGAGCAGCGCCAAAGCTGCCGTAATGATGATGTGGCTTGTGACGGTGAAAAAGCCTGGGATCATACCAAGCATGTTGAGTGTGAAGATGAAAATGAAGATGGTGAAAACGAGCGGGAAGAATTTCATTCCTTCTTCGCCGGCGGCGTCGCGCACCATTTTTGCGATAAACTCATACGAAATCTCAGCGATTGATTGAACTTTGCTTGGCACCAAAGAGCGACCGCGCGTGGCCAGCAAGTAGAAGCCGACAATCACCACCACGGCGATGACCATAAACATGGATGAATTGGTGAAAGAGGCGTCTAGCCCCATGAATTCTAGTGGGAAGATGCGTTGAATTTCGAATTGATGTATGGGGTCGGGCATCCCGCCGCCGTGTGACCCGTCGCCATTTGTCGCCAATTGGACCCCCAATCAGTCATCATCATCGTCGAGCAGGGGTTTGCCAATGTCCCCGCCGGTTTGTTGTTTGATCTCAGCCTGCAATCGGCTGAAACCTCTTACGACGTTGCGCATTCCAGCAACGCAGCCCAGGATGAAGAACGTCAAGAACAACCAAGGCGTCGTTGAAAGCCACTGATCAAGCGCGTAGCCGATCAGGCCTCCGATGATGACCGCCGCGACGAGCTCCGTTGCCATGCGCAGCCCCAGAGCCATTCCACGATTTCTGAACCGAGCATCTTTTTCCGCTTCAGCTTCTGCTGCCCGCTCGGATTTGGTTTCGTCTATTCGGTCGTCTAGGTCCGCCAATCGCCGCTCGAAGTCGGATTCCGCATCAGAACCCGCGGTTCCTGGGCTGACACCAGGCTTATCCGAGCGGTTTGTCATGAAAGCTAGGTCCTTGGCTTGGGGCAGATGGGCCCCCAGCAGGGTTCTTCAACGGCGCGCAGATTAGTGAGGGCCCCCAGTTAAGTCAAGGAAACGCGGGCGGCTTAGCGCCTCAAGCAAGGTAGGACGAAACGGCGCAGGTTGGGGTTTTGGGACGTCATTGTGAAAGTTGCTGTTGGAGGGGATTGTTCGTTGGCCACCCGGCTGGATTTCCCAGAAGTTGCGCGCAGGCCTCGATATCAGCACTTTTGGGTTTGCCATACCCTTCTAATCTATAGCTGCCGTCTCGTCCTTTTAGCGTTTCAAATTTCATTTTTCGAAATCGCCATTCATCGATTCCGTTGGGTGAAATGAGATGAATGCGCGCAGCATTGATGCTGATGATTTTACCAAAATGCAATTCCCAGACGTTTTGCGTCAGCACGGTTCGCTGGCCGACTCTTTGATGCAGGCAGTAGTTCTTATCCGCAATTTTTTTTGTGTTTTGATCGATTGACCAGCGGACAAACAAGTGTGGTGCGACAAGCGTTAGTGACAGGGCCAATGTTGCTGCAATTAACGTTTCAATCGGCCTCCGTAACATCAATAACACTGCGTTAATGCAGCACGCGATTGCGAGAAGTAGCGGCAGAAATATGATGTAAAGTTGGGCGACTATAAAGACGTAAATGCCGATGGATCGCCAGATCGAAAAGACCTTAACTAAAACGTACAGCACAAGGGCCAACCCCAAGAGTACGGTGCTGTATATTTTTCTGGTCGCTATATCAAACGTAAGGCCGGCCAGGGCGAGCAAGACAAGGACGTAGTTATGAGATTGTCCAATGCTTGCATCACATTCGCGAATGCAAAACTGAAATATGCCTTTGGATCCCAAGTAAATGACTAGAGCTGCGAAAGCACAGCCAAATGCAACAAACAGTAGGCCGCGGGAAAACCATGTTTCTGTTTGATCCTTGTATTCTGAAATTGGACCGGCGTTTTGCCATAACGAAATGTAAAGCTCAGCAATGCGATGTCTGGATAGCCATAGTTCACCTATGAGGCCGATCGCTATCCGCAATTTGATGAAAAGCGGGAAGAGCCTTATGTAAAATTGCGCAGCTTTCACTATCTCGCGCGGCGGGCTATCGCGTAAGTTGCCGGAAGAGTAGAATTCGATGCGTTCGAAGGCAGCGACTAGTAGAATTGCAACCAACAAGGTGCCCCAAGGCCTGCGCGCTCGAAGGTCCAGTAGGCACGATGCGATAAGACCAACTACAAGGAATATTGATGGCCAGGGGTCGTTCATCATTAGCACTGGTTCAGGACCAGTAAACGGATACTTGAAAAGAGCCCACAGCACTTGCCAACTTGGCATAAGATAGATTGCGAGACAGTGTATGCTGACAATTGCGATAAGCATTGCCAGCGGTTTCTGCGGTAAAAAATTTTTTGAAAACAAACCAAGATTCACAATTTGGCGCCCGTCAACATTCCGATTGTCGGATTGTCTCGTAAATCGATTAAGTTGTCGTTTGTAATTGTGGTAAACGGTGGGCTGTGGAAGGCTGCGATGGTGAGGTTGATTAATCAACCCGATGCTTTTTTGTGCGACTCTTCTTGTGATGGCGAGCGTTTGTAGTGTGTCGGTTAGCCGGCTTCACGGAAACTGCGTGCGGTTTCCAAATCCACCGAAACCAGTTGGGATACGCCCTTTTCAGCCATGGTGACCCCGAACAGGCGGTTCATGCGCGCCATGGTCATGGGGTGGTGCGTGATCACGAGAAAGCGTGTGGCGGTATCTTTTGCCATTTGTTCCATGAGTGTGCAGAAGCGGTCGACGTTTGCATCGTCAAGCGGGGCATCCACTTCGTCAAGGACGCAAATGGGTGCTGGATTAGTGAGGAACACCGCAAATATTAGCGCCTGGGCTGTGAGGGATTGCTCGCCGCCTGATAGCAAAGAGAGGGTTGCAGGTTTTTTGCCCGGTGGCCGCGCGATGATTTCAAGGCCCCCCTCTAAGGGATCTTCTTCTGATTCAATCATCTCTAAGCGTGCTTCGCCGCCGCCGAAGAGGGTGGTGAACAGCTTGCGAAAATGGGCGTCAACCTTTTCAAAGGCTTCGCCAAGGCGTTTGCGGCCTTCGCGGTTGAGTTGTGCGATGGCGTTTCTAAGTTTTGCGACAGCTTCTTCGACGTCGCTACGTTCTGCATTTATTGTTGCGAGTTGATCGTTGAGCTGGGTGAGTTCATCATCGGCTTGGAGATTGACGCCCCCTAAGCGTTCGCGGTCGGATTTGAGTTTTGCAACTTGCGCATTGACATCTTCCAAGGAGGGGAGGTCGGCGCCTTCAGGTAATTGCGCCAGGCCGAGGCAGTTTTCAGGTTTTTCGTTGAAGGCTTCTTGAATGCGGGCTTGTTCTTCTTCCAGGCGCTGATGCAGCGCTTCAATGCGGGTATCGATGCGTGCACGTTCTTCGCGTATTTCAGAGACTTTGGCTTGGGCGCTACGAAGCTGCTTTGCCGCTTCCTTTTGGTTTGTGTCGGCCACGCTTAACGCGTCCGCAGCTTCCTTGCAGTTTTGTTCAGCCTCTTTGAGGGCATTGAAGAGTTCTTGTCTGCGGTGCTCCAGTTTTTGTGGCAGGTCGGCATAGGTTTCCAGTTCCTGCTGGGTTTCCGAAAGCCGCGTCTTTAAAGCTTCGGTGTGTTCTGAAGCGTCTTTTTTCCGGGATTGCCAGCCTTGAAGGTCCTTGCGCTGGGCGGCCAAGCGGGAGGTTCTTAGTTCTTGCTCGCGTTTGAGCGTTGCTTTGTTGGCACTTTTCTCAGCGACCGCAGTTCTCAGTTGCTGCACGGTTGCCGTCATGTCCGTTAGAGAAGCTTCAACGGTGTTTGAGGCTTCGGCGGCAAAGATCTCACGTTCGTTTTTGAGTTGTTCGAATTTTTCGTGAGCCTCGGTGAGGTCTTGCTCGGCTCGCGCTTTGGCACCTTTTAGGGCAGCAAGCTTGCTTTCGGTTTCACGCGCTTGGCGCTCGATCGTTGTTAGATCTTCGCGGGTTCGTGTGAGTTCCGCATTGAGGTCGCGCCAACTTTGGCGCAGTGTTTGTTGGCGTTGTTCTGCTTCTGTCAGTTTTGCAAGCGCTTGTTGTTCGTGTGCGTGGCAGGCCTCTGCTTTGGCTTTGAGATCTTGTTCTTGTTCTAAGAATTCTGAAAGCTGGTTGCGGTGCGCTAAGCGTTGGGCGGCGGACGTTGTGCCGTGGGACGCGGCGACAAAACCGTCCCAACGCCACAGGTCGCCTTCGGGTGTCACGAGGCGTTGGCCCGGCAACAATTGTTTTTGAAGTCGTGGCCCGTCTGACGGTGAAACAACTCCGATGTGTTCAAGCCTGCGGGCCAGTTGCGGCGGTGCTTTGACGTACTGCGCCAAACTTTCAATGCCATCTGGCAGTGGCGCTGTCGGGCTTTGGCCCTCTATCAGCGACCAATGAATGGCCGAGTTGTCGTCTGTTGATGCGTCAAGATCGTCGCCTAGGGCGGCACCTAAAGCTGCTTCGTAGCCTGGTGTGACGCTGACTGATTCCAAAATTGGCGGATAAGTTTGGGTTTCGTCGGGTATGAGGAGGCGTGTCAGCGTTTCCCGTTCGGTTGAAATGCGATCGGCCTGGCGTTGCGCTTCAAGGGCCGTTTCACGAACGGATTTTAGTTCTCCCGTACATAAACGCACCTTTTCATCGGTCTCTTGGGTCTGCTGTTCGATTTGCGTGATTTCGGCGGCAAGCTCTTTGCCGCGTTCTGTGGTTTGCTTTAGCTTTTCAGTGTCGGGTGCGCCGGACGCAATGTCGTCTGATTGCGTTGTTAGTGCTGTAATCTGCTGTTCCAGGCGCGCAATCATTGATTGAGAGTCGGTGATTGCAGAGTCAACGGCCGTGCGACGGGCCTGTTCGTTAGCAAATTTGCGTGTGAGATCGGTGAGGTCCGCCTCGGCGCCGGTCAATTCCGATTGCGCGGAAACGAGATCTGTGTCGGCCAATTGCGAAGAGGATTCTGCTTCGGATTCGGCTGCCGTGAGGTTTGAGATTTCCTGTTCAAGTCGGGCAATGATCTCAGTTGCTTCGCGCTGGAAATTTTGCTCGCGCGCGATGTCCCGTTCAATTTGGTCCGCGCGATTTTTCAATTCGTCGACGCGGGCTGTGGTGCGCTGAACCTCGCGTTCGAAATTTTCAGATTCAACTTTGAGCCGTCCGAAAATAGCGCTTTTGTCAGCTTCGGTCTCGCGGAGGGGTGGAATTTGTTCGGCGAGTTCTGCTTCGCGACGCAGACTTTTTGACTCGCCTGTCGTAGCATCACCCAAGGCGGACAAGATTTCGCGGAGTTTGTGTTCTTCGGATTCAAGTAAAGCGCGCGCTTCCGTCCAGCTGAGGTGTAATTGCAAAGCATGTGCGCGGCGGATTTCCTCGGAAACATCTTTATACCGTCGCGCTTGGCGCGCTTGGCGTTTCAAACTTTCGATTTGCGCATTTAAGCCGCCCAGTACGTCATCAAGTCTTGTGAGATTTGTTTCAGCGGCGCGCAATCGTAACTCGGCATCGTGGCGGCGACTGTGTAGACCGGCGATACCTGCGGCGTCTTCTAAGATTCGGCGGCGTGCTTCGGGTTTTGCATTGACGATGTCCCCGATTTGACCTTGGCGCACGAGGGATGGAGACCGGGCACCAGTGGCGGCATCTTCAAATAAAATCTTGATGTCGCGGGCGCGGGCTTCGCGGCCATTAATGCGGTAGGCGGAGCCTGCCTCGCGCTCAATCCGGCGCGTAATTTCGATCTCGTCTGTGTCGTTATATTCGGCGGGGGCTTTGCGCTCGGTGTTATCGAGAAAGATTGTCACTTCCGCCATATTTCGGCTTGGTCGTGCATTGGTGCCGGAAAAAATTACGTCATCCATGGCCGATGCGCGCATGGACTTATAAGACGTCTCGCCCATGACCCAACGAATGGCTTCCAACAAATTGGATTTGCCACAGCCGTTCGGCCCGACCACGCCTGTGAGCCCCGGCTCGATCAGAAGTTCGGTCGGTTCGACAAAAGACTTAAATCCCAACAGCCTGAGACGGCTGATCCGCATAGGATCCTCTCAAACTCACGTACTTTGGTTGGCAGTTACGTTTGCGCTGTCGACTTTTCAATGACTTCGACCAGCTTTAGTTGCTGGCCGACGTCACATTGGCCCCGAGAAGCGGGTCGATCCGTGCGCGCAATTGGCTGTAATCCATGAAGCTCTTTACGAGTTTTCCGCCAATAAAGAAATTAGGGGTTCCGATTACGCCAAGCGTGCGGCCACGATCCTTGATCCACCTCAGTCCGGCGATCATGTCCTGATTCTCAAGACACGCGTCAAATTTCTGGCGTGTGAGGCCCACTTGTTGGGCCACCTTGTGGATTTTGTCCAGCCGGACCTCCTGGCTTACCCAAGTTTCCTGGTGCGCGAGAAATTTTCCGTAAAGGGTCAGATATTTCTCAGGTGGTGCACAGCGGAGCGCGATGGTCGCATTTCCAGAGCTGCGGCCAATGGGGAATTCGCGAATGATGAAGCGGACCTTTCCGGTATCGATGTAGTCACGCTTTAATTGTGGAAACGTTTCAAGATGGAATTTTCGGCAATAACGACATGTGAGAGATGCGTATTTGATGATCGTTACAGGTGCGTTCTGTTTGCCGAATGCCATCTCGGGTAGTGCGCCCGTCTTCATGATGTCTGCCTGGCTCGGATTGGCAATGACAACACGACCGCCAGGGGCGGCGTCTGACGGGTCGCGGAAGGGATTAAAAGTATTTTCTTCTTTTTTGTTTTTTGGTGCCGCGTAAGCGCTTTTTTGTGAATCGGCCGTGCTGGCTGAGGTTGTTGTCGCCGTGCCGGCGGTGTTCATGAGTGATTGTTGTGAGCAGCCCGCAAGACCGACACCCATGCCCGCGAATATGACAATGGTAGCAATTTTTGCGGGTTGGCGAATGACCACGAACGCGACTCCGGGCGAGGTGTTATTTTTGTGTCAACAATGGCTCGATCAACTTATCAAAGTCCTCAATAGACCGACCACCCTTGAGGCGTTTGCCGTTAATGAAGAAGGTGGGCGTAGAGTTCACACGAAAAAGCGTTGCAGCGCGTTCGCGAACTTCCGTAATCGATTTTAAGAGCTCGTCGTCTTTGAGGCACTTGTCAAAGGTTTCCTTTGTAAATCCCGCTTGTTTGGCAATCTCAAATAACTTTGGGAGTGGGTTGCCCTCGGAAAAGGCCCAATTGCTTTGGGTTTTGAACAGGGCTTCTAATAGGAGAAATGATTTGTCGCCGGCGGCGCAGCGGGCCAACATGGAGGCGGCGCCTGCAAGGTTGTCCAACGGGAAGTCGCGCATGATGAAACGGATTTTGTTGGTGTCGATATATTTTTCTTTGATTTTGGGAAACGTTTCCTCGTGAAATTTTGCGCAATGGCCGCATGTTAGAGAGGCGTATTCAACAACAGTGACCTTTGCATCGTCTGGGCCCAAGCTCATTTCCGGAAGTTTGCCGGGCTTCATGAGTTCTTGAACGGAGACCGTGTCAGCGTCCTTTTTTTCTTTTGTTTGATCGCTTTTTGTCTTTTCGGGTTCATTTTGTCCGCAACCAGACAGGACGACCAATGGTGCTGCAAGGAGTGCCATACACACAAGGGCGGACAAAACGCGGGAAAATGCCGTGAACATTGCAGAGCTCTGAGATCGTGCCATTGAATGGATTTTTTGGACAAGGGTTATGGCTTGCAACTTTGGCACTCCTCGAATCATGGATTTTACAGCAGTTTTCAATCGCGCCTTGGAACACGCTCTAGGCTTGGGCCTAGCATTTCAGAGCCGCTTGAATAAGGCAAATCCAAGCAAAACTCCAAAGGAATCGTGTGCCAACACCGGCTGGGACTTCAAGAAATTCAGGGTTTTGGAGCTTGCTTAAAATGGGCCTTTCAAGGCTGCTTTTGGTTGACCTATAGCTGATCTTTGTCTGTTGCAATGGAGGATTCAAGGCGCGCTAGGGCGTCCCTTAGTGGGGCGTCATGGATTTGTTGGACGGCTGCGGACGGCGGCTTCTGGGGCCGGGTCTGGCGGGGATCGTCATCATTCGCAGTTTTACGCACCGGTTCAGCCGTTGCCTCGGGTGCGACCGGGGCTTGGAGAATGCGAATGTCTGAAATGGCGTCATAGCCGAAATAGCTGTTGATCCGCTCTTTTAGTCGCGTGGCACCATATTCCGCGTCCAGTGCCCGAGACGGGTCGACGCGGAGGATTAAAGTTGCGCGGGTTCGGCGGCGGTTTGTGTCATCTGGTTCTGTGTCTGCGTCGGGCCGTCGAGGCCATTTGAGCCGTTCCGGTTGGGTTGATTGTGCAAATTCGGGCCCCGCGATGGCTTCCCAATCTGTGAGCAATGTGGTGGTGGCAAAGCCATATTTTGCAAAGGCGTTTCGCGTGATGCGGGGGAGAAATGATCCTAGGGGCTTGGGAAAAAGACGGGGACGGCGCAAGGCCTTAGGAACGGATTGTTGTGGCGTCTTGGTCATGTTCTGTCCAAATGGGCACCGCCGGTTCAATTATAGGTGCTTTGTGGCCAATCGATCGTTTCCAGGCGGGCCAACAGGCAGGTACCATATCAATCGATTCGCAAGGGGCAGGAGGCGGTGTTCTGCCCGTAATTCTTTGACCCCGTGAGGGCGCGGGGTTTTAGACACGCAATCGTGCGTTGTGGGGCAAGGAATGACTGTGGACGTTATAACGCGCAAACAACTGCCCTTGCGACCCGCGGGCCCGGATACGGTGGCCGCACTTCTTGATTGGTACGACCGGGAACGGCGTGAGTTGCCGTGGCGAAGTGCGCCAGGGGCCCATGCTGATGCCTATCGCGTTTGGCTCAGTGAAATCATGCTGCAGCAAACGACCGTCAAAGCCGTTATTCCCTATTATCAAAAGTTTTTAGAAACTTGGCCGACAGTTATGGATCTGGCAGCGGCTGAATTGGATGATGTTTTGGCCGCGTGGGCAGGGCTTGGGTATTACTCTCGTGCAAGAAACTTACATCGCTGCGCCAAAGTTGTGGTTGAAGACTTCAAAGGACAGTTTCCGGAAACAGAGCATGAGCTTCGTGAACTGCCCGGTGTCGGTCCCTATACCGCGGCTGCCATTGCGGCCATTGCGCATGATCTTCCCGCGACACCTGTTGATGGCAATGTTGAACGGGTGGTTGCGCGTTTGTTTGCGATCAAGCTTGCATTGCCAAAGGCGAAGCCCGAGCTAAAGCGGCTTGCTGCGACACTCACGCCGCACGAGCGACCGGGCGACTTTGCGCAGGCCATGATGGATTTGGGTGCAACAGTGTGTACGCCAAAGCGCCCGTCTTGTTTAATGTGCCCTTTGCAAAAAGATTGTCACGGGTATGCAAAGGGGATCGCGGGTGAGTTGCCGATCAAGGCGGTAAAGCCACAACGTCCGACGCGCAGGGGGATCGCATTTTTGGCGTTGAGTGAAGATGGCTGCGTGCTGTTGCGGCGGCGGCCAGAGGCTGGGCTGCTGGGCGGAATGCTTGAGGTTCCGTCGACGGAGTGGGGGGACGATTGGCTCGATTTGGACGAGGGCCTGCGTGTTGCGCCGGTTCGAGGCGAGTGGTGGCAGGTGCCTGGACTTGTGACGCATACGTTTACACATTTTCGGTTGGAGCTTCAGGTCTATCGCGCTTTGGTACCGCAATCGGCGTCAATGACGTTCTGGGCGGAACCCAAACGTTGCCGGTGGGTCAAGCGTGGTCATCTTGACCGTATGGCATTGCCGAGTGTTATGCGTAAAGTGATCGCGCATGCACTAAAAGAAAACTAGCGGGTTACTGTCTGGGTTTTTGTTGCGTGGGGGACGTTTGTGATGAAGCGCATTTTGTTTTGGGTTTGGATTGCGGCCGCGCTCATTTGGTCCATGGGTGCCGCTTACGCTGCTTACATCGAATGGCCGCATCTGTCGCTTGATCTCAGTCACATCGATGCGGAGACGCAAGCCGCTTACAACCAAGCGGTTCTTCTGCATGTTGCAAAATATGCGGCGGTTGGGATTTTAGTGCCGCTTGTCGTGTTGTTTTTGGGATCGTTCTTTTTTAAGCGGCGTTGATTTTGAGTACAACGAAACTTCGGTCGCGTGCCGCTTTCAGGTCCTGATTGACGAACGAGGCGGCAGGCTTAAAAGCCCGGAGCTGACTGCGCGTATGTTTTTTTGAGAAAACCGATTTCGCCTTCGGCGGACTTTTCATACTCGTCTAGGAATGCGCGGACTTCGCGTGGGTGCATCGGTAGGCCAGTTTTTGCCACGCACTCGTGCTCATGTTTGCGCGCTTCTTTTAAAAGTTCCTGTCCGGTTGAATGGAGCATGCCAATGGCCGCAATGGCGCGCCGCGACATGTTAGGTGGAACTTTCGGGATGACGCTTTCTATCAACTCTTTAACGTCATCCGATAAAATGCTCGATGCGCGGCCAAATATGGAAATAAGTCTAATTAGAAAAGTTTCATTGAGTTGGTAGCCTTTGGTGTCCATCCATTCGAATATTTTGTCCATGACCATGTCTTGGAGGCGCAAGTCTGACGTGACACGGTAATCGCGCCATTCGGCGACGACATTAAAGCCCGGTTCTAATTCCAAGTCGCCAGGCGCAAAAGTTGTTGAGGCCAAAACGCCGATCCGGTCAATGAAGTCGCGGTTCTTCATTCTCAGTTGGGTCGGAAAAGTGGGAAGCAAAATTTTGTGGTCGCTTGCTTCCTTAAAACCGCGCCTGACAAGTTTGGAGCAAAAGAGGTTTCGCTCGTTGTCGAGTCGCATGGTGAAGTCATAAAGGATGCGTTTTCCGCCGCGTTGCCGTGATTGGCGCACGCGGTCATACATGAGATAGGCGGCGCGTTGTGCCAGGGTCGTGTCGCGATGGCGAAAGATTATTGCGCGGCCCAAATTGTGGCTCAACGTGTCGCTCAAGTTATTGATGATGCCGCCTTCTTCAATCAGGCTTTCGACAAACAGATGCTGTCCATCTGGGTCAATATAGACGATACCGACGTGCGAAAATTGAGAATCGATGTCGCCAATGCGTGCGATTGCGGCGCTGTTATGCAATCGACCACGCATGATTATGACGTCGCCGGATTGGAATGCTAAGTGCCCATCGGTGTTGACTTGGTCTTTGAATTTTTCTGAAACAAGTGTGTTGGTGTTTGTGTCGGTAAAGGCGCGCATTGTTGTGCGGTCATCGGCAAGGCGATCGTGTTCGATGGCCAGCTCGCCGATGATGTCGCCGGCATAGCGCGCAGCGCGCATTATGTCGCGTGCGGCTTTTTCTGCCGCTGGCGACATAAGATTTGCTGAATTCCACTCAGGGATCTTCTGTCGAAGACTGAGCTGCAGATCGAAAATGGCGCGCATGATTTCTGGCGCGGCGGCGCGATGTTCGCCCAGGTCATAGTGGCCGAAATCGGCTGCATGAAAAGCGTCATAAACGCCGGTCAGGTTTGTTGCGAGCTCGTCTGCAGTCTGCGCTTTCTTTTCAAGTATTTTTCGGAAGACGGCAATATCGTCTTCGAGCCGACCCGGTCGGGTTGAATTCAGCACGATTGAACTCCTTGATCGGGTCGCAATCCAAAAACTATCGTCCCTTGTCTGATAAGGGCTGCGCATGGGCGGACGCGACGACCGCAATTTGTTTAAGAAGCTAGCAGAGGCCTGTTGGCGAGGGCAATCTATTCAAGAGCACAACGCGTCAGCGAGGTCGGCATCTAGTGCCGGACTGCCACGGTTTGTAATGGGGCATCCATCTTGTTTTTGGTTTGGTCGTTGAAACAACGGGATTTTTATCGGTCCGTGTGAAGTGCTGCTGAAACGGGACGCAGGCCCAACTGCTGTTTTGCGCGCTCTCTTAATGCGTCGATGGGCTTTAAGCTGCCTTCGGCTTCGTAGTGCCAAAACGTCCAACCGTTACAAGCGGTTTTGCCCTGGACCTCTGCGCCGAGGCGATGAATTGAGCCCTGATTTCCATTCCACGTCAGCGTTCCGTCTGCCTTGACTTCGGCTTTTATTTTTCGCCGCGGATCAAAGAGGCGAGAGCCTGGCTCGATAATGCCCATCTCAATGATGGTGCCAAAGGGGACGCGTGGTTCGGTTCGCTTGGAAGGTTGCGTTTGAAGTGTTTGCGGGGCAAGCGGAGTCACCCGTGAGATGCGGTCTTTTGCGGCTTCGACATATGTTGCGTCTGATTCAATGCCAATGTAGTTGCGTCCCAAGCGTCGCGCGACAACGCCAGTTGTGCCTGTGCCAAAAAATGGATCCAGAATGACGTCGCCTGGATTGGACGAGGCGAGCACAATGCGATGGAGGAGGGCTTCAGGTTTTTGTGTGGGGTGGGCCTTTTTGCCGTTTTCATTTTTGAGGCGTTCAGGTCCGGCGCAAATTGGAAATAGCCAATCTGAGCGCATTTGTAAATCGTCGTTGAATGCCTTCATGGATTCATAATTGAAGGTGTAACGCGATTTTTGATCGCGTGCTGCCCATATCAAGGTCTCGTGGGCGTTTGTGAATCGTCGCCCGCGAAAATTCGGCATGGGATTTACCTTGCGCCAGATGACATCATTGAGAATCCAAAAGCTCAAGTCTTGGAGCGCACAGCCTAAGCGGAAGATGTTGTGGTAAGACCCAATGACCCACAATGACCCATTGGGTTTTAAGACGCGGTGACATTCTGCAAGCCATGTCCGGCAAAACGCGTCGTAATCTGAAAAACTTGAAAACTTATCCCAGTCGTCATCGACGCCGGCCACCCGCGTGTTGTTGGGTCGCAAAAGCTCGCGATCTAGCTGGAGGTTATAGGGTGGGTCTGCAAATACGAGATCGACGCTGTTTGCAGGCAGCTTTTGGAGCTCTGATAAGCAATCGCCCTGAATGATGCTGTTTTCATGAGATCTTTTTTTTGCTTGGACTTTGTTCGTGGACCGACGCACAACCATAAAACGCTACTTTCAACTGAGACACAAAAATTGGCATAGAGCCAACGGGACTTCGCGTGCACTTTTTGAATGCGATAGAGGGATGCTGTTTGAGCATCATTAAAAGGTAGTTAACGCTGCGCAGCGCGCGTTCGCAAGGTTTCAATACAGATTTGAAAAACCAACTTTGTTTGGCGAACGAATGATGAACTGATTTTTGAGCGACACAAACCCTTGGGCTCTTACGTACAACAAAAAAACGCTCCGCTTTTTTGCGGAGCGCTCTATATCGGGTATCAATCAGGACAAAGGAGCATCAAAGCTCGTCTTTGGCCGCCCTTACGATTATTTCTAGTCGCAATACCGATAGAAACGGCGGCAGGAGCTGCGATATCCGCGCTCGTGGCAGCGATAGTACAAGCGATCACAGCGATAGCCATAGCCGCGGTAGCTGTGGGCACGCGCCGAATGCGATAAGAGGGCGGCTGCAGCTACACCTGCGACGATGCCTGCAGCGATGCCAGGTCCGCGGCGACGGCGATAGCCATAATATCTGGGATAACGTCCACGGCGCCAACGGCGATAGCGACCTGCAACCTTGATCACATTTTGTTTGGAGGCTTCAGGCAGGAGACCGGTGGGACCAGCAAGTGCGAGGCCAGTTAAGGATTTGGTCTGTGCCGGTGTTGTCGGAATCTCGGCGGCCGAAGCCAAACCAGCAAACATAAGCCCCGTGAGAATAACCACCGTGGCGGCAAAGGCCTTACAGATCGCTTTCATGATTGTTGCTCCTTGAGAACAGTCTTTGCGACGATGTTTGGATCGCGGGATTGCCCCTCTTAGACGACTGAACCGCGCATCGTTATGTCATTGGGGCACTTTGATGTTTTGATCCTGAACCAAACCTGAACAGCCCGTCATTTGCCCCCAATTGGCCAGGATAACTAGAATTTCTAGCTGTTTTAAACCGGGAATATGGGCCTCGCCGGACCGAATTGTGTCGGTTTTGCGCTTGGGCGAAGAAATTGTTGAGGAATTCTGAGCGGGAGCATTGAGGTTCCGGGTCAATTGTCACTGTTGATTGGTGCCTTGAGCGAAAAAGGTGTTTGCTTGACTTGCGCTGGGCGAACACGTACATCGAGCGCTCAATTCGCCTGTGTTTGCCTGAATTTTTGGGGGATCAGGGGCCGAATGATTCTGCGGGCGTAGCTCAGTTGGTTAGAGCGCCGGCCTGTCACGCCGGAGGCCGCGGGTTCAAGTCCCGTCGCTCGCGCCATGAAGTGGCATTATTTTTCTAAAATTGGTTCTATCGGAAAGATGGCCTGCGTCGCAATTGTTGTTGGACGCTGCTTGCTTGCGTTTGGGGTCTGCGTTACCGAGTTATTCTCAAGATGGTGTGCTTGCCACAGCTCTGGTTGGCCTCGTTTGGGCTGGCAATCTGTTTGCCGGCCAGGTTAGATGGATTTTGTCATGGTTGATCTCTTTCAGCACTATTTGCCAATCGCCATTTTTTTGGCGGTGGCTGGCTTCATCGCTCTGGCGCTGATGGCGGCTCCATTTTTGATCGCTGTACAAAACCCTGATCCAGAAAAACTTTCCGCCTATGAGTGTGGGTTTAATGCATTTGATGATGCACGCATGAATTTTGACGTGCGTTATTATCTCGTTGCGATCTTGTTCATTATTTTTGATCTGGAAATAGCCTTCCTGTTTCCTTGGGCTGCGGCTTTCGGTGATGTGGGTGTTTTTGGATTTTGGTCCATGATGGTCTTTCTCGCCGTACTAACCATTGGGTTTATCTACGAATGGCGAAAAGGAGCGCTGGAATGGGATTAAGCAAACCTGGCGGTATTGTTTTTGACACGCCTGACAAGGCGGCAGGTGCAGGTGGGCCAGATGCGGCATTTTTTGGCGACGTGAACAATGAGCTTGCCGACAAGGGTTTTCTCGTTACCACAACAGATGATCTTATCAATTGGGCGCGCACGGGTTCGTTGATGTGGATGACTTTCGGTCTTGCGTGTTGTGCTGTTGAAATGATGCAGTCATCAATGCCGCGATATGATCTTGAGCGATTTGGGTTTGCGCCGCGTGGCAGTCCGCGCCAGTCCGATGTTATGATTGTAGCTGGAACTTTGACTAATAAAATGGCGCCGGCACTGCGCAAAGTTTACGATCAAATGCCTGAACCGCGTTACGTAATATCGATGGGATCATGCGCAAATGGCGGGGGATATTATCATTACTCCTATTCCGTCGTGCGTGGGTGCGATCGTATTGTTCCGGTGGATATATATGTGCCGGGTTGCCCGCCAACGGCTGAAGCGCTGGTCTATGGTGTGCTGTTGTTGCAGCAAAAAATCAGGCGGACTGGTACAATTGAGAGATAATCTTGTGGGGCGTTTGGTGCGTGCGCCACAGCTCGTCTCGAACTGATGTCAGCAACTCTTTGTGCGGCTATCGAACGACGGACGCGACGTTATGGATGAAACGCTTGAAGAACTCGCGGATTATATTCGAAGCAAGATGGCGGCGGCTTATTTAAGCTCGAGTATTGCTTATGATGAGCTTACCGTTGTTGTGACACGTGAAAGCATTGCGCGGGTCTTGAAGTTTTTGCGTGATGATGCGCGGTGTCGGTTTGAAGTTCTTATCGATATATGCGGGGTCGATTGGCCGGGGCGTGAGAACCGATTTGATGTTGTCTATCATCTGCTAAGTTTGCGGAACAATCAGCGTATTCGCATCAAGTTAGAGGTTGGAGAGCGCGCGACAGTCCCAAGTGTCGTGGGCGTGTTTTCGTGTGCGAATTGGTATGAGCGCGAGATCTACGACATGTTTGGGATCTTGATTTCTGAACACCCAGATTTGCGACGTCTCCTCACAGATTATGGTTTCCAGGGTTACCCGTTGCGCAAAGACTTCCCGCTCACGGGATATGTTGAAGTGCGTTACGATGATGAACGCAAACGCGTTGTTTATGAGCCTGTGAAATTGACGCAAGAATATCGTGCGTTTGATTTTGAAAGTCCTTGGGAGGGAACGGAGTACGTTTTGCCGGGTGATGAAAAGGCGGACGTCGCGAAGCCAGACAAGGGCCAGTCAGATAAGGCGTAGTTTGATGAAGGATACGCTTAAGGTCGGGGATACGGCCACGTTCGCGTACAAAGTTCCTGCGGAAAAGACAGTGCCGCATCTTTATCCGGAGTCTCACGAATTTCAGCTTATGCCGACGGTGTTTGCTACCGGCTTTATGGTCGGGCTGATGGAGTGGACCTGTTTGAAAGTTCTGGAAGATCATCTTGAAGATGATGAAGGCAGTCTTGGTATTCACATTGATGTCAGCCATGTTGCGGCAACGGTTCCTGGGCAGACCGTGACGGTTGAAGCTGTGTGTACGTCGGTGGACGGGCGGCGGGTGTCGTTTGACGTTAAGGCGCATGACGGCATTGACATGATCGGCAGTGGGAGCCACGAACGCATGGTCGTTCACTGGGACAAGTTTGAGGGTTTGGTGAACAAGAAAGCGAAGTTGGCGCGGGTGGCTCCTGTTCGTCGGCGTGCATGATATTACGGCAATTCGCAAAATTGGTTGTGGCGGGTCTTTTTCTTTTGATCTTAAAGGAACGCAGCTATGAGTCACGAAGGTTCTCTGACGGGCCAATGCTTATGTGGTGCTGTACATTTTTCGGCAACACCTAAAAACAAGGATGTGGGCGTGTGTCATTGTTCCATGTGTCGACGTTGGTCAGGCGGTCCGCTCATGGTCTTGGACTGTGGTGATCGTATTCAATATGAAAATCAGTCTGGAATAGGTGTCTACAAGTCTTCCGAATGGGGGGAGCGCGGTTTTTGCAAAAAATGTGGAACGGCGCTGTTCTGGAAGCTGCAAGGTAAAGACCACTACATCGTGCCGGTTGATGCCTTTGATGATCCAGGAGATCTCAAGTTTGCCAGTGAAATCTTTATTGAAGAGAAGCCGGCTTACTATGATTTTGCCAATGAGACGCATAAAATGACCGGCGAGGAAGTGTTTGCAATGTTTGCTGAAGCGGAGAACGGCGGTTAGGGACCCTTTTATGGCTGAAACAGAAATTCGTCAGTTCAATATCAATTTTGGTCCCCAGCATCCGGCGGCGCACGGTGTGTTGCGCCTTGTGCTTGAGCTTGATGGTGAAGTCGTTGAGCGTGTTGATCCGCATATTGGTTTGCTTCATCGCGGAACGGAAAAACTGATTGAGCATAAAACCTATCTGCAGGCGATCGGTTATTTTGATCGGCTTGATTATGTTGCACCAATGAATCAAGAACATGCGTTTTGCTTAGCCGCTGAGCGTTTGCTTGATGTTAAGGTGCCCTACAGAGCGCAGCTCATCCGTGTTTTATATTCTGAAATCGGTCGGATTTTGTCGCATCTTTTGAACGTGACGACGCAGGCGTTGGACGTTGGCGCGTTAACGCCACCGGTTTGGGGGTTTGTGGAACGCGAAAAGCTGATGGTGTTTTATGAGCGCGCGTCGGGAAGCCGGATGCACGCAAAATACTTTCGCATTGGTGGTGTGCATCAGGATTTACCCGATGAGCTCGTCGCCGACATCCTTGAATGGTGTGATCCGTTTTTGAAAGTCTGCGATGACCTTGAGGGGCTGTTGACCGACAACCGCATTTTCAAGCAGCGTAACGTTGATATTGGTGTTGTTGCGCTCGATGATTGTTTTGATTGGGGCTTTTCCGGTGTAATGGTGCGCGGTTCCGGGGCTGCATGGGATCTTCGCAAGGCGCAGCCTTATGAGTGCTATCATGAAATGGATTTTGATATTCCCATCGGTAAAAATGGGGACTGTTATGACCGGTATCTTATTCGCATGATTGAGATGCGCGAGTCGGTTAAAATCATGAAACAAGCTTGCGAAAAGCTGTTAAGCGAAGACGGTCGCGGGGCCCACGTGGCGGAAGACAAAAAACTTGTGCCGCCCAAACGCGCTGACATGAAGCGTTCCATGGAGGCGCTCATTCATCATTTCAAACTTTATACGGAAGGCTTTCATGTGCCGGCGGGTGAAGTTTACGCCGCGGTGGAAGCGCCCAAGGGTGAGTTTGGCGTTTATCTTGTCGCGGATGGTTCTAATAAACCTTACCGGTGCAAGATCCGTGCGCCCGGCTTTGCACATTTGCAGGCCATGGATTTCATGAACCGCGGGCATATGTTGGCAGACGTATCTGCCATTCTTGGCTCGCTCGACATCGTGTTTGGCGAGATCGACCGGTAGCGCGGTTGCACGTGCTTCATCCGCTTGATGTCTTAGACGGCGCCAAAAGTCTGAGAAATAGGTCGGAGCGTGGGCGATTGCGCGCGCGACATTTTCGCCGTTTAACCTCGTCGGAAGGTGGGCCTGGTGTTTTGAGGCGTCTCCTGGCAAGAAAATGTGGCCGAGCTATTGGGAAATATAATGCCGCTCCATAATTTTAGCAGGTGGGCGTGATTTGGTCCCATGGCAGGCGTGCAGGAGACCTAGATCATGATGGACAATCTCTTTTTTCTGGCTATTGGGGCATTCGGTTGGGGCTTAAGTCTGGCCACGTATCGTTTGTTTGCTCAACGGAACGCCTGGCCCATGGGTGCGCTCCATGCAGATCTGCCTGCAGTTCCAGTGATCCTTGGCGTCTTTTCATTGATGGTTGGCCTGCTGTTTGCCGCCTTTCGAGGCGCGGATTTCGGGGGTTGGGTGATCATTGGATGCGGTTTTTTGTTGTTCTTGTTCTGGATCGGTTTCTTGCGCGTGGGCTCACAGGTTTCACTGTTCCTAGCGCCGGCTGTGGCAGTGCTACTCCTGGTCGGTTGGTTGGCTGTGCCGCTGGGCTTCAATCAGGTTCAATGGGCCAATCAGACGCCGTCGGAGATGATCCAGGGCGATTCGGATCGCTGAGTGTGGTCTTGTCAGGGCAACAGACCATGAGAGATTGGGTGTCGCGAATTCGGCACTATTTCGCGACATGATCGTCTGTCGTCAGCACATTCCATACATTTGCTTCTAAAGACTCATCGCTTTCGGGCGTGTTGGACTTGCTTTGCGCCTTAGTTGGCCGTACCTCATCGTTTAAGTGATTTGTCTAGGTGCTGTTCGTAGCACTGAGCCTAACCACCTCACGATATTGCATCGTTTCACGTGTGGGTTTACGCGAAGAAGATTCGCGACCAATGCTGAGGCCGGGCTTTGATCGTGGGACTGCAATCCTTTTTTGAGGAGCGCTAATGGCTGTTCGCCGATTGCATACAGTTCAGCCGCCTAGATTTGCTTTTACGCCTGAGAACGAAGCGTGGGCAAAGCAGGTGATCACAAACTATCCAGAGGGCCAACAAGCTTCAGCTGTGCTTCCGTTGTTGTGGCGCGCGCAAGAACAACATGGCGGGTGGTTGCCTGAGCCGGCGCTGCGGTATGTCGCCGATTTTCTCGATATGCCGTACATTCGGGTTTATGAAGTGGCGACCTTTTACACGATGTTCCAACTCTCGCCGGTGGGGAGCTTGGCGCATGTTCAAGTATGCGGAACCACACCATGCATGTTGTGCGGATCAGGAGACCTAGTTGTGGTTTGCAAGCGCAAGATTGCAGCGCAGCCTCATGAGGTATCTCCTTGTGGGCGGTTCTCGTGGGAAGAAGTGGAGTGTTTGGGATCTTGCGCAAATGCGCCGATGGTGCAGATCGGCAAAGATACCTATGAAGATTTGACGCCGGAGTTGTTTGAGCAGGTTTTGGATGGCTTTGCGGATGGCAATCCGCCAAAACCAGGTTCGCAAGTTGGGCGTCGCGCTTCGTGCCCAAAATCGGGGCCGACCACGCTTCTCTCAAAACCGTCTGACGCTGACACGATGGAGGGTGGTCGGAAGCCATAACGCGCAGTTCATCTCATCTAATGGGGAATGGATTGCATATTACTTTGATGGTTGCACCTCACCGTTTGAGGCGCTGATAGGGACAGATTGTAAGATGCTTGAAGACAAAGATCGCATCTTTCAAAATCTTTATGGATTTCATGACTGGGGCCTTAAGGGTGCCCGTCAGCGTGGTGCGTGGGACAATACCAAAGCACTCATAGACAAGGGGCACGATTGGATCATTTCCCAGGTTCGCGATTCTGGTTTGCGCGGCCGCGGTGGGGCTGGTTTTCCGACCGGACTTAAATGGTCGTTTATGCCGAAGAAGGATCCAAGGCCTTCTTATTTGGTTGTCAATGCCGATGAATCTGAACCGGGGTCCTGTAAAGATCGCGAAATTTGTCGCCATGATCCGCATTTGTTGATTGAAGGTGCGCTGCTGGCGTCTTTCGCCATTCGTGCGCACACCTGCTACATTTATTTTCGTGGCGAATACATTCGAGAACGTGAACGCTTTCAAGCGGCGGTCGATGAGGCTTACGAGGCCAAACTCATCGGTAAAAACAATGTGCATGGCTGGGATTTTGACCTTTATGTTCACTACGGTGCTGGCGCCTACATTTGTGGTGAGGAAACGGCATTGTTGGAAAGCTTAGAGGGTCGGAAAGGCCAGCCGCGGTTGAAACCGCCGTTTCCAGCAAGTTGTGGGCTTTATGGTGCGCCAACGACGGTCAACAATGTGGAGTCCATTGCGGTCGTTCCAGACATCTTGCGACGCGGCGCGCAGTGGTTTGCAAACTTCGGGAAACCCAACAACACGGGAACGAAACTTTTTCAAATTTCCGGCCATGTGGAATCGCCCTGCGTCGTCGAAGAGGAAATGGGCATTGGCCTACGTGTGTTGTTGGAAAAACATGCAGGCGGTGTTCGGGGCGGATGGGATAATTTGCTGGCCGTGATTCCGGGTGGTTCGTCGGTGCCGTGTCTTCCCTCGACCGTGTGCCCTGACATAACAATGGATTTTGATTGTTTGGCCGAACATCAATCTGGTCTGGGTACCGGGGCCATCATCGTGATGGACAAATCTACCGACATCATCAAAGCCATCGCGCGGATTGCTTATTTTTATAAGCACGAATCTTGTGGCCAATGCACACCGTGTCGCGAAGGGACGGGTTGGATGTGGCGCGTTTTGGAGCGAATGGTCGAAGGGCGCGCTGAAAAAAGTGAAATTGATCTTTTGTATGAAGTCTCAAAGCAAGTTGAGGGCCATACCATTTGTGCACTGGGAGATGCTGCGGCATGGCCCGTGCAAGGTCTTATCAGACACTTTAGGCCGGAAATTGAAGCGCGGATTGACCAGTTTAAGTCTGCACACAGGACCGCTGCGGAATAGGAAAGCTTGAATCGGAAGTATTGTGACAAAGACGCTGATCATCGATGGGCAGGAGGTTGAGGTGGAGCCAGATCTCACGCTGATGCAGGCGTGCGAAGATGTTGGCGCTGAAATTCCACGTTTTTGTTATCACGAGCGGCTTTCAATTGCTGGCAATTGCCGGATGTGTCTTGTGGAAGTGGTTGGTTCGCCGAAACCTATTGCTTCTTGCGCGATGACGGTGCGCGATTTGCCGCCAAATCGCGATGGAAGCCCAAAGGAAATTCGCACCGATACGCCGCTTGTGAAAAAGGCGCGTGAAGGTGTGATGGAGTTTTTGCTCATCAATCATCCGCTTGATTGTCCGATTTGTGATCAGGGCGGCGAGTGCGATTTGCAAGATCAAGCGATGGCTTTTGGGATTGGCGGGTCGCGCTATCATGAAAACAAGCGCGCGGTAGAAGAAAAGTACATTGGTCCGCTGATCAAGACGATGATGACGCGCTGCATTCATTGCACGCGTTGTGTGCGATACATGACGGAAGTGGCTGGTGTCGACGAGCTAGGGCTTGCGGGTCGTGGGGAAGATGCGGAAATCACAACGTATCTTGAAAAGGGCATCTTGTCCGAGATGAGCGCAAACGCCGTTGACTTATGTCCCGTTGGTGCACTCACACATCGCCCGTGGGCGTTTCATGCGCGAAACTGGGAATTGGAGTCGACTGAGAGTATCGATGTGATGGATGCGGTGGGTTCGGCGATCCGTGTTGATGCTCGTGGGGCTGAGGTGATGCGTATCCTGCCGCGAAACAATGATGCGGTGAATGAAGAATGGATCTCCGATAAGACACGGCATATTTGCGATGGACTGCGCACGCAGCGTTTGGATCAACCGTATATACGGCGAGACGGCGCGCTCGTTCCATGCAGTTGGGATGAAGCGCTTCAAGCGGTGGCAGATAAAATAAAGTCGGCGGACAAGAACCGTGTTGCTGCTCTGGCAGGCGATCTTGCAGGTGTAGAAGAAATGTTTGCCTTGCGCGATCTCATGGTCGCGATGGGGGTGCAAAACATAGATTGCCGCGAACCATATAGCGCGCTTGATCCCTCGCTTGGTCGGTCAAGTTATATTTTCAATGCGTCAATTGCCGGTATCGATGACGCTGATGTCATTTTGCTGGTGGGTGCGAACCCACGTTTCGAAGCGGCCGTGCTCAATTCAAGGATCTTGCAGCGTATTCGGGGTGGTGGCGCACGCGTTGGTTTGATCGGTGAGGATGTTTCGCTTGGCTATCCGGTTGAGCGTATTGGCTCTGGCCCACAATCCTTGAAAGATGTTTTTGATGGCAAGCACACATTTGGCGATGTGCTTAGGGAAGCAAAGGCACCGATGATTATCGTCGGTCCTGGCGCTTTTGTGCGCAAGGATGGTGCCGCTACGCTCGCTTTGGCGGCGCAAATTGCGCAACAGGTTGCTGCTGACGAAGCGGCTCAACGTCGTGTTCTGAATATATTGCACACTGGCGCGGCGCGTGTCGGCGGGCTTGATGTGAGGTTTGTGCCTGGCGAGAACGGGCTAGCGACTGCTGAGATTTTGGATGCGGCGCGAACCGGCGACATTGAAGTTTTATACCTTCTTGGGGCCGATGATGTTGCGCGACACGATCTGGGTTCGGCCTTCGTCATCTATCAAGGGAGCCACGGTGACTTGGGTGCGCATCGTGCTGACGTTATTTTTCCGGGTGCGACTTATACAGAAAAGAGTGCGACTTATGTCAACACTGAGGGTCGGGCTCAGATGACGATGCGCGCAGTTTTTCCGCCCGGCCAATCAAAAGAGGATTGGACGATTATCCGCGCCCTGTCTGCATTGTGTGGGCACGTCCTTAGTTATGACACCGTCGCACAACTGCACGCTGTGATGTATAAGTCTGCTCCGCAGCTTGCTGAGCTTGACGCGCTTGTGGCGGCAACCGATGATGGGATTGCAAAACTTGCGGCGTGCTCTGGGTCTTTCGACAATGGCGCTTTTGAGGGTGTGATTAGCGATTATTACCTGACAAATCCGATTGCGCGCGCATCGGCAATTATGGCTGAACTTAGTGGTCTTGTGGCGGCGGAGAAAAAAAGGAATGGGGTCAATGCTGCGGAATGAGGTCCTCCGTTACAACTTGTGTCGTGAAAGCGAGGCGCCTACACGATGAGTGACGCGGCACTTGAAAGCTTTTGGAAGTATGCGTTCTGGTTTGCGACGACCGTTGCGGCCAGTGTTTTTTTGTTGGTCGTATTGCTCGTATGCATTGCGTTTTTGTTGTTGATGGATCGCAAAGTCTGGGCTGCTGTACAAATGCGGCGCGGGCCCAATGTGGTTGGTGCGTTTGGACTTTTGCAATCATTTGCTGACTTTCTTAAATTCGTCTTCAAAGAGCCGATCATCCCGTCGGGTGCGGACAAGGTTATATTTTTGTTGGCACCTATTGCGACGACGTTGTTTGCTTTGGCGGCGTGGGCGGTTATTCCAGTCAACGAAGATGGCTTCGGGCGCTGGGTGATTTCTGATTTAAATGTGGGAATTTTGTATATCCTGGCGGTGTCGTCTTTGGGTGTTTATGGTGTCATCATGGGAGGATGGGCGTCCAATTCAAAGTATCCATTTATGGGATCACTGAGGTCTGCGGCACAGATGGTATCCTATGAGGTTTCCATAGGGTTTGTGATTATTACGGTCTTGTTGTGTGTTGGGTCTTTGAATTTGACGGAGATCGTCAACGCACAAAAGGTTGGTTTGGGATCAAAGTTTGGTCTGCCGGGGAGCTTTCTTGATTGGCACTGGCTGGTGCTGTTTCCGATGTTTGTGATCTTTTTTATCTCGGCATTGGCGGAGACAAATCGACCGCCTTTCGATTTGCCGGAGGCTGAATCGGAATTGGTGGCAGGTTTTATGGTCGAATATTCTTCAACACCTTACCTATTGTTTATGTTGGGAGAGTATGTGGCGATCACAACCATGTGTGCGTTGACCACAATCTTGTTTTTGGGTGGTTGGTTGCCACCTGTTGATGTTGCGCCTTTTAATATGGTGCCTGGAATTTTTTGGTTCTTACTAAAAGTTGTGGCGGTTTTTTTCATGTTTGCGATGGTGAAAGCGATGGTGCCGCGGTATCGCTATGACCAGTTGATGCGGTTGGGTTGGAAGGTTTTCTTGCCGTTGTCTCTTGCGGCTGTTGTGGTCGTGGCGGCTGTTTTGCAATATGGAGCGCTGCAATGAATGTTGCGCAAGGCATAAAGTCTATTTTTTTGGCGGAATTCGTCTCGGCGTTTTTCCTCACTATGCGCTACTTCTTCAGTCGCAAGGAAACACTCAACTATCCTTATGAAAAAGGACCGTTGTCGCCAAGGTTTCGCGGTGAACATGCCTTGCGTCGATATCCAAACGGTGAAGAACGATGCATTGCGTGCAAACTGTGTGAAGCTATCTGTCCCGCACAAGCAATCACAATTGAAGCGGGCCCACGTCGGAACGATGGAACGCGGAGGACGACGCGTTATGATATTGATATGACGAAATGTATCTATTGCGGTCTATGCCAAGAGGCGTGCCCAGTTGATGCAATCGTTGAAGGACCAAACTTTGAATTCGCTACGGAAACGCGCGAGGAACTCTTTTACGACAAGGAGCGGTTACTGGATAACGGAGACCGCTGGGAGCGGGAGATCGCGAGAAACATTGAAGCCGATGCCAACTATAGGTGACAGACCTACGTCGCAGAATTGGGGTCAGCTGTTAAATTTGCTCACCAATGAAGAGCTTGAGCAGTATGGCCAGTTGGCGCGCGATCAGATCGCTGGTGAGTTTGGGCGGTTGGGTGTCTATGTCGTCCTTGTTATGGCGTCTCTCGGTCTGCTGGCCGCTGCTGTGTGGATGTTTCTTGAAGGAAACTTTGGATGGACGAGTTTTCTTGCTCTTGGTATCGGGGTCATTCTGCTTTATTGGCCCTATCGGAGCTTAATGACATGCCGATTGTGGAATGAACATTATCGTGCGGTCTGTGGTGAATTGGAGCGACGGGAAGGATCAAATGTCGAGTGCGGTAGCTAGGTCTACTGGCTTTTGTCTTGGACTGGGAGTTTTCCTAACTTTGTCTGGTCGTATTAAACAGGATGGGGCGGACACGATGGAGTGGAGCTGCCGATGACGGTTTTTGGGGCGTTCTTCTATTTATTTGCGATCTTATGCGTGGCCTCTGGGGCGGCGGTCATCACTGCGCGCAATCCCGTGCACGCCGTGTTGTTCTTGATCTTGGCATTTTTTAATGCGGCCGGGCTTTTTGTTCTTATGGGTGCTGAGTTTTTAGCAATGCTTTTGGTTGTCGTTTATGTGGGTGCGGTTGCCGTCTTGTTTTTGTTCGTTGTTATGATGCTTGACGTCGACTTTGCTGAACTTCGTGCTGGCTATATCAAAAATGCACCTATGGGTTTGATTGTTGCCGGCGTTGTCTTGCTGGAACTCATCTTGTTGTTTGCGTTTCGCGATGCGAGCCTGGGCATTGGCGGAAAAGTGGCCGCGGCCATGCCAGCGGCAGATGGGCAGGTTTCAAACATCGAGGCCTTGGGCCGTATCATCTACACCACGTACATCTACTTCTTTCAACTCGCCGGGCTTATCTTGTTGGTGGCAATGGTTGGGGCGATTGTGCTGACGTTGCGCCATAAGGAAAGCGTCAAACGACAATCCATTTCGGCGCAAGTAGGTCGGCGTCGGGAGACGGCGGTTGAGGTTGTTAAAGTTGCACCTGGCAACGCGGTGATACCGTCGCCAGAAGGTCAGGGTTGAGGTTCGTTTGACGCCTTGTTGTCGGGGACACAAAGATCAGATCGGTTATGGAAATCGGAATTGGCCATTATCTAACTGTTGCTGCCTGCCTCTTTACGCTTGGCATACTGGGCATTTTTCTCAATCGGAAAAACGTCATCATTATTTTGATGTCGATTGAACTGATGTTGCTGGCGGTCAACATTAATTTGGTGGCGTTTTCGCATTTCATGCCCGTGCCTGGAGGTCAGGTGGGCGATTTGACGGGGCAAGTGTTTGCACTATTTGTGCTGACCGTTGCAGCGGCGGAGGCCGCGATTGGTTTGGCCATTCTTGTTGTGTACTTTCGTAATCGCGGTTCCATTGCCGTCGATGATATCAACATGATGAAGGGCTAGCGGGGTCGTTGTTCACAGATGATCTATCTTGCGATCGTTTTTTTGCCGCTTGTCGGTGCGGTCTTGGCCGGTTTTTTTGGTCGCCTGATCGGTGCGCGCGGCTGCGAAATCTTGACAACCGGATTGTTGCTTTTTGCGGCTGTGCTGTCGTGGGTCGCATTTGTACAAGTGGGCTTTGGGCACGAGACGGCGCGTGTTCCGGTTGCGCGTTGGTTTACGAGTGGCGAACTGGATGTCGGCTGGGCGCTTAGAATTGACACGTTGACCGTTGTGATGATGGTCGTTGTGACAACGGTATCTTCTCTCGTGCACGTTTATTCCATTGGTTATATGCATGAAGATCCGTCGCGTCCGCGGTTTTTCTCCTATTTATCGCTGTTTACGTTCGCGATGTTGATGCTGGTTTCTTCCGACAACCTGTTGCAGTTGTTTTTCGGTTGGGAAGGGGTTGGGCTCGCATCCTATCTGTTGATCGGATTTTGGTACCGCAAACCGGAAGCAAATGCTGCGGCGATCAAGGCGTTTATTGTCAATCGGGTTGGCGACTTTGGGTTCGCGCTTGGTATCTTTGCGATATTTCTTGTCTTTAATTCCGTAAACTTTGATCAGATATTTGCGGACGCGACTTTGGTGGCGGCCTCCGGCAATCCAAAAAACACCTTCAGCTTTCTTGGCTACGAAGTTGATGCGATTACGGCCATTTGCCTGTTGCTGTTTTTGGGTGCGATGGGCAAATCTGCGCAGTTTTTGTTGCACACTTGGTTGCCTGACGCGATGGAGGGTCCGACGCCCGTTTCTGCGTTGATCCATGCCGCGACCATGGTGACGGCAGGTGTTTTTATGGTCGCACGAATGTCGCCGCTTTATGAGCTATCGCCCTTCGCGCAGCAGGTCGTCTTAATTGTTGGAACAGTTACGGCGTTTTTTGCGGCGACGGTGGGGCTGGTGCAAAATGATATCAAACGCGTTGTCGCCTATTCAACGTGTTCGCAGCTTGGTTATATGTTTGCGGCTTGTGGTGTTGGTGCATACGGAATTGCGATCTTTCACCTGTTTACACACGCGTTTTTCAAAGCGTTGCTGTTTTTGGGCGCAGGGTCTGTCATTCATGCCATGCATAATGAGCAGGACATGCGCAACATGGGTGGTCTCGCGCCGAAAATCCGGATCACATGGATCATGATGTTGATCGGTACGTTGTCGCTGACCGGTTTTGGTATTCCCTACGTCATTGGTTTTGCGGGTTTTCATTCCAAGGATGCAATTATTGAAGCGTCGTATGCGGCGCATACACCCAATCAGATTGTGTTTTGGGTGTTGTTGTTCACGGCGTTTTTGACGGCCTTCTACTCCTGGCGTTTGATCTTCATGACATTTCACGGGAAGCCGCGTGCGGAACCTGAAATCTTCAAGAACGCTCATGAAAGTCCGTTGGTTATGCTCATTCCTTTGGGCGTGTTGGCGCTTGGCGCTGTTGCGGCAGGGTTTGCATTCCAAGACTACTTTATTGGTGACAAATATGAGTCGTTTTGGGCAAGGTCGCTCTTTCAAGGCGTCAACAATCATATTTTGCACGACATGCATGATCCTGATGTTGTGCCAAAGGGCATTGGTTTTCTTCCTGCGCTTGCGATGTTGGCGGGCGCTGGGCTTGCTTGGCTTTATTACATCCAATGGACCTGGCTGCCGGAAGCGACGGCGCGGGCTTTTAAGCCGATCTATCTGTTCTTGTTGAACAAGTGGTATTTTGATGAGCTCTACGATTGGTTGTTTGTGAAGCCGTCGCTTGCGTTGGGGCGCTTTTTTTGGCGCCGCGGAGACGGGGGTGTCATTGACGGTGTTGTTGATGGAACGGCTGAAACAGTTGGCTGGACGACAAGCAAAGTTGTAAAGCTTCAATCGGGCTACGTTTATCACTACGCCTTTGCAATGCTCATTGGTGTTGCACTCTTGCTTACGTTTTTTATTCGGCCTCTAATTTTTGCGGGCGGAGGCTAGCGGATGAACGTAACTGCATCTCCCATACTTTCAATTGTGACATTCTTGCCGTTGCTTGGCGTGCTTTGCATGAGTTTTTTGCCGCGCACGCCTAGCGGAGATCGAAATGCACGTTGGATTGCGCTTTACACGACCTTGTTTACGTTTGCGCTGTCCCTCTTAATCTGGGTGAACTTCGACCCAACGACGGCGGACTTCCAGTTCGTTGAAGAGCTTTCCTGGTTTGGTGCGGCCGATGATGCGGGAGCGATCCGATATCGGATGGGCGTGGATGGTATATCCATGCTGTTCATTATCCTTACGACGTTTTTGATGCCGCTTTGCATTCTCGCCAGTTGGGAGAGCGTCAAAAACCGCGTCAAGGAATACATGATTGCGTTTCTGGTTCTTGAAACGCTGATGATCGGTGTGTTTTGTTCGCTGGATCTTTTCTTATTTTATCTGTTCTTCGAGGGTGGCCTCATTCCGATGTATTTGATCATTGGTGTGTGGGGTGGTGCGCGACGCGTTTATGCGAGCTATAAGTTTTTTCTTTATACGCTTTTGGGTTCCGTTTTAATGCTGCTGGCCATGCTGGCTATGTATTGGCATGTGGGGTCAACGGATATTCGTCAACTTTTGCAGGCCGAATTTCCTGCCGATATGCAGTGGTGGTTGTGGCTGGCGTTTTTTGCCTCCTTTGCGGTTAAGCTTCCGATGTGGCCCGTGCACACGTGGTTGCCGGATGCGCACGTGGAGGCGCCGACGGCGGGATCCGTGATCCTAGCGGGCATACTTTTGAAGATGGGCGGCTATGGATTTTTAAGATTTTCGTTACCGATGTTTCCCGTGGCAAGCCAGGAACTGGCACCATTTGTGTTTGCACTTTCGGTCATTGCGATTGTTTACACTTCGCTTGTCGCTTTGGCGCAGGAGGATATCAAAAAGCTCATCGCCTATTCGTCGGTCGCCCATATGGGGTTTGTGACGATGGGCATTTTTACGTTCACCAGCCAAGGTCTTGATGGTGCAATTTTTCAAATGTTGTCGCACGGATTGGTGTCGGCGGCCTTATTCCTGTGTGTGGGTATCATCTATGATCGCATGCACACGCGGGAGATTGCGGCCTATGGTGGGCTTGTTGAACGCATGCCGGTTTATGCGTTTTGTCTTATGGTGTTCACGCTTGCCAATGTTGGGTTGCCTGGGACGAGCGGGTTTATTGGCGAATTTTTGACGCTTGTGGGTGCGTTTCGGATCAATACGCTTGTCGCTGTACTTGCAACGCTGGGCATCATTTTGTCGGCCGCCTATGCGTTATGGCTTTATCGACGTGTGATTTTTGGTGCGCTTGAGAAGCGCAAACTTATGTCGATTGCGGATATGACGCCACGGGAAATCGTGGTGCTAGCACCGTTGGTGCTTTTGATCATATTCTTCGGCGTTTATCCCTCGCCGTTGTTGGACGTCATGGCTGTGTCCGTTAAGAAGCTTGTTGCGGACCACCAGCTTGCGGTCGAGCAGGCTGCAGCGTTGGTTGCTCAATAGACGAAGAAAGTATGTCATGTCCTATTTGATGAACCTCAACGCGCTGGCTTCTGAGCTCGTCATGGTTATTGGTGCCATGCTTTTGCTCATGACGGGCGCGTTTTCAAATGGGACCGGAGAATCGCGGGATTCTGTGAATGGCACCGTTGGCTGGTTGGCGATCCTCGTTCTTTTGTTAGCGGCTGGTCTTATCTTTTTGTTTCAAGGTAACGTTCAATACTTTGAAGGCGCGTTTGTCGTTGATGCCTTTGCGCGGTTCGTAAAACTTTTGATTATCGGCGCATCAATTATCGCAATTGTCCTGTCGTTTGACTATTTGCGCGACAAGGGATTTTTGACGTTTGAGTTTTTTGTATTGGTCTTGCTGGCAGTCGCGGGCATGATGGCGATGGTGTCGGCGAACGATTTGATTTCATTGTATCTGGGCCTCGAACTGCAATCGCTTGCGCTTTATGTGCTGGCGGCGGTTCAAAGAGACAATCTTCGTGCGAGCGAAGCCGGACTAAAGTACTTCGTATTGGGGGCGTTATCCTCTGGTATGCTTTTGTATGGAGCATCCCTTATCTACGGGTTTACTGGGTCGACGCATTTTGAGGTGATTGCGGCCGTCGCGAAGACCAGCGCCACAGATCAAAATTATGGGCTCATTTTTGGGTTGGTGTTTGTGCTGGTGGGTCTTGCGTTCAAGGTCTCAGCAGTTCCTTTCCATATGTGGACGCCTGATGTTTATGAAGGTGCGCCGACACCGGTGACTGCTTTTTTTGCATCTGCCCCGAAACTGGCGGCGATGGCGTTACTGGTGCGCTTTTTGGGAGATGGCTTCGGCGGTATGGATGCTCAATGGCAGCAGATCATTGTGTTTGTTTCCATTGCGTCGATGTTGCTTGGTGGGTTTGCGGCGATCGGGCAAAACAACATAAAACGACTTATGGCCTATTCGTCCATTGGCCATATTGGGTTTGCGCTTGTTGGTTTGGCGGCCAACAGTTTTGAGGGCGTGCAGGCGTTGCTCATCTATTTGGCGATCTATGTGGTTATGACGTTGGGTGCGTTTGCCTGTATTTTGGCGATGCGGCGGCAGGACCATCATGTGGAAAAGATCGACGAGTTGGCGGGCTTGGCGCAAAACAACCTTCCGATGGCTTTTGCGTTGGCAATTTTGATGTTTTCGCTTGCGGGAATTCCACCCCTGGCTGGGTTTTTCGGAAAGCTTTATGTCTTTTCGGCCGCGATTAAAGCTGGCCTTTATCCGCTTGCGATAATTGGTGTCCTGGCAAGCGTCGTTGGTGCCTTCTATTATCTTCGTGTTGTGAAAGTTATGTTTTTTGATGAGCCAAAAGAAAAGTTCTCGCCGGTTTACGGCCGACTTAGCGCGGTCATGGCGCTGTGCGTAATTTTTGTAATTGGGTTTGTTATTCTGCCTGCCCCCTTGGTGGAGGCGGCGGCGGAGGCGGCTAAGTCGTTAGACTTTTGAACCGGTGGTGCGGTCGCGGTAACGTCGTTGTTCTGATTGGTTTTTGATTCAGCAGGATATTTGAACCAGCTTTTTGAGATGGTTTCTGACCCGGGTGTTGGGAGCTAATCCTTGATGAGGTTTTGGTTGTGGCAGAATTGCGTAAAACTCTTGCGAGTGGCCGGCCGCTGATATGGTGTGAAGAGTGTCGTTCTACAAATGACGTCGCCATGAGGTGCCGGGATCGTGGTGAGATCGGGCCGTTATGGGTTGCCGCGGCGCGCCAAACGCGAGGCAGAGGTCGCAGCCGAAGGGCGTGGCAGTCGCATGAGGGCAACTTGCATGCGAGCTTGTTGGTGGTATTAGGGTGCTCGCCGGAGGTTGTGTCGCAGCTTTCGCTGGTTGCGGGCACAGCTGTTTATGACGCGATTGGTGCCGCGTACGGATCTCAGGGGCATGGTGCGCCAAGTCAAAGGATCTGGCTAAAATGGCCAAATGATATAATGACCACAGACGGCAAAGTTGGGGGAATTCTTATAGAAACAAACGTGCAAGCAGGGTTTAGGGAGGTGCCTGCCGTTATCGGCGTGGGGTTAAACCTTGCCACTTGCCCTCAGGATATTGATCGGCCTGCAACGACACTGAAGGCCTTTTTTGGTCATGCCCACGAAATTCATCCGATAGGCATGTTGTCTCATCTTGATCAAGCGTTGATGCAGTGGATTGAAACCTGGCAATGTGGTGCTGGATTTGATCGCGTTCGGCAGGGCTGGCTAGAGCGTGCAGGCAGACTTGGGGACGAGATGTCTGTCAACACTGGCGGGGGTGTCGTTTCGGGACGATATATGGGATTGGATGAAGAGGGTCGTTTGTTAGTACGACAGTTGTCTGGCGAAGTGGAGCGTGTCAGCTTTGGAGATGTTGACTTTGTTGGTTCGTAATCGAACCGTTTGTTGGTTGTTTCTCTGCGGAACGTGAAAAAAAGTTGTAACGGTGTCGAATGGCGGGGAAACCCAGCAAAAAGAACAATGAAGAACTCGTCTTTGTCGCGTTAGGTGGTCTGGGTGAGATCGGCATGAACGTTTACCTCTATGGGTTTGGCCCAGAGGAGGAACGTCAATGGCTGATGGTTGATCTAGGGATCACATTTCCGGGTCCGCAGGATGTTGGTGTCGATGTCGTATTGCCCGACTTAAGATTTATTGCGGAAGAACGCGGCTCGCTCGCCGGAATTGTTATTACTCATGCACATGAAGACCACGTTGGGGCGGTCATAAACCTCTGGCCGCAGCTTGGCGCAAAGATATATGGGACGTCTTTTACGCTTGGGATGCTGCGGGCCAAGTTAGCTGAGTTTGGCGGCGGGTTAGCCTTGCCGCTCAATGAAGTGGCGCTTAACGGACAGATCGAGGTGGGTCCATTTGACGTTGAGTTTGTTCAAATGGCGCATTCCATTCCTGAGCCTTCCGCGTTGATCATTCGAACACCTGCGGGTACAGCGTTTCACTCGGCAGATTGGAAAATTGATAAGACGCCCGTTGTCGGAGGCCCGATGGACCAAGAGCGATTGGTGGCGCTTGGCAAAGACGGCTTGCATGCGCTTATTTGTGACTCGACAAACGCAATGCGCGAGGGGACGTCTCCGTCAGAGCGCGATGTGGCGGCGTCATTGGCGGAAATAACCAAGCGAGCAAAGCGGTGCGTTGCGGTTACGACGTTTTCGTCAAATGTTGGACGCATAAAGGCGGTGGCGGAGGCGGCGCAGGCAGCCGGTCGACGGCTAATTGTTGCGGGCAGGGCATTGCATCGGGTCATTGGGGTTGCTGTTGAGACCGGTCATTTGCCAGATGATTTTGAATTTTTTGACCAACAGTCCTTTAATGAATTTGATCGCGATGAGATGGTTGTGTTGTGTACAGGTAGCCAAGGTGAGCCGCGGGCTGCTATTGCCCGGATTGGGGATGGCGAGCACCCGGACATCCGACTGTCACGTGGCGATCTTGTGATTTTTTCTTCGCGGAACATACCTGGAAACGAAAAGGCCATTGCGCGCGTTCAAAACAATTTGGTCAAGATGGGTTGCGAGGTGCTCACGGATTCAGATGCCCTTGTACATGTTACAGGACATCCGCGGCGCGATGAACTTGATCAGATCTACAAGTGGTTGCGACCTGATGTGGCGGTTCCGATGCATGGGGAAGCCCGCCATTTGGCGGCGCATGCGAAGCTGGCAAAGGCGAATGGCGTGCCCCATGTCTGTATGGCGTTTAACGGTGACGTGGTTCGGCTTGCCCCAAGTCCTGCTAAAGTTGTCGACCAAGTGCCGACCGGGCGGCAGTTTCGTGATGGATCGCTTGTTGTGCCGAGCGAGGAGGGTCCGGCACGAGAGCGGCGGAAACTTTCGCAAGTGGGAATTGCGGTTGTGGCGTTAGCGCTATCTCAGCGCGGTGAGTTAATGGCGGACCCAGAATTAGAATTGGACGGCGTTCCGGAGGCGGGCGCGGGCGGCGAAGAGATGTACGATCTCGTTCTGGATTCTGTGGAAGAGACACTTGCGACTATTCCGGCAAAGCGACGCAAGGATATCGAGCTGGTGCGTGAAGCCGTGCGACGGTCTGTCAGATCGAAAATCGCCGCAGAATGGGGCAAGCGGCCGATTGTGAAAGTTTTGGTCTCGGTGGTTCAATCTTAGGTTCGATTGGGTTGGACTTAGATGATCTTGCCGTTTGATTGCGGTATAGGTGGTGGCAAGGCGGTTTTGGCGATTGCGGAAGGTTCAAGGAGCTAAAGATGATTGGTCGTCTCAACCATGTTGCTATCGCGGTTAGGGATATCGCGGCAGCGGCGTCGGTTTATCGCGATACGCTGGGAGCAGAGGTGACGGATCCGATGGAGGAACCTGACCACGGCGTCCGCGTGGTCTTTATAAATTTGCCCAATACCAAAATTGAGCTTCTTGAACCGCTGGGTGAAAATTCGCCAATTGCAAAGTTTTTGGAAAAGAACCCGAGTGGAGGTATCCATCACGTTTGCTACGAGGTGGATGATATTTTGGCGGCTCGGGATCGGCTTAAGGCCGAGGGCGCTCGGGTCTTGGGCGACGGGGAGCCCAAAATTGGGGCTCATGGAAAACCCGTCTTGTTTTTGCATCCAAAGGACTTCTGCGGAACTTTGACAGAACTTGAGCAAGCCTGAGCGTCAAGGAAACAGAGGTGTTTGTTGATTGGAGATTTGGTGTTGGATTTGCCCTCAATAGTTGTTTTACGTTTGGGTCAGTCGATTCGTTTTGTGTCTGGATCGACGGATTATTGAGGAGGCAAGCGTAGCCAATGAGCCTGACATTTGGTTTTGCCATCTACTTCATAATCTGGTGGATGACGTTGTTTGCTGTTTTGCCGTTTGGCGTGCGTACACAAGACGAAGAAGGTGACGTCGTTCCAGGTACCCCAGAGAGTGCACCTGCGCGACCTAAACTTTTGCGTGTTTTTATTATTACGACCTTGGTTTCAGCAGCTATTTTCGCGACGATCTTGGCTTCGGTGGAAATAGGTTTGATCCCAACAGATTCGTTTACGCCGTCCGGTGTCGGACCGGGTGGTGGAAACGCGTCGTAGGTGAATTTGCAGGTGGTAATTTTCTTTTACGCAAAAAATATCGGAGCAAGCGCTAACTTGCCCCGAGTTGCGATCACAAGACCGCAGCACCAAACGATTGTCTTTATTCCGCAGGAATAAACTTCGCTTGTTAAGCAGTACCCTCAAACGAATTTTTTCGATTGGTGCGTTTCGCTCCCCAGACTTGGGCTCTTTATTTGATCAACTTTCAACTGGCCCTTCTTAATCTGAGGACTCTAAGATAACGAAATCGCTTCACTATGTCACGCGGGAAATTGTTCATACGAACGAAAATTGCACGCGACAAAATTGCCTTCACGCTTGCGTAAAGCAGGCGCCGCTGCATGCAAACGCGAATGACTAATCTTTCTTTTTTCTATGAACAAAACGGTGCTGTTGCGCTGATGTTCTAAGACTGTTTGCGCAAGTACCATTTGATTAATGGCGTGTGCTGAATTAATAGGACGAACGGACTACGTTGGTTGTCCGGATCCAAAGCGTTCTACCAGCAAGCCGAACTTACCCGGTCTTGTGCCACCGATTGCGTGTTCCAGTCTTGTTTGCGCGCGTTGACGTTGTGTTTTGGTGCCATGGGTACAGGCTCCCACAGATTTACACGGTCGCAAACCAATCGCTGTTGCCCTTACAAACCAAGTCTCGTAGATAACGGACGGGTTTGAACGACATTTGGTCACTTCGCGTATTTGGTTTATGTACCACATTGGCTCCTAATTGGTTCTATGGCGACGGTAGTTGGCAATGCCTCGATTGCGGGGCTTAAAGTCTGACCGCACAGTGGTGGTGCTCTTAAGGGACCGCTCCCGCGGTCATCCGGTGCCCGCACCTCTCTTAGTGAAGGACTGAAAATGATGGATCAAGGTCGCAAGGTGCTCCGCGCACTTAGTCTGGGACTGGTCCTGTTCGTCTTTTGGCTCGGGTTGTCGGGGCACTACACAGTGTTCCTTATACTTGTAGGTATCGGCTGCGTTTGTATTTGCTTGTGGGTGGCCGATCGCATGGGGATCATTGATGTGGAGGGGCACCCCATTGGTATGTTGGTGCGCGCACCTTCCTATTGGCTTTGGCTATGGTTAGAGATTGCAAAATCCTCCTGGACGGTGACACGCATAATTTTAGATCACCGTCTTCCGGTTTCTCCGACTTTGACGCACGTTAGGGCCTCGCAAAAAACGGCTCCCGGTCGTGCAACTTACGCAAATTCGATCACGCTTACACCCGGTACGATCACGGCCGGTGTGGAGGATGATGTATTTACCGTCCACGCGTTGGTCAGTGAAAGTGCGCGCGAATTGGAAAAGGGTGTGATGGATCGCCGTGTCGTAGAATTTGAGGAGGGCTCCTGATGTTTTTTGTATCGACTGTTGCGATCCTGTTGGCTCTGACCATTGTTGTCGTGCGCGCCATTCAAGGTCCAACGGTTTTTGATCGTGTTGTTGCGGGAAACACAATTGGCGGTTTGGCGATTCTGCTCTTGGCCTCCATTGGTTTTTTGACAGGCCGACCCGAGTGGCTGGACATCGGTTTAACCTATGGACTGCTCAATCTCATCGGGACATTTACGGTGCTAAAGTACTTCCGACATGGCGATCTTGCTTATGATGCAGAAGAAGAGGATGCGTCGTGATGGAGGTCGTTGCAAATGTTTTAAGCTGGATTCTGATTTTAGCGGGCAGCTTTTTTATTGTTAGTGGAGCCGTTGGAATCTTGCGCATGCCTGATGTTTACACGCGGTTACATGCGATGAGCGTCATTGATACGTTGGGTATGGCGCTGTTGATATTGGGTTTTATTTTACAGGCGGGTTCCGTTTTTGTTGTTATCAAGCTGATCTTTGTGTTTGTGCTCTTCTTTTTTGTAGGGCCGGTTGCAACGCATGCGACGGCGCAGGCAGCGTTTCATGCAGGCATCTATCCAATTTTGAAGGAAGACCGTCGTGACCGACTTGCGTCGCAGGATGCGTCACAGCAATCAAATGAAAGCGGGGTGGAATGATCGGCGACGGCAATGTGCTCACTTATATTTTGATGATTCTGCTCACGCTTTTGGCGGTGATTACGCTCGCCATTATTAGGCAGCGCAATATGTTCGGCGTCGTTATTTTGGCCAGCATTTTTTCGTTTTTAATGGCGAGCGTCATGTTGGTTCTTGATGCGGTTGACGTGGCGATGACGGAAGCTTCTGTCGGTGCAGGGATTTCAACTGTATTATTTATTGCCGCGCTTTATCTGACGCAGTCACAGGAATATCCGCAAGTTCGGCATGTCTTGATACCTATGTTTGTCAGTGTTGTTGTTGGGTCGGCATTGATATGGGGTATGTTTTCATTGCCACCGTTTGGCGCTGCCGATACACCGATGCACACGCACACTGTTGACGGTTATATTGCGGCTTCAAAGGCGCACGATATGCCACCCAATATGGTGACAGCGGTTCTTGCTGATTTTCGCGGCTTTGACACGCTTGGCGAGGTTACAGTTATTTTCACGGGTGGGATTGGTGTCTTGATGCTCTTAAGTGGTCGGCGGAAAAAGAAACGGCGCAAAAGCGACGTAGAAGCTGATGATAATGAGGCTGCGGGAGGGAAGCGGGCATGAAACTTGACCTGATCCTGCGGGTTGGCGCCAAGCTGACATTGCCCTTCATCTTGTTATTTGCGCTTTATGTTCTGTTTCACGGGGACTATGGGCCGGGTGGAGGTTTTCAGGCGGGTGTGATTGCCGCTGGTACGGTTATTCTGTTTGCAATCATATTTGGTGTGAAGCGCGCTAAGGTGGTTGTGCCGCAAGAGCTTGTTGAGCGGATGATTCCCCTTGGGGTTTTGATCTATGCAGGTACCGGTGTCGTCAGCATTATGCAAGGCAATCACTATCTGAACTACACAGGTTTTGCTTCGAGTTTCTTGCGGGCACACGAGTGGGGGATTCTAATTGTCGAAATCGGTGTGTTTGTCACCGTTGCTGGAACGATGACGGCAATCTTTTACGCGTTCATTGAGCGGGGTCGTTGATGGAGGGCGTTGGCAACTTTGTTTTGCACTACAACTTTTTTATCACCATTTTTTTGATGGTGGCCGGGCTTTATATTGTTATTGCGCGCGGTAACATGATTAAGAAATTGGTGGGGTTGTCGTTGTTTCAGACCTCTGTTTATCTGCTTTATCTTTCGCCGGGTAAAATTTTGGGTGGCACCCCTCCGGTTTATGATGCGGCTTACAATGTTTACTCAAATCCGTTGCCGCATGTTCTCATTCTTACCGCCATTGTTGTAGGCGTCGCGACGCTGGCGTTGGGTCTCGCGCTTGTTGTACGCATCAACGAAGCGTACGGCACGATCGAAGAGGATGAGATCTTTTCGCGGGATCAAGATTTATGAGTGCGGTTCAGTCGCAACTGCCGATTCTGCAGGTTGTTATTCCGCTCATTGGTGCCCTTTTAATTGCGTTTTTGCGCCGAGGAAGCATTGCGTGGATCTTGGCGGCGGCGGTGACGTTTGTGCTGCCGGTTATTTCTGTTGCGATGGCGTGGAAAGTTTTTACCACCGGTCAAACACTATATTACGAGATCGGGAACTGGGCTGCGCCTTACGGCATTGTTTATAAAGTTGATGCTTTAAGTGCGTTTGTTCTTTGTGTGATCTCAATCATTGGTGCTGTGACGATACCGTTTGCGCGCAAAAGCGTTGCGAGTGAAATCGATTCTCATTTGCAAGCCTGGTATTACACGATGTACCTCATGTGCCTGGCAGGCCTATTGGGTATTACGATTACGGGCGACGCGTTTAATGCATTTGTTTTTTTGGAAATTTCATCTCTGGCCACATACGTATTGATTGCCTTAGGCCGCAATCGGCGTGCGCTGTTGTCGTCCTATCAATATTTGATCATGGGGACTATTGGTGCGACGCTTTATGTTATTGGTGTGGGCCTTTTGTATGTTGTTACGGGCACTTTGAATTTTGAGGATATGGCGCAGCGCCTTGGCCCGGCTGCCGAAAATGGCTTGGCGCCAGTGATGGCGGCGTTAGGTTTTGTGACCGTTGGTGTTTCTTTGAAGTTGGCGCTTTTTCCGCTGCATGTGTGGTTGCCCAACGCTTATGCCTATGCGCCGTCGTTTGCGACGGCTTTTTTAGCGGGGACTGCAACTAAGGTTGCGATTTATTTGTTGGTGCGGCTGATCTTTTTTGTCTTTGGCGCAGTCTTTACATTCGAAAGCTTGCCAGTGGGGCAGGTGCTCTTGGTGTTGTCGATTTTGGCTATGTTTGTGGCCTCGACCAGTGCCGTGTTTGAAAACAATGCCAAACGCATGCTTGCCTACTCTTCTGTTGCTCAAGTGGGTTACATTACGTTGGGGATTGGGTTGGCAAACATTGCCGGGATGACAGGTGCGCTTGCGCATATCTTAAATCACGCGGTGATGAAGACCGCGTTATTTCTTGCGCTTGGTGCGGTATATTATCGGATCGGTTCGGTGAATTTGAAAGATCTTTCTGGTATTGGGCGGAAGATGCCGGTCACTATGCTTGCGTTTGGTATTGCCGGTTTGGGATTGATCGGAACGCCTGGAACGGCAGGGTTTATTTCAAAATGGTTTTTGGCCATCGGTGCACTTGACAAACACTGGTGGTGGTTGGTGCTGCTGATCGTTTTGAGTTCATTGATTTCGCTCGTTTACATTGGACGGATCACTGAGATTGTTTGGTTCCGTAAACCGTCTGAACTGGCTGCAGAAGCACGTGATCCGCCGCTGTCGATGTTAGCGCCGCTCATAATTCTTGCGGTGGCGACAATATATCTGGGCTTTGATACGCGTGTGTCAGCAAATGCGGCTGCGCAAATTGCGTTACAACTGTTCGGTGGCATCAATTGATGGAACTGTTGACATATTCGAATTTGATGCTGATCGCGCTCGTTGGGCCGTGGGTGTCAGCGTTATTGATTCCCATTTTTCACACAAGGCCGGCGTTGCGCGAAATCGTGACGCTTGTGGCTGCTGTTGGGGTCGCGTTTGCGACCTGGGGCATTTATCTGGCCGTGGATCAAGACCCGGCCATCCTCAAAACAGATACCTTTGAGATTTTCGGTTTTCAAGTGGCGCAAGGACTTGAGTTTGCTTTTAAGATTGAGCCTTTAGGTATGTTGTTTGGGCTTGTTGCGTCGACGCTTTGGGTTGTCAATTCGGTTTATTCCATTGGCTATATGCGGGCCAACAACGAACCGCGGCAGACGCAATATTATGTTTGCTTTGCCGTTGCTATTGGCGCGACGATGGGGCTGGCGTTTGCGAAAAACCTGTTCACGCTCTTTTTGTTTTATGAAATTTTGACGCTCAGCACCTATCCGTTGGTCACGCACAAGGCCACAACGGAAGCTATGAAGGCGGGCCGGGTTTATTTGGTGATGCTGCTCGGCACATCGATGGTTTTGTTCTTGCCGGCGATTTTGATCACTTATGCTTACGCCGGTGCGCTTGATTTTATGCCGGGTGGTGTGCTTGACGGGCGTTTAAGCGCTGCTGCAATGGGTGTTTTATTGGCACTGTTCGTGTTTGGCATTGGCAAAGCGGCCGTGGTACCGGTTCATTTTTGGTTGCCTGCAGCCATGGTCGCGCCCACGCCAGTTAGTGCGCTGTTGCATGCTGTGGCTGTTGTGAAGGCCGGTGTGTTTTCGATCCTCAAAGTCATTGTTTATATTTTTGGGGTTGATGCGTTAGCGCAGAGTGGTAGCGCGACATGGTTGGTGTGGGTCGCGGGCGCAACGATATTGTTGGCCTCGATTGTCGCGCTTCGTCAGGATAATCTAAAAAAGCGCTTGGCGTTCTCGACCGTTTCGCAATTATCGTATGTGGTATTGGGTGTTGCGCTCCTCGCGCCACTGTCGGTTATTGGTGCGGCCATGCACATCGCAGCGCATGCGGTTGCAAAGATTACGCTCTTTTTTGCGGCAGGTTCGATTTACACAGCCGCGCACAAGACCGAGATTTCAGAACTCGATGGTATAGGCTGGAAGATGCCGTGGACGATGGGTGCGTTTGCGGTTGGGGCGTTGGCCATGATCGGATTGCCGCCCACTTCTGGTTTTTTGTCTAAATGGTTTATTCTTTCCGGGGCGATGGAGAGCACACAATGGGTTGCGGTTGTGGTCATTGTGCTTTCGACATTGTTAAACGCGGCTTACTTTCTTCCCATTCTCGTACGTGCATTTTTTGTTGAACCGGAACGTGTGCCCGCAGGATCTTATGTTGGTGCGCAACGTGCTGGCAAAAATGCAGAAGATGATCACGGGGAAGCGCCTTGGCCAATTGTTTTGGCTTTGACGGTTACGGCGGCAATGACGATTTTGCTTTTTGTCTTTCCAAACGCGGCTCTTAACTTGGCAAAACTGATGCTCGTGGGGTGAGTGAGAACATGGTCGCAAAGAACGGACAGAACAAAGACGATCATTGGTTGGCGCGACCAGAAACGATCAAGATGCTGTGGCGTGTCTTTTTAGGCGTTCTCGTATTGCTCGTCCTCGTCGACGTCTTTGTGCCACACCGCCCGCATTTTGATATTGATGGAACCATTGGGTTCGGCGCTTGGTATGGCTTTTTGTCATGCGTCGCTTTGGTGGTGGGTGCAAAATTCTTAGGCGTGTTCTTAAAGCGACCGGATGGGTATTATGACAACTAGCTTCATACTTCCGCCGGCGCTTGTTTTGATTGTGGCTGGGTTGGCTTTGCCGCTCTTGTCGCGAATTGGGCTGCGCAACGTTACAGTCCTGGTTGCTCCTTTGGTTGCGCTTTTGATCGCGTGGACGATCCCTGAAGGCGCTTACCTCAAAAATACGTTTCTTGGTTTAAACATTGTGCTGTTGCAGTCGGACAAGCTCGCGCAGGTCTTTGCCACTGTGTTTGCGATTATGTCGTTTGCCGGTGGTCTATTTTCACTGAACCAGAAAAGCACGATGGAGCTTGCGGCCGCGCTTGTTTATGCCGGCTCTGCGATTGGCGTTACGTTTGCTGGCGATTTGATTACGGTTTTTGTTTTTTGGGAATTGATGGCGATTGCGTCGACACTCATTGTGTTTTGTGGCGCCGCGCAAAATGGTCCTCGTAGTGATGCGCGCCGTGCGGGACTGCGTTATGCGGTCATGCATATGTTTGGCGGTGTGTTGTTGATGGCAGGCATTGCAGGTGAGATCGCGGCGACGGGTTCGACCGTGTTTTGGAAGATGGATATATCGACGATCCCGCGGATGCTCATTTTGGCAGGGTTTTTGATCAATGTGGCTGCTTATCCTTTGTCGGCGTGGTTGCCGGATGCTTATCCAGAATCATCGTGGTCGGGCATGGTCATCCTGTCGGCGTTTACAACAAAGACCGCCGTTTATGTTTTGATGCGCGGGTTTTCTGGCACCGAGATCTTGATACCCATCGGTCTGGTGATGATTTTTTATGGGATCATTTATGCGATTTTAGAAAACGATATGCGGCGGATCCTTGCGTACTCGATCGTCAACCAGGTTGGTTTTATGGTGACGGGAATTGGGATTGGTACGCAGATGGCTTTGAACGGTGCTGCTGCCCATGCCTTCACACATATCATCTACAAAGCGCTGCTTTTGATGTCGGCAGGCGCGGTGTTGTTGATGACGGGAAGGCGTAAGTGTATGGAGCTTGGCGGGCTTTTTCGGACGATGCCAGTGACGTGTATTTGCGGGATTATTGGTGCGCTGTCGATTTCATCTTTTCCTGCGACGTCAGGTTTCATTTCTAAGTCTATGATTTCGCAAGGGGCGGCGGATGAGCATCTTGCAATTGTTTGGATTTTACTGGCTGCGGCGTCTGCTGGAGTGTTTTTGCATGCTGGTATTAAGTTTCCATGGTTTGTGTTTTTTCAAAAGGATTCTGGTTTGCGGCCCCCCGATCCGCCGTGGAACATGAAGGCTGCAATGATATTGATGGCCTTCTTTTGTATTTTTTTCGGGCTGTTTCCGGGTTGGCTTTATGGCATGCTTCCATATCCTGTGACGTACGTGCCTTACACGGTTTCACATGTCGTATTCCAACTTCAGTTGTTGTTGTTTTCGGGCCTTGCGTTCTTTTTGATGCTGGGTTGGCTTAAACGGACAGAGACCATTACGCTTGATATTGATTGGTTTTATAGGCGGGCAGGTTGGGCGCTTGCGCGCGTTGCGGATCAGCTTGGTACGTATACGTGGGATAAGGTTGCGGATGGTGTCGTGCGCGGCGCCGTCAAGCTTCATGACGTGCTTTATCGCAACTATGGGCCTGAGGGTATATTAGGACGGACTTGGCCGACGGGCACTATGGCATTTTGGACGACCGTGATGCTGGGTGCAGTTGTGTTGCTTGCTTATTTTTCGCCAGCTGAGTTTACGTCGCCGCGGTAGTTTTTGTATTTGTACCGTTTAACTCCAGTGCCATTTGGATGGGACGAAATGAGCGCCGGTGTTCGGGTGTGACACCGAGGCGCTTTAATGCTTCACGATGTTCCGGCGTTCCATAACCTTTGTGACGTTCAAATCCATAGCCAGGCCAAGTTTTGGCCAGCTTTTTCATCAGACGATCGCGCGTGACTTTGGCAATAATGGAGGCTGCGGCGATTGATAGGCACTTGCTGTCACCTTTTACGATCGTGCGGGTTTCGCAGGTGAGCGTTGGTTTGCGATTGCCATCGATGAGTGCCAAACGAGGCGGTGTATTTAATTTTTTGACCGCTTCGGCCATTGCCCATAACGTCGCATTTAAAATGTTGTCACGGTCTATTCTTGTAACGTCAGCAATGGCGTGGGCGACGACGGAAGACTTTAGGATACGCAGGTAAATGGCTTCGCGATCCGTTTCGTCTAAGGATTTTGAATCATCGATCCCTGGCGGGATATTTTCTGGATCTAAGATGACGGCTGCGGCCACTACGGGGCCGGCCCAAGGTCCGCGGCCTGCTTCGTCGACACCAGCGATTGGGCCAGGTGCTAATGCAAGCTCTGTGCTTTCCAATTCAAAAGTTGGAATTGTTCTTGTTGGTGTCATGCGCATTCGCGCAAGCTCTCGCGATTCTGATGGATTGTGCAAGTGGCCAAGCCTTGCCCCAAGGTCACTTTGGCCAGTTTAGATCATCAAATGAGCGCGAGTTGATCACCAGGCTTGGGTTTTTGTGGTGGTGGTGAGAACAAATCTGTTCTGAGCGGGATTGTCGGATCTTTAAGGCTAAGCTTCCGCTTCATTAGGCGGATGCGCGCCGCGATTTGTTCCGCATAGGGTCCTGAGCCTCGCTGCCGGTGGCCAAATTCAGGAACATAGTCTGATCCGCCGTGCATCGTGCGTAAAATATTTATGATACGGGTCGCGCGGTTTGGGACATTGGCTGCAAGCCATTCGCGGAAAAGGCCCTTGATTTCGAGGGGTAGCCGCAAAAGTATGTAGCCTGCCTCTTTGACACCGTTGTCTTTTGCAGTTTGCAGGATCTGTTCGATTTCATGGTCGTTTAAGCCGGGGATGACGGGGGCGATCATGACGGCTGTCGGAATGCCGACGTCGGAGAGTTCACGTAAGGCGTTTAGCCGTTTGGAGGGGGTTGATGCCCTGGGTTCCATAGCGCGGGCCAGGTGGCGGTCCAACGTCGTGATTGATAACGCAACTTTTGCCAGTCCTTTGGCGGCCATGGGCGCCAGGATGTCGATATCGCGCGTCACCAACGCAGACTTTGTGACAATTCCAATGGGGTGATTTGTTTTTGCGCAAACCTCAAGGATTGAACGGGTGATTTTTTGTTCGCGCTCGATTGGTTGGTAGGGATCCGTGTTGGTTCCCAAAGCAATTGTTTTCACTTTGTAGCGCGGGTCAGCAAGTTCGTTTTGCAGCAAATCGGCCGCATTTGGTTTTGCGTAAAGTTCGGTTTCAAAATCGAGGCCTGCGGAGTGGCCGAGAAAGCAATGGGTCGGTCGGGCGTAACAATAAACGCAGCCATGCTCGCAGCCGCGGTAGGGGTTTATGGATTGGTCGAACGACAAATCTGGGCTTTTGTTATTTGTGATTATCGTTCGTGCGTATTCGTCATGGACATTAGTTTTAAACGCATCTAGATCCGCTAAGCTTTGCCAGCCATCGTCAAAGCTTTCGCGTGTTTCCGTTTCAAACCGACCTGTTTGATTTGAACACGCACCGCGCCCGCGACGTCGCTCGGGAGCGACCCCACTTTGTGTTAGCGTTGTTGTCTGGTCTTGGGTTTTGGACATCAGTGCCTGCCCGTTGTTGCGGCTTAGACAATGTGCTGGATTCGCTTGGCTGCCGCGATGGGATCCTAATGGGGGAACTAGAACAAATCAAGAACTTTTGCCAGGTTTGTGTACCGTTGAAGGCATATAAATGAAGTTGCTGGCTGCGCTGGAGCGTGCCAGAGAAGGCCTTATGATTTCAGTTGTTATTCCGACATTGAATGCTGAAAAGGGCCTGCCTGAGTGTTTGGCGGCGTTGGTGCCGGCTGCAGTCGAAGGTGTCGTGGGCGAGGTGATCATTGTCGACGGCGGCTCTCGTGACCGGACGTTGAGAATTGCTGACGAGGCCGGTGCCAAAGTGATCACCTCAAAAAAAGGTCGCGGATTGCAGCTTGCAGAAGGCGCGCGTTGCGCCCGGGGGCCGTGGTTGCTTTTTTTGCACGCTGATACTGTTCTTGATCCCGGTTGGTGGACGGTTGCTGGCAAGTTCATGGACGCTGTTGGTTCTGGTCGCCGGCAACAAAGTGCTGCTGCATTTCGGTTTGCGCTTGATGATGATGGGATTTGGCCGCGATTTCTGGAATCGATTGTTGGATTACGCGCGGGTATCTTGGCGCTGCCATATGGCGATCAGGGACTTTTGATTAAGCGCACACTTTACAACTCGGTTGGGGGTTATCGCGATCTAAAGATTATGGAAGACGTGGATCTTGTTCGGCGACTTGGTCGACGTCGCATTTCAGTTCTGAATGCGCGTGCGGTGACCAGTGCCACGCGGTATCGGTCCGAGGGGTATTTTAAGAGGGCGTTGCGCAACCAAACATGTATGGCGCTTTATGCGTGTGGTGTCAGCAATGAACGTATTGCTCGTTTTTATAGGCCCGAGTGAGGCAAAAGAGCATTGTTAAATGGTTTGTGAGTTGCCCTTTGCGCGTCGCTTGGTCGTGATGGTGAAAGAGCCCATAGCGGGGCGGGTTAAGTCACGTTTGGCGCAGGACATCGGTGCTGTTCGGGCCGTGTCGTTTTATAGAACTATGCTGCGCTCCTTGTTGTCGCGTGTCGTGCGGCCTTACCGTTGGCAAACCTATCTGGCGATATCGCCTGATGTAGCTGCTTACTCCAAGATTTGGCCGCTGGAGCCCTTGCGCGTCGCGCAAGGTGGTGGTGATTTAGGATGTCGTATGCAGCACATCATGGACGGGTTACCACCTGGGCCAGTTGTCATTGTTGGGTCGGACATCCCTGGCATTCAAGACTCGCATATTGCGACAGCGTTTCAGATGTTAGGAGACAACGATGCTGTCATTGGCCCATCATCGGATGGAGGTTATTGGCTCATTGGACTGAAGCGTGTGCCGCGCGTTCCAGTTGCGTTTGATGGCGTTCGTTGGTCGCATTCTGAGACACTTGCCGACACTTTGCAGTCGCTGGAACCCTTGCCGGTTGGGCGGCTTGATGTTCTTGATGATGTTGATACAGGGAAGGAGTATGCACGCTTACATGGCGGTGCGGTGCGTGTGGTCCGTGAGCAGTTTTGATTTACTGTTAGAACGCCTATGCCAGCATTACCTTAGCTCTTGGTGTCTTGCAACATGCGCGGCATGATCTCGACAAAGTTACAGGGGCGGTGGCGGTTATCGAGCTGCCATTTGAGTATGCCGTCCCAGCCGTCGCGACAGGCACCTGGAGAGCCCGGTAAGCAAAAGACGAGTGTGCCGTTTGCGAGCCCTGCGCAGGCGCGGGATTGTATGGTCGAGGTTCCAACTTTATCATACGAAATGTTGTGAAACACCGTTGAGAAGCCATCGATTTCTTTTTCAAACAAGGGCCGAACGGCTTCTGGGGTTACATCGCGGCTCGTAAAGCCGGTGCCTCCTGTGGTGATGATCACGTCTATATTTGGATCAGCGATCCAATTCTTGATTTTTTTTTGAATGGCGTCTGCGTCATCACGAATAAGGTCGCGAATGTCGGGTTTGTGGCCGGCCTCTTGTGCCAGTTGTTGTAGGACTTGTCCTGATTTGTCTTCTTTAGGCGTTCGCGTATCGGACATGGTCAATATCGCGATGTGTAATGGAATGAAGGGACGTGATTCATCAATGCGAGACATATTGCGGCTCCGCTTGAGGATTGTGCGAGCCACCAACACAAGACTCTGGCTCGCCCTCATGGGGTTCTAAATGGGTATCGTCGCAAGCCTCTTAAAGGCTTTGATATGGGGGATCAATAGGAGTCTATCTTAGCGAATTTCGTATGCGTTATAGATTTTAGGGCGATCAAGGGTCCGCACGCTCTTTAAATGGAGTGCTGCTCATCTTGATTGAGGTGCGCGCGCGATGCTCGCACGGAATTGTCCGCATTTATTGATTTCGACACCGAGACAGGAAGACAAATATCCGTTCTCAGTTTTTCAACGGGGCAAAAAAGCGGATCATCAACGTAGATTTCAACAAGGGGGCGATCGGTATCAAGGCTTAGGCCTAGACCTGAGATACAATCATCGCGCAGGGTCCGGATGACCGTCCTTATCTGTTCGTGATCCCCGCAATGGCGACCAACGATGTAAACGCCGCCAGGGAACGTTGTGAAGGCCATGGCCTTGGTCTGCTCACTAGTTACGTTTTCTGAAAGTTGCACGGCCGCGTCGTAACGGAGCCGTTCCGGTATCGATTTTTGCGGGTTGTCATGTGCAAGGCCATAGCCACGGACAACCTCGGTGCGTATCTGGGTTTGGTCGAGGAGTGTTGTCATGTTGCGCCAGGCTTCCGCGGCAGAATTCGCGTACGGGCCATAGGCACGGCAATAGGCCACCTTAACGGGGCGCAAGTATGTGAGTCGTCCGCGCATCTGCAGAATCCTCGAGAGGAAATGTTTGCTGTGAAACTATCCAATTTGATCGGAATGTTGAGCGAGATTTATCAATATCTGATCATTATTCGGCAAAAGCTAAGGTGTTTGGGAAAAAATGTGTAAACACCATTTCAAATTTGGACATCTCTGGCGGAACAACCTAGTTTTTTGCGCGTTTTGAAGAGGTGCGAAAAATTAATCATCTTTGAGCTTTGTTTGAAGTGAAATGAGGTCTTGCCAGGCTAAGCGTTTGGCGGCAGGCGTGCGAAGCAAATAGGCTGGGTGTAAGGTCGCAAGGGCGTGTACTTTTGTGGGACCTAAACTGATTTGGCGCCATTTGCCACGCAATCTCATGATGCCTTGCGTGGTTTCAAGAATGTGTTTGGCTGCTGCGCCTCCAAGAAGCAAGATACACTTGGGTTTGACGAGTTCTATTTGGCGCTCAAGGAAAGGACGACAGATTTGGGCTTCTTGGGGTGTTGGTGTGCGATTGCCCGGAGGACGCCAATAGACAATATTCGTAATGTGCGTGTTGGTTTCATTTAGACCGATGCTTGCTAGCATTAAGTCGAGAAGCTTACCTGCGCGGCCGACGAATGGACGGCCCTGCAAATCCTCATCGCGGCCTGGTGCTTCTCCAATTATGACAAGATTGGCTTGCTCTGCGCCGCGATAAAAACATGTGTTCTTTGCGGTTGCCTTGAGGCCGCAGCCGTCAAATGCCAACAGGGCGTCATTGAGGGCGGATAGAGTTTGCGCCTTTTGAGCGGCTTCTTGTGCGGACTGTAGCGACTGCTCGGGGGTAAGAGTTGTGCTCAGTCTGCGCGGCGGTGGTGCGTGAGATTGCGTTGGCCCCGGAAATTGTTGGTTTTCTTTTGGAGTACCTAGATCTAGTCCGGCTTGTGCACCAGGCGCCTGAGGCTCGGGGGCCGACGGCGGCTTATTTCTCGCACGCATGGCTTTGTGGAAATCAACCCCTGGTGGGGTCGCCCCGCGCTCGAGCCAGTTGATAGGCTCTTTGCTCACGGACTCATCAAGGCCCATCTCGCGATACCATTTGAGAAGTGCGATAAGGGCAGATGTGTTCAAGTTATCCGTCATGATGCGGTTTTAATGGGATCAGCGTCGCCGGGCCACAATTTTTGTACTTTTGTGGTTTGGACCTGCTGTCAATTGCTTGACGTTTTGGTGCTTTGCGACCTAAGCCCTTTAGATATCTTTCAGGAAAGGACAAAACAGTTATGGGGTCAGACGGATCCAATTTGCCACCGCGCGAGGTTATGGAATTCGACGTGGTTGTTGTCGGGGCGGGGCCGGCTGGGTTGGCGGCGGCGATTCGCTTTAAGCAGATGGCCAATCAGGCAGATCAGGATCTTTCAGTGGTCGTCCTAGAAAAGGGCTCGGAAGTTGGCGCACATATTTTGTCAGGTGCTGTCGTTGATCCTGTTGGGCTCAATCAACTCATTCCAGACTGGAAAGAAAAGGGTGCGCCGCTTGAAACTCAAGTTAAACGCGATCGGCTGATGTTTTTGGGACCGGCTGGGGACATCACGATACCAAATTTCATGATGCCGCCCCTCATCAGTAATCACGGCAACTACATTGTGAGCTTGGGCGCCTTGACGCGGTGGCTTGGTGAACAGGCAGGTGAATTGGGCGTTGAAGTTTATCCTGGTTTTGCTGCAAGCGAGGTGCTTTACGACGACGACGGGACTGTTGTCGGTGTTGCCACGGGAGACATGGGTGTTGATGTAAGTGGTCAGCCAAAGGACAGCTATGTTCGGGGCATGGAACTGCGCGGGAAGTACACTTTGATCGCGGAAGGCGCGCGCGGTTCGCTTGCAAAGTCTTTGATTAATACATTCAAACTTGATGCGGATTGTGAACCGCAAAAATTTGGAATTGGCATAAAGGAACTTTGGGAAGTTCAACCGGCGCTTCATGAACCTGGATTAGTCCAGCATACGTTTGGTTGGCCGCTTGATAACCGCACAGGCGGCGGCTCATTTCTTTATCACTTCAGTGAAAACCTGGTGTCGGTCGGGTTCGTTGTGCATTTAAATTATGAAAATCCATATTTGTCGCCATACGATGAGTTTCAAAGATTTAAGACTCACCCTGCCATTGCTCCAACTTTTGAAGGAGGACGTCGCATTTCCTATGGCGCGCGGGCGATCACAGAAGGTGGTTGGCAGTCAATTCCAAAACTGACGTTTCCTGGTGGCGCACTCTTGGGCTGTAGCGCGGGCCTTGTGAATGTTCCGCGCCTTAAGGGCAGTCACAATGCAATCCTATCCGGTATCGCTGCCGGTGAAGCTGCCTTTGCTGCAATTCAAGAAGGACGTGCGCATGACCATCTTGAGGCTTACAGCGAAGCGGTTATGTCTGGCCCCATCGCGCGGGATTTGAAACGCGTACGTAACGTGAAGCCGATGTGGTCGAAGCTAGGGACGTTCCTTGGTCTTGGCTTGGGTGGTTTTGACATGTGGCTCAATACGATCATTCCGGGTATCGGTTTGGGTTATACTTTAAAGCACAACAAGCCTGATCATGCTTCGTTGACTAAGGCGCGGCGTGCCAAGAAGATCTCGTATCCAGGACCAGATGGTGTTTTGACTTTTGACAAGCTGACGAACGTGTCGTTCTCGGCGACAAATCATGAGGAAGATCAGCCGGTACATTTAAAGCTTGGCGATCCCCTGATTCCGGTGATGGTCAATCTTCCTGATTTTGCAGAGCCCGCGCAGCGCTATTGTCCTGCCGGCGTATATGAAATCATTACGGATGAGGACGGGCGCGAGCAATTTCAGATCAATGCCCAGAATTGTGTACATTGCAAAACGTGTGACATTAAAGATCCGAGTCAGAATATAAATTGGGTCTGCCCGGAAGGCGGGGGTGGCCCGAATTACTCTGAAATGTAGCAAGTGGTCTCGATGTGGCTTGCCATCGTAAAGGTTGAGGGGTGATTTCAGATCTTTACAAGCGGTTAATCATTGGGATTTTGTAAGAGTTCAGAGCGTTTTGGCTCACAACGGGACGAAAGACTGTCGAATTGGATTGCAAAAGTCGATAAAAAGCCTCGTTTATTTATAGATTGGCGCTAGGGTAGGTCGTTGGACCATCGGATCGGGGCAAGCAAGAGGACGTACCGGAATGAGATCGGCGAATGGTCGGTGGTTATTTGTGGTGGGCACGTATTGCCTGGTGGCGCTCGGTGTGTTGGCTACGGTGTCTATGACAGCGCATGCCCGATTGGGTGACAACACTTTGCGGATGCGTTCACTGCTCGGCAGCTATTTGGCCGGCCGCTTGGCGCGCACGCAAAACGAGTCTGATTACGCAGTTGAATTTTACCGCGCCGCGTTACGTAGATCGCCGGACAACATTGTTTTGATGGAACAAGGATTGGCGGCTGAGGCTTCGGAAGGAAACTTTGCGCGCGCTGAAGAAATCGCGCACCGCCTCATCAGGAAGCGGCCAGAAAATCGTTTGGCGCGTATGTTGCTCGCGCTTGTGGCATTTAAAGATGGATCCTACAAAACGGCGGCACGCCATTTCAAATCGGCGGCATCTGATCCGATTGGTGATCTGACAAGTGTGATTGGTCGGGCATGGTCGCAAATTGGTCGCGGCGATTCGCGGCGGGCCATTCAACTTTTGAAGACCAACAGCAATGCTGATTGGAGCAATTTTTATTTAAGCTATCACAGGGCGCTGATGGCAGATCTAAGTGGCCGGAAGGAATTGGCGCAACGTGAATTTGAAAAGGTTTTCAAACGCGATGGTCGCACTTTGCGTACGGCTTTGGCCTACGCGCACTACGCGGCCCGCAACAAAGACCGGGCGTTGGCGCGGACGATCCTTAAATTGCACACGGAAAAAACACAAAACGATCCGCATCCATTGGTGAAGGATTTTCTTGCTCGCTTGGACAATAAGAAAGAGAAATTCAAGCCGATGGTCGGTGATGCGAGTGAGGGCATGGCAGAGGTGCTCTATGGGCTCGGCGAGGCTCTGGTCGCGGAAGGTGGTGTCAATGTTGGCATCACATATTTGCAGATGGCGCTTTATCTGGAGCCAAAGCATCCATTTGCGTTAGCGGCGTTGGCGAATGCCTATGAGACCGTCAAGCGCTATGAACGTGCAAACCAATCTTATGACCGCATACCAGCCAATACCCCACTTCAAGTGGCGATAGAGGTCCGTAAGGCGCTCAACCTTAATTACTTGGACAAAGTGGATGAGGCAAAAACAGTTCTTGAAGGCGTTATGGCTCGAGATCCAAGTGACATTAGATCTTTTGAAGCGCTTGCAAACATTATGCGGTCGCGCAAGCGGTATCGTGAAGCCATCGACTATTACACAAAGGCCATCGCGCTTTTGGGCAAGCCGCAAAAACGGCATTGGGCGTATTATTATTCTCGCGGCACGTGCTATGAGCGAATTAAGGACTGGCCGCCTGCTGAAGCTGACCTAAAAAAGGCGTTGGAACTTTCTCCTAACCGTCCTCTGGTTTTAAATTATTTGGGTTATTCTTGGATTGATCAAAACAACAATCTCCAAGAAGGTTTGGCGTTGATTGAAAAGGCGGTCAATCTGCGTCCGGAAGATGGCTATATCGTAGACAGTTTGGGATGGGCTCACTACAAGCTTGGTAACTTTACACAGGCGGTTCGGTATCTGGAAAAAGCGGTTGAGCTGAAGCCTGAAGACCCTATCCTCAATGACCATTTGGGTGATGCGTTTTGGCGCGTCAATCGAGATCGGGAAGCACGATTTCAATGGTCGCACGCTTTAACGTTGCTTGATCCGGAAGACCCAGACACGCCAAAGCGAAAAAAAGAGATTACGAATAAGCTTGCTGTTGGGTTGCCGGTGTTTCGCGCGCCAAAGGTGAATACGCAGGCCAACGCATCATCTTCAAAGAAATCGGTGCGTCAAAGGGCGACACAGCGCAATATATCAACGGACGTACCGTTGCCAGACAGGCCGTCGAATTTGCGTTGATGGTCCTCTCATGCCTTGGGGCCATTGGGCCTGTGCCTGCCCGTCGTTAGTTGCTGCGATGTCCGCACACGTTTAAGGCGGGTGGCCTGTGCTCTCGGACGGATCGACGTATTTGATACGCGGGTTCGCTTACCATGCCATCGCAAAACGTGTTTAACGAACCTGCTCCTGCAAAAATCAATCTCACGCTCCGGGTTCTGGGACGGCGACCAGATGGGTATCGTGAACTTTCGAGCCTGATCGCATTTGCGGATGAGCCGGTTGATGTTGTGTCGTTCAAACCGGGCGCTATGACGAGTCTTCGTGTTTGTGGTCCCTTTGCAGATCGCATTGCTGGCGAAAATATTCTTGCGCGTGCTTTTGAACTTAGTCGCGAAGTGGTGCCTCAGACCCCTTTGGGTTTGATTGAACTTGAAAAAAACCTTCCTGTGGCGGCCGGCATTGGTAGCGGGTCTTCAAATGCAGCAGCACTTTTGCGAATTTTGCAACGTCATAATGGTTCAGCTGGGTCGCCTGCGGATTGGCGCCACTTGGCACAACGACTAGGATCGGATGTGCCGGTGTGTTTTGAATCGCCAACGGCCGCTATTGTTGGTGGGCGTGGTGAGCAAATTGACGCGATAGACGACTTTGCAGCACTTACCATTGTGCTTGTAAATCCAATGGTTCAAGTGCCGCCTGATAAGACAGCGCAGGTGTTTTCGAATTTAAGTGCTGAAACTTTTAGCGACATGGGCAAAGAAGGCCGTTGTGCCGGCAATTTCAATACGGTTTCGGATGTACTTAGCTTTATGCGTCTGCATGGTAACGATCTTGAGAAACCGGCGAGACTTGTTGTCCCTCACATCGGTCGGGTAATATTAGCTCTTGAGGCGCAACGGGGATGTCAGATTGCACGGTTGTCGGGTGCTGGTCCGACATGCTTTGGCATTTTTGAGTCGCGGTCCCTTGCTGACGTCGCCTGCGAAGCAATTCGAAAATTGGAACCAAGCTGGTGGGTGCATTCGACGAGCGTCGGCGCGGCGGCACAGCACCTTGATGGGCGTTAGCACTTGAGTGTTCTTAGGTGATTGTCGAATGCGAATGGATGTTCGTTAGCGATCAATTTCAAGGTTGCCTGCCGGCCCTCTGACGGTGTTGCTAGGAGGAGGCTTAGTACAAGGGCGATACAGCACCTTGTCATTTCGTTTGTTAGAGTTGCAGGACGCATCGTTGCCGGTATTCCTACCGCTGTGGGTGTTTATCCGTTCTAGCCTTGATAAGTGTGGCGTCAACTGCATTGGATTGGAGGGGCGTGCAATTATTGAAAGACTTCGGCAAATAAGTGGTCGTCTTAAGAGGCGGGGCCTTGATCAAAATGGACTTTATCCATGATTTTGGACGCATCCTTGCGGTATTTCGCGATGTCTTTGAGCGGAAGGCTGTCGGGCTTGAGCGTGCCCCAACTTTCCACTTGGTCAGAGACTTTTACGCCGGACTTGAGAGGGTATTCGTTGACAATTTTGGCATAAATTTCTTGCCCCTGATCGGACGTCAAAAACTCAAGAAACTTTAATGCAGCGGCTTTGTGTGGCGCGTGTTTGGCAAGGACTGCACCAGAAATATTTACGTGCGTGCCGCGATTTGCAGAATTTGGAAAAAGAATTCTTACAGACTTCGCCCATTCTTGTTGTTCTGGCTTCTTCTTATTGTTCTGCATGGCGGCCATGTAATAGCTGTTGCCAATGGCGATGTCGCATTCGCCTGCGTAAATGCCTTTGACCTGAGAACGATCATTGCCCGACGGTTTTCGGGCTAAATTGTTTTTGAGGGCTTCGGCCCATTTGAGGGCTTTGTCGGAGCCTTCATTGGCAATTATGGATGCGAGGAGCGCAACGTTATAGGGGTGCTGGCCAGAGCGGGAACAAATACGTCCGCGCCATTTCGTGTCGGCGAGATCTGCGTAGGTGATGTTGGATTGATTGACGCGCTCTTTCGATGCGTAAATAATTCGTGCGCGTTGCGATAGACCAACCCAGTGGCCGTCCGGGTCGCGGTAATTTGCTGGAATGCTTTGGTTGATTGTCTCGCTTTTGATGGCCTGCGTGACACCTTGCGCTTTGGCGTCTGCGAGGCGACCAACACCGGTTGTCAATATGACGTCGACGGGGCTATTTGCGCCTTCTGCGGCCGTACGTTCGATGAGGCCCCCATCCGAAAACACGATGTTTGTTTTTATTCCCGTTTCTGCGGTGAAGGCTTCAAGGAGCGGCGCTAGAAGACCTGGCTCGCGGTAAGAATAAATATTAATTTCATCTGCGGCGGAAACGGTTGAAGCGTTGAGTGGTAGGAAACACAAACAGAGGACAAAGGCGGCGCTTTGGTGCGCTGCAGCGAAACGCTCAAACATCAGGTTCTCCATTATCGGGGTTCAAGGCCCCGCAAGGATTAAAACTCATAGGACGCTGACATTTCCCGATGCGGGAAAGTGGAGTCGCTTCGTAAAGAAATACGTCCCGTTTGTTGCTGTCAAGACGTTGTTAACGTGACGCGTTGTCGTAGTGTTGTGGTGGCAAATGTTGGAACAGTTCTAATTCAGTCTCCTGACCTTAGGCACGACGCGCGGGTGGTCTGAAGTATTCCTGTTTATGGACACGCAAAGGCCCAACGTCGGCCGCAATAGCAGAGGACATATGTTTTTCGGGACTTGGGAGCTGGCAAACCTGTTGCAGTTACCTAGGGAACAGCCCTTTAGGGGCTAGACATGTTACTCAGAAATTTCCATCTGCAACTAATTTGTTGTGCTTCAACGAAAAGCCTTGTTAAGTCCATATGGGGTATTTGTTTGTGCGCTCAAAGGGTTTGCTTTTAACTTTATGTAGCGGTTGAATTTATTACGAGTCGGAGAGCGTTTTGCGTATTCGATTTTTATTGTCGACTACACTCATTTTGGGCGGTTTGGCACTGATTGGTGCATATGGTCCGGAAATTGGCGTTGGTGGTCATCAGGCGGTGCCCGGCAATTATATTGTGCCTGAAGCTGTCACACCTACCCAGGCTCAATTGGGTCAGGTGCCGGCGGCTGAAAACTCTGCAGGAATAGCTGCTCATTCGGAAACAGACGATCCGTCGACGCAAATGACGGCGGTTTCGACACACAGTCCGGCTGCAGTGCCTGTGGTTGAGCTTTCAGCAATTCGTCCCACGGATCCACGTACCCGATCGGCGATAACGCGAGGCCTACAAGAGGAACTCACGCGTTTGAATTGCTATCGTGGCCCAAAGGATGGCAGATGGTCGGTTGCGTTGAGCTATTCGGCGCGATCATTTGTACGCGGGGCAAATCTCAATCGTGAAGTTGCTGGTCCGGATTACGGGCTATTGGACGCTGCGCGTAAGGCGCGCGGAAAGATTTGCGCAGCTCCGGTTTGCTATTCCAAGAGAGGTCAGGGGTGCGACGAAAAAGTCCGCGCTACGAAACTCATCGATGGCAAAGATAAAGCTACACACAAAAAAGGGCGGAAGGCCAAGTCACGGGGCATTTCGGAGAATGGGCAGATCTACATCATAGGTGAAGATGGTTCTTTAGAGGCGCAGGGTGGCGGTGTGGACACGCCGTTTGAGACCACAACGACCTACGCACCTGATGTCGGCGCGCAAGATGGCGCCGGTGGCTATAACGGTGAACCCGCCATGGGCCTTGGTGGTCCGCCGGTCGGGTACCGGAAGCCCAAGAAGGTCATAAAGCGTAAGCCTGTGCGTCGTGCGCGAGATCCTGTGGAATCAATCTTTATGCATCCGCTGGGCCGCATGTGAGCCAAGTGTTTCGTCCGTGATGGGCAATACAATACATGTCGTTGTGTTGAGCTTAGGTGTTTTCTGACAGCGATCCCTCAAAGTCTTTTGATTGTTTGACCGCCAACACTCAGTTCTGTGCGGGCTTGAGGGCGACCGAAATCGCAATTTCAATATTTGGTTTGACCCAATCGCCTGATGGGTCGGAGCTTCGGCCAATATCAAAGTCAAGGCGGTTCAGTTTTGTTGTGCCCTCGATTTTGGCTGCTTTAGAGTTTTCGGAAAAGGTGAAGTTTAAAACGACCGGCACGGTCTTTCCGCGCAGGCTCAGTGTTCCTTCGGCGCGAAATGTGTCTCCATCCTGCGAAAAAGTAGAAGTGATAAAACGACCGTTGGGTTCTTTTTTGACGTTAAACCAATCTGACGTTGGCAATGTCTTGTCATAGGTCGTGTTGCCAGTTTCGGCGGAGGCAAGATCAATTTCGACGTTGGCTATGGCCGCATCGAGTTTAGTTGGGTCAAACGTGATTTTTGCGGTCCAATTTTTAAACACACCTTTGAAGGCTTGACCGGCATAGACACCTGAGAATTTTATTTGGCTGTCGGCTGGTACGACTTGCCAAGATTTTGTGTGCGCAATGCTTGCGTGTGCGGCATAAAGAACGAATGTTAGGGCCAACAGACTGCAGCCGCGGAATAGAAGGAACACGATGACTTATGCTTTCTGTGTTGGTTTGGTGGGGCCCAGCATGCGCGCAAGGATGTCGTCGCGATCCACCAAGTGATGCTTTATGGCTGCTGCGATATGGATGACGATGAGCACCAAAAGTGTGTAGCCCCCGATCCTGTGTACGGTTTTTAAGAGCTCTTCGGCGCTTTTTTTGTCATCCGCATCAAGGTCTGCAAGCCAGGAAATATGCGGCCATTCGAAGGATTGAAAAACGATGGTCGGCAGTCCAATTGGGCTTGCGGAGACCATGGCCCAACCGAGCAGCGGCATTGCGATCATCAAAGTATACAGGAGGAAATGCGAGGCGTTTGCAGCATAACGTTCCCAAGCTGGCATATGCGCTGGGAGGGGCGGTGGCGGATGGGTAAACCGCCAGATAAGTCGCAAAACAACCAGGACAAGAATTGTGAGCCCGACCGACTTGTGTAGTTGGTAGGCAGTAAAGGCGGTCATCTTTGTTTCTGGTTGGTTGATCGCGTCGGTCATCCAAATTCCGATTGGGATCGTGCACAAAATTGCGATCGCCATGAGCCAATGGAGGGTGATCGCTGTTCGCGTGTAGTTGTGGGGGGAATTAGCCATCGATTATTCTTTGTTTTGAATTTCGTTGGGGATCGTGCTGCTCAGTCTTGCGCGTGTTCTAATTCTTCATGTGGAACTCAGCTTCGATCAAGAGCTGAACATCATCGCCGATGAGGGGGATGAGCTTTTCCATACCAAAGTCCGAACGTTTAATGTTCGTTGTTGCTGAAAACCCAAGTGCTGGAATTTTTGCCATAGGATGTTCCGCCATCGCGCGGTTCAGTGTTACGTTTAAAACGGCAGGTTTTGTAACGCCAAGAAAAGTTAAATCGCCGGTGACTTTGGCGGTGTTGTCTGACGTCATCTCAACTCCGGTAGACTTAAACTGAATGGCTTTATGGGCGCCAGCGTTGAACCACTCCTCGCCTTCAATTAGCTTTTTGTCGAAATCTTCTTGTTCGGGGAATGGGTAGTCTGTCTCGAGAGAGGTTGGGTCTACCGTAACGGTTAGTGTAGATTTGGTTGGATCTGCGGCATCATAATTCAAGGTTGCATTGAGTTTTGTGAACCTAGCCGTGTAGTTCGACAGGCCCAGATGGCTTACTTTCCATGTTAAACTTGCGTGCGTTGGGTCAATGACGTATTTGCCCGCTGGCGCCTCGGCCATGGCCGGGTAGGTCAACGCGATGGCGGCTGTGATGGCACTAAAAAATATTGATGCGGTTTTAGTCATGATATCACTTTGTCCTGTGGTTCGTGGTGGCTGCGGCGTAACAAACGTTCTGTTGTGGCATGCCTAACTTGGAACTATGTCAGAGATTGTGATGAGCTGCCATGTGGAATGGTCAATTTTTTGGCATTGCGCGGGTGCGTATTCCGTAGGGTCGTGTTCCTCATTTGAGGATTTTTAAGTCAGTGGTGCATGACTGACTTTTTTCTCGGCAATAAGCTTGGTGAATGACGACAAAAATTGAAGCGGATTCAGTTGGTAGAGGGCCCAGGCGGCGAAGCATTTCGGTGCCGAAAGTTGGCTTTGTTTCGCTTGGGTGCCCGAAAGCGCTCGTTGATTCTGAGCGAATTCTTACGAAATTGCGTGCCGATGGGTATGAGATTGCGCATGACTACGCGGGTGCTGATGTGGTCGTCGTCAACACATGCGGCTTTATCAATGCAGCAAAAGAGGAAAGCCTGGATGCGATCGGTGAAGCACTTGAAGAACATGGTCGGGTTATCGTGACGGGATGTTTTGGGCAGGAAAAGACTCGCATCTTAGATGTTTATCCCGATGTGTTGGCCGTCACAGGCCCGCATCAATATGAGGATGTGATTAAAGCGGTGCATGCGGCGGTACCGCCCGCCGCGCACCCTTTTATTGATCTTATTCCTGCTTCGGGTTTGCACCTTACGCCACGTCACTACGCCTACCTTAAAATTTCAGAAGGGTGCAACAACGCGTGTTCGTTTTGCATTATCCCAAGTCTGCGTGGTCGGCTTCAGAGCCGGCCTGCTGCAAATGTTATGGCCGAAGCAGAAAGTCTCGTTGCGGCGGGTGTGAAAGAACTTCTCGTGATCAGCCAGGATACGTCTGCCTATGGCGTTGATATTAAATATGCGGAGAGTTCGTTTAAAGGACAAACCTATAAGGCACGGTTTGTCGATCTTGCGCGGGCGCTTGGCGAACTCGACGTTTGGGTGCGTTTGCATTATGTTTATCCCTATCCGCACGTTGATGATGTGATTGGACTTATGGCGGATGGGAAAATCCTTCCTTACCTTGACATTCCGTTCCAGCATGCATCGCCCAACGTCTTAAAGTTGATGCGACGACCGGCGCATCAGGAAAAAACATTGGAGCGAATTCGGCGGTGGCGGGACATTTGTCCGGAGTTGGCAATTCGGTCGACGTTTATAGTTGGCTTTCCTGGAGAAACTGAGGACGATTTTGAGCTGTTGTTGGCGTGGCTCAAAGAGGCGCGCCTATCTCGTGTTGGGTGCTTTCGCTATGACCCGGTGGATGGTGCAAAGGCGAATGACCTGCCCGACAAGGTGCCTGATAACGTGGCTCAGGAGCGATGGCATCGTGTTATGGCGCTGTCCCAAGAGATTTCAGCCAATCTCATGCAGGAGAAGGTTGGGCAAGAGATCGATGTTTTGATTGACGAGGTTGGTGGTGATGGTGCCGTCGGACGGTCGAAATGGGATGCTCCTGAAATAGACGGTTCGGTTATTCTCAAAAGTGAGAAAAAGATTGGTGTAGGGTCACTCGTGCGCGCGAAGGTTGTCGGGTCCGGCGATTATGATCTTCACGCGCAACTTATTTGATTTATGCTGTGGCACTATTTTGCTTTTTTGCATGATTTTTAGCCGCTTTTCGGGGTGCAAGTTTGGTGTTCCACGTTTGTTGAACCGAATTTGGGCTGCACTCTGATCACTTCGTACAAAAATCACTTTTGTTTCGCCTGTGTTGCGCGGCTTTGCAGCACCTGTGGAGGCGGCTATAGTTTTGATTGCGTGATGTAATTCCGCCTCAATTCCGAATCAAATTGTGGCGGGTCCCAGCACTCGTTTGGGATGCAAATTTAGTTTTGGGGGAGTTACGGCATGGGGGGCAGTGCTCGTGTCGATGGAGTGCCACTTACAGGTGGCGCGGAAAATAACATTGAACATCCAAGGACACGGTCTCCCGGTGGTATCGGACAACCGCTGGAAACGGTACGGCGTCGACTGATTTCTTCTGGCCATTCGCTTTGCGATTTGGTCGAACCGGCTGGTCAGTCCCTGATCAAGGAAGCCACCGGTCTCCTTCAGAAACAGGCCTGTAAGATTGCTGTCGTGGGGCAGATCAAGGCCGGCAAGAGTTCGTTCATCAATGTTTTCACGCAACAGCCGTCTTTGCTGCCGACTGATGTCAATCCGTGGACGACGGCTGTCACAAATCTGCATTTCCGGCAGCAGGCCCCTTCGGGGACGTCCGCGCGTTTTCAATTCTTTACCGACACGGAATGGCGCGAGCTTGTCGATGGTGGTGGCAAGATCCGCGAGCTGACGCAGCGATTGGTTCCGGGCTTTGAGCCGGAGCTGTTACGCCAACATGTGGAGTCTCTTAAGAGCCGCGCGGCTACGCGTCTTGGTACAGATTACAAACAACTCTTGGGTACGGCGCACGAATTTGATTCTGTCAACGCAGATTTGCTTTTGCGTTACGTTTGTTCCGGTGAGTTTGGTGTTGCGGGTAGCAACACGGCCATTGGCCAATATGCCGATGTTACAAAAAGCGCGGATCTGTTTTTAAAGGGTGGCCCGTTCGAATTTCCAGTCACCATGATTGATACGCCAGGCACAAACGATCCGTTCTTATTGCGTGATGAGATTACGCGGCGCAGCCTGGAGCGGGCGGACATCTACATTGTTGTTTTGACGGCGCGGCAGCCCTTATCAGATTCAGATGTTGCGTTGTTGCGTATTCTAAGAGGGCTGCACAAAGAACGCATTTTGGTTTTCATAAATCGCATCGATGATCTCGGCGACATTGGCAAGGACCTTGATCAGGTGATGTCGTTTGTTCGCGAGCGGATTTCCGCTGAATTTCCTGGGGCTGAGATCCCCGTGATTGCAGGAAGCGCGCGTTGGGCCACGTATGCGCTTGATCCAGAAAGACCTGCCATTGAGAGGGTGTTTCAGCCGCGATCGCTCACGTACTTCATGGAAGTTGGACAATTAAAACGCGAAGATCTTGTCAGATCGGCGTCTGACGGTGGGCCAAAGCGGGATGAATTGCGCAAGGCGCTGTTTGCGTGTTCGGGCATTCCAGGCATTTATCATGCTGTGTCGACCATGATGACCGGATGTCATTGTGCGCATGTTCTTAAACAACTTTCGCATTGTTTTGGAGAAATGGGCCGCGGGGCTGAAAACGCAACGCAGTTTGAGCTTGACCAACTTAAAGACCTGCATTCGTTGTCGCTTTCGCAAGCACACCATACGGGCCGCCAAATGCAGAAGCTCGATAACGAGATCCGACAACTGCAAGAGGTATCCAACGTCATCAAAGACTCTGCCAAAAACTTAAGTGACCAGATGCGGGACATTATTGCTGAAGAAGCAGATGCGATGCAGGTTGCGATGGCGCGTGAAGTACAAAACCATTCAAAAGATGAACGTGATGTCGTCATAGATACGTTGCGCCGCGGCCGTGCGCCGAGGGTTTGGAAATGCGAGGCGACGGAGCTTCGTCGCCGTTTGGCTGAAGTTTTTCTTGCTTCGTTTGAGCGGGCTTCCCGACGGGTGCAGGATTTGCAGGCGCGTGTATCGCCAGAATTGCATGAACTGATGCGCGTTGCGGCTCCCAATGAGCAGCTACCGGCGGAACCTGATTGGAAGAGTGTTGATGTGCCAGCGCCTGCCTTAACATCTTTGGGCCGGTTCATTGCATTGGAGCTTGACACCCCGTGGTGGTCGACATGGTGGTCGTCGAAGCCTACCGCGGAGGATCGGGGCGATGAAGTTGCTGAACTCATTAAGACCGAGTTTGAGACGGTCGTTGGAGAGTTGGTGCATACTGCGCAATCGGCGCTTGAAGCTTACGGCACGACGACAACGCGGTGGTCGATTGGAATTTGTGAAAACGTGATCCAATCTTTGCAGAAACGTTGTGAGACGTTGCGTGGCAGCTACCAAGAATTGTCGCGATCGGTTGATACGTCTGCGGATCCAAAAACTGTACGTGATCAGGCGCAACGGCTTGGCGAACTTAAGACGCGGTTGCAACGGTGCCAAACGCTAAATGGACAATTGGGAGAAATTTCAGAAGCTCTTGAAAGAACAATTCATCACTAGTGGGGACGAAACGATGAAGCGTGTAGGTGAAAGTACATCAGAGGCCTTTGCCGAGGTTCGCAAGAAATTGGCTGCTGCGGCTGGAAATGAAGCCTCGATAGAGTATTGCGTCAAAGGGCTTGAGTACCTTGAGCGTTGCTTAGCAAAGCGGCCGCGCGTCGTTGTTGTTGGCCAACCAAATTCCGGCAAAACGTCAATGATCAACGAACTTCTTGGTGCCGAGGTTCTTCCAACGGGTGTTTTGGCAAATACTCCTGTGCCCGTGACGTTAAGCTATGGTGAGCATGCAATTTTTGCAAACACAACTGAGGGGTGGATACGTGTGCAGTCCGCAGAGTCGTTGGCGAGCCTGCGCGGTACGGAATTAAAGGAAATAGAAATTTGCGTTCCAAACCTGCTCCTTCAAAACTTTGATCTTGTTGATACGCCGTCGGGGGGCGACATTCTGCAAAGTGTTGCTGGTTCAGACATCGTGGTTTGGTGTACGTTGGCGCCTCGCGCTTGGATGGAGACAGAGCGCCAAACGTGGTCGCTGGTGCCTTACCGCTGTCGGCAAAATGCTTTGCTTGCTGCAACACACGCTGATGGCATTTTTGATAGCGATGAATTGGTGAAGGTCAAACTTCGCCTTCAGAATTGCACGTCGGGCTTGTTCAATGGCGCCTATTTTGTGTCGAGCATGAGCTCTGGTGACATGCCGGAGTTCTCAGGCCTGAGCGAGGACCTTCAGCAAGAAATCAAATCGTCCAAAGAGGCGCTGCTTGAAGAAATCGATGTTTTGGCGGCTGGTGTAGTGGAGCGGCGTGTTAAAGCTGCAAAACGTATCGCACAGCGGCTGGCGCGGGTCGCGCACCAAAGTATCGACCTATCGGGTGGTGCCTCAGACGCGTTTGATGATACAATTTCGGGGCGTTGGCTTTCGCAGTGGGAACGCCTTCTTGCCTCGGCTGCGCAAGTGGACCATAAACGGTTTGGCACACGAGCAGACGCTTATCAGCGTGGGCGAAGAGGGGACGTGGGTGCCTCTGTCGCTGCTTAGTACTTTCGTTTTGGGGCCGTTCATACGTTTCGTGCGCGGGCGGCCCTCTTTGCCAAAAACTCGCTCTGGCTTTCAAGGCGCTACGTCCATTTGCGCCAAATCTTTCCTTAATTGGTGCGTTATCCCCAGGCGCAGATCGTCGTTGGCTCCCGGTCGTGGTGCGAATCTGGTCATTAGCCTCAAGGGTCGAAACCGGGCACGGCAAGGCACGAAATCTGGTTGGTTGCGCCCGGTCGGTAGATTTTCAGATTTTATAAGGGGCCGGGGCCATGGCAAATTATGCCACTCATATTGCAGCTGGGACCGTTATATCTGGCGCGTTAGCGACACTTACACTTGCGGCGGACGTTATTTCAGAAGAAAGCCTGGTTGCGGTGACGTTGGCGGGCGTTGTTGGGTCTATTCTGCCTGACATTGATTTAAGAGACTCGCGCGCAAGCCGAATATTGTTTTCAGGTATTGGTGCTTTTGCATCGTTTTGCGTTTTGTTTCTTGCTGCGGCTCATTACTCGATCGCGGAACTTTGGATCATTTGGCTTGGTTCGCTTATTTTGGTGCGCTACGGTTTTCACGCGGTCTTCCATCGAGTTTCTGTACATCGTGGTGTGTGGCACTCGCTTCTGGCGGGCGCGTTCTGCGGTGTTTCGACGTCAATCTTGTACCACTACGTTCTTGGTTTACATGAAGGCGTGGCTTGGCTTGGCGGGTTGTTTATGTTCATCGGGTACATCGTACATCTTGTTCTGGATGAGATGTATTCGGTAGATTTTATGGGGCAACGCCTCAAAGCCTCATTTGGAACCGCTTTGAAGTTTTTTGATCGGCGGTATCCTGTTTCATCAGCGGGAATGCTGGCTGCCACTGTAGCAGCACTTATGTTCACGCCGTCAACGCGTGCTTTTGTAGATGGAATCTCTTCGCCCGAATTGTGGGTGGGGCTACATGAAAAGCTATTGCCGAAAGACAAATGGTTTGGCGTGATTGGGAGCGGTGGACAGATTTTTGTAAGTACTGAAGGTGCGGATGGCGTGACAATCACGACAGGATCGATTCCATCTGCAAAGAGTTCGCCAGCGGAAGAGCTTAGCCCCGCAAAGTCGGGAAAAAACTCGGGAGGGGCGGACTAAAGCATGTCTCACTCATTGGGATCCATTTGCCATGCTTTAGTGCTTTGTTTTCGCGTGTCGTTTGCCCCAAAACCGGCCCCCACTTTTGGGGGGACACGCGTTAGGATGTGGGGCGGTGCTCGGCCATAAAGACCTACTGTGATTCAAATGGTATTGCGCTGGGATTCAAAATTGGCGCCCGATAGACTGGCGGTATATTTTTTCACCAAGTTCTGGACGATCGCGTTCACGGTGTCGCTTGGCAAGTTGGACATTTTTTCTGACGTCGCCAGTGCCGTGATACCGTGGAGCGCATAAAAGAGGGCTTGGGCACAGGCCTTAGTCGTCTTTGGTTGTGAGGACTTGTCGGGCAGCGCGGTCAACGCAGTTTCGAACCTATTTTGTAGCTGATCGATTTTTTGTTGGTACCAATCCGGTGTTGGTTTCGTGTTGGCCATTTGATGCTGCAGCAGCAGGTTCCAAAGCTTTGGGTTTTGGCGTGTAAATTCAAGGTAAGCATTGGCCATAAGTAACACGCGATCTTGTCTGTCAGCGGTTGCAGGCGTGGATTCAAGGTGATCGTCAAGGCGGTCTAAAAGGCGCCCTTCGATGCGCAGGATGAGGTCATCCAGACCTTCAAACACGTTGTATATGGTGCCAGGCGAGTAGTTGATTCGTTTCGCAATCTCACGAGCAGAAAGTCCTGCGAGACCGTTTGATTCAATCAGTTCTGTCGCGGCATGAAGGATCAATTCGCGGAGCTGATCAGCGGTATGGGTTGAGCGCCGCACCATCTAATTGTGTCCGAATAGGGTTATGGGCTGTTGGCTGGTTCAACATAGGTTCGGTTGTAACCCTAATGCAAGGCGAACGAATAGTTGGGCTTGCCGAAACACTATCTACGTCCTGGCATGAGTTTCGTGTCGCGCTGGACTGCTAGGCCCATTACCATGTGTCTGTTGCTCGACCGTTTCGGAGCCAAGTCACACGAGCCAATTTTGATGGAGAACAAGTTTGTGCGTTAAGTCTTTGATGCGCTTCCTAGGGACTGCCACCGGCTTGCGGGCAATTGGAAATGCAGTTGTTTCCTTCAAAGTCAACACAGCCTTGGCGCGGACTGTGTATGGATTGACTCCTATATGTGGCTGGATCTCCAAAATTTCCACCGTAGATAACCGATTGTAGGGCCATGATGACGTCTCCAAAAATCGGTTCGTAGTCGTACTCGGCCTGCACAACGATGAGACTTCCGCCTGGAGTTAAAACATCGGATGCGTTACCTAGGTCAAAAGCAGAGCACCTGGCGGGTGGCGTGGTTTTGTCCGCGAAAGAATAACCGTCGGCATAGACGAATGGGGTCGGTGGGTCGTTGTTGTCCGCCATTACGGGGATAACAGTAAGGCGCAGATCAGCGATATCATAGGGTGCAACAATCTGATTGATGATGTTCATGATGGCGTCAAGAGAGTTTTCGTCCGCCGTTTCTTCACGGGCAACCAGATCGCCTGTAACCGCCGTTACGGCATTGAGTTTTCGATCCATGCTGATTGCGCGGCTTATTTCGAATGCTCCGAGAAGCATGAGCAACATAAGCGGTAGAACATAAGCAAATTCCACGGCTGCAAGACCGCGTTCGTCTTCACGAAAACTAGCTAGTTTTCTGAAGAATTTTGATTTGTTACTCCTGTTGATCGCCCGGGTCATTTGTCGCAGCCCTTTTAAAATTCAAGCCTGGATTCGTTTAAGGTTGTTATTGGTTACAGTCTAAGTCGTGGGGTTCTGTTCGGCCAGCAGCCGATGCTTGCATTAATCCGGGTTTTGCTGGGTTCGTTCCCATCTGGAGGAATGGTATTGCTTCAGCAAGCGCGAACTCGTAACACGCGGTGATGATATAGGCTGTTCCTGAACAGCCGGCGAACTGTCCGACAGATGGGCTAGAGGAGCCGCCGCCGCCGGAGGATTGTACGAGCGTACCGGAGTTATCAAGGCAAGCCTGTGGTGTAATATCGCCCCAGTTGTCACCGCTTTGCAGATGAACCTCGAGCTTGCTGCAATCGATTATTCCGACACCACGGTTGCAAATTTCTCGGCGGAATTCTTCTACAGATAGGTTCTGGTTGATGGCTTGGCCGGTTCTAACTGTGCGTGAAGCCGCTTCAACTGAGTGTTGCAACGCGCTCGACGCAAAGAAGTGTAGGCCTACACCCAGGATGCCAAATATGAGCATGAAGAACGGAAGCCCGATCATGCCAAATTCGATTGCGGTGGTGCCGCTGTTGTCTTTGCGCCAACGCAAGAATGCGCGACGTAGTTTCCTAGATTGGCCATTGATTTTTGTCGGCAAGAATTGACGCATTTGACCCTAGCTCCGCAGGCTTTTTTGGTATTGCTAATTGCGGAGGAATGTAAATTTTTACGAGTAAATGAAACCTTTAAGTGGCTGTTTAATTAAAGTTCTTTCGATTCTTTCTTAATTGAATCTGAACGATTGGGTTAAACTGAGACTTGGCAGATCTAGGGCCAGTGCCAATTGCTCCAGAGGCTACTTTAATGAGGTAGATTTGGTAAGTCTGTAGCCTGTTACTTAGACTATTGACCCGATTGGGCCGCGTTGCCGCCTGTCTCGCCAGTCGCAGAAAACTTTGTCTTTGTCTCGGCGTGCTTGGCTACTTTCTCGAAATACGATGCGTCGTCGCCAATTGTGATGGTTGGTGAGCAGGTTGGTGTGCATGTGTAGGAGAGGCGCTCGGCTCCCTTCATAAGATTTACAACTCGGGAACCGTCGGGTTGCACGATGACGCGCTGGTCTTGAATGACATTTCCTTCCTGATCAAGGGCAATGATGTTTGTTACGCCAAATGTCTTGCCGGTGACGACTAAAAGCGTGTCAGATTGCAAAACCACGTCGGCGATAGACGGATTGCCTATTATGATTTGATTAACCGGTTTTGGCATTCGCAATAATTGTGATTGGTCGTAACGGACCACAAGGTCGGCGGCGTTCGCTGCTGTTAGCGGCATTTGGACGACCATCCAAGATGTGGCTGCTAACAGAATGAGGACTGTCTTAAAGTAAGAGCGAAAGCTGGCCGGTGTGATCTTTGACATGAAAGCGTTCCTCGAAAGCGCCAAGCGAGAAATGTTGTTTTGGCATAAAACCAGAAATATGTGAACGAATTGCAAATGAGCGATCTTAAATGGTGCGCAATTTGTGCAGACGTTTGTTTGTGCAAGTCGCGAACTTGTCATGCTAGATGTTATTTGTGCATTGATTAGCGAATGCTCAAAAACGGAATTGGCTTTACGTATCTTACTGTTAGCAGATTTGTTGTGTTGCGAACGCTGAAACGTTCAGAAGTTATTCATCAAGTTTGCGCGTAATTTGAATTGAAGTGCTGTCATTTTAACGTCGGTTTAACGCCTTGTGTTGTAGGGTCCTTAGCAGTTCAGGCGGCAGAGCTGTTGCTCTTCGTTGAACGTGAATGTGAAAAACCAAACCCAATTGGGAGAGTTGTCATGAAGAAGATCGTTTTGCGTTTCGCTAAGGATGAGTCAGGTGCTACGGCTATTGAGTATGGCCTGCTTGCTGCTCTTATTTCCGTTGTTGCTATCGGCACAATGACGACCGTTGGTACCAACCTCGACGGTACGTTTGACACAATCGGTACGGCCCTCCAGTAAGTCGTGTGATTGCAGAGGCTGAAAACGCAAAAAGCGTCATCAGGACCCTCTAATAGAATGTCGTACAAAGCCGCTAGGTGCCCTCACCTAGCGGCTTTGCTCTATGTGGAGCTTTGATGCTCTGTACTGATAATGATGGCGTGCTTTTGTGAGAGTATCCTATCTCGGAAAATCTTCATTGTTTGAGCTTTGAACTGGTGCAATGTCATGCCGTTTTTTTTGGAATGTTGGTTCAGGCCTCTGACAAAATAATAATTTCTTTATTAAAACTGGAGATACTCGGGAAAAGATTCAAGTTCGCACAATCTGTTAAGCGCCACGGCCGTATAAAGGATATGCAACCTTGTAATAGGTCAAGTGTAGTTTATTGTGGCGGAAAACTAGGGTTTTCATACGATGACGAAACTGGTGAAAAAATTTATCTCGTCGACCGACGGTGCTACGGCTATTGAGTACAGTTTGCTGGGCGGTGCAATCTTCCTTGCCATTGTGTCGAGTGTTACGCTCGTGGGTACTAATGTTCAAAAGCCGCTCGACACAGCTGCCCAACATATGCAATAGCTCCTCGCCGTTTGTTTTGGTTGGTAGGGCGTCGATAATAAGAAGGTGGCAATAGATGCTAACCTTCGGCAATATGTGATCCACAACAATATTCATATTTATATTGTTTGTATGCAGATTTTTTTTAGGTTGAAGACCTAGATTAAGGTAGTCTTAGCTAAGGCCCGGCATCTTGGAGCCCACAAGCGTTGGCTTAGTTGGCGGAGGTTTTTTGTTGTGTCGCTTATTGTCGGTTGTCTAATTTTTGCATTTCTGGTTTTGATGATCCTCGCTGCGATCAGCGATATGCTGACCATGACGATTCCCAATTGGATTTCCATTGCTATCAGCGGGGCATTTCTAGTTGCTGCGCCGTTGAGTGGTTTGCCTTGGATGGAGTTGCTCTCACATCTCGCGGCGGGAGCTATCGTTTTAGTTGCCGGGTTCGTGCTATTTGCGTTTGGTGCGTTTGGTGGTGGTGACGCGAAACTGCTGGCAGCTGGCGCGTTGTGGGTTGGTTTGGATTACTTGTTACCGTATTTGCTTCTTGTTGGTGTCCTTGGCGGTGGACTTGCTATTGCAATTCTCGTCTATCGTCAGTTGCCTGTCCTGTCGGCTTATGCACCGAGTTGGGCGATGAGGCTGCACAACAAAGAATCTGGGATTCCTTTTGGTATTGCTATAGCTGGAGGTGCAATTTTAGCGTTCCCGCAGACGATGTTGTACAGCCTATTTATGGGCTAAGAAGACTGTCGCGCCGTATCCAAAGTTAAATGTCGGTGCTTCATTGGCAATCTCAGGAAAATATTTGGTTCTGGGGCTAAACCGGCACGCCAGTTAACCTCACATTGACATTTGCGCCTTAGGTTGATCAGCGAGAAATGACGGGTGAGCCCGTCTGGCTGAAGGGTCTTAACGCGCAATGAAACGAGTACAAATCATTGGAATTGCGATCGCAGCAGTCGCTGGTATTGCTGCATTTGTCATGATGCGGGGCTTGATAAACAAGCCGCAGGAGACAAAGACAGAGCGCGTTGAAATCAATACGACAAAAGTGCTTGTCGCTTCGCGCGACATTGCGCTTGGAGAGATTGTTGCCGGCCATGATTTCACTTGGCAGAAATGGCCAAAAGACGGTGTGCGCCCAGGGCTGATCACGTCTGACAACAAAAAAGCAAAGCAACAAATCACTGGTTCGATTGTTCGCGGTGCCATTGTTGCTGGCGAGCCTGCGACGCTACAAAAACTAATTAAGCCCGGCCAGGGCGGTGTGTTGGCAGCGATCCTTCCTCGGGGCATGCGCGCTGTCGCGACACGAATTGAACAAAAGACAGCTTCTGGCGGACTCATTCTGCCCAACGACCATGTCGATGTCATTTTGATTCGGCGCCAGGGTAGTCGCGGCGACAATACGTTTGTGGCCGATACACTGTTCCGAAATGTCAGGGTTTTGGCAATTGGACAGCAATTGCAGACCGTAAAAGGGAAAAAGGCTGCAGAAACCGGTGGGTCGAAGACGACGGCCACATTGGAACTAACGCCACGTCAGGCTGAGATTTTAGCTCTGGCAAATTCTATGGGTGAAATCACTCTTTCGTTGCGTAGCGTGTCAGACCTTGAAGCTGAGGGACAAGGTATGACGAAGAATGATCTTAGCAAAGAGCGTGGGAACTCCATCGGTGTAACGCGTTACGGAGTCAAGTCGCGTGCGTACGGTGTCAATTGAGTCATCGGTTGTAGCTCGTGAAAAGGCTTGAGAAAAATGCGAAATTCGATGTCGAAGGCTTGGAGGCTCGCTGTAGTCTCCGTTGTGGGGGTGGCCGCCTGCGTCGTTTGTCTAGCACTTACGCCGAATGATGGTTTGGCAAATGGAGATCGCGCAAAACCGTTTGCGGCGGATCAACATAAGTCGACGATTCATTTGTCGGAACATGAATCTTGGCCCATTCAAAGGGATGTGAAAATCGGCTTGGGTAAGTCGGTGCTTATCGTGTCACCACGTTCCGTTCGAGATGTTTTGGTTTCAAATCCGCTGGCTATCGACGCGGTGGTTTTGGATTCCAACCGGGTATTTTTGATGTCTCGGAAAATTGGCGAGGCGAATGCTTTCTTGTTTGATGAGAACGGTGAGCAGTTTGCAACGCTAGAGCTTTATGTTGAGCGCGAATCTGCAGGACTGCAGTCTGTACTCAACAGAATTATTCCTGGAAGTGACATCAAGGTTGAGCTGATTAATCAGACCGTGATCTTAACGGGGCGCGTTCGCAGTCCTGCCGATTCTGCGAGAGCGACGAACATCGCGAAGCAGTTTGTCCTTGTTGAATTTGAATCGAAAACGGCAGAATCAGCGGCAGGTTTCCACGTGAAGAGTTTTACAAAGAGTGAAAACCAAAACGTGGTTATCAATATGTTGCAGGTTGATGCCGAAGAACAGGTGATGCTGAAGGTCGTTGTGGCTGAAGTTCAGCGGACGCTACTCAAGCAGTTTGGCATCAACCTTGGTGCGGATATCAATACGGGGAACTTTGCGACCTCTATTTTGACGGATAATGCGCTGCCGTTAACAACGGCTGCTGGCCTTGGAAATATTCCGATTTCTGGATTCCTTGAAGGGTCACTAGCCCTCATCAATGGCGGACGTAACGCCAACGGTGTCCAATCGTTCAACAATTCTGGTGTAACCTCTCAGTGGAGCACCGGTGGTGCTAATCCGCAATCGATTAACGGTGCATTGCGCGCTTTGGAAAGAGCCGGATTAATTCGCTTATTGGCGGAACCCAACCTTACCGCGATTTCTGGTGAGCCCGCAAAGTTCCTGGCTGGTGGTGAATTTCCGATTCCTGTTGTTGATAACCAAGGCCAGATCAACGTCGAATTTAAGGAATTCGGTGTCGGCGTTTCATTTACACCCCTCGTTTTGTCAGCTGGGCGCATCAGTCTCAAGATTGAGACGGAAGTGTCGGAGCTCACAAACATTGGTGCCGTAACGATTAATGGTTTGGGTATCCCTGCCCTTAACAAGCGTGAAGCCAACTCGACCGTTGAGTTGCCGTCAGGTGGGTCGCTTGCGATGGCAGGTTTGTTGTCCGAGGACACGCGCCAGAACATTGACGGTTTCCCGGGCCTCAAAGATGTGCCGATCCTGGGAACTTTGTTCCGTAGCCGCGATTTTGAGAAACGAGAAACTGAACTTGTTGTGATCGTTACGCCATATCTGGTGCGTGCAACGTCTCGCAAAGAGCTTGCGTTGCCTACAGATGGGTTGGCTGCCTCGACGGATAAGAGGGCTAATTTCTTAGGTGAGATTAATCGTATCTATGGGCGTGGCAGACCTGTGCCGGAAGGCGGCCTTAAAGGCGATTACGGGTTCATTGTCGAATAGATGGAAGCGCAGGAGAATTACAATGAGCTTTGTTAGGCAATATGTGGCCAGCGCTACCAAATTTATCGGCGTAGCCTGTGTTGTGGGTGTGGCACTTACCGGTTGCCGCCACTTTGATCCTGGTACGCGCGTTGCTGGCTGGACTTTGCTAGATCCGGCAGAACGTCATCCTATTATGGTTTCGCAGGAACCCAGAACGTTGAATTTAGATGTGTCGACGGGATCTTTCGGACTTTCGTCTGAACAACGTGCTGAGCTTATATCGTTCTATCGCCGCTATAGGTCGATGGATGCCGGTAATAGCCGGCTTGTAATTTCTGCTCCTAGCGGTAGCGCCAATGAAGCGGCTGTAATGAGTGCAGTACGCGATGTACGCGCTGTTTTGACCCGACAAGGTTTGGGGGCACCCAAAATGATTGTCGAGGGTTATTACGCCGACGAACATACGGAGCCGCCTCTGCGGATCTCATATATGACCTACGTTGCTGAAGCGCCGACGTGTGGGTACTGGCCGACGAATTTGTCGGATCAGCGTGACAACGACAATTACGCTGATTTTGGTTGTTCCACGCAGCGCAACTTTGCTTCTCAGCTTGCCAATCCAGGAGATTTGCTTGGGCCGGGTAGCCCCACTCCTCGTTCATCTGAACGGCGTAATGCCATTTGGAACAAATACATCGGTGGTGAAGCGACTGGGGCTGAGAAAACGGAAGAAGAAAAGGTCGACACGGACGAATAGTATTTGGGTAAAAAGAGTATGAGCAATCAAGTCGTATCAATAGATGTTGAAAATCTGCAGGAAGAACCTGTCTCGCCAAACGGAAGTGAGGCCGTAGCGCCGACAATACAGCGGGCTCGGCCTATTCCGCGTGTTTCAATTCAAGTGTTTTGCGAAACCGAAGGCTTGGCGCAGACTTTTCAGGTGGCCTCAGAGGATCGCCGATTAAGTAAAGCGCATGTATCGATTCATATGGGCGGAACATCGGCGGCGATTGCGCATTATCAAGAAAACCCAACGCCGAATTTGATCGTGACTGAATCAGGTCTCGGGCGCGAACAAATGTTGGGACAACTTGATGCACTCGCAAACTGCTGCGATGAAGGGACCCGGGTCATTGTTGTGGGTCACCAAAACGACGTCGTTTTGTATCGCGAGCTTTTGAAGCGCGGCGTCAGCGAATACCTGGTCATACCGGTCGATCCGTTGGATGCAATGGAATGCATCTCAAATCTTTACAACGACCCTGAAACGGATCCCGTTGGTCATGTGTTTTCGTTTATCGGCGCAAAGGGCGGTGTTGGTTCGTCAACGGTTTGCCACAACACGGCGTGGGTGCTTTCGGAAACGTTGCAAAGTAGCGTGGTTGTCGCAGATCTCGACATGGCTTTCGGAACAACAGGTCTCGATTTCAATCAGGATCCAGTTCAGGGGATTGCAGAAGCGCTGTCTACCCCGGAGCGGTTGGATGAAGTTCTGCTAGACAGATTGCTCACCAAGTGTTCGGAGCATTTGTCCATATTTGCAGCGCCGGTGATTCTTGATCAGGAATACGATCTGTCTGCGGATGCTTGCGACAATGTTATTGATGTCGTTCGACAAAACGTTCCATTTGTCGTGGTTGATTTACCGCACACATGGACGGGTTGGACGAAGCGGCTTTTGTTGCAATCTGATGAAGTCGTCATTACCGCGCAGCCAGATCTGGCAAATCTTCGCAACGCAAAAAACATCGTTGATTTTCTAAAAGCAAATCGTCGCAACGATTTCTTGCCATTTCTAGTGTTGAATATGACGAATATGCCGAAGCGACCGGAGATTAGTGCGAAGGATTTTTCTCGCGCACTTGAGATCGAAACCGTTACGGAAATTGAGTTCGACATTGAACCATTTGGCCAGGCCGCAAACAATGGTCAGATGATCGAAGAGCTGGACCCAAAGGCAAAAGCGGTGCCGGCATTCAACAATTTGGCATTGGGGCTCACACACCGCAAGCCGGCAGAGCCAGAAAAGAAATCGCGGTTTTCTCCAATACTGGAAAAGCTAAAGCTTGGTCGTTAACGAGGTTTGAGTTGTAATGTTTGGTAAGCGTTCGTCAGTTGAGGGTCCAATACCTCGTAAGCCAGCCGTTCCAAAGCAGCCGACACCTGCACCTGCTGCGCCGGCAGGCGGGTCGGCAAACGTTCAAGCGCCACGACCAAATAACGGCGGCGCTCCACAAGCTGTTCAGCAACTGATGCCAGCAGGTGCTCCAAAAAAAGAAGCACCTCAACCAAAAAAACCCGCTCCCGAGCTTGCTCCGGTTGAGGCGCGCTCATCAAAGCGTCATTCTGACGATTATTACGACGTTAAAACGACGGTCTTCAACGCGCTCATTGATACTATCGATTTAACACAACTTTCAAAGCTTGACGTTGGTTCCGCGCGCGATGAAATTCGCGACATCGTAAGCGAGATTATTCAGCTCAAAAACGTTGTGATGTCGATTGCGGAGCAGGAAGAGCTGCTTGAAGACATCTGTAACGACGTTCTCGGTTATGGCCCATTGGAGCCGCTGCTGGCGCGCGATGATATCGCAGATATCATGGTGAATGGTGCCGATATGACGTACATCGAAGTCGAAGGGCAAATGGAGACAACAAACGTTCGATTTGCCGACAATGTACAGCTGATGAATGTTTGTCAGCGCATTGTGAGCCAGGTTGGGCGTCGCGTTGATGAATCAAGTCCGATATGCGACGCGCGTTTGCCTGATGGAAGTCGTGTCAACGTGATTGCACCGCCATTGGCGCTTGATGGGCCAGCACTGACGATTCGTAAGTTTAAAAAGGATCGCTTGAAGCTTGAGCAGCTTGTTCAGTTCGGTTCGATCACGCCTCAGGGCAAGACAATTCTTGAGATCATCGGTCGTGTGCGCTGTAACGTTTTGATTTCTGGCGGTACCGGTTCAGGTAAGACGACGCTGCTGAACTGTCTCACCGGTTCTATTGATACGACGGAACGCATTATTACATGCGAAGACTCCGCTGAGCTTCAGCTACAGCAGCCGCACGTTGTGAGACTTGAGACACGCCCGCCCAACCTTGAGGGCGAAGGCGAAATCACGATGCGTGACCTTGTCAAAAACTGTCTGCGTATGCGTCCTGAGCGCATTATCGTTGGCGAGGTTCGTGGACCAGAAGCGTTTGACTTATTGCAGGCGATGAACACGGGCCACGATGGATCAATGGGGACGCTTCACTCCAATAGCCCGAGAGAAGCGATCGCCAGGTTGGAATCCATGATCATGATGGGCGGGTTTTCTTTGCCCGTGAAGACCATTCGCGAAATGATTGTTGGTTCCATTGACATTATCATACAGGCCTCTCGCATGCGTGACGGTTCGCGTAAAATTACGCATGTCACGGAGGTCATTGGTATGGAAGGAGATGTGGTCACGCTTCAAAATATCATGGTCTTTGACACGCTGGGCGAAGATGAGAACGGCAAAATACTTGGCCGGCACCGCTCAACGGGTATTGCTCGACCAAGATTTTGGGATAGGGCGGAGTACTATTCAGAGCATGAACGGTTAGCCGAAGCGCTTGCCACCTCCGAAGTTGAAGACGACACCGGCAATCCTCTTGGAGAGATTGATGGATAACCAGGACCTGCTAATTATAGTTGCGCCAATTGTCGGCGCTCTCGCAATTGGTGGTTTAGCATTTGCGCTATCGTATCCGTTTTTTGCGGGTGATGATGCCTCCAAGAAGCGAAAAAATGCCGTTGTTGAATCGCAATCGTTGCGGTTGGCAAGACGCACTGCTGAGGAATCAACGATTAAACGTAGAAGAGATGTTTCCGATGCACTAAAAGATATCGATCTTCAGAAGAAAAAGAACAATGCAAAAATTTCATTGCGCTTGAGGCTTGAGCGCGCGGGCTTGAACATTTCGCCAAAAACTTACTGGATTTTGAGTGCAGTGTTTGGTGTCGTTTTGGGTATCGTGACGCTGCTCTCGTTCTCGCCCTCAGCGGTCACAATATTTGGTGCGATTGCGGTTACATTTGTTGGGATTTTCGGTCTGCCAAGGTGGATTTTAGGTCAGATTACGAAGCGTCGCCAAAACAAATTTCTAAAAGAGTTGGCGAATGCGATGGATGTTGTTGTTCGTGGCATGAAGTCAGGTTTGCCACTTAATGAGACATTGCAGATTGTGGCGCGCGAAAGTCCTGAACCGATACGGTCGGAATTCCAAGTTGTTGTCGAAGAGCAACGTGTCGGTGTTACGTTGGCCGACGCGCTAGAGCGTCTGTCACAGAGGATGCCCTTGCCAGACGTGCGTTTCATGACAATTGTTATCGGTATTCAGCAAAAAGCTGGCGGCAACTTGTCGGAGGCGCTTGGGAATTTGTCAGAAGTTTTGCGCGACCGGCAGCGTATGAAAATGAAAGTCAAAGCTTTGTCGGCGGAAGCCCTAGCTTCGGCTGCCGTTCTGGCGTCATTGCCGTTTGTGATTACAATTCTGGTCTATTTGTCAACGCCAAATTACATCATGCCGCTGTTTGTTACGAAAACGGGCAACGTCTTCGTTGCGGGTTGCTTGTTGTGGATGAGTATCGGCGTGGGGATGATGTACAAGATGATCAACTTCAAAATTTAGCGCTCTATTTGGGTGGTTTGTTTTGAAGGCACGTGTTTGATTGAGTGAGGTCTAACAAATGTATGAAATCGTCGATGCAGTTGCTCGGCCTGAATTTGTCGTAACTTTGCTCGCGGCAATATCGGCTTTCGCAACTGTGCTGACAATTGCGCTGCCAATGCTAAACCGTGATCGACTGGGGCAACGAATGAAGGTTATGGCCGTCGAGCGGGAAAAGTTGCGTGCGACACGTTTGTCGGAGCTTGCTAACGAAGAGCGGGGAGTGGGTTTGCGCCGTGCCCAGAATACGGGAACGATGCAACAAATTGTCGACGTATTTGATTTGCGCGCGCGCTTCGATAACGAAGAAATTCGTGACAAATTAAGGATGGCTGGTCTTGGGGGCCAAGGTCCACTTGTAACTTATATGTTTTTTAGACTTGCGATGCCTGTGATCGTGTTGATTGGTGCGGTCATTTACATCTTCTTTTTCGCGGACCTTAAATATCCGTTCTTTATGAAGGTCATCTTGGCGTTGACGGTTGGATATGTGGGATACTTTTTGCCGGATCTTTTCGTTTCAAACCTCGTCCAAAAACGCCAGAATAAGATCAAGTTAGCATTTCCAGATGCACTTGATATGCTTTTGATCTGCGTCCAGTCGGGTATGTCGATTGAGGCAGCGTTTGGCCGTGTATCAAAGGAAGTTGTGCGCAACAGTGTCGAATTGGCCGAGGAACTTTCGCTAACAACGGCTGAGCTCTCATTTTTGCAAGAGCGGCGACAGGCGTTTGATAATTTGGGCAAACGAACGGGGCTTCCCGGTGTCAAAGCCGTTGCGACCGCACTGATTCAGGCGGAGCGCTATGGTACGCCAATTAGTCAAGCGTTGCGGGTTATGGCCAAGGAAAACCGCGATGTTCGCATGGCAGAAGCGGAGAAGAAGGCAGCGGCACTGCCGCCGAAACTTACGGTGCCGATGATTATCTTCTTTATCCCAGTTCTTTTTGTTGTGATCCTTGGGCCGGCAGCTATTAACTTCTGGAAAATGCAATAGGAGCTTTCGGCGTTTTCAAAACGGGCCAGATCAAGTTCCAAAGAGGTTTTTCTAACCTTTTGCTAGGAATTTTTGGTGCGGCTCAAAATTCTGGGATTGCTTGAAATCCCTTAGTGCAAGCTTCGCACAAGCAATTAAATAAGCGCGTAGCAGCGAAACCTCTTGTTCTTTCCTATTGCTGCCCGTGGGCTACATTTGATGTGGACGCCACGTCGGATCCTTCAATTTCCGTTTGCCACCCGTTTGTTTGAGCGGTTGCTGTCGGTTTAAGATCTAGGTTTGACGCAGCTAAAGTCGTCGCGTTTTGCGGCGGCGGCGTGTGTTTGGGTGGAAGATTTACAAGTTTGCGGATTGCGCTTGTGTTATGGGACGCCGCTGCGGGCGAGGTGTCTTGCGAAGCGACTTGTGTGGATTCGGAATACTTACCCTGCAGTCCAAGAGCCAATGCAAGGTTCTGGCGAACGCGCCCAGTGCTTCCGTTTGTAGCTGAGGCTTGGCGCAAAAGTGATTCAGCTTTTTGCGGGTCGCCTTTCATTATGTATGCCATCGCGAGGTTGTTTAATAGCGAGGGGCGTCCCGGAGCAATGGCCAGTGCCCTTTCGTAAAATGGTATTGCCTCGCTGTATTCGCCTCTTTTTGCCAAAATGGTGCCGCGTGCTGAAATGATGCGCCAATCGGGATTGGCAGGGTCTTCGGCCATCGTGAGTACTTTTTCGGCAACGGTGATCTGGCCAAGATCGAGCGCGAGACGTCCATATTCAGACGCAAGTTCTCTGTTACGGCCATGGAATCGACTGGCATTTTGCAGCACCGCCAGTGCTTGCCGCTTTTGGTTCATGGCCTTGAGGTTTCTTACGTAGCTGAGAGCAGCGTTGAGGTCTTGGGGGTTATTGGCGTATTCCTTACCCCAATAGGCGGTTGCTCTCTGCAATTCAGAGCGATTATTTGTGATGGATGAGGCGTTCGCGGTATGACTTTGGGTGGCGCTGGATGAGGCTAGTTCGGGTAGACCAAGCATGCTGCCTTGTTGAGCACAGGCACTCACCATTAGACTTGCTGATGCGGCCGCGAGGGCGCGAACGGCATGGCAAAATTTCAGGTTTACGGTTGGTACTCTTTGGAGCGCCATGGAGTGGTCCTTTTCGTTTGGCACGTCAGCCGAATCGCAGGGATGCAGTGTTAGTTTCCGGGACGCTTCTCAACAAATGATTAACCTCTCGCGGGTGTCGGAGTTGGATTTTGCGGGCTAAACGTGGGTTTGGGCGCTCACATCGGGGAAATAAATGGTGGCATTGGGCTAGCAAAAGGCGTTTTAGGGTCTTGGCTCAGCTTTTCGCAGCAGACCAACACGACTTGTGTCATGCAACGGGGAATAGAAATGGAAGCGCGTGAGGTTTTCGCGGACTCAACTGACGATGGTACTGCAACTCCAATCTGGTTGGTATCAGAGGGTCGCGGTGCAGATATTGTGAAAGACATTCAGGGGGAATTGAGCAAAGCGCAAACGCATTGGATTGCTGCGTCAACGTTTTGCGGCAAGGCAGGTAGTCACCTAATCGTGCCGGCGGAAGATGGTTCGGTTGCATGTGTCTTGTTGGGGACCGGAAAAGGGGCGTTTCATGAGCCGTGTGGGTCTGTCGAACTTAATATTGGTCGACTGCCGCGGGTGTTACCCAAAGGCGTGTATAGGATTGGATCGAAATTAAGAAAATCAGAGCTTGCCGCCGTTGCGTGGGGGCTCGGGGCCTATCAATTTGCGCGCTACAAATCCAAATCAAGCGTCCGCGACGTCAAACTTGTTGTGAAGCGCAAAGCCGATAGAGCCGCGGCGCTCAACGAAGTCGCGAGCGTTTGGATGGCGCGCGACTTAATAAACACACCGGCATCAGATCTTGGGCCGGACGAATTGGAAACCGCTGCACGCAAATTGGGCGACGCTTACGGCGCGAAAGTCACTTCTGTTTGTGGCGACGAACTCATCGACCAAAACTTTCCTATGATTCATGCGGTTGGGCGCGCCAGTTCGCGACAGCCGCGGTTGATTGAGCTCAACTGGTCACCGGGCAATAACGATCAGGATCTAATGAACGTAACACTTGTTGGCAAAGGTATTTGTTTTGATACAGGCGGCCTTAACCTCAAACTGGGCGCTGGCATGTTGTTGATGAAAAAAGATATGGGCGGTGCAGCCACCGTACTTGCGCTGGGTCAGATGATTATGGCTGCGAAACTAAAGGTGCGCTTGCGGGTTCTTATTGCGGCCGCTGAAAACAGCGTGTCGGGCAACGCGTTTCGTCCAAGCGATATTTTGATGGCCCGCAACGGCAAAAGTGTTGAGATCGGCAATACGGACGCTGAGGGGCGCCTGGTTTTGGCCGATGCCCTGAGCTACGCTGACGAAGATTCGCCAGATTTATTGATATCGATGGCGACCCTGACCGGCTCAGCGCGGGTTGCTTTGGGGCCAGATTTGCCTGCCTTTTTTTCGAACGATGATGCTTTTGCAGAAAGGGTTGCAAAATATGGCGGCGAAATTGGAGACCCCATCTGGCAGATGCCGTTTTGGGAGGGTTATGATGGCAAACTTGAAAGCAACGTGGCCGATATGAAAAATGTTTCGGATGGTCCATTTGCTGGCGCCATAACAGCGGCATTGTTTCTGAAACGGTTTGTAGCCCAAGCAAAGTGCTTTGCGCATGTTGACCTTTATGGATGGTCATCAAAAACGCGTGCTTTGGGTCCGAAGGGTGGAGAGCCTATGACGGCGAGAGCGATTTTCCGGGTCCTTCAGGAAAGGGTTTCGGTTTGACGGAATTAAGTGAGTCAAGCACTGAAAAGAAAGAGGACTCGCGGGTGTCTGTATCGCGTCCTGACCCACGGTGCCATGCCTATCGCCCCGATTTGGCCTCGGAGGACTTGCGCGAGGTTGTTGAAGCTGAGCGTTACACGGTCGGTGAAGCTGCCCATGTTACGCGCGCATCTTTAACACTGCGTGCGGAGCCAAAGCCAGGTTCACCCATTGTCAATGAGGCCTTGTTTGGAGAGAGTTTGCGTGTTTTTGACCAAGCAAATGGTTGGGCTTGGGTTCAGCTTAACGCTGATGGTTATGTGGGGTATGTGCCTGCGGATGCGTTAAGTCGCGCGCCGTTACAACCAACACATCATGTACGTGCGTTGGGTACTTTTGTTTTTTGTGCGCCTGATGTTAAAGCCCCGCCAATCATGCACCTAAGTTTGAATTCGCGACTATCCATAGTTGAGACCAAGAACAATTTTTGCCGAACTGCCCAAGGTGGGTATGTTGCTGCCCGCCATGTGGTGCCGCTAAATCGATATGCGCGTGATTTTGTTGAAGTTGCGGAACGGTTTATTGGCACGCCCTATTTGTGGGGCGGCCGAACGCGTATCGGAATTGATTGTTCGGGGCTTGTGCAAATGGCGCTTTTGGCGGCGGGGCTCAATTCGCCGCGTGACAGCGACATGCAACAGGCCGCTCTAGGCACGACCGTATTGGTGCCTGACAATCTTGAAGGGCTATTGCGAGGTGATCTTATTTTTTGGGATGGCCATGTGGGCATGATGATCGATGGAATTATGTTTTTGCATGCCAACGCCCATCATATGGCTGTGACTGTTGAAACGTTGCCGGAAGCAGTGGCGCGCATTGAAAGATCAGGCTCAAAAATAACGGCGATCAAGAGATTATCTGTGGCAGGCGCTACGACTGGGCCGCCTGCGCTGCCCAAACAATAGGGACGTTTCTTCAGGGACGAGATGTCTTTGTCAATCGTCTCAGTGTGGTAACGATCCGATCAGGCTGAAGCGTTCAGTTCTTCTTTGACGCTTGAAGTTTTGAGCTTCAAGGCGGCGTCAATCAGCTCACGCGTATATGTTTGTTGTGGGTTGTTGAAGACGTCGGCGGCCGGGCCTTCTTCGACAACCTTTCCATTGCGCAACACGATGATGTAATTGCAGAGTGCGCGAACGACTTTCAGGTCGTGGCTGATAAACAAATAAGCCAAGTTGCGCCGTTCTTGCAGCTCGCGTAGGAGGTCGACAATTTGGGCCTGCACACTCATGTCGAGTGCGCTTGTTGGTTCGTCCAGCATGACGAACTTTGGCTCTAAGACCATTGCGCGCGCGATGGCTATGCGTTGGCGCTGACCGCCAGAAAACTCATGTGGGTAGCGATCTTGTGCCTCTGCATCTAGTCCCACCTCTTCAAGGGCGTGGCTGACGCGCTCGCGGCGTTCAGCGTAACTCATGTCGGGTTGCTGTATGATTAGGCCTTCTTCAATGATTTGGCCAACGGCGAGACGTGGGCTTAGCGATCCATAGGGATCTTGGAAGACAATTTGCATTTCTTTGCGCAAGGGACGCATTTGGGCGGAGTTGTAATTCTCGATGTTTTTTCCGATGTAAGCGATTGGGCCTTTTGATGAGATGAGGCGCAATAACGCGAGGCCTAGTGTCGTTTTTCCTGAGCCTGATTCACCGACAACACCTAAGGTTTGGCCTTGGCGCAACTTTAATGACAAGCCGTCGACGGCTTTGACGTAATCGACGGTTTTGCGAAAAATTCCTTTTTTGATTGGAAACCAGACTTTGAGGTCGTCTGTTTCAATAACTACCGGCGCCCTATCATCGGCTGACGGTGGATCGCCCTTGGGTTCAGCATTAAGAAGGTGAATTGTGTAATTGTGCTGTGGGTTTGTGAAAATTGACTCGGTATGTCCTTCTTCAACAACTTCGCCATCTTTCATCACATAAATGCGTTGCGCCATTTTTCGCACGATCCCAAGATCGTGGGTGATGAGCAGCAGTGCCATGCCCATTTCGCGACTTAACTGCTGTAGGAGTTCGAGTATCTGCGCTTGGATCGTGACATCAAGGGCCGTTGTTGGTTCGTCGGCTATTAGAAGATCAGGTTCGTTTGCCAGTGCGAGGGCAATCATGACGCGCTGACGCTGTCCACCTGACAGTTGGTGGGGGTAAGACTCCAGCCTTCTTTCCGGTTCGCGGATTCCAACTTTGCGTAAAAGTTCAATAACGCGGGTGCGGACTTCCTCATCTTCGAGTCCGCGGTGCACACGCAAGACTTCACCCACTTGCTTTTCAATGGTGTGTAGTGGATTGAGTGACGTCATGGGTTCTTGGAAAATTATCGAGATTTTGTCGCCACGAATTTCGCGCATTTCGTTTTCGCTGGCGGTCAATAGGTTTTTGCCTTGAAAAAATATTTCTCCGGTTGGATGGGATGCCGCTGGATAAGGCAATAGTCTGAGGATTGAAAGGGCGGATACCGTTTTGCCCGAACCTGATTCACCGACAATGGCAACGGATTCACCGCGGCCGATTTTGAATGAGACTCGATTGACGGCGAGGTTGCGTTCGGAGCCTGATTTGAAGAGGACGGACAGGTTCCGAACTTGGACCAATGTGTCTGCTTGTTTTTGTGACGTGTCGAGGCTCATTTAAAGGTCTTCCTGGGGTCGAGTGCATCGCGAACAGCCTCACCGATAAAGATGAGCAACGACAACATGATTGCCAATGCAAAGAATCCGGTTAGGCCTAGCCAAGGTGCTTCTAAGTGTGTCTTGCCCTGCAGAACAAGTTCGCCAAGGGAAGGATCGCCGGGCGGTAGGCCTAGGCCTAAGAAATCAAGTGCGGTCAGCGCTGTGATCGAGCCTGATAATTGAAACGGCAGAAACGTCAGCGTGGCCACCATCGCGTTGGGCAATAGGTGCTTCCACATAATTTTTGTGTCGCTGAGACCCAAGGCTCTGGCTGCAGTGATGTATTCAAAATTCCGACCGCGAAGAAACTCTGCGCGTACGACGCCCACTAAAGCTGTCCAGGAGAATATTAAGAGCACGCAAAGTAAGGTCCAAAATCCTGGCGGAAAAACTGAGGAGATGATTAGCAATACAAACAGAGTGGGAATTGATGACCAGATCTCCAAGGCGCGCTGCATGAAGAGGTCAACGCGTCCTCCGAAGTAGCCTTGGATGGCGCCGGCTGCGACCCCGATGATTGACGATAGGATCGTTAGGATTAATCCAAACAGAACCGATATTCGGAATCCGTAAATAACGCGTGCAAGAACGTCGCGCCCTTGGTTATCGAGGCCAAGCCAGTTGGTGTTCCAGAATTTTTTGAAGCGTGCCATCTGTTCAGGTGGCGCTTCGCAGTATTCAGCGTTTGAGGCCCAGGGTGGTGGTGCTGGAAATCCAAGACAAAGGCCGTCCGGGCTTTTGCGGCGCGGGTAATCTTGATTGCGAGTGTTGTAGGAATAGCGGATCGGAGGCCAAACCATCCATCCATGTTTGTTGATCTCATCGGCGATGAATGGGTCACGGTAATCGGTTACAGCGAGGAACCCGCCAAATTTGGATTCCGGGTAATCAAACAAAACAGGTGCTAAGAGCTCACCCTTGTAGCTGACCAAGATTGGGCGCTCGTTTGCAACGAACTCTGCGAACAGCGAGATCGTGAAAAGAACGAGAAAGATCCAAAGACTCCAATAACCGCGAAGGTTGGATTTGAAGTTGTTCCAGCGCCGGCGGTTGATCGGTGACAATGTGAAAAAGTCACTGATCCGTTCCTTCAGACCTGAGCCGTTATCATTCCGGCCGGTGCGCGGCTTTTTTATTCTATTTGTTTTGGCGTCCACCTCAGACCTCTCTGCTTTCGAAATCGATCCGAGGGTCGACAAGCGTGTAGACGAAATCGGAGATGATGTTCACGGCCAGGCCGATAAGGGAAAAGATAAAGAGCGTGGCAAAAATAATGGGATAGTCGCGCTGATCGATGGCCTCAAATCCCAATAGCCCGATTCCATCGAGAGAGAAGATTTTTTCTATTAGAATGGAGCCCGTTAGAAACGCGGTGATGAAGGTACCTGGGAAGCCGGCGATGATAATGAGCATCGCATTGCGGAAGACATGTCCATAGAGAACCTGGTTGCTGCTCAAGCCTTTTGATCTGGCCGTCAGGACATATTGTTTTCGGATCTCGTCAAGAAAACTGTTCTTGGTCAAAAAGGTCATCATTGTGAATGACCCTAGTGCGATCGAAATTAGCGGAAGCGTCAGGTGCCAGAAGTAATCGCCGATCTTGCCCCACCAGGACAAGTCGGCCCAATTGTCTGAGTAAAGGCCGCGCGAGGGAAACCATTGGAAAAATGATGCGCCTGCAAAGACCACGAGAAGAAATACAGCGACGAGAAAACCCGGAACCGCGTAGCCTACAACGAGTGCGGTGGACGTCCAGGTATCAAAGGGTTCGCCATCGTGAACGGCTTTGCGGATTCCCAGTGGAATAGAAATGAGATATGTAAAGAGCGTCATCCAAATTCCGAGAGATATGGAAACAGGAAGCCGTTCCACAATCAGGTCTATGACGGGACGCCCTTTGAAGTAGCTTTCTCCAAAATCAAAACGCATAAAATTCCAAATCATCAGGAAAAAGCGTTCGTGCATCGGCCGGTCAAGGCCGTATTGTTTTTCCAAACTCTTGATAAATTCTGGATCAAGACCTTGGGCGCCGCGATAGTAAGAGCTTGAAGCGCCGCCGCCGTCGGCTCCTGTTTGTCCGGATGATGATGATTGACTACCCAAGCTTTCCCCGCCACCGCCACTGATGCGCGATTGCAGTGATACATCGGTGCCGGTGATTTGCGCGATCATGTATTGAATGGGACCGCCGGGCGCAAATTGAATGATGATGAAACTCACCAGCATAATTCCAAACAATGTTGGGATCACTAGCAAAAGACGTTTAATGAGGTAGGCAGCCATGGGTGTTATTGGGTCCGCGGTTATTTGGTTTGTTTTTGGGCGAGGGCGGCGGCTTTGTTGTCGTCGAACCACCAGGTGTCGATGATTGCGCGTGCATATTTCGGTTTGGTTTCCGGCCAGGAGAACTTATTCCAAAAAGCGACGGTATGGGAAGCTTTATACCAGTGGGGAACCCAATAATGACTGGCACGGAGGATGCGATCAATGGCGCGCGCGACGGTGTGAAGCTCATCGCGGGATTTGGCCGTAATTGCTTTGTCGATCAAAGCGTCTATGGCGGGATTTGCGATGCCTGCAAGGTTGAAGCTCCCGTCCTGTTTTGCAGTATTTGATCCCCAATAATTTTTCATTTCGATACCGGGCGTGAGGGGCAAGACAAAGCGACTGGTTGTTATGTCGAAGTCGAAGGACTTGAGGCGCCGCTGATATTGCGCAGCGTCAACGAGGCGTATGTTTGCTGCAATGCCAAGTCTCTCTAAATTTTTTACATAGGGGTCAATGACGCGAATGAAGATTTTAGAGAAGATCAAAATCTCAATTTTTAGCTTCTTCCCGTCGGCCGATACGCGCTTTCCATCTTTGAGGTTCCAGTCAGCTTCTTCTAACAACGTGGCGGCGGTTCGCAAAAGTTTGCGGTCGGCGCCAGAGGCATTGCTGACGGGTGGCATATAGGGCTCGTCGAACGCGCTGTCGGGAATTTGGCCACGGAAGGGTTCGAGGAGTTCTAATTCCTCAGGTGATGGTTTGCCAACGGCCTTCATGGGGGAGTTTTCAAAAAAACTCGTCGTCCGTTTGTAGTGGTTGTAAAACAAGTTTTTGTTTGACCATTCAAAATCAAATGCATAGTCGAGCGCTTTTCTGACGCGTGGATCTTTGAATTTATCCCGTCGGGTATTGATAAAGAAGCCTTGTGCGCCTGAGATTTGGTCATCGGGCAAGACTGCGCGCACGAGGCGGCCATCTTTTACGGCAGGGACATTGTATCCCGTTGCCCAATTAACGGATGTGAACTCTTCTCTAAGGTCAAAGTTTCCCGCTTTGAGATTTTCTAATTCGATGGTGCGATCGCGGAAATATTCATAACGCAGGCGGTCAAAATTAAAACGCCCGCGATTGACGGGCAAATCCTTCGCCCAATAGTCGTCGCGCCGTTGATAGTTGATGTTTCGGCCTGGATCGAAATTCGCAACCTTGTAGGGACCAGATCCGATGGGCGGGTCAAGGGACGGCTCGGAAAATTTTTTGTTTTTGTAATAGTTTTTGGAAAGAATTGGGAGTTGGGCGACAATCAATGGAAGGTCGCGGACGAGATCGCCTTTAAATGTGTATTTGACGGTCCTGTCGTCTAACGCTTCGGCCTTTTCTACGTCCTGCATGGAAATGCGAAATTGTGGATGACCTTGTTCTTTGAGCGCCTTGAAGGAGAAGACGACGTCTTCGGCGGTAACTGGTGTGCCATCAGAAAACTTCGCCTCAGGACGCAGGTGAAATGTCACAGACATTTTGTCGTCTGCAACTTGAGCTGATTTGGCGACCAATCCGTAAACAGCATCGGGTTCATCTTCCGCGCGCGTCATGAGGGAGTCGAACACGAACTGCATGCCTTGTGCAGCGTCACCTTTGAGAATGAAAGCGTTGAGGCTATCGAAGGTGATGAGACCGGCTGGGCCGATCATGGACAACGTGCCGCCTTTTGGCGCGTCCGGGTTTACATAATCGAAGTGTTTAAAGTCTGCTGGATATTTGAGTTTGCCAAATGCCGAAAGGCCGTGTGCTGGTTGGGACTTATTTTCCGTCGCTGGTGCGTGCGGGTTATTTTTATTGGTTGGGTCAGCGTTGGCGGGCGGTGGCGCTATCAAGAACACCAAGCCAAGAAAAAGAATGGTCAGCAATGTGTGTTGATGCGTCATGATTTTTTGTGGTTGATCATTTAAGACAAACATCGTTTTGCAGACCTTTAAATAAACGATGGGCTTTTTTGCGCGGTTTGAATCGCTTTTTTTTGTATCACTTGGCAGCGAGTGCTTTTTCTTTGTCAGGGTCGACCCACCAGGTGCGGTCCACAGAAACTGACTGTGATGGTATTTTACTTGGCCGCCCAAACTTATCCCACCATGCTAAACGTGTGTAGGGAATATGCCATTGCGGTACAACGTAATGATTCCACAAGAGCACACGGTCCAGGGCGCGGACGTGGTTTATAAGGTCATCACGGGACTTCGCAAAGATGACGCCGTTGATCAAGTGATCGACGGCTTTGTTTTTAATGCCGATCACATTGGCGCCGCCTTGACGATCCGCAGAGCTGGAGCCCCAATAATCGCGTTGCTCGTTGCCGGGTGAATGAGACTGACCGAAGGTATTTACGATGATGTCGAAATCAAAAGCATCGGTCCGCCTTTTGTACTGAGACGTGTCGATGACGCGAACCGTGGCGTCGATGCCAATTCTTTTGAGATCTTTTACATAAGGTAAGACAACTTTCTTGAACGAAGGTTGGACGAGAAGAAACTCAACCTTGAATTTTTCGCCGTCCGCATTTACGAGCGTTCCATTTTTTTGAGTCCAACCAGCTTCTGCAAGCAATTTGACGGCTTGACGCAAGTTATTTCGATGTTCACGCGTCGTGGCAGAGACGGGGTTGTTCCATTCCGTTGTGAAGAGTTCGGGTGGTACGTGGTCTTTTACCTCCTGCAATATTTCAAGCTCGCGGCCTTCGGGTATGCCTGAAGATTTCAGTTCAGAGTTGTCAAAAAAGCTGGCAACACGGGTGTACTGATCATAAAAGATGGTTTTGTTGGCTTCCTCGAAGTTAAAGGCGAGATTGAACGCCCGGCGCACGCGTGGGTCTTGGAATTTTTTGCGACGAAGATTAAAGGCAAATGACTGCATGGGGGCGACGCGCTTGTGAGGGATCGCCTCTTTTTTCATGGTGCCTTTTTTAATTGGCGGAATGTTGTACTGCGTGGCCCACGAGCTGGCCCTCGATTCCTGTCGCACATCAACGTCGCCGGCTTTGAATGCTTCAAATGCAGGCACGGTGTCGCGGAAATATTCGTATTTGATTTCGTCAAAATTCCATTGGCCCACATTGACGGGCAGGTCTTTGCCCCAATAATCTTCGACGCGCTCAAAAACCATGGATCGGCCTGGGTCGACTGTCTTTACTTTGTAGGGACCTGACCCAAGTGGCACTTCCAGCGTTGATTTGGTCAAGTCGCGTTTTTCACCCTTAGAATCGGTTCCTGTCCAATAGTGTTTGGGAAGCACGAAAAGCTGACCGACAATGTGGGGCAGCTCTCGATTTCCTTTTTTATCGAATTTGAACGTAACTTCGTGTTCGCCGGTTTTCTCAGCGCTCGTCACATTTTGGTAATACAAGCGGTAATAGGGGTGCGCTTGTTTGATGGCTTCCATGGAAAAGATTACGTCGTCAGGTGTAATCGGTTTTCCGTCGTGAAACTTGGCGTCTTCGCGCAGTTTAAATGTTACAGATGAGTAGTCGTCTGGGTGGGAGACCCATTCGCATAATTGGCAATATTCTGTTGAGGGCTCATCCGCGCTCGAGGACATCAACCTATCGTAGATGAACCCGATGCCTCTCGCGGGGAGCCCTTTGACAGTGAAGGGGTTGAGGCTATCGAATGTGCCTTCGACTGCGCGGACAATTTTTCCACCTTTGGGTGCATCAGGATTTACCCAGTCAAAATGTGCATAGTCTTTTGGAAACTTCGGTTCACCTACAAGTGAAAGGGCATGATGGCGGGCGTCTTCTGCAAGGGCCCTTTCCGTTGAAAAAAATGCTTGGGACATTAGTGTGAGGACAAGCGCAACGGTCGTGGCCACGCGTACCTGTGCGGTTGTCAAAGCGATCATTTTTATTGGCTCCTGATCATCATTTTGCGGCCTAATATTTAGCTTGTGATGGGGATCGCTGGTAGTTACGAGTTCTTAAGAAAGTGCGGTTTTGCCAATGATTTTGTGGTTTTGGGCGGTTTGATGCGTACAATTACGTCGATTACGGCGGGTGAGATTAACAAAAAGACAGGTGATCAATAGCCCGCCACCGAAATGGCAAAGGGAGGGACCCATATCGGTCACATTTTATTTACGCCGCGACCTGCTGGGCGGCAGTGGGCTTTAGGGGTCGTCACTGGATGACGCAGGTGTGCTCGCTACTTTAAAGTTTGCAAATAGGCGATGAGGTTTGTGACGTCCTTATCCTTTTTTAGACCGGCAAAAATCATCTTTGTTCCCGGCGCATATTTTTTTGGATTGCGCAAAAACAGAGCAAGTTCTTGTGTGTTCCACTCGCCGCCCTTTTCTTTCAATGCGGCTGAATAACTAAACCCTTCGACGTCACCCTTAGCGCGACCGACGATACCCCAAAGTGTTGGTCCCGCCTTATTTGGTCCACCTTGTTTGTTGGTGTGGCAGGCTTGGCATTTCTTAAAGACCGACTTGCCTTTTTTTGCATCTCCACCGCCAGCCGGCATTGGCGCTGCCACCGCGGCCGCAACGGTTTCATCCTTCTTTTCGTCTGTTGGAGTTTCTTCTGTTTTTGTGGTCGCTTTGGTTTCTGTCTCCGCCGGTTGCTCGGTAGTGTCGGAGCTCTCGGTGGTCGTTGCGGTTTTATCGCCGTCTTTTTGTTCCGTCTCCGTTGTTTTTTGCGTGACGTCTTCGCTGTCGTCTGATGCGTCTTCCTCTGGGGCCGGGAGTGTGTAACCAACAATCTTTTCCCCATGATCAGCGGAATGGCTTTCGCGACTGACGTCAATTGCGGTTTTAAGGCCGAAGATCAACAGGAGGGCCGGCAAAATACCGCCAGCAATTTTCGCTATTTCAAAGGAGTCCATCGTTCACGTCCCGGTTCCGGATCAGTCAAAGTTGTGCGCCGATACCCCATAGATGCCGGGCGCGTCTCGCTGAATGGTTGATAGAATTTACTATAGGAAGAGTCTTGGTGCTTGCAACGCTAACCCGCACCCACTAACAGCGTATTGGCCCGAGACGAATTGTCACTTCTTGACTTTAGGTTGAGCTATTTTTGGTCCGATATGAATCAATCGTTGATCGTAATACCGGCGCGCATGAAGGCAACCCGACTTCCTGGCAAGCCCATGAAGGATATCTGTGGGGAGCCAATGATCGTTCACGTGTGGCGGCAGGCTTGCCGCGCGGACGCGGGTCGTGTGGTGGTTGCGACCGATGATGAGGAGATCTTGGGAGCGGTTCGGGCCGCCGGTGGGGAGGCGGTGATGACGCGCGCTGACCATGTCTCAGGATCGGACCGTGTTTTTGAAGCGATCAACCATATTGATCCGGAGGCTGGTGCCGAGTTTATCGTCAACCTACAAGGTGATTTGCCGACGCTTGAGCCGGCGCTTATTCGCGCGTGTGTCAAACTTTTGGAGGAACCGCACACTCAAATTGGGACGCTTGCGGCCAAAATCACGGATGAAGGGGAAGTGGAAAATCCAAACGTTGTGAAGATCGTCGGGTCTCCTTATGCAAAGGATGGCCGAAGCCTTTTGCGGGCCTTATATTTTACGCGCGCGCCCGCGCCAGCTGGGGACGGCCCCCATTACCATCATATTGGCATTTATGCCTATAGGCGCTCAGCACTCGAACGATTTGTTTCGTTGCCGCCTTCGGCACTTGAAAAGAGAGAGCGCTTGGAGCAACTTCGAGCACTTGAAGATGGAATGCGCGTCGACGTCGCGGTCGTTGATACGGTCCCAGTGGGTGTTGATACACCGGCGGACCTCGAACGCGTGCGTCGTTTGATCGGTGGCAGTTAAGTTTTTTGGAAAGACGTTTCGGCTCGGTTTTTCTTGGTCGGGCGTGAGGCAGGACGCAAACATGTCGAAGAACAAAAAGCCTGAAGAACGCGGCCCTGCAACAAACAATGCTGCTTTTCCTTCCGGAGACGGCAAAGATCAAGTGGCGGATGCGGTGGTCTTCCAAGGTGAGCCAGGTGCCAACTCGCATTTGGCGGCACTTGAGGCGTTCCCAAAGATGGAAGCGAATGCGTGCCCAACGTTCGAAGATACGTTATCGGCTGTACGGCGCGGGCAAGCGCGATATGCGATGATCCCAATCGAAAACTCCGTGGCGGGTCGGGTTGCTGACATCCATCATCTTCTTCCTGACGCGGATCTTTTTATTGTCGCAGAGCACTTTTTACGTGTGCGCCACCAGTTGATGGCAAAACCCGGCGTGGCCCTAAAGGATGTCAAACGGGTCTTTAGTCATACGCAAGCGTTGGGACAATGTCGCAAGGTGCTAAGAGAGCTTGGGGTGCAATTGGTTCCGGAAGCCGATACCGCGGGCTCGGCGCGGTTGGTTGCGGAATCCGATGATATGGACATGGCGGCGATCGCATCGCGGCTCGCAGCGGAGATTTATAATCTCAACATACTTCAGGCTGACATCGAAGATGAAATGCACAACACCACGCGGTTTATTGTTCTGGCTCGTGATCCTGATGATGCCGATGTCGAGCACGGTGATGTTATGACAACGTTTATATTTCGGGTTCGTAACGTGCCGGCGGCGCTTTATAAAGCGCTAGGTGGATTTGCGACCAACGGTGTGAACATGACAAAGCTGGAAAGCTACCAACCGGAGGGCGCGTTCAACGCGACGATGTTTTATGCAGACATCGAAGGGCACCCGCGCGATCGCATGGTGCAGCTTGCGCTGCAAGAGTTGGATTTCTTTTCGAGTGAAGTTAAAATCTTGGGAACCTATCGTGCGAGCCCTTATCGTAGAGAGGTAGCTTCGGCTTTGGCGCCTGGGCAAATCACATGATGTCTAGGGCCAAGCATATTAGATGCAAGTTTGGGGGACGTTGACCATGCGTCTCCAAAACAAAGTTGCGATTGTTACCGGTGCGGCATCTGGTTTCGGTCTGGGTATTGCTCAAGCTTATGTTCAAGAGGGTGCACAAGTTGCAATCGTTGATATTGATGGTAATGGCGCCCAACAGGTCGCGCGCGAACTTGGTGGGTCGGCGGTTGGTCTTCAAGCTGATGTTTCGATAAGAAAAGACGTTGAGGACATTGTTGGGCGCACGGTGGAGCGCTTTGGCGGGATTGATGTTGTTGTCAACAATGCTGGTGTGACGCACAAAAACCAATCGGCACTTGAGGTGAGCGAAGCGGAATTTGATCGTATTTACGCGGTCAATGTGAAATCGATCTATTTGTCGACGCTTTTGTGTGTGCCGGAGATGGAAAAGCGTGGTGGAGGCGTGATCATTAACACGGCTTCGACGGCTGGCCTAAGGCCGCGACCAGGTTTGACTTGGTACAACGGCTCAAAGGGTGCTGCGATCACACTGACAAAATCGCTTGCAGTGGAGTTGGCGCCGAAAAAAATTCGCGTTAATGCAATTAATCCCGTTATTGGAGAAACCGGGCTGCTTGAAGAGTTTATGGGTGGGCCGGATACGCCGGAGGTGCGCGCGAAATTCGTTGCTGGGATACCGCTTGGGCGCATGTCGCGGCCCGTTGACATTGCAAATGCGGCTGTGTTTCTTGCCGAACCGGCATCTGAATTTATTACGGGCGTGGCGCTTGAGGTGGACGGCGGGCGTTGTATTTGAAGCTGGATCGCATGTTATTGCGACACAAGATTTTCTAGCTTCTTTTTACGTGTTTCGGCAGACTCCTGCCAACTGAGTGTAGACACCAGCTTTCCATTTTTATCGAAAAGAAGCACAGATGCTGTATGGTCCATATTGTAGTTGTCATTTGTGGTTGGAACTTTTTTGTATTTGACAAGATAGAGTTTTGCGATCCGTGCAATCTCTTCTTCCGTTCCGGTGAGCCCAATGATGCGAGAATCAAAAGCTTGAAGGTATTCTTTTAAGGCCTCTTGCGTGTCGCGTTTTGGGTCGACGGTGACAAACAAAACCGTGATCATTTCCGCTTTTGAGCCAAGATCTTTGAGTGCGTTCGTTACTTCGAGCAATGTTGTTGGGCAAACATCAGGGCAGTGGGTGAAGCCAAAAAAAATCATGTATGGCTTGCCTTTGAGTGATGCGCTCGAAAACTGTGTTCCTTTGTGAGAGGTCAGTTCAAAAGCTCCACCAATGTTTGCGCGATCGTAGAGTTTTGCGCCACTTTGGCGCCCTTGTTTGATTGCGCCGAGATAAATGGCGGCCAGCGCGATAGCGGCCAGTGCAACGGCGATCCAAAGAAAGGTGCGGATCGTTGCGAGGTTTGTCTGAGTTGCCATTTTTGTTCTTGGGGTTGTCTTGCTGAGATTTTTTCTTCAAGCAAATTGGGTGTAATTTTAGTTGGCGGATTCGGCCTCAAATGATCGGGCGCCAAGGGGTTTGACTGCGTAAGTCACGTCAAGTTTGCCAAGGTTTTTAAAGTTTAGCGTTCCCGCGACACTTCCCCCGTTTTTTGGAGATTGTTTGAGATCTAAAAACATGAGGTGGAGGCCGCCGGGTTTCAAGGTGACCGATTGGCCGGGCTTGATTTCCAAACCCTCGTCTAGCGCACGCATTTTCATCATGCCATTTGACATGGTCATGGAATGAATTTCGACGCGTCCGGCAATTGGTGTGGTCGCGCTAACAAGTGTTTCGGGCTTGCTGCCATTATTGGTAATGGTGAGAAACCCTGCGGCGACTTTTGCACCTGGTGGTGTGACGCGCGTCCAGGCATTGGTTATTGAGATTGCATCTGATTTTGCTTGTTGAGCAAGTGCGTGGCTGCCTATGGTTGCCAGCGCGAGAACAATCGAAATACAAACAACGCGTCGGAGACTAGTACTCAATTTTGCTTCCTTTTTTTTGATCATTCTGGTGATCATTTGTTTGCGGTGCCTTCGAAGATCTCAGTTATGAGCCGGTATGTGAGAGAGTTTTTGCCGGGTAACCAAAGCTCTTCTGGGTGTTTTCCTTCCACCATTGATGTTATTTCGTCGTGATCGAACCATCGTGCGGCGGCAAGTTCATTTTTGTTTACAATAATGTCTTTGGCTGACGTCCTTGCGATACAACCAAGCATCAAATTGTGTTCAAATGGCCATGGCTGAGACCCGATAAATTTCACGTCCTCTATATCAATACCGATTTCTTCTTTGGTTTCGCGTCGGACGGCGTGCGTTATGGTGTCGCCGGGCTCCACGTAGCCCGCTAGGGTCGAATACATTTGTGGCGAAAACCGATCTTCACGGGCAAGGACGACACGTTCGCCGTCAGTGACGGCAATAAGGACGACGGGGTCCATGCGTGGGTATTCTTCATGCTTACATGACCAGCATTGGCGTTTCCAGCCACCTTCGCGGTTTTGCATGGACCCGCCACAGCGACCACAACACCGGGTGTTGTGATGCCAGTTAGCTAGTGCGGATGCTTGGCCTACAAGCGAGAGTTCTTCGCTTGTCATCACGCCTTGTTTGACAAGGGTTCTGATATCAACAAATGGGTCCAAAATACCCCGAGCGCCAGGCGCATGGCGGGCGAGATGTTCTGTAATTGGAAGTGCAAAGCGTGCGGCTGATGTTTTGAGGTCAGTACCAAGAAAAATTGAATCGGTGATTGGTAGTTTGAATTTGCTGAGTTGTTCTTGTGTAAACCATTTAATTGATGCTTCAGTACGTTCCTCGTTTGAATTTATGACGGGTTTGCCACCGGCAAGAACAAGGAACTCGGTTCCATCTTCATCGAGGAGGCGGGCGATATACTCACGATTTGCGCGTCGATCAGATTGGCGGTCCAAGAGGCCGGTCGCCCCAATTATTGGTAACATGTAAAATTGCCTCCTGGACGAAACTGTGTCTGATTGGGCTTCAGATATGTGGTGGCGGGTTGGGCCCGGCTACCACCGAATGTTTGCAACCATCTGCAATGATTGTCTGGGGTTGGCAAGTGGATCACGCGATCAATCGGACTGTTTGGGTCAATTCCTTTAATTGTCCAACCTTTGAACGGGGGTGACGCTCGGATCGGTAGATTTTTCCGCGGCGGCGGTCAACTCTTGATTGGATTTGAGGTGTGGGCGCTGGCCCGAACCAGCGATCGATCGTACCGGTCGCAAGCCAGTTTTTGTGGTTGTAGCCCCCGTTTGGCCCTTGATAGGCGGGTTGCAAGGTGGGCTCCGGACGGGCATATTTGACGTGGGCTGGCGGCGGACGCGTCCCTCGCCAACCGGGTCAGGTCGGGAACGAAGCAGCCCTAACGATCAGGACACGGGTCGTCTGCCAGCCTTTATCACACATTTTTATGCCTCCGCCGGCGTGTTCCTGGATGGGAGCGGGATCGCCGTCTATAGTCGTGGTTATGGCGAAAAAGAAGCAATCAGGATCAAAGCGGACAGCGAAGCGGCCAGCCAAGGCGCGTGGTGACACGAGTGCTAACTATGTGGTCTTGGCGCGTAAGTACCGACCCGCGTCCTTTGAAGACCTTATTGGCCAGGATGCGATGGTCGAAACGCTTCGCAATGCCTTTAAGGCCGGGCGGATAGCGCAGGCTTACATGCTGACGGGTGTACGAGGTGTTGGAAAGACGACGACGGCGCGTATATTGGCGCGGGCGTTAAACTTTGCGCGCGATGGCAAGGATGACGGGCCGACGACGGATTTGCCACGTGATGTGGACGCCTATGGGGTTCATTGTACCGAGATTATGGAAAGCCGGCATCCTGATGTGCTTGAGATGGATGCTGCATCCAATACGGGTGTCGACAACATTCGCGAGCTTATTGAAAGCGCGCGCTACAAACCGATCATTGCGCGCTACAAAGTCTTCATCATCGATGAAGTTCACATGTTGTCGAAGGGTGCGTTTAATGCGCTGTTAAAGACACTTGAAGAACCGCCTGAGCACGTCAAATTTATATTTGCGACGACGGAAATTCGCAAAGTTCCTGTAACGGTTTTATCGCGGTGCCAGAGGTTTGATTTGCGTCGCGTGGACGTTCCATTGTTGATGCAGCATCTTAAAAAGATTTGTGACCATGAAGGTGCGGCGGCTGAGGATGAAGCGATACGACTGATAGCACGTGCGGCGGAGGGGTCTGTTCGGGATGGGCTTTCCATTCTTGATCAGGCGATTGCCTTTTCAGAGGGAAGTGATGTTGCGGTCGGAGGCGTACGTGCGATGTTGGGTCTTGCCGATCGTGGCAGGATCTTTGACTTACTTCGGTCTCTTGTGAGCGGTGAGGCGGGTGAGGCGTTATCGCGTTTTGAAGCGCTTTATAAAGACGGCGCAGATCCAATACGTGTCTTGACCGATCTCGCCGAAGTCGTGCATGCGGCGACGCGCGTAAAGGTTGCTGGGCCAGATAGTCAGTCGGAAGAGTTGTCGGCGGAAGAGCAACGGCGTGCCGGCGAGATGGCGGAAAAGCTTTCGATGCCGCTTTTGGCGCGGATTTGGCAAATGCTGGTGAAGGGAATTGAAGAAGGCGCACGCGCGCCCAATCGGGTGGCTGCTGCTGAAATGGTTTTGATCAGAATCGCATACACGGCTGACCTACCGTCGCCAGATGCTGTGATTAAAGCTCTTGGTGAAACCGTCACGGAAAACGCAAACGGTCGTGAGGCTGTTTCCACAGACGGTGGCAAAGCAGGAGTTCCGGCCGGTAGCGGTCAGGCCCAAGCTGTCGTCAGCGACGGCATTTTGCCAATTGGGATGGAACAACTTCCTGAAACCCACGCTGAAGAACCGAGCCCAGGAAATATTGAGGACTCTGGCAAAGCGCCTGCTCCCCGGTCTTTTGCAGAGGTTGTTCAGTTGGTCGGCGCGCGGCGGGATGGGAAACTCAAGTTTCATTTGGAGGAGCATGTTTCGCTGGTTGCTTTTGATGCGACTGCACGCTCCATTGATCTTTACTTGTTGCCTGGCGCTCCCGCAGAGATTGCAAATGAACTGCGAGAAAAACTTAATGCTTGGACGGGGCAGCGCTGGGTGGTTGTTTTGTCTAAAAGCCCAGGGGAGCCTCCCATTGCTCAGGCGCGCAAGCTGGCAAAAGAAGCGGAAATCGCCCAACTTAAGACGTCTGCAACTGTAAAGGCGGCCTTTGAGGCTTTTCCAGATGCGGAGATCGCTGAGATTCGGTCCCTTGATGGTACTGAAGATGGTGATGAAGAAGCTGGGGCCGGTTAGGCTCGGGTTTACGCGAAGTTGTTTTGAGTTGTCTGGCGATCTGGTCATGATCGCTCGTCTCATGGCCAAATGTTCAAGTTTCAATGCGAGGTGTCTGCGATGAAAGACCTGATGGGAATGATGAAGCAGGTCAAAGAAATGCAATCGCGCATGGAAGCCGTGCAAGCGGAACTTGATGCGATGGAAATTGATGGCCAATCGGGTGCGGGCCTAGTGAAGGTTGTTATGAATGGAAAGGCTGAATTAAAAGATGTGCAGATTGACGCAAGTCTGTTGAAGGAAGGTGAGCAGGAAGTTCTTGAGGACTTGATTGTTGCGGCTGCGCAGGATGCAAAAAGAAAGGTGGAACTGGCTGTGCAGGAAAAAATGGCGGAGGTCACAGGTGGTTTGCCGCTGCCGCCGGGTATGAAACTTTTCTAAAAGCTTCGAAAAATGTGAGATTGTCGCGTGGTTCCTTTTTGGGTAAACGTTGGCCATCGGTAGCGTTTGTTTCTCTACACTAAACGCAAGAACAAAATCGATTATGCCCCAAACAATCGTCGGGCCGGAAATTGAACGGCTTATCAAATTGTTGTCCAGGCTTCCGGGCTTGGGGCCACGCTCTGCACGCAAGGCCGCTTTAGCGCTGGTGAAGCGAAAAGAAGATTTTATGCAACCGCTTGCGGCAGCGATGATGGAGGCCGTCGATAAGATCACGGTGTGTGCGCAATGTGGCAACATCGATACGATGTCTCCGTGCAGCATTTGTCAGGATATGCGGCGGGACCGTTCTATGATCGTGGTTGTTGAAGAAGTTGGAGATTTGTGGGCTTTGGAACGGGCTGGTGTTCTGACCGCCCAATATCATGTGTTGGGTGGGCATTTATCGCCATTGGATGGCATTGGACCCGACCAACTCAACATCTCAACATTGGTTGACCGGGCGATGCATGACGAGGTCAAAGAAGTGCTGCTTGCTCTTAATGCAACGGTCGAAGGGCAATCGACCATGCATTACGTCAAAGACTGTTTGGCAGATGCAAGTGTTGAGGTTTCTGAAATGCAAAAGGGTGTGCCCATTGGGGGAGAGCTTGATTATTTGGACGAGGGAACACTTGCGGCGGCCATTAAGTCCCGTAAACAACTTTGAAGAGGATCAGGAATTGTCAGGCCTTTGTTGGAGACTCTTCGAGGTGACTTCTTACCGTGAGACTTTTTGTGTGTTTGCAGTGTTTGGGTCTCACAGGTAATGGGTTCTGGACCACAATTGCGGGCAGGCAATTCTGCGCGGCTAAATCGAAATTCCCAATCTGCAAAGTTTGTGACCGGGCCGTTGCTGCGCCACATCTTGGTGATGACGGGCGCCAGCGGCATCGGGCTCATGGCGATTTTTCTTGGTGATCTTGCGAATATCTATTTTTTGGGTCTGCTTGGGGATCAGGCGATCGTCGCGGCCCTCGGCTACGCGAGTTCCATTACCTTTCTGACAATCTCGATTGGCATCGGATTGGCAATTGCCGCAACCGCGCTTGTGTCACCAGCATTGGGGGCTGGTCACAGGGTGGTCGCGCGGCGACACAGCGTTAATGCGCATGTTTGGACGCTAGTTGTGGCCTCCGGGCTAACGGCTGTGATTTGGTGGTTTATTCCAGAACTGTTGACGTTGTTGGGGGCAAAGGGATCCACGCATGCCTACGCGCTCAGGTATATGCAAATCTTGGTGCCCAGCTTGCCGGTGTTGGCGCTGGCGATGACATCGGCGGCCGTGTTGCGTTCTGTGGGCGATGCACGTCGTGCGATGAACGTGACGCTTTATGGCGCGATTACCAATGTCATTCTGGATCCGATTTTTATTTTTGGATTGGATCTTGGGCTCGAAGGTGCGGCCATGGCGTCGGCGTTGTCACGCATCGTCTTCCTCGCCATTGGACTTTACGGCGTGATCGTAGTGCACGACCTTATGGGTCGTTTTCGGTGGCGCACGTTTATAGATTCCGGTCGATTGTTGGCGTCTGTTGCAGTTCCGGCCATTGCCACAAACATTGCGACGCCGGCGGCCAACGCCTACGTGACTGCTGAAATTTCGCAGTTTGGCGATGACGCTGTTGCTGGATGGGCGATCGTAGGTCGTATCATTCCGGTGGCATTTGGTGCCATATTCTCGCTTTCAAGTGCCGTTGGTCCCATCGTTGGCCAAAATTCTGGTACACAAGACGCTCAACGTTTGCGTGAGGCGTTCATACTGTCGGTGTTTTGCGCGGTGGCATTTACGGCGATTGCCTGGTTCGGCCTGGCCCTATTCTCCAACAGTATCGTTTATGCGTTTAATGCCTCTGGTGAAGCGGCGGACTTGATTGGATTATTTTGTTATTGGCTTGCACCGTTGTTTGCATTCTTGGGCGCGTTGTTTGTGGTCAACGCGGTGTTTAATACACTACGCCGACCCCATTATGCGACGGCTTTGAATTGGGCACGAACGACTGTTGGGACAGTGCCCTTTGCTATGATCGGTGGGCACTTGGCGGGTGCTGAAGGTGTCTTAAGTGGATACATGCTTGGCGGTGTGCCCATTGGTGTCTTGGCGGTCATTATGTGCCGAAAATTTCTTGATCACGTAAGTGCCGGTTGGGCAAAGGAGGCCAAGCAATAACATCCAAAAGCGTCTGATTTTGCTGTTGGTCTGGTTCCATTAAAGGTGTTGGTTGGTTTGGTAGCCAAAGTCTCGAAAAATGGTGTAATTTGTTGTGAACATCTTGAACGTGCCAATATTTTCAAATCGAGTTAAGACGTAGGACCGGAAATACTAAACCTGATTCTTAAGGGGTAGGTCCGCGTAGGTCTCATTGGAGAGGGGCTGGGGTGGAAGAGAAGGGTTCCCAACAAACGCTGTTAGGTCGGTTTCGCACGGCACTTTTGGAGTTGCCGCGGCCTTACAAGCGCACGCTGCTGGTGGTGTGTGACCTTTTGCTTTTGTGTTTTGTTTTGTGGTTGGCGATGTCGCTTCGCTACAACCGATTTTATGTGCCCGACGATCAAGCCGAAGTTCTCCTTCTTATAGCAGCACCTGTGCTGACGGTCAGCATTTTTGGTTGGCGTGGCCTTTACAGGTTAGTCACTAGGTTTCTTGGCGCGCGCGGGATGGTGCGAATTTTTACATGTGTCGCGCTGGCGGTTTTAATTTGGGCCTTGCTCGTTTTTATGTTTGGGCAGCATGGCGTACCGCGAACGGTAATCATCGGTTATGGCCTTGCGGCAGGGTTGGCGATTGGTGCAAGTCGCCAGGTGATGGGGCTGTTCTTACGTAGCGCTGGCATCTCGTTGCCCCCATCTTCGTTGGACATCGAACGTGCACCGGTTTTGATATATGGCGCGGGCGATGTGGGTGCACAATTGGTGATCGGGCTTAGGGCAAGCCGGGATCGTGACCCCGTTGGATTTATCGATGAATCGCCATCCATGTGGGGGCAATATGTTAACGGCGTTAAAGTCTACCGCCCCCAAAAAATTGGACCGCTTATTGAGCGCACCGGAGCCAAAGAAGTTTTGCTTGCCGTGCCTGAAGGTCAACGTCGGGAACGTCGTCGCATTCACGGTGAACTGCAAAAGTATCCGGTTGCTGTAAAAGTGCTGCCGTCTTTAGAAGACATTGCTTCGGGACGGGTTGGCATTACAGATGTCCGTCCTATCGATGTGCAGGATCTTTTGGGCCGCGACCCCGTTCCGCCTGATGTGGAATTGTTAGGGCGCAGCATTACGGGTAAATCTATTCTTGTCACAGGAGCCGGTGGTTCGATCGGTTCTGAGCTTGTTCGACAAATTTTAAAGCAGGGGCCGAGCAGCATTGTATTGCTCGATCATTCTGAGCCTGCTCTTTATGAGATTGAGTTAGAAGTTCGCGCCATTCTCGACAGGCCGGACGACGTAAATCCGACACCAAAGGTCGTTGCCCTGTTGGGTTCTGTGCTTGATGAGAATTTGGTGGTTGAGACCATTCGCACACACCAGATCGACACGATCTATCATGCGGCCGCTTATAAGCATGTCCCAATTGTTGAAGAAAATGCGTTCATAGGCCTTGAGAACAATACGTTTGGCTGTGGTGTAATCGCGCGTGCAGCAAAGGCGCTAGGTGTTGAGCGGGTGGTTTTGATCTCGACGGACAAAGCCGTGCGCCCGACAAACGTTATGGGTGCGAGCAAGCGGTTGGCGGAGCTAATTTTGCAATCGTTTGCTGCTGACAAAGGAACCGAGACTGTTTTTACAATGGTTCGGTTTGGCAACGTGCTTGACAGTTCTGGTTCCGTGGTTCGCCGCTTCCGCTCGCAAATCCAGGAGGGCGGACCGGTTACGGTCACTCATCCAGAGGTTATTCGCTATTTTATGTCGATACCAGAGGCAGCCGAGCTCGTTATTCAGGCAGGCGCCATGGCATCTGGCGGCGAGGTGTTTGTGCTTGATATGGGTGAGCCCGTTCGCATCGATGATCTTGCCCGCCTCATGATCAAGCTGGCAGGTTTTGAGGTTTTGGATGAAGAAGCGCCGGGTGGAGATATTAGGATTGTTTACTCCGGATTGCGGCGTGGCGAAAAACTGTTTGAAGAGTTGTTAATCGGTGCCAACACGACGGGCACCGAACACCCGCGTATATTGCGTTCGGATGAACCGTTTTTGCCAATGCCGACATTGATAAAAGAACTTGAAGCTTTGCAGAACGCGATTGATTCAAGAAACATCGACGCCGTTAAGGCTGTATTGTTGCGGACCGTAGAAGGGTACACTTTGGAGGAGGCTCCGGTGAGCAGTCCACAAACGGAAGAGCAGGTGTGGGTTGCGCCGACGTCGCGGACGTTGCATTGAAATGTCAAATGTTGCGGGGGATCGAGCAAAACGGATTGCATTTGTTGCGCAGAGTGCCGATGGGCTTTTGAGAGATCATCGCAAAGTTCTTGAAGCGCTTCATGCGCGCAACTGCGAAATCTGTTTGTTGGCTCCAAACATTGAGCCAAAGAGCGCTGCGGTTTTTGCGGCACTCGGCGGGTCTTATGTGCCGTTTTCACCAGAGGGGAAGCGTTGGTGGTCGGTCGGTATTGGACCGGAAGCCAAAAAACTCTCTAAGCAACTTGCCGATTGGTCAGCTGATTGTGTCGTGGGTCTTGGCACGTCGTGGATCGCTTTTGCAGGTCCGGCGGGGCGACGTGCAAAAACACCCAGGATTGTTTCCATCATTGATGTGTGGCCGGAGAGTGAAAGTGCGCCGAGTGGCAATGGTCGTGCGTCGTCAAACCGGGGCCTTGAAAAAGCTCTTCAGGGTTCAACGCATGTCGTCGTGCACAACCGTCATATTCAGCGCCAGTTGTCAGCGCGCGAAATGCTCTCCGATGATTCAGAGTTGATTTCAGTACCTGGCGGTGGTGTGGATCTTGGTACGGTCAGCGAACAAGAGATGCCGCCGTTGTCTGCCGGCGTGACATTTAGCATGTGTGCGCCCGCGAACCGGTCGAAGGGCGTCATGACATACTGCAACGCCGCGCGCGCGCTTTCCAATGCAGGCGCTGACAGTGCTTCGTTCCGCTTAATCCTTCAACCAGCCATTGAAGGAGACCCTGATGACATTGTGACATTGGAAGATCTTGAGACTTACACGGATTTGATTGCCGTTTCGCATCTCAACGGACCGGTTGCGGACGAAGTTTCAAAATGTCACGTGTTTGTTTACCCGGCGCAGAATGAGGGTATGCCGCGTTTCGTCTTGCAGGCTATGGCGGTAGGGCGGGCGGTGATCACCAGTGATGAGCCGGGATGTCGGGAAACGGTGGATGAAAGAGTCAATGGAACACTGGTCCCTTCGGGCCACGTGGCGGCGCTCGCTACGGCCATGGAAAGCTACCTTAATAGGCCAGAGCTAATCCCAAGCATGGCGCGCGCCAGCCGGCAGAAGGCAGAACGCCAGTTTGGGGATACTGAGGTGGTGGCGCGTTTATTGTCTGTGTTTGGTTACAACTCGTGAATGGGTTTTTGACGTGCGTTAACGCGAATTGACGCCGGTTAAATGAGTCCTTATCTGAAACTCATGGCCAAACGAGAAATTATTACGCTTCCAGACCCGATGCTTCGGCGGGTTTCTGACGCGGTTGAGGCCGTCGATGAGGAGGTCTTGACGCTGATGGATGACATGTTGGAGACCATGTATGAGGCGCCGGGTGTTGGCCTTGCGGCTGTGCAGGTTGGTGTGCCTCGCCGCGTGATCGTCGTGGATACGGCAGACGAAGATGAACCTCGCTCGCCGATCTGTATGATCAATCCAGAAATTGTGCGTCTAGGTGACGAGATGCGGCTCTATGAAGAAGGCTGTTTGTCGTTGCCAGAGGTTTTGGTTGAGATTGAACGGCCCAGTACGGCGACGGTCCGTTATATTGATCGGGACGGAAATCAGCAAGAGTTGGAAGCTGAAGGACTTTTGGCCACCGTTGTTCAGCATGAAATCGATCATCTGGACGGTAAGTTGATTATTGATTTTTTGTCGCGGCTAAAAAGAGACATGGTGGTTCGGCGGTTTAAGAAACAGGCGCGTGCCTGATGGTCGAGCTCGTGTTCCTAAGTTGCCCGCGGGGATCATTCAACGAGGGTTAAAAAATTGCGCATCGTCTTTATGGGGACGCCGGATTTTGCCGTGCCCACGTTGTCGGAAATCTTGGCGGCTGGTCATGATGTGGTTGCGGTCTATTCGCAGCCGCCGCGGCGCGCTGGGCGGGGTATGGCGCCTAAAGTTTCGCCGGTTCATAGGTTTGCCCGGTCATCTGACCTTGCGGTTTACACGCCAGCGAGTTTGCGGGGTGAAGCAGAACAACAAGAGTTCTCAAGGCACAATGCTGACGTGGCGGTTGTTGCAGCATATGGTTTATTGTTGCCTGAAGAGATTTTGGGTGCTCCGGAGTTTGGGTGCCTGAATGTGCATGCGTCGGCGCTGCCGCGCTGGCGTGGGGCGGCACCTATTCAGCGCGCAATTATGGCGGGAGATGAGGAAACGGCTGTCATGATTATGCGCATGGAAGCAGGCCTTGATACGGGTCCTATTTGTTTGGGTGAGCGCGTTGGGATTGGCCCGGATATGACCGCCGGTGATTTACACGATCGATTGGCGCTGCTTGGTGCTGATCTTGCGGTGCGCGCGCTTTCCGCACTTGAACGCGGTTCGCTTGAAGAAACGCCGCAAGCAACGGAAGGTGTCACTTATGCCCATAAGATCGAAAAATCTGAGACACGCATTGATTTTTCAAAATCCAGCGACGACGTCCACAATCAGATTCGCGGGTTGGCGCCGTTTCCAGGCGCGTGGTTTGACGTGCAAGGTCCATCTCGTTCGGAGCGTGTCAAAGTGTTGCGCTCAACACGTGCGGACGGGGCCGGTGCGCCAGGTGAAGTTTTAGATGACGGGTTGACAGTGGCATGCGGTGAAGGCGCCGTGAAGATGCTTCGTTTACAACGGGCTGGCAAGGCTGCGTGTGATGATAAGGAGTTCTTGCGCGGATTTCCTATCTCGGCTGGCGCACGCCTGAATGAGGAATAGGTCTTTTCTTGGATGTCGGCCGCCTTGTGCTGGCGGAGTGGTGGTTTGGTGTAAAGCGCCATAGGAACTGTTTGTCCTTATGCCTCGATACAAAGTGATGCTTGAATATGATGGGACGCTATTTGTCGGCTGGCAGATGCAAGCGGATGGCGTTTCCGTACAAGGCGCTCTGCAAGAGGCTATTGCAAAGTTTTGCGGTGAAGATGTGGTTGTGAACGGTGCCGGCCGAACCGATGCAGGTGTGCATGCTTTGGGTCAGGTGGCGCACTTTGATCTTGCTCGCGAATGGGAGCCCTTTCGTGTTCAGGAGGCCATTAATTTTCATCTCAAGCCTGCACCCATCGTGGTGTTAGACTGCGCGCGCGTTCAAGAGGATTTTGATGCGCGTTTCAGTGCTGTTGCGCGGCATTACGTTTATCGTTTGCTTGATCGGCGTTCGCGACCTACCGTTGATCGTGATCGTGTGTGGTGGGTGCCTGTGCCTCTCGATCATGAAAAAATGCGATTGGCGGCTTTAAGTTTGGTTGGCAAGCATGACTTTACGACATTTCGGGCGGCGGCGTGCCAGGCCAATTCGCCAATCAAGACACTAGACAAATTTGATGTGTCGCGCGTGGGGGCAGAAATTCACGTGAATGCGTCAGCACGTTCATTTCTTCATCATCAAGTGCGCTCGATGGTCGGGACGCTAAAGCTTGTTGGTGAAGGCAAGTGGCGCGTTGAAGACGTGGCGAAAGCGCTAAAGGCAAGGGATCGCGCGCAGTGTGGCGCGGTGGCGCCTGCTGCTGGCCTATATTTGGAAAGGGTTGACTACGCCGATTGATTGGTCGTGGGCCTATCAGTCGTCCCGAGCGACCATTGTTAAAAATTCCTGGCGGCTCATGGGGCATGTTCGAAAGCAACCCAAAAGTTGGCTGGTGACCATGTCCGTGCCTGGTTTGTGGATGCCGCGCGTGGTCATGCAATGGTGTTCTGCTTTGATGACGACACCGACGCCTTCTGGTTTCAACACGTTTTGGATGGCGTTCGCAATTTGGGCGGTCATCTTTTCTTGAATTTGTAGGCGCTTCGCGTAAACGTCGACGAGACGTGCAAGTTTGGAAATGCCTACAACGCGTCCGTTTGGGACATAAGACACCCATGCCCGGCCAATAATCGGTGCCATATGGTGTTCGCAATGACTTTCAAAGCGAATGCCGCGCAGCGTGATCATCTCGTCGTAACCGGCAATTTCCTCAAACGTTTTTTTCAAGAAGTCTTCTGGGTCTTCGTCATAACCCTTAAAGTGTTCAAGATATGCGCGGGTGACGCGGCTGGGCGTATCCTTCAAACCATCACGATCTGGATCATCTCCGATCCATTTTAGAATCGTTCGGACGGCCTCTTCTGTTTCGGTTTGGGATGGGCGGTTTGTATTTTTGGCGTCCACGGTTTTATCGTCTTTCTTGCTAGTGCGTCTGTCGCGATGGCGGGCCATTGTTTGTGCCAGCCTTTGCGTCTTACTTTATGACCACTTCATATGCCTTTCGACTGCATTGATTCAAGGCCTTGAGCATAAATAGCGGATCTTAAGATTATGATTGAGGCACGTGGTCATAACTTTGTTAGGGAATAGGCGAAACTCCAAAGAGATAGGGGTGGGCGAAGAAAAAAACTGCGAATATCGCCAGACCAATGAGAAGAGGTCGAATTTCTGAGGTTAGCGGGACGGGCTCCGGTTTTTGCCATGGGCCTTCACGACCATTGATGAGAACAATTTCGAGCAGTGCCCAAAGTCCAAGCGTCGTGAAAAGTATCAATGAAAGATTGTCACCGTTGGCCAGCAAGTGGCCAATTGCCCAAAGAATGAGGCCTGTCAATTGTGGGTGGCGGATATAGCGTTTTACGTTGGTCTTGGCGTGGGCAAGGCCAAACAACAAAAAGGCTGCCAAAATGAGCACACCACCGATGGGCTGACCCCATGTGGGTGGTTCATAGATGGCCCATTGTTCGGCTGAGCGCCAACCTAAAACCATCAAAGCAATCGATATAAAAATCGTGATCGCAAAAATGATGCGATAGGGTTTGTCGCCAAGGCTTTCGATGAGTGTTGTGCGAAGTGGACGTGCTACGCTAGGCATCAAATGCATAGCGCACCACAGACATAATCCGAGTACGAGCCAGATCATTTTTGGTCCCCTACATTGGTCTTGTTATATTTTTTGCCTTCGCGTTGCCCGAGTTCGTTCCGGAAAAAAGAGTCTACATGTTTTGTGGAGAAATTCTAGCGGCCTACATCGGGATCAAGGGTCTGAGAACTCTTTGATGAAGTCAGAAAAGTTTTTGACTAACTCATTGTGCAGCTCATCATTATTGTCGATGTTGTTGGCGTGGAGCTGTTGCAGTGCAGTTTTGCAGATGCTCACGACTTCTTGCGCAAAATGTGGGTGCGCATTTAGAAATTTTCTGTCCATGCGTGTGACATTTAAGAGCAAGTCGCCTTCAAAAAAATCTCCCTCGGCCAGCGGTTTTTGTTTAAGTCGCGGTATGGCCAGCGGCACCAGGTATTGGAGGCCGATGTTTTGGCCGATCATGATTCTCAGATCTTCGATTGTGAATTCATCCAGAGGTTTACGCCGCAAGCGATGACATGTGGTCACCAAGTAGGACTCGCAGTCGGGCTCCGGCCATACATCGTTCTCCAGTTCCTCAAGAGTGTTGTTCAACTTGATTGTCTCCAGGTCTCGGCCAGTTGCCTTGCGAATTTGGGAAATCGCTATCTGTTTCTGGTGCGGAAACGGCAGCAGGTGCCGCCGCGCACGACGCATTCAGCGTGTTCAATCGGTTTTCCTGTTAGGCGGGAAATGAGTGCGATGTCGAGCGTGCATACTTCCTCGTGCTCAACGGCAAGATCGTGAAAGACGCAATTGTGCGCGCGGATTTCGAGACCCTCGCCATCGTTTCTTAGTGCGGCTTCGGACTCATAACCGATTTCCAACATGATCTTTGCCACTTCTGCGATGAGATCATCGTCATTGAGGCCGGCAACGCGTTCGGTGAATTCGCCTGCTAGTGATTGCCCAAGTTCCACCAGACAGCTGCGCAATTCATCGCCGCTCAGCCGCGACTTGACGATGCTGATCAAAAGTTTTGCAAATAGCGAATAGTGCTTGGGAAATGTAGCGCGGCCTTTGTCCGTTAATTGATAGGTTTGGCTAGGGCGGCCCTTAGTCTGGGTAATGGTAGATTTTTCGATCAGGCCGTCGCGTTCTAATGCGACGACGTGCTGATACGTAGCATTGCGCGAAATGGCGAGATGTCGGCTTAGGTGATCGACCGGGAGCGGTGCATCGGCCTGGAGAAGCACTTGCAGAATGCGCGCTTGTGTGTTTCCGACGGACTTGTCTGTCAGAGGTGATGGCGTGGCCGCGCTTGGCTCCTTGGCGTGTTCGTCTGTGCCCATTTTCATTAGTGATGCCTGATTTGGGTCGCCAGAATAAGGGCTATTTGCGCGATTTTCAACTTTGTAATCTTTTTAATTCACAAAGAGTCAATACGCGATAGTGTGGTTGTCGAAAACATTCTTGGGAGGTGGCCATGCTTACCTATGCCGTCATTGTTTTTGGTCTTGCAGCTTTGGGTGGGCTTGTGTTGGCGAGTTCCGTTTTACGCGGGCGGTTGGCGCCGTGGCCCGCGTCATTGTTGCATGCAGCTTTGGGTGCGGTGGGTCTGGTGTTGCTTTTTTTGGCCGTGCAAGACGGCGCGGGAAACCGCGTTTTTTATTCGCGCATCATTTTGGCGATTGCCGCCCTTGGCGGTTTTTATCTGGCGTCCGTTCACCTCAAAAAGGAAGTGGCGCCTGGCGGCCTTGTGATGGTGCATGCTGGCGCGGCGGTGATTGGATTTTTATTGCTGGTCGGGGCTGCGTTTAGTTTGTTTTAGGCGTGGGTGGTAGCTGTTGTGCTAATCCCAATAGTGAGAACGGAAATCACCGACGCTTTTTGGAACTCCATTTTGTCTGGCGCATTTCGTCAGAATCCTAAACGCGTGTGTATCGCTGGCGCCCGTTCGCCGTCTGATGTCGTAATTTTTAAGAGATAGTATGGCCCTAAACTCTGGTTTAATTGCGTTTCTATAAACCTGTAGCTTATGGCATTTCAATAAAATCAGCCTTTTTTCTGATCTGACAGGCGGCGGAATTTTTCGCTGCTGATCAGAGGAAAGGACATCCCATGTTTAAAGCTATAAAAATTGCCATTGTTGCTGCTGTGCTCGCTCTTGGCTCGACCACCGCATTCGCGGTCGGTGAGCCCCAAGACCTTGGGGGCTATCTGGGCAAGACCAGTGAGGAAATAACTGTCACCTTGAAGCAGAAAGGCTACGAGGTTCGCAAGATAGATACCGAGGACGGTTATTTGGAAGCCTATGCGCTCAAAGATGGTCAGCGCTACGAAATCTACGTTGACCCGAAAAATGGGACGTTGGTCAAAGTCAAACGCGACTAGGCACATTTGGCGCCCGGCGTATTTCGTCGGGCGCTGATCAAAGTCAGTTTCTTGCAATTTAAGGAGGTCTTGGTCATGCGTCAGATCGCTGTGTGGGACTTATTCGTCAGGTTTTTTCATTGGTCGCTCGTTGTCCTTTTTTTTAGCGTGTTCTTTTTGTTTGATGAAGAAGGTGCGCTTCACGAATATGCGGGCTATGCCATTCTTTTGCTCATTGGAGTGCGACTTGTTTGGGGTTTCGTTGGCGGACGTTATGTGCGCTTTTCGTCGTTTCCACCGAACCCGGTGGCGGCTGTTCGTCACCTGAGCGCTATTTTTGGTGGGTCAAAGGAAAAGCCAACTCTATCGCACAATCCGCTCGGGGCTTTGATGGTTTACAACCTTTTGCTTGCGCTCGTTGTGATTTGCGTCACCGGCATTATGATGACGATGGACCAGTTTTGGGGTGTTGCGTGGGTTGAGGAAGCCCACGAATTGGCCGCCAACTATACGCTTTTTTGCGTCATGCTTCATGTTCTAGGTGTTATGATCGAAAGTTGGCGTTCGAAAACCAATCTCGTTCTGGCTATGATTAACGGTAAGAAAGAGGTTTCCGATCAAGAGTATCACGCTAATGCTGAACGGACTCATCAGCTCAATCATGCCGGGGACAAGGCGTGATCAACAGGTGCGCCTGTTTTTCGATGTCCTGATTGTTCTGCAGGGATTGAGTGCGCTTTACTTCCTTGGTGATTTTATGAGCGACCTTTACGGGTCTGATGACAGTGCGTTGCACATAGTTCTTGAAGGTGTCGCTGTTGTGTGTCTGATCACTGGGATCTATCTGTCGGTTCGCGAGCGGCAACGGCTTATTTCGCGCAATCAGCAAATGGAGGCGCAGTTGCAAATTGCTTCAGGCGCATTTCGCGAACTTCTTGATGGTTTTTTTGATCGTTGGGAGCTGACCCCGTCGGAACGGGAGATCGCACTACTGACGATTAAGGGGTTTTCCAATGCCGAAATTGCTCAATTGCGGAATACGCGCGAGGGGACGGTGAAAGCGCAGAGCAATGCGATCTTTCGCAAGGCGGGCGTGAGCGGACGGATTGAACTTTTGAGCCATTTCATTGAGGAGCTTGTGGGTGATCCGGTTGTTGATCGGCCGGAGGGTGTTGAGGCGATTGGGAATACGGAGGGAGTTGCGCGGGAGGTTTAATTGGCTTGTTTTGAAGGGGTTGGTTGGATGAAGCGATCTTATTAAGATGTAGCACCTATAACATTGGCGAATTGAGCAATATCAAAGATCTATGTTTGCCAATCTGACGTGATCGGCGTGTGATTGGAGTGACGAATGGCCGCCGACCAAGACTGGCATTCATTGGACATGGCCAGGATTTTTGACCGGCTAGAAACATCAGCCCGGGGCTTAAGTTCGTCAGAGGCTCGCGCACGCCGGGAAAAATTTGGACCAAATAGCGTTACACCAAGTCGCAAACGATTTTGGTATGAACGTCTGTTTGCACAATTCCACAATGTTTTAATTTATGTCTTGTTGGCTTCAGCAACTGTTACCGCCTGGTTGGGTCAGTGGATTGATAGTTCGGTTATCCTTGGTGTTGTCGTCATAAATGCCATCGTAGGTTTTGTGCAAGAAGGCCGTGCCGAACATGCCCTTGAGGCAATTCAAAAGCTTCTCCTAATAAAGGCGACAGCAATACGAAGTGGGAAACTTGTAATATTGCCTGCCGAAGATCTTGTGCCGGGCGATGTTGTGGTGATCCAACCAGGAGATAAGGTTCCAGCGGACCTTCGCCTATTCCATTTTCGCAATCTTCAAATTCAGGAAGCAATACTTACAGGTGAGTCGCTCCCAGCCGAAAAGTCGGATGAATGTGTGTTGCCAGAAACATTTCTAGGCGACCGTTCTAACATGGCATTTCAAGGTACAATTGTGTCTCACGGTCGAGGTCGTGGCATTGTTGTGGAGACGGGCGATAGCACGCAGTTAGGTCGCGTGCGTCAAATGCTTGCAAGCGTTGAGCCTCTTTCCACACCGTTGCTGCTCCAATTGGCTGAATTCAGTAAGTGGCTTACGGCCATTATCTTGGTGGTTTCCGCTGCTGTTTTTTTGTTTGGCATTTTGGTTCATGGGTTTAATGCCACCGATATGTTCATGGCCGTCGTTGGTATTGCCGTTGCCGCTATACCTGAAGGTTTGCCGGCCATAATAACGATCATGCTTGCTCTTGGAGTTGAGCGTATGGTAGCGCGCCGAACTATTGTTCGGCGATTGCCTGCCATTGAAGTTTTGGGCTCAGTCAGTGTGATTTGTTCCGATAAAACAGGCACATTCACGCACAACGAGATGACGGTTCAATCTGCTGCAACCAGCCAAGGTGTTTTTTCCATTACAGGATCTGGGTATGAGCCTCGCGGCGATATTTGCCAGGATGGGTCATCTATAGAGGTGGAGAAACATCCTGAATTTCAAAGCTTGGTTCTGGCTGGGTTGCTGTGCAGTAATGCGGTGCTAAAGAGTGAAAAAGAGGGTTGGGTCGTCGACGGAGACCCTATGGAAGGGGCTTTGATTGTTCTTGCACAGAAAACGGGTCTTGATCCAGAGGATGAGAGATTGCGAACGCCGCGCTTGGATGAAATTCCGTTTGAAGCAGAATACAGGTTCATGGCGACGTTGCATCACGATCATCAGGGTCACGGGGTTATTTACATCAAGGGTGCACCTGAAGTCATTTTATCAGCGTGTACGAGTCAACTTCACGGTGGTAAAAGGGTCGCTTTGCAGCACGATTATTGGCGAGGTCACATTGCCGATTTTGCGCGACGTGGTGAACGTGTCCTTGCAATTGCCATGTTGCCTGCAACGTTAGAAAAGACATGCCTCACTTTTGATGATGTTGCATCTTGTATGACGATGCTTGGTGTGTTTGGGCTTCAGGATCCTCCACGTGCTGAGGCGACAAAAGCTGTTAAGACATGTCAGTCGGCAGGCATCCGTGTAAAAATGATTACGGGTGATCACGCCGAGACCGCGCGCGCTGTGGCTGCTAAGCTGGGACTTGATAACGCACATGACGTTCTGACCGGCGCTGATCTTGATGAACTCTCAGAGAACGAATTCACAAAGCAGGCAAATTCAGTTGATGTGTTTGCCCGTACGAGCCCCGAGCACAAGCTGCGGCTCGTGCAGGCGCTGCAGAACAGTGGTGGTGTGGTTGCGATGACCGGAGACGGTGTTAACGATGCGCCGGCTTTGAAACGGGCGGACATTGGTATCGCGATGGGCAAGGCGGGTTCAGATGCTTCGAAAGAGGCTGCAGAAATGATACTTATCGATGACAACTTTGCATCGATTGCCGCTGCTGTCGAAGAGGGCCGTACCGTTTATGATAACTTGCGCAAAGCGATCCTTTACATTCTCCCGACGAGTGCCGGTGAAGCATTCACACTTGTCGCCGCCGTTCTTTTCGGTCTTGCTCTGCCTATCACACCCGTCCAGATTCTGTGGGTCAATATGGTAACAACCGTTACTTTATCGCTGGCGCTTGCCTTTGAGAAAACGGAGGAGGAAGTTATGACGCGACGGCCACGTGCGTTAGACGAACCATTACTGTCCTCCTTTCTTATGTGGCGAACAGCTTACATTTCGTTTTTTGTTGTTTGCGGCGTCTTTGGACTTTTTTATTGGCTACAGAACAGCGGAGAAGACGTGGCGTATGCCCGAACAGCATCGGTAAATTTGCTGGTTATGTTTGAGGTTTGGTATCTTTTCAACGTACGACGACTCTCATCGGCTGCGCTAGATGATATGTTTACAGCGCAGGCAATACCGGCGTGGATATTCGTTGGTATCGTTTTTGTCCTCCAACTTCTGTTTATCTATCTGCCGTTGCTTGGAGGTCTTTTTGAAACTCAGCCGCTCAAATTCCATCATCTCTTGCTCACAATGATCTTGCCTGCCGTAATCTTCGGCATTGTCGAGATAGAGAAATCATTTAAGCAGGGGACGACCCTTCTTCTGCTGCGAATGGGCTAAGTTTTTTGTTCCCAACGAGTGCGGGAGCGTTTTGCTGCGCGGTGTTGCCGGTTTTGTGCCGCTGTTCGTTTGAACATTTGCGAATGCGAGATTACAAATACAATGCCCCATCAAGTGGCGCGCTGATGGTCGGCTGCGCGGGGCTCAGATCAAGGTATATCCGTCAGTGTATCAGGTCTGCCTTCCATCATCCGTTTCCTTTGGAGCTGGCCGACGGTAGGAACCGATTAAATCCTACGTTTCAAAAATATCTTCCAGTATTATCCGTTCACGCGAAGCGGCATTTTTTGTCCACCTACAAAAGCTACGACGCAATTCCAAAAAAACAAACACAAAGCCCCATCGTGTGGTGTGCATCGATGGGGCTGTTTCATCATTTCGATGTTTGCCCAGCTCTACCGGGCTCATAACTCAAGGCATACGAGACGTCAGGCCATCGGTCCCGTCCTTGTCATAGGCATACTCTCACAATGTGTTTGATTTCGACGTGGTCGCGTTTGGTCCAACTGCTGCAGCTTTACGCGCCGCGCCGGGACCCCGCACAGTGACGAGGTCCGATCTGACTGCCAGGTGGTGTCATCCTTCCTCCATCTACCGTTTCAACGCAGCATCCGTCCTCACAACCGGGTGGTGCTAACGGCGGTAACGTCGGGGCTGATCATGACCCAGAGATTCTGCCGTAGCGACGAATGCATAAACATATTATGGGTCCATATGGTGTGGAATTCAATCCCATCTTTGCCGCTGTCCAAAGTCAATTGAATTTACAGCAAATGTCGGCCCAGCTTTAGATGTGGTCGGTAATGTTGCCGTGTGGGGCATTGGCATGCAGATCTTTGAATTGGGTTCCTTTGAGATGAATGAGGCTTTTGTGGTCACCCGCTTCAAAATAAATGTCTTTGCGATAGTCGAGACTCGCATCCACGATTTCGTCAATGCCATAGGCGTCGCCCATGGGCGGAATTGCGCCGATATCGCAATCCGGGAACAGTGCTGATATTTCCTCTTCCGATGCGATCGATATGGGTCCTTGCAAGTAGTTGTGAAGTGCATCCAAGTTGACGTGGCAGGATGCCGGCACGACGGCCAGTGTAAAACCGCCTTCGCGGCTTATGACGACGCCTTTGGCAAGACAATCACCGGGGACGTGGCTTGCTTGGGCGGTTCGCGAAGAGTTGTTGGTGGGTTCGTGGGTTGTGATGTCGTAATCGATGTCTTTGTCATCGAGATACTGTTGGAGGGTTTGTGCAACGGCCATGATGTTCTCCCAAAAGTTTGTCACGTTGAAAGAACGGGTTGGCTTTTTTCCGGGGTGGCGCGAAATGGGTTCTTGATGTCACCGTGGCTCGGGGGGTGCCAACCCTTTATAATTTGAGCATATGCTGAGACGCTTATTCCGGCAAGCATTTGAGGGATAGATTTGTCCCGCTAATTCTAACGTTTTCAGGGTTGCTGCATCGAAAAGTGATTAGAAAATTTTATCTATTGGTTTGTGAAAGATGAATTTGTTGTGCTGTGCTGCACGGCTCCCTTTGTCGGTTGTGTGTCGTTATCTTCCGCTTTCGAGTTCTTGTTTCAGCCAATGTTCGATGACGGCCAGCACGTGCGTGCGTTCAGCGTTGTTGAGGGAGCGGCCTGCAGGGATTCTGTGCCATTTTTCCAAGCACGTGCGACAGCAGGTGGCGGTGGCGTGTTGGGCAGTAAACACAGGATGGCCGCGAAAGGGGGTTTGTTTGCCATCGTTTTTAGGGTGTGCAGGTGCGAGGCGTTGATCGATGAAATCTTGGGCGTGCTGCATGATGACGGGTAGTGATTTTTGTTCGGCGTATTGACAGTCTTTGGCGGACAAATGAAAGCGGCTGCGAAATGTTGATTTTTGCAATTGCGTGAAGAGCTGATCGATGGGCGTCATGGTGCAATCTGTTCCAAGAACAGGTCGATCGCTAAACATTTTTGATCGTTTGTGTTGCTGTGTCTTGTCTCACCTGCTGCATGAGCCTGCGATGCGCCGGCGGAGATTGGTAGGGATACCTGGTGCCGGGCGCCAATTGCGGCAGAGTTTGCCAATGATGCCAGGGTCGTTGGCGGCGCCTTTGAAGCAATATAAGCCACTGCCATTTCGTCTTGGGGTAAAGCGAATGCCTCTCGCACTTCCATCGGAACTGCCAAGTTTTGAACCGAGGTAATTGAGAGCATGGATTCGTGCGTGTCCCGATGTCCCGGTTATGGGTTCTGGGCGTCGGTGCATTTGCGTGATGGGGATGGCTTCGACGGCACGGGTGCGCAAACGGCCATTTGCTGCACGTGTTAAGTGCACCTTTGCGAAAACGCCAAAGTCTTTGCAAACCCCTTTGCGCGACATGTTTGCGGTTCCATGGTGGAGAAAATTTCCAAGGCCATAAAAAATGACGGCGTTGCCGGCGATTTCGGCAGCACGTGGCACGTGGGCGTGATGGCCGACGATCAAGTCAATGCCGTTTTGAAGGGCTGCTTTTTGGCGCCAATCGCGAATCTGTCGAGAGTCGGTGCGGACGCGGCCTTCGATGCCGTAGTGAATGGATAAAATGCGGTAATCACTTTTGGTGTTTTTCAAGCGATTGACGATGAGCTCAAAATCATCATCAAAGCGGTAGGCGATCTGGCCGGGTTTGTTTTTGCCGGCGCGGTGGCGCGCAAGATTGTTGGTGACAATTCCGATGGCGGCAAAGGCTATTTTTTTGCCCTTTACGGTGATCACGCGCGGGCGGCTTGCTTCTTCTCGGTTCATGCCAATTCCGGCCGATATGATGGGTCTGCTTTTTTCTAATACTCTTATGTGATGCAGGGTTTCTTTGAGGCCGGCCAATCCGTAGTCCATCGAATGGTTGTTGGCGAGCGAAAAGACATTGAAACCGACGTCGACGAGATGGCGCATGCCGTTGGGATGTGTGCGAAAATTAAAGGGCCCGCGTTGGCCCTTGGTGTCGCGCCTGAGTGAGTTGAGACTGGTGACAACGGTTTCAACATTGAGAAAATTTATATCGCCGTCGACATGGCTTTTGATGTCAGCAGTTGTGTGCGCCCAAGTTTGAAATTGGCCGTGGCGGGTGACGCCGCGCGGATTTACGGGTGTATGGTTTGAACTAAAACCTGTATCACCGGCGAGTGTGATCGTAATCACTTGGCCGGCACGTGTCGGTTGGGGCGGCTTAATGTCTTGCGCGGCGGTGGTTTCAATGTTTAGCACAAGGAGCGCGGTCGTCGCGGCAGCATAGTTCAAGATCAACTTCATTTGTGGCCTGTTCCTGGAAGACGTTGTTTAGGGCGCGCACCTTAGATGGCATCGCGATTCGCCAAAAGTGTGATCGGGTGCCGTATGGGTGTTGGTAAACGTCTTCTGAGGTTATTTATGACACGGGGATGATCGCGCTGGCGCGCTCAAAAAACCAGAACATGGCCACCGTGCCAAGCGCATAGGTTGGTATTGGCTCAACCCAGCTTGGCGGTATGAAGCGGAGATTTTTCAGCGCCCACCATATGGCAAGGATCACTGCAACAAATAAAAGCTGGCCAATTTCCACACCTATGTTGAAAAACAATAATGCTATGGGAATTTCGTTTGGTGGCAGTCCGATTTCAGATAATGCGCCGGCAAAGCCTAGGCCGTGTAACAATCCAAATATGAATGCGACAATCCAGGGTTGGCGATGTGTCAGACTATACTTGCCGCGTCGGCCGTTGAGAATTTCAACGGCAAGGAAAACAATGGAGAGTGCAATTGCGGCTTCCACGGGTGCCGAGGGGACGTTGACAAATCCTAATGTTGCAAGTGCCAACGTTAGACTGTGGGCGATGGTGAAGGCTGTGATTGTTTTTATGAGCATCCAAGTGCCGCGGACAAGAAGCAAGAGGCCAAACACAAACAATAAATGATCAATGCCCAATAGAATGTGTTCGATGCCAAGTTCGGTGTAGCGTTTGGCTGCATCAACCCAGGAGCCGGAGCCGGCGAGAAATAGTCTTAAGTCGACTTTGATGGTTTGCCCATCGCGGCCAACGAATTTTGTTGATTTGGTTTTGTCTTGCCAACTGACAGTTAGCATGGCGCCTTCGCGTTTCCATGGGAGGATCAGCGTGTCGTTTGCTGTTAGTGAGGATGTGCACGTGAAGGTGAAGCGAACTTCGTAAGGGCCGCGTTTGCCGCGAGGGCTGCCTTGCAACGTGCAGTGGCTTGGAAGAGTTGGTGCAGAAATGAGATGGGCAAGTCTGGCTGGCACCTTCGAGACCAGGCTGTATTTTCCGCCAGGCAATTCTATAAGTTCTGCTTTGTCGATTCCGAGTGTGTGCGCATTTGTGTTTGGGACGTTCAAAAAAGTAAGGAGGCATGTGCATATTATCGCGAGCGCTCGAAAGACGTTGGTCATTTTGTGCCGCCTTCCTGCTCGATCATTATGTTATAGTTTGGCCGCGCCTTTTCGAGTTCACGGTCGATGGCATTGCGCGGTGTTATACTGCCTGGTTCTGGTGTGCCTGGAGCAAAGGATGGGTCGATGGTGTCGAGATCAAAAGAGATGAACAAGTGTTCGGGACCATCGTTGGCTTCTTTGATGACGTTTTCTAAAACATCATCCCATCCGTGTTTTTCGACTTCCGCCATGGTGTGATAGCGAAATTCGTTTTTGCGCATCCGCTTGAATGTGTCTTCGTCAGGATAGTAACCGCGCAAGGCCACTTGGATGTAATTATTGCCCGGTTCGCGACCCTTGCTCAAGTCATCTCGCTTGCGTTTCCAAACTTCGTGGATTGGATCCGCTGTGTCGAGCGGGATAACGGGTTTCACGCCAGGTGATGCGGGAGGTTGATTGTCTTTTGTAGTGTCATCACCTGCAATTGCTTTGGATCCGCCCCAACAAAGTGTGATCGTTAAAATAAGCGTCAAAGAAACTTTTTTGGTTTGAAACACGTCTATTTTCTCCTGCAACATGAGGACGCGTTTGCGTTGCGGTCCTAATGTTGTTGCAGAAGTTATTGGGGATGCCGAGCTAACATCAGCTTAAAGAAGGTTGGAACTTTGGGTTTTCCTTAGTCCAATTAAGTTAGGCTAGGGGGCAAGACGCTTTGTGCAATATGGCGCGATGTGTTGGATAGTTTGTTTGCGCGTTTAGGCGGTGAGTTTTTCAATGGGTGTCCCTAAGAGTTGGTTATGTGGTGTAGGTCGGGCCTTGGCACGAAATGCACCTGGCGTTACCGCAAAGCGTTGGCGAAACGCTGTTGTCATATGGCTTTGGGAACTGAAACCGCAATCGTGTGCAATGCTTGCAATATTTTCGGTTGAGTTGAAAAGCATTTGGCGGGCTTTTTGAAGTCTGCGCTCAAGGACAAATTTGTGAACGCTTAGGCCGGTTTCCTGTTTGAACACCCTGCAGAAATGAAACATGGACAGACCGGCAACGCTTGCCAGGTCTTGGGCGTTGAGATCTGCGTCCAGGTGCCCATCAATATGGTCGATGACCTGGCGCACTGAACTTTGGCCGTTCCTATTTTTGCTCCCCGATGTTGGACTCAATTGTGGTTGCACGAGAAGTATGAGCAGGATTCGAATAAGGTCTTCGACGCATCGGGTATTGTCGTTTGAAGTTTCAATGACAGACGTTCTTAGTTTTGTCCACAGACAGGCGAGCAGCGGAGGAGTCTCAACTCTTAAGGCGGAGGGAAGCTCAACGTTGGCATTATTTAGCTCGCTACGCAGGACATTTTTGATATAGGCCGGGTCAAGAAGAAGAATATCATATTGGACTTTTCTAATGAAAGACCCCGCGACTTGGTCGCCTGGGTGAAAGGTGCTAAAGACACTTTGGAATGGTGCGGATGTGTCGGCTGAAACACCATTTAAGCGGACCACTCCACAGCTCGGTGTTTGGGTGACAACGATGGCGAAGGTGGAAAAGTCTGAGCAAAAGTCACCGGGTTGCGCCGTATTTGTTTCAAACGAGCCCCAACCAAAATCGATGTGCTTGAGTGTTTGCGCAGTGTGATGCTGTCGATGAATCGTGGGGATTCGCGACATCGTTATTTCCCTTTGCCATGATCTGAACAGATCTGTTGTTTGCGTTTTTGGTTTTTCGCACAACACAGATTGGAAGTTCATTTTTTAATGGGGTTGACGTAGCACTCGAGACGGGACTCGCGCCAATCAACCCCACTCAAGGCTCTGTGTGTTTTGGCTGTGATGAGTTCACGGTTGTGTCAAATCACGTGTGCGGGCGATGTGATTGGCCTTGAGCAAGAGTTCGAAAGAAAACCGCAAATGATTGAAAGATTGTCATAAGCGACCGTGATCAAACGAGTTGCTGGCTGCACAGTTGTGGTGTTGCCTGCAACGATTAGCTCAGAAACCATATAATTGGGAGAGATGATATGCTTCGTACGGTTACGGTTATTGCGGTTTTGTTATTTGTGCAGGCCGGTGCGGCAAACGCCATGAATTGTAATAAGGTATTTGATGAGTTGATGAAGGCCGCCACAGGGCAGTTGACGTCAGATATGCGCGTTGCGATTGCGCTCGGTGCAACGCGGGCTTATGATTCTTGTATGATCGGTGATGTCAGTTCTGCAAAGCACACGCGTGATATGATTATGGCGCAGGTGAAAAAGAGCCTCGGCGGCAACTAGTCCCTCGTTGTGCCGCCGACTAGGCGGGACAAATAGTGTATTACAGTAGGACCGGCGGGCAATATGTTCGCCGGTTTTTTCTTGATCGAACAGTCAGTTGACGCCCTAATAGGTCTCCACACGCAATTGATGTTCTGATTTTCGTTCGCGTGTCTGTGCGCGGGCCGGTTTTGGGGCACCTTTGACCATTTGTCGTCATATAAGTGTTCTTGATTTTGGACACGGTGTAACGATAGGCTTAAGGTGAGTATGGACGACATGTGAGCTGCTGTTTGTGGTGTCGCGCGTCCGAAGATTTTTTTCGATCAACTCGGGGGCGTCTTAGGCGTTGCGTAGAGATTTTTCAACTCTCATTCTGTCATGTTTGGTATTGGCAGGTTGTGCCCAGGGTGCCATCTCGCGATTTGATACGTTGGCCTCCAAAGAAACACTAGAGGCGGCGCATCAGGGTGGCAACGCGATCGTCTTTGCCGAAGTTTCATTGTTCGGCGAGAGATGTCGTTCGGGCGGAATCAATGTTGTTCACAAGGGGAAGCACAAAGAATATGGCATTCTCACCGATAGGCGTGGCTTTGCAATCGGTGGTGTTTCACCGGTGGGCTTTCAATCGCTTCCACCGGGATCTTATTGGGTCAATCATATTTCGTGCGGTCGAAGATACGTTGATTTGAATGTCGAAAGTCCTGGCCTCTTCAAAAATAGAGACCTGAGCAAGGTGAACGCTAAAGCGCCGCAATTCAAAGTCGAGGCAGGCGAAATTGTTCATATAGGCACTATCAAGATAAGCAAATTTGGTAAAGCAGCATTGTTTACAAGCCAACGGGTCATGATATCGGTCGGGCCGACCGACCGAAAGACGAAGGCTGCATTAAAGAAGAAATATGCTGATCTCTATCCAAAGATAAAGTTTCGACCCGCGACGAGCGTGGCGTCGCTGATCTTAGCGGGGAAGCTCTTAAAACTACTGAAAAAGGTCAAGGGCGCGAAGGCGCGCGCTAAGGAAAAGTCACAAGAGTCCAATCCGTCAAATGCAACTGCGCAGAATGCGTCCAACAATGCGGTGGTGTCTGGTGAGCAAGATCGCGCGCCTTAGTTTGATTGAAACTGCTGTTTGCTGAATCAATTGGATTGCCAATTAGCTGACAAGCCCGGTTGCGGCGCGAATGGCCTCGTGGCGGGACGGCAGTACATGATCGCTAGGGAGACTGTCGAGGATCCCCAGCGAACGTAACGTTTGTTCCGCACTTCCAGAAAGCCCAGTGACAAAGCAGCCCTGGGCTTCGCTCTTTGCCTGGCTGATGAGTTCTTCAATGGCAATAGCTGCGCTGGTGTCGACACGGGCGGCATCGGTGAAATCAAAAATTATCACTTCATGTCGTTTGGCGACCCAATTTGTGCGTTGGACCAATTCGCGAGCGGAGGCATAAGAAAAGTGGCCGCGTAGGCGCACCAGGGCAACTTTGCCATCGCATTTTTGTAAATCAGCGCGATCAACTTCAGGTAGGTCATCGTGGTCCTGTGATAGTGCGACTGCTGTTACACCCTTTAACTCTTCCTGTTCCATCCATTTTGCGGTGACAAAGCCCGCCAGAATGAGACCAATGGCAACGGCTGTGATGAGATCAACAAAAACGGTGAGGCCCAAAGTGACCAACATCACGGCGACCTTTTCGCGCGGGGCGCGATGCATCCGTTTCACATAACCCCAATCGATGATGTCCCAACCCACTTTGGCAAGTATGCCTGCGAGGACCGCATGGGGAATGGCTTCGGCGATGGGTCCTAGCCCCAACACCAATGCGAGTAGCACAAGCGAATGCAACGTGCCGGAGTAAGGTGTCTTGCCGCCGGCGCGGATATTGACAACGGTGCGCATGGTGGCACCTGCGCCGGGCAGCCCGCCGATTAGACCGGAGGCCATGTTGCCGAGACCTTGGCCGATTAACTCCATATTGGAGTTGTGGCGTGTTCGTGTGACGGAATCAGCCACAAGAGACGTGAGCAGGCTGTCGATGGAACCTAGCAACGCAAGAATAATTGCTGGTTGGATAATGCCTGGCAAAGATTCAAGGGAGAGCGTTGGGATGTAAAGTGTCGGCAAGCCTGTCGGCACATTGCCAATAATCGGTGCATCGGTCAGCACAAAGTAGGCAAGCAACGTTCCAATAAAGAGGGCTGCAAGTGGTGGGGGTATAAAGCTACGCAGACGTTGGGGCCAAAAAATCATCACACCTAAGGCTAAGCAAGCAATGATTAGCGCGTGCAAATTGAACTCGGCCGGTATTCGATGCCAGTTTTGAATGGCGCCGAGTGGTCCGCCAGGAACAGTTGCCAATCCGAAAAAGGGTAACGTTTGAATGAGAATGATGATGACGCCGATGCCAGACATGAACCCGGAAATGACCGAGTAGGGCGTGTAAGAAACGTACTGGCCGACGCGCATGACACCAAAAAGAATTTGCAGGATTCCGCCCAGGAACACGATTGCGAATGCAGTTGGGAGATCGCCGGCATGTTGGCCGACGATAACGGCCATGACTACCGTCATTGGTCCGGTTGGCCCTGAGACCTGTGTATCCGTGCCACCGAAAACAGCGGCAAAGAAACCGACGGCGATTGCACCATAAAGTCCCGCGATGGGGCCGACGCCTGATGCGACGCCAAAGGCAAGGGCAAGCGGGAGGGCGACGACGGCTGCTGTTAACCCACCTGTAATGTCGCCGAAAGTTGGCTTGAGGCTTGCCCGCAGCATCGCAGCTCTCTCTTTTTTTTTCTATGTTGTTGGAGGAGCCGACAGCGCGTGGCTCAATGTCAATGTTAGAACAGTCTTTCGCAGAATGCTATATCATTCAGTGGTTGTATTGACGCAACAGGTTGCAGATCGGGTGACTTGAGAAAATAAATCAGGAATGTATCCGTTCAGATGGGTGATCGTGCACGTTTGATGCTAGCATAGCAATTCAGACTTCGACGGTTTTTGCCTCGTGGGTTCTGTCCATTGCACATCTTGAGGCCCCGTGCTTTAGTTTGCGGGGGAGTTGCTCTTTGGGCCTAAAAAACAATCGCGAACGAGGGAGACATGGATGGGCGATAATAATGGTGCCTCGAATTTCGAGAATGTCGCCTGCCCTTTTTGTGGCCTAATATGTGATGACCTACAAATTTCGCGTAATGGCTCTTCGCTAAAAGTTACAAAGAATGGTTGTGATCTGGCCGTTAAAGGCTTTGAGCGCAATGTAGGACAGTCGCGCGCGCAGATTTCTGGCCAAGATGTCGAACTCGATGACGCGTTCAAGAAGGCAGCCCAGTTGATTGGGGAATCCGAGTTACCTTTATTCGGGGGGCTGTGCACAGACGTTCACGGTATGCGTGCGGTGATGTCTGTTGCTGATCGTGCAGGCGGGATTGTTGATCATGCTTTGAGCGAAGGTCTCAATCACAACTTGAGCGTTTTGCAGTCCGCGGGATGGTTTATGTCGACGCTGACGGAAGCACGCAATCGTGCAGATGTGTTCGTTATCGTGGGTAGCGATGTGCATGCTTTGCATCCGCGGTTTTTTGAGCGGATTGTTTGTGCGCCAAACTCATTGTTGTCAGATACGCCGGCTGCGCGCACGGTAGTTTTCATTGGCGAAGGTCTTGATCAATCTGGTGCGACCGGTTCGCGGGTCGGTGAGATCTTAAATACACCGTGCGCGTTAGATAAAGTGGATGAAGTCGTGTCTGCATTGCGTGCGCGGGTACGAGATTTTCCTGTGGCGGGCGACATGGTGGCCGGTATTCCTTTGGCTGATATCGATAGTTTGGTCGAGCGATTCAGGAACGCGGCTTATGGTGTGATGGTTTGGGCGCCAGCGGGCTTAAAGATGCAGCGGCCAGACCTAGCCATTCACACGGTTAGTGAGATGGTGAAAGATCTCAACAAGACCACGCGATGGGCGGGACTTTCGCTGGGTGGAAATGAGGGTGCGACGTCGGCGACGTCGGTATGTGGTTGGCAAAGCGGGTATCCGTTGCGCGTGAGTTTCGCAAGTGGTGCGCCGGACTATGACCCGTTGCGATACTCAATAAAAAACCAACTGGCGAATGGTGATGCCGATCTGTTGGTGTGGCTTTCATCTTTTACTCCGCAGTTGGGTCCACCTGACACTTGCCTTCCGACCATTGTTTTGGGCACGCCAGGTGTTGAACTGAAACGTCCTCCAGATGTCTTTATTCCAATAGGCACGCCCGGCCTTGACCATGATGGGCGGCTTATTCGTTGTGACAACGTTGTTTCGTTGCCGCTCAAAGATCTTCAAAGGTCGCAACTTGTGCGCGTTGCGGATGTCCTCGCCCAAATCGAAGCTGCCCTTTAACGACGGGAATAACGCATGCTTACCAAACTTACTGGCGGGAAAATTTATGACCCGGCAAACGGAATAGATGGAGAGGTCCGTGACATCTACGTTGAGGACGGCAAAATTGTTGCGCCCTCTCACGGCGCCAAAGTGGACCAAGAGTTTGGATTGCACGGCCGTGTTGTTATGGCGGGTGCCATTGACCCGCATACGCACATTGGTGGGGGGAAGATGACCATCGGGCGTTTGTTGATGCCTGAAGATCATCGTGGAGAAGAAGTGCAACGCACGGAATTGACGCGTGCGGGATGCGGACACGCGCTGCCTTCAACAATGACGACTGGGTATCGCTACGCCGAGATGGGGTATACGGCCTGCTTTGAACCGGCCATGTTGCCGGCCAACGCACGACAAGCGCATATGGAAATGGGTGATACGCCTATGGTTGACAAAGGTGCGTTTGCGATGCTCGGCAGCGATGATTTCTTTTTGCGCGCCTTAGCGGAGCGACAAGATCTTGAGCGGATCAAAGACTATATTGCGTGGACGTTGCACGCGACGCAGGCCATCGCGATTAAGGTCGTTAATCCCGGCGGTATCAGCGCGTTTAAGTTTAATCAGCGCCAGCTTGACCTTGACGAAAATCATGTCCACTACGGTATTACGCCACGGGATGTCTTGGTGACGTTAGCGCGGGGTCTTAAAGAACTTGGTGTCACGCATCCGCTGCATGTTCATGGATGCAATCTGGGTGTTCCAGGCAATGTTGAGACGACGCTTGACACCATCAGGGCGATGGAAGGACTTCCGGTCCATCTGACGCACATTCAATTTCATAGTTATGGCACGGAAGGCGACCTTAAATTTTCCTCCGGTGCGGCGCGCGTTGCGGAACTAATTAACAGCAATAAGAATATTTCCGTTGATGTTGGACAAGTGTTGTTTGGACAAACGTGCACGGCATCTGGCGACAGCATGCGCCAATATGGAAATACGAAAAGTGCTAACCCAAAAAAGTGGGTGGTGATGGACATTGAATGCGATGCGGGTTGTGGCGTCGTGCCGATGCGTTATCGTGACAAGAGTTTTGTCAATGCTCTGCAATGGGCGATCGGGTTAGAGCTTTTCTTGTTGGTTGATGATCCCTGGCGAATTTTCTTAACAACAGATCATCCCAACGGCGCACCGTTTACTTGCTATCCGCACCTTATCCGGTTGTTAATGGATAAAGGGTTCCGCAACGATATGATGCAAAAAATTCATCCGGATGCGGCGGCGGCGAGTATTTTAGGGTCGTTAGGCCGCGAGTATACGCTTTATGAAATTGCGATCATGACGCGTGCGGGCCCGGCGCGAAGTTTGGGTTTAAAAGACCGCGGACATTTGGGACCCGGTGCTTCTGCGGACGTCACGGTTTATGAAGATCTTGCGGACCGCGAAGCCATGTTTGGCGCGCCCGTGTTTGTGTTTAAGAACGGGGAACCGATCGTAAAGGCTGGAAAAATTGTGAAGGTCGTGCAAGGGGCAACCCATGTGGCGCGCCCTCAATATGATCCCTCCATTGAGACTTCTCTTATTGACTATTTTGAACGGTATCACACGGTGCGCCTTGGCAATTTCAAGCTCAGTGATGACGAAATTGTTCGTGGTGATGGTGGACGTCTCGTCATTCAGCCGACGGCTGCGCGGGTGTCATAAGACGTTCAGTCTTCACCTGCAATTGGATGCACTGCCGTTTGGGGGACGTTTGTCTGCTGACGCCTTTGCGGAACTCATATGTTTCCAGATTGCTTCCGCGGTCTCTTACGACAAATATTGAATCAAAAAACGGGATGTTTTGCGGTGGTCCGTTTGAGGGATGCTTAGTGCCGCCATGTAAGTGTCGTGACGCCGCGCTTACTGATTGCGCTCGGTTGCACGTTGATAATTTTTCGATTTGAGAAGACAGGAATATTTATCCTCAAGACTTGAGACCATGAGAAATCTCGTAATCATTATTCTTATGTGGTGGATTGTTTTTTGCGCGTGTCACGGTCGTCGCGAAAGAGGGTTTAAAGAATTAATAGGTTTATTTTGGCATGCGCAATGAATGGGCGCTTGATTCTGCATCATTTGGCAGCATGAGCTTGGTCTTACGTTGGCGTTTTACCAATGTTGCAAGGTTCCATTCTCTTTTAGTTCTGTGCCTTAACGCTAGTTAATTTTTGTTTGTCATGAGTCCTACACTTACACAATTGGTACGCAATTTGCGTTTGGAAAAGGCTAATCGTCTGAGTGTCCACAGTTTGGGTCTTGAGGCCAATTCCTGCGCAGTAACCACCCATGAAGTTCAATTTTATAGATACATTAACCAAGTTCGAGCGACCGGCCGAAGATTGGCGCCGGCTTCATGCTGAAGGCGCGCAGCGATGGAATGTGTTTGCCGGCTATGAATGGCACAAAACCTACTTGCAACATTTTTTAAATGGGTCGGAACGAGACAATGCCCGTCTTGCAATCGTCGTGGCATGTGATGGACGAAAGGTTCAGTTTATTTGCCCACTGGTCTGCCAGCAGCTTTATGGAGTTAAGGTTCTAAACTGGATCGGTGATCCTGTGAGCCAGTATGGTGATATTATTTTTGGTGGTGAGACCGAACAGGCGCAGCTGTTGCAGCATGCTCTGAAATTTGCCGTTAGTAAGACAGGTGCGGATATTGCGGTGTTGCGAAATGTCCGAGAGGATAGTGCCGCGGGACAGACGCTTAAGTCCATGGGGTCGCAGATACTGCGTAAGGAGATCGCGCCGTTTATCGACTTATCCGGCTTTAAGACGCTTGAAGAATATTTGACTGCGACGCAGCGGGCATCCCGGCGCAAGCAGCATCGTCGCCTTTGGCGACGGCTTGCAGAACAAGGTTCGGCCGATTTTAAGATCCTCACGGCTGGCCCTGAGGCGGCGAAGTGGACAAGGCAGGCACTTGGCCTCAAGGCAAAAATGCTTATAGAGCAAGGAATTGTATCGCGAGCATTTTCTGATCCGAAATTTCCAAAATTTTTTGAAGCAATTTCTTCTGAGAGCACCCAAGATATCGGGTTTCAAATTAGCGTGCTGACGCTCGATGAGAAGCTCATAGCGGCAGAGATTGGTTTTAAGAGTTTTGGTGCTTATGTTTCGCACGTGGGCGTTTATGACTTGGCCTATAGTCGTTTTGCGCCGGGTCGTCTTCAAATTGATCGCACAGTGGGGGCGTCTATTGCACAAGGTGTGCATCGCTACGATTTTTTGGCGCCTGATTCAGAATACAAGCGCGTTTGGTGTAACAAACATGTCGGGGTCGTTGATTTCGGCGTGCCGTATACACTTGCGGGTCGTGTGTTTTGCAACGCTGCTGCGGCGGAAAGATTTGTGGTTGGCTCGGCCAAGAAGGGTTTGCCAACTTCTGTGTTGCGATATTTAGCGCGGCGTGCATTGAGGAAATAGGTCATAACTCTTACATGCGTCCAGACTATCTTTTTGTTATTTGGAGGGAGCAGGTAGTCGTCGCCAACATGTTTTATGGTTGTCTGCACATTATTGAAGCTTGTTAAAATCACTTGTTCGGATGCGATTGATCACCCGAAGTGTCTTAAATCGATTTTTGAACAGACCGTTCTGTGGTGGGCAAAGCACACCTTGTTTGTTTCGCAATAATTTCTGTCAGCATTCGGACCCATTAACCTGTCTTAGTAGCGAATCACTGTAATTGGATTCCTTAAGTCAATCTGGAATTTATCCGATCAAGGATGATTTTTGCTATGAGCTTGCAGCGAGAGATTCCCGCGATGTATAGGCATGTGTTGCTCGTGCTTTTCGCGGTTTTGTTTTTGTCATTCGCGGGTGCGTCGGACAAGGCGTCTGCGCAATATTCAGAAACGTCAAACGATACGTCTGAGACGCATAGCGTGGTTACATTTACTGGTGCGGATTTTGCCCCGCAGTCTAGCTACTTTTATGCGGGTTTGTTGGTGTCGCTGCAGGGTGACTTTGGCCGCGATGGTTTTGTTTTGAAAGCACTGGGCGGGTTAGGTGATTTTCACTATTTCACTATTCTTCCACCTGACGTCAACAAGATCACAAAAATTGACGCAGATAGCATCGCTGGTGATATCATGATTGGTTATCAGTTTACACGTCACCAGGTGACAACCGCGATCTATGTTGGTCTTGACTACCAGGACTACGATTACAATCCTGATGATCCCACAAATGAAATTCGCGGCGACGAATTTGGGTTCAAAGTTGCGCTTGACGCGCAAACGGGCGAGGAAATCCCGTTTTTCGCTGGCTTCAGTGGCGCTTATTCGACGGCATTCGACGCATTCTATGCGCAGCTTCGCCTAGGCTACAATGGCAAGCATTTTGTTATCGGTCCTGAAGGATCGATTTCGGGGGACCGGTCAGATGATGTCCAGCGGCTCGGCGGGTTTTTCACGTATCGGTTCAAGCTATCTCCGCACAATCCAGCCGAGATTACGGGATATGGTGGTTTCCAATTCGCGGATGAAGAAAACACCGGTAGCCCAAGTGGCGGCGAAGGCGGCTATGGCGGCGTGTCGTTCGCCGTCTCCTATTAGCGCTGCTTTCCTAGCTGTGCACATTGGGGCATAAGCGTTAAACTTCGTTATTTGGCAAAAATACGGTTGGCCCCAAGGGGCCGATTTTTTTTGTCTTCAAGATGCGTCACGGTTTTGTTAGACCTACCCTGCAGTCATTGCAGTCTGCCAATTTATTTGGGGCACTTTCTGAGCAATTGAGTACATCAGGTTTTTTTGTGAACAGACGTCAAGTATTGAAGTCGGGTGTGAGCGGTTCGCTTCTGGCAGCGCTAGGATTGGCAGGGTGTGGCATGCCACGATTGATGCCCGGTGCATCGTTTTTAGGTGCCAGTGTTGGAACTCCCTCCTTTGGTGCCAGCCTTATTTCGTGGTCAGGCGAAGTGAACGCAAATGCGGAGTTGTGGCTTGAGGCCGTGAGGCAAATGCATGGGCATGGGTTGCAACGTGTCGCGCTCATTTCCTACGCCTTTGTAGATCCTAATACGGCGCAGGTATCGCGCACGAGCAAGAATGGCTTGCCGGCAGGGCCAACGGATGAAGTCATAACTTCGGCCATGAACGAGGCTACAAGTCTTGGTATGGATGTGAGCGTGCGGCCATGGGTGGAAATCGACAACGTCGATGGTGCAGGAGATTGGTGGCGTGGAGACCTCAGTGTGTCAACGCGCAAACTCCCTACATTTTTTGATAGCTATCGTGAGTACGTTTTGGAACTTGCGGACATCGCCGCGAACGGTAGTGCCCAAAGATTTTACATTGGTTCGGAACTTGCCAGTTTGTCGTCGAAGGAAAAAGCGTTGCCCTATTGGCATCAGTTAATTGAGGATTGCCGGCAGGTCGTGGAAGATAAGAACTGTTTGTTGAGTTACGCTGCTAATTTCAATGAATATGCGCGCGTGCCTTTTTGGAAAGAGCTTGATGAAATTGGGGTCGATGCCTATTTCAAATTGTCAAAAAAAGCTCGGGCGCGTGGGAAGGGAAACCCTCCAAACAAAGTTATCAGGCGCAATTGGTTGGGCGTGTTGGATCGATTGGAGGAATTTTCAAATCGCCGAGGGCGACAGATTTTTATTTGTGAATGGGGTGTTGTTCCGTTTGACGGCACCACATCTGAACCTTCTGAACAGTTGCCATCAAAAGTTGCGGATCCGGATGAAGCCCTGCGTGCTTACGAAGTTGTCCTTGCGTCTTTAATGGAATCGCGGCCGTTGCTAAACGGTATAGATTTCTGGCATTGGCAGGTGGATCCGAACGAGGACAGCAATTATCGCATCGACACCAATTCGAAGGTCGCGGACCTCATTGGAGCGGCTGCGCGAGCAATCAAGGCCTAGCTTGATTTCGGACAACGGTGGTTTACTCGTAACAACCTAGAGCGATGCCGTTTGCGCGTGTTCGTCGCCGTACTGCGCGATTTGTTGTTTTTTACCCGTTAGCGTGTTCACGATCCGTTGTGCTGACCGGCCGTCGCCAAAGGGGTTTTCAGCCAAGTGTCGTGTAGGTTCATCGTCTTCGGTAAGTTTTCTGACTTCGCTGACGATAAGATCGGTGTCGGAGCTCACCAACTTTCCAAAACCAGACTTTATGACCTCGGGCCGCTCGGTGGTGTCACGCGTGATTACGATAGGCATCTGGAAGCTCGGCGCTTCCTCCTGGATGCCGCCGGAATCGGTGATGACCGTCCATGCGCGCTCTAGAAGGTAGACAAAGTCTGGATATCTCAGAGGCGGAATGAGTTGGACGTTTGGGTGATGGCCCAGGTGTTCGTTTACGGCTTTTTTGACGACTGGGTTGAGGTGAACCGGAAAGACCAGGTGTTTGTCTTCGTCGTTTGCGAGCGTTTTGAGTGCCTCGATGACGCGTTGCATGGGGTCGCCGAAATTTTCGCGACGGTGCCCCGTGATGAGGATGAGTTTTTTGTCTTCTGGGAGGTTGTTGAGATCTTTGCAATGCGGCTCGTAACCAAAAGCAATTTTCTTGCGAACAAATTTGAGTGCATCAACGACCGTATTGCCTGTCACGATGATATTTTTGGTCGGAATACCTTCATCCAACAGATTAAACCTTGCTTCTGGTGTTGGTGCAAAGTGCTTGGAGCCAGCAATTGAAATGACGCGGCGGGCAAATTCTTCCGGCCAAGGTGAGTAGAGGTTGTTGGTTCTAAGGCCTGCTTCGACGTGGGCGAGGGGGATGCGATGTAAGAACCCTGAAATTGCGCCGGCCATCGCGGTTACGGTGTCGCCTTGCACAATGATTGAGTCGAAGTCGTTATTGGATAATATGCCGCCGAGAACTTGCATCATTCGCCCGGTTTTTTCAGACAGTGTTTTTTGTGTCATTACATCTTCGGTAGTAAAATCGATCGTGATCTCAAAAAGATCCAATAGCCCGTCAGCGAGTTCTAAATGCTGACCGGTCCAGCAAACTTGAACGCTTGCATCGGACCGCGACTTTAGTTCGCGATAGACAGGACCAAGTTTTATGATTTCAGGCCGGGTGCCAAATATCATCAACGTTTTATGCACGACTTATCTCTTCTCAGTTTTTTGAATTTGATGCAGTTCGGGTCGTGAAACGCCAGAAACTTTCATCTTTCTGGGCGATTTCATCGAGTACTTGTTTGGTTCTGATGCCTAGCAAGCCGTCCGCGCACAGGTAGCCTCCACAGTCACCACCGCCTTTCAGTCCCAAGTCGCGTACTTTGATTTTTTGTCGCTTGAGCCAAGCGTTGGCTTTCTTTTGTGCGGTGTAGACAGCTTGGGTTGCGCTGACTTTTTTGCGGAAAGGGGCGGGGCTGTTGGGTACGCCCTCAATCATTGCACTTAGAATTTGGGCATTGTGTTTGTGGATCTGATTTAGGTTTACTGAGGCTACGCTTGCGGCGTCTAGGGTTGTCAATTCTGTTGGGCTTGGCGGGTAATTGCGATTTAGATATTTTCGGCTTGGCGTTTTTTGTGCACTTGAAGTTTTGTGTCTGGCTATAATCGATTTATCAATCGAGGTTGAAGTCGATATGGCCACGCGCGCTAAAAACCTCGCCTTACGTTTATTTTGGGCGGTGCGGAAAGGCAGGCTAAATGGTGTGTCAGAATTGCCTTTTAACGCTTGGAAATTCTGCTTGTCGTTCTGCCTTGCGAGCTCAATTCTTTCCCAGATTACTTTATCGTGGTGTTTGCTCGCATCAATGGCACTGTGCGTCATGGTAAGAACGTGATCATGGGCTTCTGAAAGGACGCGTGCAGCGGCCCAGTTGTAATTTGGTGGTGCGTCGGTGGCGTTTGAATTTGATTTGTAGGCGGTTGCGCGTTCTGGTTTGTTGCGCTTCGTGGGAGACGGTTGGGCCCCGGTTGGTTTGGTCTTCACTGAGCTTTGGACAATTCGGCGCGTGATTTTCTGGTCCGTGACGGCGCCATCCAAGATTGATATTGCAGCCAACTTTCTTGCAACGGCGGGTGAATTCGTCGCTTGTAGCGTCAAAATCGTTTTGTGCTGACTTAGTATGGTCTGCTCGTGCATTTTTGCGGCGGCGAGGCTCAGTCGCGCATAAAAATCCGCGCTTAACCGATCCTCGCGTTCGTCAGGTTTGGTAATGGGCTTGGAGGATCTTGATTTTAGCAGGGAGTACTTGTTTGTTTTTTTGTTCTTGTGACTCAGCGCAGCGGGTTGCAAAAGTATTCTGGGATTGGCTTCCGCATCGCGTGTGAAATTTACAAGGGCCAAAAATTCGTTTTCTGTGTCGGCTGTCTTTTGGAGTGCGGACTGCACATCGCTAACGATCGTTGCGCGTGTTTGCCGTGGCGGTGCGTGTTGAGGCAGGCTCGTGTCTCCAACAACCCTTACGATATTTCCATCGGAATGGCTGTTTGTGGCATCCATGACCAATGACGCGTAACGCTGAGACGCTGCTTTTGTTTCTTTGACGGCTTCGGCGATTTTGTTTTGTTGCCTGCGAATGGCATCTAATGATGTGATGGCGTCGTGGCGTGCTTTGGCTCGTTCCGCAAAGACCACAGAGGATGGGGTGACGAGGTTATCGCTCAGAGCGACGGCAAATGCGGCCAAGCTCATGGCGACCGTTGCTTGAAAACTGGGCTGGTTTATGAATTGCCGTGTGCGAAAGCGAATGGCGCGGATGGGTATGCGTACAGGAGCCGTTTGGGCGCTGGCGGCCAAATCCTGAACGAAAGCAAATGACTCCGGTACCTCGTGTGTCGTTTTAGACCACGTCACTGGTCGCGTCGCAAATTTGGACTCAACAAAGAACATGCGCCAGGCACGGGTCACTGCTGCCGCATTGACGAAAAACGCGACGGGCCAACGTAACAAGAGCCCTATGATATTGTGGGTGCCATAAACCTCGCGGAAGGAGCGCGCTCTAAAGAATATGCGTAAAAAGATGTTGGCCGTATTGGCCGCGAGCACGAAAAACAACAGGGTTGCTATCCATGGGCTCATTTGGGAGAAGTCTGGTTGCAGAATAAGGCCGGTGATGAGGACGGCCAGGGACAGGACGGGGAGAAGGTTTGCAATTGAACCTTTGCGGTCGCGGTATTGAAAAAATCTGTCCCAACCGCGCTCGCTCCATCCCTGCTGGAAAAGGCTTTCAAATGCGATGCCATAAACCCAACGGGTTTTTTGCTTGATCGAGGCCCACAGGTCTTTTGGAAAGTATTCGAGTGTCGCAATGATCGGTTCATTTGTGTGGCTGGGGTCGCTATGGGCGGCAAATGTCGTCTTGAAGCCAGCGTCGTGGGCGTCGGCGCCGAGAATATAATCTTCTGTCACGCTGCCTGATTGCAGAACATAGCCGCGCAGATTTAACAGATGTACGATCAGGTCTTTGCGCAAGCCTGTGCCAACGCCTGCAGACGGGACAAACGCGCCCAAATGACTTCGCAAAAGCATTTCACGAGTGTGTCGTTCTGCAAACTCCTCCATGTATGTGGCACCGACGAGAGATCGCCGCCGTGAATCGAGGGAGAAGACGGGGATTTGAATGAGCGCGCTATCTTTTGCATGGTGGGCATAAACGTCAAAGGAGCGTGGTGAGATCATATCTTCGCTGTCGTGCATGACAACGAGGTCTGGCGCGTATTCTCGATCTTCAAATACGCGGGCAAACATCTCATTGAGCATTTGCCCTTTGGACGTTGGGCCATCGCGGCGGTTTACGACCACCTCAATAAGTTCAGGGTGTTTTTTTGCGACCTCTTCGGCCACCCTGCGGGTATCTGTGTCGTTTGGATAAACGCCAAGGACAAATTTTAGGGGTCGATAGGACAGGTTGGCGAGATTGCCTTCGACCATGCGGCCTAAGACGTCAGCCTCGTGCCAATTGGCAACGAAGATTGCAATTTTTGGTTTTGTTTTGTCGTTGTGCTTGAGTGCGGGTAAGGGTTTGATGCGCGGTGACTTAAGTTTGAGCGCAATCAGAATGTCTATAAGGAGGTCATCCAGCGATGACACAAAGATCAACAGGCCTGCGATCGCGAGACACGTTATATAAAGACCATCCATGACAATCCGTACTCAATACAAGTCGAGGCCGAGAGGTCTTTTGTTTGCTTTTTTGCGGCCAATTTCCGCCCGTTCGGCCTTGGCGGAAGAAAGGCTACTTTCAAACTCATTCAACGACGTAAAACGATAACCGAGGAGCTTCATGCCGATAACGAGTTTGCGTAACTCCAAAGTGTCTCCGCGAAAACGTCCCGTGCCGCCCTCGGATCTGTCTGAAAAAATGTATGGATGGAAAAAGAATGAAGCCCAATAGTCCCTGACGACTTTGTTGCGGCGCGCATCAGCGAGCATGTCGTCGGCGGTGCGCACAAAAGCGGTCTGTTCAGATGTGGCATAGGACAAATAGTTGAGCGTCTCCGGGATGATCCGTTGGCCGTAAACGTCGCGGTATATTTCGAAGGGAAACATCTGGGTAAGCGGCTGTTCGGATCGTTTGTCTAGGTTCGTCCAGCTCTTCTTTTTTAATTCGGCCAGGCGCTGGCGAGAGACACCAGACATTTTGGTTGAGTCTTCGCGGGTGGCCGCCGGAATTGTGAACGAAGATTTGAATGATGAGGCGTAATAGGTGACGCGACCGATTTGCCATGGAAAGACATCGGCAAACACGCGATTGATGAGTGCAGAAGCGTGATAATGCGGTGTGACCCAAAATCGTGGCTCAATCTTGTAGGCATCAAAAATTGGTAGCGCCAACGCGAGTCGGTCAAGTGTATTGGCAACACTTTCGCCCTTGACGGTTTTGTTTGAGACCATGTCCCAAAATTCATAGTCGTCGCCTGACGTGCCGGTGTGAGGATTTTTTTTCTGACCTCGTTGATGTGTGACACCGTGCCAAACGATTGTGTTTCGTGGATCGGACTTTAGTGTTATGAGATGTTTGAAGAATGTTTTGACGGCGGTCGCTGGTTGGGGCTTGTCAAATTTTCCCGCGCCATAGGCGTTAAAGGGATCTTGAAAAAGCGGGATGTGGGCAACTGAAATTGGAACATTTTCGGACTGTAAGGTCGTGATCGAAGCATTCAATAGATCTATTTCATAGTGTGCGTGAATGTCTTCAATTCGTGCAAAGGCCATTGAGTCTTTGCGTACGGGCTTTTCATCGAGAATGTCGAAGATGAGATCGGCGAATGCGAAGTAGCGGTCACTTTCATGCATATATGAGAAGGGTATGTCACCGACGATGAACTTGTTTTCAGACCGGAGGAAGTAGGGATTTGAGTGGTAGGTTTTGTTGTGAATGAGGTCTGCAAGAACATGTTGGCGGGCATTAGCGCGCGCCGGCAGAAATCTCACAGCTTCAAATGCGCCTTGGGGTCCGTCGTCCGTTTTGTCGATGCTCTTGCGAAACAAGTTTTCTTTGTAAGAGACGAATTGATAGAATGCAGGGTTTTCCTCGTCGGGATTGTCAAGTGAGACTTGACCTGAAACGCGATGTCCGAACGCCTGTTCAAATCTTGAAGAATCAAGTTTGTCGACACCAAATCCAATCCAAGCGATGGCGCGCTTGGTCTCGAAGAAGTGAGTGAGGAATTTTTCTGTAAGATCCGGATCGTTGCCAGGGCTTATAAAGAATGTCGCCTTGCACGCTTCAAGTTCAGCGGCTTTGTAGCGAACGATTGGTCGAACCCGAACTTCGTAGTGCGGCCAATGTCCGAGCAGGTTGGCCAGCATGATTGAATTGATTGGGCCAGGTTCGTGGGCCTTTTGCGGCTCACTTGTTTCGTTGTGATATATGTTAACGCAGGGGCTGGCGGATGGTTTTGGGAGTTTGTCGCCGTACGCGGCTGCAGGAGATAGCAAGGCCAGCGTGCCAGCAAGGCAGGCTACTTTGAAACGCATGGGGGGTACTCAACATCTTAAGAACTACTTTCAACTTAAACCACTTTGGCACAACTTTTCTATAAATGCGATAGTTGGATACAAAAAATTAAAATGCGATTTGTTGGAACCCGAGCGCCGGCTTGGCGCCAGAAATCGATGTTCTCAACGCTTCCAGGTACCGGTTCCTCGTTTACTAAAAAAAGAAGTTCAAAATTGAGGAGAGTTTGCAAAATACTTCTGCGTGATGGCTAAAAACGTCGTCCATCAGCGGATTGGTTACGGTTTGTTCCTTGTTGTCGTGCAGGGCCTAAGGGACGAAGATCTTGAGGCTCATGTGCTTTTTTGGGTCGTGGCCGTTTGGATCGCAGTGTTCGAAGTATGGAATTTACAATGTTGCAATCGAGCCTTCGGGTAGACGTTATTGACGCCAATCAAATGCAATATTTTTTGGCAGCCTTATTTGGGTGCTGCCGTTTTTTGCAATTCTTTGATGTGGCTAATCAGATTGTCGCAGTCACGTCCGCCTGTCGAAGTGCTTGTCGGCGCTGGTCTTCTAGTGGGTCCGAATACTGTTTGAGGCGAACAGGGTATGAGTTGGGGGACAAACATGAGCGCTGAACGGGGCTAAGAAAAGGAGTAGCGGTCTGTAAGGAGGAGCAATTGGCGCATGCTTTGAAACAATTTGCATTTATTGAATTGGCCCTCGGATTGAATGATTTGTGCCAAGGAAAATTTGGCTCGAGTGGCCCAAATGGCGCTATCGATAATTTGGGATAAGTTTTGGAATTTGGGGTGAAACGACCTTTTCGTTCGGTGCCTGCCTGGCGGGTGATTGTCGTGAAGATGTGTGTCATAAAGTATGGCGGACTGATGACTCTGAGGTCTAAATCTTCGAAGGCTTTTTCGGTGTGATTGATCTTCAAACGGATGCAAAACGAAGGGCGCGGCTATGCTCCGACTGTTGTTATCGTTGTTGGGTGTTTTGGTGGCACTGGTCGTGGCCTCGTCTCCTTGGGTGGCGGAAGCCCGCGACAAAGCTGCAAAACGTGCAGCCTACTGCGCGAAACAACGATGGGCCTCTGAGCGGGTAATTTGCCGCGACAAAGACCTTGCGCGGCGCGATGGTGTTCTCAATGAGGTTTATCGGGAACTCCGGAGGAAACTTAGCAAAAAGGATTTTCGCGCATTGCGCAAAGAACAACGGGCGTGGTTGCGGGAACGCAATCGGTGTGGATCAAAAACGAGCTGCCTTGTTACCAAGTACGAAGACCGCGTTGCCTATCTGGAACAGATGTTGGAGAGTTTGGAAAACCCCAACAACAGTCATGTTGAGACTGGGTGTGACGGTGAAGGGCAGAAATTTGTCAATGGTGAGTGTGTGATGGATCGGGGTGTTGACTCATCTAGTAGTGGTCCTGTCTTAAGGGAAAAGAACAAGACATGCGATCTTTACGGAAATAAGAAATCGCGGGATTCGGATGCGCCCGTAACTGTGACGTTTGTCAATAGAACGGATGGCCTGCGCAGTGTGATGTGGATCAACTTTGAGGGCACGCCGGTGGAATACGCGAGCCTCAATCCCGGTCAATCTTATACCATCAATACGTTTTTGACTCATCCGTGGATGTTTACGGATGGTCCGGGCAACTGCATTGAGATGTTTATGCCGAAGCGCGGTATCTCCCGGTTCGAGATCACGGCTGCCAGCCCATTTTTTGGTCCAGGGCAAGATTAGGGCACGGCGGCGTTGGTATTTTTACAAGCCCGCAACGTCGTGAGTTTGGGGGTGCAATGTCGGGGGATGTTCGGCGGACAGGCCTAAAGCGCTGGCTTATTGCATCAAATCATCATGAATTGGGACTTCAGTTTTTGGTGTTGGGTGTCGTTGCAGCAGTGGTAGCGGTGGTTTTAGGTTTCGTACTGCAAATCCCAGGACATCATCTGAATTCCAGCCAAAATCACTTTGGTACTCTCTATTGCTTGCTACCGCTTCTATTTGCTGGGCCTGGGTATCTGTTGATGGGGTCAGATTTCGGCGTCGGCGAGCAAAAAGTGAGCGCTCTTGGCATTTTTTCATTTTGGCTATTTGTTGTTGGGTTATGCGCCGTCGTTTTGGTCGACATCTATACTGCCATTGAGATTGACCCTGATCGTGTAGGGCCTCAGGCCGGTTCCCCACAGTTGCAAGATTCTTTGGAAACCAATCCTCAATTCTCAAAGTTGTTTCTAACCGCGTGCGCGTTCCTTTTGGGCAGCTTTGCCGCGATGCTGACGGCAGCGAGCTTCCTTTTATCATTTGTTCGAGGTTTTCGAAGTGGCGTGAAGCTCACGCAATTCTCGACGTTCGCATGGTCGCTTATCGCAATGGCGGTGTTGGTTCTCGTGCTTATTCCAACGAAGGAATACGTCGGCTATTTGTATGCGTCGATGAATGCGACGACCGAATTAAAGACGCCGCTATTGATTCTTTATGAATTACTACAGAAGGAGAGCGTATCGCCGGCGATCGGCATTTGGAATCCATTTTTGATAGCCGGAGATCCGTTGTTTTTGCTGATGTTAATACCTGCATGGGGTCTTACAACAGCAGCAATCGAAAAATCCATTGGACGGAAAGTTGTTTTTGGGACAATCGCGGTGGTCTCAAATTTCATATTTGGACTGGGAATTCTGCTTTTGGTGGGAAGTAAAGTTTTTTGGGGCGGATTGCAGCTTGATTATTATTCGGATCAGCTGATTGTGTTTGTTCTCGCCGCGCAGTCAGTCATTGTCGTCGGCGGTGTATGGTTATTTACATTGGTGTGCTATCGGCCACGCACCTTGGTGCCAGCATTGTGGTCGATTGGTTTTTGGGTTTTCATGGCTTTCGCGATTGTATCAACGATAGTGTTAGCGAACGCTGGCTCGGATCGGGCGCTTCACGATACTTACTATGTTGTGGCTCATTATCAATATGCAGCTGGGCTCAGTGTCCTTTTTGTTTTGTTTGCGGGTTGGTATGCGTTCTTTCGCGAACTCACCGGGCGCACGTATAAATGGGAATTCGGGTTCCTGCATTTCCTTTTGTTTTTTGTTGGCGTCTGTTTGACCTTTGCTCCACTATTTCTTCTTGGATTTTGGGACATGCCTCGGCGTTATGCTGACTATCCAGAGGCGTACGCAACAATGAACTTTGTGTCATCAATTGGAAGTTACTTTTCCCTCGCGGGTACACTTTGTTTTTTTGCTGCCTGGTTCTTTTCGCGCAAAGAGCCTGCGGCGATAACTGCAAAGTAGCGCCATCTGTTTTCCCGTCTCCAGGTAAAGTCGGTTTCGTTTGAAACTATTGCGGGACGTGGGTCTATACGATCGACGGTTTCCTTTTTTGCCGATATGATGGTGTAGAGGTGGGCCTGTGCGAATGCCGGGTTGGTGTTTGGCGGCGGGTTTGGAGTTTATGAGGTGCGCGATGTCGCGAAACGTTCACATTCTGGTTGGCACAAAAAAGGGTGCGTTTGTTCTTGACGGCGACGAAGCGCGCAAAAGCTGGTCGTTGCGCGGTCCATTTTGTGAAGCATGGCCGATCAATCATGTGGTGGGTGATCCGAAGTCGGGTACGATCTATGCCGGTGGTGGTAACGAATGGTTTGGGCAGGCTGTTTGGAAGACCCAAGACTTCGGCAGGATCTGGTCGCACTCGAGCGAGGGTCTCAACTACGAAGAAGGTGAGGATCCGATCAAAGCTGTTTGGAGCCTTTCAGCGTCAAACGGCCATCTCTATGCCGGTGTTGAACCGGCCGGTCTCTTTCGTAGTGCTGATGCCGGTCAAACTTGGCAACAGATAAAGGGACTACGAGATCATCCAACGCGACCACATTGGATGCCTGGCGCCGGTGGCCTAATACTGCATTCCATCGTTCGGCATCCGGACGACGAGAAACAGCTTTGGGTTGGTATTTCCACGGGCGGGGTCTTTTATACCGCGGATGGCGGTGAGACATGGGAGCCTCGCAATCGTGGAACGCGTAATGATTATGCACCGGATGGCGAAAAATATCCGGAGTTTGGTCAATGTGTGCATTCGGTGGTCATGGCGCCGGGAATGCCAGACCGATTGTACCAACAAAATCACTGCGGGATGTATCGCAGCGATGATGGCGGTCAAAAATGGGAAAGCATTGAAGAGGGTTTGCCGTCGACGTTTGGTTTTCCCGCCGCTGCCCATCCGCGTGATCCGGATACACTTTACTTGTTGCCACTGAATGGTGATGTTTTGGGTCGGTTTGTTCCCGAAGGCAAAGCGGCCGTATGGCGGACGCGTGATAGCGGGAAGTCGTGGCAAGATCTTCGAAAAGGGTTGCCGCAAGAAAAAGCGTTTATTGGTGTTTTGCGCCAGGCTATGACGACGGATACGATTGAACCGGCCGGTGTTTATTTTGGGACAAGCTCTGGTACGCTTTATGTTAGTGGTGATGAAGGGGAAAGTTGGCAGTGTGTGGCCGACCACTTACCGGCGATCCTATCGGTTGAAACGCTTGTTGTTGACGCATAAGTTGGGGCTGTCGGAGGCGCGGAGCAATGCAGAAAAATGTTGCTGGCGATGCCCGGACGTGCGTCACGGTCGTCCTGCCGGTGGCGTTGATGAGACTGTTTCCCGACTGTCAGCACGAAGTTTTGCTTGAAGCGTCCACTGTCAAAGAGATGATTGAAGAGCTCAACGGTCGTTGGCCAGGAATGCGTGATCGCCTTTGCGATTCAACACCTCGTATTCGCCGGCATCTCAATATTTTTGTTGAGGGGCAACGTGCCACCCTGGAAACATCGCTTTCGGCTGGGATGTGCGTTACGGTTCTCACGTCGATGAGTGGCGGCTGAGGCCGCTGTCTTAGGGCTTGACCTTCATATGGTTGCAGATCAGGACGCGAGGCGACCCGTCAGGTTGAGCGCTGGATTAGATGAAATTTCCGTAAGGTCCTCGGTTAACTAAGTGATTGTCATTGCAGTTTTTTTGTAGAATAAAGGCTGGTCATCAAAAAAATTGCTTTCCCCCCTTGCATGTGGCTGTCAATGCGCCAAAATCCGCGCGCGAGTAGGCGCTTGTCGCGAAGTGCTCTCGATCCTCGAATTTTTCATGTTGAGCACACCCAGAGACTGGAGATCGCCTTCCGTCCTCTACACTGCTCGGGTCTTGCGGGCGATGTCTGTGGGTTGAGGCAAGCGAACAAAACATTGCCGGATGTGGTGTTGTTGAGGCGTATGAGGGTGTCGGTGCGGATTTTTTTGAAAATCGTACTCTGTAACGTGGAAGTGTTTAGGTGAGGAACGTCGTTAGCGATGAATCTTATTGAAGCAAAAGATCTTACGAAAACGTTTGGTGATCTTACGGCCGTCGATCACGTGGATCTGGGTGTGAAACGTGGTGAGGTCGTTGGATTTCTTGGGCCGAACGGCGCGGGCAAAACCACAACGATGCGGATGATTGCAGGTTTTTTGGAACCAGACGAAGGGTCTGCTTCGATATGTGGACATGATATTCGCGAAGACGCTATCGAAGCCAAACGCCGGCTTGGGTATTTGCCGGAAGGAGCACCAGCTTATCAGGACATGACGGTTGCCGATTTTTTAGAATTTGTCGGGAATATGCGCGGCCTATTTGATCAAAAACTCAACGACCGGCTCGCGGAAATGGTCGAGAAAATAAACCTTGAGGGGGTGTGGAGCCAACAGGTCGAAACGCTATCTAAAGGTTACAAACGTCGCGTGGGTATTGCGCAGGCTCTTTTGCATGATCCTGATGTTTTGATCTTGGATGAACCTACGGACGGTCTAGATCCGAACCAAAAACACGAGATGCGCGGTGTTATTCGGGCCATCTCGCCTAATAAGGCGATCATTGTGTCGACGCACATCTTGGAAGAAGTCGAAGCTGTTTGTAGTCGTGCGGTCATTATTGCAGAAGGTCGTGTTGTTGCTGATGAAGCGCCACAGGATCTGATCGCGCATGATTCTGATAAGGGTGCCATGCAGGTGACCGTGGCTGGCAATCAGTCGGATGATGTTCTTGCAATACTTGAGCCTCTTGCCGAGGGTGGCAAGGTTGAAGTTTTGGATCGGCTTAATGGATCAACGCGGGTTCTTATTCGACCGGCGGGTGAAAAAACACGGGCGGCTGAGTTGGCTGCAGCACTAGCAAAGACGGATTTGGATGTCGAAGACGTTGGTATTTATCGGCCGAGTCTCGAAGATGTCTTTAGAAAAATAACCCAGCAGAAATAAACTTGAGAAAAGATCATCTGGAGTGGCCTTGATGCACGATTCGCTTCGCACAATTTGGGTTATCTTTGCCCGCGAGTTTAGAAGTTATTTTACGACGCCGCTGGCGGCGATTTTTTTAATTGTATTTCTAGCGCTATCAGCAGGGCTGACATTTTTCGTTGGCCGTTTTTTTGAAAGAGGACAGGCGGACCTCGTGACGTTTTTCACGTGGCATCCGTGGCTCTTTTTAATCCTCATGCCGGCAATTGGGATGCGGTTGTGGGCGGAAGAGCGCCGCTCGGGAACGATTGAATTGTTGATGACGTTACCAGTTAAGACCTGGGAACTGGTTGTTGGAAAATTTTTAGCTGGGTGGGCATTTGTCGGTGTTGCGTTGTTGCTCACAATACCGTTGTGGTTGACGGTTCTTTATTTGGGTTCGCCCGACAATGGCGTCATCATTGGGAGCTATATTGGGAGCTGGTTGATGGCTGGTGCGTTTTTGGCGCTTGCCGCATGTGTGTCAGCGCTCACAAAAAACCAAGTGATTGCGTTTATTGTCGCCAGCATCGTTGGATTTCTTCTGGTCATGGCTGGATATGATCTGGTGTTGGCGAGTGTTCGGTCGTGGGCGCCGACGTTTGTCACCGAAATTGTACAATCACTTTCGTTTATCTCCCATTTCAATCGGTTAAGTCAGGGCGTCATTGAGGTGCCGACCGTTTTCTTTTTCCTGTCCATGATTGGCCTATGTCTTTGGATCAACGTTTTGCTCGTTGATCTGAAAAAAGCAGCGTGAGGTGGTGTAATGTCAATTTTTGAGAAACTTACGCGGCCACAACTCATCGGCCTTGCCATTGCGCTGGGCGTCATCCTGTTTCTTGCGCTCAACGTGATCTTTGGTCAGGGGTTTCGCTCGTCGCGCGCTGATCTTACCGAAAACAACTTGTTTTCCTTGTCCCAAGGTACAAAGACCTTGCTTGGAGATCTGAAAGAGCCCATTCACATGCGGCTTTTTCTGTCTAAAGGCCTTGTACAACAAGCGCCGCAGCTTGCCGCATATGCAAACCGCGTACAGTCGGTTCTTAATGCTTATAAAGATCTATCGAGCGGTAAGATTACACTGGAAGTGATCGATCCGGAGCCGTTTTCCGAGGCGGAAGATCGTGCTGTTGGTCTTGGTATTAATCGCTTTCGCGTTTCAGGAGCATCGCAGGAGCTTTTCTTTGGATTGGCGGCGACCAACTCGACAAATGGGCGCAAAGAAATTCCAGTTTTCTCACCAGACCGGGAGACGTTTTTAGAATATGACTTGACGCGGCTTGTGGCGGAGCTGGGGCAACCGAAAAAGCCGGTCATATCTATCATTGATGGTCTTGGAATTAGCGGCGATTACCAACGCAGGGTTACGCAACAACAGATCCTCGCCCAACTCAAAGAACTCTTCAAAGTCGAATTGCTTACAGGCGACGTTGACAAGTTGCCGGAAAACACGCGCGTTGTTTTGGTCGTTCATCCCATTGCACTTTCTGATCGAACATTGTTTACGCTTGATCAGTGGGTGATGAACGGTGGGGCAACGATGATTTTCGTTGACCCTTACGCGGAAACAAAGCCCAGCCAGCAACCCGGTCAACCGGCGCTTAATGCGTCGTCTAACTTAGGGTCGCTCTTTAAAGCTTGGGGTATTGGTTTTGACGGCAGCAAGGTTGTTGGAGATCCGGTGAACGCGTTACGGACCGTCCGGCAGCTTGGCGGACGTGAAGTTGAGCTTGCGAACTATCCTTGGTTCTCGGTTCCACGGGCCGGTATGGATACGTCCGATGGCGTGCTTGCACAGCTATCCAGTATCGTGATGACGACGGCGGGCGCGTTTACAACACTAAATAAGGATGTCACCTTGAAACCGTTGCTGACGGCTTCGGGAGAAGCGGGCCTATTGCCGACGGGTGCTGCTGCTAGCCCCTATGGTGATCCTCGTCAGCTTTTGACGCAGATTGAACATTCCGACAAACCCTTGGTTCTTGCTGCGCGCGTTGGGGGTAAGCTTAAGTCCGCTTATGAGAAGGGAAAACCAAAAGACTCGAAATGGGAAGGCGAACCACTGAAAGATGTAAGGGGTTCGCCAAACGTTATTGTGGTCGGTGATGCAGATATGCTTATGGATCGCAATTGGATCCAGCGTCGGCAAATTTTCGGACAGCCGGTTGCGGAAGCGTTTGCCAATAACGGTCCGTTTGTTCTGAACGCCATTGAGCAAATGGCGGGTGGTGCTGTGTTGGCGGATTTGCGGGGCCGCGGAGTTTCGTGGCGACCATTTGATCGCATTGCCGCTTTAGAAAAGGTTGCGGAGGCGCGGTTTCTTGCCAAGGAACAAGAGCTTTTGAAACGCCTGCAGGCAACCGAACAGAAATTGCAGGAAATCAGGAGCAAGGCCAAAAAGAAGGGTGATGTGGTCTCGGATGATAGCGCCCAGGCTGTCCAACAGTTTCGGTCAGAGATGTTGTCAACGCGTGCGGAATTACGCGAGGTTCAGTTTGATCTGAGACGCGACGTGGAGCGGCTCAAGACGTGGATTACGACGTTTAATGTGGGCTTGTTTCCCGCCTTTGTTGCAGCCATTGCATTGCTGTTTGCCTTGCGTAGGCCCAAGAAACCATTGCCAGAGCGATCACGTGCAGAGGCAGCGAACCGAGATAAGAAAAAGGGGTAGATGACGATGACTCCGAAGGCATGTTTGGGTCTTGCAATCGTAACGGCGATCGCAGTGGCCTTAGCCATCATGACGTCATGGACGTCTAACGAAGGTGGCGCAATTAGCGATCGGGGCAGGCCATTTTTGCCCGGTTTACTTAACCAAGCAAACTCCGTTGCGGAAATTAGAGTCAAAGAGCCAGATCGCACCACCGAATTGAAAAAGTCAGGTGAGACTTTTTTGGATGTTTCGGGTTATCCGGTCAATGCAGACGCCGTTAGCCAATTGGTTGGCAGCTTGGCGTTGCTTACGGTAGAGGAACAAAAAACGGCAGACCCTTCCCGTTATGCGGAACTCGAACTTGACCTTCCCGAAGCTTCTAAGGGTGCTGGCACACTGATTGAGTTTAAGGACAAAGCCGGGAAGGAAATTGCACGCTTGGTTGCTGGGGATCGTGAACTTTCCGTAGGTGGGACGGGGGGTGGACAATACATCCGCTCGCTCAATACCGACCAAAGTTATTTGGTGCGCGGCTTTGTGCAACTTCCCGGTTCGCGGCAGGACTGGTTTGATCGCACACTCTTTGAAGCCAAACCAAAGACAATTACGAAGGGGACTTTGACGGACGGTAATAAGACCATCTACGGCTTTACGCTCAAAGACAATAAGCATGTGTTGGACAATATTCCGTCTGGCCGCACCATTGACGAAGTAAAGCTTAATCGGATCGTTGGGTTGTTTGAGCGGTTGCGTTTTGCTGATGTGCGTCCTGAAACAAAGGGCGCAGACGTCAAAGGCGTGGTGATGAGTGCTGAAACCGCGGACGGCTTGGAGCTTCGTATACAGGGCATCAAGCCTGTGAGTGAAAAGGATCCTTGGGTTCGTGTTTCGGCCAAGGCACAAAAAGACGGCGCGACGTCTGCACTAGAGGCGCTCGAGAAAAAAGTCAAAGGGTTTGAATTTAAACTGATCCCGTCTGAAGCGGAGCTCTTTGGTTGGACCGTTGAGGATATTACAACGAAGTCCGAGAGTTGATTTTTGAGTATGCGCACGTGTCATATTTGACCGGTTGCGTGCAACACAGCGACGTCGATCACGACCAAGCCTGCGATAAGCAGGGCCCAATGCCACCATGCGAGATGGATGTCCGTTGCGAGGCCATAGTCGACGGCACACCATAAAATGACAAAGAGCACCCAGCCCCACATGGGCGGTTGCATAATGGCAAGTACGACAAAGGTCGCAACGAATAGGCTGTTGACTGCCAAAAATAATTGTATCGTGTCTCTCCGGGTCGTCACACGCACAACATCCGTTTTGGTGAAATTGATTTTGAGAATTGTGAGACTTGTGGCGGCAATTCTAAGCTGAGTTGGTTGGAAGTGATCAGGGCCAGTTGTTGTGGCCGTTGCTGCCATTTTTATTGGCTGCAACGGGAAACGCGCGCGGAAGGTTTGTTTGAACGTTTTTTTTGGACAGATGATCATGGCACGTCATTTAAGGTGATTTGTCGGAGCATTTTTGGTCACTTAAGATCGCGTTATGGTTGTGGCGAACTTTGTGACGTGTTGCGTATCTATCGGTTTGGTTATTCTGCCACCAATGACACGGCCTTGCCGAGGTAAGATAGGGTTGCGCCCAAGCGTTGGTCGCGTGCCAGCCTGCCATTGACATAAACGGTGATGAAACCCGGTTCGCTGTCGCCAAAGTACTGCTGGTCCATTGTGATGCCGACGTACTTGTCTGTCGTTTCACCAAAGTACAGGCGGATCAACTCTTCGGCGCTCTCCACGGACCAGACGCGAACGGACCGGTCTTCGCTTGCTGAGACGACAAATTGTTCGTCGGGCGTAAATATGACCGCTTCAATGTCAGCTGTGTGGCCTTTGAGGCGTGCAATCAGTTCCTTTTTCTTGATGTCGTAAACATTGACGGCTTTGTCGCCGCCGCCGGAGGCAAGGTAGTTGCTGTTTTTTGAAATATCTGCGGTAAGAATATATTTAAGATGGCCATCCAATTCGGCGATCGGTGTAGAACTATAGGTTTCGGTGTTCCAAATGCGCACTTTTCGGTCGCTTCCGGCGCTAAATAGTAAGTCGCCTGATGCACTGTAACCGGCTGCCCAGACGGCTCCCTTGTGCGCGTTGATGAGCTTGCGTTCGCCTTGGGGCAACCGAACGCTAATTTTTCCATCGGCGCCGGCGGAGAAGAAGGTTCCGCTTCCATCTGGTTGATAGCCAACAGCGTAGATCGGCCCCTCGTGAAATTTTCTGTTTGTTATTCTGCGGCGGTTGACCAATTCCCAAGCGATGAGCTTGCCGGATTTATCTCCTATCAACATGTATTTCCGGTTTCTCTTTTGCGGATTGTAGCGACCGGAATAGGGAATCGAACCTTGTGGAGCTTCTAGCTCTTTTAGTTCGTCCTCATCCATCTTTTTACCGGTTTCAATGTTCCAGAAGCGTATAAAACCATCTTCGCCTACGGTAACGAGCATCTTGTTGTCGGGACCAAAATCTAGGTCTCGCACGCGCTTTGTATGGGCGTTGATTGTTTGGAGGAGTTCAAATCGTGCAAAGTCGAGCAGTCTCACGATGCCCTTGTCATCACCCACGGCAAGGTACTTTCCATCCCAAGAGACGCGAACGGTTCTAATTAGAGCCGTGGCTTTGCGATTTACAGAGGCGACAACTTCGTCCTCGGTAAGAGTGGGTTCGGAGGGTGCAGCGGCCAGGTTTTGAACTGCGTTTGCGCGGCAAGTCTCAGAATCCGTTGTGTCGCTGCCACGTTCTTGGCCCCAGATTTCAACCGTAGCTGCCTCTGCCTGTTGTACAACTTCGTAGTTGAGTGTGATTTGATCAACGGTCAGCGGCAGGGCCCGGCAGTCGATCGGCTCCGTCTGATCGCCGGCGTTGAGCTCTACGGGCTTGCCATTTAACTTTGACTCTTGGTTGCGGTAGTCGTTTACGTGGATCTGGCCATTGCGATAGAGCAGCATGACTTTGTTTAGTCTCAAGTTGCCGCTCTTAAGTTCAAGCCGGACTGCTCTCGACGGGCTCGTGGCTTGCGGCATAGCGATGTCTTGTGATGCCTTTGACGGATCAATTTCAATGGTGTGCAAAAGAGACCAGTCGTCTTGGGCCAAACAAAGGGTTGCGTTTGTTGCGATGGCTGCGCTGAACAGCACAACAAACCACAACGACCGAAACACAATGCGCCCTATAGGTAGGCTGAACGAATGTTTCAAACGATTTTGGACTAACATGCCGAGATTCTAAACCTCTGGTACAAAATTAATTCTTGACGTAGCGCCAGTACTTTTCAACCGGTTCAAATACAGCGTTGCGCGCATCCGGTGGGCGTCGTCCCGTCTGAAAAAGTTGACGCATGTCGTTGACGAGATGGATGCGGTCGGCAAATGGCGTGTGATTTAGACTAAAGAAAGAGCTGCTGGCGTCAGTGACATCGATCGTGTCGATGCCCTGCAAAATCACGGGCCCCTGAGGTGGGACGTCGCCAGCACGTACATTGCCGCCCGCTAGGGTTTTTGACCAACGCAATGCTGCGTCGCTGGCGGAAGCATAAAGTGTGACGCCGCCTTTTATAAAGGACAGGACCTTGCCAGCGTTCTGTTCAAAGGACGTTCGATTTACGTCCGGTGCGGCAAAAACAATCTCGTTAAGTTTTAGTTTGTCGGTTGGTGCCCCATTAGATGCGAAACGCGGGGAACTTAGGACGTCGAGCGCAACCCGATTTCCCATGCTATGGGCAACAATGTTGACATGGGTTGCGTTTGTTTTGTCGGCGATGAGTGTGAGAAGTTGATGTAACCATTGTCGCGACGTTTCGGAGGTGTCGCGATCGTGCAGGTAATAAAATGGGTTGCCTGCGGACGGCCAACTAAACGCGACCGCGGGACCATCAAACCTTAAGTCATGCGCAATTTGCGCGGTGCGGAATATGGCGTCGTCGAAACTCGTGTTGTAACCATGAATGAAGACAAACGCCTGCCCTTCGTAGTTACCATTTTGCGCGCTTTGCACGCGGCTGTTGAAGCGTTCGATGAATTCGTCTTGCTCCAAAACGTCGGTCGCCGCGATTGTGAAATGCCGCTCTGCGCTTTCACTTGTGACCTGAATGCGGGCAACAAGAAGGTTTATGTTCGGCGTTGGTATAGACCCGCGTTCGCGCAGGTTTGGAATCGTGACAATGGCGCTACCCAAAATCAGTTTGTTGCCATCACTGCCGCCAAACAATTCACGCGTGCGCTCGTTGCGCAATTTAATCGTGCCTTCATGTTTTCTTGATGTGCCGAAAAGAACTTCAAACTCTGTGTATTTTTTGTCGGCTGCTCCGCTGCGTGTGACGACCGTACGATCCTCCGCCACTTCAATCGGCCGCAGGTCTTCCGGCATCTGATCGGCGCTGACGACACGAAACCGGCGGCGCGGCCGCGCGGTGCGCTCGCGGGCAAATTGGAGTTCTCTTTGACGCGCCTCGTGTACTTCTCGTTCGTAGTTGCGCGCCTCAGCAATTGCTGTTTCGCCGGTTCTAATAAACATAAACTCTTCGGCGAGGCCTGAATCTTGTCGTGGACGTTGGCGCCGACCGGTTGCCTGGAGGACATCTTTTGTCACGCGCGCCAGCATCGTGTGGATGGAGATGTTCGGCGTGATCATGTGTTTGGCGATCGCGTGCGCAAATGGACTGTTTTTTTGGTCTGGCAGTCGATCAATGGCCACTTGGTCGCGATCGGCAGCGAACATAATAAGGCTATTGCCGCTTCGGTCTGGTATTTGGGCTGCGCCGCTACGTGCGACACGCCTGCCGTCTTGATCTTGGAGCTTGCGGGTCAGTTGATCGGCAAGTGGGTTATCGCGACATGCGTCCCAGAAAATTAAGCTGGTACGCGCACGACTTTCCACAAGCGGGATAAGTCGGCTTAGACTGTAGGTTTCGCGGAGCAACGATTGTTCGGAGGTGAGCTTAACGTCTGTGCCGAGTAAAAAGTTCTCACCTTCAAATTGGATTCCGTGACCGGCGTAATAAATGAGGGACTCGTCATCTTTTTTGAGTTTACGGATAAACGCATGAATTGTTCGCGCTAAGTGGATGCTCGAAAGATTTCTTACGAACTCAACGTCAAAGCCCACTTGCCTTAATTTCTCGGCGATGAGAATGCCATCTTCAAGCGGGGTGGTGAGTTTGTCTGTGTGGCTGTATTCCCAATTTGCGATGACCAACGCGCGCCGTTCGCCGGCCGTCGCGTTGGTGGCTAAAACAAATATCAGACAGATAAGACTGAGAAATCCCAACCAGGTGAGCCAACCGGAAACACATATCGGTTGTGAGCGTGACATGGCGATACCCCACTTAGTCAAACGTGATGAAATATGTCTATAACATTCCTAATGTTGGGGTGAGTCAAGGATCAATCGGCGGTTTGTGTTTGCAGTTGCGTGCAGTTGTCTGACCGACTGATGTCGCGCGTTTGTGTGCGCACTTTGAGATGTGGTGCTGCAAGCGCAAATGTATACTCAGACGTTAGATAACGTTGACTGAATTAAAGAAAGTGACCCTCGACTTATCGCAACGTTTCGAAGGACGTGGCGAGTTTTTGTCCAACCAGGCTTTCAATTTCTTTGTGAGAGAGATCAGGTTTTGTGCGCTTGCACTCTTTATACGGCTCTTGTGCTCTGGTTTCTTCGCCGCGCGCCAGTCGTAATGCTGTCAAGACCGCACGCGGGATGTAAGTTTTGTCAATTCGACAGTGCGAAGGGTCCCGTCTTGGCGGAGTTCATAGCTTTCGGTATCAAGTTCAAAATCGTCAAATCTGTAGCGTATTTTAACCTCGCGCCCCTAATTTTCAAAAATCTAGCTGAGTTGTTGCCTTCAATCCAGTGCACCCGGAAAAGTCTGTAAATGTTTGGTCTGCTTCAAATCCCCAAACAATCTGCAAGTTGTCTTCAAGCGTTTGGTGGTTTGTTCAAGCATAAGAGAGGGGGTCCATTTAGGGATGGACATTGGAAAAAGGTACAGATTGGAGGAGCTTTGTTATGACAGCGACAACAAAGACGAAGAATGATGCCGCTCCCGATTTTTCAGGTATTAAGGCGAAACAAAATGCTGCGTGGTCATCAGGTGATTACGCAAAAATTGGGACGACGATCCAAATTGTTGGCGAAACACTTGCTGAAGCCATGGATTTGTCGCCTGGCGCCCGGGTTCTTGATGTTGCGGCTGGCAACGGTAATGCGACTCTTGCCTTTGCGCGCCGCTGGTGTGATGTGACTTCGACAGACTATGTGGATACTTTGCTTGTAAGAGGTCGTGCGCGTGCGGAGGCCGAAGCGCACGATATTAGGTTCCAACTCGCGGATGCCGAAAACCTGCCCTTTGAGGACGGCGACTTTGATGCGGTCGTTTCTACTTTTGGTGTCATGTTTGCCCCAAACCAGACGAAGGCTGCGAGCGAACTGGTGCGCACCTGTAGTCCCGGCGGAAAAATTGGGCTCGCCAATTGGACGCCTGAAAGTTTTATTGGGCAACTTTTTAAGACGATTGGTAAGCACGTGCCGCCGCCTGCAGGTGTGAGTTCGCCGGCACAATGGGGTCGTCAGGATTGGATCGAGGAGACGTTTCAAACTCACGCGCAGTCAATTGGGATCGCGTTTCGGGAATTTATCTTTCGCTATCACTCGCCGGAGCATTTTGTGTCATTCTTTCGTGAGTTTTATGGCCCCGTGCACAAAGCGTTCCTTGCCATTGACAAAGATGGGCAGGCGCAGCTTGAAGCAGATATCTTGGAGTTGATTGCGCAAAAAAATACTGCGGCGGATGGGAGTATGCGTGTGCCCGCGCAATATGCGGAGATCGTCATCGTTAAAGGGTGATCTGTTTGCTGCAACCCCGTTTAGGTGGTGTCGCGCTAGTGGTCGAGATAAAATTTGTAGCCGAGACCCACAATGCCTGAGAACTGGTTTTCCGTTTCAATTACTGGGCTGTCAGCCGCATCGCCGATAAGGCGTGCGTAGCGACCGCCCATCTTCAAGATCCAGCGCTCGGTGAGGTCTACGGTTGCACCAAGATCAGCGTGAACGTCCTTAAAACCACCTTGAGGATCATATTGGGCGAGCCCTGCCAAAGACGTTCTTGATTGTGCGGCGGTTACGCCGAAATACGTGTCCATGTACCGCTCGCTCGCCAGCGTCGTGCCCACTCTCATGGTAAGACTTATGTGCTCGGCAATTTGATGCTTCGTTTCTGCGCCGAAACGGATTTGGAGGCCAGAATTGTCCGGAGCTGAGTGATTTGTGATCTTGGGATGGTGAGTTGTTGGGTGATGTGTTTGGTAGAATAGGAAACTCATCGGGTTGGACGAAAATGACACTGACAGGTTGGCGAGATTCTTGATCTTAATGAGTGGGTGTGTTAGTTTTTTTGCGTTCGTATATTTATTGAACGGGACGGAGCATTTGTTTTCTTTGGTAATATTTCGAAGAAGCGTAGATGATCCGTCATAATAGTTGCAACACACCGCTGGGTTGAGGGCCAACGCGCGAGTTTGCGTTGGTGCAATGCGCCTTCAGTTGATGTTCTTCGCGCTACTACACATGTGTGGTTCTGATTTAGAGGTATTGAAATGTATTCGTTGATCAAAAAAAAGTCGGCAAAAGACCTCGTGCTTGATTTGCCGCCACTAGCCGGATCTCTCGTGGTGGCAGAGCTATTTTACAAGTTTGGTAGCTTTAGCCTCGAGTGCGTTGCTTTTCTGGCTACGTGGTTTGTTTTCGATTGGGTGTGGAGCAAATTGCGCCAATTGGGCACTTCGAACCGTCGCCAAGCATAACGATTCAAACAATTTACATTGCTCAGTGAGGAGACGGTCATGCGTGTGCTCCTTCACGATATTATTGCTGGATTAAAAGCCTTTATTCAGTTTTTGTCGCTGATCCCTAATTTGCCAAAGGCCCTTTGGGAAATCCTCGTACGCCTGTGTCGGTCGGTTTACAGGAAGCCGCGAAAACTTGCGCGCGGGGGCGACTGCTGTTCTTTACCGCCATCGGTCTATAAGCGGGCCGACCCTCTAATCTACGCCCAATACTACCTAATGGATCAAGGGCTGGCGGTCACATGGGATAATCCGGACATCCAGGTCTTTAAAAACGGGTCGGCGGTTCCGGCGCATGCTTTAAGCCCCGATGAAGATTATGATGTCGTCGTCACCGCCTGGAACAATTCGTTTGAAGGGCCGGCTGTTGGGCTTAAAGTGGTTTTGTCCTACCTCAGCTTTGGGATCGGAACCACATCAAATCCGATTGGCAGAACTTCCATTGATCTTGGTGTGAAGGCTTCGCCCAACTGCCCAGCCTTTGGGCGTTTTCGCTGGCATACGCCCAGCACAAGCGGGCACTATTGTCTTCAAGCGCGATTGGATTGGTCGGATGATGCCAATCCTCGCAACAATCTCGGCCAAAAAAACGTGCAGGTTGGCGAAACGCGTTCACCTGCCGAGTTTGTTTTTCCGGTGGTTAATCCAGCCTTTGAGGATCGCGAATTTGAGCTCTTATGGGATAGCTACCAATTACCGAAACTGCCGCCGTGTCCTCCGGCATCAAGCGGTGGGGAAAAGGCTTCGTCAGGGCGTGGCGAGTTTGATTCCCGCCTGCAGGAAAGTCGCGCGCATTGGGATCAGGCGTTGAAGGAACAGGGCCATGGCAAGCTTTCAAAGCCCGATGGATGGAAAGTATCCATTGACCCACAGCGCTTCATGTTGAAAGCGAAAGAGGAACGGCAAGTGAAAGCGTTGATTGAACCGCCCGATGGTTTTGTTGGTTCTCATCCGATCAATATCAACGCGTTTGTAATTCATCCTACCGGCGATCGTCACCTTGTTGGTGGGGTCACATTGTACGTCAGGGTGAACTAAAGGGAACCGTAGCGATGTCATACAGAAAATATACGCAATGTTACAACCACGTTCCCCCGGATCGTCCTTTCAACGAAAATAATATGATTTCGTTTATTCTCATTATCAGTTTGCCACTCGTGCTTCCAGCCATTGCGAGTTTTGTTGCAGGTTTTCATGTGGCTGGAGGGTTGCTGCTTGGTATGGCTTACGGAATTGTCCTTATCGCAGTGGCGAACCAAGTGCTTTATCATCGCCTGGCGTGTCTTACCGGGCGCCAATGTGCCATTGGAAAAATATATACACCCCGCGAATACAATGAAGTTGGTGAATTTGATAACGACGAATTTTTTGATGTTTGGTTGATGCCTCATCCAATGCCGCCAAAAAGAAAAAAGTATATAGCTCCGGGCGAGGACGCTTATAAGGATTTGAGTGAAGGTGAACGTGAAAAGTATACAACCGACGTTTACAATGACAAGTTTCAGGGAGAGGAACTCCTAAAAAAGTCGATAGCTGATTTGCCGTTTAAAGCTGATTTGCAATCGCCTGTCGGGACGGAACCAGCGGCTCTTCATTGCGAGGCGGAAGGGGACTTTTGGGTGAGGATGCGCAGTTGGGCACCGGCTGCGGCATTACTGATGGCGGGTACTGCGACAGCGGCCGCCAATGTTGGTGAATTTTTAGGACCACTCATTTGTGCGGCGTTGGGTCTTGTTGGGCTTGCGCCGCTTTGTTTGTTCATTAGCCGTCTTGTCGTTCTTGCAAGTGTGGGTGGTGCGGCTTATGGTCTGCACATGGCCCTCTCTTATTTGGCATTTAATGCCGACCCTGGCGATGTAGAAGACGCAAATGTCGGAGACGAACCGCTGGGGGCCCTTTCATATGGCGACAAAGTCGTTGTCTACGGTGAGCATATTTATGATGGGTTTCACGAAGGCTGGCACGAATTTCATCCGTTGATGGCCGTTATGAAACTCAGACCTGATGATCCGGACAACTATATTGAGCAAGGTGGTCCAGTTCCTGCCGGGGCAAGTGGCCTTACGGACAATGATATGGAGGAAGGTCTTAATTCGCCAGCATTTCGCGCGCGTGCTGTATCGATCAAGGATTCATGGTGCGGGGAGCTGAAGTTAGCATTTGACGATGAGGTCATCGCCGCGCGCGAAGATCCTTTGCACAGATGGACAATTCATCCGCTTGTCGATGGATGTGAGCCCGGCTCGCCCCCGTCGGATCTTATCTGAGCGTCGCTGTGGGAGATTCTTCGCTGCGCTCTTCTTTTTGCTTGCGGGTTATTCCAAACGCTTCTCAGCGTTCGGGCCCGCGGGTCTGCCGATCGCGACGGCTTCGCCTACCTCATCAGTGAAAGATTCATCGGGCGCCTTTTGGCTGCATGGTCGGCAGTTCTCTGGAGGTGCGTGGGCTATTACCCCTCCTTACGATTTTGGTTCCTATCCCTTGGAAAAGGGTTAAAAATCCATTGACATCCACAAAAATCCATGAGATCCCATAAATGCCCGTCCGCACCGGGCTTGGGCCGTGGTGTGGCGCCCGCCTTGTTGAGGGCCAAGGTGCGAGCGACGGCCACGGTCCGCGTTTCAGGTTTCAGGTATGGGTGTGATGACGCGTTTGGAATTCATCGAGCATAAGTACCAGTTGGGTATGGGGTCGACCTGAGGACAGCAGCAGGAGATGGACCGCTTTGTCTCAACATTCACCAACAAAATTGACGCGAAAGGCCGGGTGTCAATTCCAGCGCCGTTCCGCGCGGTGCTCGAACGAGACGGTTACGCCGGCGGAATCTATTGTTACCCCTCGCTCGATTCTCCTGCACTCGATGCGGGCGGAGAACGGCTTGCAAAAAAAATCGATGGGCTTTTGGCAGGTTTGCCGGATTATTCGGATGAGCGGGACGAATTGTCTGTGGCGCTCTACGGAGACGTCCAAGTCCTTTCAATCGACGGGGATGGACGTATCATCCTACCTGAAACATTGTGCGCCCATGCCGGTGTTGAAACCAAAGTTACATTTGTTGGGCTTGGTGAAAAATTCCAAATCTGGGAGCCGGGCCAGTTTGAAAAACGTCGTCGACGCGCGCGCGAAAAGGTAAGAGACCACAGGAAATTGCTCGGCGCGGAAGCGCGGAGCTTAGACGACTAACGCGACTTGGATTGATCCCGATTCGCTTTTAATGGATTTGAAGGTGCGGTGGCTGAAGCGCGCCATATCCCCGTCATGCTGGAAGAGGTGCTTGAGCGTTTAGCGCCTGTTGCCGGCGAAAAATACATCGATGCGACGTTTGGCGCAGGTGGCTATACGCGCGCGATCCTTGAGTCTTGTGATTGCGAAGTGTGGGCTTTGGACCGTGATCCCTCAGCCGTGGTGGCCGGTTATGGGATGACGCATGAGTTCGATCCGCGTTTATCCTTGTGGCATTGTCCGTTTGGCAAACTTGCCGAACAGGTGGTGGATCCTGAGCGAGCTCCGGAAATTGTTGGTCTTTATGATGGTATTGTCTTTGACCTGGGCGTGTCATCAATGCAGCTTGATAATCCGGAGCGCGGGTTTTCGTTTCAAGCGGATGGTCCGCTTGATATGCGGATGTTTGCTAGCCCAGGGCAGCCGACAATTGAAGATCGGCCGTCAGCGGCAGACATCGTGAATACATTTCATGTGAACGATATCGCTGACATCCTGTTTCAGCTTGGTGATGAGCGCCGCTCGCGTGCCATTGCAGCAGCAATCTTAGCGCGGCGGGTGCAAGAAGAATTTCGGCGGACTTCCGATCTCATTGACGTGGTCACAAAAGTTCTTGGCCGGGGAAAGATTGACGGTCGACATCCCGCAACGCGCACGTTTCAAGCCCTGCGCATTTATGTGAATGATGAAATTGGTGAGCTGGTGCATGGGCTTATGGCTTCGCAACACCTGTTGAAGCCTGGCGGTCGGCTGGTCGTCGTGACTTTTCACTCTTTGGAGGATCGGGTTGTTAAGCGGTTTTTTGCGCTAACAAGCGGGAAACAATCCCAAGGCTCACGCCATGCGCCTGCACCACTTCAACCAGAATCAGACGCCAGTTTCCAAATTGTTAACCACCCATCGTTAACGTCTTCTAAAGATGAAACCGATGTCAACCCGCGTGCCAGGTCGGCCCGATTGCGATCGGGCGTACGAACGGCTGCGAAGGCGATGGTGATCGATCCAGAGCAGTTGGGTGTGCCGCAGATCGTTCGCAAAGGGCAAAATTCCTAGCGCTTTGCAGTGTCGTTTTGGTTGGCGGTGGATTTGGTGGAGATTTTTTTGCGATGCGGTTGGCAACAATTGGCGCTGTTATTCTTGCGTTAGCGAGCGCGTTTGCGCTTTACGCCATCAATTATGACACGCGTTCTATTCGCAAAAAAGTTCAATCCCAAGAACGCCAGATTCTAAAAGCGCAGAGTGATATTGCGGCGTTACGGGCCGAGCGCGCGCATCTTGCGCGACCGGAGCGCGTTGCGCCGTTTGCACGCAAGCTTGGTCTGAAACCAGCTTCCGGCATGCAGTACGTTTCTGTTCCCGGCCGTCGTGCGCCGTCAAAGAACTTTAAAGATCGCAACACGGCCGCAGCGCCCTAGAGCATTTTCAGTTGAGATGGAACCATTCTGACGTGGCACATTTCATCAAAGATCAAGGGATTTGGCGCAGGGCGTACCTGGCGGTACGGACAAGACGAAGCCCGCGGAGGTTTGATGAAATGTACCCGTCCCGAATGGGTTTGGCCGCGGCGGGCGCCCGGATACGTCGGCGAACTCGCCCGATGCACCAGCATCGCGCTGCGTTCGCCTCCTGCCGGATCACGCACGCCGCGATCCAAATAGAATTGAGTCCATTTCAGCTGAACGCGCTCTAGGAGCAAGGCAAAGACATGTCACGCCGTGTTTCAATTAGGCCAGGCCGAAGCGCAAAATCAAAAAACCGTCGGCGCAGCTCATCATCATCTTCTTCATTATCGCAGGGGATGCGTGACCAGGATCGCCTGGTCGAGACGTCGGATCGCGAAGTCCTTAGCTTATGGCGTCGTAGCCCACGATTTCGTGCGTTGGCGGCAATATTGAGTGTTGGGTTTTGCTTTGTGGTTGTTTCCGCGCAGTTGGTTTTGATTGGTGTGCGCAGTCAAAACGAAGTGACGGTGACACTCAATGCGCCATTGGCGATTGCGTTTGCGCGCCCGGACATCGTTGACCGCAACGGGCAACTGTTGGCAACCGATATCATTATGCCGTCGCTTTATGCGGATCCGACCAAAATTATTGATGTGGATGAAGCGAGCGAGAAACTCGTGCGCCTGTTTCCTGCACTTGACCCAAAAAGGTTGAGGCGTCTGCTCTCCGATAAGACGCGCCGATTCGCGTGGATCAACCGTGGTGTTTCGCCCAAAATGGCAAAGCGGGCGTGGGATGCGGGTATCCCCGGTCTTTATGTGCAGGATGAGCTGAAACGGGCTTACCCTGCGGGCCGGTTGGCAGGTCACGTGGTTGGTCACGTCAATGTGGACAACAAGGGTCTCGCCGGGATTGAGCGCTATCTCGATGACCATGAACTTGTTGAACCTGTGCACTCTCCGCAATTGTCGACCTTGCCGCCGGTACGGTTGTCGCTTGATTTCGGAGTGCAGCATGCCCTTGAGAGCGAGCTTCAATCGGCGCTCAAACGTTATGACGCCAAAGGTGCGGCCGGCGTGATCCTTGATGCCCACAATGGTGAAGTTCTGGCACTGGCATCGTTACCGGGTGTTGATCCGCTTGAGCCTCGTCAATATTTGGAAAAAAAACGCGCGAACAAATTGACGGCAGGGGCCTATGAACTTGGCTCGGTTTTTAAGATTTTTACGGTCGCGTTGGCGCTTGAACATAAGGCGGTATCGCCGACAACGATCATCGACACGCGGGCACCTTTACGCGAAGGTCGTTTCACGATTTCGGATTTGTACCCCGTTAATCGACCTCTGAGTGTGTCTGAAATTTTTACGCGGTCGTCGAACGTTGGGTCTGCAAAATTGGCCCTGGCGGTGGGCTCGGCGCACCAGCGAAATTTCTACAAGCGTCTTGGTTTGCTTGATCCCCAAGCGAGCGAAATAGGTACAATGACTGTTCCGCGATTTCCAAAAAAATGGGAACGTCTGCAAACGATAACGGCGTCCTATGGACATGGCATTGCCGTGTCTCCGTTGCAGTTTGCAAGTGCCGCGGCATCGATGATCAATGGCGGACACAAAATCACGCCTACGTTTTTGCGACAACCCAAAAAAACAATACCTGATGGTGCACGCGTGATTTCAGAAGCAACAAGCACGCAAATGCGAACGTTGTTTCGCAGAGCCGTGGCTGAACAAACTGGGACCGGGCGACGGGCTGATGTGGAAGGCTATCACGTTGGAGGCAAAACCGGTACGGCTGAGATTCCTCGTAAGGGTGGCTATCGCAAAGATGCTGTGATTGCATCTTTCTTTGCAGCGTTTCCAATGGATGAACCACACTATGTCGTTTTGGTGTCTATATTCGAACCAAAGCCTGCGAGAAAAAAGCAACATCAAATAACGGCAGGGCGTAACGCTGCACCGACGGCAGGTCGGATCATCGAACGTGTTGCGCCATTGCTAAGTGTCCCTGCGAGCGCGCCTCGCAGCTGAAATACCCATCAATTTTTCCATGAAGTTTGACGTGATGGCGCGCGGGCAATAAGAAGCCCGGATATGTGTTTGCGGCCTATGGCCCCCGCCGGTGTAAGCTTTCGTAACGAGGCAATATGAATCTTTCGCGCCTTCTAGGATCAGATATTCCTGCCCCGCAAGGCTGCGAGCATATAGATGTGCGTGGGTTGACGGCTGATAGCCGTGACGTGGCGCAAGGGTTTGTCTTTGCGGCTTTGCCGGGTGTTAATGTGGACGGTACGCAATTCATTGACGCGGCCGTTCAAAGTGGTGCCGTTGCCGTGCTAGCGGGTGAAAACGCAAGGATATCGGATTCGGTATCTATTCCCGTCATTCGCGTTTCTGAGCCGCGACGCGCATTCTCGCGGATGGTCGCGCGTTACTTTGAGCGCCAGCCTGAGACCATCGTTGCTGTTACGGGAACGAGCGGTAAGACGTCGGTTGCAGAATTTGCGCGGCAAATTTTTTCTGCACTTGGGCACAATGCAGCATCGCTTGGCACGCTTGGCTTAGTGCTGGCCGATCGCGCGGACTACGGTAGCTTGACGACACCTGATCCTGTGTCTTTGCACAACATTCTTGCGGACCTAGGTCACGATGGTGTGACACACCTTGCACTTGAGGCATCCTCTCACGGTCTTTTGCAGCACCGTCTCGATGGCGTAAAATTGTGTGCTGGTGCGTTCACCAATCTTGGTCGAGATCATTTGGACTACCATAAAGATGAAGAAGAGTATTTCGATGCCAAGATGCGTTTGTTCCGTGAACTTTTGGCGCCAGGGCAGCCGTGTGTCATTAACATGGCAGGGGCAAGAGGGGTTGACGCTTTGGAGGTCGCGCGCCGATGTGGGCTTACGTGTTTGACGGTTGGTGGGGAAAAAAGTGATCTCAGTTTAAAAGGTTTTCGTCGCGACGGCTTTTCGCAAATGATGACACTTTTGTATGAAGGACAGGACTACGTCGTTCGCTTGCCGCTCGTTGGTGCTTATCAAGTGGAAAATGCGCTCGTTGCTGCTGGTCTCGCTCTAAGTTTAGGCGAAAATCCGGAAAAGGTGTTTTCAAGCCTTTCGGCGCTTAAAGGGGTTAAAGGGCGGCTTGATATTGTTGGGGAATTGCGCGGTGGGTTGGCAGTTGTTGATTACGCGCATAAACCGGAGGCTTTGACAGCCGCATTGGATGCGTTGCGCCCTTATGTTACAGGACGGCTGATAAGTGTTTTTGGTTGTGGAGGGGATCGTGATCGCGGTAAGCGAGGCATCATGGGGCGGATCTCAGTGGAAAAGGCAGATGTGACGATTGTGACTGATGATAATCCTCGCACGGAAGATGCCGCCGCCATTCGTGCACAAATCCTCAAAGAGGCCCATGGCGCGTTGGAAATTGGCTCACGCGCGGATGCTATTAGGTCCGGGGTAGAAATGATGGGCGAAGGCGATGTTTTGTTGGTTGCTGGAAAGGGTCATGAAACAGGCCAGATCGTTGGCGACAAGGTTCTTCCCTTTTCGGATCATGATGTTCTGAAAGCTGAAATTGCGAGAAACGGGTAAGGGGTACGTGTCAATGTCGGCGCCGCTGTGGACGGTCAGCGATATTCGTGAAGCGACAGGATGTGAATGCGACGGAGACGCGGCGCAGGATGTATCCGGTGTTTCAATTGATACGCGAACTATTCGCGCAGGTGATCTTTTTGTTGCTTTAAAGGACCGACGTGATGGTCATGAATTTGTTTCGCAAGCATTTGAAAAGTCGGCAGCTGCGGCGCTTGTTTCAGACAAATATAAACGCGACGCTAATGACGGCACCCTGTTGCGGGTGAGTGATCCAGAAAAAGCGCTTCATGATCTCGGTTCGGCTGCACGTGCGCGATTGCCGGAACGTTCCAAGATTATTGCCGTGACTGGGAGTGTAGGAAAAACTGGTACGAAAGAAATGCTGAGCTGTGCTTTATCACGGTGTGGTGTGACGGCGAGCGCAGAAAGGTCATTCAACAATCATTGGGGCGTGCCGCTGTCATTATCGCGGATGCCGGTGGATGCGGATTTCGGTGTTCTAGAAATTGGAATGAATCACGCCGGAGAAATTTCACCGTTGTCAAAACTATCGCGGCCGCATGTTGCGATTGTCACGACTGTTGCGCCCGTACACCTTGAATTTTTGGGAAGCGTTGAGAATATCGCAAAGGCGAAAGCTGAAATATTTGACGGATTGGAGCAAGATGGCGTTGCGGTATTGAATCGTGACAATGACTTTTATGATTTCTTTGTCGACGCGGCACGTGAACGCGGCGCACGCGTTATAAGTTTTGGGGATCATGAGTCTGCCGACTGTCGTATTGTCGATCGGAAAACTCGATTTGAAAGTTCGCAGGTCACCGCGACGATCGATGGAATGCCCGTTAGCTTTGTCCTCAATGCACCTGGGCATCACTTGCAAACGAATGCCCTTGCCGTTTTAGCGGCGGTATATGCGGTCGGTGCTGATGTTGCGCGGGCGGCTGTGGGGTTATCCGATTTTCAAGTTCCGCCAGGACGTGGTGAACGGCTTTATCTTACCTGCGGCGAAGGCCAGGTTCTTATCATTGACGAGAGCTATAATGCTAATCCTGCGTCGATGGAAGCGGCGTTAAAAGTTCTACGATTGTTGGAAGATGGTGTGGCGAGCCGGCGCATAGCTGTATTAGGTGATATGTTGGAGCTCGGACAGGACGCAGATGACTTGCATCGCGGTCTTGCCAAACCGATTGCGGATGTTGGCATCGACAAAGTGTTCGCCGCAGGTCGCCATATGGCTGCACTGATGGACGCACTGCCTGAGCGCGTCAAGGGTGGCTATGCGGAAACGGCTGACGCGTTGGAAGCCGTGGTCTTGGATGCGATAAAGCCAGGTGATGTCGTTATTGTTAAGGGATCACTCGGATCGCAGATGGGTGGGATTGTGCAAGCGCTGAAAAATGAACTTTCTAGGAGAGTTGATACGCGTTCGGCTTAAGAAGTAGTTCGCGTTTGGGTCCAAGCACGGCGCGTTGATATTGGTGTCTGTCAACGCGGTTTTTTTGAGGGAATGTCGCACGGTCATTTAAGACGGCGTGTCTTGTAAAACGGACCGGATTTGGTGCGCAAACAACGGGAAGCTGAGAACCTGAATGTTCTACGAATTGGTTCAATTTAGTGATCAGATTGGCCCTTTGAACGTCTTTAAGTATCTGACGTTTCGGACGGGCTGTGCGATTTTCACGGCATTGGTGTTCGTAATGTTGTTTGGGCCCGGCATAATTGATCTGTTGCGTATCAAGCAAGGCAAAGGTCAACCGATTAGAGAAGACGGTCCGGAATCCCATCTTGCTAAGCGTGGCACGCCGACGATGGGCGGGCTTATGATCTTGTCGGGGTTGACCGTTGCCACTTTGCTTTGGGCTAATTTGTCAAACGTTTATGTTTGGATTGTTCTTGGTGTCACGCTGTCGTTTGGTGCTATCGGATTTTATGATGATTATTGCAAAGTGACGCGGCAATCGTCTTCAGGTTTTTCCAGTCGTGCACGATTAGGCGCGGAGTTGTTTATTGCGGGACTTGCCGCGTACGCGTTCGCGAAGCTTTCTGTACCTGAACTTGCCAATCACCTTACTGTGCCATTTTTTAAAGACTTTATGATTGATCTTGGTCCATTGTTCATTCTGCTCGGTGTGCTTGTAATTTCAGGGGCTGGAAACGCCGTCAATTTAACCGACGGACTTGATGGGTTAGCGATCGTGCCGGTGATGATCGCTGCTGCAACGTTTGGGCTCATTGCGTATTTGTCGGGCAATATAAAGTTTGCGTCCTATCTTCAGATACATTTCATCGCAGGTACCGGTGAATTGGCGATTGTGTGCGGAGCCTTGATTGGTGCAGGTCTTGGCTTCTTGTGGTTTAACGCACCGCCTGCCATGATTTTTATGGGCGACACCGGGTCGCTCGCTCTTGGTGGTGCGCTGGGTTCCATTGCCATTGCGACAAAACATGAGATCGTGTTGGCAATAGTTGGCGGATTATTTGTTTTGGAAACACTGTCTGTGATTATTCAGGTGGTTTCCTACAAACTTACCGGGCGGCGGGTTTTTCGCATGGCGCCTTTGCACCATCACTTCGAACAAAAAGGGTGGAAGGAATCTACCGTTGTTGTTCGATTTTGGATTATTTCAGTGGTCCTGGCGTTGATTGGCCTTGCGACGCTGAAACTGCGTTGATCTAAGCCTTCGAGAGAAGCCCAAATCCGGGTAAATTCTATTTATGATTCGTGTCGCGACATTCGCAGGCAAGTCGGTCGCCGTCTTTGGCCTTGGTCAGTCTGGTATCGTTGCCGCGCGCGCCTTGCGTGACGGTGGTGCTGAGGTGTTGGCATGGGATGACAATGCTGCTTCGCGTGATGCGGCGGCTGAACACGGTGTTCCGATCGTCGATTTGAATGAAGCGGATTGGAAAAAAATTTCAGCGTTGGTGTTGGCGCCAGGTGTTCCTCTGACACATCCAGAACCGCATTGGACCGTCAAATGCGCTCGTGAAGCGGGCGTTGAGATCATTGGTGATGTTGAACTCTTTTGCCGTCAACGGGCGGTTAATTTTCCAAAGGCGCCTTTTGTTGCGATTACCGGAACGAACGGCAAATCAACAACGACGGCGCTGATTGCACATTTGCTTAAAGTCCAGGGACATGATGTTCAAATGGGCGGGAATATCGGTCGACCTGTCCTTGATTTGGCGCCGTTTTCGCCACAACGGATCTACGTTGTGGAAGTGTCATCGTTTCAGATCGACTTAGCGCCGACTTGTCGGCCTAGTGTCGGTGTTCTTCTTAATGTCACGCCCGATCACCTTGATCGCCATGGGACGCTTGAACACTATGCGGCGGTGAAGCATCGGCTCATTAAGGCTTCCGATTTGGTGGCCGTAAGTTTGGATGATTCTTGGTCGCGTGCTGCAATTGATGATGTCGATGCGGCGAGACAATATATATTCACTGTGGGCGCGGGATCCGGTGTTGTGCCAAAATTTTATGCGAATGGCACAACGCTTTTTATGCATCAGAGCGATGGCACTTATGCGACCAGCACCGAACTTGCGGATCTAGAACAAAGCACATCGTTGCGTGGCGTGCACAATGTGCAAAATGCGCTGGCGGCGTTGGCGTCTTTGCGCGCTTTGCAGGATTGGATCGATCTTTGTTCCGCAAGTGAAGGGCGTACTGGTTCTCCAATAAAAGTTTGGGATGAACAAAAGTTGCGGGACGGCCTTGCAACATTTCCAGGACTACCACACCGGCTCGAACAGGTTGGGCGTTTGGGCCCGGTTATGTTTGTCAATGACAGCAAAGCAACAAACGCGATTGCAGCGGAAAAAGCGCTTTCGGCTTTTGGGGGAAACATCTATTGGATCGTTGGTGGGCGGGCGAAAGAAGACGGGATCGATGAGCTTGCTCCACTGTTTGCGCGTGTTTCAAAAGCTTACTTGATTGGCGAGGCACAGGACCGATTTGCCCAGACGTTAGCGACAAAAGATGTTTCTTTTGAAAACTCTGGGACGCTAGAGGTCGCAGTTGTTCAGGCCGCGCAAGACGCGCGTGATAATGGAGGACGGGAAGCTGTGGTGTTGTTATCGCCGGCGTGTGCGTCCTTCGATCAATTCAAAAACTTTGAAGACCGAGGCGAGGCATTTCGTCGTTCGGTGGCTGGCCTCGAGGGTGTTGTCATGGCGGATGTCGTATCTGTTGTTGGACAAAATCCGGTGCGGCGGGATCAAGTCTCATGAGAATTTCTCGGGCCGATCGCAGTCGCTTGGGGATGTGGTGGTTTACCATAGACCGGGCAATGCTCCTTGCGATCATGACACTTATTGTTGTCGGGCTTGTTGTTTCGCTTGCCGCCTCTCCGGCGGTTGCTGAAAAAAAAGGATTGCCGACGTACTATTTTGTTGAGCGACACGCTGTGTTTTCAGCGCTGGGTGGCTTGATCGTGTTGGTTGTGTCCTTTTTTTCTTCGCGGGGCGTGCGTAGGCTGGCGTTCTTCATGTTGCTTGCCAGTATTGCGGGTCTCATTTGGGTCTTGGTGGCCGGTGAGACGATCAATGGTGCGCGGCGTTGGATTACGGCTTTTGGGTATTCGTTGCAGCCCAGCGAGTTTGTAAAGCCGGCGCTCATTGTCACCATAGCATGGCTATTTGGTGAGGCCTCGCGAAGACCCGATATGCCAGCGTTGCCCATTGCGGCCAGTTTAGGTGCGCTCGTGCTCGGCCTTCTTATCGCACAGCCTGATGTTGGCCAGACACTGCTGGTGGCACTTATATGGATTGCGCTCTTTGCGTTGTCTGGGCAGAAGGTGGCGCGCGTTGGACTGTTAATGGCAGGGTTTATAGCCGTGATGGTTTTATCATACCTGGCCTTTGATCATGTGCGTACGCGTGTTGATAATTTTCTAGGTTCGACACCGGCTGAAAACTCTCAACTAGAACGCGCTATGAATTCTTTTCAGAATGGCGGTTTTTTTGGTCGTGGTCCTGGCGAAGGTACAATCAAGACGCATTTTCCAGACGCCCACAACGATTTTATTTTTGCTGTGGTTGCAGAGGAATATGGGATCATTGCTTGTTTGGCGCTTGTTGCGTTGTTTGCATTTATTGTTATGCGTGCGTTGGTGCGGGCGGCGAAGGAACCGGATGCGGCCAATCAGCTGGCCATTCAGGGCCTTGCCATTGCGTTTGGCTTGCAAGCCCTCATAAATATGAGCGTTAATGCAGGACTGCTGCCGGCCAAAGGTATGACGTTGCCATTTTTATCGGCGGGCGGCTCATCTATGCTTGCGATTTCCATCACGTTGGGCATGTTGTTGGCGTTGATGCGCAAACGCACGGACCCAAGTTAAGTTCTGAAGTGTTGGAGGGGCTTTGTCGCGCCGAGGAGCAGAGAAGAACGAGATGACGCGACAAGGATCTGTTTTGTTGGCGGCAGGAGGAACGGGCGGGCACCTTTTTCCTGCATTTGCGTTGGCGGAGGAACTTGGCCGGCGTGGGATTGAGGTTGATCTTGTTACTGATATGCGGGGGGATCAGTATGGTGGTGGGTTTCCAGCGCGGAATGTCTATCAAGTTCCATCGGCGACGCTGGCTGACCGCTCACCGATATCCATCATTCGCACGTTGTGGGCTTTGAGCCGAGGTACGTTGATCTCCTATCAATTGTTGGGGCGTCTGAAGCCGGCGGTGGTCATGGGCTTTGGTGGATATCCAACATTTCCACCTTTGCTCGCAGCCCGACTACGCGGTATCCCGTGTGGCGTTCATGAGCAAAATGCTGTGTTGGGGCGTGCAAATCGGATGTTGGCAAAATTTGTCAACGTCATTGCGACGTCATTTGCGGAAACAAAGTACCTTGATGGCGTGCTCACATCGAAGATGCGCGTGACGGGAAACCCGGTGAGGCAAGCCGTGCATGACAGTGCAGAGCAGGTGTATTGGGCTCCGGACCAAGATGATGGCGTAAAGCTTGTTGTGTTTGGTGGGAGTCAAGGTGCGCGTTTTTTTTCCGACATCGTCCCGGTGGCACTTGGCAAAGTTTCGGAAAACTCAAAGCGGCGGTTGCGCGTCGTGCAGCAAGCTCGAAAGGAAGATCTTCAACGGGTGCGTGAGGCTTACAAAGAAATGCAAATCGAAGCGGAGGTCGAAGCCTTTTTTGATGATTTGCCCTTTAGAATTGCGAACGCGCATTTGGTTATTGCGCGGTCTGGCGCGTCGACAGTGGCAGAATTGATGGTCATTGGCAGACCCTCCATCCTGGTGCCGCTTCCCCATGCCCTTGACAACGACCAATTGCATAATGCGAATAAACTCGCAGCCGCTGGTGGGGCGTGGTGTCTTGAGCAAAAGGATGCTACTGCGGACGGGCTCGCAACGATGATTACTGATCTTTGCGGTGATCCAGTTCAACTGAAACGGGCGGCGGATGCTGCGAAATCGCTAAGCCAGAAAGACGCCGCGGTGGTGCTTGCTAACGAAGTTGAGCAGCTTATGTCTTTGGACGCATAAGTGCCGTGATTTGAGCCCATAGCGCTGGTGTGCCCGGTTTTCGGGGTGGGCTTGGAAAAAGGAACACGCCAAATGCAGATGCCCTCAGATATTGGAGCGTTCCATATTATTGGTGTTGGCGGGATTGGCATGAGTGCCATTGCCGAAATCCTGATCGCCAAGGGCTATCTTGTTCAGGGAAGCGACCAGCGGGAAAACGCTAATGTGCGTCGTTTGCGTGAAAAAGGTGTGCGGGTGTTTGTCGGTCATGATCCGGTCAATCTTATTGGTGCGCGGAACGTTGTCATCTCAAGTGCGGTAAAATCGGAGAACCCAGAACTCCAAGCGGCACAAGAGCGCGGCTTGCCCATTATTCGTCGCGCTGAAATTTTAGCAGAATTGATGCGTCTTTACTCGACCATTTCGGTGACGGGTACGCACGGAAAAACGTCCACAACGTCATTGATCGCGCACATCTTCACGGCCGCTGGCTTTAATCCGACGGTAATCACAGGCGGTATTATAAAAGACTGGGGCTCGAATGCGCGGCTTGGAAAAAGCCCTTGGATGATTGTTGAAGCGGATGAATCGGACGGGACGTTCACGCGATTGCCGACGCAAATTGGTGTTGTCACAAACATTGATCCCGAACACCTCGACTACTTTTTAACCGTTGAGAATATGCACCGCGCATATCAAGCTTTTTATAGCAACATTCCGTTTTACGGATTGGCGGTGACCTGCGTTGACCATCCGGTTGTGCGAAGCATGATTGAAAAACTCAATATGCGCAGAGATGGGCGGCGGCTTTTGACTTATGGCGTGTCAGAGGACGCTGATCTAAAAGTTGTGGGCATGGGCCAAGATGGTGATCAGGCGGTTTTTGATGCCCAACTCAGCGAACGCGTTGCAGGTGGCAAGCGTTTGGTCAAAGATGTGCCTGTTTCCGCGCTCGGCGTTCACAATGCTTTAAACACACTTGCTGCGTTTGCCGTTGCAAAGGAAGCCGGGCTCAAAGATGAGGAGATCTGTGCGGCGCTGGCAAGCTTTTCTGGCGTCAAAAGGCGGTTTCAAAAGGTTGGATTTTGGCGCGGCGTTTCCATTTACGATGACTATGCGCATCATCCTGTTGAAATTGCCGCCGTCCTTCAGGCTGCGCGGGCTCGGACGTCAGGGCGTTTGACCGCGGTGGTCGAACCGCACCGGTATTCACGTGTGAAAAACCTCTTTGAGGAATTTTGTAACTGCTTTGTTGCCGCCGACCGCGTGGTTGTTGGCCCCCTTTATACGGCCGGTGAAAAACCCATCGATGGCATTAGTTCGCGTGCTTTGGCTGAGGGCATTCGCCAATCAGGTCATCCAAATGTTATGGTGATTGATGATCCACGGGCGCTGGTGCCGCTCATTCAGCGCGATGGCGGCGAGGGCGATCTCGTTATTTGCCTTGGTGCAGGCGAATCAACAGAGTGGGCGCATGGTTTGCCGCAATGGTTGGAGGACAATGCGTCGCGGTTGGCAGGCGAATAGGCTTCTTGTGCAAAATTGGCGTTACGTTGCGAATTAGAAAAACTGCGAGGCCCAGTGAGTGACGTCGGGGAGGGCCAACACGTGTTTCAAGATCTCAGTGATGAACTTGCGGCTCATATGCCTGAGCTGCGTGGCCGGTTGCGGGCGAACGCTGCGCTTTCTGATATCACGTGGTTTCGCATTGGTGGGCCAGCGCAAATGCTCTTTACGCCTGCCGATGAAGCGGATCTTGTCTACTTTCTCAAGAATTGCCCCGATGACATTCCTGTTTTCACGATGGGGCTCGGGTCAAACCTATTGGTGCGCGATGGCGGTGTGCCGGGCGTTGTCATTCGACTGGGACGTGGTTTTGGAACTGTGGCGGCGGAAGATGGCCATCGGTTGAGGTCGGGAACGGCCGTGCCGGATGTGAAGGTCGCGGCAGCTGCGGCACAAGCGGGCATCGCGGGGTTGTCCTTTTATCGCGGTATTCCCGGCTCCATTGGTGGCGCGTTGCGCATGAATGCTGGTGCCCATGGGACGGAAACGAAAGATGTCTTAGTTAGCGCAAGGGCGGTTGATCGGCAGGGCAACATTCATGAGCTTACCAATGCGGATATGGGATATTCTTACCGACATTGTTCGCTGCCTAAAGATTGGATTTTCACGGAAGCTTTGTATGAAGGTGAAGCTGGCGAACAGGATGAGATTCAGCGCGCCATGAACGAGGTGTCAGAGTATCGAGAGGAAAATCAACCGATCAAAGAACGGACCGGCGGGTCGACTTTCAAAAATCCTCCTGGTCACAGTGCGTGGAAGCTCATTGATGCGGCGGGGTGTCGAGGATTTCGTGTTGGTGGCGCGCGCGTTTCGGATTTGCATTGCAATTTTTTGATCAACGATCAGGGTGCGACAGGCGAAGATGTGGAACGGCTAGGTGAGACGGTTCGGGCGCGGGTGAAAGATAACTCTGGCATTGATCTTCACTGGGAGATCGTACGGGTTGGTCAACCTCGAACAGGTCGTCCCATTGGGCGCGAGTTGGCGCAAATGGTAGATTAGCGTGGCATAGGGCTGTTTGCATTTTCATGACGTGCGCGCGTTGTGGTGTCATTTTTTGTGAATGGGCACGGTTGCTCATCTGCATATGTGTTTATTGGGCAGTACGTTGGATCGTGGTATCGCGGACTTGGGGTGAGACAAAAAGAAATGATCGGTGAATCACCGCAAAGAACGCTCGACCATGTTGCCGTGTTGATGGGGGGACGTTCGGCAGAACGCGAGATCTCGCTCAAGAGCGGGGCTGCGGTTGCCCGAGCGTTAGAAAAGGAAGGGTACCGGGTTACGCCAATCGATGTAGATGTCGATGTTGCGATTCAATTGGCTGAGGCGAAACCCGAAGCTTGTTTTAATGCGCTCCATGGCCGGTTTGGCGAAGATGGGTGCATACAAGGCCTCCTTGAACATTTGGAAATTCCATACACGCACTCAGGTGTATTGGCTTCGGCGTTGGCTATGCACAAGGAACGCGCCAAAGAGGCCATGCGCTTGTCTGGGGTGCCTGTTGCTAGAGCCAAGCTCGTTGCACGTAACGATGCAGCAGCACACCATGCGATGGAGCCGCCTTATGTCGTAAAACCAGTTTGTGAGGGCTCCAGCGTGGGCGTTGTGATCGTTCGTGATAGTAATGGTGCGCGCCAAGAAGCGATCCTTGAAAGTGGCGAACCTGATGAAATCGTGATGGTCGAACGGTTCGTACCGGGTCGTGAACTTACATGTGCGGTGATTGGAGAATTCGTGACAGAGGTGACGGAAATCCAACCCCAAAAAGGGCTTAGCTTTTACGACTTCGAAGCAAAATACGCTCCTGGAGGCTCAAAGCACCTATTACCGGCCAGTCTTTCACCGGATATTTACCAATTAATACGGAAATACAGTTTGGCTGCGCATGACGCTTTGGGGTGCCGAGGTGTTTCGCGTTCGGACTTTCGTTTTGATGACACGCCGGGCGGTACCGGCGAGATTGTTTGTTTGGAAGTGAATACGCAACCTGGGATGACGGAGACGTCTTTGGTTCCGGAGTTGGCACAGTATGCGGGCTGGTCGTTTGGTGAGTTGGTTCGTTGGATTATTGAGGATTCGAGTTGTTCAAGGTAGGTGCCAGGCGTTTGTTGGGTGGGTGTAGCCAAAAGGCGGCGCGCACTGAGCTGGTACATACAAATGGTGACCCGAAGGTCAAACCAAACTCCAAACAAAAAAACCAATCAACACGTAAGCGGCGGCCGGAACGCAAAGGTACGCTGCAGTTCTTTTTGCGAAAGACTTTGCCTTTGGGCACGGCTGCGTTGCTCGGTGTGTTTTGCTTTGCTCTTTTGAGTGACAGCGGCCGCAAAGCAGCTGAGGCCAAGCCGATTTTGCCCAGCATTGATAAGCTGATGGCGAATTTAGGTTTTGGAATTGATTTTGTAACGCTCAAAGGACACCGGTTTACGTCCGATACGGATGTGTTTGAAGCGCTATCGCTCAAAAATGCGCGCTCATTCGTACTTTTTAATAGTGGGGAAGCCCGTAAGCGCATTGAAAAATTGGCCTGGGTAAAAGATGTCTCCATCGTGAGAGTGTTGCCTGATCGTATCGATATCGTGATCACGGAGCGGACACCGTTTGCGGTTTGGCACAATGGAGAGGCGCTTTATCTTGTTGATGCTGAAGGGCGGGTTCTTTCAGGCACTGACGAGCGTGCTGCACCAAAACTTCCTCGCATTTCAGGAAAAGGCGCACCTAAACTTGCCGCACGATTGTTTGCGACCCTTAGCCATCATCCGCGCATCTTGTCGCAACTGCACCAAGCCTACCGTATTGTGGACCGGCGCTGGAGTTTGCAGTTGCGCAATGGCGCTGTGATTCATCTTCCTGCAGATGCGGAGTCGGCGGCACTTGCGCGGCTCAAAGCAAATCGGCAACTGCTGGCTCATCTGGAGCACGACAGAGCGGTGATCGATTTGCGTGGAGAGAACAGGATTGTTGTGCGCGACATCACTTCAAATCGGAACGCCAAAAATGCTGCTTTATTGAAGAAGGCTGTGCGGCTTGGTCAAGGATCAAGTTAATGCGCGCGTTTAAAAAAAAGCGATTTGAAAATTTATCAAAGGGGGGAATGAAGTTTGATTTCGCGCGTCAATTGACGTGCAAATGTGTGAGGACAGAGCAGTGCGAAACAAAGAATTGCATGCGGCACGTGGCATAAGGCGGGCCGGGTTTCTTGACATCGGTTCTTCAAAGATCGCTTGTCTCATTGCCGAATTTGGTGAGCAAGTGCAAGGCGCAGGTCCGCTAGGTGCGCGGGTTATTGGAATTGGCCATTGCAAGTCGCAGGGTGTTCGCAGCGGACTAATCGTAGATCTTGATAAAGCGGAAGACGTGGTCGGCGCTTGCATCAGCCAAGCTGAACGGATGGCGGGCGTTACGTTAGACGAAATTACCGTGGCCGTGAGCGGTGGGCGCATCAAGTCGCACAACTTTGTTGCGAACGCTGAGCTTGATGGCAGCGTGGTTGGCTCCAAGGATGTTTCGCGCCTGCTGAGTGCTGGCAATTCATATGTTGATCGCGAAGGCCGTACGCTCATTCATATGAATCAGGTGAACCTGCGGCTTGATGATTTGCCTGTTGGGAAGGATCCGCGGGGCATGGCAGGACACAAGATCTCAGCGGATTTGCACGCAGTCACTGCTGATGATGCTGCAACTCGAAATCTGTCAATTCTGATTGATCGCTGCCATCTTGATGTGGAGCAATTTATTGTTGCGCCTTATGCGAGTGGTCTCGCTGCGACAAGCGAAGAAGAGCGTCGATTGGGTGTCACGTGTGTAGATATTGGCGGCGGCACTACAACTATATCTGTGTTCGCCGAGGGCCGGTTTATTTTTGCACATGCAATTCCTGTAGGGTCTGACCACGTAACTTATGATGTTGCGCGCGCCCTTCAAACCCGACTTGCAGAAGCAGAGCGAATCAAAGCGCTTTATGGCACACTGTTGATGGCGCAATCCGACGAACAAGAGGTGTTTTCTTATCCTCTGACGGGTGCAGATGAGGGTATGTCGCATCAGACGACAAAAGCGCAGTTGGCACAGATCATTCGGCCGCGTTTTGTGTCTTTGATGGCGCTTATCGAAGAGCGTTTGGGTGCAAGTAACTTAGGACCGTTGGCGGGTAGCCGGTTTGTGTTCACAGGTGGGGGTAGCCAAATCGTAGGCCTGGCAGAATTTGCCGCTAATGCGTTGGGTCGCCCGGTTCGGAACGTGCGGCCGATGGTGGTGCCAGGTTTGCCGCAAGGAATATCCGGTGGTGCGTTTTCAGCGGTTGTTGGTCAGATCTTTGCGCGTAGCAGTCTTGGTGAAGAACTGATCACAAAAGAAGAAAGCGTGCGCCTGTCGCAAGGGTATTTGGAACGTGTCGGTCGTTGGTTGATGGAGAGCCTTTAGGGCAACGGCGGTTGATGTTTTGGTGTGGGACCCATGAGGTGTTCTGTCTTGCAAAAGTCCTGCGCCAAAGGTGTCTCGGAGTGCTGCGTTTTATGGTCGGACAGTAATTCAAAGTTGTTGACGTTTAACAGGGCCTGAAGCGCCGCGGAGATGTGATGAGCCTAAAGCTAAATTTGCCCAAGCTATCCGATTTGAAACCAAGATTGACGGTCATCGGCATCGGTGGTGCAGGATGCAATGCCATCAACAATATGATTGCATCTGGCCTTGAGGGCGTAGACTTCGTCGTGGCCAATACGGATGCGCAAGCGCTAGCAGCTTCAAGTGCGGAACACAGCTTGCAGCTAGGCGTCAATTTGACCGAAGGATTGGGTGCCGGTGCACGTCCTGAAATTGGTCAGGCGGCGGCAGAAGAAGCGATTGAGGATATTCGCGCGCAAATCTCTGGCGCGCATATGGTATTTTTGGCCGCCGGGATGGGTGGCGGAACAGGGACCGGCGCTGCTGCGGTGATTGCGCGCGTGGCTCGCGAAATGGGCATCTTGACGGTGGGCGTTGTTACAAAGCCGTTCCACTTTGAAGGTCGACGGCGGATGCGGGTTGCTGAGGCCGGCATCGAAGAGCTCAAAGAGGTCGTTGACACCCTCATTGTCATTCCGAACCAGAATTTGTTCCTTGTTGCGAATGAAAAGACTTCGTTTGGCGAAGCGTTTCTGCTTGCCGATCAGGTGCTTTACTCTGGTGTCGCCTGTATTGTTGATCTCATCCTGAAAGAAGGGCTCATTAATCTCGACTTTGCTGATGTGCGCACGGTTATGGCGAACATGGGTACGGCGATGATGGGTACCGGTGAAGCAGACGGCGAAAATCGTGCGACGTTGGCCGCCGAAGAAGCAATCTCCAATCCGCTGCTTGATGATGTGAGCTTAAAGGGCGCAAAGGGCTTGCTATTGTCGATCACGGGCGGGAAAGACCTCAGATTGTTTGACGTGGAAGCAGCTGCTTCACGCGTGCGCGAAGAAGTTGATCCTGAAGCAAACATCATTGTTGGCGCGACGTTTGATGAGGCGCTTGGAGACCGGATCCGCGTTTCGATTGTGGCGTCTGGCATGGCCCGAGAAGAGCGTTTGGATGAGCCTGGAAGGCCGAGCCGAATGCCACCGCCATCGCGTCGGACTGCGGATAATCGCCAGTCACGAGCTGCAGATGGTGAGCTTCCTGGTTTTAACGCAGATCAGGGGGCTATGGCACCGCCGCCTTTGCCTATGGCACAGGCTCAAGAGGCCAGCCCAACATTGCCTGCGCTTACGCCACAAGAACCAAACTTAGATGCTACGTATCCTGATCAGGGTGTTGAGGACTTGGGTTTGGTTGGGGAAGGTGATGGGCTGCCGATGGCTGCATCAACAGAGCCGTGGGTTGCACCTGGCGATGTCCTCATTGAGGAGGCAGCGCCAAGGTTTTCAGCTGAAGAAGAGAGCACGCCTGCTCCTGCAATGCCACCCGTTGCAAACAACGACGGTACGTTGCCGCAAGAGGATGATTTTTCATTGCAGCCACCGCCCGCGGTTGGTGCGCAAAGGATGCAAGCGCGTATCCCTGAGATCGGTGATTTTCCGGCCGTTGGGCAACGCGTTTATCGCGCCCACCATCAGATGGATGATGAATTCGGTCATGGGGAAAACAATGAGGGCGACAAGAAGTCTGGGCTGATTGATCGCTTGAGGTTACTTGGTCGGCCACGCCAAAGTGATTCGAATCAGGACATGTCTTCAGACTCAATCGAACCCATGCTCGGGTCAAATAATGGCAATGATCGCCACAATTCTCGCGAGGCGCACGGGCCCGGTAACTACAACGCAAACGACCTCGATCATTCTTCACAACCCATTGAAGAGACAGGGTCTTTTCGCCGCCGCCGTTCTTAAGAGAACGGCTGTTTGCAGGCCGATTTCGGCAATTTGCGGCGATTGCGTCTAAAAGGTAACACAATGTAAGAAAGCGTGATTTGTGCACTGTCGGGCGTGGAAGTATCGTCTCAACTGTTAACGACCTTGTTTAACAGCGTCTCAATTTCCGTCTCAGTGTGGCGTTGGGAACACCACGAGAGGCAAGCGGCAGATGACGGGGCCGCGAGACCGTTAAGCTAGGGTCAAGGGGGTAGCAGGTCGCCAGTGTTGGGGCTTCGGGCGGCCACTGCCAGGGAGACGGCAGCGAGGGACGGCAGATATGTCGAATCGATTCATCGGCGCGCGGCAAACCACGATATCGCGCGAGATTGAACTGACGGGCACGGGGGTGCACAGTGGAGCGCCGGTGTCGGTTACGCTTCATCCAGCGGAAGCCGACACCGGTCTTCGTTTTTTGCTGACCAAGCGGGGCCGCTTAATCTCAGACATTCCGGCCACCTATGACAGAGTCAAAAACCTCACGTTGTGCACTGTCATTGGGGATGAAGAGGGGAACACGGTTTCGACCGTCGAGCATCTTCTTGCAGCTTTGCGTGGTCTTTCCGTCGACAATTGCTACATTGAGATCGATAGCAAGGAAGTGCCGATTATGGATGGCAGCTCGGCTGTGTTTGTCGATGCCATCGATGATGTCGGCATTACCGAGCTGACAAGCCCCCGTCGATTTATCAAAGTTTTGAAGCCTATTCGGGTGCAAGATGGCGACTGTTTTGGTGAGCTGTTGCCCCATTCGGGTTTTCATTTGGACGTGGAAATCGATTTTCCAACACCGGTTATTGGCCATCAGCGTTTGGCGCTAGAAATGAGCCCAGGTGTTTTCCGTCACGAACTGAGCCGCGCGCGTACGTTTGGCTTTATGAGCGATGTTGAAAAGCTCTGGAAAAATGGCTTGGCGTTGGGCGCAAACCTCAACAATACGGTTGCGATTGGCGAAGATCGTGTGATGAACCAAGATGGCTTGCGCTATCCGGAAGAGTTCGTCCGGCATAAAATGTTGGATGCCGTTGGTGACATCAGCCTGGCCGGGCATCCGGTTCTTGGTGCGTTCCGCTCGGTGCGGGGTGGGCATCGGTTGAACTCAAACGTGGTCAAAGCTCTGTTTACTGACTCATCAGCGTGGACGCTTGTGGAAGCACCACGGGTTCGCGAGGTTCCGCCGCCACTCCATATCGATGCTGGCTTCGTGGAGGCTGCTGCGGAAGGTGGCCATTAGGGGTGGTGGGTCGCTGGCGCGTACCTCATCCCTTAAACGGCAATAAATGGCTGATAACTGAATATTTTTGGGTGTTCCGACCGCGGGGCCGGCGGCCGGACGCGGCACGAACTTAAGCGAATTGCCATAACAGCGTCACAGAGTCGTTGGTGAATACACAAGATGGCATTGTTGGCGCGCGGGTTGAGCTGATATGGTGAGAGTCGCGCTGTTGTCGCCAATGATGGAATTTGCCGTCTGGGGGAAGGTTGGGCTCGTGCTGGGGCTACCAAAAAAAATCAAAAACGGTGTGGGCCGGTGCGTGAGACCAATCGTTGTTTTGGGTGTCACATTGTCGCTGGCGGCGTGTGCATCATCGTCTGATGATATCTCGCAAGCGCTTAATCCTGATCCACCAGGGCAGATGTACGCAGAAGCCGACGCGTTATTGACACGCGGGAAGTTTAATCGCGCTGCCAAAAAGTTTGAAGATCTGGACCGGGATCATCCTTACGCGCCAGAGGCCCGCAGGGCGATGGTGATGGCGGCATATGCCTATTACAAAGCTGGGAAGAGTCCGGAAGCAATTGCTGCTGCACGGCGTTACACAACAATGCATCCCGGTACAAAAGAAGCCGCACTTGCTCACCACATTATTGCGTCTGCTTATTTTGATCAGATGAAACCGGCAAACCGGGATCAAACGGCAACCAAAAAGGCGTTGGCAGAACTTAAGACGTTGGTCACCAGGTATCCTGAAAGCGAATACGCCCAACGGGCAGAAAACCGTATTCGGGTGGCCGAAGACACGTTGGCTGCTGCAGAGATGCAAGTGGGCCGCTACTATTTGGAGCGCCACAATTACATTGCGGCGATCAATCGGTTCAAAGTGGTGGTGACGCACTATCAAACCACGGCGCATGTCGAAGAAGCGCTGATGCGTTTGACAGAAGCTTACATGGCGCTTGGGATCAAAGAAGAAGCGCAGACCGCGGCCGCGGTTTTGGGTCACAACTTTCCAAAATCCAAATGGTATCAGGACGCTTACACCCTGTTGGCGTCTGACGGACTTGCCCCGCGCAACACAGGCGATTCCTGGATTTCAAAAGTCTGGAAGAATGTGCCCAAGTTTTCGCTCGGTGGTCCAAAGAACTAGAGCGTGTTCAGCTGAAATGGAATCAATTCTGTTTGGATCGCAGCGTGCGTGATCTGGCAGGAGGCGAACGCAGCGCGTTGCCTGTTGGACAATTTGGCGAAAATCCAATCTTGATTGTGGTTTGTAAGTGGCTCGCGGATGTTCTTCGGTCGCGTCTGCGCGGTTATTCTGTTTTGTAATTGTTATCCAGCCAAAAATTGTGTTCGTTATTTGTATGAGATGTGGACTGGCAGATTAAGTCAGAGGCGCGCTTATGCGGCGCGATGGGCAAATGCTAAGGCCGGCAAATGTTGGTGATGCGCCGTTGTTGGCAGAGCTTGTCAACATCGCTGGCGAGGGTTTGCCGCTTTATCTCTGGGCACAAATGGCGGAGCGAGGCGAGACAGCGTGGGATGTTGGTCGTCGGCGGGCCGCGCGCGAAACGGGTAGCTTTTCATTTCGAAACGCGACACTCATCGAGTACCAAGGCCGCGCCGTGGGCTGCCTTATTGGCTACGGAATACCGGAAACGGTTGAGCCGATTCCAGATGATATGCCGGACATGTTCCGGCCCTTACAAGAGCTAGAGAATTTGGTGCCGGGCACCTGGTACGTCAATGTGCTGGCGGTGGTGCCAGATTGTCAAAATAACGGACTAGGTACTGCGCTTTTGGAAGAGGCGGAACGGGTGGGCCGTGCTGCGGCTAACCGCGGTTTAAGTGTTATTGTTTCGGATGCCAACAAAGACGCACGGCGGCTATATGAAAAGTGTGGGTATAGGGAATTGGCACAGCGCGCCATGGTCAAAGACGATTGGCAAAACGATGGGCAAAATTGGGTGCTGTTAAAAAAAGAATTTTAGGCGCGGGTGCTAATGACGAAGACCAAAAAAAATAAGATCCAAACTCGCGATATTGACGCGTTGAGCGAGGCTGAGGCTAAGCGGGAGCTCGGGCGGCTTGCAAAAGACATTGCCCGGCATGATGTACTTTACCACGGCGAAGACGCACCCGAGATTTCCGATGCGGATTATGATGCGTTGCGCCAGCGCAATGAGGCAATCGAGAAGCGTTTTCCACACCTTGTGCGCGAAGACAGCCCTTCACACAAAGTGGGGGCGTCGCCACTGCCAACTTTTGCAAAGGTGCGCCACACAGTTCCGATGCTGTCGCTTGGTAACGCCTTTGATGATGAGGATGTGGAAGGATTTGTTGATCGCGTACGGCGGTTTCTAGGTCTTGAGGATAAGACAGAGCTTGCTTTCACGGCGGAACCTAAGATTGATGGGTTGTCTATTTCATTGCGTTATGAAGGAGGAAAATTGGTCGGCGCGGCCACCCGTGGTGATGGCACCGAAGGGGAAAATGTTACGGCCAATGTTGAGACGGTTTCAGAAATTCCAAAACGGCTGAAGGGACGAAAAGTTCCTGACACGGTTGAGGTTCGGGGTGAAATTTTTTTGAGCCATGATGCGTTTAAAGACCTCAACGCAAGTCAGGAGAAAACGGGCGGAAAAGTTTTTGCTAACCCAAGGAATGCGGCCGCGGGTTCTCTTCGTCAACTTGATCCCAGTGTCACAGCTTCGCGCCCGCTGCGGTTTTTTGCTTACGCGTGGGGCGATGTGAGTCAGCTGCCGGCTGAAACGCAGATTGACGTGCTAAAGAGCTTTAAGTCGTGGGGTTTGCCGATTAACAATCTTACGGTGCTTTGTAATTCTCTCGGTGAAATGCTGGCTGCCTATGAAGGCCTTGTTGAGGCGCGTGCGACGCTTGGGTACGACATCGACGGTGTTGTTTACAAAGTGAACCGGTTGGACTTTCAAGAGCGGCTGGGGTTTGTTTCGCGCTCCCCGCGGTGGGCCGTTGCGCATAAATTTCCAGCGGAACAAGCTATGACGGTCCTGCGCGACATCGAAATTCAGGTGGGGCGCACGGGGTCATTGACACCGGTCGCAAAGCTTGAACCTGTCACAGTGGGTGGGGTTGTTGTGTCTAACGCGACATTGCACAACGAGGATGAGATTGCGCGCAAAGATGTACGGGTCGGCGATACTGTTGTTGTCCAGCGTGCTGGGGATGTGATCCCGCAGGTTGTTCGTGTCCTTACTGAAAAGCGCGCTTCAAAGTCAAAACCCTTTGTGTTTCCGGAGATCTGCCCTGCATGTGGCAGTCATGCGGTGCGGGAGGTGGATGCGAAAACCGGTAAGAGTGATGTGGTGCGTCGGTGTACTGGCGGGTTAATTTGTCCGGCGCAGAGGGTCGAACGCTTAAAACACTTTGTGTCTCGCAATGCGTTTGACATTGAGGGGCTGGGCGAAAAAAACGTCGAAGCGTTTTATGAGGACGGTCTTATTCAGTCGCCACAGGATATCTTTACTTTGCAGCAGCGTGATCGGCGCGCGACGAAGAAACTTGCGGAGCGTGAAGGTTGGGGCGCACAGTCGGCCGGAAAGTTATTTGCGGCCATTGATGAACGCCGAGAGATTAGGTTTGATCGGTTTATTTTTGCGCTCGGAATCCGGCATGTGGGCGAGACAACGGCGCGTGACTTAGCGCTTAGCTATGGCGATGCTGAAAACTTTCGGGAAACTATGCGCGTTGCCGCTAAGGATGAGGACAGTGAGGCCTTTACCGAGCTTGTCAATATTGATGGCATTGGGCCAACGGTCGCGCGGGCGATCGTCGATTTTTTTGATGAGCCGCATAACCTTGATGTCGTCAACGCCTTGCTCGACGAGGTGCGACCGCAACCATTAGAGTCTGTTGATGATCAGTCTCCGGTTTCTGGAAAGACTGTGGTGTTTACCGGCGCAATGGAGGCGATGACGCGTGGCGAGGCGAAAGCACGCGCGGAGCGGCTTGGCGCAAAGGTTTCGGGAAGCGTGTCAAAAAAGACAGATATTGTCGTGGCTGGGGCTGATGCCGGCTCAAAACTAAAAAAAGCACACGAGCTGGGCGTCGAGGTCATGAGTGAAGAGGAGTGGCTCGCACTTATTGGTCACTCTCAATAGCATCAGTATGGTGCTAGCGGCGTGCGTCGGCGCCTTTCGATCCGTTTATCTAATCTCGACCTCTACGGTTTGTGCGGCACCCGACGTTGCACCATCGTCGTCTTTGACCACAACGTCGAAACTTGCCGATTGGGCCATACTGCCATCATGAATGAAGGCGATGTTGCCTTGCTCAAGGTCAGCTTGTGTGAATGTGTGGACAGGCGTTTGCGGGGCGTTTTTGTGTGAGACGAACCCATTGCGGATGTTTGAGATCGTGTAGGTCAGGTTTTCGGCGGTGTCGTCCGGGTCAATGGCCGTTAAATCCTCGGTAGAGATTACGACCGAGCCGCCTTTGCTAACACTGACGTTGAGGTCGCCAGCAATTTCTGGGGGAACATTGCGAACGTCTGCGCTGAGTTCGGCGCCCTCGTCCATGGCAAGGCGGCCATAGCGCACTGTGCCGGAAACGGATCCGCTTGGGCCGATTTTGATCAATTGCTTGACGAGTACCTCGCCTTTGCACTGGCCATTGATCTCTGCGTTTTCGGCCTGGATACGGCCTGTGAACCGTCCACCGTTGTGTACGCGGATCGATTCAACGGATAAATTTCCTTCTACATAACCATGGATGTCGATCTGGCGGCAGTCTGTTATGTCGCCTTTTATGTCAGTATCTGAACTGACAACCACAATGCCCTGATTATTTGTCACTTGAATGTCCTGTTCGTCGCGAAATGATAGGTTGCTTGTTTGTTGGTTGATCTGAGAATTGAAGGGAGGCCCCAATATAGATCAAATACTATTTTGTCTCCGCTGGTGCGAATTCCCCGGGGTTCGACCGTCCTTTCGTTAGGCGTCAGGTGAGCATAGCGCAGTTGGCACCAATTGCCGACAAAATCGTGTCAGTGATAGGGCGTTTGACGGTCACGGCGGGCTTTTGAGCAAAAACTGACCTCGCAACGAGGATTGTTGCCGGGGTTTTTGGATTCCCTGGTTCCGTTTACCAACTTTATAGCCGAGCCCATCGGGGCGGCACGTGTGCGATTGCTTTGAGACCCATGGGGCGGCCGCCATGGGTAGGTTTGAGAGTACCGGACACCAATGCCTAAGAGTGGGTGGGTCCATGCTGGTCGGTCCGGGTGTTGTGTCCCGTGGGTGATTGCTAAAACGCGGCGCGCGGCCAGAGAGGGATGTAGCGATTTGGCAGGTGTTGTTCCGTAGTTCGAGTGTCAGGCTGCACCGCGGATGACTTGAGATTTCTCAGTTGTAAACTTTTCAAGCTCATCGGGCATCATTGGCTTTGCAAAAAGTTTTCCTTGCATTTCGGTGCAGCGCTCTGAACGGATGACATTTAATTGTTCATTCGTTTCAACACCCTTGGCGAGGGTTTCAAAGTGCATACTTCTCGCTAGCTTGATAATCGAACGTAAAATACTTTTTCCGTCTCCCTGATCCTTCATTTCGCTGATGAACGAGGTTTCGATATTGACTTTTTCAAACTTGAATTGACGCACCTGATCAAGCGTGGACTGGCCGTTACAAAAATCGTCCATGATGAAGCTCACGCCTTGGCTGCGCAGGCTGTTGAGGGCGTCGGTGACGGATCTAACTTTTAGGGCGGCAACCGATTGTGTTAGCTCAAGTTCCAGGCGGTTCGGGGGCAGGCCTGAGTCGCTTAATGCTTCAAGAATAACACTTTGAAGATCGCCAGACTGAAGTTGTTCTTTGTGAACACTGATTGCAAGTTTTTTGGATTCGGGCCATTTGGCAGCTTGTTTGCAAGCTTCTTTGAGTGCCCAGGTGCCAATTGGAACGATAAGTCCGGATTCTTTCGCAAGTGGTACAAAGTCGACTGCTTCAAGTATGCCATTTGTTGGATGCCGCCAGCGTAGGATTGCTTCGAAAGCTGTGACTTTTTTTGTATCGGCCGAAAAGATTGGCTGGTATAGCAGATCGATCTGGTCTTCTTCCATTGCGCGTTTAAGATCGACTTCCATGCGTTGCCGTTGCTCGAGTTGCTCGCCCATTTCTGCTTTGAAGAAACGATAGTTTCCGCAACCCCCACTCTTGGCTCGGTAGAGGGCGAGGTCTGCTTTTGTGAGCAGTTGTTCTGCATCGGAGCCGTCGGTAGGCGCTTGCGCAATTCCGATGCTGGCTCCAACAGAGATGCTCGCGCCGTTGAAGTCAAAGGGTTGTCGCACAGAATCAACAATTCGCTTTGCAAGCACATGAGGTGCGGACGGCGTTCTAATTTGACGTTGGATGATGGCGAACTCGTCTCCACCCATGCGCGCGACCGTGTCGATCTCGCGGACGCATTCTATCAAGCGTTTTGCAACAACTTTTAGGACGGCGTCACCTGTTGCATGCCCCAAGGTATCGTTAATGATCTTAAAGCGATCAAGGTCTAGGCAGTGAACTGCAACGCCCTCGTTTTTGTTTCTGCGTATCCAATTGAGGGCCTGCTCGAGGTGATCGTTGAACTTGTTTCTATTTGCAAGCTCGGTCAGAGAATCATGCAGTGCCATATGCGCAACGCGCGCCTGGGCTTCATTTCTTTCGGTGACGTCGATTGTGGCAACGAGGCAGGCGTTATTTCCCTCGTATATCAGTTCTCTGCAATAGGTGACGACGTCAATGGAGTTTCCGCAGGCGGTGCTATGCGTTGAGCTTTCGGATTTTTTTGTTCCATAGCGCATGCCCTGTTCGAATTCTTCTGGTGAGGATTTGTCGTTTGCAGATTTTAGGGCGTAAATCGTCTTGCTAAGAAATTCGTCGCGCGTATAACCGTAATGTTTGATTGCAGATTCATTGACGGAGAGGAATCGCTTGGATTCAAGTTCGTAGACCCACATTGGTATTGGGTTGCGTTTGAATAGAAATCGGAATGAGGCTTCGCGGCCTTGTAGGTCAATTTTTCGGGCTTGTTCTTTTTCATTTTCAAGGTCACGTGCTGAAATCGCGTTTGCTTTAAATATTTCTAGTGCTTGCGCGATGTCTTCAATTTCATCATCGCCTGTGTGCGGGATTTCGACGTCCAGATTTCCTTCGGCAAGTTCACGTGTCGTGGAATTTATTCGTAAAAGTCGTTTGATCATGCCTTCGCCGACGTAATACCAAGCGAAGAGGAGGGAGAATGCAAAACTGGAGAGGACCAAGACTGTAATAAAGTTGCGGCTCGTATCAATCGCGGTGCGTGCATCGTCCACGGCCTCTTTTGAATGTGCTGCTGCGACTTTTGCGGTTTCTTCAGCGTTATTTACAAGTCTTTGCATGTAGGTTCGATTTTGCGCGATTAAATTTGGGGCATCTCTTACGAGGGCCAGCTTGGCTTTTTTGGCCTGAAACAAGCCTGACAGGCCTTCGCCATATGCGAGAAACTTTTCAAGTTTTGGCTCAATTTGGAGTGCGAGGTTTTTTTCTGACAGTTTGTTTAACGCTTCCCGAGCGCGATTGGCTGCCGATTCAAATTTGTCGAGGAGTGGAGATACGTTTTCTAAGTCGGGTACCAACCTTACCTCTGACATCGTGGCGTTGGCCTGGTCGATGGCGATGTGTAGTTCGGCGAGAGCTATTGTGTTATTGGCGATACGCTCTTGTTTGTCTGATTGCGGGTTTGTGGTTTGCGTTTGGGCAGTGTTTGTTCCACCTGCACCTTTAAGGGCGCTGATCAGTTGTTCTTTTTTATTTTCAGAAATGGGAGCTAGAGTGGCGGTGAGTTCGTTATACGCATCATTGGTGAGTTGGTGAACGCGATTGATTTCTCGTGTCATCGTAAGCTTGCGTTCCATCGCCGAAACAATGGGGTCGACCTTCGTGGTCAACAATTTAATTGATTGCTCCAGCGGCTCTAAATCGGGTGGGTTTGGAATTTCTGATGCGATCACTTTTAGCGATGCAAGCTCTTGACTAAGGTCGTTTAGCTCTGCGTCAAAGCGGCCGCGTCGTTCGCTGAACGTTTCTATGTCGCTTGATGCTAGAAGAGAGCCATAGTCTCTCGCTGCTTCTGTCGTATGTCGTGCCAATGAAAATGCGAGGGCGCTGATGCGTATGCCGGAATCTTCAATACGATTCATGCTTTCATCAATGCCGTTGTAGGTAAATGCTGCAATGATTCCGGTAATGAGGGTCATCAGTGAGACGATGACGAACGCGGCTGCGATGCGACCACGTATGCCCCATTTGTTTTTTTTCGCTAGGGGTTTGACGTCAGAAGAGCTGAAGTCCTGTTTGTCGACCTGTTTCATTTTATGATAATGGCCTTAGGGCTAGATGACCTTTAATCTGGGTTGCGCGGCGTTTGGCTATTTTGAAATCAAGAATCAAATATCTGCTTCACAGCATTTCTTGATGTTGGCTACCATTTCACTTGAGAGTTAATGGCGACCACGAAAGAACATTTGCTGGCTTGAGCGAGATGTAAAACATGTGTCTCGCAGTGGTTGCGCCGCCTAGGCAATTGGCTTGCTTTGGCGTGCTAGCCGTACGTTCGTAGCTGAATTACGCCCTTGTGATCTGGGAACGGGTAACTCTCTTTTCTTCGTTGGTATGAGATTATTATTGAGATTGCGTTTCTCTAAACACAAAATATCGGTTCGCTATTTTAGAAATGCCTTTGAGACCGCCGACGCAGTGTTTGTGGGTGTTTTAAAGCGTAGCTCTTGCAAATTTTAGTAAAGTTTTAGCTGCGCATTTGTTTGTTTTTCTCATTTAACGCGCAGGAGGCTTGGTCAACAACTTTCTAATTTAACCCTTTAAAGGTGTGGTTGCTGATCTCAACCATGTGCGTGTTTGCGCATTGAGATCGGAAGCAAGTGTTTCAAAGACGCGGTGATGATATGTGTTGAGCCAATTGCGTTCGTCGTCAGTAAGCATTGACGTGACGATCAGGCGTCGATCGATCGGTGCAAGGGTGACGGTTTCAAAAGACAGCATGTCCCGTTCGCTGTCTTTTTCGTCGGGGACGTTTTTCACAAGCACAAGATTTTCAATTCGGATGCCGTAGTGTTGTTCTTTGTAGTAGCCCGGTTCATTCGAAAGAAGCATGCCGGGTTCCAGTGGAACCATACCCCTTCGAGAAATTGAAACGGGCCCTTCGTGTACGTTCAAATAACTGCCGACGCCGTGGCCTGTGCCATGGTCGAAATCCAGGCCGGCATCCCATAATGCGCGGCGTGCAAAGGGATCTAAGTCAGCGCCGCGGGTGCCGGACGGAAATTTTGCTGTGGCAATAGCGATGTGCCCCTTCAGTACGCGTGTGAAGCGATCGCACATTTCGCGCGTGGGCTGGCCAATAGCAACAGTACGGGTGATATCGGTGGTGCCGTCCAAATATTGCGCGCCTGAGTCGATGAGGAAAAGCTCCCCATTTTTGAGCTTGCGGTTTGTTGTTTGATTGACGCGGTAATGGACGATGGCACCGTTGGCGCCAGATCCGGCTATGGTGTCAAAGCTTATTTCGCATAATTTGTTTGATTGCGCGCGCAGACCCTCGAGTTCTTTTGCGGCAATGATCTCGTCAATGTCATTTGTTTTTTTTGTTTTTTCGTCCAGCCAATGGAGAAAACGAACAACGGCGTGCCCGTCTCTAACGTGGGCACGGCGAAGGCCTGCGATTTCTGTTTTGTTTTTTATGGCTTTGGGTCGGAGGCAGGGATCTGACCCGTACGCTATTTGGTCTTTTCGCAAACGCATTGCAAACCAGTGGGAGGCGCTTGTCGGGTCGAGGTTTATACGTTGGCCGGTTGATTTTAGTTCTGTGAGGCGTTGAGAAAGGTTCGTCGGTTGGAAAATGTGCGCAACAGGTTTTAGGTGTCGACGGACAGCTGGTGTCAATTTTTCAGATTCTACAAAGAGTTCGCATTTGCCTTTAGTAGGGACAATTGCAAAGGCGAGGACAACTGGATTGTGGGGAATGTCTTGGCCACGGATGTTTAATAGCCAACATATGGAATCGGGCAGCGTAAGTATCGTAGCATGGACGGATTGGGATTTTAGGAGCGATTGAATTTCGGCGAGTTTATCGGTGTGGGCGCGACCTGCGTATTCAAGAGGGTGTGTTTGGATTTTTTGAACCTCAATTTGAATATCCGTCTTGTCCCAAATGAGGTCGATCAGATTTGCGCGGGCAATTGCTTTAAGTGATATGGACGCCTCTTTGAGCGCTTCTGTGAGCTTTAATGTGGCGTTGATTGTGTGAAGTTTTGGGTCAAACCCAACAGTGCTTCCCTTTCTCAAGTTATCTCGGATCCAATTTGATAACTTTGCGGCGGGAACCTGATGAAACTCAAATATCTCTTCATTTACTTCTGCGCGCGCTTGGACTGTGTAGCGGCCATCAACAAAAAGGGCGGCTTTTTTTTTCGTAACGATCGCTAACCCGGCTGATCCGCTGAAACCTGTCAACCATTTTAGGCGTTCTGATTGGGGTGCTACATATTCACCTTGGTGCTCGTCGGCGCGGGGAACGAGGTAGGCGTCAATTTTGTGTTTGCGCAGAAGGTCGCGCAGGGCTGCAACGCGTGGTCCGGCTTCGTCACGGATTGTTGGGTTTTCAAAGTCTTGAAACATAAGAGTCTTGTTTAGCGCAGGAGCCATGAAATTTAAAACTGGTTTCTTATTAGGGCACGGCTTTTTTTGGCCTGCAACGTTTTAATATGAGGGTGGACCATCCTGCGTTGCGGCGGTGGGAAAGCATGTAGAAGCCGGCGGCTCGATAAGTGGCGATAACTTGTGCGGTCTCGTGGTTTAGGAGGCCTGAAAGTATAAGGAGGCCCTGATGTCGTGATGCGTTAGCGATCGTGGGGGCAAGTTTTTTTAAGGGGCTCGCAAGAATGTTGGCAATGATCAGATCATATTTTGCCCGTTGGCGCAGTTGTGGATGATCGAGGCCATTCGCAAGCAGGGTTTGAATGTGTTGTTTGGCGCGGTTTAATGCGATGTTGGATTTTGCGACTTCGATGGCCTTTGGATCGATGTCGGTTGCGATGACTTTAGCTTGAGGCAGGCAGCGATGGACGGCGATGGCAAGGAGTCCGGAGCCGCAGCCCAAGTCCAGAACTTTGGTGAAGTTGTGGTGCCGTGTTAGCTGGTCGAGGGCGTCCAGACATCCTGACGTTGTTGCATGATGGGCAGTTCCAAAAGCCTCACCTGCATCGATTTCAATTGCGAACGGCCCGCGTGTTAGCTTATCTCGGTCGTGGTTGCCGTAGATGCGGAAGCGCCCCTGGAATACAGGGGGCAGCGCCGTTTGCGAAATGGCAACCCAATTTTCTTCGTTTACATCTGTGATTTCGAAGTTGGGCGTTGAGGATCCAAATGCGTCAGCGAGTTGTCTGTGGGCCTTGTTGGCCGTTGTGCGATCTGGGTAGTAGGCTTCAATTTTCCACGTCTTGTTTTGGCCCTCAAATACGGTTTGCGCATCTGGTTGCGGCAATATCAGCTGTTCGAAGGTGCTAGCGAGCGACCTTGCGAGTTTTGAATCTGAAACGACTGTCGACAGTTTGGTGCCCACAATCTTATGGATCGTTTTGTCGTGAGCATCCATGGAGGCATCTCATCGGTGTCGGCCCCCATTTTCGTGGCCAGCGGTCCTAAGTGGTCTGCCTTTCGAATTCTAATCCCTGACCTGGTTTCACGTCAGGAAGGTTGTCTAAAAAGACATCCCACTTGGCATCTAAGTGTTCGGCAGCCTCGTCAGGCGGCATCGTATACAAATAACCATCAGACTCTTCGCGAACAATGCCATCGGCTTCTAGGCGGCGCAAGGCGTCGTCAAGGTCAAAATCGACGGTCACGCCAAACGTGGTTTTTAAATATTTCTCTATGGCCCGATCTATAGAATCGAGATCACTGCGTCGTGCGCGTTCTTTGCACAAAACGGAATAGAGCAACATTTCTTCTTTGACGTCTTCGTCTGCAGCACGGTCGGTCAACTTGACCATGACGCCACGGTTGTCTGCCATCGAATGGAAATAAAGGTTTTGCGCCATGACGACCAGATAGCGTTGTTTCGTGTTTATGAAACCCATGGCCTGGCGAAACACGACGGCACCAAGTCCAACGACAGCACCGGCGGCCGCGATCGGATTGACGGAAAGGGCTGCAAGTTTGCCGGCGGCACCTATGGCGCCCATGCCCAGTCCGCCGGCGCCCGTTACGCCGAGTTTGACTTTGTCAAACATGCGGAATTTGACGACAGTGTTGGGGAAGATCATTTCCACGTCGCTGCGCGGGATGTTTTTAAAGAGCTTCATATAGATGTTGTCGTGATGTAAGCCCGCGGGCAGATGGGCTCGCCTCTTTTTTGCAATCTTCATTGCTTTTTTTAGAGGAACATCTTCATCTTTCATGATGTCTTGGGCGTGGACGTCAAGAGATTTGATCTTAAAGAGCACATATAACCGGCGGAAAATTGGCAGATCGATTTCTTCCTTCATCATAAAATTGCTGAGGCGGCGACGGTAGTCTCGTTTGGTCGAAGCGCCACGGTAAAAGATCAAGCATTCTTCGAACAGTGAGAAATCAACGTGGAGATCGAGGCCGTAATGGGAATCCTGGCTCATGACCTTTGAAACGACTTCAGGATCGATGCGTTCGTAATTTGCTTGTTCTAAGATTTCTGCCATGGCTTTGATGACGTCGGCTTGCATTTGTGCAAGTTCGCTTTCCGTGAACTTGCGTGTCATCAACAAATCTGTGTCCGGGCTGAAGGGCTCGTAAGATTGTTCGAGATCTAAAAGCTTGGCGTTGTAACACTGGTGGCGCCAATAATCGAGATACCTATAAAATCGTGCGGCAACCGTTGCTTGTCCCGCAGGCCATGCCTTGGGGGACGTCAGACGGTCCATGAGGGCGAACCGTGTGATGGGCAGAAATTTTTCGGGCGGGCGCTCTTGGTCTGGTTTTAAGATGTCCATGCCAGCGAGCGGTGATGGTGCTGCGTCAATGAAATGACTTTTTGGAGGGTGTGCGTCTTCAGCATTTTGACCGGTTTTTGCCGTGGCCGTGTTCGCAGCTGCCGTAGCTGCCGTATGGCTTCCTGCAACGGTCGAAGAATTTGTATTTGCCGCGGTATCTACTTGTGACATAGCGACGTTACCCTCCCATCAGGTCAAGCCGTCTTCTGGACTGCATGTTGACGCGCGTTGCTTTTTGAACGCTTTGTTAACCCCAGTTGAGGCCAAGCCATGTTTGTTTGTCCCTGGGCATTTGGCCTTCTATTGATCTAACTTTGTACCTGGTACTGACTGGCCAGTCTTTTCTAGTGTCTAAACATAGCCTTTGTCGAGCCTATGGCCGTTTGGACAAGGATTTTGACCATATGGACTAACTGCTGCTCGACGGGCAACAAAGCTCACCTTATTGTGCCAGGTGACGTTTTGGAAACCCGGTCATTACTCGCGTGAGCGGCGCACAATTTTGGGTTTTGAGGCACGTAAATTGAAAGGTTGCGCATGGCCGCGGAGATGATTGGCTTTGAGGCGGGTTTGACGGAGGCGGAGCGTGAACTTTTAGGTTCGCGTGCCGTTGGCGGTCCGGTCAATCTCAGTGGAAAATCGGTTCGTGGGCATGTTGTCGTTGACCTCATAAATCAATTATTGACGCAAAGCCCACCGAGCGAATTTGGGCTCCATCTGTCCGGTGGGACGATTGTTGGTGGGCTTCAATTGCAATGGCACGCGACCTCTCTGCCACTGACATTTGTGGACTGTAAGTTTGTCGCGCCCTCTGACCAACCGGCGGTGAACTTGTGTGGCGCACGTTTGTTTGCGGTAACGTTTCGCTCTTGTCATTTTGGGGCTGCGGTGAGTGCGGCGGGCGCGCAAATTGAAACGGATTTTGTGCTCGACGACTGTCAGGTCGAAGGTGCCGTCTTGCTCCCCGAGGCAAGTATTGGAGGTTGCTTCAATGCACGGGGTTTGTTGGTTGAAGGGCAAGACGTTTCAATAGATGCTGACGGTTTGAATGTTAAACGCGGGATCAATCTTGAAAATGCGCGGCTGACCGGCGGTGTTCGTTTGGGGTCAGCGCGAATTGGGACTGGCATTCGGTGCCAAAGACTTGAAGTCAATGGCGGAGAGCCTGCACTTTTTGCAGAGCGTTTGTCTGTTGATGGTGATTGCGAATTTGATCAAGCGAAATTTGTTGGTCAAGTGAGCTGTCCTCGTTTCGAGGTCAAAGGAAGCTTGAGCTTTAGAGGTGCGCGTTTTTTTGGCAGCGCAATGGCGCTGTATGCCGATGGTGCGCAAATTAAAGGCGCGTGTGATTTCTCTAAGGCCATGGTCATTGGGTTGACGCGTTTTAATAACGCACGTGTTGGGGGCGCGTTGCGGTTTGGCGGTGCGTCCTTGAAAGTTGATGAGGGTTTGGCGCTTGTTGCGCGCGGGATCGTTGTGGCTGGTACTGTTGAACTTAACAATGGTTTTACGACCGCCGGCGGTGTGTTGCTCGATGGGGCGGAAATTAAAGATACGCTCTCACTCGTAGGAAGCAAAATTCGATCTTCCCTTGTTACGGGTGGCAGTCGTGTGGCCAGGCGTAGTTCCGGTGTCGTTTTAGATGAAACTGTGGGGACAGGTGTTGAGCAAGATGCCGGTATAGATCAAGACCATGACACGGATGTGCTTGCGCTCAGTTTGGTTTATGCGCGGATCGATCACCTTCAGATGCCCGAAGCTGTTGACCACCGACCGGTGGGCATTGTTGACTTGTCGGGTGCACACGTACGGTCGTTTCAAGACTATGCGGCAGCATGGCCTGATCCCTTTGATGCTCGTGATCTAAGTGATGATGGTTTTGACTTTGACTATGTTGTGCTCGATGGCTTTGTTTATGATCAATTGAGCAACCCAAGCGGTGCACATCATCGCAAGAACAAGGGGGCGATGGCGCAGGCTGGTGTCGGCGACGCCCGTGTCATGTGGCTTGCTGGGCAGTCGATTCATGATGTTCGCGAGCGGTTTAATCCGCAGCCTTGGTCTTTTTTGGCGGATCGGTTGGCAGCGCAAGGTTTTCCAGCGGATGCCCGCCAAGTTTCCATCGCGCAGAAGCGATTTGCATCGTCAAGTTGGTCGGCGTCACTTGGGTACCGCTTGCAAAGCTGGTTCCTGGATGTGTTTGCGCTTTATGGGTACAGCCCCTGGCGCGCGCTTTTTTGGATGATCGTGTTTGTGCTGGGGTTTGCGGCCCTTTGGGGATGGGCTGCGAGCCACTGTGCATTACCAGGCTGCAAGGACCAGTCCGTATTTGTGATGACAAACCAAAGTGCATTTGCGGGCGAGCGCCGTTTGGAAAAATATCCCGACTTTCATCCATTGGCTTATTCTCTAGATGTTTTTATTCCATTTGCTGACCTGGGATATGTGGACCGTTGGCAGGCAAATCTTTCCTGGCGACCGATCGGTGTCGTGAGCGTTCCCGGGCCGTTGCGAATGTTTATTAGCTCTGGGCCCAGCAAGGTTGAGGCAGGCGCGCAAAGTGAGTCCGGCGGGGCGCTTGGCACGGAGGGAAATGTTGTGGTGACGATGGGTGGACTGCTTTACGCACTCATGGTTGTGGAGATGATACTGGGAATGAGTTTCATTGTGTTAGTCGTTGCAGCTTTCACGGGGTTGTTGCAAAGGCTTTGAGGCTACTTTCCAACGAGACAAAATTTGCTTTCATCCACAAAAATTTTTTTGGCTTTCGTCTTGTTAAAGCGTGATTGAAAAAGTCGCAACGATGCTGCTGTGTTTGCTCAAAATTGCGGCACTTCTGCCCTCAGCTGGCGACTTGGAAAGATAGTGGAATTAGGTTTTCCTATGTGGAAAGGGATTTGTACGTCCTATTCTCGACATAGTCATTCTTGGTATGAGGTTCTGTTGGTTTGAGTTTGTAAATCAAGACCTGCGTTTGTTTTTTTTGGCGTTGAAGAGAGAACGCAGTGGGGTGTCCGTGTTTATCCGTATTCTAGTCAAGCGAGCTAAGGCTCTGAGTTTGGCGTTCGCATTTTTGGCAGTGTGTGCGACTTTTTCAGCCACACGAGCCGTCGAGCGCGTTACGATGCCTTACACCTGCGTCGTTAAGGACGGCGTGGTTGATCTTCAGCGGTCAGAGCCGATCACGTATCCCATTGAAGGCAAACGGCAAGAGCGCATCTCGCGGATGTGCAGCCGTAATCGCATGCCGTCTGATATTCGCGATTGCCGGGTCATGGTTTTGCATCGTTTTGCCTTATCTTGTGGCGGACGAAGCGTGGATTGGATGACGATAGCGGCGGCGATGCCCAGGGGAGAGGGCGTTGTTCGGGCGTGGCTGAAGGATGATGTGCTCAATCTTGCGCTTAAGCCGCGCTGGCGTGCTATGCAATCCAAATCAAAACGCGTTCTTGTCCATGCGGTGTCCTCCCGTGAGCTGCCTCACGCACATTTTGTGTTTCCAAAACTTTTTGCTCCACTTGAACAATTTGGTGCACGTCTTGTTTCTTCGTCAGGGTTGGAAGATGCGGGCTCGACAATTGGCGACGTCATTGTACCGCCGGAGCCCTCATTTTTGCGCGTTGCGCTGTCCAACCTAGACCGTCAGCGGGGATCATCACCGCTGCACTATGTCCAAGGTTATGAGGCTGTCACACGTGGCGGAGTAAAGAACTCTGGACGGGCCGGTGCCCAAGATACAGGCAATGTCGGTAGCGTTGCGAAAACACAAGGCCGTCGTTGGGATACAATCATAATCACTGGTGGCGAGAGCCTCGGTCCTATTTCTGATGTTGGTTGGTCCCGCTTTTTGACGACTGCACTTGGGCTTTTGCTTTTTGTTTTGGTGGCTTTTTCGACGTTCTCTTTTGCTTTGAAGCCATTGCTGCGCAACTTGTCTGCTCGCGAGTTAAGCGAAATGAATGCTGAAGGATCCTCTGGTCCTTCGTTCTTCAAATGGTTCATTTCATATATCTGGAAGTATTGGACGATGCTGGTAGGAAATTTTGGTACGATCTATCGCGATCTGACCATGAGAAACGGTGTCGGGTCGGTTGAGGCGCAGATTGAGCAGGTTGCATCATTGGTGTCTGCGTTAGATAAGGCGCCGCTGCGCGAGACGCTTGAAAAAGAGTTGGAGAGCATTGAACAACGCCTTGTTACCCTTAAGTCCAGCAAGGAGGGTCAAAAAGGAGGCAAAGGATTTGATCGGCGAAACGCGGCGACCTTGCGAAATATCGTGCGCGAGCTTAGCCGAATTCGGCGGATCGTTGAAAGTGCAGCAGTGAGCGTTATGGACCATCGCCAACAGGTGTTTATGCCGCAGACCCGCAGTGAGGCCTTTCAGGTTTTAGGTGTTAACGCAAACGCAAGTTCTGCAACGCTGAAAAAGGTGATCGATGGATTGCGCATGAGTTGGCATCCAGATTTGGCGCGCAGCGACGAAGACCGCGAGCTTTGCAACGAGCGCATTAAACAGATTAACCGCGCATGGGAACTTGTGGCGCAAAAGTCGTGTGCGGGCCGCGCGACAGCCAGACATATCTGATTTTAAATAGAGGTCATCGCGCCGACGGCCGCGAACTGGCCGCTGGAGTTTTGACACGCGTTATGGCTTGATTCGCTTCGCGCTCTAGGCGGCGGACCAACTTTCCGGATCTTCCATCGTTAATGGTGTTGGCGATTGTTGTGCCTGAAGCTGCGTGTTTTGGCCCGGCGCTGGTGCGGCGTTGTTTGTTGCCGGATCATTATCTGATGTCATCAGCTGGGGCGCGATTTCCGCACGATCTGTGACCGGTCTTGAGCGGCCATCAAATTTTGCGCCACGCTCAATTGTTAAGAACTGGCTGTTTATATCGCCCGAAACTTGCGCAGTTTTATGAAGAGTTACATGGGAGCCACTGATCGTTCCACTGACATCACCGTGGATCTTTACGTCGTCGGCGGCGATGGATCCGGTAATTGTTGCGGCTTCGCCAATTGTGATTTGCTCACAATGGAGGTCTGCGTCGATATTCCCGTTAATGTTGAGGGCACCGCGACAACGAATGGTTATTGCTTCACCTTCAAGTGTGAAATTTTTACCAATGACTGTTGTGCTTGGATCCATTAATCCGCCCCCTTGGTGCGCTCCGTTATGTGCTGGATGTGCTGGGTTATTGGAAGCTAAATTTGTCGCATCAACTTCTACAGGATGAGATGCGCTATTCGGAGTGGCTGAGCCAGGTCTACGCGTGAACACAATACTAATCTCCCGTCGGCTGCAATCCCACCAACGAGACAGCGCACTGAATTGGTGGAATTATGTCCGTCGGCCAATTTGGGGCGTTGAAAGGAGCAATTCGCTTGCTTGGTTTGCGTGTTCAAGCGATGTATGATTGGCGGTTCTGCTCAGCTAACGCTATATTTTCTCGCGTTTTCAAGCAGTTCGCCCTGGTCGGGATGGTGATGGTTCTACTCAGGATGCTGACAACAATGGCTGGGGCTGCGCCAGACTTTGACTTAGAGCGCGGAAAGATGATTGCTCAAATCGAGGATCATTTTCGCCGGTTGGGTCGCTTTATGGATCAAGGTTCGGGCGAGCATATCGGCGAATTGGGCGTCCAATTGCGCAAGGTTCTTGCGGACGTGCCGCGGCATGAATTTGTTCCTCAGAAATATCAAAGCATCGCTTATCGGGACCGGCCTATTCCTATTGGGCATGGACAGACGATTTCGCAGCCGGTTATCGTTGCTGCGATGACGCAGTTGTTAAATGTCAAACCCGATGATGTTGTGTTGGAAGTTGGAACTGGGTCAGGGTATCAGGCGGCAGTTCTGAGCATGTTGGCGCACCGTGTCTTTTCGATTGAAATCATAGATGCGCTGGGTCGACAGGCGAAAGAAACTTTAGCGCGGCTTGGCTATTTGAATGTCGAGGTTCGAGCTGGGGATGGTTATTCGGGATGGCCGGAACATGCACCGTTTGACGGAATAATTGTTACGGCGGCACCGGATCATGTGCCGCAACCGCTTATCGATCAGCTCAAGCCTGGTGGTCGGCTTGTCATTCCGGTTGGAAACATCGATCAGGACCTTTTGGTGATTGAAAAGGCTGAGGACGGTACGACGCAGCGTCGGCGCACGTTTTCGGTTCGTTTTGTACCGTTGACACGTGAGCAATGAGCGAAGTTGAGGTGTGGGGCTAGCGCATCCACCTTAAAGACGTTCGACAAATGAATCGACGACGCGTTTCTGACCGGCTTTGTCAAAGTTGATTGTGAGCTTTGTTCCGTCGACCTCGCTAATGGTGCCGTACCCAAACTTTTGGTGGAAGATGCGCTCACCTTTTGTGAAAGAGCTGGGTTCAATTGACGAAGTGATGAGTTCGCCTTCGATGGTTGGTGGCGCTTGCGTTTTCTGGCGCGTTGTTGGGTTTTGTTGGCTTGACCGCTTTTCTTTGTTGGCGAAGGTTTTGGCGCGTTGCCAGCCGGGTGTTGTGTAAGTTGAGTCAAAGGGTGTTGCTTCTTCGTCGAAGCGGCTTTGACCGTAAGGATTTCCGAAATTTTGGTATACGCCAGAAAAGGGAACGTTTCCTTCTAACACATCAACGTGGTCTTCAGGGAGTTCGTCAACAAAGCGCGAGGGTAGTGCTGATTGAAATAGACCGCGGTTGCGTCTGTTTTGGGCGAAAGAGATTTTTGCGCGTTGCTTGGCGCGGGTGAGTCCAACATAAGCAAGGCGACGTTCCTCCTCGAGGCCGGCGAGGCCGTTTTCATCCAATGATTTTTGATGGGGGAAGAGACCGTCTTCCCAGCCAGGCAAAAAGACCGTTTCGAATTCGAGGCCTTTGGCGGCGTGCAGGGTCATAATCGATACGCGGTCGCCGTCACTGTTTTGGTCTGCATCCATGACAAGTGAGACGTGTTCGAGAAAGCCTTGGAGGGAGTCAAACTCGTGCATGAAACGGACGAGTTCTTTTAAGTTTTCAAGACGCGATGCGGCTTGCGGGCTTTTGTCTGCTTGCCACATGGCCGTATAGCCAGATTCATCTAAGATGAGTTCGGCCAGTTCCGTGTGGGGGAAGCCATCGACTTGGTTGCGCCATCTTTCAAACGACATCAAAAGCGCTGTGAGTGATTTTCGCGCTCTGCCGCTTAGGTCTTCCGTTTGGATAATTTCGCGTGCTGCTGCGTAGAGCGTAATGTTGCGTGCCCGTGCAAGATCGCGAACGCGCCTGACGGAGGTATCGCCAAGTCCTCGTTTTGGAGTGTTGATGATGCGCTCGAATTTAAGATCGTTGGACGGGTTTAACGTGACTTCAAGGTAAGCAATGGCGTCTTTGATTTCCGCGCGTTCGTAAAAGCGCGGGCCGCCGATGACGCGATAAGGCAGGCCGATGGTCACGAACCGGTCTTCAAGCACACGCATTTGAAATGATGCGCGGACGAGGATGGCAATTTCATTGAGGGTGTGGCCATGACTTTGTATGGATTCAATGTCGCTGCAAATTGTGCGCGCTTCTTCTTCGCAATCCCAGTGGCTGGTGATGGTGACTTTTTCACCGATAGCCCCATCGGTAAAGAGCGTTTTTCCAAGTCTTCCTTCGTTGGCCGCAATGAGGCCGGAGGCTGCGCCAAGAATGTGACCTGTCGATCGGTAATTGCGTTCAAGTCGTATCACGGTTGCGTTTGGAAAGTCGGTTTCGAAGCGTAAGATGTTGTCAACTTCGGCACCTCGCCAACCATAGATGGACTGATCATCATCGCCCACACAGCAGATGTTGGGTGAACCTTGGGCGATGAGGCGCAGCCACAAATATTGGGCGACGTTTGTATCTTGATATTCGTCAACAAGGACGTAACGAAAACGTTTTTGGTATTCGGCAAGTACGTCTTGGTGTTCGGCAAAGAGTTTTAGGCATTCTAAAAGGAGATCGCCAAAGTCTGCTGCGTTGAGTTCCTTGAGGCGACTTTGATAAGCGGCATAAAGGTCGCGTGATTTTCCCGTCGCAAAGGCCATGGCTTCATTGTTGGGGACCTTTGCCGGTGTGAGTCCGCGATTTTTCCAACTGTCGATCATGCCTGCCAATTGGCGCGCGGGCCAGCGTTCCTTGTCGACCCCTTCGGCATCGATCACTTGCTTTAGCAGGCGGATTTGGTCGTCGGTATCGAGGATCGTGAAATTTGACTTTAGGTCCACGAGTTCCGCATGGCGGCGCAAGATTTTTACGCCGATGGAATGAAAGGTTCCAAGCCACGGCATGCCCTCGATGGCGCCGCCGGCAAGGGCTGCGACGCGCTCCTTCATTTCGCGTGCTGCTTTGTTGGTGAAAGTTACTGCCAGGATTTGTGAGGGGTTGGCCGCTCCCATGGACAGGATATGGGCGATGCGTGTTGTGAGCACGCGGGTTTTGCCCGTTCCTGCGCCGGCAAGTACGAGCACGGGTCCGTCAAGTGTTAGAACGGCAGTGCGTTGTTCATCGTTGAGATCCGTAAGGTAGGGCGCTTGGTCAGACGTCAGGTTTGTCGTGCGCGTGGCCGCAGCCATTGCACGCTCGGAGATAGACGGTTTGTCGCTTTGTGTTGCAGGGTTTTGTTGTGGTTTGATTTCTGGAAGATCAAACGGAGGATCATCTGCCGCGATATCCTGGGGCCCAGGCGTGTCATCTTTACGTTTGTGATTCGTTGTCATGGGAACTTATTATAGCACCGCTTTTTGGGCCGTCGTCTTTCTCAATTTGGCGAGGTCCACAGTTGCGCATTTGGGTGCTAGCGGCCCTTATTTCAAAGGGCTTTGTTATTTGTGCGCTTCGATGTGAGAATCAATTAGGGCGGAATTAAAGAGGCTTAGGGCTTGGAGGCGTTCTGCCCAGGCAATGACTTGTGTTCGGTCGCGTCCGTCAACGACAGGTAGGCGCGTTTTTCCAGTGCGATCGAATTGGCGTAAGGCATGCTCGAGGGTGTCGTTGGGAAGGAGCACAGGTTGTGAGGTGTCAGTGATTCGTGGCGCTTTTACATCGGGTGCGTCTTTGTCAGGTTCCACCTTAATCATGAAATCTTTCACACAGAGACGTTGCACAATTGATTTGTGCGGGCCGTCTTGTAAGATCAGGCCGCGCCGGGCGAGTTGCCAGTGAAAATAACTGTGGCCAATGATGGCTTGGGTGATGCCTACGGCGATTGAGACGGTTAGCATGAGTGCGATTGTCATTTCGTAGCCACCCGTGAGCTCAAAAACGATGAGGATCGTTGAAAGAGGGGCACCCAGAACAGCACCTGCAACGGCGCCCATGCCAAGGATTGCGTACAAACCCTGGCTTGAACCTATTTCAGGAAAAACTGACGTTGCGATAGTGCCGAAGGCCGCGCCGGTCATGGCTCCAAGATAAAGTGACGGAGAAAAGACTCCGCCAGAAAATCGTGACGCAAGGGAAATGGCGGTTGCTGCTGCTTTTGCAAATATCAAAGCAAACAACATACCCAGTCCAAGTTTTTGCGATAAAGCGGCATTGGTTGTTTCATAGCCGACACCAAGAATTTCTGGGAAAAAGATCGCAATGGTGCCAACTAAGGCGCCTCCGATGGCGGCGCGCAATGACCAAGGTATGTCGACTAGAAGTGCCAAACGGTTTGATGCGATGAGCACGAACTGAAATGCCATGGCGACGACGGCGCATGTGACACCCAATAGAGCAAAGGCGGGAAACTCCCAATAAGATGTGATTTGATAGTGCGGGATCATAAACGCGGGAAAATCACCAAAGTGGATGCGGGCAATTATACCGCCTGCGACGCTTGAAATGACAATTGGTACAAGTGCCCGAAACGAATAGTGACCAAGGATGACTTCGTGGGCGAACAAGACGCCCGCAATTGGTGCGTTAAATGAGGCGGAAACGGCAGCGGCAACGCCACTGGCGAGTAGCGTTCGCCGGTTGCTGGCCGATAGGTGGAAGTGATCTTCAATTGCCGACGCAATGGTTGCGCCAAAGTGAACGATGGGTCCTTCACGGCCGACACTGGCGCCTGTTCCAATTGAAATGGTAGCGGTCAGTGCGCTTAAGAATCCCGACTTTCGATCGATACGAGAATCATGGACGGCTCCTGCTTCAATGACGTCGGCGACGGAGTGCGGCCTTCCGCCGGCCACAAACTTCTCTTGCATCCAACCAACGATGAGGCCACCGACGGCCGGAATTATAAGTATAATCCACCACGGAACGTTGGCGGCTGCGGTTGCAACATTTTCAGATGTTGTTCCAAGCCAGGGATATTGAATGACACCAATGAGCCAACGGAACGCGATGGCTGCATATGCGACGATGACACCCACGACGAGCGCCAACAGCCAAACGAGTGGCTGGCGCTGACCTAGAAAATCACGTGAATTTGATAGTATGCGCTCGCAAATGGCGTCCCAAACCCTTTTTAGAATCTGGCGCAATGAGCGTGGGTGTTCCCCCTGATTTTTTGACTGCTTTGATTTTGGACGCTCGTTTGTGTGCGGCTGCTGCACGTTTAGTTGCCTTTGCCAATTTTTTAGGAAACAAACTCGTCCATTGCTTGTTTCTGCCCTGGGGAGACGAAGGCCAGCTTAAGGCGGATTCTCAAAAATTTGGATCAATTTATGTGCAGAACGCCGTTTTAGCCTCTCGCCTAGATTGGAATATCGCGATTTGTCAAAAACTGACTGAACAAACGATGTATTTTTGCGGCGCATATGGTTAAATGCGCTTCGTCTGATTGTCTGATGAAAAATGCTAGATTTTAGGGGCAGGATAGGTTCTTTGCGCGCGCCTTTGAGCAATGATCGCTGGGGCTGGCTCTATTTTGCACAACCAAATACTTGGTGATTTAGGCTCTGAGCCATGAGGTGTCCAAAGTTGTTGATTTTGATAGGTGGGCAAAGTTTGGCTGTTGAGTGCACTCTAGTAGCTCTGAGCGAGCGGAGGATTCCGTGAATTCTGTCTTGATGTGGATTGGCGGTACCTTAGTCGCAATTTTGAGTGCGCTATTTATCGGTCCGCATCTCGTTGATTGGAACGGCTATCGCGGCGTTTTTGAAGAGGAAGCGACGCGAATTCTTGGTCGGCAGGTGCGCGTTGGGGGCGATGTAAATTTGCGGTTGTTGCCCTCGCCTTATGTGAAATTCGAACAGTTGAGCATCGCAGATACAAGTGGTCTAACCGGTGCGCCGCTGTTTGCTGCCGACAACTTTACGATGTGGCTTGCGGTTCCACCGCTTCTAAAAGGCATCTTTGAAGCCAATCGTATTGAGCTCAACAAGCCGGTGGTGAGGCTTGCGGCCACGCAGGATGGACGCGGGAACTGGCAAAACGTTTCTATTCGATCTGGCGCGTTGCCTTTTGTTCCAGCCGGTGTTGCGCTTCACTCCGTACGTATTCGAGACGGTGTTGTCGGTTTTGAAACTGAGGCAGGCGGTCCGCTCATTGAAATAAAAAATATCAATGGTGAATTGAGTGCCAAGGCGTTGTCTGGTCCTTACACATTTCGAGGCACGGCAAATGTCTTGGATGCAGAGCGTTCGGTCAAGCTGGTTACGACAGAAGCGGGTACCGATGGTGCTGTTCGTCTGAAAGCTAGTTTGGTTGATGCAGAAAAAGGTGATTTGTACAAACTTGAGGGGCGCCTCACTGACACATCGTCGCAACCTCGTTTTGATGGTCGGATCGTTGCGAGCTATAGACTGGCGGAATTGGGCGATGATGTAAGTTTGAGTGTTAAGTCGACGATTGAAGCGGTTCCGGAACATGCAAAGCTTGCTGACATTTTGGCGTCGTTTGAGAATGTTGGGCATCCACAGCTGATCACGGGTGATGCGCAGTTTGAGTGGAACCGTGGGCACAAGTTGGTTCTCAACCTTTCGTCGCAATGGTTGAATCTTGATCGCTTGTCGGGGTATGCGCCGGCGCTGCCGCCCGAAAGTGCTCAGGCCAACGATTCAAATGGAGAGTCAGAAACAGAGCAAACGGCGACCAAGTCGACTTCGAAACCACCGTTGCCGTTTGCAACGACACAAGGGTTGTTGGAGGCAATTGTCAGCCGCCTGCCCCAGGATTCAGCTGTTGATGCAAAATTTGAGGTCGATCAAGTCGAGCTTGGACGCGATGCGGTCAGTAACGTGGTTATGCATTTGCGTCGCCAAAGTGGTCCGTTGCGGTTGAAAACTTTTCGTGCGCGTTTACCCGGCGGGGGCCGGCTTGAATATTCAGGCGCCTTGACGCGTGACGACGGCGGCGTTGGTACGTCTGGTGATGTTTTTGTTGGGGGCCCGAGCCTTGCGCGATTGCTGAAGTGGGCCAATCCAACGGGTGACTCCGACGGTTCAATCAGTGACGGTCCGTTTTCTGTGGCAGGCGACTTGAAGTTATCTCAGCATTTCTTTGAACTGGGCAACGGCAGGGCGGAGTTTTCTGGAGTTCCCGTTCGTGGCAGTGTCAAACATGTTGGTGGCGAAAGCAGCAGTTTGGAAATTAGCCTTGATGGTTACACGCTCGATACGCGTTGGATTGGGCTCGAACCAATTCGACTTGCGACGTTGGCTGAGGGATTAGGCATCGCCAGTTCAGAAGCCGTTGCGCAAGATGCAAGCAGCGAAAATGTGCGTCCTTCGATGCATTGGGCAACGTCGATGGCAGATGAGCTGAAGATCAAAATCAGGGCAGGGCGTCTCATCAATGGCGGGCTTGCGTTACAAGATGTTGATGCGGATTTCGCCGTTCGCAAAGAAGCCGTCGTTGTTCCGAAGTTCAAATTCTTGACGGAAGAAGGTTTGCAGCTGGAGTTGGAGGGCGCAATTCGTGATGTTGGCGAGAAGGCTAAGGGAGAGCTTCACTGGGTGGCGTCCGCTACAACGTCCAGTGCTTTGACGCCCGTGGCGGAAGTCTTTCAATCAGATGAGGGTCGCGCGGATAATGTTGGGTGGCTTTCTAATTTGGCGCCGTTTCGATTGGCGGGTCGTTTAAGTATTGGCGAAGAAAATTCAAACAGCGCTTTGGCGCGCATTGATATGGATGGTGTTGTCCGCGGCGCTCGTACTGTTGTTCATGCCGAACTTGAGGGTGGCTTGTCGTCGTGGCGATCATCGCCGGCATCAGTGACTATTGACATTGATAGCCCGGACGACAAGCAGGTCATTGCATTGTTGGGCGGACAGGTTCCTCGGGACTTAGGACAAAGCGACGAATTGGGGCTCCCGTCTACGCGGATTGCCGGTCGGGGTCTGTTTAAAGCCGTGGGCATTCCAAAGTCTGGCATGCAGGCGATGGCATCACTCCAATCTGATCGCATTACGCTCATTTATAATGGTCGCGTAGGGTTGAGTGATGAGCGCGCGGTGGCGTTGTCGCTCACGAAAGGTGAAATGGTGGTGTTCGCAAAAGATGCGCGCCACTTTCTCAATCTTGCTGGTTTGAATGTCGCTTCCGGTAGTGGTGATGTGGCGCTTAATGGTCTGTTTGATGTTGAACGCAGAGCAAACGAGTTTCGATTGACTGCGCGCGATGTGCGTGTTGGTGCCGCGACACTTGCCGGGCGTTTTACGTTAAGTCCTGAGGTACAAGCCGGGGGCCAGGATGGGCAACGACTTGATGCACAACTTGTTGTGGACAAAGCGTCGGTTCGCGGATTGTTGTCAGGGCTTTTAGCGAAGAAAACGCTCTCTCAATCGCTGTCAGATGTAAGTGAGATTTCTAAGAAAACTGATGTTGCCTCTAAAGATGATAAGCGAACAAAAGGAAAGCCCAAAATGGATGCTGGTCAGGCGGGTGAGGGACTGCAAAACGTCGTGGACGTCTTTTCAGACGAAAACAGTATCTTTCCTGATCAGGCTTTCGATATGTCGCCGCTCCAATCCATCAAAGGACGCTTGGACTTAAAGGTCGGTGCACTTGGGTTTGGTGATGGCCTCTCGCTCTCAGATGCGGACATCACAGCGGATCTTGCTCCAAGAAAAGTTGTTGTTGAACTTGCGGGGCAAACCAGCGGTGGCGGCAAGCTGACATCAATATTGTTGTTTAGAAAGCAACTTGCCGGTGTTGGCCTTAGTGGTGACTTCAATATTAAGAAGTTGTCGCTTGCGGAACTAGGTCGGTCGTCAAAAAAACCGGCGCCCGCGCAAAAAGGCGAGGCGCAGGTTCATGCAAGGTTCAGCGGGCAAGCTCTCGGGCCTCGCGCATTGCTTTCGGTGTTAAAGGGTAAGGGCGAAATTCAACTCCGCGATGCTGCACTTCAAGGTATGTCTCCACGCCTCGTGCAAAAGGCGGCGAACGATGTCATTAAAGAGGGTGAACTTACGAATGATGGGTTGAAAACCGCGATCCTTGCGCAATTGGATGAGGGTGCGCTAGCGATTGGCACGCGTACGATTCCGATTGACGTTGTTGATGGTGCTGTGAAGTTAGCGCCTGTCGGCGTTAAGAGCAAAGGTGGGAACACCAGCGCAGAAGTGGTGTTAGATATTGCAACGCTTAATGTCGATAGCGAGTGGACGCTTGTGAGCAACAGCAACGTGGCGGGGAAATCGCCGTGGCCGGCGATCACAGTTAAGTATCAAGGTCCGATTGCAAAACTTGGTGCTCTTGAGCCAAAAATTTCTTCTGGCGCATTGCAACGTGAATTGGCCGTTCGGAGTTTAGAGCGCAATGTTGATGAGCTGGAGCGGCTGCGCAAGGAGGATGAGGCTGCGGGTCGGCGGCAGCGGGAACGGTTGCGTCGGCTTGAAGAGGAGCAGGAGAAAGCGCGCCGGGCGGAGGAAGCAGCACGCCTTCGTAGAAGTGATGAGCTTGTTGTTGAAGATTTAGAAGAGCCCGCCGGGTCGCCTAGCGGTCGCGCCGGGAACCCAGGTGAACAGGGGCAAGATGATGGCCAAGATGCCGAGGCCGGCGCGTCAACCGATGCTGAACAAGATGGAGATCGTGCAGGGCAGCGTGCACGTCGCAGACGCAGAAAAAAATACACGGCTCCTCGCCCAAGGCGCGTGCAGCGGCAAAGATCACGCTCTCCGGGCGAAATCTTACAACAGCAGTTTTAGAGCCGTTGAATTCTAATTTTTAAGGACGGATTTTGGTTGGGTTGGTCACCTGTGTTGGGGCAGGTGGAGCGAACTTTGCGTGGTTGGGGGCCTTTGCTTCAAACCAAGCTTTTGGGGCAAGATCATTGGGAACGCCTAGCAGAATGACTGCGACCACGGTGATAATGAGACCGCCGATAAACAATGACACGAACCAGGATGCCGCTTGCTTTAGTACAGGGTATCTGCGTTTTGGTGTCCAAACGGCGCCCAGCTTTCGATCTGGCACCTCAGAACCGCTGTTTTCGGATTGTGGTTGAGCCTCTTCGTTTGTTGTTGCGGAGGCTGGCAGTGGCGGCGGCGTAAGTCGAGCTGGGTGTGCGGGTCCACGCTGTCTTGGTTTGCTTGTCGCTAGGTCTTCTTCGTCGTCAAAGTGATCCCATTGGCGGACCCTATGACCGCGCCGACGTGGCGGGCGGTTCAGCACGTTGGCCAATTCTTTTGCAAGTTTTTTTTCTTCGGCTGACGTTGTCTTTCGTTTTGCTGCAAATGGGATTTCGCGTGCCAGCGCATTGATGCGATTGCTCATGGCGGATCCCCGCTTTGGAGCCGCCGGCAATTGCGCGTTTTTAAAAGGTTAGATTGGTGTGACGCAGATACCGACATCGCATGGTCCCTGTTTCCAGCTACCGATGGCGCGAAATGTGAGTGCCCTCTGCGACAGTTGGGTCCCCTACCCGTCCTTATAAATACTCCGAACATATGCCTGAACGCAAATATAATCGTAACGTATCGTATTGCATTGCGGTACAGCGCTGACGTGCACCAGAATTTTGAGCGCAAGGCCCACCAACTCTTAAGATCTACCTCTTGGCCCTAAGGATTCAGTTAAACTACGTAATGACATTGTTTTTTTTGTGTGGCATTTGGCGGTCGCGAGGTCTTGGAGGGCTTTGAAATGATGCTGTTGTGTGTCGGTTTGGCGATATTGTTGGCGATCCACCTTTTGCCCGCAAACAAAGAATTGCGTGATGGGTTGGTGGCTCGTTTTGGCGTCGTTCCATACAAAGTGTTTTTCTCGCTCGTTTCCCTGGCAGGACTGGTTTTGATTGTCGTGGGGTATGGGAAAATGCAAGCGCTGGTGGGGTCCAAGAACCCAATTCTTTGGTATCCGCCGGAGTGGACCAAGCATGTGGCGCTCGTCTTAATGTTGCCGGCGATGGTGTTGCTTGTTGCGTCAGTCGTGCCGTCGCATATCCGGTCGTTGGTCAAACATCCCTTGCTTGTCGGCGTGAAGATTTGGGCTCTGGCGCATTTGATGGCGAATGGCACGCTTGCAGCGCTGGTTCTGTTTGGTGCTTTGTTGGCGTACGCAGTGTTTGACAGGATTTCGGTTAAAAGGCGCGGGGAAGTTGTTGCCGAACCACCGACATCATACGTCAATGACGTGATTGTGGTGCTTGCGGGGTTAGCGCTTTATGCAGGCCTGCTTACTTGGGGGCATGAATTACTTATTGGGAAGGCGCTCCTGACTTAAAGCAATGTCAGGTTTGAGAAGAAAGCAAATGGGACAGGGCCCGCGTCTGCTTCGAGACGGTTCGGCGGTGCTCGGGCGTTTGTGTCGCCCAAATAGTCAGGAGATCTCCAAGCGTCGCTGATCCGCATAGGTTTGCGGATTGCAACCGAAAGGTACGTAGCAACAACACCAATTATCGTGTGGAGACGATGATGTCAGTGTATTTACCGGTCTCGTTGCTTAGGCCCTCATCAGAGATGATCAGCGCTGAACCAGGTTTGACGTGTTCGGCCAGGCGTTCGGCGACCTCTTGCGGAATTTCAATGCGATCGAGTGCATTTTTTGGCGTTTGCGAGAAGCGCGTCTGGCGAACTGGTCTTGGTTCGACCTCTTTATGGCGGCGGCGGCGTGAACGACGACGGCGATCGCGTGACCTACGTCTTGTAACGTCAGAGCGCGCTGCTGTTATTGCGTGCCACTCAAATTCGGTTTCGTTATTCTGATAGGCCAAAGCTGCGAAGACGTGTGTTCCGATTGGCATTTCGGGGTTTTTGATGTTCACGGCCACACGAAGCACATCGTCATATCCTTGGCGCACAAAAAGCATTTTTTTCTTGCGGCTGATGAGGACCGTGATGGGCTTGTCGCGGCGTTTTGCGGCTGCTAGCGCTTGGTTTAAGGCAAGGTGTGCACTTGTCAGCTGTTTTGAAATCTGAGTGTAACGGCGCTTTATTTGGTCGCGCGTGTTTGTTGCGGCGTCCACATTCGCTTGGAACCGCTTGGTGACTTTCTTGAGATCTTGGCTTTCTTTGCGTGCCATTTCACGCTCAGATTCATGCTTTAGGAGTTCAGCCTCCAAGCGTTCTTCTTTTTGTAGCGTAAACTCAAGTGCCTTCGGATCACCAAGAGATTCCGTATTCCTGAGCAGGTTTTGCAATTGACTGTTGAGCTTGCGCTTGGCTCTGTCAGACGTCCTGATGATCTGTTGGAGTTGTTTGGATTCGTTTTGCGCTGTCTGCAGTTCTTTAATGGCAACTTTCAGCGCTTGATTGGCCTCTTTCAATTCCAATGTGGCACTCGCCTGATTTTGCTTGGCGTCTTCAAGGGCATTTTCAAGTTTTACCAGTTCGCGCTCTCGTTCGGCGGCGACGTATTCGCGGGTGCGGACATGATCTGGATTAAGGGGAGCTGGTGTTTCTGCTGCGTTGGCGGGCGAGACAAATATGGCATTTGTAACGTCACCTGACGTGTCTTGCGACTCCATTGTCTCATTGGACGCCGATTGAAGTTTGACTGCATATTCTGGCGGAAGTGGTTTCAATAAGATGGGGTGACTGATTTTTTTGGGCACTGGGTTTGAGCGGCTCACGATCACGCGCGTACCCATTTCTGTCACACCGAACAGCCATTTGGAAAAGCTATAATAAAGGCGAATGCAGCCGTGCGAAGCTGGATAACCAGGAAGGTGACCTGCGTGAAGTGCAACGCCTGACCAGGTAATGCGCTGCATATTTGGCATGGCAGCGCCGGCATAAAGATTGGAGTAATGGCGTCTGCGTTTTTGAAGGATTGAAAACACGCCGGTCGGCGTTGGGTTATAGCGGGTTCCCGACGAAATGCGCGATTGCGCAATCTGGCCATTGCGATCAAAAACGGAGATGCGTTGGCTGCCAATTGAGACCACGACAAGCAGTGGACTGTCGGGTTTGCGAGACTGTTTTTGCGTCCGCTTCTTTTTGTATTTTTTCTTGGCGAAGGCCGGCGTTGTTCCCAAGCCGACATCCGTTGGGAGGGCAGGAACCAAAGCAAGGCTCGTTGCGCCTGCAAGGAGCAGTATCGTGTGACGGAGTGATTTCATTTTGATGTGTTGAATGGCGTTTTGAAATAAGAACACGGAACAAGACCACCTAGATGGTACGAATACGACTAACGAGCTGATAGTTATATGTTAACCACGCTAATTGTTGGTTACTCGCGGCCTGTTATTTTGATATCAGACGGTCGCTCAATGGTGCAACCGTGCTGGCCTTTCTGGATCAAGATCGAGACTACTGTGTGGCTGTCAGTCCACGTCCTTGATGCTCTTTGGTCAAGGTCTGGGAAATATTTCCAAATCGGTGGATGTTTTGGCTTATGGGGTTGAAAATCGGTCTTAAGGAAAAAGCTATTTTCTGGGGCTTTGTAGGCTTTTTTGCTCGCTTTCCAGGGTCTTAGATGCATTGGAGAGCGAGCAGTTGTTTCGGTGTTTTGAGGGCTGCGGTCCGATCCTGTAACGTGGCCGTTCGAAGGTTTGGGAAGAGCAAAGAAGTATGAGCACATCGGTGAAGCGTTTGATGGCGCCCGATATCGTCGCCATGAAGGGCAGTCAGACTATTGTTTCGCTAACGGCTTATCACGCTCACACAGCAGCAATCGCAGACAAATATTGCGACTTTCTGCTGGTGGGTGACAGCCTTGGCATGGTCATGCACGGTTATGAGACAACGGTTCCAGTTCCGCTTGAACTGATGATTATGCATGGTCGGGCTGTGGTTCGCGGTGCAAAACGGGCCTTGGTCGTGGTTGATATGCCTTTTGGCAGCTATGAGGAAAGCCCATCCATAGCATTTCGAAACGCTGCCAGACTGATGAAGGAAACGGACTGCGGGGCCGTGAAACTTGAGGGTGGTCGGCGCATGGCGGAAACGATCGGGTACCTGGTCGAGCGCGGTATTCCGGTCATGGCACACATAGGAATGACCCCACAATCCGTGAATGTTATTGGCGGCTTTAAAGCTCAGGGCCGTAAACGCGAAGATTGGGCGGAGCTGGAGGAAGACGCACGCCTGGTGGATGAGGCTGGTGCTTTTGCCATCGTTTTGGAAGCTATTACCGCGCCTTTGGCGAAACGGATCACAAAGGCCGTTCGCGTGCCAACCATTGGGATCGGGGCTTCTGCGGATTGCGACGGTCAGATCCTGGTGATGGAGGACATGCTGGGGCTCAGCCAACGCGTACCCAAGTTTGTTAAGCAATTTGGCGCCGTTGGGAAGGCTATTGAATCTGCAATCAAAACGTATGCGCACGAGGTGCGCGGGGGGGAATTTCCTGGCTCTGAGCACACATACGGCATGTTGGAGAGAGGCAAGAGGCCTTTGCCCGACAAGATTAAGGCGCCAAGACCGACGGTGAGAGCCACGAAAAAGACGAAAATATCTAGCAGTTGAAGGGGTTTGGGGCTGATTTGATCACGTTATCGCGTGCGATCTTGCGGCTCATTTTACCTGGCGCGTGGCAAGGGCTATTTTAAGCGGATAGGCTGACCGGACAGCCGTTGGGCGAAAATGTCGTGCGCCAGCGCTGGCAACTTCGTTTTTGAAGGGGATTTAATTTTGGGCGACGCAAACAAGGACCACGCACCGCGATGACAGATCACAACGACAGCTTTCTCCGTGACGTGGAAAACGCACTAACAGAAGAGAAATATCAACAGCTTTGGGAGCGCTACGGAACTTTCATAATCGTGGGTGTGGCGGCGCTGGTTTTGGGCGTTGGCGGATATCAATACTACAAATCCAGTAGTTTGGCGGCTGCGCAGGCTGCAGGTGCAAGTTATGCCAATGCGCAACAGGAAAGTGGTGGTGACAAATCAAGTATTGGCGCTCGGGTCGCTGCGGCCAATGCTTTCAAGGACTTAGCTAAAGGTGGCCCGTCTGGTTATGCTAGTCTCGCGCAGCTCCAATTGGCGGGTGCACGAATGGAAGCGGGCAAGACCGATGAGGCACTCAAACTCTTTGAAGAATTGGCTCAAAGATCAGGCGTTGACCCTCTTTTACGGGATTTTGCGGTGCTGCAGGCGGCGACGCTCCGGTTGGGGAAGGCGGACTTTACGGAGATACAGAATCGGCTCACCCCTCTAGCAGGCGACGACAGCGCCTGGAGGATCAGCGCTCGTCAGCTTTTAGGTATCGCGGCAGCCCAGGCAGGCAAGAATGATGAGGCTCGGTCATATTTTGAGCGTTTGCTTGCGGATGCTGACGCACCGTCGGGAGTTCGTCAGCGGGCGAACCTTTATATGACCAAACTGGCCCTTGTGGACAAAGCTACGGGGTCTGCCGCCGCAGAGAAAGACAAGGGAACAGAGACTTCAGCGAAAGACGAAAACAAAACAGGTGATCAGGCGCCGGCCGCTTCTTCAGAGAACAAAGAGAAGAGTGGCGAGGACAACAAGAAGTGATGCTGCGTCAGGGTTCTTAGTGGGTTGGAGAGATAATGGGGTTTAAGGGGACAGCAGTGCGTAGGCTTCGTGCAGGCCAGGCCAAGTTTGTGTTGGCCGCGGTGCTTGTCATTGGCCTTTCAGGTTGTTCCGACAGTTTGCCCAGCCTACCAAATGTGTCGCAGCTCAATCCCTTCAAAGAGAAACAGAAACCGCTGCCTGGCAAGCGCATTCCTGTTTTGAAATCAAAACAGATGATTGGTGGTGAGCTTGCAACGGCGACGAAGCCCATCACTTTGCCGGCGCCGCAAGCCAACCAAGATTGGGCACAGCCCGGTGGGGACGCGAGAAATGCGCCGGGACATTTGGCTTTAGCGGGCGCTGTGCGGCAGGCTTGGAGCGCAAGTGCAGGTACGGGTTCCAGCAAGTCGGGACGCATTACGGCAAGCCCCATTGTTTATGGCGGCCGGGTTTTTACACTCGATGCGAGCGGTCGCGTTTCGGCTTTCTCATTGTCAGGTGGCGGGCGCATTTGGCAAACGTCTCTAGTGCCGGAATCGGAAGCCAAAGCCGGTGGTTGGTTTGAGTTTGGCAGTAGTGCAGGTGGTGGTTACGGCGGTGGTCTTGCTGCTGAAGGCGGACGGCTTTTTGGCGTCAGTGGATTTGGCCGGGTTGCGGCAATGGATCCGGGCAGTGGGCGTAAGGCGTGGGAGGTTGATCTTGGGACACCTGTTCGGGCAGCGCCAACGGTGGCCGACGGCAAAGTGTTTATCATTACAATGGAAGGCCGCTTTTATTGTTTGTCGGCAGGCGATGGGGCTGAGTTATGGGTTGCGCGCGGCCTACCGCAAAAAGCCAGTCTTTTGATCAATTCAAGCCCGGCCGTTGATGGTGATGTCGTTGTTGTTCCCTATCCATCAGGCGATGTGATTGCGCTTAAAGTGAGTGATGGTTCGTTGTTGTGGTCTGACAATTTGTCTGGTCCGCGCACGACTTCGCAAATGTCAGCACTTAGTGATGCGGCCCGCCCGGCCATTGCTGGTGGTGTTGTTTTTGCGGTTGGTCATTCAGGCCGGATGGTTGCAACCAAGTCCGCGACTGGGGAGCGACTTTGGTCATTAGATGTGCCGGGCGTTCAAATGCCGTGGGTTGCTGGCGATAATGTCTTTGTGGTTGACACAAAGGGGCAGTTGCTTGCGGTGTCACGTGATGACGGCAAGATTAGATGGACGGCAAAACTGCCGGGTGCTGAAACGTGGTCGGGCCCGACACTTGCTGGCAACTCGTTGTGGCTTGTGTCTTCGAAAGGCCAATTGGCTTCGGTTGATCCCATCTCTGGCCGGGTTAAATCTCAACAGACATTGAGCGGATCTGTTTACATTCCGCCGGTTGTGGCGCAAAACCGCATGTTTGTTTTGACCGACAGCGCAACACTCATTGCCTTAAATTGAGGTGAGGTTCACACCATTTTTGTTGTGCGGGTCCTAAGCTAGGCGTCTTTTTTGGTTTGCGCGCCTAGCTTCGACTGGTGACGCAAAACTGTTAGCCTTAAAGATTTGATGGATGGGTTGCGCTGATGGCGGGCAGCACCGAAAACGCTCATGTGAAATTAGGTGCGCTGCGCGCGCAGCCGCGCGTGGCGATCGTTGGCCGACCAAACGTCGGAAAGTCGACGTTATTTAACCGCCTGGTCGGACGGCGAGAAGCTTTGGTTTCTGATACGCCAGGTCTCACGCGTGATCGCCGTGTTGGAGAAGCGCAATTTGGGTCGCATAGCATTGAGGTGATCGATACCGCGGGATTGGAAGATTCTCACAAGGGTTCGATTAGTGCGCGCATGCGTGAGCAATCCGTTGCGGCCATAGCGGATGCTGATGTTGTGTTGTTTGTTATCGATGCGCGGGATGGCGTAACGCCGGCGGACAAAGAGTTTGCGCGCATGGTGCGGGCCTCTGATCGACCAACGATTTTGGTTGCGAACAAATGTGAGGGTCGTGCTGGCCAAGACGGCATGTTCGAAGCCTTTGAATTGGGCCTCGGTTCGCCCGTGCCGATTTCAGCAGAACATGGTGAAGGTATCGGTGAACTTGAAAGTGATGTTTTGTCGGCGCTTGGTCTGACATATCAACGAAGAGACGACGAGGAGAATGATGACACAGAAACGCGCAGTCCAAGTGATGTGCTGCGGCCCATCCGTGTTGCGATCGTTGGACGTCCGAACGTCGGTAAATCAACTCTTGTAAATGCTCTCATAGGTGAAGAGCGGATGATTACGGGTCCGGAACCGGGTTTAACGCGTGATTCCATTGCAAGCGATGTTGAAATTGAGGGCCGCAAGATTCGGCTTTTTGATACGGCAGGATTGCGACGCAAAGCGCGCATTAGTGAAACAGCGGAAAAGTTATCGGCCAGTGACAGTATTCGTGCGATACGGTTTGCAGAAGTGGTGGTGTTGCTCATTGATGCAGAGCGCGGGCTGGAGAAACAAGACCTTACGATTGCCGATATGATTACTAAGGAAGGACGCGCTATCGTTCTTGCGATCAACAAGTGGGACACGGTGCAGGAAAAGCAGCGCCGCTTTCAAGAATTCAAGAAGACGGTTAACGAGCGTTTGTCGCAAGTTCCCGGAGTTGGTCTTGTACCGATTTCTGCTCTGGCAGAACGCGGGCTCGACAAAGTTATTCGTGAAATTTTTTCCGCTTACGCGCTGTGGAATAAGCGGATTTCGACACCTGATCTAAATCGTTGGCTGCAGGAAGCGGTCATGCGACACCAGCCGCCGGCGATTGGAGGACGTCGGGTCAAATTGCGTTTTATCACGCAACCTTCGAGCCGTCCGCCCACTTTCGTAGCGTTTTGTTCGCAGCCTGCCCAATTGCCGGCCAGTTATGTGCGTTATCTAACGAACAGTTTGAGGACGACTTTCGGCTTGCCGGGCGTGCCGATTCGCTTCAACTTGCGAAAAGGTGAAAATCCTTACGCGTCGGACAAAAGATCAGGATGAGGTGGGTTTTCGGCATTTTTCTTTTTTGGTGATGCGGATTTTTGGCGTTGAACCCAATTGGAGATCTTGCGCGGTGTTTTGGCGTCTTGTTGCAAGGGCGCGACATGAGTTGAAAGGACTAAGACAATGATACGGTGCGCACACTGGAGAGACTTTGTGGGCTGCGTATTTGTTATGACGTTTTTTGCTGTCGCTGCGACGGGGCTTGCCGTTCAAAGCGTTGACGCCCGTGCCTATTCAAAGGCTGTGGAACGGGCTTGCAAAAATGATTGGCGACGGCTATGCAGCGCCCATTCACCAGGTACCACGACTCTACGCAGCTGTATGCGTGCCAATGGCCGGCGCATATCGCGGCGGTGTGTGAATGCGCTTGTGCGTGCGGGCGAAATCTCGCGTAGTGAGCTTCGTAAATTCAAAAGGAAACGGCGGCGGCGGCGTTAGGCGTTTGATCCGTGCCGAATGCAACCTTGTACATTCCTGTGCTTAGTGAATGGCTTTTGAGAAAACGTTGATGACAACGATGCCGGTAACAATACATGCAGTTCCGACCATTGCTGCGGCATCAAAGGTCTCTTTGTAATAAAACACGCCAATCAATACGACGAACAAAATCCCAAATGCTGCCCAGAACGAATAGGCTAAGCTCACCGGTACTGTTCTCATCACCAAAGCCAAAAAATAAAGTGTTACCGCATATCCACCGATGACAATGAGGCTAGGGATGAGTCGGGTAAATTCCTTTGTCTCCTTGAGTGCGCCGACTGCAACAACTTCAGCAACGATAGTGATAAAAAGATAAATGTATGCGAGTTTGCTCATGATTATCCTGTTCCGATTGGGAAATTGTTAGATGAAATGACCGACCAATTTTTTTGCCAGTTGAATGCTGGAGAATTCTGGAAACGACTTAAGCCAGTTGGTGTACAGCGCCGCCGATAGCCTGTGCATTTTTTTGATTTTTTCTGGTGCAACGTCGGCGATGTACTCAAGTCGTTGTACGGAGTCGCAATTTGGAACGATGTCGTATCCGTATATGTCGAGCCAGTCGTAGAGCATTTGTTCCGATAGTTCGATGTGCCCTACTGTTGCGAGTATGTTGTTGAAGGTAAACGCTTGGTTTTTGCAGTATTGGCTTTCATATAGACTGATTGCCCCGTCTGGAATCGTGAATTCCTCGTGATGCCAAAGCAGTATTTCATTGTCTTTTGGGGCGTTAGTGAACCAATGTCTGGCTTTTGGGTCGTCGCTTAGCTTTATTTCGTACCAACCAATTTCCTTTGCATGCATAGGCGTTACTATTCCGCCCAAAGCTTTGCTGATCAGCTGCGAACCAAAGCAATGACCTATGACTGGCATGCCAATTTTTGCTGCTTTTTCAATCAGGTCAATCTCTTGGGAAATCCATGAAAAAGAATGATTGACGCTCATCGTGCCGCCCAAAAAAATTAGTCCTGACGTGTCATCTAAGTTGGTTGGCACGGAGTCATTTTTGTCGATTTTCACCCATCTCATAGGTATGTCTTTTTTTGAGAGGAATTCGACTAGAAACCCTCCCTTTATCCAGTCCTCATGCCTAAAAATTGTTATCGGCTTCATGGCTATAACGTTTTGTTTGTTGTAACTTGTGTGGTTGAGTGCGTGTCAAAACGCTAACATTTGCTGGTTCTTTGAAAAGCGATAAATAATCATGACACCGGTGAGTTTCATTCAACATGTCGTCTAATCAACTGCGAGATATACCGTCGCTCAACTCGCTCAGAGCGTTTGAAGCGGCCGCTAGGCATCTAAATTTTCGGGTGGCAGCGGAGGAGTTGTTTATTACACCGTCTGCTGTGAGTCATCAGATCAAGACATTGGAGCAGTATCTCGACGTCGAGTTGTTCAAAAGAATGAAGACGTCGCTTTCGCTCACCGCGGTGGGTGAAAACTATTATAGAAATATTTCCGGACCTATGGCTAGCTTAGCGTTGGCAACGCAGGAGATTATCCAAGGTGAACGTGATTCTGTTGTTCTAACAATCAGCTTGCTGCCTTCGTTTGCATCGCGTTGGTTGATACCGCGCTTGAGCAGTTTTCAAGTCCAGAATCCGAACATAGAACTGCGATTTGCCACCTCAGTGAAACCAGTTGATTTTCGTTCAACGGATATTGATGTTGCAATTCGATATGGTGATGGGGATTGGTCGGATTTGCACTGTGATCACATTGTAGATGAAGAAGTCGTGCCGGTCTGTTGTCCGGCGCTGTTGAAAAACAAATCTTGCGCAACGTTTGAGGACCTTGCCAATTTTACTTTCTTGCACAACAGCTCTCATCCGGAAGAGTGGGCTGTATGGTTGCGATCTGTTGGGAGTGATGAGCAAATTTCGGGTGGCGGTTTATACTTTCCATCGTCTGAGCTAACATTACGCGCGGCGGCGGAAGGTTTGGGTGTGGCCCTTGGTCGAAGTCCGTACATCGATGATGAAATTCGTGACGGTAGGCTAGTCAAAATATTTGAATCCAGTTTTAGCGACGAGAAGAAGAAGGCTTACTACCTTGTATGTTTGCGCGAGTCTTTGAACATTCCCGTTGTTGAGAAATTTCGGGCCTGGATTTTGTCGCGCCCGGACGTGCAAAAAAATAGTGAAGCTGGTGGGTCGTTGGATTGGGGTAGCGAAGAGCATGACTGATACAGCTGGCGAAGTACTATTTTATCATTTAGAGCGGCAGCCGTTAGAGCGGGTGTTGCCATCATTGCTTGAAAAAACTTTGGAGCGAGGCTGGCGAGCGGTTGTCAAAGCGGGCAGCGAAGAGCGTCTCGAGGCTGTTGATTTGTCGTTGTGGACTTATCGTGATGAAAGTTTTTTGCCCCATGGCCGCAAGAGCGCGGGCGCCAGTGCACTGCAGCCTGTTTATCTGACCTGCGATGATGATGTGCCGAACGGTGCAAGTGTGTGTTTTTTGATTGATGGCGCGCAGGTCGCCGATTTTTCTGAATTTTCTCGTGTGGTCTATTTGTTTGATGGTCATGACAAAGATGCGGTGGCCGACGCACGAGGTGAATGGACGCGGGCGCAGGAGGCAGGGTGCGCGGTCACCTATTGGCAGCAGAACGCTGAGGGACGGTGGGAGAAGCGGGCGTGATCGGGCTTGGCTGGCTGCCGGGTACGGGAGACACTTGGCGCACAATTTGTTTTGGGGTGAGACGCCAAGTCCCCCTCCACTTTTTTGCTCAAGTTTTGGGCTGATATCTATTTTTCGAGAATAATAGGTGCTTCTGCAAATATTTGGCTAGGTCTGGGTGGTCGGCGGCAGCTCTGAGTGTTTGCCAATTGAGATGTCAGATTTTAAATTTCATGAAGTGCCTTCATTTCGCCGTTGGCGTTTTTTGAGAATTCAGTTCTAATTTCAAAGAACCCTTTTTTATTGACCAACTGTTTAAATAATCCTGATACTGATTTTTCTTGATTTGTCGATCGCACATTTTTCTCACAATAACTTATTGAAATCTATGGATAAAGCGTCGGGTTAACTGTTCTGATGCGACTCCAAGATTGCGGCATTGTCACGAAGTATACTTCAGGTAGTGGCGCGAAAATGCGTCACTGTTCAGCGAAATTAGGAGAATAGATAGCATTTTATTTTAGATGGTCGTTTGCGTTTCCTGAGACGTATTTGGGGATTTGAATAAGTGGCAAATAAAACAAAAAAAGCTGTCGCGAGTCGCGCGAATGATCTCGATGGTCTTCATGTGGAGCATCTTGCACGGCAATCTATTGGTACAGACGAATTCGACATGACGCATCAGATCGGCAAACTCACCAGGGCCATCGAGGGGCAAAAATCCGATATCGTCAAACGCAATGGCGAGCTGGAATCTGAGAACTGGTGTCTCAAGAAGGCGCTCGATCATATGAAAATTGGTATTTCAATGATCGATCCCAGTCACGAGTTGGTCCTGTGCAACGAAATTTATGCAAAACTTTACCAGTTGCCCGAGTATCTGACGCGACCAGGCACACATCTTGCGGAAATCGCACTTTATTATGCAAAGCAGCGTGAGCAGCGTAGCGTTGATGCTGAAGGTTGTAGGGCTTGGGTGAGATCACTTTCCGAGCGGCTGCAAAAGGGTGAAGACATTGCTGAAATCAGGGAGCTCGATGATGGTCGCGTCATCAGAGCAACGTTTCGGCCATTAGAAGACGGTGGATGGCTTGATCTTCAAGAAGACATAACTGAGAACGTTCGCGCGGAACGGAAGATCGAATGGATGACGCGCAACGATTCATTGACGGGCCTCAACAATAGATCCGCATTATTCGAACAACTGGAAGTGATGTTTGAGAACTTTGACCCAAAATATGGGTTTGCGTTTCATTGGATCGACATTAGGGGCTTTAAGAAAATCAACGACCAGCACGGGCAAATAGTTGGCGACCAACTTTTGAAAAAGGTTGCGGCGCGACTAAAGACCGGTGTGCGTCAAGGCGATTTTTTGGCGCGACTTGGTGGTGATGAGTTTGCCGTGCTTCAGATGGATGTTGATTGCGCAGAACGGGTTGCGGAATATGCGGGTCATTTCCAAAAGTTGCTTTCCAAAACTTACCGTTTTGGTGGCTATAAATTCAATGTCAAGTCATGCATTGGTGCGGCCTTGGCTCCCGCGCATGGGCTCGATAAGAACCAGTTGATGGGAAAAGCGGATCTTGCACTTCGTTGCGCCAAAAAAAGTTCAAAGGGCAGTTGCACGGTTTTTGAGCCCAGTATGGAGGTGCTCAAAGGTAAGGCCAACCCGCTGGCAAACGAACTCTCAAAGGCTTCTGAACGGCAAGAGCTGGTTTTGCACTATCACCCGATCGTTGACATTAAGGCCGGTGAGGTCGCCAGCTTTGAAGCGTTGATGCGATGGAATCATCCGCAAAACGGGATCATGGCGCCGGCGGAGTTCATGACCGTTGCTGAAGAGACAGGTCTCATTGTCGAAATGGGAAGCTGGGCTTTGATGCAGGCCTGTACGGATGCAAAAAAATGGCCGGCTCCAGTAAAAGTGTCGGTCAACATTTCGCCCGTCCAGCTGGAAGATAGCGATATAGTGGAAACGGTGCGTCAGGCCTTGGCAAAAACAGAACTAAAACCGGAGAGGCTGCAATTGGAAATTACCGAGACCTTGCTGCTTCAAGATCAAGACATGGTCAGGAAGATACTGCTGCGGCTCAAACAACTTGGTGTCAGCCTTGCGCTTGATGATTTTGGGACTTGTTTTGCGTCGTTGAGTTATTTGAGAGACTTCCCGTTTGATAAGATCAAGATCGACCGCAGCTTTGTGCAGGTGTTGCCAGAAAATGCCGAGTGCGAAGTGATTGTGAGAAATGTTGCCAGCCTCGCTGAAAGCCTGGGTATGGCGTCTGTGGCAGAGGGCGTGGAGACATCAGAAAACTTGGATTCGGTGACGGCCGCAGGGTGTGATGAAGCGCAAGGTTACTATTTTAGTACGCCGGTGCCGGCACGCGCGTTGGAAGACGTGATCGAAAAATGTAGCTCGCGCATGAAGGCGGTCGCCAGGTAAAGCGTCGAAAGGCGCATTAGAATTAAGACGTGCGATCCGTCTCGGCTCTTGTCGGCATCTATGCGTCGGGGCTAGCCAGGAACGGATCGCGTTCTTTTCCATACAATCCAAGGTGAGCAAAGTCTGTTAATCGGTGGACTTTGGCGCAAACCGAGCGAATTGCTTGGGTGCGTGCAAGGCCTTGTTTATCTGCCAGAACCAGCGGTTCACCAAACAGTGATTGAAAATTGTGCGGCGACAACAACACTGTAGCGTGTTTCAGGGCATAAATGCGCTTAGGTCATCAGAGCGTGTGGTGATTTTATTGCTGGTTGTGATAGGTGGTTGGGGTCTTGGTGATTTTAAGATTCTGTCATCGTTACAGCGGCATCTACATGGCGTTTTGAAATAGCTTTTGAAGGGTGGTTCAAGACTGAATGACTCGATGGTTTAAAATTTTTGGGGCGATCGTCTTCGTGTGCTTCTTTTGCGCAAATGCGGAAGCAGGCATGAGCACGCGGCCTGAATCAGGGCCTGCAAAAAAGGTTCAGATTGATCTCATTGCCGATGTTGAAACGGTGACACCGGGTCAGCCATTTTGGCTGGCCCTGCGACAGCGCATTACGCCCAACTGGCACACGTATTGGAAAAACCCCGGTGATTCAGGGGAACCGACGCAGATTAAATGGCAAATGCCAAAGGGCTTTGAGGCGTCCGCCATTTATTGGCCGATCCCTGACGTCATCCCGGTGGGCACGCTCATCAATTATGGATATTCTGACGACGTCTTATTGCTTACCAAAATTACACCGCCTGCCGAGTTAGCAGATGGCCCAATAAACATATCAGCTAAAGCCGGCTGGCTTGTGTGTGAAAAGATCTGCATTCCAGAGTTTGGTGAGGTGTCGTTGGAATTGGAAGGTCTTGCGAAAGACGGCAAGCCAACGCCATCGGCCGAAGCTCCGATTATTTCAGAGGCAGCGCGGGCGTTGCCGCGTAAGTCTCCGTGGCCTGTAACTGTTGAGGTGGCAAAAAACAAAGTCAGATTGACGGTTGATAGTGCTCAGTTTGCCCCGGGTCGCGTTAAGTCGCTACGATTTCTTCCCGAAGCCTGGGGGCAAATCGATATTGGTGCAAAACAGGCTGTTCATTGGAGCGACGGTTCTCCGTCGCTCGTTCTTCAACGCGGCGAGTTGAAGGATGAAAAATTAGAACGGCTAGAAGGGTTGCTTGTCGTTGAAGAAACGCTTGATAGACAAGATGTCCGTCACGGGTTTGAGATTTCAGCACAGGCTCGGGCGGCCTCGGATCTAGAACTGGCCCCGCAATCTTCGTCTCAATTTCAAATAGGTTTGTGGCAGGCTTTGCTTTTTGCGTTTTTGGGCGGCGCGATCCTCAATTTAATGCCGTGTGTTTTTCCGGTTCTGTCCCTAAAGGCGTTGACGCTTGCACGTCATGGCGAAGGCGAAATGGAAGAGCGAAGGCGCCACGGCGTTGCCTATCTGGCCGGGGTTCTCGCCAGCTTTATTGTTTTTGCTCTTATTTTGATTGCCCTACGTCATGCCGGTTCGATTATGGGTTGGGGGTTCCAGTTTCAGTCGCCGTTGTTTGTTCTAGCGATGGCAACTTTGTTCTTTGTCTTAGGGCTAAATCTGTCAGGCGTGTTTCAATTTGGTAGTGGATTTGTGGGTCTTGGAAATTCGCTTGCAGAAAAAAGTGGTCCTACAGGGTCGTTTTTTACGGGCGCATTGGCCAGCATAGCGGCTACACCGTGCACGGCGCCATTCATGGGTGCTGCGATGGGGTTTGCGCTGGCACAATCGGATTTGGTGACACTACTTGTATTTTTGGCATTGGGGTTGGGCTTTGCGGTTCCGATGACGGCATTGAGTTTTTCTACGCCACTTGCACGGTTGTTGCCCAAGCCGGGCCCTTGGATGGAAACGCTAAAACAGGTTCTCGCGTTTCCCCTTTATGCGTCTGCAGCCTGGCTTGTTTGGGTTCTCAGTATTCAGGTGGGCAGCGCAGGTGTTTTAGCCGCGGCCGTAGTTTTGGTCGGTGTTGGGTTTGTGGCCTGGCTCCTTGGCACGCCGTCGCGGGCAACAATGGCCGCGCGGTTTGCGTCGGTCGCAATCCTCCTTGTTGCTGGTGTTGTAGGATATCAGTTGCTTGAACAGGGGCGTTCGTCGCAATCGGATTCGCGTCATGCGCTTGCGGCTAACTCCGTAGCCATGCCATTTTCAAAAGCGACGCTTGAAAAGTATTTAGGCGGAGGGCGTTCAGTTTTTGTGAACTTCACCGCCGCATGGTGTATCACGTGTAAAGTGAATGAAATGGTGGCGCTCAATTCAGAGCGTTTTCGAGAAACCCTTCGCGATCACGAAATCGTTTACCTGAAGGGAGACTGGACCAATCAAGATTCTGAAATTTCCTCGGTCTTGAAAGCGTATGGTCGGGCTGGTGTGCCGTTATATTTGTTTTATCGTGCAGGTGAAAAGGACCCGGAAGTACTGCCGCAGATTTTGACGGAATCATTAGTCGTTGGTCGTTTAACTGCAGACACTAAATCGGCGTCAGCGGAAACTAATAAGCCTTGATGGTTCGTCGTGACATCCATAGATGTAGGGTCACCATCCATTAAAGTTTTTTGGTCTCGTTACACGCGTTATAAATGTTGGATCGCAAAATTTTGAACCGGCGTTGTCGGATTGTGCAGTGTTCCAGCAGGTTGTTGATCTTGTCATCGGATCACGAACAAAATCGAGCCGCGCATCAGGCGGTCTAACGGCGCAACAGCGGTTTGGGAATTGGTTGGCGTGTACTTTGATTCGGCGGTTGTTTGGCGTTTCTTATACGGACCTTGGGCCGTTTCGCGCTATTCGATCCACCAGCTTAAATGCTCTCAATATGCGCGATCGTGCCTACGGGTGGACGGTGGAAATGCAAATCCGCGCCGCCAAGAAAGGGCTCAAAGTGTTGGAAGTTCCGGTACGCTACAGGCCGCGCATTGGCGTTTCTAAGATTTCGGGAACGGTGAGTGGTTCTTTGCGTGCTGGTGCTACAATTTTGCGCGTCATTGGTCGTTCGGCCCTGCAACCGCAGTGAGCGCTTGTCACAAATCGTGCCAAAAATGTGTGCGAAAGACTTATGGCTGTGCCAGATGGCAGAATGCTCAAGTTCAATGTCTGGACAAACCGAGAGAGGTCATCAGTATGACGTTTAATGGGTTCCGTGATTGGCTGTCGCTTGCTTCTATAAGTTTTTGTCTTGTGGTTGTACCGGGAGTTGCGTTTGCTATGCCTGAAATCGATAAACCGGCGCCGAGTTTCTCAGTCCAAGATACGACGGGTAAGGTCGTTGGCCTAGACTCATTCAAGGGCAAGACCGTTGTTCTTGAGTGGACCAACAAGGGCTGTCCATATGTCCACAAGCACTATGCGACGGGCAACATGCAGAAATTACAAAAAGATGCGCGCGATAGTGATGTCGTCTGGCTGACGGTTATTTCATCGGCGCCTGGGCTGCAGGGTCACATGACGGCGGACGCGGCCGATGCATATGTGGCGAAAATGAAGGCTTCGCCTGCGGCTGTTTTGCTTGATGAGGAGGGCAAGATGGGACGAGCCTACGATGCGCGCACGACGCCTCAGATGTATATTATTGATGGTGAGGGTGTGTTGCGGTACATGGGCGCCATTGATGACAAACCGACCGCAAACATTGGTGATGTTAAGAACGCCAAGAATTTTGTGACGGCAGCATTAGCGTCATTGGCCGCCGGAAAAGACGTGGCGATAAAATCGACGCGGGCATATGGCTGCTCGGTGAAGTATAAGTATTAGGGCCTAGAATCTAGATTGATAGGTGACCGGAGCAACAAGTGCTGCTCCGGTCATTTTTGTTAAAGGCGGGTGTCGTAGTAGAGCCGCTCAAGACGGCTGTACATATTGTTGGGATCCAGTCTCCGAACACATCTGACGTTTCCTTTGTCTGACTTGAAAGGAGCCCAAAGCTTTTCCCACCGTGCCTTGTCGAGGGGAATGCCCTGAGATGAACCCCTTTTGACAAATGGGTACTTGCCTTGACGGCGTAGCCAAGTGTCGGCTGCCCTGCAAATGGACTCGTCCGGGTTGTCGTTATAAGGCCCGGCCAGTTGGACAATGGTTGGTTCACCATTGCCGCGCCACTTTGGGCCCACCTCCATGGTCGCAACATGGTCGTTGCCGCGGCGAATACCGTAGATCAAGCATTCACCGATGGCGACTTTTGATGCGTACATGGCAACGCAGTGGTTCATTTTCCGGCCCTCTTCTGTCAGGTCCGCAGGCGTCGTGAGTGGGATGAAACGCAACCCGCTTACCCGCTGTGTTACGAACCAACGGCCTGAATTGCTCTTGCCGTCGCGACAGTACTCGGTGACCAGTTTCATGAACCAGCCGTGGGCGTATTTGAGAGCATTTGCAGCGCTCATGTGTCTTGTCCACGGACGTTCAATGAAGCCGCGCGCCGGACCACCGTCATTGCGGGAATACCAAGAGTATGCCGCAAGGGGCAGAAGGTTTGTGGCGTCATTTTTTCCCGTGTGCCAAAACTTTTGCTTTGCCAACCAAAGTGCAAACTCCTCGTCACAATAAAGGTTTGCCCGACTAACCCATGAAAACCACATGGCTGTCGTCGCAGAATCTTTTGGGACTTTGTTCAGAATCTGCAAAGCAAAGGCGGCTGAGTTTGGAACATGCGCAATGGTTTCCGTAAAGGCTTCCGGCGGTAGACGCCGTGTCCAAAACGGAAGTTCCAGTTCATTTGCGATCGCACGCAGCTTTGCTCCATTTGCCAATGCGCGTCCGGCATTACCACGGCGCAAAGGATTGCCATGCCCACCACCGATTGTGAATGCGGCAGCAGGAAAGCTGTAGAGCAAGTCATTTGCTTCGCGCGAACGGGCCGCAAACTTGCGCAGCCGACGCCGATAACTGCGTGCGTAACGACGCAGTTGGACATCGAGCACGGGACGCTCGGCAAGACCACCAGCCTCTGACACAAGTTGTGCCATTGGTGATTTCTCCTACTTTGCCGCAATTGGTTTGGAATTGCGGAAATTTGAGATGTTGCTTGCCGTGGCTTTGGCTCGCTTCAGGGCGAGCGTGGGCGTTCGTGCAGGCTGCTTTGCGCGCGAAAACAATCGCAGACGAAGCAAAGCGTGCACGTTTAGCAAGCGGTTAAATGTTCAGGAGAAACGGGTGCGCGGTGTGCGCGAAACGTCAGCTAAAGCTGAGTGACACTTTGCGCATTGGCCCAGGAGCTCCTGAGATTAGCGCGTCAGGACAGCGACGCGCCAACGACCAGACGTGTTGTCCGGTTATTGTCATTCGCGTCATCGGTTTGTCCTTTCTTTTGTGTCTTATTTTTTAATGATGTGCTTGAAGCGTCGTTTGGTTTCGCAACAAGCGTGCGCGTCAATTACGTTGTGTCGTTTTAGAAGTCAACGTTGCAGTGTTACGTTCGATGAAAGAAATCTTGATCTCGACATGATTTTCGATTACAAGCCGCGTCCTTATGAACGCGAACCTGAAACACTTTTTGCGCAAGACATGGCGCAAACGGAACCAACTCGGACAACGAGTTTGGTAACGGGATTGGTGCGCGCGGTTCAACGTGATCCGTGCCGCGGCCATTTAAAGGTTCGGTAAGTTTTCAGCATAAATTCCGGACATCATTGGTGACAAGGAGGCCCATCGGGCGCAAGGTGTTGGCGGTGGTCGTCTGCATTTTTGCGAAACGCCTGCGGGTCAAAGAAATTTTGGAGCGCTTTTATGAGCGGTTATGAGTTCCACGACGTTAAAGGCGGTGCGCCTTTGAAAATGTGGACCAAAAACGTGAAAATCGAAGATGCCGCGATCAAGCAAATGCAGAACGTGGCCATGCTGCCGTTCATCCATAAACATGTAGCGGCGATGCCTGATTGCCATTTCGGCATTGGTGCGACGGTTGGGTCGGTGATTCCGACAAAGGGTGCGATTATTCCGGCGGCTGTTGGTGTCGACATTGGTTGCGGCATGATGGCGTGGAAGCTGACGCTGTCGGCGAAAGATTTGCCAGACAACTTGGCGAAACTTCGTGATGACATCGAGCGGGCTGTGCCGCATGGGTTTGTTTCGGTTAAGGGCCGTGCGCGAAAAGGCGGCTGGGAAATCGTTCCGGATTCGGTTGGTTCGCGTTGGCGCACAATCGAAGAGCGTTATCGTGTGTTGATCGAAAAGCACCCGAAGATTTCGCACAAAGGGCCGGCGCATCAGCTTGGTTCACTAGGGACGGGCAATCATTTCATCGAGATTTGTCTTGATGAAAGTGATGCCGTTTGGGTGATGTTGCATTCAGGTTCTCGTGGGCCTGGCAATATCATCGGGCGGTATTTCATTCAGCTCGCCAAAAAAGACATGGAACGTCATTTCATTCAGTTGCCCGACAAGGACCTTGCTTATCTTGTCGAGGGGACGGAGCACTTTGACGATTATGTCGAGGCGTTAACTTGGGCGCAGGATTACGCTTGGGAAAACCGTCAGGCGATGATGGAGGCGGTGTTGCGCGTCATGCGCAAGCATTTGCCAAAGTTTAAGATTGGCGACATGGCGGTCAACTGTCATCACAACTATGCGGTCCAGGAACATCACTACGGTGAGAACGTCTGGGTGACCCGAAAGGGAGCCGTGCGTGCGCGCGAAGGTGATCTGGGTATTATTCCAGGCTCGATGGGCACCGGCTCGTTTATTGTGCGCTGTAAGGGCAATGCAGAAAGTTTTTGTTCGTGCTCGCATGGCGCGGGCCGCGCGATGTCGCGCACGGAAGCCAAGCGGCGCATCACCTTAAAGGATCATCGTGCGGCGACGGAAGGCATTGAGTGTCGCAAAGATCGTGATGTGATTGATGAGAGCCCGGCTGCCTATAAGGACATTTCGTCTGTGATTGCGGCACAAGAAGATTTGATCGAAGTCGTTCATCAATTAAGGCAAGTAGTCAATGTGAAAGGGTGATGAGAATGCCGGTAGGAGGCGGCGGAGGATAGAGACCTTCCCTTTCGAAAGCGTTCATGCAATGCTGGTGTTAGTCTAGAGCCTCAATTAATGGGAAAATTCCGGTGAATCGGAAGGAAACGTTGGCATTGTTTTTTAAGGGTCGCATCGCTTGGAACGCCTGGGCGGAGGACATGTTGGTGAAGCGCAAAGCGTTGGAAGATGAGGGGCGATGGGACGCTGACACGGATTTGGATGGGAAGCTCGAAGGCAAAAATGAGGTAACTAAAGCGTGGGTGGAAGATGCCCGCGCTGATTTTTCCAGCCAGGAGGATCCTCGCAGATTTGAGAACGGCACTAATTTTACGTCCTTTCGCTTTCCTTCAGATTCGATTTTCGACAGTGCGACGTTTGCACGGGAAGAGCAGTCTGCCAGCGATGCACACGTCGGTGACAAATTGGGCCACCCGGCGCTAAAAGGTGTGAGGATTTACGGCTCGGGGTCAGACAATGCGAGTTTAAATGGCGGACCGTTTGGCGGTGCAAGGTTTGAAGGAAGTGTTGGGTTTGACGACGCGACGTTTGAAGAGGGTGCGGGATTCAGTGACGCCACGTTTGAAGGGAACGCCAGGTTTGACGGCGCGACGTTTGAGTCGGTGGCCTGTTTTGACAAGGCGAGATTTGAAGGGCGTGCGGATTTTGGCAATTCGAGTTTCAACGGCCCTACAACGTTTGGCGCGGTTCACTTTGAGAAACTCGCAGACTTTTCCGCGGTTCGTGCCAACCGGGCCTTTACGCTAGAAGATGCGCGATTTGAGCGCGTGCCAGATTTCATCCAAGCTCATTTTTTGCAAGCGCCCCGATTCGACAATACGAACTTGCGTCCCGATCAGGCTGAGCCCGGGGGCTTTTGGGCGTCAATCCTGGCGTTTGTCGATCCCAATCTTAGAGCCCGTTACCAAGCACTTAAGCGGCTTGCAATCAAATCCCATGACAACGACTATGAACATCTGTTCCGGGCTGGTGAGTTTCGCTCAAAACGATCACTTAGAGGCGAAGACAATGGCGGTGATCACAACATCTGGCGGCTTGTGAAGCCGTCTTGGTGGATTAACATTCTTTATGAGTTGTTTTCTGATTTTGGTCGCTCGCTGGTGCGGCCATTTGTTGTTTGGCTCGCTGTTATCGCGTTTATGACATGGGTTCATGTGTCGAACCATAATGCACTCAATAGTTTTGTAGCCCACAATTGCAGCCCTAATTTTGCTGCCCTGCACGTGTCAGTCGAAACGGGAATGCTGGGGATTGGGCGTAATGGTGCACAAAAAACCGCGCAAGATTTTGCTTGCCTTTATGGGTTGAGCCCCAACTTTAAGCCGCCGAGTGAGGGCGGCAAGCTTGTCCCTAATGTGCCCTACCGCATCGTCTTTTGGCAAATGGGGCAGACCGTGATTTCTGCCGTGCTAATTTTCTTGTTTTTGCTGGCGCTGCGCAATCATTTCAAGCTGAAGTAAGGGGCTAAGCAAGCGGTTGGTTGCCAATTGGCGCTGAGGCGGTTATCGCTGCCACCCATGTTTCAATCGCTCGACCAATTTCGTGCGCAGTTGATGTCCTTGCCTGAGCCAGACGCTTCAGCGCAGGCAGCAGCGCGTGCGCATCAAGAACAGTTGACGAAGCCGCCAGGTTCACTTGGTCGGTTGGAGAAAATTGCGATTCATATGGCTGGTTGGCGTGGCGGTCGTAATGAAGCCACGTCCCCGTGCGCCGATCACATCGAAGCGATTGTGTTTGCCGGAAATCACGGCGTGACCGCGCAAGGTGTCAGTCCTTATCCGGCGGACGTCACACAGCAAATGGTGGCGAACTTTGAAGCGGGCGGCGCAGCGATCAATGCCATGACGTTGTCGCTTGGGCTGAATTTGAAAGTGGTTCCGTTGGTGCTTGATCGACCGACACAAGATATTTGCGTTGGGCCGGCACTTGAGGATGCGGAACTTCTAGACGCGCTCAACACTGGTGCGGCGTCGGTTTCAAATGGTATTGATGTTTTGGTTCTTGGCGAAATGGGTATCGGCAATACGACGATCGCTGCTGCGCTTTCTGCTATTTCTTTTGGTGGCGTTGGTCGAGACTGGGCCGGGCCTGGAACCGGCCTCGACAATGATGGTGTTACGCGCAAGGCGCAGGTGATTGACTGTGCTTTGGAACTGCATCAAGGAGCAAAGGGTGATGTGGTTGAGATTTTGCGCTGTCTTGGGGGTCGCGAAACTGCTGCTATCGCGGGGGCGATTATCTCCGCGCGGTTGACCCGCATTCCGGTGATTCTTGATGGCTATGTTGTTTGCGCGAGTGTGGCACCGTTGTTTGCCGTCAACCCGGACATTGTTTCGCATTGTTTGGCAGGTCATCTTTCTGCTGAACCTGCGCACGGAAGATTGCTTGCGCATATGGACCTGAAACCAATTCTTGATCTCGACATGCGATTAGGTGAAGGTACGGGCGCTGCGCTGGCTGCTGGCATCGTTAAAGCTGCCGTTGCAGCCCATAACACCATGGCAACGTTTGATGAGGCGCGCGTTGCGCAGTCGGGGAATGTTGATCCGTCGTTGCATGGGACCGCCACGAATTTACGGAAGCCGGTGAGTGCTGACCATGAGTGATCTGCGTGATTATGGAAACGACTTGTATGATCGGGGCGGTCCATTTTTGCGTCGGCTTTGGGAAGAATTGTTGTTGGCCATATCGTTGCTGACGCGGATCTCAATACCTCGTTTTGAAGTGACGACGGGCGCTACGATTGGCAGTGCGTTTTGGGCTTATCCGATTGCTGGAGCCATTGTCGGTTTGGTGGGTGGTGGGGCGTTTGTTGTGGGTGAAACGATTGGATTTGGCGCTTATGTGTCCGCACTTCTTGCACTGGCCGCGATGACGCTTTTCAGTGGCGGCATTCACGAAGATGGTTTGGCGGATTTTTTCGATGGTTTAGGGGGAAAATCGCAAATCGAACGTCTGCAAATTATGCGGGACAGCCGCATTGGATCGTTTGGCGTTTTGGCACTTATTTTTTTTGTCGGACTTTGTGCCGCGTTTTTGTTTGATATTTCACGTGGCAGCACGCCTGTTGCGACGGCTGCGTTAATCGTTTGTGTGGCCGCGGTGGCGCGCACGGCGGTGGGCATACCATTGGCGTTAATGGAACCGGTACGCGCTGAAGGATTGTCTGTTGCTGCTCAGCGGCCGCCCATTCCCGCGCTGATTGTTGGATCTGTGCTGGTCGTGCTTTTGTGTGTTTTGTTGTTGGGCGTCGCGAAGACAATATTTTTGATTGTTGGCGCGAGCGCGGGCGCGTTTTTGATGAGTGGTTGGGCTTATAGGATGATTGGTGGGCATACGGGTGACGTGTTGGGGGCCGTTGCGTCGGCTGCAATGTTGTTTGGCGTTGCAAGTTTGTCGATTGTAGGTCGGCTTCCATGACCGCACCTATGACGCTAATCCTGGGCGGAGCTCGGTCTGGCAAAACAAAGCGTGCGCTTGAGCTGGGGAGTGCGTGCCAATCGCCCAACTATATTGCGACGGCAGAAGCCAAAGATAAGGAAATGGTTGAACGCATTGAGCGTCATCGGGTGGAACGCGGCTCATCATGGACAACGCTGGAAGCTCCGTTGGATTTGGCGGGCGCGATTAGCAATCTTGATGAGCGTCATGCGCAATCAATTGCTGTTGTTGACTGCTTGACGTTGTGGCTTAGCAATCTCATGATCTATCAATCTGATGTGGAGGCCGAAACCGACAAACTTATGACGGCAGCCAAAGACAGTGTATGCCCGCTCATCTTTGTTTCCAATGAAGTGGGTTTTGGGCTTGTGCCTGAAACGGCACTGGGACGTGCGTTCCGAGATGCGCAGGGGCGTTTGAACCAGCGTGTTGCGGCGGAAGCCGATGTGGTTGAACTTGTGGTGAGTGGTATTCCAATGAGGTTGAAGCCGTGACGGTATCTCGGTCTACCAATGGCGGAAATAATTTGATCCTCGTGCGCCACACCAAAGTAGAGGTTCAATTTCAGGACACGTGTTATGGCGCGAGCGACGTGCGCCTTTCTGAAGATGGGGAAGCCCATGCGCGTGCTTTGGCGCCGGAACTGGCCGCAATGAACCCCGCACGTATTTTTCATTCGGGGTTGGGCCGATCAAAATTTCTTGCCGAATTGATTGCTTCACACGCACAGACACCATTGGCCAAAGATGCGCGACTGGCGGAAATGAATTTTGGTGATTGGGAGCTTAAGAGTTGGGATCAAATTTATGCGGAAGTGGGTCATGACATTGGCAGATTGACATCAGAGCCTGACACTTTTGCGCCGCCAGGCGGTGAAACCGTCCATGCCGTGCGCGATCGCATCGTCGCATGGGCTGAAGAATTACCTGATGATGGGCCAATTGTTGCGGTCAGTCATGGTGGGCCAATTAGCGCGTTGCGCCGGACATTGAGTGGGCAAGGCCATCAAGACTGGACAGAACTTATTCCAACTTACGGCGAAGTCCTTTCATTTGAATTGCCTTTGTTTTGATGTGTCCTACTTTTTCCTGAGTTGAACGGGATTGTGATTGGGACGGCCGGCGGATTGTCTTAATTTGATTGACCATCAAGGCTATGATGGTTCGCAAACGACCAACCGCGGTGCGAAATAGTTCACACCATATGCGCGCTTTGAGTGGAGGCTTCCGTTGAGCAAAGTGACATTAAATATCAATGGCAAGGATCATGACGTGGATGTGGATCCTGATATGCCGTTGTTGTGGGTCATCCGAGATGTGCTTGGCATGACCGGTACAAAATATGGGTGTGGTGTTGCTCAGTGTGGGGCGTGCACGGTTCATATTGACGGTGTTGCGCAGCGCTCGTGTGTCACGCCGGTGCAAGCTGCAACAGAGTCCAAGATTACAACCATAGAAGGTCTCTCCGGCGATGAGGCTGATGCAGTGCAAAAGGCTTGGGTCGAAATTGATGTTCCGCAATGCGGATATTGTCAATCGGGCCAAGTAATGTCGGCGGTGGGGTTGCTCAAAGAAAACCAAGACCCGACGGACGAAGACATCAATGATGCAATGTCTGGCAACATTTGTCGTTGTGCGGCTTATGTGCGCATTCGACAGGCGATTAAATCTGCAGCAAATACACTTAAGGGGTAAGGCATATGCGTCTCATGAAGTTGAAACATGATACAGATCGGCGCGCCGTCTTAAAGGGCCTTGGGTCTGTGAGTGCTGGTTTGGTTTTGGCCATGCAATTGCCAACGCATGCGTGTGCGCAATCGGGTGCGGCGGCAGTTTTGAATGCAGGTCGCGGTGAAGGTGTCTTTGCACCCAATGCTTTTGTGCGCATTGGATCGGACGATGTTGTGACGGTGGTCGTGAAACACATCGAGTTTGGTCAAGGGCCGTTTACAGGTCTTGCGACGCTTGTTGCTGAAGAGCTTGATGCGGATTGGTCGCAGATGCGTGCAGAATCGGCGCCGGCCAACAATGAGCTTTACAAAAATTTGGTGTTTGGTTTGCAAGGGACCGGTGGGTCCACGGCGATGGCCAACTCCTATGAACAGATGCGCAAGGCCGGCGCAGCGGCCCGGGCAATGCTTGTTCAAGCGGCTGCACGGGAATGGGGTGTGCCGGCTTCCGAAATAACAATTTCAAAAGGCCAGATCACGCATGCGGGGAGCGCGAAATCAGGGAGCTTTGGTACGTTTGCAGAAAAAGCTGCAAAACTTCCTGTGCCTACAGATGTGAAGCTAAAAGACCCTTCGCAGTTTCGTTTGATTGGCACCGATCGGCCCAAACTTGATTCTGCTGCTAAATCGATGGGCAAAGCCACCTATACGCTTGATGTTGTGCGCCCTGATATGTTGACGGTTTTGATTGCGAGGCCTAAGCGCTTCGGCGCAAAGCTAAAAGACTTTGATGACACGGTGGCGCGCAAGGTTAAGGGTGTCGTTGATGTCAAGGCCTTGCCAAATGGTGTCGCGGTATATGCGCACGGGTTCTGGGCTGCAAAAAAAGGTCGCGACGCGTTGAAGGTCAATTGGGACACCAGCAAGGCTGAGGCGCGATCGTCAGTTGAAATCATAAATGAATATAAATCGGCAGCAAAAAAATCTGGCAAAATTGCTGCTGAACGCGGTGATGTGGCGGCAGCCTTTGGCGCTGATGCGAAGACTGACGGCAAGACTTTTGACGCTGAGTATACGTTCCCGTTTTTGGCGCACGCGCCGATGGAAACGTTAGACTGTGTCTTAGAGTGGAGCGAGAAGGGTGCAACTGCGCTGTGCGGATCGCAAATGCCGACGTTGGATCAAACGCGTATTGCGCAAATTTTAGGGTTGCGTCCGGAAGAGGTGACACTATCAACGCTCCTCGCAGGTGGCAGTTTTGGTCGACGTGCAACACCGACGTCTGATGTGGCTTCTGAGGCAGCTTGGGCGTTAAAAGCATTGGGTCAAAAGAGGCCTGTCAAGATCGTATGGACCCGCGAAGATGACATTCGAAACGGTTATTATCGTCCGGCGTTCGTTCATCGTTTGAAGGGTGCTGTCGACAAGAACGGTGACATTAGCCACTGGGATCAGGTGATTGTTGGTCAATCGATCATGGAAGGCACGCCGTTTGAAGGGATGATGGAAGGTAGCATCGATCCGACCATGACTGAGGGTGCGAGCGACCTGCCCTACAGCATTGAGAACTTTCGTGTCAGTGTTCATTCCATGAAGAACGGTATTCCGCCGCTATGGTGGCGGTCCGTTGGGCATACGCATACGGCGTTTACAACCGAAACATTTCTTGATGTGTTGTTGGATGCAGGGGGCAAAGATCCGGTCGAGGGTCGGTTGGCGTTGCTCGGTGACTTAAATCCCCGCCATAAGGGCGTCTTGCAGGCTGCCGCGAAACTTGCTGATTGGGGTTCGACGGTTCCTGAAGGGCGCGCGCGGGGCGTTGCGCTTCACAAGTCCTTCAACAGCTATGTTGCGCAAGTTGCGGAAGTGGGCCGTGATGATGATGGGCTTGTGCGGGTGTATAAGGTCTGGTGTGCCATTGATTGCGGTGTCCCGGTCAACCCGAATATCATTCGCGCGCAAATTGAAGGCGGGCTTGGCTACGGCTTGGGTCACGCGCTGTTTGGTCAAATTACCGTTGAAAACGGCGCGGTGCAGCAATCAAATTTCCACGATTATGAGTCTCTTCGCATTCAGCATATGCCCGAGGTTGAGGTGGAAGTGATTAAGTCTGCAGAACCGCCGACCGGTGTGGGTGAGCCGGGTACACCGCCAATTGCTCCGGCTGTGGCCAATGCTTGGGCGGCGCTAACCGGTGAACACGTGAGGCTGTTGCCGTTTAGCAAACGCGACGAATATAGGCCGCTTGGGCCGACAATCATTATTGACAAGCGAGAGGGTGGTTCGACTTAAAAAAAGCGCTTGGTCCGGTGTGTTCTTTGAGGATCAGGGGTTGTTTTTTTTGGTCGGGTTTGAAGTTAAACGTGGTTGGGTTTGCGATTTGCATGTCACTTAGATTGGTATGATTGGCAGGGTGACGACGACGCGGTTTAGCCGTTTGTTGTCGGGCCCTTCCGTGATTTCCACGGATCCGCCATGGCGTTTTGAGATTTGTTTCACCAGAGCAAGACCGAGCCCTGAGCCGCCAATGCGTCCGCGATTGGGTCCGCGGTGGAAGGGCTCAAATGCCTGATTGATTTCATCGTGCGCGAACCCTGGACCTGCGTCAATGACCGACAGGATGGCTTTGTTGTTTTGCTGTTTGACTTTTGCCTCCACCGGTGCTTGACCATGTTTCATTGCGTTGTCGATGAGATTGCGCACGAGCCGGCGCAATAGGCGGGCGTCGCCCTGTAATGTGACGGGCGTGCCCGTGGCTGAAGCGCCCCGGAATCGAGATGCTTCTTCGGCAGCTAGGGCCAAAAGGTCTACGTCTTCGCGGTGGTCAAGATCACGGACGGCGTCAAGCTTGCTCAACAACAAAATTTCTTCAATGAGTGAGTCCAGTTCTTTGATGTCTTGCTCTAAAGCGGTGCGGCGTTCTGTGTCTGTGCCTTCTTTTATTCGTTCAATTCCCAAACGGATACGGGATAAGGGCGTGCGCAACTCATGACTGGCGTTCGCCAGCAGCAGTTTGTGGGAGCGTACCAAATCTTCAATGTGTTCTGCGGAAGAATTGAAACTCTTTGCCAGCTGAGCGATTTCATCACGGCCTTTAACTTCGACACGGGTTGAAAGGTCGCCAGTGCCCAGGCTTTCAACACCGGTTTGAAGTTTTTCAAGACGTCGTGTGAGCCCTCGTACGACGGGCCATGCGGAAATGGCGACGATGAGGGCGATGAGACCAAGGACAAAGATCAACCGAATGGCTGGATGCCAAAAGCGGCGGTGATGGCGATGACGATGGGTGTGTCTCACCATAAGTGCACGGCCATCGGGTAAAACAACGGCCCACGTTGGTCCACCGCGCCGCCAAATAAAACCGCTGTGTGTTTGGTCTGGGTCTGGCGCTTGAATGGCTTCACCAACTTTTCCCAGGAGCTTGCCTTTGCTTGTGTAAAGTGAAAGCCGTAGGTCGAGGTTTTTCCCCAGGGCCTGCAATGCTGCTTCTTGTTCGTTAGGCGGGGCCGATGCTGGCGGCAGTGATGTTTGCGCTAATTCGCTTACGAGCGCAAAAGCGTGGCGCGCCGGGCCGTGATCGGCTGCACGTCGCCAAAAAATGCCAGCTAAGAGGACGACGACAATCAAACACAACAAGATTGTGAGATATATCTGGTAAGATAGTCGTGTCACCTTGTGTTACCTTTTGAAACTCATCTCATCTCAACTTGCGTTAGTCCTGGGCCTTGGCAAAGACGTAGCCAGCGCCGCGTACGGTTATGATGCGCCGTGGTGCTTTTGGGTCATCTTCGATGGCTTGGCGAATGCGAGAAATTTGTACGTCAATGGATCTGTCGAAGGCCTCGAGTTCGGCACCTTTAACATGGTCCATGATTTGATCACGCGAAAGGACGCGTCCTGGGTGTTCTGCCAAGGCGAGCAAAAGGTCAAATTGGTAGCTGGTCAGCGTTATGGGTTTTTGGTTGAGGCTGACGGTGCGGGCGCCACGATCAATTTCTAGTCGTCCGTACCTCAAGAGATCGTTGGCAGATCCGCTTTGGGTGCGCCGTAGAATGGCTTTGAGCCGTGCTAACAGTTCGCGAGGTTCAAACGGTTTGGGCAAATAGTCATCTGCGCCCATTTCAAGTCCCAGGATGCGATCCATGGCATCGCCACGCGCCGTAAGCATCAGGATTGGTGTTTCAGACGATGTTCTGATCTGTCGACATATATCAAGGCCGTCCATGTCTGGTAGCATCAAGTCCAGGATAACGGCATCAAACGAACCTCTTTGATGTGCGGACAAACCTGATGCGCCGTGGTCTTCGTGATGGACTCGAAAGCCTGCTTCCTCGAGGTATTCGCGGACCATTGATGCAAGGCGCGCATCGTCTTCTATGAGGAGCAGTTGCTGGACCACGGTCAATGCCTGTTCGTTTTTTGCTTGCGATTGGCCAATGTTTACATGCACGTTTCGGTGGCTTTGGGCAACTTGTTCGATTTTTGCAGAGATAACCTTAAACGAGGCGGGGCAGCTCTCGTTATGAGCTGCCCGTTCTCATACATATCAAGCTCGTATGCTTTCGAAGTCCGGTTACCGGCTATTCTTCACTGCGATCTTCATCGCGATGGCGGCGCCACCACCACCCGCGATGCTTTCTACGCTTTTCAACCCATTCATTGACCTTCTGGCGCTGTTCGGCGGTCAAAACTTCGGCAGCGTCTGCCAGTGCAAGCGTGACGCGCTTTGTGGCGGCATCAAACTCGGCCAATTGTTGGGCGCGCAACTGTTCAATGGCCGCTCTGTCAATATTGTCTGCTGTTAGCAGGGCAACGGCATCTTTGCGTGCATCGCGGATCTTTTTGCGTAAGGGCAGGATGTCCGCTGTCAGGGACGTTGAGATATCAACGAGCTTTTTGGTTTGCTCAGGTGTTGCGTCCACCTCGATGGCGAAATGCTTTGCGCGGTGTTCGGCGCGTTTGGCTGCCCACTCAGGGTCGATGGGTCCACGCATAAACCACATGGGTCCTCTCGTATGTTTGAATCCACGGTAGTGGCCAAAGTGACTGCCCCAATGCGAACTGTGGCTTACTGCTTTGGTGGCGAAGGCACCGGCAAATGCGCTGGCGAGGGCTAATACGGCCATCGCAACGTAGCGGCGGAAGCCGCGTTTTCGTGGTTTGCCAGGGTCTGAGGTTTGAGTGTCGGATTTGTCCGTCATGATTGTCTCCAAAATTAGGTGGGGCGCCTTGCGCAAGGCATTGGGGGTCGTGCACGTTTTTAAAAATGGGATTGTCGGGTTTCGCGGCTATGTCGCCGTTGTAAAGAATTGTAAATGTGGTTGGGCCTTAGGCTGTGCGATTACACGCGGGCCAAAGTTTTTTAAAAAAATGTTTTGTCAGAGCGCGTTAGCCGAGGCTGTTGCCATTATCACAGCCAAGTGGTCGACGGCTTGCTCCGAATTATCGCCACATTATGTTTGAGGGGCTCGGTTGGCGCTACTTGCGTCGTTTTCGCAGCGGGACGACTTTTGAATTGTTTGCACTTGGAAGATCAATGTTCCAAATTTTCGAAATGATGCTATGCAGTTTGGCTTCGCGTTGCTTTATTCGTTCCGGGCCCCAGTCGGGTGCTTCGGCGGCTTCGCGAGAAATTTCAAGGTTTTGCTGGCCGACGTCTGGACTTCTGTAGACGGCTTGTTTGCGGGCAAATTCGTCGTTTCGTGCGCGATCATTTTGGCCTTCTGTGACCAAAATCAGATTGCCGAGGCTATTGGTGCTTGCTTCTCGTTCGGCAGGGTCCACAAACCATTTGAGCCAATGGCTGTTGGCTTTGGGGCGGCGTGGTAAAACGTGTTCGACGCTAAAGTCTGCGGGATTGAGATGTTCCGCGCCAGGTTGTAATTCATCGTTTAGTCGCATCAGAATCAGTTTGCAATTAGGTATGTTGCGCCGGCCCAGGTCCTTCAAGTGATGCGGGATTTTTTTTAATTCTTCATTCGATAGCGCGGTAAGAGCAGGATCAATTTCGGGCTTGGCGCTTTTTTTGAGGGCTTTAATGATTGGAGCGAATTTTGTTTTTCGCTTGCCTGCTCCAATACACAAAATTCTCTGGAGATAGGACACCTGCTCAATTTCTGCGAGTGCGCGCTCTGCCTCATTGGGTGCGCCGTCCAAATGTCTTAGGACCAACAGCGCTGGTGGAACCCAGTCTTCGCCGTTTAATCTGGTGAGGCTTAACAGATGTCTTCGCACACCTGCTGGAAGTTCAATATTCGGTTCGCGAACGGAGAGGATATGGTGGTAGGCCCGTGCCAAGGGGACGAATTCGTCGCGCAAAAAATCTTCAACGCCGGGGAAACTGGCGACAGCGGTGCGCACGCCGGCGATGACTTTTTCATGCGAGCGACCGTGAATGGCACTTAGGTGCGAAAAATATCTTTCAAGGTTTAGCCCAAGTTTCGATTGGACGTCGTCCCAAAGGGAAAGGGCTTGATCACGACCTTTTTCAGGTACGCCTCGCAATAGCTCTGCTTTGAGGATGTCTTTGCGTTGCAGCGGGCGTCCGCGATCATTGAGAATTGAGAACATGCGGTACGCCCGATCAATGTCATCGATTTCGATTTTGATAAAGTGACAGGCACTTAGGAGGTAGGCTGCCAGATCTAACTGCTGCTCGCGCGTTAAAGCTGAGAGTGTTGTTATCACTGCATCGCGCGCTTCGATTAGCGCCGATTGGGAGCGGGCGGCCACAGGTTCTTCCAACGCTGACTGTCGATTTGCGCCACGGTCAAGAATGTTTTCAGCGAGAATTGCGTGTTCCTCGCCGCGCAATTGAAGGCGAAATGCTATTCCATTCCGACTGGACCCAACTTGCAATAGTGTATTGAGTTGCGGTTCGACTTTTTGTCGACCGCGCTGGGCCTCCGACAATAGATCTCGAAGTACGGCGGCCATTATGCTAAGTGTGATGAGGCGTTGTTGCCCATCAACAATATCGTACGTGGAGTTTGTGGGTGCCCTTGCCAGTTTTTTTACGCTAACGAACTTGCGAGAAAGTCGGGTAGGTTCTTGCCCGTCGGCAGATTTCTCAGGCGCCGTTAAGAGCAAGACGGTTCCCATAAAGTAGTCTGGTGCGGAGTATTCGCCTTCCTCAATGCCAGAAGCCTGTACAATGTCGTCGACGAGTTGGCCAACATCTTCAACCGTCCATGAAAATGGACGTTGATAGGCTGGCACAGCAAAATGTTGATTTCCGGAAAAGAGTTCAGATAAACGTACCGACTGAGAACGCAATCGTGAGAACATAGACTTATACCATATCGGACGTTTGGAAGTCTCGTAGACGTGAGTGTTCCACTCAAGGTGAGGCAAAACGCTAGCACGTAGTGCAATGTGAGCGTAAGGAAAAAAAGGACTTGGGGTCTTATTATCGACAGGTGATGTAATCCGGCAAAAGGACTTCGATGACCAAGGCGCGTTCGGTGACAAACGATCTTATCTTTAAAATTTTGGACAAGGCCTCATGGAGGAACGCGTGTTCAAACGGTGTTTATCTGGGATCGCCCGACGACCTGCGTGATGGGTTTATACATTTTTCGGCGGCGCACCAACTCCAAGCCACAGTGCGGAAATATTTTTGCGGTCAGAACGATTTGTTGCTTGTGGCCGTTGAGCCGTTACAACTTGGTGATGCGTTGAAGTGGGAACCATCGCGGGGTGGCGATCTTTTTCCGCACCTTTATGGTCCGCTGAAAACGTCTACAGCGCTATTTACGCGTGATCTTACACTGGATGCCCAACTGGTTCCGCAAATCCCGGCAGACATTACGACGAGAGGGCTTTGATGTTCCGTCTGGCAAGGCCGTTACTTTTTTCACTGCCACCAGAGTATGCGCATGAACTCACGCTGCAATCACTTGAGCTTGGCGTCTATCATTTTGTTCCGAAAAGTGATGACCCGTGTCTAAAGTCGCAAGTCTGGGGACTTGAATTTCCGAATCCGATTGGCGTGGCCGCTGGATTTGACAAGAACGCGCGCGTGATGCGGGGTGTTCTTGGATTGGGTTGTGGTTTTGCGGAAATCGGTACGGTGACGCCGCGGGCGCAGGCGGGCAACCCACAGCCTCGCGTTTTTCGTCTGGTTGAAGACCGTGCGGTGATCAATCGGTTGGGTTTTAACAATGATGGTCATGCTGTTGCGGCCAGACGTCTCAAGGCCTGGGTGGATTCAGAACAAAGGCGAAACGAACAACCAGGAATCGTTGGTGTTAACATTGGTGCTAACAAAGACCAAACGGACCGTGTTGCAGATTATGTTACCGGCCTGCGTGCGTTTTATTCACTAGCAGCGTATTTTACGGTCAATATTTCTTCGCCCAATACACCAGGCTTGCGCGATTTGCAGGCGCCGCAAATGCTTGATGATCTTTTGGGACGAATTATGGATGTGCGTGCTGAGCTTGTAAGAGCCGGCGGTATAAAGCGCCCCATTATCGTAAAAGTGTCGCCGGATGTCGCAGAAGCTGACATTGGGCCAATTGCGGATCGTTTGATCGCGCACAAGGTTGATGGTCTTGCGGTTTCAAATACGACGCTGGCGCGGCCTGCGTTGTCCAGTGCGTTTGGGGCCGAAGTGGGCGGCCTTTCGGGCGCGCCCTTGTTTCACCGATCGACTGTTATGTTGGCGCGTTTTTATTGCGCCTGTGAAGGCCGCATTCCGATTATCGGTATTGGTGGAGTGAGCTGCGGTGAAACGGCGTTGGCAAAACTTAAAGCCGGTGCGTCGCTTGTGCAGCTTTATACGGCGTTGATCTATCAAGGGCCCGGGCTCGTCAACAAGATCAAGCAACATTTAATTGAGACCTGTCGGGCGAACGGTCTTGAAAGCATTGATGCGCTTGTCGGCCAAGACGCGGAGGCCTGGGCGACGAAAGAGCTGGAGTAAGTTATTCAGATTGGCCCTTTAAGATTTTTCGTCGTTTGAAGGTTTTGTACCCAAGTACCCCATGAGGCGCGCGATGAACCAAATGGGTACGACCACCATTGCACCCAAAACCAAATAGCCGAAGACCCACTCAACAGCTTCAAATCCAAGGTCGTAAATGCGCCTAGCGATAAGATCGAGATGATAGAATAAATTTCGAGGTGTGATGCCGAGCGCGGACAGGATGACGCCGACCACGATTGAAATAATGGCAAGTTTTACAATGATGGCGAGCGGGTGGCCCCCAAAAACCGTGTTGCGATCCATGCTTTGGCAGTTCCTTTTTCAGCCACAACTCTCGTTCATTGAGGCATTGATGATGGCGACTGGATTCTAAGATCCGCATGTAACATAATTGTTGGTGCGATGCGAGTGCGATCATAGGTGTGCGTTTCATTAACACCGGTGTGAGCGTTGGGATGGCTGACAGCGTTGCGGTTTGTTTCAACGGACATCTTCCCTGCAAAACGGTCAGTGGCTCATGTTTCATCGAATTGTCGCGCTCGCCAGATTGTCGCAATCAGGAGTGTTGCTATCGTGTCGTTGGTGCCGCAGAGTTTAACGGAACCTGAGCGTGTGCTCCTGCCGAATAACATTTCGCGCTGGTTTCGCTCTCGCGGCTGGGATGTGCGAGCTCACCAATTGGCATTGCTTGGGCAAGCCCAGAGGCGGTGTTCAACATTGCTGGTTGCGCCCACGGGTGCCGGTAAAACGCTTGCAGGATTTCTACCAAGTCTTATTCAAATTTCTGCGCGCTCCAAAGTTGAGGAACAATCGCCGAAGCTGCGCACGCTCTACATATCTCCGCTCAAGGCACTTACGGTTGACGTGGCGCGAAACTTGACGATCCCGATTGATGAAATTGGGCTCAACGTTGTTTGCGAAACGCGTACAGGTGATACGCCGGCCTCAAAACGGGCACGGCAACGCCAAAGACCACCCGACATATTGCTCACAACGCCAGAGCAAGTGGCGCTGCTGCTCGCGCATCCCGACGGGCCGGCGCTGTTTGAGAATGTCGAAACGGTTGTTATCGATGAGCTGCACGCATTGAGTACGTCTAAGCGTGGCGATTTATTGAGTTTGGACCTGGCGCGATTGCGAAAGATTTCGCCCCGCCTGATGACGATTGGGCTTTCGGCCACGGTTGCGAGGCCAAGTGAGTTGCGTGCCTATCTTGTGGCGCAACCAACGTCCGATGAGACGACCATGCTTGCCGATCTGATTGTCGCTCCGCCAGGCGCAAAAGCGAATATTGAAGTTCTGGAATTGCAGGAGCCCGTGCCTTGGTCCGGTCACTCGGCGCGCTACGCGATTCAGGACATTTATGATCGGATTCGTGCACACAAGCTAACTTTGGTGTTTGTTAATACGCGCATGCAGGCGGAGTTGGTTTTCCAAGAGTTGTGGCATGCGAACGATGATGCACTTCGCATTGCGCTTCACCATGGCTCGCTTGATGTTGCGCAACGACGGAAGGTCGAAGCGGCCATGGCACGCGGTGCACTTGATGCCGTTGTGGCAACGTCGACGCTGGATCTTGGTATTGATTGGGGTGATGTTGATCTTGTTATCAACGTGGGTGCGCCCAAAGGCGCGAGCCGTTTAACACAACGGATTGGTCGCGCAAATCACACTTTGGAGAAGCCGTCGCAAGCACTTCTGGTGCCTGCAAATAGGTTTGAGGTCTTAGAGTGCCGGGCGGCGCTGGAAGCTGCGCATGCGGGTGCCCAGGACGTGGTGCATACGCGCAAAGGGGGATTGGATGTTTTGGCGCAACATGTTCTTGGGATGGCGTGTCAGGACCCGTTTTTTCCTGTTGAACTTTATGAAGAAGTGCGTACGGCGGCCCCCTATTCCAATCTTAGTCGGGCAACCTTTGATCGCGTGGTCGAGTTTGTTGCCACGGGCGGCTATGCGCTCAAAACCTATGATCGGTTTGCGAAATTGCGCCCGACAGATGACGGGCGGTTGCGGGTTTCCAATGGTCGTATTGCTCAAAGCTACCGGCTTAACGTTGGGACAATTGTTGAAAGCCCGATGACCAAAGTGCGTTTGGCTAGCGCAAAGCGCCGCACAAGATCGATTCCACTACACGGCGGGCGGGTTCTTGGAGAGCTTGAATCTTATTTTGTTGAGCAATTGACGCCGGGGGATACGTTTGTTTTAGCCGGTGAAGTGTTGCGTTTTGAGGGTCTCATAGAGAATGAGGCCATTGCGACAAGGTCCACGGATCCCGATCCGATGATCCCCAGTTATCCCGGTGGCAAGTTTCCCTTGTCGACACATTTGGCGCAACGCGTGCGTGAAATGCTGAGTGATGAACGGGCATGGCGTCATTTGCCCGAGCCCGTTAGTGAATGGCTCTCCTTGCAAAAAGATAATTCTGACATTCCGCGACCGGACGAAGTTTTGATCGAAACGTTTCCGCGCGCCAACCGGTTTTATCTTGTAGCTTATCCATTTGAAGGTCGCTTAGCGCATCAGACCCTGGGTATGTTGTTGACGCGGCGTTTAGAACGGTCCGGCGCGCAGCCGTTGGGATTTGTTGCCAATGATTATGGGTTGTCGCTTTGGGGACTGCGGGATCTTTCGGAGATGATTGGTTCGGACGCGCTAAAACTATCTCAGCTTTTTGATGAAGACATGCTGGGCGATGATCTTGATGCGTGGCTTTCTGAATCAAGTCTTATGAAACGGACATTTCGGAATACGGCGGTGATCGCTGGTCTCATAGAGCGACGTTTTCCCGGTCAGGAAAAAACAGGTCGGCAGGTGGCCTTCTCAACGGACCTCATTTACGATGTTTTGCGCAAACATGATCCTCAACATATCCTATTGGAGGCGGCTTGGGCTGACGTGTCGTCGGGCCTGCTCGATGTTGGTCGTCTTGGCACTTTTTTAAAACGCGTAAAGGGACGAATTCGGCATCGTGCGTTGGAGCGGGTGTCGCCATTGTCCGTACCGATCCTATTGGAAATTGGTGTGGAGAGGGTCGGTCATATAGGCCGCGAAAACATTTTGCGCGAGGCCGCCCGCGACCTCGTTGAGGAGGCAATGGCGCCCTAATGTCGCCTGTGCCTATGGAAGTGTGGGCTGAGGTGCGTTTCAATGCATAAAGATGTATGATTTGCGAATCGTTTGAGGCTGTGGGCGGTCAGTCGTGTTCATGAGGTGTGATCATTGACGCCACTTAAAGCGGGTTAATCGGTATGCTTGAATTCAAGCCCGAACGTTTCAGAATTCATGAGATGACCACACAGGAGCTTTCGTTGTGTGGCCGGTACTTTGTTGCAGATATGTCGGGGGCTGTTTACTGGCCGTCCGAACGCGCACTGTTGGTCGCAGATTTGCACCTGGAGAAGGGCTCTGCGTTTGCGCAGCGCGGGCAGATGCTGCCGCCTTATGACACGCGCGAAACCTTGCAACGACTTGCTGAAGTGATTGACCGGTTTAAAGCGGAGACGGTTATTGCCCTCGGGGACAGCATGCATGATGTCGCCGCAATTGAGCGTATTGCAGATGAAGATCTGCAAACGTTGAATATTTTTCAGGAGCACTGCGAGTGGATTTGGATCACGGGCAACCATGATCCCGAAATACCAGACGAGCTCGGGGGATTTGCCCGCCCGCAAATTACCGTGGAAGGGATCACCTTGAGGCACGCGCCCACTGATGGCGTGGCAACACATGAAATAGCCGGACATTTGCATCCGGCGGCGAAAATTTCGCGTCACGGCCATGCGGTGCGCCGGCCGTGCTTTGTGGGAAATGGCTTGCGCCTCGTTTTGCCAGCCTTTGGCGCTTATGCGGGAGGTCTCAACATTCTTGATGATGCCTTTGAACCTTTGTTTGGTGATCAGGGCATGTCGGTTTGGATGTTGGGGCACGAGGGCCTCTATCCGATCGCGTCGCGCCTTCTTATTGCGGATTAGGATGGCGGAGAGAGCATTCTTTGCGCATTTCAACTGAACACGCTCTAGTGTTCGCTGCGGCCAAACAATGCTGAGGCTGCCGTACCGGCGACCGCTGCTAAAAGAACAACGATAATCCCGTAAAGTAGCGGATGTTGAAATGCAAAATCGTGAACGATGCGTTCAAAGCCTTCACGCTGCAAAAGCACGCGGGAGGAATAGTCTGCCAGTAGTTTTCCGTCTTGAAACAAATAGACGCGGGCAGACAAAGGACCGACTGGGACGTTGACGGGTAAGTTGATTGTCGCGCGAAACAGACTCGCACCAAGAAATGTAACGCCATAGTCTTGTCGTTGATATAATTTGTCTTTTTGCTTCAATCTCACGATCGCGTCTTTGAATTTCATCAGGCCGAGTTCGCGAGATGAGTTCGATTTCATGATGGAGTCTTTTGTTGGATCGGCAATGGATTCAAAACCAATGTTGTTTGCTTGTAGTACGCGTTCATCGGCAATGTCTTTAATTGGGCGTGTTGATGCGATGGCATAAAACGTTGGGATGCTTTCGAACCTTACACTGTCGGTATTGATCCAAATGCCCGCCATTCTTTCCTTCTTGCGTATCACGAGGGGTGCAGCATAACTTTCCACGACAACAATTATGTCGTAGTTTTGTTTTTTAGCTTTGCTTGGGTGGTTTTTTTCAACGGCACCGAAAACAACGATTTCAGATCCTGAAAATCCTGAGGTGACGGCAACCGATCTGGTGTGGACGTCGGCCTCGATATATTCATTGCCTGTGTAAGACCATCCTCGACCTCTGATGGTTGGTACACCGGGTTTGGGTTCTTGTTCTTCGGTTTTTTTCTCTGTTGCTTGTGGTTGCGCTTGTTCTTGGGCGTAAGCGAATGGCGATAAGAGCTGCGGTCCCAATGCTGCAATGAGCGCGCAGAAAAAAACTCCAATACGGAGGCCAAATGCATTTTTGCGGTTCTGTTTGATATCGGTTCTCATCAATGACCTCCAGAGACGTCCGTGATGGAGAAGATATCGTCAGGGGTTACGACGAGGCCCCAGACAATTCTGAGGCTCACGAGCAGAACCAGTGCGGCGAGTAGGAAGCGAAGTTGTTCGCCGCGTAGCTTTTCGCCGGCTGCGGCGCCAAATTGTGCACCAATGACGCCGCCGACCATCAAAATGGCAGCGAGGACACCGTCGACAGTATAGTTTGTTGTTGCGTGTAGGATTGTTGTTACTGCGGTTACGAAAACGATTTGAAACAGCGAGGTTCCAACGACAACATTTGTTGGTACGCGAAGTAAGTAGATCATCGCGGGCACCATAATGAAGCCACCGCCAACACCCATGATGGCGGCTAGGAATCCGACAAACGCTCCAATCATCAATGGTGGAATTGCGCTGATGTAGAGTTTGGATCGACGGAAACGCATTTTAAATGGTAGGCCGTGGATCCAACTATGCTGTCCGGATCTGCGTCCGGAAATGGGTTGGCCGGCGCGCGCCTTGCGAATGGCGTTGGCACTTTCGATCAACATCAATGTGCCGATGACGCTTAGAAAAACGACATAGCTTAGGGATACGAATAACTCGAACTGGCCGGCGGCTCTCAATATGCGGACGATTTCGACGCCGATAAGTGAACCGGCAATACCACCAGCAAGCAAGACGAGCCCCAACTTAACGTCGACATTGTTGCGTCGATATTGGGCGATGGCGCCAGAGACGGAAGATGCAATAATCTGTGCGGTTTCTGTGCCGACTGCCACGGCTGGCGGGATGCCGGCAAAAATTAGAAGCGGCGTCATTAGGAAGCCGCCGCCAATTCCAAACATTCCAGATAAAAAGCCAACTGCTCCGCCCATGCCGAGAAACAAGAAAACGTTTGCGGACATTTCGGCTATGGGAAGGTAAAGATTCATATGCGCTGTCCGTCTTGCGTCCTAGTGCGCGGAACCGAGGTTTGCAGCGATGGTCCTGTTCTCTAACAATTTATTTTTGGGCCGTTCACCGAGGTCTTTGATATTCCTTCAATACTGGTTTAGGGGGCTGCTGGATCAATGGCCAACGGCAAAGCTCACATCTGTCAAGGCGAGGTTTGCGCGGCTCATGGCAGCATCCAGATTTTGGAAGCAGATCGCGCTATACTGGAAGGCACGCCCTTTTTAGGGACACCAATGCCCCCAACGCGCACTTGGGTCAATGGTCTCTTTACGGGTATTGTAAAACGCAATTTGGGTGGTTCGAATTTCTGACCCTGCCGTACCCTAAACACAACAGGGTTTGGCAGGTTTGATTGGTCAGCACGATTGAGAGCTCGCGCGCTTGACCTTCACGTCCAAAATAGTTTTGGGCGGGGTGGCTTCGCGGTATATCTAGCTCGATCTTGGAAGGTTTCGATGAGCTCTCGTGGTGTAAGATTAATTCGTGCTTGCGCGGTTTCGCCAGGCCTGACCCGCATAGCGCGGATCGTTGACCAATTTGTCGGTCCGCAAGGGTCGAAACGAGGACACTGATCGTTGAGCTACTGTGAGGTCCGCTTGGCTTAGCTTGGACATTATAGCGTCACGGCGAATGGACGCGTCTTTATCGCCGGATTTTGCTGCTAAAGCATAGTACTTATAGGCCATTTTCATGTCTTTAGCGGCCCCCAATCCGTTCTCGTAAAGAACGGCGAGGTTGAATTGGCTGTCCGCTAGCCCGTAATCGGCGGCTTTCTTAAACCACTTGGCGGCGGTCGCATAGTTGGGCGAACCGGTCGCGCTGGACGCGCTCAAAACGGCAAGATTGTGCATGGCTTTAATGTTGCTTTGTTCGGCGGCCCGTTGGTACCAGATGCGGGCGCGTGACTCATCCTTTGTTAGGCCGAGCCCGCGTTCGTAAAGTGTCCCCAACCGATACTGTGCCTGTGCAAATCCTTGTGAGGCCGAACGCTGGTACCAGTTTGCTGCCGCGGCAAAGTCCTGGTTCGCGCCTTTGCCTGAGGCCAAGCGGGCGGCGACTTCAAATTGCGCTGAAGGATCACCCTTTGCGGCTGCCAGGCGCAAGGACAATGGTCCTAGCGTTGCCGGGGGGAGATTTAGCTGCGAGCGGAGGTTGCTCGAGCCGATTGAGGAATTGACCGTCGTGCTTAGCGATTGACTATCGTTTTGAGGCAAAAACGCTGCAGGCGACGTCTTTACGACGGTCGATCCCAACTGCGTTGAGAGATTTGCCATCCTGTGACGCTCTGCATAATGGGCGATGGCCTGTGGCGATGCCGGTGTGGGTGCCGCGTACATCGTGATGCCCTCAACCTTCGCTGGGTTTAGGCGGGCGCTTCCATACGGATCTGGAGATTTGTTGAAGGCGCCGTCACCGGGTGCACTTGAACCTTGTGGACCTTTGCTGTCAGAGCCTGATGGTGCGCCAGGTTGGCCAGGATCGCTGTTGTTATTTGATGGACGGCCGCCTGGTGTTGGAGTTGTGGTGCCGCCATCCTTACCAGTCTGGGGTTGGGTTGCGCCAGGTGCGGGAGATTTTATGGGTTGTTCTTGCCTAATTACTTTTGGTGGCGGTCCGGATTTTTTACGCGGCATAAAAAACAACAGCGCAGATGTGGCCACCAACAAAATAATTGCGCCAATTAAAAGATTGCGACGAGAGATCCCGAAGATCTTTTGTTCTTCACCTGCTGCTTTTTCGTCTTCGGCGGGTGCCGTTAATTCAATACCTGGGAATTTCTTTCTCAAGTTTGATACAGGTCCGACGTCTGACGGACGAGGTGCGTCTGGATTGTGGTTCGCCTCGGACTTGTTGGTGAGTTCGCTCAGAGCATCGTCAACGTCAGTTGTTGCTGAGTTTTGTGCTGCAAGATCACGTGCGCGCTGGGCTTCGGCCACAAATTGTTCGCGAATGCGTTCGATTGCGCCAAGTCGGGTCGATTGTTCATCCTCTGCCTGATGTTGTTGTTCCCGGTTTAAATCGGATTTAGGCGCAAAACCTTCATCTAATTCGTCATTCACGAACGGTTTGTTCGTTAAGGACTCTGGCGTATCAACGAGCTCGTTGTAATCGGAGAGGTCTGAAGTTCGGGAGCCATATCCTTGATCGGCGATGGGCTCAAAGCCGTATGCTGCAGCGTCCGCGTCCGTAGATGGCGGAAGCGATGACAACGGATCTGCGATTGGTAGCAGTGTTTCGTCAGAGTCGGCTTCAGGTGCAGATGTCGGCGTCGCGGGCGCAGGCGTTTTTTTAGAAGATGCTGCGCTTGGTGTGATGGGACCTGACTTTTCCATCACTTCAATCCTGTCGAGCACATTGATCATCGCAAGCTGCATTGTGTCGAGCATGTTTGCGGTCTGATCATCGACTTTGCGCTGCTCTTCTTTGAATGCTTCGATTGCCTCCAACACATTATCAATACCGGAGCTTGGTTGTTCTGCATCGGTTTGAGAAATGGCCATGCGTTGTGCGACGTCTTCGGCAGCGGTCGCGGCCAATTCTACAAAGTCATCTGGGGCGGTTGCGTTTTCAGCCAGCAAATCGCCCAACCGTTCATCGGAAACACGATCCATGATCGTTGATATTTGTGATTCCATGGTTTCGATGCGGCCAAACTGTTTTTGGACTTCTTCGAAATGCTGCTTGAGCGCGTCGATTTGTTTCTCGACGGCTTTTAAACCTTCCAGGTCTGACCGAAGCGCTATGCCCTGAATGGATTCTGAGACCTCTGCTTGAAAGTCTTCAAAGCGCTGCCTTAGACCTTCAAGCGCTTCGCTTTTGCTGAGTTCGGTTAGCGACCGTTCGACTTTGCTTGCAATTTCTGAGAACTTTTCTTCCAGCCAGGCGCGTTCTGATGCGGCATCCATGTTTGGACGTTCCTGGGATAGGGCATCAGTGATTTGTGCTTCAAGCCCGCCCAGTTTTTTTTCCAGCCAGGCGCGGTCCGCATTTGACGATGCAACCATGCTGGCGTGCATGGCACGTAATGCGTAGGGGCCATCGGCCGATTCATAGACGTTTAAGAGCGCGTCCGCTGAATCCTTATCCCATGGATTGTCATGGTCGTCATCATTTACAGGCTCAAAATCGCTCGTGGTGTAGGGCGCGTTTGACCTTGAAGTCTGCTCGTTGTTGCCGGCAGAGTTTTTGATTTGTATTGCTAACTCATTTAGGCGGTGCTGCAGTCTTTCAAAGTCTTCCGCGAAAGTGTCAGAGACCGAAGATTCGGTTTCACGGGCTTGCTCGCCTAACTCTTTAACGCTTTGGTGCATGCCCCGCAAAACGTTGGAATGGCGCTGATCGGCCTGCTCAATTTGCGTTGCGATTTGACCTAGCAACTGATCAAGCGTTTCATCTTTGGAAGGAAGCGGAGAGCTTTGTTTTGTGCGTGCTGAAACACTAAATTCTCGTGTTTCTGCTTTTTTTTGGTTTGACATCTCGGTTCCTATCCAGTGTGGCCCCACCACACGATTGGCATGGGCATTTCTAAATATTGGGAGGGGCGGGGTCCGCCGCCTTGGCCGTGCTCGTGGGAGTTCTTGCTGGCTCAGACGCAGCACGACACAGAACCGAATGCTCCTAAGCTCGCAGGGGCCAGTAAACGTTCGGTTAATCAGTGTTATAAGATGTGAAAGAAAGGGGGCGATTTGCGGCTTTTTGCCTGTGCAATTGTAGAGCAATTGCAACGATCATTATGTTGGCAGTCTGAGCGACGGATAAGAGCAATCTGTTTTGCCGTTGCGATGTCGATAAAGTTGGCTTTGCCACACTCAGGGAATATTGTTGACGCACAAGAACGGTTGCATTGCCGCTTTTGACCCTTCTAGCCCATTGGAGGTGGGACTATGCGCGTATTATCTGCTCTTATGGCATTTTCGGTTGCTGCTACCGCATTTGGTGCGGCGGCCTTGGCGCAAGATTCAGGTGGGCGATACCAGATGGAGAAATCTGGTGATCGCTTTATCCGGCTGGACAAAAAAACTGGAGAAATGTCGGTGTGTTCAAATGAGAGCGGTACTTGGGCATGTTCTCCAATGCGCTCGGACAATCGCTCCTCGCACGATGAGTTGTCGCGGCTACAGGAAGAAAATGAGCGTTTGCGGGGCCAATTGGATCGCGCAGAGCGCGGCGGACAACGGGATGATCAAGGCGAATTTGCTGAGCGCGGGGATGACAGTTTTGAAGGATTTCCCTCACCTGATGAACCGAAAGGCAGAAAGCCAAAACTGAATTTGCCGTCTGAGCAAGAAATCGATCAAGCGATCGGATACTTGGAAAAGATGATCCGGAAGTTCCGCGAGAAGTTTGAGGATTTCGGTGAAAAAACGAGACCACGCAATCGGCCTGGCGATAGTGGAGATGGCACGCCACTCTAAAGGTGTAAGTCTTGCTTGGGATCTGGGATGCCTATTGCGCAGCCGGATGGCTGAGTGAAAGATGCCTTTGTGGCACATTTGACTTTTGTGGAGCGAACTGTGGCTGTTGATATCGACCGCACTCAATGTGAATTGGGTCAAGCGTTTGGCGATATCATTGCGGAGACACGTGGCCAGGGTTTTGTTGATATTACGCGGCGCGTTGCCGATTGGCTCAACGAGACTGGAGCCGCTGACGGATTGGTGACAGTTTTTTTGCGTCACACCTCCGCTTCGCTAACAATTCAAGAAAATGCTGATCCGGATGTTCTGCGGGATTTGACAGATGCCTTGGAGGGGCTCGCACCCCAATCACAGCACTACCGTCATAACTCTGAAGGACCTGACGATATGCCAGCTCACATCAAGACGATGTTGTCGTCGACGTCGCTGACGATTCCAGTGCGGTCCGGTCAGATGTATCTTGGCACTTGGCAAGGCCTTTACGTTGTTGAGCACCGTTCGAGGCCACATCGACGCACGGTTGCGTTACATTACCATGGGACTTACGTTGTCAAATGAGTTTGTCGGTTGTGATCTCAGTTATGAGCGGCCGCGTTCCTTGCGCAACATAATCCGCATCTCGCGGTCATAAAGAATTTCTCCGCCTGGCACACGAATGTCTCGCACAAGTTCTAAAGCATGCATCGTTGGTCTCAATGTCGTTAGACTTACGGCGACCAGCGCGATAGTGCTCGCGGGGAGCGCAAGCAGTCCCGCCAGCGCGCCATGCCATCCTAGCCAGCCTGCTTCGCTTGATACGATTGCTATGACGGCGATGGAAAACCCGGTCATGATGCTGGCAAAGGCTCCATAAACATTCACCCTTTTCCACCAGATGGAGGCGACCAAAACCGGAAATACGCTCGTGCCATTTAAAATAAGCACCCAAAGCATGAGCTTTAATGGGTCGCTGGGGACATAGATCGCGACGACGCCTGCAAAGGCGGCCACGACGGCCATCAGCACGCGCGTTGTTGTTATGCGAATGTGTATTGCGGGCGCTTGCCAGGAGAATCCGTTGACGATGTCTTCGGACACAACGTTTGTTAGGGCTACAACAATAGCTGCGGCGGTGGCGTAGACGGTTGCGATAATGCCAATGGCTGCGAAATAGGCAAACGTCATTGGGAGCTCTGACATTATCGGCAGGCTCAGCAAAACCGAATCTCGGTCAAAGCTCACATTTGTCAGCGAGATCTTGCCTTCCTGGGATGTAAGCTCAGCAAGGCCGTAATTGACAACATCGCTTAGCCAGGTTGGGGCATTTTCAATTTTGGTTCCGATGATCTCAACGAGACCGTGACGGGCGAACACGACGATTGTTGCAACCGTCAACATGATGGTTCCGAAAAAGAACGTTGCCCAACCGAGAGATTTGCGTGTTTCGTAGACGCCTGGCGTGGTGGCGAGGCGTGGCAGTAGCCAAGGCGATGCAGAAATTCCGGTAAAAATTGTCAAGACGGCTAAGATATAAGCCGCCGGACCGATATGGCCGAAGGGCGATGAAAATCTCTGGGCGATGGCTTGGAAGCCCTGTTCGGGCAACTTAAAGCCCATCATTGATTGATAGATTATTGGAATTGCTTCCAGCGATTCGACACGGGAGATATGGCGGGCAACCGGGCCGTGGCTGAACTGGGGAACTGGTAAGTAGCCGTTCAAAACAGCCACGATTGTTACAGGTGTCATGAGTGCCAGAATGATGATGGTGACAGCGGCAACGTTCGTCCAAGTGAGTGATCGCGTGCCGCCAAGAAGCATGCCTGCGGTAATCACCGAAACAATCAACATCATCATCAGAGTTTCGGATTGGCCGGAGAGCCAGGATGCGGCTGCGATTCCAATCTTCAGTTCGGCAACAAGCATCAGCAGCATCGGTACGGCCAGCACAGCCCCACTTGTCACCCGTAGCACGCGACTGTCGAACCGACGGCCGAGATAGGATGGTAGGGTGTAGGATCCAAATTTGCGCAGGAATGAGGAGAGCAGCACGGCCATTACGACGAAGCCAACAAGCCCCGCATTGATCAGCCAAATGGCATCGAAACCGATGATGAAGAGGGAGCCTGCGATTGTGACAATGCCGGTGCCGCCGAGTGCCGTGGCGGCAAGGCCAGCGCCGCAGAATACAGCGGGTACGCGACGACCTGAGGCGAAATATTCGAGTGCGTTGTTGTTTCTGCTCGCAATTCCGATGGCGGTTAACATGGCGAGCGGTCCAAGCAGCATTACACTGCGGAGCAAACCGTCTGCCAGGCCGAGGCGTTCAAAAATCAATGTCAACAAGACAAGGGCGATAAACGCGCTCGCAAATATTCCGAAGTAAGTGCCGAGCCGGGGGTTAACCGATCGCGTTCTTAGCGTCGCCGACATCTTAATTGCCTTAGGAGTTAGCGTGACGGACTCAAGTGACGTTTACGAGCTAGCGATCTTCGTGGGCACCGTGCCAATGGTCAATCGCATCTTGGCGGTTGACAAAGCTCGCGACGGTAACAAGCGCAATGATCGCAATGCCATGAGCGACCAGAAAGTAGCCTAAGGGAAAACCCAAAAACTTGTTGTGGTTGAGGCTGTCCGCATAGAGCGGCAGAACAATGAGTACGGCGAGGAACGGCAAGAGACTGGCGAGCATTTGCCATTTTGTGTGACGCCAATAGGGTTTTCGTTCTTTTCGCTCGATCACTTGGAACCCACTCCCGGTCGTTGTTCGCTCGCTTTCAGTTACACCAATTATTGGTGTCGGATCTAGGGCAGCGGTGAGGTCAGCCGTTAAATCTCAAGTGGATTTCGGGCGCAGTGTGACTGGTCGACCCAAAAATGAGCCTACGGAGCGTTCGGTGAGGTTAATGAAAGGGACTTTGGCGGGTTTCTCAAAGCCCCTATGAGCAGCTACCGCCGCCAAGAACGCAGAATTTGGCACAATGGGGGTGGCACAACTTGACCTCGCCATTTTGAAACATGTCGCCGTCTGCGCGCGAAGCCTCATCGAGCGTTGGGCCCATTTCAAAGGCCTCGTCATAGGGCAACAAGGTGCAGGGAAGTACGGTGGGTTTTGTGGCGCCTTTGCGTTTGACGACCATTCTTGAATGGGCGCACATCACGTCGCTTGGTTTTTTGCCTAAAATGTCCCAGCAGGCGGTTGTAATCTCTGGGACATCAAAGGAGTTATCCATTTCTGGCAAGAGCACAAGTTGGCTGGGGTTTGATGCATCAATTGGCCATTTGTGTTTTTTGATCAACTGCTCAAAGCCAAGACGAGATGAGGCATCATCTTCGTTCCAACAGGTGCGGCCAGCGATTGCCAGATTGAAGCTCTTTTCGGAAAGCCAATTTAGCCCGTCGATGGTTTTGTCCCAGGTGTCGGGACCTCGTTCTTTTTCGTGAAGCTCGCGGGTGTAATGATCGAGACTGACGCGGATTGTGAGATTGTCGGCAAACTCTTCTTTTAATGCCAATAGATTATCATAAATTCGTGGGCGCTGCATGGGCTGCATGGCGTTGGTCAGCACCAGAACCTCAAAGCCACGCGTGAGGGCGTCGCGCAGCATTGGTATAATGTCTGGATTCATGAACGGTTCGCCGCCCGTAATTCCAATTTCGCGCGTTTTTAGTCGCTGCGCTTCATCAAAAAATTCGGCGGCCTCGGCGGCAGAGATGTACACTAAGCGATCGTTTTCGGGGCTTGATTCAATATAGCAGTTGGTACAAGCGATGTTGCATAGGGAACCGGTGTTGATCCAAAGTGTATCAAGATGTTCGAGACCAACCCTTGCGCGTGGTTCTCCCTTTGCCGTCCAGTCGGGGTTTTCAAACTTGTGGGAACCCTCTTCTGTTTCAGGCGTTACGACGTCGAGATTCAATTGTCGTTCCCTTGCTTCTAAGGTCCCTAATTTGGCTGGGATGCGTTTGTGGGTGTTTGTGGCGGGCCGCAGTGTTTGATGTGACCGGCCGGGACACTAACACAGGCAAACGGTAGAGCATAACTCACAAACGGGTTATCCGGTCGTGTAGTGGGTTGGATGCCCCGTGTTGTGGGCTGTCAGACAGTCTACCGTCTATTTGATCCTCGTTGGTTCCGTGAATGCGTTGGTTATGGCCTCAAGGTGAGGTTCCCGTCGTTGCCCACACGCAACATGAGCGGGCGGGCATTTATCACTTCGTCAGTTCACGTTTGGTCACACTCGACGCTGGGGTATAAGTTGGATTTGGACGGTAGATTCATTGTTTCGATTTTATTTCCATTGACTGCAATTCAAGAAGGTTTGGGACGGTGATACTCAAAAGACTTTGCAACTTTAAACGCACGCATGTCATATTTTATATCGCGTTTCTCGCATTATGCTTCGTCTTGGCGCCATTGCAGACGTTTGGCGCAGAAAAATCAAAAAGGAAAACGATCGAACCGCTCAAACACGGATCGATGTTGCTTTATGAGCCCGCAACGGGCCGGGTTCTTGATCATCATAACGTTGATCGTCTCACATATCCTGCCTCATTGGCCAAACTCATGACGGCTTATGTGACGTTTGAGGCCATGGAGGAACCGCGCCGTTCGCCGCGGCCGCTTACGCTTCAAAGCAAACTTAAATTTTCGGAACACTCGCGCTCGCAGCCGCCCACCCGGGTTGGCTTGAAAAAGGGTATTGATGTAACGCTTGATACGGCGTTGCGCGCACTCATTATACGATCGGCCAATGATTTTGCGGTTGCTATTGCCGAAACCGTCTCAGGCAGCGAAGCGGCCTTTGTCGATCGCATGAATGCGACGGCACGGCGCTTGGGGATGTTGAACACGAACTTTGTCAATCCGCATGGGCTGCCCAACCCACATCAAGTTTCGACGGCGCGGGACTTGGCTATTCTAACCTCGGCCGTCATCCGTGATTTTCCGCAGCACGCCGACATGTTCTCAGATCAGGACGTCAGCATTCGCACCTTGACGTTGCACTCCCACAACGGGCTTTTGCGCACGTATGAAGGTGCCGATGGCATGAAAACCGGATTTACGTGTGCATCGGGTTACAACATAGTTGCGAGCGCCACGCGCAATGGTCGACGGCTGGTGGTCGTTATTGTTGGGGCGCTGACCAGCGGTGAGCGAACTCTCCATGCGAAGCATCTGTTGGATGAGGGCTTTGCGAATCTTAGGTATGATCGGCGGCCACGTGAAAGGATTACGCTGGCCTCTTTGCCGTTAGAAGGCGCAGAGGCAACGGATACGCTGAACCTCAGCCATAAGACGCGCACCTGGGTTTGCGGGAATGCGCCCAAGCCGCGCAAGTATCGCAAAAAGCGCAAGAGAAAGAAGCGTGCGCGCACGGCCCGTCGGCGGAAGCGGAAGTAGGGATTGATGCGGCGTGCCTTTTACGGGTTACGGCGGTACCGCTAGGGCATGTTTAAGACTTCGTGGCTAAAGCCCAATTCGAAGCAGTTGTTATCATTGTAGCGCTGTTGTTGTTGGCGGATGAGCCTTAGTTTGTTGTTTCGTACCGGCTCATTTTCTGCACGTTCCCGCTCATAGCGTCTTATGCGGTTTTTTAGGCTGTCGATTTGATCGTTGAGTTCTGCAATCTGTCTTGATCTCCCGATTGCGTCAATGATGGTGATGCCCAATACGTAAGGACTTCTCCTCGCCGGGCCAGGCACAAAACGCACTATTCCATCGCGCCTGTTCTCCGCTTGACGAAGTTCATTGGTCGCGTTTTGTATTTTTCGCTCGGCTGATTGGATTTTTTCGTTGAGAACGCGCCATTCTTGGGTGAGCTGCCTAATGTTTTTGTTAATCAGTCGGCATTGTCCCTCTCTGCTGGCCATAACACATCTTCCCGTTCGCAATTCTACGCTTCAGGTGATTGTCAGCCAGAAATCGGCGTCGGGGATAAGTTTGACATAGAGGCGCAGCAAGTCGCTGTGGGAGGTTCTGTATTCAATTGTTTTGTACGTGAAGTACAATTACGCTTGTAAGACGGCCCGCGCAGCGTTGATATGGGCGCGATGAAGTTGTATTTTCTCCCGCAATATTCGGTGTGTCATATGCTTTCCGGTCGGTGCAACCTTTGAGTCGATCTCCCATGTTCCTCAAGCAAATATATCCGGTCAACTTATTCGTCATTATAATTGCAATAGCGGTGGTACTTGCGGAGCCATCCGCTGCAGAAGGTGACGTTGTGTCGATTTATAAGGGCATTGACGAATATGAAGCGGTTTATAAGGGGTACGCCTTTCCACCGGCAGAAGAGTTCCTGAACAACTCCCAGTATGCAGAATATTGGAGAGCTTTGGAATCCGGGCAGTGCCATGGCGCACTGATGGGGGTGGCGCTTGCCTTTCACGAACAACACCCTGAAACGCCGCATCCGATTACGACGGATCGTGGCATGATAGCGTGGGCCTACTTCATTGAACCAAAGCACTATCCGGCTCCGTTGTACTGTAGGGCCAAGAAAGGACTGGCGGACGCGCGCGGCAAGATCAGTGGTGCAAATATAGACGCGCCGCGATTTCCACAAAGGCGGTCAGGCGGATTCGCGTTTTCGAATTTGCCCTTTCCGGTCCGCATGCGAGATCTCGAGATCGCGGATCTTATTCGCCTCGCAATTTTTGACTACGGCCCGGCGTATCTGGAACTGGCGAAGTTGTCTGAGGAAGGCCAGGTGCTGCGGCTAACGCCGTCTTACACTTATTTTGCTTTGGCGCGGGCGAAACAGGCTGGCGTTAAAGATCCTCAGTTGGAGGCGCTTTACGCAAAAGCTGTCAAATCTGTAGATGCCGCTGAACGCGCGCGGTTGTCGTCGCGTGTCAAAACAGGCCGTTGGCCGCGGGCCGAACCGCTTGTTATGGATTAAAAGGAAAACCAAAGACCATTTGATTGGGCGGTTATCTTGTGCGACGGCTGTCTTTGTTGGGCGTCGAGATTGTGCTACATCGAGAAGGGTTTGCGGGCGTAGTTCAGTGGTAGAACGACAGCTTCCCAAGCTGTATGTCGGGAGTTCGATTCTCCTCGCCCGCTCCAATTTTTGTCTCACGCGCCAAAGGCGCTCCGACGGGGCGGGGCATTTATTTGTGCTGCCGATTCACGCCCCGCTCGATAGTACTCGGTGCGATCGGAGCACAGGGCCCGGCAACCCGGTCGCGTCGCTTGACAAGTATTTTTGTCTCACGATCTGTTCGTTGCTTCCCAACGGCTCGTGAGTTCGCCGACTGCGACGGCTTCGCCTACCGCAGCGGCGGGAGGGTTACGGCGCGTGCTTTGGTCTTTGCGGTGGCGATACTCACAAACGTCATCGCGGCGTAGGCCGCGATCCATCCGAGCCAGTGGGGATGTTGCCGGTGCTATAGCAGAGTGCGTGTGCGATACGGACGTTTGGATAGGCCCGCTAGACTCACGAATCAAGTGCAACACCCTTATTATGGGTGCGCTAGACTCACGAATCAAGTGCAACACCCTTATTATGGGTTCTGCTATGGGACATCATTACACTCAACTTAATTTGGATGAGCGGATCGAGATTTATCATCTGTTCGCCAATGGAAAATCGTTCCGCCAGATTGCAGCCGCAATCAATCGGGCACCTTCCACCATCGCCCGCGAACTGCGACGCAACGCAACGCAAAGCAAACAAACCGATATTCGGGTGGTTATCGGCCACAACGCGCCCACAAACTCGCGATGAGAAGAAGGCGTTGGGATGCGCGCTTTAAAATGCAGCGCCAGCCCGCGCTGCGAAAATTGGTCCGACAACATCTTGCTATGGGATGGTCGCCGGAGCAGATCGCAGGCAGACTGGCTTGCAACAATGCTCCCATGCGCATCAGCCATGAGTCAATCTATCGATATATTTATCATCGGGTCGGACAGAAAGATTATTGGAACCGCCTCTTGCCGCAGCGTAAACACAGGCGCGGAAAACTCAAACGAGGCGGTATCGGATCCGTTCATTTTATCAAACAGCGCAAAACCTTAGATCAAAGGCCCCAAGCCGCAAACAAACGTCGCCAGTCCGGTCATTGGGAAGCCGACCTCATGATGTTTTCCAAATATGGACAAGGCGTGCTGGTTTTGCATGAACGCGTTTCCAGAATCATTCTTGTCGTCAGGCTGACCAATAAGCGCGCCAGCCATATCGCAGCTTTGATCAAACGACTCCTGCGATCGCTGCCAGCCCATCTCAGGCGGACAATAACTTTCGATAACGGAACCGAATTTGCCGATCACCACAAGCTCCATCAGCCGCTTCAACTGAAGACATTTTTTTGTGATCCGCGTGCGCCATGGCAAAAAGGCGGCATCGAAAATGCGATCGGGCGACTACGTCGCCCCTTGCCAAGAAAATCAAACTTGGCCCATATCTCACAACGCAAACTTGCTAAGCTTGCCGACGACTATAACAATACACCACGAAAATGCCTCGGATACAAAACACCAAATGAAATCTTCAATCGTGTTGCACTTCAACCGTGAATTCACCCGCCCGCCTTCGCGGGCGTGACGTTCATAACGGTTGCGCCGCTCCAGCTATGCTGAAACGTTGTCCTGGCAGAGGTTGGGATGACGTTAAGGGATGTTGATGCTCCGCTTGCTCATGGCACTGCCATGCTCCGTCTATGCCAACACTTCCTAAAGTCGTGTTGGTCTTTTGCGCCAACACTTCCTAAAGTTGTGTTGGGTTCGCTCAGGCCATGAACGCGCCGACTGGTACGCCTTCGGCTACACCAGCGGCAGGAGAGTTGCGGCGTTGGTTTCACGTAGCGCCAACAAAGTTGACGGCAACCGTATCATGCCTGTCCGGGAGCGACTGCGACCCGGCGCTTTGCGCCGCGCCCGCGCAGCTGCCCGAGACCGAAGGTCGAGGAATTGCAGCGTGAGCGTGAAAAACCTAAGGTTGACGGTTGCCGCAGCGGCAATGTGATTCTCTGCGGGCCGCTTAGGTCTTACTCAGCAGTACGCGCTCGATGCGGCCTTTGTATTTCACCATATCGACTTTTAACGGATAAGACGGCCCGTTTTCGCGGTGGAGGAACTTTGCGCCGGCGCGGCGAAAGCCTAACGCCATGTAAAAGGGCCGCAAAGAGGGAATGCAATCGATGTAGCATTCGCGTAATTGGTGCTGCAAAGCGTAACGGGTGAAGCTTGCCACAAGTTTGATGCCGGCGGCGCTGGTGCGCTTATCTTGGGCAATGATGAATTTTGTGCAGACCACGGTTTTTTCTGGATGGTATTCAGATGTGCGCATGCCGTAGAGGTCTTCCAGGATGCCGATGGGGCCTTCCGCCGGGCGGTTAGCGCGCAAAGTGCCGATGGTTTTGTCGTTTTCGACGGCGATAAATGTATGGCCGAAGTCATCGAGATGATCGGAGATGATTTTTTTGTCGTGATCGGCGTGTGGCGATTGGCGCTGTAACTCTTCACAATAGACGTCGTAACGCAAACGCTTGGCGTCTTCGAGCATTTCGGGTGTGCGGCACAGTCTTATCTGTATGCCCGGTTCGGCACGTGCGGCGTCAAGGTTGGTGGCAACTGCAATGTTGTGGCTGGTTCGTTCTTCGGCTGTATCGGCGAGATGTCTTAAGAGTTCAACAGCAAGATCAGGATTTTGGTTTTCAATTTTTGTCAGCGTGTTGTCGTCGAGGACGAGGGCTGTTGTTTTTGCGCGGGCAATGACAGTGGCTGTTGCCGGGAAGCCATGTAGGAAGCCGATTTCGCCGATTGGCAATCCAAGGCCTTCAATGGAGGGTCTGATTGGGTCAGTGCCGAGGGCAAGATCCACTTCAACGCCGCCGTCCGTCACAAGGTACATAGAATTGTAATGCTCGCCCTTTTCGCGCAGCACGTCACCGGGCGCAAAAGTTTTGCTTTCACATAACGTCTTGAGCGTTTCCAAGTTTGCGTTCCCATCTGATGTAGCTAAAGATACGTCAGTCAAATGTTGTTTCCCGTCCAAAAAGTAATTGGGTTTCGTTGCCGCGCTGCATGCTACGCATGTTGTGGCTTTTCGCTTGAAGCGTATCGCCTCGGGGTGAAGATTTCAACGCATGGTCTTCGTCAAAGTCGCGGTTAAAGTGCGCGTTTCATGTGAACGTGTGCCAGTTCAATTCCGGGCGCTAGCTCAACTTTTGCCTGTGCGATGGCCTTAAATCCTAAGGCTTCATAAAAGCCCTGGGCATTGAGGCTGGCGTAACATTCTAAATGCCGGATGCCTGCAGAGCATGCTGCGGCCTCAGACGCGTTAAAAAGCGCGCGTCCTATTCCTTTGCCGGTCCAACGGGGGTGTGTCGCAAAATGCCGGATATGGCCGATGTCCTGGGCGACGTCTCCTGAGCCCGGCCGTTCCTTGGTCCATCCGCCACAACCAACCATTGATTGGGTGTCTGTTTCCGCAACGTAATAGGTGCCGGATGCAAGTAATTTGGGGTTTGCTTTTGATATGATGGGGAGCGCTTGCGATAAGATTTGCGGGCTATAGGCGGTTGCCATCAGTGTCGCGTAAGATGCATTAAGCAAGTTTGTAACGGCCTCATAATCCCGCCCAGTTGCTGGTCTGATTATGAAATGCGTGGGCACCGGTCGTACGCCTTTGTCGAGTTCGGGATCGGGAAAGATGTTGTGCCAAAATATTGACGGAAACACCATCAAAAGACGTTTGTGAGTTTCGTAAGGTGGGCAGGTGCGGCAAGGTCGCAATTTGCTACGTTTCAGGGGAGGTTACCATTTCTATTTCAAAGATACTTCGAGACACCTGCCAGAGGCTTGCGATCATTGCGGCACTGTTGGTGTGCGTGCCACTCGCAACGGAAATTTCGTTTGCGCAAGAGGCAGAAAAAGACCCTGAGGTTTTAAAGGAAGAAAAGCGGCGTTCGGAGGCGAAGGAAGCCATCGATACGCTTGCAAACCTCATTAGCGGGCGGCGGGAACAAACCGAAATCATTGAGAAGCTCAAAATTGAATTGAAGAATGCGAGCGAAGAAGCCACGCAAAAAGAGGTCAATGAAAAAATTGAAGCGGCAACGGCTAAGTTGGACCAAATAAATGCGCAGCTGACGGCACTGTCCACGGGTGTTGCCGATGATGAATATTCGCCCAGTGAACGCGGCAAGTTTGATTTGCAGGCTGAGCTGATGAGTCTTGCTGAGCCGGTCGTGAAAATGATGAAAGCGGCCACAGAGAATGCGCGGCAAATTGAAAAACTTCGTGGCGCGATTGCGCAAGCGGAACGCCAGCATGAAGTTGCAACACGCGCACTTGATCGTCTGCGCCTCCTGAAAACCATCGATACTCAAAGTGAGGCAACGGGTTCTGAGGCAACGCAAACACATCTGACTGAACTGCAAAAGACTTGGGGTAAGCGACTTGAGGAAGCTGCGGACTTGCGTGAAACGGCAGAACAGCAGCTTGCCTTGCGAGAGGAAGAACAATCACAAGGCGGAAGTGGTGTTGGAAACTTTGTGACGGACTTTTTGCGGACGCGTGGGTTTAACTTTCTGGTTGGGCTTTTGACGTTTGCGGGCGTGTTTGGCGCTTTAAGGCTTGTTGCTAAGTTTGCTGGTATGATCCAAAGGCGACAAGGGATACCGAGATCCATTGCGACGCGTGTTGCAAGTTTAGTTTTCCAATTGGCGACGATCATTATTGCGCTTGTGGCGATGTTGGCGGTGTTTAATTATTTAAACGACTGGCTGTTGCTTGGTCTTGCGGCGATTTTTGCGCTCGCATTGGCGTGGGTTGGCGTCAAGATGTTGCCGGCGCTTGTTGAGCAAACGACTTTGCTTTTGAACCTGGGCGCCGTTCAGGAAAGTGAGCGCGTGATGCTCAATGGCGTTCCGTGGCGTGTTGAGCTTTTGGATTTTTACACCGACCTTGTTAATCCGGCGCTTGAAGGTGGCACGTTTACGTTGCCGGTGCGCGAACTGGTTGGTTTGCATTCACGCCCGGCAGCAGTAGACGAAGCGTGGTTCCCAACAGAAAAACATGATTGGGTTCAGCTTCGCGATGGTCGGGTTGGGAAAGTTGTTATTCAAACGCCTGAGTTGGTGCAGCTGGTGGACCTGGGCGGATCACGGCTGACCTACGCAACATCGGCTTTTTTGGAGGAAGCGCCGCGCAATCTTTCGAGCGGTTTTCGAGCAGAGCTTACATTTGGTATTGACTATCGCCATCAGAGAATTGCGACGGATGAAATTCCGCAAAAACTTGAAGCGCACGTTAAAGCCGGGCTTAACAAACTAATTGGGCCAGATGAGCTCGTTGGTGTGCAAGTGGAGCTGTTGAGGGCGGGTGATTCTTCTATTGATTATGAAGTGGAGGCTGACGTTCGCGGAACGTCGGCGCCACGGTATGAGGAAATTGAGCGGGAAATGGCGCGGCTTCTGGTTGAGGCCTGCAACGTCAACAATTGGGTTATTCCGTTCCCGCAGTTGGTGCTGCACGGCGGTGTGACGAACAGTGGCGCGCCTGTGATGGCTCGCGTCTAGTTTGCAGCGCCGTTTTGGATATTTGTGGGGACGCGCACGTTGTGTGCGTCCTTGAGGCCAATGATTTGTTTCACTCCTTTGACGTGACGTAAGTCGACGTTGTGAAGGTTGGCGCCCGTGACATCCGCGCCAGTTAAATTTGCACCTTTGAGATTTGCACCTGTAAGTTGTGCGTTGATAAGCTTTGCATGGGACAAATCCGCGTCCTCGAAGTTGGCAAATTGCAGATGGGACTCTGTCAGGTTTGCACGCTTTAATATTGCTTTGGTGAAATTTGCGGCATTGAGTTGGCACCTGCGGGACAATGTATTCTGTGTCCAATCGCCATAGGGGCCGAGGTCTGCGTCTGTTAGGTTTGCGTTTTGGAAATCAGCGCCATCAAATCGTCCTACGATTCTGGCGCGCGAGAGGTTGGCATTTTTAAATCGTGCGATGGCTTTGTGATCGAACGTCAGTCCACTGGCGCTATGGGCGAGGCGGATTTTTGCATCCGACAGGTTGGCGTTTGTAAAGTTTGTTCGAACAATAGTTGCGCGGTCGAGGATGGCGGCGGCCAGATCGGTTTTTGAAAGATTGGCATCGGTCAAATCTGCGGCATGCAATTTCGATCCGGCGAGCCGTGCGGCCTTAAAATCAAGTCCGCTTAGATTTAAAAAACTCATATCGAGACCGGCGAAGTCAGCAGGTTTTTCAATTTGTGCGTTGTGTAAGATTTGGACGATCTCGCGGAGGGGCATGTCGGCAGCGTGTGTTGGTCCAAGTGCTGTCAAATAGCAAAAGAGTGCGAGCGCCATGGATCGCGCGCGACGCCTAACTTGGTTTCCTTCATCTGCATTCTTGCAAATTTGCACCACGATTGTTTCGCCCAACTTCTTTTTTTTGTTTCGCGGATCTCAATATACCAGTAGGCACCGTCGGATCTATCAATTGAGTGCTTTGACCGCATGTTATTCAGCTACATGGAAAAATATAGACGCTCTTTGCAAAAATTGTTAGGGGCAAGTTTTACGGATCAAGCATGGAAGTCTTTTAATAATGTCCGGGCGGACGCGTGGTGCTGTGCTCGGTTTTTTCCCAGCTGTGTGGTGTGGTGAAGAGTTGCCATAGCGCGCGGTAGGCCGCGAACGAGATTAAGAGCCAGTAGATGGGTAATGTGAGTCCGTGCGCGGCCAGGTTAAGGTGGCCCCGTTTTTTTGCTGTTAAGGCGCCAAGGGCGATTGCCGTCAGGTATCCGAGCAACAAGTTGATCATGCCGATGAAAAAGAGCCAGCTTGTGATGTTGCCGGTTGGCGAACCCTTTGATACTTCAAGTGTAGGAAGGATTGAGGTTCCCACTGCTTCGGCGGCGAGCAGGAGATAAAACCAGGGATGGACGAATGCAGAAAGCAGCAGTCCACCCAGTAGAATTTGCAGGCCCAGCGTTTTGCGAAAACCGAGTTCACGTGCGAGGTGTGATGGATGACGCATGTGAACCAGAAAGGTCTGCATCCAGCCCTTAAGCCAGCGCGTGCGTTGTTTTGTCCAAATGGATAAAGATTGTGGGGCTTCCTCCCAAGTTGCCGAATCCAGAACTTCAATTTTCCAACCATTGCGTGCGAGCCTGAAACCAAGGTCGGCATCTTCTGTCACATTGAACGGGTCCCATGCTCCTACGTCCTCCAAAACGCAACGCGGGAAATGGTTTGAGGTGCCTCCAAGTGGGATTGGGAATTTGAGACGATAAAGTGCTGGTAGAATTGCATCAAACAGTGCGGAGTACTCGAGTGTGAATTGGCGCGTGAACCAACTGTTATGGGGATTGTAGACGTTCAACCGAGCTTGGACGCAGCCGATGTCACCTTTGTTTTCCTCCAATACCCTGACTGCGCGGCGAAGTTGGTCTGGTTCTGGAACATCCTCAGCATCGTAAATGACAACATATTCGCCCACTGCTGTTTGTAATGCATAATTTAGTGCTCTGGGTTTTGTGCGGGGTTCACCGTCGGGCACAATGACGATACGCATGTGCGGGGGCAGATGAGCGTGCTCAAGTGCGTGGCGTGTATCAATATCAAATGCTTCAACGATAAATGAGATTTCAAGCTTGTGTTTGGGGTAGTCTAAGCGGTTGAGGGCTTGAAGCAGCCAGGGCACAACGTGAGCTTCTTTTAAAAGCGGTATTAGTACTGCGTAAGTTGGCCACGTTCTTTCGCGATCGATGTGGTGCATCGAGTTTGCTTGCGCGTAATTTTGGTTTGACGCCGGTGGCTGGTCAGAACCGGTGAAACGGTAGTGCACAGAACTCTTGTGTGTTCCCGAATTCGTGATCAGGAAATTCCATAGCGCAAATGCGCGCAAGGCAACAACGCATAGAAAAGGCAGAACCAGGACGGCCAGGGTGACTGTGAGTGTCAATGCGGGATTGAGAAGTTGGCCTAAAACAAATGCGAGGCTCACGAAGATGAGCATAAAAAACTGCCAAGGCCACAGTGTCCGGTAGGCTGAACATTGGGGTTGCGTACGTACCAGATGCCATACGGCGTTATCAAGAAAAGATTGATCTGTTTTAGTATATTTTAGACTTGTTGAAGATGGCTTGCTGGGCTCGATTTTCGCGTCGAACTGAGGCAAAGTATCGGCTTGGTGCGAAGTCATTTGGCCCCCATCCCCGCATTGCAATTAAATTTTTTATGTCTGGGTTGAGCCATATTTGCGGCCTACCCAGTACATCAATGCAATTAATGGCCTAAAGATCGTGCGCACTAAATTGCAGCACGAATGATGATGCTTTACAACTGCCAATTGAGTGCGAACTGTGTTACGGAATTGGCACAAGAGGTCCTGTCGAAGAGGAAGACGTCGAAGGCGATGAATAAAGCAAACAAAGTGCGCCGAACGCGCGTTGTGCGTCGCCAAATTTGGTTTTGCCAGCTCTGTGGATGCGTTTTGCGATCACTTATCTTGGTTTGTTTGCTCGTTTCAACTTCTCAGTTTCTCAGTTTGCCGGCGAGTGCGCAGCGCGTGGCGCCACAACTAACGGAAGAGAATGAAAAATCTGAGCCGCGGCGCGTGACGCTGCGCTTTGTAACAACTTCTGAATTTCCGCCCTTTAATTTTTATGATGAAGATGGTGTGTTGACTGGGTTCAATGTGGATCTGGCCCGTGCCATTTGCCTGGAGTTTCGAACCGCGTGTGACATAAGAGTACAACCGTGGGAGCAAGTCTTAGAGTCCATTGAGCGTGGACAGGCTGACGCGGCGATTGCCGCACACTCGGTTACGCCGCAAGCGCTCTTGAGGGTAAACTTTACGACGCCTTATTTTCATACGCCGGGGCGTTTTACGGGACGGCGGGAGTTGGGCAAGATTGAAGCGACACCGGCTGGCGTTCAGGGCCGCCGCATTGGGGTCGTCGCTGGGACGACGCATGAGGCGTTCCTGAAGGATTTTTTTCGCACAAGCCGGATAAAATCTTACAGAAACGCGGAGACGTGCCGGGACGCCCTTATGGATGGCAAACTTGATCTCATTTTTGATGACGCCATTAGCTTGGCTTTTTGGCTAAACGGGACGTTATCAAAGCGATGCTGTGAGTTTAAGGGCGGGCCCTACCTTGAGCCTAAGTATTTTGGCGATGGGATTGCTATTGCTGTCTCAAAGGGTGACGAAAAACTGCTGGGTGAGCTCAACGCGGCGTTGCGGCGGGTGCGGGCGAGTGGCCGTTTCCGCGAGCTCGTAACCCGCTATTTTCCATTCCAGCTTTATTAAGATGTATGGCCCTTAAACTCACTCTCGGCCTCGACCTTTTATGAGATCGCACTTATGAGATAGGGCCAGAAACCATATTAAATAGAGAAGGCCTTGGGATTTGGGTTTGCGGGAACCAAAATATGCCCGGTTCGGTGGGTAGAAGGTGAATCGGGTTGCAGTATGATGGATGGCCGTTTGGAGGTTTTGGATGGGCCTTAATGTTACTTTGGCGCACGGTCTTCGAAAATTGCGTTACCCGGCTTATGGGATTGTCACAAAAATGAAACCTGAATCTTCACATGTCGCATCAGCCTGTCACATTTGAGTGTGCTGCAATGAACTTTCAGGAGGCATCGGACCGATGGTGAAGTATCGCACACTTTTTATATCAGACGTGCATTTGGGAACGCGCTCCAGCCAAGCAGAGCTGCTGTTGTCGTTCCTGAAGGAGCATGATGCTGAGACGATCTTTTTGGTCGGCGACATTGTTGATTTTTGGAGAATTAATCGCGGCGCCGTTTGGCCGCAGTCCCATAACGACGTGCTACAAAAAATTCTTCGCAAAGTGCGCAAAGGCGCTCGTGTGATTTTTATTCCAGGTAATCATGACGAAGGGCTTCGCCAATATTGCGGACAGCGTTTCGGTGGTATTGTCATCGAGCGCCAGGCCTTTCATGAGACGGCGGATGGCAAAAAATATTTGGTCATTCATGGCGACGAGTTTGATGTGGTTGTGCGTTATGCGCGTTGGCTCGCTTTTCTTGGCGACCGTGGTTATAGCTTGGCCTTGTGGCTGAACTGGCCGCTTAATTTTGTTCGTCAAAGACTTGGTCTTGGGTATTGGTCTTTGTCGAGCTATCTCAAACAGCGTGTCAAAACTGCCGTCAACTTCATTGGTGAGTTTGAGAAGAACCTTTCAGAGGAGGCGCGACGTCAGCGCGTTGACGGGATAATTTGCGGTCACATCCATCATGCCGCGTCGCGGCGGTTTGGCGATGTCCATTATCTCAATACGGGTGACTGGGTTGAAAGTTGCACGGCGATTGGCGAGAAAGAGGACGGCACATTTGAAATTGTTCGATGGCTTGATGTATTACAGGCGCGAGATCCCGGTGTGGTGAAGCTTGCGACTAAGAAGTTAGAGGCTGCATAGCCATGAAAATACTCGTCGCCACGGATGCTTGGCGGCCACAAGTTAACGGTGTCGTGCGCACGTACGAGCGATTGGCCGAAGAGGCAGCGGGGCTCGACGCAGAAATAACGTTTCTGACACCGGCTGAATTTCGTACCGTTCCATGTCCAACTTATCCAGAAATCCGGCTTTCCTTGCCGGGTTATGCTTATCTTGTTGCGCGTATGGACGTCATTCGTCCGGATGCCGTTCACATTGCCACGGAGGGCCCACTTGGATGGATGATGCGGCGCCATTGTCTCCGGCATTTGATACCCTTTACGACCAGTTTTCACACACGGTTTCCCAACTATCTTTCGTCACGGTTTTCCGTGCCAGAGGCGTGGACGTGGTCGACGATGCGTCGGTTTCATAACGCAGGTGCCGGTGTGATGGTGGCCACACCATCGTTGGCTGAGGAGTTGGAGCGACGGGGCTTTTACAACGTTATGCCGTGGACACGCGGTGTTGATACGGATTTGTTTAAGCCGCGGCCCGTTCGTCATTTTGGTGATGACGCGGTTTTTCTTTATGTGGGCCGGGTTGCAATTGAAAAAAATATCGAGGCCTTTTTGCAGGCAGATCTTGCTGGTCGCAAAGTTGTTGTGGGTGGTGGACCTCAGCTTGAGGAGCTTAAGCTCAAGTATCCGAACGTAACGTTTGTTGGCAAGCAGGTTGGTGAAACTTTGGCTGAGAGTTATGCCTCGGCCGATGTTTTTGTGATGCCAAGTCGTACTGAAACATTTGGCATTGTCATTTTGGAAGCGATGGCATCGGGCTTGCCGGTGGCGGCTTATCCGGTGACGGGTCCTAAGGATCTTATTGAGCCCGGCGTTACGGGCGTTATTGGTGACGACTTGGCACAATCCGCACGTGATGCGCTTGGTCTAAATCGTAATGCCATACGCAAAAAAGCACTGGAATATAGTTGGAGCCGAGCGACAAGGTTATTTCTGGCGAATATTGAAACGGCGCTTTTTGCCAAACAAGGGCGCCATCTGCCTGCGCATCGGCCCAAGATGGCGCGTCAGCCACATCAGGCGTGAGCTCTTATGTGCCTTGGGAGAAGTGAGGAGGCACAATCAAATTTAACTTAACCGTTCCGGCTTTAATTTCTGCTGGCGTATGTCCGAATGTGTCGCCATCCACTTCCACGCTCATCTTTTTGTCGATGTTGTTGTTCCCACCCTTCTTTTCAACGATCAAATGTTGACATGGGAGGATGGCGACAGTTTTACAGTCTCTCAAACGACCTGTTGCCAGTGCCAAGAGTTCCGTAAATCGGTCTCGTCGACTTTTGCCTTTAAATAAGACGGCGCTTAACTGCGGTTCCCTTATGTTGGCACGGGGTGCGATGGTAAATCTGCCCGCGTAGTGAGAGATATTGGCTGCAACGATCCACGTTGCACGATGTTGTTTGCCGTCTATGGTTGCAATGATTTCTTGAGGTTTTCTTGCTGACGCGCGTATGAGCGGAATCGTATAGGCTAACTTGCCGATGCGGCGTTTTGTATTGGTGTTGAGCCGCGCAATCACGTCACCGTCAAAACCAATGCCTGCCATCAAAAAGAATGTTTCATCGTTGATGGTTGCGCCGTAGATTGTTTGCGCAGGCCCGTTGATGGCAACATCTGCGATTTCGCGCGGACTTCGTGACAGTCTAATTTCGTGTGCCAATACGTTGCCCGTTCCCATGGGAATGATGCCCATTGGAATGTTGCTTTTAGCGCATTCTGCGGCCAAAGCCCGCACGGTACCATCTCCGCCGGCTGCTAAAACCGCGTCAAATTCCTTCAAATGGAGTGTGGGAAGAAGGTCGGCGTAATTGGGTTGGGTGACGCCCATACCGCGGGATCGCACAACAATGACCGATGCGCCTTGGCGTTCAAGTGCACGGGCTGTGCGGTGGGCCAGCGTATGACCGCGAAGACCGGCAAATGGGTTGTGGATCAATAAAAATCGTTGGCGCATGGAGATGCCGTGGTTGTGTTAATCAGAGTCTGAGTTGATTCGGGCTGATGCAAAGGTTGTTTATTAACGGTTGCGCCTGCTGGTGATCGGGTCGTTGCGAACGGGGATCAATAGATGGAACTTGGAACGATGAGCAATAATGTATCGCGGCTTACCGATCATATCATGTCTTGGGCGGTTGTTGCCTTACCAAACCTAATTGCCGCAATTCTCATATTCCTTATTGGCTGGTGGTTGGCCGGCCGAGTTGAAAAAGGCGTTGGCGCGCTTCTTACCGGGCAAACGCGTATGGACAAGACGCTTGTTTCGCTTTTGTCGCGGTTGGCACGTTATGCGATTATTTTGATCATACTGGTTGCGGGGCTTAGCCAACTTGGTATTGAGACGACCAGTGTCATCGCCGCGCTTGGTGCCATTGGTTTGGCCATTGGTTTGGCGTTACAGGGAACCCTTGCAAATATTGCGGCAGGCGTGATGTTGTTGTGGCTGCGTCCATTTAACGTTGGTGATTTCATAGAGGTTGATGGGGAAAAGGGAACGGTCCAGGAGCTTGGTTTGTTTGGGACGTTTTTTACAACCATTGAAGGCGTGTTCGAGTTTGTTCCCAACGGCGAGCTGTGGAACAAGCGGATTACGAATTTTTCTCGTATGCCGTGGCGCATGATCCGGGAGACGTTCACAATCTCATATGATGATGATATTCAGACTGCGCGCGAAGTTTTGCTGCATCTGGTTGGTTCGGACCAGCGGATTGTTGATGAACCGGCACCGATCATCAAAGTGGATGAGCTAGGAGATAATGCGGTTGAGTTAGAGCTCAGGGCATGGGCTAAGACCAGCGACTACGCCGCGACGCGGTGGGATGTTTTGGAAAGCGGAAAGATCGCGCTTGAGGCGGCGGGGTTGACCATTCCTTATCCGCAACGCGATGTACATTTGCACAACGCCGGCAGCCAGGTCTTGAGCTAAGCGGTATTGAGTTTTTTGTTTGACGGGACGTTATTTGGTCTGGATCCGTCGTTAATGGGTCTAGCGGGTGGCTTGGCGCGAGACACGCCACATTTCTTCGCGCACACGGATGTCTGCTAACATGCGGTCAAGAAGAAGCGTAGTGCGGTTATAAAGATCAGACCCGCGCCTGAAATCTGCAGACGCAAAAAAATCAATGCGTCCGGCCTTAAATAACTCAAAACATTTTTTGCGCGATTTTCCCGGTGGGTGAACCGCGATCGCATGTCCACCATTTTTGCGCGTGACGGCCATGGACGGTACATCGGTGTCGCCATCGCCGAAATAAATCATATTGGAGAAGGGAATGGGCCGGGCGTTTTCATCCATATGATCATTGATTGTTTGGCCCAAGTCTTCAACGCCCTTATTGATGCGAAATAAGTATTGGGTTTTGCCTGTATCCGTGATGACGCGTTTAGGATAGGGCAGTTCGTAAGCGTCAAACCAATATTCAGATGCGAACACGTTATGGAAACGGTCATAGATCTTTGTGCCTTCAACAATCTCGGTGAGACCAGAAGAGATCAAATAATGACGCAGGGTGACGCCTTGGCTTTGTGCGTGTTTATTGACATAAGTTTTGATTTCGTCAAACCACTGTTCGACACCGTTGAAGAATTTTACTTTGGCACCTTGCGCGACCAGATCTTTTCGATCGATGCGAACACCGGCGGCTTTTGCTTTTTGATAAAGAAGGTGCATGTAAGTGATGAGTGGATCGGCGCCGTTTTCATTGGCTATGCGATTTGAATCGCGCCAAAATTTTTGTGGGTCGACACCGATCTTAGGCAAGAACGCGTATTCTTGCATTGGGCGAGGGCTCAGTGTTCCGTCGAAATCATAAACAAGTGCAATCGTTTTTTTTTCGTAGGTTGATTTGGTGCTGTATGATTTTTTTGTGCTGACAGATTTGGTGCTGCGCGATTTTTTGCTGTTCTTGGTCTTACGTTTGGACTTTTGCCGCGCGCGCGTGGGAGGCGCCGCCGCCTCATCTGTTTCGATCCTGGCCTTTGCGGACTGTGCGCTTGGACGATCCATTTTAAGCTGCCTTTCGCACGTTCATTTTTGGGCTTGCTTCTTTTTAGCCAAGACGTTTGCCTGATTCGGGGTCGAAAAGAAGGAACCGGGTGGCACAATGGGCGGACAGGCTGAAAAATACGGTGGCAAATCTTGTCGGCCCAGGCTTCGCGCCATGGCGATTGCCGCTGCTGCCACTTAAGCCGTGGGGCTTGCCTAGTCTAATGCCTGATTTCATTGGGGGGAGAAGAACAGAGATCAGACGCTGTCCAAGCGGGTCTTTGGTGACGGTGTTGCTTATTGGAACGTTTGGTGTGTGCGGGCTCTAGCTGTTCGATCCTGCCTCGATGCGATAGCCCAGAGCGAGAGCCGCCTTAATCACTTGCTCAACCATAATGCGGTCGTAAGTCTTTTCGCTTTCGGGTAGATCGTCATAGGGGATCAGGCATGGGTGCTTTTTTTTTGCATCGTTGCGTTTTTTTCCCAGTGTCCAGCCATCGGCGAGGCGTTGTTTGGCCCACACATCATGTGCATTTTCGGCGAGGCTCTCGACCAACTTTTTTTGTGCGTTTGTGAGTTTTACGTTTTCCGTGTCGATCGGTGTTGGTGTGTAGGCTGGCATAAGAGTGCTCCGCGGTGATCGCCGTCGCTGATAACCTTTGCCATTTACTTGTCATATAAATCCTTCGAAGTCAGCAACGTTCACCTGTTTTGCGGCGGCGTCACTCGCTAGTTCATACAATGTGTCGATTTTGGTTGGATCATCGATGGCGTGCAGTGTCAGGCGCGTTTCTTGAGAGGCTGTCACATCAAACTGAGGTGGAACCAGGCCGCCTTTTTCGAGCGGCAAATCATAACGCTGGAAGCTGAGCAAATCTTTGGCGCTTCCGGTGGCGTTGGCAGTGCCTTTGACCGCTTGCATTAAAAATTCGCCTTCGAGGCTGTTGACTTCGCTGTTGATGAACCAACTGAAGCGAGGGTTCGATAGCGCTTGCATGACCTTCAGAATGAATTGCCCGTTGTCAGAAATGATGCTGCGCAAGGTTTGTGCGGCAAATGCTGCTTCTTCAACATCGCTACACATGTTTTTACCGATCGCACGACGTGTGACCCAACTCTTAATTTGTTTTTGATTGCGATCAACGGGGGATCGGTGATGGCCGGTGCCGATGGAGATCATGAGCAACTCATCAGGCGACAGTTCCCAATTGAGTTTGTAACTCGGAAGCGCTGCCATCAGCAGGGCCTGCAATGATGGATTGTTGTGAGGTGAAATTCCGCCGTCGACGAACCAGCCTTCGTCCGTGTTTCCATGTTGGTCCGTATGGATGGTGATCTTGGTGGGCGTAAACAAAAAGGGCGCTGCCGTGCTGGCGCGGATTAGGTTTTCAAGCTTGTAATGTTTGTTGCCGTCCCAGTCGGCACCATCTTGATAATAAGGCATGCGGGGATTGTTTGACATGACCCAGACGGATCCGGTGTCGACGCGTTTGGCGATCAGAACGAGGCCGGTTTTAAGTTTCTCCGAGCCAAGCCGTTCATCTTTCACAATGGCGCGCACGCCGTTGACCAGGGCGCGGGCATCAAAACGTTTTTGGCCAAAAATAGTTTCGCGGCCAGAAAAGATTTTAGGCGCCAAATCGCGGAATACGTTTTCGATTTCTGCGACGTCGTAGCCAAGCGCCAGCATAGTGGCGATCATGGAGCCGACGGATGTGCCGGCGATTTGGTCGAATACATCTGCGAGAACAAGATTTTGGTTGCCCGTTTTGTTTCGCAGTTGTTTTTCGATCTCTTTTAAGAACGCGATTGTGACAATGCCGCGGACGCCGCCGCCATCGAGCGTCAAAATTCGTTTTTTCCCGGGTGAAAAGAGGCGTTGCTCAACGGGGAGTGTTTGGCTGGCAGGTGTATCGCTACTCATTCGTTGACTCCGGCAGAATGATTTGGGATTGGAAAAAAGAATTCGTGGTTTTGGAGTTATAGCGCGCAATGGTGGGGAAGGCTATTGTTGGTGTATTGTTTTTCTTGCACCCACTGGCGCGCCTCAGACTAAGAATGTATTGCAAGTATTTCCAATAGTGGTGTTTGGCGCGGTGTAAGGATTAACGGAGCAGGTAGATGTGGCCGGTGGCGGTAGTCCACGCATGTTCTTTCTTGCGCAGATGGTTTGTGGCCACAACAACGTGTGGCTGATGATTAGAAGAACTGCGCATTCGTGACGAAGTTATGCAGGTGAGCCAATGCTCACGCCACGCGTTGATTTGTCATAATGGTTGCGAAGACCGGAGTGACAGCGAGAAAGATCGGAGTTGGCAAAAAAAATATTGGTCATCTGGGTACCACGGAATTACACTGAATGAATTGAAAGTCCTAGTGCCATGATATTTGGCACACGCCAGAGCAACCGCTCTTGTGGCTGATATTGTTGGAGGGAGAGTATGTTACGTAATTTGTTAGCGTTTATTTTGGTATTTGTTTTTTCGACGATTACACATGCCCAGGAAAAGTGGGTTCTGATTGCCAAGACGGATATTGATCGCGCCGCGGGGACTGCGACCGTTGATATGAGCTGGCTAAAAGTTCGCTTCGGAGCAATTCGATTTATTTCTAGAAAAAACAATATTGTGCTTACTAAGGTGTCTGTTTCATACAACGGGTGGCCAGCGCAGGACGAAGTACGTCGGATCGATCTGTCGGCTAATGCGTGGACGGCACCGGTTGACTTGCGAGCTCAAGAAAACTTCATCGATCGCATCATCCTGTCATACGAACCATCGGGTGAGGGGCGCACGACGCTTGAAGTTTGGGGACTGCATGGTGACGTAGGTGCGGCGGTGTGGACGTCGGGCTTTACGGAGACAATTTCGCTCGCTGTGCTACCCATAAAACTGGATGCGTCGCGCGTAGTGCCGGTTCGGAACGAGAAAATAACCGGGAGGTATCAGTCCCTTCGTATTGGTGTGCATGATAGTGATGTCTATGTCAGTAGCGTAACGGTTGTTTACAGTGGTGGACAACGAGAACTGTTTTTGATTGAGAAGTTGATCAAACGAGGCAGCGCAAGCAGGTGGCTGCGCCTCACGCAAAAGGATGACATTGACGCAATTTACGTTGGATATCGGGTTGCGAGCACCTCAGGGTCCCATGCGCGCATTGAGGTATGGGGTGAATTGAATCTTGGGATTTCAAAGATCCAGTACACGTCCGGACAGCCATATATTGCGTTCAACAACAATCCGAAACTTGGCGATTCGGAATTTTCTGCATCTTCTGACAACTTATTGCTTTTCGGCGGTGAGGATTGCGTCGCCGCCAACAAATGCACGCCTGTGCGGATCTTTTTCGGTACAAATCGAGAGCAAGAGTCACAACATGGGTTGGTCCATTTTGGACCCAATCGTGGAGGGCGCCTTGCGCTTGGATCGACGATTGTTACGGTTCCGAAACGTCACCACACGTTTGGTGTGGTCGAACGCCCCTCCTACTGGAGCTTCAGTGATTGGTATCGCTACGTTGTTGGGGCAGGAGATGATCCGGAGAAGCACATCGTGATATTGCGCAGAGGAACGAAGATCTACAAAAGTCCTGAGCAGTTCATAGCCGCAGTACGATCCGCTTCTGCCGGCGCCACTGCATATAAGGACCATGCGTTTATCTTCATTCACGGCTTTAATACTGAATTCGATGATGCGCTCTATCGGTTGGCTCAAATGAGCTATGACCTTGGTGAAGACGACCAGAACGGTAACCGGATTCCGTATGGCCGTACTTTCTTGTTCAGTTGGCCGGCCCGTGGCGGGACGTTCGGCGTCAAAGACTACGGCACAGACAGTGCGAGCGCTGAAGTCTCAGAACAATATTTAGAAGACTTTCTTGAATTGGTTGTTGGCCAATCTAAGATTAAAAATGTTCATGTTGTCGCCCACAGCATGGGTAACCAGCCGCTGCTCAATGTCCTAGACCGAATTGCGAATAAACAGCTCCCAGGCGTAAGCTTTCATCAGATTATTCTTGCCGCGCCTGATGTCGATAAGGACCGTTTCCTTCAAGTCGCAAAGCAATTGGAAAAAGCGCGCAGACAGGCAAAGGTTGAAAATGTTGATCCGATCGTAAAGGCCGTTACACTTTATGCGTCGTCGACAGATAAAGCGTTGCGGTTTTCAACCAACAAGGTACACGGGGGGATTCCACGTGCTGGTTTTGTCTCATCGTCTGGGCCTGTTGTGGTGGAAGGAATTGAAACCATCGATGTAAGCAAAGTGAGCACTGCTATTTTTTACTTGAACCACAACACGTATGCTGAACAGACGGCGCTGCTGAATGACCTGGCGCTACTTCTGAGAAATGGCACGCATCCACCGCACAAACGTACACCAATTTTGAAACGCAACCCAGTTCCGGCGACGGCATCCGCACCGAAACGGGAGTATTGGTCTTATCCGTAGCTCCGACCGGGTTTGATGTAAGAGCCTACCTTGAATTTTGTAATTTGCCTCTGCCAGCTTTTGCGTCCGAACCGGGACTGCGCTGTTTTTTCCTAATCTCTTGGACTAGCTTGTGAAAAACCTGGGGACACTGGTTTCGGAAACTGTCACCGGACTGCAACGAGCGGGAAAAAATGTGTTTCTTTGTACGCATTGTTAGTGATTGGCCCATGTGCAGGCCCCATTCATTAGGGCAGACTGCCCCTCGTGTGGCTCGCAGTGGTTTGTCTATGTACGCAGGAGATTTCTAAGATGTCTAAGATCCTCCGAATGACCCTTATGGTGGCGGCTGTCGGTGCGCTTGCCGGTGGTGTTGTGCTAGCGCCCAACTCAGCAGAAGCGCGTCGCAATTGTCAGAAAAAAGCTGGTATCGGTTCTGCGCCAACGATGGCTGGCGCTAAGTTCCAGGTGGATGAAGTGTTGTTGCAATCGGTTGATTGGGGTGCTTGGGCTGAATGGATGGCAACGGGTAACACCAGTAATTATCATTTTGGTCCGCGCAAATACCGCTGCAAAAAAGGCGGTATGGGTTATGAGTGCTACGGTACATCGACGATCTGCCAAAAGTAATGCTAGCGCGCCTGCTTAGGTGAAAGATTCAAACGCTTTTTCAAAACGGCTCCAACTGACCTACATCTTTTTGTGGGTTCAGTTTGGAGTGCGTTTTTTCAAAGTGATCTAACCGTTGCGCATCTTTAGGATGGGCAATTACGTTGGTCTTTTAAATAGCGCCCGATGTTGTAGCCATCAGGCCTTGGTGCAGGTTGATGGACCAAACGTTGGTTGTGATCCAGTCTGACGCAAAGGTTGCCGCTGCCCTTCAACGATTGTTTACGGATTGGCGTCAAACTGCACGCGTTTTGAGTGTAAGAAATCGTTCTGTCGGGGTGCTGACTGCTGCTATTTCGGTGTAATGGCCTTGTTGCCCGTGGGCCCCGTGCCAAAATCGCGACAATGATCACCAAAAGGTGTTTCTGGTGGGCAGAATGGCAGACGACAGGATAGTTTTTCTGTTAGTGTGCAGATCAAATCTGAGGTCTTTCAAGGAATATAGTGATGAAACGTCTTTTGGTTGTCTCGGCCATTTTGCTTGGCGGCTTGGCCCTCGTGGGGACGACATCAGCAGAGGCCGGTGACTATCGCCGTGGAAGCAGCGCCAGTGGTGCCGAGCATCCAAAATCCCAATACTACCGTGGGAAGTCGCAGGTTCGCGGTTATTCACGTCGGCGTGGTGGCTATTCTTATAGCTATAGCGACTCGATCAACACGTATGGTGACGCACGGGGTCGCTATGGCAGCGCTTCAAGTTTCCGGGATCCGATGATGGACCGGCAGACGGAGTTTGGGCCGTTTGACCATGGGTTCTTCTTTGATAGCGGCATCGCACCGCGGGGAGGTGATTCTCCTTATCTGCAGTAATTTTTTTCGAATCGCTGTTGATTAAGTTGTGGGTTTGGGTTGCCTGAGGTGCCCAGACCTATTTTTTTGCGCGGCGGCCCTTTGGCGGTCGATGAGGTCTAGACGTTTGATGGGTGGGAACCGGCAGGTTATCGCGCTGCCTGGTAACATTTCGCGCTCTGGTGATTGCCAAATATGGCATCTTTGCCATTTTGTTGGCATGGATGGGTGCCAATTTGCGATCGACTCGGACACGTTGTAGGCCTTCGATTAGACTGGGTTGTTGAGAGGCCTGATGTGGGGGAATATTTCCAAGCGGTTGCTTTTTCCCTCTTTAGCATCGCGTGTGTGGAATAACAGGGGCTGTGACTTTGCACATAACATTGCGATGTCTATAGATTCTATAGAAGCGGTTCATCGCGAACAACAGGTGGGACTTTCTATGCACGCAACATTCAAATTATTTGGACTTTCCGTCCTTGCGTGTGTGTTTGCTGTTCTGAGCGTGATGCCAGCATCAGCGAAATGCACGCGGTTGGGTTTTACCGTCAATGACTACGGTAAAGAAGGGCCAACGAATGATGCGAAGAAGCTTCTTGATGATTACATCGCGAAATGGACCTCTGAACGAGGTATCACGGGGTACAAAGTTGGCAAGAAGTCTGTAAAGTGCGAACTGTTTTTGGATTTCATTGTTTTTGACGAACACACATGCACGGCGGAAGCGTCGGTTTGCTGGAGTGAACAAGCGGCGCCCAAAAAGCAGCAGGACGCTGACAGTGGTACGACCAAAAGTGCAAAGACAAGTCCACCTGCAGTGTCACCTGAAAAAGAAGCTCCTAAAGCGCAAGTTCAAAAGGTCAAAGAAACACCGCAAGTTGCACCAGCTGAGCAACCTGTTCAACAAAGTGTTGAGAAGTCACCTGCCGCACCTGCAGCAGGGGCCAATCCGCAACCTGTGCAAAGTAATGTTGTGAAGGCTCCGGCGGCGGCGCCAGCCACCGGTGCGACTACGCAACCTGTCCAAGGCGATGTGGTGAAAGCGGCACCCGCTGCACCTGCTATGACGGATGGAAATGCGCAGCCAGTGCAAGGTGTCGTTGTCAAAGCACCAGCGACCGCGGCCCCTGCAAGTAACAGTGCGCAACCTGCTCAAGACGCCGTTGTGAAAGCGCCCGCAACAGTCACACCTGCCAACGTTGTCGATCCGCAACCTGCTCAAAAGAGTGTCGATAAGGCGCCTGCCGCAGCACCTGCGGCTGGTGAGGCGCCACAGCAAGCGCAAACACAAACCACAGGCGAAGGTGCTCCGGTGGCAACCGGAACCGTGACGCCGCGTCGTCCGCTTCAACAACTGCGTTCAGCACCTCCTACCCCACCAGCGCAGCCCGCAGGCGTGGGCGGTGGTCAACAGGCTGCGGATGACGTTCTGCCAAGCCTTAGTCCGTAGGTAGGTGAACGCGCGGTGGACGCGACTGTATACCGTTGGTGAGACGGTCAGTGCGCTGTTTCCGGACTGATGCTTACGTCTTGGATTTTTCCAATCGGTCAAGTCGTAAGCGATGTCGGGTGTCGGAGATGAGATAGATGGCTCCGAACCCGGCAATGACGACACCTAGGGCCGTGGCGCCCGCAATTACAAACATAATCATGATTTGATACTTGGCGGCGTCGACGGGGTCGGCGCCGGCGAGAATTTGTCCTGTCATCATGCCCGGCAAGGCCACGAGGCCTGATATGGCCATGGCGTTTAGAATTGGCATCAATCCTGTTTGTAGGCTTTTGCGCAAAACGGTGCCAAGTGCTTCGTACCTTGGCTGCCCAAGTGCCAGTCGCGTTTCAATGGCAGCGCGCTCTTGATGTGCCCCTTCCATGAACGCGCTCAATACGAGGCTCACTCCGGTCATGGAGTTGCCAAGGACCATGCCAAGAATTGGCAGGATGTAACGTGGTTGATACCAGGGATCAGGAGCAATAATTCCCGCCACGGCAAACACGGTGACAAGCGTGCCCACGACGAACATGGTTGCGGTTCCCAATCCATAAAACCACGGACCCTTGAGCCTTCGTTGTTGGCGTAAAATGATTTCGCCGCCGGCAATGACAATCATGAGAAGGGCGAGTGCAATTGTCCAAGCCGGCGATGTTTGCGCAAATATCCATTTTAAAACGAAACCAATGAGCGCGAGCTGCGCGACCATGCGGATGGTGTTTAACAACAGCGTTCGTTCGAGTTTTAACGCAAAGCCCCAGGAGATTGCGCCGTTGAGCAACATCAATGTGGCTGCAAGAAAAAGGTCTAGTGTGCTGAGGGGGACGTACGTCATGGGACAACTATCGCTGGTTTTTCCAAGGCTGGTGCTCTGAGCTCAAACTGAAGGTTGGAGAGACGTTTAACTTGGGCCGGTTGGTGGCTGACAAGAACGATCATTCGGCCGGCTAACATTTGATATTTGATCAATTCTTCCACGAGAGCTGCATTTGCCGCGTCTAGCGTTGCCGTTGGTTCGTCGAGAAGAATTGCGCGTGGTTCATCAATGAGTGCGCGCACGAGATTGATCCGTTGGCGTTCGCCGGTAGAGAGTTTTGTAATCGGCCGATCAATGAGTTCTATGTCAACGCCAACACTGTCCATGAGCGTTTGAAGTTTGGCCGTTGCTTTTTCGTCTAGGTTTTCAAAAATGCCGCGCGGTGTGTCGGCCCACCAACCGGGCTCGGAGGCGACGTAGCGGACATGGCGCCGCCATTCCGGTGCCGTCATTTCGGTTCGCTCTGCGCCATCCAGAAAGATATGTCCGGTTGCTTTGTCTAGGTCGGCCATTGCTCGCAAAATTGTCGTTTTGCCGCTTCCTGATGGGCCCTGAAGTGCAAGGCACTTGCCGCTCGGGACTTCGAACGACACATTTGATTGTGCAATGGTGCAAAGGTTTTCGACCCGCAGCACAGCGTGCGCAGCTCCTCAAGCGGTTTTTTGGAGTGGAGAGTCTTAGCATTTTTTCCGACGCTTACCAGGCCGTCGGAGATTGTTCCAGGGCTAATTCTGCTCGCCCGTCAAGTCATTGAGCTTTGCTTCGAAATAGGGGCGATCAAAGGGCTTCATCATGTAGTCGGCGATACCGCCTGCGAAGGCGCGGGTCAGATCGTCGGGATCATTTTCAGTGGTGCAATAAAGAATTTTTGCGGTGCGGCTATTTGGTATTTCTGCGAACGCGGACAAAAATTCGTGGGGTCCCATTATTGGCATGTCCCAATCTAAGAAGATCAGGTCAGGCATGGCGTTTTCGCAGTGTATAATTGCCTCCTGGCCGTGCTCGGCCTCCACGACATCGTAGCCCTTACTTTCTAGGATTGTTCTGACGATTTTGCGGATGACATCGGAATCATCAACGACCAAGCATACTTTCATGGGTTCGCACGTCTGTTGTTTGCTTTTAGAGATATGGGCATGAAATATTATTGTTTTTAACGGCTCAAAGGCCGTAGTTGGTTGGTCTAACTTGAGGGTGGAATGTTAAAGGATCATTGAAATTTTGTTTTGCTGTCATCTCAATTAAACAAATGAGAATGTTGTAGCTTTGTTTGCAAAACGATATGTGCGTGGCTCTCTGCGTGCACCCGGTAGGCCTGGGCGGGAAGCTTGAGATCTATGTATATACCTAGGCTATTGTGTTTATAGACAATGAACTTGCGTTATGTTCTGGGCGTTGCGGCAAGAATAATATCGTCGCCGTCTTTGAGTATCTGCAAGTGCATTTGTGACGTGGCTGCCAGCCTGCAGGTGTAATATGCCTGGATTGACATGGCGTCGAGTTCATCGGTGGCATTGTTGTTTTCAACAAAATCGACAAGATACAATGGTGGGCGCGCGCCAGTGCCGCGGCAGTGAATTTTAAAACTTGGTTTTTCTGTCGTGCCTGCCATATTGACGGTAATCTGACCGCCACGAGGCAGACAGGTCAATGCGCCCGCTATCAAGTTGAGTAACAATTTTACTCTGTCCTTTGCCATATGGCCGGGTGCAACGTTCCATTCGAGCTGATGTTTTCCTTTGCCAACAAAGCCTCGCGAGATTTGCTCAGCTGTGGAGAGGTCAATTAATGCCCCAGCGGAACCTGCGGCGCCGTATGCAAATCGGGCAAATTGCAATTTTGCTGAGGCCTGTTGCGTCACATTGCGAATGACGTCTAACGCGTAGGATTGAGCTTCGGCGTCGTCGTCCTCGTCTAGTATTTCGAGGCCGTTTGATATGGCGCCCACAGGGCCAATAACGTCGTGGCAAATCTTGCTCGAAATCAGTGCGGCAAGCTCAAGGTCTGATGGTTGTGTTGTTTCGCTCATCCTTGCCCTCTTTGCGTCCCCTTCTGGTTGAGGACAATGGCGTTGAGTCGCGCGTCCGACCAAATTTTGCCGTGTTTGCACTGCGCGGCGGCCCCTTAACTTGTGCGGAACATTACTGGTCAGTTGCTGGTGGGTACGCGCGAATCTGAATATACGCGCTCGAAATGCATTGCAAAGGTGGAGTTTATAGAAAGCCAAAGATTTCAAACGCTGGCGGGCGCTTTTGTGCGCGATTGCGCTAAGCAGGTCACGGGTAATGGATGGAAACTGCCCTTTTTTCCGCGGTTATGGCTGCCCTACACTTTTTTCAGTGGCTCAATTGGGTCAATAAGTTGGCTTAAATGTGAAATTGATTCGGCAACACGTGTGCTTAGGGCCAAGGCTCATTGCGTACTTTGCAAATATTTTCGTTGCGTGGGACTACACAGGGGGCGTTGTGCGGCCACACTTTTGTAACAACTTGCGCGCATTTGTTTGATATATGCGCATGCTGATTGGCGTCGAAGATGCGCAAATATGCAGCAGCAACTACGGTAGGACGCATGACTTCTGGGACACCTTTTCGGTTCGCAATTGTCGCAGCTATTGCGGTGATGGCGACATCGGTTGCTTGGTATGCGCACGCGCAGGCTGTTTATCGGGATGATAGCGGTGGCTATCGAGATGATGGCTATGGTTCGCAAGATGGCCGTTATGGTGCAGATCCGCGCGATGATCGTTCTTACTCTGATGAAAGTTATGGGTCGGGCAGCGCGTACAATAGTGGACCGCCGGTGCGTGATAGCGGTTATGATGACCAATATCAGCAGGACGGCAATCGTTATGATTCGCAGCCTGGTGAACCCTACGAAGCTTACGGGGGACCAGATAACCGCGCGTATGGAGAGCAAGATCGCGGTCTTGGTACCTTTTCAGAAAATGAAATTAAAAATGCCGGCCACAAGTTTTTCGGGTCTATCAGCAAAGGCTTGGCGAATGCCATTGAGTACGTGTTCCAAAATAGCGGGCGGCCCAACGGCTATATTTTAGGTGAAGACGCCGGCGGCGCATTTATCGCGGGTCTGCGTTATGGGGAAGGCCGTCTCTATACGCGGGATGCCGGGACGCACAAAGTTTATTGGCAGGGTCCGACGGTCGGCTACGACGTTGGAGCGGAGGGTTCTAAGACCATGGTATTGGTCTATAATCTTCAGCACCCTTCGGACATTTTCCATCGTTTTGGTGGGGTCCAGGGGTCTGCCTACATCATAGGTGGTGTCAGCGTTCAGCTGCAGAAATATGAGCATGTGACGCTGGCGCCGATAAGATCGGGTGTGGGGCTACGGTTGGGTGCCAATGTGGGCTATTTGAAGTATACCCGGGCGCCAACCTGGAATCCTTTCTAGTCTCATTGCAATTTGGGTGAACAAGTTGGTGGTTTGCAACCCAATGGCGATGTATCATCGTTACAATGAGGGCACCAAATCCTATTGTGCCATGGGGGTTGGAGCATGTGGGATGCAGGCGGTTGGCCGCCCTTATGTTGGCTTGATCATGGCTCGGTGTTGAGCCGAAGGTTTGGAAGACCGATGATAAAGGAATGGGTCAGCGACCGTTTGGGGGGTTGCGTGTGATTTCGATCGAAATGATCATGCTGGTCGCACTTGGGTTCTTAGGCGCTGCGCTTTTGGGCCTGGGACTCCTGCCAGCTTATCGTCGACGCACGGAACGATTGACTCGTGAGCAAATCAAGCGGTCGATGCCGCTGACCGAGGCGGAAATTCGCGCTGACAAGGATCGATTGCGGGCGGACTTTGCGATTGTCATCCACGAATTGGAAGAAAAGCTTGAAAAGGGAAATCTCGTTGCTGCGCGGCAAAAGGTTGAAATAAACCGGCGTGATGCTGCGATTAGCGCATTGGAAGGCGAGCTATCAGTACTTCGAACTTCACTTGAGGGCCATGAAAATGCGCGGCGTGTCTTAGAACAAACGATTATGGATCGGTTGCCAAAAGTGGAAATGCGCCTTGTGGAAGCCCGAAAACTTTTGACGCAGCGAGATCGAGAAATCACCGAGCTTTCTCACTCTGCCGACAAGCGCGCGTCTGCACTTGAAGAGGCAAGCCAAATTAATACGCAGAACAGGGATGAAATTCACCGCTTGAATGCCGCGTTGGCGACTCGCGCTGCGCGCAATCGGGATGGATTGGGCGATCAACGATTTGACGGTGAAGTTGCCTTGCGTTCAGAAATTGAATCGTTGCGCGCCAAGACGCGTGAACAAACGAGTATGATTGCACGGCTGCAGGGTTTGTTGGAACGCGCAGGCGGTGCGCTTGGGGCAGATGCCATAGCAAAACACCCGCCTGTTCTGACGGCACGTGCAAAGAGTAACGGCGTGGAAGCTGGCGCGGATAAATTCACAAAATTGCAACGCGCGGACGATGAGATTGCACGCTTGCGCAGCGAGCTGACAGAAGCTGAAGCAAAGCTCAGAAACTTGCAAAATACGGCTGAGGCTGGTCAGGCAGGCAGGACTGAGGCTGAAAAGCAAATTCGCCAGCTCAACACAAAGATTGATGATCAAACGGCTGAGATCGCGCGTCTCAAAGCAGCATTGCAGACTTATGAGGATTCAGATCGCACAGAACAAGCCATTTCAGACAGCAAGATGTCTTTAAAAGCAAAGCTTGTGTCTTTGCAGGCCCAATCCGATGAACAGGTGGCGACGATTAGCCGATTAAGGGCTGAAGTGGCGGCGGCGAACGAAAAACTTGCGCGGCAGGCATCTCACTACGTGAATGAGATGCGGCGTTTGGGTGTGGGCACGTTGCCGGCCGTTGCAGCGAACTCGGATACAACGCGAGAAACGACTTCGACCAGTACTCGACAGTCATTGCAAGAGCGCATTAGCGCACCGCGCCCGCCGCCGGTGGCGCGCGCTTTTGGCCGTGACGGCCAAGTTGCAGGCAGCACAAATGGCCAGCGCAATGAGGTAGGTGAGACAAACGCTGGGGACGGCGATAATAGATCGAAGAAGAGTTCAGGGTTGATGCGCGCGCTTGATGGGTTTGCGAGCGGCAAGAACATGGTCGCAGAGAGGTTCAAGGCGTTTAACACGTCAGAGGAAGAGCAACGTTCGGCTGAAGAAGCGCAAGGCGCAGAACTTGGCGGTAAAGACCAAGATGATGAAGGGCAAAAGTCGACGGGAGAGCAACCGCGACGTGGCGGGCTGTTAGAACGCATTACGCGGATCAACATCGCAAAGTAACCCGTAAGTTTTTTCGAATTAATCAATGTCGCACGCATGGTGCGGCTTTTTTTGTGTGTCCTCAGTATGGTGATGCGACGGCGTATGTTGCCGCGAACAAAAGAACTCAATGGTAGCCTTCCCCAGGTCGAACCTTGCCGCGGAATGTCCAATAGCTGAAAGCTGTGTAGGCAAGGATGATGGGAAGCAGGATAATTGTTCCGACAAGCATGAATCGTTGTGATGAGGGCGGTGCGGCCGCCTCCCAAATCGTGAGCGATGGTGGGATAAGGTAAGGCAGATTGGAAGCTGCGAGACCTGCAAAACCCATCAGGAACAGTGTTGTGGCAGACAGGAATGGGATTATTTCTCGTCCTTTTTCAAGGCCGCGCCAACAAACAAACGCGGTTATAGCAGCCATGATGGGAATGGGTGCCAGATATGCAATGTTAGGCCAGGTAAACCAGCGCTCGAAGATGCGTTCAAATGCAAATGGCGTCCAAAGACTAACAACGGCCATGCATGCCAGCACCAAAATCAGAAGTATTTTGGCGCGTGCGCGGGCCTGTTCAGCAATTTTTCCTTCCGTCTTTAAGACGAGCCAGGTAACTCCTAACAACGCGTAACCAACGACCACGGAAATGCCGACAAACAGCGGGAAAGGTGCCAGCCAATCGAATGCGCCGCCTGCGAATGCTTTGTTTTCAACTTTGATTTCTTGCAGCAGGGATCCGAGAATGACACCTTGCATAAATGCTGCGAGCGTTGAACCTCCGGCAAATGCGAGATCCCAAAGGTGGTGGTTTGGTTTTGCGACCCAGCGAAATTCAAAGGCAACACCGCGGAAGACGAGTGCCAACAGCATGGCGATGAGCGGCAGATAAACCGCGGGCATGATAATTGAGTAGGCTAAGGGAAATGCAACAAGTAATCCACCGCCGCCAAGAATGAGCCAAGTTTCGTTTCCGTCCCAAACGGGTGCGACGGAATTCATCATCACATCGCGATCTTCTTCGGCAGGCCAGAACGGGTAAAGAATGCCGAGGCCTAGATCAAAGCCATCAAGGACGACGTAAAGTGCGACGGCGACCCCAAGGAGCGTGGCCCAAATGAGGGGCAACCAATATGACGTTTCTTCGATCATACTAAGCTCCCTGGCCCGTTGCTTCGCGTGCGGCAGCCGTTGCGCCGGAAAGTGGTCGTGAGGGGACAGCAATGTCTTTTTCTTCACCGATCGCAGCGCCTTGGGGGCCCTTTTCGATCAAACGATTGATGTAATAAATTCCCATTGAGAAAACCACCGTATAGACGATGACAAAGAGGATTAGACTTGTGAGGACGCTTCCAAATGTGATCGGGGAAACGCCATCGGCTGTGCGCATGACTTTGTAAACAAGCCATGGTTGTCGGCCTGTTTCTGTGACCCACCACCCTGCAAGTATCGCAATGAAACCCAACGGCCAACTGTGTTGCACGGGCCAATTGTACCACCGTGTTGTGAATAGTTTGCCGCGCCACCACAAGAACGCACCGACCAGTCCAATTAAGATCATGACCATACCAATGCCAACCATGATACGAAACGCAAAGAAAACGGGTGCGACGGGCGGACGGTCTTGTGGGGCGAAGTCTTTTAGGCCCTGAAACAAACCGTTTGGGTCGTGCCGTAGGATGAGGCTTGCCCCGTTTGGAATAGAGATTTCGTAATCGTTTCTTTCTTCGCTTTCGTTGGGAATTGTAAACAAGACAAGGTCGCCGGGCTTGGAACCATCCCAGTGGGCTTCAATGGCGGCTATCTTTGCCGGTTGATGTTTAAGCGTGTTGAGACCGTGCCAATCTCCGATAACCAGTTGCAGCGGGGCGAGAAGGGCGACCATGCCAAGGCCCATGCGCATCATGGTTTTTGCTTCGTCTTCAAACCGTGACGCAAGGATGTAACGTGCGCCCACGGCCAGCACGACAAGCGACGTCGTTAGGTAAGCCGCGGTAAACATATGGGCGAAACGATAGGGGAAGCTTGGGTTGAAGATGATCGCCCACCAGTCGAGCGGGTAGGCAATTCCATCACGAAATTCATGGCCTTGCGGGGTGTGCATCCAGCTGTTGGCGGATAGGATCCAAAATGCAGATAGGGAGGTTCCAATGGCGACGAGAATTGCAGCGAGGGTGTGCAGGTTGGGGCTTACGCGTTTCCAACCAAACAACATGATGCCGAGGAATGTTGCTTCGAGAAAAAATGCTGTCAGCACTTCATAACCAATGACGGGGCCGATGACGTTGCCAGTTGCCGCTGAAAATCGGCTCCAGTTGGTTCCGAATTGATAAGACAAGACAATTCCTGAGACCACGCCCATGGCGAATGAAATTGCAAAAATTTTGGTCCAGAAGCGTGCAAGCCGATAAAGATGGTCGCGGCCTGTTAGGCGCCATCGCACGAGAAGTGTGGCGATAAAAGCAGCAAGCCCGATGGTGAAGCTTGGAAAAATTATGTGAAAAGCGACTGTAAAAGCAAACTGGATGCGCGCGAGCAATAGTGCGTCTATTTCCATTTGGGTTCCCGAAAAGGCTTATCCTAATTTTTTGTTTTGCTGCGTTTTAATCGATCTTACTATCAGTCGATGAAGCAAAGAAAAAGTGTACGCGTCAATAGGTGGCAGTTGCGGTTTGAGTGTGGGTTCTCATTGATAAAGTTCGCGCAAAATATTTTTTTGGATTTTTCCCAAGGCGTTGCGTGGGAGTTCGTCAACAAAATGAAAGTGTTTGGGATGTTTGTAGCGGGCGAGCACTTGGTCAAGATGTTTTAGGATATCGGTTTGGCTTAATTTTTTGTTGTCGGCGGTGACGACAACTGCAGTGACCGCTTCTCCCAGATCTTCGTGCTTTCGTCCAATCACGGCGCATTCGCTAACGCCTGGAATGTTGCTGATGGCGAGTTCTACTTCTTTGGGATAAACGTTGAGGCCGCCCGATATGATCAGGTCTTTAGCGCGATCAAGGATGAAAACGTAGCCATCTGTATCAAAGCGTCCAAGGTCGCCTGTGATGAAATAGCCGTCTTTGCGAAAATCTTGCGCTGTTTTTTCAGGTTGTTGCCAATAGCCGCGAAAAACATTGGGTCCTTTCACTTCAATCATACCGGCGTCGCCATTTGGAAGTACGGTGCCTGTTTCCGGATCCGTGATGCGAACTTTTATTCCAGGTAACGGTGGACCAACGCTTCCGGGTTTTCTCTGCCCATCATAGGGGTTTGATGTGTTCATGCCTGTTTCCGTCAAGCCGTAGCGTTCAAGGATTTGGTGGCCGGTGCGGTTAAAAAAGGCGCGATGGGTGTCGGCGCTGAGCGGTGCAGAACCAGAGACGAACAAACGCATGTGTTTGACGCATTTCTTGTCAAAACGCGGCTCGTTGAGGAGACGGGTGTAAAACGTTGGTACGCCCATCATGGTTGTGGCGTGTGGCAGGGCTTTGAGCACGCTCTCGGTTTTGAATTTTTCCAAAAATATCATTTTTGCAGTGGCCGTCATGATGACGTTGCAAGCTACAAAAAGCCCATGGGCGTGAAAGATAGGAAGTGCATGAACGAGAGTGTCGTTGTTTGTAAAACGCCAGGCGGATGTAAGCACTTTAGCGTTGGACGATAAGTTTTCGTGGCTGAGCATTGCGCCTTTGGGTCGGCCTGTTGTGCCTGATGTATAAAGTATCGCGGCGATATCGAAGGGCTCGCGCGCGCAGTTTTGAAATGTGGTGGGTTGGTTTTGCGCCTTGTTTAGTAAAGTGCCGTCATGTTTTGTGCCGAGCGTTAAGCAATTTGGGATGTTGATTTTTTGGCAAAGCGCTGAGACGGCGTGGACATCTTCAACATCTGTTACAACGAGTTTTGGGTTGGCGTCGTTCAAGGCGTATTCAAGCTCGTTCAAGGAGTAGGCTGGGTTAAGTGGCACGTAGACCGCACCTGCACGTAGGCAGGCGAGATAAAGAAGGATCGCGTTTGGTGATTTTTTGGTGCGGGCAACGACGCGATCTCCAGGCGCGACGTCCATTGCTACGAGGGTGTTGGCCATCTGTGCGGTTTTGTTTTTTACCTCGGCGTAGCTGATCGTGCAGCCATCCGGCTCTTCGATGAAGATTGCAGATGGGTTTTGCCAGTGGGTTGCGAGGCGGGTGTAAAGGTTTTTGGATTCCTTGTTGGGCATCGTGTGGCGGACCATAGCCGCTTTATTGGTTGTGTCTCTAAAAACTCAATATATCCAAGGCGGCATGCAAAGCGAGCGCGATTTGGCTGCCATTAAGTTGTGTGACGTCAGTTGTCAGATTTTACAACAGGCACTTCCCAACCGTCATAGTCGCCATCAAATTCCTCGGCTTTTTTCCCAAGCGCAATGGTGTGACTTGTAATGTCGCTCAATTCCAAGGTGCCATGGTGATGGAGTCTGACACAATATTGGCTGTCCTCTGTGGTGTGGGACTCCTCTGGGCTGAAAGTAAATCCATTTGAGGTTGCCCAGGTTATGAAGGGCTGCGCGTTTTCCTCGGTGTCGAAGTAAATCCAATGGTCGACCTTTCTACTGGCAGCACCATCGTCACCGCGCTCTTCTAGAGCTTTGAGAACACTTAGGTCATTAATGACCCGCCAATCGTCCGCAGTCGGGTAGAGCTCATTCCAATATCCGCCATGCTTCGGGTCGTCGCGAAATGAGGACACCAATTTGTAATCGGTGTCGCTGCTCAGATTTGACGCGTAGTTGCGCCAATATTCATCCGATTCAAATGTGTAGATGTAAAAGTATCTGTGTCCATCCACGGTGATGCGGCCGACGTACCAATGATTGTTTTGTTGGGAGAATAGTTCGATTTTATCTTCGATGGCTTTGACGGGCTCGAATTCCTTCTCCGTTGGGAGCCCATTGGGGGATGGAGATTTGTAGGTTAGGCAGAGGCGCACCAGGTTTGGGGGTGCTTGTTTGTCGATTGTATCGCGGATGCCGACGTCCAGAAATATGAAGGCGGGATCTTCACCCATTGTACACGGAAAAAAACGCCATTCGTCACTCACGACGCCGGCTCCTTAGTGGTTTTGTTTACTTTAGTGATCATAGACCGGTGTAGCATGTTGCCTTCCGAAAAAAAATTGGCCGGTGCCCTGAGACTGACAGAGCAAGGTTCATCTGCACTTGTCGGTAATACCTGCGGATAAGGCTGCTTAGGTCCCCAGAGCGGAGATTCCTGAAACGCACTTCACGACGCGACTGCGTCACTGGGCTAAAAAATGAGGTGGCGCCCCGTACGGGACTCGAACCCGTGTTTCCAACGTGAGAGGCTGGCGTCCTAGGCCACTAGACGAACGGGACGGTTCGTTGATCACAAATGGATCGCCAGTCATATAAAACCTTAGACCGGTGATCAAGTGGCACGCGCTTTGTTTGGGACATTTAGTTGGTGCTGGGGATCTCTTGTTGGCGCTGTGCGCGCCGCTATCGTAGAAGATGCAGATGGCCGATTCCCAACAGATCGTAGAAATTTTGGCTGATGACTCCGCCAATGGTCTGCGCCTTGATAAATTTCTTGCTGAGCGTTTGCGGGATTTTAGCCGTTCGCGTTTGCAGGATCTGATACGGCAAGGTCATGTGGCGATGAATGGTGATGTGCGCCGGGACCCCAACGCGCGCGTGAGGATTGGCGAGAGTTATTTTGTTACGCTGCCGCCACCGGTTCCTTATGAACCGCGTGCGCAGGCCATTCCGCTCAATGTGGTTTACGAAGACGAACATCTGATTGTGATCGACAAACCTGCGGGCCTGGTCGTGCATCCCTCCGCTGGTCATGAAGATGGAACGCTGGTCAATGCCCTTATTGAGCGTTGCGGCGATAGCCTGTCGGGCATCGGTGGTGTTAAGCGTCCGGGGATCGTGCATCGGATTGATAAAGACACAAGCGGGCTATTGGTCGTTGCAAAGACCGATGCTGCGCATCAAGGCTTGTCGGCTCAGTTTGCGACCCATGGTCGGGATGGGCTCCTGCAGCGGGCATATGTGGGCCTTGTTTGGGGTGTGCCATTAAAACCAAAAGGTGTGATTGACGCGCCGCTTGGGCGTAGCGCGGGCAATAGAAAAAAAGTGGCGGTCGTGCGTGGCGGGCAAGGTCGCGCTGCGATCACGCATTTTAAAGTGGAGCGGACGTTTGGGACGGACGATGAAAAGGCTCTTGTGGCCCAAGTTCGGCTTGAACTTGAGACCGGCCGTACGCATCAAATCCGCGTGCATATGGCGCATCTCGGGCATCCGTTGTTGGGAGATGAAACTTACGGTGCCGGGTTTAAGTCGCGCGCTAATAAGCTAACTCTGCTAGCGCAAAAGGCATTTCATGCGCTGGGTAGGCAGGCGCTTCATGCCTGTGAACTTGGGTTTAAGCATCCAGTTTCAGGAGAGCGGCTGACGTTTACGAGCGAATTACCGAATGATATGCGAGAGTTAATTGATGCGCTTGGGGCCATGTCGGCGGCATAATTGACAATCTGGTGTCGATCAGAACATTGGTTTTGGTACAGAACATTGCCGAAATTTAATAGACCGAGAGCATCACCCGAATTCTGATCTGTGCGATAGTAGTGCCTTGCAATCCCGCAATTGGCTGTCACGAGCGGGTTGCCCATATTTTTAAATCGGTTGCAAGTTTATATATTTCGGCAATGAATTGGTTAGAGTGCCGTTTGTTTATTGGGCTGCTAAACCTCAAAACGATGTAGGCAGCTATTGATCACGGGCAAAAATGGGATGCACCGCCCACGCCTTTATCAAATTTGCGTGAGCTCTCGTTATGCCTTGGCCACACAAACGTAAGGAATGATTGTAAAGCGAGTGCTCTGAAACTTGGTAAAATAACTGTGAGAAGTGGGGACTGTCTTTACGGCTGAGAAATGCAAAACGGCGGTTCCACGAAGAGTTTGTTAGAAGATCGGAAGAGGCGATGACGGCGAAGACACTTCCAACAATCACGGGCGGTTCGACGGGTCTTGCCAAATATTTGGAAGACATCCGCAAGTTCCCAATGTTGGAACCCAATGAAGAATTTATGTTGGCAAAGAGTTGGCAAGAGCATTCGGATTCCGAAGCTGCGCACAAGCTCGTCACATCACACCTGCGGTTGGTTGCAAAGATTGCGATGGGTTATCGCGGCTATGGTTTGCCCATTGGTGAGGTGATCTCAGAAGGCAATGTGGGATTGATGCAGGCCGTGAAACGGTTTGATCCTGACAAAGGCTTTCGTTTGGCAACCTATGCCATGTGGTGGATCAGGGCTTCGATTCAGGAATACATCTTGCGATCCTGGAGCCTTGTGAAAATGGGCACCACGGCGGCACAGAAAAAGCTCTTTTTCAACTTGCGTCGGGCGAAGTCCCAACTGCAAGCGCTGGAGGATGGCGATCTTCGTCCTGATCAAGTGAAGACCATTGCGGATCGGCTGGGTGTTGGCGAAGATGATGTTGTGTCGATGAACCGCCGGCTGGGTGGGGACGCATCCTTGAATGCGCCCGTGCGTAACACTGAGGAAGGTGGCGGAGAGTGGCAAGACTGGCTGGTGGATGACTCGCCAGACCAAGAGGAACTGCTTGCCAAATCCGAAGAGTTTAATCGGCGAAAGACGTATCTGTCGTCGGCGTTGTCGGAACTCAATGATCGGGAGCGTCGGATTTTTGAAGCCCGACGTCTGGCTGAGGACCCCATCACGCTTGAGGAGCTCTCGACAGAGTTTGGTGTGTCGCGGGAGCGCATCCGCCAGATTGAGGTTCGGGCGTTTGAAAAAGTCCAAAAGGCGGTTCAAAAGTCGGCACGCTCGGCGGAAGCACCGGCGGCGCTCTGATAGCGATAGAGTAGAGAGCCTGTGCATAACTTTGTCGGCCGCTCAATTTGAGCTGCTACAACTCTTCTAGGAATCCAGTAAATACCAGCGTGTTCGCATGGCGCTATTAAAGCGTCATGCGAATCACTTATGTTGATAACTGCGGTGGGTATTGACCCGCTGGCAAATCCTGTTCGATCGCATCTTGTGATCTCAAAGGATTTGGGACTTGTGCGAGCGTCAGCACAAAAAGGGGGCAGCTTGCCCTTTATGTCGCTGAGCTGGTTTGAAAAAGAACCGGCATTTCTTATTCAGATGCGTGGCGGACGTGGATGGGGCCGCCCGAGGGAGCGTCTGACGAGATATCGACAGCTACAGTCCAGAATTCCTGTCTTTGACCGCTGCGACAATCTTCGAGACTTTCGAAACCTTGAGCCTGGCGTGCGCGATCCCGCGTGCCGCACAAAGGTGCGTCGAGGTGTAGGGGGCATTGCAGATTGCTTGATACGTTCAGGCCTTGGTCGTGGCTCTTTAACGATGATGGAGTGGCCTATGCTAACGCGCCTTCATCCAAGTTTGGTCCCGGGTTGTGGTTTGCTTTTGAGTTCTCAAAAATGTTTGGAAAGCGTTCCAGACCCGAGGAGGTTGTTTTTGCTGCTGTGGCGACTCAAACCCTGTCATCCTCCGAGTAGCACTTAGTTGAGCTTTTGCTGGTGTGGTAATTTTGCTTTGGATGCCCAGCGACAAAAAAAGAGCCGGCCTTCTGGGCCGGCTTTTGTTTAGGTAACGAAGGTTTTTTCTTAGTGTGAAGCTGCAATTTTTCTACATCGGTAGGCGCGCCAGGCGCTGACTAAAATAGTCGTCGACTGCTGTAACGAGTGAATCGCTGACCTTATTGCGCCATGTCTTAGACTTGAGGCGTTCGGCATCCTTCTTGTTAGTGACGAAAGCCAGTTCAATTAAGACCGACGGGAACTGTGCTGTCTTGAGGACCCGGAAAGCTGCCTTCTTATGTGGGTTTGATCGCAACTGGGTGCTGTCGCCCATGTATTGGATTATTGAGCGCGAGACCATATCACGTTGGCGGGATTTTGCGTCGAGATCGCGAATGGTGAGATCGGTCAAGATCTGCGTAAGAACTGATAGGCTGCCGTTGGCTTTTTTGACCGAGTCGCGATCGATCTGTGATTTGGCGGATCGTTTCGCTCTGCGTTTTGCGGTTTTGCCAAGAGATTTGGCCACAGAATCTCGCAACGTGTAGACGGTTGCGCCGCTGGCCGAGGAGCGTGCGTAATCGGCGTGGACCGCCATGAATAAATCGGCCTTATGCTTTTCAGCCAGCTCACGACGGCCATCCAGCGTCACGAACGTGTCGTCGTCTCGCGTCAAAAGGATTTTGTAGCGGCCGGTCTTTTCCAATTTTTCGCGCAGTAGCAGGCTAAACTCTAACACGACCTGTTTTTCAACAATGCCGTTTTTCTTGGCGCCGGAATCGTGACCGCCATGGCCAGGGTCAATAACGATGACCGGACGGTCTGTGCCATTAGATGCGCGTCTGGGATGGCGCACTGGACGGGGTGTGGGTGGTAAGAGACCAGAAGCACCTAGATTGTAAGGCTTCGCGAAGAAAGGTTTGCGTGAGGCAACCCGAATTTTCTTTGTGCCGCTTATGGGCACAATGTCCAAAGCAAGTTGATGAAGTTTGCTATTGGGTGCTGGAACAACGTTTGCCTTTTCGACCATTGACGGCGTCGTCACTTCTATGACGATGCGGGTTTTGCCAGGTCCCGACAAGCCGGCGTGAAAAGATTTCACAAGTCCGACTGGGCCATTTTTGGGGAGCTCAGGCAAACTAAGGCCGATGTTAGGCAGGTCAATTACGACGCGATCAGGATTTTGGAGCGAAGACACCTGAAACGATGCCTTTTTTTCCAGGCCGATGATAAATCTGGTCTTTTGGATTTTTGGGTCGGCAGCAAGGGCTGCCTGACAGACCACACCCGACAAATGTAAGGTGCTGAAAATCAACAAGAATAAAACAAAGTATGCCGCCCGCCCTACGCGGCCTACCGGATAGTGTTGGTTCACGTTCGACCCCCGTCTACGCTTATTCCCGCTTTTTGCTGGGATTACACAAGGGATGATCTGGAAGTTGGGTTTTTTTTGGGTCCAGATCAGGCTTTGTTATGGTTATCGGGCCTCAGGGGTTAATGCTTCGTTAAAGCTAACAAAACGTGAATTGGGTGGCAGGCAGGCGGTGTCGCAAGAACATGCCGCGAGCGTTTTTATGTGCAGCCACAACGCATGTTAAGCGTCGTCATCAAACGCTGTTTGGTGTTCGGACCATTTGGCGCGCGCAACATCGTCGTCAGTGCGCGCGGCGACCCATTGGTTTTCGCCTGCAGCTGTCTGTTCTTTTTTCCAAAAGGGTGCTTGTGTTTTCAAATAGTCCATCAAGAAGGCAGCGGCTTCGAATGCAACTTGACGATGGGCCGAAGCGGTGATGACGAGGACGATGTTGTCACCGGGCTTTAATATGCCAAAGCGATGAATGATTAGGCTGTCCTGCAGGGGCCAACGCGCACGCGCCTCTTTTTCGATGCGCTCCAATTCTTTTTCGGTCATGCCGGGATAGTGTTCGAGCGTCATCGACGTGAGTTCTTTATTTTCGGACTCGCCGCGTACAATACCTGTAAATGTTACGACGGCACCGATATCGGTTCGACCTGAGGAGAGTGCGCGCATTTCAGCGCCGACATCAAAGTCCTGCTGTTGAATTCGCACGGTCATGTTGGGTGCCAGTTTGGTTTTAATAACGGGGGCAAATAACCTTTAACCGCCTGTGACTGGCGGGAAAAAGGCAATTTCATTTGCATTCGCGATTGGTGCGGTGGATGGGCAATGGCTCTGATCAATGGCCACGCGAATAAATTTCTGATTGGCAAAGGCAGCTTTATACTGGTCATTGCGGTCAGAGAGCCAGGCCATGAGATCTTCTATGGTTTTAATCGTGGGTGGTAGGGTGACTGTTTCTTCGGCCACGCCTACGCGTTCTCGGACCCAAGCAAAATAAATCAGTCGCACTGTTTTTTGTGTTTCGGACATCTCGAAGGTCAGGCGTTGTTCTTATTTGGACGCGTGGTGGATGCTTGCCCTAAGATAATCACTGCCAGTCCAAATGGTAAGGATTGCTGCCGCCCAAAGTAAAACTAGACCGGCGTTCGTGGCGTTTGGCCAAATTTTATCGGCTGCTGGACCTGCGAGCAGGATGCAGAGGGCAACCATTTGTACAACGGTTTTCCACTTGGCGAGCTTTGTTACAATTACCTTGACATTGAGCCCAGCCAAGTATTCGCGGAGCCCTGATACCAAAATTTCCCGGCACAGGATAATGAGGGCTGCGAATATGGATACGCCAGTGATTGTCTGATCATAGATGAGCATAAACAACGTCGCCGCGACCAGCAGCTTGTCGGCGATGGGATCAAGCATGGCACCAAATGTGGTTTGCTGCTTTAGCGTGCGGGCAATGTGTCCGTCTAACCAGTCGGTGATTGAGGCTGCAACAAACAGCGCAAATGCCGACCAGCGCGCCACATCCCCTTCCAAAAAATATAGGCAGAGGACGAGAGCAGGAACGGCAATAATGCGGCCCACCGTCAATGCATTGGGGAGATGGATATAGCTGGTGTTGGCAGAGGTATCTGTCATACAGATTGGTAGAACATTGGTGCGCGTGCGCGTCAATGGGGTGAGGCGGAATCGCCCAAAATTCATGTGCTTAGATCATGGAAGAACGCATAAATGCGCTCGGCCATTTCTATGGAGATGCCCTCAATAGCAGCGAGATCTTCAACGCTTGCGCGGGAAACTGCTTTTGCGGAGCCGAAATGTCTTAGGAGCGCACGTTTGCGGGTGGGGCCGACGCCAGAAATTTCATCGAGAGGATTTGCGGAGATCGCTCTTTTGCGCTTGGCGCGGTGGGTGCCGATAGCGAAGCGGTGGGCTTCGTCGCGCAGCCGCTGAATGAAATATAAGACCGGGTCACGGACCTCTAGCATGATTGGTGTTTTATCACCTGGTTTATAAAAATGTTCGCGGCCTGCATTGCGGTCCGGACCCTTGGCGACCGCAACGAGGGCAATGCGATCTTCTAAGCCAAGTTCACCTAACACTTCGGTGGCGACGGAGAGTTGTCCTGCACCGCCATCTAAAAGGACAAGGTCTGGAACATTCGTTGCATTTTCGGTTTGATCAGTACTCTGATTTTTATCTTCGTCGTTTTGATCACTTGTGAGCAGTCGCTTAAACCGGCGTGTTAGCACCTCACGCATCATCGCATAATCGTCGCCGCTGCTGATGTCTTTTGTTTTGATATTGAACTTTCGATATTGGTTTTTTGCAAAACCCTCAGGTCCGGCAACAATCATAGCGCCGACCGCGTTTGTTCCCGAGATGTGGGAGTTGTCGAAGACCTCAATGCGTTGCGGCGGGCCTTCCAGACTAAACCGTTCCGCGAGACCTGATAGCAATCGCACTTGCGATGCACTTTCGGCCAATTTGCGACCCAACGCTTCACGCGCATTTAAGCGGGCATGCTCAACAAGCTTTTGTTTTTCGCCGCGCTTCGGTGCGAGGATTTCTACTTTGCGACCGGATTTGGTTGTGAGGGCTTCGCTTAAGAGCCCACGATCTTCAAAATCGTGACTGACAAGGATGAGGCGTGGAACAGGTTTGTCATCGTAAAACTGCGCAATGAAACTAGCGAGGACCTCCTCGGGTCCAAAGGATTTGTCGGCTTTGGGATAATAGGCGCGATTGCCCCAGTTTTGTCCGGTGCGGAAGAAGAAAACTTGGATGCAGGTGTGGCCGCCCTCCTGGTGAGCGGCAAAGATATCAGCTTCGGCAAGGTCTCCCGTGCTGATTGACTGCCCAGAAGTGACATGAGCTAAGGCCGTTAATCGGTTTCGGTATTCGGCAGCGCGTTCGTATTCGAGTTTTTCGGCGGCGTCTTCCATTAGGGCTTGATAAAGCTTGCGGACGTCGTGGCTGTCACCTTTGAGAAATGTTTCTGCTTCATCCACGAGCTTGTTGTAGTCGGGTATTGAGATTTCGCCCGTGCAAGGGGCTGCGCATCGTTTGATTTGATAAAGCAAGCAGGGGCGGGTGCGCGATTCATAAACACTATCGGAACACGATCTGAGCAGAAACGCACGTTGTAAGACGTGGATTGTGCGATTGACCGCACCGGCGGAGGCAAAGGGGCCAAAGTAATCGCCTTTTCGGTTGCGTGCGCCGCGGTGTTTTAGAATCTGGGGAGCATCGTGGTCGCGTGCGATAAGAATGTAGGGAAACGACTTGTCATCACGCAATAAAACGTTGAAGCGTGGTTTGAAGCGTTTGATTAAGTTGGCTTCAAGAAGGAGGGCTTCTGCTTCTGTCTTGACGGTGACGAATTCCATTTGTGCTGTTGCTGCGATCATGCGGGCGATGCGGTTGGTGTGGCCACCGTAGCGGGTGTAGTTTGCAACGCGGTTTTTTAGGGAACGCGCTTTGCCGACGTAGATGACATCGCCTGCTTGATTGATCATGCGGTAGACGCCGGGGGCGTTTGGCAACGTTTTTAAATATGAGGCGATGACCTCCGGGCCGCGCATTTGTTTTTTGGTTTTCTTAGACGTGTCCGCTGTCGCGGGGTCCGCGTGAGGCGTTTGAATGACCTCAGCTGGCGTTGTGTCTTTGGATGGCTTGGGCATAAGCGCTAGATTGGCTTTGATAATGAGGGCGTCAAGCGGTTTGCGTGCTGCCCACCACCGCAATCACCAGGGATTTGTTGGCGATCCTTCAAATGGCCGTCTGGTCGTTTTGGGCTGCGCATAGGATAGGCGTTTGCGTCAAAAGACGTACCGGAGGAGCCAGTTTGGTCGAGATTTTGGCCTTACCGTCACAAAACGGCCATTGGCGGGTGGCCCAACTGACGCCGGACATCAATGGGCCCTGGCGCGCTGATTTGTGGGCAGGATTGAACCAGTGATGAGGTGGGCGTGAACTTTTTATCCTGTGTTCGGCATGGGACGGTGCGTGGCGTGAGGCGCTGTATCGTCGGGTTAGGGCTTGTTGCTCTGGCCGGACAAGTACTTATTGGTTTTGCATCACCGATTAACGCAAAGGAAAGCTGGCAGGCACGTATTGAAGACCAGCCAACATATCAAGATGCGGGAGGGGACAAGAAGCAATTTTCTGAAACGAAAGCAATCCTCAACTTTATCAATGATTATCGCGAGAACAAAGATCCGGATCGCGTACCTGAGGCCATGCGAGCAATGGTCCGCCTTGGTCTTTTGAATGAACCGGAAAAGGCCGGCATCTATATTGGTTTTTTGGCGGGCTACATCGGTGAAAACCAAACGTCGGCAAAAAAATATATTGAAGCGATGTTTCCATTGCCGCCGCGTGAGCAAGTGGTCTTGATAAAGGCCATTGCTTATTCGGGTTTACCAGAGTGGAAAGACTTACTCAGTGAGTTTGTCGAGCGCATGCCGGCTCGCAAGGTGATGATCAAAAAATATCTTTATGGAGATGGCAAAACACTAAAAGAGCTGCAGCCAAAAGACGGACCGATCGTTATCGACTTGTTGTGGGGCTATTATTTTGCGACCGGCTGGTGGGAGCCCGGGCAGCGTATCGTTTCTGCGCTGGCGCTTGCTCAGGAAAAAAACGATGTTGAGATTTTGACGATCGGCGCGATGGCGAAGTGGACGTTGGCCACAAATGCAACGCGCGACAAAAATTTGCTCGACCTGGCCAAGGCGGAAATGAACCATCAGCCAAAAAATGTGCGGCGCGAATTGCGCGAGGTGATTGAGGCTGCGGAGTTGTTTGAAACGGGCCGGCTACGCAAGAAAGCCATTGCAGCGATTGATCAACTCAAGCTGAAGGGTCCGCAAAGCACGCGTCACTGGAACTATTGGGGACAGGCGGGTACGACCGTTTTGGCTCTTGGATGCGTTGTGGCTGGAGCTCTCGGTCAAGTGCAGGTGGGTATTCCTTGCGTTATTGGTGGTGCTCTGTCGCAAGCGGCTGTGAAACTGTTTACGCCGCAGCAATAATAAACGACCCTGTCGCGGGCCCGGATGTCGTGATTTTCCAAAAAACTAGCCTGTTGGGCAAAGGCTGCTTGCGCGACGAAGTGCGGCGGCTTGGGTTGGAAATGTGCCAATGACAACGCCGCCCTTTGCATGTGCATTAATAAAGCGGTGGGTGAGCCTTCTTTCTTCAGGGCCTTCGATGAGAGACAATGCTGTGTAGTGGATTTTCCGATGCTTCGGTGCGCGGATGAGGACTGTTTTTTGGCCACCATAGCTGGCTTTTGAAATCTGGCATTGGATCCGGCGCGGTACAGGGCGTGGCGTTGGTGCGATGTCATTTGATCGTGTTATCGCAGGCTTCCAAGTTGGCGTACTGGGCCAAAACGTTGTGCTTGCTAAAATTGGCTGGCGGGACGCAGGCGCTCTTCGGTTGTGACAAAAGTTTTTGGTAAAACGGTCGGCGATTGCTTTGATTTTGTAATGATAGCGGCGATCGGCTGCCCAGCGGCGGGTGAGGTCGGAATATCTTACCGGACGCCGCAAACGTTTTGAGGCGTAGACAATGTCGGATTGCTTGAGTTTTGTTCTCGGCGCCGTCGGGTTGGTCATGAGCTGCCCGGAATAAGCGACAAGGTGCTGGATCTGGGCAAGAACTCCGGTTTTGATGTCCGGAAAACTGTCGCCGGGCACGCCGCCGCCGGTGGCACCTAATCCTGCGAAGTTGTTCTGGTGAGGTTTCACGTCACCTCTTTTTCCGTTGCCGCGCCGGTATTGCAAATAGTTCGTTTCCAAAAGCATTTGGAAATAGGCGTAGTCCCAACGCACTTCCCATGTTCGGCCCCAATGGCGATACCAACGGGCGATATCGTTGTAACGCGGGTCAAGATTTTGGTTGCGGGAGCGGGTGAAGGCCATCAACGCGTCTGGTGTGACGCAAGCAGGAACCTCGTTTGTTTTTGATAATCGAATGTGTGGGAGTTGGGCAGCGTAAGCGGCGTTTGAATCCAACGCGCTCAACGTCATTAAGGCTGTTGCGCAAAGTGACGCTGCAAAAAAATTATTCCGATTTTTGTAATCCCGCACGCTAAGCCCCTTCAGCAACGCAACTGGCCCCAACGATTTCCTTTTTAATGGTTCCAGCTCGCATCAACCTTCAGGGCACAACTCAAAGGCTTTGTTTAGAGCGGTTTGCTGTGAGGGATATTCACCAACCGACTTACCACCCTTGGCGTAGGCGGCAATGTAAGCGTCCATTTCGCGTTTTTCTTTGCCGGCGTGCACGTCAAGGACCGTGTAATTGGTAATGCCCTCGCTGACGGCTTTGATGATGACAGCTTTTGTACCGCCGTAACTCGCCGTCCAAACGCGGCAGCCCGCAGTATTTTTCTTGTCAGCCGTAGCTGCGGGTTGTGATTTTTTGTCAGTCTTTTGTTTTTGAGCAGCGTTACCATCGTCTGATGCACCGATGGCGTCCTTCGACGGTGCGTTTAGTATTGCGACATCTTTGACGTTTGCTTTTTGATTTTTTGTTGAGGGCTGTGTCGTTGTTGTTGAGGTGGTGCCTTGGGTCGTCGTTGTTGTGACTGCGACCGTTTTTGTTTTCTTAGTTCCTTGCGGGCGAGCTTTTGCTACCAGACCGGGTTGCGGATCAGGCTGATTGCAGGCGCCGTCATAGAAGATGCGGGCGATTACAGAAATGTCTTTTGAATAGCCGCGATCGCCGGGTGCCCATTTGGTTCCCAAGTGAGAAAACGTCAGTGGACCTGAGATGCTGTTGCGCCACTTGTTCAGGATGCCCCACTCTTGCACTTTGCGTGTGCGTTCGGCGACAGGGTTGTCGACGTGGGTGCCCGTATACATCAGGATGTGTTCAAGGTGCGCGCGGACGCCGCTTGAAACACTGTCGAAGCGCTCGCCTTTGACACCATTGCCGGTCGCGCCCAATCCAGCAAAATTGTTTTGGTCTGCGTCAACGTCGCCAGTGTATTTCAGATTGTTGGTTTCAACCAACATTTGGAAAAAGGCATAGTCCCAACGCAGGCCCAAGTCTTCGCCGTGACGCATGTAGTCAACGGCAATGTTGTCATAGCGCGCGTCCATCGCGGAATTGCGCGATCTGAGCATGGCCATGAGACGTCCGGGTGTCGCGCATGCAGGAACTTGGTTGGATGAGGACGTTTTGATAACTGGGAGCTTTGCAGCGGCTGCCGGAGTTAGGATGGCAAAGGACAGCAGTGCTGCGATAGCTAGTGCAGAGACTCGCGTGTACATCTTCTTCAAACCTCTGGACGAACGTGCCGGACACGACCACTGGCCGCCGGCTTTGTTGGCCTTGTCTTAGGCCTCTTACTAATTTGTTAACATTAACGATCGGTTGACGATTGCCAGCCGATTTCTGCCCTGCCCATCGTTAATGATCATTGGGGCGCCAATTGGGGTTGTGCAGGGAGGAATTGTGGCAACGCAGCGAAGGCATGTATTTCGTGCGAAATTGATTAAGAGCGAATTTGCTTTGTTGCTGTTGGGTTGCCCTGTTCGTCGAGGTCTGGGTTCCAAGTCAGGTGTTGACCGCCATCCAGAGCGATCATCTGGCCGGTCAGGGAGGGTGTGGCCAGGATAAAACGGACAGCGGCTGCGATTTCAGACTGGTCAGGTCCGTGCCCCAGTAATGTTCGCCGGCTTTCTGCAGCAAATTCTGCGTGCGTTTGGTGAACGCTTTTTAGGACGGGCCCTGGTCCTATGGCGTTGACCCTGACGCGGGGGGCCAAGGCTTGGGCGAGCATGCGCGTTGCCGTCCACAGTCCTGATTTTGAAATCGTATAGGAAAAGAACTCCGGGGTGAGTTTCCAGACCCGTTGGTCGATGATGTTGATGACGTTGCCTTGTGTGTTTTTGGGAAGGCCATTGGCTAGGTTGCGGGCCAAAAATATTGGCGCCTTCAGGTTTATTGCCAAATGTGTTTCCCAAACTTCTTCGGTCATTTCTGCGATTGAATCGTGCAGAAACTCTGAGGCGTTGTTAATGAGGCACGTGGGTTGGCCCAATGTTGTGTGGCATTGTTCGATAAGTTGGGACACCTCGTTTGCGTGACGCAAGTCCGCTGCAAACGCGTGGGCCACCGCGCCTGTTGCGTTAATTTCTTCGACCAGGTTTTCGGCTTCCTTTTGGGAGTTGCGATAGTGGATCGCCACGCGCCAGCCGTGCAACGCAAGGTCAAGTGCTATGGCTCGGCCGATTCGCCTTGCAGAGCCTGTGATTAAAACGGTCTCCGGAGCGGCCGTGCTTTCGGGGCGTTTGCTTTTGGTCGATTTGGTCATGTCCGTTTGCGTAATGGGTTTTGATGGCTCTTGGGGCGCTTTGGAGTTTCATCTGTTGTGAGGGAACCGGTCGACTTAGCGCGAATGAAATACCCTGAAGAGGTGCTTCGTTTTTTTTGCTCAAAAGCAAATTGCAAGTATTTTTATGCTTCGCTCTTCAAATTTCAATTTTGTAACAGTGATCAGACGTTGATCGTTGTGCTTTTTGGATAGGCAGACGCGCAACAAATTCGGAATTTAAGTGCAAACCATCTGTGCTCCAAATCCGTGCAATGTGAGCACATTTGTGTCAATTGTTCTCCGGTGTTGCCTCGGTGCATATTCCTATTGAAGATCCGCGAATCCCGTTCAGAAATTGTTTGGATTTTCAAACAGTTCCATACCTTATAGCAGTCAGGAGCATTGACAGGAACCCGCATGTTGCTGCGGTCGGCTGTCGCTAGTGTTGGCTGTTCCGTCATTTTGTGCGTCGTTGCGAGCGATTGTCGTTCAATCGTTTTACTGACAACGCACGGGGTCGGTGGCTTTTATGGGGTTTTGGCATATTTGGGGTGATCTACTACTGGTATCCTGAAGCTGAAGGTCTTGGTGAGTTTGACTATGTCGAGTTTAAGGCTGGTGCGAGTGTTGACATCGTCGACAAGTGGTCTGCTGGTGTGACCTATTATTATTTTCCCGAGTTTTTCGGGGAGGTTGGTCCGGCCCATGCGATCGAAGCGTCGACGAGCTATGAGCTGCCGAAGGTTCACATGGTGACGCCATCAATCAGCGGTGCTTCGGGCACTCAGTTGTTTGGTGATGTTAGTGGCGATTACCAGTATTGGAACGCAGGTATGGGGTTTGCTGCAGGTAATATGACGCTGGACTTGCGTTACTGGGACACAGACCTGAGCCGCAACAAACTAGCTGATGAACGGTTTGTCGTTACCGCGAGTGTATCGGTCCCCTAAAAGTCGCGTTCATTGATATTCGACTTTTTCGTCTCCACCCGTCGGTTGGGCCGGGCCTTTGCTTTGCGCAATGGTCCGGTCAGCCGCTTGTATATGTGGTGAACAAGAGTTCGTTTATCCACAACGAGTCCTTGTGTGATTCGGAATAACAGCTCTTCGTGTGGGACTTTTCACGAACCCGTCATATGCCGTGGATATCGTCCACGGTGCTAAATCAGTTTGGCCGACTAATTCGTACTGTTGTTTGTGAGCGTTGGAATTGGTTGGTCACCGAGTAGATGCGTCTTTCGCCCTCTCTCTGGCGCGCTGCTCGGCCGGGGGCCAGCCTGGCAGCTTTGCATGGATAAAATCCCGCGACCATAATAGGCAAACACGCTGGCCTCCTCCTTGTCTTTTCCACATTCGATCTTGGTTGTGACGAAAATTCGTTAGTCGCTGTCCAGCCTTGATAGCGGCAGTTTGCCTCGTGTTGCTGCGTGGTATTTTTCGCGTTTTCCCCAGGTGTTATCGGTGCCGGCTTGCATCAAAATGCAACTCGTTCGTATCACGGTCTTCTGGTTGGGAGCGTGGAATGATTGCTACGGGTCTGATCGTTGGTCTGGTTGCACTGACGTTTTTGTTAGCCGCTTTTTGGGTTGTGCCGAAGCTGCGGCTGGGAAACGTCGTTTTTGACAGTTTGCCAGACATACCCAAACCATTCGGATATAAAATGTCATGGCTTGCGGTACGAACCGAAGATACGGATGGATTGGTTCGTATGCTGGGGCTTGTGGCACCTGAGCCCTCGAATTGGAATTCAGGTATTGGCGCTGTCTATGATGATCAACTAAGTGATTACCAAGTTTTTGTAACACCACCCGTACGTGGTTGGACGTTCGTAATTGGTTTGTCTCTGCCGCACCCTGTTGGAGAGTCCTTAGTTGACAAATTGACACCGCTTCTCGTGAATTTGGGCAATCGCTTCGGTGATGTACAGTATTTCTTTAGCTATCCCTTGATTGATTTTTTTGCATGGGCGCGCGGAACAAACGGTCGGGTAGTGCGCGCATTTGCAATTAGTGATGAGGGTGTCATCTGGAACCGTGGGCGTATCACTCAGGTTGAGAAAGAGCTCGGCCTGACGCTGTTCGAATTGCGCGGTGTGCGTAGTCGCAGCGGTGACGCTGGCGGGGAAATGGTTCTTTACCCAACAGAAGAGCATGTTATGCGCGTAGCGGCTGATTGGGGCCTTGATCCGAGCACACTTGATAAGCAGGAAGCTTTGCCCGCGCTGGGTGTCGTTGGTATTGCGCCGTCGGCGTGGCGGGCTGCGCGTGCAAATAAAGGACAAAAGACAGGCAGTACACGTCGGTCGGACAATAAGCGAAGTGCTGCGTAATGCGCATGCCATGGCTTCGCGCAAGATCTAATTCTGTCGGAACTTTTGTATTGGCTGCAATGTGCTTTGTGTTAGGCGGCGTTTTGTTTTGATACTGCCGTCATCTGATCTGCAATAAGGCGATTAAGGCTGCCCTTGAAGGGAACTGTAAACACACTCAGGCCGCGTGGGTCGGACTTCCACGTTTCCAGTGCACCGGCAAAGCCTTCCGCGAGATCTCCGGTGCCATCTTGAGATGTGATGCTTTCAAGAAATGCGTTTTCGGTCATGGGCAGAAATGATATTGACGTATCTTTGTTCGTGGGGTCATCGCTAACAATCGTACAACATATAATTCGCCCATGTTGTCCGCAGTTGGCGATAGCGCCAATGACCATTTTAGATTGTGCTTGACCTGATTGGTTGTGACTAATCCATTGCTGCCCCGGCGTCAGCGTCATTATGGGTCCCCTCTGTATTACAAAAACCAAGGTTAGTGAGTTTGTAGCCGCATTGAGTAATGTGTTGAGATTAGACGTGCTTAAATTCTATTTAGATCGAAAACGGGGCGGCGTTGGGGCTTTTATGACATTTTTTCCACAGACCGTTTCCAATGCAAGTTAGATTGCATCGTTGTGAGCAATAGGTGTGTTTTTGTTCCGATCGCGTTTCGTTTTCATGTGAACACTGCGAACGGTTTTGCTGGAAAGGTGTTTTACCAGAAGTCCTGTGGTTCGTTGTTCTCGACGTTGACACGGGTGTTTGTTTGCCATGTTGACGTTTCCGTGTCAGTGGAATTGTTGTTTTGATTCAGGTCTGTTCTGGCATGTGTAAAACCAGGTTGTGAACTTGGTGTTGGTTCTTTGCCAAGTGGACATGGCACAAGGTGCGTGCGATCGGATGCAGCATCATAGGCCAGCGTCGTGCAACTCGTCGCACCAACGACAGCGTTGTTTCGGCCGGTTGTATTAATTGAACCGGTTTCGATCCCGGAGGTTGCACCGTTTTTCTTTGAGATTTGCTCTAAGGCAATTTTTTCTCTCGGGCCGCTGAAGACAGCCTCAGAAACAAAATTCCAAAACCCTACAAAGTGCCAAAACACGATACCAAGGAAAAATCCCGCCAGAGAGGGAATGATGTATCGTCGTGTGACCGTTGGCTTTTTTTGATTTCTGTTGTGATCTTCGTCGTCGAAATTGCGGTCATCCGTGATGGGATTGTCAGGATGCGGAAATGGTTCTGATGAAGTGCGGTTGCCGTCGTCAACTTGGTCGTGTGTCGATAACACGTTGTGCGCTGCAGGTTGCATTTGAGATGGTTGGGGCAGTGTAATCCGTTGTGCGTTCTTATGATTCGGCGCGTCTGAAAAATGTCTGGCGGTGAGTTTTGGCGGCGTCAGATGGCTTTCATCCAAGTTGCCAGTGTTGTTGCTGGGCTCGGGCGGGACGGCGCCCTGATTTGAGATGTTTGCAGAGTTCGTTTCAGGATCTGGGATTTGGTTGGCTTGATCGTGAACCTCGAAGAGTTCACTACCGATATCCGTCAGAACGGCATCTGCTGGTCCACGGCGCATGGACATTTTGACCCTCTGTTCAATAGCGAAATACGAATCGCGTTTCGTGAGAAGTCTGCGCAATTTGTTAGTTGCGGCAAGGGCTTCGCTGGAGTTGTTTGGGCGTAAAACAGTTTCTCGCGCGTCTTTTTTCTCGTCGAACGATGATGTGTGTTTGATTTGCACTTAGTTTGTTGATGTGCGGACTGGTGGCACATACATGCGGTGTGCCCGGCAAAGCCGCCGTTGGGCTTCATTGCGTCCGCAATCGCGTAGTTGTCCTGACCTTGAAAAACAGATGCGGACTTCGCGCAGACGGTTTCCAGGGCCGCCACATGAAATGGCAATCATCTCTGGCGTAAGCTTAGGGTTGAGGGCGATAAATTCTCGTTCGAGCGTTTCGGGGGAAACGGTCTGAGCCTTTGTTGGTTGAGTGTAACGCGCAGGAATTTTTATTGATCCATAAAGTTTGCGCGACAAATCATAATAGCCCTGCGGGTCAAGTCCTGAACATGTGCCATGACTTTTATATTCGTGAATGACAAGTTTTGGGTTTGGCATGATGTCAAGCATACTGTTGATGAGTTTTTTTGGAACCCAAGGTTTCTCACGTGTCCAGCAACGTTCTGGGTATCCCTTGACATACTGCGGCCAGAGCCCGTGAAGCACAAAGGCGTACGGCCGATCACCGCGGCGATCACATTGTGGGTCGAATTTTCTGGATGTTCGTGCTGCGCAGTAGGTCGGGCTCCATGATATGACCAAAGTGTAATAGTCAAAATCGCCTGGTTTGTTCTCGCCGCCTGGCTCGTTAAAGCCGACAGTTTGATCTGATGCGCGTTGTGCTTGGGGCGTGAGCGTTGCGCCAGCGATGATCAGAAGGCCGAGTGCGATGGCCGTGGCGATGTTGCGTGTTGATGGTGTCATTGCGTTTGCGGTTACCTTTGCTGAGATGTGGTACGTTTTTAAGTTGTGCCTTGGCTTTGCTGTTAGGTTGGCAGTTCGGCTAACCGTTCAAAAATGCGGGCCCAGCTACGTGCACCTTTTTTGAAGCTCAAAACATTATATTTTTCGTTTGGGGCGTGGATGCGGTCATCTTCAACGCCAAATCCGATGAGCAGGCTATCCATTCCAAGTTCATCTTTGAATGACGTTACGATGGGGATTGACGCCCCGCAGCCCATCATGACGGCTGGCCGCTTCCACTCATCTTCGAGGGCTTGTGCGGATGCGGTTACAAAGGGTGCCGTTGTGTCAAAGGCAATCGCTTTGTTTCCGTGCTCACCAATAAAATCTGCAGTGCAATCCGATGGTAGCAATTTACGGACGAACTCGTGTATGCCCTTGATGACTTTGTCGGGGTCTTGCCCTGGAACCAAGCGGCATGTGATCTTGGCTGAGGCTTGGGCTGGGATGATCGTTTTGGAGCCAACGCCTTGGTAGCCGCCCGTGATGCCGTTGAACTCTAATGTCGGACGCGACCAGAGTTGTTCCAGAGCAGATTGATTTGTTTCGCCGGCAGGTGCCGATAAACCAACAGAGCCTAAAAACGCATCAGGGCTAAAGTCGAGTTTTTTCCATTGTGCGCGTTGTTCTTTTGTTGGTGCTTTTATGCCGTCGTAAAAATTGGGTGTGGTCACGCGGCCATCTGCGTCGTGCATGGCTGCTAAAATGTGGGCCAACACGCGAATTGGGTTGGCTGCCGGTCCGCCGTAAAGCCCTGAATGCAAATCTCGATCTGGCCCTTTGATGATCACCTCGGTTCCGGCGAGGCCGCGCAGCAATGTCGTAATTGCTGGTGTTTTGTTGTCCCATTGTCCGGTGTCGCACACGAGGGCGACGTCGGCGGTGATCTCTTTGCCGTGGCGTTCTAAAAATCCTGGAAGTGAAGGTGAGCCACATTCTTCTTCGCCTTCGATCATTACGGACACGGTGATTGGCAATTTTCCGGCGACGGATTTCCAAGCGCGTGCGGCCTCAAACATTGTGAGTAGCTGGCCCTTATTGTCTTCGGCGCCACGTGCGACGATGATTTCGCCATTGATATCGTCGCTGGTGAGGTGCGGCTCAAAGGGAGGGGTGTGCCAGAGTTCGAGTGGGTCCGGAGGTTGGACGTCGTAATGGCCATAAATCAGAACGTGCAGTTGATCTTTGTCGGTACTGTCGCGATCGTGCGCCACGACCATGGGGTGACCATCGGTGGCCCGAACATCGGCATTAAAACCAATATCCACTAACGTGTCGGCACACCATTGCGCGGCCTGCTGGCATTGATCGCGATACTCGGGGTCAGTTGATATCGACGGGATGCGCAGAAACTCGAACAAACGGTTGCGGGCGTCATCATAGGTTTGGTCGAGGTGATCGAGGACGGCATTTAATTGTGAGGCCATAAGTCTTCCATTCGAGGTGTAGGGTGGCTTTGCCGTAATATGACTTCTGCGCGGCGGGCGGTCAGTCTCGCTTTTATCGGCAATCTAATGATTAGCAATACGTGTTTGCATGTGTAATGCATATTTCAGTTTAAGATTTCGTCTGGTATGGCGTTTCAGCGGATTTTTTGCATAGTCTTACGGCTCACGCAGACCGGGTCGGGCGGAGTAAAGATTTATGGACAACGGCGGGACAAAATTTGTCTACTTTTTTGGCGGTGGTCGCGCAGAGGGCGGTCGCGATTTTGGCAACCTGCTTGGGGGAAAAGGCGCCAACCTTGCTGAGATGGCACGGTTGGAATTTCCGGTGCCCCCTGGGTTCACGATTACAACGGATGTGTGCCTTGCTTATTACAAAGCAGGATCAGTTTTGCCCGTCGGTGTGAAATCGGAAGTCAATGAAGCCTTGTCTTCTTTAGAGAGGATGCTGGGCGCAAAATTTGGCGATGTTGACAATCCGCTGCTGGTCTCAGTTCGATCCGGTGCCCGTGTTTCCATGCCAGGCATGATGGATACAATTTTGAACATCGGGCTCAACGATGACTCGGTGATTGGCCTTGCGAAGGTGTCAAACGATGAGCGGTTCGCGTATGACAGTTACCGTCGCTTTATTCAAATGTACGGCGATGTTGTACTCGGTGTTGACCACGGTGTCTTTGAAGATTTGCTTGAAGCCTACAAAAATCTCAACGGATTTGAACTGGATACGGATCTAGAAGCCGATGATTGGAAAACGATCATCGGGCAGTTCAAAGAAGAAATTGAACGTGAAGTTGGCAGCCCGTTTCCGCAAGATGCGCAGGACCAGTTGTGGGGCGCGATTAATGCTGTTTTTGGTTCATGGCGCAACGTACGTGCGCAGACCTATCGGCGTGTGCATGGAATACCTGATGATTGGGGAACCGCAGTCACAGTGCAATCGATGGTGTTTGGGAATCGCGGTGATACTTCCGCGACCGGTGTTGCGTTCACGCGCAATCCATCCACCGGTGCAAATGAGATTTATGGCGAGTATCTTATCAATGCGCAAGGCGAGGATGTTGTTGCGGGCGTACGCACGCCACAGCCGTTGACGCGCGAGGCGTATGCGTCTGTGTCTGGGAACTCGGGCGGGCGCTCGCTTGAGGATGTCATGCCGGAGCTCTTCGCGGAACTCAAAGGTATTTTCGAACGGCTTGAACGACATTTTCGGGATATGCAGGACATCGAATTTACGATTCAAGATGGTCGGCTTTGGGTGTTGCAAACGCGATCGGGAAAAAGAACAGCGCAAGCGGCACTCAACATTGCAATTGATATGGCATCAGAAGGCCTCCTCACAAAAAAAGAGGCGGTGATGCGTGTTGATGCCGGGGGGCTTGGGCAACTGTTGCATCCGACTGTCGATCCAAGCTCCAACAATCCCATAATTGCAATGGGGTTACCGGCCTCACCTGGGGCGGCTGTCGGCAAAATTGTTTTTGATGCGGATGATGCGGAGGCCATGCGTTCAAAGGGCGAAGACGTCATCTTGTGTCGAGTGGAGACAAGTCCTGAAGACATTCATGGAATGCATGCGGCGGTTGGTATTTTAACCGCGCGAGGCGGCACGACAAGTCATGCGGCTGTCGTCGCGCGAGGGATGGGGCGGCCATGCGTTTCGGGTGCGGGCACACTGCGGATTGATTTGGCTGCGGGTAAAATGCGTGCTGGCAAATATGTTTTGGAACGCGGCGATGTCATTACGATTGATGGTTCGGCTGGGCGCGTGATGCAAGGTGCGGTCAAATTGCGGCGTCCGGATCTTTCGGGTGCGTTTGCGACTTTGAGTGGTTGGGCAGATGAAGAGCGTCGCTTGCGTGTGCGCGCCAACGCAGATACACCGCGCGATGCGAAAATGGCACTTGAGTTCGGTGCAGAAGGGATTGGGCTTTGTCGTAGTGAGCATATGTTTTTTGAGTCCGACCGCATATTGGCGGTGCGCGAGATGATTTGTGCTCATGACGAAGAGGGTCGCAAAAAAGCGCTCGATAAGATTTTTCCGATGCAGCGTGATGATTTTGCGGAGTTGTTTGGCATCATGGGCGGGCTACCCGTTACGATCAGGTTGTTGGATCCGCCATTGCACGAATTTTTGCCGCGGGAGGAAGAAGACATTGGGCCCGTTGCGGATGCGTTAGGTCTTACGCGTGAAAAACTGAGTGAACGGATTGCGCAGCTTCGAGAATTTAATCCGATGTTGGGTTTTAGAGGCGTTCGATTGGCTATTCGCTATCCTGAAATTCCTAGGATGCAGGCCCGCGCTATCTTTGATGCGGCCCTTGATATTGAAGCATCGGGTGGTGCGCCTGTGGATCTGGAAATCATGATTCCGTTGGTGGTGACACGCCAGGAGTTTGACGTCGTTGCGGGTGTCATTCGGAATGTCGCGCGCGAAATCGAATCCGAGCGGGGCAAACCTCTGACCTATTCGATTGGGACCATGATTGAGTTGCCGCGAGCAGCACTTGCGGCGGATGAGATCGCTGAAGGTGAATCTGGTGCAGAATTTTTTTCGTTTGGGACGAACGATCTTACGCAAACGACGTTCGGCTTGTCGCGCGATGATGCGGCACCCATACTTGAGACCTATGAACAAACACGAATATTTTCTGCAGATCCATTTATTACGATTGACCAAGATGGTGTCGGCGAGCTGGTGGAGCTGGGGTGTGTGCGGGGTCGAAAGGCAAATCCCAACTTAAAATTGGGAATTTGTGGTGAGCACGGCGGTGATGCGGCTTCAATAGAGTTTTTTGAAAAGGTCGGACTTGATTATGTTTCGTGTTCGCCGTTTCGTGTTCCCATAGCGCGTTTGGCTGCAGCGCAGGCCGCAATACGAAAGAGTGACAGGCAATTTGACGATGGGTCAGATCAATCTTCCGAAACTTAATTCGCAATCTTCCAGACTGAATGCGGCAGGACTAAAAAAGATGCCGGTCGTCTTCGTCGAGGCGTGGTCTCCTTGGCCGCTCACCGACGTAGCTTGGGAGAAGCAACAAAAATAGGACCATCGGCGGGAAGACAAAGCTCCATGCCATCCAGAACGAGTAATCTCTGTTTTTGAATCCGGCGAGAATGCCTGCGATGGCGGCGGCGGCTATCGCGACTGCGCCCCAAGCGATTATCCAATAGACTGCGTCTTCCATGGTCTGCCCCTGCAAGGCTCTGGATCACCGAACACGATAATTAAATGGTCTGAGAGTGTGGCAAAATCAAGCGCGTTCGTCAGGATTGTCTTTGTGAAAGTTCGGTATGGCGTTCTGCAATTATTGGGCGAAATCTAAGCCCAAATCAAGGACGGGTGCGGAATGGGTTAAGGCGCCTATCGATATGAGGTCAACGCCTGTTTGGGCAATGGCGCGCACGGTCTTAAGATTTACACCGCCTGATGCTTCGAGGGTTGCGCGCGCGGCTGTCAATTCGACAGCCTTTTTAAGTTCGTCCAGTGTCATGTTGTCGAGCAGAACGGTATCAATCTTGTGCTTTAAGGCCTCTGATAATTGGTCGAGTGTGTCGACCTCCACTTCGATTTTAACAACTTGGCCACTGTTGCGGTGAGCGGCATTTATGGCCTCGGAGATGCCGCCTGCCGCTGTAACATGGTTGTCCTTAATGAGGATGGCGTCGTAAAGGCCTGCGCGATGGTTCTGACCGCCGCCGCACCTGACCGCGTATTTTTCCAATGTGCGCAATCCAGGTGTTGTCTTTCGCGTGTCTATGATTTTTGCGCCGGTGCCACTGATTTCGTCGACATAGACCTTGGTAAGCGTGGCAATGCCGCTGAGGCGGCCCAAAAAATTAAGCGCGACGCGTTCGGCTGAGAGGACGGCGCGCGTGTTTCCTTTTATTGTTGCAATGGTCGTGGCTTTTTGAACTGTGTCGCCGTCGGTGACTGCAGCATGGAAACTTATGTCGGGATCAAGAAACTTAAAAGCCGCTTCTGCAATGGGGAGGCCGGATACGACACCTGGTTGTCGCGTGACAATTGCGGCTGATGTGGCCGCTGTTTGATCAATAATGGCATTTGTTGTGATGTCCCCATTTGCGCCGAGGTCTTCAGCCAACGCAGCTTTGACAGCGGCTTCGATCACATGGGGTTCGGGCGGTGCAACCGACGGCTCTGGTGTTATGATGGGTTTGGTCATGGGTGTGCGGGTTCGAACGCGTTCGCATGGCGCTTATTTTCGCAATGTTTGGCGATGGGTTGTGAGGACCCAAGGTTTGCAAGGTCTTTTAGGGACAAATAGGAATGACGGCCCGTTGGCGTTTGTGGTGCGGGATGATCCAGTCGAATGTGTGCGCCGCGGCTTTCCGTTCTTTTTAGGGCGGCAACGCTGATCAGCTGTGCGGCGAGTACTAAGTCTGTCAATTGGTTATTGTCGGCCACGTCTTTTGCCATGCCTGCCAGGTCATGGATGGATTTTTGCAAACCTTTTTCATCTCGAGAAACGCCCACATGCTTCGACATGAGTTTGCGCAGGCGCGCGACAAAAGCATCATTGTTGTTTTGGGGTTGCGCATCAGCCTGACGAACATGAGTGGCTTGTAATTGGGGTCGCTCAAGGTTGCGCTGTGATTGCACGAGCGATTTTATATCTTCGGCTGCGCGGGCTGCAAACACAACATTTTCAAGCAATGAATTTGATGCGAGCCGGTTGGCGCCGTGCAAACCGGTGGCGGCGACTTCGCCAACAGCCCACAGCCCTTCTACGTTTGTGCGTGCACGCATGTCCGTTGCAATTCCACCCATGTGGTAGTGTGCAGCCGGTGCAACGGGAAGGAGATCTCGTGCTGGATCTAGGCCAGCGGATTCGCAATATGCAAAGACTGTTGGGAACTGCTTGGAAAAATGTTTTCCGATTGCGGTGCGGCAGTCGAGAAAGGCGCCGCGGCCCGCGTTGAGTTCTTGAGAGACGGCACTGGCGACACAATCGCGCGGTGCGAGGTCGCCGTCTTTATGGTAGCGCTGCATAAAGGGGACGGCGTTGGCGTTGACGAGCATTGCACCTTCGCCGCGCAACGATTCTGTGGCCAACGGTGCTGGATCAATACCGATATTGAGTGCTGTTGGATGGAATTGTACGAACTCGGCGTCGCAAATTAGGGCTCCAGCGCGTGCGGCGATGGCGAGTGCTTGTCCACGTGCGTAAGTTGGGTTGGTGGTAACGGCGTAAAGGGCGCCAACGCCGCCGGTTGCTAAAACTACGGCAGTGGTGGCGAGCGTCGCGTGGGATTTGTTATCGTCGCCGTCGGACGTCATTGCGTTGATGCCAGTGATGGCACCGTTTTCGACAATCAGATCTGTCAGTTCAGTGTTTTCGAGTATGCGAATTGATGGTGTTTTGCGCACTGTCGCCACCAACGCGGCCATGATCGCCGCCCCGGCTCTATCGCCCGATACGCGTACAATGCGTTTTGTTGAGTGCGCGGCTTCTCGCGACAGTGCAAAAGTGCCGTCGTCTTTTTGGTCAAAGGGAACGCCGATCTGCAATAGGTCGTGAATGCGTTCGGGGGCTTCTTTGGCGACCGTCTGCGCAACAACGTCATCAACGAGGCCGGCGCCTGCCTTGATTGTATCGCAGGCATGGGCTTTACAGGTGTCGCCTTTGCCGACGGCGGCGGCTATGCCGCCTTGCGCCCAGGCGCTTGCTGCGCCGTTGCCAAGTTTTGATGATGTGAGGACCGTGACTGGTAGGGGCGCCAGTTTGAGTGCTGTGAAGAGCCCCGCAAGACCAGCGCCTACGACCACGATGTGCTCCGGTCGCTCGGCGCCCAGATGTATCGGTGTAAAGCCGCTTATGAGTCTTGGATGGTTCAATGACTTCACCTGGCTTGTCTTATCGGTGATTGCTGTGCCGTCGATGCGTGGGGCCGTTCCGACTGCCGTTAGTTGGTCAGATTGACCATGCGTTCGACGGATCGACGTGCACGCTCTGCAACCGCCGGATCAATTGTCACCTCGTGCTGCATGTAAACGAGGCTATCTAGAATGTTCTCCAAGCTGATACGTTTCATGTGCGGGCAGAGATTGCACGGGCGCACGAAGTTTACCTCTGGCACTTCAGCTGCAACGTTTGAGCTCATCGAGCATTCGGTCACAAGGATGACCTTCTCGGGTCGCTCGGTCTTCACCCAATTGATCATTGCCGCTGTTGACCCGGTAAAGTCCGCCGTGTTGATCACATCTGGTGGGCACTCTGGGTGTGCGATGATCTTAACGCCGGGGTCGCCTTCGCGCAGTGTTTCTAATTCGTCCGCCGTGAAGCGTTCATGAACCTCGCAGCGTCCCTTCCACGCAATGATTTCCACATCCGTTTGGGATTGGACATATTTGGCAAGATATTCGTCGGGGATGAGGAGCACGCGTGGCGCGCCCAAACTCTCAACGATTTTGACCGCGTTTGATGAGGTGCAGCAAATGTCACACTCTGCTTTGACTGCCGCGGACGTGTTTACATAGGTGACGATGGGTACGCCGGGATAAGCTTTGCGGAGGGCGCGGACATCTTCGGCAGTGATTGACGCTGCAAGAGAACAGCCTGCCTCCAAATCCGGAATGAGAATCGTTTTGTCAGGACTCAATAGCTTTGATGTTTCAGCCATGAAGTGGACGCCTGCTTGCACAATGACATCGGCATCAACGCGGGCGGCTTCTTGAGCAAGCTGCAAACTGTCACCGCGAAAATCTCCTACACAATGGAAGATCTCTGGCGTCATGTAATTGTGCGCAAGAATGGCGGCGTTGCGTTCGGTCTTTAGCGTGTTGATTGCCTTAATAAGCGGTGCGTAGTGGGTCCACTCCATCGGCGTCACAACGGATTTAACGCGCTTATAAAGCGGTTCCATCTCACGTGCTAGGTTCGGTGTGAATTTGAGTTCTGGGCGCTGAAGGACTTTGAACCGCTCGCCGGCCGATGGGCTCAACTGGGACGCCTGGCGCGAGTCTTTTGGCTGGATGTTTTGGTACAAGGTCTGATCAGCATCGACATAGGACATACGGGCAGTTCTCCTTCGATATAATATACTCAAATTGAGTATATTAGAGGTGCAAGATTGGATGGCCGGTGCCAAGGATCTCCGATTCAGATGATTCCTATGCAACAAACCTAGGCGTCATGAGCGGCAAGACGCTGTTGCCAGCTTCGAATTTCGCAAAAGTTTCAACGACCTCTTTGCGGTTTCCGATGTTTGCAGGTTTGCTGCTTTTGTTATACTCTTATTGAGCAGTTCTATCTTAAGTTAATGTAGTCGATGTGGACCCAAATTTCTAGAGGCAAATTAGGGCTTTGTGACGCTGCCCGGGGTTGGGTGAGCAACTATTTTTTGATTGCGCGAAGATAGAAATGGATTATGGCGATTAGGTGTGGCCTGAAGATTTTACGCGAACACCTGGTGCAGGCCGCTCTAGCAACACTTCTTGTCGGAAGCGGAAAAGTTTTGCGGGTCTACCGCCGGTGCGGGTTCTTATTTCTCCCGTTGGGATTACCAATCCTGTGCTTTCGACCAGGCGTCTAAAGTTTTGTTTGTGAAGATGTGGACCCAAAATCGCTTCCACTGTTTTTTGCAATTCGAATAAGGTGAACTCGTCGGGCATGAGTTCAAAAATAACGGGGCGATATTTTATTTTTGCGCGCATGCGCGTGATGGCTGTGGCCAAAATCCGGCGGTGGTCGTAACGCATCGGCGTGCCCAGTCTGGATGCGATATCTTCGTTTTCTCCCGTGAGATCCGGGCGATCGCGCAAGGCCTCGCGCACAAAGCCAGCCTCGTAAAGAAGTTCAAACCGTTCAAGAACTTTTTCCTCGTCCCATGTTGCTCCGTCAGTGCCAAAGCACATGCGGATGCGTTGGGTTCTGTCGACAGGCCTTGCTTGTGCGCGATGGCGGCTTGGGCTTGTCGCCCATTTCTTCAGTGCCGGCTCAAGAACGTTTTCTAGTATTTCAGGACGTCCGCGGCGCCAATCTTCCCATGGAAAATATTGGTACCAGCTTCTCCATTGTCCGCCGTCTAACGGGCTTATGTCTACCACGGGCCGCGTTAGTGCGAGATATCCGATGGAAACAACGTGGGGCGCGACATCGTCTGGTTGGGCATGACGGCCGCGGTCACCAAACGTATAAAGCTGTTCGACGTAGCCGAGTTGTAGTCCGGTTTGTTCGCTCACCCAGGCCCGTAGCCCCATTTCTAGTGTGCGATGCTGAACTGGAGAGAATGGTCCATAGGGTAGGCCATCGTGTGCGTTTGGCGATTCAGGACCGTCGCGAACCGTGAGCACAACTGGTTCATTTTTTGACACGGCAAGAATAGCCGCTGTCAGACCAATTTCTACGGCGGCTGCATTTTCCCGGTTTCGGCGTTGGGCAGGGCGGACAGGTGTTGGTGTCAATCGATTGTCTGTCTCGTCGTGCCGTGCCAGGTGTCCCTGTGATGTCATAGCCCCAGCTCCTCAGTTCCCAACAGAGCTGCTAGACACGGATAATGGCGTTTTTCGGAACAATAGATTTGCTCAATTGGTGGGTTATGGGTATGCGGCAGAATTGTGGTCGGTTTGGTCGTCTCTAAGACATGGGTATTGGTGTGTTGTACCGCATTGCGATAGGCGCAATTTTAAAGGGTTTCGAGGCTATTTTTTTGCGGACTTCGGTTGCTCAATCACACTCTGATAAACGCTGTGAAAGCGATTTAGAAATTGTGTTTGCGCCATTGCTGTTGGCCAGGGAGATATGCGTTCAAGTTCGCGAATCATGGGTTCGGAGAGGTTTTTTGGCACGCCAAAATACTTTTTTGATTCGTTTTGGGTGAAGCCTGCCAACTTGGTTGCCTCGAAATGTGCCGCGATTTGGTCGGCGGTTTTGATTTGCGTTGAGACTTCGGCAGGCAATTCGCGCGGCAGTGCAAATCGCTCGTGGATGGCGGCCAGCAGTTTTTTTTCGAAATTTTTGTAGTCGAGACCAATGGCCACTTTAAACGGGCTGATGAGATCACCGATCACGTACTCGGGTGCATCATGAAGAAGTGCCGCGCGTGACCATTTTGGAGACAGATCTTCGGTAAGATCATTGAGGATTTGTTCGACGATCAAGACATGCTGGGCCACAGAGAGTGCGTGCGCACCTTTGGTTTGTCCATTCCAGCGTGCAACACGGGCGAGACCGTGGGCAATGTCTTCTATTTCAATGTCTTGCGGGGACGGGTTTAGAAGGTCGAGACGACGGCCAGAGAGCATGCGCTGCCACGCCCGCGGTGGGGTCTCTACTTCGTCAGTGGCGATGGTTGTATTGATGTTTGTGGCTTCGTTCATTGGCTAGACGTTGGGCGGTTTATATTTTTGCATGAGTTTTGTACATGGGCCGTAGCGATAGCATGAGATCAGATGGTCATTGACCATGCCGACAGATTGCATAAACGCGTAAAGCGTTGTTGGACCAACAAATCGAAATCCTTCTTGTTTCAAGGCTTTGGATATTTTCAAAGACAGATCGGTTTTGGCTGGCAAGTCCGACATTCTTTGGTAGCGGTTGATGATCGGACCGTCATCGAGAAATTCCCAAAGCCATTGGCCTAGTCCTTTGCGTTCGCGCAAGCGCAAGTACGCTCTTGCATTGGCGATTGTGGCATCAATTTTAAGTTGGTTGCGGATGATGCCTTCATCGGACATGCATCTTGCGATGTCGCGTCTGTTAAATCGTGCAATCTTTTCTGGATCAAAATTCTTGAATGTGCTTCGGAAGTTTTCACGTTTTTTTAGGATTGTGATCCAGCTGAGGCCCGCTTGGAATCCTTCAAGAATGAGTTTTTCGAAAAGATCCTGGTCGTTGTTCTTGGGCACCCCCCATTCGGTATCGTGGTAGCGTGTGTAAAGAGGGTCTTCTATACCGGGCCATTTGCAGCGCGCACGACGTGACGTTTTTGTCGTCATGCTTCTTCGTCCTTTTGGTTTGGCTCTAACGCGAAGTTGGCCCAACTGGGGATTTTAATTGTTATTGGCGTTTCGCCGGCAAAAAGTTTTTCGCCTGCTGCCATGGCTTGGCTTGCGCGATCAAGGCGTAACAGTCCAAGACCAATTGGTCCAGCGTTGGTTCCAAGGACACCTAGCGATGTTGTCTCTGTTCGAATGGCTGTACCGACGGCTGGGAGTTCAGATTCAGCGTTGATCGGAACGATGCGCTTTCGGGCGGTGGCGCGGTGTTGCATGCGGCTCACGACCTCTTGGCCGATATAACACCCTTTGGTGAAGGAGACGCCATTCAGTTGATCGAATAAGGCTTCGTGAGGAAATGTGTCAGCCAAAGCGTAGTCTTTGCCACCTTGGGGTACACCTAAGGCAATGCGGTGGGCGTCATAGTCTGTGCTGGCTGCTGGTTGGCAATCCAATTCCGCAGGTAGATCGTCGGTCTCCAAAGTCAGGAGAACTCTTAAACCCAGGGCGGACAGTCGCGGGTCAGCGTACGAAATTGTTTTTGTGAAGTTTGGGTCTGGCAAATCTTCTCCATTCCATATTGCAGCCACTGTGTAACGTGCCGAAACATCTTCGATTTTGACGTTGGCGCGAAGGATATATTTGTTTAAGTGTTCTATCAGCGCGGTAATTTGAGCGCGCTCCACTTCCAAAAAAACTGCGCTGTCGGCTTCGACGACAAAAAATTCAAACAGGATCTTGCCCTGCGGTGTCAGAAGCCCAGCGTGGAGTGCTTGCTTGCCTGATAGGTTTTCCATGTCATTTGTGATAAGGCCTTGCAGGAACTTTTCGGTGTCGGGGCCGGTGAGCTTTATCACACCACGGTCGGGCAAGAGGGCGGCTTTTGTGGCGGTCATAACTTGTTGCCTTTGTGGCAGCGTTGTGCAGATACGTGCAATGGGCTGCGGTCGTTAGACTACGAATTTAGAACTACCTATGCGGCCCGACGCCCCTGTGCAAGTGGCCATTGAAACTTACTGACAAGAGGCGATATGGCTGAGACGTTTGATGTCATTGTGAAGGGCGGGCAAGTTGTCAATCACGAGGGAATTGGGCAACGCGATGTGGGGATTCGCGACGGGCGCATTGTGGCGCTTGGGAATTTTGCTGCTGGGCAGTCGGGTCAGGTCATTGATGCGACCGGACTGACAATCCTTCCCGGCGTGATTGATAGCCAAGTGCATTTTCGCGAGCCGGGTCTCGAGCACAAAGAAGATCTTGAGATCGGAAGCCGTGCGGCCGTGATGGGGGGCGTGACCTCGGTTTTTGAAATGCCAAACACCAATCCGACAACAACGGATGCGGGTGCGCTTGCCGACAAGATCGCGCGTGCGCGTCATCGTATGTTTTGTGATTTCGCGTTTTATGTTGGGGGCACGCGTGAGAACATTGATGACATTCCTGACCTCGAACGGTTGGAAGGTTCAGCCGGCATCAAAGTCTTTGTGGGTTCGTCTACGGGGAACCTGCTTCTAGATGACGACGAGGGGCTCGATCGGCTCATTGGGCGTTTAACACGTCGCGCAGCGTTTCATTCGGAGGACGAGGCGCGGCTTAATGCGCGCAAAGAGTTGCGCGTGGCCGGAGATGTATCTTCGCATCCTGTTTGGCGGGATGAAGAGGCCGCGTTGATGTCCACGGGCAAGCTTGTTCAATTGGCCGAAAAGCATCGCAAGCGTATACACGTTCTTCACATTTCAACGGCCAGCGAGATCTTGTTTCTTGCACAACACAAAGCGTGGGCCAGCGTTGAGGTGACACCGCATCATCTGACGTTGGTGGCGCCGCAATGTTATAAGGAGCTTGGCAGTTACGCGCAGATGAATCCGCCAGTGCGGGATGATCGGCATCGACAAGCAATTTGGGTTGGGGTGCGTTCTGGCATTGTTGATGTTTTGGGATCTGATCATGCTCCCCATACGCGTGAAGAAAAAGATCAACCTTATCCCAAGTCACCATCCGGCATGACAGGCGTGCAGACGTTTGTGCCGATCATGTTGGATCACGTCAATGCAGGGCGGCTCAGTTTGCAGCAACTGGTTGATTTGACGTCGCACGGACCGCAGCGGTTGTTTGGTGTGCGTTCTAAGGGGCGGATTGCCGTTGGTTATGATGCGGATTTGACGATAGTCGATTTGAAAAAGACGAAGACGATTGCAAACAATTGGATTGAAAGTCGATGTGGGTGGACGCCTTATGACGGCAAGTCGGTGACGGGATGGCCGGTAGGTACATTTGTGCGCGGCCGGCAGGTGATGTGGCAGGGGGAAATCTTGGGCAAGGCGGCCGGCGAGCCCGTCGGGTTTTTGGAGGCCGGACCTTAGAGCTTCGTGATCAACTTGTGTTGTGATGCTCTAAGGTAGGACGTGCCAAACACGACAGTGTCGCAAACGAAAGATCATGTCTTGGGTTCTGCAAAGGGTGACGATAAAAAGGTTAGGGTTGTTTTTTTACTTGGTGGCTGGAGGGAAAAAGTGATGCGTTTAAACGCGATGCGTTTCCAGGTTTTGTTTGTCGTCCTGATTGGGTTGATGGTTGCCTTGGCGTTGGACAGCGCGGCTTTCGCGAAAGATCTTATTAGCCAACAAAAGTTCGGTGATCGCTACTCAAAGCTCGTAAAAAAAACCTATCCCAAAATGCGCGTAAAACGTCTCGACCCGCTTGGGTTTGAGTTCAGCGGTTCGCCCGCAGATGGACATCAAGCATTTCTCGACAACGCGTATCGCGAATATCAACAGTCACCTGACCAACTCGATGACATTTTGAACCACTACGTCGCCTTCTTGGGTGAAAATAAGGATACAGAAGAAACGAAACTCCATCGCAACCGGATTGTTCCCATTGTGCGTTCTGCCAAATATCTTGACGTGATCAAAGAATTGCGAAAAGGCCGCTCAGCGACGACGGACAATGATCCGATATATGAGACGATCGTTCCCGGGTTGTTGCTAATTTACGCACTTGATCGGCCGCGCTCAATTAGAACTATCAATGCGGATGATCTCAAGACGCTTAAACTTAGCCGCAAGGATTTGCCTGACTTGGCCAGATCGAACATTCGGCGGATGATTGGTGACAAACTGAGATTGAACGGTAGCGCGGGTGTTTTTTATGTTGAGACGGGCGGGACTTATGAATCGTCCCTGTTGACCTTTAGCGCTCTTTGGGACAAACGGGCGATTCCGGTGAAGGGGGATTATGTTGTTTATGTCCCGGCGCGCAATGTGATTATTATCACGGGTAGTGAGGAGGAAAAGGCTGCGGAATTGGCCAGGAAAACTGCGAATGAAATTTTTTCTGAAGCGCCGAGGCCGTTGTTTGCGAAACCGCTTGTGAGGCGCGATGGCCGATGGGCGCTTTACGGCAGGAAGTAAGCCCGGTTTTTTTGGTTCGATATTTTTTTTCGTGAGTTGTGGAATTTAGAAGCGCGTGCCGGGTGTTCATTGAGCACCAGGCTGGTTTTACGCAAGGCAATCGTGCTGCAGCGTGTGGTGCGGCGGCGCCGAGGCACAAGAGTATTTGCCATTGACAGGTCATAACAATTCTAAGTGTTATTGGGTGCGACTTGTTATCCGTCTTGTGCAGAAATTCGTTGGCGGATCGGTTTGGTGTCTGTAGGGACTGGAGCGGCGGTCTCCCAAGAAGAACCCGGCCCATTTCAAAGCTCTCGGTCCGAGGGAAGCGGCATAGGGCTCAGGTGCGTTTTTTGCTTGGGTGGCCAGTGCGAAACACGAACACATGCAAGGAGATCAATAAGCATGGCGCAATCAAAAGACACCAACGAGGAGATCGCGGAACTCAAGCGGGAAATTGCGGAATTGTCGGGCTTAGCGCTGGCGACGGGTGTTATTCTCACGCAACTTTTGCAACGAAACTGTACGCGCGAGCTCAACCCGCAGGGTGTCGCCGGTCAGATTATGGACGACGCGCGCAGTGCCATCGAGGCGTTCTCGAAGCAAAACGCATCTGACCCGGTCATGACCAAGCGCGCCGTTGAAGCTGTGCGGCAGTACGAAGATCAAATCAGATCCGTCTTGAGGCAGTGAGTGTCGAGGAAACTGAGGGGAGAAACGTATGACGCCTAAGCAAAAAATCGCGCCGTGTTTGTGGTTTGATGGCAGGGCGGAGGAGGCGACGCGATTTTACGTCTCCTTATTTCCCAATTCGCGCGTTGATGAGGTCAGCCGATGTGATTTTGACTGGCCTGGCGGCAAGGCGGGTGATGTGATTGTTGTCGCCTTTACATTGGATGGGCGGAGCTATCGGGGCCTTAATGGTGGTCCCAGTGTTGAATTTAACGACTCCGTTTCATTGTCGGTGAACCGTTTGCCCATGAGCCCATTGGCCTTATCGAACAGGAAAATGGAACGCATCTGGTGCGATTCATGAACCGTGATCTGGGTATTATTGGTGATGACTTTCGTTTCCATCGCTTCGCACCGCCGCGTGCGCGGGTGGGCTACGCTCAAGGAAACTACACAAAAGTGTCAGGGATCGTCCCGGTCTAAAATGTTAAGGATCAGGCCGGTCGTTCAGCGCACCTTCGGTAACACCCGGCCTTCGAACTGGAAGCGCGTCGATCTTTTGGGGTCGGTTGCCGATAGCGATCCGTTCATGATGCCTCCGATCTGCCGCTTGAAGCGCGATTTGCTGACGTGATCGAGCAGGTACCAGACGTGGCCAAGCCCAACAAGTCCGCTTCGAACCACATCGGTTCAGGGGCATGAATCGTCAATCATTGCAACACGTGGTTCGCCGGCTCTAGTCACTGAAGCGAAACTTGCAACATAGCTATTCCGGTTCGGTGTGATTGACTGCCGTCGTTGATTAGGGTGGTGCAAACTTCCGTCCGGACCCAAAAAAGCCGGGCCACCTACGAGAGGTTGCCCGGCCGTTTCGTTTTTTAGATGTGTCGAGCTTGTGGTCGACTAACCCTTTTTGCCCCCCGAAACGACCTTTTTCGAAAGCCGTCTGACGACATGGACGCGGGTGCCTACAGGTGCAATGCGCGATAAGTGCACGACGTGGCTGTTGCGCATGCGGAAGCAGCCCGATGACGCAGCGCGCCCAATGGATTTGAGATTGTTTGTGCCGTGAATGCGGTAAAGCGTTTTGCCGAGATAAAGGGCTTTTGCGCCAAGCGGATTGTTGACCCCGCCTTTGACGAGTTTTGGCAGGTGTGGTTTGCGTTGGCGCATTTCTTTTGGGGGGCGCCAATCTGGCCAGGACACTTTGCGCGAAATGCGCTGCGTTCCGGTCCACGCAAAACCTTTTTTGCCGACGGCGACGGGATAGCGGTAGGCTTTTTTGTTCCCTAACACGTAATAAAGTTTGCGCCGCGCGGTATCGATAACGATACTGCCTTTTTTGTATTTGCCGCGGAATTTTACAACGCGCGGTTTGCCGGCAGCGATCCGTGGTTTGCCGCCTCCGCCGAGACGCACTTTGTTTTTGCGTTTGGATTTTTTGCTGCGCTTTGCGGTCTTCTTTTTGATGCCTTTGTTTTTTGAATATTTCTTGGAGGCCTTTGACTTGTATTTTTTTGGCTTGGCTTTGTACGTGCTGGCGTGGTCCGCCCAAATGCTGCCGCCCATGGCCCAGTGGCTACCGTTGCCTGCAAAAACTGGACCGGCAAATACGAGCGACGCCAAGATGACGCTCAAATAGACTGGAAACTTCATGTGCTGTCCCCCAATAGAAAACAAATTGACGGGCTGCTGCTCGCCTAAACCGAATTTTTTGGTTGTGCGTTATTTTTGGACAGGTGAACGCCGCGTCAGGTGCGATTATGGTTTGGATTTTTGTTTTAAGCTGTGCGGCAGATTGAACCAGGCTGCAAAACGATTTTGCTAGGGGGTTGATTTGTCTTCCTTATTGGTTGCGGATGCGGGTTCATTTTTTGTTGTGAGTGCTGCTTCCTGACGGGCAAACATGTGCCAAGTGCCGTCAGCACCAATGGCGAGGCGGTACCAATTCCATGTTCCGGTTTGGTGAAATTCGTCGGCAAACTTCGATGGTGTGATCCTATAAAGCAAGACGTTTTGCGCCGGCGTCAATTTTTTTGGGTCCAATTCTGATACAAACGGCCAAACAAATACGTCGTTATTTTCTAAGTCGCGGCCGATCGGTAGACGTGCGGGGGGGCCTGCTAAAAGATCGGCCAGGATTGCCAAAATCTCATAGGCGTGGCCGCTTTTGGATTTCGTTTTCCATTGCGCGATGGGGTCTTCCGTTTGCTCAAAGCCTAGGTCTGGCGAGAGTTCGTTCCATTCCAAGGCGGTTTGCAAATCTTCAATGTTGCCAGTTTGCACGGCCGTTAAAATGGCGTCGCGCATCTCGAGGACAGGCTGTGGCAAGTCTTTCAGTGGTGTGATGTTTGGCTGAAATTCTTTTTTTGTCGACTTTTCAACGACTGATTGACCTGCGTGAGCGCCTGTTCCAGGTGTTGGGCAATGGACAATGAGCGTTAGCGTGATTACCAATAGGCTTGCTATTTTCAAGTGTACACAATTTTGTTGTTGTTTTTGGAAAGTGCAGCTCTGTGCGTGGGTGTGCTTACGTTGGCCGGAGCAACAATTCGGAGAGGGATTTCGTCGATGATTGAAGGCTTGTTGTTTGGTTTTGCGCATTGCAAATTTCCTTTTCAATCCCATCGATGTTTGCAACATGACACTGTGCTTTTTCTTGGACATGTTTTCAATCGGGAGCGGGCATGGACGTAATTCCCAATCCGCTCATCATCCCTGTTGGTCTAGCGATAGGAATTCTTGTGGCGGCGCCGGTGGGCCCCGTCAACGTCCTTTGTATTCAAAGATCCATTGAACGGGGGCCATTGGCCGGCATTGCTGCAGGTTTTGGTGCGGTCTTGGGGGACGGCTTGATTGCACTGAGTGCGGCAATGGGTGTCGGGGCGATTTCCGGACTTGTTGATGTGCATCGCGTTCCGATCCAACTGATCGGTGGATTGGTGCTGATTGCTTTTGGCTGGCGGCTTTATTTGACGACGCCTGAGCTCGCTGGCGATGGTACGAAATCCAAAATGGCGAGCACGATTGGCGACTATGCCTGGAATATACTTAAGTCGTTTGTTTTGACCGTCACGAACCCCGGTGCGGTTCTGGGGCTGTTTGCCATCTTTGGCGGCATCAGTACTTTTGTGGAGGTTCGCGGATATGTCGAGGCACTATTGGTGGTGGCTTCAATCATGGTCGGCAGTCTTATTTGGTGGATTATTATTTCGAATATTGCGGGCCGCGTGCGGCACAAGCTCAGTCATCAAACCCTGCAATTGATCAATCGTATTGCAGGGTTTGCGCTAGTTGGCTTTGGAATTGTTTTGGTGGGTGAAGTTGGTTGGTTGCTCTATAAAGCGGTCTAGGTGTTCGTTTTTTCAAACGTCAATTACTGGCGGGTGTTGTGCATCGTAAATTCGCCCACTTGAACGCGACGTTCTAATCTTCGCGCCATGCTTGCAACTGCGTTTTCGCCGTATATGGCGACGAGATTTGTCATTGCCGTAAACAATGCGGCATAGGCCAACATGGGGCCTGGAATATCGAGGTCCTCTCCCTCATCCCATGCCGCAAGTATGAGTTCGAGCGCCATCTTTCGTTCGTCTTCCGTTGGCACTAATGCTTGCGGCAGTTCGTCGTAACACTTCATAATCCGTACCAACTAATATCCTGTTTTCTGCATCTGTGTCGATCATTGGTTTGGATTGATGCAGTTTTTTTCCAATTGATGAATTTTGTTTTTTCATCGCGTCAGACATTCGTAGCACAATAGCTCAAACGCGCGTGCTGCTTGTTTAGTTTAGTGTAAACCCGTTGTGCTTAACCGCTGGTTGGTTTTGGAGTTCATCTATTGATGTGCGGTTGTAACTGAGCGTTGATGTCAAGGAACGTTCTTGACGATTCCTTCTGAGATTTCGACAGCCTCAACAATAAACCTTTCTATTGCGGTTTTTGCAGACGGTGTGCACGCACTGTAGGTGCGCGAATAGCTGCGATACCCATTGTTGAAGCTGCGTGTTAAGCGTGCGCGACGAATTGCAGATGTGCCTTCAGCGGTTATGAGACTTCTCATATGGTCTCGCCAAAGCTGGCCATCGTTTGATCCGCATAGTTCACGAAGATAGTGAACAGCGCCTAGAATTTCAGAAAGGCGGTAGAGCTTTGCATCATAGGGTTTGGTGTCGGCCGGTGCTGAATAGGTTTTATCAGACGACAAGGTTGTCAACGACAGTGTTGTGAAGATAAGAATCGCAACAGCTGCTGAACGATTAAGGTTGTTGGGTGGTGATTGCATCAGGTAGCGGTCTCGCGCGAGGGCTGTCCTCATCTGGTTCAATGACAGTTAAAGCCTCATTTCAGTTGCGATTGCATGCTATCTTCGTAGGCTAATTCGCGATAGAATGAAACTTTATGTGTTCACGCTATAGTTTGACGACGCCAGCCGAGGCGGTCCGCGCCCATTTTGGTACGATCAATGCGGCGGAATTTCCACCGCGTTACAATATTGCCCCCACGCAGCCCGTGTTGATTGTACGCCTTGATCACAAAAAACAGCGGGAACTGTGCCTCGTGCGCTGGGGGCTTATCCCGTCCTGGGTTAAGGATCCAAGGGACTTTTCGACTCTTATCAACGCACGCAGCGAGACAGCTGCAGAAAAACCTTCCTTTCGGGGGCCTATGCGCCACCGCCGCTGTCTGGTGCCTTGTAGCGGTTTTTATGAATGGACTGGTGTACGCGGCGCAAAGCAGCCGCACCTTGTTGCTCGGGTAGACGGGAGTGTGATGGCGCTTGCCGGTCTTTGGGAGCATTGGCTGGGGGCTGATGGCAGTGAGATGGATTCCATGGCCATATTAACCACGGAAGCGAATGAAGACATGCGTGCCATTCATGATCGGATGCCCGTTATTTTGCAGCCATCGCAGTTTGCTGAGTGGCTTGATTGTAGTTCAGGCTCGAGCACCGAGGTGCGTTCGTTGTTGAAGCCACTCGCGGACGGCGAGCTTGTTGTGAGGCCCGTGTCGCGCAAGGTAAACAACCCGCGCAACGATAGCCGTGAGGTTCAAGAGCCTGCTTCGTAGCGGTTTATTTCAGGGTCTGATCCTCTTTTTTTGTCCGGAAACGGGCGCCGGCGAAATGACATTGGCCGGGGTGTGCCACTGCGCAGCTATGGTGCTGAAAACCAAAGAAATTGACCAAACCTGGCGAAGTTTTCACAGAGCTCTCGAAACCGCTTTATTGGGGGGGTATGTTGGGGAACCATGCTGATGGACGTTGATGTGACATGTTTGGATGATTCCCCCTTGTTTTTTGGTGTTTGGGTCGCTTCCAGGCCGTGTGTCTTGGAATTAGGGAGCGTGCTTAGCGGATTGACGTAATTGCGACAATTGAGCGTGGAGAATACCCCTAAAGGAGGGGAGGAGGCCCGTGACGTAGAAATACGCCCGGTGAGGAGTGTGGAGTATGAGTTATAAGGGTGAAGATATCGACTTGCGTACGCCGCAGGCTTTTCGCGGTGAAGCAGGGCATGCCTTCCGAAACTTGTCGGCGACGGTTGCAGGAGACGCGCGTGGTCCCATTTGGGTCGATGAAACGCTGCTGTCATGTTGCAACCACGCGTTTGATGTGGCGTACGCGCACAGGGCGGCGGAAGTTCGCATCGAACACTTGCTATATGCCCTGACCAGGATCGATTCAGCAGCAGAAATTCTTGAGTCGTCAGGGGTCAGAGATGCCGGTCTGCGTCGCGAAAGCGCGATGATCATTGCGAGCGCAATCCCGGTTGGGCTTACCAATGGCAAAGCATTGCCGCGTGCGTCGGCATCTTTGCAAGAAGCGTTGCGGCTGGCGTCACAACGTGGTGCTAAGTCGAACCGCGCCGGCTCCGTTTATGACCTTTTGGAAGTGTTTTTGGAGGTGCGACCGGATCTAGAGGGGCTTGATTTGTTGCATCGACATGGGCCAGGGCCATCCAGCACAGTAGCGTCGCCCAAACCGCGCGCGGTGCGAACTCAGCAAACCGAAAGCGTTCCAGCTTCTTCTCTTTCAGCCACTGATCGTGCGCAGAATTCGCGCATTGAAGCCTTAGAGCGCATGGTTCAAACGCTGGGATCCCGTTCAGATCAAACCCAAGGTGGTTTGCGTGAAACTTATCAAGCGCCAACGATGCCAGTAAATAACCCATACCCCTACGGCACTGCGGGACTTGGCGGGCAAGACGTCTCTTCGCAAGAGCGCGTCAGTCAGTTGGAACACAGCCTCATTGGTCGTTTTGACGAAATGCTCAGACATCTTGCGTCGCTTTCTGAGCGGCTCAGTTTGGTTGAAGGCGCCCTGCAAGATGGGCGAATGGGTGCGGGCGCCAATACGGTGGAGCTTAATGAGCGGTTGGGTCGGTTTGAAAAAATTCTGGCCAGCAATACAGGTGGCGTTGGTGATCTATCGCAAATTGAAACGCGCTTGAGTGATATTGAGCTTGCGATTCTCAACAGAGATGATTCCTCACAAGGTGTCGGCGGTCTTTCAGAAAGGCTCGATCGGCTTGAGCAAAAAATCGACCAGCAGGCGCATTTATCTCAGGAGTTGTTGTCGGAAGATGGATCGGCGCTTGAGCGTTCAGGCGTCGCTTTGAGTGCAGAACTCAAAGCTGTTACGGGGGCTGTTGCAAGTCAGGCGGCGACAGCGGAACGCTTAAATTCGAATTTGCGTGAACGGCTCGATAAAATTGAAGAGCAACTTACGGTCAACGCGCTGGAAGAAAGCGAATCTTATACGGCTCTGTCCAACGACATGGGGGAACTCAACACGGCATTGTTGCAGGTCAACGAAAACCAGCGTTCGCTGGCGGAGTTGCTTGAAAAGTGGCGTCTTGAAAGTTCTGGTGATTTGAGTGTCGTGGCGAACCGTCTTGCGACTTTGGAATCACGTGAGATACGGCCCTCCGATGACATTGCGCGGCTTTCTAACAAGATCGATCGCATGTATCGCGTGAACGTGGAGCGCTATCATCGTCGAAACCGCTTCTGGTATTGGCTCTTTGGTACGGACGATTGGATTGGAGCCAGCTGGCCGTCACAAATTGCGCAAGTGGAACGCGAACTTGCCAACTTGCATAATAACCGTGGCACGGGAAGCGATACGCGGGTTTAAAGATCACTTGCCAATGAATTTGCCTGTCATCGGCGTGGTGCGGCTGCACGCTTTAAGCGGTCATTGATCGTGATACCAAGTCCCTCATGTGGAATGGGCATGACGGCAATGGTTGGCAGGCCCGATTGGTCAAGCGAGCGCAGTGCCGTGTAAAGATTAGCTGCTGCCTCGATCAAATCTGCTTTTTCACTCAAGTTAAATGTTGGGCCATCGTGCGGTTGTTCGGTGGGTCCAAACGCCAAGAACGCTTCGCCTGGTTCGGCCTTGCGTGCACCGAGACGCAGCGTGGCGTTTGGAGCGTAATGATATTCTGTCATGCCAGGAGAAAGTGGTTCCGCGCCTTTGGTGGTTGTGTCTTGCGATGAATAAGCGACGGATTGATTTAATGCCGCCTCGATACGCTCCTTTGTGATCGCGCCGGTTCGCAAAATTATGGGCGCGCTGCTTGTCATGTTCAGCACGGTTGATTCAACGCCCCAATGACACGGCCCACCATCTAGTATCATTGCGACCCGGTCGCCCAGATCATCGGCGACGTGCTGTGCACGCGTTGGGCTGACGTGGCCAGAACGATTTGCTGACGGGGCGGCAATGGGAAAGTTGCACGCTTTCAAAAGTGCGCTGGCGATGGCGCCGTCTGGAATGCGCACGGCAAGGGTCGTAGTATTTGGCGATACAAGATCAGATAGGTTGGTGTTTGCGTGTTTGGGCAAAACCAATGTCAATGGGCCGGGCCAAAAAGCATTGGCGAGTTTTAAAGCTTCCTCAGAGAATTCCGCATAACGCTTGGCGCCAGGCACATCCTTTACATGAATAATGAGAGGATTGTTGCGCGGTCTTGTTTTGGCGTCGAAAACGGCGGCAACGGCATTGTTGTTGGTGGCATCGGCACCCAGTCCATATACCGTTTCGGTTGGGAAGGCGACGAGCTTTCCTTCACGAAGAAGTGTGGCGGCTTTGGCGATTGTTTCGGGTGTGGCGTTGCAAATCATTGCCAAGAGGGCTTTTTGTCAGGAGGCACATGTTTTTGGTTGATGATAACATTTTGATCGCTTTGGATCTCTGACACGGTTGTCGCTATAGTTGAGGTAATCCATCTCTTCTGATCTGCTCCAATGAAACAACACCGGGATGGTGCGGCTCGCGCACCAAAAAAGGGAACGGCTCCATGACCTACCAGGTTCCGATAGATGACATTGTGTTGGCACTCAAGAGCGCCGGCAAATTTTCTTCACGTGCGCAAGAAGGGATCTATGAGGATATTGATGAAGAAACAGTCAGTGCCATCTTGGAGGAAGCAGGACGATTTGGTTCGGAAGTGCTTGAGCCCTTAAACCAACTGGGCGACCGAGAAGGGGCGACACACGATGGCGATTGTGTGATTACGCCAAAGGGTTGGAAGGAGGCCTATCAGCAATTTAAGGCCGGCGGTTGGTGCGCGCTCCCGTGTGAAACAGAGTTTGGCGGCCAGGGATTGCCAAGTGTTCTTTCGGTGAGTGTTTCGGAGGTGTGGGGCTCGTGCAATCTTGCATTTGGTATTTGCCCGCTTTTGACGCAAGGCGCCATTGACGCTTTGACGATTGGTGGATCGGATGCATTGAAACAAAAGTATTTGCCCAAGCTTGTTTCTGGTGAGTGGTCGGGAACCATGAATCTTACTGAACCGCAAGCTGGTTCTGATTTGGGTGGTGTAAAGACAAAGGCCGTTCCGCAGAGTGACGGCAGCTACAAAATCACTGGTACGAAAATTTTTATTAGCTATGGCGAGCATGATCTGACCGAAAATATTATTCACTTGGTGCTGGCGCGGCTGCCTGATGCGCCTGAAGGCACACGAGGAATTTCACTTTTTCTGGTTCCGAAGTTTCACGTGGACGAAGCGGGAAATGTTGGCGCGCGTAACGACGTTGTGTGCGCGGGTATCGAAAAGAAACTTGGCATTCATGCCAGCCCAACTTGTGTGATGTCCTTTGGCGAAAAGGGTGGAGCTACAGGCTATTTGGTGGGGGAAGAAAACCGCGGCCTTAGAACCATGTTTATTATGATGAATGCCGCGCGACTGGGTGTCGGCGTGCAGGGTGTGTCCGTGGCCGAACGGGCAACCCAGCGGGCCATTGCTTATGCAGAAGAACGCAAGCAAGGCAGTGCATTGGGTGATGGTTCGCGAGAGATGAGCCCAATCATCGCGCACCCAGATGTACGCCGTAATCTTTTGACCATGCGTGCATTGACGCAGGCGGCGCGCATGATTTGCATTCGAACGGCATCAGAGTTGGACCGGGCTGAGCGCGCAACGGATGCGAAAGTCGGCGCGGCTGCCAGTCATCTTGCTGCATTGTTGACACCAATTGCAAAGTCGTTCTCCACGGATGTTGCTTGTGAGGTGGCATCCATTGGTATTCAAGTTCATGGCGGCATGGGTTTTGTCGAAGAGACCGGTGCCGCGCAATATCTACGTGATGCGCGCATTTTGCCGATTTACGAAGGCACAAACGGGATTCAGGCGATCGATTTGGTGACACGCAAGTTGCCGCTTGAGGGTGGCGCGATCGTCAAAGCGCATTTGCAGGAGTTAGACAGCATCGTCGAAGAGGTGTCCGCGCTTAACAGACCTGATCTTGGCCTTACGGGTGTGCGACTCAAAGAGGCTGTCGAAGCATTGCAGGGCGCGAGCCTTTTTGTGGGACAAGCACTACAATCAGATCCCGGGACTGCGCTTGCCAGTGCTGCGCCCTATTTGCGTTTGTTTGGTATCACGACAGGTGGGGCCTATTTGGCGAAAGGTGCGCTTGATGCACTGAACGATGGGGCGCGTGCCGAAACTGCAGCGTCATTGGCGCGGTTTTTTGCTGAAAATGTTGTGACAGAAGCACCTGGTTTGGAACAATTGGTGACGACGGGCGCGCAAAGTGTGTTAGAGGCTCCGCTTGGTTCCGCATAGGCAGCAAGGGATGCAGGGCAGTGAGCAATGTTGAGATAGAGCGCTCGGACGGTGTGCAAGTCCTTCGTTTGGCGCGGCCGGAAAAGAAGAATGCCCTGACCGATGCGATGTATGGTGCGCTTTGTGAAGCGCTTGTGGCGGGGGACAATGACGAAGACATTCGTGTGCACGTCTTTGCTGGTTCGCCGGGTGCTTTTTGTGCCGGCAATGATATTGGAGATTTTTTGGCAGCCGCTCAGGGCCAAGATTTAAGTGATGCCAACGTTTTTCGGTTTATCCGGTTGTTGCCGCGTGTCGCCAAACCAATGGTGGCAGCCGTTGATGGGGTTGCGGTTGGCATTGGAACGACGATGCTCTTTCACTGCGATCTCGTTTATGCCAGCGAGCGGTCTTTGTTTTCGACACCGTTTCTTGATTTGGGTTTGTTTCCTGAGGCGGCCTCTAGCATTACGATGCCAGCCAGCATGGGGTACGCACGTGCATTTGAAATGTTGGTTTTAGGCGAACCGATGGATGCGCAAAGTATGAAAGATGCTGGGCTTGTGAACGCGGTGCTGGCGCCAGAGGCGGTTGAACCACATGCGCTTGGGGCTGCACAGCGGCTCGCGAAAAAGCCGCAAAATGCGCTAAAGTTGTCACGTGCCATGATGCGGCCGGACCTTCAGGCCATTGCAGCGCGCATTGACGAGGAAGCGCAAGCTTTTGGGGAGTGTTTATCATCGCCGGAAGCGCGGGCAGCTTTTGAAGCGTTCTTGCGTCGGTAAGGGATGACAGCCTACTTGTTGGCGATCGTTATTCGGTTGTTGGGACGTGGAAGCAGGGTTTCGTGGTAAGCGGACAAAATAGGGTATTAGCGTTTTTGGCGATCGTGAGCGGGTTTGTCGCTGTCTGCGCACTTCCGAGTGGCATTGAGCGTGCGAACGCAAATTGGTTCACAAAAATTTTGAAGGAAGCTGGGGAGGCCGGCGGTGATGCTGCGCGTGTGGGCGGCAAGTTAGGTCGTGCGGGTCATCAGCTTCTTGAGTCGCCTGCGAAAATCATAAAGAAATTGCCAGAGCGTTCGGACCGGTTAGTTATTGGGGCGCATGCGACGCCGGAAGGCCATTGGAAGTTTGTCAATCAAAAGGGGGATGTTTACACGGCTGGTACGCCCAATGAATTGGCACGACTTGAAAAAGCTATTGCGCCAGATGGTCTGAGCGCGAACCACAAAGTTGCAATTTACTTAAGCGAAGAGACCGTGTTTGAGCGGGTTGGGATGCTCAAAGACTTGCCGCCCGCGGCTGAACTTCATGTGGCGAGCGGAAGTGTAAGCTATCGCCTGTTGCCTTCCAGTGGTGTTATTCGCAGCCCGAAGCAACTTGCGATCCAAGTGCGCCCCAAGGTTCATATTGTGGCGGTGGAGCAAGCTGCTTTTCGCGAAGCGGCATGGCAATTGACGCGGCCCTTACGAAAAGCTGATGTGCGGATTCTTGCCCTTGAACCAGGCGCGCCTGCGACGCTCTCGCGATCACCACGTTTTGACAAGACGCGCAAAGTTGCGATGGTCGATCAGGTTGATCCGGACGGTTTGGTGGCATCGATGTCTGGTGTTCGTGGGCAAACAATATTGGTGACAGGTCGGGTTGAGAACGGCGCTTTGTTTTATCCATCGGGTAGCCTCAGTGAGGGATCCATTCAACTGAGGCTGCTCAAGGAAGCGGCGGCGAAGGCTGACGTGAATTTGGTTGTGTTGCATTCTTCGACATCACGGCAGCCGGGTGGGCGTAATTGGTTATGGCAAAGAGTCGAGGTGGACGGGTTAACGGACGCGCTGAAGCGGGCGACATTTGCTGATTTTCTCGATGCATTGGGAACAGGTCGCGGTACGTACCGTGTGACGGTACGTAACCAGACAAACGACCGCGTACATGTCGAAGCGATCCCGGATACAACGACGTCTGCGCCGATCACGGACACTGTGGGGCAATGGGTTGGTGAGATTGTTTCGTCTGTGACAGGTGATGTTGTTGTTTCTGCGCTTGATGCAGATTTGCGTAGTAAAGAGCGGCAAAAGGAGCTTGATGCACGGCTGGTGCCTGGCATTCCATCAGCCTACCAGATCATGTACTGCATATCTTTTGTTATGGGACTGGCCGGATGGTCGATGGCAAGTTCGTGGTGGCGAATGATTTGGCGACAGGATGCGCGGGAGAGTTATCGGAGCGGATTTGGATGGTTTACCGCACGCCTCGCGGAATGGTTGTTGTATCTTTTCGTGTTCCTGCCGATTGTTGGCATCCCCGCATTGTTAGTGACACTTCTTGGTCAGTTGTTAACGCTTATCATGATGCCGTTTTGGTTTTTGCGGTGGTTGTTTGGCTTAGTCACAGGACGGACTTGAGGTGCTCAACCAATCAAACATTACGTGAGGTCAACTAGGGAGGCGCAATCACATGTCCGGCCTTGCAGGCAAGACGTTGTTTATTACAGGTTCCAGTCGAGGTATTGGGCTTGCGATCGGGCTGCGTGCGGCACGTGATGGTGCCAATGTTGCTGTCGTCGCCAAATCGGCTGAACCGCACCCGAAACTTGAAGGAACGATTTTTACGGCGGCAGAGGAAATTGAGAAAGCAGGCGGAAAGGCGCTGCCTCTCCAGTGTGATATTCGCGATGAAGATGCTCTTACCGCTGCTGTTGAGAAAACTGCAGCGACCTTTGGGGGTGTTGATATATGCGTCAACAATGCGTCGGCCATTTCGCTCACGAAGCTTGAGAAAACAGAAGCCAAACGCATGGATCTGATGTTTCAGATCAATACGCGGGGAACGCTTTTGACATCTAAAGCTTGTCTACCCTATTTGCGAAAAGCCTCAAACCCGCACATTTTGATGTTGTCTCCGCCGCTCGATATGTCAGCAAAATGGTTTTCGGGGCATGTGGCCTATTCAATTGCCAAATACGGGATGAGCCTGTGTGTTCTGGGTCTTGCCGATGAACTTAAAAGTGATGGGATTGCTGTCAACGCCCTATGGCCGCGCTCGACCATTGCGACGGCGGCGATCAAAAACATTTTGGGCGGTGACCAGCTTATGCGCATGAGCCGAAAGCCGGATATTTTGGCAGACGCTGCCCACCTTATCTTTACGCAAGATGCCAAATCCTTCACCGGCAATTTCTTGATTGATGATACATTTCTTTGGGAGACTGGTGGGGTCAAGGATTTTGAGTCCTATCGTGTTGATCCAAATGTACCCTTGGCGCCTGATTTTTTTGTGCCTGAGGACAGTTCACCGCCGCCCGGCGTCGTTATTGCTAATATGCCCATCGGCGCCTGAGGTGTTATAAAAACGAAAGGCTGTATAAAACGAAATCCCATGGCAACGCTTCTAATTACACATCCGAAATTTGTCGACCATGACACGGGCTTTGGGCATCCAGAGCGGCCAGATCGCATGCGCGCAATTGATCAAATGCTAGAGCATGATGCGTTTCATGCCTTGGTCCGCGAAGAGGCACCGTTGCGAGACGATGTTATGGAGCAAATCGCGCTTGCCCATGATGCGGAATACGCAAAAAAAATCGAAAGCGTTCGTCCGAAGGAGGAGCATGCACATGTGCGCCTTGATCCTGATACGGTGATGTCGCAAGGAAGTTGGGAGGCTGCGTTGCGCGCGGTGGGTGCTGGGCTGTTGGCGGTCGATAAAGTTATGGCGCCTAAATCTGAAATCAACAATGCGTTTTGCCAGGTGCGCCCGCCCGGCCATCATGCGGAAACTGCGCGTGCGATGGGGTTTTGTTTGTTTAGCAATATCGCAATTGCTGCAAAATATGCGCGTGCTAAATACGGGTTAGAGCGTGTGGCTGTGGTTGATTTCGATGTCCACCATGGCAACGGAACGCAGGAGATTTTTTGGTCTGACAAAAATCTGTTTTATGGGTCGACGCATGAAATGCCATTGTTTCCGGGTACGGGAGCTGTGAACGAAACCGGTGTCGGCAACATCTTTAATGCACCGTTGCGCGCCGGCGATAACGGCAGCGCCTTTAAAGTGGCGATGGAAGAGCGGATCATACCAGCATTGAAAAATTTCTCTCCGGATTTTGTATTTATATCCGCCGGGTTTGATGCGCATGAAGCTGATATGCTTGCGAACTTGCGCCTGGTGGAAGCAGACTTTATGTGGGCGACAGAGCAGCTTAGCGAAGTTGCGGCTGCTCAGTGTGAGGGCCGCATCGTATCCATGCTTGAAGGCGGATACGATCTACAAGCATTGGCGAAGTCTGTTGGCGTACATTTGCGGACGCTTATGGATGCGGGGGCGTGAGGTTGGGTCATCGAAGGACCTTGCGTTTTTGCAAATTAGATTTGGGCGAATTGAAAACATGAGCACAAAACAATCAGCGTCGCGGGATCATGCGGACATCAAAGCCATGAGTTTTGAGAACGCGATGAAAGAGCTGGAGGCGATCGTGGATCGGCTTGAGCGGGGCGATGTGGAGTTGGAAGAAAGTATTAAGATTTACGAGCGCGGTGAGGCGCTCAAAGCGCATTGCGATCGGCTGTTAAAGCAGGCTGAGGCCAAAGTTGAGAAGATCACCCTTGATGGGGAGGGTGCTGCCAGCGGCACGAAACCGTTGGATAGCAAATGAGGGCCACCGCAAAATTGCGTCAAATGCAGTTTTGGTGCGTACATTTGTTGGAGCAACCGTCCAGCAAGGTCCTCTGGCGTGACGAAAGAGCGCCAAATAGACCGCTTTGTTTTCTTGAGATGGGGGGTTAAAGTCAGCCCATGAGTTGGAGTGGCGGGCCATGCAACCTATTGTGGCGGTAAGCGGTGCGGGTGGTTTTGCCAGGACTGGCTGTGGTGAATTAGGACCAACGGGACGAGTGAAGTGAGTGAGACGCCGCTCTTAGACACGATTGAGACTCCTAGTGATTTGCGCAACGTGCCAGAAAATGATTTGGCGCAAGTGGCTGACGAACTGCGTCGGGAGCTGATCGACGCCGTGTCGGTGACGGGCGGCCACCTGGGCGCAGGACTTGGTGTGGTTGAGTTAACGGTGGCGTTGCACTGGGTGTTCAACACTCCTGATGATCGTTTGATCTGGGATGTTGGACATCAGGCTTATCCGCACAAGATTTTAACGGGGCGCAGAGACAAGATCAGAACGTTGCGCCAGCCGGGCGGGCTCGCTGGATTTACGCGGCGCGCCGAAAGCGAATTTGATTCATTTGGTGCAGGCCATTCCTCAACGTCCATTTCGGCTGGGTTGGGTATGACAGTTGCGCGTGATCTATCAGGTCGCAAAAATCACGTTGTTTCGATCATTGGTGATGGTGCGATGAGCGCTGGCATGGCTTACGAAGCAATGAACAATGCTGGCGCGCGCGACGAGCGTTTGATTGTCATTCTCAATGATAACGACATGTCCATTGCGCCACCGACGGGTGCGATGTCGGCCTATCTGGCGCGCATCACCTCCAGTGCGCCTTATCTTTATGTTCGTGATTTTGCAAAGCAGTTGGCGAAGCGGCTACCTAAGACTTGGGAGCGCCGCGCGGCGCGCATGGAAGAATATACGCGCCACCTTTGGCAGGGTGGCATGCTGTTTGAGGAACTTGGTTTTTATTACGTTGGCCCCATTGATGGGCATGACTTTAATCAGCTGCTGCCGGTTCTAAAGAATGTGCGTGATGCACGACAGGGCCCAATTTTGGTTCACGTTGTGACCAAAAAAGGAAAAGGGTACGCGCCGGCGGAAGCGTCAGATGATAAGTATCACGGTGTCGCGAAGTTTAATGTCGTGACAGGCGCGCAAATCAAGTCATCGCCTAATGCACCGACATATACCAAAGTTTTTGCACAAAGTCTTATTGAAGAAGCGCGCAACGATGACAAGATTGTCGCGATCACGGCGGCTATGCCGTCTGGCACCGGTCTTGATCTATTTGGCGAAGAATTTCCGGATCGAACGTTCGATGTTGGAATTGCTGAGCAACATGCGGTGACCTTTGCGGCGGGGCTTGCTTGTGAAGGTTACAAACCGTTCGCCGCGATCTACTCAACGTTCTTGCAGCGGGCCTATGATCAAGTGGTGCATGATGTGGCCGTACAGCGGTTGCCCGTGCGTTTTGCGCTTGACCGGGCGGGGTTTGTTGGGGCTGACGGACCAACGCATGCTGGATCGTTTGATGTTGCCTATCTTGGTTGCTTGCCAGACTTTGTTGTGATGGCAGCGGCAGACGAAGCGGAACTCAAGAACATGGTGGCGACGGCTGTCGATATTGACGATCGTCCTTCGGTCTTTCGCTATCCGCGCGGTGAAGGGTTTGGCGTTGAATTGCCTGATCGCGGTAAGGCATTGGAGGTCGGCAAGGGGCGCGTGGTGCGTGAAGGCAGTGCCGTTTCTTTGCTGTCATTCGGTGCTCGCCTGAATGAGTGCCTTTTGGCAGCGGAACAACTGTCCGGTTTTGGCCTCTCCACCACCGTAGCTGATGCGCGGTTTGCAAAGCCCTTAGATCAAGATTTGGTGCGGCGTTTGGCGCGTGAGCATGAAGTCTTGGTGACCATCGAAGAGGGTTCGATCGGTGGTTTTGGAAGTTTTGTGTTGCATGATTTGGCTACGGCAGGGCTGTTAGATGGCGGGCTTAAGGTCCGCACGATGGTGCTGCCGGATCGATTTATTGAACACGGTAAGCCTGACAAAATGTATGAGGCTGCCGGCCTTTCAGCGGCAGGCATTGTTGAAACCGTGTTTGAGGCTCTGGGTCGCGATAAACTTGCTGGTGAGCTTGGTAGTGATCGCGCGTAGCAAACGTAGCAAAACAGGGCCGTAAGGTTTCAACGCGTGTTACATGCGCGAACCGATGATCGCCTCTTATTTGACCGTGATTGTAATGATGTCGCTTTGAATTGGCGGCACGTGAGGAATGTGGTTGTGGTCGCCGACAATGAGCTGCAGCGTGTGCTTACCAGGCGGAAGGTCTAACACCGTTTCTGTCTGGCCGCCACCAAAGTGCTTATGATTATCATCGGCGGGTATCGGACTTTTGTAGTCCTCAAGTGTCGTGTCAATGAGGATGTGGTGGTGGCCCGTTTTTGGTTTTTCGATTCCAGCCGGTGCGACGCCCATGCCTTTGAGTCCAAACTTAACAGGCACAGGGCCTGAAATTTCGTCGCCATCTTGTGGAGAAATGAAATAGACTTTGGCATCGTCCGGCGCTGGCGTTTGTGCCACCACGGATGTTGTGACGGCAAGGACGAGCGCGAGTGTGGCAAGAACAATTCGAAGCATTTGATATTTCCTTTTAGGAAACTGGGCGTCTAAAACGGTATCGTGGGAGGACAAACCACAGCCAGATATAGTTGGCTCGTATTTTTGAATTGCAAGCTAGAATGGTCGAAAGATGTCCGCGCGCCGAAGACTTGATCAAGTTATGGTGGAAAGGGGCTTAACGCGTTCACGATCGCGTGCGCGAGATCTTATCAAACGCGGTGTCGTGACAGTTGATGGTGCGCAAATGACAAAGGCCGGTGGCCTAGTGGCATCGGCGCAAGTGGTTGAGGTGGCAAACGGTGCCGATCGATTTGTCGCGCGTAGTGGCCATAAACTCGACGAGGCGCTGCAAGAGTTTTCATTTTCTGCTGAAGGATTAGCGTGTCTTGACGTAGGTGCATCGACGGGAGGTTTTACGCAAGTTTTGCTTCGTGATGGTGCGCGGAAAGTCTACGCCGTCGATGTTGGGGTAGATCAGCTTGAAGAAAGCGTGCGTGAGGACCCACGGGTCGTTGATCTTGCTGGGATCAATGCGCGAGAGCTGACGGTCGATACGATTGGTGTGCGCGTTCAGGCCATTGTGGTTGATATCAGTTTTATTTCAGTGCTCAAGGTTTTGCCCTCTGTACTGACGTTGGCAGCACCGCGGTGTTGGATGGTTTTATTGATAAAACCGCAGTTTGAAGTGGGACGTGAGGGCATTGGCAAGGGCGGTCTAGTTTCGGATCCTGCACAAGCGCAACGGGCGATTGATGACATCGATGGATTTTTGAAGCTGCGCGGGTGGCATGTTGTTGGGGTTCTGCCGGCATCACTGCGCGGCAAAGGTGGCAATCAGGAGTACGTCATGGGTACGGTCCTACATGGCTGAGGCGCTTGAGCTCACGATTGCGCGTCTTGGCCACAAGGGCGATGGCATTGCTGAGGTTGATGGCGCACCGATTTATGTCCCATTTTCGCTTCCGGGCGAACATGTGCGTGTTGATGGCGATCGTGGTGAACTTCTCGAGATCATCGCGCCTTCCGATGATCGCGTTCCGCCGCAGTGCCAGCATTTTGGTCGTTGTGGCGGCTGCGCGTTGCAGCATCTGGAATTTCAATCTTATCTTGATTGGCAACGTCAACAAGTTGTGGCCGCGCTTCACGCGCGCCACATTGAATCTGACGTCTTACCTGTTTTTAGTGTGGGTCCGGGTCAGCGTCGTCGCGCGGTATTCGGTGCCATCAAGCGATCGCAAGGCGTTGCACTTGGTTTTTACGAATGCCATTCGAACAAGCTTATCGATGTTCGAAATTGCCCAGTTGTTGTTTCGGACATTGAAAAAGCTTTGCCTTTGCTACGCGAGCTGGCAGACGATGTGTTGCCGCCTTTGGAGTCTGCGCGATTTACGGTTGTTGCATGTGACAATGGTTTGGATGTTGCGGTCGAATGCGATGGCCTAGCGGCCGGTCAGCAGTTTGACCCTGCAATTGCGCGTCTTGCAGCCCGCACAAACATCGTGCGGCTTACAGTAAATGGCGATCAGATTTATGGGGATGGCGCCCCAGTCCTTACGATCGATTCCGTTAAGGTGGTTCCTCCGCCCGGCGGATTTGTGCAGGCGGCGCGGGTTGCCCAAGAGCACATGACCGGGCTTTTGCTTGCGGTGCTGCCCAAAACAACAAAGCGTGTTGCAGACCTTTTTTGTGGTCTGGGGAGTTTTGCGTTGCCCGTGGCGCGTCGCGCCCAGGTGTTGGCCATTGATTCAGATCCACGCCTGATTGAAGCGCTTCAGCAAGCCTGCCAAACCGCGCAAGGCTTGAAGCGGGTTGAAACAAAGGTGCGTGATTTGATGCAGACACCTTTGTCTCGCACCGAACTTAAAGACATTGATGCTGTTATTTTTGATCCGCCACGGGCAGGTGCACGTTGGCAGGCCGAGGCCCTTGCCAAATCGAAGGTTCCCTTAGTGATTCCCGTTTCATGTAATGTCGCGACGTTTGCGCGTGATGCGCGGATTCTTTTGGATGGTGGCTATTCATTGCAATCGGTATTGCCGATTGACCAGTTTGTGTTTTCTCCCCACGTCGAAATTTTTGCGGTGTTCCGCAGGTAACAGACGGACTCCCTCAAAATTAATATCAATGTTCTCGGATCGATCGTGTTGATCGTTTCAATACTGACTTGAGGCTAATACTTGCACTGTTCCTTTTGATGCGGGGAATTGTGCGGAAAGCTTTTTAGGCATAAATTTTTGGGCGGTACTTTGTGTCGTCCCGGCTCCTGGGTCTTTGTGGGTGTTATATTCCACTCAATCGGATGCAGGGGCTGAACTGCTTTTGTTTTTATGAACGCCAGACAAAAGTTGGTCGACATATGCAGGGACCACTTTCGTTGCTGGTCCGTGAATTTTTTCATCGAACAGTGAAGCGCCTTCAGATGGTTCTAAGTTGAGTTCCACCGTATGTGCACCAATTTCCCGTGCGGTAGCGACAAAGCCGGCAGCGGGATAAACGTTGCCACTGGTGCCAATGGAAATGAAGAGATCGCACTGGGTCAGTGCTTCGGCAATTTTTTCCAGTTTGTATGGAATCTCGCCAAACCAAACGACATCCGGTCGCATTCCGCCTAAGTTGTTGCAGGTTGGGCAGGGTGTTGTTGTCGAAATGTCGTCATTCCATTCCACGCTTGCCTGACAGTGGCTACACAGGGCTCGTAACAACTCACCGTGCATGTGGATGATGTTTTTGGAGCCTGCTGCTTCGTGGAGCGGGTCAATGTTTTGTGTTACGATCAGGACCTGGCCGCTGTGATGGTGCTCAAGTTTTGCGAGCGCCTGGTGGGCGGCATTGGGTCTGACGTTTTCAAGATTGCGTCGACGCTGATTATAAAAATCTTGAACCAAATCTGGATTACGGAGAAAGCCTTCCGGAGTTGCCACATCGCGATAGTCATATTTGGCCCAAATGCCATCAGCGTCGCGAAAAGTTGATAGGCCAGACTCTGCAGACAAGCCAGCTCCAGTCAAAATCACAATTTGGTTGTAGTCTGGCACTAGAAAATTCCTATTTGATTTTCAAATTTTGCTACGAATGTTGGTTTAGCTTCTTCTTTGGGTGGCTGACAACGCTTCATACGTTTGGGAGATTGCGAATAATCTGACTGCGATGGTAGGACAAATGGAACAGCCGATGGTTTCTGCGATTGCGATGGCTTCCCAGCTTGCTCACAATTCGTTGCGCTTCGGGTGGTACTCGTTGCTTCATCGTCTGATGGAGGAGCAAACTAACCGTACTGGGCCACTGCGCGCGCGATATAGGCCGGTGCGCCCGGTGCCTTCGCGCAAAGAAATACTGGCATCGTTGCGGTTGTTGCTGCTTGAGGATGCACGTTTGGTGCGGGATGGACTTGCGCCGCCAGGAAGTGGTGATGGCGATGGTTTTGTTTCGCACGTCAGCAGGCTGCAGGCCATGTTTGCAGATCTTCCCAACGTTTCTGCGCGCAGGGCATCGAACGACTTTAAAACGGCGACCCACGTTGATGATGCGTCCAACGTTCCGGACTATTTCAAGCAGGACTTCCATTTTCAAACCGACGGGTATTTGTCAGATCGGTCAGCGCGACTCTACGACGTTCAAGTGGAAACGCTGTTTTATGGTGCGGCGGCGGCCATGCGTCGGGCGGTGTTGCGTCCGCTTGCTGATGCCTTACGGGGACGTGATCAAAGGCAGTTGGCGCTTGCTGATGTGGCGTGTGGAACGGGCAGGCTACTGCGCGACATTCGGCTGACTTATCCCGCCTTGAACTTGTCGGGGGTTGATCTTTCAGCGGCCTACTTACGGGAGGCGGAGCGTAGTTTTGGTCGGCTGCGGCCGGCCAAGTGGGTGCATGCCAATGCGGAAGAGATGCCGCTCGTTGATCAAAGTCAGGATGTAGTGACAAGCGTGTTTTTGTTTCATGAGTTGCCTCATGATGTGCGCCGGCGGGTTGCGTCAGACATAGTGCGTGTTTTGCGCCCAGGTGGAACGATTATTGTCGTAGATAGTTTGCAATTGGGCGATCGGCCTGGTTGGGATGGACTCCTGGAGGCTTTTCCGGAACGTTTTCACGAACCCTATTATCGCGAATACACGCAAGATGATCTTGGGAGCATTTTTTCTGCATTTGGGTTGCAACAGATCACGACGTCGCTTGCCTTTTTTTCAAAGGTGGTCGTTGCCAAAAAATAGGACTTCGGATTTTGTTAGCCGTTGGGTTGGTAGCCAAACTGCGCGAATTCCGTTTGATAGAGATTTATCAATTTGGTGGCAATTTGGGCCAAGCGGCGCAGGTCCGGCGGTTCGCTGGGGGATGTGTTTGATTCTTGTTCAAGAGCCTCAAAGAACGATTGGCGATCGCGCTCATTAAAATGCTCTAACATGGAGATGAGGGACGTAACGTCAGAAGATTTTGTCTCGTTGGAGAGCGTAAACTGGGTCAGTATTTCCCACAAAAGCGAGATTTCCGGATTGCGATTTTGTTTGGTGACATCGGAATAGTGTTGGAGGCGTTCCCATCGTTTTGAGGATCTATTTTTTAGATCCGTTGATGTCACAAGGACGCGCCCAAAATGATTTGTCATCCAACGTGGAACATCAGGGATGCGGTTAATGTCGGCACGAAATAGATCATCAATTTCGTCAACGGCGGACACTTGATAGGAACTGGTCAGGCTGTCGATAATGCGCTTAAGCGTTGAAACGAACCCCGGAATGTTTTCGTAGTCTTTAAAGTTTTTCATTTTGGAAAGGTGCCGCAAAATAGAATCGCGAGCCATGTCTGTGACAATTTCCCGCGACTCAAGTTCTGCCGCTAGAATCTGCAGTTCTTGGAACGCAAACAGAAGATCAAGTTTTTTTAGTACAGCATTTATTTTTTTGTCGACGGCTTCTTGGACCGCTTTGTTGATGGTCTCATCAAGGGACACTTCATCATCTGAAGCTTGGCTTGTTGTGGGTTTGTTAGTTTGCTCCCGTGTCTCAGCTCTTGGGACGTCAATTGCAGTTGTCTCTCGTGGTGGCTCGTTTTGAGCGGCGGGTGCTTCGTTTTGGGCGATCCTCAAGAAGTTTGCGTATGGGGCTTTTTTTGATTGATCTAGGATGCTCGCGTGGAAGGATGGCACTGCAAACGCCACCAAAGGCGTAGCGGAAGAACACAAGGCTATAAGTGCGCTTACAATCAAAAATTGTGTGATAGCGGGGGATTTGTTTGAGGATGCGCCTGTGGCGCCCAAGGATTTTGTTTGTTGTTGAATTGCAGCGTTTTTGGAGTTGGTCCGGTGTCCCTTTTGACAGTATTCGGACGTTCCGAGGTGGTTAAACTGGGTTTTCCATAAACGCATCATTCAATCAATCTCACTTATTAAAAGGGCCGCATTTGTAGTTCGCGTGGTGACCAGGTTATGTGCCCGGTGCATTTCGATCATACGCCACAACTCAGAATTTGAAAGAGCCCAGTCGTTACATTGACGAGCTCGTCACGGTAGATTGTTTGTCGCTAGGGCTCTGCCTTTATCACACGCTTTTTTCCTTTCCTGTTCTTTCTTTTTTTCCTCTTATTCCTTTTTTTTCCGTAACGTATGTCGCATTTTTTGTGTACGAACTCATTGATCTCGTCAACGATTTCGCCATGGAAGATGCCTATCGAGTCCTCGAGTTTTGCGGTCGTCCAAATAAGGTTACTCAGCCCGCTTGGCCCTTTAACATCTTTCAGCTTGACCCAGACCTTATAAACCTTGCCATCCTTGAACTTTAGCTTTGGTGCAAGTGTTGCGCGAAGTGGTTTGACACCTTCGCTCGTTTCAACATCACAGTTCACAGTGTGCAATGGCACGGCGAGCGTGAATTTGCGCTGGGTCAATGCGCCAATGATATGCCTTCTATTGAGCCGGAGATTTACCCTGCATTGTGCATCGCCAAACGACCAACCTATCTGTTTTTGTTTTGCCCCTTTTTTGATTTTCTTTTCGCCCCAGGTCTTGCCGAGCTCGCACTTTAGCATGCCCCGTTTCGGCGTCTTTGTAAGGATGATTTGACAAAGGCGCTTTTCGCATTCGTCTAAAAGCTTCGTTTCCTTCTTGTCGGCCTCTATTGCGTGTGCGGCTGATAGTGGACCAAATGCAATGAGTAGCGACATCAGGAGCCATCGAGAGCGCGGAATCGAGTTCTCGAGCGGTCGTAGGAGGCTACTTTTCATGTCCATACTTTGGTCCGGTCTTCACTTGTCGGATTGTCGCAGGGCAACCTATTACCATGGGAAATTGCAGCGCGCCTGATCTGCATTTGCCTTGATCTGTTGGTGTCCGCTGGATTGCCGCCGGGGGTCCCCGTTTGGAAAATGTTGATCCTGTGGTGCGGTTAAGCTAAGAATGCGCCAAGCTCAAGGTCACAATTGGGAGGAATCGCATGGGTGTTGATTTAACGGGCGGGCATCCGGACATGGACTATGCCGAGCATGAGCGGACCTATCGTGGCTTTATTCGTGGAACGATAATTTTGGTGGGGCTCACAGTCGCGATCCTGCTGGGGATGTTCTTCTTCTTGGTCTGAGAGATGCTGCGAGGGGCTGGTGCGGCAGAAAACGGTCTCTGACCTCACGTCGGATATTGGACCACTTGATGTGTCGCGGTGCTTTGCCAGCATGTTGAGGTTGGCGGTGGCGGTTTATGTTCGCCTTCGAAGGAAAGGCTCTTTATGGTTACCATAGCGGTCACGGCGGAGGGTGCGGAGGAGCCTCGCGTTGCGGTTTCCCCAGAGACGGTGAAAAAGCTGGTTGGCGCTGGCTGCACGGTGCGGGTTGAAAGTGGGGCCGGTCGAAGGTCGCGGTTTTCCGATGAAGAATTGAAAGAACAAGGGGCTGTCATCGCTGCAAATGCGGGTGAGGCGCTGTCCGGGGCAGATGTATTATTAAAAGTCGGCCGACCTGAGGTCGAGGAGCTTCAGAAATTAAAACCTGGAGCATTGGCGGTTGCGATGATCGATCCGTTTGGAGATCGCGCGGGCCTCGAAGCGCTTGCGGGGACAAAAGCCTCCTTATTTTCAATGGAATTCATGCCGCGTATCACGCGCGCGCAATCAATGGACGTGTTGTCGAGCCAGGCAAATCTAGCGGGCTACAAGGCTGTGGTTGATGCGTCGGCGGCATTCGGGCGGGCGTTGCCGATGATGATGACAGCCGCCGGAACAATTCCTGCTGCAAAAGTGTTTGTCATGGGGGCCGGTGTCGCAGGGTTGCAAGCGGTTGCCACTGCGCGCCGTCTAGGTGCCGTCGTGTCTGCAACAGATGTGCGCCCGGCTGCAAAAGAACAGGTTGCTTCGCTGGGTGCCAAGTTTGTTGCCGTTGAGGATGATGAATTTAAGGAGGCGCAGACGGCGGAGGGCTACGCAAAACCCATGTCTGAAGCGTACCAAAAAAAGCAGGCCGCACTGGTTGCCGAGCACATTGCCGGCCAAGATATCGTGATCACCACGGCGTTGATCCCTGGCCGACCCGCGCCAAAGCTTATTTCCGAGGAGATGGTTGGGTCCATGAAGTCGGGTTCGGTTATTGTGGATCTGGCGGCAGAACGTGGCGGAAATTGTGCATTGACGGTCCCTGGTCAGATGATTGAAACGGACAATGGCGTGGCAATCATTGGGCGAACCAATCTTGCAGGAGCGCTGGCCGCCAATGCCTCAAATCTTTATGCGCGCAACTTGCTAGCGTTCCTAAATTTGATGATTGATAAAGAATCCAAATCGCTCAAAATCGATTGGGATGATGAAATCATAGAGGGCACGCTGGTTGCGAAAGACGGTCGGATCGTTCACGCAAATCTAAACCAGGATGCTGCTTAGGAGAGCACCCATGCAACTGCAGCAACGCACTTATTTGACAGCATTGGTGTTGGGGTTGATGGCGCTTGGTTCAGGGCCTGCTTGGGCAGCCTCAGGCGGCGAAATCGAACCATGGGTTTATGAGGTCATGGTCTTTGTGATCGCGATCTTTGTTGGCTACTACGTGGTTTGGAGTGTGACGCCGGCGCTTCATACACCGCTAATGTCCGTTACGAACGCAATCTCATCCGTGATTGTGGTTGGTGCACTATTGGCTGTCGGAATTGCGGGCGTAAGTTCCGTAACTTGGATTGCGAAAGCGTTTGGTTTTCTGGCCCTAGTCATGGCTTCGGTCAACATCTTTGGGGGCTTTTTGGTTACGCAGCGCATGCTTCAAATGTACAAGAAAAAGGAGCCGAAGAAATGAACGTAGGGGGCGGTGTGGCTCATTTTTTTTGTTGTGAAATTGTCGCCGAAGAAAAGTCAAGAGATGCGGATTTGTGCGTTCAGTCACATTCGTTGGTAGGCCGGGTAAACGCTACACGGCGGGGGGCGATCAAACATGTCGGCTAACCTCGTTGCCATTTTATATCTCGTCTCGGGCGTTCTATTTATTCTCGCGCTACGCGGTTTGTCTCACCCAGAGACATCACGGCGGGGCAACCTTTACGGCATGATCGGCATGGCGATTGCCATCGCCACGACGCTTTCACAGCTGGCCGCAGGCGATGATCCGATGACGTGGGCGTTCATCGGGGTTGGCATGGGTGTTGGCGGTTTGATCGGCGCCATGATTGCACGCCGTATTCCAATGACGGCCATGCCGGAGTTGGTTGCTGCTTTCCATTCGCTTGTGGGTCTTGCTGCCGTCTTTGTTGCGGCGAGTGCACTTTATGCGCCGGAGGCGTTTGGCATTTTGGCGTCGGCCGATGATCCGACACAAGGAATCAAGACCGCGAGCCTCGTTGAAATGGCGTTGGGTGTCGCCATTGGCGCGATAACATTTACGGGATCGGTGATCGCATTTGCCAAATTGGCGGGCAAGATGTCGGGCGCGCCGATTATTTTGCCGTTGCGCCATGTCATCAATCTCGTGCTCCTACTTGGGATATTTTTTCTTATTTATAAGTTTTGTGTGTCTGGGGGCGACCCAGTTTGGTTCTGGGCGATTACGGCCGCGGCGTTGTTGTTCGGGATCCTGATCATTATTCCGATCGGTGGCGCGGACATGCCCGTCGTGGTTTCAATGCTCAATTCTTATTCGGGATGGGCCGCCGCAGGGATCGGGTTCACGCTTGGGAATATTGCGTTGATTATCACTGGTGCGTTGGTGGGCGCGTCCGGCGCGATCTTAAGTTACATCATGTGTAAGGGTATGAACCGCTCGTTCATTTCGGTGATTATGGGTGGTTTTGGTGGTGAAACGGCTGCTCCGTCTGGAGATGGCGAACAACGGCCCGTGAAACTGGGTTCTGCTGAAGACGCCGCCTATATTATGAAGAATGCGCAGAAGGTGATCATCGTACCTGGCTATGGCATGGCTGTTGCGCAGGCCCAGCACGCGCTGCGTGAAATGGCAGATTCATTGAAAGAGGCCGGCGTCGAAGTCACCTACGCGATTCATCCGGTGGCCGGTCGTATGCCTGGACATATGAATGTTCTGCTCGCCGAAGCAAATGTTCCTTATGACGAAGTCTTTGAGCTTGAAGACATCAACAGTGAGTTCCAGCAGGCTGACGTGGCTTACGTTATTGGTGCGAACGACGTGACCAATCCGGCGGCCGAAGAAGATCCACAATCGCCAATATACGGTATGCCGGTGTTGCAAGTTTGGAAGGCTGGAACCGTTATGTTCAACAAGCGTTCCCTCGCCTCGGGTTATGCGGGCATCGATAACACTCTGTTTTATAGAGATAATACGATGATGCTTTTGGGCGATGCCAAGAAAATGACCGAGGAAATCGTCAAAGCAATTTAGTGCATTTGATGCACTTTAAACGTGTTTTTATTGTCTCAAGTCACCAAAAAATGATGAATGTTGCAGTGCTTTTAGAGACTTAATTCGCCCTATTGATCTTCTTCTCCATTAACTTCGTTGATGTATCATGAGCGGTCATGCGCCGGTTCAAGGTTCCAAATGGAGGTGGCGGTGGGCAGTTTAAGGCTAATTTCGCTAGCGCTACTGGTGGGTCTTCTTCCCGTTAGTATGGCGATCGCAGTGGAATCCGGGGCTCGTACCAAAAGGGCTCATCAAGAACCTGTCCGCATTGCAGGAATGCCTGTTGAATGCACCGACTTCCGCGGAAGAGCTGTGCGCACTATGCGTGTTGCAAATCTCGGCGACGTTGGACGGGCTTGGGTCGTGAATACGATGCCATTCATTATCATGGACGTGCACGTGCTCGTTAAGCTGCCACCCAAGTTGCAACTCTTCTTTTATGGTCATGAGTGCGCGCATCATGTGTTGGGGCACTGGGTACAGCTTTCTCAAAAGAGCGAACAAGAAGCCGATTGTTGGTCTGTGAAAAACGGTCGCGATCGAGGTTTGTTCTCGCGTGATGAAATCGTGGGCTTTGCGCCATATCTGCGCACAAGCAAGGGGTCGCCATGGGGACACCTGCCTGGGCCAAAACGGGCCCAATTTCTTCTCTTATGTTTCGATGAAAAGTAGTTGTGAATGCCGCGGGAGCACTGTGTGGCGGAAGGTCAGTCGATGCATGCAGTCGTGAAGTGAGTTTTTTTAGCTAGCAAACAAATTACCGCGGAAAATAATGAAGATGGAGAACATACTTACATTTGTTGCTTCGGTCGTTGGCATCGTCGTTTTTATTGCTGTTGGCGCGCGATTTTTGGAAAGTCGACTTTTGTACGTGCCGATGGGTGCGCGTGTTGATCCGGCGCGGATCGGTCTTGAAGACGTGCGCGAGCATGAGTTGATCACCAACGACGGCCACAGGATCATTATGTGGTACCGGTCTGCGATATCAGGCCAGCCGACAATCCTTTATTTTCATGGAAATGGTGGCAGCTTGGCGGATCGTGTGGATCGATTTGTTAGCTTCGGGGAAAAGGGTCGCGGTGTTCTCATGATGAGTTATCGTGGCTACAGCGGTTCCAGTGGAACGCCGTCTGAGGCGGCAAATGTCGCGGACGCAAAACTTGCTTATGATTGGCTTGTTGATCAGGGCGTTATGCCTGAAGACATAATTTTGTTTGGCGAGTCGCTTGGGACCGGAGTGGCCGTGCAATTGGCTGCGGCGAGAAACGTGCGCGGGATTGTGCTCGATGCGCCTTACACATCAATTGTTGATGTGGCGGAAATGGCTTATCCATTTTTGCCCTCTCGGGCGATCATGCGCGACCGATACGAAACGATGAGTTATGTTGGAAAAGTTACTACGCCTGCGCTTGTGATCCACGGTGAGCGCGATCAGATTATTCCTGTTCAGATGGGCCGCCAAGTTGCGAAGGGTCTGGCGGGTCCGGTGGAAGTTGTGACGTTTCCCGAAGCTGGCCATTCTGACCATGCGAACTTTGGGTCGTTGCGTGTTGTCAATGACTGGATCGATCGCCTAATAGCCGAAGACACTCGTCAGCGTGCACCAGATCGCGTTCGGCGCGCCTTATAGAGGCCGGTGTAAGTCCTTTATAAATTGTGGGTCTTTGACACGTCACCTTGTGGCCGCGCAGGGGGTGACGGTTGGGCTATCGGCCGCGGCCTTTGCCAGGAAGTAGGCCTTCACGTTGGGCTCTCTTGCGTGCAAGTTTGCGCGCACGGCGAATTGCTTCAGCCTTTTCCCTGGCCCTTTTTTCCGAAGGCTTTTCGTAATAATTCCGAAGCTTCATCTCGCGGAAAATGCCTTCGCGCTGCATTTTCTTTTTGAGCGCTTTGAGGGCCTGGTCGACATTGTTGTCGCGAACAAGTACTTGCACTTTGATCCTTTCATTTGTCGGCGCCGCCAATTTCATGTGACGGTCCGAAATTCAACGTTTAGAGAAGTCCAGCGGCTTCAATTTATCCAGTGGCGTTGAGCGCGCACAGTACGTGGCATGGGCAAATCAACACGAGCCCAGCCCGATTGAACTGGATATAACCACTTTTTGTTTGGGCGTCGGCGTAACAGAAACCGCCCCCAATGTCCACTTCCGGGCCGCAAACGGTCCATTTTATCCGGATTTTACAGAATTTGTGGCTGTTAAAGGGCTAAGCTTGGTTACATGTCCCATTTTGCGTCCGGGGCGGGCTTCGTCTTTGCCGTAAAGGTGGACGCAGGTGCCAATCTCCGTTGCAAGCCTCGGCCAGTCATTGACCTCATCGCCGACGAGGTTGGTCATGCGGGCGTTGGAGTGGCGTGCTGTTTGACCCAGCGGCCAGCCCGCGACGGCACGGATGTGATTTTCAAACTGACTGGTTGTGCACGCGTCGATGGTCCAATGGCCAGAGTTATGAACCCGTGGGGCAAACTCGTTTACAATCAACGGTTCGGTTGCGCCATCACCCAAGTAAAACATTTCAATGGCCAAAACGCCGATATAGTCCAATGATTGTGCAAGTGTGGCGGCAATTTCTATGGCACGTTTTGATGCGGATGCCGGCAGAGGTGCGGGCACGAGTGATGTTCTTAGAATGCCGTCGCGGTGAGTGTTTTGTGGCGGGTCATAGACTTTGATTTCTCCGGTATCGCTTCTGACAAGCAGGATTGAGATTTCGTATTCAAAGTCAACGAAGCGTTCAAAGATGGCTGGTGCGCCTGAAAGTTGGTCGTAAATTTTTGCGATAGAATCTGTGTTTTGGACGTCGTTTGAAATTCGGACTTGGCCCTTGCCGTCATAGCCAAAGCGCGCGGACTTTAAAATTGCCGGCGTGCCAACTTCTGTAATGGCTGATGCGAGATTCTCTGCACTATAGACAGCGGCGAACGGTGCGACGGGAAGTGCAAGGCCTTTGACATATCGTTTTTCGATCAATCGATCTTGAGCAACTTCGAGGGCTTTGGGGTTTGGCCGGATTGGTGCGACTGCGGCGGTGGCTGCTGCGGCGCCTAAAGGAATGTTTTCAAATTCGTATGTGACAACATCGACGGTTTCGGCAAAGGCTCTGACGCGACCTAGATCTTCGTAGGGTCCCGTTGTTTTAAAAGTCGCAACGTCAAATGCGGGGCCTAGTTCATTAGAATAAATGTGCGTTTTTAGTCCTAAGCGGGCTGCGGCGAGGGCCAACATACGGCCCAATTGGCCGCCGCCAAGAATTCCGATGGTGGCGCCGGGTGGTAAGGGGGTTGCAATTGGATCCATCTAGGTCCCGTGGGTTTCGTTATTGCTTTTGGGTTCGGATGGGACTTCGGCTGTTTGTTTGGCGCGACGGTCTTTAAGACGCGTCGCAAGATCAGAATCACTCAGCGCCAAAATTTGTGCTGCGAGCAGGCCGGCGTTTGCAGCGCCCGCGTCTCCGATTGCCAGTGTTCCAACGGCAATGCCTGCCGGCATTTGCACAATTGATAGGAGGCTGTCCTCGCCCGACAAGGTTTTTGTATGCACAGGAACGCCAAGCACAGGAAGTGTTGTCATCGACGCGGTCATGCCGGGCAAGTGGGCTGCGCCGCCCGCGCCAGCAATGATGATTTTCAGTCCCCGCTCACTGGCCGTCTTGGCATAATCATAAAGGCGTTGCGGAGTTCGATGGGCAGATACGATTTTGGTTTCGTAGGCCACGGCCAGGTCGGCTAGCACATTGGCCGCATGTTGCATTGTCGGCCAATCCGATTGGCTGCCCATGATGATCCCGACGAGGGGCCGGTCGGAAATTGTTTGGCTCATTTGATGGCGTCAGACGGTCCGATCATCGTTCCCGATCTGCTCCTTATCGCAACAGCAAAGCGCGGGTTTAGAGGAGCGAACGGAGCAACGCAAGGGTTGAAGCCCCTTATTCCGGGGGTGATCATAACTTATCCATAGGCTGGGCTTGGTCTTTGATTTTTTGCTTGATCGCGGGAAGATGCCTTAGGGCCGGCTCAGGCGATAATGTCTGGTGTTAATTGGTCTTCAAGAGCTGTGATGCGGTCTTTCAGAGCAAGTTTTTGTTTTTTAAGGCGTCTGATCTGGAGTTGGTCGGCGGCCCCATCTGGTGATTCCATGTCGAGAATCTGCTGATCCAGCTCCCGATGTTCTTGGCGAAGCTTAATTAATTCAGCTCGGAGCTCTTGTTGCTTATCGCCCTTCATGGTGACTTTTTGCTTTCCAAATGCTTTAGCATAGGGCGTTCACCGCGCGCCATAGGGTGGCGCCTGGCGCCAATATTGTCCCGATCGCCTAATTTCGCAAGCAAGTGCGGTTAAGAGCACAAGTCAATTGGGGCTCAATAGTACCAAATATAGCTATTTTCGAGGGAAATCTGTTCCTTTGTCGCGCACAATTGTCCCCCGGTCCTTAAACGTTGGCGAAGCGGAAACGTGGACAATCTGGCTGTCATCTGTCACGATAGAGGGGTCTTCAATCGCAAAGGAGGGCATGATGTCACTTGAAGGTCATCTTGCTGAGCTGACGGAGAAGCATAAGCTTCTAGACCAAAGGATTGAGGAAGAAGTTGCGCGGCCAGGTTCCGATGATATGGAAATCCGCCGCATGAAGCAGGAAAAGCTTCGATTAAAAGAACAGATCGAACGATTGCGAAGTACAACCCAACATTAGATTTCATCTCTTTTTAGAGTGCGAAGCATTTGGCGTTGCGGCGACCGATTGTGGTTGGGCTGCATCTAATCGCATTCGTCCGTTCACGGGCGGAACTGGTCGTTGTCGGTCATCCGTGACCGGTGCGCCGGACGAAGGGTGGCTTATTCCATAAAGGCTTTTTGTGGATGACGGGCTGACGGCCTGAATTTCCCGTATGTTGCGCGGTTGCATTTGGCTCCGCTTCGGCAAAGACTTGGTTTGCGCAGTTATTGTCGATTCGCGTCCTGCGTTCGCTTGGGAACATGGTGTTGCAAGAGGCGAATTCAGCGGTGGCCCCTCCAAATCCGACACGACAGCGCGCGGCGCGGGCAAAGCTTGCGGATATCTTCGGTCATCCGTCGTCGGCTTATGTCATCCATTATGCGTGCCAAAGCTTTGATCAGGACGCTTCGCGTGGCTCACCGCGGGTGACGGCCATAGGTGTGCGCAATTTGGGCACCGGCGAGACGAGTTCATTTTCCATCGATCAAGAAGCAGAGCTGTGGGCGCTGGGGCCTGTGCAGATTTTATCTCAGCTCGATGAACTTGAATTGGCGTTGCTCGATAAGTTTTTCATGTTCTTGCACCAAAACCGCATGATGACATTTCTGCATTGGAACATGCGCGATGCGCTTTATGGGTTTGCGGCCATTGAGCATCGTTATGCGGTTCTAGGTGGGGAGCCTTATGCGTTGCCAGAATCGCAACGGGTGGATTTGGCGCGGCTGTTTGTGGACATCTATGGGACGCGCTATGCGCGTGCACCTTATTTGCGTGGCTTAGCGGATTCTAATGGTTTGGCGTTGACGGGGTATTTGGATGGGCCGGTGGAAGCGGACGCGTTTGAGCGCGGGCAATACGGTGCCGTGGAACGGTCTGTGTTGGCCAAGGTGCGTTTGCTCAATGACATTGTGTATTTGGCGCATGATCGTACGTTGATCACACGCGCAGGCTGGTGGACTTTAAACAAAGGCCGGGTGCGTGAAGCTTATGAGCTTTTTGAACGCAATCCTGTCGTGGCTGTTGGTGCGGTTTTGATTACGGCGTTTGGGATTGCGCTGAAGGTCTTGGAGTATACGGGGATATAGGTTTTGTTTTTGTTCGCGGCTGTTCGGCCTTTCACGCCGGCCGTGAGCGAAAACTCAAGGTGTGCACGTGCCAGTGCCAGTGTTGCCTGGGCCGATGAAGGACAAGCCGTTCACGTTCAGCGTGCCGGTAAAGTTCGCGGCCCCTTCGCAAATACTGCCACCCACGCCTGAAGCGGAGTTGCCAGTAGCGTTGACGAGGATATTACCGACATTTTCGAAATCAAACGCATCATCGACAACGTTCACGATTGCGTTGTTGGTTATCGTCAAGCCAGTGTTATTAGTGACAAAGAGAATGCCTTCATCTCCAATATCGGTCAGCGTATTGCCGCTGACTTTAACGTTGTTGTTGTTGGATACGAGTGTGATGCCATTAAATGCAATATCCACCAGTGTATTTCTGTTGACCGTGAAGTTTGTGTTCCTAATACCGATCAAGATGCCTGTACCTCCAATATTGCTAAGCGTTGAGCCAAATATCAGAATGTCCCTACTGTCAAATTCAAAGCGAATGCCGGTGGATCCAATATCGGAAACATTGACTTCTTCAATCACCACATTCGTGAGAACGTCGCCGAATATACCATGATTGCCGAAGCCAGGAGCAATTCGAACACCAACAACATCAAGATCCGCAACATGGGAATTGTTGGCCATGGTGAGCACAGGCGCAATGCCTGTGAAACGAAGCGTCGGCCGCACGCCAGGCGCACCAAAGCCAGTGACAGCGCCTGTCTCTTGACCGCGCACCAGGATCTTGCCGCCGCCGCCCATCAGCGTTTGGTTGTCTTGGAGCACCGTCTGGCCGGTGAAGGTTGCGCCGCCATTGGCGATGATTAGTGAATTGCCGCCCGAGGCGTTGATGGCGGTTTGCAGATCGGCTGCGTTGGCGGAATTGGCAACAAGTGCGACGCGATCAAACGGCACATCGGTCAGCGCGTCTTCCGCCTTTTCGCGCAGAGTATTTAAGGTCGTGTTGGTCTGAGCAATAGGATCTTCGCGATTGATGGCATCCAACATGCGCCGCTCTTGGCCGTTTAGTTGTGCGATGTCAGTTTGCGTCGTGTCGGGCCCGCCAAATGGAACACGCAACCGAGCGCCAGCATACCAATGACCATCGCGGACATCATCATGGGCGTAAGCCGCATCAACGGTGAGCCGTGAACCTGGCGCACCCGGAAGCACATCGAGAACGCGCAACTCCAACCGGCTTTTGAAGCCAGCGATGTCATCAACGATGCCGTCATCGAAGAAATAACCGCCGACATAGGTGCGCAGTTCAAAATTGCCGGGCGTGAAGGGCAGTAACGCGCCCACCTCGCCATCAAAGCCACGCATGGTGTGTTCGCGCGTGGATATCGTATCGGTGACCACAAACAGGTCGGTGAAGATAAAACCTGTGGCGGGGAATTGATCGGTGCCGAGGTCTGCAAAGATGTTGGTTGTTTGACTTATCAGCCGGTCATCATCAAACGGCAGATAGCCATTCAAACGCAAATCGAAATTGTGCGACAGAAGTTCCAGCCCTCCGGCAATGCCGTGATATACGTTTCCGTTTTCAGACCGAAACGGCGCATAGCCGATCCACACACCAGCATTAAAACCTGTGTTGGTCATTTCGCGGTAGCCGAGCGCAAAGTTGCCATCACGTATACTGTCTTCAAAGATCCGGCCTTCAAAATCTACAAACAGCAATGAATTGCCATCGCCCAATAACGGAACAAACAATTCCGCTTCGCCGTTATGCAGCTCATCGGATAACTTGCCACCCATTTCAAACCAAGCCGTCCACTTATTGTCGGCAATTTGAGCTGATGCTGCTTGCGTGAAAGTTAGCAAAGCAAGCAATAGGCCGATGTGTAGCTGGATGGCAGTGTGCCGATGTTGTCGTGTCATCCACGTCTCCGGCGCCACCTGCACCTCAAGCCGACCAGCCGAGCGCAGTTGACCTTTTCGGGTTGGCTACACAAACTGACACTCAGACCTTGAAGACGCAGGAGCCGAATCAAATTACGAAAAAGACAAATTTCTAACAGCGATGCGTACGGAAAAATATCGCGGAGTGCGGTCAACATCGCACGTAAGGTACTGAGATTGCGGATGGAATCCCCTCGAGCCCACAATCAATACGTATACAGTAATTAGGTTGTGAAAAACTCTGTGGAAAGTCAACGTGAAGCCAAAGATCTTTCGATCGTTGTGACTTTCAAGTGACATTCTGCCTCCTCGTCGCGCCCTAACGAATGCCGCGCACTGCCTTCATCACAAATATTGGTCGGGGTGTGTTGATAAAAATGTTGACCAGGCTGTCGTAGCTGCCAAATCGGATTGCATCATCTCCGATTTGAGAGATGTTGACCTGTTTCACGACGACAATGGTGAGGCCACTGCCGAGCGAACCGTGGTTGCTGGAAGTGGCCGTGGAGCGCAGCGCAGTTAAAGCTCAATTTGCCGTGCGGTCTTTGCCACAGCGCCATTTGTCTGGCCCTTTGGGCCAGGAGTTCACGAGGTCGTGCAAAGAAATGCGCGTGCGCATTTACAAATGGCGCTGTGGTTTGGTGGTGGGAGGCTTTTAGGGTAACTTATTTTTCGCTCGCGAGTTTTTCGTTGCTACGCAACGGCTCGCGAGTCCGCTGACCGCAAGGGCTTCGCCTACTGCGGCAGCGGGAGATGTTCGGTTCCCGACGCCTTATTGCGACACTTAACTGAAATTTGGAATTCTAGAGGATCTGGTACCGTTTTGACCACCGCTTCTGCCTCGCTTCGCTCGCTGTACATTGCTAAATCTTAGGCGTCTCCATCGCGTAAATTCGTCTGAGTAGAGTTCTTCAATTAGGGTGTGGAAACCCGTTTCGAGTTCGGCAATGGTCATGCCGTCAGGTTGGTATGTCAAATCAAGGAGTGTGCACTTTTCCCAAGCGTTCTTACTTAGCAAGCGGCCTTCCTTTTTTAGCCTGTCGTAAAGAGGTGTTCCTGGGAAAGGTGTTTGCAGAGTTACCTGCACATCGGAAAGGCCGCTTTCTCGCACGAACTCAATAACGCGGTCGAAACTCAAGGTGTTATGGCTGTCGAGCCCGAGGATGAAACAACCATTGACGGTTATTCCTGCAGATTGAATGCGGTCAATGGATTCCAAATACGAGTCTGATCGTTGAGACTTCCAATTGGCATTTCTTTCTAGCCCGTCAAGAGAGTTTTGATCTGGAGCCTCTAGTCCGATCAGAAGTTGTACGCAACCGGCATCCCGGAGCAGCGAGAGGAGCTCGGGATCATCAGCGACCGATATGTCAGTTTCCGTGAACCAGCGGATATTCTCGTTGGTGATTGCGCGGGCGAGTCGCTTGCCGTGGGATTTATTGGCGAACGTGTTGTCGTCGGCGAATTCAAGAAATGGATCCGCCCAGATTTGTTTGATGCGTCTGATTTCGGTGACGACTTGTGAAATCGGTTTGTATTTGAATTTGGGCGCTATCCGAATTGAGGATGCGCAAAATTCGCATGAGAATGGGCATCCTCGCTGTGTTTGTATTGTGATGCGATTGTAGCGCTCGACGTTCAACAAATCGAAGCGGGGCAATGGAGCATTGGTTAGGTCGAAGCTTGCGCCGCGCCGGTCATAGACCGGTTTTAGTGAGTGGTGCTTTAGGTCGTGTATTACAATTGGCCAAAGATCTTCTGCTTCGCCCAACACAATGCAATCTGCGTGTTTCTTTGCTTCTTTGGGGCAAGCTGATACGTGCAGGCCACCCAAAATAACGATCGTACCTGATTTGCGGTATCGGTCAGCCAGGGTGTAGGCGTCCTTGATTTGCGCTGTATAGCTGGAAATGGCGACCACATCGAATTCGCCTGGTAGATCGTTCGCCGTCGGCAAGTTGGGGCATTCAACGTAAGATAATTCGACATCTTCTGGTGTTAGCCCAGCGAGCGTTAGCAGCGCGAGACTTGGCAGAGAGGCGATCACTTGGCTGCGTGCAATAAAACCCGGCAGCGTTAATCCCAACTTCATCAAGTCTTTGTTGTGAGCGCGCACGCCGCTCATGGCGATGAGGCCGAGCTTCATGGATTTTCAGCCTTCTTTCGCCAAGCTTGCCATACAAGTACGCCATATCCGATCAGCAAAGCGGGGCTCAGCAAAATTGATAACGTAGATATCAGGACGAGTACGGCGTAGGCGCTGTCGTTTTGGGTTGGATTACGAATTCCGCCCATGAGCTGGAATGTCACCTTTTCAAGGTTCAGGACGACCAAGGCGGCCACAATCAGTGTTATCGGTAGGATCGTTCCAACAAGGCTTGCCAATTCAGATAGCTTTGCTGCTTTGTACAAGTATTTACAAAAAAGTGCGACGCGCCATAGGGCAACGATGGCAAGGAACCAAACATTTGCTGTTTGGGCCGCCGCCAAGCTCATGAATTTCTCTACCGGTATTGCGTACAAAAGTGCTGGTAGGGAGGTCAGCATCACAAATATTAGGACGTTGCGGTAGCTCCAGTTGGCTGGCCTTAACGGCATGACAATGAGCCATAGCAGCGCTGCTAAAATGAAAACGTAGGCAACGGATCCTAGACCAAAATACTGCCACGTATCAGCGTTGGGATGATCCCAATAGCGGCCGACGCCGACGAGCCATGTTATGAACAGCCCCCACGCAATGTAGTGAAGGCCATAGGTTTTCAAATCGGGTCGGATGGACCGAAAGAGCAACAGATCTATCTGATCTTTTAGTACCTTTTGCAGACCGTTAGACACCGTGGCCTCGTTGCTTGTTTTAGATTGGTTAGGTTTGCTTCGCGAGACATTGCGGTCATCATATGACGTTATTTCTGGTCATGTATCGCTCATGGTGTAGGCGCTGTGTGTTACCTGAGTGATGAAAATTGGTTTGCGGCGTATTCTTCGCCGGGACGATGTTCTGTTTGTTCTCCGATTGTCTGCCTGCGCACATTTTCGCGCTGAGACAAAGTCGAGTTGTGTATCTGGGCATGTCCACATTTCTTAAGTGCGGTCGTTGATGTGTCCGAAACGGTATCGGCGTTGGCCATTCAAAACCACAGCGCCATTTGTCTGGCCCTTTGGGCCAGGAGTTCACGAGGTCGTGCAAAGAAATGCGCGTGCGCATTTACAAATGGCGCTGTGGTGTGTGGTCTGGGGGTTGTTTAGGAAAAAGTTAGATTGCTTTTTGTGTCTGCTTAATAGTTGTTAGGCAAGAGCTACAAAAAAAATTGAAGGGCAGGTTTTGCTCACTGAATTCAACAGCCCCTGTACTGCCGAACGCCTTACCGATTGACGCCAAGTGGGTTGGGTAGAGCGTTGCGGAACTCTTCGTAGGACGCATAGCCGAGCTTCGGCGTAATCGTTTCGCGCCACACGTCGTCGATTTCAGTGGCTAATTGCGAAGAAAGCATTGGCTTGTCTGTTGTGGGGGGCTGCACTTTCATGCTCGCGCCGTCGGACGGCAATCCCATAATAGCGTCGCGCTTTTCGCGGATATCATGGCCATCAAATTTGGTGGCGTTGGCGACCATAAAATCGCGTGAGGACTGAGAGACAACTTTCGCCAACACTTCATCCGTAACATCGAGCTGCAGAAAGTTAGCAACGACATCTGGCACCTGATTAGGTGACTGCAACATGTCTTCATAGGCTAGTGCCAGCACGCAAGGCTCATTGATCACCGGCGCCCAACTCAAAATATGTTTGAAATACCTTTTGGTTGCCAAAAAATAGTGTTGGGCCAATTCATCGAGCGTGATGGTCCCCGGCTCAAAATACCAGCCTTCAAAGAATTGATACATCGAGACGAGGACCGTCTTCGGATCTCGGAACGAAACGATATACCGACCGCCTTTTGGAATATCATCCCAACTGAGATGCGCTTTAAATAGACGCGGCTGCCATTTTTGCTCAGCGTCCGGCTCGACACCCAGATCAAATGCGATTTCTATCCACGGCACAACGTCGCTGATTTCGCTGAAGTCCAGTGAGCCGCCGGATCGCAGTCCGTGCGCAACATGCTGCAACCAGGTTGTGCCGCTTTTGGCGTATGGCGAAATAAAAACGTCGCTTGGACGTGCAGCGATGGCGAGCCCGCGCTTCAAAGAGGCGTCTGTTAGAAGGTTGCGCATCGCGGCCTGAAATTTATCCATCGTGCGCGGGCGTTTCAGGTTGGGGTGGTCCATGTGTGGTTCTGCTCAGTATTTGGTTTGGTATTGGGCTTGATGCGATCTTTCCGCGACTTTGTTCGCGACAATGTAATTGTCACACCAACACTTTCAAAAAATCTTGTTGGGTTATGTGCACCGAGGCTTCCTGTAGCGCGTTTGCGACACTGCGATTTTGACTTTCGTCGTGTTGAAACTTCTTTGGCTTCGCAAGTGTTTTTTTGGGGCCGTTTGGATCTGCAACGCCTTGCCTTATGTCATGCCGGCGGTTCATAAGCCAGATCGTGTGTTCGACTTGCCTGCAGTTGAAAGCGGGGAGAGGACGTTTTTTTCAAAGATTGGGGAAGAGATGACGAAAACTGCGAGGTTGCAGGAGCTCACGGGACCACAGGCTTTAACATTGGTGGATGAAGAAGTGCCAACGCCTAGCAACGGTGAAGTCTTGGTGCGCATGCAAACGGCTGGGCTTAATCGGGCCGAGTGGCTTTTTATGCACGGAGAATATTTGGTGAGCCCTGAACTCCCGGCGCGTGTGGGTGTTGAAGGGGCAGGTGTGATTGAGGCAATCGGTGCAGGTGTGACTGGGTATGATATCGGTCAGGAGGTATGCATCTCGCCAAACATGCCATTTGAAAAATATGGCGTCATCGGTGAACACGCCATTGTGCCAATCTCGGCGCTGGTTGAAAAACCGGAAAATTTGGATTGGGACAAGGCGTCTTCGATTTGGATGGCCTATCCGACGGCCTATGGTGGATTGGTCTTTGCCGGTGGGCTTAGTGAGGGTGCTGGTCAGACTGTGTTGATTTCTGCGGCAAGTTCTTCGGTTGGACTGCCGTCAATTCAAATTGCCAAAGCGTTTGGGGCCACCGTGATTGCGACGAGCCGCACGTTGGACAAGGAAGCTGCACTAAAGGCTGAAGGCGCTGATTATGTCATTGCGACGAACGATGAGGCTTGGCCGCAAAAAGTTTTGGACATCACAGATGGCAATGGCTTTGACATTGCCTTTGATGCGATCACGGGAAAATTTACTTCGCAGATGGCAGATGCGGCGGCACCCGCAGCAAACATCGTCACGTATGGCGTTCTGGCTATGGAAGAGACACCATTGCCTGTCTTTCCGATGCTCGTTAAGGCGATCAATTTCACAGGATTCCACGTCGTATTCCATCTACTTCAGCAGCCGGCACGATGGATGGAGGCAAAGGCGCACATTTTGGCGAAATTGAAGGACGGTACTTACCGGCCAAAAATAGCGAAGACCTTTAGTTTGGATGAGGTCGTAAAGGCCTACGAATTTATGGAAGCAGGTACGCAGGTGGGTAAGATTATTGTAAGAGCGCGCGGTTAATAATGCGGGACTTGCTGGTGGACTTGGCAGCAGTATCCGTTCTGCAGCGGCTGGCTAGTTTGCCGCGCGGGTTGTGCCAGTTGACGGCTCGCCGTCAGCCTTAGCCGTTTCGTGTTTACGTGTTTGTAAAAGCTTGTTTGCGAAACGATCGAGGCGTTTTTTGCTGGCTTTCAACATGTTGCGATCCAGGCGGCCATCCGCATAAGCTTGCAGCAATTCATAATACGTACGGAATACTTCTTTGTCGTCGGCGTCGATAGTAATGAGCGCTAGGTCGGCCCCAGCGTTTAGGGCTTCAATTGTGGCTTTGGCCATGCCGCCTTTACGTTTTTGGATAGCGCCCATGGACAAGTCGTCGGTAACAACGAGGCCGTCATATTTCCAATCGCCGCGAATGATGCCTTGGATCACAGGCTTTGAAACTGACGCCGGGTTATCGGGATCAACGTCCTTCATGTGCGGATGGCCGACCATGAGGGCGGCCTGCGTTGCTTCTGTGATTTCGCGGAACGGCACCCAATCGGTGCCTTCCAATTCACCACGTTTTGTCTTCAGTTCGGCTTGCTTGATGTGCGTGTCGTTTTTTATGCGCTTCAAACCGGGAAAGTGTTTGAGCGTGCACAGAACACCGTGGTTTGCCAAAACTTCGCAATAAGATGCTGCAGCATAGGTGACAATGCCTGGATCCGGCGAGATCGCACGCAGAATGAGGTTGGTGTGGCGATCACGTTTGTTGCGTTTTTTTGGGCGTAAATCGACGACGGGTGCGAAATTCAAGTTCACGCCAATGCCTGCAAGTGCTTGGGCTTGTTTGTTTGCAAACTTACGGATTGCAAAATCTCGTTCTCCGGCACTTTTGGCTTTGCGTACCAGACGATAAAGCGAGGGTTGGCGAGGTAGCGGGGGGCTCAATCTTTGGACGTTGCCGCCTTCCTGATCTGCCGCAATCCATAAGGGCCGTTCCGTATTTTCTGCGGTGATCGTTTCGAAGTTTGCGATCTCAGCGCCGATCTTGTCGCGCTTTTTTTTGCGGACATTGTGCCGGGTGACAAAGACGCCGCCGATGGCGCCGCGTTTCAAATAAGGTTTTAGCTGCGACGGCACATGATAGCCGAGGATCATGTGCGCACCGATCGTTTTTAGAACCTCAGGATCGGCTGCGAGAACGGAGGCGCGAATTTCTTTGTAAGACAGTTTTTTTTCAGCGGTCTCGGCGGCATTTGCGAGAAGAAGAGGTGCCGCAACAACAAAAATGCTTGCAAGCGCTTTGGCAGGCAAAGCGTGATAGTGCCCAAAGGATTTGAATAGTGTGCGCATCAAAGAGCGGACTATAGTGGTTCGCATCAGGTCTCGCGTCACGGGTCGCACCTACTTGATGGTCTATTTTAAGCGACAGGGTGAGCTGTCACGAGCAAATGCGGCTTTTGTAGATCTCAGGTTTGCGGCGTGAAGATCTGGTTAACCCGCGAACACGAGAATCAGTTGTTATTGTCGTTACTTAGCACGAATTGCGCAGGATTTGGAGCAAAAGGAGTTTTTTCTAAATGGGCGTGAATGCGCTTGTATTCTACTTGTCACAAACAGCGTTAAGAACTTTGGATCATTTCACGCAGCTTAAACTTTTGAATTTTGCCAGTTGACGTTTTCGGGACCTCGACAAATCGCACGTCGCTTGGTGCTTTGTAGCGTGCCATGCGTTCCAAGCACCAATCAATGATATCTTGCTCCGTTGTGGTGGCCCCATTTTTAAGCTCTACAAAGGCACACGGTGTTTCGCCCCATTTTTCATCTGGCTTGGCGACAACGGCACAATGGGAGACATCAGGGTGCTTATAAATGACGTCTTCAACCTCGATGGAGGAAATGTTTTCTCCGCCTGAAATGATAATGTCTTTCGATCGATCTTTGAGCTGGATATAGCCGTCTGGATAAAGCACGCCGAGATCGCCTGAATGGAACCAGCCGCCCCTGAAGCAGTCGTCTGTCGCTTTAGGATTTTTTAGATAACCTTTCATGACGATGTTACCGCGGAACATGACCTCGCCAAGTGTTTTGCCGTCGGCCGGAACAGTTTTCATGGTTTGCGGGTCCATGACGGTGAGGCCTTCAAGTGCAACGTAGCTCACACCTTGTCGGGCCTTTTTCGAGATCAGTTCATCGTTGGGAAGGTTATCCCATGCGGAATGCCATTCGTTGATGACGGCGGGGCCATAGGTTTCTGTTAGACCATAAAGGTGCGTAAGATCGAAACCTTCTTCTTTCATGCGGGCGAGAACACTTTCTGGTGGTGGTGCCGCTGCGTGATTGAAGGCAACGCGGTGTTCGATTTTGCGTTTTTCATCGTCGTTGGCGTTGAGCATGGTTGCCATCACGATGGGCGCGCCGGAAAGATTGGTGACCTTGTGATCGACGATGGCGTCATAGATGGCTTTGGCACGCACCCAGCGTAAACATACGTGGGTTCCAACCACGGTTGCGATTGTCCAGGGAAAACACCAGCCATTGCAATGAAACATGGGCAGGGTCCAAAGATAAACCGGGTGCTTGACCATGCCTGTGGCGTTGGTGTTGGCGTAACACATGAGGGCTGCGCCGCGGTGATGGTAGACCACACCCTTTGGATTTCCCGTAGTGCCGGAGGTGTAATTTAGTGAGATGGCGTTCCACTCATCGGCGGGCATTGGCCAATTGAAGTTGGGGTCGCCCCTGGAAATAAAGTCCTCGTAATCTGTATGCGAGAGCGGTTCGCCATCTTGTGGGAATTCAGGGTCGTTGTAGTCTATCACAAATGGCTTTACGCGCGCTTGTGCGAGGGCCTCTTTCACAGTTGCGGAAAATTCACGATCGGTGATCAGAATCTTGGTCTGTGCGTGATCGAGCTGGAAGGCAATGATCGCAGCATCGAGTCGGGTGTTGATAGAATGCAACACTGCGCCAGTCATCGGTACACCGTAGTGGGCATCAAGCATCGGGGGCGTGTTGGCAAGCATGACAGAGACGGTGTCGCCCTTGCCAATGAATCGGGAGGCCAGCATCGACGCTAAGCGGCACGCACGTGCATAAAATTCGAAATAGTTATAGCGCGCGTTTCCATGAATCACGGCGGTATGGTTGGGGTAAATTGCTGCGGCGCGCTGCAAGAATACCAATGGCGTAAGCGGTTGATAATTAGCAGGATTTTTGTCTAGGTTTTGTTCGAATGGACTTTGGGTCATGGGCTTGAACTCGCAACGCGACCGAAATTTCAGGAAATCTGATTGGATGGACTGCTAATTTTTTTGTTTGTTTTTAACGCTAGCCGAAAGGTGGGCTTGCAAGCAACGTGCAAACACGGCCGTCGGCAGAATCAGGTCCTGTGAGCACAAATATCAACATCACGATCTTTTTTATTATTGCACTTTGAGATCAGCAGTTTCCATCTTATGCTGAGTTTTGCGTCGGGATGTGTCTTTTTTTGGAGGACAGGTACCATGTCAGGCGCTGCGCTTGACCAATTTGGGTTGTGGATCTTGCTCCTGCTTATTGTGCTGGTTCCGATCCTTTATGTGTAATCGCTCATTGATGTGACGGGTACGTTGCTCGCCCATTAGGCTAGCTGCGGGCGGAAGAGTCTCCAACCAACAGGATTTGGGTGCCGGTGGCTTAGCATGTCGCTGGTCCAGTGCTCTGGTGTCCGACCGCCAATTATATTCGTTTTTTTTCGTTTTTAAATGAGTGTTTAGACGCAGGTCAGTTTGGTTGGCGGACTACGTCGCGCTGTCCGTTCAACCGCTCGAGCCTTCATCGGCGTTGTCTGCAGGTTGGTCTGTCTCTTCAGGATTTGAGAGCTGCTGCAGCTTTTCAAGCACGCGGGCATCCTCCTCGGCCTCAGTTCTTTCTTCTTGTTCGGGCTCTTGAGGTGGTGGTGGCGCCTCACCGACAGTCGTTTCTTCCGCAGAAAGCAGCGTGCCACCTGGTTCGGGCTGAACGCCTTTTTTCTTTAGTTCGCGCGCGGTGCGTTTTGCGGCCTTTTGCACTTCAGCGTCCAGATCAATCTGCGTGCAAAGACCCAGTGTCACCGGGTCTTGGGGTTGTAAGTTTGGCATATTCCAATGGGTGCGCTCGCGGACTTGGGTGATTGTTTGTTTCGTCGTGCCGACGAGCCGCGAAATTTGCGCATCGCGCAATTCGGAATGGTTGCGCAACAGCCAGAGGATTGCGTTTGGGCGATCCTGGCGGCGCGAAACGGGCGTGTATCGCGGCCCACGTTTTTTGGTTGTGATTTTTGGAATTTGGACCTTTGGGTCGGCGAGGCGAAGACGAAACTCAGGATCGGCTTCTCCTTGTTGGATCTCATCGCGTGTGAGCTGGCCGCTTGTTACAGGGTCCATTCCCTTAATTCCTTGAGCCACGTCTCCGTCAGCAATACCTTTTACTTCTAGGGCGTGGAGCCCGCAGAACTCGGCGATCTGCTCAAACGTCAATGACGTGTTATCAACCAGCCAAACGGCCGTTGCTTTGGGCATCAGGGGCTTTTTGTCGCTCATGGCCGGGTCTCCGGGATCAGGGCCGCCGCGTTTAGGGGAGCGATCAGGCTCTTTGCAAGTGCTGCTCGCGGGGTCAATTTCGAAAAAAGAGTTGGAGAATCGTGGCCTTATATCCCGTTCCGGTCAATTCGTGCAACTACAGGCTGGGCCAAGGAAGCCCATTTTGTGGTCTCTGGTGTGAATTATTGGGCCAAAAAAAGGGCTTCTGGGGCATAGCCAAAGAGGATTATTCATCTTAGGCGCCTTCTGAAGCGGTCAATTGTTGCGATGCGAATGATCCATCGGTAGGGTGCGCGGGCTTTGCGGTGCGAAAAGAATCGTGGTGCAGAAATGTTTATGAGCATTGGATCCGAAGGAGACGGGCGCGGGACATGACAATGCTTCGGCCAAAAACGCACTATTTTGAAGATCTTGAGATCGGGATGGACGCCTCCTACACGCGGGTCGTGACGGAAGCGGACATCATCTCGTATGCCGATATTTCGGGGGACTTCAATCCAGTTCACATGGATGAAGAGTATGCCAAGCGGACGATGTTTAAGGGGCGGATCGCACATGGGCTACTCACGGCGAGCTATATCTCGGCCGTCTTTGGGATGGAGTTGCCCGGTCCTGGTGCAATTTACGTTTCGCAGACGCTAAACTTTAAAGCGCCTGTCATGATTGGTGCGACTGTTGTTGCTACGGTCCGAATCATCGAGCTGGTTCCCAGTAAAAAGCGTGCGCTTTTTGATTGTATTTGTACCATCGGCGAAAAAGTCGTGCTGGATGGCGAGGCGATGCTGATGGTACCATCTCGATCAGACGCTAAGGCATAGCTGCTTGGGCGTGTTGCACTTTGACATTGTCGATTGCGCAAAATGCCTGGACGTGGTGTTGCCTTTTAGAGCTTTCCATCCCAGTTCATGACAATGCGCGCGGGTGCGCTAAGGATTGTTTGGTTTGCCTGAAATGCGCGTGGTCCGAGATTTGACGCAAGTGTCTGAGGCCGTGCGCGGGGCGGCCGTTGCGATCGGAAATTTCGACGGTGTGCACCGTGGCCATCGTGTTCTTCTTGACCGTGTGAGGCAGATCGCGCGCGCTGAGCACATTCCGGCCGGCGTGATTATATTTGAACCGCATCCGCGCGAGTTCTTTCAGCCCGATCAGCCGCACTTTCGTTTGACACCTTTGGCAGAAAAATTTCGCTTATTTGATGAAGCGGGGCTGAATGTTGCTGTGGTTCTGGATTTTGATGCCCACTTGGCGGAGCTCAGTGCTGAAGCATTTATCCAAAAAGTGCTGGTTGATGCCCTTGGCGTTCGCCACGTGGTGGTCGGTCATGACTTTTTGTTTGGCCGCGATCGTACGGGGTCTCCAGAAACGCTAAAAGACTCCGGCCGCGCGGATGACTTTGAGGTTCACGTCATTGCGCCGCAGGGTGTGTCTGGCACGGTCTATTCTTCGTCGGTTGTTCGACAGCATCTGATGGGTGGTGATGTGCGAGCGGCGGCCGGTGTCTTGGGGCATTGGTGGCGTGTACGCGGTACGGTTGTCTTAGGTGAAAAGCTTGGCAGGGAGCTGGGTTTTCCGACCGCCAACATTAAGTTGCCATTACATGTGGCACTGGCGCACGGGATTTATGCTGTCTATGTGTGGCTTGAGGAAAAACGTTTCGAAGCCGCGGCCTACTATGGTAACCGGCCGACCGTGAATGGTACGACGACGCTTCTGGAAGTTTTCATATTTGATTTTAGCGGCGATCTTTATGGTGCGGAAATCTCGGTCGATTTCGTTGATTTTGTGCGTGGTGATCAGAATTTTGCAACGCACGATGCACTGATTGATCAAATTGAACGTGACTGTGAGGTCGCGCGGCGGCAGCTCGGTGGCGTTTTAGTGCCTTGGCTCTAAGTCAGCGGGCCCTTTGAACTACAAAAATGCGGCACCCAAACACTGATATGATTAAACATATTTTTTTACTGCGTTCGTGCGTTTAACAGCCCGCGTTGTTTGCGTTTTGTTGTGTTTGTTGTGCTATTTTATTGTTTTCGAGTGGGAGATATTTGTTGGAAGCTCAGCTGCCTGCACTGTTAGCAATTGCCATAATGACACTTGTGGCGGTGTCGTCAGGCCTTGTTATGGTTTGGCTGAAACAGCCGCCGATGGTTGGTTATATCCTGGCAGGCGTTGTGTTAGGGCCCACGGTGTTGGGCTTTATTCCGCGGGTTGACGGCATTCCGCTGTTGGCTGAATTCGGTGTCCTGTTTTTGCTTTTTGTGGTGGGCATGGAAATCAGTTTGCGGGCGTTTTTAGTGGATATTCGCCCGGCGGCCCTGACGGTCCTGTTGCAGCTTACGGTTGCTCTTATTTCCATTGCGGCATTCGGCGCGATGGTCAGTTGGCCGATCGAACAGATTGTCCTGCTGACGTTTGTTGTGACCATGTCGTCGACGGCGGTGGCACTCAAAATATTGCATGATTTGGACGAGTTGCGCACGGAGCTTGGTCGCATCGTTGTCGCAGTCATGATTGCCCAAGACATTGCCATCGTACCGATGTTGATCGTCGTGCATGCGCTGGGCAGCGGAGGAAGTTTGGAACTCAGCACGCTTTGGACCGTGGTGTTCGCGATTGGCGCACTAGCACTTTTTATTGGACTTGTGGGTCCGCGCGGGAAATTTCACTTTCCCTGGCAAGAGCAGATCTTGGGACGTGTGGAGTTGGTGACGCTGACGGCAATCGCGGTGTGCTGTACGTCGGCGGTTATGACGGGGCTCATTGGATTGACGCCTGCCTACGGTGCGTTCCTGGCCGGGCTCGTCATTGGAAAAAGCACGCTGCGTTCTGAAGCGATCCATGCCATGCGGCCCATTGAGGGCGCGTTGATGGTCGTGTTTTTTGTCGCCATGGGTTTGTTGTTGGATGTGGGCTTTATAGGTGAAAATTTATTGTTGGTGGTGACTTGGGTCTTTCTTGCCTTGTTGTTGAAGTCGTTCGTCAACATCATGATCTTAAAGTTTGTTGGTTTGAAATGGACGGACGCTTACCAGGCTGGACTTATCATGGGGCAGATCGGCGAGTTTTCGTTTGTGTTGGCAGCCGCTGGGCTTGCAAACCAGGTTCTTGATCCAACGGGATACAAATTGGCGATCTCTGTTATTGTGTTGTCATTGTTGCTTAGCCCGGTTTGGGTAACATTGGTTCGGCATGTGCATGATGCGACAGAGTCTGGCATCCATGGACTGCGGCAGGCGCTCATTTATGCTGATGACGTTGATCATCGACAGCTCGGTCGATTTCATTTCACAATGCTGCAGCTCTATCGAATGTTCCCGCAGGCGTTGCGGACATGGCCACGGTCAGTTGAGCCTGAAAAAGTCGCTGGTGAGAAGATGCCCGATGTGGCTGCTGAAGCTACCGAGCAGCCTGATGATGCAGACCGCGAGTTGACAGAGGCCAGGGAGGTTGAGGTCTCTCGTGAGGAAACCGATTCTCCGGTTCAGCCAGTTGAGGCGCGGGGGCGCGAGACAGAATAATTCCGATCAACCCTCTTCTTTCATGGATTATTTGTTGGGCCTTACCGGTGGGTGTGGATTGTTTGCGTTTGCGTTGCTAGAGCATGTTCAGCTGAGATGGAACCATTCTGACGTGGCACATTTCATCAAAGATCAAGGGATTTGGCGCAGGGCGTACCTGGCGGTACGGACAAGACGAAGCCCGCGGAGGTTTGATGAAATGCGCCCGTCCCGAAAGGGTTTGGCCGCGGCGGGCGCCCGGATACGTCGGCGAACTTGCCCGATGCACCGGCATCGCGCTGCGTCCGCCTCCTGCCGGGTCGCGCACGCCGCGACCCAAACAGAATTGATTCCATTTCAGCTGAACATGCTCTAAAGGCTGCGACAACGAGATCTTGAGCGGACTTAAACCTAATGGGAAAAGACAGCGGGAAGCCCGAGCGCGATTGGTCCAAGACGCTTTATTTGCCTAAGACCGATTTTCCGATGCGTGCCGGCCTTCCAAAACTCGAACCAAAATTGTTGGAGCGGTGGGAAAGCGAGGGGCTTTACACAGAGCTTCGGCAGGTATCGCGAGGACGGCCAAAGTTTGTGCTGCATGATGGGCCGCCATATGCCAGCGGCAACATCCATATGGGGCACGCGCTTAACAAAGTTCTGAAAGACTTGGTTGTGAAGTCGCAGCAGATGCTGGGCTGTGATTCTAATTATGTGCCGGGCTGGGACTGCCATGGTCTTCCCATTGAGTGGAAGATTGAGGAGCAATACCGAGCCAAGGGACACAACAAGGATGACGTGCCGATCATAGAGTTTCGCGACGAGTGTCGGCAGTTTGCGGCACATTGGCTTGAAGTTCAGCGGAAGGATTTTAAGCGGCTCGGTGTCGTTGGGGATTGGGACAATCCTTATTCGACTATGGATTTTTTTGCGGAAGCGGCCATTGCGCGCGAACTTATGACGTTTGCAGCGACGGGTCAGCTTTACCGCGGGTCTAAGCCCGTCATGTGGTCGGTTGTTGAGAAGACAGCCCTGGCGGAAGCGGAAGTGGAGTATCACGATTATCAATCGGATCAGATTTGGGTGAAGTTTCCTGTTAGACCGATAGTTAAAGCGGGACGCCATAAACCAGGAGACGAAATCCCTGACAGCCCAGTATTTCCACAAGCTCTCGCAAATGCCTTTGTTGTCATTTGGACGACGACGCCGTGGACGATCCCCGGTAACCGCGCGATCAGCTTTTCGTCGCGCATTGAATACGGGCTTTATGAAGTCACGGAAGCGCCGGATGGAAATTGGGCTGGTGTTGGCGACAGATTCATCCTGGCTGACAAACTTGCGGATGACGTGATGAAGTCCGCGAAGGTGGAGGCCTTTAAACGGCAAGGTGACGTCTCTGCAGATGAGCTTCGCGCGATTGTGTGCGCGCATCCGTTGCGCGGTCTGGGGTATGACTTTGACGTGCCGCTGCTGGATGGTGATCACGTGACAGATGATACGGGCACGGGGTTTGTGCATACCGCACCGGGGCATGGCACCGACGACTATAGCATTTGGACCGCTAATCAGGCCGCACTCCACAAGCGCAAGATTGACACCAAGATTCCTTACACGGTGGGTGCGGATGGCGTGATGACCGATCAAGCGCCGGGCTTTCAAGGCAAAAAAGTCATCACGGACAAAGGCAAAAAAGGTGACGCCAATGATGCGGTCATCAAAGCCCTTGCGGACGCAGGCATGATGGTGGCGCGCGGGCGGCTTAAACACCAATATCCGCATTCCTGGCGTTCTCGAAAACCTGTGATTTTTCGCAATACACCGCAATGGTTCATTGCGATGGATCAGCCGCTATCTCCCTCTGCCCCTCACCCTAGACCTCTCCCCGCAAGCGGGGAGAGGGGATCTGGCAGCGAATCCTTGAGGGAAATTGCGCTCCGTGAGATCAAAACGACAGAATGGGTGCCGGCTGTTGGTGAAAACCGCATTACGGGCATGGTCGAGAACCGGCCGGATTGGGTAGTTTCACGCCAGAGGGCGTGGGGTGTGCCGATTACCGTTTTTCGAAACTTGAAAACGGACGACGTGATACCTGGCCCTCAGTTCAAAAAATCTGAAGAACTGATCCAGCGCATTGAGACGGCGTTTGGCGAGCACGGTGCGGATGCTTGGTTTGAAGAGGGTGCTAAGAAGCGTTTTCTTGATGGTCTTGTTGAAGATCCGGACGCGTGGGAACAAGTATGCGATGTTCTTGATGTTTGGTTTGATTCTGGTTCGACGCATGCCTTCACGCTTGAAGACCAGCAACACTTTCCCGGACTTGCCGGCATAAAGCGCCAGCGTGATGGCGGGAATGACCGGGTCATGTACTTAGAAGGTTCGGATCAGCATCGCGGCTGGTTTCATACCTCATTGTTGGAGAGCTGCGGGACACGTGGGCGTGCGCCCTATGACGTCGTTCTGACCCATGGGTTTGTTCTCGACGAGAACGGACTGAAAATGTCTAAGTCCTTGGGCAATGTGACGGCGCCACAAGAGGTCATCGAAAAATCGGGCGCTGATATTCTGCGGTTGTGGGTGGCAGCTTCCGATTATTCAGATGATCTACGCATTGGTCCTGATATCTTGAAAAACTTTGTTGAGACGTATCGCAAAATGCGCAACACGACGCGCTGGATGTTAGGTGCGTTGGGACACTTTGAAGAGTCCGACCGGATTAAAAATGTTGATGATATGCCTGAGCTTGAGCGCCTGATGTTGCATCGCTTAAGTGCGTTGTCGCAAGACGTTTTGGACGGCTATGTTCGGTACGACTATCGGCGTGTGATTGGCCGCTTGACGCAATTCATGAACACGGAGCTCTCGGCGTTTTATTTTGATATTCGCAAAGACGCCCTTTATTGCGATGGGCCGTCCAGCGTGCGTCGGCGTTCGGCGTTGACGGTGATTGATGAAATTTTCCGGGCAACGACGTTGTGGTTGGCGCCGATATTGTCATTCACAGCAGAGGAAGCGTGGCTTGCGCGATATGGTGATGAGGCAGAGTCCGTTCACTTGCAGGCCTTTCCTGATATTTCTGAGCGTTGGGTGTTTCCGGAGCTGGAACAAAAGTGGGAGCATGTGAAAAACGTGCGTCGCGTTGTGACAGGCGCTTTAGAACTTGAACGCGCGGACAAGCGCATTGGTTCAAGCCTTGAAGCGGCGCCTGACATTTACGTGACGGATAAGGCGATCCTTCAAGCGCTTGAGGATGTTGATTTGGCTGAGGTGTCCATTACCAGCGCCGCCACGCTCATCAAACGCAAGGTGCCTAAGGATGCGTTCCAACTTGATGATGTGCCAGGCGTTGGTGTTGTGCCAAAGCTTGCTGAAGGGCAAAAATGCGCGCGTTCATGGCGAATCACCGATGACATAGGCTCTGATCCGGACTACCCGGACATCAGTGCGCGCGATGCGGCAGCCATGCGGGAATTAGAAGCGGTGCAGCAGAATGGATGACCGCCTTTCAGAGGTTGAAAAAGGCCAGTCCTTGCAGAAAGCGCAGGGCCGCACCGTCTCTGATGCGCCGAAAACTGGATTAGGTGGTTGGTTGTGGGGCCGGCACTCTTTCTATGGGCTCCTGACAGCGCTTTTGGTTGGCGTGCTCGATCAATTCCACAAATGGTGGATGTTGGCCGTGATCGGCATCCAGGAAAATGAACGAATAAAAACGGTCTTACCGTTTATGGACCTAGTATTTGCAAAGAATCCAGGCATCAGTTTTTCGTTATTGGACTGGGATTCTGTATATTGGCAATGGTGTTTGGCTGGGTTTGCTGTTTTGGTGAGTTCTTTTCTTTGGGTTTGGCTTGTGAGAGGTGCCAATTCATTATTTTTGGCGGTTAGTCTTGGGCTGATTATTGGTGGCGCGGTAAGTAATGCTATCGATAGACTTCACCTGGGCGGAGTGGCTGATTTCATTGTGCTGCATGCCTACAGCTGGAAATGGTATGCTTTTAATGTTGCAGATGTTGCCATTGTTGCCGGCGCCATCGGCCTCTTGTATGAATTCTTAGTCCTGAGTCGCAATGACGCCGCAAACGGGTCCTAGCGCTTAGGATGTCGGAGAGGCCTTTTGGGGATCCTTTCTACGGGGAATGGGGCACATGAGCCGTTTAGGACCAATACAGCAAAACCAAACCGTTACGCGTGCGATGACCTTGCAGGCACGTTGTGGCCGTATCGCCGTGGCTGCAATCCTTGCTGTTTCGCTTGGTGGTTGTGCCATGGATGAAATTGAGTTCAACGGTGGCCTGTTCGAAATGGCGGGTCTTGGCAACAACAGTAGGCGAACCGCAACGCCGCAAATGGAGCCGCGGTCGGGCATCGTGGTGCCTCCCTCAACGCAGCAATTGCCACCGCCAGGTAGTAACACTCAGCAGCAACCTGGTGGCTATGATGATCTCGCCGCCATTAACGATCCTGACCAGGCCGATAAGATTTCGCAAGAAGAGCTTGCGCGGCGCCAGAAAGAATATTGTGATAAGCACTACGAGCCTGCTCGCCAGCGTGGTGATGAATCGGCTGCTTCCATTGAGGGTCCTGCAGGGCCTTGCAGAAAATCGGTCCTTACCGCGATTAAGAATTGGAATAATTCCCAGTAAAGGTCGGGTGAGTTTTACTTTGTTCGGCTTATAAGCGGGCTTTATCTCAACATTAATGGCTTGTCATTTGACATTATAAGTTTGCCACCGACATGATCGGTAGGTTGAGCGGTTGATGGGTTCCTTCCGTTCGTTAAGAATTTTGCCCTGTGGCGTTCGTAGGGCTCGCATGAACGTGCATTTTTGATGAAACTGGAAGGGTAAATGCAGATGCGATGTGTCGGCCGCCTATTTGGTGAATTAAGACTTACCCCGTTTGCAATGTTGATGGCGGTCTTGATGGTTGCACTTTCTTCTTCATTCGATGATGCCGATGCCGCACCGCGTGCAACGGAATTCACTTTAAAGAACGGCATGCAAGTGGTCGTCATTCCTGACACGCGCGCACCGGTTGTTACCCACATGGTTTGGTATCGCGTGGGTGCAGCGGATGAGCCACCTGGCGTTTCGGGGATTGCGCATTTTCTTGAACACTTGATGTTTAAATCGACGGACAAAATTCCGGTCGGTGAGTTTTCAAAAATTGTGGCCCGTATGGGCGGCGAGGACAACGCGTTTACAAGCCAAGACGCGACGGCCTATTTTCAGCGGATTGCAAAAGAGCGGTTGGGCGATCTTATGGAAATGGAAGCTGATCGCATGGTGAACTTGCGCCTAACGGAGGCGGAAGTTTTGACCGAGCGTGACGTTATCCTGGAAGAGCGTCGTTCTCGGATCGACAACAATCCCTCTTCAATTCTGACCGAGCAAATGGATGCTGCTCTTTACATGTCGCACCCTTATGGAATTCCCGTCATTGGTTGGAGACATGAGATGGCCGCGCTTGATCAGGCAGACGCCATGTCATTTTACAAACGCTTTTATGCGCCCAACAACGCAATATTGGTGGTTGCGGGAGACGTAACAGTCGATGAAGTGCGCCGGCTTGCGGAGGCGACTTATGGAAAGGTTCCTGCAAGCGATAACGTTCCCAAAAAACGTGTGCGTCCGGCAGAACCTCCGCATCTTGCGCCAGTTCATTTGGAACTGAAAGACCCGCGGGCGGGCAAGGCTTCACTGCGGCGCTATTATATAGCGCCAAACTATGGCTCGGCAGATGAAGGTGAAGCAGAAGCACTTGAAGTTCTTATTAAGGTGCTTGCCTCGGACTCAACCAGCAGGCTTTATCGCAACTTGGTTGTTGACAAAAAAATAGCGTCCTCAACGAGTGGTTGGTATTCGGGTAATGATTATGATCTCGGCAAGATTGCGCTCAATGTTGTGGCCGCTGATGGCGTCTCTCTGGATGCGTTAGAAGACGAAGTGGATCGGGTGATCGGCGAGGTCCGGGAAAACGGCATCACGGATACCGAACTCAGTCGGGCGAAAAATAACCTGATGGCGCAGTATGTTTATCAGAGCGATAGTCAATCGTCGCTGGCTCGGCGATATGGATGGGCGCTTACAATGGGGCGGACGGTGGCCGACATTGAATCTTGGCCGGACCGGATTTCTAAAGTGACACGTGAAGATGTTTTGCGCGCGGCGAAAAAACACTTGGAACTGCGAAATAGCGTTACGGGACGTCTAATTCCTGCCCCTCCATCTGATGATGGTCAGAATGCGCAAGGTGACGCAGCACAGTCTCGAGGTTAAAAAATGTTGAGGTGGTGGAAGTTGTCGCTCTCTAAGACTGGGGCGGTTCAGGGGATGTGCCAAAGCCGATCCCACGTTGGTGCTGCTCTTTTAACAGCGATATTGTTTTTAACTTGGTTGCAGCCGGCAGGTGCAATGGAAATCAAAACAGTCAAGAGTCCTGGTGGCATTGAGGCATGGTTGGTTGAAGATCACACGGTGCCGCTCATGGCTTTGCGATTTGTTTTTCGCGGAGGCAGTGCTCAGGACCCAGAGGGTAAGGAAGGGGTTGCGCATTTCCTGACGGCGATGATGGATGAGGGTGCTGGCGACCTTGATGCGCAAGCGTTTCAGGAGCGCATGGAAGAAATTGCTATGCGTATGTCGTATGACGATACGCGCGACAACTTCTATGGAAGTTTTGAAACGTTAACGGCGAATCGGGACGCGGCGGCCGACCTTTTGAAATTGGCGCTGACCAAAACGCGGTTTGATGCCGATGCGGTTGAGCGCATGCGGCGGCAATTGAAGGCGCATCTTGCCTATTCATTGCGTGATCCTGAACGCGTGGCGACGGTTGCTTGGTACAAAAAGGCGTTTCCAAACCACCCCTATGGGAGCCCAGTGCGCGGGACGCCTGAAACACTTGATGTGATCACTGCTGATGATCTTCGTACCTATAAGAACAACGTGTTTGCCAAGGACAATCTTAAGGTCGTCGCTGTTGGTGATATAGATGCTGCGAGCTTGGGTAAGTTTTTAGACCATGTGTTTGGGGACTTACCTGAAATGGCAAAAGTGCATCCAGTTAAAGAGGCGATGCCAGTTGCGGACGGCAAATTGAATATCGTGCAGATGAATGTGCCGCAATCGGTTGCCATGTTTGGAACAAAAGGCCTTAAGCGCAAGGATCCAGATTTTATTCCTGCGTTTGTTTTGAGCCACATCATTGGCGGCGGCGGCTTTGCGTCGAAACTTATGGAAGAGGTTCGCGAAAAGCGCGGGCTTGCTTATGCTGTGTATGGGTACCTTTATCCGCTCGATGACTCGGCCTTGTATATTGGGCGCGTTGCAACCAAGAATGAGTCGATCGGAGAGTCTCTTGACGTTATCCGTGGTGTCTTAAAGCAAATGGCGGAAGAGGGCCCCACGCAGGAAGACCTTGACGGTGCCAAGCAGTACCTGATTGGTTCTTATCCGTTGCGCTTTGATACCAACAACAAAATTGCCTCACAACTCTTGGGAATTATGGTTGAGGATCTTGGGATTGATTACGTAAAGAACCGCAATCAAATGATCGAAGCGGTGACGCTGGAAGACATGAAACGGGCGGCGGCGCGGTTCTTGGATCCGGACAAATTGCTTGTGACCATCGTTGGTAAGCCGAAGGGCGTTGAGCCACGTGGTTAGCTGGCTGTCGTAAGGCCTTCAATTGACAGTTTGCTGTCTTTTTGCGGGGAAAATCTCAGCCCGTAATAATCTTCTTACTCGGAAGGGTTTCATAAAGTTCTGTGTTGCTGCTAGCGTTTTGGTCCGTGAGTCGTGGGAGCAAGGCGTTTTAGGATGGAATCGACAATTTCGCCCGGTGAATTGACCGACAATAATGTCATGACGCAAGGTTACGTACAGTCCGTGGATGGCTGCAGTCAGGCGGTGATTGGTCGTTACGGTTTGGGTGAGTCGCTGCTGCGGCGCTATTACAATCACGCGCAGCCTGAGCTGATAAATTTGCAAGGCCATTACCGTTCAGGTCGTTTACCGATTATGAAAATTGCAGAAGAGACGGAAGACATTCACGAAGCCATCGCGGCCTTAGAAGAGTTGTCGCGGGGCGCACGTTCAATCATCTTTTTCGGAATTGGCGGATCTAGTCTTGGCGGACAGGCGTTAGCGCAACTTGGTGGTTGGAATATTCCTGGCACGATGGAGCGCGGACAAGAGGACCGACCGCGTACAAGGTTTTTTGACAACCTTGATCCGCTGACGCTCGATGGTGTGCTTTCAAGCCTTGATATTTCGACGACACGCTTTGTGGTGACATCCAAATCGGGTGGCACGGCGGAAACGTTGGCGCAAACCATTGCAGCTATTTCCAAAGTTGAGGCTGCTGGGCTTGGCGATCGCGTCGGTCAAATGTTTCTAGGGATTACTGAGCCAGAACAGGAGGGGAAAGCAAACGGGTTGCGCGCGCTTTTTGAGCGCTATGGCGTACGCATGCTTGATCACCATACGGGTATTGGTGGTCGCTTCTCCTGTTTGACAAACGTTGGGTTACTGCCTGCAATCGCGCGTGGGCTTGATCCTTTTGCCGTGCGCGCTGGGGCGTGTGATGTGGTTGCACAAATGATGGCGGCGAATAAGGTGCAAGACAGCGCGCCGTTGCAGGCCGCTTGCATCGCCTTGGCATTGGCAAAAGAAAAGAAAGTCAAAGCCCATGTGATGATGCCCTATTCGGATCGACTTGGGCGCTTTGCGCATTGGTTTGTTCAGTTGTGGGCTGAGAGTTTGGGAAAACGGGGCGAAGGAACTTGTCCGATCGCCGCGCTCGGGCCGTTGGACCAACATTCGCTGCTGCAGTTGTTGATGGATGGGCCGCGTGAGCATTTGATTACGCTTGTGCGCGTTCGGACGGAAGATATGGGTTCCAAGATTGATCCTGTTCTTGCAGAGGCTGCAGGCGCATCATTTATGGCTGGCCGCAAGGTTGGAGATATCGTTTCGGCGCAGGCGCATGCTGTGCCGGACGCGTTGGCGCGGGCAGGTCGGCCTGTGCGTACGATCGATGTGCAGAGGCTTGATGCGCGTGCGATGGGTGCATTGATGATGCATTTTATGTTGGAGACGATTTTTGTTGGCCGGCTTCTGGATATTGATCCGTTTGATCAGCCGGCCGTTGAACTTGCGAAAGTGTTGACGCGGGAGCGCCTGAACCAGACGCGCGCTTGACCTGAGCGGCGCGGTTGTTGGCGCGGATCGACTGAAGAGGGGGCGAGGCCATGGCGGTTAGGCAGCTATCGCCGGAAACGATCAATCGCATTGCTGCAGGCGAAGTGATTGAACGGCCAGCGAGTGTCGTCAAAGAGCTTGTTGAGAATGCGATTGACGCGGGTGCTGCAAATATCGGGATCACTTGTGCAAGTGGTGGACTTTCACTCATTCAAGTTCGCGATGATGGGCGCGGGATGGGTGAAGAAGACTTAGTTCTTTGCGTTGAACGTCATGCGACGTCCAAGCTGCGTGAAGAGGATCTCTTTAATATTCAGTCCTTGGGTTTCCGTGGCGAAGCACTGCCTTCGATCGGGGCTGTGGCGCGTCTTGAGATTTCTAGTCGCGCAGGCGGAGCGGGCGAAGGATTCGGGCTTGTCGTTGATAAGGGTCGCAAGGGTGATCTTGGTCCGGCGGCGGTTAATGCGGGTACACAGGTGGACGTGCGTGATCTTTTTTCCGCGACGCCTGCACGGCTTAGATTCTTGAAAAGTGAGCGTGCCGAAAACCTCGCTGTTTCTGAAGTGATTAAGCGTTTGGCGATGGCGCATCCGAGCATCGGATTTCAATTGCGCACGGGCAAGAAAACGACGCTTAATTTGCCAGGCGAGGCGGAAGGGTCCCAGGGTTTGCTGAACCGACTTGGGCGGATTATGGGGCGCGAATTTCTGGATGATGCGCTGGAAGTTGGTGGCGAACGCAACGGTGTCACGCTTACCGGATTTGCGGGATTGCCGACCTTGCATCGCGGGGATGCAAGCCAACAGTATTTGTTTGTGAATGGCAGGCCGGTTAAAGATAAGTTGCTCGTTGGATGTGTGCGCGCTGCGTACGGTGATACGATCCCGCGGGGTCGCTACCCGCTGTTGGCGTTGTTTTTAACGCTTGATCCGCGTGATGTGGACGTCAATGTGCATCCTGCAAAGGCCGAAGTGCGTTTCCGGGATGCGCGTGGCATTCGCTCGTTGTTGATTGGTGCACTTTCAGGTGCCCTCGAGACGGCCGGTCATAGGTCTTCTGCGACGGGTGGTGTTGCGACATTAGAGGCATTGCGGCCAGCGCCGCAGGTTCTAGCGCAGGATGCTTTTGAAACTCGGGGTGAACCCCGTCAGGCGTCCTCATTGCGTGGTGACGGGTGGCGGCCGGCCTATCATCGGGCTGGATTTGGTGAAGACCCGCAAGTGCCGCTTGATGCGGTTGATGGACCGAGTGCAGATGCGCGCGCACACGATGCACCTGTTGCTCAGGAAGATCTTGATCGGCCTTTGGGGGCCGCGCGGGCCCAATTGCACGAGACCTACATCGTCTCTCAAACGCGGGATTCGATTGTCATCATCGATCAACATGCGGCCCACGAGCGCCTCGTTTATGAACGTTTAAAAGCGATGCTTGCAAACGGTGGCGTTGCGCGACAGGGCCTTCTCATCCCGGTGATCGTTGAGCTCCAGCCGGAGGCGGCCGAACTCATTTCAGAAAAGAGCGAAGAGCTCTTAGAGCTTGGGCTTGCCGTTGATAAGTTTGGGCATGGGGCGGTCGCAGTTCGCGAGGTGCCAGCTCTGCTTGGTCAATGTGATGTTGAGGGCCTTATTAATGATCTGGCGGATGAACTGACGCGGGATGAGGATGGTCTCGTTTTGAGGGAGCGGCTCGAAGCTGTTGCGTCGCGAATGGCGTGTCATGGAAGTGTACGGGCGGGACGACGGCTGGCGCCGCAAGAAATGAATGCGTTGTTGCGTGACATGGAATCGACGCCGCTTTCCGGTCAGTGCAATCACGGTCGGCCTACCTATGTGGAATTGGCGCTCAAAGATATCGAACGTTTGTTTGGTCGGAGTTAGTGTCGGGTGCGGTGATTACCGATTTGCGAAAATGTCGAGCGCTGCGCGTTCCTTGGCGCGCCGGTTTAGGTCTTCGCGAATAATCATGAGAACACCCACGATCCCAAGGACTATAAATATTAAAAGTATAGGCTGAAAGTCCGGTACGACAATGATGCCGGCTGCGACCGCAATCACCTGAAAGAGTAGGGTGCCGATGGGTGTGAATGCGTTTGTCGCCAAAAAGTTCTCCGTTGTAATTTTAATTGCCGAGGAGAACGTTAAGTAGTTCATGGCAAGGAGGACCGGCGTTCCCAATAAAAATGCGGTTAAGAGGGTTGGGACGTGCCATATGTCCTTCATCTCCGGTGCCAGGTTTGATTTTGGGATGAGATTGGCTTCGGCGAGGAGTATGAGGCCGGTCATTGCGAGCATGCCGAGGAGTGCTGTCGCCAGAACGACAAGACCAGTTAATTGTAATTTGCCCAAAACGGTTTTGGCTTTTTGGTTTGTGGGGTGAAATTCGCTGGAAAATGATTTGATTGAAACAACAACTGCGCACGCCATGGCGAAAAGGAATGCATAACCGCGCACGTCTGCGCCAACCATAAAAAAGAGTGGCAATATGGCTGCGATGACGATCAACGCTCCGAGAAAGGTCCAAATGCCGAAGCTGCGGCCGAGGGTGAGCCAACCAAACAAAAGGGAGGCAGGGATTGCCAAACGTGCCATGAGGCTTGCTTCGGCAGGTGGCGCGACGCTCACAAGAAGAAAGTAAAATGCTTCCATGGCGATCGTGGCACAACCATAGACCCAACTTAGTGGGGTGCTTAAGACCTCGCGCGTGTTGTTTCCGAGGCCCGTGACACACAACATGGCGGCGGCGGCTCCAGCGGTTGCGTACAACACAAAAACTAGTGGATGCACGTCGTGCTGAGCTGCGTACGCGTACACGATGTTTAATGACGAAACAGCCAGGACGAAGAGGCCAGCGTCGATCCATCCGTTAAAACCGCCGTGCTCAGGGTCTCGCCATGGGCGGTTGCTTGTCATGACGAAGATCCAAGTTTGTCGGTTTCGTATGGTTGCGGAAAATAGCGCGCAAACGTTATACCAGCGTCCCCATACTTACGTTTTTCCAGAAGCTCAAAGTTATTTGGCAATGTGACATCCTCAGAAATACGGTCCTCTATGATAAGGGTCGCGCCGACATCTAACCACGCTCCCTCGTCTAGTGCGGCCAATGCCTTTTTGCTCAATCCTTTGCCGTAAGGTGGATCGAGAAAGGCGTATTGGAATCTGGGTTGACTGACGGATTGTCCTAGGTTTGTCGCATCGCGACGGAAGATCTTTGTGTTGCCGTGGAGGCCAAATGCGTCAACGTTTTGTCTGATCAAGGATCGTGCATTTGGATCTTGCTCAACAAATAAACAGTACTTAGCTCCGCGCGACATGGCTTCTATTCCTAACGCGCCTGTGCCGGCAAAAAGGTCAATGACGTTTGCATCAACAAGATCGCAGTCGGCATTGTGGATCAGAACATTGAAAATAGATTCGCGTGCACGGTCAGATGTGGGGCGGACCTCATGGGATTTTGGCGTGGCAAGCGCACGTCCTTTGAATTTTCCGCCGACCACGCGCATTTATTTTTTTCCCGCTTTCTTTTGCGAACCTTTTGAAGGCGTGGACGCCGTGAGGTTTAGTTCGCGGGACATTTTTGCACCCAGCTGATCGATGAGCGTGCGGCGTTTCACAGGTTCAACGGCGCCAGCTTCAAGATCGAGAAGTTGGAATGGACCGTAAGAAATGCGGATCAGACGATTTACCTCAAGACCATGATATTCAAGGATTTTTCTGACCTCTCGGTTTTTGCCTTCGCGGAGTGAAATGGTTATCCAAATGTTGGCGCCGCGCGTGCTATCGAGCTGGGCGTCGATGGGACCGTAACGAACCTTGTTGATCGTGATACCGTCTTTTAATCGGTCCAAGTCCGATTGGGAGATGCGGCCGCGGGCGCGCACGCGATATTTGCGGAGCCAACCGGTGGCGGGCAATTCAAGGTGACGAGCCAATGCGCCGTCATTTGTTAATAGCAGTAGGCCTTCTGTGTTAAAATCGAGGCGGCCAACGGACATCACCCGCGGTAAGTTTTCGGGCAGGTTTTCAAATACAGTTGGACGACCTTGTGGATCGCGGTTCGTGGTTACGAGTCCTTTCGGTTTGTGGTAGCGCCACAACCGAACGGGTTCAAGATCAGGCAAGGGTTGGCCGTCAACGAGTACGAGGTCAGCTGAATTTATATCATGAGCAGGTGTTGTTAGGATTTTTCCGTTTACAGAAACGCGTTGGTCTGCGATCCATCGTTCCGCTTCCCGGCGAGAGCACAGTCCGGCGCGCGCGATGAGCTTGGCAACGCGGACGGGCTCATTGACAGAATGATGTGGCTGGGATTTGGAGCTTGTTTTTTTTACCATTGGGATGATCGATAGGTTCAGGTAAGACGTGTTATGACACCTAATAGCGCGACAGGCTACATGGAGCTTGCGTTTCGGGAAGCTGAGGCTGCAGGACAGCGGGGAGAAGTCCCGGTTGGGGCGGTTGTTGTTTCTAAGTCTGGCGAGGTTCTTGCCAAATCTGGAAATAAAACGCGGGCCCTGCAGGATCCCACGGCACATGCTGAAATGCTTGTTATTCGGGCGGCGTGCCAAAGGCAAGACAGTGACCGGCTTGAAGACTGCGATCTTTATGTGACGCTTGAACCTTGCGCCATGTGTGCGGGAGCGATTTCGTTTGCGCGCATTCGACGTTTATACTTTGGCGTTGGCGATCCCAAGGGCGGGGCCGTTGAACATGGTTCCCGGTTTTTTTCGCAGCCAACATGTCATCACGCGCCTGAAATTTATGGTGACATTGACGACGAGCGGTGTCGCGAGATTTTACAGGCGTTTTTTCAGGCTCGGCGTTAGGTTTTGCAGTCCTAGCTAATTGCATGTCAAAGCGTGATGTGCCAGCCTTTATGTGAAAGTGGAGTTGGGTCGGCCCAACGGCTGGCAAAGCCGCTTTTTGGAGTGGAGGCACAGAATTGTGGAACGCACGTAATCTGCAACCGGCATGCGGGATCCGCGTTGCTGCTAGTCGCGCCGTCGATGCCGCTCGGGCTGTTAAAGAGCTAGAAGAGCAACTCAAGGGCGAGGAGTTGCAACATGTCATTGCGTTTTTTTCATACAGGTATGATGCGCATGTTCTGGGAGCCCAACTAGGCGAAGCATTTGGCGGTGTTTCGATAAGTGGTTGTTCGACAGCGGGCGAGATTACACCTGATGGAATGGTGGAGGATGGCATCCTCCTTTTTGCTTTTCCGAAGCGCGGGTTTCGCGTCGTTACTGAGCTGTTAGAAAATGTTCGTCAGTCTGGTGTTGAGGAAGCGTCAAGTGCGGTGCGGCGTCTCAAATCCCGGCTTGGGTATCAAAACTTAAGCGAGATTTCTCAAAATGTCTTTTGCATTTTGCTGATTGACGGCCTTTCAAATTATGAAGAAGTGATTGTGGCGGCCATCAACTGGGCGATGGGTGATTTGCAGCTTGTTGGTGGCTCTGCCGGTGATGGGCTGGCGTTTGATCAGACCTTTGTTTTGTCGGATGGGCAGGCCGTGAGCAATGCTGCATTGCTGATCATGGTTGAAACTGACGTGCCGTTTCAAGCCTTTCGGACTCAGGACTTTGTGCCGACGCCAACAAAACTGGTTGTAACTTCGGCGGATACTGAAGCGCGTGTGGTTCACGAACTCAATGCCGAACCGGCTGCCCTTGAGTACGCCAACGCAATCGGATTGTTACCTGATGATTTGGGACCCTTCAGTTTCGCGTCTTATCCATTGGTGGTCAAAGTTGGCGGTGATTATTACTGTCGGTCAATTCGAAACATGAATGATGATGGCAGCTTGTCCTTTTTCTGTGCCATTGACGAGGGGCTGGTTTTTACAGTTGCGCAGCCCAAGGACATGGTGGATTCAACGGCATCAACGTTACGCCAAATTGATAAATCTTTGGGCGGCATCGATGTTGTTTTAGGGTTTGATTGCGTGTTGCGGCGCCTTGATTCTGAGACGCGTCAGATAAGACACTCTATGGACGAACTTTATACAACGCATAATGTTGTGGGTTTTCACACCTATGGGGAGCAGTTTAATGCGATGCACCTCAATCAAACTTTGACGGGGATCGCATTTGGTAAGGGTGAGAAACCTGATGAACGTCAAACTTTAGGAGCGGCTGTTTCCTAAATCAGGTTTTGGCATTCGTGTTCTGAAGAAAACGCAATATTTCAGCCAGCGTTGCTTGAGGATTTTCTTCGGCAAGGAAATGGCCAGCGTCAATTTCGGCGCCCGATAGGTTTGTGCACCAGGGCTGCCATATCTCAAGAGGTGTCTGTGCGCCTTTGCCGACATAATGTGATCCCCATAGGAGGTGCGTGGGACATGAAATGCGCCGCCCGTTTTCAAGGTCTTGTCGGTCAAACTCGCGGTCGCAGGTGGCGCCCGCACGATAATCTTCACACATGGCGCGGAGGCTTTTCGGATCGGTGATGAGTTCGCGGTAGTGTGCCAAGGCGCGCTCGTCAAACGCTTTTAAAGTTTTGTCGCCGGTCCAGCTTGCCAGCGTGTGGTGGAGGTAGGCTTCCGGTGCATCACCAATGAGTGTTTCTGGCAGGGGTTCTGGTTGGGCAAGAAATGCCCAGTGATACGCCGCAATGGCCGTTTCAGGCGTGATGCGCTGCCAGACGTCGTAGGTTGGTATGATGTCGAGCAAGACTTGAGACGTGATGCGGTCGGGGTGATCGAGTGCTAAGCGATAAGCAACGCGGGCGCCGCGGTCGTGTCCAAGAATTGTAAAAGTTTGGTGGCCGAAGTGCTCCATGACATCTAGGCAATCTCGCGCCATTGTGCGCTTTGAATAGGCAATATGCGTTTCATCACTTGCGGGCGCGGATGATGCGCCATATCCGCGTAGGTCCATGACAATGATGCTGTAATGTCGTGCAAGATCAGGTGCGATCTTGTGCCAGCAGACGTGGGTTTGTGGAAACCCATGCAGGAGGAGGAGTGGTTGGGCCGTTGTGTTGTCGCCTGCTGTGCGGACAAAAAACGTGTTTTCAGCAACGGTAATGTGGTGGCTTGCAAATCCGGGAAAGAGGTCAGGGAGGTTAGGCATGGCGTAAGCCGGTCTTGCTGGTTTTCTAGATGTAAGTTAGGTCTTTTTTTCGCGGGCGATGGCGCGCCAACCGATGTCGGTGCGGCAGAAACCTTCGGGCCAATTGATTTTTTCTATCGCTTTGTAGGCGCGATCACGTGCTTCCGCCACTGTTGTTCCACGTGCCGTGACATTTAAAACGCGTCCGCCATTGGCGACAAGGTCATTTTCTTTTCGTGCGGTGCCCGCGTGAAAGATTTTGAGGTTGGCATCTTGTTCGGCGTCCTTAAGTCCTAAAATTTTCGTGCCTTTTTTGGGCGTTTCTGGATAGCCTTCGGCGGCTAACACGACTGTGAGGGCAGGGTCATCATGCCATTGAAGTTCGATGTCAGAAAGTTTGCCTTGTGCTGTCGCAACGAGAGCCGGCAAGATGTCGGATTTTAATCGCATCATGAGGACCTGGCATTCAGGATCACCAAAACGGACATTGTATTCAATGAGCTTTGGTCCTGCTTCGGTGATCATCAGACCAGCGTAAAGGACGCCCTTATAGGGTGCACCCCTTCGGGCCATTGCATCAATGGTGGGTTCAATGATCGACGTCATTGTTTTTTGGATTAGGTCAGGCGTCATGATTGGGGCCGGTGAGTAAGCGCCCATGCCGCCGGTGTTTGGGCCGGTGTCGCCGTCACCGACGCGCTTATGATCTTGGGCTGTCGCGAGAGGAAGAGCTGATTTGCCGTCGGACAACACAAAAAAACTTGCTTCTTCTCCGGTTAGAAACTCTTCGATTACAATCTCACTTCCAGCAGCGCCGAAACTTCCTTCAAAACATGAGTCAATGGCAGTTTCCGCGTCTGCTTTGGTCTCGGCAATGATAACGCCTTTCCCGGCCGCAAGGCCGTCGGCCTTAATCACAATGGGCAGGGATTGTGTTGAAAGATAATTTTTAGCAGCTTTTGCATCGGTAAATCTGCCATAGGCTGCAGTTGGAATTTTTGCCTCTGTGCACAGATCTTTGGTGTAGCCCTTTGAGCCTTCAAGTTGGGCTGCGGTCTTTGATGGACCAAAACAATCAATACTCGCGGCGTTAAGGGTGTCGGAAAGCCCTGCAACTAAGGGCGCTTCCGGCCCAATAATGACGAAATTGATATGGTTATTTTTGCAAAACTCAATCACTTCCGTATCTTTTGTGGGATCAAGGTTGATGCAGGTTGCGATATCGCATATGCCCGCATTCCCTGGCGCGCAATAAAGTGTTGAAAGTAACGGTGAGTTGGTGAGGGCCCAAGCAAGGGCGTGCTCGCGGCCACCACCGCCAATCAGAAGAACATTCATGGGTGTGTTTACATGTCCCCCGCAGTCTTTGTGCCATTCTATGGTGTTGATGGCGCATTCATTAAGTGGTGTTTATCAGAAGCTGGCTGGATGAACAATTGAGGGCAATGGTGTGACCACAACGAAAAACGGAAAGTCTGATGCTGGTGTCAATACGCCTGAATATTCTGTCAGCGAGCTTTCCGGTGCGATCAAGAAGTCCTTAGAAGATGGCTTTGGGTATGTTCGGGTGCGCGGCGAAGTGTCCGGTTATCGTGGCCCGCACAGCTCCGGCCACTGCTACTTTTCGCTCAAAGACGAAAAATCAAAGATCGATTCAGTGGTTTGGCGCGGCGTTTTTTCCAAACTTAAGGTCAAGCCTGAAGAAGGCATGGAAGTGATCGCAACGGGGCGTGTGACGACCTATGCAGGATCGTCCAAATACCAGATCGTTGTCGAGGCATTGGAGCCTGCCGGGATTGGTGCGCTTATGGCTTTGTTGGAGGCGCGCAAGAAAAAACTGGCTGCGGAAGGCCTTTTTGATGAGTCGCGAAAACAACCGCTACCGTTTTTGCCGCGCGTTGTTGGCATTGTGACGAGCCCTACGGGGGCGGTTATTCGTGACATGCTACATGGCTTTGACGAACGCTGCCCTGCGCACGTCATCGTGTGGCCCGTGCGCGTACAAGGTGAGACGTGCGCGGGAGAAGTGGCGGCTGCGATTTCAGGTTTTAATAAGCTGGAAGCGGACAGCAAGGTGCTGCGTCCCGATGTTTTGATTGTCGCGCGTGGCGGTGGCAGCCTGGAAGACCTTTGGGGTTTTAACGAAGAAGTGGTTGTGCGAGCCGTCGCCGCGAGCAAGATCCCGGTTATTTCGGCGGTGGGCCATGAGACCGATTGGACTTTGATTGATTTGGTTGCGGATGCGCGCGCGCCAACACCGACAAAAGCTGCGGAGTGGGCGGTGCCACAATTTTCAGACCTTGTTGAGCAGACGCGGGGGCTGCGCGATCGCTTGGCGCGGTCTGTCTTGCGAATTGTAAAATCGGGCCGTGCGGATTTTAAGGCGGCCGTTCGCGGTCTTTTAAGTCGTGAGGATCTCTTTGCATTTTCACGGCAACGTTTTGATAATGCCGAAAAGCGATTGGCGGGCGCATTGCGTTTAAACGCACAAAAACATCAAACGCGCTATCAGCGTGCGGCGGAGCGGCTTGCGCCTTCTGTGATTGGGCGAGGTTTGGAGGCCTCTTATGACAGACTTTCAAGTCAGACCGGGCGTTTTGGCCAAGCCTATCGTGTTCTTGTTGATCGCAAACGCCGTTTGTTTGAAGCGCAAAGTAAATTGCTCGGTTCATTGAGCTACCAAGGTGTCCTCGAAAGGGGCTTTGTTCTGGTGCGTGACGTGCACCACGTTACAGTGCGCAAAGCTCAAGGCATCGCAGTAAATACACCTTTAGAGCTTGAGTTTTCAGATGGCCGGGTCAACGTTCTCACAACACAGGATTCCAAAGACCGCGGCATCGAAAAAGGTCGGAGCATGAGCAACAAGGCTACAAAAGCTGCACCTCGATCTGCTGAGGCTGACAACAAAGTGCGCAGGGCGAAGACAAAGCGGTCGGATCAAGGGTCGCTATTTTGAGAAATTAAGGTAGTCTTACTAGGAAATGGCTAGGCATTGTGGTGCGGGGGTTGACGAGGGCTTGCTGAAAAGCAATGTGATGTTTGCGATGAGGCTTGGGCCGGTTCGATGTCGGTGAGCATCGGCAACAAAGAGGAAAAGTATGAATCGGTTTGAAAAATTCTTCGGCGTGAAAGGCGAAGCCAGTGTGCGATATCTTCCTGGTGAGTTTCAGGTGACATCGCCGGGGGATTTTGTACGTTGTGCTGTGACAGGTGAGCCCATTGCGCTTGGGGACTTGCGCTACTGGAGTGTGGATCTCCAGGAGGCTTATGTCTCCGCTGAGGTTTCGTTTCAGCGACACGTTGAGATCACGTCTGAAGAGAGTCAAGACGACGTCTAAGGTTTAAAATTGTTGTCGTTCCCGGTTGGAAGTGCCGCAATCAAAGACTCCAATCTCTCTAAATTTCGATTTTTAAGTGAAAATGCTACCTCCAATGTGCGCGATTGGGCGCGCAAGGATGCTTGTGGCTCCAGCGTTTTTGACAATCTTGCGATATCTTTTTTTGTGGTTATAAGCGTTGCCTCCTTTTCGGATGCCATGTTCAGCAAAGTGTGGATTTCGGCAGCGGTGTAGTCGTGGTGATCGGGAAATGACTGGCATGCAGAGAGGTCGGCGCCCAGAGAACGGAGAAGTTCATAGAATCGATTGGGATTGGCAATGCCCGCGTAAGCGATAAAACGCGTCCCATTAATCCAATTTGTGTCACCGACCGGTTCGACGGCTGCTGTTAAGACAGGTCCTGGAAACTCGCGACGAAATTTTTGTAAGAGCGTGTGAGCTTGCGAGTGATCTTGTTGGTCTGATTGAATTGCAGAACGTGTTTTTTCCTCTTTGTTGTTTGATAATCCATTTAATAGTACCGCGTCGGCAAGATTGAGTTGGAATGCAAGAGGTGCGCGCAAGGGACCGGCGGGGATTATTCTGCCATTGCCGACACCGCGATTGGCATCTATGACTGCGATTGTGAGATCTTTTGAAAGGGTTGGGTTTTGTAACCCGTCATCCATAATAATGTGTGTTGCTTGGCGGTGGTTCTGCTCGATAAAGCGGGCGCCGGCGCTGCGGTCTTTTGCAACGATTGTTGGTGCTGTGGTGGCAAGCAGTAAGGGTTCATCGCCAACGTCAATGCTGGTGTGTCGTTCTGGTTCGACAGTGAGCGGTCCTTTGCTTCGCCCCTTGTAGCCGCGGGTTAAAAATACGGGCCGTTGGCTTTTGTTCAAAAGGCGGTTGGCGATAAACATGGCAAGTGGTGTTTTGCCTGTTCCGCCAGCGGTGAGATTGCCGACGCATATGACAGGTCGTTGTGATTTATAGGCTTGTGTCGTCGCAAACCGACGGGTCACCGCCCAACCATATAGTTGGCCGAAAGGCTCCAATAGTTTTGGGAGGAGGTTTTGTTCTTGTGAATTGTACCACCAGTATGGCTCGTCAAGACGCACGTCTTAATCTCTCATCCTCAGGCACATAGTTCATTAGCGTCGCAATTGTTCGCGCGAGAGCGCCCTGCAGCGACGTGAGCGCCTCTTTTGCGGCCGCCTTACGGTGCGCGCATTCGCCGGCGTTTTTTAAAAGCGTTCCTACCGTTTGCGCAATGTCTTGCGCGTTTGAGACCATAATAACGGCGTCATGTTGTTGAAGTGCGTCGTATATTTGGCGGAAGTTTTCTTGGTGGGGACCGCAGATGACGACAGCATTGTGGTGAATGGCCTCAATGGGGTTTTGTCCGCCTTTGTTAACGAGAGAGCCGCCGATAAATGCTATCGGTGAGAGTGCGTAGAATGTTCCCAATTCGCCAAGGGTGTCGGCCAAATAAATGTCAGTTTTGTCGTTGGGAAGCTCACCTAATGAGCGCTGCCGGACGTTAAAGCCAATTGCTTTTAAGTTCTCATAAACTTGAGGTCCGCGTTCGGGATGGCGTGGAATTATGATTGTGCGGATGTTGTTGGCGTGGCTTTGCGCGAGGATGCGGTGGGCTTCGGCAATAATTGTTTCTTCGCCGTCATGCGTGCTCGCTGCAACAAAAAATGGCCGGTTACCCAACGCATGTTTGAGTTCGCTCAAGGCGTTCGGATCTGCCGGCGGTGGCGGACAATCAATTTTCAGATTTCCGACGGTTGTGACATTGCGGGCGCCAAGAGAGCTAAATCGTTTTGCCAGTTCCTCGTTTTGTGCCAAGACCGCATCAAAACGAGCAAACAATGGTCGGGCGATGCCTTGATTGCGGTGCCAGCGCTCAAAGCTGCGGGAGGATAGTCGGGCGTTGGCCAAAATTAGCGGGATTTTTCGTTTTGAGGCTTCCATAACGAGATTGGGCCAAATTTCCGATTCCGTGAACACGGCCAGGTTGGGCTTCCAGTGGTCGAGAAATCGGTGGACATAGCCCGGTGCATCTAACGGTGCGAATTGATGGATCACATTGCTGGAGGTTTGAGCGCTTGCGCGTTTGGCAGACGTTACGGTGCCCGTGGTCAACAGGGATTTGACGTATGGGCGTTGTTCACTCAGCGCATTTATGACCGGTATAATGGCATTGGTCTCACCAACACTTGCGGCGTGAAACCAAGCTAAGGTTCCCGGCGGTCGTTTTATTTTTGCTTGGCCCATCCGTTCGGCCCGTCTGGAGCCATCTTCTTTGCCTTTGGATTCGCGATGGCGCAGTATGAGTGGTGCGGCGGGCTCTACAATTTGTGTCAAGGTGCGGTAGGACTTTAATCTGAGTCCCGGGTCAGGAAGCGCGTCATCGGTTTCTTGTTTTGGTGTTGCACGTTTTGGATCGGCGCCTGCAAGTTCGAAGGCTTTGAGTGTCACCGCGTTGAGGTTGTTCTCAACTTCTTGGCGCTTTTCTTCCTTTAGGTTTTCGTCCGCATCAGCAGGCACGTAAATGGGATCGCCCACCACGTAAGCCAGTTTGGAAAAGGGCATGTTGAAGGTAATGCGGCTCCAGGTGTTCAGCGCGAAATATCGACTTGTGGCTGCGGCGGCGGGGATGATGGGCCGTCCGGAAATTCGTGCAAGTGCGATGATGCCTTCACCAACGCGTCTTGCTGGGCCTGGTGGAACGTCGGCTGTGAGGTAAACACTTGTTCCTGCTTCCAGTGCTGTAATGGAAGCGCGCAATGCGTGGACGCCACCACGATCTTTGCGGCGTTTTCCTGCACCGGCGCCGCGAATCAATGTGACATCGAATTGCTCAACGGCAGCACCAATGATTTCTGCGTCCGTATGGCGTGCGACCATGGCGGAAAATTCTACGTCAGGAACTTCATAGTGCATGGCCGGGACCATCATGAATTGGCCATGCCAGCCGGCAAAAATCATGGGCTTTTGCGATCGCAAGTAGTCTGCAAAGTCGGCAGGTTCGGTAACCAATGTAGAGGTTCGTTGGACAACATGAATAATTCTGGCGAGCGAGCGGCCAGCGAGTCTCATCAGCTGTGACTTGCGGTTGGTGGACAGTTTCATCGCTTCGCGCGTTTCCCAGAAAGATTGGCGTTTTCTGGCGTAAGACACAGATTTGGCATTGGCTATTGCCCTTCTATCCTATAGCGCATAATACCCGTTGTTGAGCAATTTGCTTTTTTGGGGCATCGGAGCCATATGGGCATCTGGATCTCATGGGCAAATAAGAAAGGAACGGGAAGACCTACGACGCATGGCGGGATTTGCCAAACGTGTAAAACGCTCGGTCAATCGCGTTACGATGGCGTGGCGGCACGGTCTCATAGATCATTCTCCTGAGTGGGCGCGGCGATGGTTTGGACCCGCGGCGTCCTATCTCGACATGCTGTTTATTGATCACGGTATCTTTCGACTGGTTTACCTTAACCTGCACGAACTTGACGATGATGTTTGGCGAAGCGCTCAGCCGGCGCCGCATCACATTAGGGCTCTGAAGCGTCAGGGCCTACGTACGATCATTAATCTGCGTGGCGAACGAAAATGTGGAAGTTATTGGCTTGAACGTGACTTATGCAAAGAATTGGGGATTGAGCTGATCAATTTTCAAGCGCGATCACGTGGGGCGCCCAAAAAAGAGATGATACATAGTGCACAGGAACTCTTTGAAAGCATTGAGTATCCAATGCTTTTGCACTGTAAGTCCGGTTCAGATCGCGCAGGTCTGATGAGCGTGCTGTTTCGCCATATGCGTCAGGGTGTTCCTATTCAGGACGCGAAGGGAGAGTTGGCCTTACGTTATGGGCACATTCGGCAAGCGGATACCGGTGTTCTTGACTATTTTTTTGAGAGGTATCTGAAGGACTGTGAGAAAGACCCAATGACATTTATTGAATGGGTCGATCAGGTTTACGATCCTGATGAAGTCAACAGGTCATTTAAAGCGAATGGTTGGGCCAACAGACTTGTCAACGGCATATTGCGCCGAGAATAGTCTGTGTTGCTGCTTTTTCTTTACATGCTTGAGCGCCCATTACGCGTCGCGTTAGTTGCTACGTTTGGTGTGACGTTTTCAGTTTCATCATCATCGACAAGTTGGGACCGCGCCAAGCTCGCGTAGACTCCTTGCTTTTTGATCAAGTCTTGATGTGTGCCAAGCTCAACGACTTTGCCGGCGTCTAAGACGCAGATGAGATCCGCATCTCGCACCGTCGACAATCGATGTGCTATGACGAGTGTTGTTCTATTTGTTGTGAATCGCGCAAGGGCCTTTTGTACTTGGCGTTCAGATTCGGTATCAAGTGCGCTTGTGGCCTCATCCAGGAGTAGGATGGGCGCATCTTTCAATATTGCGCGTGCAAGTGCGATCCTTTGTCGTTGTCCGCCAGAAAGGCGCATGCCGCGGTCGCCTATTTCGGTGTCATAACCATCGGGTTGTGTGACGATAAAGTTGTGGGCGGATGCTGCTTTTGCTGCTTTCACGATTTCTTCGTCGGATGCTCCAAGTCGGCCTAGAGCGATGTTGGTTTTGATTGTGTCGTCAAACAGTGTCACATCCTGACTGACGATGGCGATTGAGGATCGCAGCGATGTCAGCGTTGCTTTGCGCAGGTCTTGTCCGTCAATGGTGATTTTGCCCTCGGAGACATCGAAAAACCGCGGCACGAGGTTAAACAAGGTGGATTTGCCAGCGCCGGAACGGCCTACTAACGCGAGGGTGGAGCCTCCCGGGATCTCAAGCGTGACTTCACTTAGTGAGTGCTCATTGTTTGTACCTGGATAGGAGAATGAGACGTTTTCAAAATTGATCTTGCCACTTGAAATGTTGAGAGGTGCGGCGTCTGCGGCATCAATAATTTGCGGTTTTTCGTCAATGAGACTGTAGAAGTTGTCGGCGGCGGCAAGGCCTTCTTGGATTCGACCTGAAAGATTGCCCAGGGCGCGAATAGGCTGGGCGGCCATCAGTAGTGCCGTCACAAATCCCATAAAGTCTCCAACGGTCGATATGCCGGTGGAAATGCGCCAGTAAGCAAAGGCAATAACACCGGCGACGGCCAGACCGCCGAGAGCTTCAAGTATTGGGTCTAAGCGCGCTCGGTTGCGCGCCGTTTTCATTCGTAGGTTGTAGACATCCTCAAAGCTCGTGTTGACGCGATTGGCGGTGTAATCTTCAAGTTGAAAGGACTTGATGAGGCGGACACCGGATAATTTTTCGGTCAGCAGCGATGTCATGTCCCTGAGTTCGCTTTGAGTTCGTTTTGCGACCTTGCGCAAACGCTCTGAAATGATGGCAATCGGCAGGGCGGCGATTGGGTAGACGCACAAGACCAACAAGGTCATCGCCCAATCCAAGTAAATCATCGATGCTACTAGGGCGATGATCATCATGGAATCGCGTATGGCGGTGGTGAGCCCTGCTTGGACAGCTTGCTGAATGAACAAAATGTCGTTTGTTAACCGCGATACGGAGCTGCCGGTCGTTTCACGCGTTAGTCGTGAAAGGTCCGAATTTATCAGATGTATGAAACCGGTCTGCTGCAGGTCTGTCGCCAATCTTAAGACAAAGCGTTGGCTGGCGAGCGTTTGAAGATATAAAAATAAGCTGCGGGCTAAGGTGACGGTGATGATGGCGGCGAGCAGATAGGTGAGTACGACCTCTTTGTCCTTCATCAAGGTGTCAAAGCATAGCTTGATGATCATAGGATAACCGCCTGTAGCGGCAGCCAATGCAGCGGTGAGGCCAAAGACAACCAACAGTGCGCGCCAGCGGGGAAAAATCCATTCATCAAGGAAGCGTTTCAGTAAGCGCCTAGAGGCCGGACCAAAAGCGCTCAACTTTGGTTTCGTGGGTTTTCCTGACGGGCTTGGCATCGCCAATTTATTCACGATTGCTCCTGGCAGTATTGCGACCGCAGGTCGCCCCACGAAAATCAATCAGAGGTTTTCTTAGCAGGTCTTACGAAGCGGGGCCAACATTGCTTCTGCTGTTCGAACATGAGGGTAAAAGTTAGTCAGATGATGACCAGATTAAGCCTTGTCGTTCGGTGCTTCCGAATCTCGCGGGTCTAAAAGGCGATGCATGTGGACTATGAAATAACGCATATGGGCGTTGTCGACTGTGCGCTGAGCTGCTGCCTTCCACGCCTTATAGGCTTCAGCGTAGTTTGGATAAATACCGACGATGTCGAGGTCATCAAGACTGCGAAATTCAACGTGGTCGAGGGCCGTCAGTTCACCGCCGAAAACGAGATGAAGGAGTTGTGTTGGGTTATCGCTCGTTGTCTTGCTCATGCGTCCTTTGTCCGGGATTGTCTTGCACGTCTGGATTGTGCTTATCGATGGTTTTTTGGGACTGTCTGCATGAGTTGGTAAAATTGCGCAAGTTTTTCTCTAACGTTACCCGTATATTTTCTCGTGTCTTTGCATAGTCTGCCCCCCGAAATTGTGGGCCAATTGTTCCATTTTGAGGCTGGAACTTTGGTCTTGTAAATCATTGATGTTAATACGATTGGAACCGATTGTATGCTTGGGTGTGATCAGCCATTTTCGATGGCTCTTTCAAAGTCAATTAGGGCAGGCTGCAGCGGCACGATGATCAATTCTCGTGCCGCTGTTTTTATAGCGGTGCCTTTGGTCGCGATTACGCGTTCCTCAATTGCCCACCCCAACAAGCCAGATCAAAATCATGTCGGCCAATAGACCGACGAAAAATAGTGCGCCCACGTCTCTGTTCGATTTGAATCGTTTTAGGCAATTGTTTGGATCGTCGGTTTCCAGTGTGATGATCTGCCAAGTGAATTGCACGGCAATGAGGGACAAGGCGAGAAACGTAAAAAGGATTGCGCCACACAGAATTGCGGTTGCTAGCCAAAAGGCCAGAGCTGCTGCGTAAAAGACGGCTAGCCAAGGTTTGGTTTTGTCGCCCAACAGTATCGCAGTTGACTTTAAACCCACCGTGACATCGTCATCTTTATCTTGGTGGGCATAAATGGTGTCGTAACCAAGGGTCCAATTGACGGCACCGATGTAAAGTAAAACTGGGGCTAAGTCGATGGTGGCCGTGATCGATGCCCAACCAACAAGTGCCCCCCAGTTGAACACCAGCCCGAGAACAAGTTGCGGCCAATACGTGAAGCGCTTCATAAATGGGTAAATCGCGATAAGAACAAGTGAGGCTGCGGCAAGGCCAATTGTGAAGGTGTTGAATTGCAGGAGGACCAAAAGTCCGATCAATGCCAGAAAGATCGCAAAGGCCAATGCTGCGTTGGGCGTGACTTGTCCGGAAGGAATAGGTCGGGACTGCGTGCGCTCCACTTTGGCATCAAAGTCTCGATCGACGTAGTCGTTATAGGCGCATCCCGAGCCGCGCATGACAAATGCGCCGATTGCAAACAACAGAATCAAATAGATATTTGGGATGGTCTGGCCGCTGGCGATCTGTGCGAGCAGAAGGGACCATAGACAGGGAAATAAGAGTAGCCAGGTTCCGATCGGTCGATCGGCGCGGGCAAGCCGGAGATAAGGTTGGAGGGCCATAGGCGCAAACCGGTCGACCCAGTTGCCGGTGGGCGCGTCGGCCACTGTCGGCTGGTTATTTTGCTGCGTTTGATTTGTTGTTATGGGCATGGTGTTCTGTTAGGCCAAGTGCCGTGTCGTTTTGGGTCGCTGGTCTTGCCACGTTAAGACGTCGGGGCATTTTGGGCTTGCGGTTTTATGCCTGCAATATCAAAAAAGTTTGATGGCCATACATGATTTTCGGGCGGAACGATTGTTTGTGCGCGATGACCTCGCCGCGGGTGTCACAATTTTGTGCTCGGAGGCGCAGACCCATTACCTCATGACAGTGCTGCGACTCAAGGTGGCGGATGAGCTTTATGTGTTTAACGGACGTGACGGGGAATGGCTTGTCAAAATAGCCCAATCGCGTAAGAAGTCCTGTGTGTTAGAGGCCTTACATCAAGTGCGGCCGCAACAGGATGGGCCGGACATTGATTATTTGTTCGCACCTCTTAAGAGGGCCCGGCTCGACTACATGGTGCAAAAGGCGGTCGAAATGGGGGTCGCTCGGCTCCGCCCGATTTTTACTCATTATACGAATGTTCAGCGAATAAATCTTGATCGCATGCGTGCAAATGTTATTGAGGCAGCTGAGCAATGCGGAATTCTGCGGCTTCCCGATGTTTTTGAACCTGTTCGGTTTGAAATGGCGATGTCTTCATTGGCGTCCGATCGCACACTTATTTTTTGTGATGAGGATGCAGATGTGAGTGATCCCATTGTTCAGTTGTCAAAAGTCAAAAGAGGCCCCCTGGCTGTCCTTATCGGGCCTGAAGGCGGCTTTTCGCCGGACGAACGCTCAAGTTTGCACCACCGCCCAAGGGTGGTACGCCTTTCTTTGGGGCCGCGCATAATGCGGGCCGATACCGCAGCGGTTGCGGCGTTAGCTTTGGTCAACAGCGTTGCTGGTGATTGGCGTTCGGACGATCAGGTTTCAACCGTGGGTATGGACTGAAAATTGCATCCATTTGCCAGAATTAACGAGAATTGAGAAAACAAAAGAAGGTCAGTTCTTGCTCGTATATGAGGAGGGCTGTTGTACGAAAAGCGGACTAAGGTCTGTTGGGTTTTGGCCTCGTTTGCTTCCTAGGGGATTGGTGCTGCGTGAATATTCTAGGTATTGTCAGCAATACACATGACACTGGACTTGCGCTTCTCAAAGATGGTCATCCAGAGCTTATTCTGGAAGAGGAGCGCTTTCGTCGAGTCAAACATACAAAATCGTTTCCTGTTCAGTCGCTGAAATACGCCTTCGGCGATGGCATGCACGATTTTTCGGACGTCGATGCGATCACCGTGCCATGGAACACAACGCAACTTGTCAAAACGTTTTTTAGTGCGATCTCTGGTCGGTTGCCGGCGAGTTTGAATTTATTGCGGCCTGCGGCACACAGTACGCAAGACAGTGCAATTGTGAATTTGTGGCTGCGTACCCAACTCCAAATTCGTTACCACTTGGGTGAGACCAAGCTTCCGCCGATCTATCAAGTGCCTCATCATGACGCGCATGCTGCGGTTTTTTTTGTTTCGCCGTTTGAAGACGCCAATGTTCTGGTCATGGATGGGTATGGCGACGTCACAGCGACGAGCGGTTATGTTGGAAATGGCAAAGGCTTAGAACAGAAATGGCGGCTTGGCTTCTTTGATAGCTTGGGCATGCTTTACACCTGTGTGACGACTCATCTTGGCTTTAAACCCTTTGAAGAGGGTACGGTCATGGCGCTCGCGGCGTGCGGCGGGCCAACCTATGTTGAAAAATTTCGCCCGCTGGTGCACATGCGGGAAGGCGGACGTTTTTCGATCAACCGTGATTTTGTGAGCTATGATACGCACGGTCTTATTCGCCCGTTTACGCAGCATTTTGTTGACGTGTTTGGTCCGCCACGTCAACGCGATGAGCCCATTACGGACCGGCATCGTGATCTTGCGTATGCCTTGCAAATGATTACGGAAGAGACCGTTTTGAACCTTGTGCGGTCAACTCAAGGCAAGTCACGTTCAAAAAATTTGGTGATCACGGGTGGGGTTGGCCTCAACTGCGTGTCCAACGCTCGTATTTTGCGTGATACGAGTTACGAGCGGGTGTGGGTGCCGCCTTGTGCGTCTGATACAGGTGCACCGTTTGGGAGCGCGTTGTGGCATTACCATCAAACTTTGAAAAAGCCGCGTGTGATGGAGATGACGCATCCGTTTTACGGGCGGGCTTATTCTGACGCCGAGATTGTTGCTGCACTTGACAAAATGCGGTTCAAATATGAGCGCATGGACGAAAAGCCTTTGCTGAAACGGGTCGCACAGGATTTGGCGGATCAAAAAATTGTTGGCTGGTTTCAGGGGCGTTTCGAGATTGGGCCCCGTGCGTTAGGTAATCGTTCGATTTTGGCGGATCCGCGAAGCTTGAAAATCAAAGATCTTATTAATGCGCGGATCAAGTTTCGCGAACCGTTTCGCCCGTTTGCACCGGCAGTTCTGCTGGAGTGTGCGCATGAGTATTTCGAAATTGAGCAACCAGATCCCTTCATGACACTGGCGCCACGGGTACGGCCTGACAAAGTTTCGGTCATTCCGGCGGCGGTTCATGTTGATGGAACGGGCCGCATACAGACCGTGCGTCGCGAAGACAATCCGCGATATTATGGGATCATCGAGGCGTTTGGTGAGCTTACCGGTGTACCTGTGTTGATCAATACAAGCTTTAATCGCCATGAGCCCATCGTGGCGAGTCCGGCTGATGCAATCTCGTGTTATTTGCGGACGGACATGGATGTTTTGGTGCTTGGAGATTATTACATTACGGATCGCTCACCGGAGCAGGAGAAACGAGCGCAGCGGCGGTTTGATGTTCTCCAAGGGCGTCTCAAAAGATATTTATAGTACTCCTAACATTGCGAAAGGAGGACTTGCGTCCTCTGGCGCTGCACACCATAACTTTGCGCAGTGTCGTGTGGCGCGAGGTCATTTGATCGGCGTTCTGGGCGGCTTTTGATTAGGACGTTGGAAGGGCCAGGATGTCGACGCGCCAGGAAGGTGAGCCAAGTGCTGTTATAGAGTCGCGCGATGATCTTGTTGCGTGGATTGCGGCGGGAGAGACGCCTCCTGCTTCATGGCGGATTGGCACAGAACACGAAAAATTTATTTTTCACCGCGAAACCCGTGCGCCAGTTGCCTTTGAAGAGGGCGAAGGCATCCAGGCGCTTATGAAGGGCCTTATGGCCTGCTGCGGCTGGCAACCCATCATCGAAGGCGGCAACATTATTGCATTGAAACGTGCGCCCGGTGAACCCGGAGCTACTGTCAGCCTTGAACCGGGCGGGCAGTTTGAGCTGTCAGGGGCACCATTGGAAACGTTGCACCAAACTGCCGCGGAATTAGCTGAACATTTGCGCCAGTGCCATGAGGCCGGTGAGGCGTTGGGTCTCAGTATGATTGGCTTGGGGTTTTCGCCCAAGTGGCGCATTGATGAGACGCCAAAGATGCCCAAGAAGCGTTACGAAGTCATGACGAAGTACATGCCGAAAGTCGGCACGCGCGGACTCGACATGATGTATCGGACCGCAACGATCCAAGTAAACCTCGATTTTAGTTCTGAAGCAGACATGGTCCGCAAGATGCGTGTTGGTCTTGCTTTGCAGCCGATTGCAACGGCGCTTTTTGCAAGCTCGCCATTCGTGGATGGTAAGCTAAGTGGTTTTAAATCCCTGAGAAGTGAAGTTTGGCGGCATACGGACGGCAATCGTACGGGGATGCTGCCGTTTGTTTATGAAGAGTCAATGGGATACGAAGCCTATGTGGACTACGCGCTTCGTGTTCCAATGTATTTTGTTTACCGCGACGGGAACTACATTGACTGTGCGGGGGCCTCGTTTCAGGACTTTATGGATGGTCGCTTGCCGGGTTTCGAGAATGAGAAACCGACGTTGGATGATTGGTCGGATCATTTGACGACGCTTTTTCCAGAAGTGCGTTTGAAAAGATTTTTGGAAATGCGCGGGGCTGATGCTGGGCGCTTTGAAATGATTTGTGCGGTGCCTGCGTTCTGGGTCGGTCTTATGTATGATTCTGAGGCGCTTGATGGTGCCTACGAGATTATTTCGAATTGGAGGGAGGAAGAGCGTCAACAGCTACGCGATAATGTGCCAGAGCTTGGGCTTCAGACCCCGTTTCGTGGTGAAACTGTTCGAGATATCGCGGTGCGGGTTATTGGCCTTGCAAAGGACGGGTTGGCGCGCCGCAATAAAAAAAGCCCGCTGGGGCGTGAAGAAGGGCGATTTTTAGCGCCGTTGGAGGACATTTCCGAACGCGGATACTCGGTGGCAGATCAATTGATTTCAGATTTTCAGGGCCCCTGGGGAGGCCAGATCGACCCCGTTTTTGAGGCCGCCCGGCTATAACAGGGGTTGCGAGGGGCCGTCCTTTTCCCGTCTAGCTGTGGTGCCACGGCAACTCAAATGCCATGCTTGTCGTTATGGGTTCAGGCTCCGTTCATCGAGACTCGGTATTGTGGCTGATACCCGAAATCGGGGGATTTTCGGTACGAATTTGGTGCTAATAAAAGTTCGCCTCTGTATGGAGATCAGCGTGGCCTATCGCGCAGCTATATTTAGTTTGCTTTTCATTGGTTTGTTCGCCGCAGCGGACACGGCCCGTGCTGGGATGTTTGACTTTATTACAGGTGGCGTCGCCAAGAAGTCTGAAGAGACAAGGACGGCGAATTCGTGCGCTGCCGCTTGCCGTTCGGCGCATAATGATTGTCGTATTCGGACCAAGGGTAGCGGTCGGTGCGATGCGCAATTGCAACGGTGCTTGCAGCGCTGCTTGAAGCGATAGTCTCACGCATCTTTTCTATCAATGATCAAGAGTTACACACGTGATGTGGATCGCGCGCCGCACGATGATGCATTGCGTAGCAGGACTACACGTAGTGGTTCGTCACAAAGCATAAGGCCAACGCGGATCGGAAAGCTTATGGGAAGGTCTTGAGGTACGCGATCAGATTCCGTCGTTGCGTTTCGTCATCTAGGCCGATGAAGGCCATTTTGTTGCCTTCCATGAATCTTCCCGGAGCGGCGATGTAGGCGTCAAGGCGGTAAGCATTCCATACCAGGCCGGCCTCAAATGCCTTGCGCATGGCCTTGGAGTATTGGTACCCGTCGATGCTTCCTGCTATGCGTCCGACGATCCCATCAAGTTTTGGGCCAACATCGCTTGTGACATTTTCGCCTAAACCGTGGCAGGCGCTACAGGATTGAAATGCTTTTTCACCCTGTTTGAGATCGATAGGGACATTCAGTAAGAAGGCCTCAGCCCGAGAGATGGGCAGCGGTATTTGTTCTTTATCGGAGTTGGCACCTTGCGCATTCAGGCCAGTTCGGCCGAGGCACAAAATGGTTATGGCAAGCAGCGCAACAAAGATTCCTGGTGCGGCCAACGTGTGCAAGTGAGTGACTGTTTGGTGTTTATGGACTGTTCGTAGAATATTCAGTGTGTCACTCATTGATCAAAGACAGTGTGGCTTCATTTTTTGGCAAAGTAATTGCCGCGGTATGGCGATAACCGAGACGGGGTCTATGCAGGCATTTGGGCGATGTTCTCAGTGCGAGGCCACCAATTCATCAGACTCGGGTTTATCCGGTGAATCGCGGCGCTTAACGGGTTTGCGCGCGCGGCCAGGGATTTTGATGTCGAGACCCTTGTTCCAATAGGGGTCTGGGCCGTAAAGCTCAGACAGGAACTCAATGAAGACATTGACTTTTGATGGCATGAATTCGCGGCAGGGGAAGAGCGCGTAAATGCCAAAATCGGATGGTCCGTGAAATTCCGGTAGCACAAATTTCAGATCGCCGCTTTGGAGTTCAGCACCAATGTCCCATGTTCCGCGCAATCCGATGCCCATACCGGCGAGAAGAGCTTCCCTGATAAGTTCTGCTGAGTTGGAGCGAATGTTTCCTTTTGCGCGGATCTGATGTGGTTTGCCATCCGGGCCTTCAAGACGCCAGATGTCTTGGGCGCCGGCCGAGAGGCAGTTATGTAAGGCAAGATCTTCAAGTGTTTCTGGTGTGCCTGCTTTGGCGAGGTATGCGGGCGAGGCGCACATGACACGTGTGTCTGGCGCAATTTTGCGAGCCACGAGCGAGGAATCTTGAAGCTCACCGATACGGATTGCGAGATCATAACCATCGCGAATGATGTCGACGTAGTTGTCGGTGAGATGGAAGTCGAGTTCGATATCAGGATAGTTTGCGAAGAACTTTGGCAGGTAAGGTGCAACGTGTAAGCGTCCAAACGTCGTCGGCGCTGTGACTTTCAATAAGCCACGTGGTTTGGTGTTTCGACGGCTGACAAAATCTTCGGCTTCTTCGATGAGACTGAGGATGTCAACAACGCGCTTGTAATAACCCACGCCTGTTTCCGTTAGCGTCAATTGACGCGTGGTGCGCTGAAACAGCCGTGCCCCAATCTGATCTTCCAAAAGGCTAATTCTTTTGGAGACTACAGCGGGAGACAAGCCCATTTCTCGGCCAGCCGCGGACATGTTGCCCGTGCGGGCGACGCGGGAAAAAATTTCCAAATCTGATATGGCTGTCACGGGTCCGTCCTCCCTAGTTGCCATATTTTTGGGCATCTATCGGTTTGGGGAGCTTGATCTTTCCGCCTGGCTGTGGGCAAACATTAGGCGCTAATATTCCAAAAAAAAGATGGTTCTTATATAAATTGTTGATAATAGTTATTGCGGCAAGTGGTTTTGTAGGCGCTTTTTGGCTTCGCGCGGGCGGTCTGGAGGCGTATTGTGCGCTGGCAGACCATCTGAGTTGGCAACTTCTAGGCTTGAGGCAGCAAGAGCGGGAGCTAAAATAAACCACGATGACGAATTTGGTCATGCCACCGGCGGATGCCGGCGTTCTGGAACGCCGTAATGCCATTATTCAAGATCTTGAGGGGCTGATCGGGGCAGAGGGTATCGTCGCAGATGAAGATGGTCTTCGAACGTTTGAGACCGACGGGCTGAATGCATATCGTTGCATGCCGCTTGCGGTGGCCCTTCCGAACTCCACCGAAGAGGTTTCCCGCTTACTTTCATACTGCCATGAGCAGCGGATCAAAGTCATCGCGCGTGGTGCGGGGACTTCGCTTTGCGGCGGTGCGTTGCCGGCGGAAGACGCTGTTGTCATCGGTGTCTCGAGAATGAACAGTGTCTTGGAAATTGATTTGGAAAATCGATTTGCAAGGGTGGAAGCCGGTATCACCAATCTTGCTATTTCAGAGGCCGTGGCGGAAGAAAATTTCTTTTATGCGCCGGATCCTTCAAGTCAGCTTGCCTGCACGATCGCTGGGAATTTGGCAATGAACTCGGGTGGTGCGCATTGTTTGAAGTATGGGGTTACAACAAACAATGTGCTGGGGCTTAAAATGGTGACGATCGAAGGAGAGGTTATTGAGACGGGAGGCCCGTTCCTTGATGGCGATGGCTATGATCTTACTGGACTAATCATTGGATCTGAGGGTCAGTTTGGCATTATCACCGAGGCGACGGTGAGGATTTTGCGGGCCGCTGAGTCCGCGCGCCCGATCATGATTGGGTTTTCTTCGAGCGAGTCTGCGGGTCAGTGCGTCGCGGCGATCATTGGCGCAGGCATTATCCCTGTTGCCATCGAGTTTATGGACCGACCGGCAATCGATGTTTGTGAACGTTTTGCAAAAGCTGGCTACCCAATGGAGGCGGAGGCCCTTCTCATTGTCGAGGTCGAGGGCTCAAATGATGAGATTAGCGACCTGCTGGCGCGGATAGAAATAATTGCAAACGAGTTTCGGCCGACTTCGGTGGAAGTGAGCAAGGGGCCGGAGCATAGTGATCGCATTTGGCGCGGGCGAAAATCAGCCTTCGGCGCGATTGGGCGAATTTCGGATTATTATTGTATGGACGGGACGATTCCGCTTTCGCAACTTCCGAAAGTGTTGACGCGCATTTCTGAAATTTGTGCAGGCCATGGGTTGCGCGTTGCAAATATCTTTCATGCGGGAGACGGGAATTTGCATCCGCTTGTTCTTTATGATGCGAACAAACCTGATGAGATGAAACGCGCCGAACAGGCTGGGGCAGAAATTTTGAAGTTGTGTGTTGAAGTGGGCGGATGTCTTACGGGAGAACACGGTGTCGGCGTTGAAAAACGCGAATTGATGCCTGTCCAATTTTCTGACACAGAGATCGGGTTGCAAATGCGGATTAAGTCTATGTTCGACCCGAACTGGTTGCTCAATCCTGCAAAGGTGTTTCCGCTCGCCGCGCGGGAAAAGACTAACAAGGCAGCCTGAAAGTTTTGCGTTGCTAAGGCGTTGTCAAGGAGGGAGGATTGGCAGAGGTCTTCCGCCCGGCTGCGAGCTGGGAATTGCAAAACATGTTGACCCCGCTCATTGAGCGGCGTGAACCTGTCGAGATCACCGGGTCCGGCAGCAAACGTACAATTGGTCGGCCGCTTGCTCCGTGCGCGCAGATGACGACGGCTTCCATGCGCGGCATCTGGTTTTATGAGCCCAATGAGCTGGTGATGTCGGCGCAGTCTGGAACACCTGTTGTGCAGATTGAGGCGGAACTGGCAGCAAGTGGTCAAATGCTGGCGTTTGAGCCGATCGACCTTGGGCCGGCAACGGCAGGCGCCAAGGGTGTTCATACGATCGGTGCGTGTTTTTCGACGAATATGTCGGGTGCTCGCCGTATCATTGCTGGTGCGGCGCGCGATCACCTGCTTGGGCTTGAAGGCGTCAATGGGCGTGCGGAGATCTTTCGGTCCGGTGGGCGCGTGATGAAGAATGTCACTGGCTATGATCTCTGCCGCGGTCTTTGCGGAAGCTGGGGCACGCTTGCGGTATTTACGGAGGTCACTTTTAAGGTTGTCCCGGCGCCAGAAGAGGTCGCCACACTTGTCTATCTTGGTTTACCGGATGACATCGCTATCGAGTTGATGTGTTCTTCGTTGCGGTTGCCCTACGAAGTTTCAGGAACGGTGCATTTGCATGACACGGCGGCATCGCGGCTGCAGACGGAAGCGCTTAGCCAGCACGGGCAGTCGATCACCGCACTGCGCGTGGAAAATTTTGAGAAATCTGTTGCCTATCGCAAGAGTGCTCTTAAAGAACAGCTGAAAGTTTATGGCGAACCCATTGAATTGGATATGGGTACATCATTGAACTTCTGGCAGGAAATGCGGTACCTGTCTGTCATGCCTTATCGGGCGGACACGTGTCTGTGGCGTATTTCTACGGTTCCGACACAAGGGCCTAAAATTGTTGCGGCGATTAAGCGGCAAATGCCAGCTGTTGCCTTTTATGACTGGTCGGGTGGGCTCATCTGGATCGAGGTGCAAGCGAGTGCGGATGCCGGCATGTCTGATGTTCGTCGCGCTGTTGCCGTCCATGGTGGCCACGCGACGCTTATACGGGCTGACGCTGGTGTACGCGCGTCGGTGGAAGTGTTCCAACCGCAGGCGCCGGCGTTTGAAAAATTTATGCGCGGGTTGAAATCCGTGTTTGATCCTTATGGCATGCTCAATCAAGGACGCATGTATGCAAGCATTTGAACCGATGTGTGTTTGGTTGAGGTCATGTTTTTTGTCGACGTGAGGGTTGATGCAAACGAAATTCTCAAAAGATCAGCTTGCTGACCCAAAGTTGAAAGAGGCAGATCGGATTTTGCGCCGATGCGTGCATTGCGGGCTGTGCACGGCGGTGTGTTCGACTTACGTTTTGCTGGGTGATGAGCGCGACAGTCCGCGCGGGCGCATCTATCTCATCAAAGACATGCTCGAGAACGACCGGCCCGCCAGTCCTGAAGTGCAATTTCATGTGGACCGATGTTTGTCATGCTTGTCGTGTATGACGACGTGTCCAAGTGGTGTTGATTATATGCACCTTGTCGATATTGCGCGAAACCGCATTGCCAAAAATGAATTTCGAACTTTTCGGGACAGAATGGCGCGGGCGCTGGTCGCAAATCTTATACCCTATCCGGAACGGTTTCGCGTGGCAGTCAAGGCCGCCTCGTTAGGCAAGCCATTTGTGGGGCTGCTGCGGCGGTTTGGATTTTTGGAACTTGCAGAGATGCTTGATCTGGCGCCGCGCGACTTACCTCCCTCTGCGACCTATTCGGGACCTGGAACGGCTGTGTCAGACATGACGCGGCGCGCGCGGGTCATTCTACTTGCGGGTTGTGCGCAACAAGTTTTGCGGCCGGATATCAATGATGCAACCATCCGTTTGCTGGCGCGTCGCGGTGTTGATGTTGTTGTTTCTCACGGCGCGGGATGTTGTGGCGCGCTTGTGCATCACATGGGGCGGGAAGAGCTTGCGCTGAAACAAGCGCGAAAAAACATTGACGTTTGGCAGCGACAGATGAGTAAACATGACGTTAATGCGATTATTATCAATGCTTCGGGATGTGGCACGACGGTGAAAGACTACGGTTACATGCTGAAGCACGATTCTGAATACGCCTCACAGGCTCAAGAGATCAGCGATATGACGCTTGATATTACCGAGTTTCTATCGCGCTTTGATCTTGGTCCTCCAAAGCGGTATTCTTCGCTGCGGGTGGCTTATCACTCGGCGTGTTCATTGCAACATGGGCAACGTGTTCACGAACAACCCATGGAGTTATTGCGCCGGGCGGGCTATAGCGTGGCAGAAATTCCGGAAGGACACATATGCTGCGGCTCAGCAGGCGTTTACAACATCTTGCAGTCGGAACTTGCGCGCGAATTGCTCTATCGAAAAGTGCGAAACGTCCGCAAGGCACGGGCGGATCTGGTGGCGGCCGGAAACATCGGGTGTATTACGCAGTTGGAGCCCTATTTGGGTATTCCGATCGCACATACAGTGGAACTTTTGGATTGGGCATTTGGCGGGCCTGTGCCACGAGGGCTCGAAGAGCTGGAACAATTTGTTTCGGATGTGCCCCAACCCCGGCGTTACGTTCCAGACGATTTTCTAGAGGCGTAACTTAGTGTGTTGGCGCTCGTGTTTTCGAACGCGTTTGTGGTGTTTCGCGCCAACTTGCCAAAGCTAATCTGTTTTGCGCGCTGGTTATTGGACTGATGTATGCTTTTGACGCTCTCGACGACTCATGTGCCGGCAACAGATTTGGGATATCTGCTGCATAAAAACCCTGACCGCGTGCATGAAATGAACCTGTCCTTTGGTCGCGCAGTTATGTTTTTTCCCTCTGTTGGGCAAAGCGAAGCAACCTTTGCGCTGGTGCTTGATGTCGATCCGGTTTCGCTGGTTCGCGGCAAGTCGAAAACTGATAGCGGACTTCTTGATCAATATGTCAATGATCGGCCCTATGCGGTGTCTTCTTTTATGTCGGTGGCGATCGCAAAAACGTTGCGCAACGCCTTAGGGGGCAGCTCCAAGGAGCGACCTGAGCTTGCCGAACAGGCCCTGCCGCTAAAGGCGCGTGTAGTTCCATTGCCTGTGCAGGGTTCTAGTGAATTAATAGAGCGACTGTTTGGGCCGCTTGGGTATCAGTTGAACATTGAGCCCATTGCGCTTGATGATACGCTCAGTTACCTCGACGAAGATTTTGCGCACAGTCGGTTTGTTTCTCTTGAACTGGAAGCGACCTGCCGTTTGCGTGATTTGTTGTCACACCTTTATGTGCTGATCCCTGTTCTTGACCGGCGTAAGCACTACTATGTGGATCGGCACGAACTTGAAAAGCTATTGGCGAAGGGTGAAGGCTGGTTGGGCGCGCATCCGGAAAAGGAATTTATTGCCTATCGGTATTTGCCCTTTAAACGGTCGTGGGCCAGGGAGGCTTTAGCGCGCCTCAATGCAGAGGAGGACTCAGAGGACCAAGAGGCTGAAGACGCCAAGCAAGTAAAAGGCGAGGGTGAGGTTTCGGACAGCAAGAAGGATGCAGCGGAAGCTGAGCTTGAAAAGCCTATTCGACTGCATGACCAACGCTTGGACGTGGTGACGGATGTTTTGCTTTCTTCGGGCGTGCGCCGCGTCGTGGATCTTGGTTGTGGCTCGGGAAAGCTTCTCAAACGCCTTCTGGCTGAAAGTCAATTTACGGAAATTTTGGGTGTTGATGTTTCGACCGTATATCTCGAAGCGGCGGAACGGCGATTGCGTCTGTCGCGTCTGCCTGACCGGCAGCGTCAACGCATTCGATTGGTGCAAGGTGCGCTTACTTACCGCGACTCGCGAACGGAAGGGTTCGATGCGGCTGTCTTAGTTGAGGTTATTGAACATTTGGAACTTGATCGGTTACCAAGTTTGGAGAAGGCGGTTTTTGCGTCTGCAAAACCTAGACTCGTTGTGATCACGACGCCTAACCGGGAGTACAATGTGAAGTTTGAAGGTATGAAACCGGATCAGCTGCGCCATGTGGATCATCGATTTGAGTGGACGCGAGAAGAATTTTCCACATGGGCGGAGGGCGTCGCACAGCGCAATAAATATCAGGTCTCGATTTCTGGTATTGGTGAAGAAGACGATCAATTGGGAACGCCTTCGCAAATGGCGGTGTTCCAACGATGAAGGTGACAATTCCGGATTTTTGCCTCGTCGTATTGATTGGGACGTCGGGTTCAGGAAAATCTACGTTTGCTAAACGGCATTTTCTCGCCAGCGAAACGATTTCGTCGGATCATTGTCGCGAGATTGTGTGTGATGATGAAAATAGTCTAGATGCAACAGAAGATGCATTCCGCTTGGTTCATTTTATTGCGGAGACACGTCTTAATCGGCGGAAACTTACAGTTATTGATGCAACAAACGTGCGCCAAGAGGATCGTGCGCATCTTGTACAAATTGCGCGCAGGTACCACGCCTTGGCTGTTGCCATTGTGCTCAATCCTGGTGAAAAAATCTGTCGGGAGCGCAATGAAACGCGTCCCAATCGGCAGTTTGGGAGCCATGTTATTCGCAATCAAACGCGAAATTTGAAACGCAATATTCGTCGTTTGGATAAGGAAGGGTTTCGCTACGTTTATGAATTGCGGTCTGTTGAAGAGGTGGATGCGTTTGAAATTGAACGGGTTCCACTGTGGACTGACCGGCGGGCTGAACGCGGACCGTTTGACATTATTGGCGATGTGCATGGATGTGTTGATGAGCTGACGACGCTTTTGGGGAAACTTGGGTACGACATAACAATTGAGGGTGAAGGCGAGCAGCGACGCGCTATCACGCAGCCGCCACCTGGGCGCAGGGTCCTGTTTGTTGGTGACCTTGTGGATCGCGGACCGTCGTCGCCAGATGTGTTGCGCATTGTTATGGATATGATCTCAAATGGTCATGCACTGGCTGTTCCTGGCAATCACGATGTGAAGCTATTTGGTTGGCTGAAAGGCAAGAAGGTCAAAATTTCCCACGGCCTTGAGCAAACTGTTGCGCAGCTTGAAAGTGAGCCTGACAGTTTTAAAGCGCGTGTAAAAACATTCATCGATGAGATGGTGAGTCATTTTTGGCTTGATGATGGTGCGCTTGCGATTGCCCATGCCGGGATCAAAGAAGAGATGATCGGTCGCTCATCGGGTGCTGTGCGCCGATTTTGCTATTATGGAGAAACGAGCGGTGAGACGGATGAGTTTGGGTTGCCCATTCGTTATAACTGGGCGGCGGAATATCGCGGTGATACGACGGTTGTTTACGGGCACACGCCGGTACCGGAAGCGGAGTGGCTTAACAATACGTTGTGTATTGATACGGGGTGCGTGTTTGGCGGCAAGCTCACGGCGTTACGATGGCCCGAACGGGAAATTGTTTCGGTTCCAGCATTAAAAACTTATGCAGAACCTGTTCGGCCCATGGGCCATCCGCCAACGCGGCCAGGGGCTAATCTCAGTGTGCAAGCCCAGCATGATGATTTGCTTGATCTTGATGATGTCATTGGAAAGCGGACGGTCACCACACGGCTAGGGCGGTCGGTAAGTGTACATGAAGCCAATGCGGCGGCGGCATTAGAAGTGATGACGCGGTTTGCGATTAATCCGAAATGGCTTGTTTATTTGCCGCCGACAATGTCGCCCACGGCTACCTCAGAAATTGGCAACTTTTTGGAACATCCTGAGGAAGCATTTTCATATTATGAACGCGAGGGCATCAGAGAGGTCGTTGTCCAAGAAAAACATATGGGGTCGCGGGCGGTTGCAATTGTATGTCGCGATGAAGACGCGGCTGCGCGGCATTTTGGAATTGCCACGGGTGAATCAGGTGCAATTTACACGCGGACTGGGCGCGCGTTTTTTGCCAATCCAAAAGATGGCGATGTGATGCTCACAGCGTTGCGCGAAGCGATGACGGCCAGTGATTTTTGGGAACGGTTTGAAAGTAATTGGGCAATCTTCGATGCCGAAATCATGCCGTGGTCTGCAAAAGCGCAAGGCCTTATCAAACAGCAATATGCACCAACAGGTGCGGCCGCACGTGCCGGTCTTGGGGCTGCAGCTGATCTCATAGAGAATGCGACAGCGCGTGGGCTCGATCTGTCAGATCTTGCGACGAAGTTTCAAGATAGATATGCGCGTGCGAAGGCTTATGTCGATTCTTATCGGCGCTATTGTTGGCCGGTGCATTCTATTCAGGACTATCGGTTTGCACCGTTTCATTTGTTGGCGAGTGAGGGCTGCGTCCATATGGATCAGGATCACATTTGGCACATGAATGAACTTAAACGCATTATGGATCACGGTTCAGAGATGCTTGTTGCAACGCCTTACCGTCATGTTGAGACATACGATCGTGCGGGTTGTGCCGCTGCGACAGAGTGGTGGTTAAAGCAAACGGACGCGGGCGGTGAAGGGATGGTTGTAAAACCCAAAGAGTTTGTTGCGCGTGGGATTCACGGGATGGTGCAACCGGCGGTGAAATGTCGAGGCGCAGAATATCTGCGGATCATTTATGGTCCTGAGTATGATATTGAGGGAAACCTCAGGCGGCTGCGGCAGAGGGGACTTGGCCATAAACGCTCGTTGGCCTTACGAGAATTTGTTCTGGGATATGAAGCTTTGCATCGATTTGTTGAGAAGGCGCCTTTGAGGCGTGTGCATGAATGTGTGTTTGCTGTCTTGGCGCTCGAGAGTGAGCCGGTTGACCCGCGCTTGTAGGTGTATCACATGGGTCTCATGGATATGTGGATTTGCGACCTTTGCGCGTCGGGGTGTTTGTGTGATAAGGCCCGTGCACGCATTTTGGGGTGGCAGGGTGGCGCCTGTCTCTTTCAATGTTTTTAACCTCTGGTAAGTGTTTCACCTAAGATCGATGGCAAGAAAAATAAAAATCAAGCGGCCGATGGCTCGGCTGCCGAAAGGGCTTCGTGATATCGAGGCGCATGAATTGCGCGGCATTCGGGAGATGGTTGTTGCGATCCGCAACGTTTACGAGCGTTATGGTTTTCAGGAACTGGAGACACCGGCCTTCGAATTTACCGATGCGCTGGGGAAATTTTTACCGGATACGGACCGGCCTAATGCCGGTGTGTTTTCATTTCAAGATGATGACGAACAATGGTTGTCGTTGCGCTATGATTTGACGGCGCCTTTGGCTCGATTTGTGGCGGAAAATTATGACCGCTTGCCAAAACCCTTCCGGCGTTATGCCACGGGCTCTGTCTGGCGCAACGAAAAGCCAGGCCCGGGGCGCTATCGCCAATTCACACAGTTTGATGCCGATACGGTTGGCACGGACAGCGTCGCTGCTGATGCTGAGATGTGCATGCTTGCGGCGGATACTTTTGAAGAGCTTGGTATGGCGCGCGGCCAATATGTCGTTCGTGTCAACAACCGCAAAGTCTTAGACGGTGTGTTGGAGGGTATTGGTATTTCGGCGGACGTTAGCGACGAGCAAAGTGCGGCCAAACGCTTAATGGTTTTGCGCGCGGTAGATAAATTGGACCGCTTGGGCCCTGAAGGTGTTGAGCAACTTTTAGGAAAAGGTCGAAAAGACGAATCTGGTGATTATACGAAGGGTGCGGGCCTTGAGCCAGGGGACGTGGACAAAGTCCTTCAGTTTGTTATGTCTGCGGGATCGGAAAAGGGGTCTGTGTTAGATGTCATCTCTCCGCTTGTGGGAGAGAGCGAGGTTGGTGGTGAAGGTGTCGATGAACTGCGCGAGATTGAGCGCCTGGTTCGGGCCGCAGGTTATGATGAAGACCGGGTGCTCATTGATCCGTCGGTTGTGCGTGGACTTGATTACTATACAGGCCCCGTATTCGAAGCAGAATTGACGTTTGAAATCACGAACGATGACGGCCAAGTGGTGCGGTTCGGATCGGTCGGCGGCGGCGGGCGTTACGATGATCTTGTGTCGCGGTTTAGTGGGCGCTCGGTGCCGGCCACAGGCTTTTCAATTGGTGTTTCACGGTTGCAGAGTGCGCTATTGGCACTTTCTGAGGATGAGAAACCACAAGTTGTTGGCCCAGTGGTCGTTTTGGTAATGGATTATGACGAGTTGCCGCGCTATCAGGCGATGGCTCAAAAATTACGCGCGGCCGGGATACGTGCGGAAATGTATTTGGGAATGTCAGGCATGAAGGCGCAAATGAAATATGCGGACAAGCGCGGTGCGCCTTGTGTTGTCATCCAAGGCTCTGATGAGTGTGAGAAGGGGGAAGTACAGATCAAAGATCTCGTTCTTGGCGCGAAGGCAGCTGAAACCATCAAAGACAATAAAGAATGGAAAGAGGCTAGACCGGCTCAGTTTTCTGTTCCGGAAGATGAATTCGTCGAACAAGTCCATAAGGTTCTCGAGCGGCACTCGGGTTGATTGAAACCGCGCACCAATAGATCCACCAAAGATGGTAGCAGAAACAGCACGTGAATTTGAGGCATTGGAGGCCCAAGCACAAAAGCTTATGGGTGTGTTTATCAATGCTGGTTATGAGGCTGTAGCGCCGGCGATGATACAGCCTGCGAACGTTTATCTCGATGTGATCGGAGAAGCGTTGCGGGCGCGATCTTATGTTTTTGTGGATCCGGAAGGCGAAGAGCTTTGTTTGCGTCCTGACCTTACGGTTCCGACCTGTCGGCTGCATGCTGAACGGCTAAAGAACGGATCGGCAAGCGGCAAATACTGTTACAACGGCCCGGCGTTTCGTTTTCAACCGCAAGGTGCTGATAAGGCGCATCCGCGGGAATTTCGTCAGGCGGGTATTGAATCCTTTGGGGATACAAGTACTGGCGAGGCGGATGCAGAAATTCTTGCGCTGCTAGTCGAGGGTGTTCGTGCGTGTGGCCTTGAAGATATTCGACTCAGGTTTGGCGATCTAGGTCTCTTTCGCTCGTTGTTAGAGAGCGTGGAGATGCCGGATCGTTGGCGACAACGTTTGACTCGGCAGTTTTGGCGGCCAAAAGCGTTTCGCGCTGAACTTATCCGATTGACAGATTCACCTGCCAAGAGTGCAACCGCATTACCAGAATCTCTTGTTAACGAGATCAACTTGGAAGAACCAGACGATGCGCCTAGCATTGTTGCGCAATATTTTGAAGATGAAGGCATTCCGGTGATTGGTGCGCGTACGGTTGAAGATGTCGCTGAAAATGTTTTGACGCGGATCGCAGATGCGCGGGCCGAGCCATTGCCAAAAGATGTTGCGAAGTTGATGGAAGCCTATTTGGGTGTGAGTGCGCCGGCAAGAGCAGCGGGTGCTCGCGTTAAAGACCTCGCACGCGAAAGTGGTATCGATATCTCTGCTGCCCTGGACGATTACTATGCACGCTTACAATTTTTGGCCGATGCAGGGATTGATGTTGTGCAGGCAGATTTTTCGACCGAATTCGGGCGGTCCTTGGAGTACTATTCAGGGTTCGTGTTTGAAATTGCTGTTCGGTCGCTGGGTGATGACACGCCAGTGGCGGGCGGTGGCCGTTATGACGGTCTTGCGCGCATGTGTGGTGCTGGTGAAGATGTGCCAGCGATAGGTGGGGCCATTCATACGGAACGGTTGTTGGCTGCTGTGCAGGGCCAGGAGTCGTAGGCGAAATTTTTTTGCCTGCGTGTGGTGCGCAGTCAGTTGAACTCTTGTGATGCATGTGTGCCAAATTTAGGCTCAGCCGATACTCTCAGTTGGAGTTTTCGGTGGTAATTGTAGGTTTTGAGTCAGGCGGATTGGAGAAACAAAGATGAGCACGCGATTGCAACTTGCGTTGCCGTCCAAGGGCCGCTTGATGGAACAATCCCTGGACGCGCTAAAAGATGCGGGGCTTAATGTTCAGAAAACCGGCAACGAACGCGGCTATCGCGGTGAAATTGAGGGTATGGACGATGTCGACGTGTTGTTTATTTCGGCATCGGAGATCGCGTGGTATTTGAAATCCGGCAAGGCTCACCTTGGCATTACTGGAGAGGACCTGGTTCGTGAGTGGATCTCTGATTGGTCTTCGCGTGTCGATTTTCTAAAGAAGATGGGGTTTGGGCACGCATACGTGATTGTCGCCATTCCGGACTGTTGGATTGATGTACGAACCATGGAGGAGCTTGATGAAATTTCAAGTTCGTTTCGTGCACGGCACGGTCGATGGTTTAGGGTTGCGACTAAATACGTCAATCTTACGCGCCGGTTTTTTACTGCGAAGGGGCTTACCGACTACCGCATTGTTGAAAGCTTAGGTGCAACGGAAGGCACACCAGCAGCTCTTACGGCTGATCTCATTGTCGATATCACTACAACTGGAGCGACGTTGGCGGCCAATGGTTTGCGCGTTTTGGATGACGGGGTCATTTTAAAGACAGAAGCAAACCTGGTGGCCTCCAACGAGGCGGAATGGACGCCCAACTTGAGGCAAATCCAAAATGAGATCATTGGGCGGCTGGAGGGATGATTTGCGGGTCCTTTAGAGCGTGTTCAGCTAAACACGCTCTGGCGCTCGTGCAAAACAAAAGAGGTGCTGCAGCAACGCTGTTTTTTCTTTGTTCTCAGACGGACTTGCGGGGCTTGGCGATCCTGAACGCTGGTCTTGTCTTCCGTTCAGAGTGGGTTCATTGTGATGCTGTTAGGTTCGAAACACTCTAAGGGCACAAGATTTGTTAAGGACAACTTGAGATGAACATGTATCGGACACGTGCATTGACAATTGCTGCAGCCACTTTGATGACCGTGGCGCTTGGCGTGTCGCAGGCGAATGCGCAGGCCAACTGTAAGTGGTATGGTGCGACGGCGCTTAAACAGCAGCAACAAAACGAACAAAACAAATGTGGGTTTACTGGCGAGAACTGGCACTCGGATCTCGGTGCACACATGGCCTATTGCAATAGCGTTCCGCCAGATATTTGGAAGAAGTCTGCTCAGCAACGCGACAAACAGCTTGCTGAATGTGCAAAGTAGCTGCTGCCTAAATTAGATTGGTTTTTTGCAGCGTGACAATGAGTTGCCCCTTGTCGGCATAAGCCCCCCTCCTTGGCCTATCCGACTTTAATGGCGACCGCACCGGATCCCCCGCCGGTGCGGTTGTTTTGCATCTAAATGAGCGTGCGCTGTATTTTAATAACTCAGACGGCCAGAAATCGCCTCTGATAAATTCGACGGCATTCTTTGTGGTGGGCTTTTGGATTTTTTCTTAGCCGTGCGTTTTCTTTTCCGCTTTTTCTTGCGTGGTTGTTGCGGACGAGGTCGCGTTGTGGACTCTTCCGGTTTGGTCACAGCTCGGGACGTGGTTACTGGTTTTGCAGTGTCTTGCCGTGGCGGTGGATCACGGAACGTTACGTTTTTTCCAAGAACGGCGCGCGCGATGCGACGATCATGACCGTAAATGTCGGAATAGGTTTGAACCCTGCCTTTGTCATCAACCATTGCGGTGAAATAGGTCAAATGAACTGGAACGGGGTTTTCAAGTTTAAAGGATTGCCCGCGCCTGGCTGCAGCGGCAGCTTGGCTTTGTGGGACGCCTTTGTCATGCATGTAAAGCAACTCAGCCAATTTGCGCGGGTTGCGAACACGCAAACAACCGTGCGAGAGCATACGATTTGATCGCGCAAAGAGTTCTGGCTCGATGGTGTCGTGCATGTAGACGGTGTACTTGTTGGGAAATGTGAATTTTACAATTCCCAAGGGGTTTGATCCGCCAGGTGGCTGCACAAAACTATAGTTGTGAATATTGGCCGTGCTCCAATCAACGCTGTTAGGGTTTATGACCCTACCATTTCGATAGACGGTTAGATTGTAAGCTTTGATGACCCTAGCGCCGCCACTATTTCCGCCACCGCCGAAAAGCGCATCGAAAAATCCTTGAGGTTTTGCTGCTCTTCTAATCCGCGGCAGGAGCTCACGTTGTTTGATGCCTGTTGGCACACCCCATGTTGGATAAAAGATCGTGTGTTCGATTTTTGATGACAGCGTAGGTGTGGGCCATTCTGGAAGACCGATAATGATCTTTTCGCGCCAGATTTGTTTGCCGTCTTTCATCACACGGACTGTGAATTCGGGCAGGTTGTCCCAGACATAAAAATCGCCCAAGTCCTCCGCCAGCCAGCGCCATTTTTCCATGTTGATGAGAAGGCGACGTTCTAAAGATTTGCCACGTGGACGGGTTGATCTGCGTGAAGCCTGGCGACTAAGACTGCGGCGCGTTTTGCGCGTTAGGTCGCCCGTGGCTCTCATGCCCGCCTTTGCCTGATATTTCCGAACCGCTTTGGCTAGCGCTTTGTCGTAATAGTTCGGGTTTTCACCTAAGGCGACGGGCACTTTGAGGCGTTTGCGTAATAGCGCGACGTCAGTGTGTTTATCGCCAACTTTTAGGGTTGGCCCTGCTCTCGGAATTGTGACGACGGGATCGCGTTGTTTTTTTGGTTGTTGCGGTCCGCGGGCTCGTAGCAGAGCTTTGCGCAGCAAGTGGAACTGTTCATGCTTGGGGTGCAGTTCACGCAAGTACGCATCGGGTGCTGCGGCGTTCGCAATTTCTTCCAGTACGATTGCTGGGTCTTTGACCGGCGGCGTGTGGTCGAGAATGCGGCTTAGTTTGCGCGGGTTTGTTCGTCCGCCGCGTGCGAAACGTGCGTAACGCAGGAAGTTGCGCGCGAGGTTTAGCTCGAACTGCGCAAGGGCGCCCGTCTCTGCGTTGCTGTCGACCAAGTTTGGAACCCGAAATGTTCTTAGGTCGAGGCCCCAGTCTTCTGCCCGTTGAATTTCGCTGATGATTGCTTTTGCAGCATCATTGGTGCCGTCCTTGCCAACCCAAACTGGTTTTGTGCGGGCATCGTAAAATGCCTTCAGTGCGGCGACGTCATCTTTGTTGTCGTTTCTAAAGCGCGCACTGTCCGTCAGGCGGAGGCGCACAGCTTCAACAACTGGATCGGCAGGGGGTGGCGCCGGCGGCGCCAGATCGGCTTCGGTTTGCCGCTGGTCGGCATTTATGGTTGGATCGAGTGCTGCGGTTTTTTTGTTCTCGGGTTTGGGATCAGGCTTAATTCTCGTTTCGGTTCTGGCGGTCGATCGCGCAGTGGCGCGTGCACGGTCCTGCTGATCCGTTTTTGGTTTGGCTTGTTTTTTTTCTTTTTTGTGTTTGCTTGGCTCGTCTACATCGACGTAGCGACCTTTGTTTGCGGTTTGGTCCGTTTCAACTGTTTTTGTTTCAGGCTTTGGCGTCGCTTTTTTTTGTACGGGCTTGTCTTTTTGCTCACCTAGTCTGACCGATGGGCGAAGGTACTCTGGTAAATCGCGACTATTTTCCGGAGCTTCGACGTAACGACCGTCAGCAATGGCTTTGTTGAGTCTAAACTGTTCATCGCTTGCTTGGCCCGAGTCCTGTGCCTGGAGAGCTGAGGCACCGACAAAGATTGAAAGGGTCAGAACTGACGTGGACACCGCGCTTAATTTTGCGCGGCGAACGTTCATTGGCATGATCAATGCTCCTGTTATCGCAGGAAGGTTTTGGGACCCATTTGACTTATGTCTTCACCAGAGAAATGTGAGGCAATATTGACTACGCAAGACGGAATTGCTCTGTGTTGGGACAATTTAACCGATTTGCACATATTGTGGCGGCTGTGGAACAATAGTTGGGGAATTGGTGCGGCGAAGCCACAGGTCGCGGTGGGACGGGCAGTTAACGCGCTTTGTACCCCCAAAAAAAACCGCCTGCGGTTGGTCCGCAGACGGCTTTCGTTTTGTTAGGTGATGGTCTGGCTTGGACTGTTACATCATACCGCCCATACCACCCATGCCGCCCATGCCACCCATATCTGGGCCTGGTGCAGCCCCTTCCTTCTTCGGCGCATCAGCGACAGCTGCTTCTGTGGTCACCATCAGTCCGGCGATTGAGGCAGCGTCCTGCAATGCCGTGCGTACGACTTTGGCAGGGTCGATGATGCCGCGCTCCATGAGATCACAGTACTCATCAAGCTGGGCGTCGTAGCCGTGGGAGTTGCCCTTGGCTTCAAGGATTTTGCCGACAACGATGGAGCCTTCGACACCTGCGTTGTCTGCGATTTGGCGAATTGGCGCCTGAAGCGCGCGGCGCACGATTTGTATTCCGGCGTTTTGGTCAGAGTTTTCGCCCTCGACGTCAATTGCTTCAGATGCTTTTAGGAGGCTTACGCCACCACCTGGAACAACGCCTTCTTCGACAGCGGCGCGGGTCGCGTTGAGCGCATCGTCAACGCGGTCTTTGCGCTCTTTCACTTCGACCTCGGTCGCACCGCCAACGCGGATAACAGCAACACCGCCGGCTAGTTTTGCCAGGCGCTCTTGCAATTTTTCACGATCGTAGTCTGAGGATGTTTCCTCAATCTGCGCTTTAATTTGACCGACCCGGGCTTCGATATCTTTTTTGGCGCCAGCGCCGTCAACGATCGTGGTGTCATCTTTGGTGATGGTGACACGTTTGGCGTGACCCAACATGTCGACGGTCACATTTTCAAGCTTGATACCGAGGTCTTCGGAGATGGTCTGCCCACCTGTAAGAACCGCTATGTCTTCCAACATTGCTTTGCGGCGATCGCCGAAGCCAGGTGCCTTGACAGCAGCAACTTTCAGTCCACCGCGCAGCTTGTTCACGACGAGTGTCGCCAACGCTTCACCTTCGATGTCCTCAGCGATGATGAGGAGCGGTTTGCCGGTTTGGACAACGGCTTCCAAAACAGGAAGCAGGGGTTGCAATCCGGTGAGTTTTTTCTCGTGGATCAAAACATATGGATCCTCGAGTTCGGCTACCATTTTTTCCGCATTCGTAATGAAATATGGGGAGAGATAGCCGCGGTCGAACTGCATGCCTTCTACAACGTCAAGTTCGGTTGCTAAGGATTTGGCTTCTTCGACCGTGATGACGCCTTCATTGCCAACTTTTTGCATGGCTTCGGCGATCATGTCGCCAATTTCACGCTCGCCATTGGCTGAAATGGTGCCAACTTGCGCAATTTCGCCGGAGTCTTTGACTTTTTTGGATTGCTTTTCGATGGCTTCAACGACTTGCGTCACCGCTTTGTCGATGCCGCGCTTGAGGTCCATTGGGTTCATGCCGGCTGCGACGGACTTGAGGCCTTCGCGGACAATGGCCTGGGCCAACACGGTTGCCGTTGTCGTGCCGTCACCTGCCACATCGTTGGTCTTTGAAGCCACTTCACGCACCAGCTGTGCGCCCATGTTTTCAAACTTATCTTCAAGTTCGATTTCCTTGGCGACCGTGACACCATCTTTTGTGGAGCGGGGGGCGCCAAAGGATTTTTCCAAGATTACGTTGCGACCCTTTGGGCCCAACGTGATTTTTACAGCATTTGCGAGTGTGTCGACGCCACGGAGCATTTTTTCACGTGCTTCCGAAGCAAAACGGACGTCTTTGGCAGACATATTGGTCTACTCCTAATCTTTATTTGTTGCAGTTAAATGGGTGCATCTTTTTTTGGGGGGGTTATTGAAGGACACCCATGATGTCGCTTTCCTTCATGATCAGCAGTTCGTCGCCGTCGATTTTGACTTCGGTTCCGGACCATTTGCCGAAAAGAACCCGGTCACCGGCTTTGACATCGAGGGGGACCAGTTCATTGTCATCGCCGCGTGCGCCGGGGCCAACGGCGATCACTTCGCCTTCCTGGGGTTTTTCGGTCGCCGTATCGGGGATGATGATGCCGGACGCCGTTTTTGTTTCGCTGTCGACGCGCTTGACGACGACACGGTCATGGAGTGGACGGAATTTCATTGGATGTCTGTGCTCCTTGGTTCAAGAGCCTTATTCGGCGGGCTAGGTGGCCTTACAACTGCCCCTGAAACCCCCAAAAGGCCCGATCACCGATTGTCGAAATGATGCTGTTAGCACTCTAAATGGGGGAGTGCCAATCGCTGCCGCACAGATAGGCGGAGGACGTCGCTCTGTCAAGGCAAAAGCGTGCCGGTTTTGGGTTGCATCGAGGAGATAGTGGGGCTGAGTGTGTTGGCGTGTGCTGTCGAAAAATCCGCTGACTCCTAGGCTGCAGCCGACGCTCGTCCTAGACCGTGGTTTGTAAAGGTCGTGTTGCAGCCAAAGCGCCTGGCGATACTGTTGTTTGGGCAGACCCCCGCCCTTTTTTGCATGGCGCTTGTGCCCTTCTGTGTCCGAGTGAAACTGAAAGCTCTCGAATCACAGTTGAATCAGTGTCATGCAACTTGTCCATCACAACTCAACTGGACAGGCGTGAAATTGGCCTAGGATGACATCTCCATTCGGTCGTGTGTACACCGTCCGTGATCGCCGCTTACTTTTTCTTTGCGCCGATCGCGACGGCTGCGCCTGAGTCTTTTTGCTCACGAGCTATTCGGCACTTGACACTTCGTGTCCGTGCCGGCCCTTGAGTTCGCCGACTGGTACGCCTTCGGCTACACCAGCGGCGGGAAGAATACGGCATGTGTTTTGTTTTGTGCATATAAAGTTTACGGCAACTGTATCGCACCTGTTCGGGAGCAAGGCGATCCGGCGCCAGTGCTCCGATCGTCGCGCGTCCTATCACGCGCTGCGTGAATCGGCAGCACAAAAATGCGCCGCCCGCGCGGAGATGCGCGAAGGCCGTAAGGCCGAGCACAGCATCGTGAGCGAAAACAACCGGCACGACGCGCATCTCAACCAAGCTTGAAAAGCCTGATGGTCCTGGTGGCGGCGGCAACACTGCGCCATTAGAAGACGCGCATTACTTTTATCATCCCGATCATTTGGGTTCGTCGTCTTACATCACCAACGATCTCGGCCAAGTCTTCCAACATTTGGAATACTTCGCTTTGTTTTTCGATCAGCTTAATCCGAAAACCGGTTTCCACTTTTCGGGCTGATCTTTTGGCGAAACGTTTGTTGAGGAACATTCCAACACGCAACGTGCGCCATACTTGTTTACGGGCAAGGAGTTGGACGAGGACACGGGTCTTTATTACTACGGCGCGCGCTACTACGACCCACGCACGAGCTTGTGGCAAAGTGCGGATCCGGCTTTGGGTGAGTATTTGCCAGGGGCGGGCCAAGATGTTGCCATGACTACTCCGAATATCCTGAATGGTTATGGCCGTCCACGTCATCAAATGGCTGGCATGGGTGGTGTTTATACGGGGCAGAATCTAAATCTGTATCATTACTCTCACCTCAATCCCGTGAATTTCAAGGATCGTGATGGGAACGTGACGGCCGTCGATGATGTTATGATGTTTACAGGCCTCATTGTGGTAGTTGGCACCTATCTTTATCTAACTCCTCAGGGTAAAAAGGCTCGCGAAAGTCTAGAGGCAGGAACTAAGAGTCTTATCGATGTTACAAATGAAGCATTGAGTAACATTGTTTTTAATCAAAGTGCGGAAGGTGAGAACGAAGGAGCGAAGGCTGGGCCCAAGGCTGGAGAAAAGTATGGTGACGTCACGGTTACCGAAGACGATGAGCTCGACGAAGTATTTGATCCCGATGCCATGGAAGACGAAAAGCCCAGGAGCGAAGAGGAGGCGGATGCGATCCGCGATGCAGTGCGTGGTTCCGAGGGTGTAGTCGAAATGGAGGAAGAACAAATACTAGATCCTAAACACGAAGGAGAGGTCAAAATACGGGTTGACTCTGATGGTCGCAAAATACGTCTTTGGGAGGATACGAAAACTGGTGCGAGAAGCCGCGGCAAAATCAAGCAAAGATATTTGAACCCAGGTGAGTAATGATAGTTAGGTGTGTTAGGACGAAAATAAGCGAATTTCCGTTTACTTCTGAAGAACATCTAGATTATTTTCGTCGTCGGCTGCGTGGGAGCCAAGTTGAGAAGGGGTTTGATGACCTTATCGTTGGGAAGGAATACGTTGTTTACGCTATAACAGAATCTCGAGGTTATCCGTTCTATTTTGTTGAGACCTCTGATCGACCGTTTTTTGATTATCACCTTGAGCCTGGTCCTTGCTTCGAAATTGTAGACAGTACTGTATCAAAGTACTGGCATTACAATTCAGACGTGTATACCAGCGAAACCGTTGGAGAAATCTTTCACAGTGCTTTGGCGATTAAAGAATGGTTCAAGGAATTCGACTTTTTACATCGATTGATCGACACCAAGCCGCATGAGATTGAAATTTGGACGAAAGCCGCCAAAAAAATTAAGTCGGAAGCGCTTGAAGCTAGGGCCAAAAACTTCGCTGGGAAATCGACAAAATACCGGATGGCACGAGAGTCCGAATAAAGCCACCTGGAAATAATAACTGAGACCAATGAGTTCTATCGAAAAATTAAAGCAAATAGCCTCAACGGCGATCTCCGATAAGCAGCCAGATTTGAACTGGATGCATGAGTGTGATGTTTCGCCAAAGCTTACTGCTTCGTATATGCAGCTTATGTCTGAAAAGAATGGTTTCTTTTGTTTTGAAAGCGCGTTCCTAGTGTACCCCGATACCTGTGTGCGTAATATTTGCGGCGCTCTGGAATGGAACCAAGAATTCAACTGGTTGGCCCATTACGGAGTATGTTCTACCGACTATATAGTATTTGCTGAAAATGTTTTTTCTGAGCAATTTGTGATTTCAAAGAGAGGTGTGGAGAGATTCAATCCTGAAGATGGTGAATTTGAACTTATCGCCGACTCCTTTGAGAGTTTTGCTGATAAATTGCTTGATGACTTTGATGTTCATACTGGATGGTCTGTTGCCCGAGATTGGCAGAATGAAAACCAGCCCTTGAAACAAGGATACAGACTGATTCCAAGCCGGCCTTTCATTTTGGGAGGAGAGTATGTGTCGACCGAAATGAAGGAAATTGATATGGTTAGTGCAATGAAAAAGAACATCAGTCTTTACAACCAAACGCGCACGACTCCGGATGGCGCTAGCGTAACGATCAAAGGCTGGATCTGAATGGCTTGAGGAAATGCTCCGCTTCTCGCCGTCACAAATTTGATTCATCACCTATCCGCAGTTTAGCGAAAACAATGTTGCTTACACGTATGGCGATCCGGGTGCTGCGTTTCATCGCGCCAACCGCATTGTGACAGTCACCGATGAATCGGGATTGACGGAACGCGAATACGGTCCGCTTGGTGAAGTCGTTAAAGAAACGCGCACGATTAATTCGGACACCAAAGGTAACTCGAAAAACTCGCCGGAAGTGCACACGACCGAGTTTACGTTTGACACCTGGAACCGGTTGCAATCGCTTATTTACCCGGACGGCGAAGTCCTTGATTTTGATTATGATTCGGGCGGGCTTGTTGAGCACATCGACGGCGTTAAGGCCGGCAACAGTTATGCTTATTTGAACTTCATGGGCTACGACAAGTTTGGCCAGCGCACGCGTGTGGCTTATGGCAACGCGACGACGATGGATTACACGTATGATGATGAGGACCGCCGTCTTGCAACGTTGAATTCGGATAAGACCGGTGGCCGCAACTTCATGTCGTTGAGTTATGGCTACGACGAGGTTGGCAATGTGTTGTCGATGGCCAATGGCACGCCGGTTCCGACCGACGATCTGAAAGGCGGGCCGACAAGTTACAATTACACGTATGATGACTTGTATCGTTTGACGGATGCGACGGGCAATTACAAGGAAGGTGCCGGGCATACGCATGAATACACGTTGGCGATGGCTTATGACACCATCCACAACATTACGGGCAAAACCCAAGCGCATAATCGCATTACGCCGCCACCGGATAACTCGGTTATTCCGCAACATAAGACGACGTATGATTGGACTTATGATTACGGGTCCTCCAAGCCGCATGCGGCGACGCATATTGGTGATCGCACGTTTACGTATGACGCCAATGGCAATCAGACCGGTTGGGATAATGACAACAACGGGCAACGGCGCACGATCATATGGGACGAAGAAAACCGTATTCAGTCCATTGCGGATAACGGCAAGACGTCCACTTACAAATATAACGACCAAGGTGAGCGGGCGATTAAGCGCACGGGCCAAGGTGAGACGGTTTATGTCAACCAGTGGTATGTTATCCGCGATCGCGAAGTTGGCGAAAAGCATGTATTTGCCGGCACGACGCGCATTTCGACCAAGCTTGAAAAGCCTGATGGTCCTGGTGGCGGCGGCAACACTGCGCCGTTAGAAGACGCGCATTACTTCTATCATCCCGATCATTTGGGTTCGTCGTCTTACATCACCAACGATCTCGGCCAAGTGTTCCAACATTTGGAATACTTCGCTTTGTTTTTCGATCAGCTTAATCCGAAAACCGGTTTCCACTTTTCGGGCTGATCTTTTGGCGAAACGTTTGTTGAGGAACATTCCAACACGCAACGCGCACCTTACTTGTTCACGGGCAAAGAGCTCGACGAAGCCACCGGGCTTTATTACTACGGCGCGCGTTACTACGACCCGAGGACGAGCTTGTGGCAAAGTGCCGATCCGATACTAACGAAGTATCTGCCTGAACGCGGACAAGACCCAGGCATGACGCTGCCTAGCCAGGTTGATGGATATGCCGCACCGCGTCAAGATATGCCTGGGATAGGGGGTGTTTACACTGGTCAGAATCTCAACCTCTACGCCTATACGCACCAGAATCCAGTCCGCTACACGGATCCTGATGGGCAACAGATCAGGCCCAACTTCGATTGCCAACTTTATGGACTTTTCTGCTTTGGACCTGAAGGCGGCGGCCGTCTTGGTGGCGGCGCGCCTATAGGCAGAGACGGTCGTCCTATTAAACGGCCTTCAGACATAGAGAGACAAAGAGCCGCTGATAAATTCATAAAGCTTTATGTCGGTATTACGAAGAAAGACGGATTAAAGCGAACAAACGCTGCCCGCAAAAAGTACAACGTGAAGGAAGGAACAAGAAATGTTGCTGTTGCGGACGTTGAAATAACAGGAAGAGAAAAGAAAAGTGTGGTTGCAATTAGTGGGCAAAAAAGCCCTGATGGCACTGTTCCGTCACCAAAAAAGAGATTATTCAAAACAAAGGACAGTGGTGCGATGACGCGAAAATATGATACTGAAGTAAAGATCCTAGAAGATGTGGCGTCAGATCTTGACAGGGATTCAACCGGTTTAATTAATCTTTTCACCGAGAAAGAGCCTTGCCCCTCTTGTGGAGGAAAAGGTGGAGTAATAGATCAATTTAGAAAGATGTTCCCAAATATTAAATTGAATGTAACTGATGGTCGATAAGAAAAATGAAAGCCCTGAAAAAGCAGCAATAGAAAAGTTGCTGGGGTCAAGGTTGTTGACTAATAGAAAAGTTGTAGGGTGCAATGAGGAAGAAATACAAGAAATCGAAAGGAAGTTCAATAATAGGCTACCGTCAGCTTACAAAGAGTTTCTGACAGCGTGTGGAAAATGTGCAGGGGATTTTATGGTTGGAACAGATATACTTTATCCAGCCGTACTTGGACTAAAAAAGTTTGCACAAGAGTTATTAACAGAATCAGATAGTGAATTTGCACTGACCGAAGATCAATTTGTTTTTGCCATGCACCAGGGCTATACATTTTTGTTTTTTAGTTGCAGGGATGATGATCCGGAAATATATCGATACCTTGAATACGACAAAAAGCCGGAGAAAGTGTTCGACCATTTTTCGGTATGGCTTGATAGTACAATCGATGATGAACTGAGCTTTTTAAGCTAATGTAGCTATCATCGAATATCTCATGCACCCCCACACTTGCACGCATTTGTGCGTGCAAGACGGCCCGTAAGCGGCGGGTCCCGTGTAAGTTTACTTACAAACGGCCCGACGCGAAACGGGCCGGTAAGCCGGCCACGATAGTGGCTGGCGAAAGGGGGGAAACTTCGTTTCGGAAAGTTGTTTTTGCTCACGAGCTATTCGGTGCTGCGCACCGGCTCGTGAGTCCGCCGACTGGTACGCCTTCGGCTACACCAGCGGCGGGAAGAATACGGCATGTGTTTTGTTTTGTGCATATAAAGTTTACGGCAACTGTATCGCACCTGTTCGGGAGCAAGGCGACCCGGGACTTAGTCCCGCGCCCGCGCAGGTGCCGCCACGAAGTGGCGAACAGCACCGTGAGCGGTGAAAACTTGGGCAAGGCGACCCGGGACTTAGTCCCGCGCCCACGCAGGTGCCGCCACGAAGTGGCGAACAGCACCATGGGTCAAAAAAATGCAGCAGGTCGCATCGCGTGATCCGCTGCATTTGTTTCGAAATCTTTTCGTTGTTTTTTAGAATAGCTTGCTCGGCCAAATCACTTATTGATCTGAGCTCGCTTCGCTTTTGTCGCCACCCATCAAATAGCCGGCGGCAACTAAAATCGCACCAAGAACAATCATCCCTATGCGAATGGCAAGGCCAACGTCTGGGCCCCAATTGTCGACCCACATCAGCAATATAAATTCGCGTTCTAGGTAGTTGAGGACGAAGGACCCGATCCCCAAAATGATAAGCAACCAACCAATACCCTGCATAACGCATTCCCTGTTTTCGATTTGTGACACCCGCGGGAACGGTCTTAACAGGCGAAGTGAGGTGATACAAGATGTTGGGACGGCCAACTTTGGGTTTTGGCAGGGTCGCTTGTTCTAGTATTCATTGAGTGCGACGTTGGCTGTGTCAAAGACCAGTCCGGACAAGTCATTTCCGCGATGGGATGACAGATATAGGGCTAATGCTCCAATTTCCGGTTCGCCTTGCAAGTATGCGTCTGCAGATAGATCGGGCTCGTTGCCAACACCTGGGCCAACGGCATTTATGCGAATGTCTTGGTCGGCCCAATTTTGTGCTTCACGCCGCGTGATGGTGGCAAGAGCTGCGCTGATCATTGAGACTAGTGCGTTTTCGTGATCGCTAGAAGGTTGTGAGGTTGCCACAACATTGAGGATCACGCCCTCTGTCATTGTGAGGCGCATGCGGTTGGCGATAACGCGGCTCATCATTGTTATAGGTGACAGTTTTGCCGACAGTAGGTCTTCGATGTCTCTGATGTCAGGTCCGACCTTGAGATCATCTGATGTCAACGTGACCAAATTTACGGCCGTGTCGAGCCCGCCATAGGCTTTTTGCGCAGGGCCTTGCGCAAAACGGATAGCTGATTGGGTCTCGTCAAGGCCGCCATTGTAGACTGCCAAATCCTGCGTAGATTGGGACAACAGCTTGGTGATTTCGTCCATTTGCGGAGATTCATCGGCGGTCTGGAGTACAAGCCGGGCCTGATGGTCAGCAAATGCACGGGCGATATCGATGCCAAATTGGGCGGTAAGGCCCGTGATCAAGGTGCGGGTGCCAGCGATTTCTGGGTAGACACGCGTGTGCCGCAACTCATCGACTACACTCATCAACATAAGGCTTTCCTCTGAAATTACGCCAGGACTTGGTCAGACGAGCCCGGCCCCACTATAGCACGCCGATTCGACTAACGAGACCTAAACAGAAACGAGATTCGGGTTGGTCAATGGCGTGTTCTTGGCACTATTGGGGCATCATGGTCTTGAGAGGCTCTTAATCGTAAACATTAAACGTTGTGTCGGCTTTAGTTTGCCCGTGTAGCGTGGGCTTTTGTGTGTGCACGGACATAGTCCAGAAACATTAGGTTTATGCACAGAATGTGCTCTGGTGCGTGAAAAACTCAGTCTTTGAGCGCGAAAGGTGATCGAAGGCGGTGCGAATGGGTCACGGCAGCGCCCCGGCGCGCGTTTTCATTGCAAAAATTGGTGGGTATCTGGCCCGCGGTAAGTTGCAATCGTCAACGGCGATCGCCCAAGGTTTTTGGTAGGCGAATCAAGGCGGGCAAAATGGCGACACCTATGCAACACGATGGTTTGGTGCTTAATGCAAAGTCAACGCTGGGCGATCGAGCGACTGAAGCTTTTGTTCTTTCGGCGATGGCGCTGACGACAATAACGGTTGGTACGGCGCTTTACACGCATGTGCCATTGGATATTTGGTTGAGCGTTATTTTGGCGCTCGCGCTCTACGTGGGATTTTTGGTGTTCCATGGCTTTATGCGCCGGAGGACTTGGGCGCAAACCTCGCATATTCAAGATCGCCAATCAGATCGTGAGAAAGGTGGCCAGGTTGCGCCGGTTGCACAGGCGCCGTTTCGCGAAATGATCAATTCGCCGGTGCCACCCTCAACTGGTCCTAGTGCCGTGGGGTCGCCGGCACCGGCTGTTGGAACAGAGCCCATGCGCTTGCCGGTTGATGGAGAAACTCAGGAGTCGTCACGCGCACCTAATTTGCCGCTTCCAGGTGGTAGCGCGCCGATAGGTGGCGGCACTTCGCCTCATGCATCGGGAACGTCTTTTGGTTCGGAGGGACAGACCGGGGTGACTGCGCGCGCCGGGCAAGTCTCGCCGCCTGAGTTTGATGGACATAATCGAATCGCGCCATTGCAAAAGGACGGTGTGGGTGTTGGTGGGGGTTCTGCGCTCGAACCAGATGTTGGGTCTGTGAACGACGCGGTTGGTAAAGCTGCCGGGTCTGCGGCGCAGGTTTCACCGACACCACCGCAAGCGCCGTTTGTGGCTCAAGGATCGGCGGATGGGTTTACTGCTGAGGAGTCCGAACCGGGTACTCGTGAAGATCAAGCCGTGTCACCGCGGGACTCAGATGTTGAAATGATTCAGGGGTTGATCAAAAAACTGGCCGATCAAGTCAATGAGGCTGAGCAAAATGATTTAACGCAAGGCACTGCGCTTGTGTCGCGGACTGCCATTGAGGGGGGACCGCCAGGGGCATTGACGCCTGAAAGTGATGCGACGCAATCATCAGTCGATGCGCTTAACGCGGCGGCCGGGTCCATGCGGTCTTTTGATACGGCGACTGAAACGCCAGCGGTTTCCGGTTTTGATGAAACACCGGCTTCTGCGACCGACAGCGCTTTTTCGCATGACGAAATTGATCCACATGGTTCTCTTGGCAACTCAAATGGCATCATAATGGCCGAGCGGCTGGCCGAACTCAGTGAGGCGTTGCACGCGAAACGTTTTGACGTCTTACTTGATCCCATCATCGGCTTGAGTGATTTTCGTGCGCGGCATTTTGAGGTTCGGTTGCAGTTTCGTGACAGCGCCAAAAACGTTCTCTCGGTTGACGAGTTGGAGAGCGGTCTCAGTGGGACCGGGCTTTATCCAATGATTGATGCTGCGTGCTTGGCGCGGGTCGAGAAAATATCAGCGCGATTGGAAGAGCGTGGTCGGGGCGGCAATCTGTTTACGAGGATTGCAGGTGAGTCGCTTGCAAACACGGCTTTTGTTAGTGACGTTCACTCTGCTGCGGTATTGCGTGATGAACTTGTGGGGCGTTTGATCATGACGGTCACACAAGCGCATGTGCGCCGGTTTGGTGCGCAAGAATGGGCGACGCTCAGAGACTTGAGGAAGCTCGGCTTTCGGTTTGCCATCAGCGGTGTGTGCGATCTTGATATGGACTTCGAAGGTTTGGTGGCCAAAGGATTTTCTTTTGCCCGCCTTGACGCTGAGGTGTTCCTAAACGGATTGCCGACGGGCGAGCATCGGATTCCTGCGCGCGATATCGGCCGGTATTTGGCAACGCTCGGTATGACTTTGATTGTCGGCAAGATCGACAATGAAAGTATTGCGACAAAGGTCAACGACTATGGTGTGGTGTTTGGCCAGGGTCTTCACTTTGGTGCGCCACGCACGGTGAAGCCGGAAGTCTTCGCCGGTGTTAGAGATGGAAACGCTGCGGCTTGATCTTAAGGGTTTGGACCTGATACTGACGGGGGATGGCGAAACGTGATCCCTTGTGGGGCCCTTAAGTGATTCCTGTCATTGATGCGATTGAACCTGTGGCGGGCCGCGCGAAAGCGTGGCTCGTTGATATCTGGGGCGTCCTTCACAACGGTGCTGAACCCTTTGTAGAAGCCGTTCAAGTATGTGCGCGGTTTCGTTCGCAGGGCGGTATCGTTTTGTTGTTGTCGAATTCGCCGCGCCCGGCATCAGGTGTTGCAAGGCAGTTGGCTGACATTGGTGTCTGTGAAACGGCGTGGGACAGCATCGTGACATCCGGCGATGTTACGCGAAATCTCATTTCCTCATGGGGCGACCGTCCGGTTTTTCATCTTGGGCCGCAACGTGATCTGGGATTGTTTGATGGGCTCAAAGTTGTGCGCGTGGGAGCTGATGAAGCTCAGGGCATTGTGTGCTCAGGGCTCTTTGATGATACGTCTGAGACGCCTGAAGATTATCGTGACCTGCTTTCCCAATTCGCCCGGCGCGATCTACCGATGATTTGTGCAAACCCTGACGTTAAGGTCGAGCGTGCGGGGGTCGTTATCTATTGCGCTGGTGCTTTGGCGCAATCTTACGCCGAGTTGGGTGGCCGGGTTGATTATGGCGGCAAACCTTATCGGCCGATTTATGACATGGCGTTTGAACGTTTAATGGAATTAGCAGGCGCACCCATTGCCACGTCTGACATTGTTGCGATCGGTGATGGTGTTAAGACGGATATTGCAGGGGCAGCTAATTGCGGCATTCGAACTGTTTACATCGCAAGCCGTGTACACTTGGAACCGGATAAATCTCTTAGTCAGGACGTTCTCGATCAACTTTTTTATGATATTGGTGTGCGTCCCATAGCGGCGATGAGCACACTTAAGTGATTGTTTAACCGTTGTAGAGCTGCCGAAATGGGAACTTTTCCCGCCTGATTGCACCAATATGAATGCAAGATGAAGGTTGCCTTCGGGCGGTGTTCAGTTGGGATTTGCAAGGCTTTTCTCATCAACAAGCGTCCTCAAAAATTGGACGCATGACATCGGGAGAAAGGTCATGTTCGGTAAACTTAGTATTGCAACAGCTTTGGTGGCTGTTTTGTCAATGATCACGGCAGGTATGGCACAGGCTGACAATTGGCGTGGTTCAGGCTACGCGACGAACACTGTCATTATCAAAAAAGAACTACCACGAGGTGGTGTGCTTTTTGTGCATCGCCGTTATGGCGATCGACGTTATGGCGACCGTCGTCACTTTGGCCGTTATATTGGTTCGCATCGTTGTGTTGCTGTAGGTAAGCGGCGCGGCGGATTTGGTGGGCGCATTCCTAGCACGCGCTCGATTCGTTTTGGTCCTAGGTGGCGTGCTTGCCGTCGTGCGTTGCGTTCGTGCCGCGAAAAGTTGCGGTATCGCAAAGCTCGTGGACGTAACCCGTTTGCAGCGTGTGTTGTTGTTTCCCGACGTTTTCACCGCCACTACTAGAGTTATGCAAGATAAATTGGCCGCGCGGATTTTCCCCGCGGCCTTTTTTTGTGCCTGACGTCCCGGCCTTAAATCGTCAGGATGATTTTGCCTATATGACAGCCTTCGTCCATTCGCGCATGGGCTTTGGCGGCGTCTTTGAGTTCAAACGTTGAATCGATTGGAACTTTAATGGTGCCATTTGCAACAAGCGGGATTACTTTTTCTTGTATCTCTTTTGCAATTTGAGCTTTGATCTCAGTTGGTCTGATGCGCAGTGTTGATCCCGTTATGGTGAGGCGTTTCAAGAGCACGCGGATAAAATCAATCGTGGCCTTTGAGCCTTTTTGGTAGGCGATGTTGACGAGACGCCCATCGTCTGCGAGGCACTTGATGTTTTTTTCAATGTAATCGCCGCCGACCATATCCAGAATGACATCGACACCACGCTTGTTTGTGACGCTTTTGACGACGTCTAGAAAATCTTCCTCTTTGTAATTGATGGTGCGGTCAGCACCGAGGGCTTCGCACGCAGCACATTTTTCTTGGGAACCAGCCGTTGTGATGACGTTTGCGCCAAATGCTTTTGCAACTTGAATGGCGGTGACGCCAATGCCGGACGTGCCACCGTGCACGAGGAACCATTCGCCAGATTTCAGACCGCCGCGTTGGTAGACGTTATGCCAGACGGTAAAAAATGTTTCGGGTATGCCGGCTGCCTCTGTCATCGATATGTTTTGGGGTACGGGCAAGCAGACCGTATCGGACGCCAGGCAATATTCTGCGTAACCCCCACCGTTGACGAGTGCCATCACGCGATCGCCTACAGCGTGGTGTGTAACGCTCGGCCCCGCAGCCACGATGGTTCCCGAAACTTCCAGACCTGGAATCGGAGAGTGCCCCTTAGGTGCTGGATAGTTTCCAGAGCGCTGCATGATGTCCGGCCGGTTGACGCCCGCCGCGCTCACTTTGATCAAGACCTCGCCGGGGGCTGGTGCCGGTGTTTCGATTTGGGTCGGCACAAGTGCCTCTGGGCCACCAGGCTGGGAGATTTCGATGGCGGCCATTGACTTTGGAATGGCGTCAGACGCTTGCTGGGGCTGCAGTGTTGGCGTGGAATTGTCGTTTGGCATTGGTCATCCTTGTCGGCAGGCCTGCGACTTTTGTGTGCAATTGAAATATCATTTGAAAGAGTTGCCTGAGGTTGGCGCCTTTCACAAGCCTTGTTCGTTTTTTGGCAAGATGGCAGGTTGTGTACAGTTTTTTGGCTGCGCGGCTTTTCCAATGGAGCAATTTCAATGGATTGGGATGAAGAAAAACCTGTTGGCCCGCCGAAGGTTAGCCTCGGAGATGATTTAAGCACGCTATCTGTCGAAGAGCTGCGGGCGCGGATTGTGGCGCTGCGTGAAGAAATTGCTCGTGTTGAACAGGAAATAAAGTCGAAGGAAGCGCATACGGCTGCGGCTGACGCAGTGTTTAAGAATTAACGTTTTGCAGTCAGGCCCAACTGTTAAGTATAGCCAACTTGGAAATTATGTTGGTGTACATATGATCGATTGTGTTGCGTAATGCTTTCAACTTAATCAGCGCCAAAAGTGTGATTTGTCAAAGTTGTGCGGACGTTAGGCGTTTATTAAGCATGATGTCGTAGGGTGTTTCTCGTCCAGATTACTGGACTCCGAGTGGCACTCGTCCACTCAGTTTGACGCCTCCCTGTTGACTTTGAGCCGCTCTCGCTAGGGCGGCTCTTTTTTTGCATAGGGTGTTACAAGCTGTGAACACCGGGCAACATTACTGTCTTGTTTTGGACTTTGTTGTTTGCTCTGGTCAGTTAAGAATTTGCAGTGTAAACAATAAACGACAGTTGTGGGTTTGTGTTGAAGCGTGACAATGAGTAACGATCAGAACGTAGTAGATAGTACCGGAAACATCGCTTCTACGATTTCGTTTGGGGAGCGTTTTCAGGCGTCAGAACAGTTTGATGAGGTCTTTCGCGAGGGAATGGACCTGGTCGAACGTACGGCGAATTATTTGGACGGAGAGGGTCGGGCGGAATCAAAACTGCTTAAGGCACCGGTTAACGTTCTTTATGCAAGCGAGAGCATGCGGTTAACAACGCGGCTGTTAGATCTTGCATCGTGGTTACTGATCCGCCGGTCCCTTAAGGAAGGTGAAATCACAGAAGCCGAAGCGCGCAAACGGCGTCAACGCGTTAAGCTTCAAGCCCTTTCGCGGCCATCTCACATTAAGGGTTTTGACGGTCTTCCATCCGGGTTGCGCGCGCTCATTCACAGCAGCTTTGCGTTGCACGATCGTATTGTAAAGCTGGACAAAGCAATGACGGCGCAAATCTGCACTAGTGGCGACGATGTGGTTTTGGCGAAAATTGGCGCAAATCCTGTGGCTGAGCAGATGGATATGCTGCGACAGGCCTTTGGGCGTCATTAAGGCAACGCCCGTCCTTTTGCATTGAGGTCAGTAAACCGATAAACTATGTAAAACCTGATTGAGATTGGGGAATATATAGAGAGGGCGATTACGGCAGTGTCGTTTGGCCGAAGAAATGAGCCGTGAGAAATATTACGCCGCCCGCGAGGGGCACTACGGTATAACCGATCAGATGTATTAGATTGCCAGTTGAGGCTCCAAATCTTTCTTCAATGGCTTGTTTTTTGGAAAACATCCAGTTCCAGCCAAATATACGAGCGCTCAATGTCAACACGCCGTACCCCAAACAAAATATACCAATAAATAAAGTCAGAGACATTGCGATCTCCCGCATGTTCAGCGCGTTCGCGTTTCCTGCGAGCGGGCCCAATCAATTTGCAATTTTGGAATGCTCTGCATGCGACACGTGTGTCGTCCGATGCCGTCACATTTGTTGAGTGTGTCGTGCAGAGGGTATGAAGGCTTAAAAAATCCCTTCAAATTTCTTCTTAAAGCGAGACAGACGACCGCCGCGGTCGGTTAACTTTTGATCGCCACCTGTCCATGCGGGATGAGTGGTCGGATCGATATCAAGTGTCAGCGTATCGCCTTCCTTGCCATAGGTTGAGTACGTGATGAATTCCGTACCGTCCGTCATGACAACTTTAATTTGGTGGTAGTCAGGGTGAAGGCCCGCTTCTTTTTTCATGGTTCCAAGTTCCAAAAAATTTGGGTGCCAAGGCTGTGTGATGGTCGCAAGATCCCGTTGGGGTCTATATGGCACAGGTTCGCGTATTGCGAGACTTGATTTGGGTCCTTTTAGGGGACAATTGGGAAGAAGACAAGCTTTGGCGAGGTGCGATGATTTGCCCGCGTTCATAAGTTTTAGGCTTGATTAAGCTCACAAGAACGAGAATTGATCGCCATGAGGCTCGCATTCGGGTGAATTGGGCATTTTGAGTTTGATTTATTAGGCTTGAGTTTGTCTGGCCGGTTCGGCATTTTCCTCAAGGGACATAGCGGGTCTTTTTGGAAAACTTAGCAGTTCGTTAGTAGGAAAGAACTTGGCGCGGAGACGACGCACATACGAAGAAACAACGTCGGAGGCTCGCTCCGTTGATCGTCGGTCGTTGCGACCGTTGTTGGTGCTCAAGCCTTATCTCTTAAAGTACCGTTGGGCCCTATTGGGGGCCTTGGTGGCGCTTGTTGTTTCTGCGCTGGTGATGCTCGCCGTGCCCATGGGTGTGCGCCGGATGATCGACTACGGCTTTTCGGCCGACAACGGTGCGCTGATCAATCAATATTTTTTTATGCTCATTGTGTTGGGTGCGCTGTTGGCGATTGCCAGTGCGGCGCGTTTTTATATTGTCAATTGGATGGGGGAACGGGTCGTTGCAGATTTGCGCGCTGAAGTTTTTGCGCATCTGACGGAATTAGGTCCAGCGTTTTATGAAAAGACCCACTCGGGCGAAGTGATGAGCCGCCTGACGGCGGATGCAACGCAAATGCAAGCGGCTGCGGGAACGGCACTTAGCCAAGCGTTGCGCAGCGCCATCATGCTTGTCGGATCACTGGTGATGATGTTTGTAACAAGCCTGAAACTTTCATTTCTAGTTCTCATAACGATTCCCATTATCGTCTTGCCGCTTGTGGCCTATGGGCGCGTGGTGCGTCGGTTGTCGCGCAAGGCGCAGGACACGTTGGCGCACTCGTCAGCCTATGCGTCAGAAAATCTGAGTGCCATTCGCACCATGCAAGCGTTTGGTTATGAGCCGGTGGTGATCAGGAAGTTTCGAGATGCTATTGAACGGTCCTTCCTAGCGGCAAATGATCGGCTGAAGGCGCGCGCTGGGTTAACAGGGATGGCAATGTTTCTTGTCGTGGCGAGCGTCGTTGGTGTTTTGTGGATCGGCGCGTCTTCAGTGATCGCTGGTGAAATGACGGCAGGCCGGCTCGGCCAGTTTGTGCTTTACGCGGTTTTTGCAGCGGGCGCCTTGGCCCAACTTTCTGAAGTGTGGGGGGAGATCAATCAAGCGGCGGGTTCGGCGGAACGTATGTCGGAGTTGCTTGCCATTGAGCCTGAGATTTCTTCGCCAGCAAAACCGATGCCATTGCCAAAGCCTTCGCGCGGAGAGGTCTCTTTTGATGCGGTACGTTTTGTTTATCCGTCGCGGCCGGACTTGATCGCGCTTAATGATGTTTCATTTGACGTGGCTCGTGGTGAAACCGTTGCGCTGGTTGGCCCGTCTGGTGCAGGCAAGACGACGATCTTTAATCTTATCTTGCGGTTTTATGATCCAACTTCGGGTAAGGTGCGCGTCGACGGTGTTGACGTATCGCGTGTGTCGCTAAAGGAGCTGCGCCAACGGATCGCATTTGTTCCGCAAGACGTCGCTGTTTTTGCTGACACGATTGCTGAGAACATCCGTTATGGCACGACCGGGGCCACGCTTTCAGAAGTCAAGAGTGCTGCGGTTGCCGCGCAAGCGCATGACTTAATTTCTGAGCTTCCTGAAGGCTATGACACGCGGCTTGGCGAGCGCGGTGTTACGTTGTCGGGAGGTCAACGCCAACGGATTGCGGTTGCGCGTGCGGTTTTGAAAGATGCGCCGATTTTGCTTTTAGATGAGGCGACAAGTGCCCTTGATGCGGAAAGCGAAAATGCTTTGCAACGGGCGCTGGAGGGCGTGATGAAAGGGCGGACGACGCTTGTCATTGCGCATCGCTTGGCGACAGTTCAGAAAGCAGACCGAATTCTTGTTCTCGATAAGGGCCGGATCGTTGAGCAAGGAACGCATGGAACGCTTTCCAATGCGGGTGGGCTTTACGGGCGGTTGGCCAAGTTGCAATTTGGGCTGCAAGCCGCTGAGTAGCTCAAGCTTGTTTTTATGCCCGCTGGGCTCGCTGCGGTGCGAAGACTTTTGTCGGGCGCAATTGTAGATCGGGGCGTCTTTGTTCTTGTGATTTGCACAAATGCGCGTCCTGCGCCAAAACTCAGTCCGTTTTCCAAATAAAGTGATTTTGTGTCAATTGGGGGCAAATACGTTGAAGTCAGTGCTCTACAAAACAGCCTGGGAACTCTTTTGGGCTATTTTTGCATTTGTGCTCATCATCCTGTCCAATATTTTCATTTGGAAACAAGTTCCGTACTATATGAACCCGTACTATTATTTGAACAACAAGGGATTTGTCCGCCCGCTTGGTGACAATCGGTTCCTGGTCACAAATCCGTTTGGCGATATTAGAATATCGGGCTCGAAAAGCGACGTAAGAGGGGGCCATAGTTCGGGAAGCTTGGCAGTGCGCAGTGGAAGTATCAGGGTCGCCCTCAAAGAGATTATTGACGTCGATACTTTCTATCTTACTCGCGAAAGCGACTCTCTTTATGAAACGATCTATAGAGACAAGAATTATAGATACAGCGTAATCCAGACCTGCGGTGAGACAACAATTCTCCGGATTGAGCCGTTATTCTGATCAATGAAGTTATTATTCTATATCGGTGTTTGGATTATCGTTTTGGGGCTTATTGGCCTGAGTGCAGGGGGCGTTGCTTGGCCGAACTATTTGGCTGTCGGACTAGCGTTGGTTGTGATTGCGGTTGTCGTTATGAGGGTCAAGAAAAGGTGATGCGCTGTTTGCATCAGATGGCTGCCATAGCTTTAAATGTCATTCTCCTTCAATTGAAGGCTCTAGTCTGTATTGTCAGGCGGCGGGATTTTCGCGTCGGGCACTTCGGTGCGGTCCCATTCGATTAGTTCTTCGCGGTCTTCTTGCAACGCGCGATAAGGCAGCCCAAGCTTCACGCCTTCCCGGCGTCTGTCGTCGGGGGGCCTTTGTCCATTTAAGCGTTTCGGGCGCACTTGCGTCATGCGTTTGAATTCGACGGAGCGGATGAATTCGCGGATGCGCGGTTGTATTTCAGTGCGCCAACGCGTGCCGTTGAAAACACCATAATGGCCAACGCCGGGCTGAACGTAATGGTAGCGCTCATCGATAGGGACGTTTGAACATAAATCATGCGCGGCTTCGGTTTGCCCAAGTCCGCAAACATCATCTTTTTCGCCCTCAATTGTCAGAATCGCGGTCTTACGAATGGCGCGGCAGTTTACGGGTTCGGTGCGGTGGGTCATCTCGCCATCGGGGAGTGCATGTTTTTGAAATACGGTTTCGACGGTCTGCAAGTAGAATTCAGCCGGCAAGTCCATGACCGCTAAATATTCTTCGTAAAACTGTTGGTGTTGGCGAACTGAATCGCAATCGCCTTTGACAAGGTTATTGAACAAGTCGAGGTGGGCTTGGGTATGTCGCTCAAGGTTCATGGTCATGAAGCCTGTGAGCTGAATAAATCCCGGGTAAACGCGGCGCATAAAGCCAGCGTTTGGGAAGGGAACAAGCGAGATGACGGCTTGTTCAAACCACTCGATGGATTTTTGTTTTGCAAGTTTGTTGACAGCCGTTGGATTGCGACGGGTGTCGATGGGGCCGCCCATCATTGTCAATGTGGCCGGCTGGCAGGGATGGTCATCGGCTGCCATGATCGCGGTTGCGGCAAGTGCTGGAACGGCGGGCTGGCAAACGGCAATGACGTGTGTGTTGTCGCCCAAATAGGTGATGAACTCGATGATGTAATCGATGAAGTCATCAAGATCGAAACGCCCTTCTGCCACTGGGATGTCGCGGGCGTCGACCCAATCTGTGACGTAAACGTTGTGTTCGGGTAGCATGGCTTCGACCGTGCCGCGCAGCAGTGTCGCGTAGTGACCCGACATAGGGGCAACGATCAGCACTTTGGGATCGTAACGTTTGCCTGCAATTGCGTCGTCGCGACCGAAATGGATGAGATTGCAAAACGGTTTGGACAGAACAGTCTCGGTTTCAATGGGGACTTTAAGACCGTGAATGCTGGTCTCTTCGATGGCCCATTCAGGTTTGCCATAACGTCGGGTGACGTTTTCAAAAACTTCGCACGCAGCGGCGATGGATTTTGCAAAGGGTGTATCGGCTAAGGGATTGAACGGTAGTTCAAGCTGCATCTTCAGGCCTTGCGCGGCCAGGCGCATTGGCTGAACGATTGCGTGTGCCATCTCGTAGGCATGATAATTCATTAACGCTCCCCGAGTCCGTTGCCGTCATGTTGCACCGCGAAGGCCGGTTTTGCAATGCAATTTATGTCGGGGGAAGAGGCCGCCAGTTCAACTGAACATGCTCTAGGCTTCAATCTTGAGTTTACGTGCGCTGTTTTGGAGTTTGGCTTTTAGAGGGTTGGAGCTGCAAGGTGATGCAGTGCCGGCGGGGGCGATCTGCTGCACGATAGTGGCGCGGTTGCATGCGATCGGAAGCCGTTGGGCGTGTGGGTTTAACTATCTGTTCGTGAGTTTGAGTTCGATGCGCCGGTTTTTACGCAAGGCATCAGCGGTGGTGCCTTTGTCCAAAGGCGCATATTCGCCGTAACCTGCTGCAACGAGCCTGCTGGGCCTTACGCCCCTGCTGATCAAGTAATTGACAACAGACAACGCGCGGGCGGTGGACAGTTCCCAATTGGAGGGGAATTGCGGTGAGGAGATGGGTTGGATGTCGGTGTGTCCGTCCACTTGCAAGGCCCAATTGATTTCGCCTGGGATTTGTTTTTCTAAGTCAATGATGGCGTTTGCCAATTGATCCATGGCTGTAAGGCCTGCCGGTGACATGTCAGCTGAACCTGAAGGAAAGAGCACTTCGGATTGGAAAACAAACCGGTCACCAACGATGCGTATGTCTTTGCGGCCTGCGAGGAGTTCACGCAAGCGGCCAAAAAAGTCTGAGCGGTAGCGCTGCAATTCTTGGACTTGGCGGGCAAGTGCTGCGTTCAAGCGCGCCCCAAGGTCTTTGATGCGATCCTGAGATTCGCGATCTTTTTTTTCGCTTGCTTCTAAGGCCTCGTTCAGGGCCGCAATTTGACGGCGTAACGACAAGAGCTGTTGGTTGAGCAGATCAACTTTGGCGAGGGCTTCAGAAGAGATCTTTTTTTGCTCGTCGAGATCGTCCGTCAGTGCTGTGATTCTTGTTTCGGCTGCTTTCGCTGCTTCGTCGCCTGATAATGCAAAGCCCGACAACTTTGTGTTTTCTTCCCTTAAAGAGGCGAGTGTTGCTTGCAGGGCCGCCAATTCGTCTTGGGCAGATTTTGTTTTGCCTTTTTCAAGAGACAGCAATGAGGTCAATTCGGCGATTTGGCGATTTAAGCGTTTTAGGGCGGTGTCTTTGCCGCTCGCTTCCTGGGTCGCAAAATATTGCGCGAGCATGAAGATTGACATCAAAAAGGTGACAACCAGCAATAACGTCGACAGGGCATCGACGTAGCCGGGCCAAAACTCGCCATACTCGTGTCCGCGTCGGCTGCGTCCGCGCGCCATCCGCTAGCCTCCCCGGCGTTTGATCTTTTCGGCCAATTCGCGAAGTGTGTCGGTGACAAGCGACTGCTGGGCGGCTTGTTCATCAACCCATTCACGAACGACTTTTTGCTCAGCGCGCATTTGTGTCACGAGCTGGCCGACGCCGTGGGCGAGATCGCGAACACTGGCATCGTCAGACGTGCCGGTCTCCAAGGATCCGGCGCCAGGGTTTTCGCCAAGCCTGACATTCATTTCTTCCAGGATTTGTTGGACATCAAAAAGCGTAGCGGCCAGTTGACGATTGACGCCTTCGCTTGTGCTGCTCACACCTGGCGTCAATTCGGTGATACCTGATAGCCATTCTTCGAGTTCGTTATAAAACCTGTTGTGGGCATGGCTTGCCTGGAGTTCGAGAAAGCCCACAACAAGAGATCCGGCCAGACCCAAAAGGGAGGATGAAAAGGCGGTGCCCATGCCCTGAAGTGGGGCCGCCAAGCCTTCTTTGAGATCGCCGAATAGTTGCACCGTGTCGCTGGCATTGGTGTCGATGGTTCCAATGGCCTTGCCAACGGATTCTATCGTTTCCAACAGCCCCCAAAACGTACCTAAGAGTCCTAAGAACACTAACAGCCCGACAATGTAACGCCCCATATCGCGTGCTTCATCCAGGCGGCCTGAAAGCGAGTCCATGATTGAACTCATGGATGCCGTCGATAATGAAATGGCGCCCGTTCGATCTCGAAGCATGGTCGCCATAGGGGCCAAGAGTTTGGGTGAATGTGAAATGGCGAGACCAGGATCAGCAATGCGAAAGGCGTTGACCCATCTGATCTCCGGGTAAAGCCTGATGACTTGGCGGAACGTATATAAGATACCAAAAATCAGGACCGCTACGATCAACCCATTGAGACCAGGGTTTTGCAATAACGCGCGTGTCAGCTGTTCATGGAGGATTGCACACAAGAAGGCAACGAGCGTCAGGAAGATCAACATCCTGATCAGATAAATGCCTGGCGGGGTCACAGTCCGATGGAAGGCCGAAGACTGATTTTGTGATTGTCGCTTTGCTGCCATTCAAGCGTCTCCAGATGGCGTTTTGGCGTTAGCGCCCGGACCATAGCCTACGTTTGCCTGACCTGAAACCGGCAAGATGATGGTTTCTGAAGGCTTTTTGTTGGCGCCATACGGATATTCAGACGGCCGCATTAGTCTTTGTGAGCAAAGGAATGAATGCTTTCGATATATGTGCGTTAGCGGCAACAACCGACCCGGTTTCGAGCATTTTGTCGCCGCCCATCGTGTCATAGACCCTGCCGCCAGCTTCGCGCACGAGTACAATTCCTGCAGCCAGATCCCATGGTTTGAGCCCATGTTCCCAAAACGCATCAAATCTGCCTGCTGCGGTCCAAGCGAGGTCAAGTGCGGCTGAGCCGGTGCGCCTGATGCCAGCGACTGCGGGCATTATGACGTTCAATTCCTCGATGAAGCGATTGTGGCCTGTGCGGCCACGGTGGGGGATTCCTGTCGAAATGACCGCATCGTTCAACAATGTTCTTTGTGCTACACGCAACCGGTGGTCGTTTAAAAAGGCACCTTTGCCCTTTTCGGCGGTAAAAAGTTCGTCGGTGACGGGGTTATAGACGACGCCGGCGACGAGTTGTCCTTCACGTTCCAACCCGATTGAAATTGTGAACAGTGGAATCGAGTGTAGGAAGTTGGTCGTCCCATCTAGAGGGTCTACGATCCAGCGATGGGAGCTGTCGGGCCCTTCCACATGGCCGCGTTCTTCCATTAAGAAGCCGTAACCGGGACGGGCTTTTGAAAGTTCGGCAAAAATGATTTCTTCGGCGCGATGGTCGGCGCTTGAAACGAAGTTTGCTGGTCCTTTAACCGAAACTTGCAGCGCAGATACTTCCCCGAAATCACGTGCAAGCCGGCGGCCCGCTTTGCGTGCGGCGCCTGTCATGACATTGATGAGGGCCGAGGCGGGCATGCGCAAAAGTCTCCAGGTTTGGTTGACGTGTTGAGATTAAGCGCCGACACCTACACTGTCCTCTGGCGTCGCGCTAGTGTTCGTGAGGTTGCCTGCACTTGTTATCCGGTCAAAAGTGCCGGAGTGTAAGTTTGGTTGACAAAGCGTTATGTTATTGCGCGAATCCGATTTGCGCGCGTTCACGCCACTTTTCAGCGGCTTGTGCTGCAGTCTTGCGATCTTTGCTTGGTAACTTGTTGACGCGATCGTCCATGGCTTTGTCGGAGACACCGTTGGCCTTTGCTATGAACCTCCATTTTGCCATCTCAACAAGATTTTTTTCAACACCGGCACCTTCTCCGTAAATGTAGGCCAATCTGTTTTGGGCTCCGGCGATACCTTTTTCGGCTGCAGATTTCATATAGGGGATGGCTTTGGGTTCGTCGGCTTTCAGGCCATGTCCGCGTAACAGGACGATGGCGTACTCGTATTGGGCGGCAGCGACACCTTGTTCTGCGGCCTTGCGGAACCAGTGTGACGCTTTCGCAGCGTCGAAATCTACGCCATTGCCGGTTTGGTAGAGGACGGCCAAATCGTATTGCGCGGCAGGGACGCCTTTTTTGGCAGCGTAATTTATGTGCTGTGCACCGCGGCGTGGATTTTCAGGTTTGCCATTACCGCTTATGAACATCAGACCTAGATTATAGTTGGCTTCAGGATGGCCGGAGCGTGCGGCCCGTTCAAAAAGTTCGGCGGCGGATGCCAAATCTTTTTTTTCACCACGTCCTTGGGCGCGCATAAGGCCAAGTGCAAAGATGGCGTTGACATCGCCGAGGTCGGCGCCACGGACATACCATTTGGCAGCCGACTTTAGATCTCGCTTGACGCCCTTGGCTTCATCGTAAATTCGCGCAATCAATGTGTGGGCGGCTGGGTCGCCTTTTTTTGCAGCACTTTCAGCAATTTTTAATGCGGTTAGGTATCTGCCTTGATCGAATGCCTCGTAGGCAGCTTGGCCCTCTGAGGTACCCTTCTTTGAAATGTCTGCGGGCGGTTTCTTTTTTGATTTTGATTTTGACTTTGGATGCGAACTTGTGTTGGCGCTTTTTTTTGCAGGACGCTGTGAGGTGCCTTTGGTTGTTTTGGGTTTCGCCTCCTGGGGTTCGGATTTCTTTTCAGGCTCAGCGCGTTGTGACCAGGAACTGGTTCCGGCGAAGGTGGGCGCGGACGTAATCGCTAGTAGGGCAATGGGAAAGATAAACTGAAATGCCTTCATGGGTGGCGCTCCGGAATATCCTTGTGGCAAGAAATGTCGCTATGTTGTTTGCGGGGCGATGACAATGCGCGCGACAATTCAGATCTCCATGTGTTGAACTCAGTATCTGTCATAGTGTTGGGTAAAGTTACCGCAGCGAAATCAGCGCCGGCCGCTGCAACTTGAGCAGCTTCGGGAATACTCTCGATTTGGCAAGCGACGCACGGGACTTCAAAGATTTCAGCCCACCATGAGATTAGTTCAAGGCGTCGCGTTTGTGCCGTTTTTATGTCCGTGACGTGTGGCGGAATGCCAAATGCAACATAGTCCGCTCCATTTTCGCAAAGAGTCATGGCCAAATGTCGGGATTTACCGGTGTCGGCACCGATAATTGCCGTGGTGCCCAGGGTCTGGCGTGCATCGCTGAAGCTGTCTGCTAGCTCTTTGTGCCATGAGAGGTGCACGCCATCCGCGCCAAGGGTTTGGGCAATTTCGATGTCGTCGAGGATGAGCGCGGCGACATCATGGTCTTGGCAAGTGTTGATGAGTTCGTTTGCAGGCTGTATGTGACGTTTTCCGTCATGTCCTGGTTTAATTAGGAGGCACGAAATTGTGCTGCGGGACAAAAGGGTATCCAGTCTATAGCGCGCGGTATGATCAAGATCTGCCTCAACGACGAGATAGATTTTGCAGTGCGGGTCGGGATTATTGCCTGTCATCGGTTTGTTGTCTTGTTGGCCAAGCCTGTTTGGCCCGTTCCCTCTCGATCTGTGTAAGATGATGTAGTGTTAACCAGGCTGTGTACTGTGTGGGAAGAGCTATCCGTGTATTTAAACGAATTTTGGATCTGAGCTGTTCGCTGGGGCGTCAATTCGTGGCCAAAACGCGCTATCGTATGTGCATATTGTCTCTTAGTGCTTTTCGCATGGATTTTACGATATCATTGACGTCATCGGTCGGCTTAATGCGATCTGAATCGGTGGGACCGTTATTTTCTGTTGAACGCTCGAAGAACGCGAGGGGGCAGCCAGGGAATTTGCGCTTTTCTATAGGACGGATATCGAGAATGACGATATCTCGATGGTTTGTGTCCATGGCAATTTTTTCATAAACTCTTTCAACGTTTGATAGCTCGCCTTCAAGGATATGTGTGAAACGCCCGGATTGCAGCATAAGTGCGCCTGTTAGGTTCGTTTTTTCATTGAATGTGGTGGCTTGTTGTACGAGGTGTTCGACAGCCTCAGCGTGTGCGTGCCGTGAGGTGGGAAGTGTCGCAACGCTGCTATAGACTAACTGGTAAAGCCCGTCCGACATTCTAGTTCAATTCCTCATTGTTATCTTAGCTCGTTAGGCGACCGCGCGGGAGTTTTGCGTGAACTCTCTTAGCTGTTCTGGGGGCAGTGGTTTGCTGATTAAGAAACCCTGGAGTTCATCACATCCTTCGTGGGTAAGAAATTCGCGCTGGATTTCCGTCTCTACACCTTCTGCGGTTGTTGTTACGCCAAGAGACATGCCGAGGGTTATGATGGCGCTCACAATGGCGCTTGATTGTTCGTTATTGGGTATGCCAGAAATGAACGATCGATCGATTTTGACTTTGTCGAATGGAAATTCTCTAATGTAACTTAAGCTCGAGTAGCCGGTTCCAAAGTCGTCAAGAGCAATGCGAACACCAAGTGCCTTTAGAGATCTTAGTGTATTTATGTTTTGAATATTACGTTCCAGGAAAACTCTCTCTGTGATTTCTAGTTCGAGGCGTTTTGGTGCAAGTTTGGCTTCTTCAAGCGCAGTCTTCACGGTTGATACGACGTTGCCTTTTTGAAATTGAACGGGGGATAAATTGACTGCCATTCGTATACTGTCAGGCCAACGTGTGGCTTCTTTGCAGGCTGTTTTTAGGACCCATTCGCCGATTTCAGAAATCAGTCCGATTTCCTCTGCGACCAAGATGAACTCTGTTGGATTGATTATGCCGCGTTCTGGGTGATTCCAACGGCATAGTGCTTCGAGCGCAACCACATTTCCGGTTTTTGTAGAGACTAGCGGTTGATAGTGCAGTTCAAGCTCGTTCCTGGCTAGCACCTTGCGGAGGTCGATCTCAATGCTTCTGCGGCTAAGAACGTTCGCATTCAGACTTTCATCGTAGAAGGTGTGTGTGTTTCGGCCGCGCATTTTTGATCGATAGAGCGCGAGATCTGCCTTTTGGAGTATTTCTTTGAAGTTATCGCCGTCATCTGGAGCCAAGGCAATGCCCATGCTTGTGGTAACATTGATCACGCTCCCGTTGATCAGGAATGGTCGCGAAAGGAAATCGTTGAGGCGTTCTGCAAGTTCCTCTGTTCTATCGGGTTGGCGTGCGTCGGATATAATGATGGCAAATTCATCTCCACCAAGCCTTGCAACAAAATGAGTATCATCAACAGATTGGAGTAGGCGTTCTGTCGCTTTACACAACAAAGCGTCACCGACAGGATGACCGAGACTGTCGTTGATCGCTTTGAAGTTATCTAGGTCGAGGATAAAGACTGCAAAAGGAACTCCGCTTGACTTATTCATCCTGAAATGGCGCACGACCTGTTCCTGAAAGCTTCGTCGGTTAGGTAGACCGGTTAGAGTATCATGGTGCGCAATGTGTTCAATTCGCGCTTTCGCAGATGTTAGTTTTTTGAGTCCGACGGCAAAGGCGGCAACGTTTTGCGCCATTGTGCCAATCTCATCGGAGCGTGTGCACGCTTCGATGGCTTCTGGAAAGTCGTTGTTGCGGATTCGGACCATTGTATTGGACAGATCCTGAAGTGCGGAAACGATTTTGTTGGACCGATTAAGTGCGAAAAGGACGCCTGCAATAAAAAGGGCTGTCATTATCGTTGTGACTTGGACCAGCATCCACAGAAACTCGTTTTGTGCCATTTTGTTGATTTCAACGGAATTATTGTCTGCGACGGCGGCGAGTTTGGTTGAAAGCAGGTTGACGTGTCTTATGCGTTCTTCGATGCTGTGATGAGTGGGAATTTGTGGGGAGTGTATAGAGCTTACAAAAACTTTCGAATCTTTTATGAGGCTTTCGACATCGGTTCTTAGTTGTTCGGCGAGTTCGGTTGCTTCAGTGTTTTCGGAAAATTTGTACTGCCGGTCAATCAGTTTGCGGAGTTTCGTGATGGTGGCGTTCAGTTCTAAAGATACTTTTTCGACATCCTCAACAGCTACCATGTGCATCGCCTGGCCGATCAGTTTTCCTAGTTGTTCGACTGCGATCTCAGTATCGTAAGCGACTTGAACCGAGTGGAGCGCTGTTTGGCTGGCTTTGGTGATCGTGTGTTGGGTCTGAATTGAAGCGAGCACAATCCAGAAAATCGCAATAAATCCGATGACGCTCAGAATGAGGAGCGGTCCAATGATTTCGGTGCGAAGTGACCTGTTCTTGTGTTTCATTGTGTTGGTAACGCCGGGGCTTGCACGTGGGTCTCTTTTTCTGTCAGAGCCGATAAAAATGCGAGGAGATCTTCTATGTCGTCAGGTTCGAGATTGATTTCTTCAATCTGTTGGGCTCTTGAGGCTCGACGTATTCCTCCTGATCGATAGTGGTTTATTACCGAACGAAGAGATGGGAGGGAGCCGTCATGCATGTAGGGCGCGCGAAGCGTGATGTTTCTTAAGCCTGGGGTCTTGAAAGCGTGTCTTGCGGCAATATTTTTGGGTGCGATTTTGCCACGTCCGATGTCGTTGGTGGGCAATCCTGTGTCGTAGAATTTGTGGTCTGTGAAGGCCCAACCCGTGTGGCATGTTGCGCATTGCCCTTTGCCAATGAACGCCTCAAACCCGCGTTTAGCAGATTCGGATATAGCCTCTTCGTTGCCTTCAATCCAATCGTCAAATAGCGTGCGGCCCGTCACGACGGTGCGCTCGAACGTGGCGATTGCACGAACAATTGTGTCTTCGGTTACGCCTTCTTTTGGGAATGCTAGGTCAAACCACTTCTTGTAGCTTGGTATGCTTTTTAGTAAGGCGATGACTTCGGACATTTCCGCGCCCATAAATTGCGGATCGATCAGGGCATCACGTGCTTGTTCCTCCAGGTTTGGAGAGCTGCCGTCACGAAATAGATATGGAGCTTCGTAGAGGTTGGCGATCGTTGGTGTATGTCGAGAGAGTTCGGCGTTCATGGCGCCAACGGTGCGAGGTTCTGGGTTCTCCCAACCAAATGATGGGTTGTGGCATGTGACGCAAGCGATGTTTTGCTCGCGGGAAAGACGCGGGTCGAAAAATAACATTTTTCCCAACGCTGCCGCATAGGAGTTAAACGGTGCAGAGTCAGGAAATGTGATGTGGGCAGGCAACGCAAAATCTTTTCGAGACACGTTTTTTGCGGTCGCTTCCAAGATACCCCAACATAAAGTGAGGCATGCCGTTGTGAGTACTAGCAGCTTGTCCATAAACATCAGTGCGATTGGTGGCCGATACGCTCGAGGCTAGGCTGCTTTTGAATAATTATCAGTAAACTGACTAAAGGCGCAAATAAGCAAAGTTTTTGGGAAATTTTAGGTACTAGCGATCGCGTGGAGGTGAGGCGGTGCACCGTCGCTCAAATTGGCCGGCGCGACATGGCGTTAGGAATTTACTTGCGGCGTCTGAGTGCCGTTTACGCGCTCGGCAAATTTTCATTTAGGCGCGAATTCTGGTGACCGTCACGCAGCGCTTTCGAGTGTGTCTTGCCATTCGCCTTTCGCTGCAAGGGCATTCATTTTCGCGCGATGCGCAAAGGCGCGCTGACCGGCGGCGACGTTTTCTGACTTTCCGCCCCACGCTTTTAAGGCTGCGGCTTGCAATGCGCGACCATATGAAAATGTGAGCGCCCATGGGTTGTTACCGATGGCGTTCATGAGGGAAAGATGGCGTGTTGCGGTTTCATCAGATTGTCCGCCAGAAAGAAATGCTATGCCTGGCACAGCGGAGGGCACGGTTGCGCGCAGACATTTTAGAGTTTGTTCGGCGACGGCTTCGGGCGAGGCTTGGTCTGGGGACTTTTGTCCTGGAATAACCATGTTGGGTTTCAGCACGATGCCTTCGAGGTTCACACGGGCATCGGCGAGTTCGCGAAAGACGCTGCGAAGAGACCAATGGGTGACGTCGTAGCAGGTGTTGATGTCGTGTGTGGATTTTGGCCCATCCATTAAAACTTCAGGTTCGACGATGGGCACAATGCCTGCTTCTTGGCAGAGGCTGGCATAACGCGCTAAGGCATGTGCGTTGGCTTTGATGCAATTCCATGTTGGTAGGTTTTCGGCAATGGTAATGACGGCACGCCACTTCGCGAACCGTGCGCCGATATCGTAATATTCCGCCAAGCGCTCGCGCAGACCGTCTAGGCCCTCGGTTATTTTCTCACCGGGAGCGCCTGCGAGATCTTTTGCGCCTTTGTCGACCTTGATGCCAGGGATGGCACCTGTGGCACTGATGACATCAACCAGTGGCGTACCGTTGGCGCCCTTTTGGCGCAGCGTTTCGTCAAAAAGTATGACACCGGAAATGTAACTGCGCATTGCCTCGTCGGACGTGAAGAGCATTTCGCGATAGGCACGACGATTGTCTTCGGTAGATTCGACGCTGATGCTGTCGAGGCGCTTTTTAATGGTTGCCGTGCTTTCATCGGCCGCGAGGATCCCTTTGCCAGGTGTAACCATGGCGTTTGCGATGTCTTCGAGCGATTGAGTCTTGGGACCAGACATGAGACACCTCTTTTATTCGTGAACGGCAAACACGCTGCATGCCATAGCGCGGTTGGCAGTTTGTGACCAGTGTTTAGTTGTCCGCCAGCGTTTGATTGGTACGCTTGGGGGATTTGACCAGCACTCTATGTCAAACGAATTTGCCCATGGCAACCGCTGTATCGGCCATTCTGTTGGAGAAGCCCCATTCGTTGTCATACCAGGACAATATGCGCACGAGGGTGCCGTCCATGACCTTGGTCTGATCTAAGTGAAATATGGAAGAATGGGGATCGTGGTTAAAGTCCATCGAGACGTTTGGCTGGTTGGACGTTGTTAGGATTCCTTTCAACGCATTGTCGGCGGCGTGCTGAATTGCAGCGTTGATTTCGTCTTTGGTTGTTTCACGCTTGGAGAGGAATTTTAGATCGACGACCGATACATTTGGTGTTGGGACGCGAATAGCGGTTCCGTCGAGCTTGCCGTTGAGCTCTGGCAAAACGAGGCCGACGGCTTTCGCCGCGCCTGTTGACGTCGGGATCATGGAAAGCGATGCCGCGCGGCTACGGTATAGATCTTTGTGCATTGTATCGAGTGTTGGCTGATCACCGGTGTATGCATGGATTGTCGTCATGAATCCTTTTTCGATGCCAATAAAGTCGTTTAAGACTTTGGCGACCGGGGCGAGGCAGTTGGTTGTGCAGGACGCATTGGAGACGACTTTGTGATCGCTTGTCAATTTGTCATGATTGACTCCATAGACGACCGTTAGATCGGCGCCATCAGCAGGGGCTGAGACAAGAACGCGTTTTGCGCCGGCCTCGAGGTGAGCGGCTGCTTTTTCTCTATTCGTGAATATTCCTGTGCATTCGAGCGCCACGTCAACACCAAGCTCGGCGTGCGGAAGCTCTGCCGGATTGCGGAGGGCGGTTACCTTTATTGGACCAAGGCCGACGTCGATCGTATCCTGCGTTGTCGTCACGGTTCCGGGGAAACGGCCATGGACCGAATCAAATCGAAAGAGGTGTGCATTGGTTTCGACGGGACCCAGATCATTGATCGCGACGACGTTTATATCTTGTCGTCCACTTTCAACAATGGCGCGCAACACATTGCGTCCAATACGACCAAATCCGTTGATGGCGACTTTCACTGCCATGTGGTTCTCCTGGCACAATTTCTGGTTCTTGGGCTGTGGTGATGAGCGTAATATTGATGATTGAACTCGAGTTGACTGGATTGCCAGTACGATTTGTTGTGGATGAGTGACTTGTGCTCACCGGTGTTGAAGCGGCGCAATTAAGTTGCCCACACAGTAAAATGTCAATAATTCTGATGAGCTTTTCAGGTTGAAGTCGTTGGTATTTGTGCTTTGGACGAAGGAATTGCACAATTATGTTTGTTGACGCACTACAACTGCTTCACTTACCGTCGCCAGATTGGGGTTCCGCGTTATGCCGGATAGTGCGGCTGACAGCAGGAACAAAGGTGGTTTGACGATGCCCGCGCGGGAAAAGCAAAAAACAAAACGAACGGGCGGAAACCGGTCGTCGGGCGCCAATAAGTCGGCGGGGCGTAAATCTGCAGGGCGAAAAAAGAGTGGGCAGGCGTTGGTTGAGGCCGTGGAGCGGCTTGAGGCCGAGACGCGGAGCTTGCAAGATGAACGCGATAAACTGCGTGCGCAGCTTGCAGCCGCAAATGCTCGGATTGCGGAACTCGAAGGTTTACATACTAAGGCCGTGGACCGTATTGATTGGGTAATCGATTCGCTTCATAACGTTCTAGAGGGCAACGCCTGAGCCGCTCGTGGGCGGGCTTGATCAGGTCGTTGAATATGGGACATGGGCCAGGTCGCATTCACCATAAATGGTCGCATCTATCGTTTCGATTGTGAAGACGAGGAGGTCGAGCGGTTAAATCGGCTTGGCGAAATGGTTACCGCTTATGTTGGCGAGTTTGCCAATGACTTTGGGCAAGTTGGTGAGAACCGTTTGTTGTTGTTAGCGGCACTTCGCTTGGCTGACGAATTGGTCGAGGCCCGTTCTAAGGCAACCGCTGATACTGGTTTGGCGCCAACGGCACTTGATGAGGCGGATAACGATCGTGATGATGTTGACGATGCTACCGAGCAATCAACAGCCAGGTCCTAGCTCCCCAACGTTTTCGTAGCGCTTTATTTTTTTAAAGTTCGGTTGCGCCTTCATTGAAATTTGGTAGGCTCAAATTAAATTCGGATTTCGCTGCGAGGCCCGTTAGGAGCAAAGTATCTCCAGGGCCTATAAGATCTGCCAGGGAGCTGTCCCTGACCGGGGTCGTGGCCTCGGACATACGGCGCCCACCTACTTTTTTTGTAGGGACCCGGCGAGATCGATATGTTCCGACGGCCTCGCGGCAATCTTGCTGGTGTTTGTAACCAGTTCGTTTTCAAGTGGATAGCAATTGGCGGCCAGCGCTTCATCGGTTGATGTTCAGGGTGAGAAACGGCGTTTGCGAAAGCAAGCGGCCGACGTGCGCGTTGCGGCGTGGCGCCAACATGGAAAGGATGCCCTCAAAGACGTTGCCGAACACGGATTGGCGTTTTTGGCCCTTGAGGGTCTCAAAACCGTTTCTGGGTTTCGTGCGATCCGCGAAGAGATTGATCCGGAACCTTTATTGCGTGTGCTTGACCAACACGGACATTCGCTGGCGCTACCTGTCATTATTGGAAAGCACCAGCCGCTATTATTCCGTATTTGGCGGCCTGGGGACGAGCTGGGTACGGGCCAATGGGGCATTGAAGAACCATTGCCGAGCGCAGACGTGGTGGAGCCTGATGTGGTTTTGGTGCCGTTGCTTGCAGTTGATGCGCAAGGGTATCGGATCGGTTATGGCGGCGGTTATTATGATCGATCGCTTGAAAGGTTACGCGAGATGAAGCCTGTGGTGAGTGTTGGGCTTGCCTTTGATGAACAGAAGGTCGACGCGGTGCCTCATCTGGATTATGACCAGCGTCTTGATTGGATATTGACGCCATCTGGTCCTTACCGTTGCTCGGGCTAATCGCGTTGATTGGCACAGTGTGATCCCAGAAGTGGATTTTTTATGCGCCTACTCTTTGTTGGTGATGTTGTTGGCCGCTCAGGCCGCCGGGCGGTGGTGGAGCAACTGCCCGATCTGAGGGCCAAGTATGAACTCGACTTCGTTGTGGTCAATGGCGAGAACTGTGCCGGCGGATTTGGAATTACTGAAAAGATTTTGCAAGACCTTCTCGATGCAGGCGCGGACGTTGTCACACTTGGCAACCATGCCTTCGATCAAAAAGAAGCGCTTGTTTTTATCGAGCGCACGGATCGTATGTTGCGTCCTCTAAATTTCCCGCCGGGCACGCCGGGAAAGGGCCGTGGTCTTTTTAAGGCGCGCAACGGCGCAAACTTTTTGGTGATCAATGCGCTGGGGCGCGTGTTTATGGCGGATGTGGATTGTCCTTTTCGCGCTATTGATGACGAGCTGAACGCTTGTCCTTTGGGCGAAGCTGCGGATGCCATTTTGATTGATTTTCATGCTGAAGCTACAAGTGAGAAACAGGCGCTGGGTCACTTTGTTGATGGTCGTGCGAGCGTTTTGGTGGGCACCCACACCCATGCACCAACGGCAGATGAGCGGATCATGCCGGGTGGCACGGCTTACATGTCCGATGCCGGTATGACGGGTGATTACCAATCGGTTTTGGGGATGGAGGTTGATGAACCGGTCAACCGGTTTTTGACAAAAATATCTCGGCAACGGTTTGAGCCAGCTACGGGAAAGGCGACGATCGCGGGTTTGGCGGTTGAGATTGATGACGGGTCGGGGTTGGCAAAGCGTGTCAAGGCGGTGCGGATTGGTGGTGTTTTGGCGCCCTCTGAACCTGATTTCTGGCTCGCGTAAGGTTCTATCGGCCTTTTGAGGTCTTGACCTCGCAGGATGGCATTGCGCAAAAAGGAAGATGATCAAACGGGATCGCGTACTGACGTATTATTAAGGCGCGCGGTCGCATGTTTTGTTGAAAAGGAAAATGCGGAAGAAAGATTGATGGCGGGCCATTCGCAGTTCAAAAACATTATGCATCGCAAGGGTCGGCAGGATGCGGCACGGGCGAAAGCATTCACGAAGCTGGCCCGCGAGATTACGGTGGCTGCCAAAATGGGCACACCTGATCCGACGATGAACCCACGGTTGCGATTGGCTATTCAGGCAGCGCGTGCGGAAAACATGCCGAAGGATAATATTGAGCGCGCGATCAAAAAAGCCGAAGGCGGAGACGCGGACAGCTATGATCCTATTCGGTATGAAGGCTATGGGCCGGGCGGTGTGGCCGTTCTTGTGGAAGCGTTGACGGACAATCGTAACAGAACGGGTGCTGCGGTGCGGGCCGCGTTTACGAAACATGGCGGCAATTTGGGTGCCACGGGTTCGGTGGCGCACATGTTTCAACATGTGGGTGAGGTGACCTACGGACCGGATGCAGGTTCGTCAGAACAGGTGTTGGAGGCTGCCATCGAGGCCGGTGCTGAAGATGTCCAATCGGATGAGAACGGTCACATCATCACGACGTCCTTTGAAGACCTCGGTAGCGTTTCCGGTGTGTTAGAAGAGGCGCTTGGTCGTCCCACGAGCGTTAAGGCCGTTTGGCGGGCTGAAGTGTCAACGGACGTTGATGAGGCACACGCAGAAAGCATCTTAAAGTTGATATCGACCCTTGAAGAAGATGATGATGTGCAAAATGTCTATGCCAACTTTGAGGTTTCCGAAGAGGTGTTGGCAAAGCTGACCGCTGCCTAGTTCAATTGGCTTGGTAGGAATGGCAGATCGGCGCGGTTCTGCACTTAGAATGGGTTGGGCTTGCGAATCATCCGGATGTGTTAAAGCCTCTGGCTATGACAGGGCAAAAACCAACACGCATAATGGGTGTGGACCCCGGCTTGCGGCGCATGGGATGGGGTGTCATCGAGACGGATGGCCTGCGGCTTCGCTATGTGGCTTCGGGGGCTGTCACGTCGGCAGCAGATGACCCGCTTGCCTGGCGGCTGCGTGCACTTTTTGACGGCCTCAGTGAGATTATTGCGACGTATAGGCCGGTAGAGGCCGCGGTCGAAGAGACTTTCGTCAACAAAGATGCGAGGGCGACCTTAAAGTTAGGTCAGGCGCGTGGCATGGCGCTGTTGGCGCCGTCGATAAAAGGCCTTGCGGTTTCTGAATATCCACCGAACCTTGTCAAAAAGACCGTCGTTGGCGCAGGGCATGCGGACAAACATCAGATCCAGACGATGATTGGGTTTTTGCTGCCCAATGCTAAGTTTGAAAATGCAGATGAAGCGGATGCGTTGGCCATTGCAATTTGTCACGCCAATCACAGGGTCAATGCATCGGTTCAAAAAGCGCTGCAGAAATTGGTTTGAATTTTGACCGACGTTAGATGCGCTGAAGGACGGGCGCAATCGCTATGATTGGGAAACTCAAAGGCCTAGTTGACGCCATCGGCGAAAGTCATCTCATCATTGACGTCAACGGTGTCGGCTATGAAGTGCAGGCGTCTGCGCGTGCGCTTCGCGATCTGTCTGTGGGCGATGAAGTTTCGCTTACGATAGACACGCATGTGCGAGAAGACGCCATTCGGCTTTATGGTTTTTCCAGCGAAGTGGAACGAAATGGTTTCGTACGCTGCAAAATGTGCAGGGTGTTGGTGCCAAGGTTGCGTTGGCGGTTTTGGGTGTGCTTGGCCCGCAGGATTTGGCCAATGCCGTCGCGCTGGGCGATGCTGCTGCTGTGGGTCAGGCGTCTGGCGTTGGTAAGAAGTTGGCGCAGCGCATCGTTGTAGAGCTCAAAGATAAGGCGCCGGCATTATCCGTTGCGGGCCTTCATGTGCCAACGACTGATGGTGGCTCGTCAGGCGTTGCGCCGGCTCCCGAAGGCCACGCGGCGGCAGAAGCCATATCTGCCCTCACAAATTTGGGTTACCCGCCAGCACACGCCAGCCAAGCTGTGGCCGCAGCGATGCGTGATTTGGGTGCCGATGCGGGAACGGCTAGTCTCATCAAGCGTGGCTTGAAAGAGTTGGCACATTAGCGGTTATCATTATTCGATGTTTGCAGCCAAGTGGTTTGCGACCGTTGCTTTGACGGTGGCAAGCGTTCGTTTTGTCACCTTGCCCGTGGTATTGGGGTCGATATCGGCAAAGCGGTAGAACATGATAATACGACCTTTGATCACTGTAGCTGAGTAGATGCTAAACAGCGCATTTATATTGCCATTGTCATCTTTGTATTTTGTAACCTGTGCGGCGTAACAGCCAGTGTCATCTTCTGTGACAACGCCGAGGGGTTCTGAATCGGTTTTTTGTTTTGCAATGTTTTTGACGGCCTTTGTTACGTGCGCCTGCAAGCTCTTTTTTATGGTTTTGTCTTTGTGCTTGGACAATTTGCGTAAGTCTTTGCACATGGCCTTTATGAAAAGGCCTTCTTTGCCTCTCAGGTCAATCTTAGGCGAGACCGATGTTGTATAGGTAAATGTTCCATAGTGGTTTTGGTCGCCTTTCCTCCATAGTTTTAATTGATCGCATTCGGCGGTTAGCTGCAAAAGGTCTTGATCAGATAATTCTGACTTCACGGATTTTATTACGCTGGCGTCTTTTGGGTCGTCAGCCTTAAATGGACACTGCCCTTGAGAAGAAAATAGTGCGATTTTTCTGCCATTGATGTTTGCTGTTGATGAGGCCTTTTGGGCCAGAGCGTGCGTGCATGTTAAACTGAGCAACAATATTATGGTGATGAGGCGCATTTTTTGTCCGTTCTTAATTGGTAGGTGCGGGTGGGAGCGCCATTTTGTTGGTCGGCCCCCGCGAATTGTCAAGCATCACGATAAGACTTGATTGGCGTTATTGTCGCTTGAAAGTTGAAGAATAGGCCCATTTGCGTCGTTCATAGTAAATCTTCAGGGGATCCACTTTACTTATAAGGCGTACTCTGCTTGAAGCGCGGCGCGCAGCGAATAATATAGTGTAACAAAGCTTGGCAAATCTTGTTGTTGGCGTCTTTGTGTGCGATTGGGCGATAGCGAAGTGGAAATCGCCAAGGAGCGGGTTGGACCAAGATGATCACAACGTTTCGGCGAGTGCCAATGCATTATCAGGCATCGTCTGGAATGGGGCGTGCATCACGTAATTGCGTATGGCTCGTCTTAGGTTTTGCGCTTGGCTTGGTCGCTTTTCAATTTTTGTCAACGCCGTGCGCCTATGCACAAGCATCTGTTCCGTTGCCGGAACAGTCAATCCGCAGTGCTGTCAAGCTACCTGTGCCTTCGCCGCGCCGGACACCCAAAATCCAAGCAAATGATTCTGACGCGAAGCCGGCAGATTCCGCAACGGCGACTCCAGGTGACGAAACCCCCGACAAACCGGAAGGACCACCGCCCGGCAGTTTTGCTGCGGCCGTCGCTGACATTCTCAATCAGGGTCAAAAAGTCATTTTGCCTGTGCGGCAGCGTAAAGATGCGCTTTGGACTTACTATGTAAAAAACAAGGGTCAACCGATTTGGCTTGATAGCGTTATGGCGAGCCAACTTATTTCGCGGTTGAAGCGCGCCCATGAAGATGGTTTGCGGGGACGCGATTATCCAAGCCAGCAACTTGAGCGGCTCGCAACGCATAATAAAATGAGTTTTGGCTTGCGCGATCCAAGCGCTTTTCAAGCTGCGTTTGAGCTTTATTTTTCGGCGTTCTTTTTAAAGTATGCCTCGGACCTTAAGGTTGGTCGCTTTTTGCCGACCAAGGTTGATTCAAAACTTTATTGGCATAAGAAAAAAATCGATATGGTTGGTGCGCTCAATTTGGTGTCGACGCTGGGAGACGTCGACAAATTTTTTGATGCTTGGCAGCCGCAAATTCCAGCGTATGTAGGTTTGAAAGCTTCTCTTGCGGCTTACAGAAAAATTGATGCTGCGGGCGGTTGGTCGTTCGTGCCGCATGAACCTATTTTGAAACCAGGTATGAGTGCGCCTGCCGTTGCGCAACTACGAGCGCGCTTAGCGGTCAGTGATGGCCAGGTGGCACAGCCCGCCGATCAGGAGCTTGCTCAAACTTATGATGAAACGCTTGTCGTGGCGGTTAAACGTTTTCAAGCTGCGCATGGACTTGATGCGGACGGTGTCGTTGGAAAACGCACGCTTTTTCAACTCAATATTCCGGTGGGAGATCGTGTGCGCCAGCTGATCTTGTCGATGGAGCGGTGGCGTTGGATGCCGGAAGATCTCGGCAAGCACTATATCATGGTGAACATTGCTGGATTTCAGCTTGAGCGGGTGCGTGATCAGAAACGAGAGGAGCGCATGCGGGTTGTGGTTGGCACGCCGTTTCACCAGACGCCCGTTTTTAGCCGGCCCATGACGTATGTGGAGCTTAATCCCTATTGGAACGTTCCTTCGTCTATTGCGATCAATGAAGAACTTGCGAAGCTCAAAGCAGATCCTGGCGCGCGCGCGGCACGGGGCTTTGAAGCAATGGTTGAGGGAAAACCGGTGCCAGTGACCAAAATCAACTGGTCGCAGTACTCGAGTAAAAATTTTCCGGTGCGCTTGCGGCAAAAACCTGGCAAAGGCAACGCGCTTGGTCGGGTCAAATTTATGTTTCCCAATCCGTTTCACATTTATATGCACGACACGCCGGCGCGTGGTTTATTTGGGCGAACAAAACGGGCTTTTTCGCACGGGTGTATTCGTTTGGCGCGACCAATTGATCTGGCTGAGCAGGTTTTGGAACCTGAAGCAGGTTGGGACCGCGCAAAAATCGAAGGTGTGCTTGCGCAAGAATCGCGCACCGTTGTGACATTGACGCAAAAGCTTGATGTGCACATTACCTATTCCACCGCGTGGCTCGATGAGGAAGGCCATGTCAATTTTCGGCCAGATCTTTACGGGCGGGACAAAAAACTTCATTTGGCGTTGTTTGGGAAACCGTCGCCCTATTGAGCGCCTGGGATGCGGGTCTACACAAATCAAAACAGGATGAATTCCATGAGCGATGAACCCACTAATTTACAGCGGGCCTTTTGGACGGCACTCGGTTATCTTTTGGTGGGCCCTTTTTTTGCGGGACTTGGGTTTGCGGTTGTGATGCTTTTTGCGCAGCTTTTTCAATTGCAGGATTTGCTGCCCGCTCAACTTCCAAACGTGGGCGTCGCCGCGGTCACCACATTCGTGTGGTCTGTTTTGCCAGCGGCTGTTGCGGCCGCAATCGTTATTCCCTTTGTACTTCGACAGGGCACATTTGGTTGGATTGTTGCCGCGATCGCCGGTGTTGTGGCCTTTGCCATTGTTGTCGCTTTTTCCAACATGCCGCATCGAGAATATTTGCCGGTTTTGGCTTTTTTTGCGGGGTTGGTATCGCTTGGCGTGCGGCAAGCGCTTGTTGCTGGAAATGTCCTCTCATTGTCCAATAATTAGGTGGTGTTGGAGGCTCTATTAGGGGCTTGTGCGACGGGCCCGGGAAATCATGATATGAGTTGGCGTTTGCGAATCATGCCGGACACGACAAGGGACTATGACGGATCGCATTATATCATCGCTGAAACGCGACACGGATGGTGAGGATGCAACCATTCGGCCGCAAAAGCTTGATGAGTTTATCGGGCAAGAGCAGGCGCGCGCAAATTTGAAGGTTTTTATTCAGGCGGCGGGTGACCGTGCGGAAGCACTTGATCATGTGTTGTTTGCCGGACCGCCTGGTCTTGGAAAGACAACGCTTGCGCAAATCATAGCAAAGGAGCTGGGTGTTGGATTTCGTGCAACGTCGGGTCCGGTGATTTCGAAGGCGGGTGACCTTGCTGCGCTGCTGACAAATTTGGAAGAGCGCGATGTTTTGTTTATTGACGAAATCCACCGTTTGAATCCTGCTGTCGAAGAAGTGCTTTATCCGGCGATGGAGGATTTTCAATTAGATCTCATCATCGGAGAGGGCCCCGCGGCGCGGTCTGTGCGCATTGATCTTTCAAAGTTTACGCTTGTGGGCGCCACGACGCGGGCAGGGCTTTTAACAACGCCGCTGCGCGACCGGTTTGGTATTCCTGTGCGGCTCAACTTTTATAGCGTCGAAGAACTGCAAGACGTAGTTGAGCGCGGTGCACGTGTGTTGTCTGCGCCGATGCAAGCTGACGGCGCGCTTGAAATTGCAAGACGTGCGCGGGGCACGCCGCGGATCGCGGGTCGTTTGCTGCGCCGTGTGCGCGATTTTGCAGCCGTTATGGAAGCCCCTTCGATTTCCGCCGACGTCGCGGACAAAGCTTTAGCGATGCTTGAAGTCGATAGCGTTGGGCTTGATGCGCTTGATCACAGGTACCTTACTTGCATAGCGAAAAACTATGAGGGCGGTCCTGTGGGGATTGAAACGCTGTCAGCGGCCCTGTCGGAACCCCGGGATGCATTGGAGGAGATTGTGGAGCCTTATTTATTGCAGCAAGGGTTTGTTGGCCGGACACCGCGCGGCCGGGTGTTAACATTAAAAACTTACCGGCATTTGGGTTTGGCGCGGCCGGAGCGCCATAGTTCGCCTGAGTTCAATTTTGATTTAGAGGGCGATGATAGTGACGAAGGCAATGGACAGGCTGGTCTCCGTTAAACCGTTGCGTATGTTGATGGCCCTACCCATGTGTCGTGATGGCGCTGTGAGGAACTCAGCAATGTATTGGAGCCTAACGAACTGATTAATCGGCGCACATTGTTAAAGAGTGCTGCATTGCTTGGCGGTGTCGGCGCGACAGGTGGCGGTTACGCGCTTGCCGAACCGTTTCGTTGCGTGTCTACGCGATACAAACTGATACCGCCAGGCTGGCCAAAAACATTGCAGTTAAAGGTCGCTGTGGTCGCCGACCTGCACGCCTGTGATCCTTGGATGAATTTGGCGCGCATTGAACAAATCGTTCAACAAGTGAACGCCGCCGCTCCGGATATGATCTTGTTTGCGGGAGATTTTGTTGTCAGCCATGGTATGCAGCGCTTTTCTGAACGCATACCGCACCAAAGCTGGGCTCCTATTTTGGCGAAGAGTTCTGCGCCGCTTGGTGTTTATGCTGTCTTAGGGAATCATGATTGGTGGGACGATCTAGAAGTGATGTACGCGCGCAAGGGAACACCTGCCGTTGCGTATGCCCTAAGATCGCAGGGAATTGATTTGTTGGAGAATGATGTTGTTCGTTGCCGCAAAGATGGCCACGACTTTTGGTTGGCGGGACTGGGGGATCAATGGGCGTTTTGGCCAAGATCAAAAAATGGTGGGTACGTGGGCGTTGATGATCTCACTGGGATGTTAGGGAAGATCAATGATGATGCGCCGGTGATTATGCTCGCACATGAACCGGATATTTTTCCACAAGTGCCAGATCGTGTGAGTTTGACAATTTGCGGTCACACCCATGGTGGTCAGGTGAATGTGTTGGGCATAGCGCCGGTTGTGCCGTCTCGGTATGGTCAGCGTTATCGTTATGGCCACATTGTCGAGCATGGTCGCCATCTTGTTGTGTCAGGCGGTTTGGGTTGCAGCGGTCTGCCGGTGCGATTTGGCGTGCCGCCTGAAATTGTCATCATTGAACTTGGAGATATGAGCGCATGACGTCGGCTCCTTGGCCTGATCTTGCAGGTCGCTTGGTTGAACAGGCAGACGGAACTCGGCGTCACGTTTTGCCCATCCGGGTATACTTTGAGGACACGGATTTTTCCGGTCTTGTTTATCACGCTTCCTATGTTCGATGGTGTGAACGGGGGCGTTCGGACTTTTTGCGGGTGCTGGGCACCGACCACCGCAGGTTGATTGATGGTTCTAGTGATCGCGAGCCAGCTGCATTCGTCGTGCGACGCATGAGTTTTGATTTTTTCAGGCCGGCACGGATCGACGAAGTGTTGGAGGTGGTGACCGGGGTGAAAGACATTGGGGCTGCGAGCTTAACGCTCAATCAGGTCATTGAGCGGGATGGGACAAAGCTTGTTGAAGCAGATGTGGTTGTTGTGCTTGTCAGCATGTCCGGCAAGCCGATGCGGATTTCGCAAACCGTGCGCAAGTCTTTTATGGAAGGGGCCCCGGGGGTTGGGCATTAGCGTTAAGGGCGCGGGATAAACCCTAGAATTCCTAAAGCTGGCCAAAGTGTCGTCAGTACAAGCCCTTGTTTGGACAAATTGCAAGGCAGTATGCCAAGCCTGATCCTGGGGAGGATGAGGTGCTGTTCCGTTGAACCTTATTTTGGCTGATCAGGATTGATGATGGCTAAAATATTTGCGCGTGCGTTAGATGTGGTTGGCATGTAATAGAGACCGCGTAAATTCGGTTTGCTACTCAGGCACGATGCGGCGGGAACGGACAATGAGCGAATTAGCATGCGGGCGAATAGATGGATCCAAAAGATTTAACGGCGGAAAACCTTAGGCCAACGGCGATCGAAGGATTTTCGTTCGTTGAGTTGTTTTTAAATGCGCACATTGTTGTGCAAATCGTGATTGCCGGACTGCTGCTGGCGTCCATTTGGTCTTGGGCGATTATCATTGAAAAGATTTTTGCTTTTCGTCAGGCGCGACGCGAAGCGGATCGCTTTGAGCAGGCGTTTTGGTCTGGTCAATCTTTGGATGAACTTTACACCAATCTGACGCGGGGTCGGACCATTGCGATGGCGGCGCTGTTTGTTGCGGCAATGCGGGAATGGAAGCGCTCGGTTGAAGGCAACATTCGTGCGCTGGGCGGTATACAGCTGCGTGTTGAAAAAGTGATGGATGTGACGATCAGCCGGGAAATGGAGCGGCTTGATCGACGGTTGTTGTTTTTAGCGACGGTCGGCTCAACGGCACCCTTCGTCGGGCTGTTTGGAACGGTCTGGGGGATTATGTCGAGCTTTCAGGCCATTGCGATTTCCAAGAACACCAACCTTGCCGTTGTGGCACCTGGTATTGCGGAAGCCTTGTTTGCCACGGCGCTTGGCCTTTTGGCTGCCATACCGGCGGTTATTTTCTACAATAAGTTTTCGTCAGATTCGGCCCTCATTGGGCAGCGGCTAGAAGCATTTGCGGATGAGTTTGCGGCGATTGTTTCACGTCAGATTGATTCTGGAACCTGAGCGCGTGCAGTTTTTGTGATGTTGTTTGTGAAAAAGGCGGAGCCTTTATGGGTGCGACCGTAAAATCAGGCAAATCCATTCATCGCCGCCGACGCGGCCGCGGTAGTCATGCGCCGATGAGCGAAATCAATGTGACGCCGTTTGTGGACGTTATGTTGGTGTTGCTCATAATCTTTATGGTGGCCGCCCCGTTGTTGCAGGTTGGCGTGCCCATCGAGCTGCCCGAGGCCAAGGGTCAACAGATACAATCGCAATCGAGCAAAGAGCCGCTTGCCATTACCGTGCAGAAAAATGGCGACATCTATTTGGGTGAAACAAAAATTGGTTTGGACGAGATTGCGGACAAACTTAAGGCGATTGCAAAAAGTGGGTATGATGAGCCTATCTATGTGCGCGGAGACAAGGGTGCCAGTTACGGTACAGTGTTGCGCGTCATGGGGCGGATTAACGCTGGTGGTTTTAAGAAAGTGTCGCTCGTAACGGAAGTGGAAGAGGGGAGCTAGGAGAACGGTGTACGTGAGCTCTTTCATCTCACTGTTCTTACATTTGGCACTCGTGGCTTGGGTTATTTTTTCCATCCAGGCGACGCCAAACCTACCTCTGCCTGATGCGCCAACCATTGAAGCACAAATCATCACGCCGTCTGAGTTTACAAAACTTAGGCAAGGGGATCCCAACTCAAAGAAGATGGCGGCCAAGCCAAAAGAACAGCCCAAGCCTGATGTTTCAAAAAAGGAAGCACCAAAGCCCAAGCCTATAACGGCGCCTCCGCCCGCGGCAGAGCCGCCGCCGCCGAAGGAAGATGAAATTGCGAAAAAGTTAGAGGCGGAAAAGAAGGCGGCGGCCGAGAAAAAGAAGGCGGAGGACGCGGCAAAGAAAAAGGCTGCGGAAGAGGCCAAGAAGAAAAAAGAGGCTGAACGTAAGGCGAAGGAAAAAAAGCGCAAAGAAGCGGAGCGCAAAAAAAAGCTCGCGGAAAAAAAGCGTAAGGCAAAAAAGAAAAAGCAGAAGTTTGATCCCGATCGCATTGCGGCCCTGATCGACAAGACGCCTGAAAAGCGCGGTGCTCCAAAATCGTCGCTGTCAGATCCTGATCGCAAGACCGATTATGAGGGGCCTGTGGCCGGTGAGCGCGAGGGGCAAGGATTGCAGCTAACGGCGCGCGAAGAAGATTTATTGAAAGGCCGGATCAGTGCGCAATTGCGCGAGTGTTGGCGCTTGCCCGGCGGCGGCGGCGGCAGCTCTATTCCGGTGGTGACAGTCAAGTGGCAGCTCAACCGGGATGGATCATTGCGCGGTTCGCCGAAGGTGGTTGGTCGGCGGTCAAGCCCTGCTTTTCAGGTTGCGGCTGAAAATGCTGTTAGGGCCGTTGTGCAATGTGCGCCTTACCGATTGCCGAAGGATAAGTACGAGGCGTGGCGGAGTATTACATGGGACTTTGATCCGCGAGCGATGTTGTGAGGTTTGTAAGTTCGCAATTTGGGCGAATAGCTGACAGACGGCGCTTAAATGGGAAATGCCTGGGATGGGCCAGATTCGGTCGAACGGCACCGCAATATGATCGTGGCGCGCCATAGCCGCACTCTCCCATTAACCGAAGTCGATGAGCCTAGAAACGATGGCGCGTGTAGCGCCGCCAGCCATGTTGGTTGACGAAGGTATCGCGCTGATCCTTCGGTTTTCCTGATACGGGTTCTTGTGGCTGCGTGCGGAATTCGAAATCCCATGCTCAGTTCATCGCCCAAACATCGAATTCTTTCAGATAATCTCTCAGCGGCGCGAGATCCGTTTTAGAGAGTTTCAGAATGTACTGACTATCTTTGATGTACGCCATGTAAGACAGTTCTTGGCTTACACCGGTGGCTGCCTTGATTTCTGAATCCTCCTTGGTCAGCGCGTGGGAACGCTCAATAAACACGTTCGCTTTCTCGGAATAGATGTACCACCTGCGAATGCTCCGGCGCTTTCCTGACAAAATACGTGAGCCCAGGTTCTTGACAACAATATGTAGAGTTTCAACCTCGGATGCTTGTCCGTCCACTGTGTGTATGATCGGAAAGCTCTTGATGATCTTTGCCGTTACCTTCTCAGGTTGTTCATTTCCCTTCTGTTCAATAAGGGTCAGGGTAGAATCGTTTTTGAGTGGAAATGCATCCAATGGCGTGAACTTGGAACGAGTAATAGCCCAGTCCGGGCCGTTGAGGATACGACGATGAATGAAGTTGAGAGGATGCCGCGCAAAGACAAACGCGCCTCGGGGTGTCATACCTTCATGGGCTCGAAGCATGTAATAGCTGTTGTCTTGAGCAGGCTTATAGCTCCATAGGCGCGCTCCGCCATCTCTGCTTTTTATAAATAGGCAATCAATGGTGGGAAGACTTGCGGGGTCCCCTTCGGTCGCTTTGAAATGTTTTAACACTGCGCGATAGTTCCTAGGACGCATAGGTGATCGGCACAATCGCAGGATTTTCTCAGGGGTTTCGAAAAGACGTTGTTCGATCGACCTCATTTTCTTGTTGTGGGCTGTCAGGTGCCCGGTCAGGTGATCGATGGCATCGTCGAGAGTTTTCTGCAGCTCAGGTGACAAAGCCGGGGAGCTTCTGTCTGGCTGATTGTTGGACTGCGCCTGCAATGGCGCCGCACCCGATATCGTCAGGAACACTAAAGCCGCTGAAACAGACTTTGGCCAAACAACGATTTTCTTCAGCATCTCGTTCACCAGTGATTTCTGTTCAATGCACAAGCTGGTCTGTTTTGTCGCTCGCTCAACAAATCTTGCAGGGATGTTTGCAGCGGGCGGGGAGTCCCAACAGAAGCTAGTGCCATGCTTAGCGTCTTCCAGGTCAAATAATGTTCCGTAGGTAACAGGCGTTCGCCTTAAGACGCTGTAAAAAATGTTTCACGGCCTCGAGACAGAGGCAACTACCGGCGATGCAGCTTTTTCGCTTTTGCCGAACATTCGGTCCATGCCGTTTCGCCTTAATTGACCGAAAGGAGACCAACATGTCGGAAAGTTCTCTCATTACGAAGTCTACCATCGCCACACTTGCTTTCACAGTGCTGGGGATCGCAACCGTGCAGCCGGCGGTCGCCTACCAGTGCAAGCATATAGCGGTGCAGTCCAGAAGCTCGGTCGTACACCACAAGGCGGGATCGCAAACCTGGTCGAGGAACAACGCTGTGCAAGGGTGGTCACGCAGGGCAAAGTCGAGATTTGGACTGTCGTGGTCGGTATGGGGCATTGCAAAGAATGCATCGGTTTCTTGTTACAAGGAAGGCAGCATTTGGCGTTGCAAAGCTAAAGGTAAACCTTGCAAGTATGTCGTCAACTAATCGTCGCGTTCTGTGGTTTGCCTGACAGCCATCCGTTTGAACTCTGCACGCAATTGCCCAGGAGCATCGTTCGGGTTGAATTACCACATCCACAGTCATGAAATTGGTCGTGGTACCAAGCGCTTAGTTTTATCGTTCATTTGGAGCTATCGAGATGTTGAGCCAGCTCGACCCAGAGGCCTTCGATTATCCTGGGCCCGGCACCAGCAATACAAACCCGGGCAACTGATTTTTATCGATGTAAGCAGCGCAACATTTCAATAACGCATCTGCCGAATTGCGATCCCGGCAGCTCAAACGCCAGCACTGTCTGCAATTGCGCGGCGGCGCATGACGCCGTCGTGCGAGCTGCCGCTGGCGGCAACATTCAATTCTTGAAAATTTTTGAGGACCAAATGAAACGAAACTGCGACGCTCCATTCAAGACTTCGAAAATTCACACAATCTCAGTCGCCGCAATCGCGGGTCTGCTTGCTTTGTCACCGACCTTGTCAAACGCCCATTCCAGTAAGCCACATCCATTTAAAAGCGTGTCGATCAGTCATGAGGCTGTCGGTGATGCGCCAAGTGTGAGGGTGATACATAATAGCGCGAAATACACTGGGCTTGAAGGCAATGTGAGCGCCGTTTTCAGGCTCAAAGCCAAAGTCAAACTGCGCCACCGAATCTATGCATGGGTTGTGACGACCGGTGATCCCGCGAATGAAGACCTTCTATCCCCAGATCTGATGGGGGCGGCGGGAGGTTCACATACGAGGAAGTTGGATGTCATTGCAAATTTCTCGATGGATGCCGTGCAAGCCGTATCAACGGGAAGTTGGGGAACGGATCCGGTCAGTATTCAAGAGATTGTCGACCGATGCAATGCGGCGTTCTCCCAGTTGCCTGCAAATGATAAAGCTATCGGTGAATTTGAACTGACTATCCACGCTGGTTTTGCTGCTGGAAAAAAGAGTCGTCTCGCGCAAGCAACAGAGGAAGACACGGATTGGCTCGCAAACAGCGAGGGCCGGCCAGGCATCGCCCATACGACACTTCCCGTAAGTATCATTTGTGCTGGACATCAGGAAAACCGGTCAGCCGATGTCACACCGCCGCGTGCGGGCAATGAGCTTTATTCGATCAACTTCAAAGTTGAGCAACATGGCGAGAGATGTCCCAAGGACGTGACGGTCACCGCCTATGCCGATTACCGCTGGCCAGCCACAGCACAGATGCATATGCACGTTACGGGCGGGATGCCCAAGACACGGTTCGCGAAATCCAGAAAGGTGACATTCGCAGGCAAGACGTTTCATCGCGCCGAAAGACAGTTCAAATATAAATTGGATCCTGGTCAAAAAACCTTCACCCTGACGGTTGACGGCAAGAAAAAGAAAAAAACAAAGACAATTGAGATCAAGTGCCCGCCGTTCAAGGTTTTGTCCGCCTGGCTGGACTACGATGTCGAAGACAGCCCGGATTGTCCGAAGAAGGTGCTGGAAGAAGCGATATTTAAGACGGCCCGTCCGGGGTGGGTCGACTACGAAATCCGCATGAAGGGCGGGCTTGTGGTTTCGTCTGGACGGCTGACATCCAAGCGCAAAGGCAATGAATATGTTGCGGTTGCCACGCGCGAATTGACGATGAAAGCGGTCGACACGGAGTTTATGGCCGACGCGGTCGACTATCCGGCAAATTCTGGATGGGTACCGCTTCAATTGGAATGCCTCGATCTCACCGGGGAAATCACGGTGGCCGATTCAGCTAACACGCCGAAGAATGAGTGTCCACGTCAAGGACAGGCGGTGTTTAAAATCAATTCCAATTTGGACAGTGCGATTGACTACAAAGTCGAGTGTTCGGGCGGACGGTCCTGGCAGGGAACAATGTCCATGACTCCGAAGGGGGCGGGAAAATTTCAAGGCGTCGGCGCGAAGATATTTGATGTGTCCAAGACCGAATTTGTGTCATGCGCACTTAAGAGGGTGAAGGGTAATAAGCATTATGTGTTGAGCTTTGCCGGACATCAGTTCAGTTGCGCCAACCGGGCTGTCGATACGGCCGCAGATGATCTGGCGCCAGAGCCCAAACAACCGGACGACCCTGTTCCGCCGCAGCCAACGCGAAACATCAATGGCGACTTCACCTATCTCGATAATGCCGGAGACAAATGCCCGCGCAAGGGCAAGGCTTTAATCAGCCTGTGGAGCAATTTGCCCGGACTGATTGAGTATAAGTTCACCTGCAGCGGCGAAATCCCGACTTTCGGTGCGGTCAAGCCTGGAGCAAAGCCAGGAGGGGGCTGGGTTGTGCCTGCGCTCGTGACTTTCGAAGTTACGAAGACGACGACACGCCGCTGCTGGTTGGACGCAAAGATCAATGAAGGAGGTCCATATCGCCGCCTAGCGCTGAAACACAAGAAATATCTGTGCAAAGGCAGAGCTACTGATACGGCCGCCGACGATATCGTGACCGAATCCTCAACAAGCTCAACTGACAACCGAGCGGAAAATTACACTTCGTCGCAAGACTGCAAAACGCACTGGAAAACCACCTGCAAGCGCGAACCGAAAGAAGTGTGCCGCAAGGTCTACAACACGGTATGCAAAATGGTTCCAAAAAGAGCGTGTCGAACGGTTGCGACGCGTTCATGCAAGAATGTGAAGAAGACCCACTGCACACTAAAGCCGACCCGGACCTGCAAGCGCGTCCCAACAACCACATGCAAGATGGTTCGCGGGAACAAGGTGTGTCGCAGGACCTTTAAGACGCAGTGCACGACGGTCAGAAAGCGCGTCTGCAAAACCAAGACCGTTCGCCAATGCTCTCCCACGACAAAACGCGTCTGTGAAAGAAAGATGGTAGAACAATGCAAGCGGGTGGCAAAAAGCAAATGCGAAACGAAATGGACCAAGTCCTGCAAACGTAAAAAGACACGCGTGTGTAAATAAAAGCGCACTCATCCGTCGCGGTTTTATTAAGAACCGCGACGGCAAGCAAGCCCAGATAGAGGGCTCGACCTAATTCCCGGCTTCCCTTCAGCACAATCAATCAAACGATTTTGTCGAAGAAGCAACCGGTTCTTTCGCAGCTCACCAGCCCCGTAATTGCTGGGTAGTTGGTGAACATTTTCTTTTCCCTCAACGTCTAAGACTTTGTTGACGGATGTCACGCCGACACTTGCATTACAAAGGAGAATTAGAATGTTTAAGAATGTGAACAAACTCATACTTACTGCCGCCGGCATTTTTTCTTTGAGTACGCTCACGGCACAAGCCGGTCCCAATTGCGCTGCAAAGCTTTATGTTCAAAAGGGTAGTATTGCGAGCGCGACCGAACATTTTACAGCTCGCGGATCCTCAAATCAGCAGGCCTATTTGCAGGCACGCCGTTGTGTGGAAATGCACTGGGCCGCACGTTGGGATCGTAAGAAACCGGAAGACTGCAAACCCGGCAAAAAAGTGGATAATTACGGCTTGAATGACTTGAAAAAATGGATCGAAAATCGTGCTTGTGAAAAAGGTTGGAAAAGCGGCACCGTCAAGCTCGTATTTAAGAGCAAGGGCGGTTCAGGTTGTTCCAAGAAAGTGAACATCGCCTCTTACCAAATGCAAAATCGCTACTGCAAATAAATAATGATATTGAACTTGCGCCTCTCGACAACATTTCGAGAGGTGTTTGTCATTTGCCGGAACCAAATCACGGCGTATCTTTCCCTTGGCCTACGCGACACCGTTTTTCCCAGGATGATCCAGTTGGTCGGCATCGTAAAAGAGCCTTTTGTTTTCATTTTTGGTCTGCTTTACAGAATACGACACCGCGAAGAACAAAAGACGCCCCTTGTTTTGCAGCTCCACACATCGACCTATGAAATGATATTGGTACCGTCGAGAAGGGCACCGTGCGACATCATGATATACGAGGGCGGCGGGACAGTTGAAGGTGACCGCATCATTTTCGGACTGGGTCATCGAGCAACGGACGATCCCAATCAGCGCAATGCGTTCGATCTAAGTGAATTGGAATGGAGTGAGCCGCTCCCCGGAACTTATTGACCAGTTCGACCGGCCACGCGTCAGCTTTGCCGATGAACCTTTCGGTTTCCAATAACGACAAGCACAACACTCAAGGATGCAATGACATGAGGACGGTGATCTCCGGCCTTGATGTATTGGAAGAGCGGGAAGGTACTGGCCGCGCTACCCAGATCGGTGACACAGTGGTATTTGACGCCCGCATCTATTTGAACCGGGGCGACGAAGTGCCTTCGGGCAATCACGCGTCGCGAACCAAGCTTGGTACGCGACGCATGATTGCCTGCATCGAGAAAGCACTGATTGGCATGCGGGTCGGCGGGCATATGAAAGTTCGAGCGAGCCCGCATCTGGCCTATGGAAACAAAGGTGTTGAGGGTGTGATTCCTGCCAATGCGGTTCTCAACATCTCGATCTGGTTGCGCGAGATTGAACAGCCCGCGTCCGAGGAATCTGGATGAACTTGCGTGTGCGAACCGACCGAACGTTCTTTGAACGATGACATTGAAGTTAATGCGATGACCGCTTTGTGCAGTTCGCAACGATGTTGCGACGCGCAACAGCGTGCGGTGCGACGTTCGAGTAGGTCAAAATGGGAAATAAAGACAGCTTGTCAGGTTCGTCCGCTTGCTATCTCGTTGCGGACCTTGTGTCGAGTTGTGGTTTTCTCAACAAAACCTGCGTGGCCGCTGATCTTTACAGATCAGCGGTGCGCTTGGTTTCGCGCACGTGGGCTAAGGCCCACGCCACGCAGACGTGTCGCCGTTGTTGTTGCGAGGCTGGACAGCATCAGTGGGCTATTTCGCGAAGTACGGCCTCCAGGCCCTTGGTGATGCGCGCAAGTTGTTTGTATTGCACTTTGTCGGGCGTATCACTTGTTAAATGATAATGTGGGTATCGGAAGGGTGCGGTGTCGGTGATCATAATTGCGGGAAAACCAAACTTATAAAACGACCAGTGGTCGGACCAACCGGCGCCTTCGATTTGATCGGGTATGAGCCCTGCAATGGTTGGGAACTTTGTGTTTTTGCGGAACGAACCAATCACTTGATGTAGAAACCGACGGCTTCCTGGGAGCGCGACGAAGGCTAGAAAATTTCCTTTGTCGGGAAAAATTTTGTCGAGCGGCCAGGGATATCGTTGAGACCCCGAACGTTCGGAGAATGCGCCAATTGTTTCCATGGAAATCATGCCGCGAACTTTTTCGTTACGCTCTTTGAGCAATTTTGCGTAGCGCCAACTGCCCATGTCCGCGGTTCGGAAATAAGGTGGCTCTTCATTGACAAATAGGACAAAGCGTAAGCGTGTTGTGCGCAGACGCATTCCCTTTAATAGGCGGGCAAGCTCCAAAGTGGCGGCCACACCGGTGCCATTGTCATTGGCGCCCGGCGCGTCGAAGAAGGAATCGTAATGCGCCCCGATGACGAGTGTTGTGGTGTCGGCTTCGGACTGCTCATGCGGTTCGATCGTGGCATCGATGTTTCTCACAACGCGGTCGCTGACCTTAAAAGTTTGTCGCCCGACTTCGTAACCAAATTTTTCTAGTGTTCGCTCGATATAGGCTGCCGCTTTTTCAAGGTCGTCGTAGTGACCAATGTTATGCGGTACGCTGGCTATCGCGCGGACATGGACTTCCAGACGGCTTGCCAAATCAAGTTCCGAAGGTGTGAGGGCTGGCAATGGTCCTTCATAGCTGCGGCCTGGAACCCAAAAGGCGTACCAAGCAAGCGCGGTAAAAAGGGCAATGATAAGCGCAAGGGCCGATAAGAAAAGCATTGTCAATTTCACGTTCTGTGCCTCTGGGCCGTCTTTATGGCGAAGCGAAACTGTTCTAACCTATCGATAATGACCAGGGTTGGCTATTTTGAATTGGATGGATGAAATATTGATCTGGCCAGGGTGGAAATGTCGGAGCTCTGGTTGGTGTTATCTCTGTGCGTCGAGATTTTGCCAAATTACTTAGGGCATAAATGCTTGCACTTGTGGCGGCGTTTTTGGGTGTTCAGATGAATTTTGGATTGCGTGTTCGTTTTTTTGTTTTGGCGGTCGTTTTTGGTTCGGTCGCGTTGTTCCATCACACTGTCAGTCTTTCCGCTGAAGAACCTGGAGGGCTCGGGCGGATCTTTGAATATCCTGGTGGTTATGATGGTGCGTCTTTAAAACCGCACGAGTTGGGATTTGGATTGCCGCAAGATGGTGTCGCGCGCGCCGAGTTTCGTTCGGAACCGTTCTACGCAGTTATTCTAAAGTCGGCGAAGCGGTGTAAGATTTTGGAGGCCGAGCGGCTTGAGGCGCAAAAACTCTTTTCGAAAAACAAAGTGTTTATGGATCGGTTTGCGTGTGACGATGAGCACGGGGCGGAAGAATTCATGAGCTACGACAACGTCAATAAGGACTTTTCGTTTCTGGCCGTTCATGCCGGCGGGACACATGATGATGCCAAGGCATTGTTCGACAAGATGAAGTTGGATGAAAAATTTCCGGGCGCAAACATTCGCAAGATGCGGGCTGTGCTTGTTTATCCTTAGTGTCGATTGGTGCTAAAAAGGTTAGATGCTTTCCCTTGCGAAGGCAGACAAATGTCGTGCGCGTGCCGTTGACAAAGTTGAAGTTCGATGAACCCTGAAAAAGCGCTTTCGGAACTTTTGGCCTCTCCGCTTTTTGAACCGGATTTTCCCAAACGTCCTCAGGTCGACGTCTACCAATTCGCCCGTTTATCTAAGTCAGAGTGTAACGACTTGCACGACCCGAGCCTCGAAGCCATCGAACGAGACGATGTAGTCGGCGCAGAAGGTCTGATTGCGGAGCTGGATCGCGCGAAGTACGCGCCCGCCGTTCCGGCCCTTGTTCAGATTTGGCATAACTGCGCACACTGGCCCATTTGGACGGCCACCGGTCACGCCCTTTTTGAAATAGGAACTGAGGCTGCCTGGAGTGCGCTAGAGTCAGGGCTTGAGGACCATGATGATTTTGCGCGGTTTATGGCTCTAAAAGTGATTTTCATGCGTGCTCCCGAAAAGTCTTACGATCTGTTGGCGTATCGCTTCGCGCAAAAAAATGAGCGCTTGGTGCCGGATGGAATTCTATCGTTCCTCCTAAACGATCATGAACATAGAAAGCTTATCTTTAATAGCGATCCGCGTTGGCTTGAACTGTTTGTGCGTCTGCGGCGTGACGAGAATTATGGGCCAGGTATACGGCAGGTGTTGTGCCATTTTGACTCACCGTTGCGCGATGCGGCCATCGCGCGCGCCATGGACGCGGAAGCCAAAGTGCCGGCCCCGCCTGTACGAACGCATCGTGACGGAGTACTGTTGTCCCGATATCGCGCTGGCGAAACTGAGGCTGTGTGGCGTGATATTCGCGCGCACGGTAACATTGATGGCGAGTTCCGGGAGGAAGTTTTAGAGGTTGCTGACGCGGTTATGACGCGTGTGGCGCAAAACGCAGATCTTATTTCCGAACGTTTGCGTGCATGCGGATGGCGCGTACTTTTGAGCGACATGACAGACCTGCGCACCGCACCTCAAGACTCCGACGCTCACGTTTTCTCTCAAATAGAAGAAATCACAGGCGCACTGATCCCTCCGACGCTGCTATCGTTTTGGCGGAACGTCGGTGGAATTAACTGGGTATGGGATTACGAATTGGACGATCCAACTCCTGATCTTGGGCTCGACATTAAAATAGTTGAGATGGATCCGCTGTGCATTAATCCGCCAGGTGTGCTCACATATCTGTTCGAGGAATGGATTGACCAGAAAAGGCATATCATCAAAGGACTAGAAGAACCATTCCAGATTGAGTTAGCGGCCGACGTTTATCATAAGGCCAATTATAGTGGTGGCGGTCCTTATGGAATTTTGATTCCGTTTCACGGTGCCGACCCGCTGTTCGATGGAGAAGAACACAATCTGCCCTTCATCGATTATCTTCGCCTCGCGTTTCGATGGGCTGGCTTTCCTGGGCTTGAAGACCATGCTGATCGTGAGGATGTGCAGCGGTTCGTGACCGAGTTCACCAAAGATCTCGTACCTTTTTGAATGACATTGTTCTTTGTGTTTAGACGCACTTTGTAATTGTGGACAATGCGTGGGCGGGTGCAGCAGCATTGGCGGGCGGGTAATGTCTCTTTTTCGATGTTTGGTAAACGTAAAATTTCGTCACGCGCAAATGCAATCGTGAAACGCGCAAGACACTGTGCGCGCGCATTTTCTACATGATTGTTGTGTCTGGCCGGTTTTCACCTGGGAATGACCCGATCAAACCTGTCCAAACAATGGATCTTCACAAATACTTCACTTACGGTTTTCGACAGCAGTACCCGAGCATCAACGGGAGGCGCTTGCAACTGACGCAGTCGCATCCCTTTCCGTGATGATGTTGGGGAGGGGAGGGGAAGAGACAGATGAGCTTTGCATTTTCGGCTTCGACTCGCGAAGTTCTTGAGCAAGTTGTGCGTGATCCGGGCTTCCGTGATTTGACAAGGATTCCGTTGATCGCACCTGTGCGGATCATTGTTATTGCCGGTGCCTATGCGACGTTTTTTTGCTTCGACCTATTATTGGCTGCAAGGGCAACTGCCATTGTTGGCGATGATCGCCATTAACGGCATTGCTGTTTATGCGGCGTTCACGCCATTGCATGATGCCACGCACCGTACTGTGTCGCGTAACCGGTTCATCAATGATTTTCTTGGCACGATTGCTTGCTTTGCGCTCTTGCCGGGGATCACGGCGTGCATTTATCGGTATCTTCATCTTGAGCATCACCGGTTTTCGGGTGACAAGGTCAAAGATCCGGACGAGTTTTTTGTTTCCGTACCTGTGTGGCTGTTACCCTTTGTCTTGGCGGCTCAAGCGGATTGTTATCCGCCGGAGGGCCGCGATGTGCGCCGAAACTCGCTGGTTGTTCTATTCGTCCATTTCTTGAAGGCGTGGCGGAAGTTGGCTGCGTCGCTGAAACCTAAGCGATCGGCCACTTCGTCTGTGCTCATGTTTGAGTTCTTCAAAAATTCAATGGCAATATTCATTCGAACTTCGTTGTGCAATTGTCGAAATGTTGTGCCTTGATCGGCAAGCTTGCGCCTTAAAGTGCGTGGGGAAACGTGCAACATGTCCGCCACAGCTTCGATGTTGTTATAGGCGCGTAGATCCTTTGTAATGATTGCGTAAACATCACGTGCGATGCCCGTGCTGGTGTTCATTTGCAAAAGGAACTGGTCACAAAGTTCGCGTGTTGTTGCAGCGGTTATGGGATTTGCACGGGCCAGTGGGCGGTCGAGCCACTGTAGATCAAAGACAAGATCGTTACTTGGCGCTGCGTGGGTTAGGTCGCACTCGAAAATGTTTTTGTAAACGGCATGGTGGGCCGGTCGTGGGTAGGCCGCAAATATTCTTGAATACCGGAAGCCTTCTCCGGCCATTTCTTTGAACAGTGAAGATACAAGTGAAAACTGCAGTTCTAAATTGAATACATAAAGATCGGGGACATCTAGGAGGTCTTGCATACGGATGGCTGCACTGCCGTGTTCTGGATCCATAAGAAGTTCCATACGGACAGTGGGTGCGGCCATCTGATGGTACTTGATGGCAAATTCTAGCGCACTCCTCAATGTCGCGCTCGAAATCAAGGCGTAGCCATAAAGTCCATGGTCTGTCAGGCCCAGGCGTCCACCGGCGATGAGGCCGATCGCGGGGTCGTTGGATAGATTGACGGCATTGCGATATGCGGAGATGACCTGGCGACGTGAAATTCGTGCCGAGTTGCTCGTCAGCTCGTCAACGGAAATGTTTGTTCCATTAAGTAGGTTATTGGTGGCGACACCTTGTTCGCCCAGCACAGTTGCAAGTTTTGCAACTTTGTACGTGGGGTAGATTTTTTCGTCCATCACCATGGTCAATTCACCGACGTGTTTCTTTTTCTACTCCTTTACCGTCGTAGCCAAAGCCGGTTTGATCCGGCCAATGACTACAGACAGGCAGGCGCCGGTTCTGAGTATTCCAAGGCACGTAACCGGAAATGCCAGTGAGTTTGGCAGCATCACAGCAATTGCATTGCCCGTGACAATTCCCAACTCCTTTTGCAGCAAAGCAGCGAATGCGCCGGCGTGTTGGTCAAGCTCTGTGAATGTCTTTGAGCCACCCTCGGCCTTAAACGCGACGAGAGGGGCAAACTTTTTTAAGGCATTGTCGATGAAAGCCAGCGGCAAGAGCTCATTTTCTGCGCGTGCAATGGAAGACTGGAGGGCTGCTTCGAGGGAGGCTTTGTTATCCCAATGGACTGAGCGGGAATCTGGCATGTTTTTTTGCTGTTGTTTAAGACCAACGCCTTGCTGGCCAGAGCCTGTCGCGATGCGTCTCGTCTCCAATTGCAAGACGATTTCGCTTACGACCTAGATTACGTGGGTCTTCGGCCGCGCCCAGGTTGATTCCGGTCATTAAGAGGTGAATACCGGCCAATGATGGGCCTGCTAGCCGCGTGGGGGGCGGCGGCGCTCTTTAAACCATTCGCGGTATTGGGACATCTTTTTGCGTTGGGCAGAAGATGCGCGTCGCTTACAGGGTGCTGCTTCCTCGCTGCCTTCTGGTGCGCCCCAACGATGTTCGACGCAATCGTTGATGTTGTAAGCCATCTCAAGTTTCGCCATGCGATCGATCACGTCTTTGAGCGTTAGCGTCCATTCTGAACCGTCGCTGCGCTTATAGGAAAACTTGCGTGCTGCAAGTTCGGTGGCAAGCTTTGCTTGCAGTTCGGTTTTGACGTCAGCGACACTTTTTTCGGTTGGCATTGCGTAGCGTTCAGGCCGGCGCGCCACGCGGTCAGGAAATTTGTGCACAACATCGATGGCAATCAACAGGCGGAGGTCTCGGGCAGGTGTCGCATAATCCTCCCAGGGGCCTGTCGTTTCGAAAATGGCGGGGCCGTTTGGAATCGCCACTTCGCTACTGTTCTTCGATTGAAACTTTCGTCCGTTTTCAACAGATGTGACACGGGCCCTTACCTGTTCGTCGAGCGAGGTGACGGCTTCGGTCATCGCGCGCAACGGATCTAAGGGATCAGGTGACATCAAGTCATCCATGCGATCGTAAAAAGCTTCAACTGCAAGCTGCGTTTGATCGAGGGAGAAGTCGCCGTACTGTTTGTTCTTTGCGATTTCTTCGTTTGTAAGACGTCGCAGGGTACCATTTTTTGTTCGCACGATCGGTCGGAAGCGCTTGAAGCCGGGCGTTCCGAGTTTGGGATTTTGCGAAAACAAAAAGTTTCCACGCCAGAAACGTTTTCTTGAAACGGTGCCATCGGGTTGTGCGTCGACTGCAAGGAGGATGCCTGCCCTGTCTGCTGTTTGTGGTACGCGCTTTGCGAGCACCAACAGGTGGCCGTAGGGATCGGCGTAAACAGTCCCCGGGCGCAGGGCCTGCTCATCAAGAGGAACACTGTAGTAGTCGGTCTTGTTGTCGGTTGCGAGCGTACGTCCGCCGCCCGAATGAACGCCATTGGCGACCGTTCTGCGCAGATAAAATCCAAACCCGGGCACGAGTCCGCGTGGCCTTTGCGGTTGCCGTTTAACCCTTGGACGTGGGGCCGGTTCAGCAAAAATCCCAAATATATCGCCCGATTGTGTCGTTTGTTTCGGCGTCGGTGGGGCTGGGGGCGGTTCTTCTTTTTTTATGTTCCACCACTGTGGACAGCGAGGTGGCCTGCCGCTACCGCCGCGTGTGCATTTGGCATACCCAAATGGCAGTCCTAATTTGAATGCAAAATAGGCGCGTAAAAAATAAGGTAAGTCGGCACAGTCGGGGCGAATGATCAGGCCTTTTTGATCTTCGCGCAGGCCTAAATGATTGAATAAGAAGTTGCGTTTTTTATCGCGCAGCACTTCATGCAGTGCGCGCCAAGACGGTGAATCGTCGAGTGGTGCGTCGAAAAGTTTCTCGATCCACGCTGAATATAAGTTTTCGTTGTGGCGGTTCCACGCGCCGCGCACCGGCCAAACACTTTTCTTGGAGCCATAGGGCCGCTTTGGTTGGGATCGTTGGACCTTAATTTTGCGTGAGAGTTTGCTGCAACCTGCCGGTGCCTCGTTGCGCGTTAGCTGGGCCTGCCATTTGCCCGCGCTGGGAGAAGAGACTTCGACATACCAAAAATATGGTGGACCGCCGCGCCTTAGATCCGATTTGGCGGCGACCTTTCCGTTGGGTGCGATTAACGACAGTTCGCCCGAAACCGGTTTTTCGAATGCGAAGACAACCCGCAAAGGTGCCCGCTTCCAAGGTTTCATTGGCGAGGTCAGCACAGCTAGTCCAATGGCGTCTTCGCAAGTGCTTGTGGGATTTTCCGCCCATGCTGTCGCAGATGAGGCGCTTAATATGAGCGCGGTCAGCAGCAATGGTTTTGCTGCAGCACTAATTTGGCGTGCAGGAAACACGGAAGGTCCCCCTTGGTCTCCCCGTTTAAAATTTTCAAATACTCATTCAGTCTCTAACGAAATCATGGCAAAAATTATAGCCTACCGTCCAGTGTGCGTTGGAAAAACTGAGCCGCTGAGCATCTTGTCCCAGATTTGAATTTTTGCTGCGTTATGAGGGGGATGAGGGTCTTTTATCTTCAGTTCCACTGGTGCCAACGTACGTCATGCGGGTGCTTTAGGTGCTTCATATGAAGAGCGGCTTCGATGTTGAGGTCGGGTCGAAAGTGGTGGATGGCATCCACGATCTGTTCCAATGAATGATTTTTGTTCCACGGTTGACGCCACAAGTTTTGTGGTGGACGTAGCGTCAAAGTCGTTGAAAATTGGTATTTAATTCGCCGAGATTTTTAAGGTCGCGAAAGGGTTCTCTTAACCATGCGTGCGGGGCCAATCTATTGGGGCAAGAAAGGTTCTTGAGGGGTGATTTATGACAGCGCGTTTGCTTTTGGTGCGACCATTTTGCTCAGCTCGTGGGGGTCGTCATCATGCGTTTGACCCTAAACTTGGACGCTTAATTGGTCGTGGTGGTGTTTTAATCGTGTTGTTTATTGCATGTGTGGGTGCGCCGATTTGGCTTCTTCAAGATTCAACAAGGTCTGCGCCTTGGGAATTGGTTACGTCTGCGGCGCATGCCGCGACTGGCGGTTATGTCTTGCATGAATCTCGCGTGGTTCTGCCTCCTGAAAAAGAAACAAACAACGTGGGTAAAGTGTCAGGCCCATTTGGGGCGCCATTACTTGAAGATAGACGACGCTTTGCGCAAAACCCCGCTCCCGCATCGACCGACAAAAACAAAACCGCTGCAGACTATCGCGAACTTGGGTCCCGCGTTCGGGAGAGCGATCCTAAACGGGCGAAAGAGGCCTATAAGAAAGCGCTTGAGCTAGATCCGGATGACCCTGAATCGCTTTATTGGCACGGATGGTTGCAGAATTCGTCTGGCGAACTCGGCGAGGCTGAGAAATCCTTCATGCAACTTTTAAAAATTGCACAGCAGCGTGGGTTAGAGCGCGGCAAGTTTCGGGCGCAGCTGCGGCTCGGACAAATCTCGGTTAAACGTGGACAATATCAGCAGGGCCAGCCGCTCTTGGAGGCGGCGAAGGCCATCGCAGAAAAACGCGTGGCCGAAAACCCGGCAGATCCCGAGCGGCAGCGCGATCTTTCTCTTAGCTACAACAGAATTGGCGATCTTTTCTTTGCGCAAGGAAAGATGGACGAGGCGCTCTCGAATTTCAAGAAAGGTTTGGAGATAAGGCAGACTCTTGCGGACGCCGACCCCAAAGACCCAAAAAAGCAGAGGGATCTCATGGTCTCTCTGTCCAGTATTGGGCAAGCCCATCGCGAAAAAGGCAACAAGGCTGCAGCGCTTGCTAGCTTTAAACGCGCGTTAGCAATCAATGAAAGCTTGGCCAAGTTGGATCCGGCTCACGTTGGGCGGCAACGAGATCTCTTTGTCTCTCTTTACGACATAGCGATTATGGAACAAGATCAGGGGGAGTTAGAAAGTGCGCGCAAAAAACTTGAGCGCGGCAAGAGTATTGTGGAGCGCCTAGCTGCCAGTGACCCAGAAAGTGTTGGATGGCAGCAGGACCTTTCGGGTGTCCAACACAGAATTGGTCACATTTACTTTATGCAAGGTGACCGTGATCAAGCTTTGGCAAACTTTAAGGCCGCGCACTTTATTCTCGAACGGCTTGCCAAGGAAGATCCCAAAGATTCCTCCAGGCAGCGGCATTTGTGGATTGCGAAAAACTCCATTGGTGATGTTTTTGATGCACAGGGAGATCGCGATGCAGCGTTTCAGTACTACACCGAAAGCCTTGATATTGTTGCGCGTCTTTCCAAGGCAGATCCCAGTAGCGCTAGGTGGCAGTTTGAAGTGTGGAAGGCACAACGCAAACTGGGTGATCTGGAAATTGCCCGCGGTAAACTCGATGATGCGCTTGTTCGCTGGAAGGCTGCACAAAAGACGGCCCAAGGTCTCGTTACGGCTGACCCCAAAAACATTGACTCGCAGCAGGCACTGTTGATGAGCTTTAACAAGTTGGGCACTGTTATGATGCAGAAGAATGATCTTAAGGGTGCCAACACAAATCTTCAGTCGGGGCTAGAGCTCGCCCAACGCCTTTCAAAAGCCGATCCGGAAAATTTGCGGTGGCAACGCGATATATCTCTCAGTCATGATCTGCTCGGAGATGTGTTGGTGGCTCAAATAGATCATCCGAAAGCTTTGGACCACTATGAAGCTGCTCTTGTTATAGCAAAACGCCTTTCGGATGCCGATCCGGGTCATGCAGAATGGCGGCGTGATATCACAGTGAGTCATGAAAAGATCGCGACTGTTCTCATTGCACAGGGTAAGTTGCGCGAAGCCTTAATTCGACTGACGGGTTCTCTTGCTATCGCAGAACGGCTTGCAAAGTCTCATCAAGAGAATGTCCAATACCAACGGGATCATGCGAGTAGCTACGAGCGCATTGGCCATGTTTATCGACGCATGAGTTTATTTGGTCCTGCAAAAATTGCCTACCAACGGGCGCTGGACATCTATGAAGAGGTGCTGCAGGAGCATGATAATGATGGTGAGGCGTTGTTGTATTCTGTGGTTCCCCGTTGGCGTCTTTCTCAACTTGGTGACAACAACGCGGCAGCCCATTTAACGCGTGCGCTTGAGATACTGGAATCGTTTGAGCGTAAAAATCAGTTGGATGAAACGCGAAAAGGCTGGATACCAATTCTCAAAGAAGCGCTGGCCGAAATAAAGAAGTAAAAAATGAAATGGGGGCGTCATGCGCGAGGGTGTTTCCAACTTGGCGATGGGGCTTACGGCAACCATCGCGGTGGCTGTGTTGCTGGCTGCCGGGTATGGTGGGTTCGTTGGTTGGGGTTGGTGGGTGCTGCTGCCATTAGCGGCGATCATGGCGGTCAATAAGGCGAACTACAAAGCTGCGGTTGGTGAAAATCAATTGGCGGATATGCTGACAAGGGCAGCCGTCAATTTTCCTGTCGTGTTGGTGTTTGTGGCCCTGAGTTACGGAGTTGGCAGCCTGCTTTCGAACCTCATATTTGTGGGATGATGGGCTTTCACCACATGCCTATTTTTTGACGCCCGCCTGGTTCATCGGCGGGCCCTGCCTCACGACCACCAAAATTGTGCTCACATAGAGGACTTTTTCAACAGTATATCGGCGCTGAGATCGCGTGTTGCGACTTTGTCGTGCCACAACACCTGCTCATTTTGGCGGTCGAATCGATTGTGGCCAGGCGGACTCTAACTGTGAAAGCGAAAGCGGACCCTATGACGGATTCAAATTCACACGACGGCAAGGCAGATAGGTTAGTGCCGCGCCCCAACGCGTTTAGCGAACTGGGCGGCTGTCGTTGGGTTGGTTTCTTTTTGGTGGCGGTCTTGTTCAGCGGGTTTCTCGGTCCCACTGACGCCAGCGCACAGCTTCGCGGGACGCAGCGGCAAGGCACGATCGCGCCTATTCCCATCGCCGTGGCTGACTTTGTCGGTCCCAATCGCCAGCTTGCGATGGATGTTGCCAAGGTCATTGAAGGTGATCTGGGCGGATCAGGCCTTTTTCAGGTGCTTGATCATATGTCGTTTCTTGAGCGGATCCGCGACATCAACAAGACGCCGCGTTTTCCTGACTGGCGCGCCGTTCAAGCGGATGCGCTTGTGGTGGGTCAAATCAGCGAAGATGCAGGTGGACGTGTCGCGGCAGAGTTTCGATTGTGGGACGTGGCAACAGGCAAGCAACTTTCTGGCAAACGATTCGCAATTACGTCGTCCAACTGGCGTCGTTTGGGTCACCTCATTGCCGATCAGGTCTATGAGCGTTTGACAGGTGAAAAAGGCTACTTTGATACGCGGGTCGTCTTTATCGATGAAACGGGGCCAAAGCGTCAGCGTGTGAAGCGCTTGGCGATTATGGATCAGGATGGACACAACGTGCGGCTTTTGAGTCGCGGCTCTGAGCTTGTCCTGACGCCGCGGTTTTCGCCAAACCGCCAGGAAATTACATATATGTCTTATGGCCAAGGTCAGCCGCGGGTTTATTTAATGAACCTTCTGACGGGCCAACGGCGGGTGGTCGGCGATTTTCCGGGTATGACGTTTGCGCCACGGTTCTCGCCAGATGGACAGAAGATCGTGATGAGTTTGCAGGAAGGTGGCGGCTCGAGCATCTTCGAGTTGGATCTACGAACGCGACAAAAGCGGCGTCTGACAAATGTTCCCCGCGCCATCGACACTGCGCCGTCTTATTCACCGGACGGTTTTCGTGTTGTTTTCGAATCTGATCGTGAGGGGTCTCAGCAACTTTACGTCATGAACTCGGATGGATCCGGTGTTCGTCGAATCAGTTTTGGCAACGGACGTTATTCGACACCGGTTTGGTCCCCGCGCGGTGACTACATTGCGTTTACTAAGCAACTTATGGGTCGATTCCTTATCGGTGTTATGCATCCGGATGGTTCTGGGGAGCGAATCTTGAGTGAGGGCTATCACAACGAAGGACCCACTTGGGCACCAAATGGACGTGTACTGATGTTTTTCCGTGAAAGCCGTGGTGCTGACGGTGGACCGCGAATCCATTCTGTGGATATCACTGGGTATAACGAGCGAGTCGTCAGAACACCGTCTTTTGCATCGGATCCGGCCTGGTCGCCCCTCCAAAATTGAAACAGCGCTTAACCGCGGATTAACTGCTTTGTGGTGTCCTTTAGCGAGCCCGCCGCCCGCTTTGTGGGACGGGATAGTAGCGTAAAATCAAGGGCCTCGCGGTTTTTTAATGCGAGGAATTGTTGGGTAGATCGCACGAGGATTTGAGTTGCATTTTCGCATCAAGGCGTGGGGAAAAGATTGCACAAGGCCTTACGCACCTTGATCGTGAAGCGCAGCCCCGGTACGCAAGTATACGGCTAGTGCCGATCAAAGCATCAGGAGAGAAGACCATGCAGGGTGTAAAGGGGCTGATCTTACTATCGGCGGTGGTCGCGGCTGTTGCGCTAGGCGCATGCCGTCGCGAGACTCCGATTGAGCCTATGAAGCTGGGGGCTGAATTGCCAGCTGCTAGTGAAGTCGCCCACTAAGATTGGTGATGAGGCCAAAACTTAACGAAGGTTAACCTTAGGAGATTGAAGCTATGAAAGGCGCTATCGTTATCGCTGCTGTTGTTGCTGCAGTTGCTCTCGGCGCATGCCGTCGTGAGACGCCTGTTGAGCCTATGAAGCTCGGCGCAGACGTTCCTGCAACAACTGAAGTAGCTCGCTAAGAGTTTTATTCAGCTGAGCCCTTGGTTTTGCCAAGGGAATCGGACAAAAACCAAGTGGCCATCGCGATGCGGTGTCCGCTTGGTTTTTTTTTGTGGTTTTGCCAACAATGAGCTGGCAAAGGGCGCCGCTTGGAAAACTGGGATCGTGGGCCGAAATTGTGTCCCTTTGTTACCAATCTCGGCTCTTGCCGGTTGGGTCTCATAAGGACCCTTGGCCATGTGCCTTGAAGTTGTAATGACGTGGCCACAATTTCGTACGATGGCAGGAGTAGTGGGCGTTAAGGGGGCAAAGAGAAGTGGCGGTCTCAAACGGCTGACGTTTGGCTCAGATTAATGAGGGCAGGCTCCCTCGAGGACTTTGATATGGCTATGTCGCTGCGGGCTTTGAACGCGACACGCGCGCTCTTCATCACCGTATTTGGAGTGGTGGGTGTTTTGGTGCTTGGCGGGTGCGCAAGTACCCAGAACCAGGCTGGTGGACAGCTTGGTGCAAACGGCAATGGATCTGTGACCCCTGGGACACAGCGCGATTTTAGCGTCAACGTAGGTGACATCGTTTACTTCACGACGGATAGCTCGGATCTCACCGGCGAAGCCCAACAGGTTTTGCGGAGCCAAGCGCAATGGCTCAAGCGCTACCCGCAATACACAATCACAATCGAAGGCCATGCCGACGAACGCGGGACACGGGAATACAACATTGCCCTTGGTGCACGCCGGGCAACGGCCGTGCGGTCCTACCTTTCGCGAAGTGGGATCAATCCAGCGCGTATTCGTACGATCTCTTATGGCAAGGAGCGGCCTGTTGCCGTTTGCGATGATATTTCCTGTTGGTCGCAAAACAGGCGCGCGCAAACTGTGCTTAACAGCCGGGTTGCTGGTTGAGACTTCCTTGAACTGACCCTGGACCTGTTCGACACGTTAAGTGGAGGGATGCCGGCATAGTTGGGGGCAAGGCGTGATATTTTGCGTGCCGATTTCCTGGTTGACCTTAAACACAGGTTTTGATCCGTCTGATTTGGTTGTCGGTGAAAAATTGATCGCCTGGCGTCCTGCGACGGCGGTGCTTTTAACCCAATCATACATTTCAGATGTTGTCGCCTGTGGATCGACTGGTGATGTAAGTCAGTCGATCAGATTTCGTGTGACGATTTGTGCGGCGCGTTAGGCGCTGTTCTGGTTTTCGCGACGATGTTCTTGGGTCGCCCTTAGCCGGCGAAACATGTTGGGACGTGTTCCAGTTTGAGACGACTTGTTTTGCGGAAGTGGTGGAAGGAACGTAACGACACTGACTTACTTACAAAAAGGGCGGTTTCGGAAAGAAATTGGCAATACAAGCTGCCTTGGAAAGCTGTTGCTGCGCAAAGTTTGGCCGCAAAGGCAAGGCATTATCCGGACACGATAATAGCGGTTTTTAAATAGTTGTGGGCGCGTAATGCTGCGTTTTTGCCGGTCCCAGGCATTGTCTTCTTTGGTATCTCGTGGTGCACGTCCTTCAACGGATGAAGCGCATGCGGGGTTTCCTTTTCAAATCATAGAGCACTGCTACGGACGCTATTTGGCGACTGCGCTCATTGCGGTGTCGTCGTTCTTCTTTTTTGCTGCGGTGGAGCCTTACGTTCTTCTTGCCGAAGAGGCTGACGCATACGCCGGCGACCCTGTGCACCTAGGGACGATTAAGGTGCGTCCGGCGCGGCGGGATCGTGAGCCGGACGAGTGGGCGCGTGAACGGCAAACAGAAACGGAAGTGGCTGCCAATTTGTATGAGCGCGGTCTGCGCGCGTTGCGCCGCGGAGAGCGTGCGGCTGGGCAGAGGATATTGGAACGCGTCGTGGCGCGGTTCCCAAGCTCTAAGCAAGCCAACAAAGCGCGCCGAGAATTGGCACATCTTTATGCCGATATGGATGAGGCTTCAGACGACGACGCAGCACCAAGGTTGCGGGACGGCTATGCCCCTGTCGGAAACACGTTGCGTCATGCGGAACGTGCAGCTTCCCCGAAATCAAAAGCGATCGGTGTGAACGAAGTGCGCGGCGCCGAATTGGTGAGATTGCGTGCGCGTGTGAACGAGCGACTTGGTGAAAGATTGAGGTTGGCGATTGGGGATCGCGTCTTTTTTGGTCCAAATAGTGCAAAGCTTGGCGCAAATGCGCGGCGTGTACTCAGTGCGCAAGCAAAGTGGCTGCAAGAGCATGGTGATGTCGGTGTTCTGATTGAAGGGCACGCCGACGAACCGGGAAACGATCAAAAGAACCATGAGCTTTCGGTGCGTCGCGCGGGCGTGGTGCGTGATCGCCTCATTGCTGAAGGCGTGCCAGAAGGCCGGTTGCACATAACCGCTGTTGGACGGGACGGGCCTGTTGCACAGTGTGACACGAATTTGTGCGCGGCTCAGAACCGGCGTGTGGTGATGCTGATATTGCGTGGTGAAAGAGGGGGTCGCCGCGATGGTCGCGGGCGCCATGTTGAAGAGAACGTGTCGCGCGGAGGGCCGGATGATCTAGGCCAGGTCATGTGGCTTCTGGGTCCGCGCGAGTTCGAGTATTGAACGGCGCTTTTTTCAAGGTCTTGTGCATTGTGGGCTTTTGAGCGGGTGTATAACGCTGCTCGGGCGCACGTTTTGGTGTCGATGTGGTAAGAGCAGCTCTTGGGCACGCAGATCTAAGCTAAGCGATTGGTTCATGGGTTTGGGATTTTAGCAGGTTCTGCGACTTGCGGTTTTGCTCGGCAGCAAGCAACATGAGTTGAGGTTATGTTTTACAGCAAAACAAAATGGATATCGTTACTGATGAAAAAATGTGTCGCTCTGGTTGGGGTGTGTGCATTTGTGGGGATGCTGCAAGCGCAGTCAGCAGGAAACCTATTGGCCCAAGATAATGCGGAACTTGCTAAACGTGTGGATCAGCTTTCAGAGCAGATTATTGATATGAAAGTTGAGATTGGTACGTTGGAAAGCCTGGCGCGGACCAGGCCCGCGAATGCTGCGCAGCCTCCGGTGAGCGCTGGTCCGACATATGGTGGCAACCCTGGGGATGCTGCGCGTCTCAATCAAATGGAGACTCAAATTCGCGCATTGACCGCGCAGATTGAGTCATTGACGCGGGAAGTGCGTGTTCTCAAGCAACAACAGCACGGACAATATGGATCAGGGTCTGGTTATGCGGCCCGGTCGCCTAACCAAGGGTCGTCTAATTTTGGTGCTGCTGGCGGACGTACGGCAGATGGGTTTGGGTCAACAACTACAACTACGCCAAGTGGTGGTGTGTCGGCGGATCCAAATTATGGAGCGCCCGCCAGCACGGGTTATGTGGCGCGCAATGATCCTTCGGCCGCGCCTTATGGAACCGATGGCTATACCGTGAACCAAGGACCGCAGCAGCTTTACGAAACGGCCTATGGCTACATGCTGCAACAAGATTATGGGGCCGCGCACAACGCGTTTTCCAAATTCTTGAACCAGTATCCGGGGGATCGTTTGGCAGGCAATGCGCAGTATTGGTTGGGTGAAACGTATTATGTTCGAGGCCAGTATCGACCGGCAGCCAGCGCATTTCTGAAGGGGTACAAGAATTACAAAAAGAGCCAGAAAGCTCCTGACAGTCTGTTGAAGCTTGCGATGTCGCTCAACAAGCTCGGTCAAAAAGATGCGGCGTGTTCTTCTTTTGCGGAACTTTCAACGAGGTTCCCGCAGGCACCAAAACGGATTGCGCAGAAAGCACGTGTCGAAAAGCGACGGGCGGGTTGCTGAAAGTTTAGAGCGATTGGCTCATGGCGGCCCAGTTGCCGCGATATTTAACTTCGTATTTGCTTGCAGCGCCATTTTGTCTTGGCATTGGTTGGGTGAGACCCAATACTCCATCTGTGCTTTTTAGATTGATGGCGCGGCGGAGGCCCGTGGTGACGATGACCACTCCCATTCAAGACAATGAGCTGGAGCGAATTTTTTCGCCGCTTCGGGCGTTTGATCCTGTTGTGCTTGCTGTATCTGGCGGTGCCGACAGCATGGCCCTCATGGTGCTCGTCAAGTGGTGGGTGGATCACTGTGGAGGTAAGCTACCTATTGTTGCGAGCGTTGATCACGGGCTTCGTGCCAGCTCGAAAGAGGACGTCGCGTTTGTTTTAGAACAGGCTGAATCCTTGGGGTTCCAAACTGTCAGTCTTAAATGGGTTGGCGAAAAACCAAAAACGGGTTTGCAGGAAGCAGCTCGTGAGGCGCGCTATCAATTGTTATTTGAATGTGTGAAACACTTCGAAGCGAGCAGGGGAACGACAAACGGTGCGGTTGTGACGGCGCACCATCAGGAGGACCAAGCTGAAACGCTGCTCATGCGTCTTGCCCGCGGAAGTGGGCTTGATGGTCTTTCGGCCATGCGTGCGCATGAGCAGCCGATGAGCGCTTCAGGGGTTTGTTTGCTGCGACCGTTGCTTGATATTTCCAAGGAACGGCTGGTGGCAACGCTTCGTGCGGAAGGGTCTGGATGGCTGGATGATCCGAGCAACCGTGATGAACGTTTTGAACGTGTGCGTTTGCGCGATGCGCAAGAAACGCTTGAAAACGTCGGGCTGAGCGCGGATGTTTTGGCGCGCAGCGCACGACGTTTAAATCGTGCGCGGGATGCTCTTGAGAGAACGGCGACGGCGGCGATTCAAGAAATTGTAAATACGCATGATGGAGCCTGGGGTGAGATCGCGCGGCGTGCATTTGACGATCTGCCGGAGGAGATTCGATTGCGCGTGGTAGCGCATGTCGTGCGTGCATATGGCGGGCGAACTAGTCCCGTGCGCTTAAGCAAGCTTGAAGCATTATGTTTACAACTCGTCGCGGAGGATGCTCTCCAAGACACAATGACGCTGGGTGGATGTGTGGTTTGTCGTGATCAGGATCACTACGCGGTTTATCGCGAACCGGGGCGCAAAGACCTGTGTCAAGTTTCGTTACAAGCTGGCGAGAGCGTGATTTGGGATAACCGCTTCAAAGTGGTGTTGCCGGCCGATTTGGCGTGTGGACTGACTTTAAAGGCGTTGGGTGTGCCTGGCTATGCTGCGTTACGCAAACGCATTGATCAGGCGCCAGGCATGCTTTCCAGAGCTGCTGCAACTTTGCCATCTTTTTGGATAGAGGGCGACCTGGTGGCCGTACCGCACCTTGGTTATTCCATATTGCCGCCGGGGTCAGACGGACCAAAAATGCAGTTTTTGTGGTAAAAAAGACAAATTCCGATTTTCCAAATCTACGGGGCTTGATTTGCACTGTTTAACGCTTGGGGCGCAAAATTCGTGCGCAGAATGACTTTTTGGCATTGATTGAGGGTGTTAAGTGGCCGTTCTAACGTTTTTCTAACGTAGCTGGGTGAGTCTGTGTGCCTGGTCTTAGCTTGGCAAAGGGCATGGGTGGACCTATGTTCTACGCATGCGTTTGATGGGCCTTTCCCGGCCCAGACGAAACGGGGCGATGAGTTGGGCATTTTAGGGGCGCTGCCCAACAAGGGTCGTCGTTTGAAGGACAACTGATGAATTCAAATTTTCGAAGTGTCGCGATTTGGGTTGCAATCTTAGTGTTGCTAGCGGCGTTGATCAATATGGTCAACCATCCGGCCAAAAGCCAGCGTGGCACTGACTTTTCCTATTCCGCATTCCTAAGCGCGGTTGACGAAGGAAAAGTCGAGGAAGTCACGATTGTTGGCAACCGGATTTCGGGGAAACTGCGGAATACAGGTGAGAAGTTTAAAACCTATGCCCCTGATGATCCTAACCTCATTGCGATGCTTCGTGAAAAGAAAGTCAATTTCAATGTAAAGCCGACGGAAGAAGACTCACCGTCGTTGTTTACGCATCTCATCAATTGGTTGCCGATATTGCTGCTGGTCGCGATTTGGATCTTTTTCATGCGGCAAATGCAGTCGGGCTCTGGTCGTGCCATGGGCTTTGGAAAGTCGCGCGCAAAATTGCTTGCGGAGCGCCACGGCCGTGTCACGTTTGAAGATGTTGCCGGAGTGGATGAAGCGAAAGCTGATTTGCAAGAGATTGTAGAGTTCTTGCGAGATCCGCAAAAGTTTCAACGCTTGGGTGGGCGCATCCCGCGCGGCGCATTGCTTGTTGGGCCGCCGGGTACGGGTAAGACTCTCATAGCACGCGCCGTTGCGGGCGAAGCAAACGTTCCGTTCTTTACAATCTCTGGTTCTGATTTTGTGGAAATGTTTGTCGGTGTCGGCGCAAGTCGTGTGCGCGACATGTTCGAACAAGCAAAAAAGAACGCGCCGTGCATCATCTTTATTGACGAGATTGATGCCGTTGGCCGCCACCGTGGTGCCGGGCTTGGCGGCGGCAACGATGAGCGCGAGCAGACGCTCAACCAGTTGCTTGTTGAGATGGATGGTTTTGAGGCCAACGAAGGCATAATCATTATTGCGGCCACCAATAGGCCGGACGTGCTTGATCCCGCGTTGTTGCGGCCCGGCAGATTTGATCGTCAGATCGTTGTTCCAAATCCTGACGTGTCAGGCCGTGAAAAAATCTTGCGCGTTCATATGCGGAAGGTGCCGGTTGCACCGGACGTCGATCCTCGTGTCATTGCGCGCGGTACGCCTGGATTTTCGGGTGCTGATCTTGCCAATCTTGTGAATGAGGCGGCGTTGTTGGCGGCACGGCGTAACAAGCGCCTTGTGACCCAATCAGAGTTTGAGGATTCCAAAGACAAAGTCATGATGGGGGCTGAGCGTCGCTCTATGGCGATGACGGAAGAGGAAAAACTTGCGACGGCTTACCACGAAGCGGGGCACGCGATTGTCAATGTTGTTGTGCCTGGGAATGATCCCTTGCACAAAGTCACCATCATTCCGCGTGGGCGTGCGCTGGGTGTCACGATGAGCCTGCCGGAGCGTGACAAACTTAGCTATTCAAAAGAATGGTGTGAGGGCAAGATCGCCATGGCATTCGGCGGTCGCGTTGCGGAACAAATCATCTATGGCAAGGAACATCTTAACACGGGTGCATCGAGCGATATCAGCCAAGCGACGGGCATTGCTCGGCGCATGGTCACAGAATGGGGTATGAGCGAAAAGCTCGGACCGATGCATTACAGTGATAATGAACAGGAAGTGTTCTTGGGCCATGCCATTACGCAGCGTCAGAATATGTCGGAAGAAACGGCAAACCTGATTGATGAAGAAATTCGTCGCATTGTCACGGATGGCGAGAAAAAGGCCTGGGAGGTGTTGGAAAAACACCGGGCAGAGCTTGAAGCAATGGCCCAGGCCTTGATGGAATATGAAACCATTACAGGTGATGAGGCGGCCGCGATCATGCGGGGTGAGAAAGTTGTCCGGCAAGCGGATGATGAAGACGCTGAAGGGCCTGTGGGTTCAGCGGTCCCGTCGGTGGGTGCCACGCGACCCCGTGATGAGCCAGGTCCCGATACGGGAGGCATGGAGCCGCAACCCACGTAAGCCGCGCTGCCAATTATACGTGACTGAAAAAATATCATTATCGTTTGTGTAAGAAGAACGGCTGTGCTTTTTCAAAGTGCGGCCGTACTTCATTGTGTGCGAATGGCGGTGTTCAAATTGTGCGTGCAGCAACACAGTGAACGAACCTGGCTTCATAGTGCGAACCGGAAATTGTCACTTTTAAAACGAGGATCTTGGAATGCAGCGTTCGATTTACCTGCGCCCGCAAGGCCTATTTCCTTTATCCAGGACTGGTGATCGGTCCGGTACTTTACAGGGCTTGGCGCTGGCGGGCGGGCCAATGGGTTTTGCTGCTGTCGAGGTGATTGAGCGTAAAGGCAGTAAGATTGTGCGGCGGACCATGCCGGTATCTGAGTTTTTTGAGAGGGATTGGGGTGGCGAGACGTTGGCGGCCTCAGATCTATTTGAGACCATTCGAGCGCCGCGACCGCGGGTCTCGGGTCTTTCGATGGACCGGCCTCGGATCATGGGAATTGTCAACGTAACGCCTGATAGTTTTTCGGATGGTGGGCAATTTTCGGGCGTACAGGATGCTGTCGATCATGCGTTGCGACTGGTCGATGAAGGTGCAGACATTCTTGATATTGGTGGGGAGTCGACCCGTCCTGGAGCAGACACAGTTGCGGTTGACGATGAATTGAAGCGTGTGATGCCGGTTCTCGAAGCCTTGCGTCCTAAAACCGATGCTTTGATTTCCATTGACACGCGCAAAGCAGACGTGATGCGGCGGGCAACTGATGTTGGTGTGGATATCCTCAATGATGTGTCGGCATTGACCTATGATGAGGAGGCCTTGGACGCGGCAGCGGAAAGTGGTTTGCCGATTATGTTGATGCATGCTCAAGGTGAACCGCAAACTATGAATGTTGATCCGCAATATTTAGATGTGGTTTTGGATGTTTTTGATTATTTGGAGCGCCGGGTTCGCGCGTGTGAAGCGGTGGGCATCGCAAAGGCGAAATTGATTGTTGATCCAGGTATCGGGTTTGGAAAGCTGCTCCATCATAATGTGGCGGTGCTATCTGGGATGAGCATCTTTCATGGCTTGGGTGTGCCCGTATTATTGGGTGCTTCGAGGAAAAAGCTCATTGGCCAATTGTGTGACGTTGAAGATCCGAAGGCCCGCGTTCCTGGTTCACTTGCAGCCGCGTTATGGGCCGTTGGGCAAGGTGTGCAAATTCTACGCGTGCATGACGTTGCGGAAACGCGGCAAGCCATTGCTGTTTGGCAGGCAATGCAGGTTGGCGATGAAGCTGTTGCTTTGGCTGATTGAAGATCGCGCAAGTTAGCTTGCTGCGGCGCGCCGGTCGGCCAAACGCTGAGAGGCGCCGTTGATGATGGCGCGGCGGAGTTCATCGGTTTTTTGAACGTCAACGGAAATGCCAAGGTGTTGGGCGTCGGCTAACTTGCGCAAATGTTCAGCTGTCTTGATCTCTTTAAGTTTGGCCATAAGGGCGTCGGGCCCGCCGCGCGCTAAGACGACGACTGCGCTAAATGCATAAGGGTCAAACGGTTCGCGGGTTTCGATCTTCTTTTTCTTTTTTCTTTTCTTATTTTTCTGTAGCCGAAGTTGTGGCGGGTTTAACGTATCGGCGTCAGGCCAGGGTGCGCCAGCCTCGTTAATTGTATCGCTATCGATTGCGTCCTTTTCGACGATCGCCGGTTTGTCTACATTGGTGTTGTCTGCGATGGTTTGTGGACGGGCATCCCAAACCAACATGCGATTGATTGAACGTGTCAGGCGTCTGGAAAGACGGTCGGCAAGTTCGTCGTCCACCTGTGGCTCAGCGCGCAAAATGGCGCGGAAAAATGCGCGCATTCGTTCGCCAGGCCAGAGTTGGGTTGGTTTTGACATGTTTGTCTTAGGCGGCTTTCTGGAATTCTGCGTAGATTGATTGCAGCTCTGCATATAGATTATGCAGATCCTGTGTGGCATCGCCATACTTGGCTTCTATTGAACGGCGTGTTTGTTCCCAATCGAAGGCGTTTGCGATGCCATCGCGCTGCGGCAGCATCGTTTGTAAGACGGGATGGAATAGTTCGATTTCGTCGAGCAACAGCCGTTCCCGGCCATTGTTGGGGCGCACGTAGTTGGCCAAGCATATATAACGACGATCGGCGATGGATATATCGGCGAGCGCATCAAGATGCTGCTTTTCCTCGATGATCATGGCGACGCGGTCCACTGCAAGGCGCGAAACATAATCAGGGCGGAAGGGTACGATGACCTTGTCGGCGGCCTTTAATGCAGCCAGTGCCGCAAAGGAAAGGCCGGGTGCACAATCCATTATGACAATGTCAAATTCCATTTCAAAGCGGCGCAGCAGGCGTTCAAGGCGACCGCGGACGCGGCGGGAAACTATGTCGGGATCGCGCGCTTGACGCGCTTCCTTGACGAACAGTTCACCCTGGACATCCTCAAGCAACAATGAGCCGGGCAACAGCGAAAGTGAGGGCGCTTTGCGGTCTTGCCCCGAAACATCTCCAACATTGTGCAAAAGATAGTCGCGTGCTGGTTGCGCGTTCTCGTCAAAAAGATCAAACAAATAATCGGCAATTGTTTTTTGAGCCTTGCGCGCTTCGTTCCAGGCTTGTCCGCCTAAGAGGATGAGCGAAGCATTGCATTGGGAGTCGAGGTCCAAAAGAAGGACACGTTTTTTGCCCCAAATGCTAAACGCATGTGCGAGCATAACCGACACCGTTGATTTTCCAACGCCACCTTTGCGATTTGCAACGGCAAGAAAAAGTGCCATAGGACCCCTCGTCATAAAAAATTCAGTTTGGGCAGAATCCCGTGTATCCGGTCGCGCGTAATCCCGTTTATGACGGTCATCAGACGCGGGCCCGACAACGATGTTGTTGATCTATGCGCCGATTCTACGGCTGGCGTCAGCATGGGCTGTAGGTGGGTCGCATGTTGTGCACTATTTGTCGTGGACCCCCGTTGGCAACCGGCCCTTATTGTCCCAGTTGAGCCATATTTTGCCGATGCGCTGAGGCACTTTGTGCTAAAATGAAAAAACACGTATGGCGTGAATTTTGCTCATTGGATGTGATATGAGAATCAGCTGGTTTGGAGGCATAATCCAGCGCGGGGTTTTGGCAATGGGAATTGGACTATGACGCGACGCTATTTCGGGACTGATGGGATACGCGGGTTGGCCAATCGGCATCCGATGACGTCGGAGGTCGCGTTGAAAGTCGGTATGGCCGCCGGCAAGATCTTCCAGAAAAATGGTCACACGCATCGCCATCGTGTTGTCATTGGTAAGGATACGCGCTTGTCGGGCTATATGCTCGAGGCGGCATTGATGTCTGGGTTTACGTCTGTCGGTATGGATGTGTTTTTGCTGGGACCGCTTCCGACGCCAGCTGTGGCGATGTTAACGCGGTCGTTGCGTGCGGATTTGGGTGTGATGATCTCCGCGTCGCACAATCGCTTTGACGACAACGGTATCAAGTTGTTCGACCAAAACGGCTATAAACTTTCCGATAATATGGAACGTGAAATCGAAGCGTTGGTTGAGACCAACAGTTCGGAGCTCTTAACAGAGCCGGAAAAGATTGGTCGGGCAACGCGCGTCGAGAGCGCGAAAGAGCGGTACATTGAGTTTGCGAAGCGGACATTGCCTCGCAATTTGCGGCTCGAAGGTTTGCGCATTGTGATCGATTGCGCGCATGGAGCCGGGTATCGTGTTGCTCCTGCGGCGTTGTGGGAGCTTGGCGCCGAGGTGATCAAGATTGGTGCAGACCCCGATGGACGGAACATCAATTACAAGTGTGGTTCTACATCGCCGGAAGCTTTGATCGATAAAGTGCGCGAGTTGCGGGCAGATATAGGAATTGCCCTGGATGGGGACGCTGATCGTGTGGTTTTGATCGATGAAAAAGGGCAGGTGGTCGATGGCGATCAATTGATGGCGGTGATTGCGGACAGTTGGAATCGGCGCGGCCGATTGGCGGCCGGTGGAGTCGTGGCGACTGTGATGAGCAACTTAGGCCTAGAGCGCTATTTGGATGACTGCGGTCTCAAAATGGTCCGCACGCCGGTTGGCGACCGCTACGTCGTCGAGCATATGCGCAAACATGGATACAATTTGGGGGGCGAACAGTCTGGCCATATTGTCATGTCAGACTTTACGACAACAGGTGACGGACTTGTTTCCGCGTTGCAGATCTTGGCTGTTGTGGTGGCAAGCGATCGGTCGGTGTCGGAAGTTTGCGCGCGCTTTGAGCCAATTCCACAGGTTCTCAAGAATGTGCGTTATGCTAACGGCAAGCCCCTTGAGCACTCCACGGTTGTCAAAGCTATTAAAGATGCAAAGGCAAAACTGGGTAAGGATGGCCGATTGGTTATAAGGCCTTCCGGAACAGAGCCGGTGATCCGTGTGATGGCGCAAGGCGAAGATGAACGGTTGATTGCGGGTGTTGTGGGTGAGGTTTGTGATGCGGTTCGTTCTGCTTCGCAGGTCAACTAAGGCGCTTTGTTGCTGCGTTTGCGCGGCAGGGCGTTAACGTCTTCTTAAGATCTCAAGCTATCACAGGTGGTTTGAGCTGCATTCCGTTTCGGGTTGCCCTGAAACTTGTTTTCGCCGTGGCACAAATTGGGTCGGCGATTAATTTCCCCTTAAGTCTTATACCCCATATTCGGTGGTCGGTAGAAAAATGTGCCGCGCCCCTGTGTTCGCGTTTTGGCGGCAATACGACGATAAAAGGGGACGATCATGGTTGGTACACGCTGCGCAGTTTTGCTTAGTGCGGCACTGCTGGTCTTTTCGGCGGTGGATGGGCACGCCGGTGGCATGTATGACGGCAGTGTCAAAGATGGTTATGCACCCACACACAGTTATTCGCATGGTGGTCCATCTTGGTATTTCCGGGTGGATGGTGCATACGGCCATTATGACGATCCAATCATGATTGAGGACGGGATCAATCATCTGACGGACACTAATATTGAAGGCCACTGGAGCGTTGGTGGCGGTATTGGCCGGTATTTCACAGAAAATGTTCGTGGCGACGTGACGGTCGAACATCGGTTCGAAACGGATGTTGTTGGGACGCTTGGCAACAATGCAGCATTATTGCCTGGAGAACGCCAGTTCAGCATGTCGAGCACGCTCGTACTAGCCAATCTCTATTACGATTTCGATATGCGCAGCCGGTTTACGCCTTACCTGGGTGTTGGCCTGGGTTGGGTTCGGCATCGCACGAAGGATGGCATCGTTGAGGGGCTCTGTGGTTGTGACGGTACCGTTGATGGTGCCACTGAGGACAGCGTTGCTGCCGCGTTTATGGCCGGTGCATCCATTGGTCTTTTGGGACATCGGGGTCGCACGCAGGCGGTAAGCATCAAAGACGAATATGTCGCGCCGACTGTCAGCCGCAATCTTTATTTGGATGTTGGTTATCGGTTTTTGTACCTCGGCGAAGGCAGGACAGGGCCGGTTCGCGGCGTTGTGAATGGCCGGCCTGAGGTTTCACAGGATCCGACGGTCGAAGATATTCACGCGCATGAAGTTCGGTTCGGTCTGCGCTACGACTTCAACTAAGTAACCAGAGTTGGCTTTGTCCATATGCGTTGGGCAGGTTGTTTGTGCGTGGTTGGGTAGTGCTTGCCTCGTTCAATGAGCGATGCGCGTTTGAGTTTCAATTCGTAGTGTGTGGTCGTTCCGCATTCGGGGGATTTGGAGATTTTTGACTCGGCTATTGTCGTTTCGAAGATTTAAAGAGAGATCAAGGCAGATGAAACTTAAGGCGCTCAAATATTCGCTAGGACTGTTGGTTCTGTGGGGGGCAATGAGCCCGCTTTCCGCAAATGAATGGCATGATGGCGCGAATGGTATCAAGGATTATGGTGTTGGCCCGGTTCCTGTTCCGGCGCCTGTGCCAATTCCAGTTCACAAAGCGGATTGGTATTTTCGCGGCGACGTCGGTTTCGGGCTTGCTGGAAGTCCAGAGGGCAATGAACAGGGTTTGAGATACGGCCGGAAAAGCTTGCGCGGACCATTTGCTTTGCCGCGCGGCATTCGGGATAGCAAAGATGATCCGCTTGTGACGATTGGCGCCGGTGTTGGCTACTATTGGAATAATTTCTTCCGCTCTGACTTCACTGCGGAATGGCGCAATAGCAACCGTGTCAATTACGATGGTGGATACCAATACTGGCGGAATACGGCCAATCCGGCCCTGGTTCGCGGCGAAGTTAGCGACAGAACAGCCGTGGGTGGCGGCATCTTCCTGTTCAACGGTTACTATGATTTCTACCGCGGTGAAGAATCGGATTGGACTCCTTACATTGGTGGTGGACTTGGTTTCACATGGACAAGGGTGAAGCGCACGCACCGCACACGGGAGTTTGATTGCGGGATGACTGTTGGAAACAAATGTATGCAGTCTGCGCTCAGAGAGGAATTTCAAACGAGCTCAAAAGCTGAGACAGTGACGATGGCTGCCATGGCGACGACAGGATTCTCATACAGGCTCTCAGATAAGTCGCTTTTGGATTTCAATTACAGGTTCTTGTATTTGGGCGGACCGCAGATAGGACTTAACGTTAAAGGATCGAATTTCGGGGGCACAAGCCGGGTGTCATTTGACGACACATTTGAACATCAGCTGCGCGCTGGTTTGCGCTTTGATATCTACTAAAGAACGACTCTAAATTCGGAGCAATCGAATAGGGGGCGGGCCTTGGGCTCGCCCTCGTTGGTTTTGGCGTGTTTTCAACGCCTCCAATTTGCGCTATCGGCAAAAGAATAAATGTTACATCCTGCCGGCGGGCATTGCTGGACGTTTAAAATTTTTTGAAAGGAATGCGGATGTCAGAGGTTGAGCGCCCAATATTGCGTCCAAAAAATCCATGTTTTTCTTCTGGACCTTGTGCGAAGCGTCCTGGTTGGTCGCCAGATGTATTGCGTTCCGCTTTTGTCGGGCGTTCTCACAGAGCCGCGGAAGGAAAGAAGAGGCTTAAGCGCGCCATAGAAGAGACGCGGGCTTTATTAGATGTGCCGGAGGACTTCAAAGTGGGTATTGTGCCGGCTTCGGATACAGGCGCCTTTGAGTGCGCGATGTGGTCGATGCTCGGTGCGCGGGGGGTCAATGTTCTGGTTTGGGAAAGCTTTGGCGCCGGCTGGGCCAATGACGTGGTCAAGCAGTTAAAGCTTGCGGACGCGCGCATACTGGAGGCCGACTATGGTGCTTTGCCCGATCTTAACGTAGCTGATTTTTCGCGGGATGTGATTTTTACGGCCAACGGCACGACGTCTGGTGTGTGTATACCGGATTATGATTGGATTCCTGAGACACGATCCGGACTGACCTTTGTTGATGCAACATCTGCTATATTTGCGCAGGACGTTGATTGGAGCAAAATTGATGTCCTGACCTACTCTTGGCAGAAGGTGATCGGAGGTGAAGCAGCGCATGGTATGCTGATATTGTCGCCGTGTGCGATCGACCGGTTGGAAACATATTCACCTGACCGTCCGTTGCCAAAAATCTTTCGATTGACAGAGGGCGGCAAGTTAATATCGGGCGTTTTTGTTGGTGAGACGATCAACACGCCGTCGATGTTATGTGTAGAGGATTATCTTGATGCCTTGGCGTGGGCGCGCAGTGTTGGCGGTTTGGAAGGTTTAAAGGCTCGCGCTGACAAAAACGCCCAACTTATCCATGATTGGGTGCAAGAAACATATTGGGTTGCGAACCTTGCGCGCGATCCACAGACCTATTCTAATACCTCGGTTTGCCTAAGAATTGTTGACCCTGATGTATTGCAGCTCGACGCAGAGCGGCAGGCTGATTTTGCGAAATCAATTGTGAAGCTGCTGGAAAAAGAAGGCGTTGCGTTTGATATCGGGTCATACCGGGATGCCCCAGCAGGCTTGCGGATATGGACCGGTGCGACGGTTGAGGCAGAGGATGTTAGCGCCTTGCTTCCGTGGTTGGCGTGGGCCTTCGATCGGGCGAAAGCAGAAGTTTGATGCTTTTTGTTTTGCAGGTCGTGGGCCGGAGTGCGGTGTTACTTCTTTATTATTTTCGAGTCGGGATAAAAAGCGTGGAAGGCAAACGCAAATGGGACTTCGTAAATTGCGCCTGAGTTTTCTACTACAGAGCTTGCATCAAGAACCGTAACCGTGCCAACGTCAGGTCCACCTGCAATCTCGCGGGCGCTTACGGGTGAGCTTTGCCCGTCGCGCCAGGACAATTGCAAATTTCCAACGGTCATTTGTTTCTTGTTGCGTAAGACATCGAGCGAAATCGCTACCGGTTTGTTGTCATGGCGAACGACAGCGACGCGCGCTAAGGGGGAAATTCCTTTTGGCAAACGGCCTTTATAAAGATAGGGCTGGTCGGCGATGTCGTAATTTGGGTAAGGATTGCGACCATAGGGATGCGCGTTGGGATTATTTGGGACAAGGACAGGGCCGTTGGGGTGGCGGTTTAAAAATGCTTCAAATGACTCTAGGCGGATGGGAAGTTTTTTCAAAACTTGGCCGGCGTGAGTTCCAATTATGGCCTCGCCCGTGAACTGCTGCCACCACGTTTCACTTAACCGGTCATACATGATGAGATTGGAATGGCGGAGCTTTCCTGTAACTCCAAACTCGACCGTTTGGCCTGCGATCTTTCGTTCAAAAGCGATCGTTGTGTTGCAAAGCGGGTCATAGGTGATGGCGACCGGTGTTTTTCCAACACTATCATTGACGATTTCGTGCCAGATCAAAAAACGCAACGGGTAGGCCCGCACATCTTCGTTGACCTCAATGCTAACAACAGCTTCTTTTTTAGAAAGTGTGTCGACGCTCATGGCCTCAATGAAGTTGGGCTTGTCAATTGACGGTATTCCATCGCGTGGTGGCCCACCAGCAGTAATCTCATTTATTGGGACAACTGTTTTTGAAAAATCTGTTTTTGGCCACACTTTGCGCCACGGAGAAGGCGCGTCTTGGGCGGCGATGGTGGGCGTGGCCCAGGATACACTGAAGGCAAAGGCTATCGCGAGATAGAGCGCTATGCTCGGCGGGTATCTGACAATTGCCTTTCGTGCTGCAAAGATCATTACAAGGCGATGCTCCTCCAGCTGACACGCGCGATCGAGGGGTTAACGCCAAAAGCCGTTCGTTTAAGATCGACTTAAATCGTTGTGATCGCGGGTGCCTATACCCTTATTTATTACTTGTTGGTTTGTGCGACCAGGGGACCTTGAAATTTCTGCAATGAATTAGGCTTCAATTGGACGGCAAGAATGCGTGTGGGATCGACGGGGCCTGGAAAAATGATACTCCCGGGCGGAACAGGCGCAAATCCTTGCTTTCCGTAATAAGGTTCATCGCCAACGAGGACCACTAGTTCAACTTTGCCTGATTTCGCGGCTTGCAGTGCGTTAGAAATGAGCTGGCCGCCGAGACCGGTTTTGCTAAGACTTGGTTCAACAGCAAGTGGGCCCAACAGCAATGCGCCCGGTTTGTTACCGATGAGCACGTTTGTCATACGAACCGCGCCAACAAGTTTGTTGCCGTCAACCGCGACACGGCAGTACTCGGAAATCTCAGGTGTGTCTTCGCGTACACGGTAGGCCGTTCTTGCAAAACGTCCAGGGCCAAAGGCGCGCGCATGCAGGTCTGTTATCGATGAAAGGTCATTAAACGTTGCGGCCCTGATCTTCAGATCAGCATTGCGCTCATCGAGCATGGCGTTGGCAGTGTGGTGTTCGGGCACCTTAAGGCTCCCATGTGCTTAAACGAGGATAAAATTGGGTCTGGCGTCTAGCATGGCCCCAACGTGTGGTCCAGGTCGTTTCCTAGTCATGACTTACAGGCAAGATGAAGGTTGCAAGTGATTGGCTGGTAAATAGCAATCGATGCCAATCTGTGGGGGCTCTTTGGACACCTTTGCTGAAGGCTACGGTCGTTACCAAGTTTCGCTTTGAGTGACGTCTTCAAAGACTTCTTTGAGGCGTTGGCGGGTGGAGGGGTGAATGTCTGGTGGTAGATCACTAAGGTCAAAAAAGCCATGGGCGGCAATTTCGCGACTGGGTTTGGGAGGTTCGGGTTGCTGCCAGTGCCTAATTTTAAAGAGCGCAATGTGATCTGAGGGTAACAGGCGAAAATTTGAGAAGATGCCAACAAGCTCGATTGGCCCGGTGAGGACGACGTTTGCCTCTTCGCGCAACTCTCGCGTTAGAGCCGTCTTAAAAGTTTCATTTTTTTCCACGCCTCCTCCTGGGAAATGCCAACCTGATCGATATGTGTGGCGGATAAGTAAGACGCGGTTTTGATCGTCCACGACGAGGCCTTGGGCGCCACATGTGAGGCTGCGCGTGAGACGCCAGTAGACATGCAAAAGTTTTATTAGGAGCTTTTCGTGGAGCGCCGGGTTGGGCTCCGATTGCTTGACGTCTTTTGCTTTGACCATCCTAATCATAATCGTGATATAGCGTTGCGGGAACTGTTAGGCCAGGCTTGTTCCGGTTATATTCAGGATTGCTCGTTGTGGAAACTCAACTGGTAGAGCGCGTTGACGTACCTGCTTGAGAGCTGATCGGCAGACGTCTTGGTCGTCACTCCAATTTGTAAGATCCAAATGACTCACTCTGATCGTGCTGTTCTTGCGCATATTTGCGATGTGCATTTAACGCGGCCAACGCCGTTTGAGATCCGCAATTGGGGGATCAAGCGCGGACTGGGCTATCTTAATTGGCTTTTGCGCCGCAGACACATTCATAGCCGGGCGTTGGTGGATAAACTTGTCGCTGATTTGCGGCCACTGGCGCCTGATCACATCGTCGTGGGCGGCGATGTGGTCAATATTGGATTGCCGCATGAGTACCAGGATGCATTGGCTTGGCTAACGGGGCTTGGTGGGCCTCAGGACGTAAGCGTGGTTCCAGGCAATCACGACATTTATGTGCCATTGCCAGAAGGAGCGGGTGTTGGGTTGTGGCGCAATTACATGGCATCGGGTGATTGGGCAAAATTAGATGGTGTTGAAGGAGGCTGGCCGTTTCCGTTTTTGCGACGCGTTGGTCCCCTTGTTGTTATTGGCGTGAACTCTGCTGTGCCGACGCCACCGTTTGTGGCTTCAGGCCAAATTGGCAGCGCGCAGTTGAAGCGTTTTGGTGCCGCCCTCGAGGCTGTTGCTGCTGCGGGATTGGGGCGCGTCGTTGTTGTTCATCATCCACCGCTTCCTGGGCAGACGTCAGCGCGCCGCGGTCTTAAAGATGCGGATGGCTTTGTGCGTGTCATTCAGCGTTATGGTGCTGAGCTTATTTTGCATGGTCACCTGCACCGGGATTCGCTTTGTTGGGTAGAGGTGGGAAAGAAGAAAATTCCTGTTGTTGGGATCGGCTCGGGTTCGGCGGCAATTGAACACAATGGTGAGCCTCTTGCGCGATACAACTTGGTGCGAATTCAGAGTTTAACGTCACATTTTGCGATTGAAGTTGAAACGCGTGGTTTGCAGGAGCGGGGCGGTGATATTGGGCAGATTTTGCAACAGCGTATTGAGGTCGCGACTGCATGATCGGTTGAACTTCAGTAAGGAAACTTAATGTAAAACTTTGTAAAACGCGCAGGTTTTTTTGTGCAAGGTCCGCCAATCCGAGAGGTGCTTACGGAAAGCTTCGTTATGTCGCGTTGAGCGCCAAAAGACCGGCGCAATTTCGTTGCTACAACCTGCCAGTTGCCGGGGCATTATTTTCAGTGTGGCTTTCGCCAGCATTGGTTTATCATAAAACGTTGAATGTTATGGGTGCCGGTCCATTGGATAGTCATAGGATCGGGGCGGGACGAAGAGGGAATAGGTGCGGCTTTTCCAACGCAAGTTGCGGTTAAATCTCGCACTTCAAGGCGGCGGCGCGCACGGCGCGTTCGCTTGGGGTGTGCTCGACCGTCTTTTGGAGGAGGAAAGGGTTGAGTTTGGATGGATCAGTGGAACCAGTGCAGGGGCTGTCAACGCAGTGGCTTTAGCCGCGGGCTTGGCTGAGGGTGGCCGTGAGAGCGCGCGTAAATTGTTAAGGGCTGTCTGGGAAGGCGTCTTTCGCGTAGGCGTCCCGGATCTGTTGCGCCTAAATCCATTTTTGTACAGCCTTAGTCAATCGCAGGCGCTCGCTCAGGTAGCGAACTTGTGGTCACCTTACGAGTTTAATCCGCTCAACGTTCACCCGCTGCGACAATTGCTTAGTGAGACCATTGATTTTGAGCGTTTGCGCCGGGCTTCGCCTGTTGAGCTTTTGATTGCGGCGACGGATGTGAAGACCGGGCGTGCGCGACTTTTTCGGCGGGCAGAACTTCGCGCCGAGTGCGTTTTGGCGTCGACATGTTTGCCGACGTTGCATCACGCGGTTGAAATTGACGGTGTGGCCTATTGGGATGGTGGGTTTTCGGCCAACCCAGATCTTATAACTTTGGCGAGTGAAAGTCCGGTTCGCGATACGCTCATCGTGCAAATCAATCCCATTGTAAAGTCAGGTGTGCCAAGGGGTGCTGCAGAAATTTCAGATCATGCAAGCCGCCTCACCTTTAACGCACCACTTTTGCGAGACGTGCAAGTGATTGAATCCGTGCGCGCATCATTGCCGCGTGGGCTTTTAGGCGGCCCCGTGGGGCGCGGCCGGGTTGCAAAGCTTGCGCGTCAACGTTTTCACTTGATCGAGGCAAGTCGGTATACGGGCGCGCTCAGCCCTGGCAGTAAAATCAAACCGGATTGGCGATTGTTTCAGTATCTTTATGGTGTTGGTTGCGCGGAAGCTGATAAGTGGCTGGATCGACATGGTTCGGCTGTCGGCAGGCGCAATAGTGTGGATCTTCAATCTCATTTTTTAAATGCAGGCACCGTAAAGGCGTTTATTGCGCCGCCGCTTGAAACGGAAAAAGAGGAGCGGGTTGTTGGTGTCGAGCGCAAAACCCGTCGGCGCAAGGCGAGCTGATGGGCCGTAAATGATAGCACTCTTGGTTCTAGTTTAACTTGGCACCAGGCGCACAAATCCTTCGGACACCGCATGTGAAAGAATTTTGCGGTAGGAATCGTATTTTGGATGGGTTTGGGGGAGTTCGCCTAAATCCTCTGATGCAATCGCCTCGCTTTGAATGTACACTATGGGAGAGGAAACTGGCACAAGCAGTGCCCCTTTTCTGTTTAATGTCGTTATGAGCCCGAGCATTTGACCGTCTTGATCGATTTGCGAAACCATCACCATGCGCATGGCGCCTTTGGTGAGTGAGACCAAGTGTATGAACATTGATGAGGCGGGCACGTAAATGCGTCCGCGATGCGCATACTGGGCGTCCGGCCGATCATACTCCTTAAACAAAAGGCTTGGCCAATCGGGGTCCCAGACGATTTGTGTCCGGTAGGCGACAAGTTTGTCTGGGTCTGAGAATGATGGGCGCAATGTGAGGTAGGTGCCGATGTAGTGGTCTGTGGCGGCACGCGTGTATGCGCCCATGTAGACCGGTGCGACGAGGCCGCCCTCGCCTTTCAGTTCCATTGGGCCCGTTACGATGTTGCCAGTCCAAGCATCATTGATGTGCTCAAAGTCGAGGCCCAAGACCATGCACACGTCAAATAGGGTTTGCGTACGGACTGACTTGCCAGCCAGCAAATTCTGAATCGTTTTTTCATGGCAGTCGGCCGCGTCAGCAAGTTCTGCTTGTGTCATTTTTTTTTCGACCATGGCCGTGCGGATCATCGAGAGAGCGGCATCACGGTCGGTGGGCACAGTGTGTTCAGGCATGTCTCGTTGTGCCGATGTTATTGGCTGGATTTGCCCAGCGGTTGTTGGCGCCCAGGTTTAATGGGAACTTCTAACGCGACCTTACCTGAATTTGCGGGCTCTTGCTGATTTTTATCGTTTATCGCGCAGTCTGGTTCGCCAGCGCGTTTGAGATTTGCTCGGCATTGGCTCTGCCAACAAAAACAGCGGCAGTCGCGTGCGACCGCCGCTGATTTTCAATGTTGTGGGAGTGGGAGTATTAGCCTTTTTTCTTGCCACGTCCCAAAACTTGAACGCGCACTGGAACCACGCCAGCTTTTCGCATTCCAATTACGCCAGCCGCGGCCCGCGATAGGTCGATGATGCGGCCTTTGATGTAGGGCCCACGGTCGTTGATGCGCACAACGACAGAGCGACCATTGCGCAAGTTCGTGACCCTGACACGTGTGCCAAATGGAAGGGTCTTGTGTGCTGCCGTCATGGCATTTGGGTTGAACCAGCCACCGGAAGCAACACGTTGCGGCTGCCAGTAGTAAGAGGCTTTGCCACGTAGACCGCCACCTGAGTATCTGCGGTTCTTACGAGATTTGCGGGAAGCAACCTTCTTGTAAGAACGGGACTTAGATGAATACTTTTTCTTGGCCCGGTACTTTTTCTTTGACGCGTACTTTTTGCTGTACGATTTGGACCGATATTTTTTCTTTGACGTATATTTTTTTCTGTACGTCTTGCCTTTGTGTTTTTTCTTTGAGGTGTACTTTTTCTTATATGATTTGGCTTTGTAGCTCTTGCTTGCCTTTTTTGCCGAACTGCCACCACAGGCGACGTAAGGGCCCTGGCAGGTCCATTTCGCTGCTATTGCTTGGGATGCACCAAACGCGGCGAACACGAGTGTGGCGAGAGCTGCAAACACAAACTTGCGCATATTCTACTCCATCATTTGGTAACTGTGCTGCGATGCCTTGCCATATTCCAGCGTCGGGTGATGGCGACCTTAGTTAAGGTGCGCGAGATACCTGTCCGACGGTTTTTGAGAGAACTATGGTTTGGCAACTGCGTGGATAAGTCTTGGCTCGCAGCGAACAACCAGAATGCGTTGAGTTACCGTGTCCCTATTTGAACTGACCCCCCGGATATGCGGAGCCGAAGTTTTCTGGTGGGCGGAAGTGAGCACCTGCGAAGATGCGCGTCAACGCACAAAAATAACGAAATATTTCATTCGATTTGACAGCACTTTGAAAATCTTGGGTTTTTCGGCATTGATCGTGAGCAGACGTGACGGGACGCCGCAGGGGCTGTGTTCGCACGTGCGGTGAACGCGGTGCAATTTAATGCTGTGCACCATAGGCGTGTTGACGTTTCGTTGAAGGCTGTTGGGGTGTGCTTGAGGCGTTCCCAAGTGTAGATGTCTTAGAGCGGGCGTGTTTGGGGGAGATCGCAACCGTTTTTGAGGATCCGTGGACCTTGAATTTGCTCTCTGTTCGTCGATGGGATTGTCGCGATTTGCTGGAGTTGAGATTTGAGGACGCGTCCAGTTATTTGTGAAGGAGGCGATGATGTTGGGTATGTTGCGAAAACCTACAGCGAAACCTGGAATTGGTCAGGGACAACTGGCGTTTTTTACAAAGGCCACTTGTTTGCTGTTGCCGTTGATGGCTTTTGGTGCGGTGCTTTTTAGTCCAACGACGGCGGATGCTCGGATCAAGTGTCGCGGCGACATGCAAATTGTTAATGGTCAACCCATTGCAACGCCTTATTGTGAGGATCAGTACCTAGCGAAGGTCGCGCGGCAATATGGAACACGTACCTCGGCTGCTCGAATTCGAAATAATCCAAACCACAAAAAGGAAGTCTGTCGCTTGGTGCGCCACGATATTCGGGTGCAGGAAGCGTGCCGTCGAATTCTTCCCTCGCCGCATAACGTTCGATAGAATTTTTTGTGAGAGGCTTCCGGGCCTTTCACGCCCGTAGCGGCATTTATTGACAATGGCACATAGGCATTTTGCCCGTGTGCCATAAATATTCTTTGTGGGGGCAATCTTACGTGTTTGACGGGTGCGCGCGGCCTTCGAAGCGTGCGCCTTCTACGATTGCAATGGTGTCATGATGGATGTCGCCGTTCACGCGCGCCGTATTCTGAAGCGTGACGGAGTTCCCATGCATTGAACCTTCGACAGCTCCGCGCACGTCAATGGCCTGGGCATTGATTTGCCCCGTGATCTTTCCCTGGTCGCCAACGACCACCTCTTTGCAGTTGATTACACCGTCGACGATGCCGTTGATCTGAACCTGGCTCTTTGAAACGACGGTCGTGTCATTGCCAATAATTTTCACGTCCGCGCCGATCATCGATGTCGCAGGATTTGTATCAGGTGCGGTCGCGAGATTTGAATTTTGCGGCGACTGAGGCTGAGAGCCTTGTCGCTGAGAACTTTGCGAATTGCGTGCAAACACGTGGAATGTCCCTTCTCACACTCATGCCCGCTGTAAGTGAGATCATGACTCTGTGTCGCGATGTTGTCGATAGCCGAGTTTATTCTCGGTGAAATCGAACGCAATTTGCCAGGCGGGAACGTCGGTCAACTACTTGCGAAGGGTGCCAAATCCCTGTGTTTGCTAAAGAAATTCCCCGACAATCACCATTGTCGGGACATATGAATGAACAGCTGCGGGCCTTGGCGAGAATTATCAGATCTCGTCCTTTATTGCTTTTAGTAGGGCACGTAGAGGTCCACATACGGTGCGCGGACGCGGACGCCGCGGCGGGTGCGTCGCACGGTCGTGTAGGGTGCATCCACGGCGACATCTCCGGCATAGGTGTCGACATAGGTATAAGGTGCGTCCACATGGCCATCATTGTAATAGCGGCGGCGGTAGCGTCGTTTTTTGCGTCTATGGTTGATGTCGTGAACCAGTTTGCTTTTTGCAATCTTGAATGTGCCCAACTTGGCTAAAGACGTTGCCGTTGCAGTAGATGTGTTTGTGAGAAAACCAATCATAAAAACGGTCGCTGCTGCGCAAATTCGTAGACTTAGAAATTGCATGTGTTACTCCTTAAAACTCATCCCTCAAGTGCGGGCATCCTGCCTTTTGTGTTAAGTGAGGTCAATGGGGCAAAGCACCCTGATCTGTGACGCCGCAATTTAATTCGTAAAATTCAAAGAAGAAAAACTCGTTATGTGCGAAGCGCGCGTAAAACAAACCACAAGATTGGCAACGCCAAAACAACGGGGCTCCAGGCTAAGATTTGCTTGACCAGTCCTGGAAGCATTTGACGGGCGATACCTAGCGGAATTCCATCAACACCCATATTGAAAAACGCCCACCAATACCCAAGTTGGACGGCCGCCAGGAGGATCGCCAAGACAGTCACTAAAACGATGGGCCAGCGTCTGTGGGATTGAGCATTTGCTCGTCTGATCAAAAGAGCACACAAAATTGGCAAGGCAAAAACAGCGCTTGAAGCCACTCCGTAAAAACTAAACCACTGTGCCCCGAAGACAATCCAGAGGGCCGCCGCGAGAATGATGGTCACGATGATCAACGGCATCAGTTTTGTCAAAAAATCTGATCGAGTCATTTGGGTGGTTTCTCTCGTCCATTCGTTTCACGTTGCGCGCTTCATGCCATAGTCGGCTTGGTAATTATAACATTTTGTGGGCTGTGCACGCTTTGGACTTATTGGTCGTGGATTTTTGGGCGGTGGCTTGCCCAAGGCGCCAATTCGTTGCGTTCACCCATTTTTCTTCGATTGTGAAACCCAAATTGGGTTCCTGTGGCAGATTATTCTTCTTCAAAGTTGCCATTTCGGCCTTGTCACAACTGCCGCAACGCGCTTGGCTAGTAACGTGAAGAATGAAGCTTCGGGGGATTGTCCGATGTCAGTCGGTGCGCGTGTTTTTGTTGCCATCGTTTTTGTCGTGCTGGGATTGTCATTTATTGCGACGACGGCGGCGCTTTATTATGAATTTGGTCTCAAGTCGGACGGAACGGATTGGTTTGGGATTGCAACGTTCTACAGCCATTTGTTTTTGTTCTTTCCGATATTCGGAGTGCTGGCATTGGTCGCGTTTTATGTTCCGGCAAGCGCCTTTACGGACATGTACTGGTATCACGTTCCGATGGGCCGGATTCGTTTTCTGATCGGCTTTGTCGTGCTTGTGGTCGCATCTTATTTTGGTGGTCAGATGCTCGGACAGGGCAAGCTGCGGTCCATTTGGGAGGTGAAGCCGGACGTTTTGGCGGTTGACTCTGGTGAGCCATCAGGTTGTGTGGCGCCGGGTTCGACCTGTGATCGCGCTCCGATACTGCACGCGCTTGAAGATGTGAAGATTAAGAGCCAACAGCGCGTTGGCATGGCCAAGTTTGTACGCAATTGCAAACCCGACGATCTCGTAGAGGTGTCACCAGAGCAAAAAGCGCGACGCTATTGCTTTGTCACGCAGGACCTGAACAATGCGCGTGATTGTTGTGCTGCTCAGGAGCGGTTTGGCAATGCGGTTTCGGAAAAATTTGAGCCGGAAGACAATCGATCGTTGACGGGAAAAGTTCACAAGGCGTTGCTGCCCTTAAAAATCTTTTTCCTACTTGTGGTGCTTGCTGTGGCGATCTTATTGGCCGTGCGTCGCCATGGCATTTCAAGTCATTATCCAAACTGGATGCGCAAAATCGAGCGCGGGGTCATGGTGGGTGCTTTTGCGATGCTGATATTGCCCGTGATGAACTTAGCTTTTTTGCAGTCTTCCGGATTGCTTTATGGTACGGCTTTTGACTCTGTTTATCGCACGATCTCGTTGCCAATGCTTATTGTCTTTGGTGCATGGGCGCTGTTGTTGTTGTTCTTCTTTTTCAGGGAGACCGATAAGGATATTGAGACCGTTGCGCGAATTGCTGGTGTGATAGGTAGTGCGATTGCGGTTACCAATCACCAGCTCATTACGGATTACTTTGTGCGCATTGCGGGCTCAGGGGCCGACATGTGGACGTTAGGCTGTCTATTCGCTTTGGGACTTATTGCATTTGCGGCAATTGTCCTTCAATCCAAAGAAACGACCGAAGAGCGGGAACTTCGGGAGCGCAGTCAGACGTGATCTGCGGTCCAGTTTTTGAGCCGGATGCGCGCCATATTGCTGTCGGTCAGTGTTGCCGATGGCATTAGGGCACGTATGGTTTTGCGAGTAACCCAATAACAACGCATGATTTGCATGACGCGTGCAATCGGCTAAGACTGTGCGCGTAAATATATGCTTCAGGACGTTGCCCGTGGTTACTCATCTTGTTCGCTGTTTGTGTCTCATCAGCTTTGTGTGCCTTGGCCTTTATGCGTTTACAGCACCTGTGCCTGCGTTTGCACAAGACGTTGAGGCGGGTGAAAAGGAAAAAGTGCTTCCCGCGCTTCGGGTCGGAACCAAAGAGGCGCCGCCTTTTGCCATGCGCGGCGAGGAGGGGGCGTGGACTGGGCTCAGCATCGAGTTATGGAAATTAATCGCGCGCAAACTCAACAGAGATTATACATTTGTTGGTTTTGATAGCATCGATGATTTGTTGAAGGCGTGTGAAAATGGCGATGTTGATTTGGGTATGGCGGCTGCCACCATCACGGCAGAGCGCGAAAAGTCCCTAGATTTTAGTCACCCTTTTTATAATTCCGGCTTGGGTATTGCGGTTTCTACCTCACACTCTGGTGGATTTTGGGGGCTTTTTCGAGCGCTGACATCACCTACGTTTTTGGCGACCATTGGGACACTATTGTTATTATTGTTTTTGACCGGTGCGCTGATCTGGTGGGTTGAGCATAAGGAGAACACCGATCAGTTTGACGAAGAGGCCGTTCCCGGCATCGGCAGCGGATTTTGGTGGTCGGCTGTCACTATGACGACTGTGGGGTATGGCGACAAGGCGCCGAAAACGCCACTGGGTCGGGCGATCGCAATTGTTTGGATGTTTGCAGCGCTGATTATTACGGCGGTCTTCACAGCGCAACTGGCAAGTTCTCTGACGGCAGACCGTATTGCGGGCCCCGTGTCAGGTATTGCGGACTTGGCAAGCGCGCGGGTTGGCGTCGTCGATAAGGCTGCGTCCAATGAGTATTTTGCCAGAGAGTATATTCCGACGAGCAAATATGCCGATGTTGAAGCGGGCTTAGCGGCATTGAAAGCCGGCAACATTGATGCGTTTGTGCATGATGAACCGATTTTGCGGTTTACGGTGCGTCGTAAGTTTGGCAGAGAACTCGCCATTTTGCCGCGCGTTTTTGAAGAACAGGATTATGGGATCGTGTTGCCGGAGAACTCGCAAGACCGGGAGCTTATCAATCGTATTCTTTTGGATGTGACAAACTCTGATGAGTGGATTGCGTTGCGAGCGCAGTATCTTGGAAGGGAGCGGTAGTACTCGTCTTGGGCGTTGGTGTCACTCGAGGGCGTTGAACGCGGCGGGGTAGATCACTTCGTTGGTGTTTAGGGGCGCATCGCTAAGGCGCAGAGCCATGAAATAGGGACCGGCATAAATGCAGCGAAACGGGGCCGCTGTTTCGGGTGAAAAGCCAAAGCGCTGATAATAGTTTGGGTCGCCGACGACAAAGATGATGTCAGTGCCTGCGTGTTTGGCGTTTTTCAAAGATTTTTGGATAAGTGATGATCCGATGCCGGTGCATTGTTTTTCTGGCAGGATTGCGATTGGCGCAAGGGCCAGCGCGCGCTCCGGCGATGACATGCGCGACAAAGCAATGTAGCCCATTATGTCATTATTTTCTTCGGCGACCAGTGCGATCGCCATGTGGCCGTTGGCGCGAAAATCATCGACGAGGTTTGCTTCTTGTGTGCCGTCGAATGCTGTTTTGAGGAGCGCGTCGATGGCAGGATGATCGGCGGGGTTTTCGGGGCGGATGTACATTTTTGTTGGTGTAGCGGAAATAGGAAGATGGCGGAAGGAAAAGACTGACAAGGTTTTCAGGTTCAGGATTGTTTTGTAGACTAGGTTCATTGATTGTGAGGTAGCGGGATTTTTTTGGGGGGTGCCGAAATGGCAACTTTTTACCGGGCTGTCGCTGTTGTCTTTGTAACCTTCTTGATTGTCGTTGGAATAAAGCTGGCCGGGCAGTTTCAACGCGACCGAGAAGGTGAAATAAGCGAACTTACAGCAAAGGTGTCGCAGTTTTATCGGGACGGAAATTATGCCGAGGCGGTTCCTATTGCGCAGCGCGCGTTGAAAATGGCGGAAGACGTGCGTGGCAAAGAGGACCGTATGGTTGCGACGGCGCTCAATAATTTAGCGCTGCTTTACAATACCCAGGGTCGCTATTCCGAAGCGGTACCGCTATTGAAGCGCGCGCTGAAAATCAGCGAAAAGTATTTTGGGAAGGAGCGTCCATCCAACGCACCGGTGCTCAATAACTTGGCGGAAACCTACCGTGCACAAGGTCGTTACGGCGAAGCGGATCAACTTCTTAAACGCTCATTGGCGATAAATGAAAAATTTTTGGGTAAAGAGGACCCGGCTGTTGCCACCGCACTGAATAATTTGGCTGAACTTTATCGTGAACAGGGGCGCTACGATGAGGCGGAACCTCTATACAAACGTGCATTGGTGATTAATGAAAAAATTCTGGGCAAAGACGACGCTGCCGTCGCAACTCTGCTCAACAACATGGCGTTATTGTATCGGACACAAGAGCGTTATCGTGAAGCTGCCGCAAATTATCAACGCGCGCTGGATATCAAAACGAAAAAATTGGGTGCGGATCACGCTGAGGTGGGCTTGTTGTTGAGTAATTTGGGGGAGCTATTCGTATATCAAGGATTGTATCAGAAGGCGGAACCGCTCCTAAAGCGGGCGTTGGCGATCCAAGAGAAGACTTTGGGTCGGGAGCACCGTTTGGTTGCCATTACGCTCAGCAATCTAGGGGTTCTTTATCAATCTCGAGGTCAGATTTCGGAGGCTGAGCCACTTCATAAACGTGCGTTGGGCATTCGCGAAAAGGCGTTGGGTCAAGACCACCCGGAAGTTGGCGACTCGATTCACAATTTGGCGGAGCTCTATCGTGACCAGGGCCAGTACGCAGAAGCCGAACCGCTCTACAAGCGGGTGCTGGCGATAAAAGAGATGTCGCTCGGTGTAAACCATCCTTCTGTTGCGCTCGCGCTCAACAGCATTGGCGAACTTTATCGCGAACAAGGCCAGCTTGCGAAGGCTGAACCGCTCTATCTGCGTGCTTTGGAAATCAACAAAAAAGCGTTGGGCGAAGACCATTCATCGGTCGGGATTACACTTAACAATTTGGCGTTGCTACGTGACGCTCAAGGGCAATTTGCGGAAGCGGAGAAGCTCTACATGCAGTCTTTGACAATTGTCGAGAAGGCACTTGGCAATGATCATCCTTTGGCTGTGAGGGTGCGGGATAATCTTGCAAAGATGCGTAAGGAACAGGACATATGAGAGTGCCTGTTTTTGCCTTTGCACAATCAAATTCGCCAAAGTTGTTTCTTGGTTTGGGACGGCGATGGTGGGTTGTTGCGGCCATGTTGGCGCTTAATTTCGTTATATCTGAAGCCAACGCGCAGCGTGCGACGGAGGCGGAGTTTGCGACACTTAATGCCAAAGTCTCCGAGCTTTATGCAGCGGGTAAGTATCGTGAGGCGATTCCGGTGGCGGAGCGCGCCGTGCAGGTGGCGGCGGCAGTTTGGGGGAAAGACCGCATCAACCACGGCGTTGCGCTCACAACATTGGCGAAGCTTTACAGAACCCAAGCGCGGTACAAGGAAGCAGAGGCCATTTACAAACGTGTTTTGGCGATCCGCGAAATACACTTGGGCAAAGATCATCGCGATGTGGCCGCGACGCTCAATACTTGGGCGGGGCTTTATACGGAGCAAGGTCAGCATGCGAAAGCAGAAGTGCTGCTGAGACGGTCGTTGGCTGTCATCGAGAAAGCTGCTGGCAAAGACCACTACTATGTTGCAACAGCGCTTAACAATTTGGCGGGGACTGTCAGCGCGCAAGGCCGGCATTCTGAAGCTGAAGCACTTTTAAAACGATCAATCGCGTTGCGGGAAAAAGCGCTAGGCCCGGATCATCCGCACGTAGCCAGAGGCCTAAGCAATTTTGCAGAATTTTACAAAGAACAGGGTCGATTGGAGGATGCTGAACGACTCCATAAACGCGCGTTGGCGATCTCAGAAAAAATAAGAGGGCCAAATCATCCGGATGTGGCTGCGGATCTCAACAATCTAGCGTTGGTTTATGTTCAGCAAAAGCGGTATGGCGAGGCTGAGCGATTGTTTGTACGTGTTATGAAGATCGATGCGGCGACGCTTGGTGATGACCACCCGAATGTGGGCACGTTACACAACAATTTGGCAGATCTCTACAGCCGGCAAGGCAAGTATTCAGAGGCGGAACCGCATTTCAAACGTGCATTGGAGATCGCCGAAAAATCGTTTGGTAAGACGCATTTCAATGTGGGCTCTAGTCTTTTCAACATAGCCATATTCTACAGGGACCTTGGTCGCTACGAAGAGGCGGAATCTCTTTTTGAGCGTGCGCTAGCGGTCTTCCGCAAAGTTCTGGAAAAAGACAGCACCATGCTTGCAATGACGTTGAGCAATTTTGCCGAGCTCTATGAGCGACAAGGCAAACATCTAGAGGCTCAACGGCACTATGAGCGTGCGTTGAAGATGATGGAGCGCAAACTAGGTCTTGATCATGCAGCGGCTAAAGACGTGCGGGGCCGCCTTGAGAAGCTTCGTCGTAAGCAAGAAAAATGAATGGCGAATAGGGTTCGACGGTGTGGGCTGCCGTAGTGCCTAGAGTCAGGCAGATCTGTTGAAACGCACTAGCATGGTCTTACTTGCGAACTGCAACTGCACGGTTTGCAACGACTTGGTGACATCGCAGTCCGTTTTGTAATCCGGCACAATATGCACCAATAAATGGGTTTGTGTTTCCTGCCAGTATTTTATTTTGAATGAACGGAAAACTTCGTCCTGGGCGTAAGGCTACATATGTAACCTGTGCGTGCGCCCGTCGAAAAGCAGAGGGCCTGAAGTTTCAACGACACGCTTCGATTTTCGCAATGCATCATGTGTGACCGGCGTGGAACTTTGTTGCCGTCACGGAAATTGACGTTATTGTGCATCCTTGGCCAGCGCGAAATAAACACATCTGACGGCCGCTGGCTTCGAAACTGGGGAGCAGAAACATGAATCTCGTTACAGCACTTGCGCTTATCATTGGTCTTCTTGGGGGTCTGGCGACGTACGCGTTTCTTGCCGATCATGCAGGCTTGGGTTTGCAGATCTGGGCGGCGTTTATCGCGTGGGCGAGCTTTTACCATTGTGGTGGTAAGACTGCCGGGTTTACATCAAGCTTGCTTGGGAATTTGTGGGGGGTCTTGTTGGCGACACTGACGCTGTTGGCTGTCAGCCAAACGGGTCTTGCGGATTCACTTTCGTTGCCAGTTTGGGCGGCGATTTGTGTTGCCGTTGGTGTCGCATTGATGATCCTTGGCGCGCACATTCCGATTTTTTCGTCCATTCCAGCAGCCGTTTACGGTTATGCGGCGACAGCTGCATTTGCGCTGCTTTCGCAAAATGGTGTGGCGTCGTTGGTTGAGCCAAGCTTGGGTAATGCGGCTGTTGTTGTTGCGATCTCCATGATCATCGGCAACGTGTTAGGCTACATCTCCGAAGCCCTTGCGGGTTCTATGGCTAGCGCATAGGTGCGCAGATAAAAGCGGGGCGTGCGATGGTGCACGCCTCGCATTCGATTTCTTAGGGCTAAAGTTGTTGGGTTTGACGTACTTAGCGCTTACTTTTCTTGGTGTGGGCATTTGTGTGTTGCGATGCGGAGGCATTGCGACGCTTCGGGCGATCCGGGGCTTGAGTTAATGAAACAGCTGAGAGTTTGACTAACTTGTCCGAAACAATTCGTCCCGAACGAGCGGTTCTTCCGCCGCTGACAGCCGCGCGCGCTGCACGCTTCAGCGCGGCGTCAATCTTTTCAACGTCTAGTTTTCTTGTCACGTGTTGTCCCATGCCTCAACCAATATGAAATCGCCCTCTAGGCTGTCCCAAATGTACCACTCATCGACTATGGGCTTGTAGAGATTCTCAAGATAGTCAAGACTTTTAGAATATCTTTTTCGGATCGTTGCATTAGGGATGTCGTGGCCACCTGCTTCGACCCGGCGCCTCACCCGACTGATCGATGCTTCTACGCTTGGTAGTCGTAGGTAAATCAACGAAACAGTGTAACCCATCTGCTGCCAAATTGGGATTTTTTTGGCGTAAGTCAAGGTCGCAAGTGTTGTTTCGATCATTAACTCGAATCTTCGCTCGACAAGTAAGTCGATATACTCGAGCATTTTGCGGCCAGCGCGCAAATCGAGTTGGGGCTTTGGCAAGTTAAGATGAGCCAACTCTTGTGCGAATTCGTCGGCGTTAATAATCACTAGGTCATCGTCAGATGCTGTCAAGTATGTATTGGCAAATGTGGATTTGCCGGCACCGTTGGGGCCTGCGAGTAGGATGAGTTCTTGCAACTGAGGTAGTGTCCAAATTTGTGTTGTTGAATAAGATCTATTTCAGGGCATCGTTGGCCTTTTGTGCCCGCTCTGCATCAACATAAACATCTCCGCCAAGCTCACGGAACTTTTCGCTCATTTGGGCCATGCCTTGTTCTTTATCGTTTAATGCTGCTGCGTAATCGCGCACGTCTTGGGTGATTTTCATGGAGCAGAACTTTGGTCCGCACATGGAACAGAAGTGTGCAACTTTGTGGGCCTCTTTGGGGAGCGTTTCATCGTGCATGGTGCGGGCGGTGTCGGGATCAAGGCCAAGATTAAACTGATCTTCCCAACGAAATTCGAAACGGGCCTTTGAGAGCGTATCGTCACGAAGCTGGGCTGCGGGATGGCCCTTGGCGAGATCTGCGGCGTGAGCTGCGAGGCGATAGGTGATAACGCCTGTCTTCACGTCGTCGCGGTTGGGAAGGCCCAAATGTTCTTTGGGTGTCACGTAACATAACATGGCGGTGCCAAACCAACCGATCATGGCGGCACCAATACCGGACGTAATATGATCATAACCCGGCGCGATGTCAGTTGTGAGCGGGCCTAATGTGTAGAATGGTGCTTCACCGCAGGACGCTAGCTGTTTGTCCATGTTGACTTTGATTTTGTGCATGGGGACGTGGCCTGGGCCTTCGATCATTACCTGACAGCCTTTGTCCCAAGCAATTTTTGTCAATTCGCCCAGGGTTTCTAGTTCGGCAAATTGTGCGCGATCATTTGCGTCGGCGATGGAGCCAGGTCGCAAGCCATCGCCCAATGAGAACGAGACGTCATAGCGGCGCATGATGTCGCAAATTTCTTCGAAGTTGTCGTAGAGAAAGCTTTCTTTGTGGTGGGCCAAGCACCACTTGGCCATAATGGAGCCGCCGCGGGATACGATGCCCGTAACGCGTTCGGCTGTCAGATGGATAAAGGGCAATCTTACGCCGGCATGGATTGTGAAATAATCGACGCCTTGTTCGCATTGCTCAATGAGTGTGTCGCGGTAAATCTCCCATGAGAGTTTGATTGGGTCGCCGCCGACTTTTTCCAGGGCTTGATAAATGGGGACCGTGCCGATAGGCACAGGTGCGTTGCGCATGATCCATTCGCGAGTCGTGTGAATGTTACGGCCCGTGGAAAGATCCATGACGGTGTCCGCGCCCCAACGTATGGCCCAGACCATTTTTTCAACTTCTTCCTCGACGGAAGAGGTGATTGCCGAGTTGCCGATGTTGGCGTTGACCTTCACAAGGAAATTGCGGCCGATGATCATCGGCTCCAGTTCAGGATGATTGATGTTGGCTGGGATAATTGCACGGCCGCGGGCCACTTCATCGCGAACGAATTCGGGCGTGATGTGTTCGGGGATCGCCGCACCAAAACTTTCGCCGTCTGAAATTTTTTTGTGCGCATTTTGCAGTGCGTATTTGCGACCGAGGTTTTCGCGGTGGGCGATGTAAATCATTTCTTTGGTGATGATCCCGGCGCGGGCGCACTCTAATTGGGTGAGTGGCTTATCTTGAATGCCCCGCCTCGGATCAAAAGTGTTTGGGAAATCGCGAGCGGGGCTTTTTGTACCGACGTTGCCGTTGTCTTCGGGTTGGACCCTTCGGCCTTTATAACTTTCCGTGTTTGAGCGGTCTTTGATCCATGCCTCGCGGTGGCGAGCCAGCCCCTGTTCGACATCGATTTGAACGTTTGTATCCGTGTATGGACCGGAAGTGTCATAGACATTGAACGTGGGATTTTGGGGATCGGTCAGCTTTATTTCACGCAGCGGGACGTGAACGTCGGGATGACCTTCTGGTGATAGGTAGACTTTGCGCGAGGCAGGTAGCGGTCCCGTTGTCACTTCAGGTGTGTTGATTGTCTTGTCGTGGACATTCATTGTTCGTGTCTCCAGTGACGACTAAAACAAACTATGAGCTTTGGCCGTAAAGAATGCGCCAAGTGCGAGAACGATGAGGGCTTGCACAAGGATGAGGGGATGGTCCGTTCCGAAGCGTTCCACGAGGGGCGCGAAAGCATCTGAGAATAGAATACGTACGAGCCCACCCAGCAGCGTTAGCCATGCGAAAATCGTAATAAGGACGCGCCAATCTGCGACCCACAGGTTGTGCACTTGGATCATGGCGAGACCGGCAACCATTAAGATGACGCCGGCTAGAAAAATGATGGGGCGGCTGTTTGCGGCTTGTTCGATGAACACTTTGAAGGCATCGCGACGAAGGAGCATAAAGGCTGCCACCGCCATCAATGGCGGTCCTAACAGCCCTGCTATGAATTGCGATGTGGTCATGGCGGTTTGGCTTTCGGTTCACAAATAAAATGCACACCGCACGTGCGCTGTGTGTGTCATGCGCAGAGCCAAGGAGACTGGGAAAAGGGGTGGATAAAGACCATTCCCGTCCCTTCGCCGGCATGACCCGGATCAGGTTCAAAGGGTGTCCGCGCAGGCCTTAGCGCGATCTCAGCTCAGTGCCCTGAGCACCCCTCGGACTTTCATGTCTAAAGTTTGGCGTTTGAGGCTCGAAAAGGCAAGGGCAATTTTAGATTGCAGCGGGCGTCCTGCATCACCTTTTTCAGAAAACTGTGCTTTGTGGGCATTCGTCGCGGTTGGGGACTTTGATCTCAAATCCCGCCGCAAATCGGACGCAAACGTGTGGATTAGACGCGTGTTGTGGACGTCTGAATGAGGGATCCTATGCTGAGCACACTGCGCACGATGGTCATCTTCTTTGTTCTTGGTTTTTTGGCGTTGTTCTTGCTGCGCCTTGGGTATGGGTATTGGAAATATCCGGAGGGCGAAGTGTTGGCCGGGGATATTGTTCGACAGACTGCTCAAAACGCAAATTGGGGATTTGCATCTGGCGTACGTAATTATGCGTCGAAGACAATATCAAAATCAGTTGTGTCTGCGCGCGCATCGCAAGTTTCTGGCGGAAGTGATCAGAAATATGAAAAGGTGGCGAATGTTGGCTTAAGTACCAAAAATTTTGAAGATGATGAGAAGCGTGTACGGTCTCTGATTGAAGAAAAGAACGGGCTTATCCAGTTTGAAGAACGCACGGGGCTTAAAGGGTATCGGTTGTTGCGTTTAGCGATCGGTGTTGATCCCAATAGTTTTGATGGTTTTGTGGCGGACGTGCAAAAACTTGGCAAGCTTACTGAGCTGACGATTAATAAGTCTGACAAAACCAACGAGTACCGTGAACTTAATGCAAAACGCGTTTCTTTAGAAAAAGCGCGTGCGGCGTTGACGGAGCTTAAACAGCGGGAGGGCAAGATCCCGGATATGGTTGCGTTGGAAAAGCAGATCCTGGATCTTGAGCAACAAATTCAGGCGTTGGGTGTGAACCTCGGTGACTTTGACACTGAAAATGAATTTGTCACCGTGAAGTTGTTGTTGGCGGAATTTGGCAAAGCAGCGGTGCGCAAGATTTCAATTGTTACCCGCGTCTTCAAAGCATTTGTTTGGACGGTGCAATACTATGCATTGTTATGGATTGGGCTGGTTGCTGCAGCTGTATGCGGACTGATTGGTGTGCACCTTCTGCGGCTCGCCAGCCGCTTTATGAAAGATGCCGAGGCTGGCGGAAATGCCTAGAGCGTGTTCAGATGAACACGCTCTAGCTTCGTGTTAGGCCAGATAGCCCATGTAGGCGAGAAAGCCGCCGAGCAGAAGGTTGGCGATGCCGCCGATATAAAGCAGATTGTCCTGCTTTAACATGGCTTCGCCGATGGTGCGGACTTGCGAAGGAAGTGTGACCCGCATAATTCCACCGATGACGCCAAGCCAACCAAAGATCGTAATGATCACTGGCCAACCGAGTTCCCAGTCGTTGTGTGTGTTCACAATGGCAAGGCCTGTCACTAAGGTGAGTAACCCGACGACAAGCAACGCGGCTTTGCCTTCCATCAGTTCTTCGGCGATGGCACGAAAGCGGGTTGGGTTTGTTAACAGGGCAATGCCAATCACGGCCAACACCGGGCCAAGAAGCTTTGCGATAAACAGTGATGTGTTCATGTCCTCCTCCTTCCAAGTGAAGGTTCAATCGAGGCACGCGCGTCCGGCTTTTTTGTCGGCGCGATCGCTTTATGGATAGATTTAGCGATGCGTGCCTTCTCATCGGACCGCATCTATCTTAGCCTAAATATGGTGATGGCGGGTGTGGTTGGGAATAAAAAATCGTACAAGCACGTGTCGATTTTTGATCATGTTATGATTGTGGGGCAAAGCTTTGCACTGCAACTTTAGACGTGTACTTGTATGCAACGTTTGTCCTTTGCCCTCTTTAGTTTTCGCGCATTCGAATTACGCAGCTTTTGCGAATTGTGCTGCTTGGATCCAGGACTTCACTTTATCCATGTTCGGAGCTTTTCCGCTTCTTAGCATGCGCGAGCCTTCCGGCGTGAGCGAAAAGCGCAAAACGTCGGCAGACAGTTTTGCGGCGTCGGCCTCGGCAATGGATTTGCTTGAAGAGTACCCCGCACCGGCGAGCAACATGGCGTAGGTGCCACGTAGGCCAGGAACTTCTGTAACGAGCCTTGCCGCAGATTGCCAATTGCGAATGGTTTTTTCGCGCATAAATCTACGATTGAGTTTTTTGGCAACTTCAGCCGGATCGGCGGCAAGGAAGTCGCCAACTGTTTTGATGCCAGCTTTTTCTGCCAATTGATTTGCAGTTTTTGGGCCGATGGCGGGGGCTTTTTCAAGATCATCATCGGCGTTTAAGTAGGGCTGCCTTTGCCTCGTATCAGAGGGTTGGTTTTCATCGTTGGCGGGCTGCGTTGTGAGCGGATCAGTTTTTGTTTGTGTGGTGGTTACAGCCGATTTGGCTGATACGTTGTGGCTGGTGCGGCGTTCTTCTTGGGAGGCCGACAGCTTGCGCCTGCGCGCTTTTGTGCGGGCTGACTTCTTTTTTGGGGCGACTTCGCAATTATAAAGATCGCGCACCATACGATCGTCTTCGGGAAGTGTGGCTTCGACCTTCCCGGTGTTGTTAAGTTCATCATACATGGCTTGAACGGCTGCGCGCTCTTGTTCGTTTGCGATCTTGTTTAAGACCCACTTGATTGGAATTTCGAGGGCGGCGAGAACGGTTTCAGCGGTCAACGAAACTTCAGGTGGGCTGACATCAGCTTCAACAAATGCGCGATCGAGGATGCGCGCAAAGCCACTTGAGGCATAAATCATCAAAGTACTAACGAACGTGCGTGCGCAGGGTCGAAGTCCTTTTGTCGGTTCCGTGACACCGGCATCAAAGTCATAGTGTGCGATCAGCTTTTCATAAAATGCGTGTGACGTGTCTGCGCCTTCGCAGACAAAATTTTCAAGCCAATGGGCGTCTTTGGATGGTATTGGGTCTGGTAGATCTTTCGCGTTTAAACCTTCTTCGCGCAGTGAATCGTATGATCGATTGATGCTCCATTCGACCGCACGGTGGATTTCGTTTTCTGCTTCGGATTGGGCCGTGTGGAACGGCATAATGGGATCAGTGTAGTAATGGCTTAAGACGCCCGCGCACCAGACGGCCTCGCTCCAATTTTGGTCTTTGAGCGCTGTGACCAAATGATCATACCAATTGCACGCTTTGCCTGGTGCACCTCCCCAATATTCATCGCCGGGATGCAACACATGGTTTTTGAAGTCCTTGAACTCTTTGTCAGGCGCTTTTGAACCTGTCAGAAAAAGTTCTGCGTGTTTGAGGAAGAGACGCCGCCAGTCTTCGGCTTGCTCGCTTTCAAGCTCGTTGAGGGCATCAAGTGCTAATTTATGATGTGTGCCGTTGGCGTGTGCGGCATAAATGATTCGAAACAATAGGCTCATAGCGCCCTCTTTGAAAAAATCCTGACGGCTTTTGAGGGACGCTAGGTGAGTCGTTACAAAGCGCAAAATTTGGCCCCTTGCGCAGAGGCGTTTTATTGTTGGTATTGGCGGTCATTTGTGGATTGCGCGGAAAAATGGGCACCGTCGATTGCTATTTGCCTTCCCGCCACCAGGCGAGCGAGAGCAGGAATAGCAACGTTGCAAGTGCCATGAGGCCTGTAAACATGGGTGTGAGCTTGACGCCGCGGGTGACATAGGCGTCGCGATCTTTTAGGCCTAGCCATCCTGACCCGGCCAACACGCGTGCGTTCTTGAGCATTGAAATGCGGGGGACCGTTACAGGCGGGCTCGCGTTGTCATCGCTTAGAATGCTTTTTGTTTGTGAGGTCCAATAGGAGCCACCGCCTGTTGAGGTGATTAACTCGGATAGTGGTTCGGCTGTTGCTGTGACTTCGTTCATTTCGCGCGGGTCTTCATTGCCGGCATGGGCAACGGCGGTGAGCAATCCTGCGGGGCCGGGTGTTTGTGCTTTGTAAAGTCCGGGCAAGTTCACATCGATTGTGGTTTTCCATTTGCCCTCTTTGGTTTTTTCCAAATCTACGTTGCGCATTTCGCCGCCCGGCCCACGAATGGAAACAGGTGCGATTGTTTCTGACATCGTGTGGCGTTCGATCGTTAGTTTCATGCCACGCGCAGAGGCCAGCAAACGTTCTTCCTCAAGGTCGGGCTCTTTCATTAGCCAGTGCGAGAGTCTTCTGAGGAGGGTTGTGTGTGGTCCACCGCCCTCAAAACCGCGCGCCCAAAGCCATGCATGGTCTGATGTTAAGAGTGCGATGCGGCCTTTGCCTTTGCGATTAAGAATCAACAGCGGTTTTTCTTCTGCGCCCTTCATGAGGACCTTGCCGCGATCGGGTGCCACTTCTACTTGGCGGAACCATCGACCCCATCCGGGCTTTCCGCTATCGGCTTTTGCTCCAGGCAAATCGCGGGTCACGGGATGTTTTTGTCCGTCTTCGGTGATGTCAGCTTTGAAGGCTTTATCAATGACGCGTCCTGTTGGAATTGCAGGCAGGACGGGCCCAAGCGGTGTGTAATAGAGGCTCAAGTTTCCGGCATAATCATCGCCAGCGGCAACAAGCACTGCGCCGCCATCTTGATCAACGAAGCGGGCAATGTTGTCGTAGTATAAGAGCTGCAAAATTCCACGATGCTGGTAGCGATCAAAAATGATAAGATCAAAATCTTTGATCTTTTCAGAAAAAAGTTCGCGGGTTGGAAAGGCGATCAACGATAGTTGGTTGATCGGTGTGCCATCTTGTTTTTCGGGTGGCCGTAGAATCGTAAAGTGGACGAGGTCCACGGCGGCGTCAGATTTTAACAGGTTGCGCCATGTGCGTTCGCCGGCGTGCGGTTCGCCGGAGACGAGTAAAACGCGTAGATTTTCGCGAACGCCTTCAGCTGACACGACAACACGGTTATTAGCAGGTGTTAGTTCGCCTTTGGCGGTTTCCAGTTCGATCTCGACAATGTTGGTGCCGGCATGGGGAAACGGCATCGAGAATGTTTCTTTGCGGCCGATGGACGTGACGCGGGTTTCATCGGCTTGGCCCTCGCGACGCACATTGACCTTTACGGTTCCGCTGCCTTGATCTTTTTTGCCGGTTTCGACAATGCGCAATTGAATGTCGCGCGTTTGGCCGACAATGCCATAGCGTGGGGCTTCTAAGATCTCAATTCGGCGATCAAATTCGTTGGGATGCCCAGTGAGGAGTGCGTGTACGGGCGCTTCAAAGCCGAGTGCCTCTTTGCTTTCGGGAATGTCGTGGATCTGGCCGTCAGTGATCATAATAATACCGGCGATACGATCGGGTGGTGTATTGGCGAGTGCGGTGTTGAGAGATCTGAAGAGTTGCGTTCCAGATGCATTTTTTTCGCTAGGTGCGGAGGCCGTGACCCATTTGATGTCGAGGTTTGGGATTTTTTTGAACTTGCGTTCCAAGTCTTCGCGAATGGCTGTGACTTGTTGAGGGCGTTTTGCCAAAGCTTGGCTCAAGCTTTTGTCCACGATCACCAGTGCAATGCTTGAAAGTGACTCACGTTCCTCTTCGCGCAGGATTGGGTTGAGGAGTGAGGCAAACAGTGCGGCGAGCGCAAGGATACGAAACGGTGCGCCGCGCGTGCGACGGATAACGAGCAACACCACGAGGATCAGCGCGATGGCGCCCGCGGCCCACAGGAGACTGGGTGGAAGTAGGGGTGAAAAATCAACCGACCAGTTCATTACGCCTCTTACTGACCAAGTCTTTGAAGAAGTGCCGGTACGTGCACTTGGTCGGATTTATAATTTCCGGTTAGTGCATGCATGACGATATTGATGCCTGTGCGGAACGCCATTTCCCGTTGTACCTCACTGCGTGGAACGGTTGGGTAATAGGGGCGTCCGCGTTCATCGATGGCCCATGCGGCGGCAAAATCATTGGATGTGATCATGATGGATGTGACGCCATCGGTTCGTGTTGCTCGGCGCGCGCCTTGGCCATTGTTTGATGTGCTGCCGGCTTCGACCCAAAGTTGGCCGCTGTCCCATCGACCAGGAAACCGCTGCAACAAGTAAAATGACTTTGTGAGTACATGACCTTGGGGGACGGGTTCTAGCCGGGGAATGTCAAGTCGACCCAATATGCGCTGCAGTGGTGTTTTTTCATTACCCGATAAATTTCTGCCGCTCGGTACGCCAAGGCCATAGTCTTTGGTGTCGAAAACGATCAACCCACCTTGTTTCATATAGGCGTCGATCTTTGCGAGTGTTTTTTCAGGCAGACTTTTTGTCGTTGGCAAAACGGGCCAATACAAAACTGGAAAAAAAGCGATCTCGTCGTTGATGATGTCGACGCCAATGGGATCGCCTGGTGAGACGGCGGTGCGACGTGTCAGAACACGAGAGAGGCCCGATAGACCAAGTTTGCTGATTGAATCGGTTTCCCGATCGCCTGTTAAAACATAACCAAACGTGACGCGGCCGGTGGCTTGCTGTGCCATGGCATCAGCAGATGAGATGTCTTGGGCCAAACCAACGTTTGATAGGCTGCATGCCAGTCCAATACCAAGAAGTGCGGACAAGATGATGGAGGCTGTTTGCGGCCGTTTGGTTGTGCCTGCCTTACGTATGCCTCCTGATTGCAGAAGGAGTACGGCGATGATGTCGAGCAAAATTAAGCCGAGTGCTGCGGCCAGCAACCAGGGTTTGAGTAATGTGGCTTCTTGTTGGTCAAAACTTAAACGTTCGACGTTTGATGGCAGGCTGGGTAGCGCATTAAACACACTGTCCTGACGGGCGATGTTTAAAGCGCGTGGCGTTCCGGGCGGGCCATAATATCCTGGAGGGTGCTCGCGGTTGGGCGCTTGCGCGTCCAGATCCGCCACTTTGATTGCCTGGGCATAGGGAGGTGGTTGCCTGAGATGCCCAAAAGCATCCAAAGTTTGAATTGGGGAAAGCACGTCTTGCTGCTGCGCATTTCCTGAGGTGTCCGCGATTTGTGTTTCTGAATTTGAAGATGATGTGCCGCCCATGCGTCCCAAGGTTGTGATGCGACGGAGCATGTCAACAAACAGGCCTGACATGGGTAAATTGGACCAGTCAGAATTGGCTGTGACATGAAATAAGATCACTTGACCGCCACCTTGGCTCGCCGCTGTTACGAGGGGCGTACCATCTTGCAGCCTCGCCCATACCTTCGTGTCTTCGGTAAGTCGGCTTGGATCAGCGAGCACCTGGCGGCTGATTGTAATTTCGTCGGTGACCTTCAAGCCCGCAAAGAGAGATGATCCTTCAAAGGGTGCTAATGGTTGCGGCGTCGACCAGGACAGGGCACCGCCTAATGTGCGTCCACCGGTGCGCAAAAAGACAGGCAGTAAGTCATCGCCACCGGTCTCAAGTCGGGGACCGGCAAACCGCACAAGAATGCCGCCGCGCTCGACCCAGTTTTTGACCTTTTTGTTGAGGTCCGATGTTAGTGTTCCAATGTCAGCCATCACAATTACGCTGGCATTGCGCTCGATGGCCAAGTCGATGCCTGCGGTGAGATTTGAATCTTTTGGAATCACCAGCTCCGCGTAGGGCGCTAGCGCTTTTTTTATGTAATAGAGGGGTGCCAAAAGCGGTTGGGACTGTTCGCTACTTTCACCCGAGACCAGTCCGATGCGGTGCCAGTTAGATCGTGCATCAAGCAAGCTGATGGCGGCGGCAGAGCGAAGGTTTGCAATGGCCACTCGTGCGACCTGGTTGCGTAACTCTAAAGGCAGATTAAATGTGACTTCGGTCGTTTTCTGACCGGATGTCAATTGGAACGATGTTTCGCTTAGCTGTTCGTTGCGTGCGGAGAGTGCGTAAAGTGTGCCGATGACTTCTGGTCCGCCGGCGCGTATCAACTTTGCAGTGAGTTTTCCTTGCGCTCCTACGCTTGCTGACACCGCGAGTGAATCGTCTCCTTTGGTCGCTTGAACAACTGCAAATGTGCCGCCGTTTGTCAATGCCGCGAGTTCTTCAGAAAATTTTTCGGTGTTGCCATCGTGATCAACACCGTCGGTGATCCAAATGATATTGGCATCTGAAGTTGATGTTTGCGTTATGGCCGATTTAAGTGCGTTTAAAGCCATCATGCGATCGGGTGCAAATGGCAGTGGGACAATGGCACTGGCTGTTGATCGCGCCTTTGTGGGACTTTCAACCCGTGCTGTTTGATTGGTTGACGTCTGGGCTGTCGGGACAATGATGACGGGTTTTGACTTTTGTGCCGCCATATCGATGAGCGTGTTTGTTTTTTCTTGCCGGGTCGTCCAGTTGGCCGCTGAGGACCAACCATTGTCAACTACAATGGCAACCGGGCCATCGCCTTTTAGCTCGGTCAGATTTGATTGGTTGAGGACGGGATCTGCTAGCGCGAAAATAATGAGTGCCGCTGCCAAAAGGCGAATGAGCAAAAGCCACCAGGGAGTTTTGGCAGGCGTCTTTTCGCGATTTTCTATCCCGACAAGAATACGGGTTGGTGGGAAAGAGATTTGTTGCGGTCGTGGCGGGACCGTTCGCAACAGCCAGTAGATGATCGGCAACGCGGCAAGCGCTGTCAGCAGCCAAGGACTTAAAAATGTTAGGGCGCCGAGAGTCATGCGGGTGCGTTTGCCTCGTTTGTTCTAAATTGCTGTGTGGCAAATCCTGGTGTGCCCTGTAAGTGCATAATCAGGCCGAGCAAGGGTTCGGTTGCCGGCCGGTCTGTGTGATGGGTCATAAACGACCAACCTAGGCGGTCCGTTATTTCGCGCAAGTTCGCGCGATGGTTGTTTAGTCTTGTAACATAGTCGGTGCGTAGGGACTCTGCACGATCTGCGAGCCAGCGATCATCGCTTTCTGGCTCAACAAACTCGACGCGACCTTCGTAGGGGAGCGTTTCTTCGGCGGGATCAAGAATTTGTACAAGGTGACCTGAGGTATTTTCGGACGCCAAAGTATGGATGCGTTCCGATATCTCGTCGATCGGATCGAGAAAATCGCTAAACAGGATGGCTCCCGAGTAGGACGGGAGTTGCATTTTTGGGGGTAGGCCGTCTGCCAGAAACTCGTGGTTGGCGTGTGCTGCAATGTGTTCGGCCAACCGCGTCGTGGCTTTGCGACTAGCCGTTGGTCTCGTTAAGCCCAGTAATGCGATGCGCTCACCACCGCGGACAAGAATTTCAGCCGTGGCGAGAATGAGAACGATGGCGCGTTCACGTTTTGAAATGTTTGCCAATCTGCTTTGAAAGGTCATGGACGGCGACAGGTCGGCCCATAATGAGAAGGTGTGTGCGGCTTCCCATTCGCGTTCACGAACAAACACGTGGGTTGAACTTGCGGTACGACGCCAGTCGATTTGAGTGGTTGAGTCGTTGGGTTCATATTGGCGGAACTGCCAGAACGTTTCGCCGGGACCGGCGCGGCGACGCCCATGGATGCCATGGGCGACGGTTGCCGCAATACGTTTGGCCTCGATCATAAGGTCGGGGAGCCGGCTCGCCACATCATGGGCATGAGCCTCAAGCCTATGAACGGCCGCGCTTTCATCGCGCAGCCGCTGCGCCGTCCTGCCAGCGCCAAACATATTGCCTACTCCAAAGTTTCCGTCAGACGGGCGATCACGGCGCTGATTTCTTGTCCTTCGGCGCGTGCCGCAAAGGTCAGTGCCATACGGTGTTTTAGGATCGGGTCCGCCAACTCATGTACGTCGTCAACTGAGGGCGCCAATCTTCCGTCGATGAGCGATTTGGCGCGCGCGGCCATCATCAGCGCTTGGCTTGCGCGTGGTCCAGGTCCCCACGCAACGTACTTATCTGTTTGTTCACTGGCGCCTGTTCCTGGGCGGGCCGCACGAACCAAATTCAAAATGGCTTCGACGACTTTGTCAGGGACGGGAATTTGGCGCACGAGACGTTGAATTGAAATAAGTTCGGGCCCCGTAAGGACACTTTCAAGCTTGTGTTCTTCTGTACCTGTTGTTGCATAGAGCATGCGTCGCTCTGCATTGAGGTCTGGATATTCGACATCAATTTGCAATAGGAAGCGGTCAAGTTGTGCTTCGGGGAGCGGATAGGTGCCTTCTTGCTCCAATGGATTTTGGGTCGCTAAGACATGGAATGGCGCGGGCACATTGTGGCGTTCACCCGCAACGGTAACGTGATGTTCCTGCATGGCCTGAAGAAGTGCGGATTGTGTTTTTGGTGACGCGCGATTGATTTCGTCTGCCATCAAGAGCTGTGTGAAGATTGGGCCTTTAATGAATCGAAACCGGCGTTGCTGTCCGGGACTTTCTTCCAAGACTTCTGAGCCAATGATGTCTGACGGCATAAGGTCTGGCGTAAATTGTATGCGCTTTGCATCGAGACCTAGGACACGCCCCAATGTTTCAACAAGAAGCGTTTTTGCCAGTCCAGGCACACCGATGAGGAGTGCGTGACCTCCCGCCAATATCGTGATCAGTGAATTTTTGATGACCTGATCTTGTCCAAAGATCACTGTGGCCGCTGATTGGTGCGCGCGTTGCACGCATTCTGCGGCGGCTTCAAGTTTGGGTATTATATTTTGGTCTGTTTCTGTGAGGCTCGTCATAGGTCCATTTCGTCCGATTTTCGGCGCAAGGGGGTTGATGCCGGGTTTCAGGTCTCCGTCAAATTATAAAGTATGGCGATGGTGCGTGACGATTGCGTTCTGCGTCAATCGGGTCAAGTGAATGTTACGTAACGATTTTGTCGACGGATGGCCCAATTTGTTTAAGGTTCGAGGAAGAGGTGGCACCATGGATCAAATTCGAATTGCTGGGCTGGAGAGTCTCGTTTCCGCTACAGAGCGTCGGCGCACCCCACCCGTCGAATCGTGGAATCCGCCTTATTGCGGCGATATTGGCTTACATATCAACGGCCAGGGGCAATGGTTTTACCAGGGCAGCCCCATCTTGCGAAAGCCCCTGGTTCAGCTTTTTGCCAGTATATTGCGGTGCGATGCGGATGGCCGCCACTATCTGGTGACGCCCATGGAAAAAGTTGATGTCAGGGTCGATGACGCGCCATTTCTGGCAGTGGAAATGGATGTGAGTGGTGGCGGTCGAGATCAAAGTTTGATTTTTCGTACAAATGTCGATGATATTGTGCGGTGCGATATCCACCATCCGCTGGAAATTTTGGCGCGTGAGGATGGAATAGGTCAAAAGCCATATGTGCTTGTTCGTGGTCGTCTGAAGGCGCTCGTCACGCGGGCTTTATTTTATGATCTTGCAGAGTTGGCGCTTGAGCAAAAAACAGAGCTTGACGGAGAAAACTCAAGCGTTGGTATTTGGAGTGGCGGCGCTTTTTTTCCATTCCCCATGTAGGTTTTGGGGCGGTTAACCGCCGGCTTGAGAAACAAAAAGAAGCGAAAACATTAGTTCAAACAGTAGCGACCAGTGAGTATTCGAAACTCAGCGGGACTGATGAGCTTTTTGTGGGCGACGGTCACTTTAAACAATTTGCCGTCCAGGTTTTCTTCCCAGAACTCGAGGAACTCTTGGAGTTTGGGGAAGCGTGGATACAAATCGAAGTCTTGCCAAACGTAGGATTGAAGGATTTGCGGGTAATCTGGCATGCGATACAAAATTTCAGCTGTCGTGAGTGTGTGCCCCTCCAATAATTTTGCAAATTGGCTGTCGCTCATGTGGTTCTCCGTCGCGTGCTCTTAATTTCCCTAGCGAATCCCTTTTTTGTTTGGAGTTTTCCTCCATAAAAGATACGCGAGAATCACCTGAGGTGAATGGCAAAATTGCGACTCTTTTTGGTGTTTGGCAGCCACATTTTTCGGGTGCTAACAATTGTGTTTGAAGTTTTGCTAATTGTTTGACGCATTGGGTGTGGCGCGAAATCGGGACCTGCGGAATATCAACAAACAAAAAGAGCCCGGTCTTGCGACCGGACTCAGAGGGTAGTGCAAATACGGAAAATTCTCAGATTTTAGCGTCCGCCCGCGAAACCGTGTGGGTTAACGACCTGGCCAGTAGAGGCAAAGTCCTTCAAAAGCGGGTCGCTGACGAACTGGGTCGCATTAGCTGAACCTGTAAGAGCGATAAATGCACCAACGGCAGTGGCAAGAACGATTGTTTTCATGACTCATCTCCTCATTTTGAGTTGCGCCCGCCAAAAATGACCCTCGGTCGTTTGTTTGATTCCCATCGGCCAATTTGTTTTGATGGCGTGCGTTGCAGGTAAGGTAGCGCGTGTTTTTCAAATTGGAATTCACAAGCTCCACGCGTTTGTTCAATGAAAAGAGACAAACTCGTGAGGTCTGTGATTGAACTGCACAATTGCGCTTTCGATCTTGGTCGCGAAGTTCGGAGAACTGGGAACACATGACGATCACAAATAAGTATAGTTCATGCCTCTGCCGACAAGTTCGTACATCATATGTGATTGTTGATCGCTGCTAACTGCGAAGAATTTCGAACGGTTCTACGAAATTTATTTTCACTTCAATTTCTTGATTGTGTTTGTACGTGATTGGATGTCTTATCAAATGCTCACAAAACCGTGCGTTCGCGTGAGGGTATAAGAAAAATTCGTTTGATTTTTATGCTATGTTGTTTGTTTGCTTGTGCGTGTTGAAGTGTAAGGGTGAAAGTTATGTGGTTGTCGCGTGAAATTCTGGTCAGAGTTCGGGCGTGCTTTGAGATCGCAATAGACCAACCTTCACAAACCTTTGGTTCGATTAGGTTCATAGGCTAGTGGCATAAAATGAAGCGAGACGTTTTCGTGCACCGGTGGTCTGATATCTCCGATGATCAGCAGCAGTTGGTTGGGCAGATCGATTCGATTTTCTTTCAGGCCAGTACCGTGCAGGATTTTGAGAGTGCAGAGGTACGTGCGGCGTTTCGCGAAACGTGGCTCGGTCGTTATCTCGTCTCCGATGCGGATTGGTTTTATGTAGCCATGGCGGGACCGCATACGGTTGTTGGCTATTTGGCAGGGTCTATTGAAGATCCGGCGCGGACGATGAGATTTTCCGACTTGGGATTTTACCAGGACTTCGCAGACTTAACTCTAGGATTTCCCGCGCATCTTCACGTCAATGTTGACGCAAGTCAACGTGACCGGGGAATAGGTCGCGATCTAATTGAGGTTTTTGTATCGGATGTCACAAATGTTGGGGTTAAGGGTGTGCATGTTGTGACAGATAAGGCCTCCCGCAATGTGCGTTTTTACAGTCGTGCGGGATTTAGGGAACTCAGACATTCGGATCGAGATGGCAAATCGCGACTGTTTATGGCGCGCGGGCTTTAGTTTATGTTTCTTGTGATGTGAGATGAAGGATCCGCTGAACGATTTGGTGTCATTCTTGGTCCTGAGGTCTATGGCGATGAGATCGTTTGGCCAGTTATAGTGACAACCGAAGAGTTGTCATATGCGAGCGCAAAAAGACCTCAATGATGGTTTCTTTATCGGATCGTGTGGCGGGCTCGACGTTGTGGTGGTTTTCTAATTGGTGGGCGTTTTTCGTCGCGATATGCCAGACTGAAGGGGAGGGCCTATGAAGCGCAGCTTGGCACTATTTGTTTTTGCATCGATTGTTTGGACTTTGGCGGCGATCGCGGACAAAGCGATCGCGCAGTCCAAAACGCTTGGAGCAATCAAGGAGCGTGGGTTTTTAAATTGCGGCGTTAACAGCGGGATTAAAGGGTTTAGCGCTCAGGATGAGGCAGGCAAGTGGTCGGGCATTGATGTTGATTTTTGTCGCGCATTGGCCGCTGCCATTTTTAAGGATGGCTCAAAAGTTAAATTTTTGCCGCAGGAAGCTGGCGACCGGTTCAAAGCTCTTGAGTCCGGTACAATTGACGTTTTATCGCGCAACACAACCTGGACCATGGCGAGGGACACGAAGCTGGGCGCTCGTTTTGTGGGAATTGTTTATTACGATGGCCAAGGCTTTATGGTCAAAAGTTCGTTGGGCGTGGTTTCTGTCAAAGAGTTATCAGGCGCGACGGTTTGTGTGCAGAAAGGCACGACGTCGGAACTCAATCTGGGCGATTATTTTCGTGCGCATCAAATGGATTTCAAACCGGTTGTTTTTGAAAAAAGAGAGGAAGCAGTTGCAGCTTATGGCGCGGGCCAATGTGATGCTTTCACCTCAGACATTTCAAGTTTGTATTCGGTGCGCGTGACGTTGAGCGAGACTGATGATCACGTCGTGTTGCCGGAAGTGATTTCTAAAGAACCGCTCGGGCCTGCTGTAAAGCAGGGAGATTCTGGTTGGGCGAATATTGTGCGCTGGATTTTGTTTGCGCTCATCAATGCGGAGGAGCTTGGCGTCTCTCAAAAGACGGTTGAAGAAAGTTTAGGTTCGACAAATCCGGAAGTGAAACGTCTTCTTGGAAAAGATGGGGACTTTGGCGTCGGCCTCGGTCTTGAAAATGATTGGGCCTATCAGGCGATCAAGCAGGTGGGAAATTACGGTGAGGCGTTTGATCGAAACCTGGGGGCGCAGTCAAAGCTTGGTATTTCGCGCGGCCAAAACGCGTTGTGGAAAGATGGCGGTTTGATGTACGCGCCGCCCATTCGGTAGTCGTTAAAAAGCACACAATTGAACGGGCGGTTTTAGCCCTCACGCCTGCATGCTCTTTTGGACGTACAGATGTGAGGCAGGCCGGAGCGTTGACAATCATCTGTCGATAAGGCTGTCGCGGGAAAAAAGCGCGGTTGACATCATCGGAGAACAAAATAAGAACAATGTTGTGGGCGCAGGATGAGGTGGCATGGGCTTTGGTTTTGTTCATACGGCGGATTGGCAGATCGGTAAGCCGATCCGAATGTTTGAAGATAAATTAGCGGGGCTGCTGGAAGAGGCGCGCCTGGCAATTGTTGATTGTTTGGCTAAGGTCGCCCGGGATCATGACGTGCGCCATGTGCTGGTGGCCGGTGACATGTACGATTCCAATCGTCCGTCACAAAAAATACTGCGCCAACCCTTGGAGCGCATGAAGCGGTACAAAGACATCCAGTGGGTGTTATTGCCAGGTAATCATGATCCGGTGGAGGAAGCCGGTGTTTGGGGACGCGTTCTCAACGAAGGATTGCCGGACAACATTAAGGTGCTGTTGAAGCCTGAGGTATGTGAGCTTGCGCCAGGTGTCTGTGTGTTGCCCTCGCCGTTTGGCCATTCTGGTGCCGCGTCTGACCCTACATCGTGGATGGCAGGAGCAGAGACACCGGAGGGTGCTCTGCGGATTGGGTTGGCCCATGGATCAGTGATTGGGTTTGGTTCTGATAGTGCACATGAGTCTCTGATTGATCCGCAGCGTGCCGTTTCTGCAAACCTTGATTATTTGGCACTGGGGGATTGGCATGGCGCCAAAAAAATCAATGCGCGCACATGGTATTCGGGAACACCGGAACCTGATCGTTTCGCTGACAACGATCCTGGTCATGCACTTGTGGTCAATATTTCAGCGCATGGTGTTGCGCCAGAGGTTCAGCAAGTGGCCACAGCTCAGTATGTTTGGGCAAAGCTTGATGTTGAACTGGGCGCAAGCTCCGACACTTCGCGTGTGGACCGCGCGATCAAAGAGCTTACCGATGATCCACGGCGAATTTTATTACGGTTGAAGGTCTTTGGTGATGTGTCGGCAAGCGACCTTCACGCCATTGATGATTGGCGGGCAAGGCTTGAGCCAAAACTTCAATATTTGAAGGTGGATGACAGTTCGCTTCGTGTTCAAGGTGATGTGGACGACATAAGTGAAATTCGCCAATCGCAAGAGCTTGGCGATGTTTTCCGTGAGCTTCAAGAGATTGCGGCACGTGACGAAGATGCACACGCGGCGGTCGCGCGTGAAGCATTGCGACATCTCATGCGATACGCCTCGGCGGCGGTGCGGGGCGATCTATGAAGATCAGGGCCATTCGTCTCAAAGAGGTTGGGCCGTTTTTGGAACCGGTGGCTCTTGAAGGGTTCTCGGGCGGCCTTGATGTTCTGATGGGTCCAAACGAGTCGGGTAAGTCGACTTTTTTTCGGGCTCTGCAGATGGTTTTGTCGTTGAAGCATTCGACGAAAAGTCAAGAAATTGATGTGTTGCAGCCTTATCGTGGCGGTGCACCGTTGATTGAAGTTGAATTAGAAATTGATGCCGCGGTGTGGTGTTTGCGAAAACAGTTTGGGCGTTCGAGACGCGCGGAGTTGTCGGGTGGTCCGAAGGATGAGCTATGGCGTGGGCGCGATGCAGAAGACAAACTTTCAGATTTAATTGGTCTTAAGGATGGGCAAACAGGTCCTTACGGCCTCGTTTGGGTTGCGCAAAAACGAGGGCTTTTGCCGCCTGATCCCGATCCAGATATCAATCTTCAAACGGGTAAAGGAAAAGATCAGGGCGAGCGCTCAGCGTTGATGCGCGCGCTTGAAAGTGAAATCAGAGAGGTTTCAGATGGTGGGATCGCAAGATCGGTTCTTAAGCGTGTCCGTGCGTCGCGAGACAAGCTCGTGGTCAAAAGTGGTGCCAAAAAGGGTGGCGAGCTATATGTCGCGGAGCAAATACTTGCGGCAACAGAACGTGACTTAGAAGAAGCGCGTGAGGTGGCTCAACAAACAGCGGAAGACATCAAGAGCCTTAGTGCTGTTCGAGAACGTTTCGTGGCACTGTCTGATAGTGAGCATGTTGTGCGACTTAAGAAAACATATGATGCCGCGCAGCTAAAACTCCAGGAAGCGGAAAAATCCAAACAAAATCTGGTAACCGCCGTCGCCAAACGAGACCTGGCGCTTCAAAATCTTGGTGCGGCAGAAAAGCAAGTTTCTCTATTTGAAAAGAACGTTGCTGAACTAAAGCAGCTTGAAAAGGTTGGGCAGGCGGATGATCAGCGCGTTCGCGAACTTGAAGTCAAGATTGATCAGAGTAAAGAAGCGCTTGACGCTAGCGAGCAGGACGGAAAAACCGCTTCGGAAGAGGTGGAGCATTTTACGAAACAGCAAACGTTGTTTGCGCGTGCCGCGCAGCGACGGGTGGCCAAAAAGCAATTGGAGGCGCGCTCGCAGACCCTTCAGGCGGCAGTGCAAGTTTCAAAGAACGTAGCTTCCGCGTCTAAGGATTTGCAATCAAATCCCATGACTTCAGAGAAGTTGGCGCAATTGGACGACCTTCATCGGCAGATCGTCTTGTTAGAGGATCGTGTTAAAGGGGCCGCGCCGCAGGTTGAAATTGGGTATGAGAAAAAACCGCTGCGCCGGATCAAGGTCGACGGGAAGGTGCTCAAGGACGATCACTCGCAAGTCGTTCGTGAACCAATGACGCTCAAGATTGAGGATGTCGGGCAAATAAAAGTTATTCCTGGCGTGCTTTCAGATCAGGCCACGCAGGAGGAGACAATCAAACGTCTTCGAAGCGAGTTGGAAAAAGCGTTAAGTGCTCTCAAAGTTCCGAGTATAGAGGCGGCGCGGCAGAAGTTTGAGGAACGCCAAAAGAAGAGTTCGGAATTAAATGAGTCAAACGCGAAGCTTGGCGTGCTGGCGCCGGTTGGGGTTGACGCGTTGCGTGCCGAGGTCGCGCAACTTGAAACGGTTCTTTCAGACCCAATCGAAGGGCCTGAACTAGAGTCTGCAGAAAATATTGACGCGAAACTTTCTAAGGCCAAAGCAAAGCTCGAACAAGTGCGCGGGCGATATGCAGAGCTCAACAAACAAATTTTGGAAGGCACGGGTGAGCTGGAACAAGTGCGCGGTCGGGCAGCGGAACGTGAAAAACGTATCAATGATCTCTTAAAAGAGCTTGGAGAAACCAGTGAGCGTTCGAAGCGGAAAAAAGAGATCAATGGACAAGTAGCTAGTGCGCGCGATGAGGCCAACGCGAGCGAGCGGTTGGTCGCAGCCCTAAAAGACGCGGTGCCAGATGATGTCGCGCTATCAAGATTGAAGGAGGCTTTGACGAAGGCGCGTACGGCCAAGGAGGACAATGAGCAAAATGTACAGGTCCAGGAAGTTCGCCTGGCGGAACTCAGTGCGAAGATTGCGGCGGCCGATCGCGACGGTGTGGGCACAAAGATTGCGGCACTGGAAGCGCAACTTGAGCGCGCACATGAAGATGTGACTCGCCATAATAGAACTGTTGAAGCGCTTCAATTGTTGGAGCGCCTCATGGCCAAAGCTGGAGAAAGATCGCGCGACCGGGTCACAGGACCGGTGATGGCGCGGGTTGGGCCTTACCTTGAGCATGTTTTTCCCGGAGCAGTGGTCAATTTTGGGGATGGATTCCGAGTTGCGGAATTAAATCGTGATGGTGTTGGGGAAGAGCCTCATCGCCTTAGCGAGGGCACACAAGAGCAATTGGCGTTGCTGGTGCGTTTAGCTTTCGCGCGCGTTTTTGCGGAGTCCGGGCGGCCAATTCCTGTGATACTGGATGATCCCTTGGCTTACTCGGATGACGAACGTATAGCGGGTGTATTCGATGCGCTTCGTTCTGCATCGCAACTGCACCAAGTTGTGGTTTTGACTTGCCGCGGCGAAGCATTTGCAGGTCTTGAGGGGCAACGACTGAAGATCGTGCCTTGGAATGAGGCGCAATAGTCAAATTGTGGGGTTTAAGTTAGAACGTCGGGCCAAAATTGATGGCCCGGCGTTTTTTTATGCAACGACTGTGCACTACAATTTAAAAGAAGCGTTTGCCCTCAAGACCTAACTTGAGGGCGTTGCATCAGGTGTTATGCGGTTTGCCATCGGGGGCGTCTCAACGGGATCACTCGTTCCCACTGGATCGTCGGCACGCCTTGATTTTCCTTCGAAAAATGCGCCTTGTTCAATTGCGAGCGCTTTGTGGAAGACGTCACCTTCAAGGTGGCTGTTGGCTTGCAACATGACGCGCTTGCCGCGTACAGAGCCCATAACTTTACCGCGCACGACGACTTCGTCGGCAATGATGTTGCCGGTTATGCGGGCGCTTTCGCCAACGATGATGTGGGTGCCGCGAATGTCGCCTTGAATTTCACCGTCAATTTGAACTTGGCCGTTTGATGAAAGGTTTCCATTTATCGTCAAATCTGGCCCAATAACTGATGGTGCGCCACGGTCTGCGACGCGGGGTCCAGTGTTGCTTGGTGTTGAGGCGAGGGACGAGCTCGCTGAAGTATGAGGCTGGGGCACAGGGTTTGTTTTTTGTTGTTCGCCCTCGGACTTTTTGAAATTTGTCAGCATAATTTATGGTCCTCCGCGATGCGCAGCTTGACACACTCAGAACAAATTGGGGGTACGGCTCGCAGAACTTGGCGCCCGTCGCGATAGACATCCCCCAAAAACAGGTCACGTGTAACATGTTTTTTAGGCGCGGTCACGGATTTGACCTGCCCCAGCACGTACAAACATTCGAAATGAAACCATTGTTTGACCGGGTATCATGATTGTTGGCGTCGGGATGCAAGGATCAAGGGCTTGCTAACGGCGATCATCTTGCGTCTGAAGTTCTTTTAGTGCCTTAAGAACTTCGTCTACGTGACCATTTACCTTCACTTTTCGCCAGATCCGCGCAAGTTTACCATGTTTGTCAATCAAGAAGGTTGCGCGTTCAACACCCATGTATTTGCGCCCGTACATGGTTTTTTCCACCCAAACGCCAAAGGCATTGGCCGCACTTTTTTCCGGGTCCGAAAGGAGTTCTATGGAGAGGTTGTGTTTTGCGACAAACTTATGATGGGCTTCGATGCCGTCGGGCGAGATGCCCAATATATGTGCTCCGGCTTGCGCAAAGGATTTTTGCGCGTTTGAGAAATCCTTTGCTTCATTGGTACAGCCAGGCGTGTCATCTTTTGGGTAGAAGTATACGATCAGGGGTTGGCCAATAAATTGTGACAGGCTGACTTTCTTGCCTGATGTTGCAACTAAATTGAAATTAGGGGCCTTTTTGCCCTCCGTCAGTGACATATTACGCCTTTCTTTTGTCGTTTTCTTAGCCCCCTGATCGCTTAAACTGAGGCGAATCGCCTGTTGGGTTTGGGGTCTGGTTAGCGACAGTGTCGATGGGCTCTGTCTCAGCCCCTCCGGCGATATTTTAAAGGGCTTGTTGATCCGCTGTCATGTTTTTTGATGCCAGCCGTGTTCAATGTCCCAATTGTCGCGGCTGTGTAACATTGGGTGTGCGGCGCGGAGCGCTATAGGGGGTAAGTCGAGCGCAATTTTGAATTTGAATCGTTTTGTTGCACTGCGGCTCGATAGGCACGGTGTGTGTTCTTATTTGTTGAATTGTGTGGCGCCGTTTTACGGGTGTCTTGAAAAGGGGGACGGGCAGCTCCGTGGAGCATTCTCGTCAAAACGTTTCTGGGGTTGGGATCCGGCGTCGCCGTCGCGCCGCTGGTCCACCGCGCGAAAAACGGCGGCGACGTGCCAGTGTCAATTGGTCTGACAGCGGCGGATGGCTATCGTTTCTACGACACTACGGGTCAATATTCTCGATGTATGTGGTGTTGCCGGTGGGCTTGCTTGCCCTCTTGGCAACTGGCGTTGTCTACTTCCGGTTGATGCAAGGGCCGGTGTCGTTGAAGTTTCTTGTCGACCCCGTTCAAAGGGGTATTGCAGCGGAACTGCCGGGGTTTCATCCAAGTATCGACGATGTGGTTGTTGCACTTAAGAACACTGGTGGCCTTGAATTTCGTTTGCGCAATCTCAAGGTGGCTGACGGCGATGGGGATCTCGTAATTGCTGCACCTTATGCGGCCACGCAGCTTAGTCGTGTTGCGTTGATGTCCATGCAGGCCGTTCCGGTACGCGTGGAACTTATTGAGCCACAGTTGTTTCTTTCGTATTCGCGTGTTGGCGGATTAAAGTTGCAGTTTTCTCCGGTGGGAGAAGCGGGACGCAAGCGGTCGGGCAGCATTGGAGCTGGCACGCTAAGAGCCCCTGCGCCGAAAGTTGCTCAGCGGCCTGCAGGTGACGTCGGGAATGCAGCGGCGGGCGGGCCAGATAGCTCTGCGCCGTTTGAGCAAATTGATCTTGTCAGATTTCTTCGGCAATTTTCGCATCGCGACAGGAGTGGCAGCCAAGCATCGTCAAATCTGCAATCCTTTGGGTTAAGGGATGCGACGGTGGTCTTGGACCATGAGGGCATTGTCTCGCGATGGCGCGTCGAACAGTTTGCAATCGATCTCGCGCACGCTGGCAACCAAACACGGATGGCAGGGCTTGCACGGGTCTCTTCGCAGGCGGGGCCTTGGACGTTCAAGTTTCGAACCCATGAATCGGATGCATCACAAATTCTCAAGCTTCATGTGTCCGTCAATGGTTTGTTTCCACGAACCTTAGGAAATGTGTTTCCGCAATTGAGCTTGCTGAAGCCGCTCGACGTTCCTGTGTCCGGTAACGCGCAGTTTTTTCTGTCTGAAAATGGAAAACTAGAAAGTGGTGATCTTGCTGTCGCGCTGGGGCAAGGACGTATTCATTTGCCAACGCTTGCGCGCACGCCAATTGAAATTGATGGCGGTGAGTTAGGTGTTGAGTATCACGGCCCTGAACAGCGCATTGATCTGAAACCGTCAACGTTGCGTTGGGGCGAAAGTAGTCTCACGCTTGAGGGACTTGCAAAGGCAAAAGCCGTTGAGACCAAGCAATCTGAATCCGCGCAGGAATGGGTTTTTGATGTTCGCGCCAAGCAGGGTGTGATGACGGTTTCAGAGTTTGGCATTCCGCCAATGGCCATAGACGCGTGGCAGGCAAAAGGAAGTGTTCTGCCAAGCGCAGGAAACGTAAAACTTGCTTCTTTTAGAATGGTCGTTGGGGGCGGAGAGCTTACGGCAGCAGGGGAAATCGACACTGCCAGCAACAGTCCAGGAATTGGAATCGAAGGGCGCATGAATGCGATGCCAATTGGAACCTTGGCCGCGCTGTGGCCGCGTGCCGTGGCGCCCGTTGCCCGGGATTTTTTTGGGCAAAGTGTTCTTAAAGGTGCTGTTCGGACAGGCTCGCTTAAGATTCAAAGTGGTCGATTTTTGCGCGATGTTCAGTCGCAAGCGCCCGCAGTCCGTCGGCTTGCATTAGCCATTGAACTTGCTGACGTCGTCATGCGCCCCAGCAAAAAATATCCACCCGTTCAGATGGCGCGTGCGCTCGTGAGATTGGAAAACGATGCTTTGGAGGTGGCGGTCCCCAAGTCGCACGTTGTGTTGTCGGACAAAGAGACGTTAGGGCTTAAGTCCGGCCGCTTCACAGCGGTCAATATTGATCGGTTGGGTGCGGTGGGTGAGATTGCTTTTCAAGTGGACTCTAACGTGGGACCCGCTGTCGATCTATTGAGACACGCAACGCCTGAAATTTTAACAAACTCGGCCGTGCCCTTGGAAAAAGTGTCGGGAAAGATCAATGGCGACATTCGGCTAAGCTTTCCGCTGGACCAAGAGGTTGTGGCGACCGACGTCAAATTCGGCGGCAAGATGCGCTTGAGTGATGGGCGGGTGAAACGCGTCTTTGGAAATTACGACATCAGTGGTGCGACGATCGATTTTGATTTGTCTCACAACTCACTCAATGCGAGCGGTGAGGTGTTGCTCAATGGTGTGCTTGCAAAAGTCAATTGGCAGAGATTTTTGAATGCATCGCAGGACCGCCAACCACCGTTGCGCATGACCGCTAAATTGGATGATGCCGACCGTAAACAGCTTGACTTGGATTTTGGTGATGCATTGCGGGGCGTTACACCTGTAGAATTTACAATCAATCCTGCGTCCGCTTCTCAGGGGTTGGTTCACATGCGGGCAGACTTGACCGGTGCAGATCTTGTTATCGATGGGATTGCTTGGCGCAAAAAACCAGGCCGCTCTGCGTTTCTTGAAGCTGATTTGGTTGGCCGTAATGGCAACGCTTTAAAACTTGAAAACCTAAAACTTGCTGGCGACAGTATGGCCATTGCGGGCACTGTCGATGTTAATGAGAACAACGAAATTGTTGCTTATGATTTTCCGGATTTCTCGCTTGATGTTGTGACACGTCTCAGTGTGCGCGGCAGTCGCGATGCAAAGAAAATTTGGAAAGTTGATGCACGTGGCCGCACCTATGACGGGCGCTCGTTTTTTAGAGCGATGTTTTCTGTTGGGCGGCTTGCGGATCGCAGCCACAAACCTCTTCCAAAGTACGGTGGCGTAGATCTTACCGCACGCATCGATACAGTTTTGGGATTTTCTGACGTGGCGCTGCGAGATGTTTCAATGAACGTGTCGAAGCGCGCGGGCAAATTAACAGCGCTAAAACTTCGTGGGACTTTAGATGGGGGTGAACCGTTAGCGGCTGAATATCGCAAAGACCGCGGCAATCATCGATTGCTATTGGCGGATTCAACAGATGCGGGCAAACTGTTTAAGTTGATCGGGTTTTATCCCAATGTGGTTGGCGGAAGGGCCCGCTTGCAAGTTAATTTGGATGGTCGTGGGCCAGCGGAAAAAACGGGGATTCTTTGGGTCGAGAAATTTAGAATCCTTGGTGATCCCATTGTAACGGAGGTTGTTAGTAACGCAGGCACCAGCGACCCTAGCAAGAAACAAGACCGGCGCAAACGGACTGTTGTTCGACAAGTGTTTGACTTTGACAACATGCGGGCGCCGTTTTCAGTCGGCCATGGCCAGTTTGTGCTGGAGGACGCATACATGAAGGGGCCATTGATTGGTGCGACCTTGCGCGGAAAGGTTGATTACAATCGCAAGCATTTGAATATTGGTGGAACCTATATTCCGCTGCACGGTTTGAATAACGCCTTTGGGACCATTCCGCTTTTAGGGGACTTGCTGTCGGGCCCGCGCAAGGAAGGCATTTTTGGAATGACGTTCGCTATTCAAGGTCCCATGGACCGCCCACAAGTGCTTGTTAATCCCTTTTCGTTTGTGGCGCCTGGTATCTTGCGGGAAATCTTTCAACTCACACCTTTTGACCCACGCGTTAAACCCGTTCCCCAAAAACCAAAGTCATCCAAAAGGAGTAAACAGCGCGTAAGGGCGTCTAGTTCTCAGGCCATTGGAGATGGGCGCAATGGCAGTATTCGTGCGCGCGGTCAGGCTCCAAGTTCAACTTCGGTTGATGGTTGGTCTTCACGCACGCGATGATGGCCTTGCTACTCCGGTTTTAGGAGGACGTGGCGTTTTTTGCCGAAGGACAGTTTGATTACGCCATCATCGGTCATGTCTTTCAGTGTTAGCTTTGCCGTGTCGTCGGTGAGTGACTTGTCATTTACTTTTAGGCCACCACCTTTTATTTGACGGCGCGCGTCACTGTTAGATTTGACCAGTTTTGCTTCCACGAATGCGGTTAGCACACCGAGGCCCTCTTCCAATGTGTCGCGGGCAATTGTCACTGAGGGCAGATTGTGGGCCGTTGCGCCTTTTTCGAAAGTCACGCGTGCGGTTTCGGCAGCGGCTTCAGCCTGTTTGCGCCCGTGAACCATTGCGGTGGCTTCGGTTGCAAGAACCTTTTTTGCTTCGTTGAGTTCTGCGCCTGCAAGTTTTGAAAGTCGCGCAATTTCATTCAACGGAAGCTTTGTGAAGAGTTTCAGAAAGCGGTCCACATCGCCATCGTCGGTGTTGCGCCAGTACTGCCAATAATCGTAGGCGGGGAGCTGGTCTTCGTTCAGCCAAATGGCACCGTCTGCGGTCTTGCCCATTTTTGCGCCGGAAGATGTTGTCAGAAGCGGGCACGTTAAACCGAAAAGTTGCGATGTGCCGAGGCGTCGGCCGAGATCAATGCCGGTGACAATATTGCCCCACTGGTCTGATCCGCCCATCTGCAAGTTGCAATCATAGCGACGGGCTAACTCCACAAAGTCATAGGCTTGGAGCAACATGTAGTTAAATTCAATAAATGAGAGTTCTTGTTCGCGCTCGAGACGCATGCGTACCGAATCCATGGTGAGCATACGATTGACAGAAAGATGCCGTCCGATGTCGCGTAGAAATGGAATATAGTCGAGGTCGAGCAGCCATTCTGCGTTGTCGACCATCAGCGCATCCGTGGACCCTTTGCCAAATTTTAGAAATTTGTTGAAGACGGACTTACATCCGAGTTTGTTGGCCTCAATTTCTTCTATCGAGCGAAGCTGACGGGTCTCATCCTTCCCAGAGGGGTCACCCACTTGCGTTGTGCCGCCGCCCATCAAAGCAATGGGTTTGTTGCCCGTTTGCTGGAGCCAATGCAGCATCATGATTGAAATGAGGCTGCCAACGTGTAAGGAGGGCGCGGTGCAGTCATAACCAACGTAGCCGATTAACTTGCCCTTTTGTGCCAGCTCATCAACGCCTTCGAGATCCGAACATTGGTGCAAAAATCCACGCTCGGTGAGGATGTTTAGAAAATCGGACTTTGGATTGGACATGGTATTGGCTATTCGTTTTGCGATTTGGCGTCGGTCGCTGATGTTGTTTTGGACGGTGAGCTGAGAGCAAACGGTATGTTTTTAGGCTCGGTGGGGCCGCACCATGCACGAGGATGAGGTCGTTGGGCAAGTTATTCCGCGCGATTGGATTGATGAGTGGCACATCGATGGATGGAATCGATGTGGCGGTACTCGACACGGACGGGCAGTTCGTCATCGAGGCCGGACCATGTGCAACTTACCCCTATTCAGACGCATTTCGTGATCAGTTGAAAACGGTCATTGCGGAATGTGCGCAAATATTTGGTGCCGGTGGTTCAAAAAACGCTGCGGCTGACCGGAAAACGCGCCCCGGACGTTTGCGGATGGTTGAGCAGTATCTGACGGATTTGCACATCGAAGTTGTCAATCAATTTTTGTACGACTGTGGCGTTGTTGGCGACACGGTCGACGTCATTGGTTTTCATGGTCACACGGTGTGTCATCGGCCTGAAGTGCATCTCACGGTTCAAATAGGCGATGGACTACGGCTTGCGAAAGACACTGGCTTTGATGTCGTCTATGACTTGCGCGCTGCAGATTGTGCGAACGGAGGCGTCGGTGCTCCGCTGGCGCCCATCTACCATCGAGCGTTGGCGGCGCGACGTGGCTTGCCGTTGGCTGTTTTAAATGTAGGTGGCGTGGCGAATGCAACTTTTATTTGGGGGTTGCAATCAGAATTGGAATTTGTCGCGTTTGATACTGGTCCTGGAAACGCACAAATTGATGATTGGATCAAGCGGCATACCGGGAAACCTTTTGATCAAGATGGTGCATGTGCTGCGAGAGGTCGCGTGCACGAAAAAATTTTAAGGGAGCTTTTGCTCGACCCATATTTTGACCTTGTGCCGCCAAAGGCATTGGATCGTAATTATTTTGATTGTTCGTTGGTTGAAGGGCTGTCGGTTGAAGACGGACTAGCAACGCTTACTGCTTTTTCAGCGCGCGCGGTGCGACGAGGGGTGGAATTCTTTCCGCAAGAACCAAAAATGTGGATCGTGACAGGCGGCGGGCGTCGCAATAAATTCTTTATGGAAGCGCTGGCCGAAGTTGTGCCGGGGGCAGTCGTGCCTTCAGATGCATTTGGTTTTGATGGTGACGGCGTTGAAGCGCAAGCGTGGGCGTATTTGGCGGTTCGCTCACTTCTTGGGGAGCCCATCACTTTTCCTGGCACAACCGGCGTGGCGCAGCCCACGACCGGCGGTGTGTTGGCTAAAGCTTAGAGCGGCGAAGAATACCTAAAGAGCCGTTACGCCCTATTTCTTTTCCGCTGCTTCTTCTTCCACTGTTTCTTCGCGGCCCTCTAGCCGCGCATCCAAGTACGTGCCGACGACCTGATTGAGCTCGTCGATCTTGTCTTCAAAAAAGTGGTTGGCGCCTGGGACAACTTCGTGGACGATTTTGATTCCACGTTGTGTTTTGAGTTTTGTTGTCAGCTCGGCTACGGAGCTAGTGGGAACAACCCGGTCCGAGTCGCCATTGACCATCAACCCAGAAGATGGACACGGCGCCAGAAACGAAAAGTCATAAAGATTTGACGGCGGGGCGATGCAAATGAAGCCTTGAATTTCTGGCCGTCGCATTAAGAGCTGCATGGCGATCCAGGTACCGAAAGAGACGCCGGCAATCCAGCAGTTTGGGGCGTCGGGTTTTACGGTTTGCAACCAATCAAGTGCGGAGGCTGCGTCGGCGAGCTCGCCCGGGCCGCCATCCCAAAACCCCTGGCTTCGGCCAACGCCGCGAAAATTGAAGCGCAGGACTGAAAAGCCACGGTCTACAAACGTGTGATAGAGGTTGTAGACAACCTGATTGTTCATGGTGCCCCCGAATTGCGGGTGAGGGTGCAAAATGAGGGCAATGGGGGAATCTGATTTAGGGTCGTGGTGGTAGCGGGCCTCGATGCGCCCGGCAGGGCCGTTGATGATCAGCTCTGGCATGATGCTCTTTTTTGTTACTGGGGGGTTGGTTCCCAAAAATTAGGTGTTGATGGCGATGGAGCTCATGACGTGGCGCGCCCCATGCCCGTGTTTTAGAAGGTGGTGCAATCAAATTCCGATACTTGACTCCTTGGATCGGAATTTACATATTGCTTGTAGTTTAGAACTGTTCGAAAAAGGATCTGGATCCCGGTTTTGGCAGGACCGACGGTGTTCTTAGCACATTTGTGGCGGAGCCGCGCAAGGGGTCTGTTGGCGTAATGCGCAGCTAACGACCGAAACCCGGTAAGGCGGGGTGGAGCAACTGCAATGGAACTCAATACAAAGGGTCGGTATGCCGTGATGGCCATGGCTGACTTGGCAAAATTTGGTGATCACGGTTCTGTTTCGTTATCGACGATTGCGGATCGCCAGCACTTGCCGCTCGCATATCTTGAGCAGATTTTTTTAAGGCTTCGTCGCGCCGGGTTGGTAGCAAGCGAGCGAGGTCGCTCGGGCGGATATCGTTTGGCGCGGCTGGCGTCGGAGATTTCTGTCGCTGATGTGATGGGGGCCGCTGATGAACCGACGCGTATGACGCGATGTTTGGAAGCCGAGCAAGGTTGCGTTGAGGGGGAGCGCTGTTTGACGCACGGCCTGTGGGTTGCGTTAGGGCAAAACATTTCTGAATTTCTTTCTGATGTGAGCTTGGAAGATGTCATTCGCGGTGATTACCAAGTGGATCGTGCGAACGATCCTTCTGGGCGCAATGAACGCATTGATGAGGTGCGTGTACGTCCATGACCGTGAGGTGCACATATATCGATTATAATGCGACGGCGTTGCTTCGCCCGGAGGCGCGTGATGCGATGACCGCTGCGATGGATGTGGACGGGAATTCCTCGTCTGTGCATGCAGAGGGACGGCGCGCGCGCGCTGTCGTCGAACGCGCGCGTGGGCAAGTGGCCTTGATGTTGGGTTGCGAGGCCGACCAGATCGCATTTACGAGCGGTGCAACAGAAGCAAACAATTGGGTTGTTAAATCAGCGTGGCGTGGTGTCATCATAAGTGCGGTGGAACACCCGTCGGTATTAGAGCCGGCGCGGGTTCATTGGGGCGATCGGTTGCGGATCGTCGGCGTTCACGCGTCAGGTGTTGTTGATTTAGAAGATTTGTCGCGCGCGCTTGAAGCCCATGCGGGCGGTTCCGGTAGTGGCAAAGTTCTTGTGAGCATCCAGGCCGCTAACGGCGAGACCGGTGTGATCCAGCCGCTTGCTGACATCTATGCACTTGTGTCAGCCCATGATGGCGTCCTGCATGTGGACGCCGCACAGCATAAAGGCGATCACGCGGCGTTGTTTGGTGAATGTCGACCAGATCTGGTGAGCCTTTCTGCACATAAGCTTGGCGGGCCAAAGGGTGTTGGTGCGCTGGTTTTTTATGGCACACAGGACGTGCCGGCGTTGTTGCATGGTGGGGGACAAGAGGTGCAACGGCGGGCAGGTACGGAAAACGTTGTTGGGATTGCCGGGTTTGGTGCAGCCGCGGAATCCGCGGTGTGCCATCGGCTTGATGAGTCCGGTAAGGTTGTTTCGTTGCGCGATCAATTTGAGCGACAGCTGCGGAATACGTTTGCTGACGCGGTGATCCTTGGTGATGGTGCGCAGCGTATGGCCAACACGAGCCTTTTTGCAATCAAGGGACTGAAAGCGGAAACGCTTGTCATGGCGCTTGATTTGAAAGGTGTGGCGGTAAGTGCAGGGTCTGCATGTTCGTCGGGAAAAGTTGCCGCTAGTCATGTTGTCATGGCGATGTGGGATGATCCTGAACTTGCGCAGGCTTCCGTGCGGGTGAGTTTTGGATGGGCGAGCGTTCTTGAAGATGTTCAGCGGGCCATAGATGCCATTGTTGAGGTTTCGTCCCGGCTTTTACGTGAGACACGTATGCAGAAGAAAACAGCCTAGCGACATGAAAGTCGCATTATCGATTTGAGGCATTAATACGGAGTAGGATATGCCAGCGGTCCAGGAGACCATCGAACAGGTTAAAGAAATCGACGTCGATAAGTACAAGTATGGCTTTGAGACGGAGATTGAGACCGTTAAGGCACCTAAAGGTCTTAACGAAGGCATTGTGCGGTTTATCTCTGAACGCAAAGGTGAGCCGGATTGGATGCTCGCGTGGCGACTAGATGCGTTTGAGCGCTGGCAAGCCATGAAGGAGCCGACCTGGGCGAAGGTCAACTATCCGAAAATCGACTTTCAGGATCTTTACTATTACGCGGCGCCCAAAAACACGGAAGGGCCCAAGAGTCTTGACGAAGTTGATCCGGAACTTTTGAAAACGTACGAAAAACTTGGCATTCCGTTGAGCGAACAAGCTGTGCTTGCCGGTGTGCAAGGGGCGAAAGTTGCTGTTGATGCCGTATTTGACAGCGTGTCCGTTGTGACGACGTTTAAAGAAGAACTAAAAAAAGCTGGCGTCATATTCTGTTCGATTTCGGAAGCGTTGCGCGATCATCCGGAGTTGGTGAAGCGTTATTTGGGATCGGTGGTCCCTAAGTCTGACAACTTTTACGCGGCCTTGAACTCCGCTGTATTTTCGGATGGATCCTTTGTGTACGTTCCGGACGGTGTGCGGTGTCCGATGGAGCTATCGACTTATTTCAGGATCAATGAAAAGCAAACAGGACAGTTTGAGCGCACGCTTATTATCGCCGACAAAGGTGCTTATGTGTCTTATCTGGAGGGATGCACAGCGCCGATGCGCGATGAGAACCAGCTGCATGCGGCGGTTGTCGAATTGGTGGCGCTTGATGATGCTGAAATCAAATATTCGACCGTACAGAATTGGTATCCCGGCGATGCCAACGGCAAGGGCGGTGTTTACAACTTCGTGACCAAGCGTGGGGACTGTCGCGGCGTACATTCCAAAATCTCTTGGACGCAAGTTGAAACGGGGTCTGCGATAACGTGGAAATATCCCTCGTGCATTTTGCGTGGCGATTATTCGCGTGGTGAATTTTACTCAATTGCCGTGTCCAATGGATTTCAGCAGGTGGATAGCGGCACAAAGATGATTCACCTGGGCAAAAACTCTTCGTCGCGGATCATCTCAAAAGGTATTGCGGCTGGCCGCTCGGAGAATACCTATCGTGGGCTTGTATCAGCTCATCGCAAGGCGACAAACGTACGTAACTTTACACAGTGTGATTCGCTTCTCATTGGCGATCAATGTGGTGCGCATACTGTGCCTTACATCGAAGCAAAAAACGCGAGCGCCCACTTTGAGCACGAAGCGACAACGTCAAAAATATCCGAAGACAAAATGTTTTATTGTCGCCAACGCGGACTTTCGGAAGAAGAAGCGATTGCACTCATCGTCAATGGATTTGTGCGGGATGTGCTGCAGCAACTGCCGATGGAGTTTATGGCAGAAACGCAAAAGCTGATTGGTATTTCACTTGAAGGGTCGGTCGGCTAAAGGGCGTGCTTTAATGACGAGCAAGAAACGGCAAGGCACTGAAAAGATTATTCGCGACCTTGAAGCTCAGGCGAATGAGACTGCTCGCCGATATTTGCGCACGGTTGCTGCGTTCGGCGATGAGCAGCGCCGCCGCAGGATGGAAACGTTAATCGAGGATTTGTCCGATTGGATTGATGAGAATGGAGACACGCAACGGCTGATTGACCTGGGCGTAGAAGTCCATGTGGATGAGGGGTCGCTGCGCATCGTTCAAGGTGACCGCACGATGTTTGTGCAGCCTCGCAACGATATGAGCGTTGTCGTGGGCGGCGTCATCATGCAGCCGGACCGCGATTGGCCGGTTTTGGATCGATTGTTTTATGATGATGTGTTGGCGCGTATTTATCGATGGGCTCAGCAAGATGAGCACAAAGAATAAGGATCAAAATTATGTCAGAGCAAGAAAAGGAATATTGGTTTAAACCGAAGAGCCATGGCTATGGGGCCGCGCCGACACATTGGAAAGGTTGGGCGTTGGTCTTGGCCTTCGTCATTTGGACTTTGGCTATTACCGCAATTTTTGTTGTGTTTCCCTCTATGAGTGGCGAGGACTTTAATATTACAAACTTTCTAACTTGGATTGCTCTCTTGGGTGCGAGTGTCATTGGCCTCGTTGTGATTTCACACAACAAAACAGATGGCGAATGGCGCTGGCGGTGGGGTGGCAAGAGTTAACTGAACTGAAGGACCACCAAAAAAAAGGTGTGACTGTCGATGTCGGAGATGACTTGGAATGCTTGAGATCAAGAACTTGCACGTGCGGATCGTTGAGGAGGACAAGACGATCTTGAATGGTATTGATTTGTCCGTACCGAAGGGCGAAGTGCATGCAATTATGGGGCCTAACGGATCGGGCAAGTCGACACTCGCCTACGTGCTTGCTGGTCGGGATGATTACGAGGTGGTTGAAGGTGACATTTTGTGGAACGGGCAATCGTTGCTGGAAATGGAAGCTGATGAACGCGCCGCGGCGGGCGTCTTTTTAGCGTTCCAATATCCAATGGAGATTCCAGGCGTTGCGGGACTGACTTTTCTACGCACAGCGCTTAACGCATTGCTTCGCGCGCGTGGCAAGGACGAATTGACGACACCGGAGTTTATGAAGTGCGTGAAAGAAAAAGCTAAGCAGTTGGAAATCGATGTTGAGATGTTGAAACGTCCTGTGAATGTCGGTTTTTCAGGCGGCGAAAAGAAGCGTTCTGAGATTTTGCAGATGTCAATGCTGGAGCCTACGCTGTGCGTTTTAGACGAAACAGATTCTGGTCTTGATATTGATGCGCTGAGGGTTGTTGCCGATGGCGTGAACGCGTTGCGTGGTCCGGATCGCGCGATGGTGGTGATTACACATTATCAACGTCTGCTAAACCACATTGTCCCCGACAAAGTTCATGTTCTGGCGAATGGTCGTATTCAGCGGTCCGGCGGCAAGGAGCTGGCGCTGGAGTTGGAGAAATCTGGTTATGCGGCGTATGGGCAGAAGGCTGCTTAGCCTTTGCTCGGTTTTTAGGTTGATGACGCGCGGGAGGCGCGGGAATGACGATTGCAGTTGTGAAAACGAAGGCCGAGCAGCAGCTCGCGGAAAATTTTGAGGCTGTGGTTGGGCAGCTACCCGGTGGGGGGTGGATGCCTGAGACCCGCCGCGCTGCCTTTGCAACGTTTTCCACATTAGGATTGCCCCATCGTCGTATCGAGGAATGGAAGTACACCGATCTGCGCGCTCATATGCTTGAGGCGGCGGCGCCTTTGGTCGATCGCAAAGTTGCGTTTAATTTTAACGAACTTGCCGGCGCGCTTGGGTCTGAGCTTGCGGACCTTGATTGCCATCGATTGGTGTTTGTTGATGGCGTGTTTGTTGGAGCGGGTGAGCATTCGAAGCTACCGGCCGAAGATGGCATGCATGCCGGTGCGCTGGCAGATGCAGTGGGTCTGGAGGATTATTCGTGGCTTAAGTCGCACCTTGGCGGGGAAGGCAACGGCGCGGGTGATGCGATTTTGAGTTTGAATGCATCGTTTGTCAGTGATGGTGCGCTTGTTCGAATCGAAGATGGTGTGCGGCTTTCAAAGCCAATTCACATTGTTTTTGTTTCGACGTCGCGCGAGCCAGGACAAGTTGCGGTCAGAAATCTTATTAAGATAGGTGACGGTGCGAAGGCTGATATCGTGGAGAGTTACGTTACCGTTGGCGCAGGCGGGTCTACGATTGCTGTGACACAGATGGACGTCGGTCTTGGTGCTGATGTCAGCCATACGAAAGATTTGCGCGAAGGCCACGGTGCAACGCATTTGTGCAAATGGCAGACGTCGGTTGGATCTGGGGCGCGCTACCGCGCGTTTCAACTGACTTCGGGAACGGGATTGGCACGAAACGAGTTGTCACTTTCGCTTTCTGGTGAGAACTCAGAAATTGATTTGTCAGGTGCGGTGCTTGCAAGTGGAAAAGAACATGTCGACACGACATTGTGGGTTGATCATCAGGTACCGGGTTGTGAAAGCCGAGAGTTGTTTAAATACGTCTTAGACGAAAAAGCGCGTGGCGTATTCCAAGGCAAGGTGGTTGTTCGTCAGGCTGCGCAAAAAACGGATGGCAAACAGATGGCGCAATCCATGATGTTGTCGGAAGATTGTGAATTTGATTCAAAGCCCGAACTTGAGATTTATGCGGATGATGTGGCATGCGGCCATGGATCGACGTCTGCTGAAATTGACAAGGATCTCATGTTTTATTTAAAGGCGCGTGGTATACCGGAAAAAGAAGCGCGCACTTTGTTGATCCAATCGTTTGTTGGCGAGGCGCTTGAAAAGATTGAACATGAGGGCATTCGGTGCGCCTTAATGGGACACGCGCAAGCCTGGCTTGAGAAAAGATCGTAAATAATCTTTTGGGTGTGGCACTTCGTGGCAAACACGACGTCATTGAAATAGGGACGATGAGCATGAACGTGGCAGATCGGTCTGAAGTGGTTTCGCTCAGGTCGCACGAGCGTGAATACGATGTGGAACGTATTCGTGCGGATTTCCCGATTCTTTATCGGGAGGTTCATGGAAAGCCACTTGTTTATTTAGACAACGGTGCCTCGGCGCAAAAACCGCGCTCTGTTATTGAGGCCATGGACCATGCTTATCGTCATGAGTATGCGAACGTACATCGCGGGCTTCATCATTTGTCCAATGCGGTGACGGCGCGGTTTGAAGAGGCGCGGGAGATAACGCGCCGTTTTCTGAATGCGCGCAGCGTCAATGAAATTGTCTTTACGCGCAATGCAACGAGCGCAATCAATTTGGTCGCGCAATCGTTCGGAGGACAATCCATCAATGAAGATGATGAGATTGTCTTGTCGATCATGGAGCATCATTCCAACATTGTTCCATGGCATTTCCTTCGCGAACGGCGTGGCGCGGTTTTGAAGTGGGTGCCGATTTCGGATCGCGGCGATTTCTTGATGGAGGAATTTGAACAGCTCTTAACGCCAAAAACAAAGATCATTGCCATCACGCATATGTCGAATGTTTTGGGTACGGTTACGCCGATCAAGGAAATCTGTCGCATTGCGCATGAGCGTGGGATTACGGTCTTGGTGGATGGAAGTCAGTCGGCTGTGCACATGACGGTTGATGTGCAAGACCTTGGTTGTGACTTTTATGTGTTTACTGGCCACAAGACTTATGGTCCGTCAGGGATCGGCGTTTTATATGGCCGCAAAGATCTGCTCGATGCTATGCCGCCCTATGAAGGTGGTGGAGAGATGATCGAAAAGGTGAGTGTGGATGATGTCACCTATGGGCCTGTGCCGCATAAATTTGAAGCAGGCACGCCGGCGATTGTCGAAAGCATTGGTTTGGGGCATGCGCTGAACTATATGATGCAAGTGGGCCGCAGTGCCATTGCAAAGCACGAGGCAGATCTGTGTACATATGCGCATGAACGGCTTGGTGCCTATGAGTGGGTCAAGATTTTCGGTGCGGCACCACGGAAGGGTTCGATTGTTTCGTTCAATGTGGATGGGCTGCATCCGCATGATGTGTCAACGATCATTGATCGATCTGGCATCGCTATTCGGGCGGGGCATCATTGTGCGCAGCCATTGATGGATCGTTTGGGTGTCACGGCGACCTGTCGGGCATCCTTTGCAATGTACAACACCAGAGCTGAGATTGATGCTTTGGCAGATGCTTTGGAACGGGCCCGCGAGTTTTTTGCGTAAGTTTGGAGAACCGTTTTGGAAGATAAAGGCTCAGAGACACGAAACCGGACTGCGGATGATCTGCAGACGTCGGGCTCTCGTGAGCAGACGCAGGAGATGCCACAGACGGCCCATGCTGGTGGTGAAGTGGTGAACCAAGCGAGCTCACAAGATGAGTCTGATCGGAAGTCTGGCGCGGGCGGGTTATCGTCGATGTCTGATGATGAATTTGAGCGGTTGCGAGCCGACATTATTGCGGCGCTTAAGAGTGTTTATGATCCGGAAATTCCGTCTGATATTTATGAATTGGGGCTCATCTACAAAGTGGACGTTTCAGAAAACCGGGATGTTGAGATTGACATGACGTTGACGGCGCCGGCCTGTCCAGTGGCCGAAGAAATGCCAATTTGGGTTGAAAATGCCGTAAGTGCTGTGCCCGGCGTGGGCGCGGTCAAAGTTAATTTGGTGTTTGATCCGCCGTGGGATATGAGCCGCATGTCGGATGAGGCGCGTTTGGCGCTCAATATGTTTTAGGGTGGCCAGGGTCTTAAGTTCGCATTGATAGCTGTTCGTTCTTATATCTTCCCGTGTATTGTGTTATTTCTGATCCGGATCAGCGAGGAAGCCTATTGATGTCTGCGCAACGTAGCCGGCCCCAAATCATGGCCTTAACAGATGCTGCGGCCGACCGCGTGCGCGAGATTGTGGCTGCGCGGCCGGACGTTGTGGGCTTGCGTGTCGGCCTTAAAAAAGGCGGTTGCGCGGGCATGGAATATACAATGTCATGGGCTGAATCGCAGGACAAGCTCGACGAGGTTGTCGAGGATAAAGGGGTCAAGATTCTCATCGAACCTGCGGCGGTGATGTACCTTCTTGGGACCGAGATGGACTACAAGACGGAAAAGCTCGCCTCGGGTTTTGTCTTTAACAACCCGAACCAGCAGAGCGCGTGCGGTTGTGGAGAAAGCGTTGAGCTTGTTCCTGCTGCGCGTTCAGAACTTGTGCCTGATAACAACTAACCCTATCCTGCCATTTGAGCGCGCTTGACCCCTTGGGTTCACGGACGGGGTGAGGATATGACACAGGCGATCAAGCAAAAAGCTTGGGTGCGGCAAGTCCTTTCTTTTTGGTTCGATGAACTCGATCGAAGCGATTGGTTTCGCGCTAATTCAAGTGTTGATGATGCGATATCAACCCGGTTTGGCGGCTTGGTCGATGAGTTAGGCGAAACACCGGCCTCAGCCCACTTGGATTCGGCCAAACAAGCGCTCGCGGCAGTCATTTCACTAGATCAATTTCCTCGGAACATATTTCGCGGGACAGAGCGAGCATTTCAACATGATGCCTTGGCGCTTGAGATTTCGAAAGCCAGTGTGACGGGCGATTTGGACGAGCCATTGAACCGCGACCAGCGTCTTTTTTTGTATTTGCCTTTGGAACACAGTGAGAGCCTTGAAGATCAAGACCTAGCGGTTCGATTGATCTCGACACTCAACGATGATGTCTATACGCAATACGCGCGTGCGCATCGCGATGTCATCGAGCGGTTTGGGCGTTTCCCGCATCGCAATGGTATTTTGGGTCGCACGTCCACGCCGGAAGAGGTTGCATTTTTGGCAGAGCCTAACAGCGGGTTTTGAATTGGCGTTTTGCAAAGTGCAACGTGAATTGTGAAGTAGTTGGACGATGACAACCACACCTGGCTTCCTTGAGTATTTGTGTGATCAGCTTGCGGACCTTGGACCGGTGCGCGCGCGGCGCATGTTTGGTGGCGCGGGGCTTTATCTTGGCGATGTTATGTTTGGTCTGGTTGCCGATGACGTTTTGTATTTAAAGGCGGATGAGAAAACGAAACATACTTTTGAAGAAGAAGGGCTTGAACCATTTACCTATGAAGGCAAATCCAAACCGATCAAAATGTCCTATTGGTGTGCCCCGGATCGATTGTTTGATGATCCAGAAGAGATGCTTGCGTGGTCGAGGGTCGCGTTAGACGTGGCAAAAACAGCGAAGGCCAAGAAATCCAAAAAACGACCTGCTTCAAAACGAAAAAAATCTACCTAACTCAAGGCGTTGCGCGCGGTACGTCGAGATGACTGACCTTGGAGGATGTGACTGTTGCGTGACATCGCGCCGTGAGCCACTTCGGCGTTCTATTTTCTTGTGAAGCATTTTAAGAGCCGATATAGCTATTTTCGTCCTCAAAAAAATGGGGCTGAAAATGAAACAGCTTGCTTTTTAGATGCACGGGAGGGTTGCCATGCTTCATACTTTGTTTTCATTTTTTGGACGCACGGGACGAGGAGGTTTTTGGTTGGCCGCGCTCGTGTCGATTGTTCTTAGTATAGCGGCAATGTTTTTGGCCGAAGCCATAGCTGGTACGATGTTTACATTTACTGATGCGACGGGCGCGCCACTTCCTCCAGGGCAGATTCCTGGAGACGATGCCCAATTTCTTGTGAATTGGAATTCGCTTTACACTTACCTGGGGCTTTGCATTCCAGCTGTTTGGATTTACTTGGCAGGCTCGGTTAAGCGCTGCCATGATCGCGGCAAGTCGGGATGGTGGATGTTGTTGAGCTTGATTCCCATTGCCGGGTTTATTTGGTGGCTTATTGATCTTGGCATCATGGAAGGTCAAGAAGGCCCCAACAAATACGGTGCTGATCCGCGCGCTGCGTAGTCGGTGGTGTGTCGGTTATTAAAAATATAATTATACGTGGCCGCGTCATTGCTCTTCGCGATGGCGCGGTTTTATGTGACGGAGAATTAATTGGGTAAATTGTTATTTTCGTTCAATGGCCGGATCGGACGCGGTGGGCTGTGGCTCACATTTGTTGTGTCAACAGTAGTGTATCTATTGGGAGTGATTAGTTCCTTGCTTTTGCACGACATAATCGACACGGCTTTTGCGCCGTCTCCCTCATTACTTGGGGACGGAGAACCGCAATCTCGATTTACAAGTCCGCACTACTATATCTTGCTGGCGTTCGTTATTGTGGCGGCTTGGATATTTCTTGCTGGAGCGGTCAAGCGCTGTCATGATCGTGGCAAAACTGGTTTTTGGGCGCTTCTCAGTATTGTTCCGTTGGTGGGTACGATCTGGTACATCATCGACTTGGGTGTTTTGGAAGGAGATGAAGGGCCCAACAAATACGGTCCTGATCCGCGTGGTGCTCAAGTTGCCGCACAAGTCAACTAGGTTGGGTTTCAGCGTGGCTGCGTCATTACTCTTTGCGATGGCGCGGTTTTTTATGAGGTGATGGACTTATTGATGATGGCGGCGGCCTTGAACGTGCGCCTCTAGAAGGAGCTGGACGGGTTGCACTTAGTTCGGCGCCTTGGCGGTGCGTCGTTTAATGGGGCGGCGCAAGAATGCAGGAACGTTGTCCGCAAACCCTCCAGTACTTGCAGATTGTGGGTCTCTTTGCCGGGTCGGTGTAGCGTTTTTGGTTTTGTTTGAGGCGGAACCGGTTTGTTGCGGTGTTTGCTGTGTTCCAATTGCGCCTTGACCGGTTTGAGGCTGCCGGGTTGGTTTGCGACCCTTATTCGGCTGTTTGGGTGCTGATTGATCGCGCGATGGCTTTGTTCGGGTGCGGCGAGACGGTGTGCTCCGTGATTGAGGCCGTCTTCGGCCCCTACGGCTTCGATAGTCGGAACTTTCGTAGTCCTCTGCGCTGGGACATTCGCCGATCCAGACAACGTCGTCGCCCGATTGGGTTTCGATGTCTTTGAGGACTTTCAGGTCTTCTACGGTGACAAGAGAGGCGGAATAGCCCTCACGGCCGGCACGGCCCGTGCGCCCAATCCGGTGGACGTAATCGTCGCTGTTCATTGGGAGATCGTAATTGAAGATGTGACTGACGTCAGGAATATCTAGTCCGCGTGCGGCGACATCGCTGGCAGCTAAAAATGTGATCTCACCAGAACGAAATTTGTCCAGGGTGTCCATGCGGCTTTTCTGATCCATGTCGCCATGTAGAGCCCCCGCATTGAACCCGTGTTTTAATAGGGATTTGTGAAGAATTGAAACGTGGCGCTTGCGATTACAAAAGATGATGGCGTTACGCACGTCGCTTTCGTGTATGAGTTTGCGCAGCGTTTCGCGTTTTATTCTGTCGTCGGAGTCAGGGCAAAAGAAGAAGCGCTGTGTAATTGTTTTTGCGGTTGTTGCGGGCTTTGCGACCTCTATGCGTTCCGGGTCGCGCATAAACTGACTTACAAGGCGGGTGATTTCCGGTGGCATCGTGGCTGAAAAGAAAAGTGTTTGGCGCCGCGGAGGCAGTAGTTTGCATATCTTTTCGATGTCGGGAATGAAGCCCATGTCAAGCATGCGATCTGCTTCATCAATGACCAGAATTTCCACTCCCATCAAAACAATGCGGCCACGCTGAAAGTGATCCAGAAGGCGGCCCGGTGTGGCAATGAGAACGTCGACGCCGCGATCGAGCTTTTTGATTTGATCGTCCATGGAGACGCCGCCGATGAGGAGCGCCAGTGATAACTTGTGATTAATGCCATAGCGCTCAAAACTTTCCGCGATCTGGGCGGCCAGTTCGCGCGTTGGTGCAAGAATTAGGGAACGGGGCATGCGCGCGCGGGCACGACCCGTTTCTAATCGTGTAATCATCGGCAAGGTGAATGACGCGGTTTTTCCTGTGCCGGTTTGAGCGATCCCCAAGACGTCGCGCCCCGTCAGGGCGGTAGGAATGGCGGCAGATTGGATTGGTGTGGGGTTTAAATATCCAGCAGCGTCGATGGCCGCTAAGACTTTTGGGCTGAGCCCAAGTTCAGCGAACGTTTTAGTTGCCAAGCTTTATCGTCTCCATGTCATTCGGGCCGGCAAGCGCATGTTGTTATACGCTCCCGGTGGGCACCTTGCATTTTGGCAAGGTCCGGCAAAGTAGGAGCGCAGGGGAGGTGGCTTTGAAAAGCGCCTAATTTGTCAGATCGGCATTATTGTCAAAAAAATAAGATCATGAACCCCTGCGCTCATGGCATCTGAGGCCTTGCATAGGATCAGCCGAAAGGCAAGGAAAAGTGGGACTTTGCGGCATGATGCCTCCGATTCTTCTGGTTTTAGTTGTGTTCAGAACGTGGGGGTTGGTTAGGTGATCGCCGTAAGGGCGCGCGATTGAATCGAAAGAATTTGAATTGATTCGGATGCGCATTACTCCTCGAATAGCCATCTGCTGATAAGACCGGCGATAATTGCGCCAACAACGGGTGCGACCCAAAAGATCCATAGTTGGGTGAGTGCATTTGGTCCGGCAAAAATTGCAATTGCAGTTGAGCGCGCTGGATTGAGTGCGGCGTTTGAAATTGGCAGGGCGGCGAGATGTAGGGCGCCATAGGCCAGACCAATTGCGATGGGAGCAAGGCCAGAGGGAACACGTGGCGACGTTGCGCCTATAAAGATTAAGACGAAAAGCGCGGTTAAAATAATTTCGGCAAAAAGGACCGCTGTTAGTGTGAACCCGCCTTTTTCTCCAAATTGGTTTGCAATGTCCGTGAAATTGTTCCAATCGCCACCAATTGCCCCTGCTAAAATGAGCCAAATTGTGAATGCTGCACAGATCGCACCCAAGAGCTGGGCGATAATGTAGGTCACGGCGTCGGTCGGTTCCGCTAGCCCGCCGGCGACCAGGCCTAACGTAACGGCGGGATTGAAGTGGCCGCCAGAAATGTGGCTGAATGCAGTAAGTACGGCCATTAGCATAAGGCCCGCGGCCAAGGCGATGTAAGTTTCGTTTACTTGCCCATTCGCAGAGAACAGGCCGGCGCCACAGATCGCAAAAATAAGCGCAAACGTGCCAAGAAATTCGGCGGCCAACGCTCGATAAGACATTCTGTTGCGCTCCTTCGAACCGATTAAAACAAGGAAATTTGCCGAGGCTTCGTCTGCAGGCTTTAGCGGATCGCTTGGGCAACGATCAAGTGCGTGAATGAGGATGCGCACGGGTTTTGGTATGAGCGCGTAAAGACGATTTGTTTGTTATTGGGGAGTGCTGTGATCGGAATAAAAATCTGTCGTTCATCAGAGTTCGTTTGGATCGCGCAAAGTTTTGTTTGTGGGGTCAAACGCGCTGATCTCTGTCAGCCTTGTTGTGACCAAATCAACCATTGTGCGATTGCTTGGAGGTTGGTAAATTTCTAAGTATTAACCAAGTTGTTCCGCGCGTTACAGTTTGGCGAGTTCTTTGATCCATAATCGGCGTCGATTGTTCTCGGGCTCACTTGTCTAAGACGTTGAGAATGCATTACGCGGAGATTTTTGAATGTCAGCATTACGTTGGATCAGTCGTTACGCATATGTCCCGTTTATGCTCCTTGGTGTTAATGGCGCGGCTTTATATGTGATTATCAGTGGCCACTCGTATTTGTGGCTTGGCGTTTTGGCTTTGTTTGCAATTTTAGCGTCGTTTGTTGTTGAACGTATTCTTCCTTACGAAAAAGACTGGAATAACCCCCAAGGGGATGCGCTGAAAGACACGTTGCATGCGCTGGTTTATGAGGTTTCGAGTTTTAACGCGGTTGTAATTGGATTGCCGCTTGTGACCTTTCTAGTACCCTGGAACGGAATTTGGCCGACGGATTGGCCGTTTTTGATTCAAGTCTTGTTGGCGATCGTTATTGCGGACATTGGCGTTACGTTGATTCATTACGTAAGCCACAAAGTGGAATGGCTGTGGCGTTTGCATGCAGTTCATCATGGGGTCGTGAGACTTTATGGCTTTAATGGCTTAGTGCGGCATCCGCTTCATCATATGGTTGATCTTTCTGTTGGGACCATTCCACTTGTTCTTGCAGGTATGCCATTTGAAGTTGCTGCTGCTTTGGCCTTCACAAGCTCTGTGCAGCTCTTAGTTCAACATTCGAATGTGGACTACAACTTGGGTTGGTTTAAATATATGCTTTCAATTGGCCCAGTTCACCGATTGCACCATGTCAATTGGCGAGGCGAAGGTGACGTGAATTTTGGTTTGTACTTTACGTTTTGGGATATGATGATGGGCACGTTTCGCTTGTCTGCTCCGCAAGCGCCTGTGGCTGGTGATATTGGTATTGATGACATGCCCAACTACCCGCAGACCTATTTGAAGCAATTGATTCAGCCATTTGTTTGTGACGAGTCCATTGCCGAGGAGGGCAATAAAGCGGATGGTTCACAGGCCGCAAAGGGTTCTTCTAAGATCATGCCTGCAGAATGATTACGTGCATATGCGCTATCTAGACGCTTAAAGTTTTTGCACCTGAATTTTTGCGTTGCAGTATCAAGTAAATACAGAGTACGGTTGCTGGTCACATTTTCAGACTGCGTTAGGCGGCGGTCTTTCGTTAGCCACGCACCAAGATGTGGACCCTTATCGCCATAATTTTTTTCCTTAACGAACTTTCTTGGCCTTGATTGATTTAATCTCAATGGCTGCGGTCTTAGACTGGGTGGCGTTGATTTCTTTGACCGGGGTCGTTTGGTCATGACGCATCGATTTAAGGTGCTCGACGGTATTGAGGTTTTTAGCGAGCTTTCGAAATCCGAAAGAGAAGCTCTTGAGAACCGGCTTGAGTTGGTTTCGGTTGCACGAGGAGATTTCCTTGTGCGGCAAAATCAGCCGGCAAGAGCGATCTATTTTGTGGTCACGGGCCGCTTTGCCGTGCTGCTTGATGGCTCTGTAGAAAAAATTGCTGAAATTGGACCGGGTCAGCCGATCGGAGAAATTGCCTTTTTTTCCGGTGGTGATCGAACGGCAAGCGTACGGGCGGAACGGGACAGCTTGGCGCTGCGATTGACGCGCGAAGATTTTGATTGGTTGGCGGAGCGCTCGCCATCATTGTGGGCCGCTGTTACGCGGACGTTGGCGCGTCGTCTCGCGCGAACCACCCATGCACCACCAAAGGATCAGTTTACGCGCCCTCGCACGATTTGTGTTTGTCGGGCCGGTCAGGGTCGGCTTCCGCGCGCCTTTGTCAATGATTTGCGCGAATTGTTTGCCGGCGAAGACAAAGTGTTTGTTATGGACCGTACGGCTGGTGAAACGGCTCTGTCAGATCTTTCCCTTGATAGTTCGCAAGCGACGCGTTGGTTTAATGAACTTGAGCAGCGCTATGAGACCGTCATTTATCTTGCTGATGATGAATTGAACGGATGGACGGAAAAAGCCTTGCATCAGGCCGATCATGTGATCTTTGTTGGATGGCATGGTGCATACAAACGTGGCAAAGGTGCACTTAAGGTCAATCGGTTGGAGAGGCTTGCCGCGCAACTTCATGATCCAGCTAGCACTCGGTTGGCACTCCTTCACAAAAATGCGGGTCAATTTTCAGGTACGCACCACTGGCTCGTTCGCCGCGATTTCATTGGGATGCACCACCATGTGCTCAAGGGCCGGCGGTCTGATCTTGAGCGCTTGTTTAGATTTGTCATGGGCGAGGCTGTGGGGCTTGTTGCGTCTGGTGGCGGCGCATTTACGGCAGCGCATATCGGCCTTTATCAGGCGCTCAAAGAATTTGGTTTGTCATTCGATATCATGGGAGGGACAAGCGGTGGTGCCGCAATGACGGCAGCGTTTGCGATTGAAGTTCCGCCGCATGAAATCTCGCGCCGCACGCACGACATCTTTGTGACGCACAAAGCCATGTCCCGTTGGACCGTTCCGCGTTACAGTTTGCTTGATCATCACGTTTTCAACAAATCACTCAATCGACATTACACGGACATCTGTATTGAGGATTTGTGGATTCCTTATTTTGCGGTGGCGTCTAATCTTTCGACCAATACACTGCATGCCATAACCCGTGGTCCGCTTTGGGAGGCGGTACGTACATCTGCGGCGATACCGGCATTGTTCCCGCCCGTGTTCTCCAACGAAGGAGAGATGTTGGTTGATGGGTGTTTGATGGAAAATGTTCCGCTACAAACGATGCGGTGTTTTAAGCGTGGGCCTAATGTTGTTTTGGACCTAAACGTTCCTGATCTGCCAAAATATCAGGTCGATCACCGCACGCTCCCATCGCGATGGTCGCTGTTGTGGCGGATGTTTATTCCAGTGGGTTCTTCTGATTTTCCGAATGCGCCCGGGCCGCACTCGGTTTTGATGCGTTCACTTTTGAGGGCGCGACCGGATTTGACAAGTGATTTGCATGAAGATGATTTATTGCTTGCGCCAGCGGTTCCGCCTGATGCCAATGCACTTGATTGGACTCGCCATGAGGAATTGCGCTGGGCCGCCTACGACTATTCGAGGGCGATCTTGTTGCGCGCGCTTAAAGATGGGCATAGCTTAATATGTGGTGCTCACGCTAAAAGTAATCGCGCGAAAAAGCCCGTGTTTTGAGAAGCCGAAATATATTGATGGGCTTTGAGGGTTTTTATTGTTCTCGTGCGACGAGACAATCAATTGCGCGGCGGCGGAGTTCGCGGCACGTCTGTGTTGCGGACGTCTCATCAAAACCAGCAAACCGTGCACGGTAGAGTTTGCGATTTCCGCGGCCGACAACTTCTTGCGTCAACGGGAGATAGCCACGCAATAGATCATTGCTGCGGCGGGTGACTTCGGTTAGTTGAAGCTCGGCGTCCCGGTGGGTTGCGTATGCGCCGACTTGAATTTGATATGGGCCGCCACTGTTATGTTGGGTTGCCTGATTGGTCTTACTTTTAAACTTGTTTGTGGGTCGTGGCCGTGTTGCGGAATGACGGAACTGGAGCCTTGGATTGGTTCCGCCTGGTTCGTCGACGCTTTTTGAAAGTAAGCGTGCCAATTGATCTTGTAGAGTGCCGGGTGATCGGGCCGGCTTTTTTGTATTGGCGGAAGTCGGCGGCGCATTGAACGCTGCCGTATTTTGTGCCGATGGAAGCGGCCGCACATTTGTACGGCTTGGGCGTGGCGTTGGGTCAATGCCTGCAACCGTGTAGGTGTCGTTGGTCGCGCCTTGTGGCCAATTTGTTGGCGCTGGTTGTTGCTGGGGTCGTGTGTTGGCTGGCTTGGTGAGATCGCCGATGTTTATAGGTCGAACTTTTGCAACAGCGAAACTGGGTTTGAGTGTCGGCTGAGTTTTGTTTTTGTCGGCGCGCCCAACTTCAATTGGAGTGGCGACGATTTGTGTGTTGGGTCGGTGTGCGGGGCGGCGCGTTGGCGCAACGATATTGGTTGGCGGTTTGACTTTGCGCGGTCGCGCAATCAAAACCGGGCGCGTTCTTCTGGTTGATGCGATTGGTAAGAGCCTTTTGATCAATGCTTGCATTTCGCGATTGCGCGCTTTGGCGGTTTTACCACCAAAAACAACAGCCACAACGTGCTTTCCGCCGGTTCGCACGGAGGTTACCAAGTTAAAACCAGACTTGCGAATGTATCCCGTTTTGATGCCATCAACACCTTTGACACGACCAAGCAGTGTGTTGTGATTTTTGTATCGCTTTCCGTTGTAATAAAATTTGCGGGTCTTGAAAATTTCGTAGTGTTTTGGAAATTGTTCTTGGATGCGCATGGCAAGGGTTAGCATGTCTCTTGCCGTGGTGACTTGATCGTTGTTTGGCAATCCGGACGCATTTTTGAAACGTGTCCTTATCATTCCGATGGCTTTTGCTTTGGCCGTCATGAGGCGGGCGAATTTTGCTTCCGACCCGGCAATGTGTTCGGCGAGGGCAACGGCAATATCATTTGCGCTCTTGGTGACAAGCGCTTTCATGGCATCGCGGAGGCGAATCGTCTTTCCCACTTTGAGGCCGATGCGCGACGGCGGTTGGGCTGCGGCTTGCGAGCTAATGCGAATTTTTGTGTTGGGTGTGAGCCTTCCTTGTTCCAAGAGCTCGAAGACCATGTAGAGCGTCATGATTTTGGTCAGTGAGGCAGGGTAGCGTTCCTCGTCGCCAGATTTACTATAAAGCACACGCCCAGTGTTGGCGTCGATCACCATGGCTGCTTGTTTTTCACCGGCCACTGCGTCTGAAATTGAAAATGCAAGCACAAGCGCTGTCGCTATGATGGCATAGAACCACTGCGAGATTTCCGATGAGCGAGGGCTTGGAAGCCCAAATTTTTCGCCACTTACAAATTTTGCCTGCATCTTTTGTGCAAACACCCGCTTTGATTGGCATTGCGTGCCAATGCGTTTCAACAATACCGGCCTAGCCCGGTAATCGCGTCCGGTGGCCATACCCTCAGCTTAGACCGGATCACTTTTCAAAAAAATGCTCCGTCCCCAAGGTGTGCAAACCAGGGTTTTTGGGCCGCTTTACGGCGCGGCTGCGTTGGTTGTGCTTGGCATCCTCCCCGGATTTGGCCCTCCGCGAGTGTGCCATCGGGCCCGCCAAAGATTGGTTAATGATTTGCTCGTAGGCCCATAACTGCGGCAAATGGTGCACCGCAAAAAAATTGGTTGATTTTTTGTGCAGTGCGATTATATCTTCATTGGAAAGTTGATTTGCGTGGCTAGATGCGGCCGCAGTTTGGGTCTCAACGGGACATTTTTGGAATACGAAAGGCAGCTCGGATGATGAAGAATTTTGAGGAAATGCAAAAGCTTGGCCAGGACAACATGACCGCGGCGATGAACATGTTTGGCGAATGGAACAAGGGCTGGCAGGCCATTGCAGCAGAGTTTAGCGACTACACAAAGCGCTCGTTTGAAGATGGTACGGCAACCATGGAGAAGCTTGCTTCAGCAAAATCCATCGAGCAGGCGATCGAAATTCAAACGAGCTATGCGAAGCGGTCCTACGATGAGTATATGCATCAAATGACAAAAATCGGCAGCATGTATGCGAACGTTGCAAAGGAAGCTTACAAGCCGATGGAAAAGATGATGCAGTCAGTACGCTAATAAGTAACTGTTTTTCCACAAGGTTTTTTTAAGGCCCGGCGGATTGCTGGGCCTTTTTTTGTGGACGCGAGCCCCTATGTTGCCATGGGCTAGGCTTATAAAAAGTGGGCAAACCATTTGGTAGGGATCGATAAACAATTCCAGCGCCGTGGCCAACTCATTGCCGCAATTACTTGAGGTTGCATGCAAGCTGTCATGTGGTCCGCCGAAGTGACAGGCTGTCCGCGGTCTAGGTTCTGCTTATAATCTTTAAAGTTGAGCTGTAATTTATGTGGCGGGACGTTTAAGAGCAGGCCCACAAATGACCAGAGTCTTGGAGCGCTGAATTTAGGGAACATAATGCACGATAAGGCGGGCATAGGTTATTCGAATGGCATGGTTTTTTTAAAAGACCATCCTGGTTTTTGGTGGCCGCTAAGGGCTGGTGGGCCTGGCGATCGTCACGATGACGAGGAGGGTCGGACGGGAATCGTCACAAAAACACGACCTAAGACGAAACGCCCGAATCTCTACAAGGTTCTTTTATTGAATGACGATTACACTCCTATGGAGTTTGTTGTTCATGTGCTGGAACGTTTTTTTGGAAAGGGCAGGGACGAGGCAACGCGAATAATGCTGCATGTGCATCATAAAGGCGTGGGCATCTGTGGTGTCTACACTTATGAGGTGGCTGAGACAAAGGTGACGCAAGTGACTGATTTTTCTCGGCAGCATCAGCATCCGTTACAATGCACTATGGAGAAAGAGTAGAAATTCGTGCCGTCATTCTCAAACAGTCTTGAAACTGCGCTGCATCGTGCGCTTGAGCTTGCCAATGAGCGAGGGCACGAATTTGCGACACTGGAACACTTGCTGTTGTCATTACTTGATGACCGCGATGCGGCAGGTGTCATGCGGGCTTGCAACGTTGATATCGAGGAGTTGCGCGAAGCCATCACAAGTTATCTTGATGAGGAGCTTGGTGAACTGGTTTCGGATACCGTCGACGAGGCAACACCGACGAACGGTTTTCAGCGCGTGATTCATCGCGCGGTTGTGCATGTGCAGTCCTCCGGCCGCGAGGAAGTTACAGGTGCTAATGTCCTTGTGGCGCTTTTCGCCGAGCGTGAAAGCCATGCCGTCTTCTTCTTACAAGACCAAGAGATGACGCGGTTTGATGCGGTCCAATACATTTCCCATGGCATTGCCAAACGGGCCGGTATGTCGGAACCGCGTCACGTGCGCGGTGTTGATGAGGACAATGAAACGGGCGGCGATGATGGTCGTCCGGGCCAAGATGCGCTCAACACCTATTGCGTGAACCTCAATAAGAAAGCGCGCGAAGGCAAGATCGACCCGCTCATCGGGCGTGAAAAAGAAGTGCAACGCACGATTCAAGTGCTCTGCCGCCGACAGAAAAACAATCCGCTTTTCGTGGGTGATCCGGGCGTTGGTAAGACGGCGATCGCGGAAGGGCTTGCGCGTAAGATTTTGCGCGGCGAAGTGCCGGAAGTTCTCCAGGATGCAACCATCTTTGCTTTGGACATGGGGGCGCTGTTGGCGGGCACACGTTATCGCGGTGACTTTGAAGAGCGTTTGAAGGCCGTGATGAAGGAAGTTGAAAACTATCCGGGCGCGATCCTGTTTATCGACGAGATTCATACGGTGATTGGTGCGGGCGCGACGTCCGGTGGCGCGATGGATGCGTCCAACCTTTTAAAGCCTGCTTTGCAAGCGGGCACGGTGCGCTGCATCGGTTCAACGACCTATAAAGAATATCGCCAGCACTTTGAAAAAGATCGTGCGTTGGTACGCCGGTTCCAGAAGATTGATATCAAAGAACCGTCGGTGGAAGATACCGTTGAGATCCTCAAAGGGCTCAAACCTTACTTTGAGGAATTTCACAATACCAAGTTTACGAACGACGCGATCGAGTCTTCGGTGGAGCTTTCGTCAAAGTACATCAATGATCGCAAATTGCCGGACAAGGCGATCGACGTGATCGACGAAACCGGTGCGTCGCAGATGCTATTGCCGGCGGAAAAACGAAAAAAACGTATTACGGCAAAGGATGTGGAAGTGACGGTCGCGGCGATGGCGCGCATTCCGCCGAAGACGATTAGCAAGTCGGATGCGGAGGTGTTGTCCAACCTTGAGCGTGATCTTAAGCGGCTCGTGTTCGGGCAAGACAAGGCCATTGATGAGCTGACGTCGGCCATAAAATTGTCGCGCGCGGGTTTACGTGAACCGGAGCGTCCCATTGGCTGTTATCTATTCTCAGGCCCGACAGGCGTCGGTAAGACAGAAGTTGCTAAGCAGCTTGCGAGCCTTATGGGTGTGGAGTTGTTGCGCTTTGACATGTCTGAATACATGGAAAAGCATACAGTTTCGCGCTTGATCGGTGCCCCGCCCGGCTATGTAGGATTTGATCAAGGTGGGCTACTTACGGATGGTGTCGATCAACATCCGCACAGCGTGTTACTGCTTGATGAAATCGAAAAAGCGCATCCAGATCTCTTCAATATTCTGTTGCAGGTGATGGATCACGGCAAGCTCACTGATCACAATGGTAAGTCGGTTGATTTTCGAAATGTCATTTTGATCATGACGTCGAATGCTGGTGCGTCGGATCTTGCCAAGCCGCCGATGGGCTTTAATCGGACCAAGCGTGAAGGTGACGACACGGAAGCCATCAACAAGATGTTCACGCCGGAGTTTCGCAATCGGCTTGATGCGGTGATTGGGTTTGCGGGATTGACGCCGGAGGTCATCTCGAAAGTGGTTGAGAAATTTATCTTCCAGTTGGAAGCGCAATTGGCCGATCGCGGTGTGACCATTGAGCTTACGGAAGAAGCGACCAAGTGGCTCGGTAAAAAAGGCTATGATGAAAAGTTTGGTGCGCGGCCGTTGGCGCGCGTCATTCAAGAACACATCAAGCGGCCGCTGGCGGACGAAGTTTTGTTTGGTAAGCTTGAAAGTGGCGGGACCGTGAAAGTGCGCCTTGAAAAAGATAAGGGCGACGAAGAACGGCTTGCGTTTGAGCTTATTGCGGCGGAGCCTGTGCGCAAAGGCAAGTCGCGGTCTGACGATGAGTCGGATGACGGCGATGGTGGTGATGCGGGCGCGGCCCTCGTTGAAGCGGCACCTCGCAAAGCATTGCCGCGACCTAACAAAGAGCGCAAGGGCAAATCTTCACGCGGAAACGGTTCCGGCAGTAATGGATCGGCCGTGCCAAGTATTCCAAGGAAAAAGAGTTAGGTGTTCGCAGCTCGCGCTGTGGCGTGTGATGAGCGCACAAGGACAGTGCGCCGCCTTATTTTTTAGGGCGAAAAATCCGAATGGGAGACTTGGTGCCATCGCGGTAATGCAATTGCACCGAAACAAACTCTGGTTTCTTGTCCAATTCCATAAAATCAAGATCCGTATCGTGACCGCTGGGGTCTTCGAAGTTGCATTCGTCAAATTTCCAGACTGTATCTGGCACGTCTTTGTTTATTCCATACGAAAAATTATTGAGAGCACAAGCTTCATATAGAATGTCGGAGATATGTAATCCATGTATCGGGTTTTTTGAACCGAAGGAGTCAAAACTCACCCAATCCTGAATGATGTTGGTAAAATGGTGTTTTGCTTTTTTGATGTGATGTTCGATGACATCGATTTTTAAGTCAAAGGGGCCTTGTTCCGTTCCATTTACATCATCATACCAAATCTTAATGTTGAAATATCGTTCGGGTGTGTGCCCTATGCTGAAGGAGTCCCTTGGCTTCTTCGCGCCTGTTAGCGGGTCGATTTTGTTTGACAGTGTGATCGATTGTACGGTCCCTTCTGGGAGTTGGTAGCGGACAGCTCTTACGGGCTCAGCTATAGCGACGCGAAAGGTCCAGCCGGAGTTTCCACTCGACCCAGACAATGAAACGGGAACATCTTTGATGTCCAACGTACGGTACGCTGCAAGTCTTGTTGCCGCGGTTTTGCTCCACTCTTCGGCTTCTTCTTTGCGCAAGAAGTGCTTGTAGACTTCTCCTCTGTCATGGGCATCGACAAAGGCTTTAAGCGCGCGCTTTTCAGACTTTTTATCGCCGAGAGTTTGAGTGCCGACAGCATCCGGTGATGTCAGTCGCGCAATCTCGAACCATGCCGGTCCGTAGGCGTCTTTGCCTGAGACAAGGTCTTGCAATTCTTTTTTGCGTTGTTCTAACGGCAAAAGGGTTGCGGCGGTCATGGCGGCGGCTTTGTTGTCCGGATTATCCTTCATGTATTTGGCATAGATTTCCCGCGCGCCAATGCGACCCTCCTGTGCTTTCAGCAAAGCCGCGTATCGCTGATGCAAGTCGATTGCTTGCGCGTTTTTTTGCAGTGCGCCTTCATACATCTTGCGCGCAGATAACGCGTCGCCGCGGCGCTCGTAGACGAGGGCATTGTTGTAAAATTCAATTTCGGTTTTTGGTTCCGTGACAAGACCGCCGAGTGCGCCCAGGGCAGATAGGTTTTCGGCTAAGTTTTCGACGGCCGTGGCTGTGCGCTCAACAGCCTCTATGCCGAGCCATTGGCGAACAGGCGCCAGCACTTCTTTAGATTGCGGGCTGGTCCAGATCCAGGCGCCACCAAGTATCAACGCGGTGACCAGAACCGACGCGGCGATGGTCGATACGCGCCCCTTTGGCATTGGACGCGTTGCGCTGACTGCGTCGACAACTTCAGCTGCCACATCGCCTTCTGGGTGGAGCACGGTGACGCTGCGCAAATAGGCGGGGATGTCACGAAACGGGACATCTTCAATCATCACCGGCAGGACGTGGCCCGAAGGGCTTGGCCATTTTTCTTGTGCGTACTTTGCTTCGGTGAGCGCGTAGCTGCCCTCACTCAGTGAATTGGGGCTGATGAGAAAAATGAAAATGTCTGAACCATCGATGCTGGCCTTGATCGATTTGTCGTATTCATCGCCGGCGCGTAGCGCTTCGCGGTCAATAAAAACACGGTGTCCTGCAGTGCCCAATCGCGCGGCAATGTCATCTGCAATGTCGCGATTGGTGCGTGAATAGGAAATAAAAATTCGTTTGCCCATGGTGCCCTCACCGTTAGCTGCTGGTTTTTTGTCTAACTCAGGAGCGTTTGCAACACAATCGTTTGACGACGTCGCTTGGTTTCGATACTCGATCTTAAAGCTTGCATGCCACAGTTCTCCGGCACTTGCGTTTTCGAGACCCTCTGACAACTGAACCTTTTGCCCATGAAGCCTTTTTTGATCTTGCAGCTGCGCCCTGAAACGGAGGCGTCAGACAATGAGTTTGCGGCCATTTTGGAAAAAGGTGGCCTAAGGGAAAATGACACAAGACGTGTTCGGTTGGACCAGGAAAAGGTTGCGGCCGATCTTTGTTTGGAGGACTACGCTGGGATTATTGTGGGTGGTGGGCCGGGGTGTGTAAGCGATCCTGAAGAGCAAAAGTCGGCCATTGAAAAAAGGATCGAACAGGATGTTTTGGCTCTCATGCCGGCCGTGACGGAGAAGGACTTTCCGTTTTTGGGCTGTTGTTATGGTATTGGAATTTTGGCGCATCATTTGGGGGGGGACGTTGGCAAGGAGCGTTATAGCGAGCCTGTGGGTGCGGTGGAATGCCACCTGACGCGCGGCGGTCAGCGGGATCCGCTTTTGAAGGAGTTTCCTGAAAAATTCATGGCGTTTGTCGGTCACAAGGAGGCGGTGCAGGAATTGCCGAAGGGTTGCATGCATCTGTTAAGTTCGGATCCATGTCCGTTTCAGATGATTCGCTACAAGAAAAACGTTTATGCGACGCAGTTTCATCCTGAAGCGGATGCGGATGTGTTTGAGGTGCGTATCAACATTTACAAAGACAAAGGCTATTTTCCGCCGGAAGATGCGGCAAATCTGATCGCACATTGTCGGTCGCAAGACGTTTTCGTGCCCGAGCGTATTTTGCGGAATTTTGTGGAGGCTTATGGGTAGGGGGCAGGCTGTTTTGCTTGGGTCGTTTGTGCTGCAGAAGAACGACATGAGGGGGTTTTTATGTGTTGCTCGTGTTGTTGATTTTGCAGGCATGTCAGTCTTCGACGGGGACGGCGCAACAAGCGCAATCGTCAGACGTATGTGGTGCGTCTAAATTTCAGCATTTGGTTGGCGGTCCAGTCTCGGCTACAAGTTCGCTGAAAATTGATGGGAAGTCGCGATACTATGGACGCGCGGAACCCACTGATCCCAACATTGTTTCGACGCGATTGAACTTTGTGGTCAGCACCGATTCTGTGGTGGACTCGCTAACAAATACAAATGCAATAATTATTCGGGTGTTTTGTGGGTAAGCAACATCGTCAGCTTTGCGTCGCGCGGATTTATCGGTGAAGACCTAGGTAGATACGTTTGCCCGATTTACTCGTGTAAGTGGATCGTTGGGGCGGTATTTCAGCATCAGTCACGAATGCGTGTCTTGAACGATCGTTCCAAATGCTCTATCGTCGTTCTCGTGGAGAGATGATCGATGCCGTGGGACAAGCAGTTTGACAAACGAGTGGCGCTTGAAAAGGCCACAGCGGCGTTTTGGACGCGGGGCTTTGAAGCGACCTCAATGCAGGATCTCGTGGAGTGTACGGGCGTTAATCGGGCAAGTCTTTATGCCACCTACGGCGACAAGCGGAGTTTGTTTATGGCTTCCCTCAAATCCTATGATGAGGGACGACAGGACATGCTTGCGAAATTTGAAGTCCAATTCACGCCGCGAGAAGCTATTCGACAGGTCTTTCTAAATTTCACGCGCGATGTTGGACAGTGCGAAAACAAGGGGTGTTTTGTGACCAATTCGGCGCTTGAACTTGCTTCCCACGATGAAGAGATCCGCAAAGTGGTGTCCGGTGCGCAAAAAGACCTGGAAGCTTTTTTTGTGAGAATGATCAAGAAAGGGCAGAAGGTCGGCGAGATACCAAAGCGAGTTGCCCCGAAGCAAGCCGCACGCGGGTTATTGGCGTCATTGACGGGCCTGCTTGTGCTTGTTCGAAGCCGTCCCGAAAGGAGTCTTCTTAAGACCATTGTTGAGGATGCAATGGATCGTATCTCGTAAAAAATTTTTTTGGCCTGTTTGGAACATTCGTTCCAAATGGTGTCACATACCAAAGTAAAGGAGGAGAAATGCAATGTCGGACAATCAAACGGAATCTATTCGAACGTAATTGGTTCTTGTGAACGTGTAATGGGGAAGGTGACGAAAATGACGTATAAGATTAGTGAACTTCCGTTTCTGAAAATAGAGACGGCTTCAGGCAAATCCAAAGGGCTTCTGGAAGAGGCGAATGCGCAGCTTGGTTTTGTACCGATCATGTATAGTGCGATGGCCAATGAACCTGCACTATTTGAAGCCTATTGGAACAGCTATGCAACTTTTCGTGCGGAAACAGGCTTCACGCCGGTTGAGCAGGAAGTGATCTTCCTCGCTATAAGTCGTGAGAACGGTTGCCATTACTGCATGGCAGCACACAGTTTCGTCGCAGACAAAATGTCGGGCGTTCCGACCGAAATTACAGATGCTTTGCGCGATGGGCGTTCCCTGTCCGACCCAAAGCTTGATGCGCTGGCAAAGTTTACGGCCGTCATGGTCGATAAACGCGGTCGCCCGTCTGACGCCGATGTTGCAGCGTTTAAATCGGCTGGCTATAGCGAGAAGAACATACTGGGCATTATTCTGGCCATCAGTGTGAAAACACTGAGTAACTACACGAACCATGTGTTTGATACACCGGTCGACGAGGTCATTGCACCCAGGCAGTGGCAGGCGGCGTAAAAATAAGGATGTTATTGAACAAGGAATGAGCACGGCGTGTTTTCCGTCGTGCTCTAAATATTTGCCGTTGTCTTCAGTTGGTTGGGTCGGGCCCGTGCTTTCCATGTCCGCCAAAGGTTTTAGGATGGGCAACGCTCAATAGCCGCGGACCACAGTGCATTCTCAACAATTATTGGACGGTCCGTCACCGTCCTTTGTTGGAAATGTGCAACAATGCCTGTCAGTCTCTTATTTCCTTGCAGTTCAAAAAAAGGATGGGTTCTGTGGCAAACACAAGTACAAAATCGCATTTTTGGCAAACCTTTCTGCTTGGTCTTTTGGCGCTGTTGCCATTGGTTCTAACGGTCGTGGTCATTGGCTGGAGTGCGTACCTTTTGCAAGAGTTTGTTGGTCCGCAAAGTGCGGTGGGCGGGGTGCTCACCAAAATGGGTTTGTCATTTATTGACTCGCGACTGCTCGCCTATTTGTTGGGCATTCTTCTTGTTCTTGTGACGATTTATATTTTGGGGCTGTTGCTTGAGTGGCGTCTTGGGACATTTGTCTTTGCATCGCTTGGCAACTTTGTTCGACGCATCCCGCTTGTCGGCAACCTTTATGATCTTGCTGATCGGTTTGTGAATATGTTTGGGACCAAAGGTGATTCAGCAATGAAGAACATGGTGCCGGCATGGTGTTTTTTTGGCGGCGATGGCGGGACGGCCGTATTAGCGCTTCTGCCGCATCCGGAGCCGATGGAAATCAATGGGTTTGAATATTTTGCCGTGCTTGTTCCGTCCGCGCCGGTGCCCGTTGGCGGAGGCTTGTTGTTTGTGCCGAAGGATTGGGTGAAGCCGGCTGATTTCGGTATCGATGCGCTGACATCTATTTACGTCACGATGGGTGTGACGGCGCCTGAACTTGTTGATGGCAAAGCGCAATCGTGAATGGGAAATTGTGCAGACCCGGACGCGATTGGAAAATGTGTTTTCGTTGGGTGGTTTGGTCGGTCATGTTATGGGATGGCGGGTGGTGGGGGTACGAACCGGGTTGATGTCGGACACTTTGGACCGGGCTGATGTCTGACAGGTGAAAATCATCGTTCGATTCTTAAGGGGAATTGAACGATGCCTTTCAAGGAGACCTGTCCGGTGGAAGCGCGTATTTCGATGTTAGGTGAGTATGATACGGGTGATTTTGCTGCATTTCGAATTTTCACCGGTGAAAAATACGGTGTAACACGGCAAGAGCTGGAACCGTTCGAAGCTTATCTAACGGAACAAAACAAATGGCTGAGCGAAAACCTCGGAGATGAATTCACCGATCAATCCCGCAAGTATGTGACCGGTGCGGCAACATGGAGCGAGCAAAACATTCCAGAGCTGCGCAAAGTCTTTAGAAAAGTGACACCACTCATGCGTGGGCTGATTGCCGACTACTTTAAACAAAAAATGAAACCATCCCGCAGCCTTATCCTGCAATTGCATGAGATCGCGCAACGCTCGTCGGCGCACCGCTAACAAAGGGAATGAGAGGGACAAAATTGTGCGAAACAGCAACACAAGTCGATAGACTTGTTTTGTATTGTGACAAGGAAGCAGAGTTTGAAGGCCCAAAAACTTTAGGACCACTCAATTGATAAGTTCTGCCACCATGTAACGCGCACAAACAAACCCACAGCAATACAGGTGATCAAAGTTGCGGCACAGCGAAAAGGAAATTCTAGATATCCTAGATGAGTGTTGCAAAGCATTCACTTTTCCAACGCTCGACAATGGTTATGTATACCTCGCCGCAACACGATTGTCGCTATTTCGGTCCACAGACGATTGGGCGCTCGTAATCGAAATTTTTGGCTTTTCTCCACGATCGGAACACCCGGATCTCCACGTCTACACATTCGGCAGTTCCATTCGCCGACACAAAAGACCCGAAGACTTTGTTTCTCAAACCGCATACAACGAATACATCGCAAACAACCACCACAACGAATCTGCATTTTTTTGGCCAATCGATCTTGAGGAATGCCTGGATACCGATGAACCCGAATTTATTGGTCCACGCGCCAAATCTCTGAGGCTCCGTGATCGACAAGTAGACATTCCAGGCGCAGAGGAATTTGCGCTAGCCGGTGTCCAGCTTGAATTTGTACCCCGCATTCAAGTCTATGAACTTTGCCGTGTGATAGCGCAACTTGCACGAGACCAAGTAATGGCAACACCACACGAGCGCCGCAACAATGTACCTTGCAATCTTGAACAACTTCTCACATTGGAGGAATGGGCGCATCCAAACGTGGCGGACCCGGATGAACTGCCCAGTAAATCAAAAACATTTCAACAGTTGGCACGTGTTCTTAATACAGGAGACACGGACGAATACGATCCCACAGAAAAACCCAATACGCATTGGAAGAATTGGCCAGTTGGTGGCACGTTGTAGCTGGGAGAAGCCCGAAACAAGGTGTTTGCTTGTTACCGTTCCGCCAGCACCAACTCAGAAAATTCTGAATAGCAAATTCAATTTCCACATCATAAAGAAAAAAGTACGACAGCGACCCCAATCAGGGGTCGCTGCCTAGAGTTTGGGCGAGATAAAATACCTTCTCTATGATCCTTTCCTAGCTGGTTTTACCGAACAACAATCATGTTCTGCATTGGCAGAGCATCCTTTGACCACACAGGCTGGTCGCCCTTTCCAGGATCGAACGAGGGATCTTTGTCTGTATCTTTATACATTGAGATCCAGAGCTGTTCGCCGGCATTCACAGGCTCGCTCAGCGTCACTTTAAAGTCCCTGTGATCACCCGACGAAAGACTCGTGTGCCCAATCGGTGCGCCGGAAGGCCCTGCGTTTGCCTCACCTTTGTAAACTGCCACATAACCGGTCTGCGGCAGATACGCATAGCTTATCGTCAAGCTATTATCCTTTGGCAGCTGGTCAAACGCGAGGACGGATGGTGGCGTCTCCGTGTTGTTTGCCGCAGCATGCACAGCTAACGGTGCAGCGGCGGCCCCAAACAGCATGGCCATTGTCACGACAGCAATCTTTGTCTTCATGTTTCAATCCTCCTGACTTGAGCAAAGCGTGGCTTCCTCACGAAGCGAACCGTGGCACGCAACCATTGCCGTGCTCTTTCAGTTCGTCCCGGACAGCCGCGTTGTTCCGGCTGTGACTGTCAGGTGGGGGTGAAACCGTTAATCGGCCAATCGATTTTAAACGTACTTTTGATCGAAATTTCCGATCAAGCGGCATCCCGCGGGCCCATCACCGAATATTCAGGAAAGTGTTTTTGAACCTGCTGACGCAATAACAAAGCCAACGCTTCATAGCTCTGCGTGCGCGCACTCGTCTTGCGCCAAATGAGACCTACGGTTCTAAAAACGCTGCGGCCCTTAATTTCAATAAGTTCAACGTTGGGGTCGCGCGATGCCACAGATTTCGCATAAAGCCCGGGCAAGAACGTAACGCCCAAATTCATGGCCACCATCTCACGCAGCGTATCAAGGCTTGTGCCCTCGTAATCAAATCTGAGTTTCGCCCCAACGTCTTTGCAAATGGCCAACACCGCATCATGCAATTGGTGTCCCTTGCCCAGCGCAAGCACATCTGTTCCCGCTAAAGATTTTTGCGCAATCGCGCCCTGGCCCGCAAATGGATGACTCCGGCCAACGGTAAAGTGCAAAGGCTCCCGAAAGAGCGGCTCCGCGATGAGATCAGCGCTTTTTGTCGGCAACAACGAGATCACAAGATCAAATTGACCATCCTCCAGCGCAGGCGTCAGCGCGCTTGGGAGATCCTCGCGAACGTAAAGTTTTAGATCTGGATAATGCGCTTGAAGTTCAGGAATAACATGCGGCAAAAAATATGGGCCAATGGTAGGCGGCAGCCCAAGCCGCAAAACGCCAGACAAACCCTTGTCAAAACTCGCGGCCAGCGTGCGGATCTCATTGGCATCCGTCAACATCCGCCGCGCGATCTCGACCACTTGCTCACCGAGCGGTGTCAACAAAATGTTATTGCGGGAGCGCTCGACAAGCTGCCCTCCAAGGCGCGCTTCGAGTGCCTTCAGCTGCTCACTTAGTGTCGGCTGTGTGGTGTTTGCGCGTTCGGCCGCACGACGAAAATGCCGCGTCTCGGAAAGAGCAACAAGATATTCAAGCTGTCTAAGGTTAGGCATCAAAGCCTATATGGGATGCATACTCCGTCTGACAATGCTTTGAAGGGTGCATGTGGGTTTGGCGATCCCTCTCTCACTCGCCAACGTGGATGCAATCCGCAATTGAAAATGAGGCACACCGAGCAAGTCGCAATGTAGGCGCGGGTAGATCCTGCGTGTCCAGATCAATGTCTAGGAAATCTCGCGCAACGCTAAACCACCAATCGCTGCAACCCTTGCCTATTTTTTGGAACTCTACACGCCAGCCGCATCTAGCAGCACCCCCATGACTAATCTCACTTGTGACCAAAGAAGGGAGAGAAGCAAGCATCACTTGACCCAAACTTGGGTATCCAAGCCAATCATGCTGTCTAGTGTGACGTGCAGTGGCTGGCGGTGAGTAATTATCAACGTGAATAAGATATCGAGATCAGTCTGTAGTAAGTCGTACCATTCGGCGACCAACTCCTCTGGATAATTTGTTTTTGCCATGGGTCCCCTTGTCCCTCACGCTCGTGATTCAGGTTGGCGTCTTCCCGTAACGCTTCGACTGGAGTATCAGTATGAAGTTTTGAATTTTGACGTCACGTGTTGAAGCGATTCGATTTAGGATCAAGCCAGCAGTGCAGCTGTTCAAAAACGTCGAAATTCCCCTGCAATGTACCCACCAACCACCTCAACCTACCCAATCCATCCTCCCTCATCCCCGCCCAATCCTCAGTAATCCTCACATTGCCATAAAGCCGCCATCCTCCGCGCTGAAATGTGAGTCGAACGCACCGTTTTGCCAGCTAATTCAACGAAATCGGGAGAGGGGGCTGCGAGTTGCGTGTCTTGCGACCAAGCGTCTTATGTTTGATCATCGCCGCACTTTTAGCAGCGCCCGACAGTCCTGCGCACGCCGCGGAACTCGTCGTCATGCCTTATTCCTGCTCAGTCGCGGGCGGCAAACCTGTTCTGGCGCGCTCCGCTGATCGTGGCCATCGCATCATTGGTCGACGCGAACAACGCCGCTTCACCGCCTGTTCGCCCACACGCCGTGCCCATTGCCGGCGTTGGACCATACATCGCTTTAACGTTGATTGCGGTGGAACAACCATACCTTGGATGTCCGTCGTGGCCGCGAGTGATAAAAAGCGCCGAGCCTGGGTGGATGGCGACACATTTGCAATTCGTATGCCGCGATCCTGGACCATGGATCCGAACGATCCGTGCGCGCGGTTTCATAGATTTGATGAACGCCGCCGCTATGGCCCCCGCGAAAGATATTGCGCAGAACGTCGCGCAAACGCGCCCAGACCACTTGTGAGAATGCCGCCCGGTTTCGCACCCACGTTTGGGATTGACGCAATCTTCGTTCAAGACAAGTCAGGGCGCGACGCCGTTGCGTCCGTTGAAAATTCGGACGATATCGAACAAGGCACACGTCTTAACGAGACACCGGTTATAACGCCACCGCCGCCAGGCCAACATCGAAAAGAGCCAAGGCCGAGCCTACCGGCCTCAGAACCCGCCGCCGACAAAGGCGAGCCTAAAGTGACCCAGCCTGAAGAAACCAAGCTGGCAGCCTCGCAAGAAGAAAGTCCAAGCGATTCGGAAGGCGCAACGCCCGTCACAGTCATCAATGCGACGGATCAAGAGGCAACAGCAACCACCGCCAAAACAGCAATTGATACGAGTGGCCCTGCCCAAACAGGTGCACAAACAAAGGGCGAGATCAAACTCGTCGATGTCGGTGCAGGTCTGCAACAAAGCACACAAACACCAACGGCCGACGCCAAGACCGAAACTGGTTCCATCGGCCAAACAAACACTGCGGAATTGCATAAAAAAAATTCGCCAAACCCATTGCCTTATCTCCTTGCCGGACTGGCAGCCGCCGGCCTGCTGGTGCTCGCCGGCTGGATGATGTCGCGCCGACAGTTTCCCACACCAAAACCCGCAACCGTTCGCGACATCGCTTCTGTCACACTGACCGGGAACAAAAACGCAAAAACATCGAGGTCACGCGACGTTGTCATTGCCAAACCAAAAGCTGTTTCCGCACCACGACAATACGAACCTGAAAAAATCAAACGACCACAACCACCCAGCACCACAATTGGAGACGCCATACCAAAGAGCCGTGAAGAGGCGTTTGCTATTTTGGGAATGTCCGTAAAACCAGACGCGAGCGAAGTGGCTATCAAAAAAATTGTTGATGGTCTGCGCTTAAGTTGGCATCCCGACCACGCAAAAGATGCAGCCGATCGCCAAACGCGTGAGCTGCGAACCAAGCAAATCAATGCCGCGTGGGAAATTCTCTCAGAGGCAAAAGCAAAAAATCAGGCGCCCAATAAATCTATTGCACCACCAGAGACAGCCGCCTGATCGACATCCCCGCTCACGGGCTGCAGCCTGCATCTAGCAACAAGTCAGGCGAACATAGCAAAAGACGAAGGGCGCACCGTTAGACAAGAGCCCGACGTCTCGCCAACTCGTCACCTATCAACTTTTTTGCCGGCATCCCGCACGACGGCTTCGTACGCCGCAAGCAATCGCTCTGCCAAGGCCACATCACCGGATTTCAATGCCATCCGGCGAAGCTGCATTATGAGGTCACCGATATATTCAGCCAGCTCGTCCTTGGAAATGCTGCGATGATCCTTCAAGATCCGTACTTGGCCCCCTGGGCAATCCGTTTCATCGGCCAAGGCAGGAATGTGTGCACCGCCATTGACTTTCTCCATAGCAGCCCTCCCCACGGGTTGCTGAACACCACAGCGGGAGGCCAACACCTGCATTTTTCAGCAGACTGAACCACCGCAACCCCGTCACGAGCCCAAGCCCAACGAATTCGACCTATAATTGAATAATCTTAAGATATTAAATCTTAGGTTGCAACAATAAGCAGCAGAAGTTCTCAAAGTTGCAGGGCCCTGTTTGACACCTGGGGGCGCATCAACCACATTCCGGCCGGCCGCTGTACCATGAGTTTGGCGAGCAAACATGCGTTTTTGGAACGAATTTTAGGATATTGGCCCCACAAATGGGCGCCGAAATCATCAACTACCGCCACAAACCACACAAGGCGCCAATGAAAGTTGTCATCGTCGAATCAGCCGCCAAGGCCAAGACCATCAACAAGTACTTAGGCTCTGACTATAAGGTCATAGCCTCATTTGGCCATGTGCGTGATTTGCCGTCCAAAGATGGCTCGGTGGTGCCTGACGAAGACTTTGCCATGCACTGGAGCGTGGACACCAAGTCGAAAAAAGTCCTGAAAGAAATTACCGACGCCGTAAAGAAGGCCGACAAGCTTATCCTGGCCACAGACCCGGATCGAGAAGGCGAAGCCATCTCTTGGCACATCTTAGAGGTATTAGAGAAGAAAAAGGCCCTCAAGCGCGACGTGCCCGTCGAACGCGTCGCATTTAACGCGGTCACAAAGCAGGCAATTCAAAAAGCACTCAAAGAACCGCGCGAAATCGATTCCCCGTTGGTGTCAGCCTACCTCGCCCGTCGGGCACTGGACTATCTCGTTGGCTTCACGCTCTCCCCCGTCTTGTGGCGCAAATTGCCCGGATCACGCTCCGCCGGCCGCGTCCAATCCGTTGCCTTACGATTGGTTTGTGATCGCGAAGCGGAAATCGAAGCCTTCAAAACACAAGAGTACTGGTCCATTGAAGCCGAACTTGTCACCAAAGCTTCAGAAGATGTTCGCGCACGCTTAACTGCAATTGATGGCAAGACACTCAAAAAACTGGACATAAAGGATGAAGCCTCGGCCACCAAAATCAAAGCCGCTGTTAAAGGCCAGCCCTTCAACATCTCATCCGTTGAAAAGAAAGCCACAAAACGAAATCCATTCGCGCCCTTTACAACGTCAACACTGCAACAAGATGCGTCACGAAAACTTGGGTTTTCTGCAAAACAAACCATGCAGGTTGCACAGCGACTTTATGAAGGCGTCGATATTGGCGGTGAGACCGTTGGCCTCATTACATACATGCGTACCGACGGTGTGCAAATTGCACCTGAAGCAATCTCATCCGTGCGCAAACACATTGAAACACTCTATTCCAAACAATTTGTGGCACCCTTTGTCCGCGAATACAAAAGCAAAGCGAAAAACGCCCAAGAAGCGCACGAAGCGATCCGCCCAACGGATATTTCCCGTCACCCCAAAGACATCAAACAGCATGTCGATAAAGACCTTGCCGGTTTGTATGAGTTGATTTGGAAACGCACGCTCGCAAGCCAAATGGCATCCGCCGAGCTTGAGCAAACAACGGCTCATATCGAAGTTGAGGGAAAAGACGGGACACCTTATGGTTTTCGCGCAACCGGCTCCGTAATGAAGTTTGAAGGCTTCATCAAACTTTATCAGGAAGGCCGCGATGACGAAGAAGACGAAGAAAACCGCCGTCTACCGCCGCTAAACACCGGCGACGCACTCACCGAAAAAGCCATCAACGCAAAACAACATTTCACCGAACCACCCCCGCGCTACACAGAAGCAACTCTCGTCAAAAAGATGGAAGAACTGGGCATTGGCCGCCCGTCGACATATGCTTCAACACTGGCTGTGTTGCGTGACCGAGACTACGTGCGACTAGACCGCAAACGCCTTGTTCCCGAAGACAAGGGACGGCTTGTCATCGCGTTTCTTGAGAGCTTCTTTCAGCGCTACGTCGAATACGATTTTACCGCCGACCTCGAAGAACAGCTCGATCTCATATCCGACAACAAACTAAAATGGAAAGACGTTCTGCGCGATTTTTGGAACAATTTCACCAAGGCCGTTGATGAGATCAAGGACCTGCGCGTTGGAGAAGTCCTTGAAGCGCTCAACGAAATGTTAGGACCCCACATCTTTCCGCCAAAAGAGGACGGCAGCGAACCGCGCCAATGCCCATCGTGCGAAGACGGGCAGCTCAGCCTCAAAATTTCAGGCAAGTTTGGCGCCTTTATCGGTTGTGGCAATTATCCGGACTGTCGCTACACGCGTCAACTTTCACAAACCGATGGCGCCGACGGGGAGGCTGCAAACCCAGACGGAAAACTGTTAGGATATGATCCTGACACGGGCCTGGCAGTAACGCTGCGCACAGGCCGTTTTGGCCCCTATTTTCAATTAGGAGAAGGCACAAACGACGAAAAGCCCAAACGCGCAAGCGTCCCCAAAGGTATCGATCCGGCAGCAGTCGAACTGGAATATGCGCTTAAACTCCTATCACTTCCACGCGAAATTGGGGCGCACCCGGAAACAGGAAAACCAATTACAGCGGGACTGGGGCGCTACGGGCCCTTCGTGCTACACGACGGGCTTTATGCAAATTTAGAAACGATCGAAGATGTCTTTAGCGTCGGCATCAATCGCGCCGTCACGCTGCTTGCAGAAAAAGCTGCCGGCAAAAAAGGTTCTTTTCAACGCGCAAAACCAACGGTCCTCAAAGAATTGGGCGAACACCCAGAACAAGGCGGGCCGGTGGAAGTGCGGTCCGGGCGATATGGGCCCTATGTCACCCACAACAAAGTCAATGCCACACTGCCAAAAGATAAAGAGCCAACCAGTGTGACAATGGAAGAGGCAGTCGTTTTGTTGGCCGCACGGGCGGCAAAAATGGGTAAAAAAGCGCCAAAAAAGGCAGCCAAAAAGGCGTCTAAAAAGGCGCCTAAAAAGACAGCCGCGAAAAAAGCACCTGCAAAGAAAAAGGCCGCTGCAAAAAAATCGACATCAACCGGTTGCAAAAAGAAGGCCGAATCGGAAACGGCCTAGAGCGTGTTCAGCTGAACATGCTCTGGCCCCACACTACAGCTCAACAAATGCAATGTGGACGCAGCGCTGTCTTGGGCTAGACTGCACGACGACGATTCGTGCAACCGGCGCTCACGATAGATTAATTCAAGCGCGCCAACTGAGACCATGAGCAAAGCGCGCTCACCAAACATGCCAAACAGAAAATCTCAATCGGCTAAAAAGACCTTGGGCGCAGAACGTGAGGACAACAACACTACGACGCTCCCCTCACGGGAAGAGGTCCTGAAATACATTTCCAACGCGCCCCAGAAAGTTGGCAAAAGAGAAATTGCACGCGCGTTTGGTCTGAAGGGAAACCAACGCGTCGCTCTAAAACGCCTCTTAGCGGACATGGCCCGCGAAGGCCTCCTAAGCAAAAATCGCCGGGCGTTAAGACAGCCAGGACGTTTACCACCCGTAACGGTTATTGAAATAATCGATCGCGACAGCAACGGTGATCTGATTGCCACCCCGACAATATGGGACGATGAAGAAGGCGAGCGGCCGCGCGCGCTTGTAATTTCCGACAACCAAAACACGCATGTCACCACAGCAAGTATTGGCATCGGTGACAAAGTTTTGGCACGCATCAGTAACTTGACAGACCCCACGCCAGAAGGGATCCGCTTTCAAGCTACGCCGATACGGCGCCTAAATAGAGAAAAACGCGCGCTTCTCGGCATTTTTCGTGCCCATTCCAAGGCCGGTGGCACCATCGATCCCATCGACAAAAAAATGTTGCGAAGCTGGCACGTCCAAAAAAGCGACCAAATGGACGCAAATGACGGTGATCTTGTCCGGTTTGAGTTGGTGCGCAAAGGCCGCCAAACGTCAACCCATGCAAAAGTTCGCGAGGTCCTCGGAAATCCAACGGCACAGCGCCAAGTAAGCCTAATTGCCGTTCACACCCATGGCATTCCAGACGAGTTTCCTGATAGTGTTCTGCACGAAGTTTCTGATCTCACACCGCCGACAAATAAAAAACGTCAAGACCTAACAGCGCTCCCACTGATCACGATCGATCCTGCTGATGCGCGCGACCACGACGATGCTGTTTACGCGCAACCCGACGATGACAAAAAAAATTCAGGAGGATTTGTTGTTGTCGTCGCCATTGCAGATGTCGGCCATTACGTGAGACTTGGCACAAAGCTCGATTCTGAAGCGCGCTTGCGCGGCAACTCCGTCTATTTTCCGGACCGTGTTGTCCCCATGCTTCCTGAAAAGATCTCAAATGATCTTTGCAGCCTTCGTGAAAACGAAGTGCGCCCGTGCATCGCTGTCCGCATGGTCTTTGACAAACACGGCGCCAAGAAATCGCACACGTTCATCCGCGCCATGATGCGCTCCCACGCCAAGTTGTCTTACGAGGAAGCCCAAGCTGCCATCGATGGTAATCTGTCCGAAAAATGCAAACCCTTGATGGACAAAGCCCTAAGGCCTTTGTGGCGAGCCTATAACGCCCTTGCTTCCGCGCGCGACAAACGCGCACCCCTAGATCTCGATTTGCCAGAACGGCGCCTTCTCCTCGACAAAAATGGCAACGTCAAAAGTGTCACTACCCCACAACGGCTAACAGCCCACCGCCTCATTGAAGAATTTATGATCCAAGCAAACGTTGCCGCCGCCGAAAGCTTGGAGGCCAAATCCGCCCCTCTTGTTTATCGCACCCACGAGCGACCCTCTAAAGATAAGCTCAAGGCGCTTGCCCTTTTTCTTGAATCTCTCGACCTCAAACTCCCAACCCAAAGCACATTGCGCCCCGCCGCGTTCAATAAAATACTCAAACGCGTCGAAGGGAAACCAATCTCAGATCTGGTCCACGAAGTTATTTTACGCTCACAAAGCCAAGCCGAATACACAACCGAAAACGCCGGCCATTTCGGCTTAAACCTTAGGCACTATACGCATTTCACATCTCCCATCCGCAGATATTCAGACCTCATTATTCATCGCGCCCTAATCTCTGCACATCGACTAGGGGCTGGCGGACAAGATGAAAACACACCGTCAAAACTCGCCGACACCGCCAAACACATCTCTGAAACAGAACGCCGCGCCATGGCTGCCGAGCGCGAAACAACTGACCGACTGATTTCAGCTTTTCTAGCCGACCGTATTGGAGCCACCTTTGATGCACGCATATCTGGTGTCACCCGCGCAGGCTTATTCGTACGTTTAGCGGAAACGGGTGCCGATGGTTTTGTTCCGGTTGCAGCACTTGAAGACGATTACTATCACCACGATGAAGACCTTCACGCCCTTATCGGACAGCGCAATAACCTTTGCTATCGGTTGGGCGACACGGTGCAAGTTCGCCTCGTAGACGCCATTCCTACGGCCGGCGCGTTACGTTTTGAAATGTTGACTGAAGGAAAGAAAATTCGCGCAACTGCTCTGAAAGGCCACAAACGCAATCGTCAATCCCGATCTGGCCGGGCACCCAGAACAAGGGATCGGACCCGCAGACGCTAAAAACATAAAACACCGCGGCCATTTGCAGCTTGACGTCCTACCGTCTGCCTGAGAGCTTGGCACTCAATATCTGCAGCTACCAAAAAAGTTCGCAATCCATGACTGTTAAAATCATCAACACCGCAAATCATGACGAAGAGCCACGATCCGTTTGGCAGGCCATGAAACGAGGCGCACAATCAGCATGTCCTGCCTGCGCAACCCGGACACTTTATCGCAAATACCTGAAAGTTAATGATCATTGTCCCAATTGTGATGAAGCCCTTCACCATCATCGGGCCGACGATGCGCCGGCCTATTTTACGATCGTGATCGTCGGTCACATTGTGATTGCTGGTGTGCTCATGCTCGAACAGGCTTATGCGCCAAGCACATATGTACACATCGCCATCTGGATACCGTTACTGATCGTGTTGAGCTTGCTGTTGTTACCCATCATCAAAGGCGCCCTCATTGGTTTGCAATGGGCACTAAGAATGCACGGATTTGGCATTCCAGAAAGACCAAGCGAAAACACGCACCAAGCCTACTAGCGGCCAAAGACCGTCAAACATTCACACACTTGGCGACAAACATCTCTGGAAACGCCATATCCAAACATGAACACATCGGCGCCCCCAATTCGCGACGCAGCCGCTTTGATCATCGTCGATGAAACAGGAGCGGAACCTAAAATTTTTCTCGGTCGCAGGCGGCCCGACCAAGTCTTTCTACCCAACACATTTGTGTTTCCTGGTGGCCGTGTTGAAAAAAGCGACCAAGACGCACTAAGCCTTTCAGAACTCAGAAACAACGACACACGCAAACTCTTAAAAGATGTGGAACCGTACGTAACAGAAACTTACGTTCGAGGTTTTGCGCTCGCTGCAATTCGAGAAACCTTCGAGGAGACAGGCTTGCTTGTTGGCAAGGCAAAGAAAACTGCGCCAATAGCAGAAGACCCAGCCTGGCAAAGCTTTCACGCTGAAGGAATTTATCCCTGTTTACAATCGCTCACGTTTTTTGCCCGTGCCATCACGCCGCCCGGCCGCCCACGCCGTTACGACACAAGGTTTTTTTATGTTGACTCTGCAAACATAAGCAAAACTGTTTCCCCTCGCGACGACGAATTGCGTGAGACCGCATGGTTCAGCCTTGACGAAGCACGACAGCTCGACACACCAAACATTACCGGCGTTATTATCGAAGACCTTGCCGAATGGTTGGGACGAAATGCTACGGATCGCAAAAATGCACCAACACCATTTTATTTTACCAATCCACGCGGCCAGCAACGCCATGTAATCTGAAATTGAAGACAGCGATCTTGACACAAAATCAAACCGGACTATGTTCCCGCCGACACGTGGTGCAATTAGAGATCACATCAAACACCTAGGATCGAACAAACATGGCAAAACCCGTTGTTCAAAAAATCAAGCTTTTATCAACGGCCAAAACCGGCTTCTTCTACGTAACCAAGAAAAACCCGCGGACGATGACGGACAAACTGGTTTTGAAAAAGTACGATCCGGTAATTCGCAAACACGTTGAATTTAAAGAAGCTAAAATCAAGTAAGACTTAAGCCGTGCATAACCATCCGGCATGGTACAGAATGTATTGCACTCAATTCAATTGGGACGTATACTGATCAATAAGAGTATAGGCAGGGAGGGTGACCTCCAAAACCAAAGCGATCGCAGTCTAGAGGTCTGAACGCTGATCGCTCAACCCAATGGAAGGGCTTTCGCCCGGCCAGATTCATGTGACTTTGCTGGTATTTGTGCTGGGAACAAACACCCAGACCTAACGTCCGGCACGACCAGGCAAAATTTTCAGGAGCGAAAAGCTCTTTGAGAGCCAGGGCCCGCAACTTCTCGGCAGCGGGGTATTATTCCGAGCTAGCTACGGACCCTGGCCAAGTAACCAAGCAGGATGCCAAAGAGGGCGTCGGCTCCCCGCTTGGTGTCGTGGTCACGCATTCGCAGCCTTTAGAGGAGGCCACTCTCGGCCGCAGTGCTTCCACGACATCCCATAGACCAGGAGATGCGGCACCCTGGTACTACGGGAAACGAAACTGTTTTATTGTCCAAGCATTTTGGATACAGCACTCATACTGAACACCAAATATCAAAATGCCAATGGAATAACCCTCAAATTGTGTCCGATCTGCACAACAGACTGACAGAATACGAGATCGAATGCAAGTTAGCTCTTGACATGAAATCTCTCATCCGCTCAGCGGATTGCATGATTCGAGGATGGCTAAACGGCGGCAAATTGGCCGTTTGAGCCGCATAAATGCTCAGCATCCACACATTTGCAATTATTTGGATAGGGTGAATGTGGGTACAAACGCCCTAAGCAGCATCCGCCGATACTCTATTACGTCCCCGTCTTTTGGCTGCATAAAGGGCCATATCGGCCCGTTTTAAGATCATTTTAGGAGTATCCGTTTCGCTCTCACAAGTTGCAATCCCCACGCTCGCTGTAATTCGCACCGGCTCGCCATCGGCGACCGAAAACGGTTCTGCAGCAACACAAGCACGGAAACGTTCGCCCACTTGATAAGCACGCCGCAACGTCGCATCGGGCATAATCAGCAAAAATTCTTCCCCACCTAGTCGACAGGCAAGATCGCAGCCCCGCGTGTTGCGGCTAAATCTGCCCGCGAACTCGCGCAAAACTAGGTCTCCCGCATCATGCCCTAGCGTATCATTGATCGTTTTGAAGTGATCGATATCAACCAGCAACACTGACAAAGCCATTTGAGACCGCTTCGCCTCTTCCAGCAGAGTCTCCATATGGCTTTCCATGTACCGGCGATTATAAAGACCGGTGAGACCATCTGTGATGGCTGCTTCCACACTTTGATCCAGCCGCCGTCGAAAATAATCGGAATGCCGTTTGCGCTTGATTTGCGTTTGAACCCTGGCAACCAATTCGTGGCGCTCAACGGGCCTTAGGATGTAATCATTAACACCCATCTCCAACCCTCTGAGCAGTCGCGCGTCCTCACTTGAGTCCACTAGAATAACAATGGGCACATAACGCATATGGTCGAAGGAGCGGATCCGCGTGCAAAGCCTAAGACCGTCAATTTCTTCCAGCCCAAGCGAAATTAACAAGAGGTCATATTGCTCTTGTTTAATCCGCTCAAGCGCACGCGCAGGATCAGGCTCCGCAACAACTTGATGCACGGAACCAAGGGCATCCACCAACCTGCGCAAAGAACGCTCTTTATCCTCAACAACCAGCACCCGGCCGCCCACAGCATTGAGCGCATGCTCAAGCGCCTTATTTTCGGTAATCCCCATTTCGCGATCGGTGACGGCACGCATCAACATTTCATCATGCATCACTTTGATCCGTGTGAGGTTTTTCACACGCGTGACTAATGAAACATCATCGACCGGCTTTGTCAGGAAATCATCAGCGCCACTTTCAAGCCCTTGGATGCGATCAGCCTGCTCATCAAGCGCTGTCACCATGATGACAGGGATATGATGCGTCCGCGGGTCAGCCTTGATCATTCGGCAAACAGCAAAACCATCCATGCCCGGCATCATGACGTCGAGCAAAACGATATCAACGCGCTCGCGTGATAAGATATCCAAGGCTTCCGGTCCGCAAGTTGCCGTAAGCACATCGAAATACTCAGCAGACAACCGTGCTTCCAGAAGCTTTACGTTTGTCGGGATATCATCGACAACGAGAACACGCGCCGTCATTTACTCTCAAACCCCATACTCATCACACAACTAAGCACAACCGTTTTAATTCGCGCCCGCATAATGCCTGACGGCATCCAGAAAACTCGTCACAGAAATCGGCTTGGAGATGTAAGCCTCACATCCACCCGACCGAATCCGTTCCTCATCACCCTTCATCGCAAATGCCGTCACCGCGATAACCGGGATGTCTCGCAACTCAGCGTCTTCCTTAAGCCACTTGGTCACTTCAAGACCCGAGACTTCCGGTAGCTGAATGTCCATCAAAATAAGATCTGGCACGTGCTCGCGCGCCAACGACAACGCGTCCAGACCGTTGCGAGTCTGAATCGTTTCATAGCCGTGCGCATCAAGCAGATCGTGGAAAAGCTTCAGATTGAGCTCATTATCCTCCACGATCAGGACTTTCTTGCTCAATTTAGCTGTCCCTTCGCAGACCCAAGCGACAAAATTTGCCGTATATTGAGTGGAATCGATGTTTGGTAGCGCTCGGCATTCTTTTGCACCGATTCGCCCTGTTTCCGCAGTTTGAAGTTTGCCTTCAAAGCAGTAACCAAGCCCTTAAAACACCCCTAAATTGCGTTCTAAAGGCGCAACAATTTTTTATATTAAACGATGTCCAAAGAAACTCGGTGTACAAATCTTAAACAGGCAGAAAACATCGCCCTTATGGCGCTCGCATTTCTTGCCGAAGATGCTGACCGCCTGTCGCGATTTCTTTCGCTTTCCGGGTTGAACCCTGAAATCTTGCGTGAAAATGCTGACAAACGCGAATTTCTAGCCGCCGTTTTAGCGCACCTTTTGAGCGATGAGTCCCTACTTATGGTGTTTTGCGCCTCACAGGCAATTCCCCCTGAAAACATCAAGCCAGCACACCGCGTTCTCGCAGAAGTCGATAACAACAAACCCGCATGACAAATGAAACAGTAATTTTTGTATCAATTCGAAATCACGGCATCTACGCGAGAACTGGGGGTTGGGTCTAAGACCATAAAAAGTCGTCAAGTCCTACCGCGGGCGATCATTAGCCTTAGAATTTTCACGACCTTTGTCACAGCGATCCAGATCCAATAGCGTCACTTCTTTGAGATTGCCGCGCAGCGCAAAGTCCCCGTAGTCAATGGACAGCCGTGTAGAAATCCCGTTTTCCAGGAACTGAAAAGAAATCTCGTAACTAGGGACGGAATCAGAATTGGCCTTGGCAGTTGGCTCAAAGTAGCTGATCGAAACTGGCCAGGCCCTCATTTGTGCAAGCGGACGCACATCGGACGACAACTCCTTTGGAAGCTGCGCAGTGCCGCGCGTCAATTCCTTGCCAATGATTGCATTGGTGAGATAGACCTTCGCGCCATTGTCCGAACCATCATAAACACTGGCGATGAGACTTCTTTGTCCCGAGCCAGCAGCTTCAATTAAGGCCAATGTATGCTGCATCGGAAAATAAACACCGCCATCAATTTTTAGACCTTTTCGACGCGGCTTTGTGAGTTCGACCTTGACCGCGCCACCGCTGCCAGGACGTCCAGCCTTACCTTCCGTTGCATCTGTCAAATTGTCATCCCGGAACTGCGTCAAGCTGAACTTCAATCGTTCGCCCTTACCACTTTCCCAACTCTTAGATCTCAAATCATTGATGTGCACACTCCCATCATGATCCGAGATCCGGGTGACAAACCTCATTTTTTGGCTATAACCCGCACACGACCCGCCGCTGACTTCATAGACCATTCGCCCGTTCATATCTGCGATGCCAGCGCCAGGAGAGGCCCGCAGCAACGAGATCTCATAAACGGCCCGATGCGGCGCGATAAGGTATGTAGACGTGGGTTGGGCCAAGCTGACACTGGAATTCAGGGCAACGCCAATCAGCATCAAGCTGCCAATGACACCAACTTTCAAAGGGCTCGTCATCAAAATCGCTATTGTCCCAAACCGCTCAAGTCCCATCCCACCATCACATCCTGTCGCCTTAGGCCTCAAATCGTAGCGACGACACGGTCCTTTGCAAAGCTGATACCACCAAATTACTGCAAGCGAACCAAATCGATCTGTGTACTAAACCGAGAAGTCGCAATAAGTCGGAACAAAAAAGTATGACCCAGACAATTAACTCCAAACTGGCCGCCCTTAATCAAAAGCTTCCGCCAGCCCCAGCTCCAGCGGCAAATTATGTCCCTTACCTAACATCTCATGAATTCTTGTTTATTTCCGGACAGCTTTCCAAAACAGCCGATGGGCGTGAAGTAACCGGGCGCCTGGGTGATACGCTTTCGACCGAAAAGGGCAGGGAAGCAGCCCAACTTGCTGCACTAAACATACTGGCCCAAGCCCAAGCAGCCCTGGGGCAATTAGAAAAAATCGAGCAAATCGTACGAATAACCGGATTCGTAAACGCTACACCAGGATTTGTAGAACACCCTCAAGTCATTAATGGCGCTTCAGACCTCATTGCAGAAGTGTTGGGCGAAGCAGGCCGTCACACAAGAGCAGCAGTTGGGGTTTCAAGCTTGCCCACCGGCTGTGCGGTCGAAATCGATGCGATTATAAAAATCAAAAGTCTGTGACGGGTTGGACGGACCAGACCAACAAACGCGGCAAAAGTGTTGGCAATCGATTTTAATTAAGGCGGGCGCGATCGGCCGCAAAGCGTCAACTCGGACACAACAAAAAATCACAAGACCAACAACGTCAAGCGCTAAAAAGAGCCCATTATCATGCGCCGATGAAGCGCACCCGGTGAAACACTGCGTCGACGACTTGATCTCCGCGACAACCGCGCGACTCGGCGCTTCTTTCGATAGGTGCGCTTGCGTGTCACCTTGCGCCGAATTTTGCGATCCACTTTCTTGGCACGACGCTTAGGAACGCTCCGCGCACGTTTTTTAGCCTTAACGGTCGGGCGCCGCTTGGCCTGATGGACCGGCTGCGGCGCAGCAACCGTTGCGTCAGCCTTCGCCGTGTTCAGCGCCGCGTAACGCCGCGCAGCTTCCCGGCGCGCCCGACGAACCTTAGCTTGCCGTTTTTGCTCCGCACGCTCGCGAATAAGCGCAGCAATTCGCGCCCTCGTGCGCCTCTCTGATTGGATTTTCGCAATGCGCGCACTTGTCATTCTGTCCTGTATGCCGCGCGGTTTGGGAGACGGCGCAGCAATAAGAGGCTCTTCAATTTCCACCTCTTGAGGCGGCAATTTCACCACTGCAACTCTTTGCGGCTTCACGTCACGCTTTGGCACAACCTTTGGAACATCTTTTATAGGGTCCGGTATAACAAGCCGACGTTCCGATACCAACTTGGTTGGTGGACGAGCGCTCTTTGCCTTAGCTTTTTTTGTTTCTTTTTTTGGTTCCGCCTTTGCGGTTTTCTGCACTGGCGTTGCGACGTCTTCCTCTGATGAAGGCGGCCGTCCCAAGTAACTCATGTCCTGAAATCTATGTTCAGGCCTTAGGAAAAATAGTCGCTCTTCTGTTGTAAACCGCAACACCGCAGCGCGCGCAGCGGACCGAACAGGCGGCGCTTTCTGACGCGCACGTGGTTCTGGCCGCACAACGGGTTCCCAAGCCGATACCTTTTCTAGCAACCGGCGATCTGAAACTTTCTTTTCCGCAACGGACTTCTTCTGTTGCACGCGCTGACGCGCTTCTGCCACGACAACTTTGCGCTCACTTGAATTAATGACCTCAACATTGCGCGCCGGACCCACCACATCGCGTCCGTGGCCGGGCAGCAACGTGACCCCACTTGGAACAAATGCAAAGCCGGAATCATCTGAAGGAATTTGAGCTGGATGCTGAGGCGTACCAGCCCACACATAAACGCCACCCAATAAAAGGGTATACAAAGCCAAAAAGATCGTCTTTTGCACGACAACACCCCCGTTCATCGAGACCCGACGCAACACGCTCGGATCTGATACGCACCACCCAAAACGAGACCGAAACACAGACACAAACCTGCCGAATTTTCTCGACCACGGTGTTGTCCACCTGCCTTGGCCCGTCAGGCATCGCCAAAAGCTCAACATTTATGAACCCATATTGGGTCCAAAATCGTACAAAATATGCACATCCCTTCGTAACATGTTCAAATCCATCAACCAATATTAAATTCCGCAAGCTGAATCTTTAGCCACAACGTTGAGCTGAGCAAAATGGCGCCCGCCAAACATCAGCTTACAAATTGCGATAAGTGTTTTTTGCAAAGACGCATGATGCGGGCCCGCATCGAGATCGAACGAAACAGAAACTGCAACATTCTGGCGCTTTAAAACGGCCCTGCACCGCGATTTTTGGCAATGTCTGAGATAGCCAAACAGAGGATTTACGGCCGGCAAAAAAGTACAATTTGTGACTTCGAACCAGAACAACAGCGCACACATGTGCAATGAACAAAGCTATGGGCGATCTAGAACCAGTTATCGTTAATGTGGCCACGGCACTGGCGGACGTGGACCAAAAACAATGGGACGCCTGTGCCAACCCAGTGCCGCACAAAGAAAACCCGTTTGTGTCATACGCCTTCTTAAAGGCCCTAGAGGACTCCGATTGCGTCGGCGAACAGGCCGGCTGGCTGCCATGCCACCTCATCCATAAAGACCAGGCTGGAGAAATCTCCGCCTGTATGCCGTGTTATCTCAAGACCAACAGCGAAGGCGAGTATGTTTTCGATTACGCCTGGGCCGATGCCTTCGAAAGCGCCGGCGGCACATATTATCCAAAGTTCCAATGCGCTGTGCCGTTCACGCCAGTCCCTGGCCCCCGACTGCTTGTGAGACCGGGCACCAACGAAAGCGAACGAGAACGCATCCTCGCCTATGCAGCCGCCGAGCTCACACAGAAATACGAAGCGTCCTCTCTTCACATCACATTTCTGGAAGAAGAGACCTGGACTCGTCTTGGCACCTTGGGATTTCTCCAACGGACCGATCAACAATTTCATTGGCACAACGAGAACTTTCAGTCCTTCGATAACTTTCTACAGCGCCTCGCCTCGCGCAAGCGCAAAGCAATTCGCAAAGAGCGTCAAACAGCCATAAAAAACGATATCTCGATTGAACATGTTATCGGCAGCGATATCACCGAAGCCCATTGGGACATGCTCTACGAATTTTATTTAGAAACCGGATCGCGCAAATGGGGCCGGCCTTATCTCAATCGCAAGTTCTTCTCCCTACTGGGCGGAGCCATGGCCAACCGATGTCTTTTAGTCTTGGCCAAGCGCGATGGCCGCCATGTGGCAGGTGCGCTCCACATCATTGGTGGCGATTGCCTTTTTGGCCGCTACTGGGGCGCAATCGAGCACCACCCCTGTTTGCACTTTGAAATTTGCTATTATCAAGCTATCGACTATTGCATTGCCAATGGCCTAGCGCGTTCCGAAAGTGGCGCCCAAGGACAACACAAAATCGCGCGCGGTTTCATGCCCACACCGACCTATTCCGTCCATTGGATTGCAAACCCGCGCTTTCGCGATGCCGTTGCCAGGTATTTGGTTGAGGAACGCCGCCAAGTGGCCTATGCCCAACAAGTCTTGACCAACCAAGGTCCATTCAAAAAAGCATGAAGCAAACTTGCACACGAATTGCCGCCGAAACCGCCAACAAAATCCACCAAGGACGCGCGCATGACAACGCTAGCCTATGACACCGACAACATCTTCGCCAAAATCCTGCGCGGCGAAATTCCCTGCCATAAGGTTTACGAAGACGACGACGCCATAGCCTTCATGGATGTCATGCCCCAAGGCCCGGGCCATACCCTTGTGCTGCCCAAAGCGCCATCGCGCAATTTGCTTGACGCTGAGCCCGCCGTCCTTTCCAAGATCGCACCTCTCGTGCAACGCCTCGCCAATGCTATCAAAGACGCCTTTGCAGCAGATGGCATCACCATCATGCAATATAACGAGCCGGCCGGCGGCCAAACGGTCTTCCACCTCCACATACATATTATACCGCGTTTTGATGGCAAAAGCCTTGGCCGCCACACTGATGGCATGGAAGATCCAACTGTTCTTGAGCAAAACGCACAAAAGATCCGTGACGCGATCGCTCAGGCCTGAAATCCAAAAGAGGACCAGATGCCACTTCTCCTCGTCATCGGCGCATCCCGTGGCATCGGACTGGAAACGGTAAAAGCAGCACTGCGCGCTGGCCATAACGTGCGTGCGTTTTCACGCTCTGCCCAAAACATTGCCGTCGAAGACTCAAAACTTGAAAAATATACGGGCGACGCCCTCAATCCAGAGGACATCAAAAAAGCCCTCCAAGGCATTGACGTTGTTATCCAAACCATTGGCCTGGCCACAGGGTCCGCATATCTGAGCGGCACGGACTTCTTTTCCAAGTCGACCCGTATACTGATCGACCAAATGGAACAACACGGTCCAAAACGGATGATTTCAGTGACGGGTCTCGGTGCCGGCGACAGCCGCGGTCATGGCGGCTTCGTCTTTGACACCATCTTATTTCCTGTCATACTTAAACGCATTTACGACGATAAAGACATCCAAGAACAAATGATCAAAAACTCGAAGTTGGATTGGACCATCGCCCGGCCAGGCATACTACGCGACGGCGCAGCCACCGGCCTCGTACGCGCACTCACTAACACTGATGACTGGACAGCAGGCGACATCCGCCGCGCTGACGTTGCCGAGTTTCTGATCAATGAAGCAAAAACTAACACGTATCTTCGCCAAACACCTCTACTGATCGAATAGGACCAAAGACATGAAACTTGGAAAAATTGAAAGCCTTTGGCGCTATCCCGTCAAAGGTATGCGTGGCGAAGAAGTCCCCTTTGTTTATGCTGGCTTTGCCGGCCTCATGGGCGATCGCGTTTATGGTGTGATTGCAGCCGATGGTGATCCAGCCTTTCCTTGGCATACCGGCCGCGACCAAGAAGAGTTCGTTCTTTATGAAGCACGTTACAAATCCGGTGAAGACTTGCTTACGCCTAAAGACCTGGAGGCATTTGAAGGTTTGGCCCCTGGTATCTATCCCTTGTACCCGGACGCCAGCGCATTCAAGGTCGACGTCAAAGCACCCGGCGGTACGGTCTACGACATCGACAGCCCAGAGTTTTTGACCGAATTAGAAAAAGCCGCAGGTCGTTCCCTCAGAGTGCACTACACACAAAAAGGCCAGCATGACTGTCGCCCCATCTCTATGTTCTCTCTTTCAGCAGCGTCCAAGCTTGCTGAAGAAACAGGCATGCCTGTCGACAAGCGTCGTTTCCGCGCCAACTTTTACGTTGAGTGGGAAAATCAGGACGATCCTTATTTCGAAGTCTCGCTCGTCGGAAAAACAATTAAAGTGGGCGACAAGCTGAAACTCACGATCACCGAGCGCGATCCACGATGCAAGATGATCACTTTGGACCCCGACACATCTGAAGAGTCACCAAAGTTGTTACAACACGTTAGCCGGAACCATGACGGCAACGCGGGCGTGTTCGCTGCAGTAATAAGCGAGGGCCGGGTCAAAAAAGGCGATCCGATCGTCTTGGCATGAGCCAAGAGAGCGATGGCCGGTCAGCCATGGGCTATCATAACGTCACCTTCAAAGGGGTGCACCCGAAAACCCATGAGGCAAAACGTTTTCAATGTGTTCACAACGCCAACAAAGTAGCCGTGATCCAAATTCCGCCTCGCCAATCTCTAACCTTCCGTCAACATCTCCGACCAATATGCCTACACAAAACTTCGTTGACCAATTTCGGCTAACCCTCGACGGCAAAGATCACACCGTGCCGATCAGCGCGGGCATGACACTTTTGGAGGCCGCGTTAAAAGCCGGAATTGACGCGCCCAGGTCTTGTACGGAAGGCCGTTGCGGCACCTGCATGGCCAAGCTTAGAAGCGGCAACGTGTCGATGGCCACCACGCGAGCGCTATCAAAACGCAACATGGAACAAGGATACGTCCTCGTATGCCAAGCACGCCCCTCAACCGCCGATCCCATCTGGCTCGATTTTGATATTTAGATGCGCGTCGATTGGGCACAAAAGTCTTTCATCGGGTGATCACAGAGACTTTAAAGTGACGCTGAGCGAACCCGTGAATACCGGCGAACAGCTTTGGATCTCAATGTATAAAGATACAGACAAAGATCCCTCGTTTGATCCTGGAAAGGGCGACCAGCCTGTATGGTCAAAGGACGCTCTGCCAATGCAGAACATGATTGTTGTTCGGTAAAACCAGCTAGGAAAGGATCATAGAGAAGGTATTTTATCTCGCCCAAACTCTAACGCGTGTCGCCCAAAAGTGGGTGCCGGTTTTGGGGCAAACGACACGCGAAAACAAAGCACTAAAGCATGGCAAATGAATCCCAATGAATGAGACATGCTATAGGCAGCGACCCCTGATTGGGGTCGCCGCCGCGTTTCTTTTAAGGGTGCTCTACTGCTCGGAATGTTCTCAAATCCTGTCTTAGCTGCGTGCCATCGATCTTTGCGCGATCTCATGCAATTGCAGAATAAGGCTGCGGGGTGGCTCCATTTTTTGTTTAAAGTAGTCGGCAATCAGCCCACGCATGAGCGGTGTCACTTTTCTTAAGACCTTGCGGAGCTCTGGAATGTTTTGCTCGCTCCAAGTTGGGTTGCCGGTCACGTGCTTGCGAGATTGATCGGCGAACGCTTCGCCAAGGTTTTCGCTCAGCCATTTGTTTTGTTCTGTTAGATAAGCTTCGAACGGTTCCAGCTCTTGCCGTGTTACACCGTATTTTTCACCGGTGAAAATTCCAAATGCAGCAAAATCACTCCGCCGTCTATTTGGGTTGTTTCGGTTGGCTAACCTTAAAGGCTCGTGCGAATTTATGTAAGCTAGGAGTTCGACTGCCTGTCTGCAGAGACTTTCATTCTCCCTAATAATTCTTAATTGATCAGGTGGAACTCCAATAGTTTTTAAAAAGTATGCGACTGGGCCGCCTGGATGTGCCTGGGCAAGGGTGAGGGGTGTAAACTCTGCATTGGGAAAAACACTTCGTATTTGTTCAATCTGTTGTGAGACCCGAAACTTTCTGTTGCTGCAGTATAGGCCTTTTGAATGTCCGCTCTTGATGTGTTGTTGATTGAGGCTGACAAAGTATTCAAAGGGGGCTTTTACAAACAAAATCACACGCTGCGGAATTTTGGCCTCATCGAAGATTTTCTTAAGCAGGTTTAGATCGTGCTCGGGCAGGGTGTCGATGGGGCCGCCCATCATTGTCAATGTGGCCTTGCAGTTCATTTAAGTACGTAGATCCCGCTTGGCGGTGCGGATCATTCTTGGTTGAGCCATTTAGTGTGTCGCTTGCATACTTTAACGCCATATTTACAGGAACAGAGTGATTGGCCATCCACCATCTTTGTCGGATCAGTCTTTTAAGCCTACTTTCCCGTCCCGTTAATCGCGCATACCGAATTCCAAAACGACTGATCGCGGCACGGTTTTTGTGTGCCGTAGATTGAATGGATTTGCTCGCAGTTTTGTTAAATCCCATGTGCAAAACCACGGAGGGGCTCGATTGCGGCGCGCCTGCCATATTGTCTTGGAGCTCATTTGATCGACTGGATGTTGGTTTGTTTTTCATTGTGACGCTGTGCTGAAGTTAAATATCAATAAAGAGGCTCGTACATGTGAGCGGTGATGTTTTTTGATACCTTGAAGCGTCGGGCTGTGGGTGTCCAGTTTCCATTGGGCGGAGCACCGAAATGCCAGTATGCCAATAAAGATCCGGATACAGATTGGCTATTGTTGCGCGTGGTGTTGACGGATCGATTTTGATTTGCGGTCGATCGTCTGCTCGGGTTCAAAAAGATAATATACAAAAAGGACCTTACTTAGGTGGTTTTGTCGTTTTCTCCTTGCCCCGTCACGAGCGAAACCAGACCTGGCGAGTGGTGCTCGATGCGGCCGGCGAGGTCGAGCTCCATCAGAATGGCGCGGGTGGCGGCGACGGGCAAATCTGTCGTGCGCAAGATTTCATTGATATCGATGGGTGCCGGGCCAAGGGCGTTGATGACCGTATCGCGATCTTTGTCAGATAGGGTCGGTGGTGGTGTTGGTGTGGCGAGTTGAGGTTCGGCTGCTGGCGTGATGGGTTCGTTGAAGGCGCGTTCTTTTAATCCGGTCATGGGTTGTAATGCTTCAAGGATGTCGTCGGGCTCAGTGACAAGGCTCGCACCGGTTTTGAGCAACTGATTGGTGCCTTCCGCTCGGGGGTCTAACGGGTGTCCTGGAACGGCAAAGACCTCGCGGCCTTGTTCGCCGGCAAAACGCGCGGTCACAAGTGTGCCTGAGCGACGCGCAGCCTCCACCACCAAAACGCCTAACGTGATGCCAGAGATCAAGCGATTGCGACGTGGAAAATCCTGCGCGCGGGGTTTAAATCCGCATGACATTTCGCTGACCAGGCAACCTGCTTCCGCGATACGATTGTGCAAATCTTCGTGTTCAGGCGGGTAGATAATGTCGAGGCCGCCGGCAAGGACCGCGACGGTTCCCGTTTCAAGGGCTGCTTCGTGGGCAGCACCGTCGATGCCGCGGGCGAGACCTGACACGATGACAAGGCCTGCTTCCCCCAAACGCTTTGCAAACATGCGCGAAAGTTTTGTTCCTGCGGCCGAAGATTGGCGCGCGCCGACGATGGCAACGGAGGGCTCTTGTAAGAGCTTGGCATTGCCTTTGATGTAAAGCATGGGCGGTGGCGCGTCGATGGCGGCCAAGCGGTGTGGGTAACCCGGTTCGATGGTAAAGATGGGTCGTGCACCAATGCGGTGGGCGGTTTCCAATTCTTGTTCAGCAAGGCCTTTGTTGCAAATGCGGACTGGGCGTTTGCGGCCGCCAGCTTTGGCCAACTCTGGGAGCGCGGCTAAGGCTTCTTCTGCGCCGCCATAATGGTTGATCAATTCGCGAAAGGTGACGGGGCCAACATTTTCAGACCGCGTGAGGCGTAGGCAGGCTAAGCGTTGCGCGTCGTCAAGCTCGGCCACGGGTAGGGGTGCCGGTGTAAACAACGAGGGCTGGTTTGGCTTAGACTTTGGCACCGATCTTGGGCTCCTCGCCTGTGGCAAGCCGGCGAATGTTATCGCGATGTTTAAAATAAAGTATGGCGCTGATTATGGCACACACGGCAGTGACATGCGGCGGCGTAAGAACGTAAGCAAGAATGGGAACACAGATGCTAGCGATAAGAGCTGAAAGAGAAGAGTAGCGTGTGAGTGCGGCGGTTGTCAGCCAAACGACGCAGAAGGCGACCGCTAGGGATAGTGAGAGCGCAATTAGAACACCAATGTAAGTTGCGACGCCTTTGCCGCCTTTAAACTTTAGCCAAACCGGAAACACGTGGCCCAAAAAAGCGCCAAGCCCCCCTAAACTCGCGGTCATCCATGGCAATAGACCGATGATCGCGTTGTCTTCGGTAAGTTCTGTGCCTGTGAGTGCTGGCCAAAGGCCAACAAGAGCAACGGCAGCTAGTACGCCAAGGGTGCCTTTAAAGGTGTCAAGGAATAACGTGGCCGCAGCAAGAGCCTTATTGCCCGTACGCAAAACGTTCGTGGCGCCGATGTTGCCAGAACCAACGTTGCGTATGTCGCCCAAACCGGCGGCTTTCGTTAGCAGCAAGCCAAATGGGATGGAGCCAATGAGGTAGCTCACTAATAGAGCCAGCATGTTGAGAGGTGTGAAGATAAGGTCCATCGGCATTTGTCCGCGTAGGCCGTGCCCATGATTGTAAATTGGGATTGAAAAATTGCGACAGGGTCTAACTGGCGTTAGCGTACTCGTATACGGTCTTTCCGGCAACCAGTGTGCGTAATACACGACCCTGCAAACGAGCTTCGTCGAAGGGTGAGTTTTTTGAACGCGAATGGAGATGGTCTTTGTTGACCATCCAGGGTTCGTCAAGATTGACCAAGATGAGATCGGCGATGGCGCCTTTGTGCAGGCGGCCGGAATGGAGGCCGAGCAGTTTTGCAGGGTTGGCGGTCATGGCTTTCAAGAGGGTGATTAAGGTCACGTCTCCAGAATGATAAAGCCTAAGCGCTGCGGGTAGGAGCGTTTCTAGTCCAACTGCGCCGTCTGTAGCTTCTGTAAAGGGTTGGCGTTTGACGTCGACGTCTTGCGGGTCATGGCTTGAAACAATGACATCGATGTCGCCGTTCGCTAGACCTCGGACCATGCTCGCGCGATCATCTTCGCTGCGTAACGGCGGCCTGACCTTGAGAAAGGTTCGATAAGAACCGATGTCATTTTCATTGAGGGTCAGGTGATTGATGGATGCGCCACAGGTGACCGGCAATTTCTGTGATTTGGCTTCGCGAATAACGTTGAGGCTTTCGGTGGTTGAGATTGTTGCGGCGTGGTAGCGGCCGCCGGACATTTCTACGAGGCGTACATCGCGTTCTAAAATAATGACTTCGGCCATGGACGAAACACCAGATAGCCCAAGCCGCGTTGCCACTTCGCCAGAGTTCATGGCGGCCGAGCCCGACAAATATGGATCTTCGGTGTGATGAACAATAAGCGCGTCGAAGTCTTTGGCATAACACAGCGCGTTATGCATGACCCTTGTGTTGATGACACTTGATTTGCCGTTTGAAAACGCAACGGCACCGGCGCGTTTTAATAGACCCAGTTCGGTTATTTCTTCGCCGGCTAAGCCTTTGGTCATGGCAGCCATGGTGTGAACATGGACTTGCGCGTTGTCGCGCGCTCGGCGTTGGATAAAATCAACGAGTGCCACTTGGTCGATGACCGGATCTGTGTCCGGCATGACGACCATCGTTGTGACGCCGCCGGCGGCAGCGGCTCTGCTGGCCGTTTTAAGTGTTTCGCGATGTTCCGAGCCTGGTTCGCCGGTGAAGACTTGGCAATCGATCAGCCCCGGACACAACATGTGACCTTGACAGTCGACGACTGTGGTTCCGTCCGGCGCGTTGCGTCGTAAATGTCCTCCGAGATCTGCGATGAGCCCATCTTCAACGACGAGGCCGCCTGGTTCATCGCGTGCACTTTCTGGATCAACGAGGCGCGCGTTAATGTAAGCAACAGCATCGCGTTCGGTTTTTGGTGTGCGTGCTGTTTTCTTTTTTTTAGAACTCATGAATCGCGCCTTTAATTGGGAAGGTTGCGCGCTAGGGCTTCTAGAACCGCCATGCGAACGGCGACCCCCATTTCAACTTGTTCTTTGATGACGCTGCGGGAGTGATCAGCTACTGTTGAAGCGATTTCGACACCGCGGTTCATTGGGCCGGGATGCATGATCAGCGCATCAGGTTTCGCGCGTGTAAGTTTTTCATGGTCGAGGCCAAAGAAATGGAAGTATTCTCGGGTCGAGGGAACATAGGAGCCTTCCATACGCTCGCGCTGTAAACGCAGCATCATGATGACATCAACGTCTTCCAGACCTTTCCACATATTTGTGAATGCTTCTGCGCCCAGTCGTTCGGGGTTAGACGGAAGGAGCGTGGAGGGTGCAATGACACGGACGCGTGCGCCTAGAGTATTGAGGACGTTGATGTTGGATCGTGCGACCCGGCTATGGCGAATGTCACCGCAAATAGCCACAGTTAAACCACTGACGCGGTCTTTAGCGCGGCGTATGGTCAGCGCATCGAGCAATGCCTGGGTGGGATGTTGATGCGCGCCGTCACCGGCGTTGACAACAGAGCAATCGACTTTTTGTGACAAAAGCTCGACGGCGCCAGCTGCATGGTGGCGCACTACAATGATGTCCGGACGCATGGCGTTGAGCGTAATGGCGGTGTCAATGAGCGTTTCGCCTTTTTGTACAGACGACGTTGCGACGTTCATATTCATCACGTCGGCGCCCAGTCGTTTGGCGGCCAACTCAAAAGAGGCTTGTGTCCTGGTGGACGCTTCGAAGAATAGATTGATCAGCGTGCGGCTGGTCAGAACGTCTGACTTTTTGTGAAGTTTTCGGTTCCGCTCGGCTGCCGCATCTGCCAAATCGAGGAGGAAATTAATTTCAGGTGCCGTCAGCTCCTCACAGGAGAGAAGGTGGCGGTGGGCAAATCCTGGTGTGACGGTACGAGCGAGGCTGGTCATTAAAGGTGTTCTATTAGGCGGAGAATCGAATTTCCGCAAGCTTGCCATCTCGATCTGTTGATGTTGTGCATTGGAAGACGAGATTCGGCTGATTTTGCCGGCAAACGAGATAGGTCAGAGCTATGACAAATGCGTCCTATTCGGTTGGGGCCAATCAATCTCCACCTTTTGAGGATCTGAACCTGTTTGTGACGGATCAGGCTCTGCAAGAGGCAGTATTGCGTGAGGGCGGAGCTGGTGCGGTTGATGACTTGGTGGCATTTGGTGCGAAGTGTGGTTCGGCTGAGGCCTTAGAGCAGGGCCGGACCGCCAATGAGCATCCGCCACGCTTGAGAACGCACTCTCGAACCGGGGACCGGATAGATCGCGTTGAATACCATCCTGCGTACCATGCGTGTATGGCGGGAAGCCTGGCTCAGGGACTGCACTGTGCTGTCTGGGAGCACCTGGGTGAGGGAGGGGCTCCTCAGGACGGTGTGCAGGTGGCACGTGGTGCAGCCTTTTACATGGTGTCGCAAATGGAGGCCGGGCACTGTTGTCCGGTTACGATGACACACGCCAGCATTCCCGTGTTGTTACAAAACAAAGATCTTGCAGGCTTGTGGTTACCGAAAGTCCTTTCGCGCTCCTATGATCCTCGTTTTTTGAACATCACAGACAAGACGTCCGCACTCATAGGTATGGGGATGACGGAAAGACAAGGTGGGAGCGATGTGCGGGGCAACACAACGTCCGCACAATCCATAAGTGGCGCCTGTGACGGCGAATACATTCTCAATGGACATAAATGGTTCATGTCGGCGCCCATGAGCGATGCTTTTTTTGTATTGGCGCAAGCCGCGGGTGGGTTGTCGTGTTTTTTTGTTCCAAGAATTTTGCCGGATGGTGCGGTGAATGGAATGCACTTCCAACGATTGAAAGAAAAACTAGGCAATCGCTCGAATGCGTCAAGCGAAGTTGAATTTCACGATGCGCATGGATGGCTCATAAATGATGAGGGGCGTGGAATTTCCACCATCCTTGAGATGGTTACGCAAACGCGCTTGGACTGCGCGCTGTCGTCGGCGGGTTTAATGCGATTTGCGGTGGCGAATACCATTCATCATGCGCGACATCGAAAAGCATTTGGGTCATTGCTCATCAAGCACCCCCTGATGCTTCAGGTGTTAGCTGATCTTGCTTTAGATGTTGAGGCTGCGACGGCACTCGTTTTTCGCTTGGCGAGGGCCTTTGATAGACGACAGGAGCCGCGGTCGGCGGCTTGGTACCGGTTGATGACGCCGGTGACCAAGTATTGGATCACTAAGATTGCACCTTCGCTCATCTATGAGGCGATGGAATGCGTTGGCGGCAATGGTTATGTGGAGGATTTTCCGTTCGCGCGGCTTTATCGGGAAGCGCCCGTCAATGCCATTTGGGAAGGCTCGGGAAACATTATGGCGCTTGATGTTTTGAGGGTTCTTCAACACGATCCGGATGTGGTTGAACTTGTGTTGGATGAATTGTTGCAAGGCGTTGGTGAAGAGCGCCATCTAAAAACTGCATATTCTGAACTGGAAAAGACTTTGCTGGACCCTCGTTTGCTTGACGTTCAAGCACGTTTGCTTGTGGAGCGATTTGCAACTTTGGCGGCGGCAACATTGTTGCGGGCAAATGCGCCTGCTTCCGTGGCGGACGCATTTATTGCAACACGTTTCGGCGGCGCGGCCAAGCAGACCTACGGGCACGGACTGGCAAACGCAGACGTTGAGGCAATCGTTGATCGCCTGTTGCCTCAACTTTAGTGGTCGGTTTCGTTGTTAGGAGTTTTGAATCTGCGAATGACTGCTTTCAGCTTCTTTGTCGCTGTTGCTCGCATTGATCATCCGGTCGAGAGCCGTCAGAAAAATTGCGCGCTCTTCATCCGATAACGCTGCAAGGAGGCGTTCATTGGTGGTGCGCACAGCGGGTTCTGCTGAAAGTAGGGCTGTTTTGCCGCTGTCTGTCAACCGAATGGCATATTTGCGGGCGTCGCTTTCTGTCCTTTGACGGGCGAGAAGGCCACGCGCTTCCAAACGACGAACAATGTCGGCGAGCGTTGAACGGTCGATACCTGTTTTTTCGACCAAGAGCGTTTGACTAGGATTTTTGTTGGCAGCGACGGCTTTTAGAACTGCGTATTGTCGTGGTGTTAAATCGTTGCTGGCGACATTTATGGCGAATAATTCGTCTGCACACTGCCCAGCCCGATGAAGTAAATGAAGGGCCGAATTACTTGAGCAGATTTCCGTCGTCGGCATTTTCATGTGTCGTAACCCTACTAACTTGGGGGCTTCCCGCAATATTTCCGAAAAATATCCTAGTGCCCCGGATTCCCCGTGGTTGCTGCGTGGGAGTACTCAAATAACTCCACAAACAGCGTAAAATAGAGGCGCCATTGTACATGTATTGGGCATCTTTTGTCCTTAGCTTTTTTTCTGCATACGGTATGATCAAACGTTGCCAATATTGTTGCATTGCACGATAGTCATCAGTATACGTAGTATTTTGGCGTAATTCTGTTTGATTAGTCAAAGGCCCAGGCACTATACCTTAATAGTGCACTGCACACGTTTTCTACGAAGCAAAAAAAAGTTTTTTCAAAGTGGCTGGTTTTTGTGCAAACGACGTTTGCAACTTGTGCAATTGATGCGGGCAAAGGGTCTAGATTTTTCAATGCCTAGTAGTACGGCGTTCATTTGCGGGCATACGCCGCTAAGTGAATAGCCAGGAGGTCACCCCAGATCGCCGCGCAAGATCCGCAATTCCGGCGTCAAGAGAATTGAATAGCGTCGGGTTGGGAGATGCAGGGATCCAGGGGGCGCCTGCTTTGTGTTCCATGTATGGGCGCATGAGCTCGTGCCATCTTGCTTCGTCAAAATGTGTTCCGTTGCCGGATGGTGTCGGGCGGTTTTTCAATCCCTTCTGGCTCGCAAGCCAGGCGTAGGCGGCCTGCCAGACGTCAATTGATGCAGGCATATTATGTCTGGCTTTTAGCTGCGTGATCGTAAGAAACGCCGTTTCGCGCGGGTGTGATGCAATTTCAAGGGTTGCCACAGGTTTGTTGTGGCGGCGGACGGAAAACAAACGACACTTGTTTATGGCAAGACGGCTTGCGTATTGATCTGCGCAATTCTGCATGACCTTAGCTTCTGCCAATATGTCGTTTGCTGTCGTAAGTGGTAGAAATCGAAAGCCACGGCAGGCGCCTGCGTTCAGCCACGGGTCTTTGATGTGGTCCTGGCCGATTTGAACGACAAGGCGTAGTCGATTGAGCCAGCTCTTTGCTGCACATATGGCTGTGTCCATTGACATCTCACGTCGCCACGGTGCGACGAGAAGATCGCGTGCGGGTGTGTTGGTTGTGGAATGCCACGCATAAGCGCAAAGGGCTGAATATAGGTGGGCTGGTTCATCAGGTTCGCCGTAGACAGATTGGCCTGCGAGCCAAATTGCAAAATCTTCATGGGCAGCTTTGGCGGAAAAACAAACGGTGGCGAGCCAGAATGCGCTTTGGTCTTGGGCTTGCGGTAATTTGTTTAGGATACGCCGTGCAAAACGCTCGGTTGCAGGAATGTGTCGGAGTTCGCCTTGAAACGCCTGTGCGGGTAAGCGGCGGAGCCAATAAGGGATGTCTAGGGCTTTTGCGATGTCTCTTAAAGGCGCACCCTGATTTATAAGGCATAGGCCTTTTTCAATTGCGTTGTCGGGACGGCATCGGGTGGCCACGACGTAGGCGGCACCGGGAAATGTTTCGGAAAGTTCAGCAATACGGGGTGATGATTTGATGAGCCGGCGGAGTTTCCGGCGGGCGATGGGTTCAAAGCCCCGCAAAACTTTTTCTGTTTTGGATAACGGGCTTAGCCGCGCGCTTGGCGCTGCCGAGCGAGAACGCGGAATGTGTTCGAATTCATTGCATATATCTTTTGCCATGACGCGTTTGATTGATTGTCATCGAGATGACATCCAGAAAAACTTGGCTCATGTGCTGTATGGAAGGAAAGTACGCTTTTATTTTGACGAGTATGCGACTTCGCAAAGGCCAATGTTCGATGAAGCCTATAAATTGGTTGAGTGGACAGAACTTTTGGTTGATCACTTGATTGGTGCTTTGCGTTTCTTTTTTTATTTTTGGTGAAGACGCATTAGCATTATTCTGCATTGTTCAATCGGTCGAGTGCACTTTGTAAAATTATTGTGGCCGCAAGTTTGTCAATCAATTCGCTGCGACGTTTTCGGCTTCGGTCGGCCTCGATAAGTGTGCGCTCGGCTGCCAACGTTGATAATCGCTCATCCCATAGCAGAATGGGGAGCGGAGACTTTTGATTGAGATTGCGCGCGAGTGCACGAACTGATTGCGCGCGTGCCCCTTCGCTACCATCCATATTTGTTGGTAAACCAAGAACAAAACCGGTGATGTCGTGTTCTTTTGCAAGGGAAAATAGTCGCTCTGCGTCTTCGGTAAATTTCTTTTTGCGGATGGTTTCTAAGGGCGAGGCGATGGTCCGCGAAATGTCTGAGAGCGCTAGGCCTAGCGTTTTGGTGCCTGCATCAATACCGATAAGGCGTGCGTTTGGGCGCACTTGGGATAGAAATTTTGGCACGTCCTCGGTTGTTGTTCCGCACGCCCGATTATGATCGGTTTTTGTCATCGCTTTGTTTGTCTTTGTTGTCGTCGTTCCATGAATTATCGTTGTCGGTTGAGGTTTAGTTTTGGTACTTCCAGTTTCTACGCCTACGACAGTTGTCGATAAGCATTTGGGGAGGCCTAAGATGAAACTCACTTGGTTTGGTCATTCGTGTTTCCGCTTGGATACGGATCGCAGCGTGATCCTCATTGATCCGTTTTTGAAGGGCAATCCGACATTTGAATCAAGTGACGTGACATGGGACAAAGCAGTAAGCGGTACGACGCATGTTGCCTTAACCCATGGCCATGACGATCATATCGGCGATACGGTTGAGATTTGCAAACAAACGGGTGCGACGCTTTTTGGAAACTTTGAGCTGGTCACTCATTTAGGGAAAAGAGGTGTGGCTTCGGTTGAACCCATGAATACCGGTGGAACGGTCGATGGCCCCGATTTTCAAATCACTCTTGTGCCAGCGCTTCATTCGTCGTCTTCGGAAGGCACCTATCTTGGCAATCCGTGTGGCTTAATTGTTCGTGTTGCGGGTGAAAATACGCTTTATCACTTGGGTGATACCGATATTTTTGGTGACATGGCGCTTATTCAGGAAATTTATGCCCCTCAAATTGGCATAGTTCCAATTGGAGATCGCTTTACGATGGGTGCGGCAACGGCTGCCCTTGCCTGCAAGCGTTTCTTTTCGTTTTTAACGATCATACCGTGCCATTACGGCACCTTCCCGATCATTGACCAGACGGCGGACAAGTTCGCTAAGGAAATGGCGGGCCAGAATGTTGTGCTTCCTGGAGTTGGTCAAATTGTCGAAGTTTAGGTTTTTTGAATTTTGCTGAAATGTGGAATTGGGCGCGGTCTTAGAGCGTGTTCAGCTGAAATGGACTCAATTCTGTTTGGATCGCGGCGTGCGTGATCCGGCAGGAGGCGGACGCAGCGCGATGCTGGTGCATCGGGCAAGTTCGCCGACGTATCCGGGCGCCCGCCGCGGCCAAACCCATTTGGGACGGGCACATTTGATCAAATCTCCGCGGGCTTTGTCTTGTCCGTACCGCCAGGTACGCCCTACGCCAAATCCCTTGATCTTTGATGAAATGTGCCACGTCAGAATGGTTCCATTTCAGCTGAACACGCTCTAGGAGCAAGCTTAGTTGCGATAGCGCGGGAAGGCCGCTAAGACATCTGTCACGTCGATCGACGATGACCAGTTCAGAGGCAAAAAATCATGAGTGTTGATGAGGCGACGGTCAGGCGCATTGCGCGGCTGGCGCGTGTCGCAATAACGGATAAAGAGGCCAAGTCGCTAAAAGGAGAGCTGTCGGGCATCCTTGATTGGGTTGAGCAACTTAACGAGCTTGACACAAGCGATGTGGAGCCGATGACGCGCGTCGTGCCCATTACTTTGAAAAAGCGACAAGATGAAGTGACGGATGGCGAGATCGCTGAAGAGATCGTGTCCAATGCTCCGATGAGTGAAGACGACTTTTTTGTCGTGCCAAAAGTTGTTGAATAGGGGCAAACAGATCTTTCATCATCTCTTTGTATCCCAAGTGCGCGATGCGCCGTTGGCAAAATCGGCAGCAAAGCGATCGGAATTCCAAACCTTAAAAAGATAAGAGCGAAACAATCGTGACGGATCTTACGAAATTAACGCTTGCAGAAGCTCGTGATGGTCTTGCGAAGGGCCAGTTTACGGCGGTGGAACTGACAAAAGCGTTTGTTGAAGCCATTGTCGCCGGAAACGCGTCAATCAATGCCTATGTTCTGCCGACGCCAGAACTGGCTTTGGAGCAAGCGGCTGATGCCGATCAGCGCCTCAAAGATCGTGAGGGCCGCGCTCTGGAAGGGTTGCCACTAGGTATCAAGGATTTGTTTTGTATGCGCGGCGTTCGAACGACGGCTTGTTCGAAAATTCTCGACAGTTTTCAACCGACATATGAGTCGACCGTTACAAAGAATTTGCAAGACGCTGGCGCGGTGATGTTGGGCAAACTCAACAACGATGAGTTTGCTATGGGTTCCTCAAACGAAACCAGTCACTTTGGCCCTGTGGTCAATCCTTGGCGGCGCGAAGGTTCGACGGAAAAGTTGGTTCCTGGCGGGTCGTCAGGCGGGTCATCGGCTGCTGTTGCGGCTGATCTTTGCCTTGCGTCCATTGGAACGGATACTGGTGGTTCTATTCGCCAGCCTGCGGCGTTGACAGGAACGGTTGGTGTAAAGCCGACCTATGGGCGTTGCTCGCGGTGGGGGATTGTTGCGTTCGCCTCTTCGTTAGACCAGGCAGGTCCGATTACAAAAACTGTGCGCGATGGAGCGATCATGCTGGGCGTGATGGCGAGCCATGATCCAAAGGACTCAACCAGCGTTGATTGTGCGGTTCCTGATTATGAAGCGGCTCTTGGCAAGAGCCTAAAGGGTCTCAAAGTCGGTGTTCCGAAAGAGTATCGCATCGACGGCCTGTCAGCGGCAGCAGATGAGCTTTGGCAAAAGGGTATCGATTGGCTCAAAGATGCAGGGGCGACGATCCATGATGTTTCGTTGCCGCACACCAAATATGCATTGCCGGCTTACTATATTGTTGCGCCAGCGGAAGCATCTTCAAATTTGGCGCGTTATGATGGTGTGCGGTATGGGTTGCGTGTTAATGGGGAAGATCTCATTGATACTTATGAGAAGACGCGTGCTGATGGATTTGGAAAAGAGGTCAAGCGCCGCATATTAATTGGTACTTATGTTTTGTCGGCCGGATATTACGATGCCTATTACCTCAAAGCGCAAAAAGTTCGCACCCTCATTCGGCAAGACTTTGAAGCGGCGTGGGAGAAGGTTGATGTGGTTTTGACACCGACAACCCCGTCGCCTGCTTTTGCGTTTGGAGAAAAGTCCGGCGATCCGATTTCAATGTATTTAGAAGATATTTTTACGGTCACGGTCAATATGGCCGGATTGCCTGCGATTTCCGTGCCGGCTGGACTTTCGCCCGAGGGGACGCCCATGGGCCTTCAGCTCATAGCAAAACCCTTTGATGAAGTGACGCTCTTTAAGGCTGGGCACGTTATTGAAGAAGCTGCTGGGCGATTTGTAATTTCTAACCAGTGGTGGAAAAATTCGAGCCCAGCAATAAAGAAAACAAAAAAGTCGTCGGGGAAAAAGAAAAAGTCCAAGAAGGGTTGATTGTCATGGTTCAGAGTGCGCCTGAAAATTGCAGAGATATGGCGGAAGTGCGCAACGAGATTGATCGTATTGACAATTGTCTCGTTGATTTGATTGCGGAACGGTTTCGTTATGTGGACCGGGCTTGGCAACTCAAGGACAGCCCGGCTGATGCAACTGTGCCTTGGCGTATTCAGCAAGTTATCGATCGGGTTCGCTTGCGGGCGGGTGAAAACAAGTTGCCGCCCGAACTGGTTGAAGCCTTATGGCGGCAGATGATCGGGTGGTTTATTCAATATGAAGAAGAACGTTTGCGGCGGAGTGCGCCGTTGGGTGATGGAGACCGTCAGTGATGTCGCTTCTGGTTGCCTTGAAGCCGTTTGATCCTGTCAGTCTCATTTTGATTGGTTTGTTAAATCCAATTGTCATCGCTATTGCGGTTTTGATGGGCCGGAATGCGGATCAACCGCAAAAGCTTGTTGTAGCGGCGTTTGCAGCTTCGCTGGCCGGTGTCATATTTATTTGGCTGTTGACCAATTTCAAAATATTGCCGGTTCATGGATTTGGGCAAACGTCGGGTCTGTTGATCGTACAATTTTTGATCGGTCTTGTTTGGGCCTGGGTTGGGTTTCGTTTTGTGCGGTCCAAATCAGGTTAGTGACTTGCGCTCGAAGGATCGGATTGGTGGCATCAATGCGCGTGCAAAGGAGTGAGCATGCAAGATAAAGTCAAGGATGCGGAAGACAGCAATTTGATTGCGGGTGCTACGGGTGACTGGGAGACCGTCATCGGTCTGGAGGTGCATGCGCAGGTTAACAGCAAGGCGAAATTGTTTTCTGGTGCATCGACGCAATTTGGCGGGGCGCCAAACTCGCACGTGTCTTTGGTTGATGCGGCGATGCCCGGCATGCTGCCGGTGATCAACGAAGAGTGTATTGCGCAAGCTGTGCGCACCGGTCTTGGCCTAAAGGCAAAGATCAACCTTTATTCCGTGTTTGACCGCAAGAATTATTTTTATCCGGATTTGCCGCAGGGCTATCAGATATCACAATACAAACAGCCGATTGTTGGCGAGGGTGAAGTTACGATTGATTTGGACGGAGCGACGAAATCGGTTGGGATTGAACGACTGCATTTGGAACAAGACGCGGGTAAATCGATTCATGATCAACATCCAGAATACTCGTATGTTGATCTTAATCGTTCCGGCGTTGCTCTGATGGAAATTGTTTCGAAGCCTGATTTGCGATCTGCAAAAGAGGCGCAAGCCTATGTGTCAAAGCTGAGGAGCATCTTACGTTATCTTGGCACGTGCGATGGCGACATGGAAAAGGGAAATTTGCGCGCTGATGTGAATGTGTCTGTGCGCAAACCTGGTGGGGACCTTGGAACGCGGTGTGAAATCAAAAATGTAAATTCGATAAGGTTTATCGGGCAAGCCATTGATGCCGAAGCGCGGCGTCAGATCGATATCATTGAAGATGGTGGCGCTATCGATCAGGAAACACGCTTGTTTGACCCTAAGACAGGTGAAACACGCTCGATGCGATCGAAGGAAGAAGCGCACGACTATCGCTATTTTCCAGACCCCGACTTGCTCCCACTCGAACTTGATCAAGCATTTGTGGATTCACTTGCAAAGGGATTGCCGGAGCTGCCGGATGAGAAAAAGGCGCGGTTTATGAGCGCTTTTGGATTGTCAGATTATGATGCCGGTGTTCTGGTGTCCGAGCGGGCGTCGGCTGATTATTTTGAAGCTGTTCTTAAGGGGGTCACGGATACCAAGCGCGATGGAAAGCTTGCGGCAAACTGGGTAATCAATGAATTGTTTGGTCGTCTTAACAAAGAGGGGCTCGATATTTCGGGGTCGCCTGTTTCAGCGGAGCAGCTAAGCGGCGTGGTCAATCTCATTGGATCTGGCACGATTTCAGGGAAGATTGCAAAAGACCTGTTTGAGATTGTTTGGTCTGAGGGCGGCGATCCGGAGGACATCGTTGAAGCCCGCGGGATGAAGCAGGTCACGGATACCGCGGCTATTGAAAAAGTCGTCGACGAAGTTATGGCGGCCAATCCTGATCAGGTTGAAAAAGCGAAAGCGAAACCAAATTTGGCGGGTTGGTTTGTTGGCCAAGTGATGAAAGCGACCGGAGGCAAGGCCAATCCAAAAGCGGTCAGCGACATTGTTTCAAAAAAGCTTGGCCATTCGTGAAGTCATAAAAAACAAGTGACGCGGCTTGCGTCTTGAGTTCCAAAAAAGGGCTCAGGCACAGCATGCAATCGGAGGAGACGATTGGCGATGCTGTGCCTGAGCTGGGGGCCAGAACTTTGATTTTATTTGGTGATGCGAAGGTTGCCGGCAACTTTTCCAATGGCTGCTTCAAACATTTTTTCCAGCGCAGGTTGGATATCAGGACCCTCTGTTGCCTCATAATAGTAGCCAGGACTTGCACATGTCTCCAGATTCTTTTTGACGTGGTCTTCGATCGGCTTAATGTGCCGGGGATATTCACTGGTTTCAAATGGGAAGTAGATCGTATGCAAAACGGCGACCGTTATTCCCTTGGCCTTTAAGTCGTTGCATGCGGTGGGCGACATAGGTCCTGTATTTGGTGCATATTTAGGAGTTTCTCCCTCAGGGGGGTTTCGGGGAGGTTGCCACTTATACGAGCTGCCCTCAATTTTCAAGTAGACCCCGGATTGGAAGCCATCAGTTATTAGGAAGAAAAATTTCTTGGGGTTGTTTACAGTTTTTCCGTCGCCGCTTTTCGTAAGCTCACCGGTGAGATTTGCGACTGCGTCGTCGATTTTTGTGCCATCTTCGTCAGGGACATGTAACGGTAGTTTGATGTTTTCGGCATCTTGTTTTAACGTGCCGTAATTGTCTGTCGGTGCCGTCAGCTGTTTTTGTTCGTCGTCGAAAGTCCAAAGGCCAATACGAAATTGTTCTGATTTTTGCGCCGTATCTTCAGCCTTATCAATGAGTGCGATCGTTGCATCACGAAGCACATCTATCCTCAATGGAATGTTGTTGTCTTTCGCGATACTAGCGAATGAAGGGGTTCCGACAGTGTGGCATCCAAACACGCAGCCTTTAGGGCTTAATGAGTGGGTTGTTAGACTTGCGAGGTCTTGCATCGCTTGTTGCGTCGCTCCGACACCCATAGACTGTGATGCGTCCAGGAGGAAGTAGAAGTCCATGTAAGGGATCGAACCAACGCCGGTCTTAGCTTGAGTGCTTCCGGCTACTGGGATTTCCTTATATCCAATTGCAGCGGTGACTGTGGTGTTAACTTTGCCAGAAAAGTCGAGGTTTGCTGTCCAACCTAAGCTGTCTCTTTTGAGAACGATATTTGGAGGTGGTACCGTGCCGAAACTTATGATTGAATTGCTTTTCCAAACTGCTTCACCGGCTTCCAAGCCTAGGCGCTGTGCCTCGCCTTTAGCTTTACCGTCTTCTTCAAGTTCACTTGCGCGTTTGGCCGCGGCGAGGACGGCAGCGTCTGCAGCTTTTATCAGTTGATCTCTGACGTGGAACGCGCGACCTAAATCAACTGCGATGCCGGCGGCTCCAATGAGGATGAAAACTCCGAGGCCGAACAATATTAAGACGTTGCCGCTCGTGTTGCTTGTAAATCTTGTCGTTGTGTTTTTGAGTGAGCTGCGCATTGGCACTGAAGCCTCCTATGTTCTTGAAGACTGTCATAGGAGTGATTCAATTAAAATTTTGAATGTGTTTGAACGTAGGTAGTGGTGAGGAATGTTTACCGTTACTCTTCTGTTTACAGAATTGTAGGTTGTAGATTGTCGATCGGTAAAGGCCGTGGGCGTAACATGTTTGTTTGGTTTTAAATTGGGAGGTGCCACAAGCTAAATTGGGCCTAGCCACATCTGATGGGTATGATTTTTTGAGACAGCAAGGTCTGTTAGGCAAAATTGTTTAGGTTCTCGTGTGAATGTTTGGGTGCAACAAGTCCATGAATGGTTGTAGCCTGTGTTAATTCAATGTTCTTTATTTGGACAATTTTTATTTAAGGTGCAGGCGTCACGCGTCAGCGGGTTGCGATTGGTTACCTCTTGGCTGGGAACGAAAGTCCAGAATCCGTCAGCGACACCCTTCCAAAAAGGGCTCAGGCACAGCATGCAATCGGAGCAGACGATTGGCGATGCTGAGCCTGAGCCTGGGGGGCCAGAATTGTGATTTTATTTGGTGACCCGAACGTTGTTGGCGTGAGCAACAGCCGTTTTAAACAAGTGCTGCAATGCAGGGTCGATGTCGGAGCCGTGCGTTGCTTCAAAGAAATATCCAGGGCTTGCACAGGATTGAAGGTTTGGTACGATGTCATCTTCAAACGGCTGAACGAACGATGCGTATGTATTATCAGGATCGGTGAAGGGATGATATTTTGTGTAAAGGACCGCTACGATGATGCCCTTCGATTTTAGGCTGTTGCAGGCGTCTGGAGAGACTGGGCTGTTTTTGCCGGAAAATCCGGGGTGATAGGTTGACGTGGGTAGGCCGGGAGGCGGCTGCCAGCCAGTATAAAGCCCATCCTGTACGCCGTCAGTGACCAAGAAGACGTATTTTATGGGTTTGTCAGGTGCGGTGCCATCGCCTGTTCTCGTTACTTGGTTATTTAGGTAGGCAAGTGCGTCGTCGGCTTGTGTGCCGTCATGATAGGTTGGCAGATCAATTTGAGATGCCGCTGTCTGTACCTGTCCAAGGTCGTCTGTTGGTGCAGCAAGTACACGTTGGTTGTTATCGAATGTCCACATGCCGATCCGATAGTGATCGTGAGATCTTGCGGTGTTTTCTGCTGTTGTAATGAGTCGTATGACCGCGTCTCGCAGGACGTCAATGCGCATATCGATCCCGTTTGACTTTGCGTAATTGTAGTTTTGGTCCATCCCCGGCACATGGCAGCCAAAAATGCATCCCTTAGCGTTTTCGAGAGAGGACATTCCAGACTGCGTTGCGGCAACTCCCATGGATTGGGAGTTATCAAGCAGCAGATAAAAGTCCATGTAGGCTGGGTTGATACCACCGGACTGCACTTCCGTGTTTCCGCCAACCGGGACTTGATCATAACCCATCACAGCGGCAAGCGTCGTTTCGACGCTGCCGGTAAAGTCTAAACGTGCGGTCCATCGACCCTCAGAATCGCTTGAGAGGTTAATGACTGGCGGTGCCACTGTGGCATCGGCATCCTGAATGTTGGCGGACCATACTTGTAGACCAACCTCTTTTGCTTGTGTTTTTGCGGTAGCTTCGGTTTTGCCGTTTTTTACTAGGAGTGCGGCATGTTTTGCGGCTGCAATCGCTGCCGCGTCTGCTGCACTCGTCAGTTGGGTTCGCACGTGAAAGGCGCGGCTAAAATCAACGGCTAAGGCCATCGCACCAATAATGGCAAAGATTCCCAACGCGAACAGTATTGCTATGGTTCCTTTTGTGTCGCGTTTGTAGTTGTTGGCGAGTTTTTGGACAGTGTGCCGCCTGGACATGCCGGCCTCCTAGTTTCGGAACTGGAGGCCTTCATACAATACAATTATTTAAAATTTTGCGCTTATTTGATAGTGATTTATTGCGCTCGGTTATTAATTGTAAAATTTTTGTAAAAAGAATTGGAAACTGCAGGCGGGGCATTATTGGATCGTGATACGGGTGATGCTTAATGATGTCCTAAAGAAATATATGAACTTCGATATTTCGCTTGTTTATTGATTTCTCCACACATTTTGACGCGACCTAAAATGACGGTTTTGACAACAAGGTGTTCAGTTTCAAGATGCAGAGTTTAATCAGTGATTGCGCACAGAGACCGTAGTTTCAATTTCGGTGTGCTGCTCATAGGTTAAGGGGCGTGGCCCAAAACGATACGGTATTGGTGGGCAATCTGGTAGAAGTCTTTTGGTTTTTGGATGTTTTGACGTGTGTTTGTTCGAATAAGCACTGAATGTGATCCGGCAGCGAAATTTTACGTCTCGGGGTTCAATCCGTTATGCGATGGATCTCAATCCTAAAGGCATACCGCCTTTGGGCGTAAGTGTGACACGTGAGATTGGCTCGGGTTTATGATTGCCGATCCAAGAGAATTCAGCCGCTCGGATGAACGTGGCGAGTAGGACCGTAGCTTCAATCATTGCGAAGGCTTGGCCTATGCATATGCGGGGACCAGCACCAAAAGGCATATATTGGGTGCGCGGTATTTTGCTTTCATGCTCGGGGAGAAAACGGTCTGGATCGAAACGATCCGGATCATGCCATCGCGCACGGTGGCGATGAACGCAATAGATTGGAATGGCGATTTGTGCGCCCGGTAAAAATGTTTGCCCCGCTATTTCGACGTTCTCGCGCGGCGTGCGCGCAACAATTGGTGCTGGTGGGTAGAGGCGTATAGATTCCTTGATGACGCGCTGCGTGATGGCAAGTTCATCAATGTGATGCTCTTTGATGGCGCCTTGTCCGACGACATCCTTTACTTCGCGACGGACTTCATTTTGCCACTGGGGTGCGCGGGCAAGGAGGTAGAGCGTCCAAGTGAGCGCCTTGGCCGTTGTTTCGTGGCCAGCGTCTAGGAGTGTCAGCAAATTATTGATGAGCTGACGGTCTGACATTAGTGCGTCTGTCTCGGGGTTGCGCGCTGCGAGGAGACGGTCGAGGAGGTCTAGGTTCTTTTCGTCTCTGTTTGGAGGTGCGCTGCGCCGTTGATCTATGATCGTCTGCACGGCATTTCGCATTTGGCTCGCTGAACGGCGGAGTCGACCGGTGCCAGGATGAGGCAACCATCGCGGGAGGCGCAAAATGGCATGGGCCATTTCCCATGTTGCATTTGAGAGGTATGTTTCGCTTGCGTCTCTAATGGTGGAGGACAATTCGCCCTGATCTTCGCCTAACATCGTACGCGCAATGACTGAAAAAGTGACTTCGGTCATGTCCCGGTCTATGCGGTGGACAGTCTGATCTTTATTCAGACGCCAATTCTCAATCTTTTCTTGGCCGGCGTCTGCCATTTTGTCGACGTGGGAGAGAACTTCGCTGTGCCGGAAGAGCGGAGCGATTGTGCGGCGTTGCCATCGCCACATGTCTTCTTCTGACGTTAGCATTCCATCTCCAAGAGCGCGTTCGAGAACGCGGCGCTCTAGCGGTGTCTTTTCAAAACTTTGGGCTTGTTTGATGAGGACTTGTTCGATGAGTTCTGGTTCGGTGATCCAGACGTATTTGATTGGACCCACTTGGGTTGCGACGAAGTCTCGCTCGTAGACGGTGCGTGGAACTGCACGTAGCGGGTTCCTCACGAATCTTAGCGCAAATGAGAACAGGCCCAACGGTGCAGGCGGCGCGTCAATCGTAGGTGGGCAAAGTCTGCTGGTTTTTGTTTGCGTTTCTGCCATTTGTTACAAATTTAAGAAAAGAGCCATTTGAGGCCATAGCCAGGCGCAAGAAATGCTCCAGCCCACAAGAGAGCTGACAAGGGGCTTGCAATTATGATGGTTGACCAAGACATGCGCATGGCGCCAGCCACAACTGGCACGAAAGGCCGCAACATTCCCAAAAATTTGCTGCCAATTATTCCAGCCGCGCCCCAACGAACCACGTGGTACCTTGCTGTGACATACCACTCGGGGTGCTTGCTGAAGGGCCAGATTTGGCGAACGCCTTGTCGTAGTCGGCGGCCGAAAGCGAATGATATGAGGTCACCCAGTGTGGCCCCTGTGCTGCCTGCGAGCCAAACAGGCCAAAATTCTCCGCCCGCAGCGCCATGTAGCCCGCCGATGACCAAGAGCAATGCGGTCGATGGGACAAAAAGCGAGACAAAGACTATGCTTTCAGCAAATGCGATTGCAAAAACAATAGGTTCGACAAGGTCCATGTTCGCTGAGACCAGCGCCAAGATTTGCTCGGTGATGGACGTCGTGTGCTCTTCGTTCATGACGATTTTGGCCAGTCGTTCGGACTAAAATTTTGGGTCATTTGGGCCATCGGCCTGCATCGAAATGGGTTTAAATCATTTGTGTGGCAGACCGATTGTATCAATGTAAGGCTGGCGATTTGTAAGCGACGTGCTACATAATGTCAGTTGGTTTGCTGCGCGAATGATGGCAAATAGGCCCGTCTTACGGGCGCAGCGGTCGGTTTCTGGCGCTTGTGATTAATAGTCCAAGGGCATTAGAATGCCTCAGTGTTGTACAAGATGGCGCACGGTGGGGCGCTGTTTGGTGAGACTTTAAAGGAGATAGGGCCTTGATGCAGGATACCCAACCACTGGTCGACGAAGGTCGGTTTCAGCGACCCAAGAACCAGCGCTTGCGTCAAGCGGTCCATCGGCACAAAGCTGCTTCGCGCCAAGGCGTCCAGGAGCGGCTTTTTACGTTGGCCTTTTCTGGCTTGGTGTATCCGCAAATTTGGGAAGATCCGGTCGTTGATCTTGAGGCGCTTGAGCTTAAAGACGGAGAAAAGCTTACCGCGATCGCTTCGGGTGGCTGCAACATTTTAAGTTATCTGACCGCGGCGGATGTGTCGGTCACGGCTATAGATCTTAACCCGGCGCATATTGCGCTCAATAAACTTAAGCTAACAGCAGCGCAGCAGTTGCCCAGCTATTCGGCGTTTCATCGTTTTTTTGCTGAAGCTGATGCCAGCGAAAATGTGCGCGCCTACTTTACATATCTGCAGCCGCACCTTGATGAGGCGACGCGCAAGTATTGGGAGTCGCGTGATCGTTTGGGTCGACGGCGGGTGAGCTATTTTGGCAAGAACCTTTATCGCCACGGCCTGTTGGGGACCTTTATCGGAGCCGGTCATTTGTTGGCGCGGGTCCATGGGCGAAATCCCAGATTGTTGTTGCGCGCCAAGACCCGGGAAGAACAACGGCGTATTTTTGATCAAGAATTGGCGCCCTTGTTTCAGAAAAAGCACATTCGTTGGCTGATGAATAAGCCGTCAGCTTTGTTTGGTTTGGGCATACCTCCGGCGCAATTTGAGGCTCTTAAAGGTAAAGAGTCCCATATGGCTGAAGTGTTGCGGCAAAGGTTGGAGAGATTGGCGTGCGCCTTTGATTTGCAGGACAACTATTTTGCTTGGCAGGCTTTTGGTCGAAGGTACGCAAGTGGGGGATCAGGGCCGCTGCCACCCTATCTTCAACCTGAAAATTACCAAACGCTCAGGGCGCGTGCGCGCAACATAGATGTCGTGCACGCGTCCTTCACAGAGTATTTGGCCGATCAGCCAGAAGATTCTTGCGACGGTTATGTGCTTCTTGATGCGCAGGATTGGATGACAGACGAGCAGCTTAACGCGTTGTGGTCGCAGATTACGCGCACGTCTCGTCCCGGCGCTCGGGTCATTTTCCGAACGGCGGGGGAAGAAACGATCCTTCCAGGACGTGTGAGCGACGAAATCTTAGATCAATTTGATTACAACGAGGGCGCAAGCCGTGCGCTGGCGGAAAAGGATCGCTCATCGATCTACGGCGGCTTCCACCGGTACTGCTACAAAGGCTGAGTGACTGTCGTCCCATCATAGACGGTTTCGTATGCGCGCTTGAAAGTTTGGTTGGGCTCCCATTACCAGATGCGATGAAACTAATGTTTCGTCGCGCCGATGGCGGGCTTATTTTTTTCAGGACGATTTGGAGGCTTGGCGTGACTGTGACGCGTGATAATGCTGCTCAGCATATGGATGGTATCTATCGCTACCAGCGCTTTATATATGATGCCTCTCGCAAATATTTCCTCCTTGGCCGTGATACGTTGCTCGACGGACTAAAGCCACCTCGCGATGGCAGGGTTCTCGAGGTTGGCTGTGGTACCGGACGAAATCTCGTGCTGGCTGCGCGTCACTATCCGGGTGTCAATTTTTACGGGATTGATATTTCTGAGATGATGTTGGAGACCGCGCGTAAGACCATTGCGCGTACAGGCTGCGCCGACAGAGTTTTCTTGGCGCAAGGGGATGCGACTGATTTTAGTCCAAGAGACTTGTTTGATGTGCCTGCCTTTGATCGCGTGTTTGTTTCCTATTCGTTGTCGATGATTCCGCCATGGCGCGAGGCAATTAAGTCGGCTTATTCGGCTGTATGTCCTGGGGGCTCATTGCACGTTGTTGACTTTGGCGGGCAGGAACAGCTTCCAAAGTTGTTTAAGTCGGGCTTGCGTGCATGGCTCAAAAAGTTTTCAGTGGAGCCTCGCGCAGAGCTTGAAAGCGAACTACGTTCGTTGGCGGAGTCCACGCACAGTGAATTGCAATTTAAACGGCTATTTCGCGACTATGCGCATCATGCCGTGTTGGTGAAGCCAAAGTAAAAGACGATTTTTGACGTGATGTTTCAAGCACCAAACGTCCAATTCCATATCTGTTCAATTGTGGTTCCAATAACGTCTCCAAACATCAATAAGACGAACGCCCAAAGGAACGCAGAAAACCAATTTGCGATTTGGAAATGCATCCAATCCATTTTTGTAGTGCCCGCAATGATCGGGACTGACGCCCGCAAGGGGCCAGAAAATCGTCCAATAATGATGGCCCAGACACCATAACGTTCAAAGAAGTCATGCCCGCGTGGTAAGAGATCTGGGTAATTTGAGAGCGGCCACATGTGTGCGATCTTGTCGCTGTAATGATAGCCCAGCCAGTAAGACACCCAATCGCCCAGTGCGGCGCCCACGCTTGCTGCGACCCAAATCAAGATAAAGTGTGAGCTCGATGTACCGATGATTGTGCCGATGGCAACGAGCATCGCCCAGAACGGTAACAGGAGCGAGACGAAGGCGAGGCTCTCGCCAAATGCTAGAACGAATACGATTGGTGCTGCCCAGGTTTGGTGTGCTTGGACGAATGCGACGATCGCATCGACGGTGTCCTGAATGCTCATTTTGTTTTTCTCGGGCTTTTATGATTGGTGGGCTGATGGGAAGCGGGGTGGAGAATGATGTTGGGTGACCATTGAGAACACAATGGCGCGTTAGCTGCAACGGCGCTTTATCTCCCGACTGAGATCGCGGGACACTTCAGCGGCGAGAAGCTTGCCACGGGAAATTTGACTGGGGCTTAAATCTTTGCCGCCGACGCTGCCCAGTACCGTCGGTGCACGTTTTGCTTCTTGGTGTCCATGTTTTAATTCAGAGCACGTGAGTTCAGATTTCTTTTTTTTGAATGCGAATAGGCGTACGCCGGATGCATAAGCGTGGGCGTTGGGGCGATCTTTGATCCAACCGCGGTCAGAGCGATTGACGAGTTCGCGCAAGGCGGCTTGGCGGCGATTAACACAAGTGGGGGAATCGTCAACGCATGTAAGACCTGGACGGACAATCTGTTGCGAACCGTTGAATCCTCCACAGCCGGCAACAAGTACCGTTAGGATACAGAGGAGGCCTTTAGGGATATGTCGGGCGCGGTTGCGCGATTGCATATGGTGAGCCTTTGTAGTTGCGCCATTGGGCCATAGAAGGTGGTCGTGGCGCGGTCAAGGCATGAATGAGGCTCTGGTGGCAAAGTGCATTGCCAGAAGCACGCTCGCATGCTTGCATTTGGGAGCTCTCATAATGGTTTGCAGCAACATCACAAGGAGTGGAGAGGATGGTACATGGGATTCGTATCCACAACTACGGCGGGCCTGAGGCTCTTTGTTGGGAAAGTTTGGATGTTGGTGTACCAGGGCCAGGTGAGGTTCGTCTTCGCCATGGCGCGGTGGGGCTCAACTATATTGATACCTATCAACGAAGCGGACTTTATCCGGTCGCGTCGTTTCCGGCGGTGTTAGGTTTTGAGGCGGCTGGCGAAGTGATTGAAGTGGGTGGGGGTGTTTCGGATCTCAGAGTAGGCGATCGTGTTGCGTACGGAGATCAACTGGGCGCCTATAGCGAAGAGCGCAATGTCGCTGCTGATCGTCTGGTGAAATTACCTGCCGGCATTTCTGACAAAACAGCCGCGGCGATGATGCTCCGGGGCATGACGGTGAGATATTTGTTTCGCAAGACGTTTCATGTTGGGCCAGAGACCGTCATGCTCTTTCATGCTGCGGCTGGCGGTGTTGGTTTGATTGCGTGTCAATGGGCGCGACATCTCGGTGCGACCATGATTGGCACGGTTGGGTCCGCGGAAAAGGCTGAGTTGGCGCGCGCAAATGGTTGCCAGCATGTCATAAACTATCGTGACGAGGACTTTGTGGGTCGGGTGCGCGAAATTACAGGAGGCAAAGGTTGTGATGTTGTCTATGATTCAATCGGTAAAGATACATTTCCTGCGTCGCTGGATTGTCTGAAACCATTGGGTATGTTTGTGAGTTATGGCAATGCTTCTGGGCCGATCGATGCCTTTCATATAGGACTTCTCGCACAAAAGGGTTCGCTGTTTGCCACGCGCCCATCGCTGTTTACCTACATTGCAAGTCGGCATGACTTGATTGAAACAGCACATGATCTCATTGATCTGGTTGACAAGGGCATTGTGACGATCAATGTGAACCAAACATATCCATTGAAAGAAGTGGCTCAAGCGCATCGAGACTTGGAATCGCGTGTCACGACTGGCTCAACGGTGCTGTTGCCTTAGCGCTGCTGGTTGAGGCGTCACCTTTTGGGGGGAGACTTGGAGAAGAACACGGTTGATGCGCATATCAGCTCGCGCGAGCGTTTTGATGGGCTGATGTTCGTCCTTGGCGCCGTCCTCATCTATTCTGTCTTGCATGTGGGTTTTCGACTTCTTGCTTCCCATGTTCTTGGTGAAGAAGATGTCGTGGACATTGTGCTGACGCAGGATTTGCGTGCCGGATACTCCGCGTATCCGCGCCAGCCCCCGCTTTATGATTGGGTCTTATGGGCGGTGCAGCAGGTTTTCGGGCCGCGGTTGGAAAGTTTTTTGTTCATCAAGTATGGTGCGCTTATTGCGACGGCAGGGTTTTTATACGTTGCATCATTGCGTATTCTAAAAGATCGATTGTTTGCGATTTTGAGTGTTGAATCGCTCGCGCTCATTTATTCGATCGCGTGGCGCTATCATGAAGGTTTTAATCACGAGATTGGTGCGATGGTTGCCGTCATGGCGACGTTTTGGTTGTTTTTGCGCACCGTTGATTACTCGAGAACGATTGATTTTGTTTTGCTAGGTGTTGGTGTGGGTCTGGGTTCGTTGACGGAACCTCAATATCTCGTTTTTTTGGGTTCTCTTTTTGTCGCGGCGTTTTTGCAACCTTCCATTCGGCGACGCATTTTGAAACCTCAACTGGCGCTGGCGTTTGTGATCGCTGTCCTTATTGCGTCGCCTTATTTGTTGTGGCTCGTTGAGGACCAATCGCGGCTTAATGCTTTGTGGGGAACCAGAAAGAATTATTTGTCGGGAATGCCGGGACGGTTGTGGGACGCGGTGCGTGGTCCTTTTGCGTATCTGGCGCCCCTTATTTTTATCCTTCCTCTCATGTTCCCAGGTTCTCTGCGAACGGCATGGTCTGACCTTAAGGCGCCGGTGCATAAGGGAACAGCGCCAAATTACGAGCAACTGGTCTTGCATGCTGCGCTCATATCTTTTGCGTTGTGTATTTTGGGTGCGCTTTTGTTTTCCATTCGTCGGTTGCCGATCCATGGATACATGCCTTTTTACCTCACGAGTGTCATTTGGTTGTTTGGGGTGGCAAAACGCGCCTCGGGAACCAAAGCTTACGTGAAACGTTTTACGCAACTGGCGCTTGGCATAGCCGTGGTTGCGTTGTGCGCCCGCCTCGCCAACATGTTTGTGCTTGATCCTGTTTGTAAGATTTGCCGTTGGGGCATTCCATATGCTGGGCTTGCGGCCGAGATGCGTGTGCGTGGATTTGAAGACGGAACAATTTTGGCGGTCAATCACGAACTTGCTGGAAACTTGCGGCAACAGTTTCCAGATGCGCCGCTTGTTACACGGCGCAATCCAAAATTCACACCGCAAAGCGTTCAAGGGGATGGGCGCGGGCATTCGCGGCTCATAACGCCAAAAGGTGATCGCGTGGCCATTGTGTGGGAAGGAGATTTTCCTGATCGCGATGTTGAACGGTTTTTGCGGGGGCTATTACCCGTAGCGTGGAAGGCCTCTGACGCGGAGGTGGTGATGGTTCCGTGGCAACATTTGTGGCGGCCGACGGGCTATCGTCAGAGCACTTGGAAGCTCCTCATTTTGAATGTCAAAGGACAGGGGACGACACACGAGTCGCGTTGAGGGGTGTTTTGTGGTGGGTGTTAGTAGAGTTCGCTGAATCTTGCAGGATCAGGTTTACGGCCGGTGACACGTTCAAGCGCTATTGCGGTTAGGATTTTGCCCGCATAGGTCTTTTTCAAAATGATGTCGCTGTCGTTGTCTGCATAACTTTGCGGTGACGGTGGCGAAGACTGTCCATCGATAAAAGTTATAGGTTTGGGGCCGCTAAGGTGTGATGGCTCTGAAAGGCTCGGCGCTTTTGAGCAGGCCGAACAAGCGAGCGCTGCCGCGAAAATCAGACCCATGGTTTGCAGCGTATTTGTGATGCTACGGTGGACTGGCTTGCCGCCCCACAATGTGTGTGAAGAAACTGCCGGTCTCATTATCCTCTCCTCCATCGCCTCGGGCTTCTTGATCCGATGGCATAGGAGTAGGACTTGCTACCTGAACTGCGGCTGAATGCACGTGTTGATAGAAAACAATTTTAAATTTGTGAGCCCGGCGTGTGCATAAAAGAATGGCGGCCTTCATGTTGCAAAACTAGGGGCTAAAACATTGTTGAGTCAGGCTTTTTTTGTTGTGCAACGCCCGCATTATTTTTGCCTGCGTTGGTATGTACCAGGCGAAAGCTCATTTGGTGGGCTTGTTTATTCTTTTTTGTTTACATTTTATCATTAGTTGGCTGCGAACGTGCGTTGGTTTAGACGGGAATGAAGGGTGCGACCCAAAGGCGGCAAATTTCAAAAAGGAAAACCGCCAAATTGAGAGATGGAAAATTGGAGTCGTAGCATGATGATCCGAGACGTCACAATGTATGAAGGGCGCACGGGTTTGCTGCATGGCGAACACGAAGTCCTCTTGGAGATGGGCCTAAATTACTGCGCAGGCCGCGGCGTGGAAGCAAATCTCGTTGAAGCGCATAAATGGTTCAATCTAGCAGCACTGCGCGGAAGTGAGGCGGCGAAAGAATATCGGTGCGAAATCTCAGCCGAAATGACGAAAGAAGAAATCGCCCGTGCACAACGCCTCGCGCGCCAATGGTTGAAGCAGCACTAAGTTTGCGTTTTTGATTGTTGGTTGGAGCGCGCGGCTTTTGGTCGCTCTTTTCTAAGTGGTTCAATCTGATTGAACTGCCAGGCCTACCAGCATTCAAAAAACAGCGATGAGATACAATCCCAGGTCTTCTTAGCGGCTGAACCGATTGCCTTCCCGGCGTTCGAGATTCCTTCTTTAGAGGATTCTGCTGTTCTTTCTGCAAGCTCTACGACAGTTTTGGGTTCGCCTTTGGGTTTGTCATTATTCTGTTGATCGGCGTGTTGTGTTGGTGGGTCCGACATTTGTGTGTCGGGATCAATTGGTGCATCTGGGTTGGTCGTTTGCACATCCGTTTCACCCCAATCGTTGCCATCGTCGGAGTCTAGTCCTGGCATTTCGTCAGGGTGGAGGTCGGCTGGTTGTGTTGGAGGGATACCGGCAGCAGGGGGTGCGTCCGGTGACATTACGACCAGTTCACCTCCACAGGGGCCTTGGTCGCGTTTTGTGACGCTGCAAGTTCCGTGGCCACGGCTACGTGCAATTTCGCTGATGCACTGGAATTGCGAGCCAGCGGGTGGGGCCCCACCAGCCGCTTGATCTATCGCGCAGGTATACGTGCCTGGCGGGTTATCACATCGCACGCAAAATTCCACAGCTGCCACCGTTGTTGTCTGGGCGATCAGCAAAAATATCCCTGCGATGATGGATGCTGGGGAAAACCAGAATTTGCGGTTCCGGCGGTCCCAGATCTTTAATGGGGCGACCATGGTACTCATGTCGGTGGCCTTGTTCGCCATTTTCGGGTGCCTAGATACAGCATTCTTGATGTATTTGGTTGGCACAATAAATGGCCGTTTTTAGGGTCACTCGCCTCACTTAAAGACCCTGGCGCGGGTTTGCGAGTTCAGTGTACAACGCTGTCCCTCATTTTTTGACATGGTGTCAGGCAATTGGGCGACTTGCAATACCCCTTTGGCGTCATTATACGGGACCGATTGTGGTGCGGAGACGTGGCCGAGTGGCTGAAGGCGGCGGTTTGCTAAATCGTTATACGTTTAACGGCGTATCGAGGGTTCGAATCCCTCCGTCTCCGCCATTATTTCGCTCACGCAAAGCTCACTGCGTTCGCTTGCTCCGCGGGGGCGGCGCAACGCGCCGGCGCCCACTTGGGCGCTTGGGCTCGAGTTCGAAGTTTGTCCCGAGCTCTCCGCCATTTTTTGTTTCACGCGCCAAAGGCACTCCGACGGGGCGGTCCATTCATTTGTGCTGCCGATTCACGCCCCGCTCGATAGCGCGGGGCGATCGGAGCACTGAGCCCGGCGACGCCGTCGCGTCGCTCTTGTCTCACGCTGAATTCGCTATGCTCACCAGCTTGGACGGGGCGGGCTGTTGTGGTTTTATGCTGAGAGCCTTGCAAGATCGGGCGAAGGCCCACCGGTTGCCGTGAGACGGTCAATTATGTCGGCGACCTCATGTGGTGGTACTGGACGCGCGAACAAGAAACCCTGCCCCAAGTCACAATTCATTCTTTGCAGAAGTGATAATTCTTCGCGTCGCTCTATGCCCTCAGCCACGCACTTCAAGTTTAAGCGTTTTGACAATTCAACGAGGAACTGTGCGATCGCGTGCTCCTTTTCGGAATTTAGGATATTTCCAACAAACGATTTATCGAGCTTCAATGCGGTTAGGGGCAGGTCCCTGACGTGAGATAAAGACGAATAGCCTGTTCCAAAATCATCGAGCGCTATGTCTATTCCCGCTGAGCGAATGGCGTAGAGTTGGTTCATAACAACTTTGTTTTCACGGTTTAGGGCTGTGTTCTCCGTTATCTCAATCGTTATCTCTCTCGGCGGTATGTGATTTTCTTTGAGTTTTTGGACTAAGAATTCCACAAAGCGGTCGTCTTCCAGATCTGTGATTTCTACGTTAAGCGCAACTGAACCGAAGGGAACGCCTTCTCGTTTCCACGAGTTGATGTCGCGGATAACACATTTGATGACGCGTCGTGCCAGTAGGGCTTTGGAGTCCCGGTCCTCAAAAACGTCTTGAAAATCATACGGTGATAATAGGCCTGATTGTGGGTGCTTCCAGCGAACCAGCGCTTCAAGTCCGACAACCTTCCCAGTGCTGAGATTTATGAGTGGTTGATAGTGGGGGCAAAGCTCGTTTTTTGTGAGTGCCTCATTAAATTGTTTGCGTATACGGGCACGCCGATCAAATTCAACGGCCATGGCGTGGTGGAATAGCTGAACGTGTCTGTAGGCGTTTTTCTTAGCGGCGTACATGGCAAGGTCGGCATGTTTCATAAGAGTGCCCGCGTCGTTGCCATGCTCGGGGTAGAAAGCCGCACCAAAACTAAATTTCACTTTTATTTTTTCGTTGGCGCTTTCGATTTCTAGGTGGCAACCGGTGAGGCGATCAAACGCCGTCCGTCTTGTGCCGTCGTCGAGTGACTTTTGGATGGCTAAGATGGCGAACTCGTCACCGCCAATCCGGCAAACGAAATGTCCAGGTCCAATGACATTTTGTAATTTTCGTGCGGCGGTGCGCAACGCTTCATCTCCGGTCCAATGACCATGGTGATCGTTTAGGAGTTTGAAGTCGTTGATATCCACAATGATTAACGCAAACCGCGAAGGTGGATTGCTGTTGAGAAGGCTGTTTAGTTTTTTGTTAAAGCCAGCGCGGTTGAGTAGGCCAGTCAATTCGTCGTAGTAGATCTTCTTTTCGAGTTCAGAACTAAATTTTGCAGCGCGCGATTGCAAAACGTTGTAGGCATCTATGACTTTTGAGATTTCGTCGCGGCCTTTTACAGCAACAGTATTATGTGTACCATTTTCGGATGCACTGCGAATTGCATTCAGTAGTCGCTCGAGTGGGCGGCCTAGAAACATTCGAAATCCGACGGCACTTGCTATGAGTGCAATTAAAAGGCCGCCGAGCAAAATTGCGAACGAGAACTCACGTTCAGAACGCGCCAACTCGGCGACTTCTTCGAGGGAGAATCGGACACTAAGTTCACCCTTATCATCTGCGCCGGTTGATATATTTAGAATTTCGAGGTCGTCCTGGCCGACGCATCCAATGCCGCGCGGAGCTTTTAATACGGGTGGGTCTGCTTTGTTTTTGCGATACTCTGCGCATTCGATGGCACGGTCGGCGAGCAGCGTGGATATGAGACTCTGGCCGGCCTCCTCATAGCCCTGCTCAAGACTGCGTTCCAAGGACAGGGCTATGCGCGCAACATTCGTACCAATCCGTGCACTTAGTTGATTGTGGGCTGCTCGCGTATTGTAATCCGCCAGAATCAACAGACCTGCGCCGCAGAACACAGCAAAGACAGGCACAAACAGCATCAAAAATTTGATGAACAAGCGAGAGGCGCCGAAGCTGGGGGCCGGTTTGGCCATGGTCTTCATCCTGCCTCACTGCGGCTACTCAGTCTGGCAGCTGGTCCGCTGTTATTGATTGGAGTTGCTCAAACGCGGTTACTTGAGAACGGTTACGCGTCCGGCCTTCATAAGTTTTTTTATGACATCACGTTCGTCAATGACGGTCTTGAAAACAACGAACGAGTCGTCGTTCCTCGCTACATAAAAATCCACGTTGACAGATTTTCCCGCTGAATCTCGGAAGTCGGTGCACAAAATAAAGTGGTCGTCCATTGCGAGAATCATAGGGTGTGTCTTAGCCGGATATAGTGTCGAAATTTTCTGTGTGTCTAAGTCGAAGTCGAGGTACTTTCCTGCAATAAGCTGTCGGTCTATTTCTTTATGCATAGTGGCCTGCAAGGCCGCTTTGTCGGAGGCGGATAGATTGGGGGCTGCTGTTGCAGGTGCTGCAAACAGGCAAATAACCAAAACGATGAGGTATTGCAGTTTGGTCATTCGTCTTCTCCAAGTTGAGTTAGGCCAAAGGCTTAATAGTGGGTTGAATGTGTAATTCCCCGTGACACGGTGTTCCGTGTGACGATGTTTGGAAGCGGGCTAAACCTTGCTGGAGGCAGCTAAAAATCCAGCTAAACCGAAGTTTTGGATTTAAATAAAGTTTTCACTTTTTTTTGGGGTGCGTTCCCTGCGATTAACGCTACGGTTGTTTTGTCCAGAGCTGGATCAGATTTCCCAATGGTCAAAAAGGACGTCGCACTTGATTTAGGGGTGGGAACTTTGAGGCGTAGTTCGGTCCGTTTGGGGTGACCTGCTCGTGCTCAGCCTTGGCCAAATTTGTTTGCGGCGACCCGTCGCACTAAACCCGCCCTTTTTGCACCACGCCTCAGGTTTTTTTCCGTTCTGTCCAAAATTTAAGGGTGCTGACGCCAAATGACGCCCATTTGCTGACGCTCTCTAGGGTTAATTGCACTCAATTGTAGAGTAAACGCTGGGTTCGCCCCATTGTTGGGTGGGATGTCGAATCCGAATTAATTCGACGACCGAGCATTTTTTTTTCGTTAGCTTGCGAAGCAGCTGAAAAGGAATCAGTCATACCCTTGCGCTATAAAGGTAAATTGTGTCTTGCACCCCGTGTAGAACTTGAATGCAGTCGTCGGACTAATATAGTGCCAGAGATCCAGAAGATCCGCGGATTTCTGTGCCAGGCATCCGGAGGCGCAGGTGAGGTTTGTTTGGCTGGAGCTGGCCTTATTGAGGATGGCGGGCGGAGTTTGCCTAATAAGTTTGGTTGAGTTTGGAGTTTGTTACAACAATGAGATGTCATCCTCTGCGTTGGCTTTGGGGGCTACCTTTGGTGCTGATGTGGTTCTGGATCACTTTTTTAAGTGAGCAGGGGCCCATTAAAGACGATCTCCAACATAGAGCGCGCCTAGCACTCGAATATGCGGGTCATGGTTGGGCTGTGGCGACATTTGATGGTCGCGACGGTGTTTTGGGCGGACGCGCTGTTTCAGTTGAAGGGCGCGAAAATGCGGAAGGTATTGTGCGCGACCTTTGGGGTGTGCGCGTCGTAGATAATCGTGCAGTTCTTTTGGATCACGTTGAGGATTATGCATGGGCAGCGACAACGTCTCGGGACGGCATCGTTCTGACGGGGCATGTGCCAAACAAAAAAGCGCATGCAACTGTTATCAAGTATGTCAAAGCCGATTTTCCGAATGTACCGATCGATGATCAATTGATGTTAGCACGTGGGTCGCCAGAGGAACGCTATTGGTTGGGTGGCATTCGCTTTGGGCTTCACCAATTGCGACGATTGACGTTTGGGCGATTGGAACTCAATCAAAATCGCCTGTCCTTGTCGGGGGAAGCGCGCAGTTACTTGGATTACAAAGACGTTCGAAACGCGCTGGCAGGGCAATTGCCACGTGGAATTGAATTGGCGAGCGATAACGTAAGCCCGCCGATCGTTAGTCCTTATGCTTGGAGTGCTGTGCGCGAGGGGCGCCAACTGGTTCTTGCGGGCCATGTGCCAAGTGAGGCCGCGCGCGAGGTGCTGTTTGAACGTGCGAAAAAGCAGTTTCCTGAGTTTGCGATCATTGATCGAATGGAGACGGCCGCTGGTGCACAAAAGGGGTGGGCGGATGTCACTGGCGTTTTAGTGGAACAGTTGGCCTCTTTGGATACAGGTAAGGCCGATGTCACTGATAACAAGCTGATGCTTGAAGGGCACGCCGAGAGCGAAGAGATTGCCGATCGGGTTCGTGCCTCCGTTGAAGATGTTGTTTCTGATTCTTTTGAGACAACACTCAACATTACGTTTCCAGAGCCCAAGCCACCAATCATTTCGCCTTTCGTGTCCTCGATCGACTTAGAAAAATCGAGACTTCGCTTGTTTGGGTACGTGCCAAGCGAGGAGGCCCGTGTCCAATTTGTAAGGTTCGTTAGGTCGGAATTTCCAAATCTTGAAATCGTTGATGATCTGGTCGTTGGTTCCGGGGCACCATCGAACTGGTTTGCATGTTTGCAGGCGGGAGTTGTTGGTGTGCAGGTGCTTGGCGAAGGTCAAATTCGGATGTCTGACGAGGTGTTGAAGGTAATTGGGACGACCGACGAAGAAGACATTGCTGCCAAGCTTCCAGGGCGCATTCGTGCTGCAGCGAACAGGGCCTGTGAAGTACGGCTTGATGTCAAACTCAACTTGCCGCCGGAGCCAGATTTAAATTGGTCGGCTGTTCATGACGGTCAGGGCCTGGTGTCGTTAGATGGCGAAGTGCCCGACGGTGATACGAGAGAGCAACTTGTTCGTGCCGCTCAGCAGGCCTTTCCTGAAGGTAAAGTCATTGACCAAATGACCGTTGTTCCTGGTTATGCAGGGAAGTGGCAGCGGGTTTCGTTGATGGGTGTCGGCTTGTTGAAGCGATTGCGGAAAGGTGCCGCGGTTGTTGCAGGGAATGAGCTATTGATCCGCGGTGAGTCTTCTGATTCTGCGATCGCTGGGGCAATTCGCGATCAGTTGGAAAATAACCTTGCGCGCGGTTATGTGGGGCGTGCTGAGATCGAAGTACGATCGGATGCCATGATTTGGGCCGAGTTGGAAGCGAAGCGACGGGCCGAACGCTCTGAAGCAATTGAGACCGATGATACATCACGAGCAACCAGCACAGTTGAACGCGATCGGGATGTCTCAAGGTATCGCGATGCACCGACGATTGAGGTTGAAGATGATGCAGCGAGGAGGCGTCGTCGCAATAAAGATTTGGAGGAGCAACGCTTGCGCTCTGAAAGGGCGGCGGCAGAGCGAGACGCGTGGTCTGCTGAACGGCGCCGTCGTGCGGAAGAACTGAAGCGGCAGAGGGCACGCGAAGAAGAAGCCCGGTTGGTAGCCGTACACGAGCGGCGCGAGCGGCAAGCCAGGCGGCGAATTAAAGCTGACAAATGTCAAGATGCGTTACGAACGACCGCCAGTGAAGGTGTTATTCGGTTTGCGTTTGCTAGCCATAAGCTCAAGAGGAGCAGTTTTCCGACGCTCAATAGTCTCGTTTCGGTAGCAAAATCCTGTCCATCGTTTGTTATCGAAATTAGTGGTCATACGGATTCAAAAGGCTCGGAAGATCGCAATATGACGCTGTCCAAACGGCGCGCGCAATCGGTTGTCGACTACCTCGTTGGTGCCGGTGTTACGAGGGAGCGATTGGAAGCAGTTGGGTATGGCGAAACACAACCTGTCGCTCCAAATACGACGTCCGCGAACAGGGCGAAAAACCGTCGCATAGAATTTATTGTTCGTGACGAATAGTATGGGATGGTAACAGAGGGACGATCATTATGGAGTACTTAGTCGTAAAATTGTTCTGGTACCTCGTTGTGGCATTCGCAATAGGAATGTTTGTCGGCTGGGTGTCGTGTGGAACCAATAAGGATTCGCGGCCCTAAGCTAAAGGCCGCTGGTGAGAGTTGCGTTGGGGTTGATTGCTATGCCGTTCTTTGTGTTACAGACAGCTCTATTGATATTGGTCGCTTATGTGCTCGGAGCGTTTGCTGGGTGCTTCTTGCATCGGTTGTTAGGTTCTGCTTTTTCTGATGACGATGATGGCTTGGCCCGCGAGACCGTTGGCGGTCGGCCGCCGCCTGTTATTGAGACATCGCCCGTACAAGCATCGGTTCGGGACGGGGATACGCTTCGGTTTGAGCGCGCGTTAACCGGATCGCCACAGCAAAAAGAAACTAACCCGGGGACAGCTCGTGGTGCGACGATGGTGCCTGAGCCTGCTGCTGCTCCGGATGCTCCATCATCAAATAACTCAGCAACAAGTGAGCCCTCATCTCCTGTTGCGGCGGCTGCGGCAGCAGCGGCGGCATCTGTTGCCACTGTCTCTCACTTGGAATCCGAACGCGCGCACGCTGCAGCAGAAACGCAAGCGGGTAGGTCTGCTGAGGTCGATGATCTTGAGCGCATTCATTGGATCGATGGAGCGACGGCGGTGCTGTTAAAAGAACGCGGCATTACACGCTACTCTCAGATTGCTGCGTGGACCTCCACGGAAATTGAAGAAATTGAGGCCTTGTTAGACGGATCACGTCGTGTGTCTCGTGAGAACTGGATTGAGCAGGCAAACATTCTTGCGAGCGGTGGAACCACTGCGTATGCACGGGCGCGGGATGAAGGTCGCGAGTGGAATCCGGACGCGCATCGCTCGGGCAACGGTGGTGATAAGGCAACAAACAGCGCGCCGGCTGCTGCCGTGGCAACAGAAGTTGTCGGGGACCAGCTGCAGAGTATCTCGGGCATTGATGCACGTATCGAAGGGATATTGAATGAGGTCGGCGTCTATCGATATGAGCAAATCGCCAACTGGTCGGCGGCGGACGTTGCTCGAATCGAAGAGCGGCTGAAAGAGCCGGGCCGAGTTGCGCGCAATCAATGGATTGAGCAGGCTCAATTGTTAAGTGGCGGCGGAGCAGAAACTGTGGGCCGTCCGTTGGATCAACCTGGGGACGCGCCTCGCTCTGATCTTGCTGGCATGCGGAGCGTTCGCTCTGAAGCTCTTGTTGGTGCTGGTCGAGATTCCGGTATTGATGATGATCTGAAGCGCATCCGTGGAATAGGCGTGCTTATTGAAAAGAAGCTTAAGTCCCTTGGTGTCACGTCCTATGAGCAGGTGGCGAATTGGACGCGCGGTGATATTGACCGGATTAGTGAAACGTTGGATTTCAAAGGCCGTATTGAGCGGGAGAATTGGGTGGAGCAAGCCCGCATACTCGCATCGGGTGGTCAAACGGATTTCTCAAGGCGGATTGATCGCGGAGAAATTTAAATTTTGCCCAAAGTATTGGTCTGAGAGTGTCGTGAGCGGATCGCGCGTCTAATGAAGCGCGTCTAAGTTCTAAAGGCGGTCGACCAACGGTCGGCGTTTGTGCGCCGTTGTTCTGTTTGGACCTGGGGTACCAGAGGCGTCTGCATTCTCGTGGTCACTTGTAGTATTTGTGTCCTGCATTGTTGCGCTAATCGCTCCTTCTTTAGGGCTGTTGTCTAACTCTGGAGGTTGTCGTTGTTGGGCGCTTTTCGCTTGATCGCTTTGGATGAGAAAATCTGAGATTGCTGTTTGGGATTGCGTATCTTTGAGTAATGGTGCGTGGCCTTGTCCGGGAACCGTAAAAGATTCAAAAACGGGATGACGTTTGCGCATTTGTTCGACGGTTTTCTCTGAGAGGATATCCGAGTGCTCGCCGCGTAAAACCATGACAGGTACGCGTGTCAACGCTTGATACTGCGGCCATAGTGATGGCATCGGGCCGTCAAGTACCGAGAGTGCATTTTTAAGTTCGGGGTCATATCCTTGGGTGGGCCTATCGTTTTTGTCATTGTACCATTGGCGTGCAACGTCCTCCCACATGTCGTCGGGAATAGCAGGAAATTTTTTGCGATTAAGGTCGCGTACGCTCTTGGTGGCGTCGGCCCAATTGCGAGGAAGTGGTACACGCCCGACATAGCTCATGATGCGAATTAGTCCGTCGGTTTCGACTACCGGTCCAACATCATTGAGGATAGCGGCTCCCATCACGGTGGGTTGAAGGCCTGCGATAACCAGCATTATGAGACCGCCGCGTGATGTTCCAATGAAAGCGGCGTTGTGGAGGTTTAGCGCTGCCAAGATATCGAGAACATCAAGCGCTTCAATCGGAACGGCGTAGTTTTTCCAGTTTGTGTCCCACTCACTTAGGCCGCGGCCGCGATAATCAATCGTGTAGACGTCGCGTTGCACAGCGGCGCCGGTTGAAAGGTAATATGCAAGATCGTGAAAATCGCGGCCGTTGCGGGTTAGGCCTGGCAGACAAACGGCGGGTCGGCCGGTGGGGTTTTGGGCTAGGTAACAGCTGACGTGGAGTTTGAGGCCATCGCGAACGCGTACAAACATGTGTTGAACTTGGTCGGAATTATTTTGTGCAGCTTGTGTCATCACTCAGCGGCCTCTTTGTTTTTTTGTTTGCGCCTTTTGATTGTGCACGTGCGCGAACAATTTGAAATCTGGATCGTTAGTGAGAGCTTGGAACTTTAAGGTTAGTTTCCGTCGCGCCCCAACAGTCAGTTCATCCCCCAATGTTTGCACCTGGCGCGTACAGTGCTCGGTTGCCACTGCGGCGTTTTTGGGCGCGCTTTAGATCTTGTGTTATGCGGAGCGCATTTTTTTCCTGACCAATGCGTGCGCGATAAATTTGAATGTTTGATAACACTTTGGAGACGTATTTGCGCGTCTCTTTAAACGGCAAACGTTCGATCCAATCAATAGGATCAATGCGGCCATCCCGTGGATCTCCAAATCGTTTGATCCACTGGCGGGTGCGTCCAGGCCCGGCATTGTAACCGGACAATCCGAGAACATATGAGCCGCCAAATTCGCCCATGCGATCGGCAATATAAGCAGAGGCGATTTTTGTGTTGTAGGATTCGTCTGTCATCAGGCGTTTGATTTGGCATTTGATCTTATAATCGCGGCAGACGTGGCGTGCGGTAATGGGCATCACCTGCAATATGCCGCGTGCGCCAGCACCGGACAGCGTGAGGGTATTAAATTCGCTTTCCTGGCGGGCAATTCCAAGGAGGAAAGCTGTTTCGGGTGGTTTGCGCAGTGGTTTGTAATCAGGGAAGGCGTGGACCGGGTAGGCGTAATAGATCATGTTCATGCCGCGGGCGATGGCGATCTTACCGATGCGTAACGCTTGTTGGGTGTCTCCAAGGGATTGTGCCAGATGTGCAACCAACGACACCTCGGACTCTGTTTTCATCTTTTGCGCAAGATAGGCGAGGAAGGGTCGCGTAATTGATCGACCGAGGCCAGCTTTGTCTGCGATGACGACAGCTTGGGCTGCGTCTAGACTGTTGAAGCGGTCAATTTGGTCTTGCGTTGGGAGTTGCGGCGGTGTGAGTTCAATTGAAGTCGTGCTGGGATCAAGTTTCTTACGGGAAAGATGACCGTGAAATGTGTCTATTTGCTTTGCTGATTTTTGATAAGCCTCTTGGGCTTCTGCGGTTTGGCCCATTGCTTCGTAAGCGCGACCCAGCCAGTAGTTGGACTTTGAATGACTTAAGGGCCCATCGGCAGCTTTGGCCATGGTCGTGAAATGCTTTACGGCGTTTTTTTTGTCGCCCAAATATCGCAACGCGAGCCAGCCAGCAAAGAATTGTTGGTCTTTTAAAGGGTTGACGGACAGAGGTCCTGCATCTTGCACGAGTTGGTAGGCGAGCTTCGGGTTCTTGTTATCAAGGGCCTGATATGCAAGTCGGCGACGCTCTGCCCACCAAGCGTCAGGTTTTACAGTTGAAGCCTTGTCTGTCGGGGCGCTGAGGAGAAGTTTTGCGGCTTGCGTCGTTTTGTTGGCGCGGCGTAAGAGCTCAGCGCGCTGGAATACGACACCCCAATCTGTTTGGTTTTCGGTCGGTAATTTTGTGAGGCGGGAGGCTGCGCCTTTTTTTCGCGTAAATGCAGCCAATCGCGCATTTGCTTTTTTTTGTTCGCTAGCAGACAAGCGCGGGATTTGGCGGCGGATTTGAGAAGCACGTTTGTTGCGGGTCTTGTTCCACCTGATGTCTGCGATCATGAGTTTGTCTAAACGCCATTTGTGATCGTCTTGACTCAACAGATGACCGAGACGTTTTAAGAACTGTTTCTCGAAGTCAGATGGGATTTTGTCTTCGCGCCAGGTGGATTTTGTAATGCGTGTTGCTTCGTCCTTGTTGCCGTTTTGCAAATGTGCGGTAGCAAGAGCAGCTTTGCCCATGGGTGTTTCAGGTTTGTGGTTTGAGAAGTATTTGAGCGACTTGCGCTTGTTGTTTTGTTCAAACAACTTCTCTTCGATCCGTTGTTTCAATAACCAACGATTGGGCCACACGGGATTGGCGTCAAGAAAGGACTGGATGTCTGAGACTGGCGCATCGCCCGCACGATACAATAACCAGTCAATGAGTTTGCGAGCGGTGGGATTGCTTAGTTGTGATTTAAGAGCGCGTGCGTTATCAGGATTTCCTTTTTTGATGGCTTTGGCGGCGGATTTCAAAGCCTTCGCTTCGTCGACCGAAAGTTTTGCGTTGCGTGAAGGCGCGATGGCGGTGCTCAAGTGCGCGCGGTGTTCAGTTTCGGTGGTTGACGCAATCTTTTTGGTCGATAGGACGCCCTTTTTTATTTGTGTTGCCCAACTGCGAAGTGCTGCGGGATCGCGTTTTGGGTTCTCAGGTGGTGGAGGTGGATTTGCTGACGCAGCGGACACTGCCAAGAGGACAGCTGCCGTTAATAGGCCTGTCCTCAAACCCCAACTTTTTGTTTGCTGCCTCAATCCAAATCGCATTGTACAGCACTCCTTTGGGATATTTGGTCCAATCTCGCCCTTGGGAACACGTGATTTGTCGGTTCTGAGTTGGCTGCCGGGAGACCGTGCACTAGTAAGATTGCGCATCTTGATACCGAAGTTAGGGGTCGCTGTAGAGAGAAAACAGTCCTGGTTTGGGTGTTGATAACGACCTTTTTTATGTAAAGCGGTAATTTTGTTCAGGATTGTTTGTTTGGGCACGCGTGGTACCGGGTGCTATTATGATGCAACCGGCGGGGTTGTTCACCGGTTCCCGATGGTATTCTTGCGAACACTCTTTCTAGCGCCTAATCTTTGCCGCCACGGTGGGTCATGGTTATGGGCTGTCTTTGGCCGAATTGGGTCGAGATCGCGTATTTGATGTGGGCAATATTAAATAGGTGCGCGGCACCTGGATTTTTATGGGTTGAACGTGAACGAGCGATCGTGCGTGTTAGTGGGAGCGCAGCTCAGCAAAATGCTGGGTAAACAAAAAACAGGGACGTAGGACATATGTTTAAGGGGTCATTTACGGCAATGATCACGCCTTTTCGCGACGGAGCTGTCGATGAAGAGGCGTTGTTGCGGTTAATCGAACGACAGATTGCGGAAGGTACGCACGGGCTTGTTCCTGTCGGCACGACGGGTGAAAGCCCGACGTTGACCCATGACGAACACAAACGCGTTGTGGAGCTTACAATCAAATCTGCTGGAGGCCGCATTCCGGTTATAGCGGGTGCAGGTTCAAACTCAACCTTGGAAGCAATCGACTTTGCAAAGCATGCAAAGTCTGCTGGCGCTGATGCCATTTTGGTGGTTACACCTTACTATAATAAGCCGACGCAGGAGGGATTGTTTCAGCATTTTAAAGCTATTAATGACGCGGTGAACATTCCGATTATCATCTACAATATTCCAAGCCGCTCGGTTATTGACATGTCGGTTGCGACGATGGTGCGGTGTTTTGAACTATCAAATGTAATCGGTGTGAAGGATGCCACAGCTAATCTTGCGCGGGTCTCCCAACAACGTGCAGCGATGGGTGCAGATTTCAACCAATTGTCGGGTGAGGATGCAACTGCACTTGGGTTTATGGCGCATGGTGGTCAGGGCTGTATATCGGTGACGTCAAATGTCGCGCCGAAACTGTGCGCCGACTTTCAGAATGCATGTCTTCAAGGGGATTATTTAAAAGCGTTGGAATTGCAGGACCGCTTGATGCCATTACATGATTGTTTGTTTGTTGAGACCAATCCGGGACCTGCGAAATATGCACTTTGGCGGCTCGGCTATTGTGCGCCTGATACCCGTTTGCCGTTGGCACCGCTTATGGATAGTACAAAGCAATTGGTTGATGTGGCACTTGAGAAGGCAGGCCTCATGCAAAGAAATGCCGCGGAGTAAACGCGTAAGGATGACGCTGTAATGGCGGCGCAAAAAGAAAGTGGCCGTCGGTTGGTTGCTGAAAACCGTAGAGCGCGCCACGAGTATTCGATTGGTGACACGTATGAAGCCGGTCTCGTTTTAACGGGAACGGAGGTTAAATCTTTGCGCAACGGGCAAGCCAACATTTCTGAAAGCTATGCTGCTTTTGAGGATGGGGGCGTGTGGCTCATCAATGCCCATATTCCCGTCTATTCTGGTGCCGGGCAGTTTTTCCAACATGAGCCACGACGACGGCGGCACTTGTTATTACACAAAAAAGAGATCCATAAGCTGCGTGTTGCGTTGGAACGAAAGGGTATGACGATTGTACCGCTGCAGCTTTATTTTAATGATCGGGGTATTGCGAAATTAAAGCTCGGTGTGGCGCAAGGCAAGAAATTGCATGACAAACGCGAGGACGCCAAAAGGCGCGATTGGAATCGAGAAAAGACACGGTTGTTGAGGGAGAAGGGTTGAGCAACAAGACGACACGCTTTGCTTGATCAGAACCTTGGGAATAGGGCTCAGCGCTGAGTTGCAATGTCCGATTTTATAGTTTCGAAAACGTCGTGGAACATCTTTTCGGTGAGACGTCCGGTGTTGGTATTATAGCGCGAACAATGGAAGCTATCATAAAGCGAGAGTTTATCATTGAGCTGGTGTTGGGCACCATGGGCGAATTTGAATTCTGATTTGCGCTTCTCAAGACTTGTGAGAATTTGGTCGTGGGCGATCCTTCCTAGGGCGAGGATGGCTTTGAGGTTTGGCAGGGCCGCGAGGCGTGCAATAAAGTATGGACGGCAGGCCTTGATCTCGTCGGTGGTGGGCTTGTTTTCCGGCGGCACGCAACGGACCGCGTTCGTAATCATACAATTGATGAGTTTTAGCCCGTCATCGATGCGCGCATCGTACTTGCCTTTGGCGAATCCAAACTTAATCAGAGTTGCGTAAAGCAAATTACCGGCGTAATCGCCGGTAAAGGGGCGACCGGTGCAATTGGCACCTTTAAGGCCAGGTGCGAGACCCACAACAAGTAGAGATGCTTTCTCATTTCCAAAGCTGGGAACCGCGCCGTTGAACCATTCGGGTTCGGAAGATCGATTGGCGTGGCGAAAGCGCACGAGGCGCGGACAGAGTTCACACTCTTTGTGAGGCTCTGCGGGAAAGCTCTCGGACGTGTTGGGAGGTGTTCTTTTTTGAAGTGACGTGGGTGCTGTTGGTTTTTCGGTTGGCATAATGACAAAAGTTTTTGCACATGGTCGCGGTGTTCGACCAGTGCCAATGATCATCGCCGTGCCGGTACCTCAGCTTCTTCTGGCAAGTCATCAGGATCATCATCGAAACGCACTGGCTCGTGATAGTTTCCATTTTGATCACTGTAGGATGCGCGGCCTTCTGGGCGTTGCTGACGGGGTGCAGCGCCTTCGCGGCAAACGATGGCTTCCATGTCAGCGAGGTCGATGAACTGATCGGCCTGGCGACGAAGCTCGTCTGCAACCATAGGCGGTTGGGTTTGAAGGGTGGACACGACGCTGACGCGTTTGCCTTTTTGCTGCAAGGCGGCAATCAGGGATCGGAAATCGCCATCGCCGGAGAACAAGACGATGTGGTCGAGCTCTTCGGACAAGCACAGCGCATCAACCGTCAGCTCAATATCCATGTTTCCTTTGACTTTTCGGCGGCCAGCAGAATCGGTGAATTCTTTGGTCGGCTTGGTGACCATGGTGTATCCATTGTAATCCAACCAGTCGATCAAGGGCCGGATCGATGAATATTCCTGATCTTCTGCGAGGGCAGTGTAGTAAAGAGCACGAACAAGTTTGGCTTTTTGTCTGAAAAAGCTCAGCAAACGCTTGTAATCAATGTCGAAACCGAGTGCTTTTGACGTAGCGTAAAGATTTGCGCCGTCAATGAATAGTGCTACCCGTTCGTTCGTGTAGAAATGCATTTGTATTGCCTCGGGTTTTTCTGATTTCTTGTTTACACGCCAACTATATATTGGAATACGCAGATTATTTTTTTACAATACTTGTTATAACTCTAGTCCCCGGGGTCTAGTATAGCAAAAGCCATCAGATGCACATGCGGTTCGAAGTTCATGACTAGTTTTTTATACGGACACAATGACTCAACGCCGAACAACACATATACACCCTTTTCGCAAATTGACGGCTTGATGACAGTTGTAAACCGCCGACTTCGCACATTCGTTGTTTTTAATCAAGATGTTATGGCTTTCTTTTAGGCAACTTCAGGTGGCGCTTGGTGCTGAGTAGGATATACTACACCTCAAACGACTTGGTAGCATGCCTGTATTCGCTGCAAGTAAAAATATGAGTGCAACTTTGACAGACTTGGTGATTGCACGAGACTTTGTCTAGGGCCTCATGATTGTGGTGTAGAGTCGCTACCAACCCGTGTTGCCTTGTGATCGATTACGTGGCATCTAGTGCTTTGGATTTGATAACCGCCGGGTGCAGGCGTGCTCGCGCGGGATTTGCAGTTGGGTCGCCACCAACATACCGGAAAATCCGAGGGCAGCCCAACAATCGTAAGGGAATTTCATGGCACGTGTGACCGTTGAAGATTGCGTCGATAAAGTCTCAAATCGATTCGAGCTGGTCCTTTTGGCGGCCCACAGGGCGCGGGGCATTTCAGGCGGTAGCGCCGTCACGATCGATCCAGACAATGATAAAAATCCGGTCATTGCCTTGCGTGAAATCGCTGAAGAGACGGTTCCGCCAGACGATATGCGCGAAGGATTAATTCACTCGCTGCAAAAGAATGTTGAAGTGGATGAGCCTGAGGCTGCTGCCGCACCTGTTCTGGCTGTCGAGCGCCGGACCCCCATTCTGGGTCGTGACGATCAAGAAAGTGACAACGTTGTCGATGTGTTGACCGAAGAGCAGTTGTTGCGCGGGCTTGAAACGTTGACGCCGAGTGAGCCTTCCGCCAACGGCGGTGGTTCTCGTGAGCGAAGCCGGTAGACCCAATTACCGCGACATTTACGTATTTTGCGTCTGTGTTTCGCATGGGTGCCAGCAATTGCGTGTGTCTGTTAAGGCATTGGGTGGGCTGGCCGCATGCGGGAGATGTAAATCTTGACCACCGAAGTTGCACTTCATGTGGTCGGGACGGTAATTTCGTTTAAATGAAATGTGATAAAGTTTAGGGGCAGGTCCTATATTGGAATTGGATGTCGCGCAGATTGTTTGCCCAGTGGAAAGATGATTTGTGCTGCGTTTGACTTTTCCCCTGTCGGTGGTGCCCTTTGTTAATCCACATGGGCGAAGGAGTGGTGTTCGGCCATGATGCGCCAATACGAATTGGTGGAGCGCGTTTTAAACTACGATGCAAATGCGGATGAGGCGTTGCTGAACCGTGCTTATGTCTATGCGATGAAAGCGCATGGACAGCAAAAGCGTGCTTCGGGGGATCCTTACTTTTCACATCCTTTGGAAGTGGCTGCGATCCTGACGGACATGCGGCTTGATGACGCGACTATTGCCACGGCGCTTTTGCATGATGTGATTGAAGACACGGACGCGACACGGGCCGAAATCGACCAATTGTTTGGTTCTGAAATTGGTGCGCTGGTTGATGGTCTGACAAAGCTTAAGCGGCTTGACCTTGTTTCGAAAAAGACGGAACAGGCAGAGAATTTCCGCAAGCTGTTGATTGCGATTTCCAGTGATATTCGTGTGTTGCTCGTGAAGCTGGCCGATCGGCTGCACAACATGCGCACGCTTGAACATGTGAAACCGCAAAGCCGGAAAAGGATTTCAGAAGAAACGCTTGAGATTTATGCGCCGTTGGCGGGACGTATGGGTATGCAAGCCATGCGTGATGAGCTGGAAGACCTTGGCTTTAAGTGGCTGCATCCTGAAGCGCATGCGACGGTCACCGAAAAATTGAATGAATTGCGCGAACGTAACGAGGGCCTTGTATCAGAGATCCGATTTGAGCTTGAAGCAAAGCTTGCTGATGTCGGGATCAAAGGGAAGGTCGAAGGGCGGGAAAAAAAAGTCTACTCTATTTGGCGGAAGATGGCGAACAAGCAAATTAGTTTGGAGCAGCTTTCTGACATTTACGGGTTTCGTGTCATCGTTGAAGATGTCGGTTCCTGTTATCGGTCATTGGGTGTTGTGCACACGACGTGGAGTACAGTTCCCGGTCGCTTTAAAGATTACATTTCAACGCCAAAGCGGAATGGCTATCAGTCGCTCCACACAACGGTTGTCGGTCCGCGACACCAACGGGTGGAATTGCAGATCCGCACAGCAGATATGCATCACGTGGCGGAATACGGTGTTGCTTCACACGCCTTTTACAAGGATCTTAATCTCGCACCACAACGACCTTCAAATGGTTCTGGGGCAAAAAGCGCCAATGGCGGGGCGGTGCTGCTTGATAAGGATTGTGGTCCTTATCTTTGGTTGCGGCGGTTGGTGGATACCTTGCTTGAAGGCTCCAATTCAGAAGAGTTTTTGGAGCACACCAAACTTGAGCTTTTTCAGGATCAGGTTTTTTGTTTCACGCCCAAGGGTCGCTTGATTGCGTTGCCTGATGGTGCCACACCGCTCGATTTTGCGTATGCCGTACATACGGATGTTGGTAATGCCGCGGTTGGTGCGAACATCAACGGTCGACATATGCCAATTGATACGGTTTTGCGCAATGGCGATGAAGTGGAGATCCTGACGTCGCCGACGCATACGCCGCCGCCTGCGTGGGAAGGGTTTGCTGTAACTGGGCGTGCGCGAAGCGCTATTCGCCGCGCGGCGCGTGGTGCGTTGCGGCGGCAGTACTGTGAGTTAGGGCGACGTTTGTTGTCGCACGCATTCGAGGAACTTGGACAATCTTACACAGATGAAGCGCTCAAGACGGCTTTACCGAAACTTGGCTCTGGACAAAAATCTGTCGAAGACGTGTTGGCCAGTGTGGGACGCAATGAGATTAAGATCTCAAATGTTTTGCGCGCGAGTTTGCCGGAAGAACTTATCAAGGATGAAGCCAAGTCGCGTTCGCAGCGTAATCGATACGATGTTGGGCAAACCACTGAGGGCTGGTTTAACCTGCCTAAGTCAATCGGTTTGAAGTTTCGATTCCGCGGCGGCCCATCAGGATCAAGTGACCAAAGCGCGCAAGGCCGCCCTGGCGGCGTACCGATCCGCGGGCTTACGCAAGACATCCCGGTTACATTTGAAGGTGGGGGCGCGGTGCCCGGCGACCGCATCGTTGGCGTTTTAATTCCCAATGAGGGCATTCGCATTTTCCATGTGGGCTCAAAAAAGCTTCGCGAATATGAGCGAGATCGTTGGATTGATGTGTCTTGGGATGTGCCGGAAAACGGTGCTGAGCGGTTTCCAGCGACGATCAGTGTGACGACCCTAAATGAACCTGGCACGCTGGGCCAGATTGCGCGGCTTATAGGTGAGGCGGATGGGAATATTGACCATCTTCAAATGCTGGGCAGGGGTCCTAAGTTTACAGAAATGCAGATCGAGATCGAGGTTTGGGACTTGGCACACCTTAACAACATTATTGCAGGCTTAATGACGCAGGGCGTTGTGAGCAGCGTTAAACGTATGTTCGAATGACGAAGGCTTGCTGATGGTTGTGCCTACGGTTGTGAATGATCATGCGGCCATTGTTGATTGGGAGCGGTGCGTCTTGGCAGGGCCAAGAAATTCACCGCGTGCGTACCTTTTCCCTTGTTAAGGTCGTGTCGGTCTGATCAGTGTGCTCTTTTGTGGCAAGGTTTTGAGGCTTCTGTCAGAACCAGTGTTTTAGGAAGGAAAGCCCTAAAGGACCTGGAGTTATTAGACTTTTTTGTTCATTCGGAGTGCATTGGTAGCTCATGGTGCGTCCATCCAAGGTTTCAAATTTGCGGCTTGGCGTGAACATTGATCACGTGGCCACAATTCGTAATGCGCGTGGAGGACGGCATCCGGATCCGCTTCGGGCTGCGCATTTGGCGGTGGAGGCAGGGGCTGATGGGATTACGGCACATTTGCGCGAAGACCGCCGGCATATCTCAGATACAGATATTGCGCGTTTGAAATCCGAATTAACGCGGCCGCTAAATTTGGAAATGGCGGCAACAGAAGAAATGTTGGCGATTGCACTCAAGCATGTACCGCATGCGTGTTGCGTGGTTCCGGAGCGTCGCGAGGAACGGACGACGGAAGGCGGACTTGACGTTGCGGGTGGTGGGTCGCGCCTTATTGATGTGGTTCAATCGCTGAAAGGTGCTGGGATTAGGGTTTCGTTATTTATCGAACCAGATGAGGTTGCGGTTCGGGCGGCTCACGATGTTGGTGCGAACGTTGTCGAATTGCATACAGGGGCTTATTGCGAGTGTGCGTTGGATGACGATGCGCAAGGGCTGGCTCGTGAACTTGGGCGTCTTGAAAAAGCCGCGTATGCGGCGGACGCATGTGGACTTGAAGTGCATGCGGGACATGGGCTGACGTACAACACTGTAAAGGCCGTTGCGCGCATCGAACCAATCGTTGAACTCAACATTGGGCATTTCCTTGTGGGTGAAGCCATCTTTGGCGGATTGGCGATTGCGGTCAAACGCATGCGTACGCTCATGGATGAAGCGCGAAGTCAAGCACGTGCGCAAGGGCGGTGGGAGCGCGAAGGCGTATGATTTTGGGTCTTGGCAATGACATTATTGATATTCGCCGCATCGAAAAAACGCTTGATACATTTGGTGAGCGTTTTCTCAACCGTGTCTTTACGGTTACGGAGCGGCAGCGCTCGGAGCGGCGTCCGTTTTCACGTGCGGCGTCTTATGCCAAACGGTTTGCTGCCAAAGAAGCGTGCGCAAAGGCGCTGGGAACCGGATTCAGACGGGGTGTCTTTTGGCGGGATATGGGTGTCGTCAATATGTCTTCGGGACGACCGACATTGGAATTGACAGGTGGTGCGCTTGAGCAATTAAGGCGCATTACGCCAGAGGAGATTGATGCGCGAATTGATCTCACTTTGACCGATGACTTTCCTTGGGCCCAGGCGGTTGTAATAATTTCGGGTCGCCCATCTGCGGCGAACAAGGGATAATTTATGGTCAGCTTGATGGCAATTACGAGCATTTGGATTGCGGCCGGCTTTAATGTTGAGTATAGCGGGCGGGTTGCGGAATGTAATGATTGGTCTTTCGGGTTCGCAGCGATGAGGAGTAAACGATGAGCCTTGATGCGGACGCGAAGAAAAAGAGCACGCAAAGCGGACTGTATGAAATTGTCAAAATCGTCATTCAAGCTCTGATTATTGCGTTCATTGTTCGCTGGTTTTTCTTTCAACCTTTCAATATTCCATCAGGGTCGATGAAGTCGACGTTGTTGGAGGGCGACTATTTGTTTGTTTCGAAGCTCTCCTATGGGTACAGCCGTTACTCGTTTCCTTTTGCTTCGAGCTTTATCAAAAGCAGGGCTTTTGCCGGGCTTCCAGAGCGTGGCGATGTGGTTGTGTTTAAGAAGCCAGGAACAGACTTGGACTACATTAAGCGTGTGATTGGATTGCCGGGAGACAGTGTTTCGGTACGAGATGGTATTGTCTTTATTAATGGGAAAGAAGTGAAACGCGTTCGAGATGGTAGTTTTGTGACTTGGGAAGAGAGTGATCACGGCAGCGAGCAGGTGACAATTGCAAAATATAAAGAGACCCTGCCGAATGGCGTGAGTTATTCGGTACTCGATATTTCTGATCGGGGCGCGCTTGATAATGTTGGCCCTTATGAAGTTCCTTCGGGGCACTATTTTATGATGGGCGACAATCGCGACAATTCAATTGATAGTCGCGTGCAGTCAGAAGTTGGCTTTGTGCCTTACGAGAATTTGATTGGCCGGGCGGAAATCATCTTTTTCTCGGCTGCTGTGGATGAACCAGGTCGGTTTGAGTGGACCTCGCCGTGGACGTGGCCTTTTGACATACGGTGGGGGCGATTTTTCACGCTTGTCCGTTGATTGGTTGAATTTATTGCGGCATTAACGCGGTCATGATCAGTCGCCGCAAATTCTCTAAGCTAGAAAAATCACTTGGATACCGATTTAAGCAGGAGAACCTGCTCGAGCGCGCCCTTACGCATGCGAGCGTCATTGGCGAAATGCGTGGCGGTGGGAAAAAGATGTCGCGCAAGTCGCAGAGTCGTCGCGAAGACGTCGGGCGCACGCGTCGAGACAATGAGGTGATGGAGTTTTTAGGTGACCGGGTGTTGGGTCTTGTCATTGCGGAACTCCTTGCCGAACGCTTTCCAGAAGCGCAGGAAGGTGAACTGGCGCGATTGTTTAACAGACTTGTACGTCGCGAGACTTGTGCGGCAGTGGGACGTGACATTGGACTAGGTGAGCATATCTTGCTTTCGGTGAGCGAAGCTGAAAGTGGAGGCCGCAACAAGAAAACGATTGTTGCTGACGCGATGGAAGCGGTCCTTGCGGCGATATTTGTTGATTCAAGTTATTCCCACGCGCGTAAAGTCATTCGCATCCTCTGGGAGCCTTATATGGATGCTCAAGCCAGTGGGAAACTTGATGCAAAAACAGCATTGCAAGAGTGGGCTCAATCCAAGGGCTTAGTGCTTCCGCGTTATCGCGTGGTGAGGCGCTCAGGACCTGATCATGCGCCCCAATTTACGATCGAGGTCGTGGTGAAGGGCTTGGACCCCGCGCGGGGCGAGGGGGCATCAAAACGCTTGGCAGAACAAGAGGCTGCGAAGTCCTTGTTGTTGCGTGAAGGTGTTACGTCGGCGGTGTCTCATGACTGATGATAAGGCGCATCAAGCGAAGTCAGCTGTTTCGGGTCATGCGGGAACGCGCTGTGGTTTTGTTGCGGTTATTGGTGCTCCTAATGCTGGTAAGTCTACGCTCGTCAATGCTCTTGTTGGGGCAAAAGTGAGTATTGTCAGCCATAAGGTGCAAACAACCCGTGCGCCCATTCGCGGAATCGTCATTTGCGGCAGTAGCCAGCTGATCTTTATCGATACACCTGGAATATTTGCACCGCGAAGACGCTTGGACAGGGCAATGGTTGACGCGGCTTGGGGTGGTGCGGTTGACGCAGATGTTGTTGCGCTCATTGTTGATGCCGCAAAGGGTGTTGATCTGGACATTGAAAAGATACTTGAGAGGCTTGCAAAACTTTCTTGTACGCGAATTTTGTTGCTCAACAAAGTTGATCGGGTCGCACAAAAGGATCAATTGTTGGTATTGACGGCATCGATTTCGGAAAAACTGACGTTTGATCGTGTGTTCATGATTTCGGCGCTTCATGGAAGCGGCGTCAAAGATTTAAGAGACTATCTGGCGGAAAATGTCCCAGAAGGTCCTTGGCATTTTCCGGAAGACGATATTTCAGATGCGCCTATGCGTGTGATGGCGGCAGAGATCACGCGTGAAAAGATCTATCATAAGCTGCATCAAGAGTTGCCCTATGCGATTACGGTCGAAACAACGCAATGGAAAGAGTTGCGCGACAAGTCTGTACGCATTGAGCAGACAATATTCGTTGAAAGAGACAGTCAGAAATCGATCGTGCTTGGAAGACAGGGCCGTATGATCAAGGCGATTTCATCTGATGCGCGTGAAGAAATTTCTGAACTGATTGAACAGCCGGTCCATCTTTTCTTATTTGTGAAGGTGCGGGAAGATTGGCAGGGCGATCCGGAGCGATATCGCGAAATGGGACTTGATTATCCTAAGGATTGATCTTTCCCTGCGCTCCAGTGCGCGCCGTCTGTGACTATTGGAAGTGCTTGCAAGATGGAAAGCCTTCATGAACTGGAGTGACGAGGGCATCATTATTTCGGTGCGGTCACATGGTGAGTCGGCCGCCGTTGCCGAAGTTTTCACGCGCATGCACGGACGACACTTGGGCCTCGTTTATGGTGGGCGGTCGCGTCGCATGCGGCCCGTTCTCCAACTTGGCAATGAGGTTGACGTTGATTGGAAGGGACGTCTTGCCGAACACCTGGGTCATTTCAAGATGGAACTGCGGCGTGGTGTTGCTGCTGTGGCGATGGGGTCTGCGGCAAGATTGGCTGCGCTTTCTTCACTATGCGCGTTGTTGAGGTTGTTGCCGGAACGAGACCCACACGGGAATCTTTTTGAAGTGACCTTGTTTGTTCTTGGCTATTTGGAAGACGATAACGTTTGGCCGGCGTTGGTTGTGCGCTGGGAACTGGCTTTGCTGGACGAGCTTGGGTTTGGGCTGGACCTAACACAGTGTGCGGCCACGGGCGCTCGTGAAGACCTTATCTATGTTTCACCCAAAACCGGGCGGGCTGTGTCGCGCGAAGCAGGTGTGCCCTATAAGGATCGACTTCTTGCCTTGCCGGCGTTCCTAAACAAGGGGAACACATCGGATGTCAGTTCTTCTGATATTTTGACAGGGCTTGATCTTACCCAGCATTTCTTAGAGACGCGTGTTTTGCGGCCGCGCGAAGAAACGTTACCTGAGGCGCGTGGGCGGCTTGTGTCGATGCTGCAAAAGGCCCAATCTTAAGAAAAATGTTGTGATAAAGCGATGGTTTTGCCAGATGTTTTCGCACTCTGTGTCGCACCGGCACTTGAGTGGCACACATTGTGGCGGTAACGACAACGCATGAGTGACAAACCGATTCTTGATGATGATGGGCCGGTGGAGCCGGTTGATCTTAAAGATGCGCTGGAAGAGCGCTATTTGGCGTACGCCCTATCGACGATCATGTCGCGGGCCTTACCGGATGTGCGCGACGGACTTAAACCGGTTCATCGGCGTATCCTTTATGCCATGCGGGAGCTCAAGCTTAACCCGGATGCGGGCTTTAAAAAGTGCGCGAAAATCGTTGGCGAGGTAATGGGTAATTACCATCCGCATGGTGATCAGGCGATTTATGATTCTCTTGTGCGTTTGGCGCAAGACTTTGCTGTGCGATACCCCATGGTCGATGGACAGGGCAACTTCGGTAACATTGACGGCGATAATGCCGCCGCCATGCGTTACACAGAAAGCCGCTTGACGGAGACTGCGTGGGCGTTGCTTGAGGCCATCGATGAAGACACGGTTGATTTTCGCGCAACGTATGATGAGACTAACAAAGAGCCGGTGGTTTTGCCGGCTGCATTTCCAAACTTGCTCGCCAATGGTGCTGCAGGGATTGCCGTGGGTATGGCCACGAATATTCCGCCGCACAACGTCGAAGAGCTGTGCAATGCGCTTTTGCATTTGATCAAATATCCCAACGCAACAATTGCAAAGTTGGTGGAATATGTGCCTGGGCCCGATTTTCCGACCGGCGGTGTTCTGGTTGAGCCGCGGGAACAGGTTTTAGAGGCTTACAAAACGGGTCGTGGCGGATTTCGCCTGCGTGCGAAGTGGACACGTGAAGAAACAGGCCGCGGGACTTATCAAGTCGTTGTCACTGAGATTCCCTATCAGGTGCAAAAAGCAAAGCTCGTTGAAAAAATTGCTGAGCTCTTGCTTGAAAAGAAACTTCCCTTGTTGGGGGACGTTCGTGATGAATCGGCTGAAGAGATCAGGCTTGTGCTCGAACCAAAAAGCCGGAGTGTCGATCCGGTCGTTTTGATGGAAAGCTTGTTTAAGTTGACCGACCTAGAAATTCGGTTCGGGCTTAACATGAATGTGTTGTCGGCTGGTCAGGTCCCTAACGTCTTGTCGCTAAAGGCGGTCCTGAAGCAATGGCTTGATCATCGCATAGACGTGCTTGTTCGGCGCTCAAGCTTTCGGCTGCAAAAAATTGAACGCCGGTTGGAAGTGCTCGATGGGTATTTGATTGCGTTCCTCAACATTGAGGAAGTCATACGGATCGCACGTTTTGAAGATGACCCAAAGCAAAAACTGATGGCCACATTTGGTCTGAGTGAACTGCAGGCTGAGGCCATATTGAATTTGCGCTTAAAGTCGTTGTCGCGGCTTGAGGAAGTTGAAATTCGTGGTGAACACGAGCGACTGACAGCGGAACGATCCGAAATCAAAGCGCTGTTAAAATCGAAAGATCGGCAATGGAAAAAGGTAAGTGATGAAGTAAAGGACACTCGCGAGCGGTATTCGGGCAAGACCGAGTTGGGTCGCCGGCGGACGACGTTTGAAGATGCGCCTGAGATTGATGTTGATCTTGATCAAGCGTTTGTCGAAAAGGAAGCGATTACCGTTGTTCTTTCGGAAAAAGGGTGGATCCGCGCACTCAAAGGTCATGTGGACGATGTGGCTCGGCTCGATTTTAAGCAGGGGGACCGGCTAAAGGTTGCCCTACATGCACACACGACAGATCGTATTATCGTCTTTGCGACAAACGGGCGCTTTTTTACTTTGGAAGGGTCGCAACTTCCTGGGGGGCGTGGCCATGGAGAGCCTGTGCGGTTGATGGTTGATCTTGAGCAATCTCATGATTTGGTGACGGCATTTGTGCATGATCCATCGCGATATTTGTTGGTGGCTTCAACGGCTGGTTATGGGTTTGTGGTTGCGGAGGAAGATGTCGTTGCCTCGACGCGCAAGGGTAAGCAGGTTTTGAATGTATCAGAGCCGGATGAGGCAAAAGCTGTTGTGCCTGTCGATGGTGATATGGTGGCTGTTGTGGGCGAAAACCGACGTCTTCTTATCTATCCATTGGAGGAAGTTAATGAGCTTTCGCGGGGTAAAGGTGTTCGCTTACAAAAATACCGCGATGGCGGATTATCTGACGTGCGCGTCTTTGACTCCGATGAAGAATTAAACTGGACAGACAGTGCAGGGCGCGTTTTTGGTCTTACGATGGACGATCTAGAATTTTGGATGGGTGCACGTGCGCAGGCTGGACGTACGGTTCCTAAAGGATTTCCGCGCTCAAACACCTTCGGTTCTCCATTCGGGTAATTTTCTGTGGCTTCGTTGTTTTGATCTTTTTATCCCGCCGGAAAAACTGATTTCTGAACCAATCGTGTGGATGTGTGTCTGGTCGCTTGCCAGGGGCCGTGTTCTGGGTCATGGGTATGACACAGGATTTTTCTTGGCATGGAGGCTTGCGCAACATGGTGTGCGCGTTCAGCCGTTCGCTGATGGTTTGTGGTGTTGTGACCGCGCTTTTGGTATTGGCGTTGATGTCCCATCACCCAATCGCCCAGGCTCAAGATGCAGCTTGTGCGCGCGAAGATTTTGAATCTGTTGTTGATGAAGCTGCCGGAGCTTTGCGCGCGCTTAATCGCAAAAACAAGCCTGCGTTCCAAGAGCGCTTGCGCTTACTTAAAGATAAGCGCGGTTGGAGTTATGAGCAATTCATAGAAAATGCGGCACCGTTTGTGCGTGATGATCAAATTGGTGTTTTTGATCGGAAGTCGCAAAAATTGCTCAATGAGATATCGACAATCGGTTCGGAGAGTTCGACTGCAGAACGACCAGATTGCTCGGTGCTGATCGAACTGCGCGCACGCATGAAGGTCCTAATTCAGATCCAGTCTGACAAATGGGCCTACATGTTCGGTAAATTGAGTGGGGCTTTAGCACAGTGAATTCATTGCGTGGTAGCACTGCGCGTTTATAAGCTTGATTGCTTTTAGTCGTCGACGCGCACCCAGCCATCTGGGCTTAAATGTTCTTGCGGTTTAAAGCGTTTTTTATAATGCATTTTGGGTGAGCCTTCGATCCAATAACCTAAGTAAAGATAAGGTAGGCCCAAGCGGCGCGCGCGCGTGATGTGATCGATGATCATATAGGTGCCTAAGCTGCGCGTACGTTCGGAGGGATCAAAGAAGCTATAGACCATGGAAATTCCATCGGAAAGACGATCGCAAAGTGCGACCGCTTTTAGCGGCCATGCGGTGGGTTCCGATTCTAAGGGATTGTCCGATTTAATGCGGTACTCGGTCAGGAATGTATCAATCACACTGTCTTCGACCATCGTCGCGTAGTCGAGCACGGTCATGTCAGCCATACCACCGTCAGCGTGTCGTGCGTCGATATATTTGCGGAACAAAGAGTATTGCTCTGCTGTGGGTGAGCCAGGTGTGCAGGCGGCGTGCAGGTCATGGTTGACATCTATAATGCGACGCATATTGCGACTTGGCTCATATTCGTCAACGGCGACGCGCACGGAAATGCATGCGCGGCAGCCCTCGCAATAGGGCATGTAGGCGATGTTTTGGCTGCGTCGAAATCCGCCTTTTAATAGGTTGTCGATGAGGGTCTGGGGTTTGTCGCGTGTTAAGTGCGTGAAGAGTTTTCGCTCACGCCGCCCGGGAAGATATGGGCACGTCTGTGGTGCGGTGACATAAAACTCGGGAAAATGCTTTTGTTGCTCACTCATGCAAAAGTACTTTCGAACAGCAATGTTTGGGGCAGGATACCCAGATTTGTCGTGACCATTGGTGGTGCGCGAGATGATATGAGAGCCATGGGGGCGTTATCAAGGCTAATCATGAAATTGTCCTTTAGGAGGCTCTAATGCGCGTTCGTTGAGCGTTTTGATGTGGGCTGCAATTGTTCCATATGCGCCTGCAACCCAAATAAGAACCGAGGAAGACTGTCGTCGACATAGTTTAAAGAGGGTCCCCATAATCCCGGCCGGTTGGCGCTCAAGAGATGGTGACTTGCGCTTTATGGTCGGTTTGCGCAACAGATTGGTTGAATTTGTAATGTCTTGAGAGGATCGAACATGAACGTCGATGTCGTGCGTAACTATTATGGCAAGGTCCTAGAAAAGAGTGAAGATTTAAGAACAGATGCTTGTTGTACGCCGGGCGACATGCCTAGTTTTCTGAAGTCGGCGTTGGCGAACGTTCACGATGAGGTTCTGGCCAAATATTATGGATGTGGGCTGGTTGTTCCGGAGGCGCTTGAGGGTACGCGCATCCTGGATCTTGGATGTGGCAGCGGGCGCGATGTTTATGCTTTGGCACAGCTCGTTGGAGTCAAAGGCGAGGTTGTTGGTGTCGATATGACACCCGAACAGCTTGATGTCGCGATGCGGCACGTGGAGTGGCATCGTGAAAAATTTGGATTTGCGATTTCAAATACAAGTTTTCTTGAGGGAAATATTGAAAAGCTCACCGAATTAGAGTTGGAGCGCAATTCCTTTGACGTGATTGTTTCTAATTGTGTGATCAACTTGTCGGGTGATAAGCGTGCGGTGTTGGAGGGCGCATTTGATCTCTTAAAATCGGGCGGCGAACTTTACTTTGCGGATGTTTATGCCGACCGACGCCTTGGCGAGTCGATCAAGGCGGATCCGATTTTGATTGGTGAGTGTTTGGGCGGTGCACTTTATTGGAATGATTTTCTGTCCTTGGCTATGGAAGTAGGTTTCGGTGATCCGAGGCTTGTCACGTCGCGCACGCTTGACGTTAATGATGAGCGGTTAAAAGAAAAACTTGGGGCGGCGCAATTTTCGTCGGCGACGTATCGCCTATTTAAACTCGAAGGGTTGGAGAAGGGCTGCGAAAACTACGGGCAGACTGTTATCTATCGTGGAGGCGTGGCGCATCATGATGAGTGCTTCCGGTTGGATGCGCATCACCTGATTCCTAAGGATGGAATTTTTCCGGTGTGTGGCAACACGTGGCGCATGCTAGCTGACACGCGTTTTAAGCCCTACTTTGAGTTTGTTGGGAACTTTGATCATCACTATGGGATGTTCCCGGGCTGTGGTAGCGACAACCCGTTTTCAGCGATGACATTGTCGAGCGGTCGCCCATTTGCAGGCACAACGTCAAATGGTTCGTGCTGTTAGGAGCAAGCCTACCGAGGTTTTCAGGCAGGTTATTGATTGGCCCTGACCGCTATGGCTGTGGTTTCAGCGGCTGGCTTTTTTGCTTCGCTTTTTGTTGCGGAGTGCATGAGCCAGGCCATGACACCAATGCCAACGACAATAATGAGGATCGCAAGGACAGCGCGCTTTAAAGCCCAGCGTAGTGTAAGCCGAGGCGACGGCAGAATTTCCGTCTGGGCTGTGTCCGGCGATGTCATTGATGTCATGTTGGTCCTCAAAATTTGTAAGTGTGCCGTGTAACGTTGATCCGATGTTCTAAATCAATATCTGTTAGCAGTTGGTATCCATCGGTCCTGTTTTGGCCGATTGATACACTCAACCCTATGCTTTTTCCATTTCTGTACGGCTTGGCGGGCCCAGACTCTTGCCGTGCTCCCCACACAAAGTGTGCCGGGACTCTCATGCCCGCTGTTTCGTGATGGACCACGAAATGGCCAATGGAAAACGCACTACTATTCAATGAATCACAGTGCCTTAGAGGTCAAGGAACATAAATGGGAAATCTGTTATGCAAGGGTTGGCGTGTCGGGCAGGCCACGGTTTCTCGCGTTCGCAGGTGAACAATACCGGTATTTTTGCAACCGATAGGTGCTGCTACAAGAGTGGTCTTGATTTCTGGGCGAGTTCGCGGGTTGCTGCCAAATCCACCTTGCCGGAGCCAAGGATGGGTATGGTCTCCACGACAAGAATGGCCTTAGGGACCCAGAGCTCTGGGAAGCCGGTGCTACGGGCGTGCTCGAGAAGATTTTCCCGGTCTGCATCTGACTGACTTGTCACCAGAACCAGTTGTTCGCCTTTGCGTGGGTCAGGCAACGCGACAACGACGTGTTGGGCGTCTGGCCATAGCTGGGCCGCGGTAGTCTCAACGGCCGCCAAAGAGACCATCTCGCCACCGATCTTGGCGAAGCGCTTGGCACGTCCTGTGATTCTTACAAAGCCGTCCGTCATTGTGACGATATCACCGGTGTCATGCCAGCCATCGTGCAGGGGATTTATCCTGCCAGGATTTTCGCTTTGCATATAACCCATCATGACGTTGGGACCCTTGATGTGCAGTCGGCCGCCTTCAGTAATTCCGGCTACTGGCTCAAGGCGGGTTTTGATTGCCGGTAATACGCGTCCCACGGAGCCTGGTGTGTTGGTTGGGGGAACGTTGAACGCGATGACCGGTGCGCACTCGGTTGCGCCGTACCCTTCGAGAAGGATGGTTTTTGTTTTGGCCCACATTTTTCGCGTTTTGTCTTTGACACTTTCGGCGCCGGCGACAACAAGCCGAACGGAATTTAGATCGCCCTCGTCAGCGGCACGGGCATAGCCTTGCAGAAATGTGTCGGTGGCCATTATGACTGATGGCTTTGTGGCGCGGATTTGTTTGGCGATTTGGCGGTATTGCAATGGGCTGGGGTAAAGGGAAACTTGCAACCCGTTTAAGAGAGGCATGAATGTTGCCGCTGTAAGCCCAAAAGAATGAAACATAGGTAGCGGATTAAATACCTTATCTTTTGGCGTTATATGCCCTTCCGCGTGTGCGTATATTTGATGTGCGTTCGCAATCAGATTTCGATTGGAGAGAACAACGCCTTTGGGTTCGCCCTCGGTTCCGGATGTGAAAAGAATGATTGCGGGACTATCGGTTGTTATACCTGCATGGTTTTGGTGCGACAGTGGGTTTAGGTGACGCATGTACCCCATAAGTTTGTCGGAGAGACCAATGGTTGACCGAACATCTTCGAGATAAATGATTTTTAGTGGGTCTCCGGTTTGGGTTTTTGTGTGTTCCAGAACATCGATGATGTCTTCAAGTTTTGCCTTATCAATGAATCGACGCGATGTGACGACGGCGTCTGCCGTTGAGGTTTTGATTGCGGATTTTATGTTTCGCGCCCCAGCGGTGAAATTTAGGATCACGACGGTGTGTGCGAAAGCGTTGAGCCCAAAAATTGTAACAGGCAGGCCGACTACGTTGGGCAAAAAGAGCGCTGTTGTTTTTGTTTGCTCACTGTCGGGATGTTTTGCGGCACCGGTGCTCGCATCTAGTTTGGCACCGAGAATGAGGCTTGCCAAAATGAGTCGATCATAGGTTAAGGACTGACCGTCTGCGTCTTCTAGGATCGGTCGCTTTTCAGGATGTGTTTTGTGGGCGGCAAGAAGCGCGCCAAAAAGCGTGGTGTTGGTTTTTTCAAGTTCAAAACGTGAAATATCAGGACAGGCGCACATGACGCATTAAAATCTCATTGGCACTTGCGAATTTTGTTTTACGCCACTGAGTTGGCGCTGTCTTTAGTGGGATATGCGCATTCTTAAAAAGCTTCGCCTTAGATTGTGCGCCGTGGTTTGATCAAAACTTCATTGCCTGATTGTTGCGCTGCGACATTGGGTTTGTTGGCTCATTTGACTTGTGCTTTGTATTGACAATATCCAGAGGACGTGTGGCCGAATCGCCCTAGTTGTGGTCGGTGCGACTCACTTAACGTGTTTGGATACAAAAAAGACAAGGGAAGTACGCCCGTATTGAGATTGGCCTGCCGGACGTCGGGGGGCCTCAAGCGGATGAGGGTGCTCCCATGATTGAGATCATCGTTTCAGTTTGCCTCATACAAAACCCGACCGCATGTAAGGACGTGAACCTGAACTTCATGGCCGATCACGTCACGATGCGCCAATGCATGTTGTTTGGTCAGTCTGAAATTGCCAAATGGGTCAATGGTCATCCCAAGTGGCGGGTTCAGAGGTGGCGTTGCGGTGTCGCCAAACAGGTTGCCAAGGCCTAAGCGCATTGGGTGGGTTTGCATCCACGTTTAAACTCTCACCGGACAAATTAAACACCTGGTAAGTGCTCGCAGTCTTGCGCCTCTTTGAGGATGGCGCTGTCTCGCTTATGTTGGCCCCAACTCGAGCCAACCTAGGGAGATTTTCAATGGCTGCCTCAGACAACACGGCGTCGCCGCGGTTTTCAACGCTTGCTGTTCATGCGGGTGCGGCGCCTGATGCATCTACGGGTGCGCGCGCTACGCCAATTTATCAAACCACATCTTACGTTTTTAACGATGCCGATCATGCAGCTGCACTTTTCGGGTTGGAGGTCTTTGGAAATATCTACACGCGGATGATGAACCCGACGCAGGCGGTTTTGGAAAGTCGGGTAGCTGCCCTTGAGGGGGGAACAGCCGCGTTGGCGGTAGCCTCAGGACATGCGGCGCAGTTTTTGACATTTCATACGTTGTTGGAGCCGGGTGATGAGTTTGTCGCCGGGCGGCAGCTCTACGGTGGCTCAGTCAATCAGTTTAATCACTCGTTTAAGAAATTTGATTGGAACGTTGTTTGGGCGGATGCCACGGATCCGTGGTCATTTGAGAAAGCCATCACACCCAAAACGCGTGCTGTTTTTTGTGAGTCGATTGCCAATCCTGGTGGCATTGTGATTGACTTGGAGGCCATTGGTCGGGTCGCAAAGGCGGCTGGTGTTCCGTTCATTGTCGATAACACGTTGGCGACGCCTTACCTTTGTCAACCTAAGGGCTTTGGTGCCGATATCGTCGTGCACTCATTGACCAAATTTATGGGCGGACACGGGAACTCTATCGGCGGTGTGCTCGTTGATTGCGGCACCTATGATTGGTTGAACGCGAAATACCGTTACAAGACTCTCGTGGAGCCCAACGCATCTTACAATGGCATGAAACTGGCAGAGACGTTTGGGGATTTTGCGTTTGCGATCGCCGCACGTGTTATGGGTCTTCGTGATATCGGTCCCGCTATTTCTCCCATGAATGCGTTTTTACTTCTCAATGGAATCGAAACGCTGCCCTTGCGGATGCAAAAGCACTGCGAAAATACTGTGACGGTGGCGCGTTGGCTTGAGCAGCAACCAAAGGTTTCATGGGTCAACTATGCCGGTCTACCGACCAATCCCAATCATAGTTTACAGAACAAGATTTGTCCTAAGGGTGCGGGCGCTGTGTTTACATTTGGGTTGAATGGTGGATATGAGGCTGGTGTTCAGCTCGTATCAAAACTTGAGCTTTTCAGCCATCTTGCGAATATTGGTGATACGCGGAGTTTGGTTATTCATCCGGCATCGACAACACACCGGCAGTTAACCGACGAACAACGCATTGCGGCGGGGGCCGGACCTGACGTGGTGCGCTTATCGGTGGGGATTGAAGATGCCGACGACATAATCGCGGATCTCGCGCAGGGACTTGATGGAATTGCTTGATGCGGGCACGAGTACTATGGGGCGCCAACGCGCTAGAGCATGTTCAGCTGAAATGGACTCAATTCTGTTTGGATCGCGGCGTGCGTGATCGGGCAGGAGGCGAACGCAGCGCGATGCCGGTGCATCGGGCAAGTTCGCCGACGTATCCGGGCGCCCGCCGCGGCCAAACCCTTTCGGGACGGGCACATTTCATCAAACCTCCGCGGGCTTTGTCTTGTCCGTATCGCCAGGTACGCCCTGCGCCAAATCCCTTGATCTCTGATGAAATGTGCCACGTCAGAATGGTTCCATCTCAACTGAACGTGCTCTAGGCTTTTACCCTGACGTATGAGCCAGGCGCCTCCTCGATGACGCCAAGACTGAGGCCTGGTTCGCGCGGCGGTATCCAGTCGCCTGAGTTTTTGCTGAGCCAGTCTGACCAGTAGGGCCACCAGGATCCGGGATTTTCCGTGGCGCGATCGATCCAATCTTCAAACGTCGCGGCCATGAACTTGGTTGACGTCCAATATTGGTATTTCATTTTTTCGGGTGGGTTGACAACGCCAGCAATATGTCCGGAGCCAGCTAAAACAAATTCAACGGGACCGCCAAATTTTTGGGCGCCGACAAAAACGGACTTTGCGGGTGCGATGTGGTCTTCGCGGGTGGCCAGTTCAAAGATTGGAATCTCGACTTTGTGCAAATCAAGCTTCGTTTCCGACAATTCCATTTCGCCCTTTGCCAATCTGTTCTCGTGATAGAATTGGCGCAGATAGAACGCATGATTGTGGGCAGGCATACGCGTTGAATCTTGGTTCCAGTACAAAAGATCAAAGGGAAGTGGTTTTTTGCCCAAAAGGTAATTGTTGACGATGTAAGGCCAGACAAGATCGCGTGGGCGCATCATGTTAAACACGCTGGCCATGCGTGAGCCGTCGAGAAAGCCTCGCTCGGCCATCATTTCTTCAAGGTTTTTGAGCTGTGCGTCATCGATAAAGACAAGAAGGTCGCCAGCGTCTGTAAAATCCACTTGCGTCGTCAAAAATGTTGCAGATTGGAAGACGTCTTTGTTGTGTGCCGCTAAGTAGGCAAGTGTGGTGGCGAGCAGCGTACCGCCGACGCAGTATCCTAATGCATTGATATGTTCCACGCCAGTTTCTCGGCGTACGGCCTCAGCTGCCGCCAAAATGCCATCGTGCATGTAGTCTTCAAACGTCCTGTGCGACAGGCTTTCGTCGGGGTTGACCCACGAAATCACAAACAGTGTGAAACCTTGGTCGACGGTGAATTTGATGAAGCTTTTGGAGGGCGTGAGGTCAAGAATGTAATACTTGTTGATCCACGGAGGAATGACAAGCAATGGAACTTCGCGAACTTTGTCGGTTGTTGGCGAATATTGAATGAGCTGAATGATTTCGTTTTGGAAGACAATTTTTCCGGGTGTTGTTGCGATGTTTTTGCCGACCTCGAAAGCTTGCAAGTCCGTTTGGCTGATCTTCAGCAAATCTCCCGAATTGTGCATGTCTTTGCTGAGTTGCTGCATGCCCTCAACAAGATTGCGGGCGTTCGTTGATACGGTCTCGCGCATAATTTCGGGATTGGTGAAGGGGAAGTTTGAGGGTGACAACGCGCTTGTGAGCTGGCGGATGTAATATTCCGCTTTTTGCTTTTTTCGTTTGTCGAGGCCTTGTGTGTCTTCGAGAATGTTTTCAACCCACGATGAGGTGAGAAGATAAGATTGCTTCCAGAAATCAAAATAGGGGTTGGTCGACCATTCCTCGTCTTTGAACCGGCCATCGCCTGGCTCAGGTTCAATCAGCGGAGGCACATCATCACCCATCATGCGTCGCGCGCAATTGTTCCATAGCTCAGCGTACGACTGAATAAGTGAGGCTTGGGCTTCGGCCACCTTTGTGGGCTCGGCCATCCAATGTACGAATACCTCAGAGATTGTTTTGGTGGCTTCGGAAAATTCCGTGGCGGCGGAATAGGGGCTCATCTTGCCATCGGGTCGCTCCAGAAATTCGGAAAGCGCGCGGCCTCCCTCTTCGAAGGCACGCAACATATTGCGTGCGAACTCTTCGGGATTGTCGATCGCATAATGGGAATTATCCGATGATCGGTGCTCTGCGTCGTCAGATTGTTTTTGCATGTCTCTATTATGGCAAGTTTAACACGCCCAGTGCAGCTTTTGATTGTGTTACGTAAATCATCATTGCAAGTGGGAGGCGAACAGATTAATTGAGGATTGGGGTGTGCTGCAATGCGGCACAAGGGGAATTGCGCGGAAAACGACGTTGATTGCGCAAGCTTTGGTCGATTTTTCTACTATGTGGGACAAATCCTCTCCTAATCTTGATGCCTGCGGGGCTATAATGACTTGCCCAATTTGGGTCAGGGGAGTGTTTTTGGCTGCCTGCTTGGGGCTGGCTGGGTGTGGGGTCTCGTCCACTGTTCCGTTGCCCGCCTCCATAGAAATGCCTGACGGGCTGCTATCGAAACAAGAACGCGAGGCGGCGATCTCTGATTTGACCCAGGGAGCCGAAAAGCGTCAGGCGGATGCAACCCGAAGAATTGAGCAATCTCAGTAATCTTATTTGGGGACGCCAGCGGTGCTGAGGCCTGAAAGGGCCCGATTATGCCGAGGCGGGTCTAGACGGCCATGCCTTAAGGTGCGTAGTTAGGATTGTTTAGGATAATGGTGCGTTTCTCATTGTTGTGATGGTGGGATGCTTTACGGCTGTCGGGCTGTGGCACCACTCGCCCGGTTTCATTGGAGTTGAAGGTAACAGGACTGTGGTTGAGGAATTTCACCGGGTCAAACGTCTGCCTCCTTACGTTTTTGCTGAAGTAAATCGGCTGAAAGCGACGGCGCGGGCCGACGGCGCTGATATCATTGATCTCGGTATGGGCAATCCGGATATGCCGACACCAGCGCATATCGTCGACAAACTCATTGAGACTGTGACGAAACCCAGGACGCATCGCTATTCGGCGTCAAAGGGTATCCCCGGATTGTTAAGGGCGCAGGCTGCTTATTACGATCGCCGGTTTGGCGTCAAAATCGATCCTGAAACTCAGGTGGTCGCTACGTTGGGGTCTAAGGAAGGATTCGCCAACATGGCGCAAGCGATCTCTGCGCCGGGTGATGTGATTCTCGTTCCAAACCCAACTTATCCGATCCACGAATTTGGATTTATTATTTCCGGCGCTGCGATCCGTCATTTGCCGGCTGGTGCGGACGATGATTTTTTGGCGGCCATTGAACGGGCGTGTCGGCATTCGGTGCCAAAACCGCTTGCGCTTGTTTTGTCATATCCATCAAACCCCACAGCAATGGTCGCAGACCTCGATTTTTACAAAGAAGTTGTGGCGATGGCGAAGCGGCTCAATCTGATTATTTTGTCAGACCTTGCCTATTCTGAAATCTACTACGGAAATGAGCCGCCACCTTCGGTCTTACAGGTTCCCGGCGCAATTGATATTGCGGTTGAGTTCACGTCGTTGTCGAAGACTTACAATATGCCAGGTTGGCGTATGGGTTTTGCGGTGGGCAACGAACGCTTGATTTCTGCACTTGCTCGGGTGAAGTCTTATTTGGACTACGGGGCGTTCACGCCGATACAAGTGGCGGCTGCGGCAGCGCTCAATGGACCTCAAGAGTGCATTGAAGACATTCGGGCCAAATACAAAAGTCGCCGGGACTGTGTGGTGACAAGCTTTAAACGTGCCGGTTGGGAGATTCCAAAGCCGCCTGCGACCATGTTTTGTTGGGCGCCTATCCCGAAAGCGTTTGAACATTTGGGTTCGGTTGAGTTTTCAAAGCTTTTGATCGCTGAGGCAGACTTGGCGGTTTCGCCGGGTCTTGGGTTTGGCGAGTACGGGGAAGGATTTGTACGTATTGCGCTTGTAGAAAACGAGCATCGGATACGGCAAGCGGCACGCAATTTGAAAAAGTTCTTTGCCCAATCTGAAGAAACCCAAAACAACGTGATCCCAATCACAAAAAATGCCAGTCGATAAGAACGGTTTTCCTAGATGAATGAGCCTCTCACTCTTGGCGTGGCCGGTCTCGGTACTGTCGGAGCCGGTCTGTTGGAATTGGTCGACCATCATCATGATCGCATGGGACGTATGCTCGGTCGTGAGATTAAGGTTGTGGCCGTGTCAGCGCGAAATCGCGATAAGGATCGCGGCGTCGATATCAGCGGGTATCAATGGTTTGATGATCCTGTGACGATGGCTGCGTGTCCGGACGTCAATGTGTTTGTTGAGTTGATCGGCGGGGAAGATGGTCTCGCAAAGGCTGCTGTCGAGGCAGCTATTGCGGCTGGAAAACACGTTGTGACGGCCAATAAGGCGCTGTTGGCAAGACATGGTGTGGCGTTGGCGCGGCTTGCTGAAGCCAACAATGTGGCGCTTAATTTTGAAGCGGCGGTCGCGGGCGGTATTCCCGTCATCAAAGCGCTTCGCGAAGCACTGGTGCCAAATTCAATTCATCGCGTATACGGCATTCTTAATGGGACCTGCAATTACATCCTTACAACGATGCAGGAAGAGGGCCGTTCGTTTGAAGATGTATTAAAGGATGCCCAGGCTAAGGGTTATGCGGAGGCGGATCCGACTTTTGATATTGGGGGATTTGATTCCGCACACAAGTTGTCGATTCTGACGAGCCTTGCATTTGGGAACGAGGTATCTTTCGACGATATCCATGTGGAAGGCATTCAATCGATTACGCAAGCCGATATCGAAGCCGCCGACGATCTTGGGTTTCGCATCAAGCTGCTTGGTGTGGCCACTTGGACAGATAGTGGGATTGAGGCGCGTGTTCATCCGGCGATGGTGGCCAAACATTCTGCGATTGCTGAGGTCTCAAGTGTTACCAACTGCGTTGCGATTGATGGAGATTTTACGGGCAACCTGTTGTTGGTCGGGCCTGGAGCTGGTGCAAAACCGACGGCTGCTGCGGTGGCTGCGGATGTGGTAGATATTGCGCGTGGTGTTGTTCTGCCGCCGTTTATCAGACCGACAAGCACTTTGACGCCCTATGTGCGCGCCCGGCTTAGGGCACACAAAGGGGCTTACTACATACGTTTATCGGTTTATGACAAACCAGGTGCTATGGCGGTCATTGCGAAACGTATGGGAGATCGCGGGGTTTCTTTGGAAAGCGTTGTGCAACGCCGCGAAGGCCAAAAATTGCCGGGGCGTGGTCTGCCTTACGATACCGGCGCACCGACCACGGTGATTATTATCACGCATCCTACGATAGAGTCCGACATCCGTGAGGCGTTGGAGGAAATCGAAGCAGATGGCAAGGTTTCAGAGCGGCCGCAAATGATCCGCATCGAGCCGTTGTAACCTTTTAAAACTTGTAATTTTGGTCGGACGTTGAAGGATTGCCACCACGAGACGGTTAACAGGGGACATGAAAACAATGGAACAGCGCATCGGTGGAGGTTGGGGCGGAGCGGGTGGCCTTGATCGTGGCTTGGAGATCGAGCTCGTGCATGTCTGCGAATTGGCTGCGCTGGCAGCAGCAAAGCTGAGGGGACGTGGTGACAAAATGGCTGCGGATGGTGCGGCTGTTGATGCCATGCGTCGCGCGCTTTCAGATGTTGCCATTCAAGGTCGGGTCGTGATCGGCGAAGGGGAGATGGACGAAGCACCGATGCTTTACATCGGGGAAGAAGTTGGGAACGGCAGCGGGCCGGAAGTTGACATTGCTGTTGATCCGTTGGAGGGCACGACGATTTGCGCAAAAGCAATGCCCAATTCTCTTGTGGTTTTGGCAGCCGCTGAGCGTGGCGGCCTGCTGCACGCGCCGGATATGTACATGGATAAGATTGCCATCGGTCCTGGTTACTCAAAGGGATTGGTTGATCTTGACGCTTCACCGGCCGACAACGTCACCGCATTGGCAAAAGAAAAAGGTGTGTCGCCGTCGGAAATTACCGCCTGCGTGCTCGATCGACCGCGGCATGAGAAACTCATTGCAGATCTGCGCGCGGTGGGTGCCGGTGTTCAGCTCATTTCAGATGGTGATATTGCGGGAGTGTTTTGGACGATCGACAGCGAGAGCACCGGTGTTGATATTTATTTGGGTTCGGGTGGTGCGCCGGAAGGTGTTTTGGCCGCAGCCGCGTTGCGCTGCGTTGGCGGGCAGATGCAGGGCCGGCTGTTGCCTGAGGACGACGAAGAACGCGAACGCGCGACAAAAATGGGTGTTAGAGATATCAACCGTAAATTTGAATTGGAAGATATGGCGTCCAAAGAGTCCATCTTTGTTGCAACCGGTGTGACGGGGGGCTCGATGCTTGATGGTGTGCGCTATGGTCCCGATAGCGCGAGCACAGAAACGATCGTTATGCACAGTGATGTTGGGTCTGTGCGTCGGATTATGACGGAACATCCTTTGTTATAGTTTTGGCCTTGCACGGGACCGCTGCGATTTCTCGTGAGCCCAATAAAACCTGTTGATTTCTGGGATTGAAAGGGGTTGTCCCCGGCCGCTCGTGCCATGCTGGAATCAGGGATCAGAAAGAGCTCAGGGGGCATTGATGGTCGCGCACCAAAAGGTTTCCCAATTTCAATCGCGTGAAGGACTTTCGGAGGAGGGCCAAGCGTTGGAGCAGGCCTTTCTTGGTGTCACACGGTCTGCGCGCGGATTTTTATGGCGGGAACGTTTGACAGGGGACGCGCGCGCGCAGGCGGTGGCCATGTCGCAGCGCCATCGGTTGCCAGAGTTGTTGGGTCGTGTGCTTGCAGCGCGCGGTGTGGCTATCGATGATGTGCCGGTGTTTCTTGATCCAACTCTCAAAGCTTTGATGCCCGACCCCAGTGATTTGCAAGATATGCAGGCTGCAGCAACGACCATCGCGGATGCCATTGTCAATGGCGAAGAGATTGCGATTTTTGGTGACTATGATGTTGATGGCGCGAGTTCAGCAGCGCTACTCGAACGATTTTTTCGGCATCATGGCGTGGCATCGCGCGTTTACATTCCCGATCGCTTGGCGGAGGGATATGGGCCTAACGGGCCGGCAATGGAACAATTGGTCAAAGATGGCGCGCGACTGGTCGTCACAGTCGATTGCGGAACCATGAGCCACGAACCGTTAGCGGTTGCGACGGATCTTGGTGCGAAAGTGGTCGTGATTGACCATCACCAAGCTGATGAAAAATTACCTGATGTAGATGCGGTTGTGAATCCGAACCGGCAGGACGACTTGTCGGGACAAGGGCATTTGTGTGCTGCGGGTGTTGTATTTCTCGTGCTTGTGGCTGTCTTACGAGAATTGCGCGCGCGTAATTTTTATGTCGAGGATCGCGAAGCACCTGATCTTTTAAAAGAGCTCGACCTTGTTGCCTTGGCGACGGTGTGTGATGTGGTACCTTTAGTCGGGCTTAACCGTGCTTATGTGACAAAAGGTTTGCAGGTTATGCGCGCGCGGCGCAATCGCGGCATTCGCGCTCTGTTTGATGTTGCGGGCCTTAGTCAAACTCCAACGCCCTACCATCTGGGTTTTATTTTGGGTCCGCGGATCAATGCGGGCGGGCGCATTGGGGAATCAGGGCTTGGCGCGCAGTTGTTGAGCTCCAGTGATCCAGCTGACGTGCAGCGCATTGCCAAAATTCTCGACAAGTTGAATCGGGATCGAAAAGCTATTGAAGCGCAAACGCTCGAAGAAGCGACAGCGCTGGCTGAACAGCGCATTGAAGCGGATCCGGATTTGCCGATTGTTATTTTGGGGTCGCATGATTGGCACAAGGGTGTTGTCGGCCTTGTGGCAAGCCGCATATGCGACCGGTTCCATCGGCCTGCGTGTGTTATTTCGTGGACTAAGGATGCAAGCTCGGAGAAAAGTGAGGGTACGGGTTCGCTACGTTCCGTCAATGGCGTCGATATCGGGGCTGCCGTGCGCGCCGCTGTTGCGGATGGGCTATTGATTAAAGGCGGCGGGCACGCCATGGCAGCAGGCCTTACCGTTGCGCACGACAAGTTAAAGGATGTCGAAACTTACTTCTCAGAGCGGTTGCGATCTGATGCGGGGGCGGCGCGCACGGGTGCTGCTCTTGAACTTGATGGTGCTTTGACGCCGTCGGGTGCACGTGAGGCGCTGATCAATCTTTTGGAACGTGCTGGTCCGTATGGCGAAGGAAATCCACAACCACGGTTTGCTTTTCCGTCGCATCGGGTCGCGTTTGTGAAGGTTGTTGGGGATGCTCATGTGCGGTGTGCTTTGGAAGCGGGCGATGGTTCCCGGATTGACGCTATAGCATTCCGTGCCGTGGGCCAGCCACTTGGAGATCTGTTGATGGGTTCGCGTGGCATGCCGCTTCATGTGTGCGGCAACTTGCGTCGTGATACGTGGGGCGGGCGCAATCGTATTGAACTTATGATTGATGATGCCGCCGATCCTAGAAGACAGGATTGATGTGGCTTGGTCATTGCGCCGGCGGCATATTTTCCTATTTGTGGTTCTAAAGCATGTCTCATTCATTGGGGTTCATTTGCCATGCTCTAGTGCTTTGTTTTCGTGTGTCGTTTGCCCCAAAACCGGCACCCACTTTTGGGCGACATGCTAGGGCGCTTGATTTGTAGGCTTGCCATGCGTCATATGCGGGCCTTGCGTGTGGGCGCGAAGCTCAATATACCCATGCCGGCCGCAGTTCGTTTAAGGCGGGGTCCCTTCGTCTATCGGTTAGGACGCCAGATTTTCAATCTGGAAAGACGGGTTCGATTCCCGTAGGGACCGCCACGCCTTCTTGGGCCTGCACATCTGTTTTCACATAACTTTGATGGGTTGATGTCGGTTTACGGGTTGGCAACACCCAGTTCCGCAGGTCTATCCTCTGGCCTGCTGCGTAACTTATGATGGCGATAAGGGTTGTTTGCTTGGATCCTGATTCATAGCTATTCTGTTTTGGGTTCAATGCTGAATGAAACGGGGTTCATTTTACCAATTCGGTTGGCGCGTGCGATCGGCGGAAAGGGTTTTAATGTTGCAGGCAGGTGGTGAGGCTCATGGTACTCGCGGTTTACTGATGTTCGCGTGCGCGGTCCTGTTAAGTGTTTTGTGGATGGCGCCAGGGGCACGTGTTGCTCATGGGGCTGACTTTTCGGCACGTGAAGTGACGACGAAAGTTTTTCGTTCGACACCAGAATCTCCGGTTGACCTTTCTCAGCACGATTTGTCGTTTCTAGATCTAGCAAGTTTGGACTTTAGATATTCGCGATTGGCGGGGACGGACCTATACGGCACGGATCTATCAAACTCAAACTTTGTCGGTGTTGATCTTTCCGGTGCACGTCTTGACCGGGCGAAAATTGTGCGCGCCAATTTCTCAGGTGCAGATTTGTCGAATGCCTCAATTATGCGGCCTTCGACGGTTTCTCTATTGAATGTCAACTTGTTGGATGCTGCGCGATTTACAGGTGCAAAGCTTGTGGGTACGCGTTTCTTGGCGCGGTTGCAGGGCTCAAACTTCCGCCGTGCCGATTTGACGGACGCGAATTTTGGCCCACGTGAGGGTCAAGGCACGCAAGTCGCCAATGGGGCTTTTTGTCAGCTTTATGGCGCGGACTTTTCAACAGCAATCTTGCGTCGCACGAACATGCGCTATGCAAATTTGGTTTTTGCCAAATTTGTTGACGCGGATTTGCGCGAATCCGATTTTACCGGGGCGGATCTTTCTGAGGCAGATTTAAGTGGTGCAGATGTGACAGGGGCAAACTTCACGAGCGCAAATCTCAAAGGTGCCAAACTCATCGGTGTAAAAGGTCTAGGGCAAACACAAGGGCTCGCGGGGGACGGTGCCGCTGCTAATAGCGTCGGCGATCGGACGAAGACCGAATGAGGCGATCTGTGCTGACAAAATTAATTGGATTGAGCCGTACGCTCGGTTTTATTGTTGGGTTCTTTTTCCTTTCGAGCTTTGGATTTGCTGGATCGCCCGCTTACGCCCAAGGTATGGTTGCCGTAGATACCGCCTTGGTCGTTTCCGTCGATGTTTCCAATTCCGTTGATGATCGACGCTATCGCTTGCAAATGGAAGGCATTGCAGCCGCGCTTGAGGATCAGGGTGTACTTGATTCCATCTTGAACGGGCCACGCGGTGGGATTTTGTTTTCGATGGTGGCTTGGTCGGACCGGCCTGAAATTGCATTGCCGTGGGTGCGTATTGGTAGCGCGGAGGAGGCAAAGAAAGTTGCGCAAATGGTGCGTGATTTGCCTCGGTTTGGTGGGCAATTTACCTGCATGGGACGCATGTTGCGGTTCATATCCGACAAGGTCATGCCGCAAGTGCCAGCAGAGTCGTTTCGAACTGTGGTTGATGTTTCAGGTGACGGCAAAGACAATTGCAATCCGACAGAGCCCATTCGTTCAGTGAGTGATGAACTTGCCGGGTATGGAACAACAGTAAACGGGTTGCCGATTTTAGAGGGCAGTGAAGCGGCGACACTGGAGAATTGGTATTCGGAGAATGTCAAGGCGGGTGCTGGCGGGTTTATTTTGCCAGCCAATGGATTTGAAGACTTTGGTCGCGCAATCCGGCAAAAATTTGTGATTGAGATCAGTGGTCGGTATCCTGATCCTACTCCACAAATTTCGTTGCGGCGTCGGCAATTCGTTGCGCGGCAAAAATAATTGTCGGTGTTAAAGGTTGGGGCCTGTGTAAACGTCGCAGCGCCATTTTTTTATTTGCCATTGCGGATGCTTGGATTTCCAATCCGCGAATCTGATGGGTGCAAACAGCGCACACCGTTTTACATCGCCACCACTTAGAATTGGAATCTGGTGGCTCTTGCACGTTTCAGGATCGGCAATCAAGCAGGCGTAAATGACAACTGCTAACATGGCGGGAATACCCTCATGGTTGCGGTGGCGAATTGGCCAAAGGTCAATTGGCAACTCTTGTTATCATATACGCGATTTTGCTGGCTGGGGATGAACACAAGAAGTTTATCGCAATACTCAGGCGAGGCGAAAAAAGAAACAAACCGTGAGGCCGCTTATTCCGGTGTGTTCGGAAAGCGTGCAGGGTGATGAATTTTTGGGAGTAGGGAGCCCTATGTAGGCTAACTGACGATTAAGACTTCACCCTTGCCAAGGCTTGCCATATCGCCTGCGAACTTTTGCACCGGTCCATTAATTTTGGGAGGTGCATTGTCGCCTAGAGTTGCTTCGAGGTGGCGATTGATGAGCTGCATGGCGACCAAGTCGTGGTGACCGCAATCAACAAATGTTGGGAGTAGCGCCACTGGCGTTGGTGAAATGAGTGTGCCGCGACGCATGAGTGCGCCGGCTTTTTCACCAAAACCATTAGTCGCCCAGATCGTTCCGCCTTTCATGCGTGCGCCCGCGAATGCGCCAATATTTGATTTTGCAACAATCGTTCCGCGTCGCATGCGCTCTCCTGCGTAATCACCGATTGTGCCAAACACGAGAACTGTGCCGCCAGCGATCCCGTCTCGTTCTCCGGCAATGGGTGCGCCGAGGTGATCGCCGGCGTTTTGTTTGACGGTAATGAGGCCACCGCGCAAATTTGACGCTAGAAACGGAGCTGCGTTGCCATGAACCTCGATGGTTCCGGATCGCATACGATGTCCGCAATAAGCACCGGTGTCACCTTCGATAATGATGGTGCCGTCGGTGAGTTCTGCGCCTACAAAATCAAATGTCGGTTGGCAGCCTTCTATGACAATGCGATCACCTGGCGCTCCGCCAACGTCGAAAACGTCACCGACCTTGTAAGACGTGCTGCCGGCGGGCAGAACAGTGTTTTCAATACCGGATGTGGCTTGGTCTGCCAGTTTGTGTGGAACTAGTGCCGAAAGGTCTAGCCTGGTTTTTGGGGCAGAGCGCAATTTTAAGTGTAGACCGCTGCCATTGGTTTGATGGTTCGCGGTCATGGCAAGAGCTCCTTTAAGTGATAATGGTGTTGGCCAAGGTTGCCCCCATAGTTGCCAGCGCTGATGCGGTTAACGCCTTTTGAGGGACCGACCTCTGTAATGGTCTTGATGCCCGCGCGCATTGCGTTTGCGACGGCTTCGGAGGAAAGCCCGTCAATTACGATTTCGAGGACGGATACGGTATCGGGATCCAGCTGGGACTTGGTTGCACCCCTCAGCGTTGGGCAAAAGGCCTCATTTGTGGATGCAGGCGCGCCTTTGTATTTGGAACCGACCTTAGATCCAGAACGCACGATCCCACCCGGAAAAGGTGTGATGACGTCTTTGACTTTTGCAATTGCTGCGACGGCTGCTTCGCTTGTTTCCAATACACCAGCACGGTCAGTGCCAATGATCAAAAGATTACCACCGCCGACGGCGTCTGTTACGACACCAATGGTGTCTTCAATGATAAACTCTCCATCCATGACCGGGACGCGCCAGTAGCGACGGTTTCCAAGTTTTTTTGCCGTTTGCCAACCGTCGCCAAAAAACCGAGGACCGGCACTGAGTTTTAATTTCATGTCCGCATCAACGCCATTGTAACAGGCGGTGCCCGGGCAGGTGAGAACGCACTGCCCGACGCGATCTTTCATTTGTGGTGTTAATCCGTCGGGAGAAAACCCAAACACAAGCACGCGGACACCGGGACGGCCGTCGGGTGTTTCTTGTTCGGGAACGTCGTGATCAATTCCGCATTCGGCTCCGCAGGCGATGACGGATGTGCCAAATCCGGTCATGGTGACGGCGGCTTGGCGCGCCCATTTGAGGGTGTCGGCGGTGATGATGACTCCTGTGCCGCTCATGCCGAAGGCTTCGGCGAACGTGTCGTCTATTCTGATACCGTTTACGTTGGTGGGCGCGTTCATGGGTGGTGGCGCTTCCTGTTGTTATGTTCGTTTTGAGCTGCAGCGCAGCGTGGCTTTTGCTGGGTCTCCTTGTGTATTCTAGGATGATTAGACTTTCTCGTCTTGCAATAACTGGGTGTGCTGATGTTTTGGAGGCCCGTTTTCGGCCCGCACGGGATTTAGTGTTTATCGACACATATAGCGAGGTGATGGGGCGGTGCGCACCTTGAATTCGGTCTTGGTCTAACTCTTTTGTGGTGCCATGGGGCTGTTACTCAGGTTCTTGAACGAATTGTGAGAATGGTGCTTGCGACCAACGAGACCCTGCTGTCTTGCGATTGCCTATTAAACCGTATTCGCCCTGACTGGCTGTATGTTTGAGACAAGCACGCAGGGTTATCCATTACAACTCTCAAGGCCCCACTATTCGTGGGAATTTTTAAAAAAAACTCTGCAATCGTGCCATCGAAGCTGACGAAGTGGTGGAATAATGTTTGCCGAGCTTGCCGTTAGCAAGTATGACTGCGATGCCTGAAAGATAAACTTGAATAGAGGTGGAGGAAGAACATGTCCTCAGTGTTGCGTAATTGGCGATCACCTATTGGTCTTTGCGCTGCTGTTGTGCTGGTTGCTCTGTCAGCGGCTGCCTGCAGCCAGGGTCCGAGCGAGCAAACGATTAGCGAGAGTGTTGATATCAACGCGGCCCCAGACAAGGTCTGGGAAGTCATTGGAGACTTCCAGGATTTTAGTTGGCATCCTGCAGTAGAGAAAACTGAAGGAAACGGAGGCAATTCGGCGGGGGCCACGCGCAAAGTCACACTTGGCGGTGGTGGGACTATCGACGAAAAACTCACGAAGCATAGTGCTGATGACAAGTCCTTTAGCTACGTGATCACGGACGTTGATGTGAAGGTTCTGCCGGTTAAAGACTACTCGTCTACGCTTTCAGTTAAGGACAAGGATGGCAAATCGGTGGTCACGTGGTCAGGCACATTTAAACGTGGTGATCTGAGTGCCAATCCACCGCCGGAACTCAATGATGAGGCGGCCGTAAAAACGATGACTGGTGTTTATAAAGCTGGTCTTGAGGCGGTTAAGTCGTCGGTTGAGGGAAGCAGCTAGGGCATCGGTGAACGATGCCGCACTTAATGGAAACGGCGCGGTTGGTTTTCCGCCCGTTTCCGGGTGTGTTGCAACGCTTGAGTTGATTGCCCCGTCTTCTCGCGCAAATTGAGCAATGATGGTTGGTTAACTTTGGCCACGATGACGGCAAATTCTGTTTTGCCGTAGGCTTGGTCAAGGGCGGGGAACCTTTTACGTAGAGTTGCCATAATCAAACGTTTGATTGATCTTCTTGTGGCTGGTCGGCGATGGGTCCAGGTGTATTGCCTTGAGGACCGATCGTTGCCCTGCGCTGTACGAACGGTTGAATAACAAAAGTCAAAGTGGAGGAAACGGATGAATCATGGGATGAGCGCTCGGTTTTGGGTCGCCGGGCTATTGGCTGCGGTCATTTTGGCAAGCATGCCGATAAGTTCGGTTGCTCATGGACCAACGCGTCAAAAGGTGAAGGAGTCGGTGGAGATTAACGCCAGCGCTGACAAGGTTTGGGGTGTGATCGGAAATTTCCAGGAGTTTGCTTGGCATCCTGCAGTTGAAAAAACTGAAGGAGATGGCGGCAATGACGTTGGCGCGACCCGAAAGCTGATACTTGGTGGTGGCGGGGTCATTGACGAGAAACTCAACCGATATAGCTCCGAAAAAAAATCCTATAGTTATGAGATCACCGAAGTGGACGTAAAAGTTCTGCCTGTGAACAACTACTCCTCGACGCTTTCGGTTGAAGATAAGGATGGCAAATCTGTTGTGACGTGGAAGGGTGCGTTTTATCGCGGTTATATGAACAACAATCCGCCTCCAGAGTTAAATGAGGAAACCGCAATCAAGGCGGTCACAGGAATATATAAATCCGGACTTGAATCTCTAAAGACGCAATTGGAAGCTGGTGGCTAGGTGCGCACCGAGTTGATTTTCAACGATCCATCAAAATTTGAAAAAGGGCGCAGATTTCCTGCGCTCTTTGTTTTGATGTTTATGGTTGGATCAGTTTTTGCCGCAGGTTTTTGGTTTTTTGGACCAGCTGTCGCGGAAAGCCCAAAGCTACAAAGGGTGAGCGAAGCCTATGTGACGAGCCAAGTGGCGGACGTGGTGTCTGTCGTAAATCTCGACGATATGAGCGTGGCGGCCGAGATAAAAGTTACTGGTAAGCCCGCCGGCGTGGCCATGTCTCCGGATCGAAAACATGTCTACGTCAGTGTGCCTGAGGCCAAAGGCATCGTCGTTATTGACGCGATCACGCGCAAGTTGATCAGGAAGGTATCGGTTGGGTCGGGGCCAGTGGGTCTTGCGGTTCACCCGCGCACAGGCGTCATTTATGTCGCGGATTGGTATGACGACGCCGTTTATGCCCTCGATCCACAAACATATGATACAGCCAAGAAGGTTGGGGTTGGCAAGTCACCCTCTGGGTTGGCGGTGACGCCGGATGGTCGGTTTTTGTTGAGCGCTGACCGTGACAGCCATGCTGTTTCAGTTATTGAGACCAAGACACTTGAGCGTGTGGATACAATTCGTGTTGGTGCGCGACCATTTGGGTTGACGATTGACGCAAATGGGCAGCGGGCATTTACGGCCAATGTTAAAAGCAACGATGTCAGCATTATTGATATTGGTGCGCGTCGTACCGTTGCGACTGTAGCCGTTGGACGGCGCCCTTATGCCGTTGCTTTGGTGAATGGGCTTGCGTTTGTCACGGATCAATACGCAGGCACGGTTAGTGTTGTCGATGTGGCGCAGGCCAAAGTCACGAAGACCATAGAAGTTGGCGGTTACCCGGAGGGGGTGGCGGCTGATCCGGCCGGCAATTTTGTTTATGTGGCCTGCTGGGAGGACAATGTGCTGGAGCGCATTTCGGTCTCTTCGCTTGAGGTTGATAAGCGGGTTGAGGTTGCTGATGGTCCGCGCGCATTTGGTGACTTTTTGCGTTAACGCAAATGCATCTTGTGGCGGCCGAATCCCAAAAAAATGCTTTAGGCGTCAGGATTGGAGCAAATCTGGTGTTGAGGTTTTGACAATATTGGGCCATCAGACAGGCTGATATCAGGCATAAGTGGGCGGACTGGACTGGTCTCAACTTTGTTTGGAAATTGGGCATTGGGCCCTATATTGTGGACAAACAAATGACCAGTCTTGGTGCTAGGTTTTATGCGAGAGTTGCAGGTCACAAAGAGCCTGCATGTTCCCCAGAGGAACTCCTTGAAATTGGAAAGAGACTTTAGGTAACCGTTAACATCGCCTCTCGCTCACGCTTAATCGCATCGGAGGAAACAACACAATGAAGGGCTTTGCCGTTCGGATCTTGACGACGTTGGTGTTTTTTGTAGGCGCCAACACGGCTTCATGGAGTGCTGATAATATGCCTTCGGTTTCTGATCTGCTGTTTGAGCAGCAACATTTTGATGGCCTCAATGAAGGCTCCAAGTTGACCTATCGCTTTCAGCGTACGGTTTCTGAGTCAAAGATGTTAGGCAAACCGTTCTCGGACGATATTTCGGTATCGGTTACAAAAGTTGAGGACGATGAGAAGCGGGCGGTGGATCTTCAGATCTTTAGTGGCGATCGGGCACGACCCCTTCAAGAACTGCCGCATCGGAAGGGAAACCCTGTGCTTGTGGTGTTTCTTGAACGCATCATAAAAAATTATGGTGCGATGGTTGGTGGTAAGCACCAGTACTTGAAAAACCGCATTCGCGTTGACATGCGCGAGAACGCGAAGGTTGTGCCTGAGAAAATCAAGTACAATGGAAAAACCATCGATGGCTATCGGGTGACGATGACGCCGTTCATTAAAGACCCCAACCGCCACAAAATGTATGGGTATGAGGGTTCACGGTTTGATGTTCTTGTGAGCGACAGCGTACCTGGGCGTATATTTGAAATGACCGCAGTTTTTGAAAGCCCAATGGATGGTGCCCCGCGCCTCGAGGAGCGCATTAAGCTGGCTGATGGTATGGACACGAAGGTTGCGAAGGAGGCCAAGTAGTGATTAGGGAAAGTTTATCTCGCATGATCACACGCGCAATGGGGTTCGCGTTGGTTGCTTCATTGGCTTTTGTGGCGCCTCGCGCATATGCGCTTGAATTGCCCGAAAACGACTATCCGACAGCTGCGCGGGCGGACTATGTTTTTGCCTGCATGGCGGTCAATGGACAAAATCGTGACGTGCTTATCAAGTGCTCGTGCTCGATCGATACGATTGCCGAGCTGCTGCCATTTGCGAAATACGAGGAAGCGGAGACACTAATGTCCATTGGCCTGCGCGGCGGCGAAAATGCAACGTTTATGATCACTGCGCCTGTGCTCAAGGAAAAAATAAATGTTATGCGTCGCGCGCAAGTGGAGGCGGAGTTGCGCTGCTTTTAGTGCGCTAGGCGTTTTACGAATTGTTGGTAGGTAAAAGAAAATGGGACGTGAGCTATCTCACTCACGTCCCATTCTTTTTGAACCCAATCAACGGGGGTACACCGGCGCGTGTCCCAACTCTTTCCGTTCGGATTAGGATCCTGCTTCTTCAAGTGTCTTTTCAAAGACGTTTCCTTCTGTGTCCTTTGCCGTTACCACCAACGGTCCGGTGTGGGTGGCAGAATATGTGAAGCGGAAGTTGGGATCCTCAGAGATTGAGATGCCGCCCTTCATTGTGAAGATGATGTCTTCGCCTTTGCGTACTTCCATATGCTCGATGAACTTTGCAGGAATGAAGTACGTCTTTTGCGAATGCCACTGCATGCCCGTGTAATTCGGGTGGCGGATCATAATTTGTGCTTCTTTTGATGGGGGCTTTGACTGTTGTGGCGCAGTCATGAACTTCAGTTTCATCTTGCCCATGTTGGCCAAGGCCTGTTCCATATCCTTTAGGCCCGGTGCGGAGCAACCGCCAGATGCTTTGACGAATTTCGTCGTCATATGAAGTTTGCCGTCGTCGGTCTCGATAATGGCGCGCACGTTCGAGTACATGTTAATGCGCACGCGTGTGTTGATCACGCGTTCTCCTAAACCTGCTGCTGGTCCATAGTTAAATGTTGCCACGACAGGTGCAGGATTCTTTTCAATGATAAGCACAAGCTTTTTTGTTTTCGGTGCGACCTTGGCAGGGATGCGTATGGTCAACGGAACCAATGCGGCATCTTCTGCGCGATAAGGTGCTTCAAGTTCGACCATGCCATCTTCTTCGATGAAGGTTGCATTGCTACCAAACACATCTTCAGACAGCCCTGGCCAAACGTCTTCGGCCTCCTCTGCGGCCACTGGCAGCGTGGGAAATGCCGCAAGCAGCGCAATGCACATCGCTGCAAGAACGCCGTTAAATATTGAGAATTTGGTCATGTTGTTCTCCGCGTCTTTTTTTTCCATTTCATTGGATGGGTTTGCAGGCGTGTTCCCCTAGTTTGCGGTGTCAATCGCCTACGCCCGCTTCAGTCCCATTCCAGCTCATTCCCACTCCAGTTCAGCGAATGCTGCAGAAACATTGCGCATATGATACAGTTCAAACAAGGCCCATGCATCCTTTTCTTGCCAGCCAGCCTCTTTGATGGCGTCTGACATGGTCTTTCCTTCCCCAATCATGCGCCTCACATCGTCAATAATAGTTTGCAAATATTTGTTAATTGGTTGCAGAGCGTCGGGCCAGCCTAAGCTGGCTGGGCCGTGGCCCGGAACCACCCGTTTTGCTGGGATTTTTTCTAACTCTTTAAGAACCTTAATCCAGCCAATAATTGAGCCATCTAGGGCCGGTATCCGATGGGCGAAGAGTAGGTCTCCGAGGAACAGTGTTCCTGTCTTTTCATCAAATATCACAAGGTCGTTATCTGTGTGGGCGGTGGGCTGTGGAAGCAATTTTACAACGCGTCCGCCGAGGTCAATTGATTCTGTTTTTTTGATTTCGCGTGTCGGTAAAATGACTTTTGTGCCGGCAAAGTGCGCCTCGCCAACGTCTTGACCGTTGACAGCGAGATAACGCTCCGCGCGTGACGCGAGGCCGCGACCCAATTTGTGGTGGGCGATGAATTGCGGCTTGTCTTCAGAGAAGGCGGCATTCCCAAACACATGGTCGGGATGCATGTGTGTGTTGACTACGTAGCGGATGGGTTTGTCTGTGATCGATTTAATCGTAGCGCGCAAAGCCTGGCCAAGAAGAAAAGTGCCACATGAGTCAATGACTGCTACAGCTTCCTCACCGACGATGAAACCACAGTTTGAAATATCACCACGGTTTTTTGGCGTATAGATTGCGTGTTGGCCTTCGTGCACATAGATGCCCGGTGCAATCTCGGTCACTTTTAGAGGTTCTTGCTTTGCAGCAGCGCTTGTGGACCAGAACGCGATCGGCATGCTGAACGCAAGTAAGATCAACGAGACTGCCATTAACGATAATCGACTGTCTGAAAATGGAGAGTTGCCGTTTGGGTCAACGGGCGCCGTTCCACCAGTAAGACGTGACGCACTTTTTTGCCGCATGCAATTGTTCAAGATTGGTCGGTGTTGACCTAAGGTTGGAAGTTTTATGTGAGGTTGATTCAAGCCATCACTCCAATAAAGAATTCCTAGCCTAAGTAGAACATTTTGCACGTTCTCACTACTAATCAACACCGATCAACTCGGTTCACAACTGCGATAAAATAGGGGTTTGTGCAGCGCAATAGGACTTGTACTGCATGAAGTACACAAATTGTTCGCGCGTGGTCTTTCGATGTCGCTCAAAATTTGAATTCAAGTGCGCCCCAAAAAAGTGTTTGGGTCAACAGTACTGCCGTATAAAAATTTGTTGAACGAATTTCATCAATGCTCTTGCGGACTGCGACTAAAAGTGTCTATGTTGGCGCAAGGTAGTATGCGACTTCAGATCCGGGAATTTTTCCTGGCTCGATTTCGGAAACTCTGGCCAAAAAGATCGGGAAAATCCGGCAAGCAGCCCATGAGTTGTGACACGCTGACGCTACTACCTCTTGCAAGCGTGGCAAGATCTCTAAAAGGAGGAAGCGCGATGCGCAAAAGTGCACTTACTGGTGCATTGCTCGCCACGATCCTTGTTACACCAGCAATGGCTAACTCGGACGTGATGAAGCTTACTGCTGATCCAAATAACTGGGCAATGCAGGCGGGTAACTACGAAAACCACCGCTATTCAACCCTGGATCAGATCAATAAGGGCAATGTTGGCAACCTACAGGTCGCTTGGACGTTCTCAACGGGCGTTCTTCGCGGTCATGAAGGTAGCCCGCTCGTAATCGGTGATGTGATGTACGTTCACACACCAATTCCGAACAATGTTTATGCTCTTGATCTAAACAATGACGGGAAAATCTTGTGGTCCTATAAGCCAAAGCAAGACCTTGCTGTGGTGGAACCAGTTATGTGCTGCGACAACGTTAACCGTGGTCTGGCATATGCTGAAGGGATCATCATCCTGAACCAAGCCGACACGAATGTTGTCGCGCTTGACGCTAAAACCGGTAAAGAGCTTTGGAAAGCTACGAATGGTGATCCTAAGAAGGGTCAAACCCATACGGGCACAACGCTCATCGTCAACGACAAAGTTCTCGTTGGTATCTCCGGTGCGGAATTTGGTGTTCGTTGCCACGTTACGGCATACAACCTGAAGACCGGTGAAAGAGTTTGGCGTGCCTACTCGATGGGTCCAGACAGCGATATCCTCGTTGATCCTGACAAGACTACTAACTTGGGCAAGCCAGTTGGCAAAGACTCCTCCCTGAAAACCTGGACAGGTGATCAGTGGAAGATCGGTGGCGGTTCCTCATGGGGTTGGTTTTCTTATGATAAAGACACCAACCTTTTCTATTATGGTACCGGTAACCCATCGACCTGGAACCCAGTGCAACGCGCTGGCCCGGATGGCAAGCCAATCGACCAGAAGTACTCGATGACGATCTTTGCACGTGACGTTGATACGGGCGTTGCAAAGTGGGTCTATCAGATGACCCCGTTTGACGAGTGGGACTATGACGGCATTAACGAGATGATCCTTGCGGACATCGATGTTAAAGGCAAAAAGCGTAAAACCGTTGTTCACTTCGACCGTAACGGCCTTGGCTATACGCTCGACCGTGTCACCGGTGAGCTTCTTGTTGCCGAGAAGTTTGACCCAGCCGTCAACTGGACAACCGGCGTTGAATTCGACAAGTCGAATCCTCGTTACGGCCGTCCATACGTCGTTTCCAAGTACTCGACGTTTGCTCAAGGTGAAGACGTGAACACGAAGGGCATCTGCCCTGCAGCTCTTGGTTCAAAAGACCAGCAGCCTGCTACGTTCTCACCAAAGACGGGTCTGTTCTATGTTCCAACCAACCACGTCTGCATGGACTATGAGCCTCACAAAGTGAAGTATGTTGCTGGCCAAGCTTATGTTGGTGCAACGCTTGCTATGTTCCCGGCTCCAAATAGCCATGGCGGCATGGGCAACTTCATCGCTTGGGATGCTGGTAAGGGCAAGATCGTATGGTCGAAGCCTGAGCAGTTCTCAGTGTGGTCAGGTGCTCTGTCGACAGCCGGTGACGTTGTCTTCTACGGCACGTTGGAAGGCTACTTTAAGGCTGTTGATCCAGCAGACGGCAAGGAACTTTACAAGTTCAAGACGCCATCCGGCATTATCGGCAATGCGTTTACCTACACGCATAAGGGTAAACAGTACGTCGGTATCTACTCCGGTGTTGGTGGTTGGGCTGGTATCGGCCTGGCGGCTGGCCTCACCGATCCAAGCGCTGGCTTGGGTGCTGTGGGTGGCTACTCCGGTCTTAACGACTACACGACTCTCGGTGGCGTTCTCACCGTTTGGCATCTGCCATAAGACCCTCGTGTAGTTCAGACGAGCTTTGAGCCGGCGCGGGTAAAAATTTGCCCGCGCCGGCCTCATTTATGACCGGGTTCGTGATAAAGCTTCAGATAAGCCCCATTTCGCGCTTGGTTCGTGGGCCAGCGCCCATTGAGCCTTGTGATCCGATGCTGGGGCCCAGATGTATAACAATACAACAACGAGTGTGACGACAGAGGAAATGCACGTGAACAAGGTTGGGATCCGACTGGCGGCTGCGGCAACATTTGTGGCATTCGCACTACTTGGCGCAGGCTGTAAGGCAGAAGAGGACAAGGCTGCGGCTGAGAAAAAGGCTTCACAGGACGAAACGAAGGTTGCTGCCGCGACTGCTACAAAAGATGAGACGACCTCTAAGCAAGGCTCTGAGGCGACGGTGGCTGCAACTGAAGCGTCAGAGCAACCCAAAGCGCCCGATCAGAGCGCTGAGATGAAGTCAGAAACAAAGGTCGCGGCTGAAGATAGTGCTGCACCGGCTCCTGCGGCATCAGATGATGACGATGAAGACGTGGATGAATCCTTAGCGGCAGAAGTTGTTACGCTTGATGATGGGTTCAAAACGCAAAAAGGTGCCACCGAAGAAGATGGCAAATGGACGTTGCCTGAAGGTACGCCGACATTTCATGTGGTAGCGACGCCTGAAAAGATTCGCGTCGATTGGTACACCTACAACGGTTATCGCCGCTATCATGCTGACTGCCATGTGTGCCACGGACCGGATGGTGCCGGATCAACGTTTGCTCCTGCATTAGCTGATTCTTTGAAGAGCATAAGTTATTCTGATTTCGTCGGCATTGTCGCAAGTGGGCGCGTTGTCAAGAGAGCGGATGGTGGCAAAAATGTGATGCCGGCGTTTGGTGCAAATCCGAATGTTATGTGTTTTATTGACGACATTTATGCCTATCTAAAGGCTCGTGCGACCGGTGCTTGGCCTCGCTTGAAGCCAAGCGGTGACCAACGCGATCCGAAGCCGCAAGCGGCAAGGGATCACCAAAAGGAATGCTATGGTGAGTAAGACGACGGTCAGTGTTTTAGTGGTATTGGCACTTTGCTTTGGCGGCGTTGCTGCCAAAGCAGCCGAAGGTAATATCTCTGATTTGGCGAACCGCGCGGTTCTTCGAGTGTGTGCCGATCCGGCAAACTTGCCCTATTCGAATGAGAAGGGTGAAGGATTTGAGATCGCGATCGCAAAGATCGTTGCCGACGAACTCAATGTACCCATTGAATTCACTTATATCCCGCAAGTGCAAGGGTTTGTGCGCAGCACATTGTCCTTTAAGCGCTGCGACGTCATCATCGGGTTTGCTCAGGGTCATGAGCTGGTTCTTAATACTAACCATTACTACACTTCGACTTATGCGCTTATTTATAAAAAGGGTAGTGACCTTGATGGTGTTGATCACATCGCGGACCCACGTTTGAAGGGTAAGCGAATCGGTGTGATTGCCGGGACGCCGCCATCAACACCAATTGCACGCGCCGGATTAATGGCGAACGCGAAACCGTATCGGCTGCAGGTTTATCGTAAGTATGATAATCCGGGTGCAGAAATGGTTGCTGATATCCGATCCGGAGAAATCGATGCCGGAGTACTTTGGGGCCCAATGGCTGGCTATTTTGCCAACATTCGTAAAGAAGGTGATGCAGAGCTTGTCGTGCAGCCTCTTTTGAAGGAGGGACGCAACCCACGTATGGAATATCGCATTACCATGGGTGTGCGGCCGAACGAGCGTAAGTGGAAGCACGAGTTAAACGAAATTATAAAAAAACGACAAAGCGATATAGATAAAGTTCTGTTGGATTTTAATGTTCCGCTTCTGGATGATGACAATCAGTTAATCTCAAAACCGCGGGTACAGTAACGACGCTTTGTGTTTTTGTTGCGTGTTGATAATCTCGTGTACTATCAACACGATTGTTTGAATTCTTGTTGAACCCGATGTGCACTAAACCGTGCACATCGGGTTTTATACTTTCGTTTGGGAGTGGAACTTTATGACGTTAGGGTCGGCAAATAAATTTAACCTGCTTTGGCCAAACCGTGGCCTGGTATTTTTTGTGGCCCTTGTTGTCGGCGGCATTTTTTATTTTGGCCCGTTTTCAACGACACCTTTAATTGCAAATGGCGGTGGCGTTCCAGAGATTGAAGGCTATCGGATGAATGACTTCCGAAAGCCCGTTCCAAAGACGCTTAAAGGTGCCCATGTGATTGACACCGGCGAAGCGGAAGATCTGTGGAATGAAAAAACTGCTGTTTTTATAGACGTCTATCCCAAGCCTCCTAAGCCGCCAAACTTGCCAAAGGATATGGTTTGGCGCGAACCCAAACATAAAAGTATAAAGGGTTCTGTTTGGCTTCCAAATGTGGGTTACGGCAAGCTATCGCCATCGATGGAGAATTATTTTCGCTCGCACCTACAGCGGTTGTCTGGCGGTGACAAAGGCAAGCAGCTGGTGTTTTTTTGTTTGCGAGATTGTTGGATGAGCTGGAATGCTGCCAAACGGGCTTCGAGTTGGGGGTATTCAAAAGTGATTTGGTTTCCGGATGGCAGTGATGGTTGGGAAGAACTCGGTCTGCCGCTGGTGAACCTTTCGCCCGAGCCGGAGCCGTCGGGTTAGGTTTTCATCAATAGCAACAGTTGTTCGCACACATTTGGTTTTTGGCCGGAGCCTTTTGGCGGCAGCAGTAAGGGCCAGCTGGTGGGCACGAATCCACTTCCGTTCGCCGGGTCCATGGGCCACGCGTTTCGTACTAATTTGACATGTGGTTTCTGATGGCGCGGCCCAGGGCAAACGCGCGCTGTTCAATTAAGATTGGGACTTCGCAAGCGATGGGGATGTTGTCTTGGCGCTCCTTAAAGATGCGCACATCCCAGTCATATCGCTTCAGTGCTTCATTCAACTTGCCCTCAAGCGACGTGTCGGCTGCGGCCTTTTTCTTTAATTCGGCCAACGCTTTGCCCTGCTTCTCGAGGGCTTTTGCGCGTTCTTCCTGTTGCCGCTGAAATCGCTCAATTCCTGATAGCACTTCGTTGCGGACGGTGTTTGTGCGTTCAAGGACGCCAGCAAACAGTAGTGTCAAGCGCTTGTCGCGATCTGATTCAGGAATGGATTGGGCGAATTTTTCGACGGATTGTTCGACGTCTTCAATTGGGATGCGTCGGCTTAGTAGCGCCGGGAGGAGTTTAAAAACCTCTTTATCCTTGCGCCAATCTCTCTCGTCATCAACGGACGGGCCATCCCAAATCTGTGCAGATGTTAGAACATTGACCTTTCGTTGTGTGCAGGGCCAATCGGGGTTCTCTGTGTCAATGGCTTGAGCAGGTGTGCTCAATGGCGCCGACGCAACTATGATTGCGAGGCCAAAGGCAACTGTTACGAGTTTTCGAATTACGATCCTTGAGGACCGATTGTCTTGATCCTTAATTGTTAGCTGGTGTGTCATGTCATTCATTTATGTGTTCTGTTGATTTGGTTCGGGGTTTTATTGTTGGGCGGCCAAGAGGCCAGGTGATTGATTGATCGTTTGTCGGTTTAGGGTGTGGCGCGGCGCCTCGTTATCAGTCCTTTCGATGGATTGTAGGCAAAGATTGCGGCGGCAAGGAACACGATTGTGCAGCCAATGACGACAAGAAGCGCGGTGAGGTTAACCTGGCCATGGAAAGCAAAACGGATCAGTTCCACGGCATGTGTAAAGGGGTTAAACAGGCAAATTTCATAAAGGAGCGGGCTTGATTCACGAATGCGCCACAGGGGATAGAGTGCCGAAGAGGCAAAGAACATCGGGAAGATGACGAAGTTCATGACGCCTGCGAAATTTTCAAGTTGGCGGATGACGGAAGACATGAACAGGGCTAACGAGCCCAGCATGAGGCCCGACAAAATTAGAGCGGGTAGAATAGAGATATAGCCGAGACAAAAATCGAAATTGCCAAGCGCAATCTCATATCCAAATACGCTGAAGCTCAGGTCGGGAATCGTAAAGAGCGCGGGTCCGCCGGCGTGCACTTCCCAGAAGGCCGCGATTAGCAGAAATACATAGACTTGTAACAGAGCCACGGCGACGCCGCCGATGAGTTTGGATACGAGCAAAAACCAACGCGGGAATGGGCTCACAAGTAGTGTGCGCATGGCGCCAGTTTCACGGTCATAGACCATTGAAAGCGATGACTGCATGGCGTTGAAGAGCAAGATCATTCCGACAAGGCCAGGCGTGACATAGAGCTCGTAGAGAACGTACGTTTCATAAGGTGGGATAATTGAGACGCCAAGGACATTGCGGAAGCCTGCAGCGAAGATGAAAAGCCAAACGAGGGGGCGCACGAGGGCTGAGAAAAAGCGTTCGTGCTGATGGAGAAAGCGCAAGACCTCACGCCAGATGATGCCGTTAAAGCAAGTAAAATAACCACCAATCCTGGTTGGCGATTTTGGCGCCTGGCCATGCCAGATATCGGCATTTTGCTCGACGACGTCTTGCGCACTCATGCCGCTGACTCCAGTTGATCTATGCCGGTCATTGAGCGGAACGCCGTGCTAACGTCATCGGTGTTTGTTTGTTGCAACAGCTCAGGAATGCGGCCTCTAAACAGGACGTTGCCTTTGTGCAAAATGACGACGTCGTCGGTCTCGTCAATTTCGTCGATGAGGTGAGTCGCCCATAAGACGCCGAGGTGTTGGCGCTCAACCAAACCGCGAACGATGGAGATGACGCTTTCGCGAGAAGCAATGTCAAGGCCAACGGTTGGTTCGTCGAGCAGCAAAAGTCCTGGGTGATGCAGCATAGAACGTGCTATTTCAACGCGACGGGACTGACCTCCAGACAGGTTTCTAATTTTTTCATGTCCGCGGTCCGTTAGCCCCACAACTTCGAGGGCTTCTTTGGCGCGGGCTTTGGCTTCACGGCGACCAATACCATGAAGTGCGGCGTGGTAAGCAAGATTTTGTAGTAAGCTCAAATCGAGGTCTAAGGTGCGACTTTGAAAGACCACGCCGAGGCTCTGTAAGGCAATTGTTGGTTGGCGGCGAACGTCATGACCAAAAATGCGAATCTCGCCCGAGACATTGTCATAGAGTCTTGTGATGAGTGAAAAGAGAGTGGATTTGCCGGCACCGTTGGGGCCCAACAGAACGGTGAAGCATCCTTTGGGAACGGTGAGAGAAACGTTTTTTAGTGCGTGGACATCGCCAAAATTGTGCGAGACGTCGCGAACCACCAGCGCGGCGTCGGTCTCAGAATAGGTTTGTGCGTTTGGCGATGTGTCCATGTTTACTTGACGAAGATTTTTCCGGTCATACCCTTGTGTTCCAGTCCCTTGCAGATCCAAGTGTATTCGCCGGGCATGATCGGTGTAAAGAAGAGCTCAGCGGAGCCCTCGCGCTCAAACTCGATTTCATGCACGGTTGCGACCTTTAACTCAACCTTGTTGACCTCAATTTTTCGGAACCAAAGGTTTTCAAAGAGTTCTGGTGCCCGGAACGCACATTCTTTGGCACCAGTGGATTTGATCCAAAGTCTATAGCCTTTGCCGGTCTCGAGTTCGTATTTGTGATCTGATACGCCATACCCGGTATTTCCAAGGCCAACCTCAAGATCCGGTAAGCGCTTTGTGCGTTCCACCAGAAACCCCTCCGACGAGGCCGGGGTGGCGATGGCCATGGTAACGAGGAACAACATAACGTATCTCAGCATTTTTTAGCTCCTTAGCCGGCGTAGGGACGACTTTAGTGATCAACCTGCAATTTATTGGGTGTCTGACGCTTTAAGCTCATGTTTTGGCTTTGGGTGACCACAAACTATACGGGCACTTAGTGGTTGCCGATGACAACGCCCCACGGATAGCGGCCGACGCGGATCGACTTGATAACTCGTTCTTTGGCCACATCAATGACCGATACGTCGTTGGAGGTACCATTGGTTGTAAAGATGAGCTTTTCGTCGGGCGTGAAGGCGAGGTTCCAGACACGCTGGCCAACGAGCAAGTATTTTTCGACTTCGAATGTCTTGGCGTTGACAACGGCGATACGATTTGCCGGGCCTAGCGCGATGAAGGCCTTTTCGCCATCTTTCGTCAGGCGGATGCCCACGGGTTGAATGGCGTCCGCGTTGACGCCTTGGATTTCAAAAGTGATTTTATGAACTGGTTTTTGTGTCGCAGCGTCGATGACTGTGACGGTGCCACCGATTTCAGCGCTGACCCAAACCAATTTGCCATCAGTTGTGAATTGGGCAACACGAGGACGGTTGTCGACAAGCACGTTTGCGAACGTCTTGTTTGTTTCGGTGCTGATGAAGTGCGCCATGTTGGTGGTTTCAGATGTGTTGACCACCACTTTGCCGTCAGGACTTACGGCCATACCCTCTGGTTCGACGCCCACGGGGATTTCTTGAATAATTCTGCCTTTATCGATGTTGACGACCGTGACAATGTTGTCGTCCTCATTGGCGATGTATAAGGGATTTCCAGAAGGGTGAATGTCAAAGAGCTCTGGGTCGGGGCCCGAGGGTAGAATTTTGATGAACTCAAAGGTCTTGGCGTCATAGACTTCAACGCGGTTGTCATCACTGGTGCAAATCAGAAGCCAGGTGTCGTCCTTGGCAAGCATGATGCCGCGGGGGCGTTGTCCAACCTTGATCGTCTTAATGACCTTTAGGGCTTTGCTGTCGATAACGCTGACCGAATTGTCCTTTTCGTTGGTGATATACACCTTGTAGGCGTGTGCGGATGTTGATGCGCACGCAAGGATGCTCATAGTCACTAATGTGGTTAGGGTCGTCTTTAAGCTCTTCACTCTTTGTTTCTCCAAACTTTTCTTTATTGGTTCATGATCGCTCGTAGCCGGCGACCTTGTGGTACATTTTTAATACTTCAGTTGCTGAATGCCTTACAGGCCGTTTCAGGTTTATCTATGCCTAAAGTGTCCAACATCGTGAGCTGATGTAAAAATCCGTGTTGGGGCGAGACACTGACGTGTAACTTTGCAGTTGCGATGAAGATCGGTTGACGCAATTGGCCGTTCCATTTGCGATAGGTGAGTTTCTGGCCCTTGAAGGCAGCCAACCCAAATTCATCTGATGCGATGTATTCAATCAGGACTTTGGGGTCAGCTGAGCCAGTTCGCGTTGCGGCTTCGCCTAAGGTGCGCACAGCCATCCATACGTTGTAATCGATGGGACGCATCCTGCGGCCCGTTTTTCTGCGAAACCGATTTTGAAACTGGGTGGCGCCCCACAGTTCCACGCCAGGGTGCCACGTTGTGGTGAAGAGGCCCTGTGTTCCAGCAACGGGGCGGGGTATCCAAGTCCGATAGGGAAAGTATTCGCCGAATTGGCCCCACTCGTCTGCGACGATGAGCACATCGTAGTCGGGCATATTTTGGGTAAATGTCGGGATTTGTTTTTGGACTTGCTCAAATCCACCATCTGTGCGTCGGGCCCCAACTTTGTATTCAAATGTTTCTTCCCCGACGATCTTGAGGCCAAATCTTTTGGCTGAATGGCGCAGAGCTTCTGCGTAAAGCTTGTCTTCAGGTTGCGGACCTGAAACCAACATAAGCCGCCGCCAGCGCTTCCAAGCCAAATATTGGGCGAGCGCGTCGGTGTTCATGAAACGTGAGGGAAGCGTATGTTTGATGTTCGCGCGACAGTCTTTGCCACGCAATCTTTGATCTGGCGCGCCTGTGTTAAAGATCTGTACGTCTCGGTCTTTGAGAGCGTCGGAAATTTCTAGAACCGTAGCTGCAGGCGCGTCCAAAATGAAAAATGCTATGCCTTTGTCCGCGGCTTCAACAACTTTTGATGTGATTTTTTTGGGATCGGAATCGGACAGTTTTTCGATTTCAAAATGCTGGTTAAGAAAACGCCCGGTTGTATTGTTGTCGTCGATGGCAAGCTGACCACCAGCGTAACCCTGATCTTTTGGTGGGATGTCCAGGAGGGTGATCGGATAAGGCCGATCTTGCTCTTGCTGGACAAACATCATTTTAATGTTCAGTGTGTCAGCGTCTTTTTTTGCGGCAGGATCTTCTTGCGCCGACAAAGACGGGTTTGCGAAAAAAGCTGAAAGGAAATAGAAACTCGCCGTGGCCAATATTGATGCAGCTACATTGCCACATCGGCGCAGATTGGTCTGCGCGCGTTTGTTTTTTTCCGATGTCGGATGCTTGCTTGCGCGGGTAAAACGCACACTGCCGCTTCCGGCGAATAGCTGCATTCGTCAGGTCCTCCCAATGGCATTCATTATCAGTGAAACATAGTTACATTTCGGGTCGGAACAAGGGAAATCGTCCCGAATTGGGTGCATGTTCTTGTCCTAACCCAAAGGTGAATATAAGGCTACGACCACACATGGATTTCGTGTCATCACCGCTCTAGGACGGACTTATGACAGCGATCGGAAACACTGATGTCGTCCACGATTGATCTCAACGGCTGGAACGATACGTTCAAGGGTGGACTAGCGATAAAATTCTGCGTTCAAGTTTTGATGAGGAGACAGAGCAAAATGAATTTTTGGCAATGTCATCGTTCGATGACAGGGTTAATTCGGGTGTGCCTTTTGGCAGCTGTCGCATTTGTGAATCACAGTGTGTTGATGTCGTCTAGCGCACAGGCTGATGGGAAGGTGGCCGTTTTTGGTTTCGAACTCATTGAGGGAAATCAGAGAACCGGCCAGATTGCGCCTCCAGGAACAAGCAAAGATGTGGTTCAAAGGTTGCACAAGATGGCCGATTCTTTGGGGGATTTGCTCAACAAGAAGGCGGGACTTGAAGTTGTTGACGTTTCAGGGCTGGCTCCTGAAATAGAAAAGGCAAGACCTTTTTACGATTGTGATGGCTGTGAGGTTGGGCTGGCAAAATCGGTTGGCGCGGACTACTCTGCGACCGGTGCTGTGAAGAAGGTGTCTGCAGCACTGATCAATGTCACCATCGTGCTGCGCGATGTGGCGACGAATACGCCGAAACGTGCGGGTTCTGTTATTATTCGGGAGAACACTGATCAGGGTTGGTTGCGCGCTGTTCGGCAATTGGTTCGAAATCAAATTTTGAGTGAACCGCTGTAGGTTGTCGATTTAGGACGTGTTTGGCGAAAAGGCATGTAGACCTTCGCGTATAAATTGGTGCGCTGACAGGATAAAGAGAAAGCTTGCTTATGATTGATCGTCGTTGCGTGTTGGTTGGAGGGGCTGCTGCTGCCAGCAGTTTTGTTTTGCCAGGCTGTTCTCAGGATGATGCGCTGCATCGATTGAAAGTGTCGGTTTTAAAGTTTGGCTCTCTGAGCTGGCTTTATAGAACCATGCAGTCGCAGGGCATCGACAAAAGCCTCGGTCTTAACCTGGACATTGTGGAAGTTGCGACCAACAGTGCCGGCCCGATTGCACTGATGGCCGATGAAGTTGACGTCATCGTCAGTGATTGGCCATGGGCGATGCGTCAGCGTTCGAGCGGTGTGGGTCTAAAGTTTTCGCCCTATTCGGCTGCGCTCGGTGCGGTGATGGTGGCCCCCGATGGTGGTGTTCAGACGCTCGCAGATTTAAAGGGCAAGCGCCTTGGCGTTGCCGGAAGCCCTATCGATAAGAGTTGGATTTTGCTGCAAGCCTATGCACGCAAAACGATAGGCGAGGATCTAAGCACATATGCAGAGCCTGTTTACGGAGCTGCGCCGCTAGTGGCGGAAGAATTGAAGAACGGGCGGGTTGATGCGGTTTTAAACTTTTGGACGTATTCGGCCCGTTTATCGGGTGCTGGCTATAAGACATTGTTGTCGATGGAGGACGTCTTAAAGTCATTGGGTGTGGATCCGGTTCCGCCGCTGGTTGGGTTTGTTTGGAAAGATGCAGGTGGGGAAGAACGGAAACGTTCGTTGGATACTTTTATGGCCGCCGTCACAAAGACCAACGAGGTGATGGCTACTTCAGAGGATGTATGGCAGGATCTTCGTCCCCATATGAAGGTCAAGAGTGATGCTGAGTTTGATGCGCTGCGGGATTATTATCGTTCGGGGATCCCGAAACCGTGGCATGATGCGCAGACAAAATCAGCTGAAAATCTGCTGAAACTTCTGATTGAACTCGGCCAAAAAGATCTGGTGGGCGCAAACACAAAATTTGACGCGACGTTGTTCCATGGTGCTGCAAAGCAATACTGAAAATGCTGTTGAAGCTGGCGGCCGCGAGTCGTCGCAAAACGAGCTGTGGGTTCGCGCAGGTTGGACCATTGGCTCATTGATTGCGTTTTTGGTGCTGTGGCAGCTCAGTGCGAGTCTGGTCGGCAGTCGGTTGTTTCCTGGGCCAACCGAAGTGCTTTCGTCAATGGACAAAGAGTTCCGAACAGGAGCCCTTGCTTATCACGTCGGCATAACTTTGCTGCGCGTACTGCTCGCGTTTATATTTGCGATGGCGGTTGGCAGTGCCATTGGGATCGCGCTTGGACGATCGCCGACGGCGGATCGTTTTTTTGACAGTTGGCTTATTTTTTTCCTGAACTTGCCTGCGTTGGTTACGATTATACTTTGTTATGTTTGGATGGGATTGACGGAAGTGGCCGCCGTTGTAGCTGTGGCGGTCAATAAGATCCCCAATGTGGCCGTGACATTGCGTGAGGGTGCGCGCAGCTTGTCGCGGGACCTTCATGAAATGGCCGATGTCTATCAGTTTGGTTCGTGGAAGACGTTGCGCCATGTGACGCTGCCGCAGTTGGCACCGTTTTTTGCCGCTGCAGCGCGGACGGGTCTCTCGCTGGTTTGGAAAATTGTGTTGGTGGTTGAGTTGCTCGGGCGCTCAGATGGGGTCGGACATCAACTGCATGTGGCCTTCCAACTCTTTGATGTTTCTATGATTTTAGCGTACGCCATCGCGTTCATCATCATTGTTCAATTGATCGAAATGTTGATACTTCAGCCCATTGAAGCGAGGGTCAATGCATGGCGGCGATGATGGGCGCGCTTGGTATCAAAGTTGACAAAAAGACGTTTCCTGCTGTGGGTGAGCGTGGTCCGCTGCCTGTGTTGCGGGATGTTGATCTTCAGATCGCGCCAGGATCTTTTGTGGTGATCACGGGCCCATCGGGTTGCGGGAAGTCTACGCTGTTAAACATCGTCGCTGGGTTAGATCATGACTATGAGGGCGCGATTGACTTCGGTGGCGGCGCGCCGCGGTTGTCTTATATGTTTCAAACGCCACGCTTGTTGCCGTGGCGCACGGTGCAGCAAAACATTGAGCTGGTATTGGGCGATGACGCGGAAGATGCGCGCAAGCGAGACAACATATCAGATATGTTGAACAATGTGGGTTTGCCCGATGTTGCTACCGCTTACCCTGAACGGTTGTCGTTGGGGATGCAGCGACGTGTTTCATTGGCGCGAGCGTTTATTGTTGAACCCGATATTTTATTGATGGATGAGCCGTTTGTGTCGCTTGATGATCCAACGGCGAAGACCCTGCGCAGCATTTTGTTTGCGCTATGGACGCGGCGACCGACAACAGTTTTGTTTGTAACGCATGACCGTAATGAGGCGGTTTCGCTCGCAACGCGTCTTATTCGTGTTGATGGGTCGCCTGCGTATGTGGTGCAAGATACAGAAGTGACGCTCAGTGATGCGCAACGTAAAGATGAAGCTGCCGTCATTGCAGAACAAAAACGCCTGTTTGAGAACGCTTAAATGTTGGGTTCTCACTATAATCACGCCAAAAGGGGTCGGCCGGCACTGCTGGCGAGTGTTGCCAACGCAGATGAAGCAGGTCTTTGCCTTCGCGCTGGCGCAGATGTCATTGATTGCAAAAACCCAAACGAGGGTGCTTTAGGTGCCCTACCCTCGTCCGTCGTTAGAGATGTGTGCCGCACTGTGGCGGGTCGCCGGCTTGTGAGTGCAACGGTTGGTGATTTTTTTTCCAGCACCGGCGAAGCTGTTGAACGCGTGCGAGACATGGCGACGACGGGTGTTGATTTCGTCAAAGTTGGTTTTGTAACGAACGACCCCAACATTGCATTAGTGGAGCTCATTAAAGCTCTAGGCGATTGCAACATTGGTGCGTCTCGGTTGGTTGTGGTGTTATTTGGAGATTTGAAGCCAGACTATAAACGTGTTGTTGCAGAGATCAGCAAACGCTCTAATTTTTCAGGCATAATGATTGATACGGCGAGCAAAAACGCAGAGTCGTTGTTGTCTTATGTGGACCTGAGTGAGATGGCTGATTTCGTGGACGCCGCCCACAGACATGGGTTGTTTGCCGGTTTGGCAGGGTCACTGGACGTTAAACATATTCCTACATTGACTGGGACCGGAGCCGACATTCTCGGGTTTCGTGGGGCCTTATGTGCGGAAGGCAAACGTGGCCAGGCGCTTGACCTTGATGCGGTCAAACGGGTACGTGACAGTATTGGGCGCAGCGGAAAGATGTCTGCGCGGATCTCCAAGTTTGTGCGGGCAGGTCTGGTAGCAGAAGCAACAACATGACGGATTTGACAGTGAAGAGTGCGGGTGCTGGCGTAAAACGCGGCGAAGATAATGAGACCTGCGACCGGATTTTTGTGAAAGACCTCATTCTTGACTGTGAGGTAGGTGTCTACGACGAAGAACAGGGTGTCGGGCAAAAGGTTGGCTTTACGGTCGAGGCTGACGTGCCGAAATCTGGCAAGGCGATACTTGAAGACGATATCAGTTCGGTGCCCTCCTATGATGATTTGACCCGTGCGGTGAAAGAGACGGCGGCCGAGGGACACATCAATTTGGTAGAGACGTTTGCCGAGCGGATCGCGCAGCGGGTTTTGTTTGATAAGCGTATTGCACGCGTACGGGTGCGCGTTGAGAAACTGGAACGCGGGCCTGGCGCGGTGGGCATTGAGATTGTTCGGACGCGTTCTGAGGGAGCGTAAGAAGTGTGGCTGGGCGCGCGCTGCTTGTTATTAAAGTCGGTGGAAGTCTTCTTAAGTCTCCAAAAGATTTATCGTGGTTGGCGGCCCAATTAAATCAAGCGCGGCGCCCCATCGTTGTTGTGCCCGGTGGTGGACCGTTTGCTGATATCGTGCGCCAAGTTCAAAAGGATGTGGGCTTTGGAGATGCTACTGCGCACGAGATGGCGATTCTCGGAATGCATCAGTTTGGTGTGGTGTTGGCATCAATGATGCCGCGGGCACGGATGGTGGAAACGCTTGAAGATATCAATGCCAGTGCGGCGGAGGGTCTTATTGCGGTTTGTTCGCCATTAAAGTTGTGCAAAGACGATTCTGCTTTACCACGTGATTGGTCTGTCACGTCAGATGGGATTGCGGCAAGGCTTGCAGAAAGGCTTGATGCACAGGACCTCGTGTTGGTCAAATCGGTGCATGCTTGCGACGGAGCATCATTAAAGGAGCTTGTTGCGGAAGGGTTCGTGGACCCGACCTATGCTGCGATCGTTGAACGGGCTAACCTACGCGCAAACATTATTGGAGTTGACGAAGAGGCCCGATTGCGCAATTTGCTTGATCACGCTTGAGCAAAGATTTTGGGTGTGATGGAAAATAACGATATTAAAACGCCGCGGTTTGGATGGGCGCTGACGGGCTCAGGGCATTTTTTTAAGGAATGCCTTGCGATCATGCGAACGCTGCCGAACCTAGATGTGTTTGTTTCCAAGGCGGCTGCGGAGGTCTTGCGCATGTATAAGCAGGAGATGAAGCTTCCTGAGGATACGCGCATTTTTAAAGATACGACGGCTAGTGCTGCGCCCGTTGGAAATTTTTATTATGGTGTTTACCACACTTTGATCGTTGCGCCGGCGACGTCCAATACGGTTGCAAAGTGTGTTTATGGGATTTCTGATAACCTTGCGACAAACGTTTTTGCGCAAGCGGGCAAATGCCGGGTGCCTACGATCGTATTTGCATGCGATACTGCGCCGGAACTTGATACGGAAGCGCCAAAAGGCATGGTGAAGGTCTATCCACGACGTATTGACCTGGAAAACACCGACAAGCTCAAGAGCTTTGATGATACAACGGTTGCGGAAAGTTTGGCGGAGTTGGAGGCGGCGGTTGAAGAGCGGCTCACATGGCTGAAAAGCTTGCCTTCCTAACAGGGCATCTCGCTGAAGATCGATTGCGCGAGACGGTGCGTAAAGCCGGGCTTGATGGGGATGCTGGCGTCGTCCTCAATCTTGGCGTGAAGGTCGCGGCGCTGTTGTCGCAAGCAATCATTGTCAATCGTTTGCGTTTGCCGGATGGTGTCGATCGCGTTGTGTTGCCCGGCCGATGCCGTGTTGACTTGGATGTGCTATCACAACGGTTTAACATACCGTTTGTGCGTGGTCCGGATGAGATTTTTGATTTGCCAACATTTCTTGGACGCGGCGGTGTGGCGCCTGATCTGTCAAAACACGACATGCGTATATTTGCGGAAATTGTAGAAGCGCCTGATCTTTCGGTTGGCAAGATCGTATCGCGCGCGCGTGAGCTTGACGACGCTGGTGCCGACGTTATTGACCTTGGGTGTTTGCCAGATGTTGCATTTGACCACCTTGAAGATGCCGTTCGTGCTCTGAAAGAGAAAGGGCTTCAAGTCAGCGTCGATTCTGGTGATGTGGACGAACTTCGGCGGGGCGTAGATGCTGGTGCTGACTTTGTCTTTAGCTTGGATGAAAACACGCTCGACATCGTCGCGGGCACGAAGTGTGTACCGATCCTTGTTCCTCAGCCGCATGGAGATTTGGATTCGCTGTTGCGCGCCATTGATAAAGCGAACGACCTTGGTATTGCGCATATTGCCGATCCTATCCTTGATCCCATCCACTTTGGATTAACGGCATCGCTTGAACGTTATGCGGCCCTGCGTCGGGCGCGGCCGGACGTTGAAATTTTGATGGGCACAGGAAATCTCACTGAGCTGACGGATGCAGATAGTCAGGGTGTGACGGCGGTCTTACTTGGAATATGTTCGGAGCTTGAAATCCGGAATGCGCTTGTTGTGCAAGTTTCCCCGCACACGTTGCGAACCGTGCAAGAGCATGACGCTGCGCGCCGGTTGATGTTTCGTTCGCGTGAAGATGGGGCGTTGCCAAAGGGATATGGCGGTGGACTTTTATCGTTGCATGATTTGGCCCCCTTTGCGCACACCAGCGCGGAGGTGAAAGAGCTCGCAGGGGGCGTGCGTGACACCAACTTCCGCATACAAGTGACGGAGGAGGGTGTGCATATTTATAATCGTGACGGACATTTTTTCTCCAACGATCCGTTTGATTTGTTTCCTCATTTGGGCGTGGAGAAGGATGGTTCGCACGCATTTTATCTTGGTTATGAATTGGCGAAAGCGGAAGTTGCTTGGCAGCTTAAGAAGCGTTATGCGCAGGACGGGCCATTGAAGTGGGGTGTTGCTGCGGAAGAGCGATCTGAAGATTTGACGCGGCACGCGTCTGTTGGTGCAACACTGAAAAGCAAGACAAAGGGCGACCCCGCGAAAAGGAAGAAGGCGGATCGTCAAGAGGACGCGACGGATGGGGATCATCACCGAGACTATCGTAACGACTCGAAGTGAGTCGGGTGACATTCATATTGCGCCATTGGGATTGATCGCGGATGGCGACAAGTGGATTATCGCGCCGTTTCGGCCGTCGCAGACGCTCAACAACTTGCTGGAAAATCCGGTAGCCGTTGCAAACCACACCGATGATGTGCGTGTTTATGCGGGCTGTTTGACGGGGCGCCGCAACTGGCCGGTGTTGCGGGCGGAAAAAATCAATGGGGCTGTATTGCAATCGGCGCTGACGCATTGGGAATTAGAAGTTGAGCGCCAGGAAGACGATCCGCAGCGGCCAAGGTTTGTTTGTCGGGTCGTGTTTGAACAGGCGCACAAACCGTGGACGGGTTTTAATCGCGCGCAAGCCGCCGTGTTAGAGGCGGCAGTTTTGGTGTCGCGCTTAAAGATGTTGCCGGAAGACAAAATTGAGAACGAGCTCAAGTATCTGGAAATCGCCATTTCAAAAACGGCCGGCCCGCGCGAAAAAGAGGCTTGGGGTTGGCTGATGGAAAAGGTTGAGAGGTGGCGGGTGGAGAAGGAAGAGGGTTGAGAGCTAAGAGCTAAGAGCTAAGAGCTAAGAGCTAAGAGCTAAGAGCTAAGAGCCAAGAGCTAAGAGCTAAGGGAAAGTTGCAGAGGATGTGGAGAGCAAGGGGGGGTCATTGCGAATTTTTTTGTTTGTTTTTCGCGGTGTGTAGTTTTGAGTGAGGACGGCTGACAGGCAATTGCGGAAGAATGCGTAAGTGTCGGGAGGGGTGAGGTTGAACCGGGGGGCTTTTAGCAGGATCCCACGAAAGTTCTTGTTGGCACTCCTAATCTCGGGTTGGCGTCGGGCAAGCATTTGGCAGAAAAAGATTCTGCAGAGTATAATCTCATTTGACTGGCGTGCGGGTTTAAACTTATGATTTCTCAAGAGCACAAAATTAATGTCGGCAAGACGCGCAAGCTGTTGAGTGTGGTCGGCGTTCCGGTTGGTATTGTGTCAGGATTTTGGCTGGCGTGGAATTATCCCGTCGTGTTGATGCTCACGTCTATCGTTCTGATCCTGGCGCTCGTTTGCCGTTGGATTGTGCCGCCAGAGCGAAAGGCGGCATTATCGCTTCTGATTTCTTCAATGCTCGGTTTCGTCGCGCTACTTACAATTATAACTTCTTTCCTCCACTATGCCGTAGAAAGTAATTCACCTATGTTGGCACGAATCTCTCTTGCGTTGGGCTTCGACATTGAAAGGTCCGCTGGCAGGCTTTGTTTTTGTATGCCCCCCCTAGCAACGCCTCTGCAACATGCTGCATACCGCGGCAGGACAGAAGTGATGCGCATCCTTGCGGCACATGGCGCGGAAATACATGAAACATACAGTCTGAAATGGGCAGCTTTGGGCGGGCACGAAGCGGCTGTGCGTGTTTTGTTGGATCTCGGTGCGGACCCAAATCAGTATGACATGTATGGGAACACACCCCTGAGAACGGCCATAGGTCGGCAAGGTTGCGTGTCACGCCGCCAATATGGCGACCCAGAAGTCGACGTGGTTGGGGTCTTGCTTGACGCCGGTGCAAATCCAAATGCGAGGTCCAAATTCCAGCCTGGAAACAACAAAGCTGGGCTTCCTGAAGGATGGGGGCCCCTTTACGAAGCTATATACTACCAACGCGTAGATGTTGCTAAGCTACTCCTTGCTCGAGGTGCGGATCCAAATCTTAGTCATGGCGGCAAAACAATTCTGAGGCATTTGGAGGAAGATCGTCACTTTCCAGGTTGTGGTTCGCCCAGAGATAGAGCTAAGGAAAAATTTCGATCGCTTCTGGTTTCTGCAGGGGCACAATAGAAATCGTCGTCAGGTTCGCGGCTACGTTGAACAGCTTCTCGCTCGTTGATCCATCGCGACAGGTTGCAACGGGTTCTGTCCATCTGGTTTTTTTGGAACCAGTCATTGCGGGCCGCAAGGGATAGCCATCGCCTAGTCATTCCCCAAACCACAACGCCATTTGCTGACCCTTCGGGTCAGAGGTGCACTCGGTCGTGCGGGTAAATGCGCTTATAGCGCATTTTCAAATGGTGTTGTGGTTGTGGTTGGGGAGAGTTGAGGTTTTTTCTGCACTATTGTTTTCGCTCACGGGCTGTTCTTCAGCCTGGCGGCTTCGGGCCCTGCGCGAGCGCGCACCAACGGTGCGGGCCACAGTCGTGGCCTTGAGCGCGACCACAAATTTGTTCGCGCTCGGGTTTTAGTGTTGGTCACTTACGTGCTATGCTCGGCCGTTGTGTCCCAACACTTTATGCCAACATGTCCTTGCCAACACTGCGCAAGCGCGTGTTGGATCTAAAGCCGTGTTGGGTTATGCCAACACTTCCTTGCCAACACTGCGCAAGCGCGTGTTGGATCTAAAGTCTGGTTGTGCGCGATCCGTCCAAGCTCTTGGGATGTGACAGGTTTGCTTAAAAGTAAAGCGAGTGCGATAGGGAGGTTTGGATAGGCGTCCGCCTTCGCGGAGGTGACGGGTGAAATCGTTATGCCCATCGCGACGGCTTTTTATTTGTTTGCGTGGCGCGGGCGGAAGAACGGGCAACGATGGGCAGGCGTGAGATTGGCCGGAACCGGACCAACTTGACCGCCCGCTCTTAAAACATAGCTAAATACGCGAAGACGAAACGTGATTACCACTCGACGAGATCGCCTGTACTGAAACTAACCGCCGTTGCGGAGCAAGTAGCCCTGTCTTACCTTCGTCGTCCAGGGTGCGCCTGAATTCTGCCAGCCATTAACAGTTCGCCTGCCGTCTTTACCCTTGTCACCCTCAAAACCGTCGACCATCGAATAGACATTTGTGAACCCCGCCTTTGCGAGGGAGTCAACGGCTGCGGCGCTGCGCGTTCCTGACCGGCACATAAGAACAATCGTTTTGGTCTTGTTGCCCGTTGCCGTCTTTAAAAAAGTGCGGAAATCGCCAACAAAATCTTGATTGGGCACAAGCTCGTAGCTCCCCTTTTTCCTATTAAAACGATGTTTTGGGTCAATGTGCTTGAATGGGATATTCGCCGCAGAGATTTCCGGATAGCCAATGAACATGGTTTCTTCAGGTGTGCGGACGTCAATAAGAACAACATCGTCTTGGTTTTTCAGGAGGCCTGTTGCTTCTTTGGCCGTAATATAAAGGCCGAGACTGGTTTTTTTCTTTTTCGGCAATGCCGTTGCATCAACGCTTGATTTAATCAGAGGGTCTGCGGCCGCGATCTTGTGTCCAATAACCGGTAGAACCACGAGCATCAGTGAAGAAATAGTAAGGACGACGCATCTTCTCATAGCTCTCTCCGTGTTTATGTTCGGCGCATTGCAACTTTGTGCTCGCCCAAACATATGAAACCATGCCCTGCTATATGTGCAACTTTGAATTCTTAATTCAAGACACCGATATCAGTGGATTTTGCAAGGGGGAGGGCGCGGTGGAAGAATATGCATATTTTTCGTTGCCATTTTTCTAGGGTTTTCGGACATGGCGACGGCCAAGAGCGCGGCGATCCTATGCCTTGCTGTTGCGCAATGTTTTTGACTGATTGATTTTTTCGATTGGCGGTAAGATTGGTGTAGTGATTCGTACGCCTGGTCGTTCAACGTGGACCGGGCCCTACGGCAACGATTTCGTGCATCATTCCTAACGTCCAAGACGGGGTCTTATATTTCATGGACTATGCTTTTTTGGCCAAAGCGTTCGGTTCCTTTTTCGCGGTCATGAATCCGTTCGTGAACCTTCCCATATTTCTGGCGATGACGACGGACTACACCGTAGGAGAGCAGCGCAGCCTTGCTACGAAAATTGCGCTGTTCTCCGCTGTCATGTGCGCTGTCATCCTTGTAGCCGGTCAGAAAATCATCGGCTTGTTCGGGATCTCGGTTGATGAATTCCGGATTGCTGGCGGACTTGTGTTGGCGCATATCGCGTGGTCGATGTTAAACGGCTCAAGCATTACGTCGCATCATGGAACGCCCAAAGAACAAGATCATATGGCGGAGTTAAGCAGCGTTGCCTTCTATCCAATCACGTTTCCGATGATTGTTGGGCCCGGGACGATTGCAACGCTTATTATTTATGCGGGCCATGCCGACAATACCGCAACGCTGCTTACGATTGGTATTTTGGTTTTGGTTGTGTTGGCGATGTTGTTTGGTGTGCTTTACTTTGCGTCGTTTTTCGGAAAAATTTTATCTGACACGATGCGTGTCATTATGACCCGTCTCATGGGGATGATCCTTTTGGCGATCTCGGTTCAGATGGTTGTCGTTGGGCTTGCCACTGTACTGCCGGGTTTGAAGTAAGTGGAAGATTTGCTGGGCAATACCTAACCCGACAAAGGATGACTTTGCCGCTGAAATTGAGACAGACTTCAAACTGACGGTGGTGGGTTTTGGGCGAGGAGGGCCATGGCAACGGCCGGGGCGCAGGCGGTTGCTTTTTGTGCCAAGTCCGGATCCTGTGTGACGTGCTCGCCAAAGGTGGTTGTTTGCATGTTGAAGGATTGCGCGAGGGGGATTAGTGCCCTTTCGCCAATACCAGCGCGGACCAACATCGTGGGACGTTGGGTTTCATGGCGGGAGATCACTTGTGTGCAACCGTCCTTGATTGACTGCAACTGAACGTCTGCAAGGTGGGCCGCGAATTTATGCCACTCTTCGTCCGTGGCGTCTGCCGCCTCACGGCCAAGCATACGCGCGAGACGCGCTGTGCTCTCAGCCCTTGATTTTCCGCGCCCGTCAGCAGTGTCGTGAAGATCATCGGCGTCATGTAGCGTGCCAAGGATCCGGTAGACATCCGCCATGGTGGCAAGATATTCGCGGGCCATGGTTTGCCATTGGTTTTTGAAGGGCACGCGATTGGTGATCGCCATGACCGCCGTGCGGGTAAAGCCGGTGTAAACGAGTTCGCCGGTGATAAGGCGTTCAGGGTCCGTGAGGCCCTCAGCGGCGGGCTGTCCGTCAATGATGGGGATGATGTCGGTGGTGGTTGATCCCATGTCGATCAAGAGCGCATGGGGATTATTTTTTGCAACACAATATGCGGTAGCAAGAAAGTTTGTGGAGCCGACATCGTCGAAATATTTCAGAGCCTCAGCTTGATCGCCAAAACCCCGCTGGCCCATCCAATAGATCGGGCGTGTGCCAAATTCATTTTGTGCGCGATCGACGATTGTTTTAACGCCTTGTTGGCGTGTTTCAAAAAGGTCCGACAATTCGCCTGTCATCGTAACTGCAATGCGGCTGGTGTTGGCGGTCATTGATTTAACGTCGCGTAATGCATCATCAAGATGATGGAGGCCCTTCCAGAGTGGGCAAAGGATTTGGCGGACATCGGTGATCTTGCCGTTTTTGGATTGGGCCACTTTGAGATGGGCGCCGCCGATATCAAGGCCAATGATGTTGCTCATTTTTATCCCAAAGAGTTGGCAGTGCTCGCCGTGGGCACTATCTGCACGAAAGCGTTTTTACTTGTGATACGAGAAGGCTTTTGGGGGCAAGGACTGCTGTGCAGATTATTCCGGTCATTGATGTTCGTCACGGGGTCGCGGTTGTGGCGCGAGGGGGTCAACGTGACCGCTACGAGCCGTTGTTGACGCCATTGGTTGATAGTTGCGATCCCGTCGATATTGCAAAAGCCTATCTGGACTTGTTTCCATTTGAAGCGATTTATGTGGCTGATCTTGATGGAATTGAAGGTCGGGGTGCGGATGTGGCTCTAATCCCTCGTTTATTGGAGGGTGTCGGGCAGAGGACGTCTTTTTGGATTGATTGTGGATTGCGCGATGTCCAGTCGGCGGCCGGGCTTTGGGAGGATCCGCGCGTAACAGTCGTTCTGGGGACAGAGAGTTTGCATGCAGCCGATAACCTACAGTCGTTTAGCGATCGTGCGGGGAGATTGGTGTTGTCGCTTGATTTTCAGGGCGAGGGCTTCCTAGGGCCGCCGAAGATTTTGCAGGATGCAGAGTTATGGCCCGATCGCTTGATCGTCATGACGCTTGAGCGTGTGGGTGGCTCTGGTGGACCTGATCTCGACCGGATCGCGGAAATTGTGGCGCGCGGACCAGGACGGAACGTCTTTGCAGCGGGTGGCATTCGAAATCGCTCAGACTGTGAGGCGGTTCGGTCGGCTGGCGCTTCAGGTGCACTCATAGCCAGCGCACTTCATAACAAAAATATAAAGGCTGACGATCTTCAATTGATCGCCAGCCTCTAACGTCTTGTCTTTATGTTTCAGCGGGGCCTTTACAAGTGCTCCCCACTTGTTGGGCCCAGCTCAGCCGCGGTAGCGGCCTGAAAGCAGTTTACCCAATCGCTGAAGCAGCCCCTCCTTCATAGGAGGTTTATCGTCCTGCCCTGGATGGTTTCCGCTTCAACTTTGTGCTCCGAATGGGTGCGTTGCGCTGTCGCGTTGTGCCGTTGCTTCGGCAGCCGTGGGTTTGCCAGCCATAGCGCGTGCGATCGCTTCTTTCGTAGCACGGTAGTTATAGTCTTGAATCTTTGCGTCATCAGCGGCTTCCCAGTGGATGAACACGCCGACACAGACGTAGACGTCATCGGCTTCATCAGCGGGGATCACGCCTTCGGCGACTGAATCTTGAACAGCTTTTGCAACGCCGTACTGAGCCGGTCCAAACATTTGAACGGCCTGGCGTGCGTCTTTAATTGTAACCTTGTTAAACATAACGGTGTTTGGCTTACAAGGAAGGTTAGGAGCAATCACGGCGAGCAATGATGTGAAACCATCTTTGTTATTCGTCAGCGTGTTGCAAAACGCAGATTCTGCTGCGCTGCCACGCGGACCTATCAATAGGTCGATATGTGCTACTTCGTTACCGTCACCGACGAGCGATTCGCCGACCAGTACCTTGTTGATTTTGGCCATTGCAGGAGTTCCTCCCAATGCTTGAACAAAAAAGACGCGGCGAATTCCCTAGTTGATCAGGGTTTTGCCGATCCACGACGATCCAAACTATCCTAGTTGACAGCGAACGGAAGGCAATCAGCTTCCGATCCGGTTGGCCAGATAGCAGCGTGCGGGTAGCACCGCGGGTAAATAACGACAGACGCGGCTGAAGCACAAGAGATTTAAGCGTTGTTTTGTGATGAAATCATTGCATTTAGCCGTTCCGTAAAGAGTGTAGCGACCACAAGGTCGGCTGTTGTCCCGGGATTGAGGCCTTTCGCCTTTAATTGCTGGTCCAGGGCCAGAAGGTCGGCATGCGATTTTGGCGTTGCAGCAGGCTCAAAAAGGGGCCTTAGGCGATTTATACGGTCTTTTAGGGCCAGCGCCGCCTCTTCACCAAATTTGCGGCGAATGTGACTATCGGGCCAGGCTGACAGGTAGCTCATATGTAGGGTTGTGATGGCGAGAGCTGACACTTCGCGGCAATGTAAGCGTGCGTCTGCCAACGTGGGTAGGCCAACGTCAAATATGTCTGAAAACCCTGTGGCGTAAGCGCGGGCGATGCGATCTCGATCGGCGGCGCGCATCATCGCCTGTAACAAAGTTTCAGTGGCCGGTTCTGATACGTCTTGGTTCGGGACGCGGCCTAAGCCGGCAGGATTTGCATAAGAGATCGCTGAAAAAGCTTTTGTCGCATCATCAATGGTGAGCGCGTTCAGGGTGTCTGTCAGACGTGCCCGTAGGCATTTTCCTGCCACCGATCCATTTGCGGCGTGTGCCAATGGGGCCGTCAGCAGTATGATACCTAAATTTGTGTTGCAGTTTGCGGCATCAAAACTTGACTTGGTGGCTTGTAAAATGCGCGTGCCTACTGTGCTTTCAAGATTTGCAATGTGGGGGGCGGCGGCTTTTGCCGCTGCTTCGAAATGTGCAACCTCCATTCCGTATCCAGGTGCGTGTATATGGACGTTGCCTGGTTTGAGCGCTGCTAGTTCATCATGGCATGCGGATAGAAAAGCCTTTTCGATGTCGGACGAACTTAACAGTGCACTCATGGCGTCCGTACGTTCAAAATGGCATTCATGAAATCCTGCGCCAGTTGACTGGCGATGTCGGTTTCGGTGATGGATTGCGCGCCTTTCCAAGCTGGGTTTGAATTTATTTCAAGGATGAGCAGACGACCATCAGGTGCGCGGATGAGGTCTACGCCTGCGTAATCGGCACCAACAGCTTTTACCGCAGCTAGGGCCATGGCCTGCATTTCAGGGTTGTGGTCGGTTTCGGCGGGTCTGCCGCCCTGGTGGACGTTGGTGACCCAGTGGTTGCCCTGCCTGGCCATGGATGCAATTACCCTTCCGGCGGACACAAGGATGCGCCAATCTTCGAACTGGGTTTTGGCGTTGCAGCGCAAATACTCTTGCAGATAGTAGACGTTTCCCAGGTCCGCTGGTTGAGGCAGATCTTGCGGTGTTTTCAGACGCCGCATGCCATTGCCTTGCGAACCAAATAGGGGTTTTGACACCAACGGGAGGTTGTTTTCGCAAAATGCTGCGGCTGTCTTTTCCCTCTCGGTCGTCAAAGTTTTGGGAACCGGCAATTTTGCGCGTTGCAGCAAAAACGTTGTGGTTGATTTGTCTACGCACCGCTCAATTACCCGGGCGTCGTTCCAAACGCGAACACCACTTTCACGCAAAGCGTGAAGTACGCCCAAGCGCATCGTGATTTGTTCTAACGTTCCTGTAGAGACGGATCTGACAAATGCACCGTCGGGCAGGTGGCCATCAAAGCCTGGTATCGAAAGTCCGCTTGGAGTCTCAGTGTCAAACGTACAATCTTTGAGGGTTGTTGTTGTTACCCGCCCACCCAAGTCTTTGATGGCGTGCGCCAAACGCCGCGCGTGCCAATCACCGCCTGTCTCTTCTATGAACAAGACGATGTGCGGTTGGTCTTTGGGTTGTCGCCGATCCTCAGCGGAAGCTGGCGTCGACAATGTCGGGGGCGAACTTTCCAGCATGGAACGATGAGCCTGTGTCGAGATTGGAGATGGTTACAACTGCTGGTGAAAACAACATAGGGTCTATTTTGTAAAAATCACCATTCACTGCCGCGAAGATGTTGGCAAAGGGTTGACCGTAGGCATCTGAAGAACTGGAGGGAAGCGCGTCTGCTAATTTTTTGGCGTCCTCATCGTTGCCACGCACATAAAGAGCAATGCGTCCGCCGTAGATGATTGCGTCGTTGGTGCGTCCCATGGACTTTACAAAATCTGGAACTGGTGGCGCGATGGGGGCGATGCCATACCCATCAATGATGTTTTCTAAAGGAAAATGAAGTTCGTGGGCCTTATGCAAGGACACTTCGAGCACGCGCGCTGCGATCTGTACGGAGCCGGCAAGGCTGCTTGTTGGGGCGTAAAGGATGGTGAGATCAGACGGTACGATTCCGCAGGCCTCGGCTACAGATTTGGCCACCGGTGCGGGTGGCGCCTTGTCCCCCTCTATAACGAGGAAGCCGCGGTGGTGGTTGTCTGCATAGTTAAGCTCTTTGAATAGATCTTCGACGCGCGATAGTGCGCGGGCGGGGCCGGAACCAAGTGCGAAAAAACTTGTTGCTTCGTCCTGGATTGTCCAACCGGCGTATTGGCTTGCGAGGCAGGCCAGGACCGGATTGGTCGAGTGCACGACTACACCAAGAGGCCAAGCGTCGATTCCGGTTTTGCCTGTAATGGAGACCGTACCCAGTCCGCCCATACAAATTTCGCCGAGTCGCCGGCCGGCTTCGAGCCCGCCTGGTACACTTGCACCTAGGTCAATCAGCCGCTCGCCATGCGTACCGGTGCTGACTGTGCAACGTAATGCATCGGCATCAGCAACAATCGCGTCGGCGAGACGGCCGGCGCGTTCATTGACGCTGGGCGTCGAAGCATCGGGTTTATTCATGTGGGCGGTTCCTCTTTTGAATATTTGTGCTTGTTATTGGGGCCGACCATACAGGAGATTTTCAAGGCGTCCCAGATGGTTGTGGCATAGGCTTATGGCTTCTTCTGGGGTTTCAGCGTGTACAAGGGCGCTTGCAATGGGCTGCCCGGTTGAGATGCTGGTGCCCTGCTGCGGCTGGTCGCACGCCCAAAGAGGCCATTCCAAAAAGGGAATCGAGAGCGGGCCTTGGTCTGCATAGAGGTACCCAAGAGCTTTTACCGTTTTTCTTTGTCGTGTGGTGGTGGCACCTTTAGAGATGTCCGCGCCTTTGCATGTGGCTATGTGGGCCTGAAAAATTGTTCCACTTTGATCGTCCTGGAGATCAAGGGCTGCCGTTGGGCGCGGATTTATTTCCAACAGCAAAGTCTCGTGGTCGCTGACAAGGAAGTCGAAGGAGACTAGGCCCTTGAGGTTGAAGTTTTTTGCTAACGTTGTTGTGGTGTCCATCATGGCTTCGGCCAATCTCGGGGCCACGTCTATAGGTCCGGCGATGCCACCGAAACGGTAAGGTCGGTTTTTGGTTGGCGACAACCACTGCTTGTAAAAGGCCAACTGGGTGCTTTGTGCACCGACGACGCCAGCAACAGAAATGGGCACACCCTCATGTAGGCGTTGGTAATAGCGCCGCGCGTCAGCCAGCATTTTTGTCGTGCAACGTTTGATGTGGAGGCCGCCGGATCCGCCTCTGCGTTTTGAAAGCCAGCCGGATGGTGCGGTGGGGAGACTGCCTTGTGTCTTGGGATGGGCGATGCCTCTGCTTTGAAGATGACTAAAAAAAATGTCGGGATCTTTTACCTGCTCTACTGTCTCGGGCGTATTGCCAATAATGTTGAAGTCTTTGTCTATGGCTTTGATGAGTTTTGGACTGCATTCAAAACCAGCACCTAGAACAATTCCGATGGGTTTGTTTGGCGCTTGGGCAACAAGTTGCTGCAATGCTCCAAGAAGTTGTTTTCGTTTAAAGCCTGTTTGAACGCGCGCAGGGAGGCAGGTGAGTGCTTCGGCGGCGCTGCGTGTATCTTCATCGCCAAAACAATCGACAATGAGCGGTAGGTAACCTGCGCGACGTGCGCTTTGGGCAAGCGCACGTGCGGAAAATGCAGCAATGAGAACTGTACTTACCAACTACGTTACGAATGAGCGAGCCAAGTCGAATGCGTGACGGAAGTCTAAGAACTGCGGTTCATCAGCTTCAATCATGCGCTTAAAAAGGCCTGCTTCGGTTTTGTATTTTATGTCGCCGATGGCGAGTGGGCCAACGCCCAGTGCATTGCAGCCAGGCAGCTTTTCGCCGTTCATGAACAATTCCATTCCTTCGACACCTGGCGGTGGAACGGCGTTGACGTCGGCAACAACGAGAAGGTCTTTTGCCCTGTCCTTGTGCTCTTGCTTAAGCACCTGAACACCAGCGGCGGCGGCGGCGAAGATCACTTCAGCGTCTTCGATGATTGCCATTTTTTGATCTTCGGTCTCACCTGGTGCGGGCTCCAGATCGACACCAAAGCGTTCTTTAGATACGGCGGCTGCTTTGACAACCCGTTCAACCCCGCGATGCGCAACGAGGCGGACTTTTGCGCCCTCGTGGGCGGTAATAATTGATGAGGCAAAGCCAACGACACCCGTGGCGCCGAAGATCGCAATTTTTGTGTCTTTCCAACCCTTTCCGAACTTTAGCTTCAAGACTTGTTCTACGCAGGCGACCATCGCAGCTGCGGTTGTGAAGGAGCCTGCGGGATCGGCCAAAACGGAAAGCTGAAATGGTGGAACAAGGGCCTTTTGTGCGCTTTCCAACATATCAAGCGCCAGAATGGCGTCTTTGCCTCCGATAAAGATGCCGGTTTTTGAGCCATAATCCGGGGGCCGCGAAAAAATGGCGTCTTGGACCAGCCCTGCGACCTCGTCCAAGGTCACATTTATGTATGGCACGACGACGTTGTAGCCCGCATCGGCACCCATGTTGACGTCGAAGGGGCTCATATGTTTTTGGGGCGAAAACATATGCAGGATGGTCGTCGGCTCGCCCATGATTTTCCTCCTAGTTTGTTGTAGTTTTTTGATTGGCGATCAAGCGAATACACGCTCCGGTGTTGCGTGGCTGAGCGATGTTTAATTCCAGCCCCTCGCGTTTAGCGTCTTGTACTAAAGAATGATAGAGCTGATCTGCCTCACCTTGACTAGAAATGAAGGCAAATCCGGTCGGGCCCCATGAGCTTTGACCAATTCCCTGCGCGCCTGAGGCTTTCATTTTCCTCAAAATGGCCTCGACGGATGGGTTGGACCAGAGTCTTCCTCCTTGTGCTGCTGCGAAATGGCGACCAACAAGTTGTTGGATTTCGGCTATTGCGGTGCCAAAGGCGGCAATATCCCGTTCGGAAATTGCAGGGAGCAAACGCAGAAGTGTGAGGTGACAAATGCGGTGGACATCTTCCTTAGGCATTGGCGGCAGGTTGGCAAAAGCGGTGGCCTCTTTTTCACCGTGAACGCTTTGGCTGGACCGGTCCAAGATGAGGATGGCGCGCCAGTCTTCTGGAAAGGATGTCGAGACCAGTACGGGGGGAAGGGTCGTTTCCGGTCCGCGTCCACCATCGATAATGAATCCTCCGGTGTCGAAGGCCGCCATGCCAATGGCGGAACGTGCGCCGCGGTCAAGGATTTGACCCAACTCAAATGGTGTCTTTTTTAATCCTTCGAGCTCGCATAGGCCTGCACCGATGGCGAGCGCAAGTTGGGTGCCGGAACCAAGTCCGGCGTGGGCAGGGATCGCGCTCTTAAGTTCCAGACGGTAGCAACCAGTTAACCGAAGGGCTTGCTTAAATCTGGCAACGGCGCTTTTGGCTCTTTGTTGTTCATGGCCCAATACTTCATCACGGTCTGATCGTGTGATGAGCGCGGTGGTGGTTGGGTGATCGATCGCAAGACCGATGCTGCCGTACTTGCGCCCGAGTTCACCATTGAGGTCCAAAAACCCAAGATGCAATCGCGCCGGTGCGCTGACCTCTACCGAACCGTGAGGTTGGACTGGCTGCATATGGCTACATACGTCCTTTTTTGTTGAACGATCCGGGTTCTTAAGTTTTTGTGGCACGTTTTGAGGCGGCCACGGCAGATTTGTGTTGGGCTGCCGTGCCACTCTACGGTATGGGTCACTTACGGCTTATAGTGGCCCGAAACACCTTGCGAGGGCAATATGAACGCGGAACGAGATCCGGCCATGTCGGAGGACGAGGTGAGCACGTGGCTGAAAAATAATCTGCCACAGTGGCGTTTGGAAGAGGGTTGGATCAGACGCACCTACAAGACCAATAGCTGGAAGGGAACCTTGATGGTCATAAATACCGTTGGCCATCTTGCGGAAGCCGCCTGGCACCATCCGGACATCACGGCGTCTTACGCTTGGGTTGAAGTCCGCTTGCAAACACACACGGCTAAGGGGATTACGGGTAAGGATCTTGAGTTGGCTAAAAAAATAGAAGCTGTTGTGCAGTGGCAGCCGGGAGCTGAGGGTGGTGCGTTGGAGGGTACGCCGCAGGACGACCTGCGGTTTAGTTACATCAAATATGAATAGTTGAAGTGATGTGCAGCGGAGCTTTTTTGGTTGGTTGCATTGTGCCCGCTATGTGTTGGTAGGCAAGGATAGCGTAATGATCGAAAGCGTTCGTACCGTGACCAAGGGCATGATGGAACCGCAGTTTGATGCTGTCGTGGCGTTGGGGTCGAACGTTGGCGACAAGGTTGGCAATATTGCACGCGCGATTGAAATTCTGACGGGGCCAGAGGATGTTCGATTGGTCAAGCGCTCGCGTGATTTCAAGACGCCGCCCTGGGGGAAGACGGATCAGGATTGGTTTGTGAACGCGTGCATTAGTGTCTCAACGGACCTCAGCGCGCGAGGATTATTGGAACGCTGTCTTGAAACGGAAGTTTCTATGGGTCGAGAACGGCGGGAGAAATGGGGACCGCGTGTAATTGACTTGGATGTCTTAGTGTTTCGAGATCAAACGATTAAAGAAAACGATTTTGTTTTGCCGCATCCACATATTACAGAGCGGGCGTTTGTGTTGGCGCCGCTGGCGGATATCGCGCCGCAATTGTCCATCAAAGGTCACCGCGTGTGGGAGTGGCTAAAGGATATTGAAACTGAAGGTGTGGAGCCGATTGTTGAAGCGCAGCGGGTGGAGTGATAAGCGCGACGGGTCGACGGCGGCACAACCTGATGAAATGTCCCGCCCGGGCACGCAGGCGTGACGTTGAAAAATCGTTCGCGACGCGGAATCAAATGTCACACCGAACGTGCGATCCGAGCACATCACCGGCTTCGGTATCGCCAAATCCCACCGAATCATAGATTCGATATTTCTGAATCATGTTTCGTGTTGCCGTCTTTGGGTTGCAAGCCCAACACGCGCTTGCGCAGTGTTGGCAAGGAAGTGTTGGCAAAGACGAACAGGTGCAACAAGCGTAATGCGTGCAGAGAATCTCCCGCCGTCACGGTAGGCGGAGCCGTCGTGATCGGCGGGTTCATGGCCCGCGCAAGGCGTGGAACAGCCATGAACAAAGAAATCTAGCCGGAGCCGTTGGCGTCGGCGCAATAAATTAAGTACCGCGTTTGGACTGTAATTCGGCCAACAGGGGGCCAAGACCATGACGCGATCAAAACACTCAAAACGCGCAGGCACTTTCTTTTCCAACTGGCAAACGCTGCAAAAGACAACAAAGCGCGACACCGAACCTGGCCGACGGGCAAAGCACGGCCGCGCGCGCACCATTGCACTCAGTATTCTCACCGCGGTGATCGCGCTCGCCCAAGGCTTTGCGACCCCGGCGCTGGCCCAACAACAAACCCAAACCTTCACCACCCCCGGCGCCCACACCTTTGTCGTGCCGCAAGGCGTCACCTCCATTGACATCGAAGCCACCGGCCCCGGTGGCGGGGGGGGGCAGATAGGATTACTAGTGGTGGTGCCGGCGGTGCCGGCGGCAGCGCGTTAGGGACTTTGTCAGTGACACCCGGCGAGACGCTCCACATTAATGTTGGCGGCGTGACGAGTGGTGCCACGACACTAGAGCGTGTCGCATTTAATAGGCCTCAATTCCGACTGCCTTGAAGTAGTTTTTTGCATTCTGCGGGTGAGAACAGATCACAGATATTGCCAAGAGCTGCAATGATGGCGTCAAGCGTTCGCGCAGCATGCTTGCGCAGCAATGATTTGAGTTTGGAGAAGGCCATTTCAATCGGATTGAGGTCGGGTGAATAGGGCGGCAGGAACAAGAGCCATGCGCCGCGTGCTCTGATCAGAGCTTCAACGGTCGAACCTTTGTGAAAGGCAACATTATCTAAAATTACGACATCGCGCGGCTCAAGCGTCGGTGCCAGCTGAGTTTCAACATAGATCTCAAAGATCTCTTTATTCATCGGAGCATCAACAAGCCACGGCGCGGTCAGCCCATTGTGGCGCAGACCTGCCACGAATGTCTGTGTCTGCCATGCTCCGAACGGAGCATGTGTGCGATAACGTTCGCCACGCGGCGACCAGCCTGTGCGCTTGGTCAGTTTGGTGTTGGTTGATGTCTCATCAAGGAACACAAGATGGTCCGCAAGCCTGCAAAAAAACGGCCGGCGACCATGGATCCACAGATGACGGGCCTTAGCGATATCAAGGCGCCGCTGCTCAGCTGCCAAAAGGCTTTTTTTTATGGCTGAGATGCAGCAAACGCCCGACCGAAGAACGATGAACCGTGATGCCGCGCTTGGCCAATTCAACACAAAGCTCATCGAGGGTCAGCTCGCCGTTCTCTGCCATGCGTTGACACACCCACCCATGATGATCGGCAAGTTTGCCGCTACCGTCAGGGCGGCCTTGCGCCTTAGCTTCCAATGAACCGCTCCGCTGATGCAGGATCATCATGTTGTTCACAAACCGTGGTGAAACCCGGAAATGGCGCGCCGCCTCGCGGTTCGAATGGCCCTCTTCCACAAACGCAACAACTCGCTCACGCAACGCCATTGGATGTGGTTTGCCCATATGCGTTCTCCTTTAGCCTCAAGGAGAATCAAAATTCGACTGATTTGGGAATCCCGAATCTGATTAAACGCGACACGCTTTAGGCGCTGGTGTCGCCAGAGGCGCTGGCGGTATTAGTTCTGGTCAACCGGGAAGCGATGGTGAGATCAAGCTGACGTATACGGCTGAGGAAGAACAAGCCGAAGAAGAAGTCGGCATCGACGAAGACGCCGTTCGCACCCGCACGCGCGCTGTGATTTCCAACTTCATGAGCGAACGTGCCGATCAAATCACCGCCAACGAACCCTCCATCGTCGAACGCTTGCAACACAAGCGGGGCGGTGCGCAAGCAGGTAACAACAGCGCAGCAAGCCCCATCAACGTCGCCGGCAACAGTTCAGATGCCGGCACGCAAGTGGCCTTTTCAACAAGCCTGTCGCAAATCGCGCGCGCGTCACAAGCCGCCAAACAAAAACGCATCGCCGAACTCGGCACCAAGATGGGCCTTGGCGCCAATGACTTAGGTGATCCGTTGGACGGCACCGTTGTCAGTAACGGCTTTGACATCTGGGTCGAAGGCACATGGATTTATGCTGACCGCGAAACCGACGTCGCCGATCTTGGGCTATTCTATGTCGGTGTTGATTACCGGTTTAATTCGAATTTCCTCGTGGGTCTCCTCACGCAATTTGATTGGACCGACCAAGTTCAAGCGGCCGGCACAGCCGCCGCCGAAGGCCGTGGCTGGTTTGAAGCCACGGGCACGTTGGACATCAACACTGGTTTGGTGGCCGCATCAAACGAAGGCGTACGCGGGCGCATTGAATCAGGTGTCGAATTGGAATCAACATACGGCTTCATCATCCGCGGCGAAGGTTTCTACGACGGCATCGGCGCTGATGATTTCGAAGCTTATGGCGGCAGCGCCAAGGTCATTGTGCCGTTGAATTAAAAAATGCGGATCCTTGCCAATCTCACGGGACTCAACACGAAGGCGGGGGATGACGGCAGGTGCAAATGTCCCCTCTCCCTTAGTGCAAAAAGAAAAGCGCCGCGGCGGTTGATTGTCCCGCGCGGCGCTTAAGAACGTTTTTTGTTTTTTATCGTAAGCCTACTGGGCAGGCGCAGCTTCTTCTGTTTTTTGTTTTCCGTCAGCTCCGAAGGACGCAAGATAAGCGATCAAGTCTTTGCGCTTCTTTTCCTTCTTAAGACCGATGTATACCATCTTGTTGCCTGGGATCTTTTTCTTTGGGTTTGCAATGTACTCGTCGAGATTGGCTTCGTCCCAAGTGATGCCAGAATTTTTGATCGCGTCGGAATATGCAAAGCCTTCTACGCTGCCAGCTTTGCGACCTAGGATACCGTTGAGTTGGGGGCCAACCTTGTTTTTGGCATCTTCACCAACTGCGTGACAGGCTAAGCAAGGACGGAAGGCTTTTTTACCCTTCTTTACGTCTTGCGCTAGTGCTGCGGTGGGTGCTGCGATTAATAGGCTGAGCACCAAAAGTTTCTTGAGCATTAAATGCTTCCTCCCGAATAGATTGAGTGATTACGCCGCATTTCGCGATGATCGATGATTAAATGCCAATCTGGCAAGCGTTTTCTGAACCATGCGTGAACATAACGCACAATGGTGCAGAACCAAGGCGCTGGCGAGGCGTTTTGGGGGTCCGATTCGTGGATAATTTAAACAGTTTCCTCAGAACGTGGTGGCTTTGTCGCGAAGTGGTCACGCGTCCTGAGGTTGGGGTGTTTCTTTTTTGGTGCTAGCTCCCATACGGCGGAAGATGAATTCTGGGGGCGGCTTGTGGGATTCTTTTTCGGCCACTTCAGCCCAATTTTGGTGGACTGGGGAGAGTGAGCACGCGGGATCGGTGTTTTCGGCTGCACCTGTGAGTGCAAACGCCTGGCAGCGGCAGCCACCAAAATCAATTTCGCGCCTGTCACAGGTGCGGCAAGGTTCGCGCATCCAATCCGTTCCGCGATACTTGTTGAAGGCGTCACCGTTTAGCCAGATGTCAGCAAGTGGTCGGTCACGCACGTTGCTAAATTCAAGACCGGGTAAAGATTCTGCGGCGTGACACGGTAGAACTTGACCGGATGGTGTGACGTTCATCAGGCCGCGGCCCCAACCGCCCATGCAGGGTTTGGGATATTTGGCGTAATAGTCGGGAACAACAAAGTCGAAGACAAGAATGCCTTTGAGGCGTTCTTTTTCTTTGTCAACGAGCCTAGCGGTTTCCATGAACTCTTCATAGGTTGGCATGAGTGCGGCGCGGTTTTTTAACGCCCAGGCGTAATACTGAATGTGTGCAACTTCCAAGCGGCCGGCGCCCACGTCGACGCAGTAGTCGATGATGTTTTTGAGGTTGCGAATGTTTTGCCTGTGCATTGGCGCATTGATGGTGAGCGGAAGTCCTAGCTCTTTCACCCAACCTGCAACTTCATGTTTTTTCTTGAACCCACCCTTGTAGGCTGCAATGCGATCCGCGTTTTCGGGATTGACATCTTGAATTGAAAGCTGGACGTGATCGAGGCCAAGGTCGGCAAGTTTTTTTAAACGTTCTTTGGTAAGCAATACGCCAGCAGTGATCAAGTTTGTGTAAAGCCCGGCCTTGCTGGCTGCGTCCAAGATCTCTTCTAAATCCTGGCGTGCAGTTGGTTCGCCTCCCGACAAATGCAATTGAAGAATGCCCATTTCGCCGGCTTGGCGCATGACGTCTTGCCATTCTTGTGTACTGAGTTCGGTATTTGCACGCTCGAGTTCGATAGGATTCGAACAATAGGGACATTGCAGTGGGCAGCGATGGGTTAGTTCGGCAAGTAGGCCGACAGGTGCGCTGGCACAGGTGGGCTCTGCCGATTCGATTTTTTCAACGGTGGTGATGTCGGTCATGACGTTACCACTCCTCTGTCGGCTACATCTTGCAGCATTGTTATGACGTCTTCGGTGATGACCTCGATCGGAGCGTTATATTGAGCGGCAAGTTGAGCGGCGATTTCCGCGACGGTTTTTTCGCCGTTACATAATCTAAGAACTTCGACGGCAGTTTCGTCAGGCTCAAAAACGCGTTCGGGGGCGAGGATGAGCCATCGTCCTCGCCCTTTATCGTGGCGAAGTTTGATGTGCCGGGGCAGTTTTGGTAACGTATCTGCCGTCACGATCAAACGTTTCGGGGCTGTCTTGTCGTCAGCCATGCATCTTCTCCGGATCGTAAGCGCCTGGGGGGATCTCACCCGGGGTTACATATGCGTGATGTAGCGCGTCTAGCTGGGCCCACAATACATTGCATTTGAAGCGGACCGCATCAACACATGCTTCCTGTTCGGCGCGTGTGTGTGCGTTGTCTTTGATGAATTGAAGGGCGAAAGTTGCATCGCGTGGCGCTTGGTTGAGGCGGCGCTTAAAATAAGCCATGACGTGGTCGTCGATGAAATCATAATTTTCAAGCATGCCGGCAATGCGCTCTTTATGAATCTTAGGCGCAAACAGTTCAGTGAGGGATGAGGCGACTGCAACGACTAAGGGCTGTTCACGAACAAAATAAACATAAGCTTCAACGGCATAGCGGGTTGCCGGCAGCGCTAGGCGCATAGACGTTACGTCGTCACGGTCAAGGCCCAGACCATCGGTTAGGACCAACCAGCGTTCAATGCCACCTGGATCGTCAGGGCCCGTTCCATCGTGGTCTTCAATGCGGTGGCGCCACTCCCGGCGTAAATCGCGGTCATTGACGCGGCTCATAAACGCAGCATCTTTGCGTGGAACAGCCTCTTGATAGCAATAGCGGTTTAGAGCCCAGGCCCTGACTTGGTTTTTGTTAAGCTTGCCGCCGTGTAACATTTTATGGAAGGGATGTTTGTCATGGTAACGTTCCGCCCCAACTGCACGAATGGCAGCTTCAAAGTCGTCGTGGGACCAGAGTTCTTGTGTAATGTTTGATTGAAGATGACGCTCACTCATAGTTGGACCTCCATGCCGTCGTAGCCGACTTCCCAACCTGACTGTTCGGTTTGTTTGCGGGCGTCGGAGTTGTCGTTTAGGACTGGATTTGAGTTGTTAATGTGAACGAAAATTTTGCGTTCAACGTTTAAGTTTTTAAACGCTTCGATGGTGCCGCCGGGCCCAGAAATACTCATGTGGCCCATGCGTTTGCCCGTTTTTGGCATGAGACCCTGATCAATCATTTCATTGTCCGTATAAAGCGTGCCATCAAAAAAGACGAGAGACGCATTTTGTAAGCGCTCTCTTAATTTGTCATCGAGAGATGCACATCCTGGAATATAAAAGAAAGTTTTTCCTGTGCTAGTCTCTGTGACTTTAAGTCCGATGGTGTCGCCGGATTGCGTGCCGAAGTCAGGTCCGGCAGACGCGTCTTCTAAATAAAGTGCGACTTTGCCTGGGACATCGAAGGCTTCGACATTTAACCCTAAACTGCCGTCGGGTCCGTCGATGGAAAAAGGCTGATCAAGCGTGATTTCGGTGCGGGTCACAACGTCGGGGTTTAGAATATTAAAAATTGAGTTGGCGGCGAGTGTTTCTAAAACGCGATTGGAGCCGTAAACATTAAAAGCTTGCATTTCGCGCAAGTTGATCAATCCCGCGACATGATCCACGTCGCCGTTTGTCAAAACGACGGCCTTAATGGGACTGTTGCGCAGACCCTGATCAGGTGCGGGCCAAAGTTCTGGTGTTTCGTTGATTTGGTGACGCAAGTCAGGAGAAGCGTTTAAGAGGACCCAGGATTTGCCATCGCTGCTGACGGTGAGGGATGATTGGGTGCGGGCCCTGTAACCAGGCTTTTTGGTGCGAACCGCGGCGCTATTTGCGCCATTGCAGTTCCATTGTGGAAAGCCGCCTCCCGCTGCGGAGCCCAAGATCTTTATGTACATGTGTTTGGTCGTGTTTTTATTCGTGTGCGCCCATGAATTATGAACGTTATAAAATCACACGAGAGCCCAATTCAAAATAGTCGCGGCGGCCGAGCCTTCGACCGCCGCACTGATCGCTCACGCAAGACGTAAGTCAATCATCATGAGATCGTTAGATGACGTCGATCTCGGCTGGGAGGTAGCTCGTTACTTCGAGACCAACTTCCTGCTCACGAACTTGAGGCTTTATCCAAACTTTCATGATCGTCCTCCTGATGAAAGCATAAGCTTCGGTTTAAAGATGTCCTCCTCGCCGAAGGAGGACTTTAGATAATGACTGCATTTCCAAAAAAACGCGGGATACGTTGCAGTCGTTTTTTGGATCCAAGGATTTTTAAAAGGCCTCGATCCACGCTCGACATTAGTCATTTGATTTTGATTTTGGCAAGTGCAGTTCAATGCAAAATTGGTCACTTGGCCGTGTAATTGAAATATTTCTTCTTATGCATTCGATAAAGGGCATTTTTCATTGGTGGAAATCAGGAATTAGTCCCAGTAACACTGTTACAAGTGCGGGACGGTAACGTTATTACATGTCGTGTGGCTGGTGGTTTTTTTAAGTTTGGGGAGGTTGGTTTTGGTGCATGTGAAAGTGAGTTTGATTGGTGTTGTTGGTGGCGGAAGTGGATGGTGAATTGCAAAGGAATGGGTGTTGAGGTGGAACTTACATTGGCTGAGTTGAGCCCTAGATGTTGGAGAAGGCCAAACTATCATTTTCTTCTCCTCGTCAATCCTCGAGAAGCAGGAGCTCCGAATGTGCGGCGAAACTCGCGTGCAAAATGAGATTGGTCATAGAAGCCGGCGGCGTGGGCAGCGTTGGTATAGGTATTGCCTTGTGCAATTTCGCGGATGGCTGCACGCAAGCGGTTCCAAGTTCGATAGCGCCTCAATGGAACACCAACTTCACGGGTAAACAAGTGCTGCAGTCTGGAATCAGACAGACCAACTGAGCGTGCCAGTTCAGTGGCCGGTGCAGGATTAAGGAAGTTGGTTTGAAGGGCCTCGACAATTCGAATGACACGTCCATCAATCTCTTTGCGGGCCTGGCGTTTCGAAAATCCGACGAGATCCTGCAAAGCCTCGCAGATCGATTCTTCGTTTGCGTTACCTTCATAGAGATCGCGCAAAAGGGAAACCTCGCCGTTATCTCCGACGAGAGTGTGATTGATCTCGCGCGTGTCGCGGGCGAGTGGCACCAAGGCGTCTACACCAGCGATGTTGGGCTCTAAATATAGAACGCTCAGTGGATTGTTGGAGAGATCAAATTCATAGGACACACCGGCTGGAATAACGGCTGAGCGGCAGCTCTGCCAGTCGCCTGCTTCAATACGCAAGCGAAATTTGCCATGGAGCCCAGCGAGAAAAACGGCGGTGCTGTGCGAATGCAGCGCATTTCGACCAAGCGGACCAGCAAAGAATGCGAGCCCTTCTCCAACATGCCAAATATATCTTGGTACACAGGATTGAGGTGCGGCACGTTTGTACAAGCGGTTTTTAGTTGTCATCGATATATTTGGCTGTCTGCCCTATGGCTCCCGTCCTGAGACCAGTTAAGTCTAGAGGAATTCACTTTATGATACAGCCCCGCATCACACGTCGTCGTGCGCTTTTAACAGGCACAACACTAGCAGCAGGCTCTATCATGTCCAGCTCGTTGTGTCGTACTGCGATTGCGGCGGCTCCTATGCTCGGGACCCTGCAACCCAAGCACTTTCGTTTTAAGCTTGGCGCCTTCGAAGTGACGATGATTTCCGATTCCGACGTCTTCATCGATGGTCCATGGCCGCTCATCGGCAAGAACGCGAAACAAGACGACGTCGATCAGCTTATGCTCGATAACCTTCTTCCCACGAACAAATACCGGCCCGGTTTCACACCGATGATCGTCAATACCGGAAAACAGCTCATTTTGTTCGATACCGGAAATGGTTCACGAGGATTCGTGCCACGTCCGGCTGGCGGTTGGCTCGCCGCCCAACTTGCACCGGCCGGTTTTAAGCCTGAACAATTTGATCTTGTCGTCTTGTCACACGGGCACCCCGATCATATCGGGGGACTGTTTGAGAATGAACAACCGCTCTTTCCCAATGCAAGCTACATGATCGGTGCTTTGGAGTATGACTTTTGGTCGAACGGTAAGCGGACTGGAGACCTGGAGAAATTTGCGGCCTTGTTTGGCGATTACGTTGTGCCCCTTGCGGATAAAACCACTTTCTTAAAGCCTGGGGACGATGTTGCGCCTGGCATTCGCGCCGTGGAAGCCTTTGGGCACACGCCTGGTCATCTTGCATTTCGTATCAGCGGCGGTGGCAACAAGGACATGTTTTTCCTCGGCGATTGTGCGCATCACCACGTTGCTTCTCTCGCCCGTCCAGATTGGCACTGCGTATTTGACGTGGATGCAGCGAAAGGGGCGGAAACACGAGTGCGCATATTCGACGTACTTGCAACTGAGCGTATCGCCGTCAGCGCCTTCCATATGCCATTTCCATCGATTGGATATGTGGAAAGGCAGGGGTCAAGCAGTTATCGCTGGCTCCCACACTCTTATCAGCTCGACTTGTGATGAATGCGCGGCGCAAACCTGGCGACAGCCGGGTTTGATCCTTAGCGACCGATTGTTTTTGTGAGGCCATGTCTGCGTTTGGGAGACGTGGATACAAATTCGTTTCATGTATTTTCTTTATAAGAAGTCTCGTTTGCAGTTTGCAACATTCGTTGTCGCTGTGGCTGTGCAGCAAAGATGCTGCGGCGCACCGCGTGCGTAACAAATAAGTGTGTGCTGTTGCTATCTGCGACCAAAGCGCCCGGGCGGATTTGCCAGCTTCAAAAGCAACAAGGCTTTTAGTCCTAATTTCAAAGACGATGGCTGATGGCGGAATTGCTGTGCCGCAAGCCCCCATTCTCAATTTTTGAAACCCAAATGTTTGCCAATCTTCGGGGCGTGGCGGCTCTTAAATCCTATCAAGGAGAGCGCAGTGAAAATATTTGAAATTTTAAAGATCAAAGGTCCAACGGCACTAACGGTCCGACCGGCGGACTCCATTCAGGATCTGGCGGAACGGCTCGTGAAAGAACGTGTCGGCGTGATGCTTGTAAGCGAAGACGGGAACGCGGTGTTAGGGATCATCTCAGAGCGGGACGTGGTGCGCGGATTGGCGACGCGCGGCAGCAAAGTCGGTCAGTATGTTGTTGCAGACTTTATGACGCGGGACGTCATTTCTTGTGCGCCGCAAGACAAAGTTTCGGACGTGGCCCGGATCATGACAACGCGCCGCATTCGGCATTTGCCGGTTGTTGAGGAGGGACGGTTGGTCGGCCTGGTCAGCATTGGTGATGTTTTAAAACACCGTATTAGCGAAGTGGAATTTGAATCAGATGTGTTGCGCGACATGGCGATCGTCAATCGTTGAAAACTTGGTTTGCAGGTCAGTGTGCGTTGCGCGCGGCGATATTTCTGAGTGAAGATATGCGACGTGACGCCGCGCGCTGTTCTTGACCGCGCAATCCTGGCTTGGGCTCGCTAGTGTGAGGCTCTGTCAAAAACAACTGCGCTGTCAGTTTGTGTGTGCATGAAACGCGCGATTAACTTTTTGAGCGACCAAAGAACAAGTGACATGTGATGGAACGCAGACAAGGACCAACACCTATGAAGATTTCAGACATTCTTGAGGAAAAAGGTTGTGCTGTTAAGACCGTGCGGCGCAGCGATACCATTGGCCATTTGTCAAAACTTTTGAAACAAGAACGCATGGGGGCGATGATTGTCAGTGAAGACGGGGTGACGCTTGATGGGATCATTTCTGAGCGTGATGTGGCCTACGGGCTTGCTGAGCGCCGGGGGGATCTGCATTTGGTGAAAGTGTCAAGTTTGATGGCGACGCACGTGATCACGTGCAATTCCAACGCTTCGCTGCAAGAGGCCGCCAATTTGATGGCCAAAAATCACATTCGTCATTTGCCGATCGTCGATAATGGCAGAATTGCCGGTATTGTGAGTATGCGCGATGTGGTTGAGTATCAGATGGGCAGTCTTGCGTCGCGGACAGAAGTGTTAAAGCGGCTGACGGCGATCCATTAGATTGCTGCTTTTGCGGCTGCCGGTGTGTCGCATTGATATTCGGGAAACGTTAGATTGTTTGGGCCTTGCGGCTTTGTAGCAGTGTGGCTGCGTGGGAGGTGGATAAAAGGCTAATTCGGCGGCAGTGGTGGGTTCTCTCCGCGATCTTTGGCGATAAGCCAGTTGCGCCACCCCGGTGTGTGATAGGGCCATTTGGGTCGCCATTTTGTGGGATCACTTTCGGTTTCCAGACCAGCGCCTGTGATGCACCAGCGCGGTGGGTCGTCACTCAAAAAAAAGCGTTGACGCTCTTTGATTGTTAGACAGCGGATGGTCTTCATTTTCGCTTTTTCGATTAGTTTTTGTCCGAACACAAGGTCAAATACGCGAACCGTTCCATCGTAAGAACCCGACACAAGCTTTGTGCCATCGGAGGAAAAGGCAACGCTAGGGACGGCACTTTCATGCCAGCCATAGGCCCGTTGGCCGAACAGCATGGCAATTTGCTCGTGCGTTTCGGTGTCCCAAACGTGAATTTTTAGGACCCAAGTGCTGGCTGCGATCTTTTTGCCATCAGGAGAAAACGTAACGCTCAGGATAGCTTCTTCTTGACCCTTAAATTCGGCTTGCTGTCGGTGGGTCTGCGTGTCCCAAAGTCGTAGTGTCTTGGCATCGCCGGAGACGATTTTTGTGCCGTCAGGTGAAAAAGTGACGCCGTAGACACCATATTCATGACCCGTCAACTTGGCGATCTGCCGATGTGTTTCTGCATCCCAAAGACGAACGGTTTTATCACTGGAGCCTGACACAATTTTTGTGCCATCAGGTGAAAACGCGATGTCAAATATGCCTTCTTGATGCTCTTTCGACACAGAAAGCTGCTGGTGTGTTGTGGCATCCCAAAGACGGATTGTGTTGCCACCGCCGGAGACAATCTTAGTTCCGTCGGGTGAAAATCTGACGGTATTGACACTGCCTTGATGTCCCTTCAGCACCGCAATCTGCTTGTATGTTTTGCTATCCCAGAGACGGATTGTTTTGTCTGCTGATCCAGAGACTATCATTGACCCATCGGGTGAAAACGCAACGCTCGAAATGCGGTCCTCATGGTCTGTCAATACGGCTACCTGCCGGCGCTCGTCGACGTCCCAAATCCGGATTGTTTTGTCAGTCGATGCACTGACAATTTTCTTGTCGTCAGGCGAAAATGTAACGCTTGTGACAACGCCCTCGTGACCTAGCAGAACAGACAGGTCCTGCTCTGTGTGAACTTCCCAAATGCGAATTGTATTGTCACCAGATCCGGAGATCAGTTGCGTGCCATCAGGTGTGAAAGCGATGCTTCCAACGCGACGTTGATGGCCTTTTATACGCTTTTGGAGTTGTTTTGTTGGCAAATGCCACAGACGAATTGATAGGTTCTCACCGCCGGAAGCTAGTGTTTTGCCGTCAGGTGAGAAAGCTACGCTGGTGACCTCGTCGTCGTTTTCGTCATCATAGTCTTTTAATAGAGCCAGTTGCTCGTGTGTTTTGCTATCCCAAATGCGAATCGTTTTGTCCATGGATCCGGAGGCGAACTGTGTGCCATCGGGAGAAAACGCAATGGCTGTGACATTCTGCCTGTGGTCTTTGAGAACCGCCGTTTGCTTGTTCGTTTGGAGATCCCAAATTCGGATTGTCTTGTCAAAGGATCCGGAAACGAGCTTCGTCCCATCTGGGTAAAAAGCGAGACCACTAACATCGTGTTCATGGCCTTTGAGAATGGCCAGTTCGCGTTGCGTTTGGAGATCCACGATATGTATTGTGTCGTCCTCGGCGCCGTAGGCAAGTTTTGTTCCGTCGGGCGAAAATGTAATGCTGGTGGCGCCAGGTTGTTGAACCTTGAACGCTGAAAGCCGTTGGTATGTTTGGGTATCCCACAGCTGGATTTTCTCGCCTGCTGCAGCAGCGACAATCTTTGTGCCGTCAGGAGAAAAAGCAATGCTTGTAAGCAGGTGTTCGTTGCTTTCTAGGACGGCTCGTTGCTGCTTTGACTTAAGATCCCAGAGGCGGACTGTGCCATCCATGGCCGCGGAGGCAAACGTTCTCCCATCGGGTGAAATTTTAACGCTCGTAACTTTGCTCTCATGGCCGCTAAGAATCTTTGTCTCGTGTAATTCTCTCACTGCGAAATCGAGAGCAAGATGGGCTGGAGCCCAAAATTGGCGATCTTGGCTCGTTGCCTCCAGCAAGGCCTCAAGCGCCAGCAGCAGCCCGAGTCCTGCGTTGCCATCATAGATCTCAAAGAGAGACGGACGTGCCAGGAGTTTGTATTGTCTGACAGGTACCTCTTGTTTTGCGGTAACCGCCTGATCCCGGGCCGCGTTCGCGTCCATCTGGGCGCTTCGTGCCGCGTTAGGATGCTTTTCGGAATGTGTTGCGCGCTTTTCCGCGGCCGACTTTTGGCCGCGGGCATCGTATGCTGCCAAACCTGACAGGGCTGCAAGAAAGAGCGCAAAACTTATGATCGCGAGCATCCAGCACTGGCGCACAGTTGGTGTTTTGGTTTTGTGGTTTTGCACCACACCTATTTCCTTATGCGCCTTGAGGTCCTGGCAGTCTGACCGGCGGCATGCGGCGGCCCATTACTGACCTTGCATCAAATTGCGCGCAGGGTCCATGTGGCAGTCGGCAATATTGTTTTGTGCTTTAAAAATGAGCACCGAGACAAGTTGAACGGGTTGACGAGACTGTGAGGGATTAGGTTCTCACCACTTGCCGTTGTTTTCCATGGATGTCCAAGGTTCTTTGGAAGGAAGTGGGCTTCCTTTTTGCAAAAGTTCTATTGAGATGTTGTCGGGTGAGCGCACGAATGCCATGTGGCCGTCGCGCGGTGGGCGGTTTATGGTGACGCCGGCAGCGGCGAGCTTGTCGCAGGTGGCGTAAATATCTTCTACTTCAAACGCCAGATGGCCAAAGTTGCGGCCTTCGCCATAATCTTCTTTATCCCAATTGTAAGTGAGTTCAAGAAGTGGCGCATGGTCTTGCGCCGCGGTTCGCCTGTCGTTTGGCGCGGCTAGGAAAATCAGTGTGAACCGGCCCTCTTCACTGTCCATGCGGCGCATTTCTCGCATCCCAAGAGCTTCGCAATAAAAGGCCAAGCTTTCGTCAATGTCTTTGATGCGGACCATAGTGTGAAGATAGCGCATGAAACAGTCTCCTCAATTGGCTTAAGCCTTTGCCATTGCGATGGGGTGGTTTTTTGCCCGTTGTTTCTCGTAGCGTGTCCTTCAAGGACTTTGGTTAGTGCAAAAAATATTTTGCACGTGACCTCGGGGTGCTGGGCAACGCCCAGAAAATGGCGCATGTGGATGTCAATCACATATATGCAACAGTGGGCCTATCGCTAGGCTGTGAAAAAAAGTTTGTCTGGGGACAAACAGTGGATCGATTGTTGCGTTTTTGTTGCGCTGCAACGAACCGCTTGACGACAAATTCAAGAGAAATCAAGCGAATCATTTGCTGAGTGAATACTTCACACAGAGGGTGTTTGGGGGCGCGCAGATTAGTCGCTATGTGATCGGCAATGAATATTGTGAGTTGGCTGTGGACAGAAGGGCGACGGGAGAAAAATTGCCAATAAACATGGAGTTAAAGAGTGTGTCTTCGCGTAAAAATTCGCTGTTGAAGATTTGCGGGTGGAAGGCAACCGCAAAAGGGGGGCTACCGAAACTGAAACGAAGCAGTTATGAGTCTTAACCGAACGCTGGCGCAACACGCGCGGCTTTTATTGAGAGGGCAATCATAAAAGCAGGTGTGTGTGTGGCGGCTATCCTAAATTGATGAGGCCTAATGTTTTAGGAAGTACATCGCGGGGGTGTAACATGGTAGATACGAAGTACGAGACTGGTCCTCAATCGGAGCAGCCCGTCGTAGAAGGGGGCGATCAACTCGAACACGCGGATCAGGATGTTTTTGAGATCGCAGGGGCGATTAAATGGTTTGATGCCTCAAAGGGGTATGGGTTTATTGTACCTGACAATGGTCTTGAAGACGTGCTGTTGCATGTTACGTGTTTGCGCGCTGGCGGGTATCAGGTGGCTTATGAGGGTGCACGCGTGCACTGCGAAGTTATGCAGCGGCCGCGCGGCTACCAAGCCATCCGTATTTTGTCGATGGACGAAAGCACCGCCATTCATCCCTCTCAGCTTCCGCAACGCACGCATGTGGTCGTTGAACCGGAAAGCGACTGGGAGCGCGCGGTATGCAAATGGTTTAACAGGGTGCGCGGCTTTGGATTTCTTACGCGCGGCGAGGGCACAGAGGACATTTTCGTCCATATGGAAACTTTGCGGCGGTTTGGTTTTACGGAATTACGACCAGGGCAATATGTGCAAGTGCGGTGGGGCCGAGGATGTAAGGGCTGTATGGCTGCAGAGCTTCGTCCGGATGGTGTGTCAATGGGCTTGCCGTCTTCGCATTAGTGTATCTGGAACTGGTACGTCGTTGGACGTGTTTTGTTTAAGCAGGAATTTTAGAAGGGCTGCGTATGCAGTCCTTTTTTCTTTTGCAATGATGGCTTTTTTGTTTGGGGGTGCGTCCGATCTCCTGGCGGAGATGAAACGCGATAAACTTTCAATTGAAACGGGCAAGGGCCTGGTTGTTTTTGACATTGAAGTTGCGGAGACGGATGCGGAAAAAGCATTAGGTCTCATGTTTCGCAAACGTTTGGATCCGGGCAAGGGCATGCTTTTTCCCTATTCGGAACCTGATGAAATCTCCATGTGGATGCGCAATACATTTGTTTCGTTGGACATGGTTTTTGTCGGCAAAGATGGACGCGTGCATCGCGTTGAAGAGCGCACCGAGCCGATGTCAGAAAAAATTATTTTGTCGCAAGGTCCGGTGACGGCGGTTTTGGAGATTGGCGCAGGAGAGGCAGAGCGGTTGGGTATCAAAGCTGGCGATTTGGTCGTTCATCCGCACTTTGGGACGGGCAAGGGTGAGTGAGGGGTGCGTGATGTGCGGGGTGTTTTTGGTGTAGATGTTTGTATCGTAGTGTTTTGTGGCCGGTTTTAAGTTGGATGCGGAAGAGGTAGGAAGCTGGCCGGGTGTCGGGGAGGAGGGGCCAGGAACGGTAGTGAGCGCTTTGGGAGGCTATTTCTGGCAATGCGTCGGCTCTTGGTGGATTAACAGTTCGAGTTTGGAAACCAGAAAAGAGTGTCACCCGAAGCGATTGTGGAGTTGAATAAGATAGGGCTGACGCGGGGTGAACGTCGCTTTCCAATTGCCAATCATGCTAGTATCGAAGTCGATGTTGCCTCAATCTAAGAGCATCAAGTAGAACCATCGACAGAGGAGATAAAGGACGGGCATTAATGAGATCCATTCGCGTTCAAAATTGCGATGGTTCGTTGAATGTCGCTTCGCAGCCCCTCAATTCGTTGTCTAGCGCCATTCCGTTTTTCAATCTGAAGGCGTAATTTGTTTTTTAACCGCCTAAGTCTTTCCTCATGGGCCGCTTGCTCGTTGGATAACTCGATTGCAGGTTGAACACAACCTGAGGGGTCTAGCGGCTTCTTTACCATCCCAACAGCGCAGCCTACAGCAGATGACCCAGCCTCTCGAATATTCACTATGACTCGTTGCAGCGCATTCTCGGCATAATTAATTTCACCTTGAATACCGCGTATACTCTCTTCGAGCTTGCCAAGTTTATTTTCTTCCCTGATGAGGTTGTCACGATATCGCTGAAGTGCTGCACGCTCACTCGCACAGATCGCAAAGTTGGTCTTGTCTGCCATTGCTCGTCCTCGTCACTACATCTCAGGCTATGGTAGTGTGAGTGGATCAACAGAGGATAAGTTCATGATTGCTTGTAAGTATGCCTGCGCAGGGTTAGCTCTTGTGATGGTTGCGGCTACCGCTCTTGCAGCAGACAATGAACGATCACGCAGCGACGTGTTGTTCATGTCCGACGGAACTTACGCTCCGTTCAAAACCAAGCCTGCAAAAGACCTAATGACGCGAGAGGGACACCGGGATTATTTGGACGCCTTAAACAAATTGGATTGCGAGCGGGCCGAAGAACAATTGCGGGCAGCGTTTGTAAGAAATTATCCGCAGTTTTCAACAACAGTAAAAAAAGCGCCGGAAACCAGCGACGCAGCCAAAGACGTGAAAAGTTATCGATGGGGCCTTTATGCGGGGGTTCAGTTCCCAGGGTACGGATTCTGTGTGTCATACTCGTCATTCCGCGATTTCGAAAATCAGATCCGTCAATCGAACATGACCGTGCGCAAATACAAAGCACGACCCCTGGGCCAGAATCCTTTCGATGACAAATCTTTGATTGCTCTTCGAGATCGCGCGCTGAGAGCAATGATTATTTCAGGTGAAATGGGTTACGGGCCGGCGTTGATTGTAATCGCCCAACTGATACGTCGCGGCGACATATTTAGGGGTCTATTTGATGTTGACGCAGAAGCTGAGTATTATTTTCTGAAGAGAGCCTGCCATTTGGGCTACAACTGCGAGCCTGTAAATAAACGCCTTGAGGAATTGAGCACAGGTATCACAGACATTCGTCGAAAAGAACTCACAAGAAAGGCTCAAGAGAAAAAGAACTATGTAGGCTACATTTTTTCAGATGGCGGGAAACTCTAGGCGGGAAGTAACATTTGACAAACGTCATAAACTATTTGGTTACAGTGAATGCGCCTCAAACTTATTTGAAAAACTTTTCACGTTTCACTCTTGAGGTGACTCTATGTGTTACGGCCCGACTTGCAGCGAATCGCCATCTCGAGCCCGCTTCTGAGAAGACTTTCATTTGCCGCATGCGGTATTAGAGCAAACAAACCTAAACCAAAATGCCCAGATCGCCGCTTGTTCGGAATCGGGACAATGACCGTCACCCATCGTGACAAACGACACGCCTGCTTTTGTCGTTTAAAAGCGGAAGTCGAAAGATAGTTTTTCCAATTTCGCCCGACAGGTGAAAATTTTAGTGCCCTCAAACATCTTCTCATAAGGGACAGAACCAAAACGTCTTCTCATATGGGGCAGAAGCCAGACCACCTTCTCATTTGAGGCAGATCGAATCGCCCAATCCTCAATTGCAAACGGCTATTTGTGAGATAGCCGTCCGCGCGGAACGACAAAAATGCAGGTGTCATTTCGGTTTCAGGACAATGTCAGGTCTGGACAGCAAAAAGGTCACCCAACAAATAGAGCACCTAACAAAGCAACACCTACAAATACAAAAGACCAAGCGTAAAGATGAGGCCGGTCCAAAGAAACACGACCACTGTGTAGCCCATGATGTGGCGGACCTGCATGCCCGCGATGGCCAACACGGGAATCGCCCAGAAGGGTTGCAACATGTTCGTCCACTGGTCGCCCAGTGCGACGCCCATTGCGACGCGCGGCATGTCGGCGCCGAGCGTTTTGGCTGCTTCAATCATGACCGGGCCTTGCACCGCCCATTGGCCACCGCCTGAGGGCACAAACATATTGATGAGCCCGCCGGAAATCATGCCCCAGAAGGGCAGCGTATCGGCTGTCGAAATCGAAACGAAGAAATTGGCAAGGATCTGAACGAGGCCGGTGCCGGTCATCAGCCCCATGATGCCGGCGTAAAACGGATATTGCAGAATGATTGCTGTCACGCTGCGTCCTTCGGTCATGGCCAGCTCCATGTAGTGCACGGGCGAGCGGGTCAAAAGCATTCCGAGCGTGAAGGAGGATAGGATGACAATGTTGAGGGCCGACTGATCGACTTTGCCTGTGAAGAAGTACGCAATGTAGACAAGCGCGCAAAAGGCAACGAGAAAATTTAAGACCCGAGAGTTGTTAAGAATAGACGCCGGTGTATTTTCTTCGTCGGTCTTCGTCGTTGGCGGTTCCTTTGGAGTAATTTCATGTTGGACCGTGACGCATTCTGAGGTCGGTGGGCGCATCAACAATATAATGAATGGCAGTGTTACGACGACCATAAGGGCGATTAAAAAGTTTTGAGAGGTCAGCAGCGTTTCGCTTAGCGGTACGATTCCCATGTCGTCGACAAGAAAATGATTAGTTTCTGAGATCTTCAGTGGAATGGAGCCAGATAGACCTTGGTGCCATACGACAAAGCCACCATAAGCGCCGGCGACGACAAGCGGATAGTGAACGGTAATGCCGCGGCGCTGGCAGGAGTTTGCGGTTTCGCGCGCCAAAACCGCACCCATGATCAGGCAAAAACCCCACGACAACAGAGCGGCCAACGACGATATAACTGTAACGAGCGCGTAAGCCTGGGACGGCGTTTTGATCCGTTCGACAATGTATTTGATGCCCGACTGCACAATTTGTGTTTGCGCGACCACAAGGCCCGTAATCAAAATCATGGCCATCTGGGCGGCAAAGGTCAAAAGTTTCCAAAAACCGCTTCCCCACGCGATGACCGCTTGTTCCGGAGTTGCTCCGGCTGCAAAAATTGACAGTGCAAAGGTCAGCGCGGTTAGCAAGATCGCGAAAATAAACGCGTCCGGCATGTAGCGCTGCATCAAAGCCACAAATGGTCGCGCTAATGCGCGCAATGCCCGGTTGGCAAAGCTTGACTCTGTGCCGACCAGTTGTCTGTTTGTGGTCGACATGACAATTACTCCCCAGTTCTGGTGTATTTTGCCCGTGTAAGACCGCGTAAGGTTCCGCGTGTGTCGAGCCTATGTTAACAGACTTGAGAGCTCAAGTAATGTCATCCTTCGCAGAAATCTCGCGCCTGCCAGATTTCATTGATTGGATTGTGGCCGGCAAACGCAGGCGCGCAATAAAGGCAAGTAGATCAAGCTTCAGTGCATTCGCTTGTTGTGGTTTTTTGTGTAAGTCTTTGGGAGTTCGATCACCAGGTGTTGACGGCGGCAAGACCGCATCGGGGGACCTTGATGGGTAAAGACGAAGGACTTCCGCTGACCAGTGCGCATTGGGGGACGTATAGGGTTGAAACGCATAACGGCAAGGTCACGGCGCTTCATAGTTTTGAACAAGATCCATACCCCTCACCGATTGGTTCGGGCATCGTCGATGTTCTTGAAGACCCAACGCGCATTACATCGCCTGTCGTGCGTCGTAGCTGGCTGGACCAGGGACCTGGTGCCGCGACCGAGAAGCGAGGCGCGGAGCCTTTCGTTAAAGTGAGTTGGGACAAGGCTGAGCAACTTGTTGCCGACGAACTTAATCGCGTCCGCAATACGTTCGGTAATGAGGCGATCTTTGCGGGATCGTATGGCTGGGCCAGCGCTGGACGATTTCATCATGCGCAAGGACAGCTACATCGGTTTCTTAATTGCATTGGTGGTTACACGAGATCGGTCAACACATACAGTTCTGCCGCCGCGGAAGTGATTGTGCCGCATGTCCTTGGGCGTTACCGCGACTTTGTTTTCTTCGCCACAAGCTGGCGATCCATTGCCGAGAATTCAGAGTTGTTGGTTGCGTTCGGCGGCGTGCCTTTAAAGAACGGGCAAATTGGCCAGGGCGGGGTCGGGCGACATGTCCAACGTGATGGTGTGCTTCGCGCTCATCAAGCAGGCGTCAAGTTCGTCAATGTGTCACCGCTGCGTTCGGATGTTTTAGAGGAGGTGAACGCCGACTGGTTGGCCCTGCGTCCGTCAACAGATACAGCGCTTGTGCTCGGCCTTGCGCACACGTTATTGAAAGAGGGATTGCACGATTCCGAATTTCTTGATCGATATACCGTGGGCTTTGAAAAGTTTGCCGCGTATTTGACGGGAAAGACGGACGGTGTAGAAAAAAATGCGCAATGGGCGTCTGAGATTAGTGAGATTTCTGCGGACGCCATCTGTAACTTGGCGCGACGCATGGCTTCATCGCGGACCATGCTTTCCGTCAGTTGGTCCCTAACTCGTCAAGATCATGGCGAACAAACTTTTTGGGCAGCGATTACGTTAGCTGCCATGCTTGGCCAAATCGGCTTGCCAGGCGGTGGCATTGGTTTTGGCTATAGTGCTGTCAATACCGTTGGCCGTGAGGTCACATCGCTACCAGCCGCACCATTTCCGCAAGGACAAAACCCGGTCAAGACATTCATTCCCGTCGCGCGCATCTGTGATATGCTTCTCAATCCTGGTGCACCCTTCGATTACAACGGGCAGCAATACACTTATCCTGATGCGCGTATTGTTTATTGGGCGGGTGGCAATCCGTTTCATCATCACCAGGACCTCAACCGCATGATTGAAGCCTGGCGGAAGCCGGAGACGATCATTGTCCACGACTGGTGTTGGAATGCGCTTGCAAAACACGCCGACATTGTCCTGCCGTGCACAACCTCATTGGAACGCAATGACCTGGCGATGTCTCCGCGCGACAACTTTGTTGTGTTTATGGAGCAAGCGTGTGCGCCCATTGGCGAAAGTCGCAGTGACTATGACATTCTGCGCGGTATTGGTCGGCAGATGGGTGTTGAAAAGGCGTTTAGTGAAGGGCGAGATAGCGAAGGGTGGCTGCGCTGGATTTATGATCTTACACGGCAACAGGCTGCGCAGAAACAAATCACTCTGCCATCGCTAGACGATTTAAAACGCGATCGTTGGTTTGAAATCGAGACCCCTCATGAACCACAGGTTATGTTGCGTGCGTACCGCAAAGATCCAGGTGCGCATCCATTAAAAACGCCAAGTGGCAAAATCGAGATTTTCTCGGAAACAATCGCTCAGTTTGGATATAAGGATTGTCCTGGGCATCCCGCTTGGCTGGAACCTGCCGAATGGTTGGGGTCGCGGGATAAATCTTTTGCGCTGCATCTTGTTTCAAATCAGCCCGCATCAAAGCTGCATTCACAGCTTGACCATGGTGGTCCGGCGCGCGCAGCGAAAATTAATGGTCGCGAACCTGTGAGGCTCAATTCCAAAGATGCAAAACAGCGCAAGATTGATACGGGTGATCTGGTGCGGGTTTATAATGACCGAGGTGCGTGTTTGTGTAGCGCTGTCATTGATGATGGCGTCAGGCCAGGCGTTATTCAAATAAGTACGGGTGCTTGGTTTGATCCGAGCGAGCCGGGTACGCCGGGCTCAATGTGCAAACACGGTAATCCAAATGTGTTGACGATCGACAAGGGAACATCGCGATTGGCTCAGGGGCCGATTGCGCATACGTGTCTCGTGGACGTGGAGCGCTACAATGGTGAGCCGCCACCTATAACGGCCTTCGATCCGCCGGAGATTCTTGAACGAAGTGATGGGGCTTTGGAGACTTAGTTTGCTGCGGCAGAGTTGGTTGGGCGGTCATTGTATTACCGCGTCCAGGAGTTGGGCGCGCAGCGCACGGGGCTACACAGTTGGCCCCGTGCTGTTTGTGTTTAGCGGTCAATTCAGTTTCACACTGCCAAAGACTCGCACGCTTGCGCCAGGAAGCAACACTCCTTCGCGCCGCTTAAATGACGCGTGATTGAGCACTTCGTCGTCCGCAAGGTTTTCGCCCTTGATACCAATCGTGTACTCCGGTCCGAGACTGCCAACCGTATCGACTCTTGCGGTGTAACTCAGCTCGGCAGAGACCAGCGTATAGCCAGGGGTCACAATTTCCTCTTGTCCGATTTTGTCTTGCTCAAAGGCATGGAGGACACCTGCTCGGGCGAACCAGTTGGTGTCGCGATAATAAAGACCGCCGCCAAGCCGCTGCGGTGGGATGCGCGGTACGTTTTCGCCACCATCCAAACGCGCACGGACGTAATCGTACTGCCCCTCGATGCCCCAGACGCCATTCCAGATCGGCGACACGTCGTATTGTGCCGCGATCTCGATACCGTAAAAGGTTGCGTTTCGTTGTTGGAAGAGAACTTGATCAAGCTCTTCGTGGCCGTGGCCTTCTTCCTCCTCGTGGTTTTCTTCTTCTTCACCGCAGCTTTCCAGGGTCGTTTCGCACGATACACCTGTAAGATTCTTGAAGATGAACCCATTAAAGCGCGTGTAGTAAGCGGTAGTGTCGAACCGGAAAGGACCGCTCGCTTTGCGCAATCCCACTTCGAGTGTCTTCGCCCGCTCCTTTTCAAGGTTCGGATTGCCGATCTCGAAGGTGCCGGTTGCCTCGTGAATGCCCTTGGAGAACAGTTCTGCGGCATCAGGCGCCCGCTCGACGTATTGTCCGTTAATGCTGAAGACCGTCCCGGCGGGTAGTTTGACGAGAGCGCCGACGCTGCCGCTTAAAGGCGTGTAACTCTTGTTGAGGTTGCTCACCGGGGCGTCCGGGTTGAGTGGATCTTCGCGGCCGAAACCGTCGATGTCATCGTGTTCGATGCGACCGGCGGCCTGTAACGTTAGGTTTTGCGAAACATCCAGCTCTTCGAACCAGTACCCGGCGATGGCTTCTGTTTTGGCGGTTTCGAGCAACGAGTCTCCCTCAAAGCTTTGGCCGCGGGTGTTGCGATCGACATATTGCATGCCAATTGCGCCGCGCAGGGGACCCAACGTCGTGCCAATTGGAACGTGTTGAAGTTCGACACGCGTTTCATATTCCTCGTTCGTAAAGCGCGAACCGACTTCGTCGCCCTCACCTTCATCGACGACCTCGTTGTGGGCGTATTCGGACATACCGAACCAGTAGCGTATGGCTTCAACACCGTACGCGCCAACGCGCCACTCGCCTTTGCTCAACAGCTTTTCCTGCTCAAGATCAATGCGCGGCATGAGTTCCGCGGCCTCTTCACCTGGGATACCGTAGAAGCTCGTGTAGCGGGAGACCGAGACACCGACGAAACCTTGGCTGCCTACGAACGACGTGCCGAGAGACGTGCCGTCTGCTTCCGAAAAAGTATTGAATTGTGTGCCGTGCGGTGTGTCGTAGTCCTCAGTGCGGCGGCGAAAATGATCAGCCGTCACAACGATGCCATTGACACCGGCCGTGGCTTTGAAGGCGCCATCGCGACCCTCATCAACGGAACTATAGCCTCCTTTGATTTCACCGGAGATTCCGTTTTTTGGCACAAAGGTGGGAATTCGCTCATTTTCGACAGCGACCACACCCCCAATGGCCGTGCTTCCGTAACGCAACGTCGCCGGTCCGCGAATAACTTCAATTTGGTTTGCGGCGAACGGATCAACCGGGACAGCGTGGTCTTCAGAGAGTGCGGAAACGTCGTGCGTACCGATGCCGTTTTCCTGAACGCGGACGCGGTAATTATCAAGCCCGCGAATGATTGGCCTGTTTGATCCGGCGGAAAACGTTGAGCCGATAAGGCCAGGCCGCTTGTCCAAAGCATCGGTGATCGTGGCGCCTTGGCTTGCGAGCACTTCTGCGTTTGTTGCTACAGTCACCGGAACAAATGCGTCGTCAATGACAATCAGCGTTCCCGGTACCGGGCTTGGTAGCGTCGGCGGTTCGTCAACCGCATCGCTCGCCTCCGGTATGTTGGTTGTTGGTGGTGGCTGTGTTGCTGCCACCGTAGATGACGCTGTTGGTGTTCGTTTCTTCTTAGCCTTCTTCTTCTTAACCGGAGAGGGGGCCTCAACGTTCACCTCTACCGTTGGAAGTTCTTCGACCGCGGGCGGAATTTCTTCGACAACAGGCGGCGGATCAGCAGCGCCGGCCTCCTGCGCTAGGGTTGGCGTTGTGATTGTAGTTATTGACAGAGCCGCAAGTGCAGACATGAACACAAACACATGCGGTATACGCAACTGAGACATGGATGCCCCCAAAACACTTCGTAATTGTTGGTAAGCGCACAGCAAATGGACCGTCACGCTTGAAACAAGCGCGACGAAATTTGCTCTAAGCGCTGATGAAATTTGTTAGGAAGTCTTGAGGGTGGGAGGTGCACGGGCCCGCGTGTGCTTTGTTCGCCGGGCCGTAACAAATGACTGTTCCGAATAAAAGACGGTATGGGAAACAATCGGTTGGTCGATCTTGAGTTCAGCGGCGACCGGCAAGACAACAGAACCGGAGAGATGTTTTAGAACACACGCAAAGCACGGCTCGCCATCTTCATGCGGGCCATTGGCCGGCGCATGAGGGTCGTGATCGTAGTCGTCATGGTCGTGATGCTCGCGCTGCTGCGGTTCACGGTCATTGTGAGCTGGGTGGTTCTCAACAAGGGAGAAGAGACCGCTGTTGGACTGAGATGTTTGAACTTGCTCCGCGACGTGAACATGGCCAAAGCTTATGATAAGCTGGCATGCAAGCGCAAACAGCGCCAAGGCTGCAAATATGGGATATGTTCTAAGCTTGATCACGATCTTTGTCCTTGCACGGACCGTATAGGTGAAGGCTGGCTGGTGCCAGCATGCTTAGGATGTGGGGGCGCGAAATCTGATTGAATTTGGTCTGTATGTTGCGCGGTGAACACGATGCGGCTGCCGTTCTGGCTTGGGTTACAAGGGGTAGGTCAGGTGTTGGGCGTTGTGAGGCAGTCTGTGGTTGTCGCGATGGTCGGGTGGACGCTTTAGCCTCTAAAAATATATATATTGCAGTGAGTTAGCCTAGTTTATGGGCCTGGATGAGTGCGCCTGGCGCTAACATATTCCTTGCAAATGTTCCTCTTTTGTTCTAAGCTGATTTCATATGCTGCGCATTTGCGTTTATGGGGCGGCGCCCCTTGCTAGATCGACTTTGCTTTCTGTTCAGGGCCGATGTCCCGCGGATGTTGCGTGCTGATTTTAGTGGCGCACAGGGGAGGAGGTTTTGAGCGGGCTTTTTCTAGCTTGCGCACGCGGTTTGCGCGGCATGTGCTTTATGGACAAGAGGTGGCGCGGTGAGCTTTGAAGCCTTCTTAAAACGTTTTGATGTTGCTTCAGATCAAAGGGGTGCTCCTCACTCAAAGATTGCTGATTTGCGTCGTTTGATGGCGGGAATTGAGCGGCGCACATCTCAAAACGGATTAAAGGACGATAAGGTCCAGGGCCCTTTGTTGTGTCCCTCCTTGCCTGCATGGCGTTTAGGGGTGTCAGACATCGATCAAGCGTTGCCTGAAGGAGGGCTTTGTCGTGGTGGCGTGCATGAGTTTTTAGGTGCTTCTTATGGGGATCATGCGGCGGCCTCAGGTTATGTTCTTGCGCTTATTAAAAAGCTTTCAGAGATTTCAAGAGCGGATGTTTTTGCGCCTGTGCTTTGGTGCCAGACAACCAACGCTGCGCATGAATTCGGCTCCCTTTATGGCGCTGGGTTAAACGCATTTGGATTTGATCCGGAGCTTTTTTTGTTTGTTGGGGCGGCAAAGAACAACGATGTGCTTTGGGCCTTAGAAGAAGGTGCGCGCGCTTCAAATCTTCTTGCTGTTGTCGGAGACGTTCACTCGGTTTCGTTTACGCAAACCCGGCGTTTGACGTTGGCTGCGATGGCGAGTGGCACGCCTGTTTTGCTTTTAAGGTCTCATCAGGATGTTGTGGCCAGTGCGGCTGAAACGCGCTGGCGTGTGCGTGCTGTACCGGGGAATAGGGATCCTTTCTTTTCAAGCGCACCGGGCGATCCGCATTGGCATGTTGAGTTGATGCGCTGCCGTGGCGGTCGCACGGGCTCTTGGACTGTGGAGTGGAACAATGAGACGTATTGTTTCGGTTTGGCTGAGCAATTTTCCTCTCGATCGTCTGAGATGGGACAGTCAGCGGAGGCATACCCAAAATGGCGATCGGCTTGCGGGTGATCATGAACCTTTTGCGCTTGTGCGCAAAGATATCCATGGTTTGCAGATTTCGTTTGTTAATGAGGCGGCGCGTCGGGGTGGTCTTCGTCAGGATATGCGATTGTCTGATGCGCGTTCGATTCTTCCATCACTTATCACGCAACTTTGTGATCCAGATGCAGATGCTGTTGTTTTGCGCAAGCTTGCAGATTGGTGTCAGCGTTATACGCCGATTGTGAGCCTTGATGGTGCGGATGGTCTTTGGCTTGATGTTACGGGAGCTGCGCATCTTTGTGGTGGGGAGTGTGGTCTGCTTGCCGACCTTAGCAAGAGATTGCAGGCCCTTGGCTTTGAAAATCAGTTGGGTTTAGCTGAAACAGCAGGTGCCGCGTGGGCGATCGCGCGGTATTCAATGACCGATAGATTGGAAAAGCGGGTGATGGCGCCGCATTGTGTTGCAGACGATCTGCAACATTTTCCCATTCAGGCGCTGCGGCTTGAGGAGGGCGCACTTTATCTTCTCAAACGTTTTGGTTTTAAAACCATCGGTGAACTTTGCAACTTGCCGCGCGCGAGCCTTAAGCGTCGCTTTCCCTCAAAAGAAATTGGGGAAGCGGTCCTTTATCGTCTTGATCAAGCTTTTGGGCGCGCAGAAGACACTTTGGTGCCGCTTCGGCCGGCGCCAGCTTATTGCGAATATCTGTCATGTCCGGAACCGCTTTTAGAGACAGAAAGTTTTTATCGTGGGCTTGATGATTTGTTGGTGCGTCTTTGTAAGCGCATGGAAAAGGACCTTAAGGGTGCGAAGGCGCTTACTTATTCTGCTTATCATGCGGATGGTGGTGTTTCGCGGGTTTTTATTGCAACCGCCCAACCCTCGCGGAGCGTAGATCATCTGGCGCATCTTTTTCGTGATCAGGTGGAAACGCTTAATCCTGGTTTTGGCGTCGATCATCTTGTTCTTTCGGCGGATGTTGTGGAGCGGCTTTCCGCGCAGCAGCTTGGGCTTTCTAAACGTTTTACAAAGCAAAGGGATCACGGTGCGGTTTTTCAATTGATTGACCGACTTTCAAACCGGTTGGGGCCGCGCCATGTTCAAAGGGTGAACTTCCGTGAAAGCCATGTTCCAGAACATGCCGAAAGACGTGTTTCTGCTTTGCAGATAAAGGGGCCTGATTCACAAGAAACGTGTGTGAAACCGCCTCGGCCTTTGCGTCTTCTTCATCGTCCGGAGTTGGTGCGGGTCATTGCTGAAATTCCTGAAGGACCGCCGGTGCGTTTTACATGGCGACGGGTGACGCATCGCGTGATCTGTGCTGAAGGACCTGAGCGGATTGCGCCGGAGTGGTGGCTTTTGTCCCGCCGTTTAAGGTGCCAACGTACGCGCGATTATTATCGTGTTGAGACTGATAAGGGGCAACGTTTTTGGATTTTTCGCGAAGGACTTTATCGTGATGCCAGTTCAGAGCAGCCACCCAGTTGGCATATGCATGGGCTGTTTGCGTAAGTCATGGAACTCTCGTCATGATCCGTTACGCGGAACTTCAAACGACTAGCAATTTTTCATTTCTTCGCGGTGCTTCACATCCGCAAGAGTTGGTTGCGACGGCGTCTCTTTGTGGCTTGTCGGCCATTGCGATGACAGATCGGAATACGCTTGCTGGTGTTGTGCGTGGTTATATGGCGGCAAAAGATGCTGGCATTCCATTTGTGGTGGGTTGTCGGCTTGATCTTGAAGATGGTCCAAGTCTGCTTTGTTACCCAACGGATCGTGCTGCTTATGGGCGGCTTTCGCGCCTTTTAACAATAGGAAAACGTCGCACAGAAAAAGGAGAGTGTCAGCTTACGCTTGAAGATGTTTATGGTCATAGCTCTGGTCAGGTTTTTATTTTTTTGCCGCCGGAGAAATGGAATCATGACCTGCTGGTCAAGGAATTCAGAATCATTGCAAATGATCTTGGGGCTCCATCTTTCCTGGCTGCACATTATACTTATCGTGGGGATGATCGCCGCCGTATTGCTGAATTAGAAGTGATTGCGCGAAAAGTGGGTGCGCCGCTCGTGGCAACGGGTGATGTGTTTTATCATGATCCTCAGCGGCGGCCGCTTCAGGATGTGGTGACATGCATTCGCGAGCATTGCACCATAAAAGAGGCTGGCTTTTTGCTTTATGCCAATGCGGAACGACATCTGAAACCGCCATCGGAAATGGCGCGGCTTTTTTCCGGACACGAGGACGCTCTTGCGCGGACCATTGAGATTGCACAGAGCTGCAAATTCCAGTTGGACGAACTTCGCTACAACTATCCGCGAGAGCCCGTGCCACAGGGAAAGACGCCGCAACAGCATTTGGAAGACTTAACATGGCAGGGGGCGGCACAGCGCTATCCGGATGGTATTCCTGAAAAAGTGCGAGAGACACTTAGAAAAGAACTCGCACTTATCGATGAACTTAACTTTTCACTTTATTTTTTGACTGTCTATGACATTGTCAACTTTGCGCGCGATCGAGATATTTTGTGTCAGGGGCGTGGTTCAGCTGCAAACTCTGCTGTTTGTTATTGTCTGCATATTACCTCAGTTAATCCCACAGAAATTGACCTTTTGTTTGAGCGCTTCATTTCGCGAGAGCGTAAAGAGCCGCCGGATATCGATGTTGATTTTGAGCATGAGCGACGTGAAGAGGTGATCCAATATGTTTATGATCGCTATGGCCGCACGCATGCTGGTATTGCTTCGACCGTCATCAGTTATCGCTCCCGTAGTGCCATTCGGGAAGTTGGTAAGGCGATGGGGTTATCTGAAGACGTGACGTCGGCCCTTGCTGGTTCTATTTGGGGTTCATCAACCAGTGCTATACCAGAAAAGCATGTGCGTGAAGCTGGGTTTGATCCGCACGACCTTACCCTTCGCCGGGCGCTTTCATTATCGTCTCAATTGATTGGCTTTCCGCGACATCTTTCGCAGCATGTAGGTGGTTTTGTTCTCACTGAAGACCCGCTTTGCGAGGTCATTCCTATTGGCAATGCGGCGATGGAGGACCGCACGTTCGTTGAATGGGACAAAGATGATCTGGATGCGCTTGGAATACTAAAGATCGATGTGCTTGCGCTTGGTATGCTGACCTGCATCCGCAAATGTTTGGGGCTTCTCAAAACGCATTATGACGAAGACCGCGATTTGGCGAGTTTTTTTCCAGCGGATGATAAAGCGACTTTTGAGATGATTCAAAAGGCTGACACGATCGGTGTGTTTCAGATCGAGAGTCGGGCGCAGATGAGCATGCTGCCACGTTTAAGGCCTGAAAAATTTTATGACCTTGTGATTGAGATTGCGATTGTGCGTCCGGGTCCCATTCAGGGTGGCATGGTGCATCCTTATTTGCGACGTCGGAAAGGGTTGGAAAAGGCCAATATTCCTTCGCCTAAATTTGGTGATCCTGACGAACTGAAAGCGATACTCAACAAAACATTGGGTGTGCCACTTTTTCAGGAACAGGCGATGAGCCTTGCCATGAGGGCAGCGGAGTTTACTGCGGCTGAGCTTAATGGGCTTCGTCGTGCCATGGCAACGTTTCGCCGCGCCGGCACAATCCATACTTTCGAAGATAAGATGGTTTCTCGTATGGTGGCGCGGGGTTATGATAAATCATTTGCTAAGCAGTGCTTCAACCAAATTAAGGGATTTGCAGAATACGGGTTTCCTGAAAGCCATTCGGCAAGCTTTGCGCTTTTAGCTTATGTGTCGTCTTGGCTTAAATGCCATCGCCCGGCGGTTTTTGCTTGTGGGCTTTTGAATTCTCAACCGATGGGGTTTTATGCGCCGGCCCAGATTGTGCGTGATGCTCGTGAGCATGGTGTCGAGGTGCGGCCTGTCGATGTCAATATGAGTGAATGGGATAGCACACTTGAACCCATTGGGGATGGCTGTCAGGCGTTACGTCTTGGTATGCGGCAAGTGGACGGCATGAATAAGGACCATGTGGCGCAAATCGTTTTGGCGCGGCATGAAAAATATATGGACATGGATCACATCTACCATTGTGCCGGTGTTCCTGTGCATGCGCTGGAAAGGCTTGCTGATGCGGATGCTTTTCGTTCAATGGGACTTGATCGGCAGGAGGCTTTGTGGAAAGTGCGCGGTCTTGCTAAGTCGCAACCTCTTCCATTGTTTTCTCATGTGAAGGTTCACGAACACGGGCAGGAGCCTGAGGTATCATTACCAAAAATGCGTTTGTCAGAACATGTGGTTGCTGATTATCAGACGCTGCGCTTGTCTTTGAAAGCGCATCCCATGACGCTTTTGCGGAGAATATTTGATAACGCGGGATGTGTGAACGCGGTGACATCCGGCCAGCTTAAGGACGGAACGTATGTTGTTATTGCAGGTGTCGTGCTGGTTCGGCAGCGTCCGGGCACAGCAAAAGGCGTGATGTTTATGACGCTCGAAGATGAAACGGGCGTTGCCAATGCTGTGATTTGGCCCAAGACGTTTGAAGCTTATCGCAAAGTGGCAATGGGCAGCCGGCTTGTGCTTATCCGAGGGCGTATACAATCTCACGACGGCGTTGTTCACATTGTTGCCAACCGGATTGAGGATCATTCGGAAAAGTTGCACCTCTTGTCTGAGACCAACGTGGACCTGCCGCTCAGTCCAGCAGATGAGGTCGCCAAGCCTGTTCCTGAACGTACTGCTCGTCGTCATTCTCGTGATGTGCGGATCATCCCCAACTCACGTGATTTCCATTAACACCTCATTCTTAGCGCTGAAATGCACCATCATTTGCAGCAATGCGATTTTCGCTTTGTTCACTATGTCGTGGTTTAAGGTGGGCGCGTTGGTCGCTCCAATACGTCCATCACGGCATATATCTAGATTCATACTCGCTCAGACAACAAAAACGAATTGCTATGATTTTGTTCGAATCAAAACCTCTTCTTCTATTGTGTTCCCTGGTCTTACTTCTTGTTGTTTCGCCATTGATTGAAATGACGGATTGGGGCGGAATCATCATCACTGCGGCCTATACTTGTATTTTGATGGCGCTCGTACGTCTTGTTTGGGGTCATCGCAGTTTGCAAATTGCTTCGTTAAGTCTTGCAGCTTGCGCGGCTATCCTCTTGTGGGTGGGAGAGTCATTTCCGCCCGATACTCCTTGGTTATTGGGTGAGTTGCTTTACATATGTCTTTGCACAATTGTTATTTGTGTTGCGCTGACGAAAATTGTCAGATCGGAGAATGTTGATCGCGATGTCTTAATCGGTGCGGTGGCAATTTATCTGCTCATTGGAATTACTTGGTCGCTCATTTACAGCTTAATACATGGCATTGACCAAACTGCTTTTGGCGATCTTATCGATAGTCAGAAAGGGTATTGGAATCAGTTTGTATATTTTAGCTTCACGACGTTAACGACACTCGGGTATGGGGACATTGTGGCTCTTAGCCCGGCGGCTAGGACCCTTTCCATGCTGCAAGCTGTGATGGGCGTCATGTTTGAAGCGCTTATCATTGCGCGTTTGGTTGGCCTTTATCGCAATCCGCCTTCGCGCGCGCCTGAGAAACCCCCGCTTAAGAAGTAGCGAATTCAGAACAAATTAATTTGGATTTCGCGTTTCCATTAAGTGAATGAGTCTGTCCTCGTTCGCTAAAATGGGCGTGGCTTGAGGATTTCCAGGTTTAGAGTATGACGATGCGCATTCAGAAGTTTTTTTGCTTTGCCTTGTTGATTCCGTTCATGTTGACGGCATGTGCTGAAGAGCAGGATACGTCAGCGCCGGACGTGGTGCGTCCGGTCAAGACACTCGTGATTCCAAGTTTTGAATCGAGCGGTGTGCGCAACTTTCCGGCGCGCATTGAATCAACGCGGCGCGCTGAAGTGTCGTTTCGCGTGCCCGGTACGATTAACGCGTTGCCTGTAAAAGAAGGTGAGCGGCTCGAAAAAGGGCAGGTCATCGCGCAGCTCGATCAAACGGACTACAAGCTTGCTGTGGACGATCGCGAAGCGGAATACTTTCGCGCAAAGAAAGATTTCGAGCGCGCAAAGCCTCTCGCCGAAAAAGGGTTCGTGACTAAGAAAGAAGCGGATCGTCGAGAAGCTGATATGAAGCGGTCGCGGGCGGCGCTAAATAAAGCGCGGAAAGATCTCGAATACACGGTTTTGAAGGCTCCGTTTAGCGGTGAAGTTTCCAATCGCCTTGTGCAAAATTTTGAGGAAGTACAGGCAAAGCAACCGGTTATTGAACTCCGGGATATTTCGGCATTAGAGGTTAAGTTCGACGTTCCAGAGCAAATTATGTTGCGCGTGTCGGAAGAAGCGGAGGGATCTGGCGAAGGCGCCGCAGTACCAAAAGTATTTGCTTCGTTTGATGCTGCTCCAGATCAAAAATTTCGTCTGACGTTTCGCGAAATCTCTACAAAGGCGGACCCTGGCACACGAACTTTTGAGGCAACGTACTCGCTGCAAGCGCCTTACGATTTGACGATTCTTCCGGGCATGTCTGCAAACGTCAGTGTGGACCTATCAGGCTATATCGAATCTGAACCCGTCATTTATCTTCCGGTGGAAGCCATTACGTCCACGAACGAATTGGCCGCGCAGGTCTGGATTGTCAATGAAACGGATATGACGGTGGCGCCCCGAAGTGTGAAGGTTGGGGCGCTTAGAGGCGGTATGATCTCTGTTACTGAGGGATTGCAACCAGGCGAGCGCGTTGTGACTGCCGGTGTACCTTTCTTGGTTGGTGGCATGAAGGTGAGGCTTATGCCGCTGCCAGAGCAAGCTTCTGAACGTGACGACGACGCAAAAATTCGGCGCAACGCTGAGAAAGGGCGGGTGAGTGCCGGCGACGCATCAGAGCTTACTACAAAACAAAAAAGTGAATCAGGATTGCCTACTCAATGAATATTGGCGAACTCTCCGTTAAATACAAAGTTATCTCTTGGCTTCTCGTGATTTTGTTTGTCGGTGGTGGCGTTGCAGGCTTCGACGCCATGGGCAAACTGGAAGATCCAAATTTTACGATCAAAGAAGCGAAAGTTATTACAGAATATCCTGGTGCGACGGCGCGCGAAACACAGGATGAGATCACGTATCATATTGAAGAAGCGATTCAACGCTTACCCCAACTTAAACGTATCAAGATGTCGATATCGCGCCCTGGGTATTCCGATATTCAAATTGAATTTAAAGACGAATACACAACGAATGACTTCCCCGACATTTATGACGAGCTTCGGCGTAAAATCGCCGACATGAAACATAAGTTGCCTCCTGGCGCTCATGAGCCGATGATTGTCGATGATTTTTCTGATGTTTATGGGCTTTATTTTGGGCTTATTGGTGTCGGGTATACCTATCGTGACTTGAAAGATGCGGCTGATTATTTGCAGCGCGAACTTATTCTTGTGCCGGGTGTGCGAAAAGTTGTGATTGGGGGCGCGCAAGATGAAGTCGTTTATGTGGAAATATCCCGCGCCCGCTTGGGGAGGCTTGGGATCTCTCGCGAGCAAGTCACGAATGTTTTGGAATCGCAAAACCTCGTTGCGGATGGCGGTAGGGTGCGCGTCGGTGATGAATATATTCGTATTTCACCGACGGGAGAATTTCAATCCGTCAAAGAGATTGGGAATTTGCTGATCAGTTCTGAAGCAAAGGGCGACGAAAAATCACTCGTCTATCTCAATGACATTGCAACAATCCACAGAGCTTATAGAGATGAGCCCAACAAAATGGTGTTCGTTAATGGTCAGCCGGCCTTAACGATGGGCATTTCGATGCTTCCCGGAGAAAACGTTGTCAATGTGGGTAAACGGCTTCGGGAACGGTTTCGTGAACTTATATCAACACTACCTGTTGGAATGGATGTTCGCGAAATTTATGACCAGCCAACGGCCGTCGATAACTCTGTCAATGGATTCATCGTCAACGTCAGCGAAGCTCTGGTGATCGTGATACTCGTGCTGCTGTTCTTTATGGGACTTCGAACGGGTCTCATCATCGGGGCCGTGCTGCTTATCACGGTCGCTGGCACCTTATGGATTATGCAACTTTTTGGCATTCAGCTGCAGCGGGTTTCGCTTGGAGCGCTCGTCATTGCGCTCGGTATGTTGGTGGACAATGCGATTGTTGTTGCGGAAGGCATGTTGGTGCGCATTCGTGCCGGTATGCCGGCGTCAAAGGCTGCGAGAGAAGTGATTGGCAGCACAATGACGGCGCTTCTGGGCGGAACAGCCATTGGTATTCTTGCGTTTTCCGCCATTGGTCTGTCGCAAAATAATACGGGTGAGTTTGCGCGGTCGTTGTTCTACGTGATTTTGATTTCACTGTCGCTAAGTTGGTTGACAGCGATAAGCACGACGCCGTTGTTTTGTGCGATGTTTTTAAAAGCGGAACCCTCGGGGACAAAACAGGGTGAGGATCCATATGGTGGTGTACTTTTTCAAATTTACCGCAGGTTGCTTGAAACAGCGATCCGATATCGCTGGGTTACGATTGGCGGCGTGTTGGTTTTGTTTGCAGGGGCTTTGGTCGGCTTTGGGCAAGTGAAGGAAGCTTTCTTTCCTAACGCGAACACGCCTATGTTTTTTGTTGACGTATGGTCGATCGAAGGAACCGACATTCGAAAGACACGGGATGATACGCTGAAGGTTGCTGAGTTTATTCGCAAGCAGCCAGGCGTCGTGCAAACAACGTCTGTGATTGGTGGGGGCGATGCGCGCTTTTCATTGGTTTACGAACCGAAAGAAAATAGTCCGGCCTATGCGCAGGTGATTGTACAGACAGAGGAACGTGACCAAATTCCTGCCGTGTGGGATGCGGTTGAACAGTACATGGCGCTGGAGATGCCGCAGATCGATCCAATCATCAAACCTTTGCGCATTGGGCCGGGTCGAGACGGAAAGATTGAAGCGCGTTTTCACGGGCCAGATCCCGTTGTGCTGCGTGAGCTTGCAGACAAAGCAATTGCGATCTTTCGGGAAGATCCTGAGACCAAGGAAATAAGACACGATTGGCGCCAGCCACAAAAACTCATTCGGCCTGTGTACAATGAGCAGGTGGGCCGGCAACTGGGGATCACGCGGCAAGACGTTGCGGGAGCCTTAAAAAGAGCATTTGAAGGTGAGCGCGTTGGCCTTTATCGCGACGGGATTCGGTTGTTGCCGATACTTGTGCGTCCTCCAATTGTTGAACGCAAGGACGTTACAAATATTCAAGACATTCCGGTGTGGAGCCCAACCTTGCAAAGGTCGGTTCCTGTGCAACAGATCGTAACGCGTTTTGATACGGTGTGGGAAGAAACAGTGATCCGCGGCCGTAACCGGATTCAGACAATCATTGCGTCGGCCAATCCAACAGGTGACTTTACATCAGAAGTGTTCGCGCGTGTCCGACCAAAAATTGAAAACATTAAGTTACCGACAGGCTATTCGTTGAGTTGGGGTGGCGAGTATGAGGATTCATTTGAAGCGCAGGCGGCCCTGTTTAGTGCATTGCCTGTAGGTTTTTTATTCATGATTGTCGTATCGATTTTGTTGTTTGGAAAAATTCGGCAGCCGTTGATCATTTGGCTCACCGTACCGCTGGCACTGATTGGTGTAACAGCAGGCATGCTGATTTTTGACGGTAAGTTTGACTTTATGTCGCTACTTGGGCTGCTTAGCCTCATTGGATTGCTGATCAAAAACGCGATTGTGCTGATTGAAGAAATCGATCAACAGATTGCAGGTGGGAAAGGGCCTTACGATGCCATTGTAGATGCCAGTGTTAGCCGGATGCGCCCTGTGACCATGGCCGCGGCGACAACGGTGTTGGGAATGATCCCGCTTTTGCAGGACGTCTTTTTTATCAATATGGCCATTACGATTATGGGCGGCCTTACATTTGCGACCGTTTTAACCCTCATTATTGTGCCGGTCCTTTATGCGGTGTTCTTTCAAATTCCCTCTCCAGCGGGCACGCAGGAAAAGAGAGGGCCCGTTGCGACCGATGGCGTGCATGCGTGACGATCGGTCTTGTGTGGGAGCGGGCAGACGTAGGGGTCATTGGCCTTGGCTTTTGGTCGGCCACGGAGGCGGTCTGGCACGTGTTCCTTTTTTGTCCGTTTACTCCGCGGCCCGGATCGCGTAAAAGCCCTGGACCTATGGTTCGGGGCATAGCTCAGCCTGGTAGAGCACCTGCTTTGGGAGCAGGGGGTCCGGTGTTCGAATCACCGTGCCCCGACCAATAAAATCAATTCGATCGTTGCGTGGCGTTGCGGCATTCGGCCGAGCGCGCCCTATGCAACTATCCCGGTGTCCCAGCTCGGTTGGATCTATGGTTGCTCGGATCTACAAGCCCGCGAAGACCGCAATGCAGTCAGGGTCTGCACGCACGCGGCAGTGGGTTTTGGTTTTTGACCCCAATGTTCCACGGCGTGTTGAGCCGCTCATGGGGTGGACCAGTTCGCAGGATACGCGTCGGCAGGTAACGTTAGAGTTTGTGACGCGGGAAGAGGCGATCAATTACGCCGAGCGCAATGGGCTTGCTTATCGTGTTATTGAACCAAAGGCGCGGCGGCACGTCCGTAAATCCTATGGACAAAATTTTGAATTTGGGAAGCCTTATCGCTGGACACATTAAGTGATGGGCTTGTTCAGCAACCGAATCGGGTCTTGGGGAAGTCTTATTTTTGATGGAATGACGTTTGTTGTTGGTCCCGTAGCTCAGCTGGATAGAGCAGCGGACTTCTAATCCGCAGGTCGCAGGTTCGAATCCTGCCGGGATCGCCAGTCTTAAAAGTGTCCGGCCCGGAGACTTGGGTTACAGATTATACCTAAGACAAAAGGTGACACCCTAATGCTGGTTGGGTTGGCTTGAGGCTGTGCGCAGTGCGTATGTCAAACGTGCATGCTAGCGCGAACTAATTATTGCGTTTTCATTGCAGCGAAATGCGTTTGCCGGTTGGCTTGCTAGTCGTGTTATTGTGATTGACGCTAGGGTTTAAAGAGTTGGCCTACTTCGGCGATATCTTCATCGGTAAATGAATCGCTTTCAGCCAGAAGCTCGATGCCGCTATTGGTGCCGTCGGTCCACGCGAACCTACAGGCGAAAGTTCCGATACCTGGCAGCGTGACCGAATATCGATCGTTGATCTTGCCAGGTAACTCGGTCGCGAGACCGAGGCCGCCGATCGATACGTCAATAACGGTCGTCTCGCAAATCAGATTCCGACCTTGATAGACGGATGCAGGCCAATTTGCAGGTTGGCGAGCATGTCTACGTTGTTCTGCACCGCCTGGACGTGGTGAAGACGGGCTGGTCGTGTTCGCTGAACTATTGGAAGAGATCTTTGTCCAATGCGTTTGGGGCATTATAAGCCTCGTTTGTGGATGTGCGTATTGAGTTGCCAGTTATGAATTTCGTGACCGTGAAAATCTGCAACGACAATTGAAGAAATATTGGTGTTTTGAAAGCGGCGCCTGGAACGGCATTGATAGAATTTGGCTTAGTTTGAGGTTACTGATGTTTTGCAAGTGTTGAAGAGTGTTTAATGTATTGCCGTCATGTTTTTTTGTATGAGATCACACGCGTCCAACTTTTGCTGTCGGATTGCCCGCAATTCGCGCCGTGATCGACACGTTTCCTCGGGGCCAAAATAAGATCGCAACAAATTTTGCTAAAGTGTTTTAGGACAGATTATTTTTTGCCTTGAGTGAGATTTTTTATATAGCCGTCGCGTGTGCAGAAATTTGAGTGCGGTTTATTTGGTTTGGCAATTTCGTCAAGCGCGGTTGTTTTCGTGGTTCAGACGGTCAAAGCCGGCGCGCAAGTCTCCGATTAGGTCTTCGGGATCTTCAAGACCGATGTGAAGGCGCAAGAGTTGACCAGCATGTGTCCATTGCGTGGCGGTGCGGACTGCCCGCGGATCTACAGGTAGGATGAGGCTTTCATATCCGCCCCAAGAATACCCCATGCCGAAATAGTTTAGGTGATCGAGAAAAGCCGCGAGCGCGTTTTCGGTTGTGGGGTGTAGGAGTGCCGCGAAAAGGCCTGATGCACCCGTGAAATCACGTTTCCAAATTTTGTGTCCTGGATCATCAGGCATGACAGGTGACAGGACCTTTGTGATCTCGGGGCGTTCGTTGAGCCAGTTTGCTATCTTGATCGCGGACGCTTGATGACGCGTTAATCGAACGTCGAGTGTTCTTAATCCGCGCAAGCCCAGATAGACTTCCTCTGACCCGGGGCAAATGCCTAGGTTATCCTTGATCCGAATGAGATGTTTTGCGGCGCGCTCGTTGCCTGTCACAATGCCAAGCATCGCATCGGCGTGACCGACGATATACTTGGTAGCCGCGTGAATAGATACATCTATGCCGTACTCTAGGGGCTTGAAGAAAAGGGGTGTCGCCCAGGTGTTGTCCAATACGAGCCATAAGTTGTTTTTCTTTGCGACCTCTGCGATGGCAGGAACGTCTTGCACCTCAAAAGTCAGCGAGCCCGGACTTTCGAGAAAAATTAGTTTTGTGTCCTTAGTGATCAATTTTTTTATCTCTGATCCAAGTGTCGGATCGTAGTAGATGGTGTTGATGCCAAAGCGCGACAGTACGCGATCACAAAAGGTTCTTGTTGGTTTGTATACAGTGTCTGCAACCAGAATTGTGTCGCCTTGACCGACTAGAGCGAAAATTGTAGCTGAGATTGCAAGTAGTCCTGAAGGCGTTATGACCGAAACGGCGCCACCTTCGAGCTCTGTTATTGCAGTTTCTAATGCTCGGGTCGTTGGGGTTGCCCAACGGCCATAGCTAAATGGTTGGGTGTTTGATCGGAGTGATTCTAAAGTAGGGTAGAGGACAGTAGAGCCGCGGTAGGCGGGGGTATTAACGAAGCCATGCTGGGAGGCTGGATCGCGGCCGGAATGGGTGAGTATTGTGCTAGGCAATCGATGTGGGTGCTTGCGATCGCGAGATGGGGGCATAATCTGTTCCTTTGATTGAATTTTGGCGTGTGGCCTAGAAATTCGTCGACGTCAAGGACTTGACCTAATCGCCGCAATTTGTGGAATAGAGCGTGGTCGTGAATGTCGACGGTGACTTTCTGGCGGATCGTCGTCGGTGGGAGCGATACCCAATCAAAAATGAAATCTCGATAAGTAGGGTGTGGGCTTTGAAGCAATTGCGATTTTGCCTGGTGTTGTTTGCATTTGTGGCGTTCTGGTCTCCGTTACTAAAGAGCGGTGTAGCAGGGGCGGCTGATGAGAAAGGCGTAGTTGGTGCTATTCGAGAGCGCGGTCATTTGATCTGCGGGGTGCCGCCCCATTTGCCAGGATTTTCGACCTCGGATGCGAATGGGAATTGGTCGGGACTTAATGTGGACTATTGTGCGGCCTTGGCGGTGGCCGTTTTGGGATCCAAACAGGCTGTCAAATATCGCCCGATGGCTGATGCGCAATTCCAGCGGGCGCTGACAACGGGCGATGTTGATGTGGTTGCAGGCGGGGTCGGCTGGACAATGAGCCGAGATACGGACCTCGGTGTGCGGTACGTGGCGACGCTGTTTTATGATGGGGAAGTGTTTCTTGTTCCGCGTGCACTCGCAGTAAGCAGCGCGTTAGAGCTTTCTGGATCTACGGTATGTGTTTTGGATGGGACATCCAGTAGGGATAACGTTGCCAACTATTTTAAGACGCGGGAGATGAAGTTTAAGATCTTGGCCAAGCCGCGTTGGGATGGCGTTGTGCGGGCTTATGAAGCGGGGGAATGCACGGTGTTGGCTGGCGAGCTGTCACTTTTGGGACGGGAACGTGCGCGTTTGGCGGATCCGGATGCGCATCAAATTTTGCCAGAACTGATTTCTAAGGAACCACGGGGTGTTGCCATAAGGCGAGGGGATGAAAATTGGTTTTCGGTTGTTCGCTGGACTTGGATGGCGCTCTTGGCTGCGGAAGAATTGGGAATCAATAAAGCCAATGTCGAACGCAATTGGGATTCGGGCGGTGTTGCGGCCAGACGATTGTTGGGGCTTGAATCTGATCTCGGGCGATCTGTTGGTCTTGAAAAGGACTGGGTCGTTAAAATGATCCAACAGGTCGGAAATTATGCTGAGATTTTTGATCGCAATCTCGGACCCCCATCCGAACTTAAACTTGCGCGTGGTCTCAATGATTTATGGACAAATGGCGGACTGATGTATGCCGTTCCCGTCCGATGACAAAAAAGGCTTTGGCGTTGTCTGGGTGCAGGCCCTATAACCGTAAGAACTGACAATTCACATAGTCGAATAGGCGCAGCATGAGCACGTTCATATCTCTGGATGGGGTGCAGGGATGGATCGTGCTCGGCACGCCAATCTTGTTGTTTTGTGTGGTCGCGGTCTGGGCCTTGTGCTCCCTAAGAAGGGGGCGGGGACAGCTTAAAGAAAAGCAGGGTGTTTCAGACGATATTTCGGGAACGGCCGAAAGGCGCGAAGGTCAAACCGGTTCGCGAACAGAGAAAGGTGCTGCCCTTTCGCTTTTGGGCGACGCAATTGCGCCCACACCGGGAGATGCACGTCCCGTCCAAGATGTTGCCGGTTTGGAAAAACGCATAGAAGGATTAAAGGGAGATCCAGAATCGTCTCAGTTGGCGGGACTATATCGTGAATTGGCCGCTCATTACCGAAACCGTGGGGAGTATGACAGCGCAAGCGCGACATTGCGCGAAAGTTTAGGCGTTGCAATGCGGCTGAATTTAAAAGAGGAGCAGGCGCGGTCTCGCTTAGAAATGGGGGAAGTGATGGCCGACAAAGGTGATCTTGTTGCCGCCTGCGAACAGTGGCAGATCGCGCGGGAACTTTATGCTGAGACAAATCAGAAAAATGAAAGTGTTGCGATTGATGCGAAAATGAGGGAAACGGGTTGCCCGACGGATTGGGTCTTGAATGAATTTTAAGCGCGCTTGCTGGTGCGTGTGGTTTGGCGGCCTTCGAGCCATGGGCAACGTGTTTTATTGGGCCACCACCTCTACGCTTACGATTTGACCATCTTGAACTTCAAACTCGCTTTTAAAAACGTGTTCGGCATTTTGCGCTGTGACCACGTAGTGGCCTGGTGCGAGAATGTGAGTGGGAAGTGCGCCGACGCTTTTCTTGACGAGCGTACCGTCTTTTGTTTGGACGGTCCATCGCGTTTGCGGTAGGGCTTCGCCGCCGGGTCGTGCGACAAGCCTGAAGGTAACAGTCGCCGCGGCGTGAGATAATGTGGCGACGGTGAGCTTGCCGGCCTCGACCGTGACATCTGTGCTTATGGTGGCGTTGGCGTCGCCATAACGAGAGACAATGTGATAAATACCGGCATTGAGGCGGATGATGAGGCCGGGCCGCGCTTCGGAAATGATGGTGGCGCGTTGTCCGGATTGATCCGGCTCACCTTCTAAGACGTCATAAGTGACGGTGTTTGCATCCGGTTGTTTTTCGCCGATTAAGGCAACTAGCTTAAGGCCGCCGGCGTTAAGTACAAATTCTTCAGTGGCGTGTGCACCGGGGCGCAACGTTATGCGCTTTGTGAGGTTGGCACGTCCAAAGGCGACGTTGATCGCATAGTTGCCGGGCTTAAGAGAAAGAACCGGGCTCGTTTGATTGTGAGTGCTTACTAATCTTGATTGCTCTTGTTTTGTTGCGGCTTCCTGATAGACACGCCACACGAGACCATTTCTTATCCGCTCGCCATCGTCAATGAGGACGGCATACATTGTAAGTTGGGCGGGCGTGTCGGTGCTCACTGTTGGAGAAGCTGGTGCAGGATCTGGTTGGCGAGGGATGGTCGTCGTGCCTGGTTGTGTTTCGTTTGTTGGAGGCGGCGTTAATTGTCCTGGGAAGGGTTGGTCGACGACCCATCCGTTGGGCAAGTCTTGCGCTATGAGCTGCGGAGTAGCAAAGATTATAACGGCAAAAAAAACGAGTGCCCTAAAATACAAAGCTATCGAACGTGGCATTCTCACATACATGGGCCGTGTCGCCTGGCATGAAGCCAAGTTGGTCCTTTTGCTGCTCTTGACGACAATTGTTGGGACCATGGTTGTATCCCTTTAGGCGGTGTTTATTGGTTGATTTCTTGTCTTGCGAGGTTTCGCCGCCCGTGGTCTCAGTTGATATGTTGATAGCGCTTTGCGCCCGTCCCTTTGGAATCGGTATTTTGAACCGACTTTCTTACAAATCAAAGATGGCAATTCTTTATGGCAGTTCGAGTTCCACAACTTGGTGCTGGCCAGATGCCACCTCAAAACTCTTTTTTAGAGTACCGGCGCGGGTTTCGCATTTCACGTTATAGAGCCCAGGTGCGAGCAGGGACTTTGGCGTGAACTGGTTCGAACGCCATACGATGCGATCATTTTGATCACGAACTTCCCAGAATCTGTCGATGGTCAGACTGCTTGCTTTTCCAGCAAGCTTGAGCTGAACCTCGCCGGCCGCTGCAGAGATGGTGAGGAGTTCATTTGCGCCTGGCGGTAGTTCGACTTCGGATTGTGCGACAACATTGAGGGCGCCGATTTCGGCAACCACGCGGTAGAGCCCGGGCTTTAAATCAAAGGTTGGGGTCCGGTCCCCCGTCGTTGCGATGGGTTCTTGTTTCGTGCCGATGCGTCGCAGAATTTTGTATTGAACAGGCAGGGAGGCGGTGTTGGTGTCGATTTCAAGGCCTGAGCGAATACGCAAACGGGCGAGTTCGAGTGTGAGCGTTTTCTCAACGGATGTTCCGGCGCTCAAGGCGACGTTTGCACTCGTGGTGGCGTTCCCCGATTGCGCGGTGATGTAATAGGTTCCTGTGGGTAAGGCGAACACTGGATCAGGCGCGGTTGACCTGGCCAACTCGCGACGCCCACCGGGCACATCAGGATCATCAACAAAGATCTTGAACAACGGCGCGAGTTTAATTTTGTCATTGGTGCTTGTAACCGCGTTTAGGCGAAGCTCGCCCGTTTCAAAGTCCAAGTTGATTGTTTGAGACTTGCCGGCGGCAACTGAAATTGTCTTTGTTGTTTTTGAAGTACCGTGTTCGACGGTTATCTGGTACTCGCCTGCAGGCAACGTTAGATGGTTGTCGGCGCGTGTGTTGAGGAGGATCGGAGTTGGTGGCGCCGTTTCATCAGTAGCCGATCCGGATTGTTGTGTGAGAGTTAGGAAGGTGGGGACCGCGTCAGATTCTGGCTTATCAGGTTGTTCTTGATTTGCAGCGCTGGCCGGAAACGTTACCAAACCCGCATTCATGGCGAGTGTAACAACTGTCTCGCCTTTTTCTGCAACTGTTATGTCCTGGCTCGCCGTCGCAAGACCTAACGCCGCCTTGACAACGTATTTGTTCGCCGGAAGTGGCGTCGTGAAACTCTGCTCAACAACGTCAAGGATTGGAGTGTCGGGTTCATCCGCCTTAAAAACCTGCCAGCGGAGGGGTGTGTTCGCGTCTGGACCATTTTTTTTAAGAGTGGCGTAGAGGCTGAGGTGTGGCGGTCCATCGGGGTCAATGTTTGGCTTGGCTCTTGGTCCTTTTTTTCCAATATTCTTTTTCTCAGGTGTGGCCTTTGCGATCGGACCTCGCTCAGAGCGTTTGAGAATGGCAACCAGGGCTTGTTCGATTTGTTCTTGACTGCTTGCCTTGAAAACCTTTCCGCCCGTCAGTTTGGCAACACACTGCATTGCCAGGGCATCAGTCTCAGAGTTGTCAATGGAAATGAGATGAATGGGGACGCCTTTGTTGTTTTTGGCGAAATCACGGGCCGCCGCGCAAGGGTCTTGCCGGCAATTATCAGCGCCGTCGTGAATAACGACAATGCTTGAGCCCCGTTTGGATTTGGCGTTTTGTGTTGCTGCCTGCAGAGCGCGCGTTACTGGACCTTTGCTGCGCGGATTTAGACGGTTTAATTTGTCGGTGATGATGCCTGCGGCATTTGCACTTTGGGGAACAGCAACCTGAACGCCATCGCAGCTGCCGCCAAAAATGATGAGGCCTGCTTTTGTTGTCTTCAGGTTTTTTTTGAGTGCTGCGTCGACCGCACGTCTGGCGGCTTCAAATTTCGCTGTGGATCCCAATGGTATTTTGCCCCACATGGAACCTGATGCGTCAAAAATGATTTGCAGTGTTGGTGCATCGTCGTTTTGGGCGTTGGAGGGTTGCGAAAAAATGGCGGTTGCTGCAATGGTGCAGCTCGCGAGCGCGAGGCTGCGCAAAACGATGGCATGTTTTTTTCTGCGGAGACTAAAAACGTGCATCAATTGGACACTCCAGGGGATTATTGGCGCGGGGCCCTGCTACAGTTAGCCTTTTAGCAAAATTTAGAATTGGCGTAACCTTATTCGATGAGCCTTTATGCTCACAAAAAAGGCTAGTGGCGAAATTGCTCGGCCAGAATGCGATCGTCAAGGTCATGGCCCGGGTCAAACATCATAACAAGTTCAACGTGTCGCGCTTGTTCAATTTCCACACGCATGACGTTGCGGGTTTCGTTGTGGTCGGCGACGGCGCTAACGGGTCGCTTTTGTGGCTCTAGAACTTCGATTTTAATGCGGGCTTCATTTGAGAGCAGCGCGCCTCGCCAACGGCGGGGCCGGAATGGAGAAATTGGAGTTAGAGCCAGTAGTGGTGCATTAAGTGGCAAGATCGGGCCATAGGCAGAAAAGTTATAGGCCGTTGATCCCGCTGGCGTTGCGACGAGGACACCATCACAGATGAGTTCGCCAAGGCGCGTACTTTCGTCAACGGATATTGATAGTTTGGCGGCTTGGTATGTGCGCCGGAATACCGAGACCTCATTGATGGCAACGGACTTGTGAGCCTTACCTGTAACGTCAAACGCAAGCATGGATAGCGGATAAATGCGGGTCGTTTTGGCTGCGCGGAGACGTTCGACGAGATGGTCCTCACTATAATCGTTCATTAAGAAGCCGATGGACCCGCAGTTCATACCATAGATGGGGATGCCATCGTTCATATGACGATGAAGCGTTTGTAACATGAGGCCATCGCCACCCAATGCTACGATCGCGTCGGCATCGCGTGCTGGCGTATTGCCATATCTGTGGGCAAGGCGACTTAACCCGTCGCGTGCCTCGGTTGTTTCGCTGGCGACAAACGAAATTCGATCGAATTTTTTGGTTTGGTCTGTCATGATCTCGTTTGGTTGTTTGAGAGCGAGGGCAGAAGATGAGTGCGTCTGTTGTGAGTGATGATGATCAGGTCGTGGTTGTTTACGCTACGTTTCCGGATTTGGCGACCGCTGAGAAAATTGGTGGGGAGCTTGTTACCAAAAAACGTGCGGCTTGCGTGAATATATTGCCTGGGATGCGGTCCATTTATCAATGGAAAGGCGCGGTCGAAATGGCGGATGAGGTGGTTATGATTATCAAGACCCGTGCCTCGGTCGCAGACGCTGTGATGGCGGAAGTTGTCGAGCGACATCCCTATGAGACACCGGCGTTGCTTGTGCTTGATGTATCGGGTGGTCACGCCGGCTACATGGCGTGGTTATTGGCAGAAACAGAAGTGCCGCCGCCGGCATCCTAAAGCATGTCTCATTCATTGGGATTCATTTGCCATGCTTTAGTGCTTTGTTTTCGCGTGTCGTTTGCCCCAAAACCGGCACCCACTTTTGGGCGACACGCGTTAGGGTGGCTCTTGATTTTAGGGCAAGGACATTATGTTCGTCGGCCGGACTCACAAAGATTCCGGCCGGCACTTAGTTCTTGGTTCAAAGTGACAATTAGTAAACGCCCTGGGTGAGCAATGACCGCAGCGGATTGCGGCGTTTCCTATAATAGCGCCGCTTGCGCGATTTAGATGCTCGCCGAGCGCGGGCTTTCTTTTTTGCTGCTCGAGCACGTTTTACCGCTTTGGGCAGTTTTCTCGGTTTAGCCTGCACATTGGGAACCGTGCTGGGCTCGTCATAATTGTCAAGTGCAGCTTGCGTTGCCGGGGGATAGGTGCCAACGCCAGAGCGTGTTTCATAGGCGCTTAGTTGGGTTCGTGGTGGCCCACCCACGGTCATGCGACCGGGCAAGGGTTGACGATATGCGGCACGTGGTGCGGGTGGCGTCGTGATGGAGCCACGGTGCCGAGTTTCTGCAGCAATTGCCACCGTTCGCCATTCAGACACCAAGGTGGGTTTTGGTGGTTTGGCAATGGAGGCAGTTGTGGTGGGCGTCTTCAGTATCTTGTTGCGTTGGGCAACAATTGCTCTTGTGCCACATTGTCCATTTGTTAATCGGATTTGGCCTGGAGCGCAGGTCGTTCCGCAGATGTTGGCGCGTTGCGATTGGACGAGCGAAAGCAAGATGAAGTCTGGGTTGCGAGTTGGCAAGGTGGCGTTCACGCGACCAATAAAATTGACCATAGCCCGTTTTGAGCCGGGTCCCCAGTCACCGTCAATCTTACCGTGATAGCAACCAACCCGCTTCAATTCTTTTTGAATGTCTCGGATGAGGGCATAGCGGGAAGCGCCGTCGGCCGGTGTTGAGGATGTCATTGGCCGATTGTTGTTGGGCGGCGCAACTGTAACAACTGTCGTCCAAGGACGCGTTACGGGTTGGTGCTTGCCAGACGCTTCAACTTCGCCTTCAGAATCAGGGTGAATTTGTGTTCTGGCCAAACGCAATTTGGCGCTATCGCCAAAGTGTACTGTTCGATCAATGGTCGCGGGCGACGTGGACTTCGATTTTGAATTTGAATTTGCTTTTGCAATATCTGTTTTTTGAGATTTCAGCTCGCGGGCGGGTGAAAATGATCGCGAAACGCTAGCAGGTTGCGGCGGATTGAGATGAACAACATCACGCTCAACTGAAGCTAGAATTTGTGTTGACTGGGCCAACGGCACTGAGCTTTCCATCGCCGCTGGGAAATACATGTAGGAGCCAACATAGACTCCGGTCGCTAACAAAAATACTCCAATAAGACCGCGCATTTGATACCGCCTATCGTCTGGCGTGATCGAGAGGTCGGGGACCTAAGGACACGTTACTACAAACATCGGCGCGAAACTGTGTCGGAGAGCTGCTTGGTGGCCCGATTGTTTGGGTGGGCTCGTTCCGCGAACAGACAATCCTACGGGGTGCGTTGCCGATTTCACAATGCAATCTATTGATGAGCCTACAATTTTTTCTGGATGTTGCCAAGGGTTGCAGGGCGCTTCTGCAGCAACTGGGCGAATTGGTAAAATGATAAGTGCTCAGGGATTTTTGCGGCGATGGCGAGGTTGGTTATTGGACGGCCAGAAGATTTTCAGTGCGCTTTCGCCATACACTGATGAGTATGGGACACAATGTACGGAACTACGTGCTGAGCGTTGAATAAGTTATCTTTTGCCTTGTTGATAATCCGCTGCGGCATGGGATGAAAATGTGGATTGGATGTGGAGTAATTGCGCGCTGCTGCGTTGGTTGGGTTTGCTGTGTGGGATGGCTGTAAATCCCTAGCCAACTGATTCTGTTAACAGTTCGTTGAAACAATGCCGCCGAATCGTATAGCTCTTTTGGTTGAGGGGCTTGTTTTAGCGTAAATTTCTTGTTTGCTCTGAGCAGTTGATGACTTTTTCACATCTGTGATCAAGCGGTGGTTTCGGTTGTGGACGGGTCGTTAAGGCTACAGGGGATCCAGCTCTCAGTGCGTTGAATATGGCACACCCGTGCCTCGCTTCACGGTCGTCATTTGGGGTGGCTGCCGTGTGCTCAGAGCGAGTGAAACGGTGGGTGGCAGGTCAGGGCATTGGTTTTTGCGTGGGGACTGGGTGGTCCGCATCTCCTCTCTGCGGGCACGTATGCACTTGGCTGACTGTTGTTGCGTTGCGATGTCAGCCCCCATAAGGGAGAGGGCAATGAGACATGCTCTAGGTGTACTTGGCGTCCTGGCCGCGGGTGTTTTGCTCGTTGTGTCAGCCGCCATGAACTGGCGTTTTGGCATCAGTCTCGGGAGAACCGAGTTTGATGGCCAAATTTACGGTGCGGCGAGTGCCGCAGCGGACTGTCTAAAGGCACTTTTGCCGTTCTTCATGTTTGCAGCGATCCGAAACAAGGTGTGGAGCCAAGCTCTCGCCTCAGCGGTCGTGTGGGTGGTTGTGACTTGTTATTCACTCACATCGGCGTTCGGGCATGCTGCACTCAACCGTAACGATGTTGCGGGCGAGCGTGTTCATGAGAAACAGGTCTATGAAGGACTGCGTGCCGATATTGCGCGTGCAAAAGAACAGCTAAGTTGGGTGCCGCAACACCGTCCCGCAATGACGGTTCAGGCGAAGATTGATGGCCTGAAAGGTGAAAAGCGTTGGCGGTGGACCAAGGGCTGTACTGATGCGACGCGAGCAAAAAGTATCGCGTTTTGTGATGGCTATCACAAGTTGATGTCAGAACTTGCTTCGGCTGAAAAAGCGGTTGCATTGGAAAATCGAATTTCTAATGCACAGACGAAGCTGGCTGGCATGGGAGGTGGAACCGTTCTGGGAGAGGCAGATCCGCAAGTTGCGGCAATCTCAAATCTCTTGGGATTTAGTCCTGAAACAGTCAAGGTTGGCTTGATGGTTTTCGTCGCCTTGCTGTTGGAAATCGGTTCTGGCTTCGGACTTTACATAGCCTTTAGCCAGTGGCGTTTTTACGAACGCCGCGCGCCGGTCGCGCCAGAAATGGCGACGGTCAGCACCGCTGCGGCAGCGGTGGCAGCTCCTCCTAAGAGCATCCGTGCTCGTCGAGCTGTTGCGATAGAAAAGCCGCGTTCCGGCGCGAATGACAACAAGTCATCTCCGCCTCAACGCCGCGTCGCTCCAGAGAACGACGTCGAGCGGTTTTATAAGGAAAGGATAGAAACAAAGGATGGATCGAGCTTAACTGCAACTGCACTATACGAAGACTATCTCGAATGGTGTGAGAAAAAGGAGAAAGAACCACTCGCACTACCTACATTTGGACGTGAGTTCGGTGAACTTGGTGTCCAAAAAGGAAAGATTGCAGGAAGGGTCCGGTATATGGGTATTGCGTTGAGATCTGGACGTAAGCTCGTGGAGGATAAGAAGTTGACGGCCTTCAGACGGAAGGCCGCCTGAATTGAATTCAGGCAAATGGAGGGCCGCGCATGCGGCCCTTTTTTGTTTTGCAATTTTGGTTCATGCAGCGCGCGGTGCTTTTGGCACCGCTTTTTTGTCTTCTTGGTCACAGTAAACCAATCCTTTAAAAAATTTCAGGCGTTTGATTAAAGTCGACGACAATCAATTAATAGGTTTTTCTTCAAACATAGAGTGCGATCATATTTCAAATACAAGGATTTCTGAGCGCTTGTTCTCTGTGATGACATGTATGTGCTGCTAAGTGCTTTTGTGGTGCACTCTAAGTTACCTCTATTGCAGATGGCGACCGAAGTGGGGTCCGCGCAGCGGGCCTGTAATGTGTTTGCAACATAGGTATTGCGTTGGTTACAAATTACCTAATTGTATCTCGCGAATTTGTTCCAAATTTTCCTGGCTTTGTTACGCGTATTGCAACTCTTCGTTGCTATTTGTCATGACTACTACGCAATGTTTGAGCAAATTTACAGCAATATTTGGACAGGTGGTGTGCTTCATGAGGACGTGGGAGGAAAAGTTTAGGACGTCACTTTCCGAATTGTTTGGCGATAAGTCGGGAACGGTGGCGATTCTGTTTGCGCTTGCCGTACTTCCGGTTTTGTTGAGCATCGGTTCAGCGATTGATTTCGGGCGGGCCTATCATACGCGAAGCGCAATGCAAAATGCTGCAGATGCGGCACTTTTGGCAGCGGTGCTGTCTGGGGAAGATGATGACGCCATGAGGCAAATGGCGTTCGCCGGGTTTGATGCAAGCATGAACGGAAATGTTGCTGCACAATTTTCTGTTCCTCCGGTGGTAGACGTAATAATTGAGGAGGATCTTATTACGCTTACCGCGGATGCGCGCGTGAAAACGACGCTGATGGGTATCATTACGGAATCAGTTGCCGTAGGCGTATTGGCCAGCGTGAGATTCGTTGAAGGAGGTCCAGCGTGTATCATGTCACTCTCTTCGTCGGCAGAAAGTGCATTTAATTTGTCCGGGACTGCTCAAGTTAGTGCGAAGGGTTGCGGGATACAGGTAAATTCAGATCATCCGCAGTCGATTACGCAAAATGGTTCTGCGGATGCAGATGTTCCTCACATTTGTACAAATGGAGGGCATACGGGATCGTTAAGCACAAAACCACGACGCTGTCCCCCGGTGAGCGATCCGTTAAGGGAAAGTGTTGTGGCAGGCATTGCATCAGAAATGCCGGGTGGGTCGGAAAGATCTTGGCCTCGTGTAGATAAGCATGCAGACAGTCCTACAACAATAAGCCCTGGCCTTTATCGTGGTACGCTTCGGATTCAAGCAGGAGAACGCGTCTTTTTTGAGCCCGGGCTTTATTTCGTCGAAAATGGCAATTTGGAAGTGTGGGCGAATTCTGCTGCCTACGGTGAAGAGGTAACTTTCATCTTTTTTGGCAATATGACGGGCGGTGTGACTATTAGGTCTGGAAGTGACGTTGTATTGACTGCCACAAAGACGGGACCGTTCGCTGGTTTGCTATTTGTCCAGGATCCTAATGGGACACCTAGTGATGGTGAAAGTATTCTCATTGGTGGTGGCAATCTGGAGTTGACCGGTACCATCTATATGCCCCTCGAGGAGCTCACTATTACAGGAAATGGTTCGATCAGTGCTGACTCCCCGCAATTTGCGATCATTGCTGACACGATATCGCTACAGGGTAATGGCAGTCTGCACATCAATATGGATACTGATTTTGCAGAGGCCGGTTATGACGAGTTACCAGGTGTGCAGTCAATGCCAGGAGTTGTTTTGGTGAAATAGTTGGCACTTGTGTTGGTCACGTCGTTGTGAACTGATGAGCAGGATTGGCAAGGGTCGTTATTGCTAAAAGGCCGCCGAGTTTCGGCGGCTTTTTTGCGTTTAGCGCCGGACGGAACCTCTACAACTTCAGGGTTACCGGGTATGACTTTGGGTCGATAAGGCTGGTTTCGTCTTGGGGCGTAGACGGCGGTTTGGATCCCGGGAATTCCGTTTGCTGTGCGACACTGTATGCATCGGTCTGTCGCTTAGCGTTATTGCTTGTGTAGGGGGAAGACTTGTGAAGTCATCAATGCGGTTGTGGAGCCGTTTGCAATCTGAGCTCAGTCCGATAACTCCCAAATTTGGTATGTGGCAACAATTGTTTCTTTCATTCCATTTCCAGAAATCAGGGATTTTCTCGTGTCGTTCGTTTCCAATTGACAGCGAAATCCAATGCTAGAAAGAGAGGCAACGCAGCAAGTGCGAACAGAATCGATACAACGCCGTTTTCGTTTTGTGCAAACGAGATTCAAAAGGGGCGACGGACCGACATAATATATCTTTTGTTGAAATTGATTGCGCCGCAGTTCTGCCAGGGAAAGTTGCACAAACTTTTATATAATTTTTTAGGTGTGATTTAGATCTTGCGAAATGTTTATGGTTGCTGCCTTGGATTTGTTTGGGATCAAACTTTTGCGAGTTACCTTTGAAAATTAGCAAAAAAATGTGGCTTTGTTTTTGGGTTGTGGGGATTAGGTCCGGTTCATGTTTAAGTAACTTACACTTTGTTATCAGCGCCTTGGGTGGGCGTCTGTGTCAGCTTCGAAAGTTTGACACGCAACATATTAAAGTTCGACGCAATTTCGTATCGCTTTGTTACGCGTCTGGAAACCGATCGCTGCTATTAGCCGTTTGCGTCGAAGAATGATTTAAATGTCTAACATTCCGAATGTTGGGTGGAGTGCGTCATGCAAAATTGGAGCGCCAAGATGAAGACGTGTCTCTTCGACTTCGTTGGCGAAAAGTCCGGAACGGTGGCGATTCTATTTGCGCTTGCCGCTATTCCGGTTCTGTTGAGCATCGGTTCGGCGATTGATTTCGGGCGGGCCTATCATACGCGAAGCTTATTGCAGAATTCTGCTGATGCGGCAGTTTTGGCAGCGGCATTGTCCGGTGAAGAAGGGGACGCCATGGAACGTGTGGCGTTGGAAGGATTTGACGCATTTCTAGACGAAAACCTTGCAGCTCAGCTTGTGGTTCCACCGACGGCGCAGGTCAATATTTCGGACGGTTTCATTACACTTAAGGCGGGAGCCCGTGTGAAGACAACGATCATGGGTCTCGTGCAGGAATCAGTAGAGGTGGGCGTCTTTACAAAAGCACGGCTCGTTGAAGGCGGTCCCGCGTGCATCGTGGCGCTTGATCCATCGGCTGCAGAGGCGGTCAGTCTTTCCGGAACGGCCGATGTCAGTGCACTTGATTGCGGTATTCAGGTCAACTCGGACCATCCGCAGTCGATTACGCAGAATGGCAATGCAGAAGCTAATGTCCCTCACATTTGTACGCGCGGTGGATTCACGGGTACGTTTAGTGTCAGACCGCGGCGTTGCCCTCCTTTGGAGGATTCTCTTCGGCCGTTGGTTGAGGCAGCTATTGCCGATGAATTGCCTGGTTCGGGATACAATTCTCCGCTTGTTAAGAAAAATAAGGACGGGAATGCTACGAAGCTAGAGCCAGGGCTGTACAAAGGTACGCTGCGCGTTCAGGCAGGTGCTTATTTAGAGTTCCAACCTGGTATCTTTTTTATTGAGGACGGTGACTTTGAGGTTTGGGCAAACTCAATAGTACGAGGCGAAGGCGTTACGATTGTATTTGTTGGTGATAAGGCGGGTGGTGTTGAAATCCGGTCGGGGAGCGATGTGGAAATGACGGCGCCGACGAGCGGACCATTCCAGGGGTTGTTGTTTGTTCAAGATCCCAATGCGACGCCAGCAGACGAAGAAAGTGTTCTAATTGGTGGCGGTAACTTGGAGCTGACCGGCACGATTTATTTGCCACTGCACGAGCTCACGATTACTGGCAATGGCGAGATCAGCGCAAATTCACCCCAGTTTGCCATTGTTGCGAAGACGGTTTCGCTGGAGGGCAATGGTCAGCTCAATATCAATATGGATACCAATTATGCGGATGCGGGTTATGATGAGCTTCCGGGTGTTAAGTCGCCACCAGGTGTCATCCTACTTGAATAGCTCGCAATGGTGTCGCGATAATTCGAGATTGAAGACCTGGATCTAACAACGTGTTTGTAGCAGGTAGGCCGCCGAGTTAGTTTCGGCGGTTTTTTTGTATTTGGCGCTGGATGGAACCTCAGCAACTTCAGGGTCGTTTGGTGTGACTTTGGGTCGATAGCGCTGGTATGTCTTGGGGTGTAGACGGCGGTTTGGATTCTGGGAATTCCGTTTTGTTGCGTGACACGATATGATGTGGTCTGCCGCCATGTTCCAGATCGCTTTTGAGGAAGTCTTGTGAGCCCAAAGATAGATGTTACATTAAAGCTTTACGCTTCGCTTGGTGCCTATTTGCCGGAGCAAGCTGTGCGCAATGAGGCAGACGTGTGCGTTGAGCGGGGCACGTCTTTGCTGCAATTGCTTGACCAACATAATGTGCCGCGGGAGGCATGCCATTTGGTTTTGCTGAATGGGATCTTTCAGCCGCCGGGCGCGCGTTCGTCTGCGCAGCTAAATGCAGGTGATGTTGTGGCGGTGTGGCCTCCGGTTGCGGGCGGATAAGGCAATGACGGGGGACGATTATTTCGTCGAAAAGCTGATGAGTGCGGCGCGCGATGAGTTCGTCATCAGCATCACGCGGCTGTTGGGAAAAGAATTTGAAACAGCTGCGCAGCAGGGCGGCGAGATTGTATTTCCGGTCGGCGATGGGTCGGTTGAAATTACGTTTACGGAATTGCCCAAAAAAAAGTTGGGCGGTTTGTTGGAGTTGCCGCAGGCCAACGTTGCTTTGCGCTTTCGCGGTGTCGGTGAACTAGAGCGCGACGCGTTCATGCAGGACTTTGATTTAGCGTTTCAACGCGGAGGCGGGTAGATCGTGTTCAGCTGAACACGATCTAGGCGCTCGTTGGGATTTCGTTTTGTCCGGAGATCATTAGAGCAAATGCGTAGTTTCGAGCGACTTCGCGCATTTGTTCAAAACGGCCAGAAGCACCGGCATGACCTGCGCCCATGTTCGTGTGCAGTAGGATAAGATTGTCTGACGTGTTGTGATGGCGCAGGCGCGCTACCCATTTGGCTGGTTCCCAATAGGTGACGCGCGGGTCGGTCAGACCTGCGTTGGCGAGAATATGGGGGTGATTCTGGGTGGAGACGTTTTCATAGGGGCTGTAGGCGTGGATCTGCGCAAATTCATCGGCATTTTCGATTGGGTTTCCCCATTCAAGCCATTCCGGCGGTGTGAGCGGCAGGCTTGCGTCCAGCATTGTGTTTAAAACATCGACGAATGGGACATCAGCAATGATGCCGAGGAAGCGATCGGGAGCCATATTGGCGAGGGCGCCCATCAACATGCCGCCGGCGGAACCGCCGTTTGCAACAATTTTGCCTTTGCTTGAGAGGCCTTCCTTGATGAGGTGATCGGCGGCAGCGATGAAGTCTGTAAAGGTGTTTGTTTTTTTGTCGCGCTTGCCAGATTTGTACCAGCGGTAGCCTTTTTCTTTGCCGCCTCGCACGTGTGCAATGGCATAAATGAATCCGCGATCGACAAGACTTAACCGACCCGTGGAAAATGACGCGGGAATTGAGATGCCATAGGCGCCATAGCCATAAAGTAGCACGGGTGCGGAACCGTCGAGTGCGGTGTTTTTGTGATAAAGCAGGGAAATGGGAATGCGTTCGCCATCTGGCGCGGGTGCCTCGATGCGCCGCGTCACGTAGTCTTCTGGAGTATGTCCGCTTGGAACTTGTTGGCGTTTGCGCAATGTGCGCTCGCGCGTGTTTAAGTCGTAGTCATAAACTTCGGCCGGTGTTGTCATTGATGAATAGGTGAAGCGCAGCGTTGTCGTGTCAAATTCGTAGCCAGGGGAAACGCCTAATGCGTATGCCTCCTCTTCGAAGGCTATGTCATGCTCCTCACCGTTGGTGAGATTGGTGATCGTTATGCGCGGAAGGCCGTTTTCGCGCTCTAGCCGCACGATGTGGTTTGCGTAGACAATGACGTCCAAGATCAATCGACCGGGCTTGTGTGGCACGCGTTCTGTCCAGTTATTAGGACTGGGGTCTGATAGTGGGGCTTCAACGAGTCTAAAATCTTCAGACTGGGCGGAGTTTGTGGTGATCAACAAATTGTCGTCGTGGTGTTCAACGGCGTACTCGTGCCCGGGTCGTCGTTTTGCGACAAGAACTGGTTCCGCATTGAGGTCGTTTGCGTCGAGGAGACGGATTTCGCTCGTTTGATGGTCGTGCGTGGTAATGACGACAAAACCATTGGATTGGGTCTTTGAGAGACCGACGTAAAAGCCCGGATCTTTCTCCTCATAAATGAGAACGTCCTCATCGACGGATGTGCCCAGTTTATGGCGAAATACGCGCAACGGCCGGTGGTTTTCGTCCAGCCTTACATAGTAAAGAACATCAGAATTGTTTGCCCAGACCATGTCGGCGCGTGTGTCCGGGATCTGATCTTCAAGATCTTTATCCGTTTTGATGTCTCGGACGCAGATTGTGTAGAGCTCTGACCCTTTGTCATCGAAGGCGTAAGCGATACGTTGATGGTCTGGACTGTGGTCGGTTGCACCTAGTTGCCAAAACTTTTTTTGGTCGGCCTCCTTGTTGCCGTCGATTAGGACGGTGACTTCGTCTCCGTCGCGAGGGCGCCGACACAGTTGCGGGTATTGCTTGCCCTTCACAAAGCGGGAAAAGTAAGCGTAATTTCCATCAGGTTCCGGCACTGTACTGTCGTCAGGTTTTACGCGTGCCTTCATTTCTTTGAAGAGTGTCTCTTGAAGCGCCGTTGTGACTTTTAGCTTTTCGTTTGTGTAGGTATTTTCGCTTTCAAGGTAGTGGCGAATGTCATCGCCGAGTTGGGTGGGGTCGCGCATTACCTCTTGCCAGTTGGCGGCGCGAAGCCAGGCATAATTGTCTGTTAGTGACTGACCGTGGTGGGTGGTTGTTACGGGATGACGTTCGGCGCGGGGCGGCGTTGCGAGTTTTTGTTTTTGGTCGTGGCGCACTGCGGCCGTCATATGTATTGTCCCTTCGTTTGGTCGAGATTGGCGGATGATTGCGGGGTGCTAAAGGCTTTGTTTTGCAGATAAGTCCACCAATCGAAATAACTTGGCTCAGATCATGATGTGGGCGCAGCCTGTCAAGATGTTGGGGTCATTTTGTGAATCGAAGACGCGCTGTGGCCGGTGAAGGTGACCGCGGTGAACGCAACGGGCCCAGACATTGCGGCCGACCACCGCGTCAACTTTAGGTTTTCATTGCTTCCGGTTGCCCGTATGGTGTGTATTTGTGTGAGATAAGTTTGATAACGACCTTTGAAGTGGGGGAAACTCAGTATGCGGACTTGCGTCACGCGTGCCGTAACTTTAAGTGTTTTGCATGTTAGTGAGATGTTGCGGGGCAAAGGAGGTGGTGGTTGATGTGTAAAACATAATGGATGCAAGGATTGTGAAGACATAGTGGAAAATATTTCCAGGTCCTCGCATAGTTGATCTGTTTAACTTTAAGATGACGCGTTTTAAGGCCTCCAAATTAAGTTTTATGGCATTTAATTGTTTGTCGTTACCCTTAAATGTTTCGGCTCGCGTAGTATTTTTTGCTCTTTGGTGCTTTCTATTGACAACCTAAGGTATGTTCTGGCAGTAGTGGGGAGTTATGGCGCCAGGATTGATAGAGCTTAGTACTGATTGACCTCTTGAATATTAATCCTTGAAATTTTGATCTTGGTTTTTTGTCTTGGGATTTGGTTTTTTGAGCCCCAGTTGCTTTGACGGGTTCTATTCAGCGTAAGCGGAGCGATGTGATGCAAAAGGGGAGAGAGATGGAGAGTGCTCCTCAACCGCAACTTGTAGACCTCACTGCCAAAATCGTTTCGGCCTACGTCAGCAATAACGCGGTTGTTGCGGGCGACCTTCCGCAATTGATAGACGAAACGTATACGGCTTTGTCACGAGCAAGCGGGCTCAGCTCGGCACATGTTCGAGAAGAATTGAAACCAAAAGTTTCGGTCAAAAAGTCCGTGCATCCAGATTACATTATCTGCCTTGAAGACGGAAAAAAGTTCAAATCTCTCAAACGGCACTTGCGAACCCATTATAACCTGACACCGGAAGAGTATAGGGAAAAGTGGGGCCTGCCGCACGACTATCCGATGGTCGCTCCAAATTATGCGAAAGCACGGTCGGCTTTGGCCAAAAAGATGGGCCTTGGAACGCGTCGGTAAATGCATGCGGTGAACGCTGCTTTACTTTCTACGTATTTGGCGACGTCGATTCCCTTTCACGCCTGTTTTCTAGTTCACGGGACAGAATCCAAAGTTGGGCGTGTCGCGTGATGTCGTAGGTCCAACGTCGTGATTGATTGCGCGTGCCCTCATATTTGAGTGCATTTGCTATCCGACGTTTGAGATATTGGCGCTTTGATTTTTTTAAAAGTTGGGTTTCGTGTGGCCAAAGGGGGAGGAGCTTTGAGAGTTCTTCATGCACCGTGTGTCGCGATTGTTTCATTGTTGTGTGGGATCAAGAGCAATCTACGTTTTGGGGTAGTGTTTATTGGTTAGGTAAACACGCGTTGCTATGGAAATTGTACGAAAAGATACTGGCGGGGATAATTTTGACGTCCATAGTTCCCCAAAAAAAGTGCTATTGCATAGATTGTTGCGGCGCACGGCGTGTTATCCCCCCTGTTCACCGATCTCGTAGTTTGTGACGTCAAGAATTGCGGTCTCGCGTAGTGTCGAGAGAGATGCAATTGAGGTTCCAGACGAGCGAGTTTTAGATGACAGACCTGACAAATTCATCCTATCCCGAAGCCGAATACTGCTTGGCTGGTCCGAAGCCGGTTCCTGCGCATATGATTGGTCAAACCGTCGGATTAAATGGGCCTTGCAGCGCGCGTGATGGACAGGGTCTTGTTCCGCGCACACGTAGGTATATCGAGAGCGTTGTTGTGCAGGTGTTTGATGTTGGGAAAAACGATCTACATATCGCAACACGTGGGCCCGCCCGGGTCGCTTTGGCACGGCAAGTGGCTATGTATCTCGCACATGTGGGATTTGGTCTGAGTTTGACAGAAGTGGGCCGGTTGTTTGGTCGCGACCGAACGACGGTGTCACATGCATGTGGTGTTATTGAAGACAAACGGGACGACCCGACGTTTGATCGTGTGCTTGAACTCATGGAATGGGTGGTGGATGCGGAACGAAGTCGAAATAATGGGTCCTGCCGGTTCTGATGGTTCAAGTCGCGCACGCGACTAACGAATATCGCTAAACCTATATTGTGAGATAAGGAGTGGTGAAACATGTCTCAGCATGCGCTGCTGCATGTGTTGCGTCAGCTTGCACGAAAAGGGGCAAGGGTTGAACTTGATACGGAACGTGGGCCGTGTTTGATGAAAGCTTGCGGATCAGACGTTGCAAAAACCAATGTTGCGATCGACCATATAGTCTGGGAGAAACTCGTCGCTTCAAAATATATCGCCGAAAAAGACTTTTCTGGGACGTGGCTGATTTCTAAATCTGGACGTACTTTTTTAAAACGTTGCCTAAGCGCAGGCGGCGCACAGAACGCTGGGTCGGCGAAGACTTTAGCACCCAAGGCGAAAGACGCGCGCTCAATTTCTAAAAGAGCAAAGCCTCAACTTGATCGATCGGAAAGTCCTTTGGACCGCCTGCGTCGCCGGAAAGGTAAGTGTGGTACGCCATTGATCAATGATGCGCAATTTGAGGCCGGCGAACGCCTGCGGGGAGATTTTTGGAAGGCGCAAATGACGCCGCGTGTCACAATGAATTGGTCGTTCTCTGTAGGGCGATCTAGCAAGCGCGGGCGTATGCAAGAACCTGATGTTGGGGACGGTGCGTATATGGCCCAAGAACGTGTACGAGATGCCCTAACTGCGGTTGGACCGGAATTGTCGGGAATTCTAATTGATGTTTGTTGCCACCTGAAGGGTATCGAGGCAGCTGAGCGTGGTGCGGGATGGCCAAAGCGCTCTGGAAAAGTTGTGCTGTGTATGGCACTCTCTGCATTGGCACGCCACTATGGCCTGATTTATGGGGCTAGCAAGGAAAACAAGACGAACAAGTTGCGCCATTGGGGTGCTGCAGATTTTCGGCCGTCTCTGTCGCAATGGGAGGGATGATTTGTGCCTCGTTTGTGAGATGGAAAATTTATTTGGTAGCTGCAGCGGCGGAGCCGACCAATGCGTTGGCATCTGAACGAATACGTTCGACCATTGACGCAAACCCGTTCGACCTTTGTTGTGTCAGGTGTTCGGCAAGACCCAATTGGGTAAAAACGGCGTGCGCGTCGGTCTGAAGAATGTCATTGGGTGCCCGCTTATTGTAAATTGCAAACAAAATCGCAATTAAGCCGCGTACAATATGGGCGTCACTGTCACCTTGAAAACTTAGGTTCCCGTCGGCAAGTTTGCTTGCAAGCCAAACCTGGCTTGCGCAACCGCGAACTTTGGTTTGCTCTGTTTTTAGGCTTTCGGGCATGTCAGGCAAGCGTTTGCCGAGTTCAATCAAATAGCGATACCGGTCCTCCCAGTCGTCGAGCAGTGCGAAGTCATCACGGATTTCGTCGATTGTTGTATTCATTTGGTTTGGAGGTCTCGCTTTGCCTTCAACTAATGTTGGAGCCCTGCGTACTGCACGACATCTTTTATGTGACGTTTGGTTTGGCGTTTCAAAGGGGTGGTTCGTTTAACGTTTGTTGATGGATTTTTTTGGTCGGGGACGTCCTTTGTTTTGGACTATGCTCAAATCTTGTTGCTCTCCAATGCTCTTTAAATAAGAACAAATTGATCGAAGTTTTAGTGTGCGGTTTAACCCATCATTCATCTTAAAATTGAATTGCGTTCGAGCACACTACGGTTAGTTAATGCCCCTTTTACGCACTCCGCTAGATATTTTAGGTTCAATGATTGGTGGAGGTTTCAGTTAAATAAGATGTCACCCGGAATGGCAAGGGCTGGATTCTTGATGTTCGGCGCGCTGACGGCTGCGTTTGCGTGGAATGTCCTATTTGTCCAGCCTGTCGGACGGGGCGCCGTGTCTGATATGAGGGGACGGGTGACACCCATTCAACGCACCGTTTCGACATTCAGCCGGGCTGTGAAACTGTCATCGTTCGGTGTGGAAAGACGAAAAACACCAAAAGACAAGGTCTCAATAAAGAAAGAACCGTCGCCATCTTCTGTTGCTAGGAATACCGTCAGTGGTCTTCAGGCCTCTTACAAGGAGACTGACGAATTGCGCCGTGCGATTCAGCGCGAATTGCGTGCGCGAGGTTACGCGCCCGGATTGGAAGCAGATGGCACGGGGCTCATTACGCGCGCAGCCATTATGGCGTTTGAATATGATATCGGAGTGCCGATGATGGGGCTCGCGACCGAAGACCTATTCAAACAAATTCTATTTGGTGATGCGGGCAAACGTTCTGGTGACGATCGGCCGCCAGATACTAAGGTGGCGAGTACGCAGGCTCGGGACGTGATGGTCACCGTGCAGCAGTCGCTGCGCGGTCTTGGTTATAATCTCGCATCGGTAGACGGAAAGCTCAGCGAGGATACAGCCTCTGCAATTCGAGACTTTGAGGCGGATCAGAACTTGCCTGAGACGGGACGGGTATCAGGTCGGCTCATTGCCCGACTTGCAAGACTCGCAAGCGGTGGGCAGTTGGCACTCGGCAATTAAAAGCGATGATGCTAAAGCTTGTGGTGCAACGTTTTCGCTTGCGCTGGGGAGCATTGATGCGTCTGAAATCCAAAATTTGGGTAATGGGGTATATGCGGCGTCTGGCGTCCGCAGGAATACCTGCCTATGTCGTTCGGCGTGGTGATGAAGATGCGGGAAGTATCTTCATCCGGATCAACAAACTTGATGGTACGTCGTTGTTGTTTGGCCCCGCTCCGGCAGGGCTTGAACATGCAGATAGCGATCGGCGGTGGTTGCCGAAGTGGGCGGATGGTGCGCGGCAAGATGAAGAAATTGAACGGGTGATGGTGGAAGAAAGCGGCTATGATCCAGATCATTGGTTGATTGAGGTTGAGGATCAAGCCGGGCGGCACTTCCTTGAGGATTGGTTGGCAGAGGAATGGCGTTAAACGTATTACTGGTTTGTATCGTTGTGGTTCGCGGTTTGATTGATGTGCAAGTATTGTGACTTGAATGCCGCATGTGTGCTTTGTAGATGAAGAAAATGGTCAATTCAGTTTGCATGTGTGCGTGATATTTTGTGTGAATGTCATTGAGAGTCGACCTTTTTGCTGATTTCGCGCTCGCCATTGTCGGCGGAGGGAGCGGTATGGGGAAAATTATTCGATTTCCAATTGAGTTAACAAAGCGCAGATCGGCTGATCCTGAAACATTGCGCGCGCAGGGTGGTGCGAGAGTTCTATTATTTACGGGTGTTTTTTATAGCCGCCTCGAGGAAGATCATTGCCTAGAGTTGGACGGCCAATCGCGGGATGGTCCCGTACGTATGCGCAACGCGGACTAGCTATTCTCCAAACTATTTCTTTTTGCTGGCCACAGAAGGTGTGCATTCTGATTCGAGCAGCTTAAGTAGAATTTGGCGTTCGTAGGTGGGGCCCTTATCGGGCGCGCGAACGACAACAATCCCGCGCGTGGTTTCGAGTGATTGAATGGAATCTTTTGAAGAAGCAAACCCGAGCGATTCCGGGGTCAGACCCATAAATCTATTTTCTGACGGCAGCAACTGCAACGCAATTTGTGTTTCTTGGTCTTCAGCGCCTTCTGCAACATAGATGTTTTCGCCGGTCAATGAGTGGACGGTGAGTGTCCAAGCAAGACTCGGCAAATTGGCATGGACGATAACTGGGCCTTTGCGGGTGTCGTAGCGACACATGGCATAGCGGGCGTCGGGTCCTAAGTACGGTATTACTTGTTGTGATGGGTTTACGGCGGGCAGAACTTTCATTTCATTGAGAGGCAATACAGGCTCTAGCTTTGCATATGCTGTCGAGCCGATGATGTAGGGAGTGGTTAGCGTGACCAAGACGTGGAGGATGCCCATTGCAACGAGTGCAGTCACTATCTGTAGTATGCTGAAGCGTGGAAGTCTTTTGATCCAGTTGGAAAGTATTTGAAAGAGAGCGCTTATCTGCATCTTACCGTCTTAATCTCAGGGAGCTTAATGTTCGATTTGGTTCCTTGGAGTGCATTCAAAGAGGATTTGTCTGTCAGTGTTGATAAAACCACCTGAAGTCGTCCAGCTCCTCCTGTTGGCAACCAATTGCCCGGTCGGGCATCGCGCGCGAGAACGATAAGTATATTATTGTTGGGTGATACGGCTGCTGTTTCACTTGTGAAGGTATAACGATTGGCCGCGTTTGGGATCAGGCGGCCCTGACTATCAAAGGCGGTTACGCTCCACCAGCCGGAGTCGATGTTGGCGCCAGAAATATGATACTCGCACGATGAATGGAGGCGTACACCGTTGCTGTCTGTGTGGGCGCGGTATGTGGTTATGGCTTCGGTGCTAAAATTTAGTGTTCCGGCACGGGCGAAGTGTGCACGCGTGTAAGGGTCAGCGTCGGCGCGACCTTCAGCAATCCAGGTGGTCCAGGGGCCGATGGACGTTGTGGTCAATGGACTGCCGTTGCTCACCATGTACCAACTTGATCCAAAGCCTCCGATCAAAACGAGTCCAATAAAGATGGACCAATCGGAAATCTTTGAAATAATAATCAGCAGGCGCTTTTTTAGGCGGTGTAACGTAAAGGGTATCGGATTGCGCGCAGGTCGCCGCCGAAATTCAAAAAATTTGTTTATTGGAAGCGCTTTCATCGTCATGGACGTGTTGGTTGTTGTTTGACGAAGGGTGGTTCACCAATTGATGCGCGTCGATCATCTGGCACGGGGGTTGAGGGTGAGCGGTCGTTGGGATTGGGTGCAGGTTCTGGTTTTGGCTTTGGTTCTGGCAGGCCACCGGCCTTGCGCAAGGCTCGTGCGATCTTTTCTAAGGTTTGTTTGGTTTTGGTAGAGACCAATTGCGAGGTGGTGTTTTGTTGAAGGGCACGACGACGTGCGGCGAACGTTGGATCGGTCCTTCTTAAACTTGCAAGCCTTTGTCGTTCTGCAATTTGTACAGGATGCGGACGGAGGCCCGGAATCGTTGGAATGTTCATGTCGGTATGGGCCACTGACATAAACGCTTGCCACGTTTGTGCCGGTAGGGAACCACCAGTGACCCGCGCGGTGGGTCTGAAATCATCATTTCCAAGCCAAACACCGGTTACATATTTTCCCGAAAAGCCCATAAACCAAGCGTCGCGGTAACTGGAACTCGTGCCGGTTTTGCCGACGACGTTTGTGAATTCAACCTGTGCCCTTCGTCCGGTTCCGGCAGTAACAACTTGGTGGAGCATTCGGTTGAGGTTTCTTGCTACTCTTGGAGCGATGACTTGAGGAGCTTTCTTTTCATCACGTTCGCGCGAATAAACAAGTTCGCCGCGTGAATTAACGAGTTCGAGGATGGCATAGGGTTTTGCGAGTCTGCCGCCGTTTGCAAACGTGGCGAATCCGCCCGTGTGCTCTAATGGAGTGACGCCGCCGTCGCCAAGGGCCATGGAGCAGCTTTTCTTAACACCGGACACGCCCAATCGTTTGACCATTTCCAAAACCTTGTCGCGCCCCAATTTTAGGGAGAGATCGACTGCGGTCGTGTTGTAAGACTTGGCAAGCGCATAACTTAGTGGAACGCGGCGGCCGCTGCCGTAGCTGCCGCTGTAGTTTTTCGGTGACCAACGACCACAACTGCGCGAACGGTCACGGACCATCGTGTTCGGTTTGTAGCCATTCTCGAGCGCGACGGCATACACGTAAGGTTTAAATGATGAGCCTGGCTGGCGTCTGGCGTGGGTTGCGCGATTGAATTGGCTGCGGCCGTAGTCGGTTCCGCCGACAAGAGCGCGAATGGCGCCGTCTGTTTCGAGTGCGACCAGTGCACCTTCTGTTACGCGCTTATAGCGCCTGCCTTGGCGTACATTTGAGATAAGTGCTTCTTCAGCGGCGCGTTGTAAACGCAGATCAACTGTTGTGCGGGCTGTCAAAACATATTCGCCCTTGCCCTTTGCAATGCGTTCGACTTCCTCAAACGCCCAGTCGAGGAACCAGTCGGGGCTTAATGGGTTGTGATTTTCGATGAACTTTGCAGGGTGAAGGCGCGCGTGGTGCACTTGTCCAGATGTGTAAAAGCCTGCTTCAACGAGGTTGGAGAGGACTTCGTTCGTGCGTGCACGCGAGGCCGGCAAGTTGATGTGCGGTGCGTAAGTTGTTGGCGCTTTAAATAAACCGGCAATCAGTGCGGCTTCGGCAAGGTTGACGTCGCGAACGGATTTGTCGAAGTAATATTGTGCTGCGGCTTCGACGCCAAAAGCGCCGCCACCCAAATATGCGCGATCCAGATAGAGTTTTAGGATTTGCCGTTTTGTGTATCGGGACTCAAGTAGGAAGGCCAGGAACGCTTCCTTGATTTTTCGTTGGACAGAGCGCTCTGAAGACAAGAAGAGGTTTTTCGCGAGCTGTTGGGTTATTGTGGAGCCGCCCTGTACAACTTCATTTGCACGCAGGTTTTCAACAAGGGCGCGTGCTGTGCCAACAAAGTCGACGCCGATGTGATCGAAGAAACGACGGTCCTCGGTCGCAAGTGTTGCGCGGATCATGTGATCGGGGATTTCGTCCAGCGGCACAGCATCGTCGTGAAGAATGCCGCGTTTGCCAATTTCTTTGCCGTACCGATCTAGGAACTCGACGGAATAAGCACCCGTTAAAAATCGTGCTTCGTCAAATTCGTGAAGCGCTGGGATGGCCAATGCATACAAAAGTAACATTGCACCAGAGGATAGGGTTAACGTCTCGCAGGCAAGTTCATTTGACAGTTTCCTCCATCCTGTCAGTCTGAAGCGTGCGAAAAAGCTAGAGCACGCATTCCAATAATCTTTTACGCGATGCCAGGACTCGGCGATGGTCGCGTCGATCATGGAATCAACGCTTAGCCAATTGATGATTCTGTCACGGCCGCCTTGTTTAAAGAACCAATCGCTCAAGACTTTTTGCCTCGTCTACAGATCGGAGATGTGCTTTTTGTTACGCTGACCTAGCCTAGCTGGCAAAATGATGCCAGAAGGAGCTTTCCCTACGAGCACAGGAATGTGGTGATTTATCACGCGGTACGATTCTGGGGAGGCACAAATTGAGGGAAATTAGCTCTAGTTTTTGGGATTCTAAGGCGCTGGAAGAGCTTAGCCCTGAAGAATGGGAGGCCTTGTGTGATCGTTGTGGTCGGTGCTGCTTGCTTAAGCTTGAAGATGAGGATACGGGCGAAGTCTTTTTGACGCGCCTTGTTTGTTCGCTGTTGGACCAGGAGTCATGTTGCTGCCTAGGCTATTCGGGCCGGCATAAAATAATGTCCGATTGTGTGAAGATAGACCCTGAAAAAGTTCGCAATTTGAGTTGGTTGCCCCGCTCGTGCAGTTATCGGCGGATTGCCGAAGGCCGTGGTCTGGCCTGGTGGCATCCTTTGATTTCCGGACGGTCGGAGACCGTACATGAGGCGGGAATATCAGTTAGAGGCTGGGTAAAGTGCGAGTCAAAAGTGAGGACGAGCGAGTATTGCCGCTATATTATTTCGGACCTTGATGCAGGTAGTTGATAATGTTGAGCAGTGGGCGGCTTGAAATAAGTTATCCTCGAGCAATAAAACTAAGTTACTATTGGAAGTTTTGGTTTATTTCTTTAGTATACTCAAGGCTAGCGCATGAAAAAGTGTGATATTTATTATTTATACTATTGACATCGGGGCGGTTACTTGGTAGAGATTGGCTACAGTCCAGATAGTCCGGCGATGATGTGCCGGAGGGACTAATCTTCTGACATGAATTGAGTTTTGAGGCTGCATGTCCGTCGACAAGGCGACCTGGGGCGCAATTAAGTGCGCCTACTGCGGGGGTGCAGACACGGTGGCCGCTCTTTCTCGGCAATTTGGCGTTAGCGCCCACGCGATTCGATATCGGATTAAGCGAGATGGTTGGCAAAGAAAGGTACCGGGTCCTCTTCGTCGGAAAGTCGGGAGGAAAGCGGCTGTCAAATCAAAAGGCGAAGGACGGGGCCGTAGGGCAGATGTTGATGATGGCGATAGCGGGACATGGTCTACGGCCGATACCAAGGCAGATGTCGTCAAGCGACTTTATCGGGCGATCTTGCGGAAACTTGCGGGTATCGAAAAAAGATTAGAGCAGGACGAACCGCTGTCAGCGGCAGAAAGCGAACGTCAAACTCGGGAGCTAAGCACTATGGTTCGCAGTTTTGAGAAAATAACGGGTGTGGCTGCTGACATCGAATTGCAACGGAAGCCGGGACGAAAGCGGGAAAAAGATCGTGACGGCCGTGCCAGTGATGCGGAGCGCATGCGCCAAGAGATTGCGGAACGCCTTGAGCGTTTGCATTCGCAATGGGACCTTGGTGAGCGATCTCAAGACTCTTGATGCACAGCAAATTAAAAAACTCTATGCAGACTGGCAGGTTTGGGCGCGCGATGATCAGTTGCCTCCTGCGACGACACAAGATGGGCAGGCTTGGTTTGTTTGGCTCGTACTCGGTGGGCGAGGTGCAGGAAAAACGCGAACAGGTGCGGAATGGGTGCGCGCGAAGGCTTTAGGTGTGCCGCCGGTTGCTTCACAGCCAGCACAAAGGATCGCGCTTGTTGGCGAAACAATTGCTGATGTTCGCAATGTGATGGTTGAAGGGCATTCTGGATTGCTCAGTTTAGAGCCGGCAGAGGATCGACCTAAATTTGAACCATCAAAGCAGCGTGTGATTTGGCCTAATGGATCTGTGGGACAAATGTTTTCTGCGGAAAACCCCGAAGGCCTTCGTGGACCGCAGTTTGATGCGGCGTGGTGTGACGAAATAGCGAAATGGCGACGGGCTGAACTAACGTGGGACATGCTGCAATTTGGTCTGCGGCTTGGCGCGCATCCGCAAGTGGTTGTTACGACGACACCGCGGCCAATTGATTTGTTAAAAAGGCTGATTGAAGATTCTAAAAGTGTCGTAAGCCGGGTGCGGACGACCGACAATGCGGTCAATCTTGCACCGTCCTTCGTTGAGGAGATGAAGCGTCGTTATGCCGGGACAGCTCTAGGGCGGCAGGAGTTGTTTGGGGAAATTATCGATGATGTGGAAGGACGTCTTTGGCGAAAGGATTGGATCGACAAAGTGCGGGTTGAAACAGCACCGCAACTGCGATCGATTGTGGTGGCGGTTGACCCGCCGGTGACTGCGACAGCGAACTCTGATGCGTGCGGGATCATTGTTGCGGGTAAAGGTGACGATGATCGCGTTTTCATTTTGGCTGACAAGACCGTTCAGGGGAAGGAGCCGTCGCAATGGGCACGACGTGTACTCGGGGCCCATGAAGAGTTTTGTGCCGATCGCGTGGTTGCGGAAGTCAACCAAGGTGGTGATCTGGTTGCGACGATGTTGCGGCAGATCAACCGTCATGTCGTTGTGCGAAATGTTCGGGCGACGCGCGGTAAATGGGTCAGGGCAGAACCTGTTGCAGCACTTTATGCGGAAGGGCAAGTGGTGCACGTGGGCCAGTTTGATGCGTTGGAAGAACAAATGTGTGCGTTTGGAACGGATGGAAAAGTTGGTGGGCGTAGTCCGGATCGTGTTGATGCGCTTGTGTGGGCCATTACGGACTTATTGCTTAGACCAACGACAGAACCGCAAATACGTGCACTTTGAAGAATAATCACTCGCGAATATCACGTCAGTAAGGATCAACATATATGCCGCGGCTTTTCGATGTGCTGGCCGAGTGGATGCCTGGCGTTCAGCAGGCGGGCTTCCACGAAACAAAGGCCGCCGGGGGCGGTGCGCTGATCGCGGTTGATCATTTGGGTTATCCGGTTTGGGCGCCGCGTGATTACCAGGCATTTGCGCGCGAAGGCTTTATGCAGAACCCGGTTGTCTACCGGTCGGTTCGCATGGTCGCGGAAGCTGCTGCGTCAGTGCCGCTGCTGCTCTATGAAGGCGAAAAGGAAATTGACACGCATCCGCTGATCGATCTCATGCTGCGTCCGGGTATCGGTCAAACTGGAATTGATTTTCTCGAAGCTTGGTATGGTTTTTTATTGGTCGCCGGTAACGCGTATGCCGAAACTGTTGGTGTGGGCGGAAAGCTGCGCGAACTTCACGTTTTGAGACCTGACCGGATGAAGGTCATTCCGGGACGGGATGGTTGGCCGGAAGCTTATGAATATACTGTTGCCGGGCGGTCCGTGCGGCTTGAAAAAGAGGTGGTTTCTGGTGTGCGGCCTGTGCTGCATGTGCGCATGTTTCATCCGGTCAACGATCACTATGGTTTGAGCCCAATCGAGGCGGCGGCGACGTCCATTGATATTCACAACGAAGCGGCGCGTTGGAACAAGGCATTGCTTGACAACGCTGCGCGGCCTTCAGGCGCGCTCGTTTATGCGGCGCGCGATGGGCACCTGACAGGCGAACAATATGAGCGGCTAAAAAGTGAGCTTGAGGGTGGGTTTCAAGGTGCACGACATGCCGGCCGACCGCTGTTGCTAGAGGGCGGGTTGGAATGGAAGCCGCTCAGTCTTAGTCCAAAAGACATGGATTTTATTGAAGCCAAACATGCCGCGGCCCGTGAGATTGCACTGGCGATTGGTGTGCCGCCAATGTTGCTCGGAATTCCCGGCGACAACACGTATTCAAATTACCAGGAGGCCAATCGATCGTTTTGGCGACAGACAGTGCTGCCCTTGGTCAATCGAACGGCAAAAGCTATTTCGACGTGGCTTGGCCCGGCGTTTGGTGGTGGGCTCGCTTTAAGGCCAGATCTCGACCAAATCGAAGCACTGAGTGTTGAGCGTGAAGCTTTGTGGAAGCGCGTTGAGATGGCAACATTCCTGACGCAGAACGAAAAACGTGCCGCGGTGGGGTATGGGCCCATTGCGGGCGGTGATGAGCGCGGGGCGATCAATGAAACGGAAGCGTAGTCGTTTGTCGGGTTCAAAGGCGAAGTTTGACGTAATGTGCAAACAGCACGAAGTCTTTGAACGCAAGTTTACGCCGCTAGATTTTAAACGGACGACCGTTGATGGTGGGTTTGAAGGGTATGCAAGCATCTTTGAGCAGGAAGACCTTGGCCACGATGTGATTGTTAGAGGCGCATTTGCTGAGAGCTTGTCCCGGCGTGGTGTGAGTGGCATCAAGATGCTCTTTCAGCATGATGCAAACCAACCGATTGGTGTTTGGGATCGCATTTCGGAAGATCAACGCGGGTTATACGTGGCGGGTCGGTTGATGCGGGAAGTGGGGCGCGCGCGGGAAGTTTTATCGCTTATGCGGGCGGGTGCTCTTGATGGTTTGTCTATTGGTTTTCGAGCGGTGAAGGGCCGACGTGATTCGAAAACCGGGGTTCGTCGGCTAGATCAGGTTGATTTGTGGGAAATCTCGGTGGTGACATTTCCAATGTTGCCTGATGCGAAAGTGACGCGCGTAAAGGCGTCACCATTTGCGGCTGCAACGCCCACGACACGAGAGTTTGAGCGTTGGCTTACGCGGGATGCTGGGTTGACGCGACGTGAAGCACGCGCGTTGCTGCGCGATGGCTTCAAAGGTCTCCAGTCTTTGCGGGATGCGGACGGTGGCCAAATGGCAGAAGCGCGACTGGCGCAACGGTTTGTTGATGCTGCGCGCGTTCTCAACGGTAACTAACGTTAGACTAAGAGGATCCCGAAATTGGATAGATCAGAGTTGGAGACGAAGGCGGTTACGCAAGACGTGGCGGTCGCCTTTGATGAGTTTATGCATGCATTTGAAGCTTTTAAGGAGACGAATGATGCGCGCTTGGATGAGATTGAACGGCGGTGTACGTCAGATGTTTTGACCAATGAAAAGCTGTCGCGGATCGACAGTGCGCTTGATGAACATAAGCGTCTGGTTGAAGACCTTACGCTAAAATCAAGCCGGCCTCATCTGGGTAATGGTGCTGGTGTTGTTTCGGGCGTGAGCTTGCAACACAAAGCGGCGTTTGAAAACTATGTACGCAAGGGTGATGATGGACGATTGCGTGAACTGGAAAGTAAAGCGCTGTCCGTTGGGTCGGACCCGGATGGTGGTTATCTTGTGCCAGATGAGACGGAGCGTTCGGTCAATAGTCTTTTAAAAGATGTGTCGCCTATACGTACAATAGCCGGGATCAGGCAGGTCTCGGGCTCTGTTTTTAAAAAACCCTTTGCTACGACCGGTGCGGATACGGGTTGGGTGGCCGAGACGGCGACACGGCCGGAAACGAACACGCCGACGCTTGCTGAGTTGACGTTCCCGACGATGGAGCTTTATGCGATGCCGGCGGCAACATCGAGTTTGCTTGATGATAGCGCGGTTAATATCGATGAATGGTTGGCGGAAGAAGTTCGCATCGCGTTTGCAGAGCAAGAGGGCCAGGCGTTTGTGTCAGGCGATGGTGTCAACAAACCTCAAGGGTTTTTGTCCTACACGACGGTTGATAATGCCTCGTGGACGTGGGGCAATGTCGGGTTTATCGCGACAGGTGCGGCTGGTGATTTTCCTGCTACGGATCCAGGCGACATTCTCATCGACCTTGTGTATGCGGTTCGTGCTGGTTATCGGGCCAAGGGACACTTTGTGATGAACCGCTCAACGCAGGGCGAGATCCGCAAGATGAAAGATGTGGATGGCAATTATCTTTGGCAGCCAGCCGCATCACCAGGTGAAACGCCAACGCTTCTAGGATTTCCAGTGATGGAAGCGGAAGATATGCCAGACATTGCAACGGATAGTTTGTCGGTTGCTTTTGGCGATTTTTCGCGAGGCTACCTGATTGTGGATCGCGTTGGCATTCGTGTGTTGCGTGATCCTTACTCCAACAAACCCTACGTTTTGTTCTACACGACGAAACGTGTGGGTGGTGGGATTCAAGATTTCGACGCGATCAAGCTTTTAAAGTTTGGTGTTTAACCCGTCTTAGAACTTATGAGGGCCGGAGGTGAATTGCCGGCCCTTATTTTATCCGCACTTATCCCCACGAGGGTTGAGGGCGGTAAAAAGACGGAGCCGCTTTGCCGTCACTCGGGCGGTTCCGTCAATTCAAATTGGTTTCAAAAACAAACAAGGTAACTCGGCATGGCGCTTGTGATGACCAGCGGACCAGCCACGGAACCGATTACCGTGGATGAAGCAAAGGCACACTTGCGTGTTGATGATACTGCTGAGGATATCTTGATTACTAGCCTCGTGCTGACGTCGCGTTTGCATATCGAATCTGCACTTGGTTTGGCGATGATTACGCAGAATTGGAGGTTGTTGCTGGACAAGTGGCCAAGGGATCGCAGGGTCCATTTTCCATTACGACCTGTGCAAACGGTGAGTGAAGTACGGGTACTGGCAAGCGACGGAACGCCGACTGTTGTGTCAAGTGACAACTATATCGTCGATGTGGCCTCAACGCCGGCACGACTTGTGCCACAGCAGACCGGATGGCCTGCGCCTGGACGGCCAGCCAATGGCATAGAAATCGATTTTGTTGCAGGTTTTGGCACTAATTCAACTGATGTTCCGGCGCCGTTACGCCATGCGCTGCTTTTGTTGGTGGCGCATTGGTATGAACATCGCGATCCCATTGAGATTGGTTCGCCGGATGTGGCCATACCACCGGGTGTGTCGCGGTTGTTGAAACCTTACAGGTTGGCGCGGCTGTGATGGAAATTCGGATCGGCGACTTGCGCCAACGAGTCATGATCGAAGTGGCCAACAGAACCAGCGATGGCGGCGGCGGGGCGGATGATGTTTGGGGGCTGGTGGCGGAGGTTTGGGCCTACGTTAAACCGCTGACAGGTTCTGAACGTGTGGAAGCTGACGCTGTGGCTGGTCGGGTTAGTCATGAAGTTTGGCTGCGATACCGAGACGACGTTGAGCCTGAGATGCGGGTCAACATGGATGGTCGTTTGTTTGACATTCGTGCGGTGCTCAACGTGGAAGAACGAGATCGCTTCTTGCGATGTTTTGTCGAGGAGTTAGATCTTTGAATATTGATGTTCTTGTAACCGGGTTTGAGCAGTTGGTTTCTGGATCTACCATTTCTCGGCTGCAAACGCGTGTTGAAGAGGAAGTTGGTGCGCGTCGTTTACGTGAGCGAGACATGAACCCTCGTTCCGAGAGTATTCCGCGTCGAATGCGACGAATTCGGTTGAGAGAAATTCGTTGAGGTAAGAGTGGGAGATATCTGCGGTGGCTAGTGCAGGTTGGGCTTTGCAAAAGGCGCTATTTACTCATCTTAGTGCCGATAGCAATGTGACGGGCGTGCTTGGTGGCGCCAAAATTTATGATGACGTTCCGAGAGACGCGACTTTTCCTTATGTGACGTTCGGAGAGAGTGTCGTGCGGGATTGGAGCACGGGAAGCGATGAAGGGTTTGAGCATGTTGTGACATTGCATGCGTGGTCGCGTGCGAATGGTCGACGTGAATCACACGAGATCGTGGGGGCGCTTAGGTCATCACTGCACGATCAAGCTCTTGCGGTTGAGGGACACCGGTTGATCAACCTGCGTCACGAGTTTTCTGAGGCGCGCAGAGAAGCCGATGGCGAAACCTATCATGGAATTGTGCGATACCGTGCGGTTACCGAACCAACAAACTGAGGTGTTGTGGTCGTTCACGGATTAAACAATTGAAGCAGAAAAGGGTCATTTGGAATGGCTGCGCAAAAAGGCAAGGACTTGTTGTTGAAGGTCGACAACGATGGACTTGGGACATTCGAAACTGTTGCGGGTTTGCGAACGCGGTCGCTTGCGCTTAACGCGGCGACGGTTGATATCACGCACCAGGAGTCTGTTGGTCAGTGGCGCGAGTTATTGGCGGGTGCAGGTGTGAAGAGTGCAAGAATTGCTGGTTCGGGTGTATTTAAAGATGAAGTGTCGGATGAGACTGTGCGCGGATATTTTTTTGATGGCACTATTAGGGATTGGCAGGTCATTGTTCCCGATTTTGGGGCCATGAGCGGGTTGTTTCAGGTGACGTCATTGGAACTTAGTGGGCGCCATGATGGTGAAGTTGCATTTGAGATGACGCTTGAAAGCGCCGGGGCGTTGGCGTTTGTGGCGGCATAAGCTTGGTTGCGAAACAAAATGGCAAATCGACACCGCGGTGAGATTGTGGCAAAGCTCGATGGAAAGCCTTACCGTCTCTGTCTTACGCTTGGTGCGCTTGCGGAGTTGGAGGCGGCTTTTGGCGATGAAGATATGGTTGGGATTGCGACGCGCTTTGAAACAGGACGGATTTCGGCGCGAGATGCGCAGCGAGTCATTGGGGCTGGGCTGCGGGGCGCAGGTTATGATGTGAGTGATGAAGATGTTGCGGCGATGCAAGTGGAAGGTGGTGCGGCGGGATATGTCGATGTCGTTGCGCGCTTGTTGTCGGCGACATTTGGGGGAGGAGGCGATGGGGACACGTCACCGTCGGCGAAGGAAAATGGGGAGGCAAGCGAACCTGGCCCTTTCCTTGGGACGACGTGATGGCAATTGGACTCGGAATCTTAGGATTAGAGCCACGCGTTTTTTGGTCAATGACCATGAAGGAGATCGAGGTTGTCTTAAATGCGCACCTGGGGCGAGGACAAGCACTGGCGCCGCCGTCGCAGATAGAATTGAGCGCGTTGATGAAGCGGTATCCGGATCACAGAGGAAGCAATTATGGAAGGCGATGATGTAACGCTTGGGCCGTGGCGAGTTGAAGTTCGGGCGGATGCAGAACATCTGAAGCGGGAATTAAGAGCTGCGTCTGATCTTGGGCGGAGTTTTGCCTCTACAATTGTGGATGCCTTCAAAGACGTTGGCAAGGAGGGAAAGAGTTTGGGAGACACGTTGCGAGGCTTGGCGTTGCAGCTGTCTAAGTTAGTGCTGGACAAAGCGTTCGAACCCTTAAAGCAGGGCTTAGGGTCTGTCTTCTCTTCGCTCTTTTCGTCGGGGTTTGGCGCAGCAAGTGGAGCACTGCAAACCTTTGTTCAACCGACGCCATTTGCAAAGGGTGGAGTCATAAAAAGCCCAATTGGATTTCCGCTCAGTCGTGGTGGATTAGGTGTTGCTGGTGAGCAAGGCGCTGAAGCAATCATGCCGTTGGCGCGCGGACCTGATGGTCGATTGGGCGTTGTCTCGCAAGGCGGTGATCGCGAAGTCAAAGTGACGTTTAATGTGTCGTCTCCGGATGCGCAAAGTTTCTTGCGTTCTGAATCGCAAGTGGCCGCTATGTTGGCGCGTGCCGTGACATTAGGGCAGCGCAACCTTTAGCGGTGCGATGTGTTTTATCGCTGGCAAATCGGCAATCGCGGCAAGTTTAGGTTACGCAGATGGTGTTTCACGAAGTGCGCTTTCCCACGGGGATTTCGCAAGGAGCGCAAGGTGGTCCAGAGCGACGAACCGAAGTTGTTGTATTGGGATCGGGGTTTGAAGAACGCAATAGCCGGTGGGCAGATTCACGTCGCAGCTATAACGCTGGCTACGGTGCGCGATCTGTAGATGATCTGCATGATATAATCGCGTTTTTTGAAGAACGCCGAGGTCAGCTTTACGGTTTTCGTTGGCGCGATCATATGGATTGGAAATCGTGTTCACCGAGTGAGGAGCCGGATGCCAGTGATCAGGAGATCGGGACTGGTGATGGGACGACGGCAACATTTCAGCTCTCTAAAACATATGGGTCCGTTGATGCTCCGTGGGTGCGCTTGATCAAGAAGCCGGTTTCGGGAACGGTGAAGGTGGCAGTTGATGGTGTGCTGCAGTCAGACGGTGTCGATTACGGGGTTGACCCCATTACAGGCATTGTAGGTTTTTTGTCCGGTTCTGAACCGGGACCAGGGTTGTCTATTACTGCCGGGTTTGAGTTTGATGTTCCGGTGCGTTTCGACACCGACAAGCTTGAAATTAACTTGCAGGGTTTTCAACACGGCGCCATTCCGAACATTCCGATTGTTGAGATTAAACTGTGAAGCAGCTGCCTGAAAATTTGGCAATGCAACTGGGCAGTGGCGTTACCACTTTGTGTTGGTGTTGGAGGCTAACGCGCCGTGATGGTGTGGAAATGGGTTTTACGGACCATGACCGTGATCTTCAATTTGACGGAGTGACATTTGAAGCGGCTGCAGGTTTTACAGCAAGCGAAGTGAAGGAAACTGTTGGACTTAATGTCGATAACTTGGAAGTCTCTGGTGCTCTCTCGTCAGACCGTCTTGAGGAAAAGGACTTGGCGGCAGGGCTTTTTGATGATGCCAAGGTCGAAATTTACAGAGTTGATTGGAATGATCCGGCAAACCGCGTCTTGATGCGTTCGGGAAGTTTGGGAGAAGTCCGGCGTTCGGAAACAGCGTTTGTTGCGGAAGTAAGAGGTCTTGCGCACTATTTACAACAACCTGCGGGTCGCTTGTTTCAATATTCGTGTGACGCAGATGTTGGTGATGCGCGTTGTAAGGCCGATCTCACACAAGTTGCGTTCAAAGGTGTTGGTGCTGTCAGTGCTGTTACAAGTCCTCGCGAATTTACGGCGACCGGATTGAGCGTTTACGCGAACGGCGGGTTTTCAAGAGGGTTGTTGACGTTTGAAGGCGGTGCGGCTGACGGGATTTCAATTGAAGTTCGGTCGCACAAAAACGTTGGTGGTATTGTGACGATTGAGCTGTGGCAGCCCGTCCGACTGCCGTTAGAAGTTGGGCAGTCGTTTAAGATCACAGCCGGTTGCGACAAGACTCTTGCGACATGTTTGAACAAGTTTAATAACGTGATCAACTTTCGCGGGTTTCCTCACATGCCAGGCAATGATTTTGTGACGAAATTTGCGTCTTCGCGGCGGAACTAACATCTAAACTCATGAAACTTGAGAACGTTCGGCGGCATACAGCCGACGACGTCGTATTGATTGCGCGTCGTTGGATTGGAACGCCATATCATCATCAGGCGTGTCGGCGTGGTGTGGGAGTTGACTGTTTGGGGTTGGTGCGCGGCGTTTGGGACGACCTTTATGGGTTTGAGGCAGAAAAACCGCCGGCATATTTGCGGGATTGGGCTGAGGCGTCGGGCGAGGAAACGATGTTAAAGGCCGCGCGACGGCATCTGGTTGAGCATGGCGTAGGGCGCGCTAGCGTTGGGGATGTTCTCGTCTTTCGATACCGATCTGGCTGCATCGCAAAACATGCAGGGATCATGACGGAAAACGACGCTTTTGTTCATGCCATCGAAGGTCGCAGGGTATGTGAAGTGGCGTTGTCAAGTTGGTGGCGACGGCGCGTCGTAGCTGCATTCTCATTTCCAGGTACGGTGTCTGTATGGCAACGCTAGCTTTAGCAGCCGTAGGTGCAGCGGCAGGTGGTGCGTTGCTGCCCGCTGGTGTGACAGCTTTTGGCGTGACGTTGTCGGGCGCAACGATTGGAGCACAGATTGGTGCTCTCGCGGGCTCCTTCGTCGATCAAGCGCTATTTGGTGCTTCCGGAGAAACGCAGCCGTTGGAAGGTCCACGGCTCAAAGAAATTCCTCTTACAGCGTCGACGGAAGGATCTCCAATACCGCGGCTCTACGGGCGCGCGCGGCTTGGTGGTCAGGTCATTTGGGCCAGCAATTTCATTGAAGAATCGAGAGTGACCACGACCGAGACGGCGGGCGGCGGTGGTGGTGGCAAAGGTATTTCATCATCGCAAAGCACAAAGACGCGACGGGTCGATTACTTTTATTACGCAAACTTTGCTGTTGCGATTGCCGAAGGTGAGATAAGCGGGCTTGGTCGGGTTTGGGCCGATGGCAAGCTTTTGAATTTGTCGCGGATTACGCATCGAGTTTATCGCGGCACAGAAATACAGCCGGTCGATTCTCTTATTCAATCTTACCTGGGCGGACATACGCCGGCGTATCGAGGGACGGCGTATATTGTCTTTGAAAGGCTGCCACTAGAGGATTTTGGGAACCGCATTCCACAGTTGTCGTTTGAGGTTTATCGTTCTGTTGAGCCCTTTGGAGAGCAGGTAAAGGGTATTGTTCTTATTCCGGGGTCTGGTGAATTTGTTTACGCAACAGATCCGGTTGCCCAGGATTTCGGTGGCGGGGCCTCACGGGCGGAGAACGTACATACGCTGCAGGGTCGCAGCGATTGGGTCGTGGCTCTGGACCAACTTCAATCTACACTCCCGAATGTCAAAAATGTTTCGCTCGTTGTTAGTTGGTTTGGGACGGACTTAAGGGCAGCGCAATGTGAGGTGCTGCCGGGCGTCGAAGTGTCTGCGAAGGACACCATCCCTATTTCTTGGCAGGTCAATGGTGTTGATCGGGCCAGCGCACATGTGGTTAGTCAGCGGGAGGGCCGTCCCGCATACGGGGGAACGCCATCTGATCAGACGGTTATTGACGCTATTAACGACTTACAAGCGCGCGGGTTTAAGGTGACGCTCACGCCTTTCGTTTTGATGGATGTTCCAGAGACGAATTTTTTGCCTAACCCATATGGGGGATCTTCGCAGCCGCCTTATCCGTGGCGCGGGCGGATCACGTGTGATCCGGCTCCGGGATTGCCGGGCAGCCCCGACAAAACAGCAGCCGCTGGGACGCAATTACAATCTTTTATTGGGACTGCGTCTGTCAATGACTTTGCCATTGTAAGTGGGGAGGTCAACTATAGCGGTCCGGTGGAGTGGTCTTACCGGCGCATGGTTTTGCATCAGGCTTATCTTGCAAAAGCAGCGGGCCGGGTTGATGCGTTTTTGATTGGGACGGAACTGCGTGGTCTTACATGGGTGCGTGATGGCACGGGCAGTTACCCATTCGTTGATGCTTTGAAAAACCTTGCGGCGGATGTGAAGACCGTACTGGGTGCCGGGACTAAAGTTACATACGCGGCAGATTGGTCTGAATATTTTGGACATCAACCGCAGGACGGGACCGGTGATGTTTATTTTCACTTGGATCCCCTATGGGCTTCTCCATCCATTGATGCCATTGGTATTGATTGTTATTGGCCGCTCTCTGATTGGCGCGATGGACGGAACCATACAGATTATTTGGCGGGTACCCGCTCAATCTATGATCTTGCCTACCTTCAAAGTAACGTTCAGGGCGGTGAGGGTTTTGATTGGTATTATGCAAGTGATGCTGATCGGGACAATCAAGTACGTACGCCAATTACGGATGGTAGTGGCAAGCCTTGGGTGTTTCGATACAAAGACATTTTGAGTTGGTGGCGGAATGCCCATTACAATCGGCCGGGTGGTGTTGAATCGGGTACACCGACGGCGTGGGTTCCAGAGTCCAAGCCATTTTGGTTGATGGAGATTGGCAGTCCGGCGGCAGACAAGGGCTCTAATCAACCCAATGTTTTTGTCGATCCAAAGAGTTCTGAAAACGCTTTGCCCTATTACTCCAATGGATCTCGCGACGATCTCATTCAAAGGCGATATCTGCGCGCGCTTATCGAGTCGTTTGATCCGACAGCGCAGGGGTATGTAAATGGGGCCAATCCTGTTTCGAGCGTTTATGGCGGGCGGATGCTCGATGCTGATCGTGTGTTTGTTTATTGTTGGGATGCGCGTCCTTATCCGGCATTCCCTTACAATCTCGATGTTTGGGGGGATGGTGAAAATTGGACACTTGGACATTGGCTAACGGGCCGATTTGCCAGTGCGCCACTGGCGGAGCTTGTTGAAAAAATTTTAGAGGACTATTCGTTTTTCGACCATACAGCCGGTTCGTTGCATGGGTCAGTTCCTGGGTTTGTGATTGATCGCATTATGAGCCCGCGTGAAGCATTGCAGCCGCTTAGTCTTGCATATTTTTTTGATGCACTTGAAAGCGGTGGCCGGGTTGTTTTTCGGCATCGTGGCGAGGTGCCTTTTGTGGTTCAGGCCAGCTCTGATGATCTTGTTGAAACAAGCCCAGAAGAGTCGTTACTGACCTTAACGCGCGGGCAAGAAACCGAACTTCCATCATCGGCCAAGCTGACGTTTATTTCCGCAGCAGGGAATTACCGGCAAGCCGTGTCGGAAGCACGTCGATTGGCGGGTGGAAGTGGGCGTGTTTCGCAGGCCCACTTACCCATTGTGTTAGAAGCTCACCAGTCTAACCAGACTGCAGAGCGGTGGCTGTTTGAAACATGGGCGTCTCGGGAGCGGGTAAGCTTTGTGTTGCCTCCAAGCCAACTTGCTGTGGAGCCTGGGGACGTCATCGCCCTAGAAGTCGAGGGTGGCGCGCAAGAATTTCGTGTAACAGAAGTGAGTGATCATGGCGCGCGTGAGATAGAAGCACGCAGCATAGATCTTGACGTTTACAATGTTGTTGCTGCTCCGACGCGGGATGTTTCTGAAACGACGGAAGCCCTAGTTGGTCAACCCGAAGTGACATTTCTAGACTTGCCGTTGTTGCGAGGCAATGAAACGCCAGAGGCGGGATACGTTGCGGTTACGCAGTCGCCCTGGCCAGGTGCCGTTGCAGTTTATGGATCTCCAGAAGACAGCGGATTTTCTCTCCGTGCGCTTGCTGTTACGCGGGCCATCGTGGGTGAGACTCTTGATCCATTGCCGCCTGGCCCGCTATCTCGCTTCGATTACGCGACAACCTTGACGGTGTCGGTAACCGGCGGGGAGTTGATGTCCGTTAGCCGGTTGCAGTTGTTTCAGGGTGAAAATGCGGCTGCTGTGGTAGGCCAAAACGGTGAATGGGAAATCATACAATTCGAAAACGCTTTGCTTGTTGCGCCGGGTGTTTACGAATTGAGTGGGTTATTGCGCGGGCAGGCAGGAACAGAAATTGCGCTTGCGGCGGCAGGGCAGTCAATTCCTGCCGGTGCCAAATTTGTAAAGCTAAATGGCGCTGTTGAAACAATAGACTTGACGCTTGATGAGGTGCGACTGCCTTACACTTGGCGTTATGGGCCCGCAAGTCGTGACCTCTCTGATCAATCGTATGGGCAAACCGAGCACGCCTTTCAGGGAATCGGACTGCGTCCCTTTGCGCCCGTGCATGTGCGCGGGACGCGGATAACAGATGACGTCAGTCTTTCTTGGATACGCCGCTCCCGAGTTGGTGGAGATAGTTGGGACGTCAGCGAGATACCACTTGGTGAGGCCTCTGAACTTTATGAAGTTGACATCCTTGATGGCAGCGATGTGAAGCGGACGTTGTCGGCCACGTCACCCCAAGTGGTTTATGACGCTGCGCAGCAGATAAGTGACTTCGGTAGCGTTCAGTCGTCTGTGTCAGTTGCGGTCTATCAAATTAGCGATGTGTGGGGCCGTGGCGTCGCGACGCACGCAGTCGTGTAGATTTCTTTGAATTGGAAGGTTTTGACTATGGAAGAGCCGAAATGGCTTGCCCATGGATGGGCGGAGCTTGGGCAAAAGGAGGTTTCAGGTTCCAAAGATAACCCGCGCATTGTGTCCTACTTCGCTGATGTGGGCCGAGGCGACATTCGAAATGATGAAGTGGCTTGGTGCGCTGCGTTTGTTGGGGCCTGTTTAGCGCGTGCGGGTGTCGAGGGAACGGGATCGCTCTTAGCGCGTTCCTATTTGTCGTGGGGGATCAAAGCAAAGCAGCGGTATGGTGCGGTTGCCGTCCTGTCTCGCGGGCGAAATCCGCGTCAGGGACACGTTGGTTTTTTGGTGGGCGAGGATGATAAGCGCGTTTGGCTGTTGGGAGGCAATCAAGCCAATCGCGTTAGCGTTGCTGCATATGACAAGTCGCGCCTATTGGGGTTGCGTTGGCCAAAAAGATTAGAAGAGCGCCCAGAGGTCTCGGATCAAGAGGTCTTTGAAATTGCACTGGCACATGTTCTGCAGATGGAAGGCGGGTATTCCAACGATCCGGCGGATCCAGGTGGCCCTACGAACAAAGGGATTACGTTGGGTGTGTTTGCTGCTTGGCACAGGCGTGTCCTCAACGGGAAAACTCGTGCGGGGCTCATAAAAGAGCTCAAAAACATTTCAGACGAAACTGTCAGATCGATCTACACGGCGCGGTATTGGAAATTGGGCAGGTGTGCGGAATTGGGGCCGGCACTGGCCGTGATGCATTTCGATACCTGTGTCAATCATGGCGTGACTGGTGCAATCCGAATTTTGCAAGAGGCGGTTGGGAGCGAGGTCGATGGCGAATTCGGGCCAAATACACGTCGTGCAATCGCAAAACAATCAGTTCGATTGACACTCAACAGGTGCGCGGACATTCGGCGCAAAAAGTATCGCGCGATGAAACATTTCTGGCGATTTGGTCGGGGGTGGTTGAGGCGTGTTGATTCAACATTAGCGCTATCGCTGAAACTGGTGAGCCACATAGAAGACAGTAACAACCAAAGAGGTATGCCTGTGTTTTTTCCCAATAACAATGAAACAGAGACCGGTGATGGTAAGTGGTGGGGCAACTCGATGACGATTTGGGGCGCACTAGTGTCGGCGGCTGCCACAATTGTTCCGGCGTTGGGTCCTGTCATCGGTGTCGACGTCAGCGCAGAAGTCATTCGCCATATTGGATCAGAAGCGGCGCAAGTGGCGCAAGCACTTGTGGGGATTGTTGGAACAGTTTTGGCAATTTATGGACGTGCGCGTGCGCGTCAGCCGTTGATGCGGAAGATGGTGCGTGTCAAACTGTGATCTCTTGTTGGACAGAGCCAAATGCTGATTTGAACTTTATGCGTGGGTGGAGATACAATTAAGACATAATGCATTCAGCCGCTGTTCAGAGCCCGTCAACCATAAAGGCTGACAGATTCGGTACTTGGTTTTTGTGAGGAGGCCGTCTTTGATGGCAAGGCTGTTGATCCAAAGAGTGGCACTGGTTTTGTCGGTGATGTTTGTGGGGATATTGATTGGCGGGCTTGAAGGGGCGAGGGCAGAATCGGAGTGCTATGCGGATTGGTCGAAGGCGGCTGAATTGGTAAAAGAGCAGGGGCTCGTCAGTGTGAGGGACGTCAGTAAACGGGCCAAAAAAGAACTTAAGGGAAAAGTCATTAAGGCTACGCTTTGCGGTAATGATAAGGGCGATTTTGTTTATAAACTGGTAATCGAGAGCGCGGACGGAAAGTTGTCTACGGCAACCGTAAATGCACGGAAGCCATTCGACCGCTAGGAATTTTCGGTCGCGGTGAGTATACTCCCTCTCAAACTATCCCTAAAATGATGTTTGGGACGGACCGACGTGCGAATACTTGTTGTTGAGGACGATCATGATTTGAACCGCCAACTGGTAACGGCGTTGGCGGACGCGGGATATGCCGTTGATAGCGCAAGCGATGGGGAAGAGGGCTACTTTCTCGGCGACACGGAACCCTATGACCTCGTGATCCTTGATATTGGACTGCCCAAGATGGACGGTATTTCAATACTTGAGGAATGGCGCCGATCAGACCGCAAAGTGCCTGTTATTATCCTCACCGCGCGGGATCGGTGGAGCGACAAGGTTGCAGGGATAGACGCTGGCGCTGACGATTATCTTGCCAAGCCATTTCATATGGAAGAACTCCTAGCGCGGGTTCGCGCGCAAGTTCGCCGGGCATCTGGACATGCCAGTAGCGAAATCGAATGCGGATCGGTTCGGCTTGATACGAAATCAGCGCGTGTGACTGTCGACGGGCAGCAAATTAAATTAACCTCCCACGAATATCGCCTTCTCGCTTACCTTATGCATCACACAGGACGAGTGGTTTCGCGCACGGAGCTTGTGGAACACCTTTATGAGCAGGACTTTGATCGCGATTCAAATACGATTGAAGTCTTTATAGGAAGACTACGAAAAAAAATTCCGGCTGACCTCATCCAAACCGTGCGCGGATTAGGCTACCGCATGGGTCCGGAAGGTGATGAGGGTTAATTCGCTTGAATTTCGTTTGTTTGTAACCGCTGCGGTTTGGACACTTCTCGTTTTGCCGATCGCAGGACTCATTATCTATTCTTTTTATCGAAATGACTTTCAATCGAGCTTTGATGCGCAGCTTCGCAAATTTTTGACTGCAATTAGAATCGACAGCATGGTCGAAAGTGCTGTGGCCCCAATTGCCCCCATAAATCGCTATGAACCGCTCTTTGAAGTGACTCACTCGGGTTGGTATTGGCAGATTAAACCGATTGATGAGCCTGCGGCGAAGGTGTTGGTTTCAAATTCCCTGGCGACAGGTTCTCTGCCATCTCCGCTTGAGCAAGGCATTGCAGCGGAACCTGATGGAACGCGGTGGATGACCGCGAAGGGCCCTGTGGAAGAGCGGGTGCGCATCGTTGAATATATTGATACGCTCGGACACCAACCTGGAAAGCCAAGATTTTCTATTGTCGTGGCAGGGCCGGTTGAATGGCTTGATGAAGCCGTTGGGATTTTTCGAAATAGATTGGCTATTGCCTTGGCGCTTGCTGGTTTGGCGCTTGTTGCTGTGACTTTCTTTCAAGTTCGGTTTGGTTTGTTGCCTTTAAAGAAGATTGAACGCGGCCTTGCGGAGATTAGGTCAGGTGATGCCACAAAACTTGAAGGTCAATTGCCCGCTGAAATTGAACCGCTGCAAACTGAACTCAACGCGCTTATACAATCTAATCAGGACATTGTTGATCGGGCACGCACTCAAGTGGGCAATTTGGCCCATGCGTTGAAAACACCGTTGGCTGTTGTTACCAACGAGGCGCGTGAGCGAAGTGATGAATTAAGCCGCAAGGTTGCGGAGCAGGCGCAAATCATGCGGGACCAGATCTCGCACTATTTGGATCGTGCACGTATGGCTGCACGCGTGGGCGTTATCGGGCGCGTGACGGACGTTGTGCCGGTGGTGAAGCCGCTGGTGCGCGCGTTGAAGAAAATTTACAAGGACAAAGCTGTACGAATTCATGTTCGTTCTCCTGAGAAGGTGCGCTTTCAGGGGGAAAAGCACGATTTGGAAGAGATGCTTGGGAACTTGTTGGACAATGCCTGCAAATGGGCGAACGCCAATGTTTATTTGCGCGTCTCTGTTGTTCAAGCGAAAAACAAACCGCAGGGGCCAGTCACGCTTGTCATTGATGTGGAAGATGACGGTCCCGGGCTAACGGCTGAACAGCGCGCAAAAATCAAAAGGCGTGGATTGAGGCTTGACGAAAGTAAGCCGGGGTCTGGTCTGGGTCTTTCGATTGTCTCAGATTTGGCGCAGTCTTATCGGGGAAGTTTGGACTTGCGGTCCTCGCGCCATGGGGGATTGCTGGCTAGACTTAAGCTTCCGGGCGTACAATGATCGTTTTGTCGCGTGTTTTTATAACTCGCTGTCGGGGGCCTATTTTGCCGATATTCCTATGATTTGGCCGTGCCCCCTGGCTTCAAGGACGGCCGTGGTCGAATTTTTGCCCGAATCCGGGCGGTAATCGGTGTTGGGATGAGGGATGAGTTGAATTTTATATCGCTCGCCGGGACCAGCGAAAACTGTCTCAAGTGACCGCGAAAAAACGCGTCATTGTTCGGAAGGAGAGCGCCATGAGTTTCAAGCGGCAATTGATATTTGCTGCGACGGCAACTTTCATAGTTGGGTCGGTCGCAGGATGTGGGCCAGATGGTCCAAGCAAAGCGGATACCGGCACAGTGGTTGGCGCGGTCGCTGGTGGTATCATTGGTAATCAGGTTGGCAAAGGTACGGGCCGTGTTCTTGCAACGGCTGCCGGCGCGTTCGTTGGCGGTGTTGTGGGACATGAGATCGGGCGGTCTATGGACGAACAAGATCGCATGCTCGCACAGCGGGCAGAGTACGAAGCTTTAGAGCGTGGACCTTCGGGCGTCACTCGGCCTTGGCGCAATCCGGAGAATGGCCACTATGGTGAAGTGGTTCCAAGTCGCGCTTATAAGCGTGCAGGCAACGATTGCCGGGACTACACACATACCGTTTATATCGATGGGCGTCCGCGAACAATGCGTGGTACGGCTTGTCGCAATGCCGACGGGAGTTGGCGTAGTGTTGCATGATGCTGTTGCGTTAAAATAAGATTTCGTTAACTGACGTAGGGCGCCTCCCCTTGAGCAGAGTGTTCAAGAGGGGGCGCCTTTTTTTATTGTGCGTCAACAAGCGGTGGGCAGCTTTTGGTACCCATTGTCTGTTTGGTCTTGCATCACGTGCTCAGCAACTCTATGCAGGAGCGGACATGGAGTTGGGTCACTGATGATACTCTGGTTTTTGTTTGCTGTTCTAAGCGCACTTGTGATTGGGCTTATGTTGCGCCCTCTCTTTCGAGATGAGGGCACCCACGTGGATGGTCATGGGCATCAGCTTGCAGTTTATCGTGATCAAATTGCTGAGATTGACTCGGATCGCGCGCGGGGGCTGATCAACGCGGAAGAGGCTGAAGCCGCACGGGTGGAACTTGCGCGCCGTCTTCTTCGAGATGCAAAAGACGGGGTGCCAGGGGAACATAAAGAAAAAGAAACTGAAACGATTGGGCGAGGTAATGAGGCGCCCTATGCATCGTCGACGTTGGCTTACGTTTTAGGGAGTATGATTGCAGTTGGTAGTGTGGGCATTTATCTCCTCGTAGGCCAACCACACATGATGGGTATATATGGTGCGAAAAATTCCGCGCAACCCACAGCTGAGCGCGACGATGACACGACCATACGTGCTTTGGTTGCAAAGGTGGAACGACGGTTACGTGAAAAGCCTGATGATGGCAAAGGGTGGGATGTTGTCGCTCCTGTTTATTTTGGATTGCGACGATATGATGATGCCGTTTTAGCCTACGACCGCGCGATCGCGCTTTTAGGCGGGTCACCAAAAAGGTTGTCGGGGCTTGGACGAAGCTTGCTTGGGGCTAACGGTGGCGTGATCACAGAACGGGCACGCAAAACTTATTCCAGATTACTGGCTTTAGATCCAGGGAATATTGAAGCGCAGTTGTGGTTGGCACGTGCCAACGAACAAGATGGCGATGCGAAGGCGGCCATTGAATCCTATCGAGCGATCCTCGAATCTGCTCCTGAAGACGCTAGATTTGTGAAAATGGTTCGCGAGCGGATTGCCGTGTTGGAGAATTCACTAGGTACCGTAACGCCTGAAGATGATGTGTCTGCGCGGGATAAAAACACGGCGCAGGAGCGTGCAACACAACGTGAAGTAGGTGGTGAATCCGTTGGCGACATGAGGCCGCAGGCAGGAGGTCCGTCGGTCAATGAGATGGTTGCGTCGTTAGCCAAGCGGCTGGAACGCGATGGCTCGGATTTTAATGGTTGGGTTCGTTTGATTAGGTCTTATATGGTTTTGGGGCGAGAAGATGATGCAAAAACGGCTTTGTCAAAAGCTCAGGCAGCGTTTCGTGAAGACGAGAAAAAGAAAAAAATGCTTGCCGAATTGGCGGATAAGTTTGGACTTGTTGGACAATGATCGGTGTGGCCTCGATAGATGGAAGACGTGAATGACGCGGAAACAAAGACGAGGTTTATTGATCGGGATCTGTGTGGTGGTTTTGGGCCTCGCGGCGATTCTGGTGCTGTTTGCGTTGCAGAATAAAATTGTTTTCTTTTATACGCCAAGTGATTTGGCGAAATTGGATATTCCTGTTGGTCAGAGATTTCGATTAGGTGGTCTTGTCAAAGAGGGTTCTGTGGAACGAGGTGCGGGGACGCAAATAACATTTGATGTGACCGATACATTGAAAAACGTTTCGGTTAGTTATGAGGGAATTTTACCAGATTTGTTTCGCGAAGGGCAAGGAGTGGTGGCTGAAGGACAGCTCCAAGACAACGGTGTTTTTCGTGCAGAGTCTGTGCTTGCAAAGCATGACGAAAACTATATGCCGCCCGAAGTTGCCGCTGCGCTTAAAGAGAAAGGTGTTGAGCTTGGCAAAGGTGCGCGACATCTCAATTCGCAATAACTCAAGGGTTGCAAATGATTGTTGAGCTCGGGCATTTTGCGCTTGTTCTTGCGGTTGTTATTGCAGTGATGCAAACGACCGTGGGGTTGTGGGGTGCGCAATCGGGAGATGTGCGATTGATGCGCATCGCCACTTCGGCTGCAATCGCGCAGTGCGCACTTTTGGTGATTGCTTTTTTGGTACTCACTTACGCGTATGTGGTGTCAGACTTTTCCGTAGCCAATGTTGCAAAAAATTCGCACACGGCGAAGCCGCTGATCTATCGGATTTCTGGTGTGTGGGGCAATCACGAAGGATCAATGCTGTTGTGGGTTTTGATCTTGGGTGTTTGCGGTGCGACCGTTGCCGTTTTTGGCCAGAACTTACCTTTAAAGCTAAAATCCAATGCACTTGCGGTGCAAGCCTCGATCATGGCTGCCTTTGGGGCGTTCATCTTGTTTACGTCCAATCCTTTTGCTCGGCTAAATCCTGTTCCACTGGAAGGCAGTGGACTTAATCCGCTGCTTCAGGATCCTGCGTTGGCGTTTCATCCACCATTTCTTTATGCCGGTTATGTTGGGTTTTCGTTAGCGTTTTCGTTTGCTGTTGCCGCTCTGATTGAAGGGCGCATTGACGGGGCGTGGGCGCGCTGGGTTCGGCCCTGGACACTCGCAGCTTGGATGTTTTTGACAATCGGTATCGCGATGGGTTCGTGGTGGGCCTACTATGAACTTGGTTGGGGTGGTTGGTGGTTTTGGGATCCGGTAGAAAACGCGTCGTTTATGCCGTGGCTTGCGGGAACCGCGTTGCTGCATTCGGCCGTCGTGATGGAAAAGCGGGAAGCCCTCAAAATTTGGACAGTTCTGTTGGCGATTTTGACGTTTTCACTGTCGCTGATGGGGACGTTTTTAGTGCGTTCGGGTGTGTTGACGTCGGTTCATGCGTTTGCAGTCGACCCGGCGCGCGGCAGCGTCATCCTTCTCATCATGGCCGTCTTTATCGGCGGGTCTTTAGCCCTTTTTGCCTGGCGCGCACAGTCGCTCCGACAAGGTGGGTTATTTGCGCCTATTAGCCGGGAAGGCAGTCTTGTTCTCAATAATATTTTGCTGACGACGGCGACGGCGACAGTTTTGGTCGGTACGCTTTATCCACTTTTGTTGCAGGCAATAACGGGCGAAAAAATTTCGGTGGGTCCGCCTTATTTCAATTTGACGTTTGGGCCGTTGATGTTGCCACTGTTGATGGCGATGCCCTTTGGACCTTTGTTGGCTTGGAAGCGTGGTGATGCGCTGGGCGCCGCGCAACGTTTATGGGCGGCACTTGTCCTAAGCATTGTAGCACTTTTGGCCGTTTATGGATTTCAGTCACGAGGACCTTGGTTTGCTCCGTTTGGTCTTGCGTTAGGTGTGTTTGTTATTGGTGGTGCGCTTACAGATCTTGCCTTTCGCAGCAAGCTCGGGTCTGGGTCTTTGGAAGAGAATTTTCGCCGGCTGAGGAATTTGCCACGTTCGGCATTTGGGACAATGCTGGCCCATCTTGGGGTCGGCGTCATGGTTATTGGTATTGTTGCCACGACGGCCTATCAAAGTGAGAAAATCTTGGTCATGTCGCCTGGCGACGTCACTGAGATTGCAGGCTATAGCGTGAAGTTCCGTGGTGTCGTTCCAAACAAAGGACCAAATTACCGAGAGCACGTCGGTCTTTTGGAAGTTTCACGGGGTGGTGACTTTGTTGTGGCGTTGGAACCTGCAAAGCGTGTTTATGATGCGCCGCCGCAGCCCACATCTGAGGCGGGTATTCATGCCAGTTGGCGCGGTGACCTTTACACGGTTTTGGGAGATGAGCAGGCCAACGGCGGTTACACGTTTCGAATATATTTCAATCCTTTTGTTCGGTTCATTTGGATTGGGGCGCTTATCATGTTTGCTGGTGGGTTCTGTTCGCTGATGGATCGTCGACTGCGTGTTGGCGCGCCACGGCGTGCGCGGACCACACCTGAAGTTGTTGCAGCGGAATGAGTGCTAAATGCCCGAGTTTGCCTTTTATCATTGCCGAATTTTTATAATGTTGATGGTGGGGTTGCTAGCCGTTACGGGCGGACCTCTCGCTTCGTATGGGGTGGAGCCAAACGAAGTGCTTTCTGATGAAAAATTGGAGGCGCGCGCACGCAAGCTGTCGTTAGAATTGCGCTGTCTCGTGTGCCAAAACCAATCGATTGATGATAGCAATGCGCCGTTGGCGCGTGACTTAAGGCTTCTCGTGCGGGAGCGCTTGCAGAAGGGTGATTCGGACCAGGAAGTGCTTGATTTTGTTGTCGCACGGTATGGGGAATTTGTTTTGCTGCGGCCCCCTTTTGGGTGGCACACGCTCATATTATGGCTCACGCCTTGGATGGTGTTGGGTTTGGCGTTCTGGTTGGCGCGGGGGCTTTTGAAAAGAAATGTCGAACCTGGCTTGGGTTCAACGGGCCCTTCACAGTTGAGTGAGGAAGAAAAAGCCTCGCTGGCGAAAATGCTCAAGGATGACCGATCGCCGCCAAAATAAGTGTCGCGGATCGCGCGAAATGCCTGCGCTCGCTAAATTATTCCGTCAATATTACAAAGTGTTAAGGCAGCCGAAAGGGTGCTGTAATGCCGATTTGGGTACTCATATTACTAATCAATCCGATTTTTTAGCTATGGAGGCATATCGAGATGCAAATGCCGTCGTCGAAGTCGACGCTTAAGACCAGCTCCTATGGTGCGGATCCCTCGCGCTGGCTTGTTCGCGGAACCGCAGCTGTGGCGTTGACCGCAGCGGGGGCCGTGGCATTTTTGAGTGCCGCCCCAATGGGGACGGCTGTTGCGCAGTACAAGCCTGACGGTGGTTCGATTGAGACGCCTTATGGCCGCGCACCACTTAGCTTTGCGGACATTGTTGAAAAAGTGCGGCCTGCTGTGGTTAGCATTTCTGTGCGGAATGGCGGTGTCAAAGTTGCAAAGAAAAAGGAAAACAAAAAAGGCAAAAAGGGAAAGCGCTTTGGTCAGATCCCGCAGCTGCCTGAAGATCACCCGTTAAATGAGTTCTTTAAGAACTTGCCGAAGGAATTTGGCCAGCAGATTCCATTGCCGGGAGTTCAGCCACCAAAGATGGCGGAAGGTTCCGGGTTCTTGATCTCAGAGGATGGTTATCTGGTGACCAACAACCATGTTGTAAGCGGTGCAAATGAGATTAAAGTCCGCTTCGATAAGGACAATCAATATGACGGTGAACTTGTTGGTGCGGATCCGCGTACGGATCTTGCCGTAATAAAGATTGACGGTAAGGGCAAGAAGTTCCCGTTCGTGAAATTTGCCGATAAGCGGTCCCGCGTTGGTGACTGGGTGCTTGCCGTTGGCAATCCCTTTGGTCTTGGTGGTTCTGTGAGTGCAGGTATTATTTCGGCCTATGGTCGTGATATCGGTTCTGGCCCTTACGACTATTTGCAAATCGATGCGGCAGTGAACCGTGGTAACTCTGGTGGTCCCACGTTTAACCTCCAAGGTGAGGTAATTGGGGTCAACACGGCAATCTACAGCCCGTCTGGCGGTAACGTTGGTATCGCATTTGCGGTTCCCTCGACCACGGCAAAGGAAGTAATTGAGCAGCTTAAGAAGAATGGCACGGTGAGCCGTGGTTGGCTTGGCGTCAAAATTCAAAACGTCAATGACGATGTCGCTGCGAGTATTGGGCTGAAGGAACCCAAAGGTGCCCTCGTTTCGGAGGTGACTGCGGCTGGGCCTGCAGATTTAGCTGGCATCAAGTCGCAAGATGCGATTGTTAAGGTTGACGATGCGTCTATCGAAGACAGTCGCGATTTGGCTCGGAAGATTGCTTCTTATACACCTGGATCCACGGTTGATGTTGGGCTTTGGCGTGACGGCAACAGCAAGACCATCAAGGTTAAGCTCGGTCGTTTTCCTGATTCGGCAGAAGAGATTGCTGCTCTTGAGCGCGGCGATGTGCCGAAAACTACGGTGCGCGAACTTGATATGCTGGGTCTGTCGCTTGAGGCTGGTGGACCAGGTTCAAGTAGCAAAGGCATTGCCATTGCGGAGGTCGAATCAGGATCTGATGCCGAGCGCAAACGCCTGAAGAAGGGCGATGTCATTCTTGAGGTGCAGGGTGTTCCTGTGAAGAGCCAGAAGGATGTCGTTGAAGGCGTGAAGCGGGCTTTGGAAAAAGATCGCCCGGCCGTCTTGATGCACATTCAATCGGGCAACGATAAACGCTTTGTTGCTGTGCAGCTTAAAAAGGACAAAGGCTAAACGCGCAAAAAACAATCTTAAGATGCCGAAGTAACAACTGAGGGGCGGCGCTTTTTATCTCAAGGTGCCGCCTCTTTTGTATTTTGTATTCTTCATCTGACTTGCTTCGCCGTGGCAAATCTTGGCACTATGATCTTTCTTGGTTGAAATTTTAAGTGGGACAATGTTGACGATGCGCGTGTTGCTCATTGAAGACGATTCTGAGGCTGCCAATTTCCTGCAGAAGGCCCTGAAGGAGTCAGGCCATACGGCCGATTGTGCGGAGGATGGTGAGACTGGGCTGGGGATGGCGCGTGAAGGCGCTTATGACGTTTTGATTGTCGACCGGATGTTGCCCAAGCGGGATGGTCTGAGTGTTATAAAAACCTTGCGGGACGAGGGCGATCAAACACCCGTTTTGATTTTATCGGCGCTGGGTGAGGTTGATGATCGCGTGAAAGGCCTCAAAGCTGGTGGCGATGATTACTTGACCAAGCCTTATGCATACACGGAACTTGTAGCGCGTGTTGAGGCATTAGCGCGGCGGTCTGTACCTGAAGAACAAATGACGCGTTTGGTTGTTGGAGATCTTGTCCTGGATCGGCTTTCCCATCGCGTGACACGGGCTGGTGAGCCGGTACAACTTCAGCCACGCGAGTTTCGCCTATTGGAGTATCTGATGAAACACGCGGGTCAGGTGGTCACGCGTACCATGCTTTTGGAAAACGTGTGGGATTATCACTTTGATCCGCAGACCAATGTCATTGATGTCCACGTTTCCAGGCTTCGTTCCAAAATTGACAAGTCCTTCGACAATCAGTTGCTGCACACTGTCCGAGGGGCAGGATATGTCATCCGTGATAGCAGCAAATAGGTCTTCAGAGGCGACATTATCGACAATTGCGTTTCGCGTGGCAGCGATGGCGGTTGCCGCGTTTATGATTGCGGCCGTCGCGATCATGTTTTTCCTCAGTTATGATACCGATCGCGTTCTTACGCGTCAGGTCTTGGAAGAACTAACCGGCGACATCAAATTGCTTCGCGCGAAAGTCGATAGTGACGGACTTCGCGGGCTGAAAAACGAGATTGAGCTTAGAAGCCAGGTCCGTGGCCGGGATCTTTACATTTTGTTTGATGGTCGGGGGCAAAAGATCGCGGGAAACTTATCGCAGGTGCCGCCGGAGTTTGGCCAAAAAAATTCTGACTCGGGAGGGCTTTTTTATTATACGCCTTCATTGAACAAACCTGATCAACAACGGCTGGCGGTTGGCGTTCACCTAAACGTGGACGGCGGTGGGCTTATCGTTGCGCGCGATGTTGAGGATCAGCGGGCATTGTCAATTCGAACGCGCTGGATCGCGCTTGGTGGATTTGGATTGTTGGGGCTGATTGGGGTTGTAGCAGGGTGGTGGATCAGTCGCTTTGTTTTGGGGCAGGTTGACCGCATCACCAAGGCGAGCCGTGCGATTATGGCGGGCAATCTTTCTGAACGCGTGCCGCGGTCCGGTTCTGGAGATGAGTTTGATCGATTGTCGGCAAGTCTTAACGAAATGCTGACCCGTATTGAACAGCTCATGCACGGGTTGCGCGAAGTTTCAGACAACATTGCTCATGATTTAAAGACGCCGCTCAACCGATTGCGTGTTCGGGCAGAGGCAGCTTTACGCGATCCGCGGGGGTCGGAGGCCTATAAGGAGGGACTGGAGCACACAATTGAATCCGCCGATGAGTTGATTAAGACATTTAATGCTTTGCTTTTGATCGCGCGTTTGGAAGCGGGTGCTTTTGAAGAGACACTTGAAGAGGTTGATGTTGTTTGCCTCGTGCAAGACGTTGTTGAACTTTACGAGCCGGTGGCAGAAGTATCAGATCTGCAGCTTAAACTTATTGCGCCGTCGCCGGTCGTGATCCCTGTCAACAAGCAATTGGTTGGCCAGGCGGTGGCAAATCTCATTGATAATGCAATTAAATACTCCCGCGGACTTAGCAAAGACGTGCCCAAAGATGGATCTGGAAACAGCGCTTCGTCGGTGAGCGTTCAGGTGCAGAACTTGCCTCACGATGTGATAATTTCTGTTGCGGATCGTGGCCCCGGCATCAGTTGCGAGGATCGAAAGCGTGTTTTGAAGCGGTTTGTCCGGTTGGAAAAGAGTAGAACTGCACCGGGAACGGGGCTCGGGCTGAGTTTGGTTGCGGCTGTTGCGCGCTTGCATGGCGGTACCATCGAACTCGCCGATAACGAGCCGGGTCTCAAGGTAATCATAACCTTGCCGAAACGTCCGTCTGACAAACGTGAATAAGGTCAATCTGCCTGATTGCTTTCATGGGCCGATGTTCTAAACCATAGGATGGGGAAGAAATATCGGTATGGAGGGCAAGTCCGCGATATGGCAAGGGCGCAAGAAGAAGCGGTTGTGAGCTTGCAAGAGCTGATTTCTGAGACGCCCATGGCTTGTTCTGAGGAACGTGCGTCCAAGCTCGTCGATGAGTTTCGCGAACTTGCTCGTGCGCAATCAAAAAACGGATTGACGGAGGCCCTTTCTGACTCAGGAGCAGCAAAACTGATTGGTACAGTGTGCTGCGGGTCGCCTTATTTGGCGGGTCTCATGCGCGCTGATCTTGATCGCCTTGGTCGCGTTTTAAAAAGCAATCCGGATGTTCTCTTTCAAGATTTACAGGCGTCACTGGTAGAGCAAGTGTCTTCAGTGGTGACGATTGAGGACTTGATGCGGCTGTTGCGTCTTTTTAAAAGCGAAGTTGCGCTGCTTTGTGCGCTCGCGGACCTTAGTGGTGTTTGGTCGGTCCAGAGATTGACGGAGGTACTTTCACAAACTGCAGATGTTGCGATTCAGTCTTCTGTCGGTTTTCTGATGAAAGAGGCCGTGACACGGGGAGACTGGATTGGGGTTGAGAACGGTGAAAAGCCTGAGGCGCACTCGGGCTACATTGTTCTGGCAATGGGAAAGTATGGTGCGCGTGAGCTCAACTACTCGAGCGACATCGATTTGATCGTGTTATTTGAACACGAAAAGGTTCGGTTACGTGAGGGCCTGGAAGCGCCGACGTTCTTTGTTCGCATGACTCGTGATTTGGTTCGCTTGCTCGATGAGCGTACAGCAGATGGCTATGTTTTTAGAACCGATTTGCGATTGCGGCCAGATCCTGGGGCCACGCAAGTGGCGTTATCGACAGATGCGGCGATGGTCTACTATGAGAGTTTTGGTCAAAACTGGGAGCGCGCGGTTCTTATTAAAGCACGACCGGTTGCGGGAGATATTGAGGCTGGGAACGCGTTTTTGCGCGAGCTTGAACCGTTTGTTTGGCGCAAGTATTTGGATTTCGCGGCAATCGCAGATTTGCATTCCATGAAACGGCGTATTCACGCGTTTCGTGGTTTTGGTGAAATCGGTGTTGCGGGCCACAACATCAAACTGGGACGTGGCGGGATCCGTGAGGTCGAATTTTTTGCGCAGACACAACAGTTGATTGCGGGCGGACGCCAGCCGCAGCTGCGGACACGGCAGACTCTTGTTACACTAGACCGTTTGGTTGAATACGATTGGATTACAAACGAGGTTCGCGACGACCTTCGGCAAGCCTACTTGTTTCTTCGGCGTATTGAACATCGCCTGCAAATGATTGGCGATGATCAAACCCATGAGATTCCATCCGATCCGGGACAACTTGAAAACGTTGCTCGTTTTTGTGGTTATCAGGATCGCAAGGCTTTTTCTGATGCGTTGGTGCCGGTCCTCAAGTGTGTTCAGAAGCATTACGCAGAACTTTTTGAAGAGTTGCCAGAAGCAGATGGTGTTAGCGCTAACCTCGTCTTTACCGGCCAAGACGATGAACCTGAGACGATCGAGGCGTTGCAGAAACTGGGATATTCCAACCCGCAAACAGTTATGGCCACAGTCAGGTCTTGGCATCATGGGCGGCATGCCGTCGTGCGCTCGCCTGTGTCTCGAGAGCGGTTGTCGGCGGTGCTTCCGTTGTTGATTGAAGCGTTGGCGGACACACCTGATCCTGACACGGCGCTGCAGACCTTTGATCGCTTTTTGTCTGAGTTGCCCACGGGCGTTCAGCTCTTTTCATTGCTGCGTGCCCGACCTGGGTTATTGCGTTTGGTTGCCGACATTATGGGGACGGCGCCTCGTTTGGCACGAATTTTATCGCGTAGGGGGCGGCTTCTTGATGCCGTAATTGATCCGGGAACGTTTGTGACCTTACCGTCTGCGGATTCATTTGAGGATCTTTTGCGCACGGAGGCCGGCAAGGCGGAAAACTTTGAGGACATGCTTAACCAGCTACGGGTGGTTGGTAGTGAGCAGTCGTTTCTGCTGGGTGTGCGGGTATTGTCCGGTTCGATCAACGCGGCGCAGGCCGGAGAAGGGTATGCTGTTCTCGCTGAACGTTTGATTGGCGTCATGCAACAACGTGTCACGCGGGAACTGGAGCAGGTGCATGGGTCCATTTCTGGGGGATCGGCCTCTATAATTGCGATGGGCAAACTGGGGGGGCGCGAACTTACCGCTTCGTCAGATATCGATTTGATTGTTGTTTATGACTTTGATGAAGACCAAGTCTCATCTGATGGTTCGCGGCCGTTGGCACCTCAACAGTATTTTTTCCGCCTAACGCAAAGGCTCATTACGGCGCTGAGTGCACCGACGGCGGAAGGGTCGCTTTATGATGTCGATATGCGTTTGCGCCCTTCGGGGCAGCAGGGGCCCGTTGCTACTCAATTTAAGAGTTTTTTGCGCTATCAAGCCGAAGAGGCTTGGACATGGGAGCATATGGCGTTGACGCGGGGTCGCGTTTTAACGGGGGACCCTGGCTTAAGGCGACGCGTTGAAGAGGCCATTGTGTCGGCGCTTACAAAGCCTCGCGATCAGAAAAAGACTGCGCAAGACGTCTTAGAAATGCGTGAAAGAATTTCTGCTGAAAAGGGCACTGACAACATTTGGGACCTTAAACAAGTGCGCGGTGGTTTGGTGGACCTTGAGTTTATTGCGCAATATTTGCAGCTTGTTCACGCGCACAAACAGCCGGAAATTTTGGATCAAAATACATTGCGTGCTTACGAGAAGCTTCGCCGCGCTGGGATCTTAGATGCAAGTCAAGCCGATGTTTTGATCCCTGCAACACGGTTATTGCTTAATTTGACTCAGGTCTTGCGCATTTGTATTAGCGAAGATTTCAAGCCCGACAGTGCATCAAAAGCGTTGCGGGATCTGTTGGCGCGCGCGGGACAATGCCCGGACTTCGGCAGCCTTGAGCTGCTGCTGCGGGAGACGCTTAGCAAAGTGCATCGTGAGTTTGAGCGTGCGTTTGCTTAGGCGGTTCGGTGCTCGGATCTGGTCCGTTGTGACTTTTTTTGGTGGGTTTAAGACGTCGCTTGGTGTTCCAGTGTTTGGCTGGTCGTCAATCTCGCGTTGGCATGACTTGTCATTGTCTCTGCCTCATCGAAAAAATCTTGCTGTGTGGCGCGGTCGATAATGGTAATCGCGCGCCACGCCCCGTTGCTTTCAGGAATTACGAGAAGTGATAACCCCTGAAGCTCAAGGAGCGTGCGCGCCAAACAGAGAGAGAGAGAGTTTGCAGTGTTTTCAATTGGTGATGTGGTATTTCGTGTGGTGTCATTCGCTGGCTCTTTTGCAGAGACTTCGATTTGAACCAGCTCTTGATCGACACTTGCCGACACACAAACGACTTGGGATGGTCCAAGGTGAGCCAGCGCTTCGCTGAATAGGTTGAGTAGAATTTGGCGTAGAGTTGCACCGTCCATCAGGACCTGAAGATCGGGATTTACATCGAGTTCAAGCTTTGCCCGGGCTGGCTTTTTTGCCGGATTGAGAGATGCCCAAGCTTTTCGTGCTGACAAATGGAGCGGAACGACTTCTCGGTTTATGCATTGGGCTCCCTGTTCGGTAAGCGCGGTCGTCATCGCGAGCGTGTCTTCTGTGGACTTCAGTAAAGCCGAGCCACACTCTTTAATGTGTTGGACATATTCTTGGTAGCGTGGCGATCCCAGTGGGCCGAAAAGCTCCTTTTGCATCACATCGGTGAAACCGATAACCGCGTTTAGCGGTGTCCTAAATTCGTGGCTCATGCACGCCATCAGTTGGGCGTGGCTGTTTGCGTTATCACCAAGATGGGATTTGGTGGATGCCTGCGATTGGCGCGGACTCGCTTGCGTTTGATTCTGTGTTTCGCTGGACCGTTCGTTATTGATGATTTGAGCTTGTTCGTTTTGCAGATCTTCGGGCGCCAAGAGATAACTGAGGTCTCCATCTGAGCTGTTTGACGCTCCCTTTTTCAATGAATGCAACTGGAAAAATTGCGGCCAACTGGCGCGATGTAATAATGCAACTAACAGCAGTGCTGCGAGCGGAGCGGCTGCGGCCATTGCTGTCCAGATTGAGGGATCTATGTATTGTGAAATGTAACTTGTAAGGGCAATAGCAGCAGCCAGCCCAGCAAGAACAGCGCAAACCGTGGTGCTTGTAGTATTGTTAAGAAACAACGCGTTGCGTGCTTTTCTTACCAATTTTTTTTTGAGATGCATTGGCACACAGCTTTCCTGTGGGCCGGCTGGCGCGGTCCAGGCCATCCCTCAATCTCCTGCTCGAAATATGTAACTGGTTTGCCCCACTTGACTCACGGCCGTCGGGTTGCCGCAAATCATGATTCTATCATCGAGTGATTTGGGGGACGATGTCGAGGGAGATTAAATGGCCGAATCGAAAAAAAAGTATTTTGTGTCAAACATCCAACGTCTTGCTCACGATTTCATAGACATCTTTAGATAGGCCCGGCGAGTTGGCGATACGGCTCAGCTCTTGATGGGCCTTTTTTTTGCGCCTTGATTCAAGTGCTCGCCAGCTTCTAAGGCTGCTGAGCAAACGGGCAGCAATTTGCGGGTTGAATTGATCGATTTGTAAGACCTGGTCGGCGAGGAAGCGATAGCCTGCGCCATCGGCTCTATTGAATTGTTGCGGATTCAAGTGAGTAAAGGTTCCGATCAGGGCGCGGACTTTGTTGGGCGTGGTGAGATCGAAGGCCTTATGGGCTGTAAGTGTTCTGATTTCTTCTACCGCGCGATCGGCCACAAACTGTGCCTGGGCGGCGAACCAGGTGTCCATTACGATATGGTCGTTGTGCCATTGATCGTAGAATGAGGCCAGAGCGTCAGCGCGATGGCGATTTTCGTATTGGCTGAGCAAGAAAAGCGCGTGTGCCTGGTCCGTCATGTTGTGCGCTTGATAAAAATGTTCGGCCGTACGATCCAAATCTCCTGGTTTCCCGCGGTGTGTCAGCAACGCAAGTGCTGCGTTATGTAATGCCCGTTTTCCCATGGCTGAAGCATCTGCACTGAAGGGGCCGTTTTGGGCATGGTCCTCGCAAATTTCTTCAAGCTCATCTCCGAGGGTTTTTGCAAGCAAGCGGGCGAGCTGGCGATGGGAGGCGCAGATATGATCGTGATTGATGTTTTTTCCGATCTCACGCGCGATATCGGCGGGGCTTGGAAGCTTTAAGAGTTCGGCACGCAAAGCGGGCTCTAGTGCCCTATCAGAGATGACGTTCTGTAAAGCTTTGGCGTAGGCCTTGCCGCGGTAAGAACGTTTGCCTTTGCGTTTGGCTTGGACGAGTTGGATGATTGTGCGTGTGGCATAGGTGTTTGCAGCCTGCCATCGATTAAATCCGTCTGTGTCATGGGCAATTAGATGCTTGAGATCGGGTTCGGAGAGCTTGATCGTAAGATCAACCGGCGCTGAAAAACGACGCAGCAAAGAGGGCACCGGGCGCTCTGGCGTGTTTCTAAATTTGAATGACTGCTCAGGTTTTGTGAGTAAAACAATGTTGTTGTTGAGATCTGCATTGTTGGTTGTGTTGAGGGGGATATCGTTTCCTTTGCGATCGAGGAGCCCCATCTCAATGGGAATGCACAATGGCCTTTTTTTTGTTTGACCAGGCGTATCAGGCTGGAACTGTTCGAGTTTCAATGTTGTCGTAGCATTTGACCTGTTGTGACGTACTGTGCACGTAACCTGCGGTGTTCCTGCTTGTGCGTACCAACGCTTAAATTGTTTCAAATCACAGCCGCACGCGTCTTCAAAGCTTGTAAGGAAATCTTCAATCGTGGCTGCTTCACCGTCGTGGCGCTCAAAATAAAAATCCATACCTTTGCGAAATTTCTGGCGTCCCAATATTCTTTCAATCATGCGCACAAGTTCAGCGCCCTTTTCGTAAACGGTCGCGGTGTAAAAATTGTTTATTTCAATGTAGCTTTCGGGGCGCACTGCATGTGCCAATGGGCCTTGGTCTTCGGAAAATTGATGGGTTCGCAGGCGGCGGACATCGGCAATACGTTTGACGACGGCGGATCGTTCATCGGCTGTGAATTCTTGATCGCGGTAGACGGTCAAACCTTCCTTTAGGCAGAGCTGGAACCAATCGCGGCATGTAATGCGGTTGCCTGTCCAGTTGTGGAAGTACTCATGGGCGACCACGGTCTCGATGGACTCAAACATTGAATCCGTTGCGGTTTTTTCTGATGCAAGTATGAGGCGGTCATTGAAAATATTGAGCCCCTTATTTTCCATCGCCCCCATGTTGAAATCGGAAACGGCGACGATATTAAATACGTCAAGGTCATATTCGCGCCCAAAACGCACCTCGTCCCATCGCATGGCGCGCTTTAGACATTCCATTGCCCAGCCGGCGCGGTTTTCTTTTCCAGACTCTACGTATATGCCAAGTTCGACGTGCCTGCCACTTGCTGTTGTAAAGTTGGAGGCAATGGATGATAGATTGCCGCCGACAAAAGCAAACAGATAGCAGGGTTTTGGGTGTGGATCGTGCCATACCGCGTAGTGGCGTTTGCCACCTGCAAGCGTTCCCCGTTCGAGGAGGTTCCCGTTTGATAGTAAGACAGGTGCTTCGTTGGCATCTGCTTCTATACGAACTTTGTAGACGGCAAGAATATCAGGACGGTCAAGGAAATAAGTGATGCGGCGAAAGCCTTCCGCTTCGCATTGCGTGCAATAAAGACCCCGCGAGCGATAAAGGCCTTGCAAGGCTTTGTTGGCGTCTGGATTGATTTCCGTTTCGATTGTGAGCGTAAACGGTTGCTGGGGAGGCTTGGCGATTGTCAGGAAAGACTTGGTAACGCGGTACTCATTTTTTTCTAGCGTTTTTCCGTTTAGGGATAGGCTCTTCAATAGTAGGTTTTCGCCATCCAACTTGAGTGCAATTGCTTTGGACGTCACTTCCGGATTGCGTCTAATTTTTAGTTTTGATGTGACGCGCGTGGCGGTGGCGTCAAGCACAACATCTAAGTCGACCTTATCGATCAGATAAGTTGACGGTTTGTAGTCGACCAATTGTATTGGTCTTGGCGCCGCATATTTCATGGTACGTCTATGTTGGTTTCAAAGAAATCGTGTTACTTCTATGCGTCGATCGAAGCGGCCGCAATGGGTAGATTGTTTTCGTAAGTTTGTCATCCGAACATGGCAAGGCGAACTATATTGTAAGGGCTAATGAAGGTATAATGTAATGCTACACACTAACGCACAGACTTGTGGGTTAGTCCGCGTGCAAGGCACGCGCGTGCCCGGTTTGGGTCATCCCAGGAGCCGGCTACCGTCTCCCGTCAGCGCCGTTGTTTATTTGGTTGTCACACAAGGTCGATGATGTTGAAGCATTGTTCTGGCATTTCTTTTTGCAATTTGGATGCGGTGGAGACGATATTGGGAGTACCCGGTCGCAACTCTGGAGATTGGTGCACGTATATTCAATCGGTGGTTTTCTTTTAATCCATTAGGGCCAATTAAGAGAATCATTGAATGAAATATAGTATTATGGAAGTGTAGCGCCCATTGTGTTTAACAACGTCTTTCTCTGGAGCAACACTGGTCCAAGAGAAGTTCCGTCGCTGTGCTTGGATATTATAAGTAAGGGTGCCCGGCGGCTATTTGCTCTCAAGTAAAGAAAGGCAAAACTCCTCAATGCCATGGTCTCACGTTTTCCGCGTCGCACCGATGATGAATTGGACCGACCGGCATTGCCGTTATTTTCATCGGCAATTGAGTGCTTGCGCGTTGCTTTATACGGAGATGGTTACGGCGGATGCTGTTTTGCATGGAAATCGGGAGCATTTGATTGGGTTTTTACCCGAAGAGGAGCCTGTCGCCTTGCAGTTGGGGGGATCGGATCCGGAAAAACTGGCTGACGCGGCTGAGATTGGTGCTGAGCTTGGCTATAGCGAAATTAATCTCAACGTGGGGTGCCCGTCCGACCGTGTGCAAAAGGGACGTTTTGGGGCATGCCTGATGGCTGAACCGGAGACAGTCTCAGCTTGCGTACGTGCAATGCGGTTGCGGGTGTCTGTGCCCGTGACAGTGAAATGCCGCATCGGTGTTGATGATCGGGACAGCGAAACGGATTTTGTTCGGTTTGTTGATGTTGTGCGCGATGCTGGTTGTCAAACGTTTGCTGTTCATGCGCGCAAGGCTTGGCTCCAAGGGTTAAGTCCAAAGCAAAATAGAAGCGTGCCGCCGCTCAACTATGAACGTGTTTATCGTTTGAAAGAATTACGGCCTGAACTTACGGTTATTATCAACGGTGGCATTGAAACACTGGAAGCCGCTGAGAACCATCTTGCATATGTTGATGGTGTAATGGTGGGGCGTGCGGCCTATCAAAACCCCTATATGCTTGCGGATGTTGATCGAAGGTTTTTTGGTGCGACCGGCCCGTCACCTAGCCGGGAGGCTGTACTGCGGCGTATGCATTCTTATGTGGCGCGGCACGTTGCCGGCGGCGGCCGTCTGAATGCTGTGACACGACATATGCTTGGTCTTTATCGGGGACAGCGAAATGCAAAGGCGTTTCGGCGGCATTTCACGGAGGCGGCGTTGCCAGTTGACGCCGGGGCCGAGGTGTTGTTGGAGGCGATAGAAATCGTTGCGGGTGGGGATGTGTCACGGGGGCGTGGTGAGGCGGCTTGACCCGTCTTATTACGAGATTGTGCTTGTCAGATGAGCTGGTGTTTTTGAGGTTGGCTTTAAAGAAACGTTGAACAAGGGATGGAGTAACTGTGACGCAAAGTAAGAAACGGGCAACAAACAATCAGGACAACTTTGCGCGCGGACAGCTTTTGACCAAAACCTATGCGTTGCCGCGTGATGCCAATCCGTCTGGAGACATCTTCGGCGGCTGGTTATTGTCGCAAATGGATATGGCGGCCGGTATTGCTGCCGGCCAGCGCGCAAAAAGTCGGGTCGTTACAATTGCAATCGAATCCATGACGTTTCGAAAGCCGATCTATGTTGGTGACGTCTTGTGTGTTTATGGCGAGATTGTCCATGCAGGCCGGACTTCTATGAAGATCAGGTTGGAGGCGTGGGCGACGCGGGCTCGCTTTGGGGATACGGTCAAAGTCACCGAAGGGCTGTTTACGTTCGTTTCTGTTGATGAGGATGGCCGGCCGAAAGAATTACCGCGTGACAGGACTTTTCGTTTTGATTGATGGGCGCGCAAAGACATTTGCGCAACGATGATCACACTTTAGATTTTTTGATTGTATGCGCCGACTTCAGGTGCCTTTGAGATTTCTGCATCAATATCAGCAAAAATGGCGCGCATGTTTTCTTCAGACGTTGGGCTTTCGACGACGATCACAAGCTCGGGCTTATTTGATGATGCGCGCACGAGGCCCCACGTGCCATCTTCCAAGACGATCCGGATGCCATTGACCGTAATCAGTTCTTTGATGGCTTGGTCGGCAATTTTTTCTGAACGCGCGGCTCGCTCCTTGTAATTCTGCACAATGCGGTCGACGACACCGTATTTGCGCTCATCATCGCACTTGGGTGACATGGTTGGCGATTGCCAGGTTTTGGGTAGCGCCTGCTTAAGGTCGGCCATGGTCTTATCAGGATTGCGTTCGAGCATGTCACAGATGGCGATGGCGGCGACCAGTCCATCATCATAGCCGCGGCCCAAAGGCGGGTTAAAGAAAAAGTGGCCGGACTTTTCAAAACCAACGAGGGCTTTGGTCTCGAAACTAAAACGCTTGATGTAAGAGTGGCCGGTTTTCCAGTATGTGGTGGTGGCACCGTTTTCAAGTAAGACGGGATCTGTTTCAAACAGGCCTGTGGATTTTACATCAACCACAAATTTCGCATTGGTGTGCTGTGAAGAAATATCGCGGGCGAGCATCACACCGACTTTGTCGGCAAAAATTTCTTCACCAGTATTGTCAACGACGCCGCAGCGATCTCCGTCTCCATCAAACGCGAGGCCAACGTCTGCGCCTGTTTCTTTGACTTTCGCAGAGACGGCGTGGAGCATGGCCAAATCTTCGGGGTTTGGGTTGTGGTTTGGGAATGTGTGATCCAGCTCTGCGTTCAAGGGCGCGACATTACAACCAATGTTTGCCAATACTTGCGGTGCGAACGCACCCGCCGTTCCATTTCCGCAGGCGGCAACGACTTTGAGTTTGCGTTTTAGGGGAGCCCGGTCGCTGAGTTCTTTCATATATCTCTCGGCGATATCTGGAACGAAGTGATAGCGAGCACCGTCTCGGGTTTTATAAGAACCTTCCAACACAATGGCTTTGAGTTGGGACATTTCATCGGGGCCAAACGTCAAAGGACGTTGAAGCCCCATTTTTATTCCCGTCCATCCGTTGTCATTGTGAGATGCCGTCACCATGGCGACGCCTTCGACGTCGAGGGCGAATTGCGCGTAATAAGCCATGGGGGAGAGAGCTAAGCCGATGTCAAAAACTTCGGCACCGCCTGCAAGTAGACCCGTCATGAGGGCCTGTTTGACGCTTGCAGAGTACCAGCGATAGTCGTGACCGACGACGATACGTTTTTTTACGCCGCGCTCGTCGAAGAGCGCCGCCATGCCGAGGCCAACAGCGTTGAGCCCCATAAGGTTTATTTCGTCAGGAAACAGCCACCGGGCATCATATTCGCGAAAGCCTGTTGGTTTGATAAATGGCAAACGTTCAAAGTCTGCCGTGTTGGGTGTGAGGTTGGTGCGTGGACTCGGTAGCATTCGCGAGTGTTCCCCCTTGGCCAAATCATTGGGCAGTTTGAATGCGCATTTGAACTTTCCGTGTCAGGCCGACAGCTACGGTCATGCGCAGCACGGTGGATCGTTTGGCGTATACCAACTACCGGCTGAGTTTGGAATGGTGTTTTTTGATTAGTCGTGGAGGATAAGTTTGCGGTCACGCATTTCAAATCCTGACAACCGTTTTAGAAATGACATTCCCAATAAGGACATATGAAGGCGCCCTGGCTCCGAGACCAAGCCTTGAACGTCGCGTACGACGATCCCACCAATTTCAACGCTGTCTATGAGGATTGGGGCGGCACGCGCGACGCCGTTTGCTGTTTGCACTTGAACCGTATAGTCAGAATAGTTCACGAATATGCCAGCGGCCTCTGCGTCTTCGGATGTCAATGCGACAACGGAGGCTCCGGTGTCCACAAGGGATTGTATGCGGCGACCGTTCACAAGAACTTCAGATAGGTATTGACCATGCTGGGATGCCGGGATTTCGACGGAGCCGTTTGATAAATTTGTTTGTTGAGCGTGTACGGTTTGTGCGCGCTCTGCGCGGGCTTCAGCAACGTCTTCAGGGCTCGGCAGGCCAAGAAAACTGGCCGTAATGGATTTGAGGGAATCGAAATACGCAATCGTGATCAGCGCAAGTACGGCGACCACTATCCAAGCTGCAACAGCGTTTAAGAGTTGGCGCGTTGCTGACTGCATTGAGACCGCTCGCCCCTTGCTATTGTTTCCTTTGCAGGGGCGGCGTGCTGGCGGCAGACGCCGCTAACCCCTGAGTGTTAAGAAATCAGATGAAAATTCATATGATCGCAAACGTCTTAAAAAACTAATACCAAGCAAGCTTTCGTTAAGTTTTCCGGGCTTGGCGATGAGCGCCTCTACGTTATCTATTTTAATTGGGCCCACGGCCACTGATCGTAGCCGCACAGGGGCGGCGAATGCGGTGCCATTGGCTGTGTTCACAGGAATTGTGTAAGATAATGTCGATGTATCTATACCTGCACGCGACGCATCTGCATTTTTGAGCACGACTGTTGAAGCGCCGGTATCGACCATTAGGACAACCTGGGTATCGTTAACAAGTCCTTGTGCGATGAAATGTCCGTTGGGCTTACGCCTAATGCGAACGGCGATTTCGCCTTCGGTTTTGCCGGTTACAGTTGAGACCATACCCGGTGGCAATATTTCAGTGGCGACTCGGTTTCCGTATGCCGAAAACTCGTTACGGAAAGTGTAGACAACAATGAGGGCTAAGAAGATTCCGACCCAGATTCCAGCATATCGAATGTTTTGTGACCAACGTCCGCCCTGACCTACGATTAAAACAATTGCGTAGGCGCTCATGAGAACCGCACCGCCAATCATCAACCATCGTTCCGTTTGGTCGAGATTTGACAACACGCTGGTGTCACCGGAGAGCGAGTAAAAAAGGGCCGTGAGCGCGGCGAGTAACACAAAGATCCAGATCATAACTTCGTCGTTCCCTGTATTCGCATTGGATGCCCGCGCTTGCCGTTGGAAGGCCTATTCTTTTTTTGCGGATTAGTATGTTCCAAATAAAGGCCAGGTTGGTTTGGGCTCAATGTAGTTTGAACAGTGCGCGGTGACAACAAAGCACTTTTGAGGATTTGCTGCGTGTTTCAATCTGGCAATGGGCGCCCTGGGGTCCGTTTTTGTCTTTTGTTTGCCCGAGACTAGGCGTGGGCGGCACGCGAAGCCTTGTGCGCATGGTCTGCGTTTGCCGGATTGCGATGGCGTTCTTCGCCAAGGGGCTGGGCCGGCGAGACTGGTTTCATAACCCGCTGACTGGGGACCGTGACGATGGCTTCTGTACCTTTGCGCAATTGTGACCTTAAATAAAAATTGCCGCCGTGAAGTTCAATGAGGCTTTTTACAATGGGTAGACCAAGGCCAGTGCCGCCTTCAGCAGTTTGGTGCGCAAGAGACCCTTGGCCAAATGCTTGCATGACTTTCGGTATTTCTTCTTTTGGAATTCCGGGGCCTGAATCGCGCACTGAAAGTGTCTGTCCGCCATCGGGATTTTCTTTTACCGTTATTAGAACGCGACCGTTTGGTGGTGTGAATTTGAGTGCGTTGGACAACAGGTTCAGGCAAATTTGACGGATTGCGCGTGTGTCGGCCCAGATCTGGGGCAATTCATTAGAATAGGATTCGATGATTTCGATTTCTTTTTTCTGAGCGCGAAGTTTCAAAAGCCTGTGGGATTCTTCCGCGATGTCTGCGAGAAAAACCGGTTCTTCGTGGAGATCGTAACGTCCAGCTTCGATCCGCGAGAGATCCAAAATCTCGTTGATGAGCTGCAACAGGTGCGTGCCGCTTTCGTGAATGTTTTCTGCGTACTCTTTGTAGACTTTATTTGTCATCGGGCCGAGGAGTTCGGCCTTCATAACTTCTGCGAAGCCCATGATTGCGTTTAGCGGCGTGCGTAATTCGTGGCTCATGGTTGCCAAGAACCGTGATTTTGCTTTGTTGGCGGATTCTGCTCTGCGCCGCGCTTCGTCAGATATTGCTTTTTCTTCTTCTAATTCCGCAATGAGCGCATCCTTTTGAGCGCGGAAGTTAAACATTGCATTGGTCGTGGATTCCAAGCCTTTTGCCAGGAAGATAAAATATAGATGTACACCAAGTGCCATGGCGGCCAGTGCATAATAAAATGGGTCGCCGAGCAGAACCAATCGGAAGATAACGGCTGCAGTCATCGGAATCGTGCCGGCATGGAAAATTGGTAGGATGCTTGAGGCGAACGTCATCCTGATCGCAAGAAGGACGACGAGTGTTGCGAAAATAAACACATGGGAAAGGTATGCGGATGGGCTATCTGCCGAGGTAACAGTTGCTAACCCGACTAGGGCGAAGCCGGCCCACACTAAGCCGTTTAAGAACTCAATCCTGATAAAATTCTGACGCCATTTTGCGACGTTTGCAGTGCCAGGAGGCAACGCAAGAAACTTACGTGCGCGCTCGAGCAGTGCGACTTTGGCGCCGATGACCAGGAAGAGCCAGAGGGCTGCTTCCCACGCCGTGGCCCAAAAAAGCGCGGCGAGCGAAAAAAGTATGGACAGCGCCGGCATTGTCGGCGCGGCGCCAAGCTCGTTTTTGGCGAACATCGTCAAGAGTTCATATTCGAAATTGGGTTTGATCGATGTGCCTTGAGACAGCCGTTCGCGCGCAGCTTTTAGCTCTTCTGCGGCTTTCTTACGGGATGCATCGCGCTTTCGTAGGCGCTTTGGCTCATCCCTATCACTGCGCGGGTCCATATTATCTCGTAAATTGACTAGTCTTGTCGTGACTTGCCGGGCAATCAAAGGTTGATCTTTGTGCCGACACAGGATGATTTATACGAGCTGTAAGAGCTAAGTTTCGAAACAACCATTAACTTGATCGAAATTCGCTAACGTAGCGTTTACTTTGAGGTTCCTGGCGTTCTCGGAGGGTGGAAAGCGCCGAAAAATTCGAATTGTTTGGACCAATCGGCCATCAGGCAGCGGGAATCGGCGGCTTTGGGATGTTCCCTAGGTAACAGTTGGTGGTTCCTGCTATCTGATATGAGCAAAGGTTGGATTACCGGGATGGGATTATGCAACTCAAGGTCATAGGTTGTGGAGATGCGTTCGGTAGTGGTGGACGGCTGCAAACGTGCTTCCACGTCGCATCAGAAGGCAAGAACTTTCTTATCGATTGTGGCGTGACCGCGCTTATTGGGTTGGGGCGACAAGGGATCGATCCCAACGAAGTTTCTGCAATCTTTATTTCGCATCTGCATGGGGATCATTATGGCGGTCTTGTCTGGTGGATGCTGCATGCTGAACACGTCGCTAACCGCACAGCGCCTTTGACTGTTGTTGGTCCAAAGGGATTGGAAGAACGTTTTTCTCGTACAGCCGACTTGTTGTTTCCTGGTGCGCTCGCAAAGGGGTGTCGATTTGATTTGGATTGGCAGACTTACTCTAGCGATGCGTTGGTTGTGGACGGTGTAAAGACATCCGTCGTCGAGGTGAGCCACCCGTGTGGTGCCCCACCATATGCTATGCGTCTCGAAGTTGATGGCAAGACCGTAAGTTTTTCAGGTGATACGGAATGGGTCGACGGTCTTTTAGACATTGGGCGTGGATCTGATCTTTTTATTAGCGAATGCTTTAGTTACGCATCCAACGTGCGTTATCATATGAGTTGGCGTACGATTGAAGGCAAGCTCTCGCTTATTGATGCTAGAAAAATATTGTTGACCCATATGGGCCCTGAAATGCTTGCGCACCGTTCGGAAGTGGCGAGTGATCGCGTGCTTGTGGCTGAAGATGGTATGGTGATTGACATTTGACGCTTGAGGCTCAGCTATGAATGCGACGCCAAATGCCGTCACGTTGGATCGTCTGGTTGGGCGCATCAAAGATTGTCGGGTATGTTTAGAGCGTCCGCATGGAGAGCCACTTCCGCATGCGCCGCGGCCCGTGTTGCGCGCGAATGTCAAAGCTCGCATTGGTATCTTTGGGCAAGCGCCTGGCTTGCGCGTGCACAAGTCAGGTGTTCCATTTTCTGATCCATCCGGAGATCGATTACGTAAATGGATGGGAGTTACGCCCTCGACCTTTTACAACGAACAAAGAATTGCGATCATACCAATGGGCTTTTGTTTTCCAGGATATAATGCGCAAGGCGCCGACCTGCCGCCACGACGCGAATGTGCCGAAACATGGCGGCAAGAGATTTTGTCGCATTTGACAAAGCTTGATTTGGTGCTCTTGGTGGGCAGTTATGCCGTGCGATGGCATTTGAAGGGCCTGGCAAACGGGTCGCTGACGGATACCGTGTCGCAGTGGCGCTACATTGTTGAACAGACTGAGGCGGATCCACAGTATGTTTTAAGTTTTCCCTTGCCGCATCCGTCTTGGAGAAACAACGGGTGGATCAAAGCCAATCCTTGGTTTGAAGAAGAACTTTTGCCGGAGCTGCGCGCTCGTGTGAGCGCGTCGTTAGAAAGGCGATAAAGGATTTTTGCCTCAATTCACTTTTAAGCCGAAGCTAGATACGGGGTTTTGATGTTTGTATTCGTTGCCAATAATTTTGGGTGGAATTGAATTTGGTTTTTTGTCTGTTTTGAACTTTGTCTATTTGAGGTGACAGAATGCTTGATGAAATGGATGTGAAGATCCTTCGCATTCTCCAAGAAGATTCAACGCGCCCGGTTGCAGAAATCGGTAAGGAAGTCGGGTTGTCGACGACACCCTGTTGGCGGCGCATTCAAAAATTAGAAGACGCAGGTGTCATTCAGCGTCGGGTGGCGCTTTTAGATCCGTCCAAAGTAAACGCAAGTGTTACGGTGTTTGTGCAGATAAAGACCGATCAACACACGCTGGACTGGCTAGAAAAATTTCATGAAGCGGTTGTCGATTTTCCAGAAGTGGTAGAATTTTATCGGATGTCGGGGGAGATTGATTATCTCATGCGCGTGGTTGTGCCCGACATTGATTCTTATGATGCGTTTTACAAACGTCTTATTGCGAAGATTGGGATCGCAAAGGTGTCTTCGGCCTTCGCTATGGAACAGATTAAATATACGACGGCGTTGCCATTGGGGTTTGTAGATGCGTCGCGAAAGTAGGCTCATGCGCTGCGGTTTTTTTGGAAACCACATTACTTGTTGAGACGTGCAATGAGGCTTGATGTATCCCAGCGGTTGCCGCCCATGTTTTGCACGTCGGCATAAAACTGATCGACCAGTTGTGCGACAGGCAAGCTTGCGCCATTGCGTTGTGCTTCTTCCAAACAGATTTTTAGATCTTTGCGCATCCAATCTACAGCGAAGCCAAAATCGAATTTGCCTTCGGACATTGTTTGCCAGCGGTTGTCCATTTGCCAGGATTGAGCGGCGCCTTTGGAAATGGTGTCGATGACGGTTGGGGTGTCGAGGCCCGCGCACCTTGCAAAATGCAAGGCTTCGGACAGGCTTTGCAAGAGACCAGCAATGGCAATTTGATTGACCATCTTTGTGAGCTGCCCTGCGCCTGATGGACCAATCAAGCTCACTTTGCGTGCATAACAGGCGATCATGGGCTCAACTTTTATGAAGGCATTTTCATCGCCGCCGCACATCACAGTAAGAATACCGTTTTCTGCGCCACTTTGGCCGCCGGAAATTGGGGCGTCAATAAATGCGAAACCGTTTTGATTAGCGTTGGCTGCCAGTTCGCGGGCAACGGTCGCGCTTGCCGTGGAGTGGTCCACGAAGACTGTGCCTGGTCGCATGGTGTTGAAGGCACCGTTTTCCCCAACTGTTACGGCGCGTAGATCGTCGTCATTGCCCACGCATGAAAAGATAAAATCAGCTACGGCCGCTGCCTCACGGGGTGTAGCAGCGATTTCGGTGTTACCGTATTTTGACGTCCATGCTTCGGTTTTGGCGGCCGTGCGGTTATATATCGTGATGTCGTGGCCGCCCTTTTGGCGGAGGTGGCCGGCCATGGGAAAGCCCATAACACCTAGTCCGATCCATGCAACTTTTGCCATTGGCGGGTTTTCCTTTTTTCACGCTGAGTTGTTCTTTTAGGTTTTGCGGTCATGATGAGCAAAGATTTTTGATGTTTAAATTGGGCTTTTTGGGTCTATTGAGACAACCATATGATGGCTGGGGTCCTGTGATGGACCAAGTTTCATCGTCGTGATCTAACGGATTTGGTTGGAGTGTCAGGATGGTGGCACACCATCGTTCAGCAAAGAAAAAGATTGTGCCGGCGCGTCGTGGCGCGCCTTCGCGTTCGGTTGTCCGTCCTGATGACATTCGCGCGGCGGCAATGCAAATCTCAAATGCTGTCCGTGACACGCCTTTTGACGTGAGCCGCACGCTGTCCGAAATGTTCGGGTGCGAGATCTGGCTTAAGTTTGAGAATTTGCAATTTACCGGCGCCTTTAAAGAACGTGGGGCGCTTTATCGTTTGTTGCAATTGAATGCGGAGGAGCGGCGCGCTGGTGTGATCGCGATGTCGGCCGGCAATCACGCACAAGGTGTTGCTTATCATGCGCGCCGGCTGGGCATTCCTGCAGTGATCGTGATGCCGGAGGCAACGCCCACTGTAAAGATCGAAAACACGCGCCATCACGGGGCGCAAGTGATCCTTCATGGTGAGACATTAGAAGATGCGATGACGTTTGCCGTGGACACGGGACGTGATCGCGGGATGACGTTTGTTCATCCTTATGATGATCCCTTCGTTATTGCGGGTCAGGGCACAATCGCATTGGAAATGCTGCGTGACGTGTCTGATCTTGACGTGCTGGTGGTGCCAATTGGTGGTGGTGGCCTCATTTCAGGCATGGCGATTGCCGCGCATGATATTAATCCCGACATCGAAATCGTCGGTGTTGAGGCACGTCTATATCCGTCCATGTACAATGCCACGTGCGGCAAAGATCTGCCTGCGCGGGGCGATACCCTGGCAGAAGGCATTGCGGTTAAGGCGCCGGGAGACATCACGACGCCCATCGTGCGCGAACATGTCAGCGATATTGTTCTCGTTGACGAGTGGCAGCTGGAACGGGCGGTCAGCACCTTTTTGCGCATTGAAAAGACAGTTGTGGAAGGGGCAGGCGCGGCTGGGTTGGCAGCAATCATTGCGCAGCCTGAGCGGTTTGGAGGTCGAAAAGTTGGGCTCGTGTTGTGCGGCGGGAACATAGATACGCGGCTTTTGGCCGGCGTGTTGACACGTGAATTGGCCCGCGAAGGCCGGCTGTCGCAATTGGCTATCGATATTCCTGACACGCCAGGTCAGCTGGCGGATGTGTCCTGTTTGATTGCCCAAAGCGGCGCCAATGTCGTCGAGGTCTATCATCAGCGTGTGTTTACAGAGCTGCCGGCGAAGGCCACGGAACTGCATTTGGTGATTGAGACCCGAGATAATGGGCATTTGCGGGATGTTTTGGCGGCGCTGGAAGCGGCTGGTTTCAAGGTGGACGTAAAGACGCGCGCCGGGGTCTCTCAGGGATCCTAAGTGGGGTCAGGCCCTCCAATTGGGCTTATTCATATGTGTTGCATGTTCGCATCTTGTTCTCATAGAACAAATCAGGTACATTAAGCTTCATAGACTTGATCTGCAACTCATGGAATAAGGAATCGCGCTATGAGCACGCCGGATCTTCGCGTCGTCGAAGGGGGAGCAATGGATAAGCAAAAAGCGCTCGAGGCTGCGCTTCAGCAAATAGACAAGCACTTTGGCAAAGGGTCGATTATGCGGCTCGGGGCCAACGACAAGTCTATTGATGTGGAGGCCATTTCAACGGGATCACTCGGCCTGGATATTGCCCTTGGTATTGGTGGCTTGCCGCGCGGGCGGGTCGTTGAGATTTATGGGCCTGAGTCGTCCGGCAAAACAACATTGGCGTTGCATGTGGTGGCTGAGGCGCAAAAAAGCGCCGGCGTGTGCGCGTTTGTTGATGCGGAACATGCGCTTGATCCGGTTTATGCCAAAAAGCTTGGCGTGAATGTCGAAGATCTTTTGATTTCGCAGCCAGATACGGGCGAGCAGGCGTTAGAGATTGCCGACACGCTGGTGCGGTCGGGTGCCGTTGATGTTTTGGTGATTGATTCTGTTGCCGCGCTGACGCCGCGGGCGGAACTTGAAGGCGAAATGGGCGATAGTTTGCCCGGTCTGCAAGCGCGATTGATGAGCCAAGCGCTGCGTAAACTGACTGCTTCCATTTCTAAATCCCGTTGCATGGTGGTTTTCATTAATCAGATCCGCATGAAAATTGGCATTATGTTCGGCAATCCTGAAACAACAACGGGTGGCAACGCGTTAAAGTTTTACTCCTCTGTTCGTCTGGATATTCGCCGTATTGGTCAGATTAAAGATCGCGATGAGGTCGTCGGTAACCAGACGCGTGTGAAAGTGGTCAAGAACAAAGTTGCTCCGCCATTTAAGCAAGTGGAATTTGACATCATGTATGGCGAAGGCATCTCCAAAATGGGAGAGCTTGTCGATCTGGGTGTCAAAGCGGGCGTGATTGAGAAATCAGGTGCATGGTTCTCCTATGGTGATCAGCGGATCGGTCAAGGCCGGGAGAACGCAAAAACGTTTTTGAAGGACAATCCAAAGATCGCGCGGACGATTGAAAAGGCTATTCGGAAGAATGCTGGATTGGTCGCGGACCATCTTTTGGTCGATCCGGAAGACGAAGAAGATGATGCGGATGTGGAGCATGATCCGCAGACCGGTGAGATCAAGGCTGCTGTAGGGGATGATGTTACTCCGGCTGCGGGTTCATCGGCGGGCTCTAAAGGAGGAAAAGCGCAAAAGGCACGGAGGTAGAGCTGTGTACATGACCACGAGCCAGAGATATCAGATGTATTGGGGCTCGTTGGAGGCGTCTTAAAGGTTTGGTGGTTCGGCGATATGTTTCAGAGTTGCATGCTGTGAGAGGTAGCACTTTCTAACACGTGAATTGCGTGTCGTGATGGATAGCGTTTGTGGGCGTTATGTGCTCTATGGAGGGCTCCTTTAGCTAGGAGCCCTTTTCGTTTGTTTTGGGCATGCACACGTGTTGGGATGGCTAGGAAATATAAGAGCCCGGTTTGTTGAGAGACTTGGGTCGTAAAGGACGAAAATGAGCGGCGTAAACGAAATCCGAAAAAGTTTTTTGGATTTTTTTGTGAATAATGGACACGAGGAGGTTGCCTCGTCGCCATTGGTGCCGCGCAACGACCCGACGTTGATGTTTACCAATGCGGGAATGGTGCAATTCAAAAATGTTTTCACTGGCCAAGAGGTGCGGCCCTATTCGACGGCTGTCACCTCGCAAAAATGTGTGCGCGCAGGGGGCAAGCATAACGATTTAGATAATGTTGGGTACACGTGCCGCCATCACACTTTTTTTGAAATGCTGGGTAATTTTTCTTTTGGTGATTATTTTAAAGACGATGCCATCCGGCTGGCCTGGGAGCTGATTACCAAAGAATTTGGACTTGATAAAGAGCGGCTTGTCATCACCGTTTATGAAGAGGACGATCAGGCGCTTCAAATATGGTCGAAGGTGACTGGTTGGCCTGAGAACCGGATCATCAAGATCGGGACGTCAGACAATTTTTGGCAGATGGGGCCGATAGGGCCGTGCGGGCCGTGTTCGGAAATTTTTTATGACCATGGCGAAGATATTCCAGGGGGACCGCCAGGATCGCCAGACGAAGATGGCGATCGGTTTGTTGAAATTTGGAACCTGGTTTTTATGCAGTTTGAGCAGATGGAAAGCGGTGAGCGTAGAGATTTGCCGCGGCCGTCGATCGATACCGGCATGGGGTTAGAGCGTATTGCAGCGGTATTGCAGGGGACCCATGACAATTATGAGACAGATTTGTTTAGGGCTCTAATCGCAGCCTGTGTAGATGTGACCGGTGTGGCGGATATGGGTGATGCGCGTGCGAGCCATCGCGTGATCTGCGATCATTTGCGGGCAACAAGTTTTCTCGTTGCTGAGGGTGTGTTGCCGGCCAAAGAAGGACGCGGCTATGTCTTGCGACGCATTATGCGGCGGGCCATGCGGCACGGACATTTGCTCGGTGTCAAGGAACCGGTGATGTATCGGTTGGTGCCGGCGCTGTTGCGCCAGATGGGTGACACCTATCCTGAACTATTGCGCGCGCAAGATCTCATTACCGAGACTTTGCGTTTGGAAGAAACGCGCTTTCAGCAAACCTTGGACAAAGGACTTGGGTTGTTGGCAGAGTCGACCAAAACTTTAAAAGCCGGCGCGCAATTGCCAGGTGAAATTGCCTTTAAGCTCTATGATACCTACGGCTTTCCATATGATCTGACGGAAGACGCTTTGCGGGCGCGGGACATTGGGATCGATCGCGCTGGCTTTGATGCTGCCATGGAAGATCAAAAGGCCAAGGCGCGCAAAGCCTGGAAGGGTTCGGGCGATACAGCGACGGAAGCTTTGTGGTTTGATGTGCGCGATCGCGTGGGCGCCACGGATTTTTTGGGATACGAAACGGAAAGTGCGGAAGGTGAAATTGTTGAACTTGTTAAGGACGGCGCTTGCGTAAAATCGTTAAAGTCGGGCCAAGAGGGACAAATAATTCTCAACCAGACACCGTTTTACGGAGAATCTGGCGGTCAAGTTGGTGACACAGGTGTCATACGCGGACCTAAAGGCGCAGTGTTTGACGTCCATGATACGCAGAAAAAGTTGGGCGACCTATTTTTGCACTTTGGCAAAGTTGTCAAAGGCACTTTTAAGCCCGGTACCGCTGTAGAACTTGACGTTGATCGCGACCGGCGCACTTCAATTCGTGCCAATCACTCGGCAACGCACTTATTGCACGAAGCGTTGCGGCAGGTTTTGGGTTTGCATGTTGCGCAAAAAGGCTCTCTTGTTGCGCCAGAGCGATTGCGTTTTGATTTTTCCCATCCCAAGCCAATGACAGAGGACGAACTAAAGTCTGTGGAGGACCTCGCCAATACGATTGTTGCGCAAAACGCGCCTGTTGAAACACGGCTGATGGAATTGGAGGACGCGCTCGAATCTGGGGCAATTGCGTTGTTTGGTGAAAAGTATAGCGATGAAGTGCGTGTCGTCTCCATGGGCATGAGCCCAGATGGTGTGCCGTCCAACAAGGCATGGTCGGTAGAGTTGTGTGGTGGGACGCATGTCAAACGCACTGGGGATATTAGACTTATTCGCGTTGTTGGCGAGAGTGCCAGTGCTGGCGGCGTTCGACGGATTGAAGCTTTAACTTCAACGGGTGCACGCGAATATCTGGGCGAACAAGATTTGCGCGTCAAGGATATTGCTGGCCTATTGCGTACGCGGCCTGATGATGTTGTTCAGCGGGTCAAAGCGTTGTTGGATGAGCGCAAACAGCTTGAAAAACAACTTGGTGATGCGAAGCGACAGGCGGCGATGGGCGGTGCGCCTGAAAGTGGCGGCGGAGATGGTTCGGAAATTCGTGATGTGGGCGATGTCAAACTTCTGGCCCGCGCGGTAAAGGGCCTTAACCCGAAGGACCTCCGAGGGCTTATAGATGATGGTAAATCGCAAATTGGGTCTGGTGTCGTTGCCATAGTGGGTGTTACCGAAGATGGTAAGGCCGGACTTGCTGTGGGTGTTACGGACGATTTGACAAAGACATGGAATGCCGTTGATCTGGTTCGCGCCGGTGCGCGTGTTCTTGGTGGCAAAGGCGGCGGTGGCCGTCCGGATATGGCGCAGGCAGGCGGGCCGGATGGAGCGAAGGCGGATGAGGCGCTACATGCCATTGAAGCGTGTTTGAGTGGTTCCAATTCATAATTGCGCCCAAATCTGGCCGGGCTTTCAAATGTAACTAGAGGCTGGAAAGTGGTGACTGCTAGAAGGACTGGGTTCTGTTCTAATAAAAACAGCAGGTAATGCACGGAGATGATGATGAGAGCTTTGAGATGGCCGCTTGTATGCTTTACAGGTTTTGCGACGTTGCTCAGTATGTCCTTGTCGGCTCAGGCGGAAATTACATTGTGCGGACATAAGTGGGCGAAGCCTGATGTTCTTGAGAAAGAATTTGAGGCTGACAAAAACTATAAAGAAATTCACCGCGATAAGTATTATCGGGCATTTCAGAATGAAGCGGATTCCACCGTGTGGACTTTTACATTGCCGGGAATCCCTGCGCATCCTGCTGTGGTTTGCCGGCGCCCTGTCAAGGAAGGCGATTTCGTGAAGCTTGAAATGGATGTGAATTGTTTAGGTGATCCGCGCGCTTGTGATTCCCTTGTTCAAGATTTTCGCCGTTTGAATGCAGAAATGGCGAAGACCATGAACGAAAAACAAAAACAATAAAGCGTCTACTTGCGCTCTGGTTACGTCGGGGATCCAGGTGATCCTCCGATTACCGCGCAAGCGCCTCGAGGATGCGTCCAAGACGCACGCCAAAAATCACATAATTGCGTAGGTTTGGGAACAGGACTGAAATGATCTTTCTGCGCACGGCTTTCATGGCAGCGCGCCACAGGCGGTCTGAAATCCAGCTCCACGTGAGAACTGAAATTGTTGCCGCAAAAAACTGGCTCCAAGACAAATGTGGGAACCACAGCACCAGGTCTATGATGCTTGGATCAAACACATAGTCCTCAAAGAGTATTTCAATAATGGTACGCACGATGACTTCCCCAATCTCAGATGATGGGGCGATCGTGGCGGGATGCTTTTGATGGGATAGCGCGAAGATGAAGAAGTTGGGCGCTTTGAAGGGTTTGCAACGCTTGGCTTAGGTCGAATGTGAACGATTAGGCCGGCGGCCGTATAAATTCTGATCTCCTGCAATCAAAACCAATTTGAAACCAACAAAATCCAGCAGAATCAAAGACTTGTAGCTCTCCATTCGAATAGAATGAAATGCAACGTTTAGAATGTTTTGCAATGAAAGTTGATGCAACGCATGGCGCGTGGCAGTATTAAATGGTTTGGAACGTATCGTATGGCCAGGATGGCCAGCGCATTTCAATTTGGTTCAATTGGCGGAGTTGGTCATGCCCGAAAAGGGTGTCAAATCCGAGGCAACGCCGACGTCGGATTTTGTTGCAGATGGATTGTCGGTGTTTGAGCGCGAGATTTTTGAGCCGATTTTAGAGCGCGCGCATGAGTGCCCCGGCGACGCGCGTCGTTTGATTGCGGCCTTGCGCAGTAAGTTGGATCCGCTTGATAAACTCATTGCACGTATCCCGGAAGGATCACAAGCAGGAAACGGTGCTACGAGAAGTCCATTTGCGCGTGCTGCCGTTGACGGCTCGAGCGTTCGTGAGCCTCGGCCAACAAATGGTGCCGGGAATGGTGCGCGGGCCGATCTCGAACAGTTGGATGACATTGGTCGCAATCAACGGTCGCGTTTGCGTGAACTGACGTTGCTTGAGTTTATGGCGCAGGACACGCGGGCTTATTCTCTGCATCAATTGATGGCCGCCTTGGCCGCACAGGGATTTGCAGATTCTTCGGCAGCGGTTGTGTCGCAACTCCACCGACTCAAACAAAATAGTGTCATCAATCAGCCCGCTAACGGGATGTATGAGATCACCGATGGTGGTTTGGGACATTTGCGCCATTTGCGTGCCAGCTTTGGCGCCCTCTTAAGCGATCGGCAGTAAATTGAAGCGCGGGCGAGGGATTGGTTATTTGCCGGCAAGTGCTTTGCGTACTTCGAAAATTTCAGCAATACGCGCCCCGCGATGGGGGCCATCGCAGACAAAGGTCCATTGACCTTCCGTGTAGGTGTCGCACATCTTGACGCCCTTAATTAGGATCCAATGGCCCTGTTTTCCTTTTTGAATGGCCAGAATGTAGTGGATCCAGGCATTGCGGGGCTTTTGCATCCATTGCCAAACGGTCGGTCGCTCTTTGCGAGGTAGGGACATATAGTCCGCTTTTTGCGTCATCGCATAACCAAATGCGGCGAGCGCACTTTCAAGTTCGTCGCTTGTTGTGCCTTCAATCTTTTTTTTGCTGTCGTCGGGCTGGCACCGGTCACGCTTAATTTTTTCTTCGATGTGGCTGATGGGGTGACCGGTAAGAGCAGACACGACATAGGGTCCGCAATATGCGGTGCGGCCGGTGTCGTTTTTGGCATCGTTTAAGCTTGAGGTGATGCGCCCTGTTGCAGGCTGCCCCGTCATTTCAGAAGGCCTTTTTGCGCGTCCGTCATCATTCTTAAACGAATCTTGGCGGGTGTTTCTTTATGAAACGTTAAATTTACGGTTTGCACGCACATCTAAACATCTTTTGCGGTGGCTCTGATTGAGGGCCGTTTTCTGTTCGATTTGGGGCCGCATCTATTTCGCGGTCTGAGATTTGTCGGCCTTTTTTGGTCTACAGCCCTTTGGTCCGGGCCGCACATTTTGGTGAGTTCAAATGGGGCTTGCCGGGCAGGTCGTTGGGTGGTCCTACGGTCTACATTTCTTGGTGGTGTGGACTTCGCTGGTGTCTGGGCGGGCGAAATTGGACCTAAAACAGGCCGGGCGGGGCCAAAGATTTGGAAGTTCATGCGCGGATTTGGCAAAGTGTTTCTACCGCAAAGCGTGCTTTGCTTTGGACTTGTCTGAAGCGCGCCGACATGCACTATGTGCCAATAATTGAGCGGAATGGCTCGCGCTAAGTCTGGTAAATTGAGAATGAGGGTGCGTGATGCGCTACGACAAGCAGGATCGCAAGAGTAGAAACGTAGAAGACCGGCGCGGCCAACGGCCAGGTTTTGGGTTTCCGGGCGGACGTGGCATTCGGATTCCGATCGGTGGCAAAGGTGGTTTTAGCCTAACGACGCTTTTGATCATAGGGGCCATTATGTTGTTCTTTGGCATTAATCCGCTTGATCTTTTGCGTGGCGGCGGCGGTATGCCCGATATTCCGCAAATGCCACGCGTGGACCAGGCGCCGAGGCGGACGGCAGATCAGAGATCACCCCTTGACGATATACCAGGTTTGCCTGGCACCAAGCGTCGCTCGAGTGACAGTCGTGGAGCTGCTCCCACAGGTTCCCCTTCAACGGAAGATGAAATGGGTGCTTTTGTTTCGCGCGTGCTCGCGGACACGGAGGATGTTTGGAAGCGCGTTTTTCAATCTTTTGGTCAGCGTTACAAAGAGCCCAAGCTGGTGCTCTTCACGCAGGCAACACGAACAGGATGTGGCTTTGGGCAAGCGGCGATGGGACCGTTTTATTGTCCGCGTGATCGAAAGATTTATGTAGATTTGGCGTTTTATGATCAGCTTAAACGACAGTTCCGTGCGCCTGGGGACTTTGCGCAAGCCTATGTGATCGCCCATGAGGTGGGCCACCACGTGCAGACATTGTTGGGCATCGCCGACAAGGTACAGCAGATTAAACAGCGCTCGTCCAAACGTGATGCGAACGCATTGCAAGTGCGTATGGAATTGCAGGCAGACTGCCTTGCTGGTGTGTGGGCCAGTCTCAATCACCAGCTCAATAATCGTTTGGAGCCAGGTGATATTGAAGAAGGACTAAACGCCGCGAGCCAGATCGGCGATGATATGATTCAAAAGCGTCAACAGGGCTATGTTGTTCCTGATGCCTTTACGCATGGCACGGCGGAACAGCGTGTGCGGTGGTTTAAGCGCGGCTTTAGAAGCGGCAAATTGCAGGCCTGCGAAGACGCATTCCGGGTGCGTTACAATAGTTTGTAGCCTTGAAATTGTGCCTAACGCGTGTCGCCCGAAAGTGGGTGCCGGTTTTGGGGCAAACGACACGCGAAAACAAAGCGCTAAAGCATGGCAAATGAATCCCAATGAATGAGACATGCTTTAGAGCGCGTTCAGCTGAAATAGAACCATTCTGACGTGACATACTTCATCAAAGATCAAGGGCTTTGATGCAGGGCGTACCGGTCCTATTTTGAAAGGGCCCTGCGCTTTTTTTTAGAGTGCCGTACCGCCATACAGGCTGATTTCACATTTCATGCCGCGCGCGACGAGCGAAAGGCAAACGTTTTTGGCCTGCGCCTCGCTACCGATTGGGCCTGCGACCAGTGCGTATGTGGGGCCAAAGGCATCTTCTTGCGCAGGCGAAAGGAAGTAGCGCGGTTCTAAGCCTTGTAGTGTCGGTTGATGGTTTTCCAACAAATACGACCACGTTAGGCGCAAGGCTTCGATGGACGGACCTGTGCCGAGCCTTACGCCGATCAAGGGCCCGGACGCATTGGCATCTCCAAGCCTTATTGGAACAACGGGCGCGGTCTGTTGTGTTGCCGCTGCTGTTGCGGATTTTGCGCTGTCGACGACACGGGTGATGTTGACAGGCGGTGCCGGTGCACGCGTTGGGATTGGCGGAACAGGAACAGCAGCCTTTTGTGCAGCGGCTATTTCTGCTGGTGTTGCGGTTTTTGTTTCTGCCTGGGGTTGGTTTGTGGGTTCATTAATGACCGTTGGTGAGGTATCCGGCGCAGATGTATCTGCCGTGAGTGATTGCGCAGTTGACCCAGTTTGAATGTTGCTGCTGCCGGTTGCGGTCGCATTTTGGGCTGGTGCGGTTGGCACTGAGACGATGATACCAGGCACAGAATACTGCTGCTCTAAGGCGTTGGTGTTTTGAGAGTGTTGTTCGGGTGGGGAGGTCTCTTCGGTTTGTTTGGTTTCCGCCGCTTTGCGCTCAGCTTCGCGGCTCATTTTCGCGCGCTCCTTTGCCAGCTCCATTTGGGCATCCGATAGGATGTCGTCCACGCCCTGAAATGCGCTCGTTTGCGGATTTGTTGCTGGAGGGTTTGTGTCTGCTGATCGTGACATCCCGTTGAGCATTTCGGGCTGCGTAATGGAGATCGCCAAGTAGATTGCAGACGTGCATGCGGCAACGCCCCAAAATGCAAGATAGCTCACAGGCAGGCGCAACCGCGATTGTGGACTTGGATTACTTGTTTCGGCTTTTTCTGGCGGTGTGCTAGCCATTCATACTGCCCATAGCTGGTTAATGGATGTCGTGTGCGGATTTGGTTCCGATTTTCGGCCACTTAGGTCGGCTCGATCGGCCCCCTTTGCTGGCGACGGTGACTGAGTCGTATTGAAGGGTCAACGCGAGCTGGAAAGGCTTTTTGTGGGAAATGAGGTGTTTAGGTTCGCAATGTTGCGCGAGGGTGTTTCGCGCCACAGGGGGCTGTTGAAACATTGCGCCTGCGGTGGTCCGCAAATTGCTTGTGTAAGGGTTATTCGGGCGTGAATTTGGTGTTCGAAACCGTTTGAGCTTTAGATACAACATAGATTATTCGGATTTTGCTGATCATTGCAGCACAACCCATGACACGAGTTCGTAAGAAGATGCAGGCATAGACGGTGTCTGTGCTGCTCGAAATTAATCATGAGACCCTGGAAGGTGGTGGCGGAGCCAAATGAGCGAAGGACATCTCAGCGTTGTTGTTTTGGCGGCTGGAAGAGGCACGCGGATGAAATCGAAGCTGCCAAAGGTGCTGCATCAAATCGGTGGTCGTCCGATGTTGTCGCATGTCTTAGAGCTCGCCCAAGCTTGCAAAGCGACCGCACTTTCGGTGGTGCTTGGACCGGATATGGAATCGGTCCGCGCGCAGGTCGCATCAGATGCGTCTGAGGCACGCGTATTTGTTCAGACTGCGCAAAATGGAACTGCAGATGCAGTGCTTGCGGCGAGAGAGGCATTGGCGGGCGTTAAAGGCGCTGTGCTTGTGCTTTATGCCGATACGCCTTTGCTTGAGCGTAACAGCATCGAAAAAATGCTTTTGGCTCTTAAGGAGGGTGCAGGGGCCGTTGTTTTAGGATTTGAACCTGCCGATCCAACCGGATACGGGCGCTTGCTTACCGATGACGACGGGTCCATTCGCGCTATTCGGGAAGAAAAAGATGCAACGGACGAAGAACGCCAAGTCGGCTTGTGTAATTCCGGCGTGATGGCCTTTAACGTTGCAGATTTTCTGGGTGTTCTTGACCGCATCGATAACAACAATGCGAAACGCGAGTTTTATCTCACTGATGCGATTGAGATCATCGGTGGTGATGGCGGGCGGACGGCCTATGTTGTTGGCGATGAACGCGAAGTGCTTGGCGTGAATTCACGGGAACAGTTGGCGGTGGCGGAGGCCATTTGGCAGGGCCAGCGCCGCATCAATGTAATGCGTGACGGTGTGACCATGATCGCGCCAGAAACGGTATGGCTTGCTTACGATACGAAGTTTGGCCAGGACGTCGTCATTGAACCAAACGTTTTTATCGGGCCAGGTGTCACGATTGAAGATGATGTCGTCATTCGCGCCAATAGTCATTTGGTTGGGATTGATCGGAAGAGTAAAGCTGGTGTGCGCGTTGGTCGGGGGGCGTCGGTCGGACCGTTCGCGCGACTTCGACCTGGTGCAGTCATTGGTGAGGCTGCGCATATTGGCAACTTTGTGGAAATTAAAGCGGCCCAATTGGAATTTGGTGCCAAGGTGAGCCATTTAACCTACGTGGGGGATGCTTCGATTGGCACTGAAGCCAATATCGGCGCGGGTACAATCTTTTGTAACTACGATGGGTTTAATAAGGCCAGAAGCGAGATTGGTGCGGGTGTTTTTGTTGGCTCGAATTCGGCCTTGGTGGCACCGGTGAAGATCGGAGACGGAGCGTATGTGGCTGCGGGAAGTGTCATCACAAAGGATGTGAGTGCGGATTCATTGGCCATAGAACGTGCCGAACAAGTGGAGCACCAGGACTGGGCGGTAAAGTATCGCAAGGTTATGCAGCGGAATAAGTAAGTCTGTTTGGTTTTAAGGTTTGCAGCGAGAGGAATTTGCAAGGGACGACAAGATGTGCGGGATCGTTGGGATATTGGGTTCGAAACCCGTTGCAGATGACCTTGTTGATGCTTTGCGTCGGCTTGAATACCGCGGTTATGATTCTGCTGGTGTGGCGACGGTTGAAAATGGCCATCTGGCGCGGCGTCGTGCTGAGGGCAAGTTGAAAAACTTAGAAAGTGTGTTGTCGTCTGATCCTTTGAGCGGATTGACGGGTATTGGCCACACGCGCTGGGCGACCCATGGACGGCCAAGTGAAACAAACGCGCATCCTCATATGAGTGCGTCGGTTTCTGTTGTCCACAACGGTATCATTGAGAACTTTCGTGAGCTTCGTGATGAACTTGTTGAAAAGGGACATAAGTTTTCTTCGGACACCGACACGGAAGTCGTCGTGCATTTGGTCAGCGATGAGTTAGGTCGGTTGGATGATCCAATAGAGGCTGTGAAGGCAGCTTTGAAGAAGCTTCAGGGCGCGTTTGCGTTGGGAATTATCTTCGCTGGGCATGATGATTTAATGATTGCGGCGCGGCGGGGTAGCCCGTTGGCGATTGGCCATGGTGATGGTGAGATGTATTTGGGTTCAGATGCCATTGCGCTGGCGCCTTATACCAGTGAGATCACCTACCTTGATGAGGGCGACTGGGCGGTCTTGCGGCGGAGCGGTGTGGAGATTTTTGATCGCGATGGTCGTCAGGCAAAGCGGCCCGTCACCAAGTCTACGGCAAGTTCGTTGTTGGTCGACAAGGGTAATCACCGCCACTTCATGGCCAAGGAAATTCATGAGCAACCTGAAGTTATTTCTCACACACTGGCAAATTACATCGACATGTCCGATGGCTCTGTGTCATTGCCGGACCTGGGCCTCGATTTAAGCAAGCTGTCGCGCATTACGATTTCGGCTTGCGGGACGGCTTATTATGCCGGTGTCGTTGCAAAGTACTGGATTGAGAAATACGCGCGGATCCCTGTTGAAATCGACATCGCTTCAGAGTTTCGTTATCGGGCTGCGCCGGTGCCAGAGAATGGTTTAGCGATTTTTGTTTCTCAGTCGGGTGAGACGGCTGACACATTGGCGACGTTGCGTTACTGCAAGGAACACGGGCAGCGCATCGCCTCAATCGTCAATGTCCGTAGTTCGACGATTGCGCGTGAATCCGATGTCATCCTGCCAACGTTGGCGGGACCGGAAATCGGGGTTGCGTCAACAAAAGCGTTCACCTGCCAACTTTCTGCACTTGCCGCGCTGGCCATTGCGTTGGGGCGTGCCCGCGGAACAATCTCAAGAGATTTAGAGCAGGACTTGGTGTCTGCATTAATGGAGGTGCCGCGGCATATCTCGGGCCTGCTGCGTGATGAGTCTCACTATGATACCTTGGCACACGAGTTGAGCAAAGCGCGCGATGTTCTCTACTTAGGTCGCGGGATCAATTACCCCGTGGCGCTTGAAGGGGCGCTGAAGCTGAAAGAGATTTCTTATATTCATGCTGAAGGATATGCCGCAGGCGAACTCAAGCATGGGCCCATCGCATTGATTGATGAAAACGTGCCCGTGATCGTCGTTGCTCCGATGGATGATCTTTTTGAGAAGACCATTTCCAACGTCCAGGAAGTGGCCGCGCGCGGTGGGCAGATCGTTCTCATCACCAATTCTGATTCGGATGCGGTGGGTTGTGATGTCTGGACTCATATTAAGGTCACGGACGCACATGCCTTCACAAATCCCTTAATCTATGCGTTGCCTGTCCAGCTGATTGCCTATCACACGGCCGTTTTTATGGGGACAGACGTCGATCAGCCGCGAAATTTGGCCAAATCCGTGACAGTAGAATAGACGGGGATTTCAAGGATAGACCTGTCGTTAAGTTGCCTCGAAGTGCTGGTTGACTTAAGCTTTGATGGTTTGGCGTACAACCAAATCGGTCTGGCATCGTCACGGAGTGTGAAGCTGACATGGGGGCTCAAATCAGATCATTTTGCGCGATTGCTGCAACGTTCGCCGTTCTGGCACCAATGATATTGGGCGCGCCAATCGCATCCGCGCAGGAAAAAAAACCTGCAGCGGCTCGGCCTGCTGACGCCGGTGCAAGTCGCGCTGCGACGGATCCTGCTAAAGGGCGGAAAGAGATCGTTTCGGGTATCAAGCTTTATGAGCAGGGGAAGCTGAGCCAAAGTATTGCAAAATTTACCGGGGCGATGCGCATTGGCGGCCTTTCAAAAACTGATACGGCGAAGGCGCTTTATTATCGTGGGCTCGCGCATCAGAAACAAAAAAAGTCTGCGGAAGCCATTTCGGACCTCACAAGTGCGCTTTATCTGAAGGATGGTTTGTCAGAAGCCGAACGCACCGCTGCGACGACAGCGCGTTCCAATGCATATAAAGCTGTCGGTGTTTCTGCGCCCGCGTTGGTCGCATCTCGTGGTGGTCCAGCCCTGCAAACGGTTGCGGCTGCGTCGCCAGACGGTGTTCCAACACTTGCGCCGAAGTCTGGTGCGAAACCTATTCCGGCCACGTCACCGTTGGCGCCACCGGACGGGGCTCCACCCGCCGCAGCTCAGCCTGGCACCCGGACTGCTGCAGCAAGTGGCACTTCGCAAACATCTTCATCGTGGGCGCCTGTGACCAAACAGGGTGCGGAACCAAAGCCTGTGCCGCAACCCAACAACAATTCCGCCGGTACGTCGGTCATCACGAATGCGGTCAACAGCGCTGGCAACTTCTTTTCGAATTTGTTTAGTGGCGGTGGGTCGAGTTCTTCTTCTTCTACATCGACGGCGAGTTCGGCGACTTCTTCCTCTTCGTCCAATCCTGCCACATCGCCACTTTCAACCTCGCCGTCCGCGCCGAGTTCAGGTGCTTCACCCATTTCAACGGCGTCGACGCCAAAACCCGCGCAATCGTCTGGTTGGTCGAGCACGACGCAGTCTGCAGGAAACGCGAAACCCGCGCCTTCGTCTTTTACCACGTCAACGAAACCAACACGGACAGCTGCGGCTACGCAGGCTGCGCCAAGGGTTGCCAAGCCGTCTGGACGATACCGTGTGCAAGTTGCAGCTGTGCGGTCCAAATCTGAAGCAGAGCAATTGGTGGCTTTGATTCGCCAAAAATATGCGTCGAGCATAGGGCCGCGGGTGCCGAAAATCGATGAGACCGTTTATGGCAACATGGGTACGTTTTATCGTGTGCACGTGGGACCATACGCAAAACCCAAGGACACGAAACCGTTTTGTGCGGCTTTGTCGTCAGGCGGGTATGATTGCATGGTGGTCAAAAAGTAAGTTGGCAGAGCGGTTCATGCGGCCTGAAAAAGCCTGACTGCTTCATCACATTCAAACAGGTAAAGCAATGTGCGAACTGCTTGACCGCGTGATCCGGTCAAGTTTGGATCGCGGGAAAGTAATAGGTTTGCGTCGTCGCGGGCGGCAGCCAATAATGTTGCAAAGTCTGGAACATCGGCAATTCTAAATTCAGGCAATCCACTTTGGCGCGCGCCTAAGACTTCGCCGCCGCCGCGCAGTTCCAAGTCTTTCTCGGCTATGAGAAAACCATCTTCGGTTTCGCGCATCATGTCGAGACGCGCTCTTGCCGATTCGCTGAGCGGTGTCTTGTACAATAATATGCAGTAGGACTGGCGCTCGCCCCGGCCCACGCGGCCGCGCAATTGATGGAGTTGGGCAAGGCCAAAGCGCTCGGCATGTTCGATGACCATAACCGTAGCGTTGGGGACATTCACACCCACTTCGATCACGGTTGTCGCCACGAGGATTTTTAAGTTTCCTTCGACAAAGCTGTTCATTGTTTCGTCTTTGGTCGCTGCAGGCATGCCACCATGCAATAACCCAACTTCTTCTTTGAAATATTGCGCAAGATGCGCGTGGCGTTCTTCGGCGGCGGCAAGATCTGATTTTTGTGAACTCTCGATGAGTGGGCAGACCCAATAAACCTGTGCGCCCTGGTCTAAGGCACGTTTCAAGCCAGCGATGACCTCCTCAATGCGGTCGATTGCGGTCTTTGTTGTGACAACAGGCTTGCGACCGTGGGGCTTTTCGGTAATGCGAGACACATCAAGGTCGCCGTAATGGGTCATGAGAAGTGTGCGCGGAATGGGCGTTGCTGTCATGACGAGGACGTTGACGCCTTCCTGGCTGCCTTTGGACTGCAATGCCAAGCGTTGGTGGACGCCAAAGCGGTGTTGTTCGTCTATAACCGCGAAAGAAAGATCGTGGAACTTAACGTCGGTCTGGAATAGCGCATGGGTTCCAATCAAAATATCGAGATGGCCGTCGGCGAGCAGCGTGAGAATGTCTTTGCGGGCGCGGCCTTTTTCGCGACCGGTTAGCAGGCCTACGCGCAGCCCGGTTGCTTTTGCAAGAGGTTCAATTGTTTCTAAGTGTTGGCGTGCGAGCACTTCCGTGGGGGCCATGATGGCGGCTTGCGTGCCCGCTTCGACCGCAGTGGCCATGGCCAACAGTGCGATCACAGTCTTGCCTGAGCCCACATCACCTTGCAGCAATCGAAGCATGCGAAAAGGTGCAGCCATATCGTTTTTGATTTCATCAAGTGCTGATTTTTGTGTTGGTGTGAGTTCAAATGGCAAGGCGCTGCGGAGTCGCGCGCAGATTTCGTCGTTGCCCTCAATTTTGCGGCCGGATCTTTTCTTTAGGTTTTGGCGGACCATGGCCAATGCGATTTGGCCCGCGAGAAGTTCATCGTAGGCTAAGCGTTGGCGGGCGGGGCCGCCTGCGGCGACATCTTCGGGCTGTTCTGGTTTATGCAACTTCAAAAGTGCGTCTTGAAATGAGGGCCATTGGCGGGCGTTGATCCAAGCGACGTCTTGCCATTCAGAAAGCTCTGGGATTTTGGGAATGGCTTGCCGCAATGCTTTTTGCAAAACCTTTCCCGATAAGCCGGCTGTGAGAGGGTAAACGGGTTCCAAGAGAGGCAAATCTTCGCGCGCTGATAACGGTACGATGTAATCGGGGTGCGTCATTTGCAACTTATCGGCGTACTTTTCGACGCGGCCCGAGATCAATCGCTCCTCACCAACCGGCAGTTGGCGTTCGAGAAATGTCTTTTCCGCGTGAAAAAATACGAGATCAATGTGCCCCGTCTCATCTTCGCAGGCGACTTTGTAAGGTGCCTTTCTGTTGCCGCGGGGTGATGGGCGGTGTTTTAGGATGCGAAGCTTTAAAGTTGCGATCGTGCCAGGGACAGCCTCAGCCACTGAGGGTTCTGCGCGACGATCAATGACGCCTGTGGGGGCGTGCCACAATAAGTCCAAGACGCGCGGCTCGCGTACGGTTGGCGGCAGCAGCAGGGCCTTTTTCAATAGCGTCATCAGACGCGGGCCGATACCTGAAAGAACTTGCGCCGAAGCGAACAGTGGAGATAGCGCGTTGGGTCTCATGGGAGCTCGCAATGGTTGTCGTGTATTATTCTAGCAAATCGTCAAAGCTGTCGCGTCCCAATGGGACGGAAATGCGGATCTGCTCCACACAAAAATAACGATCATTGTGAGAACCAACGCGATTGTTGTGCTTGCTAGGATACAAGGTTTTGCATCGGCGCCAGAGCGCGTTATATCAGTCGCACCAAAAGTGACCGAAACCCTGTGCCTCTTCTTTTAGATTTTGCTGAAACATATGGATCTTGAGTTACGCCGTAGACGTGCAGCATATCGTGCCGCTCACCGTGGGACGAAGGAGATGGATATTTTGTTGGGGCGGTTTGCGGACGCGCATCTTGAAGATATGGAGGCTTCGGAGCTTGGAGTATTTGAGGAACTTTTGTCATTACCCGATCCCGAATTACAAAACTGGATCATGTCCCAGGACAAACCAAGTGATCCGGCATTTGCTGACCTTATACGTGCGCTACGCAAATTCCATGGGCTTGAAGATGTTACCGGTCAATATAATGGGTGATCGTTAGACCATGACTTCAGTTTCTGCGGCCGGTATTGAAACGATTCTAACAGGTGTTCCAGACGGGTTAGATGCATTTGCATTGGCCGGTTTGGTGCAGGACATACGTGAGGCCTCCGAGCAGCACGGCATCCTCCTTCATGTTGCACGCGATGATCGCCGGCTTAGTGCGTTGCAGGCGGGTTTTTCTTTTTTTGCCCCTGAAGTCCGTGTGATCGCGTTTCCAGCTTGGGATACGGTGCCCTACGATCGTATTGGGCCCAATGCGGATATCGTTGCGCGTCGGATCACGGCGCTCGCCAAACTCACGCTGCAAACTCGAAATGAAACGACTGTTGTTTTGACGACTGTCAACGCGATTTTGCAACGTGTGCCGCCGAAGGACTTTATTCGTCGTGCGCTGAAGCAGCTGGTTGTGGGTCAGCGGATTGACCTTAATCGATTGGTAAAACGCTTAGCACTTGTTGGCTATGTTCGGACGGGAACTGTCATGGAACCCGGCGAATTTGCGGTGCGGGGTGGTATTTTGGATATGTATCCGCCTGGCCGTGGTACGCCGGTTCGTTTGGATTTTTTTGGGGATACGTTAGAGACGATTAAGACTTTCGATGTGGAGACGCAGCGCACGTTAAAGCGGATTCAAAAAGTCAATGTGCTTCCGATTTCAGAACTTGCGTTTGGTGAGGAAGCGACATCGCGATTTCGCAGCAGATATGTGGAGTTGTTCGGCGGGGCGACGGGGGATGATCCGCTTTACGAAGCGGTGAGTGGTGGCCAGCGTTATCCTGGGCAGGAACATTGGTTGGTGCTGTTTCATGAGAACCTCGACACGCTGTTCGATTATGTGGGTTCGGGGCCCATTTCATTCGATCACATGGCAGAAGATTCTGTTAAAGGTCGGTTTGAACAAATTGAGGAGCATTACCAAGCGCGTGTTGATGCCCTAGAGATCAAAGCTTTTGGGGCAACGCCCTACAAGCCCACGCCGCATGAACTGCTTTATCTTTCGCAATCTGAATGGTCCGATCTTTTGGCTGCGCGCGCCGTTTACCGTTTGACACCGTTCGAAGAAGCGGCAAGTGAACATGTGCGCTCGCTTTCAGGACGGGCTGGCAGAACGTTTGCAGTGGAGCGTCAATCGGCGGAGGCAAACGTTTTTGATTCTGTCGTTGGCCATATAAGCGCCCTTCAGGAAAGTGGAAAACGCGTTCTAATTGTCGCTTGGACGGCGGGTGCGCGCGAACGATTGTCGAGTTTGCTTTCTGATCACGGCCTAAAACAAGTGCGCAAAGTTGAGAACTTTGGTGAGGCACTCGACTTGCCGACGGACGTCGCGTCGTTTGCTATTCTTGGTCTCGAGAGCGGTTTTGAAACGCCTCACTTTGCGGTCATTGCTGAACAAGACATTTTGGGTGATCGGATGGTTCGTCCGCGGCGTAAGGCAAAGCGCGCGGCGGATGTTTTAACCGAAGCCACAAGTCTTTCGGTCGGTGATCTGGTGGTTCACGCGGACCATGGCATTGGAAGATTCGCCGGACTTAAAACGATTACGGCAGTGGGGGCGATGCATGACTGCCTCGAACTTACGTATTCGAGTGGTGATAAGCTTTTCCTACCTGTCGAAAATATTGAGCTTTTGACGCGGTATGGTGGTGACGACACGACGGCGCAACTGGACAAGCTGGGTGGTGTCGCATGGCAATCGCGTAAGGCGCGCTTGAAAAAACGCCTTCTCGAAATGGCTGCAGAACTCATCAAAACTGCGGCGCTACGAGAGTTGCGCGAGGCGCCGATGCTTGCGGCGGCGGCAGGGACCTATGATGAGTTTGCGGCAGGTTTTCCATATGAAGAAACCGAGGATCAAGCTGCGTCCATTGATGCGGTGATGGAAGATCTCAACTCGGGCCGACCCATGGATCGCCTGGTGTGCGGCGATGTTGGCTTTGGCAAGACGGAAGTGGCGCTGCGGGCTGCTTTTGCGACCGCTATGAACGGTTTGCAAGTGGCGGTGGTCGTACCTACGACACTTCTGGCGCGTCAACACTTCAAGACCTTTTCAGAGCGTTTTCATGGTTTGCCGGTGACGGTCAAGCATGCTTCGCGGTTGGTGGGCACGAAGGAACTCAGCGCCGTTAAAGAAGGGCTCAAGAGCGGAAGCGTCGATATTGTCATTGGCACGCATGCATTGTTGGCCAAAACGATTGAATTTGCACGGCTTGGATTGTTGGTCATTGACGAAGAACAGCATTTTGGTGTGACCCACAAAGAACGCCTAAAGGCGTTGCGCGATGAGGTTCATGTGCTCACATTATCGGCGACGCCTATTCCGCGCACGCTTCAACTTGCGCTGACGGGGGTTCGTGAGCTTTCACTGATCACGACGCCCCCTGTGGATCGCTTGGCGGTTCGAACTTACATTTCACCTTTTGATGCTGTTGTGGTGCGTGATGCGTTACGACGCGAACGGTTTCGCGGTGGGCAGACGTTTTATGTTGTGCCACGCTTGAGTGATCTTGATGAGGTTGAGGAGTTTTTGAAAGAGGCGGTTCCCGAACTTCGTGTTGCCCGCGCGCACGGTCAAATGACACCGGGCCAGCTAGAAGATGTGATGACGGCTTTTTATGATGGGGGCTTCGACATCTTGCTGTCGACGCCCATTGTTGAATCAGGCCTTGACGTGCCAAATGCCAACACGCTCATTGTCCACCGCTCTGATATGTTTGGGCTCGCGCAGCTTTATCAATTGCGTGGTCGTGTTGGCCGATCCAAAGCGCGCGCTTATGCGTATTTCACGACACCGCCTGGAAAATCTTTGACGGTTGGTGCTGAAAAACGGCTCAAAGTTTTGAGTTCTTTGGATTCATTGGGCGCAGGGTTTTCGCTTGCAAGCCATGATCTTGATTTGCGAGGTGCGGGGAACCTTTTGGGTGAAGAGCAATCTGGCCACATCCGGGAAGTTGGGTTTGAGCTTTACCAATCGATGTTGGAAGAGGCCGTCGCGACCATGAAGGGCGGTGATGGTCAAGCATCGGCGGATCGTTGGGCACCTGAAATATCCATTGGCGCATCAATCCTTATTCCCGAAAGCTATGTTTCTGATCTTCAGCTTCGGCTTGGACTTTATCGACGACTTGCGGGCCTGGAAGAGCGTGAGGACATTGATGTGTTTGCCGCTGAACTGGTTGATCGTTTTGGTGAGTTTCCAGAAGAGGTCAAGCACCTGTTGGATGTCATGGAAATCAAGGGGTATTGCAGGGCAGCGGGTGTTGAACGTGTTGATGCGGGTCCGAAAGGCGCTGTTGTCTCGTTTCGTGACAATCAATTTTCAAATCCAGAAGGGCTGGTCAACATCATGCAGGGCGCTCGCAATCGTATGAAGCTGCAGGCCGACCACAAGCTCGTTTATAAGGCTGAGTGGGATTTGCCTGAGGAGCGGTTAAAGGGCGTGCGGGATTTTGTGCGCGAGTTGGCAATTGTGGCTGGCAAATCGAAGAAAGCCGCCTAGAGCGTGTTCAGCTGAAATGGACTCAATTCTGTTTGGATCGCGGCGTGGGCGACCAAACCCTTGCGGGACGGGCACATTTCGTCAAATCTCCGCGGGCTTCGTCTTGTCCGTACCGCCAGGTACGCCCTGCGCCAAATCCCTTGATCTTTGATGAAATGTGCCACGTCAGAATGGTTCCATCTCAACTGAACATGCTCTAGCTCTGTAATGCGGAACGTTTTAATTTACCGTTTGGTGTGCGCGGGAGTTCACGGACGAAACGGATTTCGCGCGGGCACTTGTATTGTGCGAGCTTTGTTGCGGCAAACGCGAGGATGTCTTCTTTGCTGGGCGGGTTTGCCAAATCCGTTGGGACAATAAATGCGGCGATCACCGAAACGTCGCTGCGGACTTTGAGTTCGATGCATGCGACTTCTGCGACTTGGGCATGTTCGAGAAGGGCTGCTTCTACTTCTTGTGGCGCGACGCGGTAGCCTAGAGCCTTCATAAGGTCATCGGCGCGGCCTAGATAAGTGACGTAACCTTCTTCATCAAACCGCGCGCGATCCCCTCCGATGAACCAATCGTCTCGGTATACAAGTGCTTCTTCCTGCGGGCGATTCCAATAGCCGAGCATCAATCCAGGATCAGAGCGATGGACGGCGAGCATACCGGGCTCGCCTAAAGGAACTGGATCGGTGCCAGCTTGATCTGCAAGAATTGCTATTGCGCGCCCGTGTTGTGGTTTTCCAAGTGTGCCTTTCTTGCGCGGCGTTTGGGGTGAAGACGAAATGTAAGTTGAAATCTCACTCATGCCGAGGGCTTCATAAAGTTCGGTGCCTGTCGCGTCGCGCCAGGCCTCAAACAAGTTGGGTGGCGGCGTTTCTCCTGCGACCAGGCCATGGCGCAAAGGCGCCAAGTCACCTGGCTTTGGCGGCGCGTATTTCAGCATTTGTCTGAAGAGACCAGGAACGGCTGCAAACAATGTTGCTTTTGTTGCTGGTATGAGACGGGACCAAGTTTCAGGTTTTTTGGTTCCGGTGAAAATGATTGATGTTGCGCCATTGGCCCAGGGGTCTGTCAGGCCTGTGCCAAGGGTATAGGTCCAGTTGAATGCCCCAGCGTGAAGCATACGGTCTTCAGGTGTGATGTCATACCAGCCTTTGTACATGGGACGTCGGCCCCAGGCGGCGCGGTGTGCGTGCAAAACACCTTTGGGTTTTGATGTCGTGCCAGATGTGTAGATCAGATAGGCTGGATCATCCGCCTTTGTTGGAGAATAGGCCGCGCGTCGATGGTGCGATTTCATGGATTTTATGTCCGCACTCGTGTAGACGCGCACATTTGGGGCAAACTTTAGTGAGGTTTCTTGGTCCGGTAAGGCGATGGCGGTCGCGGAGCAATCTTCAAGAAGAAATGCGAGGTCGTTTTCTGTGAGTTGGTCGGACGTGGGAAGGGGGATGAAACCACCGGCAATGGCGCCAAAAAACAAGAGCGCGTAGTCAGCAGTGTTTTCTAAGTGGATGATTATCCTGGCTTGGTCTTCAAGACCATCGTCCTCTAAAGCCGCGGCAATCCTTAACGCGGCGTCCTCTAAACTTTCGTACGAATAGGCTTCATAAGGTGCTTGGCCATCGGGGTGGTCAAAGACCAAGAGTGCCGATTTGTCTGGTGTGGCAGCGGCGGCGCGGCCAATGGTGTAGGCCGTCATGTTGAATTCTGACGGCGGGCGATCGCCGTAATATTCTGTGGCGCTAATTGATAGACCGGTTTTTGCAGATTTAGACGAAGGCACGGTGTGGATCGGCTTTATCTAGTTTTTGTTGTGTTCGGTCTTACTCCACCATGTATCAAGTTGATAGCCAAATAGTGGTGTTTTTTCTGGATAGGCGAGGTGGTTCCAATGGGCGATCCATTGTTTGGGCAAATGAAACAGAGGGATGACGTAGTCGCCTGAAATGAGGATCCGATCGAGCGCGCGAATTGCGGCAACAAAATCTTCCGAAGACTTGGCACTTAACATTGCAGTGATCATTGCGTCTACGGCTTTGTTCTTTACGCCTGCATAATTGAATGTGCTGTTTACGTCCGCGGCTTGGGAGGACCAGCGATACAACTGCTCGTTTCCCGGTGACAGAGAGGCTGGCCATCTGAATTGGATCATGTCGAAGTCATAAGTATTCAGGCGCGATTGATATTGTGCTGTGTCAACAACTCGGACACTCGCGTTAATTCCTAGTCGTTTGAGTGTGCGCGTAAAGCTTAAAAACAAACGCTGTTGAATGAGTGAGACCGCGAGCATCTCAAATGTGAGAGGTTCACCGGTTTTGGTGTTGACCATCTTACGGTCGCGCAACTCGTAGCCGGCCATGGCAAATAGTTTTATCGCTTTGCGCCAGTTGTCGCGGTTGCGGCCGGTGCCGTCGCTTTTGGGAAATGTATACGTGCCATTCAATGCTTCAGGTTTTAAAGAGTCGCCAAAGGGGGAAAGTAATGCTTTTTCGGGCGCATCAGCAGGTCTGCCATGGGAGGAAAGCGGCGAGCGCTCGAAATAACTTTGGGTGCGCGCAAAAAGCCCGTGATAGAGATTGCGATTGATCCATTCGAAGTCAAATAGGTAGATCAGCGCTTGGCGCACACGCGGGTCGGCGAAGATTTCTTTGCGTGTGTTGAAGACAAGGGCGGTCATACCTGCTGGAAGTGCAATGTCAAATTCGCGCTTGATAATACGTCCGTCGCGAACAGCTGGAATATTGTAGCCTTCAGACCAACGCGCGGGATCTTCTTCAGGTCGGATGTCCACTTGACCAGACTTGAAAGCCTCAAACATCGGATTGCTGTCGCGGAAGTACTCGAATTGAATTTCGTCAAAGTTGAAGCGGCCTTTGCTGACCGGCAAGTCTCTGCCCCACCAGTTCTTGTCACGTTTGAAAACGATGCTGCGACCTGGGTCGATCTTAGAGACGACATAGGGTCCTGAACCAACGGGAGTCTTAAATGTTGTTTTCTCAAAGGTATCGTAGTCATAGACGTGGGAGGGTAGTATCGGCATGAGACCAAGGATCAGAGGCAGCTCGCGATCTTCTCCGCTGCCAAGTTCGAAACGCACGGCGTGGTCTGAAACGCGGACGGCGTTCGTGACTTTTTTATAATATGTTCGGTGGTTGTTGCGGCCTTTGTCTTTGAGGACCTTCCAAGAAAACAAAAGATCATCGGCGTCAACAGGGTTGCCGTCGGAAAACTTTGCTTTTGGATTCAAATGAAACGTGATCGCGCTTCTGTCGTCCGGTACCTCAATTTTTTCGGCCAGTAGAGGGTAAAGCGTAAATGGTTCATTGAGACCACGGGCCATCAGGCTTTCAAACACGAATTCGCGAAGTCCAGCCGCCGCACCTGGTTTGATGATCAAGGGGTTCACGCTTGTAAAAGCGCCCTCGACGGCGAGGCGAACCTTGCCCCCTTGGGGTGCTGAGGGGTTGACGTAATCAAAATGCTCGAAGTTTTCTGGATATTTGGGTTCGCCGTGCATGGCGATGGCATGCTGGGTTGCGGCCAGCGCAGTGTGTGACCCGGCGACGCAGGCTGCGAGCAAAAACATCACAAAAAGTGTGTAAGTTTGGAAAGGCTTCCTCCTGGAGGTGTTGCGGGTCTTATTCATATGAACCTGGGTTAGCGTTAAAATTGGCCGCATAGGGTTCTGTAACAAACGCTTTTTCCTGATTTTCTAGTGATCCTTATTCGGTCAATTTGGGGGCATAGCATGGCTATTGCCAGGCAACGAGCACAGATGTGCGTTGCGCGATTGCCACGATAGACTCAGTAGGGTCTGGAGATCCCCGTAACCGGTGTCAGGCGGTCACGGGATCGCCTTATTCACGGCGCTAGTGCGGCCGCCATGGGCGCTGATTGGGGATAATCGCGCGCGCGGACCCGGTGCTAGCTGCACCAGAATAGCGAGGCGCCATACGAGGGGCTGAGCTGGCGGGACCAGCTCTCAACAAAAGGTCTTTAGTCCAATGACACAGATGAATTGGAAACCAATGCTCTATGCGCTGGGTTTTGCGGTCTTTGCAGCCTTTGCTGTTGGGCCAGTGCCCGGTTTTGCGCAAGAAAAAAAGCCTGCTACCAAGAAGGCGGCACCTGCAGCTAAAAAAGCTGCACCAGCAGGTAAAGCGCCGCAGAAGAGCGCTTGGGTGAAATTATGTGAAAAAGTGCCGATACCCGCGCCGCCAAAATCAGGCGAAGAAAACAAAGAACCTCAAAAGAAAAACATCTGTATTACGAAAAGTGAGCAACTCGACCAAAGGACGGGATTGCCACGTGTCTCAGCGGGGATTCGCCAGGTTGAAGGTTCTGACAAACAAAGTCTCATGGCCTTGGTGCCCCTGGGGATGGCGATCCCTCCAGGGTTGGGTGTTGTCATCCTCACGCAAGAACAGTGGGGCAAATTTTCAAAGAAAGAAAAGTTGGACCGTAAGCAACTAAAAGAAGTGCGACTTAAATATTCGCACTGCCTTGCAGTTGGTTGCTGGGCAGAGGTTGAAGCCGGCAATGACGTATTGGAGTCCTTGAAAAAGGGCGCGCTCATGATGATTCTTCCGATGACTCCCGCCGGGAGAGAAGCGCAACTGATTGTTCCATTGGTTGGGTTTACGGCTGCCTATAGTGGTAAACCGGCAGACATGAAAAAGTATGCCGAAGCGCGCCGACAACTCATTGCGCAAATTCGTGCGCGCCAACAAGAAGCCGCCAAAGCCTATCAAGAAGTCAACAAGATCAAGAAACCAGGTGAGGCTGCGGCAGGATCTAAGGCACCACCCAATAAGAAATAATGTGTGGTGGGCGGGGGAAAGTGCGGTTTCCCCGCTTTGATTGTCGTGTGTTGTGTTTATGGGTCGTCGTGGCATTCTTCGCGCGTCGCCTTTTAAAGAATTGGGCTGACGGGATCAGCTCTCAACAAGGGGTCTATAGTTCAATGATAGAGATTGATTGGGGATCAATGCGATTTCGATTAGGTGTTGTAGTTCTTGCAGCTTTTGTGTTTGGGGTGACACCATCGTTTGCGCAAGACAAAAAGCCCGCTGCAACGAAGGCAAAGCCGGCAGCGAAAAAAGCAGCGACAAAAAATCCTGCGGCAACGGCAAAAAATGCGCCCAAGAGCGATTGGGTGAAGATTTGTGATAAAATGAATATCAAGAAGAAGGATAAGGAAGGCAAAGAATCGGTCCAACAATTGGACTATTGCATTACGCAACAGGAAGCTTTGGCAGCTAATGGCACGGTTCTATATGCGATCGGGTTGCGGGAAGTGAAGGGTGATCCAAAGAAGATCATGATGATTACGATTGCGCATCCTCAACGGCTTGGTATTGCCGTTGCCCCCGGTATGGGTATGACGGTCGACGGCCATAAGGACGTGCACAAATTGCGGTTTGCGCATTGTAATCCGGCAAGCTGTACAGCTGAATACGCGATCAAGGACGAGACGATCGCCAAGATGAAGGGTGCAAAAGGATTTAGGTTCACGGCTTTTGCTGCAAACGGGCAGCCGTTTGGAAAACAAATTTCGCTCAATGGGTTTACGAGCACACTTGAAGGCAAGCCACTTGACGTTAAGGCCTATACGGCTGCCAAGAAACAAATGTTGGAAGGAATTGTTGCGCGCCAAAAGGCGGCGATTGATTCGGATCCAAAAATGAAAAAAGCCGTGGAGGCATTAGCGGCTGCACGAAAGAACTTGGCGGGTGTGGTGCAAGAAAAACAAAAGGCCGTGCAAGCACAGCAACCGGCCGCGGGTGCACCAGGCGCAAAGCCTGCGCCCAAAAAGAAATAACGGGTCGCAGTTTGCAATTGACCCAATCTTAGATTTGAGAAAAGTTTTTGCACCGCTTGGGGTGGCCTAAGCGGTGCTAATTTTTTTGTGCAGCATTAAACCTCCACCTTCGGTGGAGGACTGGACAGGTTCTACATTGAAAGCAAGAAACCTCCACGCTTGAGCCATTGGAGTGGTGTCATCAAGCGTGGAGGTCTAAATGGATGAGAACCACCTATCACACAGCACGTGGGACTGCAAATATCACGTCGTTTTCGGCAGTAAGTATCGCACAAAGCGACTTTATGGAGATTTGCGCATGGAGCTGCGGGATCAGTTTGTGCGTTTGGCGTCACAAAAGGGGTGTCATATTGAGGAAGGGCATTTGATGCCTGATCATGTGCGCATGCTGATCTCGATCCCACCGAAGTATTCAGTGGCGCACATTGTGGGTTTCCTGAAGGGGAAGACGGCACTTTACGTTGCCCATAGGTACGCCAAGAAGCGGCGTTACAAGGGCTATCATTTCTGGGCGCGCGGGAATTTTGTATCCACCGCCGGGTATAACGAGGAGGTCGTCAGACGCTATATCCGCAATCAAGAAAAGCGCGATAAAGCATCTGACTATGCCGATTTATTTAAGTCCCGTTACTATCATCTAGCAAAACCACTTCCAGTGGTCCAAGCGAAGCGTTACAAACCTCCACCTCTGGTGGAGGTCAATGACTTTTCGATTATTGGATTGTGCAAAGTGCGGTGTTGTGTGCACTTGCCGCTTAGAGCGTGTTCAGCTGAAATGGAACCAATTCTGTTTGGATCGCGGCGTGCGTGATCCGGCAGGAGGCGAACGCAGCGCGATGCCGGTGCATCGGGCAAGTTCGTCGACGTATCCGGGCGCCCGCCGCGGCCAAACCCCTTGATCTTTGATGAAATGTGCCACGTCAGAATGGTTCCATCTCAACTGAACACGCTCTAGTGCTCCAGCAAGAACAATGCGTGGTACTGGCCTTCGTCATCTTTGACAAAGAGTTCGGGCACTTGCGGGTGTCTTAAGGGTTGACCTGTTTCGTCGGGCAACAAGTTTTGCTCAGAGACATAGGCGATGTATTCGGTTTCTTCGTTCTCGGCCAGCAAGTGATAATAGGGCTGGTCCTTTTCGGGCCTAATGTCTTCTGGAATCGATAGCCACCACTCTTCGGTGTTGTCGAACGTTGGATCAACATCAAAGATCACACCGCGGAATGGATAAAAGCGGTGTTTGACCACTTGTCCCACCATATATTTTGCTTGTTTCATCGTGTCTACCGCCACGCGGGCCGGTCTCGCGCCAGCCTTCACCCTGTGTTCTTTGCCATGCCCCTCCATGGTGTCTATTCCAGGGGAGTGGCGGCGCAATGTCAATTGGTCATGATTGACTGGGCACGATGTGTGGCGCCATGGCCGCAGAGAGGCTTATAAACCATAGATCTCAGCACGTTCGGGGTCTTTTGCGGCCACCAGTTTTGCCAAGTCCACGATCACTTTTGCCTGCTTCCAGGTGGCATCGTCTTGCATTTTGCCATCGATCATAACGGCACCGGTGCCATCTGGCATGGCTTCGAGGATGCGTTTAGCGAACGCGACTTCATCAGGGTCCGGAGAAAATACACGCTTGGCGATGTCGATCTGTGAGGGATGCAGCGACCAGGCACCAAGGCAGCCCTGCAGAAACGCATTGCGGAATTGGGCTTCGCAGGCGGCAGGGTCTGAAAAATCGCCAAAGGGTCCGTAAAACGGTTTCAACCCATATGCGAGGCAGGCGTCGACCATCTTGCCGACCGTGTAATGCCAAAGGTCTTGCTGAAACGACGTGCGTGGGGCGTCTTTGTCGTTTGCGTCCGCGTCGGACAACACACCGTAATCAGGATGGCCACCACCGACGCGGGTTGTCTTCATGCCGCGCGAGGCAGCGAGATCGGCGGGCCCGAGGCTCATGCCGTGCATGCGTGGGCTTGCGGCAGCGATGGCTTCGATGTTGTTGACGCCTTCAGCGGTTTCAAGGATTGCGTGAATGAGGATTGGTTTTTCAACACTGTGTTTGGCTTCCAATTGGGCCAGGAGCTGGTCGAGATAATAAATGTCCCACGGGCCTTCGACTTTCGGTAGCATGATCACATCAAGTTTGTCGCCGACTTCGCCGACGATCTGAGTGATGTCATCGAGCACCCAGGGGCTGTTCAAACAATTGATGCGTGTCCACAAACCTGTTTGGCCGAAATCCGTTTCCTGCGCCATTGAAATGAAACCCTGGCGGGCGTCTTCTTTTTGATCAGCAGGGATGGCGTCTTCTAAGTTTCCAAGGATGACATCCACTTGTTTGGCGATGGACGAAAGTTTCGCGCGGATTTTTTCATTGTGCGGCGGCACGAAGTGGATCATTCGCTCGATCTGCACGGGCGGTGCGCGGAAGGGCTCAGGTGCGCCGATGGCGAGGGGTGAGAAGAACTTTGCAGGCGTGCGTGTGGGTGTCATGGGGTGGTGTGGTCCTTGGGTGAAAATGGCTTGGTTTGCGCCAAGCGCGCTAAGATCGCTCGGACCATACTGGGGTTGGGGGCCGTGTCAATTGGTGGATGATGTTCCACCGGTCTCAACAAATTACGACCGTCATCGCGGTGCTGGCCCTTTTTTGCCAACACTTCCTAAAGTCGTGTTGGGCCTGCGATCCGTCCAAGGTATTGGGGTGAGAACGGTTCGCTTCAAAGGAAAACAGATGCAATACGGATGTTCGGGCAGGCGCCCGCCTGCGCGGGCGTGACGTTAACACATGATGCAGCGCCTGCCCCACCCACAAACGTCATCGCGGCGAAGGCCACGATCCAGTCACGTTACCGCATGCAAATCCGTTGAGGCTCACCACCGCCGCCATGTGACCTTGATCCTGACCTACGCCAGGATGACGTCAAGGATGTTGTGGCGGTGTGCGCAGACGGCGGCTGATCCTCGCTTGTCCTGAGCTGTGTATGGTTTTTCTGTTTGAACCAGCGCGACGTGGCGCAGGCTTTGCCTGTCCGCGCGAAAGCGCGCGGCACGGATCTCGTGCATTTCCGACAAAGTCGAAGAGCATCACCAGCCCACGCCCTTTATTTGGTCCACACTCGGCAAGCCGGTGTGGAGCAGCCCGACCACCCAGGGCAGATACTTTGTGACGGTCGGGCAGGAGGCGTGGTGGTTCATACCAGCTTTGAAAGAGTTTGAGGCCAAACGCAAGCAGATCCCGCTTGTTGGTCCCCTTGTTTGCGTCTGCATAATTGTTATGCCGGTTATTGCGTGTGGCTGTGCTTGCGCCAATAAATGACACCAGCGATTGCTAGTAAGCACATGGCGACCGGCAAAATTGACGATAACATGTAGTAAATAAAAATTGCTGGGAGCACCACGAAAGGCAACCAGATCGGTGCAGTATAGACAAGCAGCGTCCAATGAATGACCTTGGTAGCTAGGCTATTGGCAGATTTGAGCTTCTTTTCAAGGTCGATTTTTTTTTGATCCTGTAACGATGGAGCTGGTTGCGGTGGTGAACTAGGCGGGTATGTCGGATGGGGGTTTCCGCCTGCAACTTGAGTCGCGCGGCGGCGACCAAACCCTCGTTTCATCTCGCCTTGCCGTTGCATGGGTAATGAAACAGGTGTTGGTGTGTCTACCGCGCCGGCCCAATGAAGCCGATTGACTCGTTGTACCGCACGTGCGGCGTCCTCTTCTCGTACATTCGTCGTCGCGCATATCGCGTTGATCCGCGCATCAATTGAGGGGTGCGTTGCTCGCCCAACCCCGCTTAAATTTGAAATCATCATCGATTGAACAACAGGGTTTAGTCCTTCAATCCTGTCGTTGACCGCGATCTTGTTTAGCGCTGAAATAAGAGCCGCAGGCTCTTTCACCATTTCTATTGCACGCGCGTCGGCAATGAATTCCCGTTTGCGCGAGATCAAGAAGATCAGTGCATTGGCCAAGCCAATTGTTGCAAAGACGGTGCCGTAGAAAATAACTGCAGCTTGCCAGGGCAACATGACAAGCGTCCAAAAGATAAAGATGATACCAAAAAATGGATGTCTGCAAACGCCATTGTAGATTTTGCGCCCTAGCGGCGTAATTGTGCCTGCGCACAAATTTGCTAACGCCATAAGGCGATTGTCACGATGTTCAATGTGTGCCAGCTCATGTGCCAAGACGGCCTGGAGTTCGTTATCGTGAAGACAATTCAACAATCCGCGGCTCACGCCAATGGCAGAATTTTGCGGATGAATTCCGCTGGCATAAGCATTGCGTCCATCGGACTCGACGATCTCAACTGCGGGCATGGGCAGCCCGCGGGAAATCGCAAGAGGTTCAAGTAGACCAAAAAGGCGCGGTTCATTGCGTCGCTCAACTCGGTGTGCTCCAGTTTGGTGGCGTGTAAAAAACCCAATGAAGTAACTTCCTCCAATGACATAAAGAAGCGCTGGAACAAAAATATAAAGCGACTGTCCCTTAAACAGACCGGTTCGTTGGTCCAGGTCGGTCCAAAGCTCGCCAAAGAAATTGTATTGGTTTCTCCCCGGGAGTAATTTGTCCTTGTTCAGCTCGTCAGCCACGCGGTTGTGGAAAGTGCCGACGTTCGGATCGAGCGGGGTCAGCTTAGTGCGGAGTTGTTGATCAGGCGTGCCCGCGCCTGGCGCGCGTTCCATTATTTTTTTGAAGTTGCTTTTCACTTCGTCTGGGCCGTGTGCTCTGAGCCGTTCAAAATCGCGAAGGATCAGTTGTTGCGGTTTGAAAAGCGACACTTGAAATACGAACACCGAAACTTGAAGCAGCTGCAGCAACACGCCAAAACCAACGAACAATAGTAAAGACCTTAGGTTGTTCGACTGGATATGTGCAAAAAGGCCTTTTGATGAAGGGTTTTGTGTCGGGTTCATGGGAGACTTCACCACATTGAATTGCGCGGGGTATCGGCGTCCGCGATGGCTTGGCGATGCAGATGGGCCGCTGCGTTTAGTCGTTCAAAACTGGCAAGTGTAATATGAGTGGCCACCAGCATCACAATGGCGACAATGGTTATGAGCATTTGGCCCCCTCTGGCGGTTGTTTCAGCGCTTATCGACCACGCTCCCAAGCTAGCTTTACTTGGTGAAATTTGGTTTTCCGAATTTGGTTAAATTTTTATTTGATTTTGTATTATTGAGCTTCTAACAAACCTGCATCCTTAACAGAATCGAATGTTTGGCATAATGATTGTTGATAAATGGCTCTGTAATCGTCTCCTTTTGTATAACGCAACGGCCGCCTGGCATGGCTCCGCCATGACGCGCCCATGACGTTCGATTTTTATGTTGGCACTAGCCGCCAGACGACGCTGCTCCCATCGCTTTTTGCAAATTTTCATCAATGGCATCAAGGAAACCGGTTGTGGAAAGCCACTTTTGATCGGGGCCAATCAAAAGCGCTAAGTCCTTCGTCATTTGACCGCCTTCGACCGTGTCGATGCAGACTTTTTCGAGCGTGGCGGCGAACTTTGCGAGGTCTTTGTTGTCGTCTAACTTTGCACGATGTGTTAGCCCGCGCGTCCAGGCAAAAATTGATGCGATGGAGTTTGTCGACGTCTCGTTGCCCTTTTGGTGTTCGCGGTAATGGCGTGTGACGGTGCCGTGGGCGGCTTCGGCCTCCACTGTTTTGCCGTCGGGTGTCATTAACACGCTGGTCATCAAGCCTAATGAGCCAAACCCTTGCGCGACGGTGTCAGATTGCACATCGCCATCGTAATTTTTGCAGGCCCACACATACCCGCCGGACCATTTCAATGCGGCTGCCACCATGTCGTCGATCAATCTGTGTTCGTAATGGATGCCGGCCTTTTCAAACTTGTCTTTGAACTCGGCGTCGTAAATTTCCTGGAAGATGTCTTTGAAGCGTCCATCGTAGGCTTTTAAAATTGTGTTTTTGGTCGACAAGTAGACGGGGTATTTGCGCGTTAGGCCGTAGTTCATGGACGCGCGGGCGAAGTCTTTGATGGATTCGTCCAAGTTATACATGGCCATGGCGATGCCGGAGCCGGGCGCGTCGAACACCTCGCGTTCAATTTTTTTTCTGTCTTCGCCGACAAAGGTGATGGTGAGTTTGCCAGGACCTGGAAATAAAAAATCTGTTGCGCGATACTGATCGCCAAAGGCATGACGGCCGACGATGATGGGCTCTGTCCAACCGGGCACAAGGCGCGGCACGTTTTTGCAAATGATGGGTTCGCGAAAAATCACACCGCCTAAGATGTTGCGGATGGTGCCATTGGGCGAGCGCCACATTTTTTTAAGACCAAACTCTTCGACGCGCGCTTCATCTGGTGTGATGGTCGCGCATTTGACGCCGACTCCGTGCTCCTTAATGGCGTTTGCTGCATCGATGGTAATTTGGTCGTCGGTCTTATCGCGACTTTCGATGCCGAGGTCGAAGTATTCCAGTTTCACATCCACATAAGGATGAATGAGTTTGTCTTTAATAAACTGCCAGATGATGCGGGTCATCTCATCGCCGTCGAGTTCGACAATGGCTCCTGTGACTTTGATTTTTTTCATGCGGGACGTGGTCCTTTGTTCATTTGGTTCGGCGGCGCGTTTATCTATGTCTTGATTCAGATTGGATTGTAACGCTTATTTGAGGAGGATTGGGCGGCACCTTAACCACGGTTTTGACGTTGCAACAAGTGGGCTCTTAGGGTCCTTTGTGTTTGTCGTGTGTTAGTGTGCTGAGAACCTTATATGCTGCGTCAAAGATCCACAGGCATGAGCGATCAGAATTTAGGTGTCGAAGCTGTGGAGCGGACGTACGGACAAGTACCGTGCGTTGGCGAAACTCCGCTTGCAGAAATTGTGCGCGCTTGTCATGAGCGGACGATCGATGAGGGTTTGTCGGCTCTTGCCATTGCTGGCTTGGATCGCGCGCGGCTTGATGCTGTGCTCGTTTATTGCGCGGAACAGCGTTGCGAACATGCACAAGCGATTTGTCCTGGGTGTCGGCGTGAAAGTTTGTCGGCGGGTATCGAAACATTCGACGATTTTCTGGCGCGCCATGCCAAGATCGAATGTTTGAAAGACAAGATTACTTTGCATGGCCCGGGCGAAAAAGAGCTTCGCGTGTCCGACTTTGCGACACTCAGAGAGATGTGGGCGGGTGAAGAATACTGGTATTGGGCGCGGCGTGTGCTGCGAAAATTGCGCCATGGAATTCGGCGCGCCAACGCGCCAACGTCACGATTTGCAGGTGAGGGCGAGACGCCAAGCATTATTCTTGTTGAGCCTCAGCTCGCGGACAATATCGGGATGGCGGCACGGGCGATGGCCAATTTTGGGCTTGATTCGCTGAGTTTGGTTAACCCGCGCGATGGTTGGCCCAACGAAAAGGCCCGCATCGCTGCCTCAGGCGCGCACTATGTCATCGATGATGCCAAATCGACATCGTCTGTGGATGAGGCCGTTGGTGAGCTCGACTGGATCTGTGCGACGACAGCGCGTCAGCGAGATCTTAGAAAGCCTGTGATGACCCCGGAGCAGGCGACGAGCGAAATGGCACGGCGCATTGATCAGGGGGGAAAATGCGGCATTTTGTTTGGGCCTGAAGCCAGTGGATTGGCGTCCAAGGACCTAGAATGTGCGGATGCGATCGTTATGATCCCGGTAAATAATCGGTTTGCTTCACTAAATCTTGCGCAGGCGGTGCTGATCTTGGGTTATTCTTGGATGAAAGGCCGTGGCGGGACAAGTTTGGGGCGCACCACGCAATTTGAAAAGCCGCAGGTTGAGGGGCTTAATCTGGGTGATGATCGGCCGGCGACGAAGGAGGAGCTTTTAGGGTTTTTCAATCACTTGGAAGGGTCGCTTGATGAGAAAGGTTTCTTCAATCCGCCACATCGGCGCCCAACGGTTGTGCGTAATCTGCGATCAATGTTTACACGGATGACCGCGACCGCACAGGAGGTGCGCACACTGCGTGGCATTGTTGCCACGCTAAGTCGTAGCAAACACACCTCAGGGAAGTCGTAAGGTTGAGACGCCTTATTCAAGCCAAGTTTTGGGCAGAGCGATGCCGCTTCGAGGTGGGATGTAGTGGGCTCAAAATTCCCAAATCTTACGTTTTACTTTGGACGCGAATAGATGAATGTCGCGATAAGACGTTGCCTTCATAGAGGTTCATGGGAGATGCGGACTATGTACAAGGCGGGGACCGTCGGATTTGTATTTCTGTTACTGATTGCGCTAACAGCGTCGCCAAGCTCGGCTCAGCAACTCAGTGAGAAATCAGTTCTGACCTTTATGAACTATGCGTGGGCTCTTGTGCCTCAGCGTTTCACGCCGCCCAGTGGCAAAACGATCATTATCGATAAAAGCAAGAAAGAAGAAATTATCGTGCCTATGGATGTGGCGCGTGAGGTGATCCGCGTCGGTCGCTTGTCGGCGCATGCGCAAATCTGCAACCTGCCGCAGGTGCAAGTGGACAATTATCGCTCACTGATGCGCCGGGAGAGGCTTAAGGCCAAGTGGTCAGATCCACAAATGGTGTACATTTCCCAGCTGCATTTGACGACTGTCATGCTTTTGACCGGAAAAATTAAGGTCATCGAAAAGGATGGCGAAAAGGAAGTGGTCATCGAAGAAAGCAAAGATGGTTCTGCGCAAACCTGCACAGAAGAACAAAAGAAAAAAGTAAAAGAAGTTATCATGGCCTATGTGAAAGCTGGGCCAAGCCCTAAAAAAGGGCCGAGCCCCACCACGACAGGCTCGACGACGGCTGCGCCGGCCGCCAAACAGAAATAATTCCAAGCGTAAACTTGACGGATTGCGGCGCAACTCTTAAACAGACGCACTTCAGGCGGTGGCCGGTCTCTATAGCAGGGGCTCGGCCATTCGTTTGTTTGCGCGCCCGCGGCTAAGACGACCTATCTGGGCTCAATTGCCCTTCGACGTTTTGGCCTGTCAGCTCTGTTTCAACTGGTTTGAGACTTCAAAGAGCAGAGGAGGGGGCGCTCCATTGGTCCGTTGGGACCGCATTGAAACTTGGAGTGCCGAGAAATGAGTAAGCGCGTCGACGCGAAGCATAAGATTGATCGTCGATTTGGTGAGAATATTTGGGGTCGCCCCAAAAGCCCCTTCAATCGAAGAGAAACGAAGCCCGGCCAGCATGGTGATCGACGTGGTGGCAAAATCTCGGATTTTGGCCAGCAGTTGCGTGCCAAGCAAAAGCTAAAGGGTTACTACGGTAATATCACCGAACGACAGTTTCTACGGATTTATAAAGAAGCCGTACGTCTGAAGGGTTCAACCTCCGAGCACATAATTGGACTTTTGGAGCGCCGGCTCGATGCTGTTGTTTATCGCGCAAAGTTTGTGCCGACAGTATTTGCTGCCCGCCAATTTGTTAGCCACGGTCATGTGAAAGTAAACGGGCGCAAGGTGACGATTCCCAGTTACCGTGTCCGTATTGGCGACGTGATTGAAGTTGGTGAAAAGGGTCGCCAGATCGCGATGGTCATCGAGGCCACGCAAAGTGCTGAACGTGAGGTGCCCGATTACATCGAGGCGGACCACTCCAAGATGACCGCAAAGTACTTGCGGGTGCCAGCTCTTGCAGATGTTCCTTATCCTGTGCACATGGAACCCAACCTCGTCGTTGAGTTTTATTCGCGTTAGGTATCCCGCAGCGGTTCTCACGCAGCCCGTTTATGTTTTCCCAACGTCTCGATGTGTGTGACGGCGGCGTGTCGCGCGCGTGGGCTGGTGGTGTTTGCCCAGCCGTAGGCGAGCATTGTCATGATTGCTGAGGCGGCAAAGAAATATACACCGGGCTGGACTGAAGCTTCCGTATAACCCGACGAATTTACGTAGAAGATCAATAACGCGAGGACCATGACATCAGTCATGGAATAACGACCCAACCATTCCATTGTCGAAATGGATCGCTCGCGAAATTCCGGCGAAAGGTCTGGTGAAATTACTAGGGTCAATAGGTAGAAGAGTTTGAGGAACGGGAACAGGACTGAGAACACAAACAGCACCGTGCATAGGAAGAATTCTTTGTCTTGGTAGAGCGCATAAATGATGGTGGCGATGGAGTGCTCTTTGGTCCAGACATAAACGGTCGTGAACCTGATGACCGGCAATATGACGCCAAGGGCAAAAAACACTGTTGCAAGGATGATTAAAAAACTCAAAACAAATGTGCGCAAGGGCCGGTGTGGTTCTGAGTTTAATTCACTGATGTTCGGAACAGGTGTCACACCTTTTGTGGAAGGGCGCTTTGACTTGCCTCCAACAGCAGGAAGCCACGCATAGGCGAGGATCATTAAAACGATTGCTGCTGTAAAGAAGTAGACGCCATTGAGGCTTGTTGCGTCGTAAACGCCTTGGCTTTTTAAGAAGAAAATCATCAACGCGAGAACGAGCACATCGTGCATGGACCATTTGCCGAGCCATTCTAAGGCGCGCAGGCGACGATGTTGGCGATGAATTTCATCGGCAGGAAGCGTTGAGACCATCAAGAGGTATAAGAGCTTGAGAATAGGAAATATGATGGAAAACACCAAGACGGTCATACCCAAAAACAATTGCCCGTCGGACAGCAAAATGTGCACGGTTGAGTAAAGAGAGTGTTTTGTTTCCCAAAACACAAACTGTGAGAGTTTGATGACCGGCAGTGTGATGCCCAGCGCCAAACACACACTTGCGCCGATGATTGCGAGGCTCAACAAAAACCGCCGTCCGCCCATGAGCATTGCGCGATCGTAACTCCTTAAGGATTGTCTTTTCTCATCGCCGGATGCCAAGGGCTCATGCATGGCTTGATTTGCAGCCAAGGTAAAGTCTCGTAAGTTATTTGTGCGCCAGTTTTGGAAGGCGGCCATTACGTTTGGCAGACAGGTTTTCTGGCCCGCGGCCCGACAGTTAAGGCGCTAGACTTGCCAAAAATGCGGCGCGGGCAAGGATTTCTTTGTTTTGGTAACTGTGCAACCCCCTGGCTCAGGGCTTCACGCGGTCATCGAAGATTTGTCGTAGGTCACGCCTTTTTGGTCAAAGAGCTGTGCGAGCTCGCCGGCCTGAAACATTTCACGGACGATGTCACAACCGCCCACGAATTCGCCCTTAACGTAAAGTTGCGGGATAGTTGGCCAATCTGAGAACGCTTTGATGCCTTCTCGAATGCTCATGTCATCAAGCACATTTACGTCTTCGTACTCAACGCCGAGGTAGCTTAAGATCTGGGCCACTTGTCCTGAAAAACCGCATTGCGGCATTTGCTTGGTGCCCTTCATAAACAAAACGACGTCATTGGCCGCAACTTTTTTGCGGATCCAATCATTGACTTCTTGATCGCTCATAATGGCCCTTTCTCAATCTTTGTACTCGGGGGTTGGTGTGTGTTCGTTTGTTCAATGTTAGGTTTGTTGTTCCAGACAATACTCGCGTCATTCAGGGGGCGCGGTTGTCAAGGCCAATGCGTGGAGCGCGTCACCCATGTTTTTGCCTAATGCTGCGTACACCAACTGATGTTGCTGAACACGACTCTTGCCTTTGAATCGGGCGCTGATCACGTGGGCTGCGTAGTGGTCACCATCGCCGGCCAAATCTTTGATCTCGATTTTGGCGTCGGGGATTTTTTCTAGGATCAAGCGTTCGATTTCGGTTGCTTGCATGGGCATGTAGACGGGTGCTCCACAATAACATTCTTGATGGGGCTTAAAAGCTTAAATCCAATATAATGAATTTTGGCGGGCAACCAAGCATGCGGGGCAGAAGATTGCGTCACAATCTCAGACTTACACATCATCGTGTATTAGTAAAAAGGCCCCGCGGCCGTCGATTGGCCGTCGGAGCCCCGTGAGCATCGCGTTTGTTCAGTCTTAGTCAGCTTCTAAAAGCCCAATTTTGTACAAGAAGCCGGCAATGGCTGCGCCCAAACATGGGGCGATTATAAATAGCCAGAGCTGGGTGATGGCTTTGTCGCCCACAAATAGTGCTGGTCCCAGGCTGCGTGCGGGATTGACCGACGTGCCTGTGATTTGAATACCAAAGAAATGTATGGCGGCGAGGGTAATACCGATGGCTAACCCCGCCATCATCGTTGGCGCGTTAGCCTGTGTTGCGCCCAAGATGACGAGGACAAACAAGAACGTGGCGATGGTCTCGTAAAGGAATGCAGACGTTGTATTGTATCCCCCAAGATAACCGGCCCCCCAACCGTTTTGGCCCAGACCAGACGTTGCGATATCAAATCCGGAAAGTTTGCCTGATGCGATAAGATACAAGACGCCTGCACCTGCGATGGCCCCCAAACACTGCGCGACGACGTACTGAATCAAATCGGTCATCGACATACGGTCGGCGATGTAGGCGCCGAGACTAACGGCGGGATTGATGTGGCAGCCTGAAATGGGTCCGATGCCGTAGGCCATTGCAATGAGAGCAAACCCAAATGCGAGGCTGATGCCCAAGATGCCAATTTCATTGCCAGCCAAAACAGCTGTTCCGCAACCGATTAGTACGAGTGTGAACGTGCCTATAAACTCTGCGATTGCTTTATTCATTGATTGCCTTCCCCTGTCTTGCGGTCCGTGCGTTTCTATACCGCTGAACTGTTTCTTACGGTCAGATCCTATCGTTTTCTGCAAGCGATTGGGAACGTCTGATTGTTCCCTCTGACTGAAAAGTGTTTTTTTTAGATCCTCAGTGCACGAGCGAATTGTAAGGGGCAGACGGGCGTTCTTTGGCGTTGCGATGTTGGGAAATGTCTTGCGGTTCCAGTGATATGGCGACTGACAGTTCGATTAAATTACTCGGCGGCGACGTTTGCTCTCGCACTGTTCATAAAGGTGGGGAACCATGCCTCGTGGATCTTGATAAGGTCGTGGATGGGCACTGCGGTGTCGCCCGTTACGCCAAACACGTCGCCGCCTGTGCGGCCAATGATTCGGGCTGGCAGTGCTAAGAGCCGGGCGCGCTCGACCACTTCTTCAGCGACGGTTGGATCCACGGCGACGACATAGCGCCCTTGATCTTCGCCAAACCAAATCGCGTGTTCCGGTACTTTGCCTTCGTAAGGAAAAAGTTCGACGCCGACCTGTCCAGCCATTGACATTTCGGCCGCCGCGATTAACAGGCCCCCATCTGATATGTCGTGAACCGTATCGGTTTTTTGTTCCCGTATCAGTGCGCGGATCAAGTGGCCTGCTTTCAGTTCATCGGCAAGATCTATGGGCGGGGGCGCACCATCAAGTTCATTTGTGATGATCAGTTGATAAAGCGATTGGCCGAGCCAGCCCTCCTCTTGGCCGACAACGATGAGCAATTGACCCTCTCGCTTTATTGCTAGGTCAGCAGTTTTTGTTAGGTCAGGTATTAGGCCAACGCTGCCGATGGCTGGTGTTGGGGGAATGCCTACGCCGTTTGTTTCATTGTAAAGTGAGACGTTTCCAGAGACGACGGGGTACTCCAAAGTTTGGCAGGCCTCCGCCATACCTTCGATGGCGGCAACAAACTGCCCCATGACATCGGAACGTTCCGGTGATGCGAAGTTGAGGTTGTCTGTTATGGCCAATGGATCGGCACCAACGGCAATGAGATTGCGCCACGTTTCAACTACGGCTTGTTTTGCGCCCATTTTTGGATCTGCTGTCACGTAACGCGGGGTGACGTCGCAGGTTGCAGCAATTCCTTTGTTGGCGCCATGTACACGGACAACGGCAGCGTCGCCGCCGGGTCGTTTGATGGTGTCACCCATGACCATGTGATCATATTGTTCCCACACCCATCGGCGCGAGGCGAGATGATGGGTGGCCAGCATGGTTTTGAGGGCATCGATTGGTCCATTGGGAGGCGCTGAGACCCACTCGGGTAAAATATTTTTGGGCCGCGGTGTTGGGAGCCACGGCCGATCGTAGATAGGTGCAGAGTTTGCAAGCGTTGTGACCGGAATATCGGCTTCAACTTGATCACGGTGGTTGACGATCAAGCGTCCGGTATCGGTTGTTTGTCCGATGATCGCGAAGTCGAGACCCCACTTTTTGAATATGTTTTTGGCTGTGTCCTCCGATCCGGGGCGCAAGATCATCAACATGCGCTCCTGGCTTTCCGACAGCATCATTTCATATGCCGTCATATTGTCTTCGCGCTGGGGGACTTGATCGAGGTTTAGTGTAATCCCGACACCGCCTTTGTCGGCCATTTCGGATGTGGAGGATGTGAGGCCCGCCGCACCCATGTCTTGAATGGCGACGATTGCATCGGATGCCATCAATTCCAAACAAGCTTCGATTAAGAGCTTTTCGGTGAAGGGATCGCCAACTTGAACAGTGGGGCGTTTTTCATCGGAGTCATCATCAAATTCAGCCGACGCCATTGTGGCGCCGTGGATTCCGTCACGACCTGTTTTGGAGCCCACATAAACGACAGGAAGGTCCACGCCCTTTGCTGCCGAATAAAAGATCTTGTCGGTGCGTGCGAGGCCAACGCACATGGCGTTAACGAGGATGTTGTCGTTATAGCCTTTGTCGAAGTTGACTTCGCCGCCGACTGTGGGAACGCCAACACAATTGCCATAACCGCCAATACCTGCGACGACGCCTGAAACTAAGTGACGGGTCTTTGGATGGTCTGGCTCGCCGAACCGTAACGCATTAAGATTGGCAATGGGACGTGCTCCCATAGTAAAGACGTCGCGCATAATGCCACCGACGCCGGTGGCGGCACCTTGATAGGGTTCGATGTAAGACGGGTGGTTGTGGCTTTCCATTTTAAAAACGCAGGCATCACCGTCACCCAAATCCACAATGCCTGCATTTTCGCCGGGACCTTGGATTACTTGCTTGCCGGCCGTTGGTAACGTTTTAAGCCATTTGCGTGACGATTTATAAGAGCAGTGCTCTGACCACATCACGGAAAAAATACCAAGCTCTGTTAAAGTCGGCGTGCGGCCTATGATCTCAAGTAGCCTTTTGTACTCATCCGGCGTTAAGCCATGTTCACGGATGAGCTCCGGCGTGATTTCTGCTTTTGCCGGTTTCGCAGTGGTCTTTTGGGTGGTCACAGCGTCCATGGTGCTTTCATTGTTGTCATCGTTATGTCGGCCAGAGCGTGATTGCTCCGTCCGAAACGGGAATCGGCAGCGTTATAGCTGGCTTCCGTGCGGTTGTCGCGTCGGGTTGGGGAAACGGCTAATGTGGATTGGCTAGGCCTGAAGAAACCCTGCACGTCACTGCAGTTTTTTTGTGATTGCGCTACTATGGGGCGAAGGGGTCCTAGGCGTGCTTAAGTCTCCACTTTCTGGCAATTTGGCTTGCCAATCAGCAGGTAAGGGGTCCGCTCGTGACTTTGTTCGTACCGATCAGGTAGCCCAGTGAACATTTATATTCTGTGCGGAGTTGGTCGGTTAGGCAGAATAGCCCGTTTACGTCAGATTTCCTGTATCCGCCGGTGCAGAGGTCCTCTTTTTCTGGAAACGGGAGTTGCAAGTAGACAGCTTTTGCGATCTCACCTTTTAGAATTAAACCAAGTTCGGGTGGACTATTTTTGTCTTTGCCGGGTGTAATGCGGGCCTGGCCTTTAAGGGGCACGAACTCCTTAGCTGCTAACGGGCAAACGGTTGTACCGATGATAAGAGTGATGAGAGCAGCGAACTTCAGGTGTGCCGGTTTCATTACGATTTCCTTTCCAACGCCTGTCATTGGTTTTATTGCACGAGTCGCAGTCTCTGATATTAGAGCATGAGTGAATAAGAAGGTTGGCTTTGGTGAAAACATCCGCAATTTTTGTTTTACCAGTTGTTTTGCTTTTGGGATTGGCGCTTTTGATGAGGATCGCTGATCCACCATTTATTGCCAATTTGCGGCTCGCTGTCTTTGATGGATACATGAGAATGTTGCCGCGCAAAGCCGATCCCAAATTTCCTGTACGCGTCGTGGCGATTGATGAATCGTCATTGGAAACACTTGGGCAATGGCCCTGGCCGCGGACGATCATGGCAAAGCTGGTAACGCGGTTGCGCGAAGCTGGTGCCAAAACAATTTCACTTGATGTAATTTTGCCGGAGCCTGATCGCCTATCGCCGGAGAACGTTTTGAAGCTCTCTCTTCCGCGCGAGGATTTAGATCAAATTCGTGGCGCCGTTGAACATTTGCCATCCAACGATCGGGCGTTGGGCGCTGCCATTGCGTCTGCACCGACGGTTGTTGGGTTTCATGGGGATCCCTTTGCCGCTGCAAAACCTGGGCCGCCGCGTGCGAGCATTGTTGCGATGGGTGATGATCCGAAGCCTTTTCTTCCGGCTTATCCCGGTGCGGTTTCAAGCCTTGCGATTTTGTCTGAAGGTGCACCAGGTTTAGGGGCCACAAATTGGGTTCCAGATGCAGATCTTATTGTTCGTCGTGTCCCATTACTGGTGAATATTGGCGGGCAAGTTTATCCGACCTTGACTCTCGAAGCGTTTCGGTTGGGTGCGGGTGAAAAAACCGTTTTGTTTCGCGCCTCAGGTGGAAGTGCGATGGCGTTTGGCCAACAAACCGGTATTGAACTGGTGAAAGTTGCCGAGACGATTTTTCCAACGAATGGTCATGGGGAGATTTGGCTGCGGTTTGCTGAGGCTGATCCAAGGCGCACGATTTCAGTACGCGAAGTTTTGGACGATGATTTTGATCAAAGCTTGGTTGCTGGGCGACATATTTTTATCGGTGCCAGCGCGGTGGGTCTTTATGATTTGCGGGCAACGCCGCTCGCAAGTTCTGTGCCCGGTGTTGAAATCCATGCGCAAGCGTTAGAACAAATGCTTGCTGGAGAGCATGTGGTCCGGCCAGCCTATGCGACAGGCTATGAATTGTTATTTATTGTCGCCATTGGTTTGCTTGTTGCCTTCTTAGTGGTGCGGAGTGGTCCCACTGCTGCGGCGCTTGCTGGTTTATCGGCAATCGTTGCTGTGCTTATTTTATCTTGGCTTGCCTATCGCTACGGTGGTCTGTTGTTTGACCCGGTTTATCCGTCACTCGCTGTTTTGGGTTTGTATCTCGCCGCATCGTTACCAAGCTATATCGCGACGGAGCGCGAGCGGGCGCGTGTTCGTGCAGCCTTTTCCAGCTATGTGGCGCCGCCGTTGGTAGAACAACTTGTCGAAAGCCGTGATGAGCTCAAGCTTGGCGGCGAAATGCGTGAGGTCACACTTTTGTTTGCTGACGTTCGACAGTTTTCTCGGATTGCGGAAGGGCTCGATGCGGAAGGCGTTGTTGACTTTATAAATGAGCTGTTTACGCCGCTTTCCGACGTGATCTTAGAGGAACGGGGCACGATCGATAAGTTCATGGGCGATGCTGTTATGGCATTTTGGAATGCGCCACTTCGCGATGCGGCGCACGCCGAACAAGCATGCCGGGCGGCATTGCGGATGATGGAGGAATTAGACGCATTGAATGCACGTTGGTCGCAAGAAGGGGATGGTGGCAGCGCGTCGCGTGAACCGGTCAAGCTTGGAATTGGTCTTAATACCGGTGAATGTTGTGTTGGAAATGTCGGTTCGCCCACGCGGTTTGATTATTCCATTCTCGGTGATGCGGTGAACGTGGCTGCCCGTCTTGAGGCGGAAACGAAGACCTATGAGACGCCGATTATTGCGGGTGAGAAAACTTTTCAGGCTGCTTCATCCTATGCCTTTTTGGAGATCGGCCGGGCAACGCTGCGCGGGATGAGCCGGCCTGAAAACATCTATGCGCTTTTTGGCGATGAGAAACTTTCTCAAACGGCAGCATTCCAGGAGCTGCGTGAGCGGCACAATCAGTTCTTAGCTGCGTTTCAAAAGAAAGATCACGCACGCGCCTTGAAGCTGCTTGACGAGGCGACGAGCATTGGTGACGCGAGTTACAAAAATTTAGCAGGCTACTTCAAACACAAGCTGACGTAAGTGCCTGCAGCTTTACTCGTCGCCGTGAAAAAATGCTCTAGGTCGGTTTGAATAACATTTCTTTGTTATCGGTAATTAATAGAATTGTTCCCGCTTGGTCTGCGGTGACCGCCGCCGGGACGCTTGTGACCGCCGCCTTTATTCTTGCCCTTGGAAATGATCTTACCGACTGTAATGCCAATGGCGATGGCTTTACCAACATCTACGTTGGATCCTTTTTTGGCCGTGCGGCGCTTGCGCTTACGTTTTTTGGTCGCTGTTTTCTTTTTGGTCGTCCTTTTTGCGGACTTTCTTTTCTTGGTGGTTTTCTTTTTCGCCTTCTTCTTCGCCTTCTTTTTTATCTTTGGCGGCGGCGGATCAGTGAGCTTGCCAAGTTTTATGAGATCGCAGTTGAGGCGCGGCTTTGGCTTAAACGTTGGCGCTTTGACTGCAAAGGGGAAGGCTTTTTCGCAACTCACTTCCTTGCCCGGCAGCATGGCCCATTTAACTGGCCCAACGATTGCGCCGTCTGGATCAACGCGAATGAGCATTCCCGGTTTATCAAGATTGCGGCAGTCATCGGTGTCGTTGCAAGCTGTTAAACCGCCCTCCATCAACACCACCCACATCATGTCATTTGGGGCGACGTAAACGTCGAAAATTGTGCCGCGCACGGTGATGGAGGCTGCGCGTGTTCTGATCCGGTAAGATTTTTTGGTGGCTATGCCAGTGACAAATCGGAATGTGCCTTGGACGAGATCAAGTACGATGTCGCCTTTGGACTTTTTGCCATTATAGACGAACTTGTCGAGCAACAATTCTGAACCTGGCCCCAGTGCCAGTTTGGTGTCATCTTCTAAGATGATTTCACCAACGGAGTCCTCACCCACTTTGATGAGTTCGTCTTGGTGGACGCCGTCGCCTTTGCTGAGGTCACGTTTATCGGTTTCGAACTCTGCGTGTACCTGATTGACGACAACGGTCGCCAGGCCGATTGCTTCTTCCTGAGCGGCCACTGCTGGCCCGGCCAGGAGTGTTGAGGTGGTGAGCAGGATGAAAATCTTTATAAGCCGCTGCATCGTGGTTTCCTCACGTTTTCGTCAGCCCACTGAAGAGGCTGGCAGCTTTGAAACTTTTCATAGCAGACAAAAATGGATCCAGGATCCAGTCTGCGCTGAAGATGTAAACAAAGATTGTTCTATCGGTAACAACCGCGCTGTTCCGTAGGGAACACATTGGATTTCACGTCATGTCTCTTTAGGGCTTTGGGTTAATGAACTGTTTTTTTTGATCCATGTGCCACCTGAAACAGCGTCCATTTCCTTTCTTCGTCAAAAAGCTTTCCAGACGCAGCGGCGGACAGTTGTTGCCACGCTTTAGCGTGAATGCGTGATCAGTAGTGCTGCGCTCATATGCTCGGGCGGTGCAAGCCCCTTGACTGTGACGCCTGCATCGGGCTTCGGGCGCAGCTTTAGCAGTGGAATGGTAGCACCAACTCGGATGGTGCGACAGGAGTTCGTTTTGTGGTTTTTTGGGTTTGACGCGGATCTAATTGGGTTGGTCGGCAAAATTAACTAAGGAGATGCACACAGAATGGAACCTGATAAATCAGCATAAGCAACTGATTTTTCAATGAATTTTTGTCATGACCGCTTCTGGAATGAAGTGGGCTCGATACTTAGTTTGGCTTTTTTTCGAAGTTGTTGCGTGGGGAACAGCCTGAAATTGGGATCTAAGGCAAAGTCCTTTCATCGGTGAGGCGCGGCCGGGGCCGCCAACCACCAAAACGTTCGCTGAGACGATGATTTCAGCACATCGATGGAGGATAAAATGTTCAAGACTGTAATCGCAATTTTGATGGCCGCCGCGATCTCAGTGGCCACTTATTCATCTAAAGCACATGCCGGTGGCAAGGGCCTTGCTATTGGAATTGGTGCAGGTTTGGTCGCTGGCGCGTTGTTGAGCCAGGCTGCTAAGGCAAATCGCAAGAAGGCACGCCGTCAACGGGCACGTGCTGCTTCAAAACGTGCTGCTGCTCGTCGCGCTGCTGCAAAGCGTGCCGCTGCTAAAAAGGCTGCCGCCAAGCGTGCCGCTGCAAAAAGAGTTGCCGCGAAGAAAGCTGCAAAGAAAAAGGCTGCTGCGAAGCGTGCGTTGGCTGCGCGCCGCGAGAAGGCTCGCCAAAAGGCCATTGCACAACGCAAGTTGGAAGAACAAAAGGCCGCTGAAGCCGCTGCTGCAGAAGCTGAAGCAGAGCAAAAAGAAGCTGATCTTGCGAAAGCTGAAGACGCCAACGAGCAAAATGCAGATGTTGCCACAGCTAAAGAGACGACTGAAGAGAGCACAGATGTTGTGGAAGAGACCAGCTCAACGACTCGTCCAACCAGTGTTTCAAGTCTTGCTGGCTTAGATGCTCCGCTTAAAGGTGAAAAGACTGAGGCCAATCAGGAAGAAGAGACGCAATCAACTGAGGTTTCTAAAACGACTGCTAAGGACGAAACTAAAACGGAAACGAAGGAAGTTGCTTCTAAGAAAGAGTTGACCTGCAAGCGGTTTGTTCCCTCAGCTGGTCTGACAATCACAGTTCCTTGCCCATAAGATAAGGAGAAAAGGACAAACTACTCACGACTTTAAAACTTCCATCGATTGCAAAATGCGTCGGACCTTCGGGACCGGCGCATTTTGTTTAGTTGTGGTCTCGACAAACATCGTTAACTGTCTGGCTCTGCAATGGCTGTGCGCACACATGATGTGCGGTGTTTGCCATTGTTTTACGCACGACAATTTGTTCTGACCATTTATTCATGTCATTTGCCGGTTGAAAAAAGGCAACAAAGCAGACAATGAGGAGCCATAAAAAAAGGGATTTGGGATGGCAGAACTCGCCGGTTCTTTGGACGTTGCAATTATTCCAGCTTGGTTAGCAGTAAGTTTTTTTATTAGCTTTTTTATTTCGTTTTTGTGGATGACCGTCGTGCTGCCCTTTTGGTTGCCGGCATTAATGCCGCGGTGGCCATTTTTGTTGGCCGTTGTTGTTCTGGTTGGGTTTCCGCTTGGGTACGCTCTCTATATGGAGAGTATTAGTGTCTCCACGAAGCCTGATGATGACTGGGCAGGCTGGGATCTGGGGTTGTTGTCATTTGCCACGTTTTGGTTTGCGCTGGGAGTGCTCAGTCGTGCCTGCCTCTTAGTGTTGAACCGCTTTAGACTGCGTTGGCGAACAGAGTTCGTTGTTTTGTTTGCGGTCTTTTTGACACCGATCGCATTGTTTTTTGCAAGTCGGGTTCCAATAGCTTGGGATCACCGTCCAGCCAAAGAGGTGTGCTACCGGATCAAACATGAACTGAAGATCGCCAACGGGAGGATATTTATTCCGCTTCGGTCTCCTGTCGCCGTCCAATTAGTCGGCGAGGATCGAGGAGACTCGTTTGGATTTTGGTTAAACAAACATGCGCGCGCCTTTTGCGGCCTTACGAATGAAGGTGCGCGTGCTGTTTCAGCTGGGAAAGTCACGCTGTCCTTCAACGAAGTATTTGCGGGGGCTTGTCGGGGCACTGGTCCACGGACGAAGGGAATATTGTGCAAAACGGTTGCAGAGATTGACTTTCAGAAATTTGAAAATAGCGATCTACCTGACGAAGTCTATATCTTCTCGCCTGACGATATCGATTGGCGTGCGTTTCGGGGGAGCAAATCGACGTTTGCAGATTCAAAAAACCATATTGACCATCAAACGTTGAGATCTCCGCAAGTGTTCTATGAACTTAATGATCATGTGCGCACGCCTGATGCCAATCCAGTGACCGCAGCCTGCAAAGACTGGGGGCCTCATCAATTGGTTCATTGTCACGTTGCGTACTCGTGGAGGGACGGTATGCATGTCATGTACAAGTTTCGTGCAAAAAAAGAGAATGCTGCAGAGAGGGCAACTTTAATTTACGGGCGATTGCAAGAATTGTTGGCATCTTTTGAGTTGCGCTCAGGCGGTCCGGCAAGAGTTCGGTGAATCGCCGCGATGTCGTATCTAGACGAGGGTTACAGAGAGATGTGTGTGTGTTTAGTCTTACGTCGTGCGATATCGTCCATCGAAGTGGATCAGTCATTTTAAGAATGCAAAGGGGGAAGTTAGAGTAACGATTAAGCTTCCGCTTCGCAGGTTTCGGCAACGAGGATTGCTTCGGGCAATCTGGTCATAAGCGTTGCACGGGCCTTAACAGCAGTCAGCGTGTTGGATTCGCGGGCCTGTTCGTCGGCTGTCTTTGACCAACGGGAGATTTCGGTGCGCTTGGTTTCCGCAATATCATCTTCCAGTTGAATCCAATTGGCGATCAGCGCCTGACGGCAGCGGCCAAACAGCCGGGCTGCGTGTTGGCGAAGAAGATGGCCGCGTTTTGTTTCAAGCGCGCGGAAGGCTTCGAGAAAAACCCAGGCCTGTTCCGGAGCAAGCTGCGCAGATGTTGCGTCATACCGTTCGGCAAGTTCTATAAAACTTCCGTTGAGGCGTTTGAGGTCAGCTTCGTAATCGGCGTAGACCGGCCAAAAGACTTCCGCCTCGTCATCGTACATGACAAGCTTTTTTGCGACCCGCGCGCGATGCTGCAGGTCGATCATGCTGGCGGCCAATCGCAAAAGTGGCGACTTGGTACGCATACTCACTTGCAAACTCCGGTTGCATCCCCGGCACAATTTCGTGATTGTAAACGACGGGGGTGCTGACGCTTACGTAAATCTATTAACGTATAAGGCAAGATAGTGTGGCATGGTTGCGGCAATAATCCAATTAATAATCTGCATGCAGAGTATATTTTCCACAGAATTAGAGTTTTTTCCAGCGTGTAATCGGGCGGATCAAGGCGCCGGTGATGGTCATCGGGGGCTCTTTTTGCAAAGCGTGCGATAAGAGCTTTTGCTGTATTGGGTCGCGCAAGGGCCTACATGGCCTCCGCCATATGGACAATCCAACTTTCAAAAACACGGCGGCCATCGGTTCCACCGAGGGCTTGTTCGAACAGCCGTTCGGGATGGGGCATCATGCCGACGATACGGTCGGTGTCGTTTGTAATCCCGGCGATGTTGCGCTGGGAGCCGTTGGGATTTGCCTCTTCTGTGATTTTGCCGTCTTGGTCGCAATAGCGGAATACAATGCGGTTTTCCTCTTCGAGGCGATCAAGCGTATCCGGGTCGGCAAAATAATTTCCGTCGTGATGGGCAACGGGAACACGGATCACTTGGCCTTCGCGGTAGCATTTGGAGACGAAGGTGTTTGGGTTGTCGCATCTCAACCAGACGTCGCGACACACAAATTGCAGCGAAGCGTTGCGCATCAGCGCGCCCGGCAACAGCCCTGTTTCAAGGAGCATTTGAAAGCCGTTACAGATGCCAAGGACTAAGGTTCCTGCCTTGGCCTTCGCAACCACATCGCGCATGATCGGCGAGTGGGCGGCCATGGCGCCGCAGCGTAAATAATCGCCGTAGGAAAAACCGCCGGGCAAAACGATAAGATCACTGGCTGGGACTTCGGTTTCGCCGTGCCAGACCATTTTTGCAGGAAATCCGGATATGGATTCCAACGCCACCTTGACGTCGCGGTCGCAATTTGAGCCTGGAAAAACGATGACGGATGCGCGGATCATGGGGCGCTCATTGATCTAATTCGAAAGCGTATTTCTCAATCACTGTGTTTGCTAGAAGCTCGTTGCACATTTTTTCAACGGCTTCTTGGGCTGCCGCAGGATCACTTTCGGCCAAATTGACTTCGATGTATTTGCCCTGGCGCACGTCATCAACGCCATCAAACCCCAATGCCATCAGCGCGTTTTGTATGGCTTTGCCTTGCGGATCGAGGACGCCTTCTTTCAACGTGATCTTGATACGCGCTTTCATGAGCTATCCCGAATTTGGCACGGCGCATTTATCTGTGCCGAGGCTTAGTCGAAGTGGCATTGGACATAGCTCATGCCTGGCTTGTGGGCCAGGCACAAGAGGCCTAAGGGTCTTTTCTGTGGGCCCTAAAGCATGTCTCATTCATTGGGGTTCATTTGCCATGCTTTAGTACATTGTTTTCGTGCGTCGTTTGCCCCAAAACCGGCCCCCACTTTTGGGGGCGACACGGGTTAATTTGGTTTTGTAATGGGGTTGGACGACACAAGCACAGGGGTCGCGCCTTTTTGCGGGCGATTTTCATTCAACACGCCCAAGCGTCGCGCAACTTCCTGATAGGCCTCCAACAGACCTCCCATATCGCGGCGGAAACGGTCCTTGTCCAGCTTGTCGGACGTTTGCATATCCCAAAGGCGGCAGCAATCTGGGCTGATCTCATCGGCAAGGATGATTCTGACCTGATCATTCTCCCACAACCGACCAAATTCGATTTTGAAGTCTACAAGGCGAATGCCGATGCCCAAGAAAAGACCGACCAGGAAATCGTTGATGCGCAAGGCAAGCTGCATCATCTCATCGATCTCGTGGGGCGCAGCCCAACCGAACGCGGTGATATGTTCTTCGGCCACCATCGGGTCGTTCAAGGCATCTGCCTTATAATAGAACTCGATGATTGAGCGCGGCAGTTGCATGCCTTCGTCAAGGCCAAGTCGGGTTGCCAAAGATCCCGCTGCGACATTGCGTACGACCACCTCAAGCGGAATGATCTCAACTTCGCGGATCAGCTGTTCACGCATGTTGAGCCGGCGCACGAAATGGGTTGGCACACCGATTTCGCCTAATCGTTGAAAGATAACTTCGGAGATCCGGTTGTTGAGGACGCCCTTGCCTTCAATCAACTCATGTTTCTTGTTGTTAAAGGCGGTGGCGTCATCTTTAAAGTGTTGGATCAATGTTCCTGGTTCAGGCCCTTCGTAAAGTATCTTGGCCTTACCCTCATATATGCGACGACGCCTATTCATGCCTGGTCCCTTGACGATAAAGCTCATGTTTTTTTTGTTCGCTCATGTCTTATGTTCTGATTTGAGAATCGATCGTTTGTCGATCTTGTTTTTGCCCGTCGCGAAACGGGGGAAAAGTAAGACTGGTTCGTTCGTTTCGTGGGGTTTGAATCGGACGCATCCCATGTCGAGCACTGACCCTAGCCGAACGGCAAGACCGAAACAATCACATCCATGATGTGGCCTAGAATTGCGGTAACTAGGAGGGTAACGTTCTGAAAACACAAGATTAAATTCGGGATGGCTTTTTGGCCACACGTGGCGATCGCGCAGCGGTCAATGCAACTTTTATGAGCATAAATGGCAAGATTCAATCAAAGGTAGGCCCAACGATGACGAAGATGGACGATCGTGAAAAAGGCTTCGAAAAGAAGTTTGCACACGACCAAGAACTGAAGTTCAAGGCAGAAGCACGGCGCAACAATTTGTTGGCTGCGTGGGCTGCTGAAAAATTGGGAATGGGGGACGCAGACGTTGCTGATTACGCCAGAGAAGTGCGGCGCGCGGATCTTGAAGAAAAAGGCGATGATGATGTGTTTCGTAAAATTCGCGCCGACTTTGATGCAAAGGGTGTGAAGGTCACGGATGAGGAGATTCGGACGGTGATGGGCGAATTTCTGGCGCAGGCGGTTGAGCAAATAGAATCTGGAAACGGTTGATCTTGGTCAGTGGGATTGTTTGTCGCGGGGCAGCGATTTTAAAAATGTTGCAAACCGCAATAGACCCTCAGGCCACGGCCCATGTCCTGAATCGATGTTGATGTGACCGACGTCGCCAGCTTCGACGAAGGCAGCGTCCCAGGCCGCGGCGAAGGATTTGGCGCGGTCTAAAGCGCAAAAGGGATCGTTTGCGGACGCAATCACTATCGAAGGAAAAGGCAAGGGCTTTAGCGGTATCGGGGCGAAATCCGAATTGACGTCTGAAAACGTCACCCCTTGGGTGACGGGCCAGCGGTCGGCGTTTTCAACATCGGCCGGCGCCACAAGAAAAGCGCCAAGCGTGCGGTCTTTGGGCATGTCGGGGGCCGCATGGGCAATGGCTATGACGCCGACGCTGTGTCCGACAAGGACAATTTTGCGATCTGTTTGATTGGCTTTTTGCAAAATGCGTTGTGTCCAGTCTTTGCGTCTGGGCGTGATCCAATCTTCTTGTTCGATGCGGTGTGCGGTGTCGAAGTGGCGCTGCCAACGCGATTGCCAATGGTCTGGTCCTGAACTGGACCAACCCGGCACAATGAGAATGTCAACGTCAGATGTTTTCATGGGTCGCGTGATAGCGTGATTTGCAAGTCTTGGGGAAGGGCTGTTTGGATGGCGCCTTCTTCTAGTATGATCGCAGATTTGCGGCATTGTTTAATCGAGCAGTTGATTGCTTTTTTCTGGTTCAACTCGATTCAAAATGTGATTGCCCAACGCGCTGGTGCAGTTCGTGGGCTTTGCAGCGCAATCCGTGCAAAACGATTGGTCTTTTTCAGAGTACTTTAAATGCGCAAACAGTATCGATAAGGGCGGCGATGCTGATCTTTCTGACTTGAAAGTCGTTGACGCCGATACGTCCTGAGCCAATCCTGTTCGTGTCTTTGTGCGTTAGGATCAAGTGACAAATTTTAGGGACTTTTCGATGAAGCGTTTGATTGCAGCCATTACCTTTATGATCTTCCTCGCTACATCCTCTTTTGCATCAGACATTGTTTTTGATGCGGAATACTATGTTCTAAAAAGGCAAAACGCCGAACAGTGGGCGGCAGACGATAAGGCGGTTGATGAAAAGCTCGCGCAAATTCGAAGCGCCAATGGCGGCAAGCCGCCCAATATCCTTTACATTTTGATTGACGACATCGGGTTTGGCGAGATTGGCGAGCCTTATCTGAATTATGTGCGCGGCTATGAAACGCCAAACATTAATGCCTTTGCCAAACAGGGTTTGCGCCTCATGCGCATGTATACCGAACCATCTTGTACGCCCACGCGCGTGGCCTTCATGACCGGGCGTCAGCCCTACCGAATGGGGATGGGTCATACGACGGTGGCGATGGACGGTTTTGGTTTGGCCGATAAGGAAGTGACCCTTGCCGAAATTCTTTCGGAGGAGGGGTACGCGACGGCGCATGTGGGCAAATGGCACATGGGTGACATTGAAGAAGCGTTTCCGCACAACCAAGGTTTTGACTACGCGGCATTTCCGGTGCATCAGCAGGCGCAACTTGCGCTCTTTTCAAAAGATGCGCATGTGGCCGGTCAAACGATTGGTGCCAACAAAACCCAATACAAAGATACCTACACCTTGGATCGGTCGTTTCGCCCGGAACCTGGCACGATGGTGACGGGTCTTGAAGCAACAAAAGGTGGCGAAGCACGCGAAATAGATTTGCAGCCAGGCGAGGAATGGACGCAAGCCAAATACATGGCGATGAATGAGCGTTACCAGGCGCAGGCGTTAGAACAGCTTGATAAACTTACAAAGCAAGACAAGCCGTTCTTCTTACAATATTGGCCATTGCTTCCGCTGACGTTTACACGTGCGGACGTAAAACAATTCACAACACCCAATGGGGGTTACCAGACTGAGAGCATGCAAACGCTTGATCGTTGGATCGGCGATATCATGAAAAAACTGGAAGAGAGCGGGAAAGCCAAAAACACGATCGTGATTGTCATGGGAGACAATGGCAATTTCACAAAATACATGCCGTACAGCGGATATTCGCCGATGGTCTACCGCGGTGGCAAGGGCGATGCGACGGAAGGTGGTGTTCGGGTTGATGCTTTTATTCGTTGGCCAGAGGCGATCAAGGCGGACAGTTATGTGGGCGATATGATCCACGTCACGGATCTCTTTACGACGTTGGCGCGCATTACGGGTGCGACGAAGCACATTCCAACGGACCGCATTATTGATGGTATTGATCAGACGCCGATGATCTTGCTTGGTGAAACGAAGGGGCGGCGCGATCACCTGTTCATTTATGTGGGCAATAAGAAAATGATGGCGTTGGTAAAGGAACACTTCAAGCTGCACATTCCTGGTCCAGATGAAAATTTCATTGTTGCGGATTTTTATGATTTGTACCGCGATCCACGTGAAGAAAGTCCCGTTTCGACACCTGTTGGCGCGTGGGCCGCGTCTCCGTTTGAGCGGATGATAAAGCGCCATCTCATGTGGAAGAAGAAGTACCCCGATGAACCTGCGGCCGTCGGGCTTCCTTATTCGGGCATTGAAAACTTGCGGCCTGAGACGATCGCCATGCGCGATGAATGGTTGACCTGGCGCAAGCAGGTGGGGTTGGCGAAAGACTAAACACAAGAGCGGTGTTGGGGGCGTGTATGGAACCGGTTAAAGTGGTGTCCACGGCTATGGGGTGGGTCGCTCAATTTGATTGTATTGCTGACTTTAGGATTTGGCGAACAAGCGGGTTTAGCTGATAGGTGGGGTATTTTTTTGTGAGTCTCGTTGCGTAGGTGTGCGCTTGAGCCAGGTCACCAGTGGCGAAATGGTTGAGTGCCAACAATTCCAAAATTTCAGGTGCCTCGCCCAATTGTTTTTTGCTTTTCTCTAAAGCTTCAATTGCGCGTTTGGGCTCCTGCAGGTCTGTCAATAGGGCGCCCAGCTGCAAATGCAACGGGCCGTTACCTGGCAGCTTAGTTGTCGCCTGTTGAAGTGTTTTGTGGGCCTCCTTTGGTTTTCGTGTGGCCATTTGGATCCGAGCCAAACTTAACCATGCATCCGCCAGTTGCGGGTCGAGGGACAGCGCGGATCGCAGGGCGCGCTCTGCAACAGCGAATTTTTTGAGCACCATCGCAAGACCAGCGATTTGCATTTGCGTTTCTGGAAAATCTGCGTTTGCAACAATGGACCGTTGATAGTCGCCAATGGCGTGTCGTGCATCCGCGCGATGTTTTTCTGGAATGTGTGTGGCCGGCACGGTTAGGAACTGACGGCCAGCCTCAACACGAACGCTCCGTCTTGAATCGGAAAGTTTGGGCGTGACGAGGTGTTGTTTTACCGCGGGTGGTGCGTGGTCGAACAATCGGACGGCTGCTGCGCGAATCAGATCGTCTTTGTCATCCAGCAGCCCTAAGAGGGGCGGAAGTATTTCTGGCGACCCGCTACGTCTTAACGTATCGAGTGCGGTCGCTCGAGCGATGGCGGGTTTCGTTTCATCACGTGCTAAGTCCATGAGCTTTGCAATAGTGTTGTGAGACGCGTCTTCTCTGCCGGCATGAAGGACTTCTCCATAGTGTGGTTTTCCTGTGCGGCCGCTGGGGTACCATGCTTTTAGTTTGTCTGTGGCCCAGGGTGCCGTTTTGTCATTGTGGCAGGTGTTGCAAGCATTGGGCGTGCCAATTTTACTTGAAAGGTCTGGCCTTGGAACGCGGAAGCTATGATCGCGTCGAGGATCGACGCGCATGTATGTTTTTTCTGACATGTGACAGCTGACACATTGGGCGCCAGGTGAAGCGACCTTGTGATGGTGGTGGTCTTTGCTGTCGTAATTTTTTTTGATGAGAGAGGGGAAGTTCTCATTGCCTGCGGGACTGTGGCATTGCGTGCAGAGAACATTTCCGGTTGCATTTAGTCGACCACTGTGTGGTTCATGACAGTTGGTGCAGCGAACTCCGCGTGCAAACATCTTACTTTGCAAAAATGAGCCGTAAACATAGACCTCTTCGTCGATCTGGCCGTCTGCGTGGTAGAGGTTGTCGCGCAGCAAGGCCAGTTGGTAATGATCAGCGAACTTAGAGTTTGGGGGCGGGCTGTTTGATCCGAGCGCACGGCGTCTTGAATGGCAACGCGCGCAGAGCTCTATTTCTTTTTCGGGATTGGCGTGTTCAAATTGATGCGTCAGGCCTTTTGCGTCGACATCTTCCCATAATTTATTGTCAAAGGACTGCGGGTTCTTGGCCCACTTTACGTGTGCTGCGCCGGGCCCGTGGCAGGCTTCACAGGCCACGTTTAATTCGCGCCATTTGCTTTGGTAGGTCTTGGTTTTGGGCGAATAGTTCTTTTCAAAACCTGTTTGATGGCATTCTGCGCAACGCGCATTCCAATTTTTATAAGGTCCGGTCCAGTGTAGGCCGTCGCCTGGTTTTGAGGTTTGGCCAGGATAAAGATGAAACCATTTTTTGTTTTTGGTATCCCACGCGATGTCAAGAGCTTGTAGTTTTCCACCTTCAAGCTCAATCAGATATTGCTGCAACGGTTCGACGCCGACGGTGAACTTAATTTCGTGTTTGGATCGGCTTCCGTCATTGTTGTCCGTCTCAATGAAATACGTTTCACCTTCCTTTAGAAAACGCGTGCGTGTGCCGTTATGGTCATATTCTGTGTTGTCAAAATTGCCCAAGACAGATTGCGCATTGGCATGTTTTAATGCCCATGCGTGATGGGAGTGTTCCCACCGGTTAAATTCTTCTTGGTGACATTGGGCGCAGGTTTTTGCTGATACGTAAGCGGGCGCCTTTTTTATTGGGGCTGCCTTGGTCTCAACGCCGGTGGATATGACGAGCCCGGCAAGCAAGGCCGGGACCATTGATGCCGCAATTAGTGTCGTGTGGAATTTTGTTTTTGGTTGCGCCATGTGTTGCGTTCGAAAGTTTAGATACATGGGCGGCTCTCGATTATCGTGTGGTACTGTGTGTATTCGACGTGTCCGTTGGCTATGTCTTTAATTTTCTTCAAATGAATAAATGACGTTCCAATCGTTTTTCATGTCGACGACGGTCCAACCGTGGTTGCGTGCCTCTTCGAGCGCTTTGTCGAGGCGGCCGACGGGCGATTCTTTGTCATAAGCCCATTCGCGTTCGTCATCGGTGTGTTGGATGATGACTTTTAGGCTTGGGCCGCTGCGCCCAGCCGTCCACTGCAACATTTGAAGATCGCCGTCAGAATTGCCGAAGGCCGCGATGGGTCGGCGCCCAATAAAGGTGTGAATGCCAACGGGTTTTTCTTCTTTGTCATCTATGAAAAATATCTCAGGCGAGCGTACGAGTGCAGGTCCATTCTTGCGCATTTCAAATTTTGTTTTGATGATGGAGCCAATGATTTGGTCCGTCGGTACGCCATAGACCTTTGGTGCCCAAGGCCGCATAAAGGACAATCCGCCGCCTGAGACAATGTAATTTTTGAACCCGTTGGCGCGCAGGTACGCCATGAGTTCTTTCATCGGCTTATAGGTGAGGTCTGTGTAGGGCCGGCTAAATCGCGGGTGTTTCGATGAGGTAATCCAATCTTCGACGATTTTGCGGAATTCTGCTTCTGTCATGCCCGCATGTGTTGCGGCAATGACGTCGAGGAGACCTTTTTTGCCAGCCTTGAGCAGAGCTTCTTGGTTGTTTTCCAAAATTGCCTGAAAGGGCTGTGTTGTTTTCCATTCTGGATGTTTGTCGGCAAGGGCTTTTACACGATCTATGGCAAACTGCAGTTGAAAATAGATTGGTTTTTCTGACCAGAGTGTTCCGTCGTTGTCAAAAGTTGCAATTCGGTCGATTTGTGGAACGTAGTTGGGAGAGGAACTGTCGGTGACGGCGAGTACAAACGACAAGATGCGTTGTTTTGAAACGCTGTCACGCCAGGACGGCAATGGGTCTTGCGCCCTTAAAGATGTCGCTGAGATGCCAAACAGAAAATAGGTGCTGGCAGCCCAAAGGGTGATGTGTGCAAAATTGAGGTAAGCACGTTCGCGCGACAGGGACTTTGTAATGGACATGACGGCACTTATTCGTTGGGTACTCATGTTTTTCTTCGTCGTACATGTCCAATGCGCGGGCGCGCGATCAGGGAGTGCCCGGTGGCACGGTTAGTTTTTCCATGACCTGGTCAATGCTGAAGCTTCCCGGTCTTTGTCGTGGCGGAAACTCCTTAAACGTCTCTAGGAATTTTGCGACATACGCTTGGGCAGGAACTAACAGAAATGCGCGGTCGAGGAGCCAATCGTAGTAGGTATTGGAGGTCCCATAGGATCGTTCGTAAGGATCACGACGTAAATTAAACATGAGGGGGATGCGCAATGGCGTCCACGGCTCAATCCAAGCGCGCAGCGTTTTTTCAGCTTTTTGCTCGAGGAAAATGAGTTTCCAATCTTGATAGCGCAGCGCTGTAAGGTCGCCCGTATCTGAGAAGTAGAATATCTCGTCACGTGGCGAGTCCTTTGTTTCGCCGGTGAGGTATGGAAGAAAATTGTAGCCATCAAGATGAACTTTGTATGTTCGACCAATGGCCTTGACGTCACCTTTGAGTAATTTGGCTTTGATGTCAGGGTCGCCTGCTGCAGCGAGAAACGTTGGCAGCCAGTCCATATGGTGCATGATGTTGTTTGAGACCTGGTTTGCTTTGATCTTACCTGGCCAGCGGACCATGGCGGGGACACGCCAACCGCCTTCCCAATTTGTATTTTTCTCACCACGGAAGGGTGACCACGCAGCGTCTGGCCACGTGTTCATGTGGGGGCCGTTGTCGGTTGAGTAAAAAACGATGGTGTTGTCGGCAATGCCAAGGTCGTCGAGTTTTTTGAGCAGTTTGCCCACATGCATGTCGTGCTCGACCATGCCGTCTGCGTATTCGTCTTGGCCGGAAATGCCACGTAATTCATCTTTGACATGGGTGCGGAAATGCATGCGCGTTCCGTTCCACCAAACGAAGAAAGGCTTTTTGGCGCCATGCGCACGATCGATAAAGTCGATGGCCGCGTCAACCGTCTCATCATCGACGGTTTCCATACGCTTTTTGGTTAGCGCACCGGTATCTTCGATTTTCCCACTGGCGAAGGATCGGATCACGCCGCGCGGACCAAATCTTTTTTTAAAGTTGGGGTCTTTTGGGTAATCTTCGTTTTCCGGTTCTTCTTCGGCATTCAGGTGATAGAGATTGCCAAAGAACTCATCAAAGCCGTGATTAGTGGGAAGGTGTTTGTCTTTGTCGCCAAGATGGTTTTTGCCAAATTGGCCGGTGGCATAGCCTTTTTCTTTAAGCAGTGCGGCAATCGTCGGCTCTTCTTCGCGCATGCCAAGTTCGGCTCCGGGCAAGCCCACCTTTGACAAACCCGTGCGAAAAACGCTTTGGCCCATGATGAATGATGATCGACCGGCCGTGCAGCTTTGCTCGCCATAATAATCGGTAAACTTGAGGCCTTCTTTGGCAATGCGATCAATGTTGGGCGTTTTGTATCCGACCAACCCAAATGTGTAAGCTGAGATGTTCGACTGACCGATGTCATCGCCCCAGATCACAAGAATATTTGGTTTTTCGGTTTGGGCTGCAGCGGGGTTGGTCCAACCGAGCAACGTAAACGCTGCTACGGCATAGACGACTGTGACGGACATAAAGCGTGTTGGACTATGCGGGCGACGAAACTTACAAAGCATCACTTGACTCCCAATTTGCAACGCCGGCTTGTTGCATCAAATGTCGCCAGCATTGCTCTGGGATGTTAAAATGGCGTGTACGGACAATGATGCATTGCTGCTAAATGGAAGTTCTCGCTTGTGCTTGCGTGGAAGTGTTTAGACAACACTAAGCTTTGACTTTGTCGTCTGCGGGTTCACCAGCTGAAAGTGCGATCATCAACAAGACCCAACCAGCGATGGCGATGTTTAATCCAACGAGCAGGCCAATGGCCCAGCCAGCGGAACTTGGAAGTTTTGCCCAAAGCAACACGCCCAAAATAATTGACGCAAGCCCACCAATAAGAAACCAAAACCAGCCTTTTTCTGGTTTGAGTTGGATCGCGAGGAGGGAACGAAACACGCCTTCGACAATGAAAATTACAGCCAGGTAGATGGTGAGAGCGATCACGCCCGCAACAGGATAAACGAGTAGAACCATACCGGCTATGGCATGGAGGAGTGCGATCACCATTTCAAAGGCAAAACCTGACCACTCTTTGACACGAAAAGCGTGGATGAATTGCACGATGCCGGCAATGACTAAAAGCCAACCGACAAATATGTTTGTAGATAGCGTCGCTATATGAGGAAAAATGATTGCGGAGGTCCCAACTAAAATGAGGACAATTCCTAAAGCGATGAACCACCCTTTTTCCTCTTGAACAGCTTTTGATATTTCAGCAATTTCTGTTTGTGTTTGCGCCATTGTCGGCTCTCCTTGTGGTTCTGCTAACTGCAATGCGATTATATTTACGGCTTAATCATGGGGTGTTAGTCGTGCGCTCTTTTTGGTTTTCGGATTTCGGTGCGGAAATTTTTCGATCCGTGCCATGTGTTGTTGCAATGTCATTTGAATGGGCGTGACGGCGAAGAGGCCTGCGTAAAGCGCGCCATATTTTTCGCCCGGGTCACGTTTGATGTTGTAAAAATCCATGCCCGGCAAACCGCCATGGGCGGCTTTGATGTGAATTTTGAAGTCGCCATAACGGATGGCGCCGAGAACGCTGCCGCTGTAGTACGAAATGAAGTTTCGACGCGAGTTTCCTTCGCCTAATAGGAAGAGCGCTGTTTGATCGACGCCATCGGTGATGCGATCGTTTGGAATCTTATCTGTTGCGCCTGCGATCCTTGCGGCGGTCGTAAACAAATCCGTTATATGCCAGGTGTCCATGGGGTCTTGACCTGGCTCAATCATGCCTGGCCACCAGGCCATTGCTGGAACGCGCACGCCACCTTCTAAGACGTCCCCTTTTTCCCCGCGCAGTAAGGTGTAGCCTGCGGTCGGATAAAACGCATACATGGGACCGTTGTCGCTGATCCATACCACCAGCGTGTTTTCAGCGATGTTTTCCGATCTTAATGTGTCGAGCAGGGATTGCACATGTTTGTTGTGCATCCTCATAAAAGAGGCCTGTCGGTTTAGGCGATCGACACCGGGAGATCTTAAGAACTCTTTTGATGCAGAGACTTGCTGTGCGTAGGATGCCCAATAGATGAAGAAGGGTTTGTCGGACTTTGCTTTGTCTTTAATGAAGGCTGTTATTTGCGAGATAGATTCATTTTCGAAAGCCTCTTGCCGTTCTGGGCTGAGGATGCCTGCAAGGCCTTTTACAGGTACACGCTCTTTTCCTTTTTCGGCTGTGTATGCGCCGACAGACAAGTCGATGCCAGTCTCTTCAAAGTATTTTTCGTATCCGGGAAAATCTGCAAAAGGAAAGGTGCCTGTGTTGTCTTGGAAACTTGCTTGCCACCAATCGGGTGCGCCGTTGAACAGGCCATAATACGAATAATCAAAACCCTGGTTTTCAGGCGCATGTTCCGGCAGCTCGCCAAGATGCCATTTGCCCCACATTGCGGTGTGGTAACCGGTGTTTGATAAAATCTCGGCAATGGTCACCTCGTCGGGTGACAGTCCATCGGGTTGGCCCGGCCATAGAACTGACAAAAGACCGGTGCGCACCGGATGGCGGCCGGTCATGATCGCAATGCGGCTTGGTGTGCAGGAGGGTTCCGCATAGGCCGACCAAAATCGCATGCCTTCGTGGGCCATTTTGTCGAGCGCTGGGCTCGGGGTTCCGCGATGCTTGCCGCCCCCTTGCCAGCCAAGCTCGCCCCAGCCGACATCGTCGGTTAATATGTATATGATGTTTGGTTTTTTGCCGAAACGCTTTTCGAGTTCTGCGAGCCTAGTGTCAATTTGGTTGTCTTGTTTGGCCCAAGCGGTGGCGTTTCTCTTTGCGAACTCGATGTGCGGTCCGTCGGCTTCAATTGGCAATGTACTAACGGGAAAAGTGCAAATGCCGAGAAACGTAATTGCTGTGAGAGTTGAAAGACTTTTGAACCGGTCTATGAGGTCCACAACAAAACTCCTAAACAATAATCGTGAACTGGACTTGTGCATTTGTCTTTGCGGGCATTCCAAAACGGGCGAACTATTGACGTCGACTTGTGTCGTTTGCCGTGATGACTCCGTTGGTCAAAGACAGGCGATGAGCTGACGTTAGGTCGAAATATTCGATGGCAAAAATCTTACTGAGAGATTGTTTGACAAATCGCTCATCGCGCAGGTGAAGGGTAAGTAAAATTCGAACAAGATTGCGCCCAGGTGGTCCTGTCGCCTGGATTTTCGAGACCCGGACAAACGACCAACTTGTTCAAAAAAAAAGTGGAAGGAAAAAATTGTTTCAATGTTCAGAACTGCAATCTTGCTCCGATGACCGGGCCGTGTTGTACAGCGTCATAGGCAAATCGGTTGCGGCCGCGCCCGTCGGCATAGTCGACGGCCAACGCTCTATAGCCAATGGCACCGTAAAGGTCGCCGCCCAATACTTTGCAACCGCAATCCCAGATATATCCGCCGAAGACTTGCCAACTAAAATCACTTCCGACGCCAAACCCGCCAACATCGCTACGTAAAACAAGTTGTTCGCCGCGGCGCAGGTGATGGCGGATACGCATGCCGATGAGCGGGTCCACCCAATCATCGCCTGCTGAGGCGCGGGCGCTGAAAAAACCACGACGGGTCAGACCGGGTGGAATGGTGGCGCCGAGGGCGATTGAAAAATTTAGATCATTTTTTAGGTGCCAATAGCGGGCACCGGCGAGTAGCTCGAAGGTGGTATGGGGGGTGAATGTGCTTGTGTTGTTAACGCCAAGTGGTCCGGTGCCTGAATGGGTGTGTCGTGCGATTTCGTACATGACACCAGCTTCGACGACTCCAAGTTCGAGTCTCAGTCCAATGTTGGTTGATGCGGTTATCGAAAGGCCGGGACTCACTCTTTTGGTTCGCACCTTGCCCCCGGAAAGCTTCACGTCGGCCCACTGGACGTCGGAATAGACGGATAGCTTTCCGTTGCGTGCTTCTTGGAAGCTGAACCAGCCTGCAACGGAGTCGGCTTTCCGAACAATCGTAATAAGATGTGTATCAATGGAAACGGTTTGCGCGCGCACGGTTTGGTCCGCATTAAACCAGTAGGCCCAAACGTATGGGGTCATTGAAAATTGCCATGGGCCATGTGGTGCAGCGATTTTTTGCGCGCCATGTGAGGCCGTGCGCTCTTCACCGATGGCTTTTGGGGAGGCGGCAAATGTTAGGGCGATACAAAGACCTATAGCGATTGTAATAGTTGCGCGCATACGTCATCCCTCTTCGTGGGCAATTGTTTGGGAACGGCGGGACGCCGAATCGACCCCACATGAGAGACTCTATGTATTCAGTCTGCTGATTAAATGTGAAATACAAGTCTGCTGCGTCAGAACCGTTGAAAACTTTTGCGGATGTTTCTGGCGTATTGCGGATGTCAGTTAGCGCGTAAAATTCTATTGAGCCGCGACGTTTGGTTCGCATAGAGCGCCACGCGCAATGTCATTTTTTAAAAGACGTGTTTTGATCGCTGGATTTATTGCAACATCTTTTCGATGTCAGTCTTGCTCGTGATTTCGTGCACCAAACCGTCCTTGATCAAATAAAGCCAATCGGAGTTTTTGCTTTCGGCAAGGTCCATTGGCGTCAAATCGAAGATCTGCGATTCAAGGGTTTTGGTCACGGCTGGCAATATAGCGGCAACAACTTCGGGACGCTCTTCGGGTGGCAATTGCTCGATGTAGTCCAGGGGAATAAATTTTAGATACTTGTCCTTTAAGACGGCAGAGCTGTCGAACAGCACGTCTGGAACGGCTTGCAATGGCATTTGGCCATTTTCAATCATTTTCGTGATGGCTTTTAAATAGCCGTATTGGATGAATCCGGAACAGATGAAGTTATTTGAGAACGAAACTTCGTTGCCATAGACTTTATTGATCGCCTCGTTCTTGCTGCCGTAGAGGGCACTTAAAGCTGCGAAGGCGCCTGTGCGCAGGTGATCGAGAATAATGCCATAGCCATAGCCGGCATCGATTTTTTCTAACATTTCGCCGCGCACTTGCGCGCGCGCTGTCTGGTTAAACCAGGGCCTGTTAACGCGTTTGATGGCGACGACTGTGCTTTTGTCTTTGAGGTAGCTTTCTAGTTTTGTGATGTCGACACCGCCTACGGTCGACTCAATCAACAGTACGCTGTGCACGCCAGGGTCAATGCCGGCAATGGCGAACACCATGGCCGCGTGTGAAAAATGCGAACCTGTCCAAGAGCGAATTGAAAATGATACAGGATCATAGTCGCGGCGCGTGAGCAATATGTCGGCGTGCTGCAAATAGTTGCCACGGACAAAGTCTTCGATTGGCATCGGCCAAACGTTTTTGGCAACTTGTGATGCGGTTTCGGTTGTTTCTTGTTGGTTTTGCGATGTCCGCGCCATGGACCGCAGCATTTCAGGTGCATAGTAGATAATCGCAAAGGCTGCCACTAGGACAATGGCGAGCCACTTCAATGTTCGTTTGCCGCGCATTGTTGCCTCCTCCAGTATCGAAACAATATGACTTTGGTTTTTTGGGACACTTAGCACATTATGGCGCCTTATTGTGACATCTCGGTGGTGTACAGCTAGGATAAGAAGCGTTTTGTTGTTCGTGATTTGGGCGTTGCGAGGGTTCCGATGAGATAAGTGATTTCATTTCTTTTCGCGCGCGCTCTTATAGCTGCGGTCCTTTATGGGGTTCTCGACGCGCGGCTTGCGGACCATGAATATTTGGCCGGTGACTTTTCCATCGACGACATCGCGAATTCGTGTTGGGCGCTGGCCCACGGTTGGGCCGGCATTGAGATTGATAATCTTCCGCACTTGCAACGTTTGATCGATACGCTTGAAGCGCGGCCGGATTGCAAGAAGGGCGTCGAAGTCCCATTTGCGGTTGATTACTCAGGCCGGTCTCAGGATGCGCTCGATCGCGTCGCGTCGGTACAAGGCATCGTTACCAAATAATCGGCCCTGAGACAGGTACAGACGTTGATCTGGGCCACGGAGAGTTTGTTCGGTGCGATTTGTTTGCGCGGCAGCTTGATGCAGTCTCGGCCTATCACACACGCGTGTTTGGCTGGTCTTATGACGAAGACAAGGCGCCGGACGGCTCGGTCTATCGCGACGCGCACTCCCCATTGTCATGGAATGGCGCCTTAACAGGATCAACTGTAAGCCACCAAGGCGTTTACTATTGCCCAAATTCGCTCTCGGTCAATACGCAGCGGTTTCGCGTCTATCTAGGATAGTATATGGTTCGTAACATTGGTGCATTTGGTGAGGAATTTTGAGTATGAAAATTGATGGTGGCTGCCACTGTGGGGAAATCGAATTCGAAGCCGAGGCCGACTTGGAAAAAGTGGGCAATTGCCATTGCACGGATTGCCAGGTCATTTCAGGTTCTCCATACAGATCCATTGCCATTGTTGCCGGGAACACCTTTCGGATTAAGAAGGGCACGCCTAGGGAATATGTAAAAGTTGCGGACAGTGGAAACCGGCGCATACAGGCGTTTTGTCCAACGTGCGGCTCTGCGCTTTATGCGACGAACGATGGTGATCACCATGAGACCTATAATGTTCGGGTTGGCGCCACCAAGCAGCGCGCAGACCTCGTTCCTCAATTTGAAATCTGGCGGTGTTCCGCGATGCCCTGGTTGCCGGAAAATAAAACCACCAAGAAGTTTGATAAGGGTTCAAAGTAGTTGGGCTGAATGGTTGTGCTACATCAGGCCTGGACGGAAGGTGTGAGGCAACGTTGGTAGCCGAGCGAAACTGTGATCGCCCGGCACATGTTAAATCCCCTAGAGCATAACCTTCCCAGGGTTTCTGGGGATCGAGGTAGCAGAATTTACCGGTTGACCACTACAGGCAAACACACTTGGCCGATTGTTCGCACGGCGGCGCGGGTGTTGCTTCGCATTTGTCGCCACCTGCCTTCTAGATCGTCAGCGCAGACGTGATCTAAGACCTTGCTGACCTGGGATGGAGCTTGTTCCAACCTTCAATCCATGCCATTCCACGGATTGTGGGAGAGGCAAGTCATGCACTACATTCTATTCTACGAATACGTACCGGATTACATGGAGCGCCGCAGCAATTTTCGTGACGCACATTTTGCGCACGCCAAGCAGTACGTGGATCGCGGAGAACTCTTTCTTGGTGGCGCTTTTGCAAATCCCGCAGATGGTGCGGCGATTGTCTTCAAAGGCGATAACGCCCACGGTGGCAGAGAACTTCGCCAAGGCAGACCCCTACGTCATCAACGGCTTGGTCACACATTGGACCGTGCGGGAGTGGACCACGGTCGTCGGGCGAGATGCGGCTTGCTCTGTATAGGGCACGTGATTGCGAAGCGAAGTCCGTGCCAGCTCTTCGTTCCCGATTTATGTGCAGTTATTAGTCTGGAGGTGCGCGCATCTGTTGACAGACGGAGATCTGATTTGCTGGTGGGTGCATAGCTAATTTTCACCAAGTGATGGTCTGGGCGGGTCTTTATAGCTTATGTTTGGTGTCGGGCGGTCAATCGCTTCCATCGCACGTCAAACCAATCGAAGCTTGCCAGATGACAGCTCATTGATGGGATAGCGGAAGTTTGGAGAAGGAGTAGAACGGGAGAAGATGAGCCGGAGGGGACAAACGGGCCTCGCACAAACACAGTTGAAATAACGTCAGCTATGCATGTCCGGGCAGACAGCCACGCACATTTCATCCCGTCTGCAAGCAGCAAACCAACGTCATGATAAAGACGCTTGTCCACGGCCCCTAAAATTCCACCGTGACACGGACGCTGCCTTGGTGGGTGCGGGCATGTTCGGAAAACTTGCCGTCGTATCCAAGTGTCGCGGTGACACTGTTGGTGACGGTGGCATCGAGGCCAGCAGCGGCTTCGAAGACAACCTGGTCGAGATCGGCGATGGTATTAAACGGCGCCAGATCTGCCGGGGCACGGGCCATGCGCGAACTCGTATCAATGCGCTCATCATCATAAATCATCAGGCCGAACCGCGCGAACGGTGACAGCGTGGTCGCGGCGTCCACTTGTACATTGCCTTGGATGTGAATGGCGGGATTGAAATAAAAAAACGTTTCGTCAAAGCCGGAGATCAGAAGGCTTGCGGCACTGCCACCTGTTTCGCGCAAAGAATCGGAACGAACGTGCACAAAACCTACACCAAATATAGGCTCGACCATCACCGGCCCATTCAACAACTTGGCGGCGAACTCTAATCTGGCGCCAACCGTAGCGATGTCTTGGTCGCCGCGGGCCACGAGACCAGCGGTTGGAATATGTATGGGCCGCGTCACATCAAAATCGCCCCAGCCGCCGTGGATAATGCCAGCGATGTCAACGCCACCGAGATTCGTGTGTAAACTTCCCGCCACTTGATAATGCTGACCATCACTATCAGCGGGATTGCTTGTATCGGTGTTGATGTCTTCAAAGGAAAACGATAGCCCGCCCGCAACATTGCCGCCAAGGACCATTTCAAAGCCGCCGCGCAAGCCCCAGAAGTCCGTGTGATGACCGATGTTGGTGCGATGACGATCCCAATTGCGTTTTCCGCCAAAGCCTTCCGCCCAGAAACAATTGCGGTTTTGATTGTCGTCACTCGCGCCATTCAACGTGTTACGGCGCGTTTTGGAATCACAATCGAGCACCGCTTGCGCAAACGCGGTACTGCCGCCTATGGCTGTCAAGCCGTTGATCAAATATGCCTCCGGATGCAATCGATCGAGCAGTGCCACATAAGTTTGCGGGTCAGGAACACCGATAAGGAATGCGAGCAGCGGCGTAATGCCCCCGCCACCCGAACCGAGGGCGTTATTGAGATAATTGCCAACTGCACTTTGGTTCGGTGTGAGACCCGCAAGTGCCGGCGTAAAATCAATGACAAAACCCAAGGCCATTGTGTTGGGGTTAGGAAACAACAACGTGTAATCGACAACCGCAGTGTCGGTGATACCAACGCCATTGTTGGTGACGCCACCGGTGGCGGTCAAAATATCCACCTTGCCGGTGGCAATCGTGAAGGGTGAGAGTGGAAGGGGCAGCACAGATCCCGCCACATTGGCCGTGCCCGAGACCGTGATCAGATCGGCAGTGACCCCGCCGGGATTGAGATCAACCACAAACACACCCGAAGCATTTTGGGTGAAATTGCCTGTAATAGCCGTTGTGGCAATGGTCCCCGGACCACCCGGATCAATAGTGCCATCGTTGATAAAATCGTTGCCGGCGCCGACATTGACAGTGGGGCCCATGTTAAACACACCACTGGCGTGGTTATGGAAACTGTTACTGCCGCCATCCAAATCAATGTTGCCGGTGATAGTCCCATAATTCCAGATGTGGTCGTTGCCTGGGCCGCCAAAAATGGCGTTGCCCGAGAGGGCCGATAGATCTCCATGGTTCGTGACCATATTATCGTCCCCACCAATGAGTGTGACGCCAGCCCCACCGCCCGAGCCGCCTCGAACATTGCCAGCCAAAATATCGATGGTGATATTGTTACCGGCACCTCCTCCAATACCCGCGACAATCGCTGAACTAATAGCGCCTGAAGCCGAAATGTCGCCAGTTGAGCTGATGATTATGTTGCCGTCATAGGTATAGGCAGCAAGGCCAAATGCATATATGCCCTGCGTTGATATATTACCGGTCGATGTGACCGTGACATTGTCATTATCTGACAGTCCAAAAATGCCGTGTGAAATATTGCCCTGGGTCTCAACATTTCCGGTCGATGTGACTGTGGCTGCATCGACAGAGTTAGCAAAAATGCCGACTGAGTTATCGCCTTGGGTCGTGATATCGCCGGTTGAGGTAACCGTGGCGGCACCAAAAGAATAAGCCAAAACGCCTTGCGCATTATCACCTTGAGTCGTGACATCACCGGTTGACGTAACCGCGGCGGCACCGAGAGAATAAGCCAAAACGCCTTGCGCATTATCACCTTGGGTCGTGACATCGCCGGTTGACGTAACCGTGGCAGAGCCATTGTCAGCACGAGCAAAAATGCCGTTTCCGCTGAGGCCTTGGGTCGAAATATCACCAGTGGAGTCAACCGTGGCGGAACCTCCGGTAGTAAAAGCAACAATGCCGTATGCGAAATCACCTTCGGCCATAATATTGCCCACCGAAGTAACAGTAGCGGCGCTATTATAAGAACCAGCGCCAATACCGAGTGCGCCAGAGCCTTTGGTTGTGATATCGCCGGTCGATGTAACCGTGGCGGCGCCATAAGGAGTAACAGCATAAATACCATTTGAGTCATCGCCCTGGGTCACGATATCACCAGTCGATGTAACCGTAACGGCGCCGTCGCGAGAACTTGCGTAAATGCCGTTTGCAACTGCGCCTAGGGTCGCAATATTGCCAGTCGACATAACCGTAGCGGCTGAATAGATAGAAAGAGCAAGAATGCCGCCTGCGGCATCACCCTGAGTTGAAATATCGCCAGTAGAGTCAACCGTGACAGAGCCAAATTGGGAATTGGCAAAAATGCCTTGTGCATTGTTACCGGTTGTCGAGATTGAGAAAGCACCGAGATTGGAATTTATGGTTGAATTAAAATTTGTGTTCGTGAGCTGAATGCCAGAAACGCTAGCAGCAGGTTCAATGGCAATGCCACTACCGGGATTTGCAGGATTTTCTACGACATTGTTGACATTGATCGTGCTGTAGGCATCACCGCCTGATGCAACACCTGCAGATACATCCCCCTGACAGGTGACGGAGACGCCGGGCACCGCTCCGATATTGCACGGCGCAGCAGGTGGGACTGTTTGTGCACGGACTTGCCTTGCGCCATAAAGCATCAGCGGCGCCAGCGCTGCCGTTGATAAAAGCGTCGAGCGCCAGGTCGTGTTCGCTGCCCCGTCTGTTGCCGGCGCGTCGGTATCAACTAACGCCGATTGGAGGGCAAGTGCGCCTGTTTCATTGACAAGATTTGAACGCAATGCATTGGATTCCGGTGAAACCAAAGCTGGACACGGGTGTACCGCAAACAGACTCTTTGTTGACTTTTTTGACAAACGTCTCTCCATAAATCAAAGAATCTCAAGAATTCCGAATGCCAACGGGCCAACACGAGCATCAACAAATTGACTGATTCGCACTACTGATTCGACAAGAAGTCACTTCAAGCAGCTCAGATTGAACCAATATTGTGCAGGTAATGAATGTGATTGCTGCAGTTGCGCAATCACTAGAGACGTTCGAGATGACAGATACCGTGAATACGGATGAAAAAGAGCCGGAAATCAACTCTGCAATTCTATCAGGGCAGCAACAGGCAAAAATCTCCTGCTCGCGCGGGTTGGCCGGATGGCTGACACGTAACCAATTGAGTCTTGCGTTTACATCCTATCAGTCAGGGCGACTTTACCTTATTGGTGTCGATGCGCATGGCCAGATGTCCTTCCACGAACGATTTTTAGCGCGCGCTATGGGGCTTTATGCGGATCCGCAGCGTTTGCTCATCGCAACGCTGTTTCAAATCTGGCGATTTGAAAACATTATCTGCGAACATCATAAAGTAGAAGGAAGCGACGCACATTATGTGCCGAGGATCGCTACTACGACGGGCGACATTGATGTGCACGATATTAGTGTGTTGGCGGATGGGCGGATTATTTTTGTCAATACGCTTTATTCTTGTTTGTCGCTGCTGTCTCCGGTGCATTCGTTTAAACCAGTGTGGAAACCGGATTTTATTTCCAAACTCGCGGCCGAAGACCGCTGTCACTTAAACGGTATGGCCTTGAACAAAGAAGGTGTCACGCACGTAACGGCGGTGTGTCAGTCGGATGTGGTCAACGGCTGGCGCGACCGGCGGTGGGAGGGTGGCTGTGTTATCGATGCCCGCGAAAACAATGTGGTGACGGACAAGCTGTCGATGCCACATTCGCCGCGTTGGCACAAAGACCAGCTTTGGGTTTTAAATTCGGGCACGGGGTATCTAGGAACGGTCGACCTGGACAACGGCAGCTTTGAACCGTGCGTCTTTTGTCCGGGCTTTTTGCGGGGTCTTGCGTTTCATGGAAACTTTGCCATCGTTGGTTTGTCGCTGCCGCGCCGCGAAGGGTCCTTCGCCGAACTGCAATTGGATGACGAACTCAAAAAACGTGATGCGGATCCGTGGTGCGGTGTTCAGATCATTGATCTGGGTTCCGGAGATATTGTCGAATGGATCCGCTTTGATAGCGTTGTTACCGAATTGTTTGACGTGCAAATTCTGCCGGGTGTGCGCCGGCCCACAGCGACCGGGTTTTTAACCGATGAAATCCATGCGATGGTGACCATTGATCCGAATTAGTGGTAGCGCGAGAGGTGGACAGCAACTGTTGTGCTTTCTGCTCTTAAGCCATCAACCGACATCAGCCGGTACGGTACTAAGAAGATTGCTTGTGACTGCAATTGGCCCAGCGCTTCCGTTTTCCTTTCGTACGCTTGCCGGACCTAACCTGACTTTGAGTGGCCGATAAATTTTTGCGTGCGCCTAAGGTTGCTCGGGCTCAACACTTCTATTCACCACACGGAAAGTCCGCGCCGCCTCATCCACAACAGCGGAACGTTGTGCTACTTTGCCCTTCACCCAAACACCCTCTCAAAAATCTCGTCCACGTGTTTGGTGTGATAGCCAAGGTCAAACATCTGATCGAGGTCAGTGGGTTTGAGTTTGGCGACAACGTCTTTGTCGGCTTTGAGTTCTTCTAAGAAGACTTTGCCCTCTTCCCAGGTTTTCATGGCGTTGCGTTGGACCAAACGATAAGCATCTTCACGACTGACACCGGCTTGGGTGAGCGCCAACAACACGCGCTGCGAATTGTGCAGGCCTGAAAGCTTGTCCAAGTTCTTGCGCATGTTTTCAGGATAGACGACGAGATTTTCAATCACTCCGGCGAGGCGATCTAACGCAAAGTCCAACGTTACTGTCGCGTCCGGACCAATCATGCGTTCAACAGACGAGTGGGAGATATCGCGCTCATGCCAAAGGGCGACGTTTTCCATGGCCGGTACCACGTAGCTGCGCACTATGCGGGCTAGGCCCGTTAGGTTTTCGGTGAGTACGGGATTGCGTTTGTGCGGCATGGCAGACGAGCCTTTTTGGCCGGGCGAAAAATATTCTTCGGCCTCCAAGACTTCGGTGCGTTGCAAATGGCGAATTTCGGTGGCCAGCCGTTCCATGGAGGACGCGATGACACCGAGTGTTGCAAAAAACATGGCGTGGCGATCGCGCGGGATCACTTGGGTTGAAACGGGTTCTGGCGTGAGGCAGAGTTTGTCGGCTACATACACTTCTACACGCGGGTCAAGGTTGGCAAACGTACCGACGGCGCCTGACAATGCGCAGGTTGCGATGTCTTTGCGCGCTGTTTCGAGCCGCTCCTTGGCACGGGCAAACTCGGCATAGGCGTATGCGAGCTTCACGCCAAAAGTTGTGGGCTCGGCGTGAATGCCATGGCTGCGGCCGATGGTGAGTGTGTCTTTGTGTTCGTAGGCGCGTTTTTTGAGTGCCTCAAGGACGCGGTCCAAGTCCTTTAAAAGAAGATCGGCGGCACGGGTCAGTTGGACACTCAGGCAAGTGTCAAGGACATCTGATGAGGTCATGCCTTGATGGATGAAACGGGCATCTTCGCCAACGTGCTCGGCCAGGTGGGTCAAGAAGGCGATGACATCGTGTTTGGTCTCGCGCTCAATCTCGTCAATCCGCTTTACGTCGAATTGGGCTTTGGCACCCTTGTCCCAAATGGTTTTGGCAGCAGATTTTGGAATGATGCCCAAATCCGCCATGGCCTGGGCCGCATGGGCTTCTATTTCGAACCAAATGCGAAATCTTGTTTCCGGTTCCCAAATGGCAACCATGTCAGGACGGGAGTAGCGCGGGATCATAGCAAGCCCTCAAGGCGGTTAGGGGCAAAAAGGAAAGTGAGAGGCCTAACAGAGGGGCTTAGGGCCCGCAATGCTTGCACGGCAATGGTCAACACGTGACGGGCCCCTTCGTTGGGTGTCATGTGCGTTGTGCGGGTGGTCAGACACTGTCCCCAAAGCCGTCGCGGTAGGCCGGCGGGCCGGTCCAACCAGGTGGTGGCGTCTCTGCCTCATAGATTCCACGGGCAACTGCGCGCGACAGGCAATCAGCGGCAGCCGATCCAAGCCGGCTCAACGCCAAATGTGGATCGTCAAGATCCTGTGTACAGGTGGCGATGGCAAACACCACATCGCCGTCGAGAGGTGTGTGGACTGGATGGAGGGCGCGCGCCAGACCCGTTTGGGCCATGATGGCGAGGCGCTGAGCTAGAGGTCGGGTTAGCTTGGCGTTGGTGGCGACCACAGCAATGGTGGTGCTCTGTGCGGGGCCGCCTTTGAGCTTGGGCGTTGTCATGCTTTTCAATAGCTTGGCAGGCGGTGGCCCAGCATTTCCGAATTCATTGATTTGTTCGAAGGGGTAGGCCCAGAAATGTTTGCTGTTGCCAATTGTCGCACTGCCGACAGCGTTGACGGCAACCAAAGCGCCCACCTCAAGCCCATCGGATAGTTTGCTTGAGGCGCTGCCAAGGCCGCCGCGCCATGTGGCGGTGGTGGCGCCAAATCCCGCTCCGTTGCTCCCGATATTGAAGTTAGGAGCTGCGGACTGACAAGCTTCTGCGGCCAGCCGTTCATAAAGTGGGCGATTAGTAGAGTTCGTGATGGTGCTTTTGTCTCCGCCGTTTAAGAGGTCAAACAGGATGGCTTGCGGAACGATCGGCACGATAGCGTTTCCGATCTCAAAGCCGATTTTGCGTTGCGCAAGAAAAGTTTGCACTGCAGAAGCGGCCAGCAAACCGAAGGCTGACCCCCCCGATAGCACGACGCCATGGATCTCTTGCACAGTGCCGGTGGGGCCCAACGCGTCGGTTTCGCGGGTGCCGGGCCCTCCGCCTCTGACATCAACTGCGGCAACCGTTGGTTTTTCGGGCAGCAGCACGGTCACGCCCGTCAAGGCGACAGGATCGTGGGCGTTGCCGACCTTTAAACCTGTGATGTCTGTGATTAAATTTTTTCGATTAGCCATCGAATCAGTCGCAATGAATTCCAATTTGGGACATGGCACTGCCCTTGGTTCGTCATGCTGCAGGTCAATATGACCTTCTGTGGTGGCGGTTGATAGCGTAGTTTGCGATGGCGGTCACTTAAGGGCGCGAAAAATTGCGTGACAGTGGATGGTGGACTGTGTAGGAAGCCATCCCGCTGCGGTGAGGGTGCCACTTTTGGGCCCTGTCTTTGGGTTGGCCAGAATGCAGGTAGCCCACGCGGTGGTAACGTTGGGAAATCGAATGTGAATGAAATGTGTCGACTGCCGGCAACAACTTGGTCGCAACTGTGAATAGGTCTCTTGAAAGTTGGCGCGGACCGCATCAATCATTAAAGGTCAGTCCGAGTTGGTTTGATTCTTGCGGGTCTGAGTAGTGAACGAACAGTCGTCGTTGTTAAGGAACACGGTTAAGGGAAGGGAGCGGGATGACCGAAGAGGTTGATCGCGAAATCGAGGAGGTCAATTTGAGGATTGACGAGCTCGATGATCCACGCGCTTGCTATGCGCTTATTCGGGAGCGGATCCGTAAGCATCACTTGGCCGGTGAGACCATTCCTGAGGAGCTCCAGAAACTCGAGCGCGCCGTGCTCGCGGAATGTCTGGCGGAGTCCCAGGGTCGGTAGCCGGAGTTTACTAGCGAGTGGCAGGCCTAAGTCCTTGCCTGGCTAGGTGACCATATGTTGTGGCCGCCAAAGAGTTTTTCCGCCTAAAAAAGCGAGAGGCGGCCGGATGAGCCGCCATTGCTAAAAGAATTTTGTACGCCCTTATTCTTGGACATAAGTGACGCGGCCGTCGTCCATCTTCTTCCATTTGTAGATTGTGTAGTCGACGCGGTTTACATCGCCTTTTTCATCAAAGCCAAGATCCCCAATGACTGTGTTGAAGGTCTGTCCGGAACGCATTTGGTCTGCGACAGCTTTCGGGTCATTGCTGGCGGCCTTGTTTGCGGCTTGGTGGTAAACCTGAAGGACGGCATAGCTGTAAAGGGTGTATGCCTCAGGTGTGAACCCGTTTTCCTTGAAACGCTTAAGGACCTCTTGTGCTTCAGGACGCTTTTGCGGATCGGGCGGGAAGGTCATCAGCGTGCCTTCGGCCGCTGGACCGGCAATGGCGGCAAATTCGTCTGTGGCGATGCCATCGCCAGACATGAAGATTGCGTTTAAGCCTTGGTCGCGCATCTGGCGTGCGATTAAGCCTGCTTCCGTATGAACACCGCCAAAATAAACGAGCTCTGCACCGGCTTCTTTCATTTTTGAAACGAGTGCGGCGAAATCTTTTTCGCCTGTATTGATGCCTTCGTAGAGCACCTCTGTCATGCCCGCGTCGTTGATCGCCTTTTTGGTTTCGTCTGCCAAGCCTTTGCCGTACGGGGTCTTGTCGTGAATGAAGGCAACCTTTTTGTCTTTAAGATTGTCGGCAATGTACTTCCCAGCGATAACGCCTTGTTGGTCGTCACGCCCACAAACGCGAAACACATTCCAGAGTTTTCTATCGGTGACCTTTGGATTGGTGGATGCGGGGGTCACCATAAGGATTCCGTTTTCGTTATAGATTTCGGAGGTTGGAATCGTGACGCCTGAGTTGAAATGACCGACGATGAATTTTGCGCCTTCTCCTGCAAGTTTGTTTGCGACGGACACACCTTGTTTTGGATCGCCGACGTCGTCTTCAAATAATAGCTCGATCTTTTTGCCGTTTAGACCGCCTTCTGCATTTATGTCTTTTGCGGCTTGTGCAGTTCCGTTTCTGAGTTGCGCGCCAAAAGCTGCGCTGGGACCTGTGAGCGGGCCGGCGACGCCAATGCGCACAACGTCGCTGGCTGGTTTTGAGCTGTCGCCGCACGATGTTAGAGCGAGGCTCAACACCATGAGTGCGGTGCTCACGACTGACTTTTGTAGCATTGACGACCTCCTCAATATGTTTGACGCGACCGCTAGGTGGTTTGGTCGGGGTGCTGTTGGTCTGGTCTTGTTATCGTTCTATGTTGGTATGACCGTGTCAAAAAATGATTTCAATCTTTTATGGGCCCAACAGCGACTTTTTTGTATGCCAATTAAGCGGCCCGGCTGAGCCAAAAAGCCAAGGGTATTGCGTGACCATTTGAAATGCACGGTGCTGACGGAATCCAAAAGCTGCAATCGCTACAAGTATAATGTAATCAATGATGACATTTCGTGGGTCGAGGAATGGCTGGTGGAACAACGCATAATGAATAAAGCGTACGGCGAAGGTCATCAGGCCCATATATAAAAAGAGTTTGAAAATACTTTCCCAGCCCATGGCCAAGGCGCGACCCGTGGCCCAAGAGGCGGCACCTCCGAGACTGAGTGTGACGAGTATGAAAACCCAAAGACCGTTTGGGCCGGTTGGATAAAATGCGTCCATATTAGGTTGTCGCTGTCATATGTTGGTCTTTGCAAGTGTGTTCGTGTTTGGTCGTTCTTTTGCCCGCGTGTCAAGTGCGTCCACCTTCGAGATAGGCGGCGCGGATTTCAGGTCGATGTAGTAGATCTTGGCCTGTTCCGGTCATGGTTATTTGTCCATTGACCATCACATAAGCGCGGTCGGCCAATTTTAATGCGTGGTAGGCGTTTTGTTCGACAAGAAAAACGGTCATGCCGTTGGATTTGTTGATTTCGCGGATCGCCTCGAAGATTTGTTTGACGATTAGGGGAGCAAGACCCAACGAGGGTTCATCCAACAACAAAAGTTTGGGTTTGCTCATGAGCGCGCGTGCAATGGCCAACATTTGTTGTTCGCCGCCAGACAGCGTGCCGCCGCGCTGATGCAACCGATCTTTGAGGCGCGGGAAAAGTTCGGTGACGTGATCTAGGTCGTTTTCGAAGGTCGCCGGGTCCGCCAACTCAGCACCCATTTGTAAGTTTTCTAACACCGTCATGCGTGGGAAAATTCTTCTGCCCTCGGGAGACTGGGCGATTCTTAGTCGCGCGATTTCATGTGTCGGCAGTCGTGTAATGTCGTGGCCTTCAAAATGTATAGCGCCCTCGCGGGCTTGTGGAGAGCCACAAATCGTCATCATGAGTGTGGATTTGCCCGCACCATTTGCGCCAATCAGTGCAACGATTTCGCGCGCGTTGACGTTAAGATCAACACCGCGCAGCGCGGCGATATTGCCGTAGTAGGTTGTTATACCGCGAATGGACAGAAGCGGTTCGGTCATGTGTCGAGCTCCGCTTCGGTGGCGTCAAATTCTTCATCTTCGACACCGAGATAGGCGGCGATCACTTTGGGATCGTCTTTGACAAAATCCGGTGGACCATCAGAGATCTTTTTGCCGTACTCTAAGACGATCACATGGTCGGATACATCCATGACGACACTCATGTCATGTTCGATGAGTAAAACCGTTGTGTTTGTTTTTTTGCAGATCCATTTAAGTAGGCCGTTGAGTTCTACGCTTTCTTTGGGATTGAGACCCGCTGCGGGCTCGTCCAGGCACAACAACGTTGGCCTTAGGCACATGGCGCGTGCGATTTCCAAGCGTCGTTGGTCGCCGTAAGGCAGATGCCCGGCTGGGTCGTCGGCGCGGTCTGTTAGATCAATGCGCTCAAGCCAACGCACTGCGAGATCTACGGCTTCTTGTTGGGCGGACTTGTAACTTTTGGCGTTGATGAGACCCAGCGTCGACCATCCCGAAGCACGGTTTAGTTCGTTATGTTGTGCGACAATCAAGTTTTCTAAAACGGTCATTCCGGTGAACAATCGAATATTTTGAAATGTGCGCGCAACTTTTGCGCGGGCTGCGATTTCCGAATCCGCCATGCGTTCAAGTAAAAAAATGCCGTTTTTTGATGTGCCGCGATAACGCTTGCCGGTCTGTGTTAGACGTATGATGTCTGGGTCTGTAACGGTGTTGCCTGTTGTTAATGCGATGCGTCCGCTGGTGGGCCTATAAAATCCCGTGATGCAATTGAACACAGTGGTCTTGCCGGCGCCGTTGGGTCCGATGAGTGCCGTGATTTGTCCGCGCTCGGCTTCAAATGACAAATCATCAATGGCAAGCAGCCCGTCAAAACGCATTGACAAATGTTCAACGCGCAAAAGTGGGGAGGACGCCTGCATCAGCCGCGTCCCTCCTGCACGAGATCTGCAGCGATCGCTTTCTTTTTGTGCAAGAATATCGATGGTTGACGTTTTGAGATTAAGCCGCGGGGCCGCCAGATCATCATCATCACCATGGCAAGGCCGAACAGCAGCATTCGGTAATGGGTGGGATCAAATGTGGGTCCAAAAAACGTTTTGAGCCACGCCAACTCTCGCAAGATCTCTGTACCGCCAATCATAACAATTGCGGCGATGGCAACACCGATTTGGCTTCCCATGCCGCCAAGGACGACGATCGATAGAATCATGGCGCTTTCCATGAACTCAAATGATTTTGGGCTGATGAAGCCAAGGCGCGCGGCAAAAAATGCACCAGCAATGCCGCCAAACATGGCGCCAATGGAAAACGCGGTCAGTTTTGTGGTGACGGTGTTTATTCCCAGGGAACGGCATGCAATCTCGTCTTCGCGCAATGCTTCCCAAGCGCGGCCAATGGGAAGTCGACGCAATTTTATCGTGACCCAATTGGTGAGTAAAGCCAATGCGAGAATCAAATAAAACAAAAAAAACAGTCGATGGAGCGGTGAGAACTCCAGGCCAAATGTTGCTGCAAATCCTGTATCTGACGCGTTGAAGGGAAGACCAAAAAAACTTGGGCGGGGGATGCCTGAGATGCCTGACGCGCCGTTTGTTAGATCTTCCCAGTTGATGAGGACGAGGCGAATGATTTCGCCAAAGGCGAGCGTGACAATTGCCAGATAGTCGCCCCTCAATCTCAACACAGGAAATCCTAAAAGTATGCCCCAAAAGGCGGCTAAGATTCCTGCGAGTGGGAGACAGAGCCAAAATGAAAATCCAAATTTGGTCGACAGGAGTGCTGCTGAATAAGCGCCAACAGCGTAAAACGCGACATAACCAAGATCCAACAGTCCGGCTAGCCCCACAACGATGTTGAGCCCCCAACCGAGCATGACGTAGATGAGAATTTGTATCCCGTAATTGTCAATCCATTTCAGAGCGCCACCGGGGCCTGCAATGGCGACGGCGATAAAGGGGTAGGCCATCACAAATGCTAACCCGGCCCATTTTGCGTAAGTGGCATAGGGCTCTAACTTTGCCCATATGGTTTGGACCGGTTTAAACAAAGCAGCGACAGCGGCCTTTATCTTTTCGCCAAAAAGTTTCCAAGTCAGGCGCGCCAAGAAAACAAAGACGCACAAAGTCGCTACAAGTTGCCAACGCGAATCTAACACAAGGCCTTTTGTTAGGTCCTGGCGGGTTTGGTAGGCAAGAATTGGAAAAGCAAGTCCGAGGGTGACAAGCGCAAGCAGACCGGCATCTCGAACCGCATCAATAAATGTTGTCGCTATATGATTTTGTTGAGCGCCATCACTTGGTGGTGTCGTCGTGCCCAGCGCCATCGCTTCAGACCTTTTCTACATCAGGTTTGCCTAGAATGCCGGATGGCATAAAGATCAACGTGATGGCGAGAATGGAAAAGGCTGCGACATCTTTGTAATCGATCGAAAAATAGGCTGACCACAACGTTTCAATGAGACCAATCAAGAGCCCGCCTAAAACTGCGCCTGGCAAGGACCCAATGCCGCCAAGAACGGCTGCCGTAAAGGCCTTGATTCCTGGTACAAAACCATCGGCGAAACTCACGACGCCATAATGGACGACGTAAAGTGCGCCAGCGACTGCAGCGAGTGCTGCGCCCATAATGAATGTAATTGCGATTGTTTTATCGACGTTAATTCCTAGAAGCGATGCCATTTTTCGGTCCTGCTCACATGCGCGCTGCGCACGACCGAGCGAGGTTTTTTGGACGATGAACCAAAATCCGGCAAGCAAGATTGCGGTCGCAAGAATGATTAGCAACTGTTTGTAGGCAATGGTGACAGAGCCTGAGCCGATTGGAATTGAAAAACCACCATCAATTATCGGAAGGATCGACTTGTTGCGGGGTCCTTGCACCAGCTGGACGAAGTTCATCAAAAAGATTGACATGCCAATGGCAGAAATGAGCGGAGCCAAACGAAATGAGCCGCGCAAGGGGCGGTATGCTACCCTTTCAATGACTGCGCTCCACAATGCGGTCAATGCCATGGCCGCGATCAATACGAGAAGCAGCGCGAGGCCGATGGCGAGTGAACCAAAAACAGAGCTTATAGCAACAAAAAGAATGAGTGCAATGAAAGCAGAAACCATGAACACATCGCCATGGGCGAAGTTGATCATGCCGATGATTCCGTAAACCATCGTGTAACCGATCGCAATCAATCCATAAACAGATCCTAACGTCACGCCATTGATGAGTTGTTGTAAAAAATAGTCCATATCGTTTTCGGCCTAGGTGCAGAGGGCGGGTGACACTTGAGTTTTTCATTTTTTCTTTGCGGCACTCTCGCGTTGCTATTTGAGAGGTTACTCGAATAGGCAAATGCAATTGATAGGTTTTGTCGTGGCTTAACGAGAGCTTCCTACACACACGTCTGCTCTCTCGCAGCCAATTCGTTTGAACATGCTTGTCAAAGAATGTTGTGTGAGCCGTCGCAGAAAGGTTCATCGTCGGTCGTCTTACAACCGCACAGGTTAAAGGTGCCCGACCGGTCGGCGACAAATTCGAGGGGTTCGATGCCCGTGTCCTTATGTGATCCATCGCAGAACGGCTGATTTTGTGAACGACCGCACCGGCAATAATAATAGGATTTGCCTTCTTCCAGCTCTACTTGAAACGGGCCTGTTTGTGCTACGATAGGATCTTCTGCCACGACGACCTCCCTCAAAAATTTAGAAACCTTCGTTTGCTCTAGCGTTTCTGATGGGCTGGGACAAGTCCGGGCGAGCTTATTTGTCTTGCAGGTGTGCGTGCAAGACCTAGAAAAACATGAATTTTTTAGGAAACGCGGGCCGCAATTTAAGACGGAATAATTGTAATTTTTGTCGTTGCGGTTGCACCTGAATCGTCAGACCAATTCAAAACCAAATCTCCGGGCCCTGTCACTTTGAGGAAAAAGGCAAGATAGGGGTTTGCAGAGATGCCCGTGTTGAGGTCGCCGCGGAAGACTTCTTTGCCAGCGTATGTTGCAACAAACGTATGGATGATGTTGCGCGGAATGAGATTTCCTTTTGCATCTTTGCGCCGACCTGTTTCCATGGGATGTGACACGAGCGTTTTGACTTCTGCAACTTCACCAACATTAGGGTTGGGTGGAATGAGCTTTGCACGGGGATTGATCATAAACGGTCCTCTAGCCTGAACACCCGCCTACTGCCACGTCAATCTTTTGGCGGGCCACGTAGAACGTGTCGTTGTTGAGTTGGGCAAGGGCTGTAACGTTTTGCGTTTTGGCCAGGCGCAAGCGGCCTGCGATTTCGGCTTTACCGATATAAGGTGTCAGTTGAAAGGAGGCGATTCGAGGTTCTGGGTTTTCGGGGGCCAGAATATGAATGGCCTTGACGTAATCATCTTCGGTCATTGGGCTGTCGACGGAAATCGTGTAGCGAATGTTGTACCCACTTTCAGCCAATTTAGGGAGCGTTAGTGTGACGCGATCTTCAATCGGCTGTGCGTTGCCGACAAGTCCAAGGTAAATGGATTCAAACTTTTGTGCCGCGGCGCGCGCCGAGTGAGTTAAACTTGGGAGAAGGTTCGCAATCGTGGCTGCGGCTGCGCCTTTGATGACGAACTGTCTGCGATCGATGTTTGTGATTTTGGTCACCTTTGTCATTTGTTGTGATCAGACCATACGATCATGGCTTGGTTATTGCGGCGCGGCGAAATCAAATGAATTTGATCGTCGCGTTATCGGCACTTTCAATTTCAAATATAAGTAGTGTTTTTTATGTTTGAGGCAACACGGGAACTCTGAAGTGTTGTCTGACTTTGATCGTTGACAGGGTATGAATTGGTTGTGAGTTATGACAAAGAACAATGGAGAAGACCGCCAATAAAGGGCTGTCCAGAGTAGGGAATTGAAATGGCCAAGATTACACGCAGAAAATTTGGAGTTCTTGTTGGTGCGTCTGGGTTGGCAGTTGTCGCGCAAAACGCGATATCGGGTCCGGTTTTTGCGCAGGGCAAAGCAAAGGTTGTCATAGTTGGTGGGGGTGCGGGCGGCGCAACTGTGGCACATAAGGTTAAGGCTGCGGCGCCTGAGCTTGATGTCACGTTGGTGGAAATCAAGAAAGCCTATACAAGTTGTTTTTTTTCAAACCTTTACCTTGGTGGTTTGCGGACGTTTGAGTCGATTACGCATACTTATGATGGACTGAAGAAGCTTGGCGTTAACGTGATTCATGAGTTGGCTCAATCCGTTGATGGCGCGGGGAAGAAAGTTCAGCTTAAGGATGGCACTACGCTTTCCTATGATCGTTTGGTGTTGTCGCCTGGTATCGACATAAAATACGATACAATTGAAGGATATTCGCCAGAAGCTGCGGAAGTGATGCCGCATGCATGGCAGGCGGGTCAGCAAACAAAACTACTGCACGACAAAATCAATGCGATGGACGATGGCGGTGTGGTGGTATTGGCCGCACCACCGAATCCCTATCGGTGCCCGCCGGGTCCTTATGAGCGCATGTGTATGATTGCGCGTGTTCTTAAACAAAAGAAACCAAAATCCAAACTGATCTTGTTGGATCCGAAACCGTCGTTTTCAAAACAACCGGCGTTTATGGAAGCGTTCAAGAGGTACTACGGCGACATCATTGAAGTGAACCTGTCCAATGAGTTTGACGATTTTCGTGTCAACCGCGTTGATCCGGCGACGGGGGAAGTGCATACGGCTGGTGGTCGAACGGAAAAGGCCGCCGTAGCAAACATTGTTCCTGCGCAACGTGCCGGTTTGATTGCACACAAGGCAGGCTGTGCTGATGGCGATTGGTGTCCCGTGAAACCTGAGGACATGTCTTCGACGTTGGTCTCTGATGTTTATGTGCTGGGGGATGCTTCGATTGCCACGCAGATGCCTAAGTCAGCGTTTTCTGCTAACAGCCAAGCAAAAGTCGTTGCGGCAGATATCTTGGCCAACTTGGCGAAGGCACGAAAATTTGGGCCGCGTTACCGCAACACATGTTGGTCGGCGTTGACGACGGATGACAGCATAAAAGTTGGTGCCAACTATAAGCCAGGGACGCTTGGCGATAAGCCTGCGCTTGTTGCGAGCGGTAGCTTTGTGTCAAAGCCCGGTGAAGAGGCAGCCCTTCGCAGGCAGAACTTCGAAGAGAGTTTTTCTTGGTACGACAATATTACAAAAGATATCTTTGCGAAGGGCCCTTAGAGTGGCTGGCTAATCCTTAGGTTTGGATCAGTGCTGTCATTCTGATTGCAAGTACTGACCCAGCGCGTCGAGTTGTTCGTCATCTAGTGAATTGGCGACGGACACCATTGCTGCATTGGTTCTTTTGCCGGTTTGATATTCTTTCATCGCACGTTGAAAATCAGAAAGTTTCATCCCCATGATTTTTGGAATGGCGCTCTCTTGGTTGGCGTTTGCAGGCGAGGATTGATGGCAGGCAAAACACTCTTGGGCGAGATGTTTGCCGTACGCCAAAACTTCAGGATCATGTGAGGTGGGGCTGTCGCAACCGGAAGCGAAGGCGACAGCGGTTGTGAAAGCAAAAAGGTATAAATGGCGCATGCTAAATTGCTGTTCTGGTCGGTTGGGTTTATTCCAGTGAATGTTAGTCGCGCTTAGCGGGAGAATCGGTAAATCAGGCGACAAAAGTTTGTGCGTTCATTGTGTGATTTGTTGTTTTGGTGCGTTGATGGCGGACCAGTGCTTCGTCACCTCCTGAGAGGCTGCCTCATTTTTTAGGTCGCTATATCCATGGTTGAATCCGCAGCGTGTTATCCACAACCTATCGGTGAGATTCGGGTAGCGTGCCCGATCGTTTTCAACATGACAGCAAAGTTACAGAAATATTGGCTGTGCACAAGAAGCTTGTGATGTGGTCTGAAGATTCGCGCTTAACGTCAGAGAGTGAGGCGAATTACCAATTTTCGGGCGCTTTTTCAGGGACGCATCTTGCGCACAGGACATGTTTTGATTGCTAATTTGTTGCCTCAATACCTCCATGGGTAGAAAACTCACAGACTTAGAATTGGGCGCGTTGACATTGCGCTGTTATCACTTTGCAATCTCCATTATTGCGCAATGTTTGCTGCTGTTTCGGTTTTGTAAACGTCGCGAGAGCGGGTGAAATGGAGGTTGCTTTTTTGTGGCGATGTATCGGCGGGGCGATACAACAATTAGTTTAAGCGATAGAGATGTGCGGTCAGAGGGTTTGAACGCCTTCGTGGGTGCCTACTTTCATCGCTTGTGCGTCGTGCTGCGCTGCGCGGTGTCGTTACTTTTGTTTTTTGTTCTTGGGCAGACCCAGCTTGCGTTTGCGCAAGGGGCCAATGAAAGCAAATGGACGCCCTGGTTTGAAATGGGCGGCAAACTTTCCGATGAATTAAATAACGGCGAAGCGGAACTGTTTGTGCCTTTGATGGGCGATGACAATTCGCTTCTTTTTGTCGATTTTGAGGGCCGCATTTTCGAAGATGACATTCGCGATGGCAATTTTGCCATTGGGTTCCGCCAAATGACGGCTTCGGGTTTCAACCCCGGTATTTGGGTCGGTTATGCGCCGTTTCGCTCTGCAACGGGCGAAGTTTATCATGGTATTGCCGGCGGCTTAGAACTGTTGTCGCACAACTTTGATCTGCGCTTAAATGGGTTTTTGCCGTTTGATGGCGACAGGCTCATCAGTCGAACCGTCGAACAGCGCTTTTTGCAATCCATGTCGTTTGGCCAGACTATTGCTGCAGAATTGGTCAATGATCAGTTCCCCACCAACGGTTTCGTTTTTACCGATCTGTTTGTGGTCACGACAACAAGGACAACGAAGTCGAATACAACCATCACCGACGTTACAACGGTGCGCGAATACGCCATGAAAGGGCTCGATGGCGAAGTTGGCGCACTTGTCCCGTTTACACCCGGCAACTTTGAACTTCGCGCATATGTGGGTGGCTACTTTTTTGACGCGGACGTGGTGGAAGAAATCGCGGGCTTTAAAAGCCGTCTTGAATTGCGCATTCTTGATGTCATTCCAGGCCTGCAAGGATCGCGCCTGACAGTGGATGGTGCTTACCGCTATGATGATGTGCGCCGCTCCCATTGGTATGCGGGCGCGCGGCTTCGCATTCCTTTAGGCGGCACGAACACCACGCAAACCGAAATCGCGGCCCTGAACGACCAAGATCGGCGGATGCTTGATAGGATCAATCGCGAAGATCCGTTGGCGCAAACCAACGCCACCACAACGACGACGACGGTCACGCAAGCGATCGACACCACCACCGTCGCCCGCGAAATGGCCGAAGACGCGCTCACCGATGTGCCGTTCGATCGGGTGGCCTTGGTGGCCAACACGGCGGACGCTGGTGATGTGCAAGCGGCCCTTAATGCGGCCGGTGCCAACTCACTGATCATCGTCAATGGCGGCGTTGTGACGAACGGCCAGGTGGCGTTGTTGGATGATCAAACCTTGATGGGCGGTGGTGGAAATATTCTCGTGCGCGGTCAGCAAACGGGCAATGTCGGCAACTTTGCTGCACCGGGCGTGCGGCCGACGATCGATTTTAATGGCACGGCAGCTGTCGTTACAATGTCGAACAACACGCACATTGCAGACCTCGATATCACTGGTCGTGGAGGGCAAAACGTCAATGTTACCAACAACAGGGGCATCAATGGTAACGGCCTCAACAACGTTGTTGTCGAAGAAGTGAATATTTCTGGCGTTGGTTCAAACGGCATTCGATTTATCGACAACAATACGGATGTTTTGATCTTTGGTTCAACGATTGATGATACGCGCCTGGAAGGTATTTTGTTTGACGACAACAACATGGCAACCATTGTCGGAAACACGATTTCAAACACACGATTTGATGGCATTCGTTTTGATAACAACAACGACAATAGCGTTATTCGTGACAATGACATCTCAAACGCTGGCCGAGATGGTATTCGCTTTGACAATTTTAATGACGGTGTCGTCGTTGCGGACAACAGAATTAGCGATGTCGGGTCGCAGGGTATTTTATTTGATGAAACAAATAACGGTGTGAGCGTTACGAACAACGTCATTGAACGCACTAATGCGGAAGGCATTTTCTTTGACAATAACAATACGGGCGCGGTGGTCACCGGCAACCAAGTTACGGATGCTGGGACTGATGGTATTCAGCTTGATAACAACAACGACAACACGACAGTGAACAACAACGTTATCACGAATGCTGGTGGTCGAGGCATAATCATAAATAGCAATAATGATAATCTCAATGTCAGCGGCAACACCGTCTTAAGCTCAACATTTCATGGGATTAGCTTCAATGATGCCAACACAGGTGCGATGGTCACGAATAACGCGATAACCAATGCAGGCCGGGAAGGCATCCTATTTGATAATAACAACACCGGCGCGGTGATTACGGGTAATCAAATCGCAAATGCGGCGCGCGAAGGCATCCAGCTTGATAACAACAATGACGGGACAACGGTGTCGAATAACACGATCGCCAATCCTGCTGGGCATGGTGTACAGTTTGGCAGCGCCAATGATAATTTGACGGTCAGCAATAACACCATTTCAGATGCCACATTCCAAGGTTTGACCTTTAACGACGGCAACACTGGTGCAATGGTCACGGGGAATACAATTACGAACGCCGGCCGTGAAGGTGTCTTCTTCGACAACAACAATGCCGGCGCGGTTATTACCAACAACCAGATTACTGATGTTACGCGGGATGGTATTCAACTTGACAATAATAACGATGGCACCACGGTGTCGAACAATACGATTGCTAATGCTGGTGGTTACGGCCTGCAGTTTGGGTCATTCAATGACAATGTGATCGTTAGTAGCAATATTATTTCTGACCCGGGTTTGCGCGGTATTACATTTGCTAGTAACAATCGTGGCACAAACGGTGTCCTGGTCTCAAACAACACGATCACAAATGCTGGGCAAGAGGGCATCTTCTTTAATAATGGAAACTTTGATGCGGTCGTGACGGGCAATACGATCGATGGGACCGGTCAAGAAGGTATCTACTTTAACAACGATAACAGACGCATTCAGATCACCAACAATGTGATCACCGATGCGGTACTGGAAGGTATTGAATTGCGAGATAGCAATATCAATGCTGTGATTGACAACAACACCGTAACAGCCGCAGGCACAGATGCTTTTGCGTTCCGTCGATTTAATACGGGGCTTACGATTACCAACAACACGATTGTCGGTGCTATCGGAGATGATGCATTTGATTTTATTTCTAACGGTAATACGATCACAAATGGTGCAGGGAACGTTGCGATTGGAGCAACGATTGGAAATGTGACATGCGAAGGCGCGGCCAATTTCACGGGGACACTGGAAGTTGATGGTGTTTTCTTTGTGAATGGCGCAGGCTGCGCTCCATAGCCTATAAAATTTTGGGGCTCGCTTGAAGATATTCTCAAGGCCAAAATCTTAAGTCGACCTGTAAGAAAAAACGGGCAGGACGCACCTGTTGTTGCGGCCGGCTCTGTGCTGCGCGTTAACATTTAGACTTTAGTTGGAGGATCGCCAGGGCATTCGTCTTGGACCTGGCGCGTCTCGTGGTCTGTGCCATCCGTGTATAGTCCAATTTGAGTGATGTGCACTTTTTGGTAAAGTTGGTGCGGTTTTGAGCCCGACAACATCTGCTTGATTGCAGTGTGGCATTGCTATTAAGGTGACGTTAACGTCAAGTCGGAGTTATTTCGGGGCAGATGGAACTTTTTGGCGGCATGGGTTTTGGCGCCGCCTCGTGATGACCACGTTCATCGGCCGGGACGATTTTTGAAGGGTTTTTGAGGATGATAAGCCTCTTGTTTGTTGCCGTCGTGCTGGCGGTTGCGTGGTATTTGGCCATGCGGCGTGCGCCATTGTTGGTGTGGGCGGTTTGTTCGGCGGTTGCAGCGTTTTTGTGGCAGTCAGGGCTTGTTACAGGTCAATCGCACTGGGTATCGGGTGGGTTTCTCAGCTACTTGGTATGGCTTCCGGCGATATTTTTTGGGGTTCTATCCGTTCCTGTGATCCGACGTGGTCTTGTGATTGCGCCTGCTTTATCCTTTGTAAAAAGAATTTTGCCGCCGGTTTCTGAGACCGAACAACAAGCGTTAGATGCTGGAACCGTTGGTCTTGATGCGGAGCTTTTTTCTGGCCGGCCGGATTGGTCGAAGCTCAGAAGCATTCCACCAATTGTGCTGACCAAGGAAGAACAAGACTTTCTCGACGGGCCGACGGAAGAGCTCTGCGAGATGATGAGCGATTGGCAGGTGCGCTTTGAGGAAAAGGAGATTCCGCCCAAGGTTTGGGAATTTGCAAAGTCCCATGGGTTTTTGGGAATGTTGATTTCCAAAGAGCATGGAGGGCTAGGTTTTTCTCCTCAGGCGCAGTCACTTATTTTGGGTAAGATCGCGTCGCGATCGCCAGACGTTGCCTCGATCGTGATGGTGCCAAACTCATTGGGTCCAGGCGAACTCATCGAAAAGTACGGTACCGACCAACAACAGAAGCATTACTTGCCGCGGTTGGCAAAAGGCCTGGAGGTTCCATGCTTTTCTTTAACCGGTCCTACGTCTGGTTCTGATGCGGCCACGATGCGCGACATTGGGTATGTGACGCGGGGTGAGCATGACGGCCAAGAAGTTTTAGGCATTCGCCTTTCTTGGGACAAGCGCTACATTACGCTTGGTCCGAAAGCGACTTTGATTGGTCTGGCCTTCCGACTGTTTGATCCAGATGGGATTTTGGACAAAGGCGAAGACATAGGAATCACGGTTGCTCTCGTTCCAACCTCCCACAAAGGTGTGAACATTGGACGACGCCATTTGCCGTCAGGCACTGCTTTTCCAAATGGTCCCAACTGGGGCACCGACGTCTTCATTCCAATGGAATGGGTCATAGGTGGCGAATCGATGGTGGGCCAGGGTTGGCGCATGTTGATGGAATGCTTGGCGGCGGGGCGCGCTATTTCGTTGCCATCCTCGTCAACGGCTGCTGCAAAGTCTATGTTGCGGTTTTCAACGGCCTATGGACGGGTGCGCAAACAGTTTGGATTGCCCGTTGCACGCATGGAAGGCGTGGAAGAGGCGCTCGTACGTATCGTGGAGTCGGCGTATCTAATCGAAGCGGCGCGCGCAGTCACGGCGTCAATTGTGAGTCGCGGCGAAAAGCCTGCTGTCATTTCTGCGCTCATGAAATACCAAACCACTGAGCGGATGCGTGCATGCGTCAATGATGCGATGGATATTCATGGTGGCCGCGGTATCTGTGATGGCCCCTCAAATTATTTGCAGGCGGCTTATCAGATTGTGCCTGTGGGAATCACGGTTGAGGGTGCAAACATTTTGACGCGCACGCTGATAACTTTTGCGCAAGGGGCACTGCGCGCGCATCCTTATCTTATCGATGAAATTCATGCGGCAAAAAACGAAGATTCGCATGCGGCGTTAAACGAGTTTGAAGAGGCCTTTTCATCTCACATTTCGTTTTTGGTGTCGAATGTGGCCGGTGCCCTTTTTCACAATCTCACAGGCGGATATTTTGCAAATGCACCGACCGACGTTAAGGGGGTTGCAGCCTGGTACAAGCAAGCTTGGCGACAAAGCCATAACTTTGCGCTTATTGCGGATTTGGTCGTTGTGTTGTTGGGAGGTGGCCTCAAGACAAAACAGAAGCTCACCGGAAGAATGGCCGACGCGTTGTCTGAGTTATACTTCCTGTTGTGCATTCTGAAACGCTACGAAGACGATGGTTTTCCAAAAGCTGATGCACCTATTGTGGAACTTGCTGCGACCAATGCGCTCTTTCGCTGCCAGCAGGCCTTCGTCGGAGTTATTGACAACTTTCCGCACATGATTGCGCGGTGGTTGATGAGATTTGTCGTTTATCCGTTTGGTCGGCATTATCATCCTGCTTCGGATGCGTTGGGCGGGAGAGTTGCGCGGCTCGTTTTAACGCCTGGAGAGGTGCGTGACCGGCTAACACGTCACATGTATGTTTCCAACGATCCGGATGATTCAACCGGCATCTTGGAGGTGGCCTTTAAAAAGGTCATCGAAGTTGAGGACATTGAGAAGAAGCTGGAGCGCGCCATCCGCGAGGGTAAAATCAAGCGCTATCACGGCGTGGACTGGTTTGCGGATGCGGTCGAGGCTGGCGTGTTGACGCAAGGGGAAGCTGATCAGCTCAAAGAGGCCGATGCTCTTGTCAATCGCGTGATTGCGGTAGATCATTTTGATCCCGATGAGGTGCGGCCAAATTATATGAAGCCAGGACATAACGTGCGGCGGGATCCGCGTTTGGTCGCTGGCTAACGCGGTCTATTAAGTCTTCAAGAGGCAAAGAAATGACGACCAGAAGCGAACTGTCGGCGCTTAAAGATTGGCGCTATGACGTTGATTTTGAAAAGATCGCGTGGGTCGTCTTCGACCGGGACGGCGAAAGTGCTAATGCATTAGGTCGCAGACCCATCGAAGAGCTGATGCAGATTATCGATGTGGCTGAAGATGACGCGCGGCATGGTGCCATTCGTGGCGTTGTGATCATGTCTGGAAAACCAACCAGTTACATTGTTGGTGCGGACATCCGAGAATTTGAGCATCTGGATAACGAACGGCTGGTTATGGATATGATCCGGCCCGTTAATGCGATGCTGGATAGAATTGAAAACTTAAGTGTTCCTGTTGTTGCCGCGGTTCATGGTGTTTGTTTAGGCGGTGGGCTCGAACTTATCTTGGCGTGTCATTATCGGATTGCGACGCGCGATGACAAGACGAGGGTCGGATTTCCCGAAGTTAAGCTTGGCATCTTTCCCGGGTTTAACGGTACGGCGCGCTCCATAAGGCAGGTTGGCGCAACCAATGCTATGCAGGCCATGCTGACCGGCAAGATGATCCGCGCATCAGCTGCTAAGGCACAAGGGTTTGTTGATCAGTTGGTCGACACGCCAGACAGGCTCCGCTGGGCGGCGCGCAAAGCCATTTTGCAGAAACGCAAATCTAAGCCTGCGGGTGGTTTCAAGTCACTCATGGCGAAACCTTTGTTGCGCGGTGTTGTGGCGAATAGGATCCGTGCGGAGACGAAGAAAAAAGTTCGTGAGGAGCATTATCCAGCGCCTTACCGCTTGATTGATCTGTTTGAAGAACACGGCAGCGACTATGACGGCATGAAGAAAGCCGAATCGACGACCTTTGCTCCGCTCATGGTTTCTGAAACGTCGCAAAATTTGCGACGCGTCTTTTTTCTTTCAGAGGCTTTAAAAGCTCAAGCGCCTAAAAAACTAAAATGGCGACCCGTGCGGGCACATATTGTTGGTGCGGGCACGATGGGCGCTGATATCGCTGGGTGGTGTGTTGCCAGTGGAATGGAAGCGACGCTGCAAGACATTTCTGCAGAACAGATCGAAAAGGGCATTGGCGCGCAAGGCAAGCTTTTTGGTCGGAAGTTTAAAACCAAGGCATTGCGCGATGCTGCAAAAACGCGATTGATTGCAGACCCGGATGGCGATGGTGTTGCGCGCGCTGACATCATTATCGAAGCCATTGTTGAACGGCTCGATGTCAAGCAAGAGTTGTTCAAAGATCTTGAGAAGAAAATAAATCCCGGGGCGGTGCTCGCGACAAACACGTCCTCTTTGCAGATTGAAGACATTGCGAAGGACCTTGACGATCCCGGTCGCCTAATTGGCATTCATTTCTTCAATCCGGTCGCGCAAATGCCGTTGGTTGAAGTTATTCGCAGTGAACAAAGTCGTGACGAAGAGGTGCAGAAGGGCGCTGCGTTTGTAAAGGCCATCGACAAGTTTCCACTTATTGTGAAATCGGTTCCTGGCTTCTTGGTCAATCGTGTTCTGACGCCTTACATGATGGGCGCATTGCAGCGGGCTGAAGCGGGAGAAAACATTGAACTGATCGATGAGGCTGCGCGGACCTTCGGGATGCCAATGGGACCCATTGAATTGGCCGATAACGTTGGGCTTGATGTGTGTGCACATGTGGGAAAAATTTTAGGACAAACCGGTGGCGCGAAGCGCATGGAGGAACTCATATCGGCTGGTAAGTTGGGCAAGAAATCCGGTGAAGGGTTTTATAAATGGAAGGACGGCCGGCCGGTCACAGAAGCGGAAGAGCCCTTTGAAAAAACGGAGCTTGAACGCCTGGGACGCGAATTGATCGAGCCATTGATTGTGGAATCTCAGCGTGTGCTTGACGAAAAGGTGGTTGAAAGTGCGGACTTGGTTGATGCCGGTGTGATCTTTGGGACTGGCTTTGCGCCGTTCCGTGGTGGACCGCTTCATTATAAGTCCAGCTTAACAACCCGTGGCGTTGAAGGGCCGCGTGAAGCTGCCGAATAATAGTTATTAGAAGCGAGGGCCATTTTGATGTCGGACAATCTTCGCCGTGTTGCTGTGGTTGGTGGTGTGCGTATTCCGTTTTGCCGCTCCAATACACTTTATGCGGATCTTACCAATCTTAGCATGATGACGGCAGCGCTGAACGGGCTCGTGGTGCGATATAAGCTTGCAGGCCGGCACATTGATGAGGTGGTGGGTGGTGCGGTCGTTACGCATTCCAAAGATTGGAACATTGCGCGCGAAGCCGTTCTTGGGACGCGGCTTGCCGCATCAACACCGGGCGTGACGATGATGCAGGCTTGTGGCACCAGTTTGCAGGCGGCTCTCGGTATCGCAGCAAAAATTGCGACCGGTCAAATCGAAAGCGGTATTGCGATGGGCTCGGATACAACATCTGACCCACCAATCGTGTTTTCAAAGAAATTTGCGCATCGCTTGAATGAGATGTCGCAAAAGAAAACGATGTTGGAAAAGCTAAAAGTTCTGCAAGGGTTTGGTCCTGGTGAGCTGACACCGCAGCCGCCCAACGTTGCGGAACCACGCACCGGATTGACGATGGGGCAGCATTGCGAATTGATGGCAAAAAAATGGGAGGTCACTCGGAAGGATCAGGATCAATTTGCGTATGACAGTCACAAAAAGGCTGCTGCTGCTTATGCAGATGGGTACATGGATGATCTTATTGTGCCGTGTGCTGGCGTCTATCGCGACAACAACATGCGGCCCGACATTGATCTTGAGAAACTTTCAACCTTGAAGACTGCGTTTGACAAATCAGATGCGGGAACGTTGACAGCTGCCAATTCAACGCCGCTGACGGATGGTGCCGCAAGTGTGTTGTTATGTTCTGAAGATTGGGCGAAACAGCATGGGCTTCCGATCGCCGCCTATCTCACGCATGCGCAGCACATTGGCAATGACTTTGTTGCAGGTGAAGGCTTGTTGATGGCGCCAACGATTGCGGTTTCGCAAATGTTGGATCGTGCAGGGCTCAGCTTGCAAGACTTTGATTTTTACGAAATCCATGAGGCCTTTGCGGCCCAGGTTCTGGCCACATTGGCGGCTTGGGAAGACGAAGAATATTGTCGCGAGCGTTTGGGACGCGATCAGGCGCTTGGGTCTATTGATCGTGCGAAGCTCAATGTAAAAGGCTCGTCAATTGCAGTAGGTCATCCGTTTGCCGCGACCGGCGCCAGAATACTCGGGCTATTGGCGAAGATACTTAAAGAAAATGGTGGCCGCGGGCTCATCTCAGTGTGTACCGCCGGTGGTATGGGCGTTGCAGCGATCTTAGAAGGCGCGCAAGCGCAGGAACTCCAGCAGGCCGCTTAGCAAACGTTCTGTTTGTGCCTTAAACAGTTTTTACTATCGCGATTACGCCGTCGTGTTGTTGTGGCGTGCGAGAAAGATCAGTCGCTTGGTGATTTGTCAAGTGAAGACAGTTTGACGATTGAGGGCAGGGATAACAGGTCGCCAACAAGTGCGACCAACAAAACGATCATTGATACCAGCCCGTATAATTGAACCATAGGTAAGTCACTTAGCGTGGCGGCGCCAAGCCCTGAAGCGATGATGAGCGTGCTTATGACAAGCACAGGTCCAACGTTCAATATCGCTTGGTGTACACTGTCCGCCATTGATTTGCCCGCGCGGCGCAGTTGCCGATAGTGGTTCAGGTAATGAATGGTGCTGTCGACAGCGATGCCAAATCCGATTGTGAAGGCGACGACACATGTGAACTGCAACTCATACCCGGAAAGATAAAGGAATGTGCCGCCGGCGGCGATGGGTAGCAAGTTTGGAACAATTGAGATGATGCCTGCCCTTAGTGAACGCAATGCAATGCCGATAAGGATGACGATTAAACCAATCGCCGATAGGAGGCTGATGTTGAGTGTTTTGATCATGCCGTGGCTTGTTTTTGCTTCAAGGGGCGACACGCCTGTGAGCTTGATATCGATGTCCGGATAGCGTTGGCGCAGATCATCAACTTTTTTCTCTAAGCTCTGCAGTAGCGGGCGCAGCTCTGCGCCATTAATGTCAGAAAAATAACCTGTCACGAGAGCTGTGTTTGGAGATGTTGTAAATACGTCGCCGACGAGGTTGTCGCGTGCGCGCTCGATGACCTTAAGCTGGTCATCTTGATTAAGTCCACCTGACCCAGCCCAGGCCGCTACGTCCTGCAGCGACCACACAGATCCGAGCCAGCTCACGGATTCTAGTAGCTTGTCTGCGTCCTCAATGACATTGAGGGCCATTGGTGTTGGGAAGACATCGCTTGCGGGAAATTTGATCAACAGCCGTAATCGATTTGAGCCTGCAAGTTTTTCATCAATGCGTTTAATGGCGTGTACGGCTTGGCTGGAGGCCGGCAAATTTTCGCTTGTCGAGTGGCGGGGCTGATTTTTCAAATAAACGTAACCGAGTCCGATTATGGCAAGAACGCTGACAGCTGCAATCATGTAATGGGTGCGCTTGACGAGTGCTGCGGCACCTTTGCAAAGCGCGATAATCGTAGCGAAAAACCAATTGTTGCCGTTTCGAGCGCGATCGATTGATTTTTGGTTTGAGAGCAAAAGTTTGGCGGCGGCAGGGACGATGAGCAGTGTTGCTGTGAGGGCCAGGAGCACGCCGTAGATTGCGATTGTTCCGAAGTTGAAAATAAAAGGGAACGGGGCCAAGGCGAGCGCCAATAGCGCAAGTGCTGTCGTCAAGCAGGACAGCACACATCCGGGCCCTGTTTCATAAAGAGCGGTGGCGATGGCGTCGTCAATCTCGCGACCATCAGCTAACGCGCGCCGAATGGCAAAAGCCAAATGCAACGCGTTGGCAAGTGCGATGACTGAAATCAGGGGCGTGACCATACCGGTGAGCACGTCCACCTTTTTTCCGAATAGCCACATACCACCGAACAAAGCCGTTATGGAGAACATGCCAGGAAGGTTGGTTAAGAGCACATATTTTACGTCGCCAAAAAACAGGAATGCGAACAACAACCCGATGGTGATCCCGGCACTGATGTAGACGATCTGATCACGGCGCAAGGACGAGATGATTTCTGACCGCATGACGGGGAGACCCGTCATTCCAAAGGAAAGATTGGAGCCTTCGATTGTGCGGATCGCTTCAGCTTTTATTTGTTCTAGCGTTGTTGCGAGCTTGATGACGTTTTTTTCAGGTTCCAGTGTTGCGATGAGCAATGCGGTTTGTCCATCGGAGGACACCAACTTATCTTTGACTATGGGATGATTGTGGAGGCCTTTTAAAACAGCATCAAAATCATCGACGTCTGAGAGAGGGTCTGGGACGAACTGTGCACCAAGTTCCTCGCCACTTTTAGGCGGGTGTCTTGCTGAAAACGGTGATGCAACACGTTCGATTTTTTCGGTGAGCTCAAGATCAAGATGCAACGAACGCAGCGATTCGAGGCCTTCGGGGGTCTTGAGGGCCTCGCCTTCAACAACGATCAGAACTTGATTGAGTAATGGCGGATAAAGTTTGATGACGTCTTGCAAAGTTTGGTAATCAGCACTTTTTGAGCGAAAGACTATACTTGCGTCGCTGTCGAATTGTAAGTGCGCCGCGCAATAGGAGAAAAAAACATAAGTAAGTGCTACGAGTAGCAGTATTGTCTTGGGAAAGTATAGTGATACCAATCCAAGACGTTCTATGCCAAACCCAACAGAAGAAAAAATCTGCCTGCTGGCTGTCAATGCCATTCCGTGTCCCCCGAACCGGCGTCCTTACCGGTATCACCACAACTTTGTCCGAGCCCGCCTTTCAAATTTCGAGGCGGCTAACATCAAACGAATGTAATTTTCTCCAAATCAAGACCGTTTTACGTGAAGCTTCTGTTTTGTGTCATTGTTACAGTGTTTAACTTGAACGTGATCCGTCCGTTGGCTTTCACTACCATGGTCAGATCGGATCTGTCACTAGTCGGGCAAATAAGCCATCTAATTTTTTGTGTCCACTGTGGGGTTTGATCGAGTTTATTCAAAGCTGTTTTGAATTTTGACCCTATGAATTGGGGCCCTTCTGGCTAAGTGAAAGTCCCCCTTCAACGGCAATCTTTGCAAGATTGTTTATGGCTCGTTAAGGGATCGTTGGCACACTCAGTTTCATGATCAAAGTGGTCGACGTTGAAGCCCAACGAACTCTGCGCGCAATCGAAAAAGCATTGCTGGTCATGCTTCGGTCATTCATCTGGTGGCGCCCATCTTAGGACGCCCTCCGAGGCGCAGAACAAAAATACCGTATGTCCCATCCATTCACTGCGCCGTACCTAGGCTGGGGCCTTTTATGTTCGCGTGACGCTAAAATTGGTCTGTTTGTCGGGCTCTCGTTGACAATATATTTTCCTTTTTGCATTGGGCTTCGGCCACTTTTCAGCATGTGTCACCTATGAAACAGAAGCCTGTGCGGCTGGTTGTTAGCCTCGGGTCATACAGATCGAATAGAGGCGACCCAGAGATGCCAATCACAGACTACACCTACAATCTTCCCGGCGGGAAAATCGGGGTTTTGCTGTTTCATGGGCTAGGTGGAACGCCAACCGAAGTGCGGTTCGTGGCCAACGGATTGGCACGCGCCGGTTATACGGTCCATTGTCCGCAGCTTGCTGGACATGGGGGCGATTGCGATGATCTTAAAGCGTCGCGTTGGCAGGATTGGTACGAAAGTGCTGAGGAAGGTCTCATCGCGCTTGATAAAGAGTGTGACACCGTCGTCATAGGTGGTTTGTCCACCGGGGCGCTGCTGGCGCTGATGCTTGCGGCTCGTCATCCGAAACGCGTCAAAGGCCTTACTCTTTTTGCTCCGACACTCTGGCTCAATGGTTGGTCGGTACCTTGGGCGATGCGCTTGTTTCGGCTTGTGAAGCATCGGTATTTTGCAAACCTCTTCACATTTCAAGATCTAGAGCCCTTTGGGATCAAGGATGAGCGGATTCGCGAGTTTGTTTATGCATCAATGTCCGGCGATGACACCTCAGCTGGGGTCGCAAATTGGCCTGGGACTGCCGTCCTTGAGCATCAGCGGCTGGCCCATGCGGTCAAGGCTCACGTGCCGTATATCTCGCAGCCGGCCTTTATTGTGCACCCGCGAGAGGATGACTTGGCCCATCTCAACAACTCTTGGTATTTGCAACGTAACCTCAAGGGTCTCGTTCAGATGTCGGTCTTAGACGACAGCTACCACATGGTTACGGTGGACCGGCAACGGCATACGGTTGTGGAGCAGACCACTGATTTTATTTCGCGCCTTGCAGGGGCCGAGGAGCCGGGAAGGACTGCGAACGTGACGCGGTTGTCTGACCGTGGCGCTGTGTCGGCTTAAGGCCGTCAGGCAAAAGTAGACAGGACAGGTCCTGTCTGAGGAATATCTTTCTTTTTCAAGGACTAAATGGTCTGCCGATGAACCATTGGCGGGCTGTTTTGCGGTTATTGCCTGGTTGTGAGTCGGACGTTTGCGGTTGCTCAAATTGGTGCTTGAGCCTGGCTTGTTAGATTAATGCTTGATCGAAATTTTACCATTTGGGCTCGCGTCGGAGCTGAAAAACTGCAATGAATTTCGATAATTGTTTCTCGCGAGACAGCGGAGTGTCCACAGTTCAAGCATTTTAGCGCCAAGTTCAATGAAACCGGCACTGGGCCGGGTGGAAAATTTAGGCGCAGATGAGGCGTCTGACACGTCGGAAGGAGTGTGTCATGAAACTCGCATCAATGATTTTTGCAGCTTTGTTTTTGGTGTTTGCCAATCCGTTTTCTCCAACAGATGCGGATGCTGGGGAAACGAAATTGAAGTTTAACGGTCCACTGGGGACGTTCACGGCCCGTTCTTCGGGAAAGTATGTTGGATCTAAGAGCCAGGTGTCTCGGTCCAAGTCGCGATCTTACAGCTCGAAAGCCAAGAAGCGTTCGATTGCCAAACGCAAAGCGGCAGAGAAAGCGAAGCGTCGGAAGGCTGCCATTGCCGCGAAGAAGACGCGCGCTGCGGCAGCAAAGAAGAGAAAACTTGCTGCACGTAAGGCTGCTGAGAAGAAGAAGAGCAAGCAAGCACGTTTGAAGAAGTCGAAATCAAAATCCACGTCATCCAACAATGATAAAGATGATGAGGAAGATGTCGCCAAGGCTTCACCGGTTAAAGCTTCTGCAATTGCTGGGGCCAACGAGTTGCTTCCCAGCGACGACGCAGAGCAGGGCAAAGATGCAGAAACGAGCGATGCGCCTGAAACCGATGAAGCAAATGAAGAAAAGGACTTGGCAAGCGCTGAGAACAACAGCGATGATGTCAGCGACAAAAACAAAACGGTTGCCGAAGCTAAGGACGAAGGCGTCGATTGCAAAAAGTATGTTCCTAGCGCTGGCTTAACAATCTCAGTTCCCTGTGCGGACTGACAATTAACGATTGAAGAGAGAGGCTGCGTCGAGAGGTTTTCGCCGCAGCCTCGTTGTGTCAAGGTAACTTTAGACGGCACTTTTCGTGCAGTAAACAGCGGCAAACAAATTAGAGCTTAAGCGACTTAACGGGGACATGTGATGCAGGCCAGTGCGACGAAGGCAAGTGGGAAGCGCCAAGGTAAGTCCATCAAAATGGCGCCGAAACTTGCTTATCGAAATTTGTTTCACGATCGCATTAGTCTTGCGGTGACGCTTGTGGGCATCGTTTTTTCGGTCGTGCTTGTTGCTGTGCAATGCGGTCTTTATTTGGGTGCGCAACGTTCTATTGCGCGCGTTCTCGATCAGACGCAGGGTGATCTTTGGATTGTGCCATTGGGCACGAAGAGCGTGGATGACCCATCTGTTCTTGATGGCCGGGCGAAATACACCGCGCTGGCGCATAAGGACGTGGACAGCGTAGAAACAATCAACTTGGGTTTCGCGCGGTGGCGCAAGCCCAATGGTGGCGCGACGACAATTTTGCTGGTTGGTTCGGACTGGACGCGCGGTGGGTTAAAGCCTTGGAATGTGATCGAAGGCAGCGTTGATGAAGTCATTGCGCCAAAAGGCGTCGCAGTTGATGGCAGTTACTTTAAAGACCTTGGAATCAATGCGCTGGGTGATCGAGCCGAAATCAATGGTCAGACGGTTGAAGTGAAGGCTGTCACAAGGGGTGTTCGATCGTTTACGACATTGCCGTACGTCTTTACGACACTGAGCAGATCTCGCTCGATGCTTGGCATCAACAACAACGAAGCATCGTACACGCTTGTGCGTCTCAAAGACGGAGCAAATATGGACGAGGTTCGAGCTAAGATTACAGAACGCGTTGACGATGCTGAAGTGCTTACGCGGGAACAGTTTCGAACGCGAAGTATCAATTATTGGATGTTTCAAACGGGCGCCGGCGCGGGCTTGATCGCGGGCGCGTTATTGGGTGTCATCGTTGGCGTCGTGATTGTTGCGCAGACGTTGTATTCCAGCACAAAAGACCATCTGAACGAGTTTGCCACGTTACGCGCGTTGGGAGCGTCGGCGAATTACATTATTCAGGTGATCTTGTTGCAGGCTCTTGTCAGTGCAATCGTTGGTTACTTGTTGGGCATTGCTGTGGCGTTGTTTGTTGTTTGGCGGGCACAGGGAACAACGCTCAATGTGGTGATGACTCCTGGGCTGGCGGGGATGTTGTTCATTCTTACGCTGGGTATGTGTACGATTGCGGCCGTGTCTGCGATCTTCAAAGTTGTACGCATTGATCCAGCCAGCGTGTTTTCGAGATAGGGTGATGGCGTTCGCAATTCATTTTCAGAATCTGAGGATTTTGTCTCGCTCACGGAGCCGTTCTGGTCCAGAAGTGTGCGTTGACAAACGGATAGAGGCATAGGCGGCAATTGTCCGGAAGGTAAGGATGACGGATACGCAAACAGTGGGATCAAACACAGAGCCGCTTCTCGTGGCCCGGGATATTACCAAGGTTTTTGGTACGGGCGCCGGGGAAATCAAGGTTCTGAAGGGCGTAAATATGGATTTGCGCCCTGGTCAGTTGACGCTTTTGATGGGCCCATCGGGAAGCGGCAAGACAACGTTGCTATCAATACTTGGCTGTATCTTGTCGCAAACGGGCGGCGAGTTTGAGATCGCTGGCAATCGCACAAGTGGGCTAAATCCGGAGGGACTTGCAGACCTAAGGCGTCGTCACGTTGGGTTTGTTTTCCAATCCTATAATCTTTTTCCGACGCTTACGGCTTTGGAAAATGTTTTGCTTGCGTTGGATGTTCGCGGGTCGACGGATCCTGATGTGGTTGAACAAGCTGCAAATGCGCTTGACGCGGTGGGGCTTTCGCATCGTGTGGATGCTTATCCAAGCAAAATGTCAGGGGGTGAAAAGCAGCGTGTCGCGATTGCGCGTGCGCTTGCAGGTTCACCATCTGTGATTTTGGCGGACGAACCAACAGCTGCGCTTGATGCTGAAAACGGTCAAGCGGTCATGGCGCTGTTGTCGGAAGTCGCAAAAGATTCTTCGCATGCCGTTCTGGCGGTTACGCATGATCATCGGATATTGAAGTATGCCGATCGTATATTGCGTATTGAAGATGGAAAGATCGCCACCGATGAAGGCGGTCATGGCAACGGTTCAGAGGGGGGTGTGGCGCATGGCTAATTTCGCCAAGCTTCCCGTGAGTTTGACAATAACTTTGAAGATAAATGAGGTCGTTCATGACTAGGATCGTTCTTGGGGCAGCAGCAATCGCCATTATTGCGGTCTTAGGATATATGCTGGCCAGCTCTTCTGACTATTCGTGGCTCAAAGCGGATAAAGAAGAAGACGCAAAAAAGGTTGAATGGGTTGCGGCGGCTCCGGGCCGGGTGGAACCCCGCAAAGGTGAAGTGCATATTGGAACAGCAATCCTTGGGCGGATTTCTGAAGTTTATGTGCGCGTCAACGATGCGATTGAGGAAGACCAACTTCTTTTCAAGCTAGATGATACTGAAGCGCGCGCGCGGTTGGCAGCTGCAGAAACGGAAGCTGATGTGCGTGAGAAAATTCGTGATGATCAGCGCTTGTCTTCAAGCCGTAAAGAAGTGCGCGATGCCGAAGATGAAGTCTATCGTGCAGAGCGTTCGGTCACCGGCGCGCGTATTGAGCTTGATTATGCGTTGGCCGGGAAACGTGATGGCTCGGTGAGCGAGCGTCGCGTTGAAGATGCGCGCCGGCGCCTTAAAGAGGCACAGGATCGGGTCGACAAGGGCCGTATCGAAGTTGCCAAAGCGCAAACCAAATCCAATCTGCCGGCACCAAGCCGCGCCGAAGCGGCGGTTAGTGAAGCCCGTGCACAGGTGGCCATTGCTGAAGCTCTGCTCGACAAGACCCGTGTGCGCGCGCCACGCAAGGGTACGGTGCTCATATTGAATGCCAAGCGGGGCGAGATGGTTGCGCCGTCGCCAGCACATCCGTTGATTGTCTTGGGAGACATGTCGGTGATGGAGGTCAAGGCTGAGGTTGATGAGGCTGACTATTCAAAAATTGAACTTGACCAACGCGCATATGTGGAAAGTGTCAGCCATCCCAACCGCCAATTTGAGGGAAAAGTTGTCCGTCTTGCGCCTGCGCTTTCCGCACCCAATATTTCACAACGCGGTCCACGTCGACCCACAGATGTGAAGGTTATGGAAGTGACGGTCGAGCTTGAGGGTGATGTGCCTTTGCTTCCGGGCATGCGGGTCGATACGTTTTTCAAATAAGGTGGTCATTAACCATCTGAAACTGTCAAGACAGCCAGTTTTATGCGCGACTAGACGTACTAGCGCCGAATAGGATTCCCTTGGGTTTCAACTGATTGGGCTGCTCGCGTTTGCCTGCGATGAACTCCCCAAAAATCATGTTCTGGGTTGTTGCCCAGGGAACAGCGCGTCTGCCTGCGCCGTGACATCATGCCTTCAATGATCAGAGGATCACTTGGGTTTTGGCTCAAGGCACAATTGAAGGAAGGCATGAAATGCAAGGCCATATTACTAAATTTCGCGAAGATCTCGGTGTCGGTGTCATCGAAACGGATGAGGGCCGTAAATACCGATTTTCAGGTCAAGAGATTGTCAATCGCAATGGCCGCGTCGTCGGCCACGACGTTGACTTTGTCGTCGAATCCACGCGCGCAAAAGACATCATCCTACTAACGGGCACACCTTGGCACGTCTTTTCGTAAGGCGTGCGAGGTCCTGCACGAGTTTGAACAAGGAACCACCGCCATGTCGTTAGCAAAATATTCCGTTCCCGCTGAGTTAGACCTTCATGATATTCCGATGGCTCGCGAGCAAGACTTGGCGCTGGTTGTGCGCGTAGCGGTTGATTTGGAGCGTACTTTGATTCTTATGCGTGGCCCTACCTCAGAGGATAAGCGCGAGATCGAGCGCGAGTTTTGGAATGTGTTTGAGGGTGAGACAGCGGACGGCGTTGTGACACTTGTCAGGTTTTGGTGCTTGGTCGAAGCGTTTGCAACAAAACGTTTTCGGGCGATGCTGTTAAATCGCGGATTTGAGCTTATTGCGCCAGCCGTTGCAGCAGCTTCCACACTACGTCTCAATATGCACTGGGGCTTTAATCCGCAGCGCTTGTTTTGGGCGATCAACGAAGCAAATAAGATGCCGGCCAATGTGACAAAGTTGCCGACGCGCAAGCTTCCACGGTACGTTTTTGGGGAACTGGCCGCCTAGCACAAGACCATCACACCGCATTGTTATGGGGTTGCGCGCGGCATGACATTTCTTCAATCAGAAAGTATTAGAAGAGCTGGCCTAGTGCTGCGCCAACATAATCGTTTGGCGTCTTTGTGCGTTTCTTTTTGCCCCTTGCTACACGGTTGCGACGTGAAAACGAGGGTGTGACCGGTGCCAAGTGATCCCTGCCCTTGCTGATCTTATTCCAATTATCTTTGAGCGCGTATCTGATGCGCTTTTCGTGGCCATAAACGTCTCGATACGTATGGACTTTGCCTTTGTCGTCAACCCACGTCGTGAAATAGACGATGTGAATAGGTATTTCGCGGTCAATCATGACTTGGTTGTTGTTGGGTCCACTTTTGATGAGGTGTTTGATCTTGTCGGGCCCCCAACCTTTGTCTTCGGCAAGAAGCAATTCAGCCAATTTCACTGGTTTGCGCACACGCAAACAGCCGTGACTGAGAGTTCGTTGACGTGCCTTAAACATGTACTTGTCGGGCGTGTCATGCATGAAGATAGTATGTTGGCTTGGGAAAGAAAACTTGACGACGCCCATCACACTTTTACGGCCGGGTGGTTGGACCACCTCATATTTGCGAATGTCTTCTTTCCGCCAGTCGATTTTGCGGTAATTGAGGGGTTTGCCGTCTTTGGTTTCAAGTTTAAGTCCGTACCGTCGGAACATGCTGCCGCCGCGGCGCAAGTTGGGCCAAAGCTCATTGACTTTGATGGATTCAGGTACACGCCACATGGGTCTGAAAGTGATGTCGCGTAAAGGTCGCGAGAAAATTGAGGTCTGTTTTCCTATTTCGCCGGCGACGATTTTTTCTGAATGAATGCGATCACCAAATTTATAAACGTGGAGCATGAATTCGGGCACATTTGCCAATACATAAAGGTCGCCCATGTTGTTCCACATCCAGCGCCATTGCTCCATGTTTGCGACGAGTCGATCAATGGAGACACTAGGGCGGTTGTTTAGGATTGCGAGCGTTTTGACATCGATCACACCATCGGTGGGCGAGATCTTAAAAGTTTTCTGGAAGTGTTTGACGGCTGCGGCGAGCTTTTCGTCAAAAAGATCGCTGTCATCTGACTGGTCTGCAGGGACTGCGGGCAAGCCAAGACGGGCGCGAAGGCGGGGTATCATCTTGTGACGGTCGCCGGCTTTCAGAGTTGTGTCTCGCCCAAGTCTGAGCCGTTTCTTTGAATTTAGTCGTGCCAGCAACGCGTAGCGCAGGCGGTGATACTGTTGGTGCACGTTATGAAGTGAACGCAAATATTTATCCGGCTCATCCGCTTCTGAGACGTCTTGCAGTATCACGTCGCGCTTCATGAGTTTTGGCTTGCGGTCAATATGGGACGCCAACATCTCAGAAGGCTTCATGATGCGTCCACCGCGGGCGTGGCGCATATATTTTAGAACTGCAAGAGAGATCTGCACTTCAGCTTGGCTCAACGCATCGAGCGTTGTCGTCGGCAATGTGCCGGATGCATCAATTTGCGGAAGTTTGAAAGCTTTGGAGTTCAGGCCCCATGAATCGGCATTCTTGATTTCGCCTATGACGCGTTGTGCACGTCGTGTCAGACCTTGATCGTCGGTCCAAAGCGGTTGATGCTGGCGTTTATTGTAAAATGCGATCATCGCGGCGTGGTCTTTTTCATCCTCGCCGTCCAAATCGCTCCCAGAATTATGCAGCACCGTTTTGAATGTGTCGGAGAAGGATGGCGTGGGAGAGGTGTTTTCGGCTTTGTCTTCTGTTTGCGGCGGGCTCGTAGCGGCGCGCTCTTGATCTGCTGCCGCAGGGATGGCTGTGAAGCAGATCAGAGTGAGGCAAATATACCCCAATGGTCGCGTCATGATCAGGTCCCCCGATGTGCCCCAGTGTTGACCACGAATGTTGAAGTACGATTCGTTCAAAGTTGGGGCCACTAAGGCCAATACTGCTTCATCGGTTTACCGGCAAGCGTTCCTCAGGGAAAAAGTCACAGCTATTGCTGCGTGGCAGCATTTTGGTCACGGGTTATGTCGAAAAACGGGGTGAAATCCACAGTATGTTGTCGGCTAAAACCGGTGGCCGAAAAGGGAAGTCCTGAGCAATGCGGCGCCTATGCCTGCGGCGAATAATAGTTTTGACATGATTGGAGGTCTCGTGGCGCGAATAGTCTCGTAAAGACGCTTATCGTCGGGGCTGACGAAGTCTGAACCGATGGCCATTGATGCGGCAATTGGGGCACAAATAAAGGACAGCGCTATACCTGAAAATCCGTAGCCCACGTTTAGCAAGATCGACGGCGCGCCTTCAACGCGCTGAATGATTGGCATGTCGTTGGCGCTCAAATGATAGGGCCCTGTCCAAGCGTCAGCGAAGGCGATGGGCGTCTTGCTGGGGAAGGACTTTCTGAATAGGTCTGAAAGATCGGCTAACACATCGTTTGGGACCTCAAAATCTCCGATATTGTCGTTGGAGGATTTTTCGATGGCTCCGAAAAGAATGCGATTGTCGAGGAATCTATAAAAGACTGCGGCTTTGTTGAGCTGGACTACGAAACCATTGGGTCGCTCGAATTGTGCAAGGGTCTCATCATCCAGCTCTTCCGTTGTCAACAAGTAGGTGTAGATTGGTTTGGCGTCCATATGGCCTAAACCGGAAACGTAACTTGAATAGGCGTTGGTGCATATGACAACAGTTCCGGCGGATATTTCGTAACCGCTATCCAGGACGACACGTGCCTTGTTATCAGATTGGGAAACAGTATCTACCGATGTTCCTTCGAAAATCTTTACACCCTTGTTCTCAACATATGTTGCAATTTCGCGGACCAGTCGGAAGGGGTGAAACGAGTTTGAATCAAGATAGGCGGATGGCCAGTGTTGGTCTGCGTCACCGTGTTTTACCATAAAATCGATGCCGGCGTGCTCCAGTGTTCTCTCGGCGCGTTCGATGACAGCGGTTGAGACCGGCCCCATAGCGGTGATGTGTACTGTATCTTTTACACACTGGCTTTCCGGAATTATGGATCGGAACGCGTCTGAGATTTCATGTGACCGGTGATTAAGATATTTAAGTCCCCAAAGTTGATCGGGATGCATGTCAGCGCTGACGATCCAAATTGGGGCGGCAATCGGTGACATAAGCCCGGCGCTGCGGCCACTTGCACCAAAGCCTAGGCAATCTCTTTCAACAATAATGACTTCGGCGCCGGGTTTTTGGTCTAGAATTTCATATGCCGTAGATAAGCCCGCGTAGCCACCCCCTACGATCACAAATTCTGCCGAAATGTTTTCTAGTAAAGGTGGACGCAGCGGACGGTATGGGAGATCGAGCTGCCAAAAGCTCTGTCGCGGTCGAGATAAGATCTCCTTCTTGTTCGTTAGGTTCATTGAGTGCGGCCCCCCAAGAATTGTGATCGTTTTGAGGTTGCCGGGGAAGCGGGATTGATTGGGGTCATTGTATCCATTTTTATTTCTGCTGTGCTCTTGACAAGTCTCGGTGTCGACGTGCGTTTGCGGGAATTTATTGAGTGGATTGTCCAAAGACTGAAGATCTGATGACGGCCGCGCCAATGCCGGCGCCGAATAACAGGCCGGACATGATTGGAGGTCGCGTGTTTTTGATCGTGTCAAACAAACGTTGGTCGTCTGTGGTTGGGAAGTCTTTTCCGATGGCCAAAGCAGCAGCCAGAGGTGCACAGATGAATGTGAATGCTAGTCCTGTTCCGCCGTAGCCAACGTTCAAGATGACTGAAGGATTGTCGTCCAATCGCTTTACGATGGGCAGATCGGTTAGACTTAAGTGATATGCGCCGGACCATGTATCCGAAAAGCGACGTGGCTTGAGGCCTGGGAAACTTTGGTTAAAGAGATCGGAAAGGTCCCGCAACACCGCATGCGGAACTTCGAACTCGGCTGCATTCGCGTTTCTGCTTTTATCAATAGCGCCAAAAATTATTCGGTTATCATGGGTGCGGTAGTAGGCGTTCTCTTTGTTGAGTTCGACTGTAAAAGCTTTTGACTGGTCGAAGGATGCCAATTGCGTGTTGTCGAGCTTTTCTGTTGCAAGAATGTAGGTATAGACAGGTTTTGCAGATATGGGCCCGAGGCCTGAGATGTAGGATGTGTAGGCATTTGTACAAACGATGACCGAGCGTGCGGTGACCTCAAATCCGTTGTCGAGATGGATATGAGTGCCGTCTTGTGTTTGCGATACAGAATTGACCGCCGAATTTTCAAAAATGTGAGCGCCCCTTCGTTCGACGGCAGCGCCAAGTTCACAGACCAAACGGTAGGGATGAACCGTATGGGCTGGGAGGAACAATGTTGGCCAGCGGCCTTTTGATTCACTTGCCCTAAATTCGAATTCTATCCCCGTGCTCTTTAGGGTTTGATCAGTTTGTTCGAGGACTCCCCCAGATATCGGTCCCATAGCTTTCACATGGAGCGGTTCTTCGATGCATTCGGCATGGGGACAGTTCGTGCGAATCCAATTCGCGGTCTCGTGCATCCTACGATTGACATATCCTAGACCCCAGTACTGATCTTCGTTGTTCTTAGCGCCGATGACCCAAATTGGGGCAGGGAATGGTGATAGAAGGCCACCGGCGCGACCGCTCGCTCCGAAACCGATGTATTCGCTTTCTAGAATGATTATTTCGGAACCTGGCTTTTGTTCAAAAATCTGCAGTGCTGTTGATAGCCCTGCCAATCCGCCACCAATGATGACAAACTCTGCAGAAATGTTTTCGTTCAGTTCCGGCCTTGCTGAGGTCTGTGGGACATCGCGTTGCCAATAGCTTTGCCTTGGCCTTGATATGATGTCGCTCGCGGTTGCAATGCTCATGGCAATCCATAGTGGCCCAATGATTTTGTGTTTATGGCAGGGGAAGGTAAACCGGCGCTAAAGTTGGACTATTCCCTGGGGAACAGCACGGTACGCCAAAAACAATCAAAATGCCTCTAGACTACGGAATGGCCGGAGCATCGGTTCATTTTGTCATGGAGTGCGCTCAAAGGCGGCAGCCTGTTTACGCGGTTCTTATCATACTGAGAGAAAGACCCAGCGTATTTACGTCAAATCCAGACTCTTTGCTGCTATTGGCGGTGTGCATGCCGCGTTTTTGTTCCTCCAGACGAAGAAGATGCTGCGGCCCAACGGTAATTCAGAGTGTAATCTATCGTGGAGGCAGTGTGCTTATAAACTCAATTTCTTCGGCGAATGCCTTAAAGGTGCGCCATTTGCGGAGCGTCGGCGCCGTTTCTTGCGAAGATTGGGATCGCCTGTTTCCTGGCGCCAGCGAAGGTTGGGGTTATTTTCGCGCATGTGAGCGCGCGGCAGCTGATGAGTTTACGTTGTCGGCTTTGGGGGTTTATGCGGGAGAGACACTTATTGCGGCAGTGCCAATTTTCCAAATTGATTATCGCCTGGATACATCTCTGCCCAGCTTTATACAAAGTCTTACAAATGTGATCCAACCATACATTCCGTCATTGGGTCGGGTTCCCCTTTTGGCCATGGGTTCGCCCTACAGCGAAGAGTGTGTTGTCGGGTTTGATCCTCAACTTTGCGAAACGATGCGCTGCGCGGCATTTGGCCTTCTCATCGAAGCACTTCGCGAAACGGCACAATCGCGCGGTATTCGGCTGACGGCCATTAAAGATTTACCGCATGAAGATAATGCGTGGATGGGAGATATCTTGGAGCAGCACAAGTTTGGACGATTTGCGTCGTTGCCGGTTGCGCAATTGAATTTGCCGTTTGAGACGCTTGACGCCTATATCAAATCATTGTCTCCGAACATGCGCAAAGACCTAAAGCGCAAAATCAACCGCTCCAAGGCTGTGACGGTGGAAGTTTGCGATACCATTGATGACATTCAAGATGAAGTGGTGGAGCTTTATCGGCAGACGCAGGCCAATCGTAAGGTTGACTACGAAGCCTTTGATGTGGTGCCCGATTCTTACTTCTCACATGTTATGAATGGGGCAAAGCCCTTCGCAAAGGTGATGGTCTATCGCGTGGAAGGTGAACTGGCCGGTTTCAGTTTGATGCTTGAAGAAAAAGATCGTGTGATTGGTAAGTTTGTCGGTCTCAACTATGCTTTATCGCGCAGGCACAACGTCTATTTCGTCAATTGGTTGGAAACAGTAAGGTATTGCTTAGATCGGGGCATTCCGATGCTGCAAACGGGACAAACAACTTACGTGTTAAAAACTAAAATGGGCTGCACTTTAAAACCGTCTTGGATCTATTTTAACTACGCCAGTGCAACCTTAGGTCCGCTGTTCCGCTTCGTTGGCTCGCACTTTGGCCTAGATACTGTTGATCCCGATCTTAAGCAGCTTGGTGACGCTGCACCTTACGTTGCATAAGTTTTTATTTTTTTACTTGTTTCACCTGAAACAGCGCGGCGAGCAAGAGCCTCTTACATTGTTGTCATCAAACAGGGGATGGATCGCGACGGTCGTGACCGCCCAAACAGATGGAGACAACGATGAAGGTGAGAAACAACTTTGGTTATCCGCTGATCGCTGGTGCTGTTATTGCACTTTCTGTTAGCGCAGGCATTTCGACACCTGCTGAAGCTGGTGCTGGACGCAAAGGCGTTTATACGCAGGACTATCAATTCACAGCACCCGCACACGGCTTTGAAGGGCGCACGTGGGGTGGATATTATTGTTCCTACCAACGTCTTCCAAACCGGGTTTGCAAGTGGAAGAACGGCAAAGAGTCTTGTAAAATTAAGGGCTGGACGTTGCGTCAGCGCTGCTACTAATCTTAGCTAACAAAAAACGAACGAAAGACTTCCATCGATGGCCCTGGAACCTTCTTGTTCTGGGGCTTCGTCTTTTGTAGCGTACTTCTATTTACTATGGGAAGTTTTCGTCTGGCAAATGTTCGTCTTCGTATATGTGATGCGCACCTTTTGGGTCGACGAGATGATATTGGCCGTTTGAACGTTCTTCTACATAGCCTTCTTGCACGGGCACTTTGCCGTTAGCGCCGGGAATATCGAGGACGTACGTGGGCTGTGCCAAACCCGATAGATGTTGGCGAAGTTCCCGCATCAAGGCTTGTCCTTTTTTGATTGGCACGCGGAAGTGTGAGGTGCCTGGTGCCAAATCTGGGTGATGCAAGTAATAGGGTTTGATGCCCGTCTCCACAAACGCGCGCATTAGATCGCACAGCGTTTCGACATTATCGTTGATGCCTTTGAGAAGGACGGTTTGGCTGATGAGGCCAATACCTGCTTTTGTCAGCCGTTTACAAACGGACCGTGCCTCGGGCGTGAGTTCGCGGGCGTGATTGGCATGAACACTGACGTAGACTGATTTTTTGGTTGCGGCGAGTGCTGCAATGAGTGCATCCGTCATGTGTTCGGGCATGACAACGGGTACGCGTGTGTGCCAACGAGTAACCTTCACATGTTCAATAGCATTGAGCGCGGACGTTACATCTTTGATCCGTCGCGGCGAGAGGATCAGCGGATCGCCTCCGGTGATAATGACTTCCCAGATCTCTGGGTGGCGTTTGAGATAATAAAGGGCGTCGGAGAATTCATATTGCGACAAGACACCATCCTGTTTTGGTCCCACCATTTCTCGTCGAAAACAAAATCGGCAATAGATGGGACAGACGCTCACCAGCTTTAAAAGGGCGCGGTCAGGATAGCGATGCACGATGCCTTTGACTGGTGATTTGAGCGTGTCGCCGATGGCGTCGTCGCGCTCTTGCGGCAGGCGGTGGAGCTCCTTTGTTTGGGGGACAAACTGCTTTGCTATTGGATCGTTGGGATCAGTGGTGTCGATTAACGAGGCCATTGTTGGCGTAATAGCAACCGCATACTTGTTCACCACAGGTCGAATGTCCTGTTCTTGTGTTTCATCGAGAAGTCCGGCAGCGACAAGGTCTGCTGTGGATTTTATGCTTGTTAAGAGCCTGGTCATTGCGTTTTCCTAGGAACTTTTGTCTTCGTCAGAAAATGTAAGCGGTGCCCACATCACATCTTGAATGCGCGGTGCGCCGGTGGCCAGCATCACAAGGCGATCGAACCCTAAGGCAACACCTGATGTCTCTGGCATGTTTAAAAGTGCGGCGAGCAATTCTTCATCAATTGGGTATGTGGTGCCATAGATTCGTTGGCGTTCATCCATGGCACCGGTCATGCGTCTTTGGAGTTCTGATGGATCAGTGAGCTCGCGGGCACCGTTTGCTAATTCGATCCCGCAAAAATAAAACTCAAACCGATCTGCGAATTTTGGGTCCCGTCTTGACCGTGCTGCCCATGCGGCTTCAGACATTGGATAGTCATACAGGATTGTGGGGTGGCCACTTCCCAATTTCGGTTCGACGTGACTTGTAAGGATGCGAGAAAAGATATCTGACCATGTGTCATCCTGGGTGCAGGTGATGCCTTTGGCCTGGGCCAGTTTTGAGAGGGCATCACGGTTCGTCGCGTGTTTATCAAACGTGTCGCCCAATTCAATACCGGCATAACGTTTGAAAGCCTCAATCACCGTAATCCGTTCAACGTCTAACCGCGGATCGCACTTGCGATTTTTCCAGTTGACATGTGTTCTACCGGTGATCTCAAAGGCAATTCTTAGAATGGATTCGCAGTCCGCGATGACCTCATGGTAGCTCGGTGTTGTGCGATACCATTCGAGCATTGTGAACTCGTGGTGATGCAGAGGGCCTTTTTCTCTATTGCGAAAACTTGGTGCAAAGGTGAAGATTTTTTCTTCGCCGGCCGCCAGAATTTTTTTGCAGGCATATTCGGGTGATGTTCTGAAGTAAACATTGTGTTGTTTCAGGTCAGGACCAACAAGGGTTGTTTCAAACCCGTGTAGGTGGATTTCATTTCCGGGTGAGATTTGCGCACAGGGTGTGTCGACCTCAACAAATCCTTGCGTCTCAAAATATGCACGTATGGCCGCTTTGATTCGGTTGCGCGCAATCAGTATGGCATTGCGGTCCGTGTGGTCGTTCCGCGACGCCTCAAGGTTTTTTGACTGTGCGGGGGGCCTCGTTGTGGTCATGGATGCTGGTCACAAAGACGTTGTGTGGCGTTAAGTGGCACTTTGGCGTGTGGTGCGGTCTTGGCGTTCGGAAAAAGAGCAGGTATGTAGCTCTTATCACATCCGTTCAGCCAGCAAGGCCCTTCAGATGCGGTGAAGATGGGCGCGGCTCAATCATGGAGAACGCTAAGTGGCAAAGGTTATTGCAAGCTCGGTGCGCAAAGGCAACGTCTTGGATGTTGACGGCAAGCTGGCCGTTGTTTTGACGGCGGAAAACATTCATCCTGGTAAGGGAACGCCGGTGACGCACCTTGAAATGCGCAGGATTTCAGATGGGGTCAAAATCGTTGAGCGGTATCGGACGACCGATCAGGTTGAGCGGGCCTATGTGGAAGAAGTTGACTACAACTATCTTTATGAAGATGAGGCGGGTTACACATTTATGCATCCTGAGACATATGATCAGGTGACGGTGTCCAAGGATGTGATCGGCGATGGCGCGGTCTATTTGCAGGAAAACATGGTTTGTAAATTGTCGCTGCATGAAGGAAATCCGATTGCCGTGCAGTTGCCACAGCGGGCAACCTTTGAAATTGTGGAAGCAGATCCGGTGGTCAAGGGTCAGACCGCGTCGTCCTCCTATAAGCCTGCTGTGTTATCGAATGGCGTGCGCATTATGGTGCCGCCACATATCGGTGCAGGTACGCGTGTTGTCATCATGACGGAAGATGGCAGCTATGTTGAGCGGGCGAAGGATTAAGGTGTCCCTATAACTTTGGGATCTCGTGATGGGCGACAGTGGCGCGCCGTGTTGGGCGTGTGCAGAGGAAGACCTTCCAGCGGGCTGCTCAATTTTTTGCGCGTTCGCATCTGAGATGTGTTCGCACCCAGTTGATTTCTAAACGAGACCACGGATTATACATTTGCAAGACGCTGTCAAATGGCGATACTGGCAACTGAGTGAGAAATTTTTTTCCTGCCTGTGCCCCGCATCAACAATTGACGCTGCACGATGGATCTTCCTGAGCTTTCTGACGAACACCGCCGCCACATAACGTGCATCAGTGATAGCTACGTGCGGCTAACTGGGAGACATCTTGTTTCCGAGGACGGTGATCTTGTTCAAGCGCTCTGGTCGGCCCCAATTGTGATCGTTGCCCACGGCACTGAGCCTGACCCTATTTTTTATTTTGGGAATCGTGCCGCTTTAAAGCTGTTCGAAATGGATTTTGAGGCTTTCACGCGTCTACCTTCGCGTTTTTCTGTCGAACCAATGCTGCGCGAAGAGCGCGCGCAATTGTTTGAACGTGTGATGCGAGACGGCATTATCGAAGACTACGCGGGCGTGCGGATCTCTGCGAGCGGTAGGCGCTTTCGAATTTCGAATACCTCTGTGTGGAACTTGACGGACGCTGATGGAGCGCCCGCCGGCCAAGCGGCCGCGTTCGCGGAGTGGGTTTATGTTGGGTAGTGGGTGGTGTGATCGTTGAGTGGTCACGCTAAAAGGTAGGAACTCGCGTGTCCTTAACATAAAAAAGACAACCTACCTTTTCGTTCGTTTTGGCTTGGTTTCTTTAATGATGCTTTTGACCAGATCCTGTAACTCACTTTTCGATGGCTGGTAATCTAAATTTATGTATCCTTCTGCGGCGCTTTCACCACTAGTTTTGGTGACACCACTAAACCTAGCTTCTTCGTCTTTGATTTTGTTGTCCAATCGTGTGAGGGCAGTCAAATATTGTTTCGGAATTTGTGCCCCAGTTTTGCGGGCTTCACCAATAATGAACGGCCTAATGATTTGCCCCTCATGCTTGTCAAAAAAGGCACTGCAGAACTCAGAAATACTTTCGTTGCTCAGCTTGCGTTTTTTGGGCAAAAGGTCCCTTTCACTGTCAACAAACTTATCACCGGTTAGCATATCGAACCAGAAAAACGGGTATGGCTTTCCGCTTAGTACGCCTTTCAGCGGTATAGACCCATCGTAGAAGATTTCTGGACAGCAGATTAAGTCGCGGATCTCTTTGTTTTTTTTGTGTAAAAGTACATCCGACGTTGAGTAAAGCCAAGTTGCTTCTAATGACAACGGCATGCGTTCGGGAGTTGCAAGGCTTGTGAGCCGAAATCCAGTATCAATTGAAGGTCCAATGAAATCTTGGGATAGTTTTTTTCTCTTGGACTCGCTTTGATGCCATCGCTTTAACAAGCAGTACATTCGAAGTCGCGGATCGCCAACAAATTCATCATCCTTGGGGTCGACCACCCGTGAGAAGACGATTTCCAAATTGGTAATTGGAAACCCCGCACACCAGCAGGTGCATTTTACATCCAGTTTTGGGTTTTTGAGTTTTAGCTCTTCCCTGTATTTCTTTGTTGCGCCTATCCATGCCGATAGACAACTAACTAATTCGCGACGATCCTTTAGTTCCTTAACATAGAGGAGCTCATCTCCGTTGGCTTTCCAGAAGTATGGATCAGGACCGGTCGGAAATTTATGCTTGGCTAACTTGTCACACCTGAGCAGCCATTCATTTTCGAATATTTTTCCAAATTCTGAATAGAAATCTGCAATGGGTTTCAACCAGGGTTGATCGAGCTGATCGTCGTGTATTCGAACCGAACTGCTGTGTAAGAAACCAAGATCAGCGCCTTGCTTTAGAGCTGTTGAGCCCACTAGATCGATACTAAGAAAGAGTTTTAGACTTGGTTGAATATATTTTGGCAGTCGGCTAACAAGTTTATCTACTTTTTGAGACTTCATGTGTGTTATCGAGATTCAACTCTCGCATCCTAAATTCACAAAAAGATTTTGAAACAGAAAACGTGTCTGCGATTTTTGCAACGTCTTTACCGTGTCGGTGGATGTGTTTTTTGAGAAGACTTTCAGGAATCAAGAATGATGCAGCAAACCAATTTGCTTCCCACTCAACTGGTCCAGCACCGTATCTGTAGGCGACAAATGTTTCGCCATGTGCAAGTTCGATGTTTTTGAGAGCGTAATGTAAAATGTAGTGTCCATATTCATGTGCTATCGTGAAATTGTCCCGCTCGATAGATGTGTGTGATGGTACGTAAATTGTGAATTCGCCCGAAGATTCGACGAGCAAGGCGCCAGCCTTTTCATTTTCTTCCCAAAAGTCAATAAACTCGATTTGTCCGCCTTGCTTTACAATTGTTTCTCTAACATCGCTTTGATGATGCCAATTCAAGGCGAGGCTAAGCTCTTCTGAAAATTTGCTAATCTTCTGCTTGGGCCAACCTAGGGATTCAGCTTGTTGCATGTTTCCACCATCTGGCTCTGTGTTTGAATTAGTAAGTAATATTTAAAATGATTCTCTGTCATTAGTGGTGAGGAATTTCTTTTCCGATTCGTTCGGTATCGTCGTATTCGGAGGGCTATATTTGGGTAGGTATGCCTCGCAAGACAGGTGAAAATTTTGGAGTTTGATACCAAGGATTGTTGCAGGCTTCAATCTTTAGGTTGCCAATTATGGGGCGATTACAGGGTTTCGCTCGTTTGTCGATTCGATATTGATTTAACTGGGTTTTTTCTCAGCAACTAGGTTATCGCGCAGCAACGCGCCGCACTTCAACGCGTTCCGGAGATGTTTTTGGTGCAGGCTTGGGCGCCGTTTTGCCGTTCTTTAGAACGATCGCTGGTTCACCCTTCACCTTGCGCTCGCGCGTGACGGCAGTGCGGGCTGAATCGGTCTGGGTGTAAAGGTCCATTTCCTCGACGCCGTCTTCTGGCACAGCTGCCAACGCTTTGTCGGTGTAGGCTTCCAAATTGCCTTCCGCTTCAATGCGCCTGATCATCTTTATTAGTGCGCGCCAGCGGGTGACAAAGGCAATCGATTTCTTGGTCGCTTCAAACCAGTATTTTGGATAGAAAACCCAAGGCGGTTCGAGGGGCAACGTCGGCCGCCGATCATGCCTGTGCTTTAAGCGGAAAATCCCGGCTTGGATGGGATGCAATTTTTCAACGGGCACCGCACCGGAAAACCACATTAAAACGACCATCAGACGTTTCATGATAATACCGCTCGCGGCTGCGCGGCGGAAAATTGTTTCCAGGTGTTCGGGTGTGTAGAATTCATCCCAAGCACGCAGGTACATCTCCTGCAATTCTTCACGCTTCATCTTTGGATGATCGGTGACGACATGTTCCAAATCATAAAGGTTCATGTCGGGGTCCATGGTGACACCCTTGGCGCTTAACACCTGATGGTCCTCTGAACCTGGTAGTGGCGTTAAAACAAAGAACTCTAGGGCGTCTAGCGGCAGTTCTTCCTTGATAATGGCGATATCGCGTGAAATTGATTCCGGTGTGTCGTTGGGGAAACCCAAAATGTAACCGGCGAATGTCATAATGCCGACGCTCTTCCAGTCGAGCAGCATCTTGCGATATTCGGTCAATTTGTTTTGGCGCTTTTTGGCAGCAAGCAAATTGTCGGGATTGATGTTTTCAAGACCTATGAATACGCGCGTGACACCGGCGCGGGCGGACTTTTCGATAAAGCCAGGGATTTTGTGGCACAGGGTGTCCACCTGAATCATGAAGCCAATATTGAGACCATCGACTTCTCTCAGTTTGATGATGCGGTCGTAAATCGCTTCCCAATCTTTGTTGCGCGCAAAGTTATCGTCAGTGATGAAATAGCGATTGATGCCTTGCTCGTAATTGGACCGGATGATGTGTTCCACACTGTCGGGTGAGCGGTATCTGGATTTGCGGCCTTGCACGTTAATGATTGTGCAAAACGAACATTGGAATGGACACCCACGGCCGGCATCGAAACTGGTCACATTGCCGACGGTTCTTTTGACAAAGTCCTTGGCGAGAAAAGGTGGTGTTGGAACATCGCCGATACCTGGCAGATTGGCCATGTGATTGTATAGCGGTTTTAGTTGTCCTGCGCCCGCGTCAAGGATGAGCTCATCCAAGGTTTCTTCGCATTCGCCTGCGAATATCGTTACGCCGAGATCTTGAGCCTCGCGAATGTCTGCGGGAAGTTCGGGAAGCATCGAAAGACAGCCGGAAACGTGAAAGCCACCGACGATGACGTTGACGCCTGCTTTGCGTAATGGCCGGGCAATGTCTATGGCGCGCGGGAACTCATTCGATTGAACGCCAACAAGGCCTACAAAACCAAAGTTTCCGTTGCGTCGAAAGCGTTTTATGATGTCTTTGATGCGGACACGCGTGTTTGTCTCATCAATCGCCGTGACGACAATGTCGACGTCGGGCCCGAGAACCTTTCGCTCGACCGCTCCACAGGCCATTGCGTTGACAGCGGCCAAGGAATTGGACGGCATCGTGGAACGCAACCATTGAATAACATAACCATCGGCGTCGTAGTGCGAAGGCTTGATTAGGACGAGGTCAAAGCGGCGACTCGTGGGACGGTCATTGCCGGGCATTAAGGTCTCCAGCAGGAAAGCGAATTTTATGCGCACTTGAGTTTTTGTACGCTACCCTCAACTGCAGGCGTAGCATAGGCCTACTTGCTCCGTCAGAATTAATTGGTGATGTTGTTGAATTTAGACCGCATGCTGCTGAAAAGCTGCACTTTATGAAGAGTTGTGCACGGGGCGTTCAGATTCGTTGCCACAATTGGGTCAAATTCCGCCGACGTTCCGCGCCGTTAGCTCCAGCGGCGATTCGACCACATCCACTGTTCGGGTGCTTCTCTGATCCATGCTTCAAAATGCTTTTGCATTTCCGTCATGATCCATTTGACGTCTTCGGATTGGTTTGCTGAACGCGGCACACGTAATTCCATTAATTCGATTTCGAAACGGCTTTCCGTTCCAATTCGCTTACAGCGAGATAACCAAATGCGCGCGCCGACACGTCGTGCAACCATCGCGGCAATGGCTTGGGTTTTGGCCGGTTTTCCGAAAAATGGAACGGCAATGCCTGTGCGATCATAAAGATCGCAGACCATGCCCAAACGTCCGCCATTTCTTACAAAATCTGTGATGAGGCGGGCTGTTTTGCGATCGTCGCCGTGATCGCCTTCTACTTTGCCTCGTCCAAATAAGCCACCAGGATAGAGGTCTTTTCGTTGGTTTCGCAGGTATTGGTCGACGTAAGGATTGTTGACAGAACGATAAATGGCAGCTGGGTTTGCTTTCGCAAGTGTTAACGGCCAGATGGACACTTCCCAATTTCCCATGTGTAACGAAATGCCGATCGCTGCGCCAAGTTTGTCACGGTAACGCTCAAAGATTTTTTTGGAGACGATGTTTATTCGCGATGGTTCGGCAACGATGCGGTCGATCTGCATGGTTTCGGCCATCACGCGCCCGAGATTTTCCCAATGGGCCATGCAAATTTGCAAACGCTCGTCTTTGCTTTTTTCTGGAAACGCAATCGCAAGATTGTCCAATGCGCGATTGTGCCGTTTGGGATTGACAATGGGTGCAAGAGCGCGCCAAGCCTTTGCCGATGTCCAGGTGGCCGCGCGCAATGGCAACAAACGAACGAAGCCGATCACCAGTCTAAGAGCAATATATTCGGCACGAAACCTAAGGTCGCGAAGCGTTGAAGTGTTCATAGTAGTGGGCAATTGTCCGTGATTCATTGCCGATGTGAGTCGGGTCGGGACACCTATTTTTTGCAACGTGCAGCGACGACGCTTTTTTGACGCATGACCTGACAGGTTCTTTTTGCCATTGCAACTTTTGACTGCCATGGATCACCGCTTATTGAGCGTTAGGTCAAGACCCTTGTGGATAGCTGGTTTGGGTTACCGGTGACGTGTCAGGAGTTTGATGCGTATTGGTTTGTCGCATCAACCGAGGGACATTGCCCCTTGGCGCCATCCCTTCGCGCATCAGCATTCTACGAATTGGACTTGGCGCGTTCAGCACATGTAACCCGAGGCCGCGCAGGAAGCCAAGTGGCCAGACTTGAGCGATCAGGGATTGGTTGAGAAGATCGACCGCTCGGCTCGTTCGTGTTACATCTCCTGCTCTGCTCTCATGGTAGCGATTTAGGATCGCGTCGCTGCCCAGATCAGCGTCGGACTCACTTCGAGAAGCCAAATGCTCTTGTAAGATATCTGAAAGCGTGGCCGCGTCACGCAGGGACATGTTCAGACCTTGGGCACCAATTGGAGGCACAACGTGGCCGGCTTCACCAATCAATGCAATCCGGTTTTTTGCGAGTGGCGATGCGGTCATTAAGCTAAGCGGAAAAACGACGCGTGGACTGATGTCGCTGATCGCGCCAAGTAGGCCATGTAGTCGGCGCTCAAGAAGCTCGGCAAACTCTGTTTCAGGTATTTCTGAAAGACGGCGTGCGGTTTCTGGTCGCTCAACCCAGACAAGACTCGAATTGCGACCGGGCAGCGGAACGGTGGTACAGGGGCCTGCGGTGCGGTGAAACTCGGTAGAGACATCATTGTGTGTCCGTGTGTGTGAGAACGTGCAGGCCAGTGCCGCCTGAGCGTAGTTGTGCGCTTTGGTCGTTATGTTAGCTGTTTGGCGACATATGGATTTACGTCCGTCGGCGGCGGCGATGAGTTGAGTTTGAATAGTTTGCCCTTCGCGCAGGTGTAACAACGCACTGTCGTTGGATAGCTCGATGCGCGTAACACCCTTCGTTTCCATGACGGTTAGGCTTGGTGTTTGTTCGCCTGTTTTGTGCAGTCCCTCCACGAGAGCCATTTGCGGCACATTGAAACCAAACTCTTGAAGACCGAGTTCGTCAGCGCCAAGCTCAATCTGCGGGGCCTTAAACAGGCGACCAGTGTCGTCGATCAGTCGGATTGTGTGTATGGGTGCGCTCGATTGTTTGACGTGTTCCCAGCAGCCCAAGTTGCGCAAAAAGGTGATGGACTGATCGAAAAGTGCGGCTGTTCGTGTGTCCGGTTTGTCGTTGCTTGGTCGATGGGGTGCCGCAATTAAAGTGGGCCTAAGTCCGGAGTGCGCGAGGGCCAGGGCCGTTACCCATCCAGCGGGCCCGGCACCCACAACTGTCACATCAAAGTGTGCGGTGGTGCTCATGGGAAATATTCCAGAAACGCTAATTCTGTGGTTTTGAGAATTGGCGAATTTGGACCAATGTCAACGTGTGCGGATATGACCACGGCCAGCAAATCTCGAGTGACTGAATCCGGGTGGTTTTGTGGCAGTTATCGGGCGAAAAAGTGGGTTTGGCAGACTGTGATGCTCCTGCCACATGATCCGGAGAGCACACCTAATGGGAGAATTGTTCACTGGGCGTTAACTACGAAGCAAACATCCTTGTTTTCGCACGATTGAGGCTGCATGTTCTCTCTCCACGAGATTGGGAGTCGCGCTTGAGTGCGCGAGAAATCTGAATGCGTTTTATGATCTTTGGCATGGTTTGTTTGATGCTAGCGGCACTAGGCCCTAGCGCGTTTGCTTTTGAAGAGCAGCAAGCGGCGCCGGCTGCGCAGCCTAGCGCGAAGGAAACGCCAAAGATACCTGCAGAAAGCGCCGTGGAAGGCCAACTGACGACTCCTGACACAATTAGTGATGCGGCAGGCAAAGGCACTGAGGTGCGAATCCCGGGTCTCGGCAAGTTAGGTGTTTTGCCCAAGATGGATTTTGGCCTGGAGCTCCTTTACGGGGCTGCCGAACTCGAAGACCAAAAGCTGCGTGATGACCCGAAGGCGGTGGAAGACGACGATCTGCGGATCCGTGGCACGATCAAACATCGCTTCTAGTCCGACCTCTTTTCCAATGGCAATTGTGTACACTGGTTTCGCGCGACAGCGCGCGGCTGGTGATATCCTGCAACGTGGCGCACAGGCCAGTGCCGGGGGCGTCGATTTCAAACAGGTAAATTCTTCAGAGCTGGTGTTTTCGCGCCTGCACAAAGCTGAATTGTGGCATCCGATATAGGACTAATAACCAAAACCGCTGTAATCAGTCGCAAAACCAACGACATTTGTGAGATATTCTCGACACAATGGCGCCGCATTGTATGTCTTTGTTGCGCTGCATAAAAAGTGACAGATTGGGGTAAGGTGTATGCAACTTAGGCTGTGGGTGCTTTTGCCAGCACTGGTGCTGGCGAGCGGGGCTTCGCACGCAGAATCAACGCGCATGGTAGGCTCAGCAATCAAATCGGCGTTGGCGGGAAAAACGGTTTACGTTTCAACGTCCATTGGGTCCATTCCCATCACCTACCGTTCGAACGGCACCATGACGGGGCGCTCCAGTGGCGCAGCCCGCCTGACGGGTCATGGCAAGGACAGTGGTCGCTGGTGGGTGGCTGGCAGCCGGCTATGCCAAAAGTGGAAGACCTGGCTTAAGGGTAAAGTGCATTGCGCCACGCTGCGTCGGAAGGGGAACTTTGTTCACTGGACAAGTTCAAGTGGTGCGTCTGGCACTGTGAAGCTGGCGCGGTAGGGTTTCGTCTTGTTACGCGCTGAGTCTGACCCGGGCGCGATTTCCGGCCCAATTTCCAAGACCTGTATCGAAGCGACCTGGGATGGGATGCTGACAGTGTATACAGCGTCCCTGCTTTGTCACGTTGAAATCTAGGATCTGATGGCGGTCACGGACGATAAGTGGCGCATTGCAGCCTGGGCAATAGGTCGAAGCGCTCGTTGGATCGCTGACGTTTCCCACATAGACGTATTTCAGACCGTTCTTTAACGCAATTTTTCGGGCACGGTTTAGCGTTTGGTGTGGCGTGTTGTTACGATCAAGCATTCGATATTGGGGGCGGAAAGCAGTGAAGTGTAGCGGGACGTGACATCCTAAATGCTCAACAATCCATGATGTCATCGCATCAATTTCCTGATTTGAATCATTTTCGCCAGGAATGAGGAGGGTTGTGATTTCGACCCAACAATCTGTTTCGTTGACCAGATAGGTCAGTGTCTCAAGCACCGCACCCAATTGTCCTGTACACAGTTTTTTGTAGAAACTTTCGGTAAAGCCTTTGAGATCGACATTTGCCGCATCCATTGGCGCGAAAAAAGATTCGCGCGGTTCGGCGCAAATGTAACCCGCTGTGACGGCAACTGATTTTATGCCAAGTTCGCGACAGGCATGGGCTGTGTCGATGGCGTACTCGGCGAAAATGATTGGATCGTTGTAGGTGTAGGCGACGCTCTTACAACCGCGCGCTTTTGCAGCTTTCGCGATCGTGAGCGGTGTTGCTTCCTGGCTTAGAGTTTCGATTTCCCGCGATTTCGAAATCGAGTGATTTTGACAAAAGGTGCACGTCAGATTGCATCCTGCTGTACCCATCGACAGGATTGATGTTCCGGGGTAAAAGTGATTAAGAGGCTTTTTTTCAATCGGGTCGATGCAAAAGCCGCTTGAACGCCCATATGTCGTAAGGACCATTTGATCGCCTAATCGCGCTCTTACAAAGCATAGGCCCCGCTGACCGTCGTTTAGTTTGCAGGCGCGTGGGCATAGATCGCATTGGTAGCGACCGTCGGGTAGCTCGTGCCACCAACCGACGGGAAATTCTGCGCTGAAATGGGGCGTATCGTTGGCCATAGCTTAATCGACCACTGACGTCTTAACGTCTCGCTAATTTTAGATTGCCAGTGTTCAGGCATGCGCGCTTTGTATCAAAATACCACGACTTCGGATTGGTTGCCACTGACCGTGGCAGGGCAATTTTTTCCTTCGGACCCCGCAAAACTTCGAGGCCTAATGAAACAGTGTCTTGCGAAGGCGGAAAAAGCTTACCCGATGCCGTGGAAAGCAATTGTTGCTCCCCATGCGGGTTATGTTTATTCGGGCTCCGTTGCTGCAAGTGTTTATCGCTCGTTAGGGCAGATTGCGGATGACATTGATCGTGTCATCTTGTTGAGCCCTGCCCATCGTTTGAGCTTTGAAGGCATCGCAACTTTAGGGGCTGATGGTTTTGAAACGCCGTTGGGGCCCGTCCACATTGCTAAAGATCTTTTGTCGGTGAGCCTTTCAAATCCTGGGGTCAAAATTCTGCCTGAGGCGTTTCAACAAGAGCATGGTATTGAAACGCACATTCCGTTTATCAAGCAGTTTTTGCCACATGCCTTCGTTCTGCCTTTTGTAGTGGGGTGCGTATCGGTTATGGAGGTCAGCGGTTTGATCCGGTCCTTTATCAACACGCCGAAGACCTTGATTGTGATCAGCACCGACCTCAGTCATTTTCTCAATCTCAAAGCGGCCAGCGCGCGCGACGCAAAGACATGTCAGAAAATTGATATGTTGTATTACGAGGGGCTCACGCGTGATGATGCGTGCGGGTACTTGCCGTTGGCGGGTTTATTAAAGGTTGCGCAAGAACAGGACTGGCGGGTGACACAGCTCGATCGAAAAACGTCGGCTGATGCCAGTGGCAATGAAGATCGTGTGGTTGGATATTGTGCTTATGGGTTTGAACCGGCTGAGACAGCGGCACTGCCCGCGCGCTACCGAAAGGAGCTGCTGGGGCTTGTGAAAAAGGTTTTGAATTACGCTGTCACCAAGCACAAGCAACCAGGTGTGAGTCTAAAAAAGATGGATTTTCCCTTGATGACCTACCGCCGGACGTTTGTCACATACACAAACGGACCGCGGCTGCGCGGATGTAAGGGAACGGGGAGCATTTGTTATCCCTTGGTGGCGGACGTCACGCGCAATGCGACGCAAGCCGCACTTGCGGATCGCCGTTTTCAACCGGTTACAAAAGACGAGGTCGACGACATTCACATTGAGCTTTCAATTCTATCCAATGACCAACCGATTGTGTGCCGGAATGAGGATGAACTTGTTGCGCAATTAAAGCCAGGCGAAGACGGCTTAACGTTGCAGGGTGATGGCAAGCGCGCCATGTTTTTGCCGAAGGTTTGGGATAAGATTTCTGAGCCGGCAATGTTTGTCAGGCGGCTTAAGGAAAAAGCGGGGCTCGGTGCGAACGAATGGCCAGCGGACATGACCTGTGCGCGCCACCGTGCTGAGACATTTGGGACCTAAACAGGTCGCGCGGTTAGGCGGCGTCGCGTTCGACGACGATTCTCCGCAAACAAACAATCTTTGATATCTTTTCCTTTGACCTGTGGTCACCTTTTGGAGTGCGGGCGTAATTTTTTGTGGCGCCAAACAACGGTCTCGATTTGTTGGCAAGCCGAAACTTTAATTTCTTAGGCCGCTGTTAGCTCAATGCCTTCGGCGCTACAGTGGTCGGTCTTTTTGATGAATTGGCGATGGTATGCGCACAACAAAAAAGTTTTTTACCGCAATGGTTCTGGGATGCGTTTTGGTTTTTGCGGCAGGAGCGCTTTATTGGTGGGGTTACGTCCATCGGATAAGTCGGGCTATTCCGGCGCACTATGATCTTAAGAGCGTCGCTTATCCGGACATACGACTGCCCGACAAAACACACTATCTGCAAAACGATCCGCGCTGGGCTGGCGAACGTTTGGGCGGTACGGATGAAAGCCTTGGACAAGTGGGATGCACAATTGCAAGCGTTGCGGCTGCACTTACAAATTTGGGTATTGCCATCACGCCGTTAGAGCTCAACACTCAACTGCAAAATGCTGGCGGGTATACAAGCCGGGGCTGGCTCATTTGGTCGGCCATAGAAAAAGTCACCGTGTCCAAAGCCAACGTCGTCGCATATCGCTCGCCCAGTCATGACAACATCAATGCGTGTTTGAATGAGCGCAACTATCCGGTTGTGAAATTTTTGATAAACGGGGTCGTGCCGCATTGGGTTTTGGTTGTTGGGCGAGAGCAGGGCGATTACTTGGTGCGCGATCCACTGGTCACCAAAACGGACGCCATCAAACTTTCAAGTCGCACGTCACTCATTCTTTCCCATCGTTGTGTTAGGAAAAATAGATCGAATGCGGAGATGTCTGGCGGGTTTTGAGGTGGTGCAGATTCGGTTTAAGAGGTGCGGGTAGGGCAGAAGTGGAATAGTTTGGGGAAAGTGTCGGGTTATTGACCCGGAGGCGACGAACGCGCCAAACAAAGTCACTCTTTGATTCTGTTCCGCTCTGAAAACAGATCCTGACCAGGTGAGTGTCCCAGAAAGAGAAGCTGCTGCGGCGTGTACGGTCGAATGCGCTTTAGCGGCCAACGCAGAGTTTCCCGTGAGGCACATACCGACAATTCCAACTTTCATTCCATCGTTTTTTTGCTTGCGGGCTGTTCTTCGCTACGCGAAGGCCCGCTAGTCCGCCGATGGGTACGCCTTCGGCTACTTTTTTTGTGCCAACACTTCGAAAAAGTCGTGTTGGGCGCGGCGGGAGCGTTGCGGCGTGTGTTGTGTTTTGTGCCAACAAAGTTGACGGCAACCGTATCGCATCTGTCAGGGAGCAACGCGACCCGGCGCTTTGCGCCGCCCCGTCCGAGCGCCTTGGCGCGTGAGACAAAAAAATGGCGGATGGGGTGGGATTCGAACCCACGAGACGGTTGCCCGCCTGCCGGTTTTCAAGACCGGTGCCTTCAACCACTCGGCCACCCATCCTTGCCAATTTTTGCATTCACCGCTGGATCATCGGGCGCGCCTGCCAATCCTCCTGGTTCCTTTTTTAAAAGTCGCCAGACACCCCTAGAGGGGTCTCGATTGTGTGCGCCGAATCCGTGCAAATGAGAGCGCGGACACTACACGGGTGCATGGCATGCCACAAGCCAATGTCCCTTTACCGGATCCTAGTAATGCTCTCGTAGGCTGGTGCGCGTGGAGATTGCCAGGCTTTCATGGCTCTTATTCAGGCATTTAGACCCAACTGGTGGCGGCGGGAGGCAAAAAAAATCACGGCCGAGAAAGACAAATCGCTGGATCATTTGTTCGCGCTGAGCGCGGCTGTGAGAAATTTTTGGTTGGGCCCTGTGTTTGGTGGCTTTTGCCATTTTCGATGCAACTCGTGGATTTGCACGGTGGCTGTGGGAGCGGCTGTAATGGGAAGCTTGTCGGGTTGTGGCAATACACAGACGTCGCAAGATCTTTCGCCCATGGCCAGCTTGCTGGACAGCGGCTCTACACCTCCCAATGAGATGTCTGACGGTAAGGTGCCTCGTGCCAAAGTGCGTTCGAATGCGCTGCCCAAGGGTGGCGGTGTCTATAAGGTCGGCATGCCCTACCAAGTTGGCGGTCGGATGTGGGTCCCCCGGGAACAGCCGCAATATGATGAAGAGGGCTTAGCATCTTGGTATGGCAAGTCATTTCATGGTGCGCCCACTGCCAATGGTGAAATATATGACGCCTACGCGCTCACAGGTGCACACAAAACACTGCCGCTTCCGTCCTATGCCACTGTCACGAACTTGGAGAACAAGCGAAAAATCCTTGTTCGGATCAACGATCGCGGGCCATTCAAACCAGGCCGAATCATTGATCTTTCTGATCGTGCGGCGCAAGAGCTCGGATTTCGCTATCGAGGTCTTGTCAAGGTGCGCGTGACATATGTTGGTCGGGCGCCTTTAAATGGTGATGACAGCCGTGAAACTGCCTTCTTAGAACAGCAGTCTTGGAGCCGGCGGGCGCAGAACTGACTGCGGGCTTTGCCATATTTGTCGGCCAGGCTTGATGTCCCGTGTTGCCAAATGTTGCTTCAGTGCACCGCGGTCGCATCAGTTGCGACAGATGCGGTCGAGGAAGCGCCGACATATGTTATTTGTTGTCTGTGGGCAAGCTTCGGCGTGTGCGTATCGCAGGTCAAAAGTCATTTTGTAATCTGATTTTCTTTACCGCAATCGTGGATTGAAAAGAATGAAATTGGTGTTGAATAGGCCGAGAAAACAATTTGGCGGACTGGATTTTGGGATTGTCGTTCTTGCGATGATTCTGGCGGCGGTTTTGTTTGTTTCGCCTGCGATGGCTGACAGGTTTCAGACCAAGGCGAGCAGCGCCATCCTAATGGATTTTAAGACCGGTGCCGTTTTATATCAGCACAATTCTGATGCGCTGGTGCCGCCGGCTAGCATGAGCAAGCTCATGACCCTGGCGGTTGTGTTCGAGGCGCTGAAAGCTGGAAATTTGAAACTTACCGATACGTTTACGGTGAGCGAGCACGCGTGGCGAACGGGCGGCGCGCCGTCAGGCACATCGGCCATGTTTGCGCCCCTCAACAAACAGGTTTCGGTTGAGGATCTCATCAAAGGGATCGCGGTTCAGTCGGGAAATGATGCCAGTATCGTCATTGCAGAAGGGATGTCGGGCACAGAGGCTGAATTTGCAAAACTGATGACGCAGAAGGCGCGTGAAATTGGCCTTAAAAAATCGACGTTTGGAAATCCCACCGGGTTGCCCGATCCGAAGCAAGTGATGACGGCACGTGAAATTGCGCAGCTTTCTCGTTACCTCATCAAGGTCTATCCAGAACTTTATAAGTATTTTGCGATGAGGAAGTTTCCTTATCAGCCCAAGGGTCGCCGCAGACCTTATGCGTTTTATAGTCGAAATCCCTTGTTGTCGCTTGGCATCGGCGCAGACGGATTGAAAACCGGTTACACGAAGGATTCTGGATTTGGGTTGGCGGGTTCGGCTGTGCAGGATGGGCGCCGTTTGATCGTTGTGGTCACCGGTCTAAAGAGTAAGCGAGAGCGCACGGCAGAAGCACGCAAGTTATTGGAGTGGGGTTTTCGGAATTTTACAAAGCATAAGCTATTTGAGGATGGCGAAATCGTAGGGTCCGCGCGCGTACTTGGTGGCGATAGCTTTTACGTACCCCTCACCGGTGCAGGCGAGATCTATGTGGTTTTGCCGAATATCGAGGACAAGCCAAAGCTTTACGCTGAGATTGTTTATCAGAGCCCTCTGAAACCTGAGATTAAAAAGGGTGATCAAGTTGCGATTTTGCGCGTCACCTCTTCGACAAATGCTGTTAATGAAGTGCCACTTTATGCGGCAGAAGATGTCGAGCAAGCTTCGATCATCCGGCGTGGACTTGATACTTTGGCAATCATAACGTTGCGCTGGATTAGCGATCAGGCCATGAGCTTGATTGAAGGAGATCGAGAAAAAGGCTGAGGTTTTGCCCCAAGAATAAACGGGGCAGGGGCCTTCAAGTGCATTTTTTTGGCCTTTGGTTGTGAGCAGGGTTGGCCCTGCGGTCACAGATTGATTATCTTAAAACCAGTCAAATCTAGAAGAGACGAGCGGCTTGGGCGAATGGCTGGTGGCAAATTCATAACGTTTGAAGGTGGAGAAGGTGCGGGTAAGTCGACGCAGGCGGGTCGTCTGGCAACGTATCTTGCGCAACAAAAGCTTAAAACGCTTTTGACGCGGGAGCCTGGTGGATGTGCTTTGGCAGAAGATATCCGCAAGCTTGTTTTATCTCAGAGGCCGGTGTCTGCTGATGCAGAATTTTTATTGTTTTCCGCGGCGCGTTCAGAACATGTGGCAACAAAAATAGTTCCTGCATTGGAGGCTGGCACTTGGGTCATTTGTGATCGCTTTATCGATTCCACACGCGTTTATCAGGGTGTGTTGACAGGTGTGGATACGCGTCTCATTTCAGCGGTAGAGCAACTTACAGACACTTCTAGAGCAATGCCCGACCTGACGATTGTCATCGATGTTCCGGTTGACGTCAGTGTTGAACGTGCGCAAACGCGCGGGGCGTTGAGCCGTTATGATGCAGCGCGGCCAGAAGATCATCAGAAAATACGTGACGGGTTTTTGGCGATTGCGAAAGCGGAACCTGATCGTTGTGTGGTGATTGAGGGTGCCTGCGCTGCAGACACGGTGACGCAAATGATTACTCAAGTTGTTGCGGAGCGTTTGTTGCAAAAAGTGACTTGATCGCAGTTGGAGGCGTGACAACAAATGGAGCGCAATGGTCTGATGGAACCTGATCGGCTGGAGGGTTTTCCTCATCCGCGCGAGACCCGCCAGGTCTTTGGTCATGACCGCCATCAAGAAATTCTTGCGCGTTCATTTTTGCAAGGGCACATGCATCATGCTTGGCTTATTTGTGGCCCCGAGGGAATCGGAAAGGCGACACTCGCCTATCGGTTTGCAAAGTTTGCTTTGGCGTCTTGTGATGAACGAGACAGCTCTGGACAAAGTTTAGATGTGTCGGAAGATAGTTCGTCGGCAAAACGAGTCCGTGCGTTATCGCATCCAGGTTTGCTTGTTATTCGAAGGCGATATGATGAAAAAACAAAACGATTGCTTTCACAAATAACCGTGGATGAAGTGCGACGACTGCGCCAGTTTCTGACTCTCCAAGGCGACACGAATGGTTGGCGGATTGTTGTTGTTGATCGTGCTGAAGAAATGAACATAAACGCGGCCAACGCGATCCTTAAATCGCTTGAAGAGCCACCGAAACGGACAATTTTTCTGCTCATTACTTCGGAACCGGGGCGACTTGTGAATACAATCCGCTCCCGTTGTCGCACGCTTGTGCTTGATACTTTAGGTGAAGATGATCTTCGTGCGGCTGGTGATCAGGCAATGGCGGCGGCTGGTCTAAATGTGCCTGGGGAGTCAGTTTATTTAAATTTATCGCGGTTTGCGCACGGTTGTGTACGACGGTTTTTGTACCTTAATACCGAGAAAGGCATCGAAAATTATGAGACGATTGTTGCAATGTTAAGAACGGCAGCTAAACCAGATTGGGAATTGGTTCACAAAAAGGCTGATTTTCTTGCTTCGGTTGCAGCGAAAGAGCACTTTGAATCATTTTATGATATGCTTCTCGGTGAGGTTGCGCGCTTAGTGCGGTTGCGCGCAACAGGGTCTGGATCAACCGAAGATCTGGCATTATCGCGACAGCTTATCGGTGACGGCCAACTTGCGTTGTGGGCAAACGTATGGGAAACGCTGTGGCGCAAGAAGGATGAAGCAGTTTTACTCAACCTTGATCGCAAAGCGCTTTTGCTTGGGGCGGTCGCCTGTCTTGAAAAAGCGGCATGCGATGACCAAAACAATGCTCAGTTGGGCTGCGAATAGGTTTATTGAAAACAAATTTGTGCAGGTCCGATTTTGTGAAGTTGGTTTGGCCATCCCGTGCCCGGTCGTTGGGTGTGCTAATGGTCAGATAAGGACCTGAAGAGCCCCTTCACGCCCCATGATGATAAAGCGTTTTTCGACAGCCTAAACGGGGAGTTCCATGAGTTCTGGCCGCGCTCATACCAAGAAACCATTCTATGTTACGACGGCAATTTCGTATCCCAATGGTCAGCCTCACATTGGCCATGCCTACGAGGCCATCGCTACGGATGCCATTGCGCGTTTTGAACAACTTGATGGTAATGATGTTTATTTTCTCACAGGCACTGATGAGCACGGCATCAAGATGCTGCAAACGGCGCGCAACGAGGGCATTACACCTGAAGAATTGGCAGATCGAAATACGCCGCGCTTTAAGGAAATGGTCGATTTTCTGAATTGTGCGAACGATGATTTCATAAGAACCCGCGAGCCGCGTCATCTTAAGGCAAGCCAAGAAATTTGGCGACGCATGGAAGCTGCGGGCGATATCTATCTTGATAAATATGCGGGTTGGTATTCGGTTCGCGATGAAGCTTATTATGACGAATCCGAACTTTCGGTTGCCGAAGACGGTGCGAAACTGTCGCCGCAGGGAACGCCTGTGGAGTGGGTGGAAGAAGAGACATTCTTTTTTCGCTTATCCAACTACCAAGAAAAACTCTTGGATCATTATAAAAATAACCCCGAATTTATTCTGCCAAAAGAGCGCAGCAATGAAGTTGTGAGCTTTGTCAAAGGTGGACTGCGGGATTTATCAATTTCGCGCACGACATTTGACTGGGGCGTTCCTGTGCCGGGCCACGATAAACATGTGATGTATGTGTGGGTTGATGCCCTGACAAATTACATCACGGGTGTTGGGTTTCCTGATACGTCGTATGAACTTTGGCGATATTGGCCGGCGGCCGTTCATGTTGTTGGCAAGGATATCGTGCGTTTCCATGCGGTTTATTGGCCGGCCTTTTTAATGTCTGCGGGCGTGGACTTACCGAAACGTGTCTTTGCGCATGGATTTATGTTCAACCGCGGGGAAAAGATGTCCAAGTCGGTTGGCAATGTGGTTGACCCATTCGCCCTCGTTAAAACCTATGGTTTGGATCAGGTGCGGTATTTTTTGTTGCGGGAGGTTCCGTTTGGTCAAGACGGGTCCTATTCGCATGAGGCAATTGTCAACCGTACCAATGCTGACCTTGCAAACGATCTTGGGAATCTTGCGCAACGGTCATTGTCAATGATCGCGAAAAACTGTTCGGGTCAGGTTCCAGAACCGGGCACGTTTACAAAAGAAGATCAAGCCATTTTGGACGCTGCGGATGCGATGCATGAGACAGCGCGCAATATGATGGACCAGCAGGCGATCAACAAATACTTGGATGCGGTTTGGGGTGTTGTCGCTGATGCAAATCGGTATTTTGCGAGCGAAGAGCCTTGGGCAAAAAAGAAGACAGACTTCAAACGGATGGAGACCATCTTGTACACGACCGCAGAGGTCGTGCGTCAAATTGCAATTTTGGCCCAACCTGTTATGCCGCATTCGTCGGGTGAATTGTTGAACTTGCTGGCGCAGGACGAGGACAAGCGTAGCTTTGATTCTTTAGGGCCATCCTCACGGCTTGCTGCCGGAACACAACTGCCGGCGCCGGTCGGTGTTTTTCCGCGTATTGACTCAAAGAACGGTCAGTAAGCGTGAAATAAAAAAACGTGTGCTTTGGCCCAATGTGCTATGACGTGGGCGGATTTTACCGGAAAGTTAGCCCTCCATGTTGGTTGATCATCATTGCCATTTGGATTTTCCCCAGTTTGCCGATGACCTGGATGGTGTTATCGCGCGGGCCAAAGATGCGGGCGTGGGAACGGCGGTGACAATTTCGACGCGCATTCGTAATTTTGAAATTTATCGCGACATTGCTGAACAGTTTTACGACGTGTTTTTTTCTGTCGGCACGCATCCTCATTATGCCCACGAAGAATTAGACATCAGTGCTGCGGAAATCAAACGCCTTACAGAACATCCCAAATGTGTTGCAGTGGGAGAGGCGGGGCTTGATTACTATTACCAAAAGTCACCGGCCGACGCGCAGGCGGAAGGTTTTCGCCGACATATTGAAGTCGCAAGGGAAACGGGTTTGCCGTTAGAAATTCACACGCGCGAGGCAGATGAAGATACCGCCCTTATATTAGAAGACGAATACAAGAAGGGTCCGTTTCCTGCGGTCTTGCATTGCTTTACGGGAGGACGGGAACTTGCAATGCGGGCGCTTGATCTGGGGCTGATGATTTCCTTTACCGGTGTTGTTACTTTTAAGACGGCGCAAAGTTTGCGCGATATCGCTGTTGAAGTGCCTATGGATCGGCTTCTTGTGGAAACAGATGCTCCTTATTTGGCGCCAGTGCCTTACCGTGGCAAAACCAACGAACCGGCGTATGTTGTGCACACGGCTAGCGCCATCGCCGAGGCGCGCCAGATTAGTTTGGAGGATCTGGCACAGGCGACGACCGATAACTTCTTTCGTTACTATAGGAAAGCTAAGCCGCCCAAGGAGACGGTGCGGGGTCCGACAGGAAACGCGGCTGCATGAGCACAACATTGACGATCCTTGGATGCGGTCCCTCGGGCGGCGTGCCACGGCTTGGGCCCGATTGGGGTAAATGTGATCCGCAGAACCCGAAAAATCGCAGGCGTCGATGTGCGGTCTTGGTTCAAAAAAAGACGCAAGCAGGGGAAACAAACGTCCTTATCGATACGCCGCCCGATTTAAGGGAGCAATTGATCGATGTTGGTGTGAAACTTCTTGATGGCGTTTTGTTTACCCATGATCATGCGGATCACACACATGGGATCGATGATTTGCGTCCGATCTGCTACGAAAAAGGGCGGCTTGTTGATTGTTATTTTGATAACGACACCGGTGCCAGTTTGAAGCAACGGTTTTCCTACTGTTTTTCTAGAAATCGTAATTCAAGTTATGCGCCGATATTGCGGGCACATGTCCTAACGGATAGCGAGTCCTTTCGCATCAATGGTGCGGGGGGGCGTTTAACTTTCTTGCCGATCCGACAGGTCCATGGCGACATGACGACATTGGGTTTTCGAGTTGGTAACCTTGCATACTCTCCGGATGTTTCGGACTTAGCTGAGGAAGCGCAGGCGGATCTTGAAGGTCTTGATGTTTGGATCGTTGATGCACTTCGGCGCACGCCGCATCCGTGTCACTTTCACTTGGAACGCACACTGGAATGGGCAGCAATACTTAAACCGAAAATGGTCGTGCTGACTCACATGACCACGGATCTTGACTATGAGACGTTGCGCAAGGAATTGCCAGAAAACGTAAGACCGGCATTCGATGGGATGGTGATTGAAGTTCCGCAGCTTTAGGAACACGCGTTGGTCTGTCGGTCAGTTTTATGTTTTCGTTGTTGCAGCTTTTTCTTCCAGCCATTGGCGCGCGTGAATGACCTGGCCATTGAATTCGCAATCGGGCGTTGATAAAGCGACAAAAAGTGGGGCGATATCTTCGGGCGTGGGGAGCTCTTCAGGATTCTCACCAGGGAAGGCTTTGGCGCGCATTTGCGTGCGTGTGCCGCCAGGATTGACAACGTTTGCTTTGATGTTTGTTGAGGCCGCTTCGCAGGCGTACGTCTTGGCCAAGGCTTCCAGGCCGGCTTTTGAAACGGCATATGGTCCCCAATAAGGGTATTTGCCCGTCGACGCACCCGACGAAACAAAAACAACTCGACCCGCGTCTGAGCGTTTCAAAAGTGGATCGAGAATTCGGATTAGGCGCCAGTTGGCCGTGAGGTTTGTTGTTAGAACCGCGTCCCAATCTTTTGGGCTCACGTGACCTATCGGGGTTAAGGGACCCAGCATGCCCGCGTTGGCGATGAAAATATCCAATTTGTCAAAGCGTTTCAGTATTGTTGGGCCGAGCGCATCAATTTCATCGCCTTTCGTGAGATCGAGCGTGAGTAGCGTGGCGTTGCCGCCCAGCGCGCGAATTTCGTTGTCCAGTTCTTCAAGGGCGCCGACAACCCGGCCTTGGGCAATGACATGTGCACCGGCACGGGCGAGCGCCAAAGCGATGCCGCGGCCAATTCCGCGAGAGGCACCAGTGACAAGGGCAATGCGCCCGTTAAGAGCTTTTTGAGAAGTCATGCGTGAACTCGTTTGAACAGGCTGGGAGAAAAGTTTCTGATAAGAGGCACGGTAATTGTGATCTTAAACTAAAGAACCTCAGCAAGGAGGGATAATTGCCGTGCGCCTCCTTCGCCCTCTTGATCTGTCAAAGGTGTTGGATAATCGCCTGTGAAGCAATGGTCTGCAAATTGTGGGGCGCCGGCTTCGCGTTTTTCGTAGCCCACCGACCGGTAAATTCCATCGACAGACAAAAACGCAAGGGAACTGGCGCCGATATATTCCCGCATTCCATCAAGATCATGTAAGGCGGCCAACAGGTCTTCGGAACGTGGCGTGTCAATGCCGTAATAGTCCGAGTGTGTGATGGGTGGCGAGGCGATGCGCATGTGGACTTCGCGGGCTCCGGCTTCGTACATCAGTTGGACGATCTTTTTGGATGTCGTGCCCCGCACAACGCTGTCATCAATAAGGACAATGCGCTTGCCGCGAATAACGCGTGCGTTGGCTGAATGCTTGAGTTTCACGCCCAAGGCACGGATGCGTTGCTCGGGCTCAATAAATGTGCGCCCGACATAGTGGTTCCGAATGATACCCAGTTCAAACGGGATTTTGGATTGTTGGGCGTAACCGATGGCGGCTGGAATACCGGAATCGGGAATTGGTACAATGAGATCAGCTTCGGTCGGCGCTTCTGATGCCAATTGGACGCCCATCTGTTTGCGAACCTCATATACAGACTGTCCATCGATATTGGAGTCAGGCCGCGCAAAGTAGATGTATTCAAATATACAAGGCTGTGCAGGTCTGCGTGGGAACGGGCGATGGCTATGCAGCCCTTCGTTGGTGATGACCACAACTTCACCGTTTTCAACTTCGCGAACAAATTGTGCGCCGACCATATCGAGTGCGCAGGTTTCAGATGCCAGAACGTAGGACCCATCAAGTTTCCCGATCACCAGCGGTCGGATCCCAACAGGATCACGGGCGCCCACCAACATGTCGTTGGTGAGACATACTAGGCCGTAAGCCCCTTCGATTTGGCGCAAGGCGTCGATGACGCGCTCGACAAAGCGACGCTTATTGGAGCGCGCGACAAGGTGCAGAATAACTTCTGTGTCGGAAGTCGACTGACAAATGGCACCATCTGACACGAGCTCTTGCCGCAGTGTCAGCGCGTTGGTCAAATTGCCATTGTGTGCAATGGCGATGCCACCGGTATCTAAATCTGCGAACAATGGCTGCACGTTGCGGAGAATTGTGTCGCCGGTTGTTGAGTATCGGTTATGGCCAATGGCCTGATCGCCACTAAGGCGGCCGATCACGCTCGCCTTGTTAAAGTTGTCGCCCACCAAACCGATGCGGCGCTCAGAATGAAATTGGGCACCGTCGTAGGTGACGATGCCGGCTGCTTCTTGTCCGCGATGTTGAAGGGCGTGCAGGCCCAGTGTGGTGAGGGTGGCAGCGTCGGAATGGTTGAAAATTCCAAACACCCCGCATTCTTCATGGAGGGTATCGCCATAACATCGGGACAGTGGCCCGTAGCCAGAGGTCTCGTAACCAATGGTACCGCGCGTCAAGGCTGCCTCCCGCATTCTGCACCCGCTGCCGCTGCAGTCCGCCTCGGCCCAGGCGTAATTAGCGCGCTCAAGCAGCCCGGGAATTAAGCAAGGGAAGAGTGGTATCTGGGCCGCCACGTGACAGATATATGAATTTTGGGCGCACACGCTAGTGCAAAACGCTGTATATGAACGGAATTTTTGGCGCCTTCGGTCCGGTCTTCGTCACCAGAAAGCAAAGGGACCACATTGATTTCTAGAAACGATCTTATGGATTTACCTGTGCTTTTTATCACAGGAAGGGATTTGGCGTTCTTAATCCACGGCCAATGCTCGCTCTCGTCGGGGATGAACTCGGCATAAAACATGTAAGGTATGACAACCAACACAAGCGCTCGTGCGAGCCCAAACAGCAGTCCAAGGATGCGATCAATCATACCCACTTGGCTGTCGAGAATGGTGTCTGAGATCCTCGATGTGATCAGATGGACAATTACCAAGACGATCAGCGCGCTCACTGAACACAAGACGATTTTTGCGATTAAGACCTCAACGCCCATCTGTTTGGCCATATCGATGGCGAGCTGCTCTTGGCGATACCAAAATATGGCAGCGGTAATGGCGGCGGCGATCCAAGATAGCACCGCGAGAATTTCGCGCGACAATCCACGGTAAAGCGCCAAGAGGCCTGAGATAATCGCGAGCGCGATGAGCCCGGCGTCCAGGTAGGTAAATGGCCCAATCATTCTTGTGGCTCCCTCCGCTTCACACACCGTGTTTTTTTAATGTTTACCATAGAGTGTCGGTGTGGGTCACTGGGAAGAATTGAGAGCATCAGATAGCTCCTTGAGGTGAGTAAGACGCTCTAGTTTGAAGCCTTTTTTCGGTGGCTCGATTTCACCTGCCGCCGGCAGGACGCCCTTTGTAAAACCTAATTTTTGCGCTTCTTTAAGGCGCGCGGTCATGTGGGATGTGGCGCGAAGTGCGCCTGTAAGCGAGATTTCACCGAAAAACACGTTGGAAGGTGGCGCAATTTTGCCAGAGAGGGACGAAATCAGGGCGGCGGCGGCGGCTAGATCGGCGGCGGGGTCCTTTATTTTAAGGCCGCCTGCCACGTTGAGATAAACATCGTTTTGCGAGAATGAGATACCGCAACGTGCCTCTAAAACGGCGAGCAGCATCGATAGTCTGTTTGCATCCCAACCAATGACAGCCCGTCGTGGCGTGCCCAACGAAGAGGGCGCAACCAGTGCCTGGATTTCGGTGAGGACCGGGCGCGTGCCCTCAATGCCAGCGAAGACGGCTGTTCCAGGGGCCTTGGCCTCGCGATCTCCTAAGAACAAGGCTGAAGGGTTTTTGACCTCGGTCAGGCCTTGTCCGGCCATTTCAAACACACCGATTTCGTCGGTGGCGCCGAAACGGTTTTTGACCGCACGTAAAATCCGAAAGGGGTGTCCACGATCGCCTTCAAAATAAAGGACGGTGTCGACCATATGTTCGACGATTTTTGGTCCAGCGATTTGTCCGTCTTTGGTGATGTGGCCAACGAGAAAAAGTGCGCTGGCAGATTTTTTACAATAGCTAATTAAGGCTTGGCTTGCGGCTCTGACTTGGCTCACAGTTCCGGGTGCTGCTTCAAACCCATCCGTCCATAGGGTTTGAATGGAATCAATAATGATGAGTTCCGTTTGCGGAGTGTCGGTCAGTGTTGCAAGAATATTTGCAAGATTGGTTTCATGTATCAGTCCAACAGGTGCGCTCGACACAGAGAGCCGTTGGGCGCGCAGGCGCACTTGGGATAAAGCTTCTTCGCCTGAAATGTAAAGAACATGTCGACCGGCTTCGGCGAGATCGCTTGCGACCTGTAACAACAATGTGGATTTGCCGATTCCAGGTTCGCCCCCAATCAAAACAACTGATCCCGGTACGACGCCGCCGCCCATAACGCGATCAAGTTCGTTGCACTGGGTTGAGTAGCGCGGGGCTTGGTCTACGTCTTTTGTTTTAAGGCTGTGTATTTTTGCGGACTTTGCCGAAGAACTGCGTTGCAGTCCGGTGCCTGGTGCGGCTTCAACACGATTTTCTTCGATGAGTGTATTCCAGGCTTCGCAACTGGCGCATTGACCTGCCCAGCGTGGTGCGCGCGCGCCACATTCCTGGCAGACAAATTCAATTTTTTGGGCGCGTGCCATCGATCAATCGCTTTGTTCCAAATAGATCCGATGAAAGCGGTGACTTAAACGTGTGAGTGCTTCGTAGCCAATTGTGCCAGCACTCGTGCCAAATTCCTCAAGTGTAATCGTAGGACCAATAAGTTCAGCCCAATCCCCACGCTTTACTGGGTTGTCCTCTTCGAGGTCTGTCACGTCGGCGGTGATGAGATCCATTGAGACGCGTCCCGCAATGGGTGCGCTATGTCCCGAAAAAGCGACATGGCCATGGGTTTCGTTTGTGCCTGCACTAGCGCGGCGAAAAAAGCCATCTGCATATCCGGCAGCAATCGTTGCAATTTTTGAAGGGCGCTGGGCGACAAACGTTGCTGAGTAGCCGACGGTTTGGCCCGGTGCCACATCGCGAACTTGAAGAACACGGGCGTAGGCGGCGACGACAGGCTCGACGGGGGCGATGTGGTCCTGGGAGGCTTGACCGCCATAAAGGGCGTAGCCTGGGCGCACGAGGTTGTGGTGATAGGCTTTGCCCAACATCAAACCATCAGAGGCTGCAAGGCTGACGGCAACAGTGGGCAACAGGGGCAATAGCGTATCGAGAACTTCCAATTGTTGGATGTTTTTTGCGTGTCGGGTTTCATCTGCGCAGGCCAAATGGCTCATCACTAAACGGACATCTAGTTGGCTCAACAGATGGCCCTCCTTTGCCACTTGTTGAACGTCACGTCCGCTCAAACCAAGACGATTGAGGCCTGAATCTATTTGTAGGGCGCACGGCAATCTCTTGTTTTGCATTTGGCCGCGTTTGGCCCATTGGCGAATTTCATCAAGGTCAGAAATGACAGGCCATGCAATGTCGGTATCGATGAGTTCAGCACCGTTAGGCATGAGGCCATCAAGAATAAAGACGGTTGATTTAGGTGCCAGTTGTCGGGCTTGTTGGGCCTCTTTGTAGGTTGCGACAAAAAAAACGTTGCAGCCCGCATCGCGCAGCGCTGGGATCACGCGCTCTGCGCCAAGACCATAACAGTCTGCTTTAACGACGGCGGCACAGGTTGCAGGTTTGACGTATTCTGACAAGTTTCGCCAGTTATGGGCAATTGATCCGAGACGAATAACGAGAGCGCCGGACGAATCTGCGGGCGCTGAAGAAACATGCCGCATTAAGGCATGGGTACTAAAATCTGTCGTTACGCTACTCAATCGCGAAAGCCTGCTAGAGGGTGACTGCGGTCTAAGTTATCGAAGCGTGTGAACTCGCCACTGAATTGAAGATGGGCCGTGCCCGTTGGTCCGTGACGTTGTTTGCCAATGATGACATCACCAAGGCCCTTGACCCGTTCCATCTCCTGTTCCCACTTTAAGTGTTCTTCCGGCTTATTGGGAGGTGGTTCGGCACGCTCCAAGTAATACTGTTCACGATAAACGAACAAAACCACGTCCGCATCCTGTTCGATGGAGCCAGATTCACGGAGATCTGAAAGCTGAGGTCTTTTTTCTTCGCGTTGTTCGACCTGGCGGGAGAGCTGTGACAAGGCAATAATCGGGACGTCGAGTTCTTTTGCCAAGGCTTTTAGACCGGTTGTGATTTCGGTGACTTCTTGAACGCGGCCGGCTGCGGCTTTACCCGCGGAACCAGTGAGCAATTGGATATAATCGACAATCAAAAGGTCGAGCCCTGTTTGTCGTTTGAGCTTTCTAGCGCGCGATGATAGCTGCGCGATGGTGAGACCACCGGTTTGATCAATATGCAGTGGGGCTAGTGACAACGCCTGCGACGCCACGATGAGTCGGTTCATTTCTTCTTCATTGATTTGACCGCGGCGGATCCTGTTTGACGGAATTTCAGCTTGTTCAGATAAGATGCGCGCAGCAAGTTGCTCAGCAGACATTTCTAATGAAAAGAAACCAACCACGGCTGCGTCAGACTCGCTATCGCCTTCGGTGTGCTGTCGCGGCAGTCGCTTAGAACTGGCAACGTTTACGGCGATGTTTGTGGCAAGTGCTGTTTTGCCCATGGAGGGGCGTCCTGCCAACACAATCAAGTCGGAGGGCTGTAGGCCGCCCATCATGTTGTCCAAATCGATAAGGCCTGTGGGTAGACCGGAAAGGCGATCGCCACGCATGCGGGCATTGTTGGCCATGTCTACGGCTTGGGTGAGGGCTGATGAGAATGTGAGAAAGCCTTGGCCGTATTTTCCAGATTCCGCTAAGTCGTAAAGACGCGTTTCAGCTTCTTCGATTTGTTGGGAAGGGGGCTGATCAACCGAGCTATCATAGGCTGTGTTGACCATGTCTTCGCCCAATAAGATCAACTGGCGGCGTAATGCCAATTCGTAGATCGTGCGCCCATAATCGTAGGTGTTGATAATGGTGGTGGCGTTTGCGGCCAAACGACCAAGGTATTCGGTCACCGACAGATCTTCGTTGATCGGTTCGGCATTTTCAAAAAACGTTTTGAGGGTGATGGGCGTTGCTTGTTTGCCAGCGTGGATGAGCTTGCCGGCGGTTTCGAAGATTTGTGCATGCAAGGGATCAAAAAAATGTACAGCCTCCAAAAACCCGGTAACACGGTCGGCGGCCTCGTTGTTGATCAAAATGGCGCCCAATAGGGCTTGTTCGGCCTCAATATTGTGGGGAGGCTCGCGAAAATGGACAGGCTCGTCGGCGTCAGCGGCAACCTTGAGCTTGTCAACAGGCATGAGGGCGGTTTGCGTCATGTCCGCAGGCTTAAGCGATTCACAGGCTTGGTGGGGATGATGTTTGATTACGTTGGGCCGGCGTCCACGGTATCAACAGCCGGCCCAATTTGTGCTTGCGAATCGAATCTTGGTAGGGCGCCCAGAGCATGACATGCAACTTTGGAGTTGCGAGACTACGCCTGGTCTTCTTTTGGTGCTTCGTCTTTGTTCTCTGGTGTGGGCTCTTCTTCCTGTCCTTCGGTGACCTCGGCAGGGGCGGCGCCTTCCTCGAAGGCATCGTCGGGATTGAAGGTTTCCAACTCGGGGCCTTCTTCCTTCACCAAGGTGACATCTTCACCGCGCGCCTGCCGATCGGCTTCATCTTGGGATCGGGCAACATTGACTGAGACATCAACGGCCACTTCGGGATGAAGCGCGATCGTCACGGCGTGAAGGCCCAGTGACTTGATAGGGCGATCGAGATGGACTTGTCGGCGGTCGATGGTAAAGCCACCTTCTGTGATGACGTCTGAAATGTCGCGCGTTGTAACAGAGCCATAAAGCTGGCCCGTGTCGCCGGCCTGACGTATGGCGACAAAGGATTGGCCCTTGAGCTTTTCTGCGACTTGTTCGGCTTCCTTTTTTTGTTCGAGATTGTTGGCTTCCAGTTGGGAGCGCTGGGATTCAAAAACGGAAATGTTTTCTTTTGTTGCCCGTAGGGCCTTCTTTTGCGGCAACAGGTAGTTGCGGGCGTAGCCATCGCGGACACTGACAACGTCGCCCATCTGTCCAAGGTGGCGAATGCGTTCTAACAATATGACTTCCATTGGTGTGCTCCATTGGGTCTAGAGTTTTTTCTTAAGTTGTTGGTGGCGGGCCTGAGCCCGGTGGTTGCGGTGGAAACGGTGTGTTTTTGTTTCGTTTGAGCGGTGAAAAAGGCTCTGCGAGCCCGATTATTGCGATTACTGGCGATACGAACGTGTTTGCGATTACCAGGCCGGCGTAGACAAAGAAAAGAAGCATTGGCTGCCATGGTTCTTTGCGGCTCACAAAGTGAATGATGGCGAGGCCTAAAAGCACGTAGGCAAAGTAAAGCGCACCTGAGATGGCGGACGCGGCAAGGCCCGCATATCCCGTGAGAAGTGAGGCTGCGATTAAACTCGCAGCGAGAGCTAAGGGCGTGCCCGTCGGATACGTCAAAGCTGGGATGTAGGGCCAGGGCCGGTACAATCGTCCGAAGGACATGGCGATGCGTGCGGCAAGCCACAGGTTGATTAACATGATGCCCATGATGGAGATTGCGAGAAAAGCCGGCATTAAGGCCAGAACAACTTCGGTTATTTTTGTAATGTCGTCGGCGCTTAGTTTGTTGCCGTCATCGCCTTTTGGAACTTGTTGTTGGACGAGCTGTTCAACAGCTTTTCTGAGCGTTGCCTGAAGTGTCTCGAGGTCTTGGCCCATCATCAGGAGGGTTGCGATGGTCAGTGCAGCGGATAACGCAGCGGCCCACAAAACGATGCGGCCCACTGGGTACCATTCTGTTGTTGTTTGAGAGCTGTTTGGTGTGTTCGTTGTTCGGCTCAGTTGGGCGAGGTAGCAAAGTAGAATTGGCGGAATGCATTGCGTTGCGCCAAAGGCCATACCAACATGTGGTGTTGCGATAACGGCCAGAACGATGGCGCCGACAATGCCGCCAATAGCAGCGGCAATCCAGCCAAAGGACAATCCCACCAGAAATAACGGTAAGGATGTGATTAGGTAGAAAAGGAATTTGGCATACAAGGGTCCGGCTGCCGCTGACGCAAAAAGGACAGCGGAGATTAGTCCGGCACAAATTCCAATTAAGACGAGGCGTGTCATTTCTTAAAGCTGTCCCGCGCTTGTTCGCGGTTAGAGACGGATCAGTTGCAACAAAACTGCCGACCCAACCTTTGGCATCACGTTGTTTTACGTTCTCTTTAGGCGATATGAGTTTCGCCTGACGGTTATTCGTCTATTTGATCACGTAGGGGAGCAGTCCAAGAAAACGCGCCCGTTTGATAGCGCGGGAAAGCTCACGCTGTTTTTTTGCTGAGACGGCCGTAATGCGGCTTGGCACGATTTTGCCGCGTTCCGATACGTAACGGCTTAAAAGTCGCACATCTTTATAATCGATCTTTGGCGCGTTATCGCCCGTGAAGGGACAGGTTTTGCGTCTGCGATGGAAAGGGCGTCGCGCGCCGCCGTTGGGAGCTGCCATTTATTCTGTCTCCGATTTGCTTGCGGTATCAGAAGAGGAGCGTGCGGCATCTGGGCTTGGGCGTGGTGGACGATCTTCGCCATCGCGGCGCCCACGGTGGTGGCCATCACGGCCGCCAGACCGGCCTCCGCGTGGTCCGCCTCTCCCGCCACGATCATCGCGATCCTGTTTGCGCATCATGACAGACGGCTCTTTTTCAAGTGCTTCCACTTTGATGGTCAAAAACCGAAGGACGTCGGTTGATAGTCCCATGCGGCGCTCCATCTCGGCCACCGCCTCATGGGGCGCGTCGATGTTGAGCATCGTAAAGTGCGCCTTGCGACTCTTTTTGATTTTGTAGGCCAGCGGTTTGACGCCCCAATATTCGGTGCGATCCACTTTGCCTCCACCCTGATCAATAATGTCGCAGAATTCTTTGGTCAGTGTTTCCACTTGCGCATTGGATACATCTTGACGTGTCAGGAAGACATGCTCATAGAGCGGCATGTTGGGTTGCCTTTCCACATTGTTTTTCGCGTACCGATCCGGCGCAGAGCCCCTTATGGGCCCGGTTACCGCGAGTGCAGCAGGAAAGGCCCACCAAGATTCCCATGAGAGTGGAGACACTGAAGGCCAGACCATAATGGTCCTGCCGCGAACGGCCCTTCATTCAGCCTCCAACCGGAACGGGTGAGGGGCCTTCATACAGAATTGGGTGTTTCGGATCAAGTCGATTGCAGGGAGTTTCCGGCCTCCTCGCCTTGACATCAACCCGTGCTCCATGCCTTAAGCCGCCAGTTGCGCACCTTTGGCCACCGCTTGGGGGCCGAAATTCAAAAAGGTAAAAGGTCCAGTGGCAATTGCATTTGTATTTCCTGGTCAAGGCAGCCAGGACGTGGGCATGGGAAAAGCGCTCGCTGACACATTTCCGGCAGCGAAGGCCATTTTTCAAGAGATTGATGAGGCGCTGGGGCAGTCCCTCTCCCAAATCATGTGGGAGGGACCAAAAGAGACACTGACGCTGACAGAAAATGCGCAGCCGGCCCTTATGACCGTTTCCATGGCTGTTATGCGCGTTTTAGAGTCTGAACATGGATTTCGGCTTCAGGATCATGTCAAATTTGTCGCGGGGCACTCGCTGGGGGAATATTCAGCGTTAGCGGCGGCCGGCTCAATGTCGGTTTCTGACACAGCACGGCTGTTGAAACTTAGGGGCCAATCTATGCAGGCGGCTGTGCCAGTGGGCGAAGGGGCGATGGCGGCGCTGTTGGGTGTTGGTCTGGAGGCGGCACAGAAGGTTGTTGAGGAAGCGGGCCAGGGTGATGTTTGCGAAATCGCAAACGATAATGAGCCGACGCAGGTGGTCATTTCTGGGACGAAGAGTGCCATTGATCGCGCCGGTCAAATCGGCAAGGCCCATGGCGTGCGCCGTGCCGTTCCGCTGCCTGTTTCTGCACCCTTCCATTGTGCGTTGATGCAACCTGCTGCAGACGCTATGGAAGAAGCCTTATCGCAGGTGGAGATCAAAGATCCTGTTGTTCCTGTGATTGCAAATGTTCTCGCCGAACCCGTTGCGAAGGGGAGTGACATTGCCAGGCGCTTGGTGGAACAAGTGACAAAGACCGTTCGTTGGCGGGAGACTGTCTCCTACATGACTGCTCATGGGATCACTGATGTTTACGAGATTGGCCAAGGTAAAGTGCTGGCTGGTCTCGTTAAGCGAACGGACAAAACGCTTAACGCGACATCGGTTGGCACGCCTGAGGATATCGATTTAGCTGTTAGGGCGTTTAAGGGATAGGTTCATGGGTAATTCTCAGATGTTTGATCTCAGCGATAAGACTGCCCTGGTTACAGGTGCAACTGGGGGCATTGGTGGTGCGATCGCGCGTGCATTTCATAATGCCGGTGCAACCGTTGCGATTTCGGGCCGACAGACGGATAAATTAAGTGTGCTTGCTTCAGAGCTTGGGGAGCGCGTCCATGTTTTGCCGTGTGATCTCGCCAACAAAGAGCAAGTTGGTGCCTTGGTTGACCAGGCGGTTGAGAAAATGGGTCGGCTCGACATTCTGGTCAATAACGCGGGCCTCACCAAAGATAACTTGTTTATGGTGATGAAGGACGATCAGTGGGATGATGTCATCGCGGTCAATTTGACATCGACGTTTATGCTGATGCGCGCGGCCGCCCGGCACATGATGCGCAACAGAACTGGCTATGGCCGGATCATCAATATTTCTTCTGTATCAGGTGTGTTTGGCAATCCGGGACAGGGAAATTATGCGGCATCGAAAGCAGGCATCATTGGTATGACGAAATCCTTGGCTCGGGAAGTTTCGTCGCGCGGGATTACAGCAAACTGTATCGCGCCTGGTTTCATTCAGACGGCGATGACGGAATCCCTAAATGAACAACAGACCGAGGAAATTGCGAAGATGATTCCAGCACAGCGTTTTGGTGTGCCGGATGACATCGCGGCCGGCGCGCTCTACCTGGCTGGCCAATCTGGAGCCTATCTGACGGGTCAGACCCTCCATATTAATGGTGGGATGGCAATGGTTTAAGCCCCACTGGACGGCTTGGGTCAGGCCCAAAACGAAGGGAAATAGCGGCTAAAACGCCCGCAATCTCGCGTTTGCACAAATTCATTCTTTGCATATGTTGCCGGGTGCTGGCATAGGAAATGGAAGTGTGATAACGAGCCGACGCACATGAGATTTTAGGGCCGCAATCCTGGGATTGTGCCGATCGCGCGAAAAAAGGTTTGCAGAAACCTGCTGATGGTGGTTGGAAACGGTTCTGGAGTGCCAGCTAAACTGCGTGTATGAGTGATGCTTTGATTGACCCCAAGCGGTCAAAAGGACCATGATGGCGTGGTAAATCTATTGAGACCTTGAACCTATTCGAGACGTGGAACAAAAAGGATACGAGGGAACACGATGAGCGATGTCGCGGAGCGCGTAAAGAAAATTGTCGTCGAGCACTTGGGTGTCGACGCTGAAAAGGTCACGGAAAAAGCGAGCTTCATCGATGACCTTGGTGCCGATAGCTTGGATACGGTTGAATTGGTGATGGCATTCGAGGAAGAATTTGGTTGCGAAATTCCTGACGACGCCGCTGAGCACATTTTGACCGTTGGGGACGCTGTCAAGTTTCTCGAAAAAGCGGAAAGCGCCGCTTAAGGCCAACAGCACGCTGGTCGTGTTGTTTGGATTCAAAAAGGGTTTCGGCAGTCTTCGGACTGCAGTTCAAGATAACATTTCATCGGAATACAGTTACAAAACGCATCGATGGGACTTTCGATTTTCCTTGACGGGAGAAAGTCCGATAGATCGAACCGCTAATAGCGGTGCGACTGTGGTCCCAAGGGTTGAGACATGCGCCGCGTCGTCATAACTGGGCTGGGTCTCGTAACGCCGCTCGGCGGTAGTGCTGAGTCTTCCTGGTCGCGATTGTTGGAAAGCCGGAGTGGCGCAAAAAAAGTTGATACTTTCGAAGCCTCAGACATTTCATGCCAAGTGGCTTGCTACGTTCCTCGCGGGAGTCCCGCTGACGGGGACTTTGATGCAAACGATTGGATGGAACCGAAAGAGCAACGTAAGGTCGATGATTTTATTGTTTTTGCGTTAGCTGCTGCGGACCAGGCCATTGCAGATTCCGGTTATCAGCCCAAAACGGAAGAGGAACGGGAACGCACGGGCGTTTTGATTGGGTCTGGCATTGGCGGGCTGTCGGGGATCGCAGACACCTCCATACTGCTAAAAGAAAAAGGCCCTCGGCGCGTAAGTCCGTTTTTTATTCCCGGTCGCCTCATCAATTTGGCGTCTGGTTATGTCTCCATCAAACATCAACTTAAAGGTCCCAATCATGCGGTCGTAACCGCGTGTTCAACGGGCGCGCATGCCATCGGTGATGCGGCGCGGTTAATTGCGCTGGGTGATGCGGATGTGATGGTGGCGGGCGGTACGGAAAGCCCAATTTGTCGTATTGCATTAGCAGGTTTTGCGGCATGCCGCGCGTTGTCGACGCACTTTAATGATGAACCTCAGCGCGCTTCGCGCCCCTATGACAAGGACCGTGACGGTTTTGTTATGGGCGAAGGTGCTGGCATTGTGGTGCTGGAAGATTATGAATTGGCCAAAGGGCGCGGCGCAAAGATTTATGCTGAGATTATTGGTTACGGCCTGTCAGGTGATGCATTCCACATCACGGCACCGGCAGAAGATGGTGCTGGTGCCTTTCGATGCATGCGAATGGCATTAAAGAATGCAGGAATCGTGGCGAGCGAGATTGATTACGTGAATGCGCATGGGACGTCGACGCCCATGGGAGATGAAATTGAACTTGGTGCTGTCGAACGACTATTTGATGCCGAAGCGGCCAGCCTTACGATGTCATCGACCAAGTCTGCGATCGGTCACCTGCTGGGTGCGGCTGGTGCTGTTGAAGCAATATTCTCCATATTGGCGATCCGCGACAACATCGCGCCACCAACACTCAATCTCGATAACCCATCCGTGGATACGTCCATTGACCTTGTGCCGCATGTTGCAAAAAAGAAAGAAATTAACACAGTCCTGTCAAATTCATTTGGATTTGGCGGAACAAATGCATCGCTGATTATGAGGCGCGTTTCGTGATGTTTGGGGATTTTGTGTGTTTTAAAAAATGTTCACGATGATGACGGAACATTCGCGAATATCACGTCGTGCGGGTGCAACGCGGTTTTGCCATAATTCTTGCTAGCTTGGAGGCGATCTAGACGGCTAATACTTGCGGGGCGGCAATGTTTTTCGGTCGCTTGTCATCTTGAAGATTGGCCATGGTCGCTAAGGGCACAAATAAATGAGTATTAGACGCGGAGAGCCACCGAGTTTGTCAAATAGGTCTCGGCCCATTCGTCCGCGCAGTCCTTCAGAAATGTTGGAGCCTGAGCGTGCACCAGAGCGGCCAAAGGGATCAAGGCTGAGAAGGGAAAGCGCAGGTGTTGGGCGAGTGTTGGGTGGTGTGAGCAGCATCATGACAACGCTGGTGTTGGCGATGGGTCTCATTGGCGGTGGTGCTTTTATGGTCAACCATCAGTTTACGGCTGAGGGTCCGCTTCAACAGGAACGCCAGATTACGATTCCGCGCGGTGAAGGTCGGATTGAAATTGCGACGCGGTTGGAGCGGGAAGGATTTATTTCAAGCCGATGGGCTTTTCTACTTAATCATCTGTTCCGAAGCATGTTGAGCAAGGATCCGCTTGAGCTAAAGGCGGGTGAGTACAAGTTTGCGCCGGGCGCAAGCATGAAAAAAGTGCTCGAGACAATCGCAAAAGGTCGTGCGGTTTTATACAAGCTTTCATTGCCGGAGGGTCTAACGAGCCAACAGTTTGTTCAACGCATCAATGGATCTCAGGACATGAACGGCGAGATCACTGAAATCCCGCCCGAGGGTTCGCTGATGCCGGACACTTATAATTTTTCCAAGGGGATGGCGCGCAGTGATTTGATCAAACGGATTCAAGAAAAGCAACAAGCGTTCCTAAACGAAGCCTGGCAAAACAGAGCAGAAAATTTGCCGATCGCAAACGAACAAGAAGCGCTTATTCTTGCTTCAATTGTTGAGAAAGAAACGGGTAAGGCGGAAGAGCGCGGTCTTGTTGCTTCGGTCTTTATCAATCGGTTGCGGAAGAATATGCGTCTGCAATCGGATCCAACGATCATCTATGGGCTAGTGGGTGGCCAGGGGTCATTAGGGCGTTCGATCACGCGGCAAGACAAAGCATCAAAGACGCTCTACAACACATATCACATTAATGGCCTGCCTCCGACACCGATTTGCAATCCGGGCCGGGAGGCGATTACAGCGGTTCTCAATCCACCTGAAACGCAGGACTTATACTTTGTTGCTGACGGTACGGGCGGGCACATATTTTCAACGAACCTGAAAGACCACAATGTGGCCGTTGCAAAATGGCGCAAGATCGAAAAAGCTGCAAAGCAAAAAGAGGCGGCGACCAAGGTGGTCGCGAAGACCATTGATGGTGCTGATCCGAAGAATGTAGATCAAAATCCACAAGATGGTGGCTTGGCGCTCATCAATGCGTCAGGAGCTGATGGGTCTTCCGTGGTTCCCATTCCGCCTTTGGAAACAAACCCGGCCGCCTTGGCCGTGGTGTCGGGCGATGCGCCCTCAATTCCTCTGCCGGTGAGAAAGCCGCGCCAGTAACCGGTGCGCCTGCGCGGCCTTTTGAATCGTCTCGTAGTAAGCTATAGCTCACACCCACTGCCTTACATTTCATTGTAGTGGGATTAAAGTTTGCTATGAGCCTCAAAAGCATGACCGGATTTTCGCGGGTTGATGGAACATCCGAGAATGTCAGTTGGTATTGGGAGGTTCGCAGCGTCAACGCGCGCGGCCTCGACCTGCGGGTTCGATTGGCGCCGGGCACAGAAAGTCTCGAACCGACCGTTCGCCATACTGCTGCACAGTCCTTTTGCCGCGGCAGTGTTTCGATGACGCTTAACATCAACCGTCAGTTTTCAGATGTTGAAGTTGTCCTCAATGAGGATGTTCTTCAAAGCGTGCTCAAAGCCGTTTCACGTGTCGAAGCGCTGTCGGGTAGCAATTCGGTGCGCGTAGATACGTTGTTGGGATTAAAGGGTGTATTAGATTTGCGGGAGAAAACAGAAGACCCGGAGGCGGTGGAGAAACGCAACGCGGAAATTTTGGTTGGGCTGGAAAAGGCATTAGAAGACGTTGTGTCGGCTCGCGAAAATGAAGGCGCACAGTTGGAGACAGTTATTCGTCAGTACATAGATGAGATTGAAAGGCTTGCAAAAAAGGTAGAACAGTCTGACTCGCGGAAGGTTGAGACCATTAAAGGGCGTTTAAAGGAACAGGTGGCGAAGCTTATGGAGACGGGCAAAGACTTTGATGCAGCACGGTTGCATCAAGAAGCTGTATTGATTGCCACGCGCTCGGATGTCGAAGAAGAAATTGCGAGAGTGAAGGCCCATGTTGTTCGGGCACGTGAGCTTTTGGAGGCTGAGGGCCCGGTCGGAAGAAAGTTGGATTTCATAACTCAAGAGTTAAATCGAGAATCAAATACGTTGTGTGCCAAATCCAACTGTAGCGAGACTACGAACGCAGGGCTTGCCCTTAAGGTGGTGGTCGATCAAATGCGCGAACAGGTACAAAACATTGAGTGATGCCAGGGCAATGGATGGTGATCTGAAAATCTCCCGTCAGGGCATGTTGTTTGTGATCTCTTCGCCTTCGGGTGCAGGAAAGACGTCTATCGCGCGGGCGCTGTTATCGCAGGTCGATGATCTTGAATGTTCGATATCGGTGACCACCCGTCCACCACGTGAGGGCGAAGTTGATGGACAAGATTATATCTTCGTCGACAAGGAGAAATTTTCGTCGCTGCGCGATACTGGCCGATTGCTCGAATGGGCCAAGGTCTATGATCATCTTTACGGAACGCCATTACATCCGGTGGAGACACAACTTGCGGCGGGTCGAGATGTATTGTTTGACATTGATTGGCAAGGTGCGCGGCAATTGCGTGAAAAAATGGCCGACTGTGTCGTGAGTGTTTTTATTTTGCCGCCTTCCATTGCGGTTTTGGAAGCACGCTTAACATCGCGAAATCAAGATAGTTCCAAAATTGTGGCGGACCGGATGAAGGTGGCTGTCGAACAGGTCGCACATTGGGTCGATTATGATTATGTAATTGTGAACTCAGACCTTGAAGCAAGCGTTCGGTCGGTGGGCGCTATTTTAGAGGCGGAAAGGGTGAAGCGCGTGCGTCAAACCGGGCTGGCAGACTTTGTTGGTTGGCTGCGCGCTGAAACCTGACAATGTCGCGTTTGCGGACGTCTTTTTCTTTTTGAATAGAAGGCTTTTGCCATTGCTCTAGTGCTGTGCAAAATGTTCAAACACATAGGCAAGGTGTGCAAACTCGCGCACACTTAGGTTTTCGGCTCTGCGGTCGGGTGCGATGTTTGCTGCATCAAGAAGTGCCAAGGGGTCTTTTATCAAACTTTTTAAGCTTTGCCGGAGCATCTTACGGCGCTGACCAAACGCGGCAGACGTTATTTGGGACAGGGCCTTTACGGTGCAGCCTGGTGACAGAGCGTCCTTTGGTTGAAATAAGATGACGGCTGAAGCCACACGTGGCGGCGGGGTGAAGGCTTCAGGTTTTAATGTCATAACGATGCGGGCGTTTGTGCGCCACTGTGCCAACACGCTTAGGCGCCCATAGGCCTTGTTATTGGGTTCAGCGACAATTCGTTCGGCGACCTCTCTTTGAAACATCAAGATCATGCGCGCGAACCATGGTGGCCAGGGCTCTGTTTCTAACCACCCAACCAACAAGGTCGTTGCAATTTGGTAGGGGAGATTGGCGGCGATAATGGTTTGTCCGGCGTTGCTGGGTATGAGTGAGGACCAGTCTACTTTGAGCGCGTCGTCTTGTTCGATGAAGAGTCGATCTGGATAATGTGCTGCAATGTCTTGGAGTGCCGGGAGACAGCGCGCGTCACGTTCTACGCAATAGACACGCTCTGCACCCTCAAAAAGGAGTGCGCGCGTTAGTCCGCCGGGGCCTGGGCCAACTTCGGCGACGAAATGATTTTTGAGGGGGCCGGCTAGCCTTGCGATACGGCGTGTGAGGTTGAAATCGAGAATGAAGTTTTGACCCAGCGCTTTTTGGGCGTGCAAGTCGTATTGACGAATGACATCGCGCAGCGGAGGCAAGCCGTCGGGTGTTTTGGCGTGACCGGTATTAGAACTGAAATCGTCATGTCCTGCCATGGAAAGCCTGGAGGGTTTGTTGCGAAGATCGCTATTTAGCGTGCGTCTCGGTTAGCGCAAGGTTTTGGCATGGTCTGCTTCGTTGTTACAACTTATTGCACGCCGCTAAGACAAATGATGCGCCATGCGCAGACTTGCAACCAAACTTTCTGGTGAGGCGGTTCCGGAGCCTGCAATTTGGAATGCGGTACCATGGTCGGGAGATGTTCTGGTGAATGGTAGACCCAACGTCACGTTGACACCGGAGTCAAATGCGAGCGTTTTAAATGGAATAAGGGCCTGATCATGGTACATGGCGATGAAGGCATCGTAAGATTTGAGCGCCTTGGCATGAAAGAGTGCATCAGCTGCGTGCGGGCCCGAGACGGTTAGTCCCTGGCTTTGTAGTGTGCGAATGGCTGGCGCGATAATTTCATTATCTTCAGTTCCAATGGTTCCGTTTTCGCCTGCATGGGGGTTGAGCCCACAGACGGCAAGACGCGGCCTCTCAACCTGCAATTTGTTCATTAGTGTAGCGTGTGTAAGGCGTGCTGCGTGACAGATGTGCTCGTGCGTTAGAGCTTTCGGAACTTCAGAAATTGGGAGGTGTATGGTGACAGGAACGACACGCAACGTGTCGCTTGTGAGCATCATGACAGGTGCGTAAGGCGAATGTTGTGGCCAATATTCGTTCGCGAGCGCGCCAAGAAATTCAGTGTGGCCCGGATATTGGAACCCAGCATCATAAAGGACGTTTTTGGCGATCGGGTTTGTGACTATGGCGGCGGCTTCGCCGTTTGCGATGGCTCTAACGCTTTGTTTGATGGAATCGATTACGGCTAAGGCATTGTCCTTGTTTGGATGACCAGCTTTAGGTGTTGCCTTAAGGGCGATCGGTACAATTGGCAAAGCTTGTCTGAACAGTTTCGCAGCTTGTGGCGCACGATCAATTTCTGCAATTGGTAGGTCGATCTGCAACCTTTGGGCTTCCGTTTTGACAGCGCCCGGATCTGCAAATAATGCAAAAGGAATGTTGCCAAAGCGTCCCCGTTGGGTCCAAGCCTTGATGGTTATTTCAAGGCCGATCCCAGCGGGATCCCCCATGGTCAAAGCGATCACTGGTGACATGTATTTAAAGAAGTGTTGGGCTCGGCGAAAATTCCGCCTAACGATGTTCGATATTGGCGCGCTGGCGCAAATCCATCAAGTGGCGCTTTGCCAAGATTTCAAATTCCTTGCGGCGCAAGGATTCTTTGGTCTTGGCGCGATTTCCGACTTTGGCATCAACTGATTTACGGCCGCAAATGATCCAAAGTTCAACGCCATTGCTGGTTAGCTGGGGCGGCAGCATTTCACCATCTGCCGCGTTTAACAGGAGCGTGCGGGTCGGTTCGGGAACTTGAGACGCATTGCGTAGACCCAGATTGTCGAAACGGGCAGCGCCCAATTCTTTGGCAAGTCTGCCAGTGTCGTTACAGCCCGTGAACTTTTGGCGCAGCAGTTCGGCCTCCACCTGGCGTTTAACGGCGCTTCCTTGGTCACTACGGTTTGGCACGATGAGGGTCACGCGTTGGATGTCCACTTGCGTGGTTGACCCGGCTGAGGCTCCGGAGGCGGCCATGTGTCGATCGACATCCCCCTGCGAAACAGCAATCTGATGGCTAAAGAGGCGGCGAATGACGTTTCGCCAAGACAACATGGCGCGGAAACGCGACTTGAACATATTCACGTCCGCGCCTTGCTTCCTTAACGTTTGGAGGAACTGCGTCTTCGTCATCTTGCGTTGCTGGGCCAGGTTGGTGATGATCTGATCCAATTCGTCGTCGGAGGCCATCACGTTTAGGCGTTGGGCTTCTTGCAACTTAAGGCGACGATTTATGAGTTCATCGATCGCTTTTTTGCGGGTTGACTTTGATACGTGAGACAATGCTTCACGCTGCAATGTCTTCGCCATGGCCCGTTGTTGCTGTTTGACGAACTCGCGCTGGAGGCGTTTTGCCTCTGCTTCGGTGGTTGGGTTTTTGCTCCTCATATAGGTGCGATATTTTTCTTGGAACGCCTCACTTTTGATTATGCTTTTCCAGCGACTTTGGGCGCGTGATTGAAAATACTGTTGCGCCTTTTTTCCCGACATGAGTTTGACCTGCTGGTCAATTTCGTAGTTAGTAATGGGTTCGTCATTGACTAATACTTCGATCTTGGTGCTGCGCGCTTGTGCGGAAGGTAGTCCTGCAAGCAACATCAGGGCGAACGATAGTACAATGATGCTGATTTGTGTTGGCAGCGCTACCGGTTTTTTGACGGATGGGTTTGTTGCCATCGTAGGGATCCTGTTTTGGTCAAGACGCCACGAGGTGGTGCCAAGTCCCGCGATGTCTCTCAAGTGCTCGACACTCAGTACTACGGGACACAGATGTTGCATCAAATCCTAGATCGTGGGCGGAAAGCCCGATTATCATTTGCTGGCTATGTGGCGAAGGGAAGACCTTAGACAATCCCTCGCCTTGAGTCGCCTGATATCTTAACCAATCGGCACATGCCTTGCACGCTCGGTTATCCACATGAACTGTGGCCGAGATATAGGGGCCGCCCCTGGTCTTTCGGTTTTGGTCTTGGGTTCAAATGGGGCCCGTTGGGAATGGTCGGGGCTGTCATTTGGGTCCTGAAGACCAGTAGGCGGCCATGAAGTCGTTGCTCTTCTCCTCGCGTTACAATCTCCTCGAGCCTGGAGGCTGATCGTCACCAAATACGAAGTCGAGTTGATCAGATTTGTAGCCGAATTGACCAATGTGCTTGAGCTCGAATTGTAGGTAGACGGTGCGGTCAGGTTCGATATCGCGTGCGGGGTCGTTTATTCTTGTCTCGATGTAGCTTGCGGTTAGGACGAAACATTCGTCGGCGTAGCGAAGCGATAGGGAATCGGTGAGAACAAAATTTTGATCAATATCGTAACGGATGGTCCCGCCGAGGCTCCAGAAGTCGGTGAGCTGCAGGGAAAGCCCGCCGATGAGATCTTGTTGATCGGTTTCAATGCCAAGTTCGGGGTCAGCTGCTGCAAAGGCGTATGTGGCGCTGGCCTTAAACGGACCAAAAGACGCAAATGCAAAAGTATCATTGCGTCTTAAGTCAAAAGTGCGCTCATCAAAACGCGACTGATTGAGAACGCGGAAGTTGTCTGATGGGACAATGTACGCAGCCGTCACGTACTCGGAACGTGTTGTCTCTAGGCCTGTTCGTGGGTTGAAAATAAACAGGTCATCTGCATCGCGGCCCGGATTTCTGAATGGGTTTTCTCCGGCGAGCTGGAAGCTTTGGCCGGCTAGGAGTCTGGCGAAACCACCAGAATGGCTCTGGAATGTGTATTGGACACCGACGTTTGCGCGTGTGCCTGTTTCTACGCGGTCGTAACCTGAAAACTTGTCGATCTCAAACAAGTTGGTGTCATCAAAGACGAGGCTCTTTGCGTCTTCGTTGGGTAGCTGCTCTTGTTTGATGTTGTCTTGCCGACCGATGATTTGTCCAATGGGCTCGATGACGTGGCTTGCGTCGTATGTGTTTGCAACCCATGGATATGCGACAGTGACACCGCCGGCTGCAACACCGCGGACGACTGTATCGTTGCCGACAGGCGCGCGCGTAATCGGATCAACGAAGTTGTCGTAATGGTAGATGTCGCCGCGAAGATAGGCGAACGGCGTGTAGGTGATGCCTATGCGGTCAATGAGTCGCCGGCGCCAATTTAGTTCCGTGACTGCGCGGTTGATTGCCTGACCTTTGGAACCGGGCTCGTCGAAGTCGCCGCGTGAGAAGCTTAGGACATTGGTATCCCATTTGAGCTCGCCGCCAAAGATCGGATCAGCAAACACGTAGTTATAGTCAATGACGGGATGTGTTCGGCTTTCAGCTTGCGGCGTATCTTCTAGCAGCAACCCACCGAAGTGATAGAGCGTTGCACCGAAGTAATTTCGGCCCGACAATCCGGTGAGGAAAATTTTATTCACACGGTCCGTCAGCAGGATGTTGTCGAGCTTATAAAAGCGGCGGAACGTATCGTCGCTCTCTAAGGTGACATCCCAGCCAAGGTCCCACCAACTCGATAAGGAAAAGAGCCCCTTGGTTTCCAGGGTACCGCGCCAACCATCCAAATCTCTTTGGCGGTCCCTGCTGACATTGAGATCTTTTCCTCTTTGGTCGGTGGCAGCGAAATTGATGCTGTATTGTCCGTTGGCGAGGCGGTGTCGCCAATTGCCCTGCCACAAGACGTTCTGTTTGGTCAGATACATTGGCCTAAACGTGAAGTCATAGTTCGGGGCCAACGCAAAATAGTAGGGAACCTCAACGCCAAAACCGAGGTCCCCTGAGGTCTGGTAGCTAGGTAGTAAGAATCCCGAGCGCCTTTTTACGGATGGATCAGCATGTTGGAAATAGGGAAGGTAGAGGATGGGTACGCCCAACACCTCAAACTGCGCGTCTTGATAGGTGATGGTCGCTTGCTGCTGATCGTGAATTACGCGCTGGGATGAAATACACCACAACGGTGGCGTCGTACCGTCTGATTTACACGGCGTAAACTTGGCGTTGCGAAACTCCGTGACGTTGCCTTCGCGACGAACAGCTTGTTCGGCCGCAATGCGTGTATCGTCTTTTGCAACCATACTTAGGGATTGGACAAACCCGTCACGGAAATCGTCGGTCAGGGTGTAGCGGTCAGCACGGATCTTGTTGCCGTTGGGTTCTTTAAGGAGGACGTTGCCGATCGCTGTCAGAGTGTTGGCGCTTTGATCGTAGACGACTTCGTCCGCAGTGAGAATGTAGTTGTTATAGTAGATTTCAACGTTGCCACGTGCGGTGACGCTGTCGCCGCTTGAATCATAGATAAGCTCGTCGCCTTGAAGGAACAAAGGCTTCGACTTATCGAATTTTGTTGAGGGCAATATACCGCCGCGTGGTTTTGGGAATGATGTGGCGCCACCACGTTTGCCTTTGTTGATTGCGCTGGGGTCTTGTGCAAACGCGGATTCGTGGTTGGTCAGCGTGAAAATGGCAAAAACTAAAGGACATAAAAGCGCAGCAATGCGCGCACGCCAAACGTTCGCGCGGTTAGGCGCGATGTGACGAGCCCGATTGCCACCGCAATTCATTTGCGGGTGCTGGGTGGAACGCATCACTCAGCCGTCCTCCAGGTGCAATAGCACCGTCAGTGAAATCATCATCACCAACACAACAGGCAGCCAGACTGCGGCCCAAGGCGGCACCAGTCCTGCTGCTCCGATTTGACGGGAAACCTCTGCTAATAAAAAGAAGCCCAGGCCCCCTACCATTCCCGTGATCACCATAGTCTGGATGCTCCCCGACCGGAATGACCGCAACGACACAGTGGCCGCCAAAAGAACCATCGCAATACAGAGCAGGGGCCGGGAAAGGAGCAATTCATATTGAAGACGCAAGCGACTGGAAGAAATCTTAGCTTTTTCAGCGACTTCTATGAGGCCAGGCAGCTCCCAAAATGACACTGAAATGACCGTTCCGAGGGCGTCTTGGACCCGCTCAGGGGTGAGGTATGTGGAAAGGACGTAGGAATCATACTTCTGTGGACCGACGAGGGTCCCTGCGACCCAGGCATCTGTGAGGAGCCAATAGCCATCTTTTAGGTCAGCCCGGGCGGCGTCGATACGCTCAGAAAACTGACCTTTTTGGTCGTAGGCGAACACTGTGACCCCGGTCAGCGTCAAGCCTCTGTTTGCCGCGTGGGCCGCGGTGATGATCGATTGCCCGTCTCGGCCATTTTGGCGCAACCAGGATTCGCCAGATTTTGATCTGAGGACGTTTCCTTCGCGACCAAAAGCATCTGCAAACAGGGTCTCGGCAAGCTCACGGGAAAAAGCAGCGATGGGATTAAAGAGGGTCACAAACAGTACGCCAAGGACAAAAGCTACAAACATCCCCGGACGAAGAAATTGCCATGCGGACATACCGCCAGCGCGCATGACGCTCAACTCACTCTTGCGGCTAAGCATGAGGAGCGTTGCGATGCTTCCGACCAATACGGCAAAGGCGAGAAGAAATTCTGTGTAGGCGGGCAACCTCAAGAGCGTCAGCCATAAAAGGAGTGGGACTGAGACGCTTCCGTACTTGCCGGCTTGGCGAAGCAGTTCAACAAAATCGATTAAAAAGATCAGGGCGCTACACATGACAAATGTAGCGATGATCGCGGTTAAAAACCTACGACCGATATAAATTGGTAATGTCCATCCGCCTGTGAACACTAACTGGCCTTTCTATATCTTGCTGTCCGGTAGTGCTGCCACATGTCGGCCATACGCGCCAACCAAGGTCGCGTGGCGTCGGCGATCCAATCAAGAACGCTAAAGGTGGCGTGCGGTCTGGCGTTCAGATTCATGAAATAAAGTGCGCCAGCAATCGAAGCTAAGGGCAGCGCGTAAAGAAACGGAACGTAAACCGCGTTGATGACAGACAGATTGTTGAAAGCCAGCCCGGTGAGGCGGCAGCCCAGGGCCAATACAACTGCAAGAACCATAGGTTCTGCACGGTTTTGGCGCACGCTTTGGGCTTGACCTGCGGCTGCAAGGGCAATCAACACAAACGCGATTGGGTAAAGCGGGTTTGAAAATCTCTCGTGGAGTTCTGCGCGAAAATGGCCGGGTTTTAATTTGACATTGCGCTTGCTGACCTTTGGATTTAACAGCTCCCCCAAATAGCGCTCGCGCGGTTTTAGGTCCATGACCTGTGCACCTTGTTGCTCAAAGCGATCTAAATCGACCATGTAACGTTCAAACGTGATCACTCGTGCAGGCGTATCACCGGATTCGCGACGCAAGATGTGGCCATTTGACATGATCAAGAACGCATCGTTTTCCTGTTTTACGATGCGCCCACGCTCGGCGAGATATGTGCGGTCTTCTTTTTTGTCGCGCGTATCATTGACGACGAGTCCTAATAACTCTCCTGAAGCCGTGCGGTCGCGAATGTGAAAGGTCAGTCCTTTTTCTGGCGTTGAAAATCGTCCCGGCTGTATGACTTGGGTCAACAGGTCTGTGCGCACATGAATGACATACTCGCGCAACAGGCGCAGGCTCCATGGCATGCCAATATGATTGATGAAACTGACAGCGACCGTGACAAGTGCTGCGAGGCACAAAAGTGGTTTTGCAATGGACCATATGGTGCCGCCGGACGCTGTGTAGACAATTAACTCGCTGTCGCTGTTGAGCCGGCTTAGGGTGTGAATGGTGGCAATGAGGAGGGCGAATGGGGCGATGATTGCCAGGAGGTTGGGCAGGGCCAGCAGCGTCATCTGGATCAAAGTCCAGGCGTTTTGGCCTTGAGAGGTGACAACATTTAATTGTCTAAGGGCCAAGGCGATCCATACAACTCCGCCAAGAGACAGCAAAATCAACAACAAGGCGCTGCCGGCTTGGCGGAAAACGTATTTAAAGATGATGGACATGCGTTTTTTTCGACCCTTGGCAGGACGTTGATGCGGACCCAATACGCTAAGGTGTTCTATTGCCGGCAGATTCTTTAAAGTCCCATAGGGTGTGGTCTCATAGGACGGTGGCAGAAATTCGGCCCAAATCTGGATGTTACGGGCATTCTTCCAGCATCTTGGGTGACACGAATTCTGGGCCGGATTGGCGCGCTAAGGCAACGAAGTCTTGATGTGGCACTGCTTGGTTGTTGGCCTGACTTCCTAGGTTCCGTGGGTTGATATTGGGCCCGCAAACGATAATCTCTCAAATAGGCGTTCTCTCCTTTCATTGTTCGCGATAGCCAAATCAAAAGCATCGGGCGATCAACGCTTCGATCACGGCTCAAAACGGGCCGCAGGTCCGTTCGATGCTGCAATCAACATGGTGTTCGGTCGAAGACCGTTATCTGGAGCTATTTTAATATGACTGCAAAAAAGACTGGGGTTTTGAGCATTGCCTTTGAGTCGATTAAGAAAGCTCCGCATGGTGCGCTCACGGTTTTGCTCGCGGGCGATGATTTGGCGATGCCCCCTGTGCTTCGTCAGCTCGATGAGGAGACGGGTGGGCTCATCGAAAATGGCGCAGACGCGGCTGAATTTCGTGGTCGCATGAAGTCAGCGATCGAGTTCCTATCGCCGAGGGGGGTAAAATCGGACCGGCTTGTTGTTGTGGGTACCGGTGACGCCGAAAAGGTGACTGAGCAGGATTGGGTGCTGCTTGGCGGGTATATTCTAAACCAGATTTCTGCGCGGAAAGTGAAACAAGCAGGCCTTGTCGCGGAGGTCGAAGGCGATTGCTCCGTTTCAATTGATCTTTTGCCCGCGCTTCTGGCGTTTGGCGCGCGATTGAGGCACTACGAATTTCGGAAATACCGAACGCGTGATCAAGATGAAAACGGTGAACCAAAACAAACGCGTTTGGAAAAGCTCACGGTTTACTGCGCGCGTCCTCAAAAAGCGCAGGATGCCTTTTCAAAATATGAAGCGATTGCAAACGGTATGGCGCTGTGTCGGGATCTTGTCAACGAGCCGGCAAATGTTTTGGGGCCGGTGGAGTTTGCAAAGCGCGCGCAAGGTTTATCTGAATTTGGACTTGAGATTGATGTGCTCGATGTGAACGAGCTTAAGAAACTTAAGATGAATGCGCTTTTGGGTGTTGGCCAGGGGAGTGATCGACCTTCGCGCATGGTGGTGATGAAATGGCAGGGGGCGAAGAACAAAAAAGAAAAACCGCTGGCATTTGTTGGTAAGGGTGTTGTGTTTGATACGGGCGGTATTTCGATCAAACCTGGTCAAGGCATGGAGGCCATGAAAGGTGACATGGGCGGTGCTGCTTGTGTTACTGGGCTGATGCGGACGCTTGCGGAACGCAAAGCCAAGATCAATGCTGTGGGGCTCATTGGCTGTGTTGAAAACATGCCGTCTGGGAATGCCATGCGGCCCGGCGATATCATCACGTCGATGTCCGGGCAAACCATTGAAGTTTTGAACACAGATGCGGAAGGGCGGCTCGTTCTGGCCGACGTGTTGTGGTACGTGCAAGAAGAGTACAAGCCCAAAGTGATTATTGATCTTGCAACATTGACAGGTGCGATCATGATTGCGTTGGGCAAAGAATTTGCCGGGCTTTTTACAAACAACGATGAGCTGGCCGATGCGCTTATTGCGGCAGGACAAACCACAGATGAAAAAGTTTGGCGCATGCCGCTGCATAAAGCGTTTGATAAAGCGATCAACACGCCGAACGCGGATATGAAAAATCTTGGCGGCCGATGGGGCGGGTCGTGTACGGCCGCGCAATTTTTGCAACGGTTCATCAAAGATGACACACCGTGGGCGCACATCGATTTGGCTGGCACGGCTATGGATTCAACCAAGAACGACATCAATCAAAGTTGGGCGTCTGGCTGGGGTGTGCGATTGCTCAATACTTTTGTCGAATCCAACTACGAAAAGGGTTGAGGATGTTTGTGTCTATGCGAGAAAGATCCGTGGGCTTGATTGGGCTGCTACAGTTAGGGCCTGGGTGTGCAGACTGATTCAATTTGGGCCACGAGATAACCTGTTGTAAATATATGTGATAATATCAGTTATTTTCCATAATATATATTACGCGATTAGGAGGTTGAGTTGAAAGAATGCGGATTGAGAAATGCTTCGACGGTTCATGTTGTTACTGGCGGAGGCATTTGGTCTTACCCCGTGAAACTGGATGAAAGTTCAGTGGCAGGTCAGTGCAAGCGATACGAGCCACGGCGTCGTTGTCTCTTTCCACCCACCCCCTCAGGGGGTTCGCTCTTCGAAAAACTTCACCATTTCCGCGATGACGACCGCGTAAAGTGCGATCACAAATCCGCTTAAAACGTTGACGCTAACAAGTGCACCAGCGACGCGGGCGACATCCAACGGCATAAAGCTCGACAACACGGTTACGATCAGGGCGTCGAACTTTTGTTTTAAGATAAACAGGACTTCGCTCGCCTGGGCGACGCTGGGCCGAGCGGGCAAATCAAAAATTACTTTGTAACCAATGTTGGCAAAACTAAGCGCTGGAAAAAACGACAGTGCGAGGGAAAACAAAAGGCCCAAGGGTGCTGCTAATCGAAAATAGCCCCAGCGCGAAGGTCTGGCGTCTAAGGAAATGGACAAACGGCGTAACAAGCTTGAGCCGGCGAAAGTCACAGCGGCGAAAATTATCGCGACCCAAAACAAGCGGTCTTGATCTGTGCCAGAAAATGTGATGAGGGCCATGACACCAGCGAGCAAAGCTTTGACGAATGCATCCGTGCCTGAGACGATGTGGGCCAAAAACCAGCGGCCTGATAACGGCCGGCCAAAATAAAACGGGAATTCGTGTGACAGCCGCGCATATTCGAGGCGCAAGCCCAAAAACAAACTGACTGCGGCCGTGAGGCCTGCAAAGGCCAGCGGATAATGGTAGCCGAGCCAGGCAACGGCGACGATCAGCGCCAGCTCTGCGGCCATGATCAGGAGATTGACGAAAACACGCAGAACGCTCATACCGGCCTCAATTGGATGTGTTGGGCGGCAGAGCCAATGCCACTGGGTGTGGTTGTGTCACCCACAGTGCCAGACCCCCCTTCCCTTTTTCATGCGATCAGAATAACCGACCGAGGGGCTTGAAACCAGCGCCATGACAAAGAAGAAGACTATTGCCGACTTGATCGAAGTTATGGCCGCGCTGCGGACGCCTAAGACGGGGTGCCCGTGGGATTTGGAGCAGGATTTCAGATCAATTGCCCCTTACACACTTGAGGAAGCTTACGAGGTGGCGGATGCCATAGAGCGGGACAACTTGGCCGACCTCAAAGAGGAGTTGGGTGATCTGCTCTTACAAGTTGTCTATCACGCGCGTATGGCGGAAGAGCAATCGGTATTTGATTTTGATGACGTTGCGGATGTCATCACCAAAAAGATGATCCGCAGGCATCCGCATGTGTTTGGCAGCGAAGCGGAACGTGCGGCAGGCGCTCAAGATGGGTGGTGGGATCGCATCAAAGAAGAAGAGCGCGCGGAAAAAGGACAGGTGCAACGTTCTTCTAAAGTGCAGGATGAGGATGCGCGGTTGTTAGCGAGCGTTCCGGTTGGTCTTCCCGCTCTTACGCGGGCAAGAAAGTTGCAGAGCAAAGCGGCCAAGGTTGGCTTTGATTGGCCGTCGTTGGCTCCTGTGTTCGAAAAAATGAAAGAGGAGCTTACGGAACTTGAAGGCGCGGCATTGCCGCTTGATCCGCGTGGTGATGGGTTCTCTGTCAGTGATGCGCAAGCTGGAAAAATTGCAGAAGAACTGGGCGACGTTTTGTTTGTCATTGCCAATGTGGCGCGGCACTTGAAAGTGGACCCGGAACAGGCCTTGCGGGCTGCGAACCAGAAGTTTTGCCGGAGGTTTGCTTTTATAGAAGATGAGCTGCGGCGGCAGGGAAAGACATTAGAGCAATCGGATTTGACCGAGATGGACCGCTTGTGGGATGAAGCTAAGGCGCGTGAGGCGTCAGAGAAAACATAAATCGCATTGGGTCAGGGCGTTGCTGTCATCCGGCGGCGCTAATGATCTCCTCATTTACATGTTCGGCCTGTACGCCGATACCGACAAAACGCGCCGGCCAGCGGCGCAACCAGGGAAACCTTTTCATCAGACGAAATGGAAGCGGCGCACGGCCAAGCTTTTTGCCGGTCAAGGCGGGCTTGATTAGTCGGTTTTGAATTGTCACTTGCATGGATTGTGTGACTTGTGTCGGCCATAGGCGACGCTTTTGAACTTGCTCGAGGTGGTGGTTGCTCAATTGGTTTTCGCGCAGGGGCGTTGCCAAAATGTTGGCCGCGGCCACGGCATCTTGGATTGCTAAATTCACACCGACGCCACCGATGGGCGACATGGCGTGGGCGGCATCACCGATGCACAGTAAGCCTGGTTGCCACCACTGTTCCAAGCGATCGACTCGGACATTGAGGAAGAACACGTCGTCCCAGGATTTGAGGGCGTCGGCGCGGTTGTCTCTGAAGGGAAGAATTTCATTCAGCGTATTTATGAAAGCCTCAAGACCATTGTTTTTCAAGTCATCTCGGGATCCTTTAAAGATCACGAATGCGCATTGCCAGTAGCTGCCGCGATTGATCATGATGACAATGCCTTCATCTTCAAAGCGGCCCTGCAATTGGTCTTGATCTGTTTCTTTGCGCGGCAAGCGAAACCACAACGCATCCATCGGGGCACCTAGTTTGTTGATTTTGAAATCCGCTTTTTCGCGTAACGTTGAAGCGCGACCGTCGGCAGCGACAACAAGGTCCGCGAGAATTGTTTCTTCGTTGTCGTTGGGGCGTGCTATAACGCCTTCAATTCGTCCGTTGCGTTTTACAACATCGATGGCTTCCGTGTTCATGCTTAGCTCAAAGCCAGGATAGGCCTTTCCTTTTTCCGATAGGAAATTCAAAAAGTCCCATTGGGGCATCATGGCGATGTATTTGCAGGCGGTTTTCAGGGTGGTGAAATCAACAACGGGAAATTCCTCTCCTGCGAAATGGAGCGCTAATCGATCTGCTTTTTGGTGCGGCAGTTCTAGAAATTGTTCTAACCAGCCAAGCTCGCGCATCACTTCAAGGGTGGAAGGATGAATTGTATCTCCGCGAAAGTCTCTTAAAAAATCGCCGTGCTTTTCTAAGACGCGGACGTTGACACCGGCGCGTGCTAACAAGACGCCAAGCATTAGCCCGGCCGGGCCGCCGCCAGCGATCACGCATTGGAGTTTTTTATCTGACATCGTGCTGGCGCCGCGTGGATCAAATCAAAAAGGCAATATGTCGGGCGAGCTAGGCGGTATTTTGTTCCAGCTGGGCGATAAGCCGCCCATGTTTTTCAGCAGAGATCCGCACGCGCATGATGACGTTCCCCTCGTCGGTTTCCTTGCGTTCCAATACGTGCGCATTTTGATGGAGCCAATGGAGAAGCCGGCCTTGAGATGGGGTTAGGGTGATGTCGACTGTGACGTCGCGTTCACCCAGCCGCTGATCTATGCTTTCGAGAAGTGTGTCGATGCCTTCTTTTTTGAGGGCTGATATCAAAACCGGGGCTTGGGGCGCCCAACGGGCAGCGGCGTGGGCTTCTTGGCGGGTCACCGGCGACAGCTGATCGATTTTGTTCCAGACCTCCAATATCGGGCGGTCGTCGGACGTCAGATTGATACCCAACTCTCCAAGGACGTCTTCAACGTCCTGGCGTTGTGCATCGGTGCCGCTGGCTGCAATGTTGCGCACGTGAAGAATGAGATCAGCATCCACGACTTCTTCAAGGGTTGCACGAAAAGCAGCGATCAGTGTGGTTGGAAGGTTTGAAATAAACCCAACGGTGTCTGACAAAATGATGCTGCGGCCAGAAGGTAAGTGCACTTCGCGCATGGTGGGATCGAGTGTTGCGAACACTTGATCTTCGGCATGAACGTCGGCACCTGTTAACAGGTTAAATAATGTCGACTTCCCAGCATTGGTGTAACCGACAATGGCAACGATCGGGTATGGCACTTTGCGCCGCCCTTTACGGTGTAGTTCGCGCGTTTTGACGATTTGCGTCAGTTCTCGTTTGATGGCTTCAATGCGATTGCCGATCATACGGCGATCAAGTTCGATTTGCGCTTCGCCTGGCCCGCCCACGAAGCCCGCACCGCCGCGTTGGCGTTCGAGGTGGCTCCATGCGCGCACGAGGCGTCCTTTTTGGTAAGTAAGATGCGCGAGTTCGACTTGTAACTGCCCTTCGCGCGTGCGTGCGCGCTCGCCAAAAATTTCTAAAATCAATCCTGTGCGATCGAGCACTTTTGCTTGCCATGCGCGCTCGAGATTTCTTTGTTGAACCGGCGAAAGTGGATGGTCGACAATCACGACCTCGGTTTTTGTTTGGGCAATCAGCTCAGAAAATTCTTCGACCTTTCCCGATCCAAACAGTGTTGCGGGTTTTGGCTTTTTAATTTGAACCAAGCTTGCGTACACGACCTGTAGATCGATGGCTTCGGCTAAGCCGCGTGCTTCTTGCAATCGCTCTTGCGGCGTGTGGCTTGGAGCCGAATTGGTCGATTGCGTGTTTTCAGCTTCGTTGCTGATAATTGGTGAAAGTACGAGAGCAACTGTAGACGAACTTTGCCTTTTGGGCTGAAGCAGCAGCCCATCTTCGGCGACAGTTTTGGTGACTTTCTCGTCTATGACGCTTGTTGCTCTTTTTCGCCTTCGTTTTCTTCCACGTCCATCAGGTGGACAGGTTGACCGGGCATGATTGTCGATATGGCGTGTTTATAGACCAGTTGAGAATGGCCATCGCGGCGCAGGAGGACACAAAAATTGTCAAACCATGTCACGATGCCTTGGAGCTTGACGCCGTTTACGAGAAATATTGTCAGCGGCGTTTTTTGTTTTCTAACGTAGTTCAGAAAAGTGTCTTGTAGGCTTTGGGCTTTTTCTGCCGGCATTTTTATTGTCCGCTATTTTTTGAAGGGGTGCGCTTGGTGAGCTTTCGGTTCGTCGGGCTATCTGTAGCAACTTTGCGCCACTTGAAAAAAATTACTCTGTCCCTGCGTTTGTTGTACTTTAGAGGGATGTTGTCGGGGTTGTTACGTCATTTTATGTGAACACCTCTATTGGTCCATTGTCTATATCCAAATGTAAAGATTTGACATTTCTTTATGGTCCTTGCGGTCTCTATCACAAGTCTTTTGCCAAGCGGTCACAATTGTCGGTGATCTGCGCACTATGTTGGTAAATTTGGCGGAACTTCCGCGTTATGGGGCCGGGCGTTCCGTCGCCGATCGCAGTATTATCAATGCTTATCACGGGCATCACAGTATTTGTCGCAGAAGTAATAAAAGCTTCGGCGGCTTTTTTGGCTTCGGATATGGAAAATGGCCTTTGAATCACGGCCAAGTTTTGTTTGCCGATGAGGTCCAGCAAAACAGCGCGGGTTATACCGGGAAGTATTCCCTCATCTAAGGCGCGCGTGATCAATTGACCCTTTGAATCGATGATCCAGGCGTTGCTTGATGCACCTTCTGTAACCATTTCGTCGACGTCAAAAAACCAGGCTTCCGCTGCACCTTTGCTGCGTGCTTCTTCTTTGGCTAAGCATGCAGGCAGCAACATTACTGTCTTGATATCACACCTCTTCCATCTGATGTCGGGCATTGTGATGACTTTTATGCCACGTTCAGCGGTTTCCAATAGTGTTTGGCGGGGCTGACTTCTTGCGAGACAGACGAGTGTTGTGCGTACAGTTGTTGGCGGAAAACAAAAGTCGCGTGGCATCGCGCCGCGGGTGACTTGAAGATAGGCAAGGCCATTTTGTACGCGATTTCGCAACACGACTTGGTTGATGACATGGGCGAGCGGAGCAAAGCCCATCGGTGGTGCAATCTTTAATTCATTCAGTGATCTTTTAAGTCGATCAAGATGGCGGTCCGCATCGATAAGCGTGCCGGCTCGGACTTCGATGACTTCATAGACAGCGTCGGCGAACTGAAATCCGCGATCTTCAACATGCACGTTCGCGTCGGCGTAGGGAAGGTAGCGTCCGTTGACGTAAACAATGCGGCTCATAGGCGTATCATTGGAAGTCTGTCGACGTTTAGAGTTTTTATCGTGCCAATTGTCATCGCGGGTTGCAGATGGACTTGGGTCAACACTCAGAAATAGTCAGGGCTGACGCGGAACATCTGCTCCACTTCGCGTACATAATCAGAGCGTGCAAATAATACAACGCGGTCTTTTACTTCTAGCTCCAAGTCTCCCGATGGTACGAGCGTTTTCCCATCTCGAAGGATGGCACCAAACCTCAGACCTTCGCCAAGTTTGATCTCGTTTAGGGGTTTTGACAGGATCGCGGCTGTTTCAAGAACCTCGGCCTCGATGATTTCTCCAGCACCGTTATGAATTGTGTGAACACCGCGGATGCGGCCGCGTCGTACGTGTTGCAGAACGCGGCTAACCGTGATGGTGCGGGGGTTTATCTGTGCGTCGATACCTAGGGGGCGGATCATGCCACCATAGTTGGCGCTATTGATGAGACAAAGGCTGGATTGGCAACCGAGTTGTTTTGCCAATGCCGATGTTAATAGATTGACTTGATCGTCGTTTGTTAAGGCGACCAGCATGTCTGCGGTTGAAATATCGGCTTCCTTTAAAACATCTTGCGATAAGGATGAACCGTGAAGAACGACCGTTTTGGAGAGAGACTCGGCAATTTGGACGGCACGGGAACGGGAAAGCTCGATGACTTTGACGCGAACATTTGGTTCGCCTTCTTCGATTTGTTTTGCAACGTAAAAGCCGATGTTACCGCCACCGGCAATGACAATGCGTCGGGCGCGGGTTTCTTCGTGACCAAAGATTTGCAATGTGCGCGCTACTTGATCGGTTGGCGTAATGACGTAGGCTTCATCGCCGACTTTTAATTGAGCTTCGCCATGGGGGATGAACAGTCGTCCCTCGCGCACAACGGCGACGGCAACGGCTGGCAAGTCAGGAAACAAGTCTGAGAGTTGAGACAACGGTGTGTTGATCACTGGACAATCGGCTTCGCAGGAAATGCCTAGTCCCGTGACTTTGCCGTCGCCGAAGGCAACGGTGTCAATGGTGCCAGGGAGTTGCAGCCTGCGCAGCACCATATTGCCGACTTCGATTTCGGGAGAAATAATGTAATCGATCGGCATGTGGTCGCGCGAAAACAGGTTGGACCATTTGGATTGCAAATATGATTGTGCACGTACACGAGCAATTTTGGTTGGAATGTCGAAAAGCGTGTGTGCGATTTGGCAGGACACCATGTTGACTTCATCGTGAAGCGTAACGGCAATGACCATGTCGGCTTCTTCGGCGCCGGCTGCAGCGAGGATGTCGGGATGGGCGGCGTTGCCTTCGATGGCGCGCACTTCCAGCATGTCATTGGCGCTGCGAACCAGTTCGGCGCTCGCGTCAATAATTGATACGTCATTGCCTTCAGCAGAAAGCCGTTCGGCAATGCCTGTTCCTACCTGCCCAGCGCCGCAAACAATGACCTTCATGTCGACTTATGTCTTTTCCCGCTTTGAGGGCCGCACATGTTCTGCGCGTGATCCTCACCGTACGATTTGTTGTGTTGTAGGTCTGATCTTTTAGCTCAGTTGGCGTTAGCGTATTCGCACCAGATTCGCAAACGCATACTCGACTGAGCGTTCAAGACAGGCAAGGTCCTGAGTTGCCACTTTTCTGGCAGCAACGCAGGCCGTGGTTTGGTCTGACACGAGGGCGCTGCCGCGTCATTACGCTATCACGCTTGGCGGGCCTCGCCTGAGCGCTGCTCGGAGGTGACACCAAGGGCGCGGAGTTTGCGGTGAAGGGCGGAACGTTCCATGCCAACGAATTCCGCCGTCCGCGAGATGTTGCCGCCAAAGCGATTGATCTGAGCTAAGAGGTATTCCCGCTCAAATATTTCTCGCGCTTCTCGTAGGGGCAACGACATCAAATGTTCCGCGCCGCCATTGACGGGCAATGGTACGTTGGAGCCGATTTCGTCGGGGAGCATTTCTGCGGTGATCATGGTGCTTGGCTCACCGCCCGCCAGTATCATCAATCGCTCTATGTTGTTGCGCAGTTCACGCACATTCCCGGGCCAGTCGTGGGCTTGCAGAACCGCAATCGCGTCTTCGCCAATTTGGCGCGGTGCGAGTCCTGAGGATTGCGAAAGTTGCGCGATAAAATATTCGATCAGTTCCGGGATGTCGTCGCGGCGCTCAGATAAGCTTGGGACGCGCAGGGGCACAACATTCAGCCGGTGATACAGATCTTCTCGAAAGCGGCCGTCTGCCATTTCGCGTTCCAAATCGCGACTGGTTGATGAAATAATCCGGACATCCACTTTGACTTTTTGTGCGCCACCAATTCGCAAAAATTTTTGTTCGACGAGAACACGCAGGATTTTTCCCTGCGTCTCGATGGGCATGTCTGCCACTTCGTCAATATAAAGTGTGCCACCGTGCGCTTCTTCTAAGGCTCCGACTTTTCGTGCCCCGCCAGCGCTGTCTTCGGTTCCAAAAAGTTCTTCTTCAACGCGGTCCGGTGCCATAGAGGCTGCATTTAAGACGACGAATGGGCCTTCGGCGCGATGGGAGTGATTATGTATGACACGTGCGGCCAGTTCTTTGCCGGTGCCTGATGCGCCGCGAATGAGGATGCGACTATTGGTTGGCGCGATGCGCTCAATGGCTGATCGAAGCTGATTTATGGCGATGGATTTGCCAATCATTTCCGCGCTGACTGTGGAGCGTTCGCGCAATTGTTGGACTTCACGTTTGAGCTGGGATGCTTCAAGGGCGCGCATGACCACCAACAACAGTCGATCTGCCTTGAACGGCTTTTCAATATAGTCGTAGGCGCCGCGTTTAATGGCTGTGACTGCGGTTTCAATGTTGCCGTGCCCGGAAATGATGACCACCGGCAGTTCGGGGTAAGTTCGCCTTACAATGGAGAGGACTTCCAGGCCATCGAGCCTAGAGCCCTGCAACCAGATGTCGAGAATGACGAGGTTGGGACGCCGTTCCTCAATAGCCTGCAGGGCTTCATTGCTATCACGTGCCAATCGAGTTGCATGGCCCTCGTCCTCAAGGATTCCTGAAACGAGCTCACGGATGTCGGCTTCATCGTCGACGATCAAGATATCTGCTGCCATGTTTCGCTCCTAAGGTCTTACGCGTACGCGTTCGTTTTATTCAGCCGCCGTTTTTGGCGCCCTTGTTGGTTTGGCCGTCTTCGCGCGGGGCTTTGCTCGCGGTTTTGACGGTTTTGGGTCCTCTTTTTTTGACGCCATGTGTAGCGGGAGTGTGATGCGAAACAGGGCGCCAGTGGGGGCTTGTGATCCGTTGTAATCGTTTTCTGCTTCAGGGTTTTTAGTTGCCGTCGCTGCGTCGTCCATCGTCAATGCGCCATGGTGCTGTTCGGCTATTTTTTTTACCATGGCCAGGCCAAGGCCTGTGCCCTTGTGGCCTTTGGTTGTCACATATGGCTCAAGGATCTGCATGCGATTTTGTTTGGGAAGCCCAGGTCCGTTGTCGATAACTTCAATGGCGACGCGGTCGCCTTCAATGCGAACGCGCGTTTTTATATGTCCCGACGTTTGGCGTTTTCCGTCTGTGTTCTCTTCTACAGATTCAATGGCTTCCGTCGCATTTTTAACGAGGTTTGTTACGGCTTGGGAAATCAAGCGTCGGTCAAAAAAGCATTTAACTTCGTGGTCGGGTAAATCAAGGTCATATTTGATGTTGGGATGGCCCTCGCGGAACAAAAAGACGGGTTCGCGCACGGCATCTCGCAAGTCGCCGGTTGACATTTCTGGTTGTGGCATGCGGGCGAATGCAGCGAACTCGTCGATCATCGTTTTGATGTCGCCTGCTTGCCTCTCAATTGTTCCTGTAAGGTTGTCAAAGAGTTCGCGTTTTTCGTTGATGAGATGTCCGTAGTTTTTGCGAATGCGTCCCACAGATAAGATGATTGGCGTCAAAGGGTTTTTAATTTCGTGAGCGATACGGCGCGCAACATCGGCCCAGGCGCTCGTGCGTTGGGCGAGCACCAAATCACTTATATCGTCAAACGTTACGACTGAGCCAACATCACCCTCGCCTGATCCTTGTCCGGTTATGCGCAACGCGAAGGTTCTTTCCTCGCCTTCTACGTTTAGTGTTAATTGCTGCGGCGGCCCTTGGGTGGCGCCGGAAAAGGCGGGTTGCTTTAAGAGTTCTGCGAACTCGGGCAACGCGTCGCTCAGATCAAGTCCGACGAGATCAGCTTCTTGGACGTTTAGAAGTTTTTCTGCAGAACGGGATACGAGCGTAATTTGTTCTTGGCTGTTTAATCCGATGACACCGGCAGAAACACCGGACAAGACGGCTTCCATAAATCGGCGACGCATCAAGAGCTGTTCGTTTGCTGTAACCAGCGCATCGCGTTGATGGCCCAGTTCGCGTGTCATGGTGTTGAAATTTTGTGAGAGGCGACGCAGGTCACCTTCGCCTCGTCTTTCGGGCAAGGTTACACTGAGATCTCCTTTTGAGACCTGTTGTGCTGCTCCAATGAGGCGGCTAATGGGCGCAACAAACCGGCCAGCAAACCACATGCCTGCCCATATGGCGGCAAGGAGTGCGGTCATAGAAATCGTGAGATACATCAGGGCGTGGGCCCACTTTAGGCCGCCGCGCGTTCGTCTTATCTGCGTGTATTCGGCTGCGTTTTGTTCGGTGCGCTGGAGATACTGGATTACCGCGGCGCTGACCGGACGACTGACGTAAAGATATCGGTCGGGAATGCTTTCAAATTTTGAAATGGCAACAATGCGCTGATCGACGACAGACATCGATAAGGGAATTTGGCCTTGATCGGCTTCATTCAGCGCTGCCTTTGTCGGTTTCTTGTACGGCAGGTTTTTTGATTCAATAGCTTTGATGATGGGCTTGCCATCGCCATCAATAATATAAGCCGTTGCGAGTTCGCGTAAGCCTGCCTGGGAGATTGTTAGTCGGCGAAGGGTTTCGTCATTGAGCTTCATTTCGGGTGAGGCTGCATCAATATCCCGCGCCATATTGACGACATCGGTGCGGATGACTTGGCCGTGTTCTTCCAAATAGGTTTGGGCGACTTCGACGGAGTCGCGAATGATCGTTTGAACGCGACCAGAGAACCAGCTGTCGAGGGATCGAGAAAAACTGACGGTGGCGCCGATCGCTAACAAAATCGCAGGTACAGCGGCGACAATTGAAAACAACAAGACAATTCGTGTGTGCAGACGTGCGCCCGGCAGTTTTTCACGCCAAGCGCGCACGTGTGCAGAAGACTGCCATGCGATGAGGCCGATGAGTGCGATAATGAGCAGAACGTTTAAAAATAAGACGGCGATGACGGTTTCATTGCGTGGAACGATCGGCGTTAGTCCGGTCAGAATTAAAAATGTCGCCAACGCGGAGCCCAAAGAGAGCGCCACGGTAATTAGTCCGATCCAAAACAGACGGTCGCGCGTGTCGATAAACGGGGAACTCGTCGGGCGCATCATCTTACCCAACGGAAACCTATGACTGAGATTGTTGCTCTTTGCGCTATCGTTCATCGATTGCCCGCAAATTTTGTCCGCTTGGCCAAGTGTTGTTTGGACGCACATGTCACTGCGCCCGCAAAGCCTTTTTGTTTGTGCCCTTTGGATGCGTGCTGATGTTTAAAAAACCTGGCTCGCCCCAAGGCCACTGCGCTGGTATTGCTGCGGACAGCCATTGCCTCATTGCGACATGGTTTGGCCCTAGCTTTCACGCAACACTGAAGCGCATTGAGCACATCAAACTGCCCAACTGTGACATTCTCGCGACGGAGTGGCCGATTGGCGCCGGATCCAGCAAATGCGTGTGGAAATCCACTATTTGCGGGTCATTCTGGCTAGTGATCCTGCTCTCAGAGAACGTCAAGTGGTTAAAATTTAAAACGATTTGGCTTGTTTTAGCTTTGAGGTGAGCGGATCACGCGAATGTCGAGAGACTTAATTCTGGCCCGTAACGTGTTGCGGTTGAGCCCCAAAAGCTCCGCAGCACGGATTTGATTGCCACGGGTCGCGGTTAACGCGGCCGTTAGCAAGGGTTGCTCCACGTCGCGAATAACGCGGTCGTAAAGGCCTTTTGGCGGCAAGTCGTTGCCGAAGCCTGCAAAGTATTTGGCCAAATGACTTTCGACCAATTCGGATAGATTTTTGCTCTCTTCGGCAGGTTGAGACACGCCTAAGGGCGTAGAGTTTGCAAGCTCGTGTTCCACTATGTTGGCGGTCAATGTTTCCTGCGTATAAAGCGCGGCCAGCCGTCTTACAAAGTTTTCTAATTCGCGAACGTTACCAGGCCATGGGTGCCTCTTCATGATTTCGATGGCACTGGCTTCGAGGGAGCGTTCGCCAAGGCCTTCCTTGGCGGCCTGGTTTAGAAAGTGGCGCACGAGGTCGCCGATGTCTTCGGGTCGTTCGCGCAAAGGCGGCAGCCGCAACGGCACGACATTAAGGCGGTAAAACAAGTCTTCGCGAAACAAGCCTTGCTGGATGTGGGAGCGCAGATCGCGGTGGGTCGCGGCGATGATGCGTACGTTTGTTTTGATGGGTGTCCGGCCGCCGATGGTTGTATATTCGCCTTGCTGTAGAACGCGCAACAAACGTGTTTGCGCTTCCAGTGGCATGTCGCCAATTTCGTCTAAGAAAAGTGTGCCGCCTTCGGCTTGTTCAAAGCGTCCCTGGGTTCGGTTTTGCGCGCCGGTAAACGCACCTTTTTCATGACCAAAGAGATCGCTTTCTATCAGTTCGCGGGGGATCGCTGCCATGTTAAGGGCAACAAATGGGCCATGACGGCGCTTGCCATAGTCATGAAGCACGCGGGCGACCAATTCTTTTCCCGTTCCCGATTCACCGCTGATCATGACCGTGAGATCAGTTTGCGTCAGCCGGGCCAGGACCCGAAATATTTCCTGCATGGGGGGAGAACGACCAATCAGGGGTAAGTCTTCGGCTTCTGAGGCGGATGATGTGCGCTGAATGCGGCGTCCGGGTTCCGCCAATGCGCGTCCGACGATTGTTATGACTTCATTTAAGTCAAATGGTTTAGGCAGATATTCGAACGCGCCTTTTTCAGCTGCATGGAGTGCAGTCATGAGAGTGTTGCGGGCGCTCATGACAATAATTGGCAACTCCGGTCTGGTTTTTTTTATTCTGGGAATAAGGTCGAAGGCATTTTCGTCGGGCATAACGACGTCTGTAATGATTACGTCGCCCTCGCCTTGTTGGACCCAATGCCAAAGTGTGGAGGCATTGCTTGTTGAACGCGGGACGTATCCGGCGCGCGCTAGCGCTTGGTTCAAAACCGTGCGGATAGCGGAGTCGTCATCAGCGATGAGAATTGTGCCTTGGGCCATCTAATGCCTCTTGTGGTGTGGGGGCTGATCCTGCCCTGGTTCTTGGAGGGGCAGCAAAATTCGAAAAACGGTGCGGTCAGGTTCGCTTTCAAATTCAACGACGCCGCCGTGATCACCGATGATTTTGGCCACCAGCGCCAATCCGAGGCCGGTGCCATTGCGTTTGGTTGAAACGAAGGGATCGAAAAGATGAGGCTGCAAATGTTCTGGAATGCCGGGACCGTTATCCAGTATTTCGATCATTAGCGGGAGTGATGCGCGTGAACCTGGCCCGCTGAGTGCCAAGCGCACGCCTGGTCGGAAACCTGTTTGAATTGCAATGCGAGGTGTTTTTACGCTCTTATCGACAGCTTCGGCGGCGTTCTTTACGAGATTTAATAATGCCTGAATGAGTTGATCGCGGTTTGCAATGACATTTGGCAGGGACGGGTCATAGTTTTCCACGATGGCGACTTGGTTGGCAAAACCTGCTTCTGCCACCTTCCTCACGTAGGCCAACACGTCGTGAATGTTGACAGACTCTTTTGCGATGGGGCGTTCGTCACCGAAAACTTCCATACGGTCGACAAGTTTGCGAATGCGTTCTGTTTCCGTGCAGATAAGTTGTGTCAGCACGCGATCTTCGTCGGTCAAGTTGTGTTCTAAAAGCTGAGCGGCACCTTTGATACCCGACAAGGGATTTTTGATTTCGTGGGCAAGGACAGCGGCCATGCCAGACACGGATCTTGCCGCGGCGCGATGGGTTAACTGACGCTCGATCATTTGGGCGACGTCGCGCTGGAGCAGCATGAGCAAAATAAACTTGGAATTTTCGCCGAGCGGCCCACCATAAACGTCGACGCGTTTTGCGCCCTCAAAGCGCGGAGAGATGACTTCTACACCGTAGCCGTTTACCGTTGCGCCCCGGCGACGAATTTGGTCAACCAACGACAACAACGGACTGCTAAACGCCAGTGTGTCATCTAGGGATGTTCGCTTCAGGTGTGAGGCGCTTGTGCACAAAAAGACCTCAGCCGGGGCGTTGGCGTAAACGACATGATTGTCTTCATCCAGCACTAAAATTGGATGAGGAAGCGCGGACAACAATAGATCGTGTTGGGAAAAATCTTCTGGTGTTCCTTCAAGTGCGTTTTGAACGGCTTCGCCGAGTTGGGTGTTATAGCTTGCGACGTCAGGGGGCAAAGTCGAGGAATTGAATATCGGTTCGCCAAGGGATTGGCTCGTGGTTTCGATTAGTGCGCCGTTTTGCGTGTTCTGAATATCTGCAACCTGCTTCACACGGGGCGAAGATTTTTTTGCCCGCGTTTTATGTTGGCGTAGCTTGGCAGCGCTAGCGTTTGAGGCCTTTGCATTCTGCGTTCTTTTTTGGCGCTGCTGACGCTGTGATTTTGTTTGAGGCTTGGTCATGCGGCAACCTCGCTCATTCTGTCGTAGGCATGCGTCAAATCTTGTAGGACTTCGCGCGCGTTATCATTTGTGCAGAGTTTGCGGCGCCAAGATTTGACTTGATCCGGCGACATTTTCATTTGCTCCAAATACCAACCCATATGTTTGCGTGATTTGCGCAAACCTATGTGTTGGCCATAGTGAGAGAGCATTGATTTGATGTGGTTGAGGGCGATTTGGCGTTGGCGCGGAATGGGCGGTGGCGCTAAATCCCGGCCACTTGCGAGGGCTTTGGCAATGCGGCCAGGCTGCCAGGGTGCACCATAGGCGCCTCGCCCAATCATAACGCCGTCGGCGCCTGATTGCTGAAGGGCGTCTTTTGCATCCTTGAGTGAAATAATATCGCCATTGACGATCACTGGGATTGTCACCGCTTTGGTCACGTCGGCGACGGCACGCCAATCGGCATTACCTTTGAAAAACTGACACCGGGTGCGCGCATGGAGTGTTAGAAGAACAATGCCCAAGACTTCTGCGCGCGAAGCCAAAGAAGGGGCGTTGAGCTCTTTTGAGTCCCAACCCAAACGCATCTTGAGTGTCACTGGATATGATGGGATCGCGTTTACGACGGCATCGATAATTCTAAGTGCGAGATCCGGCTCTCGCATGAGCGCGCTTCCCGACAGCTTGCCGGTAACCTCACGTGAGGGGCAGCCCATGTTGATGTCGATGATGTCAGCGCCTTTATCAACTGCGATGCGTGCTGCTTGGGCCATGACGTTTGGTTCGTGACCGACGAGCTGAATGGCAAAGGGGCGCACGTTGTCTCCTAACGCGCGGCCGCATGCTTCTGTTTGTCCCGACAACAACGCGCGACTTGCAACCATTTCAGATACGACCAACCCGGCGCCAAGTTCATGTGCGAGTTGACGGAAGGGTAAGTCCGTTACGCCCGACATGGGCGCAAGGAACACGTTGTTTGGAACGGTCACGTTCCCGATGTTGATGCTAAGTTGATTTACAGCGCACATAGTTGTGCCTATTATTTAGGCTTATTAACTCATTGCAAACAGTTTAGGCAACTTAAAGTGGTTTTGCCCGCGTTTCAAGTGGTGCAGTATAACTCTTGTTCAGTTTTGTGGATAATTGAGAGTCGACAGGTGTTGCCTTACGGTCTAGCCCAATTCGAGAGTTCCAAGTCAGGTGGATAGTTGCGCCTGAACACACGCGTCAGGCGTCTCTTGGGAACCGGTTCGATCGGGAAAGGTACGACGTGAAAACGGCTGCTTTGATCGTGGCGGCAGGCCGAGGACGACGCGCTGATAATGGCATTGGTGTGCCCAAGCAGTTTCTTCCGTTGGGCTCTTCGAACGTACTGGCCGAAGCCATTACACCGTTCATAGCGCACCCAAAAATTCATATGGTTCAAGTCGTTGTAGCCCCCGAAGACGGAAAACTTTACGAGATCGCTGTAACGGATCTTGCTGGAGATTTACTGCCGCCCGTGTTTGGCGGTGAGACGCGTCAATCCTCAGTGCTTTACGGCCTCGCGGCGCTGGCGGATCACAACCCAGAATATGTTTTGGTCCATGATGCTGCACGGCCCTTTGTGGCCGCTGCTGGCATTGATCGCGTGCTGGAGGGACTTAAGAAAAGTGATGCTGTGATTGCAGCGTTGCCCTCCGTTGACACGATGAAACGGACTGATGAAACAGCCCAGGTGCGCGAGACGCTTGACCGAAATGGACTTTGGCATGCGCAAACACCCCAGGGTTTTCGATTTGGTCCTATACTAAAATCGCATCAAGATGCTGCCAGTACGGGCGCGGGTCCATTTCAAGATGATGCGGCCATTGCTGAATGGTCGGGAATGCCTGTGCGTGTGGTTGAAGGATCAAAAGAGGCTTTTAAAATCACAACGCCTGAGGACGTGGAGTTGGCAGTAGAAATGTTTCAAGCGCGCCGGGGACATCGCGTGGTGGGCGAAACGGTTGTCGGTACGGGATTTGATGTTCATCGATTTTGTGATGGTGATCATGTCTGGTTGGGTGGGTTGAAAATTCCGCATGAACATGGTCTGGAAGGTCACTCGGATGCTGACGTGGCGTTACATGCGGTGACAGATGCACTGCTGGGCGCAATCGGTGAGGGAGATATTGGTGCCCTTTTTCCGCCCACCGATCCCAAATGGAAGGACACGCCGTCGAAGGTGTTTGTTGAAGATGCGGCCAGGCGGGTTCGTGCGCGCGGTGGCGTCATCGCAAACGTCGATCTCACCATCATCTGCGAACAGCCAAAAATTGGATCGCATCGCGCAAAAATCCAGGCACATTTGGCGAGCTTGCTGGGGATCCCAGTCGCACGCGCAAATGTCAAAGGAACGACGACGGAGGGTCTCGGATTTACAGGTCGGAAGGAAGGGATTGCTGCTCTTGCTAGCGTTTCGGTGCGACTTCCAGACAAGTAGTATATAAATCTTGCCCTCGAACGCATTGACCATATGGACAGAATCAAGGCAAACGTTGATAAAGCGGTTGTATGGCCATAGCCTTGGGCGAGGGTAATCCAAAAATGAACATGATGACTCAAACCGTCGAGCGTCCGTCTGCCGATGACACCAACATTGCAGACATTGCTGAAACGACGTCGGCCAGCTGTCTTGCGACACGCATTCGCCAATTGTCCCGCATCGTGACGCGGGTCTATGACGATGCAATGCGTCCGCTGGGGATCACAGCTAGCCAGTACACGTTACTTGCACAACTTGCCTCTCGCGATGGCATTACAGCCGTTGAGATTGGTCATGACTTAGATATCGAGAAATCTACTCTCTCTCGAAATCTCAAGCGTCTGTTGGCGCTGGGACTCATCATCATGGATCCGCCAGCCGGAAGGCGGGGACGTGGTTTGCACCTAACGCCGAAAGGACAAGGGGTCTTACGGGATGCCTATCCGATCTGGCGGGCTGCCCAGGATAGGGCGACAGGTGCCATGGGGCAAGAAAGCCGTGATGTGCTGGATCGCCTTTTGACTCAGGCGGAGAAACTTGTGGCTGCCTGAGTTTAACGATCTCTCTCTCAAATTATTCTGTCACAAAAATATAAAAAGCGCGCATGCCCAGCGCGCTTTTTTTGAATTTAGGTGCATACTCTATGCGTGGGATAAATTGACTTACTTGTTTTGGAGCGTTGTAACCCCTCGTGTTTCCAGATGATATCTTTCAATCAGCGGGCAGCCTGCTTGAAGCCTTACGGGCCAAGAACTGGCGTTTGGCAACTGCCGAAAGTTGTACAGGGGGGCTGATCGCTGCGGCCATGACGGAGGTGCCTGGTTCATCTGACGTTTTTGACCGGGGTTTTGTCACCTATTCAAATGCTGCCAAGATCGCAATGCTCGATGTGCCCGAGGACGTCTTGAACCGTTATGGTGCTGTGAGCGTCGAGGTTGCTGCGGCCATGGCGCGTGGCGCATTGAAAAACTCAGCGGCAGATATTGCTGTGAGTGTCACGGGCGTTGCAGGTCCTGGCGGCGGGAGCGTCGAGAAACCCGTTGGCATGGTGTGCTTTGCCGTTGAGAGGCGCACCGGTGAAGTCAAAACGGATATTCAAAATTTTGGAGATATTGGCCGACAAGAGGTTCGGTTACAGAGTGTGCGGCGCGCGTTGGTGTTGCTCGGCGATGCCATCTAACACCCGTAAATTTCTTTGGCGCGATTTTCAAAGGCAACAGAAAATTTTCGAAACGCTTTATCGAACACGGCGCCGACCAAAAGCCCCATCACTGCTGAACGAAATTCGTACTCGATAAAGAATGCCACATCGCAGCCATTGTCTTTTTCTGCAAAGGACCAGTTGTTGTTTAGGTAGCGAAACGGGCCGTCCAAGTAAGACACGTCTATGCGTGGTGTTTGAGGATCCAATCGAACGCGTGTCGTGAACGATTCCCGGATGGCCTTATAGCCGACGCCCATTGTGGCGATGAGTTCTTCGCCAGGTTCTTTCGCGGTTCGGCTGACAATGTGAAGGCTTTCACAGAGGGGCAGGAAGTCAGGATAGCGTTCGACGTCGGCAACCACGTCGTACATTTGTTGCGGTGAAAAGGCGACCCACCGGCGTGTCGAGAACTGCGGCATCGACCATTCTCATTCCAAAGGTTTTTGTTGACGAGACTAGCTCTGGGTCTTTCGGGCCGCTTTGAGCTTTTCAAAATCTTCGCCCGCGTGAAAGGAGGAGCGCGTTAATGGAGTTGCTGACACCATAAGAAATCCTTTAGCATAGGCGATGCGTTCGAGCGTTTTGAATTCTTCTGGCGTCACATAGTTTTTGATGGGTGCGTGTCTTGGCGTTGGCTGGAGGTACTGGCCTATTGTGAGGAAATCGACGTCAGCGCACCTCATGTCGTCCATAACTTGAAGAATTTCTTCGCGCGATTCGCCAAGGCCGACCATGAGGCCGGACTTCGTGAAGACGTGTGGGTCGTGTGATTTTGCCTCGGCCAACAATTTTAAAGAGTGAAAGTAACGTGCGCCTGGTCTAATTGTCACGTAGAGGCCGGGGACAGTTTCGATATTGTGGTTGAACACGTCTGGCTTAGCCGCCATGACGATTTGAAGTGCATCGTCCTTTCGAAGGAAGTCTGGAACAAGAACCTCAATTGAGGTCTTGGGCATTTTGCTGCGTACGGCCTTTATGCAATTTGCAAAGTGTTGTGCACCGCCATCGGCAAGATCATCGCGGTCCACCGAAGTTATAACAACGTGTTCTAATTCAAGGTCAGAAACGGCGTTGGCAATCTTTTCGGGTTCTTCAGGGTCCAAATGCTGTGGCAAACCCGTTTTAACATAGCAAAACGCACAGGCGCGCGTGCACGTGTCCCCCATGATCATGAACGTTGCGTGTTTTTTCGTCCAACAGTTGGTGATGTTTGGACATGCGGCTTCTTCGCATACGGTCGTTAGGCCGTGTTTACGTACGACATCATTGGTATTGGTATAGCCTTGAGTTCCAGGCACCCTGATGCGGAGCCACGGCGGGCGTGGCGGTGGCGAGATGGCCTGACGATTTTGTTTTTCGGGATGTCTAGATTGTGAACCGTCAGCGGCTGCCGATTTTGTCGAGTCGTAAATCGTTACCATCGCAGGCGGGTTCCAGGGATCTAACCTTAACTACTGGGTGCGTAGGCAAAGTGCGCAGTGCCTAAAAATCCCTATTCTATTTGGCGTTGGGCGCCGGGCAGTTCAAGACCGCCTGGCGCCGTTGTCTTTAGTATACTTAGTAAGCAGTACGCGTCTTTGTCGCTATCTTAGTATCAACCGTGCAAGGAGCACGAGGATGATTGCACCAATTGTCGCAACAAAGATTTCGGTGCCATGCCATATTGATCCTGTTACATCAGTTATCGCAGCAGGCAGTGGGAGAATTCCGTAGTTCACAAGGGCACCGCCAACGATCGCACCCAAGATACCTAGGATGAGATTGCGGATGATACCGCCGCCGCCTCCGACAATGAGACCAGCGAGCCAGCCGGCGATAATGCCTACGACGGCCAAGACGAGCCACGGGATAAACGGTTCCATTAGATAGTGCTCCCCAAGTTGGTTTGTGTCCGTGCCTAGTTTTTTTTTATTTTGGCGTTGCTTGTTTACAGGATTAATCGTGCCAGTAGTACGACAATGATGGCACCGATTGCTGCTGTAATGATCTGCGAGACAAGCGGATTTCGAATTCCCAGATTGATCCCCAGAGCATTGAACAAATAGCCGCCTACAAATGCGCCTAGCAAGCCAGAAACGAGATACTGGACCAATCCGGTTCCGCCCACCACCAAAGAGGCAAGCCAGCCCGCGACCAGTCCGATGAGTGCAAACACTAGTATTTGCTGAAGTTTTGGGTCCATGCCAATTACCTTTCGCTGAGGTTGAACCGCCTGATGTTATGACCTCAAAACAACGGTTTCGTCGAGAAGTTGATGATCATTTGGGAACAAAACAAGAATAATTCTAAAGGTTACTTGTGTATTGCGCGCCCGAACGCATCCAAAACGCTTTCATGCATTGCTTCAGATAGCGTGGGGTGGGGGAAGATTGCATGGATTAATTCGTCCTCAGTTGTCTCAAGTTGCATGCCGATTACGAAGCCTTGAATAAGTTCGGTGACGTCGGGGCCGATGAGATGGGCCCCAATGAGCTGGCCTGATTCTGCGTCGAAAATTGTTTTGACCATACCTTCCGGTTCACCGAGGGCGATGGCTTTGCCATTGCCACGGAATGGAAATTTGCCAACTTTCATTTCGCTTACTTGTCTTCGTGCGGCCTCCTCGGTCAATCCGACGGATGCGATTTGCGGATGGGAATACGTGCACGAGGGAATTTTTGTTTTTTCGATGGGTTGCACATTTGAACCGGCGATGGCTTCAACACACAAGACGCCTTCATGTTCCGCCTTGTGTGCCAACATGGGACCACCGGCGACATCGCCAATGGCGTAGATGCCGTCGACATTCGTGGCACAAAGGTGGTTGATTGCGATTGTGTGGTTTTGTGTTTTGACGCCCAGTTCCTCTAAGCCGAGATCTTCAATGTTACCGAGGACACCGATGGCGCTGATCAACCGCTCGGCTGAAAGGTTTGTTTGTTCACCGTTTTGAAGCTCGACTTCAACGGTTACACTAGTATCCGTCTTAGCTACACTATTTAAAAACGCGTTGGTTAGGATCTCAATCCCGTGACTTTCAAAAGCCCGTCGCGCAATACCTGCGACTTCTTGATCTTCGTTCGGGAGAATTTCGGCTTCCGCCTCGATCACAGTAACTTTGCAGCCCATCGTTTGATAAAAAGAGGCAAACTCTATGCCGATGGCGCCAGCGCCAACAATGATCATGGACTTTGGGATTTCAGCCGGCTTCATGGCTTCAAAGTAAGTCCAAACACGGTCGCCGTCGGGTTCAAGTCCTGGTAGCAATTTCGGTCGGGCGCCTGTGGCGATAATGATGTGGTTCGCTTTGTATGTGCCGGGGCCGTGCTGTGTTTTTGGAACTGCGGGTTGCGGGTCAACAGCGGCCTTTGTTGGTTCGGCGACCTCTATGTGCCCGGGTGCGATAAGTTTGGCATCGCCCCAGATGAGATCGACACCATTTTTGTTGAGTAAAAATCCCACGCCTTTGTTGAGCTGACTTGAAACACGGCGAGAGCGTTCGACGATGCCGTTCGTTTCTATTGTGACATCACCATTGATCTTTAAGCCTAAAGCAGCGGCATTGCTCATGTTGCGATGAACTTCGGCAATGTGCAGCAAGGCTTTTGTTGGGATGCAGCCCCAGTTGAGGCAAATGCCACCGAGGTGTTCGCGCTCAACGATCGCCGTCTTCAAACCTAACTGACTGGCGCGAAGGGCCGCGACGTAGCCGCCGGGACCAGCACCAATGACGATGACGTCATAGGAGGGAGTCGTCATGTGTAAGCCGCCTGCTCTTTTTTGTTGTGGCAGGGCTCAACTGACCTTTTTGTATGCGATGCGCACAGGTCGAGAGCCAGTTGGGTCGCCAACTGGATCAATCAAGGTACAGAAATCTGGAAATGGCAAGGGCGAGACCTACAGATTCTTAGGTATGGCAACGTGCACCAAGGTATCTGTTTAAAAGGTCATTGTATCGGTTGGCTTCTGCGCGCGCCTGGGCTGAGACCTTGCGGCCGGAATTGACTGCCTCAACTTTTGCAGGCACGCCGCGGGCATCCATCCGCCGCAGCTCTCGCTGAATTGAGCGGCACGACTGCCCAGCAGGCAAAGCCCTTGCCGTTACGCCGCTTTGATTGTTGTTCGCGCAACCGCCAAGGCCAAACGCAAAAACAGCCGTGAGCAGGCTCGTGGTCACTACACAAGATCGGACAGGTGAATTCGCGCGGTCTTGCACGTAGGTGCCCTCCGTTGACTGCGGCGTCTAACCCTCTTTTATAAGTTATCTACACGAGCGCCGCAGTGATGCAAGTCTTTGCCACAAAAGTGTGGCCAGATATGCTCAGTCCAAACTATTCTGAACGGCAAAACCTGCTTGCTCTTTAAGGTTTGGCCTTGGTTGTCCCGGATGGGGCGGCGACCTGAGGCCTTGCTTGTGCGGTCTTGGTCGGCGTGAAGGTTGAGCATTTTGCTCTAAAGTCTTGGTTGATGCGGCTGAGCTTCGCCATTGTTGCGAGAGATGACCGCTTCACGACCACGGATTTTGTCTTTCCTTCGCTAACTTTGCGAATGCGGTCCGGCGTGCCTTCTTTGTGAATTTCCTCAATGCGGGCCCACAGCGCGACGCACACGGGGTCGGATGTTAAATTGGCATTTTGCGCCTTCTGAGGTGGTTTGTTGATCGAGCTTGTTTCAACGCCCAGATTATCGTTTGACGCACAGCCCGACGCAAAAAGTGCCGCTAAACCCACTGGAATAAACCAGCGCTTGCGAATCGACATCGTACCCCCTGCCTGTTGACCATTGTGACTCACATCACTTGAAAACCGAATCACTGAAAGTCTGTGCTGCGGGTGGTGGTGGCGACAAGGATCTTGCTGTGATTGTTGGTGATAAGACGCAAATAGTAAGGGATGACTTTGTGGAAAGACTGGGAAATCGGTGATTGACGGGTGTGCGCTGTTTCCTGCGATCTATGTAAATGGTGAGTTCGCGAGGAGCTTGGCTTCTCCATGAGTACTAAGCAAGCATGCGTATCGGGTCTTCAATCATAGATTTAAAGACGGCCAAAAGATCTGCGCCTAGGGCGCCATCGACAACGCGGTGATCGCAAGACAGCGTGAAGCGCGAGATCGTACCGATTTCGATCGTGTTGTCTTTGACCACGGGCTGGCGCTCTGCGGCACCCACCGCCAAAATGGTTGCGTGCGGCGGGTTGATGACGGCATCGAATTGCTTGATGCCATACATTCCGAGATTTGAAATGGTGGTTGTTCCGCCCAAATATTCGTGGGGTGCTAATTTTCGGTCGCGTGCTCGGGCTGCAAGTTCTTTCATTTCTACTGAAATTTCCGACAAGGTTTTGTGTTCGGCGTGGCGGATGATTGGCGTGAAGATTCCACCGTCTACAGCGACCGCGATGGCAATGTCTGATGATTTGTGATAAAGGGCGCCTTTCGACGACCAGGTTACGTTAGCATGCGGCACGTATTGGAGCGCTAGGGCGAGTGCTTTGATGAAAAAGTCGTTGACGGATAAACGGACTGTTTGTTTGCCGCCAGGCGTGTGTTCTTCGTTTAACCTTTTTCGCGCACGGTTGAGCTCGTCCAAGCGACAGTCGATGGTCAGATAGAAGTGCGGAATTGTTTGCTTTGCATGAGTCAAACGCTCGGCAAGTGTCTTGCGCATTCCATCGTGCGGCACGAGCTCATACGAGTCTTTTTCAAAGATGCGATTGACTTCAGAATCAAACAGGTCGGGACCAAAGGCCTTTTCTTCGCCGCTGGTTATTGGTTTTAACTCATGCACGGGAATGTCCGTTGCAAGATCACGATCGTCGTGGGTGATGTTACCGGCGGGCTCTGAGCTCACGCTGATTGATTGTGATGTTGCGCCCTGTAGGGCGGCTTCGATATCGCGTTTAACAATCCGGCCACGCGGACCGGTTCCTTTGAGCAATTGCAAGTCTAACCCGTGTTCGCGCGCAAGGCGGCGGGCGACGGGAGACGCGAGGAGGCGCGCGTTGGTATTTGAATTCTGCGGTTCGTGAGCTGATTTGATCATGCCTGCCTCAAGGATTGCTGAGGCTTTTTTTAGGGGCGCTTCCGGGATTTCTTGTGTCGGGACGTCTTGCGTTACGACTTCGTCGAGCAAGGCAATGGTTGCGATAGGTGTGTTGACCTTAATGGGGTCGCCACCCTCTTTTACTAAGAGCTTTCTTATGCGGCCTTCATCGACCGCTTCGATCTCCATCGTTGCTTTATCGGTTTCAATTTCCGCGATCACATCGCCAGGGCGGACTTCAGATCCCTCTTCGACAAGCCATTTTACGAGTTTGCCTTCCTCCATGGTTGGAGACAGTGCAGGCATTAGGAGTTCAGCGGGCATACTAGTGTTCCGTGCGACCTTTGATCTTGCCTGACATGACCGTATTTTCTGCGCTGATGCCGTTATCAAACGCTTGGCGAATGGCAGCGAGGGCATCCATGCGATCCATTTGCCCGTCCAGTTCCACGGCATTGGAGATGTGATGCGCGACATCAGATAACAGGCGGCCCCACTCAGATACATCGTGCTGGAAGGTTTCCGGATCAAAAATCACATGGAGCGCGCCGTCACCCACCCAGGCGCGCATAATTTCAACGGCTTCGTCAGCTTCGCGGACCCCGTCGGGAAGATCGAGCTCTTCTGGCAGATCATCATCCATGGGCTTATCCTTTCATTATGGGCCTTACCGAACTCTCCGACATGCCTTTACTGGTCGTTCTGGCCGTGCGGGGGAGTTTGTAGGCCATGCATTTTTTGTTTACCGCGATCTGTTTGCCACCCTTCACATATAGCAAGCCTTGTGGCCATTTATACAGCCGAATTCTCTGTAGCCCGTGTCTTTCGTTTCTGAGTTCCAAGGTCTCAAGGATCTGGTTTATTGCTGTAGCAAACCTCGTGCACAGCTTTCAGTATGTCCCCCACTTGCGGTAAAGCAAGTTCTTCAAGATTGGCGGCATAGGGCATGGGCGTGTCCGCGCCGCTAACTTTTGCCGGCGGTGCATCAAGATCGTCGAAGGCCAGGATCGCAATTTGTGCGCAAATTTCGGAACCGATAGAACAAACGGGCCAAGCTTCCTCAACCGTAACAATGCGATTTGTCTTTTTGACCGAACCACGAATTGTATCCAGATCGAGTGGCCGCAAGGATCTTAGATCAATGACCTCGGCGTCAATTCCTTCATCAGATAGCTGGGAGGCCGCTTCGAGTGCAAGCGTCAGGCCACGGGCAAATGAAACAATCGTTACGTTATTTCCCTCTCGACAGATGTTTGCCTTACCGATGGGAACCAACAAATCTTCATCGATTGTTACTTCGCCGCGCAGTCCATAAAGAAGTTCGTGTTCAAGGAACACGACGGGATTGATGTCTCGGATGGCACTTTTGAGCAAGCCTTTTGCGTCTGCGGGATTGGACGGCGAAACAACCTTGAGGCCCGGCACGTGTGCGTACCATGAAGAGTAACATTGGGAGTGTTGTGCAGCGACGCGTGAGGCGGCCCCATTTGGTCCGCGAAAGACTACAGGCACCGACATTTGGCCGCCTGACATGTATCGTGTCTTGGCTGCGGAATTCACGATTTGGTCAATGGCCTGCATGGCAAAATTCCAAGTCATGAATTCAACGATAGGTTTTAGCCCGGCAAAGGCCGCACCAATGCCGACGCCTGCAAAGCCCTGTTCTGTGATGGGCGTATCGATGACGCGTGTTTCACCAAATTCCGCCAACAGGCCCTGGCTTACTTTGTAGGCACCCTCGTATTGAGCCACCTCTTCGCCGATCAAAAAGACATCCGGATCGCGGCGCATTTCTTCAGCCATGGCATCGCGAAGCGCTTCTCGCAGGGTTATTTCAATTGTCTCTTTTGATTGGGCGGTGCGTTTTATTCTGGGTTGACGGTTTGTGGCTTTGGGCCGTGCTTTTGGTTCATTCGTTGATTTTGATCGTGTGTCTAAAACGGAAGGAGCGCTTGCAGTGGCGGGAGATGCTGCCGCTTGGTGTTTACCCTCCTTCGGGGTCGACGTGGGTTTGGGTTCAGAAATCTCAGCATCTTGGTTGAGTGTGGCGATCGGTGTATTGACTTTGACGTTGTCCGTGCCTTCTGCGATCAAAATGCGGCCGATGTTGCCTTCCTCCGCAGCCTCAACTTCCATTGTTGCTTTATCGGTTTCTATTTCAGCGATCACATCGCCAGAACGAACGGGGTCCCCCTCTTTGACAAGCCATTTTGACAGGCGACCTTCTTCCATGGTCGGGGATAGCGCCGGCATAAGGATCTCGATGGTCATGGTGTTCAATTTGACCCCGGCTAATGCAAAATATCAGTCATGAGTTCGCTGTTATCGGGTTCCGGATCCTGCTGAGCGAATTCGGCAGCCTCCTGCACAATATTGCGAACCTCTTTGTCGATTGAAATAAGATCCGTTTCGCTCGTCCCATTGCCCAAGAGCCTAATGCGCACTTGCTCAATTGGATCACGTTCCCGTCTCATGTGTTGGACCTCGTCCCTTGAGCGGTATTTTGCAGGGTCAGACATGGAGTGGCCGCGATACCGATAGGTGCGCATTTCCAAAATGACCGGACCGCCGCCGTCACGCACAGTTTTTGCAGTGCGTTCTGCTGCGTCTTTGACGGCCCTCACGTCCATGCCGTCCACTTGCTCGCCTGGAATGGCAAAGGATTGGCCGCGCATTGACAGATTGGTCGTAGATGAGGATCGTTCGATAGATGTGCCCATGGCGTATTTGTTGTTTTCGATTACGAAAACGATTGGGAGTTGCCATAGTTCAGACATGTTGAATGTCTCGTAGACCTGGCCTTGGTTGGCAGCACCATCGCCAAAAAAGCACCAGCACAGATTGTTATTGCCGCGATACCTATTGGCGAAAGCGAGCCCGGCACCTAACGGCACCGAGGCGCCAACAATGCCATGGCCGCCAAAGAACAACTTGTCTTTGGAAAACATGTGCATTGAGCCGCCTTTGCCTTTTGAGTAGCCGCTGGTCCGGCCCGTGAGTTCGGCCATTACGCGATCAGGCGACATTCCTAGCGCTAGCATATGGCCATGATCTCGATAGGTTGCGATGAACTGATCGCTGTCGTTGGCTGCCAGTTTCACACCGGTGATGACGGCTTCTTGCCCGATGTAAAGGTGACAAAAACCACCAATCAACCCCATGCCGTAGAGCTGACCAGCTTTTTCTTCAAACCTACGAATGAGAAGCATCATGCGGTAGGCCGCAAGGTCTTCTTCACGAGAAAACTCCGGTGGCGCACGTGAACCGTCATGGGGCTCGTTCGCTTGACGCGGCGTAATGGTTTCGTTTGCGTTCTTAATCTCGGTCTGCGGGGTATCTGGCAATGAACAGCCTCAGAAATATGGTTTGGTGAGGTCGGTATGTGAGCACGCTCTAGAATCTACACAAGCAGCTCGTGTAGATCCAGCCCTCTTCAGCCTTGTCTCGCTCTCGATAGGTTGTGAATCTTAGGACTTATCGCAACTGGTATATTTGGTCTTTGGCACGTGCGTATCCAAGGACGTTGCGCGCTATTTCTTCGACCAAATCGGGGTGCGGGGGATCGCTTGCTAAAAGCTCAACTTCATGAGAGAGCTTGGCCCGCACGGTCTCGAGGCTCTTGATTTCAAACTCCAACAGAACAGAGCGTGCAATCAATTTTTCGCGAACCTCGAGACCGTAACGACCGTGGTTGGCGTGAAAGGCAAAATATCCTGTCAATGCGAGGCAGGAGAGCAAAACTAAGACCTGCCCAAACTTGACTTGCCGATCGTTGTGTGAATTTGCCAACAAATGATTATTCCACTGACGCATCTACCTAAAAGCGGAACGGGTCTGAGACTACAGCTGCAATATTAAGTTCAAGTAAAGAGGCGTGCGGGTTTGACCCGTGGTGTTGCGGTGCAGCTCTACCAAAGGTCATAATCTTCTATAACCGGCCTTATGAAACAGCCATGAATCCTGCCGGAACCACTGACTTTCCTGCATAAAGGCCCGTGCTGCCAAGGTCGCCTTCAATGCGAATGAGCTGATTGTATTTTGCGAGGCGATCTGAACGACACAAAGAACCGGTCTTGATTTGTCCTGCGTCAGTTGCAACGGCAAGATCGGCAATTGTGGAATCTTCTGTTTCTCCAGAACGGTGCGAGATGACGGCCGTGTAGCCTGCCCGTTGAGCCATGGTTACAGCGTCAAGCGTTTCTGTCAGGGATCCGATTTGGTTGACTTTGACCAAAATGGAATTGCCAATTCCGCGCGCGATACCGTCCGCCAAACGTTTGGTGTTTGTAACAAACAAATCATCGCCAACTAGCTGACAACGTGCTCCGATCAAGTCGGTCAGGACTTTCCAGCCGTCCCAGTCATCTTCGGCCATGCCATCTTCAATGGAAATAATTGGGTAACGTGTGACGAGATCTTCCAAATATTTTGCCATGGCCGCGCTATCGAGCACTTTGCCTTCGCCTGCCAACTGATACTTGCCGTCTTTGAAATATTCGCTTGATGCACAATCAAGCGCGAGCATGACATCATCGCCAGGTTTGTACCCAGCGGTTTCGATAGCTTTGACAATAAACGCTAGTGCTTCGTCGGCTGATTTTAGGTTCGGGGCAAACCCACCTTCATCACCCACATTGGTGTTATGGCCCGCATCTTTAAGCGCTTTTTTTAGCGTGTGAAAAATTTCCGCGCCAATTCGTACGCTCTCGCCACAGGACGCAGCCGTGACCGGCATGATCATGAATTCTTGGATGTCGATTGGGTTATCGGCGTGCGCGCCACCATTTAATATGTTCATCATCGGTACGGGCAGAACATGTGCGCCTGCACCACCGATGTAGCGGTAAAGCGGTGTGCCGGCACTTTCGGCGGCTGCCTTTGCCACAGCCATGGACACGCCTAGAATTGCATTGGCACCAAGGCGGGCCTTGTTGGGCGTGCCATCAAGTCGGATCAAAGTGTCGTCAATGCCGCGCTGGTCTTCTGCATCCATGCCCGCAAGCGTGTCAAAAATTTCTGAATTCACCGCGTCGACGGCCTTGGTGACGCCCTTGCCCATAAAGCGGGCCGGATCTCCATCACGCAACTCGACGGCCTCGTGGGCGCCGGTTGAAGCACCGGACGGCACGGCGGCACGGCCTAAGATCCCGTCCTCTAAGATCACATCGACTTCAACGGTCGGGTTGCCTCGGCTATCTATAATTTCACGGCCTACAATGTCGATGATCGCGGTCATATGGTGTTCTCCAAGTGCCCTAATGAGACACGTGTTGGCACTCTGATCTCAGGTCATAAGAGGATTGGCAACGAGTTGGCCTTTTATGTTTTGGTCAGAGTTTTTTTAATTTAACGGTGGTTGCCACCTCTTGAGGGGAGGCAGTGGTGTAGGGGCCCTGTGCAGGAACTCAGCAGGGCGCGTGGTCGGTAGTGTTAGCGGAGAGGACGGAGCCAGGCCAGAGGGTTTGCGGCCAATATTTGATTGAAGCTTTATGGTTATAGGTTGCATAGACCCCAAAGCATATGATGGTCTCCGCATTATCAGGGGCAGCGGGTCGATTTTGCTCTTGGTTCGCCTATCGGGTTAATTGGGGCCCTTGTTCCTAATGGGCGGCCAGAAATGGCGGATGAAAAATATGTCGAATGCGGCCAGCCAAAAACGAAGTGCTTTGGTCTTATTTTCTGGGGGCCAGGATTCGACGGTTTGTCTGGCTTGGGCATTGGAACGATTTGGGTCAGTTGAGACCGTCGGGTTTTCTTACGGCCAACGGCACGATGTGGAGCTTGTGGCTCGCGGCAATGTTCGCAAAGCGCTTGCTCGCTCGTTCGAAACTTGGCGGTCCCGACTGGGTGCAGATCATGTTCTTGACCTTGCGGAGCTTGGCCGCATCAGTGACACGGCTCTAACACGCGAAACAGAAATTGAAATTGCAGACACCGGTTTGCCCACGACATTTGTCCCGGGACGCAACCTTATTTTTCTCAGCTATGCGGCCGCAGTTGCTTACCGGCGCGGGATCACAACTTTGATTGGTGGGATGTGTGAAACGGACTATTCGGGCTATCCGGATTGTCGCCGGGCGACCATCGATGCCATGGCACAGGCTCTGTCGTTGGGAATGGATCAGCGGTTCGACATCCTGACGCCTCTTATGAACCTGGATAAGTGTGCGACTTGGAAACTGGCGCATGATTTGGGTGGCGAAAAGCTGCTTGAAATCATCATCGAAGACACCCACACTTGTTACTCGGGTGAAAGGATGCAACGGCACGCATGGGGTTACGGTTGTGGTGAGTGTCCGGCGTGCAAATTGCGTGCGAAAGGGTGGATGGAATGGCAGAAAAAACAGACACCAGTGGAGAGTTGATCCGCGCCATTGATCTTGCGCTGAGCGGTGACTGGCATGAAGCCCATCAAATTGTGCAAGCTCACGAGGGTGATGAAACTGCGTGTTGGATTCACGCTGTTCTCCATCTTATTGAAGGTGATAAGGATAATGCCAAATACTGGTACCGCAAGGCCGGTAAAGGTGATTGGGTGAGCGGCAAACCTGAAGGGCAATTGCAGGAAATTCGAGATGCGTTGAACGGCCGTCTTGCATAGGGGACAGTTATCGCTGCGAAATTGAGCAGCGCGACAAAAACGAAAATGTATTCTGTCAAAGAAGTCTTTTTGACCTTGCAAGGCGAAGGTGCGCATACCGGTCGCCCAGCCGTGTTTTGTCGATTTGCCGGTTGTAATCTTTGGTCCGGTCGCGAAGCGGATCGTGCGCAGGCGATTTGTAAGTTTTGTGATACGGATTTTGTGGGTACCGATGGGGATGGCGGAGATCAATTTTCTGACGCCCGTGCACTTGCTGACAAGATTGATGAAATATGGGTTAGCGGGAAACGCGTTGGAGCGCGCGCACATTTGTCAAAATCAAAGTTTGTGGTTTTGACCGGCGGTGAACCGATGTTGCAGGTGGATGAAGCACTCGTTGATGCGCTTCACACTAAGGGCTTTGAGGTTGCAATCGAGACCAACGGTACAATCCCTGTGGTCAAAAAAATTGATTGGATCTGCGTCAGCCCCAAAGCAGGTGCACCGATTGTCCAGACGACGGGAGACGAACTCAAACTGGTTCATCCACAAGACGGGCTCTCGCCGCAGACGTTTGAGCATCTCGATTTTCGGCATTTCTTTTTGCAGCCGATGGATGGGAGCGACATCAAGCCCAACACGGACTTAACCATTGACTATTGTAAATCGCATCCGGTGTGGCAGTTGTCGCTACAGACCCATAAACTGCTTGGGTTTCGGTAAGACTTTGGTTGCCCGCAGCAGTGACCCTTTGCTCCGGCTTTTTGCAGCATCATTGTCGCGCCTGGCCGTGGCCCCTAGTCTTATGCGCAAAAACATCTTAAAGACCGCTCCATGCAGATCTATAAGGATTTTACATTTGAGGCCGCGCACTTTTTGCCAAGTGCAGCGCCAGGTCATCCCAATTCACGTGTGCACGGGCATTCGTTTCGTGCGCGCGTTGTGGTTTCCGGCGAACCTGACCCGGAAACTGGTTTGATCTTTCACTTCGATGATCTTGCCAAGGCGCTTGAGGAGGCCCGGTTGGCGCTTGATCATCATATGCTTAACGAGGTGGAAGGGTTGGACGTGCCAACGTTAGAGCGCATCGCTATGTGGTTGTGGCCGCGGCTTGATGGAAGGGTGCCGGGCCTCGCAGAAATCCATATTTCGCGTGACAGCTGCCAGGAAGGGTGCGTTTATCGCGGACCAAAAGACGTCAAGGCGTGAACCCGGCTGCGAACGAATATGAGCGAAAACAAAAAAAGCGAAGACCTTTCAATATTGGGTGGCCGATCGACGATCCCGGCCCGTCCAGATGCTGCAATATTAGAACGTGTTTCCAACCCGCATCCGGATACGAATTATGCGGCGCGCTTTACAGCTCCGGAATTTACCGCCCTTTGTCCAATTACTGGGCAACCTGACTTTGCGCATTTGGTCATTGATTATTGTCCGTGCGAGTGGTTGGTCGAATCCAAATCATTAAAACTCTACCTTGCGTCATTTCGAAATCATGGTGCGTTTCATGAGGATTGCACCGTTGCCATCGGCAAACGCCTCAACGCGTTGTTGGAGCCCCATTATTTGCGCATTGGTGGCTATTGGTATCCACGTGGCGGCATGCCCATTGACGTTTTTTGGCAAGCGGGCGCGCTGCCGAAAGATGTCTGGTTGCCCGATCAAGGTGTCGCGCCTTATCGCGGGCGTGGCTAGGGCGGAAGACTAAGTTGTTTTGCGCAAATCTGGCGGCACAGCCTCCTCGCGGGCCATGGCGATGGCCTTTGAAAGATCCATCACCTGTTGATCTTTTGAACCTAATCGCCGAATAGAAACTTTTCCTTCTTCGGCTTCACGTTTTCCGACAACAAACAGGAGCGGCACTTTTTGCAAAGAGTGTTCGCGCACTTTGAGATTGATTTTTTCGTTGCGCATGTCGCCTTCGGCCTTCAATCCGGCGTCGTGTAACTCGCTCAGCACTTTTGTTGCATAGGCGTTGGCGTCTGAAACAATGGGCGCTACGACGACTTGCAGAGGTGCCAGCCAGAGCGGAAAATGTCCGGCGTGGTTTTCAATCAAGATGCCCAAAAATCGTTCGAGCGAGCCGAACATGGCGCGATGAATCATAACAGGTGTTTTTTTATCGCTATGTTCGTCGATATAAAACGCACCTAATCGGCCGGCGAGGTTAAAGTCCACTTGCGTCGTGCCGCATTGCCACTCGCGCCCGATGGCGTCTTTCAACACATATTCCAGTTTTGGACCATAAAATGCGCCCTCACCGGGGTTGATGCTGGTCGTTATGTTGCCGCCGGCGGAGCGTTCGACTTCTTTAAACACATCTTCCAGGGCACTTTCGGCCTTGTCCCAAAGTTCGTCGGCGCCAACGCGTTTTTCTGGACGCGTTGACAATTTGATCTCGATTTTGTCGAAGCCAAAGTCGGAATATATCGACAACATGAGATCGTTGATGGCGAGACATTCCTCCATCAATTGATCTTCAGTGATGAAAATGTGCGCATCGTCCTGGGTGAAATGGCGCACGCGCATAAGCCCGTGCAGCGCGCCAGATGGTTCGTAACGATGGACCTTGCCGAATTCGGCGATTTTGTACGGCAAATCACGGTAGCTTTTGAGGCCGTTTTTATAGATCTGCACGTGACCCGGGCAATTCATTGGTTTGCAACAGAACACGCGTTCATCTGGAAGTTCGGTGACAAACATGTGTTCACCGTAGTTTTCCCAGTGGCCGGAGACTTCCCAAAAACTTTTTTCCATCATGTCCGGCGAATTGACTTCAACGTAGCCCGCTTCCACTTGCTTGCGGCGCATGTACGCGATGAGCGTGCGAAAGAGTGTCCACCCTTTGGGATGCCAAAAAACAGAACCGGGCGCTTCTTCTTGGAAATGAAACAAATCCATTTCGCGGCCCAGTTTGCGGTGGTCGCGTTTTTCAGCCTCTTCAATTTGATGGAGGTGTGCTTTGAGATTTTTGTCGCTGGCCCAAGCGGTACCGTAAATGCGCTGGAGCATGGCGTTGTCTGAATCGCCACGCCAATATGCACCGGCCACCTTTTGCAATTTAAATGCTTTGCCGATCTGTCCAGTGGAGGTCATGTGTGGACCGCGGCAAAGGTCAAGCCATTCGCCCTGGCGGTAAATTTTGACCTCTTCGCCCTCTGGGATCGCATCAACCAGCTCAACCTTGTAGCTTTCGCCCTGCTCATCAAAAAAGGCTTTGGCCATATTGCGGGACCAGACCTCTTTGGTGAAAGGTTTGTTTTGGGCGATGATCTCGTGCATCTTTTTTTCGATGCGCCCGAGGTCGTCGGGCGTGAACGGGTCATTTTTTGCAAAATCATAGTAGAAGCCGTTTTCGATCACCGGACCAATGGTGACCTGCGTTCCAGGCCACAGCGCTTGGACGGCTTCAGCCATGACGTGTGCGCAATCGTGGCGAATGAGCTCTAAGGCTTCGTCATCCGTACGTGTGATGATTTTGATTGCACCGTCAGAGACGATTGGGTCCGCCAAATCCACCAGCTCGCCATCGACGCTCAGAGCGACGGCCTTTTTTGCGAGCGATTTGGAAATGCTTTCAGCTAGCGCTTTGCCGGTAATGCCTTTTTCGTATTTGCGTTCGGCGCCGTCTGGAAAGCGCAAAGAGATTTGGGACATGAACCGGGGCCTCCTTCTCAATCACTGCCTACCACGCAGGTAAGATGGCTCATTTGATTTGGCCCAGTGTGCTGGGCGCATTGAAGGCCTGCTTGTGGCAATTCCTGCTGGTCATTGTCAAGGTGGCGTGCCGTTCTGAGAACGACTCAAATTCCAGAGGAAATCATAGCTCTGCCATAGTTTGACCGCTTGAGGGCCGGAAAACCGCCCAGCGACCGCCTGGTTCATGGTGATCCTAGCTTTGGTGCGAAAGACTGGTATTGGATCAACCAGTTAGGACTGGGGCACACGCTGGAAACGGCCGCAACTCTTTGCTCTTGAGGGCGCCCTTTAAGAGACGCGCCTGCGGTGCTGTAACTAGCTAAAATTCTATCCAATTCTAACGGGGCGCACGACGGGTTTGTATTGGGGGTTGCTTATGCGTTTTGGGGCCGCATGTTTGCGAATGGCTGTCATCGGCTGTTCTGCGTTGATGGTCCTTGCTGGCGGAACTGCGTCGGCTTCGGCCCAAAGCATTTACGATATGCTTTTTGGTGGCAACCAACCCTCGCCCCCACCCAATCAAAAATCAAAAAAGTCATCTAGCTGGAAAAAGTCGGTTCCAAAGGTTTCAAAAAAGAAACCTACGTCTCGCAGCGGTCTTGGTGCTGGGACGAGCACGCATGTCGTGACACCTGATCCGCCGACAAAAAAGAATAATTCGCTCGTGCATAAGGCTGCACAGCAATCCGATTTAACGATTAGTAGTGTGGACGGGATCCTCACGCTCCTTGCTGGAGAGCCTGGTCAGACGTCTCTTCAATTGGCTCATGACTTAGCCGTGGTGGTTGAAGACAAAGCCAAGATGCGTCTGCTGCCCATGGTTGGCAGAGGCGGCGTTCGGAACGTTAAAGACTTGTTGTCTCACTCCGGTATCGACTTGACGATCACCTACGTTGATATTTTGGCTGAGATTGGCGCGGATCAGGGGCTTAAAAAGGCGTACGGCAGCAAGATCAAACCGGTCGCGAAGCTTTGTAACGCTGAACTGCACATCGTGGCCGGCGAAAAAATTGAAGACATTACGCAGCTCGATGGTCGGCCGGTGAATTTTGGGCCAGAAGGAAGTGCCAGTCAGTTTACAGCGCGACGCATTTTTGCTCAGCTTGGAATAGCGCCCACAGAACTTTCGCTTTTCACAAAAGATGCCATTGCCAAGCTCAAAACCGAAGAAATTGCAGCGACTGTCATCCTTGCAGGAAAACCAACGTCGTTGTTGACGGGGATCTCGCGAACAGACGGTTTGAAAGTTTTGTCGATCCCCTATTTGGATTCCTTTCCGGCACACTATCTGCCCAGCCGTATAACCTCCGCTGATTATCCGCAGCTTGTTGATCCCGCGGGCAACGGAATTGATACGGTTGCCGTTGGAGCCATCCTCGTGGCGCGCAATCCGGATAAAGAAGATAAACGCGAACAACGGCTGACATCGTTCGTAAAAACTTTTTTTCAGCACCTCGACCAACTGCGTGTGCCACCTCGACATCCGAAGTGGCATGAGACGACGCTTTCGGCGCCGGTGGCCGGGTGGACCAGGCTGGCGGTTGCCACCGACATTCTCAGCAAACTCCAAAAGTCCAACGCGACCGTCTCAAATGCTGTGGTGATCAATGAGCAGTCAAATGACAGTGGCAATCCAAAAAGTGCAAAGCCTGCTTCGAGTGATCCGCAACAAAAACTTTTAAAAACCCTCACCCAACACAACCCCCAAACGAAAAACAAGAGCCATGATGGAACAACGCAAAGCGACACAGCAAGACCAAATGGATCTGAACGATAGTTTCCCTCCGCGAACCGTCGGAAGTGGGCCCGCGACGGGATCACTAAAGAGCTTGCTTGATAGGCTCGACAGGGATGCGCCGGAACGGAGTGTGTCGGACAAGGACCCCATGCACGGGCTGCGTGAAGCCCGCATGAAGATTGCGGAGTTGACGGGAGCTCCAATGCCGTCTGCACTTTCTCAGTTGGCAGCAGCGCAGCGGGAACGGGTGCCTGAGCCAGAATCGAAGGCGGTCGTCCAACATCCGGTTCCTGCTGTCAGCTCTACAATTACAGATGCCCTCAATGAGGCGATTAACGCTGCACCAGTCGCGCCACCAACCTACGCGTCAAAGCAACCGGACAAACCACATGTGCCGGTCGTTGTTGAAACGGAGATGGAAGATGAAGAAGACCTGAGGAGATCGAAGGTCTCAATGGCGTTTGGGATTTTGGGGCTCTTGGCGGCGGTCGGTACTGCCGGGTACTTCACGCTAAATCAACAGCAGATTGCAAACGGTCAATCCTGGCTCGGTGATGTGGGGACAGTGCTTGCAGGTGCGGCAAAATCCGGAGCCGTGCCCACGCCAAAACAGGCCCGGCCTGTTCCTGCCTTTTCTATGGACCCTAAGGGTGGCGCTGGCTCAGCTGTGCAATCGGCGCAGCAGCAAAAAACAGCAAACTTGGAAACGGGAGCCCCGAAAGTTGGTTCCGCGCCCCTAACAACACCTGAAACGGTAGCGCCAGATATCGCTGGAACGCAGCCATCTAACGGGCAGCCGGCAGGTCCCGCAGCTCAGTCAAACGCTGCAACATCTCTGTCACAAGCGTCTGGGGAAGAGGGTGTGTCGGCACATGTTTCGGTGCGCCCAGGTGATCGCATTCCGTTGCCTTTGAATTTAGACCCTGTGCATGTGAGTGCGGATGTCTCAGCGGTTCTCGTTCGCGGCTTACCGGCTGACTATTCCATTTCCGGCGCGACGGGAGCCGGCGAAGGACGTTGGGCAGTATTAGCCGAAACCATTGATGAGGCGCGATTGGAAATTCCGGCTTCCGGGGCTGGTCGGATTAAATTGAATGTCGACATGTTTAACTCGGAAGCGCAACTGATTGCGCAGACCGTGGTGATTGTGGATGTCGTTGCACAGAATGCGCAACGTCGGATGAGTCAAGAAAAAATGGATCAGCTGTTGGCGCAAGGCAAAGCGTTGTTTGCCTCAGGCGATGTGGCTTCGGCACGACTGGTATTTGAACGCGCGGCCGAAGGCGGTCATGGGCCAAGCGCCTTCGCGCTGGCGGAGACATTTGAACCTGAGCGTCTAAAGTCCATGGCTGTGCAGGGCTTGTCAGGAGATCCAGCGCGTGCGCGCCATTGGTATCAACAGGCGCAAGCACTTGGTGTTCCGCAGGCGGGCGAGCGGCTCGCAGGTCTGACCGACAAGTAGGTCTGCGTTCAGTTTGGCTTAGTCTTCTTGGTTTGCGTCCTGAAATGACTGTTTGATGTGTTTTCCTGTCCAGCGGCCGTAGCGCCAGGGCGCAAAGGTGTGTGATTGACTGCTAATATCTGGCACGGGATCGTAGCCTGCTGTACCCCATGGATTGCATCGCAGTAGACGCGAAACAATGAGCCACAGACCACGCCATGGACCGTTTTTGTCAACGGCTTCTATTGCATATTCCGAACAGGTTGGCAGGTGGCGGCAGTTCCAGCCGAAGAAACCTTTTAACGTCCAGCGATAAAGATGGATGGGAAGTTTGAGGAGGTTTCGTAGGAGCCAGTCCATGGCGTCCTCACAGTTGCTTAGGCTGATGTTGCGTGCGCGATTATTTTATGGCTTGCCCATTTGTTAATCGCTCTTGCGCTTTTGTGCTGCGTCCTTCAATTTCATCCATTGCCGCCTCGACCGCGTCGAAGACGAGCAAGGTTGATGCATGACGGGCCTTATAGTCTTTCACCGGCTGCAGGACGATAAGATCGGACCACCGGCCGGTTGGCGGCGGACCATCCTTCTTCAGCATTGCGCGCATGGTACGCGCGACATCTCGAACTTCGTCGCTCGATGATCCGATGATCTCGCGGCCCATTACGGACGCAGAGGCCTGGCCTAGAAGGCACGCCTTTACGGTTTGGCCAAAGTCAGCGATCTTGTTGCCATCCATCTTGAGATCGACTGTCACAGTTGATCCGCAAAGTTTGGAATGGGCGGTTTTGGTCGCTTGCGGATCTTGCAGGCGCTGAACGCACGGAATTGATGCGGCCAGCTCTAAGATCCGCGTGTTGTAGACCTCATCAAGATCAGTCATTCATTACTCCGGTATGAACCCAATTAGGCCCAAACGGGGAATCTGGACGTTTGGATACCGCCTTGGCCAAGTATGTATATATATAGTTGTTTTGCGATCAAATCGCAGCGGCAATTGGTATATCGCTGCCAGACCATCTGATCCCAAATATATGGAGCCAAAATGGTAGACGACCCGAGCTTGCGCGACGTGCAGCCCAACCAATCTCACGACCTGGAGGAGGGTGCTTCATTTACACCGAGGTTTGACAGCCACGGCAATATGCCTGCTGTCGTTACGGACGTTTCGTCGGGCGAACTTCTCGTTGTTGCATGGATGAACGCAGACGCGCTTTCCCGCACCATTGATACAGGCATTGTCCATTTCTATAGCCGTTCGCGACGCAAGATTTGGAAAAAGGGTGAGGAAAGCGGGAACACAATGCATGTTAAAGACATGCGGACAGATTGCGACCAAGATGTCATTTGGCTTCGCGTGACTGTCGGTGGTGCAGGTGCGGCCTGTCACACGGGTCGGCGAACGTGCTTTTATCGCGCCATATCAAAATCTGGTTCTGGGCCGGGGGCGGATGCCGTGTCGTTAGAAGACGTGGGCGGGGCGCGTTTGTTTAACCCAAATGACGTTTATGGTGCGAAAAAAACTGACACAGACTCGAAATAAAATTCACGATGTGTTTGCTGCACTGCATCGATCCGTCCATGCAAAATTTAGTGATGCGCAATTGCATCACGACGGTTAACGCAGCATTGATCGGGCAATTCTGATCTCAACCATTTAATCCCAACGTAACAACATCATCTATCATAAAAGAAGTCATATTGATTCGATTAGATTGGTTTACTATCGACCCGTGTTGGATGTCGGTAGGCACGCGACTTGCAGCGGATTGTTTGGCTTTGGTTGGAAACCTTGACCGTATCAGGGCGCACGGCAGCGTGTCGGTGAGCCAGTACCGAGATGCATATGCTAAGATTTGCAACCAAACCCAAATTGAGCTGTCGCTTAGGATTTTAACGCCGATCGAGATGAGACATTCAAATGCTAATTGTCCCGCAACAGGAGGCCTGGTGATATGACGGGCAAAATCGGTCTAGCGCTGGGAGGTGGGGCCGCACGGGGCTGGGCTCATATCGGCGTTATGCGGGCCCTTGTTGCTGCTGGTATTTATCCTGACATCATTGCCGGGACGTCTATAGGAGCCGTCGTTGGTGGTTGCTATGCGGCCGACAAATTGGATGACGTTGAAGAGTTCGCGCGGGATATGACGCGCAGGAGCATTCTAGGCTATTTGGACTTTAACCTTGCCGGGACAGGATTGATCACAGGTCGCAGGCTTGGCGAGCGTTTGAAAGAAAGCCTTGGTGATCAGCGCGTCGAAGATCTGGACATTAAATTTACCGCAGTTGCGACAGAAATTGGAACCGGACATGAAGTTTGGTTGTCGCGCGGACTGTTGGTTGATGCTGTTCGCGCATCCTATGCATTGCCTGGAATTTTCCGGCCGGTGAAGTTTGCAAACCGTTGGTTGTTCGACGGAGCGCTTGTCAATCCGGTGCCGATATCTGTGTGTCGTGCGCTGGGCGCGCGCTATGTCATTGCGGTCAACTTGAACTTTGATGTGTCCAGCCGTGGAACGATCGGTGCGCATTTAGATATTGCGCCCAGTGATACGGATGTAGAGGCTGCGTCTGAGTTTGAGGATGAACCGCCGCCCGTTGAGGGCAAGAACGGTGTAGCCGTGCGGCGCTTGCTGCAGCGGCAGATTTTCGGCAAAGGCGAAAATGCGCCGGGCATTTCAACCGTTATGATCGACGCGTTTAACATCGTGCAGGATCGCATTGCGCGATCTCGTTTGGCTGGTGATCCCCCAGACGCAATGATCAGCCCGAAGCTCCATGGCATCGGGCCGTTTGATTTCCATCGTGCGGACGAACTTATTACGCAAGGAAGGATCGCTGCGGAACGGGATATGGAAATTATTGCGCAGGAAATATCCGTGCGTCGTCAGCAAGGCGCCCTGACAGTGGTTCACGCTTAATCTTTAGTGATGATACGGCCCAAATTTGCCTGCGATTCCGATTGGTGAGGGGGTCGACTAACCCGTCGCCAAATAACAGCGCATTGCTGAAACTTCCATTTCAACTTCGGCGACGTGGTGTTTGACAACATCGCCAATCGATACGATCCCGATGAGTGCGCCATCACTGACCACAGGCAGGTGACGAAAGCGCTCTTTGGTCATCGTTTCCATGAGGTCGTCGATGGATTCGGTCTCATCGCAGGTGACGACATCTGGTGTCATGACATCTGATACGGGCATTTCGAGTACTTTGCTGCCGTTACGGCCAATGGCACGAACGACGTCGCGCTCTGAAATAATCCCGTCAACCTGGCCATTTTCTCCCACGATTACAATGGCGCCAATTTTTTTGTTGGCGAGCAGTGATGCGATCTGCTGCAAAGTTGTACTTGGTGCTGCGGTCACAACACTGCGGCCTTTGGAATGTAACACAGCCGCGACATTCATTTTGCTTACTCCAATGCGACCACTCTGGGACTTTGAAATATGAAACACCGTCCCGTGTTAGCTCTTGTGCCGACGGAACGTGTTGGTGCCGGTAAAAGTGGCTTACCGATCAAGAGCCCCATGTCGCACAATTGCGACCCGCACACGGTCTACGCAAATGGCGACATCCACGAATTGCCAGTTTTGACGGCACTATGGTGCTCTAAAGTCTAACGTTGCGCAAGTGTTCTAATGTTTCGCACTTGATAACGTTAGTGAACAAATGGATTTTGCTGCGGTGCGGTATTTCGAGTGTTGTCAAAAAATCCAAAGGTCAGGAGCCCAGCAAGAAAGCCGCCGACGTGGGCTTCCCAAGCGACACTTCCTGGGGCCGCAAAGGACCCTACGCCCAGTACCGTGATTACGTTTAGGAGAATATAGATTGCGGTAACGATCAGCACGCGCTTGTCTGTCAGCGTTTCTAACAAGGGCATAAGTCTGACGGAGCGCGGCGCATATCGCAGCGCAGCAATGCTGCCTGAATCCACAGCAGAAAACAAAAAACGTAAAATTCCACCCATTAGACCAGATATGGCGCCCGATGCTCCAACCATTGGAACAAGTGCGCCTTGATGAAATAAGAGAAAAGTAAGTGCGCCTGCGATCCCGGTTAACATCGAAAATGCCAAAAACCTGATGCTACCGATGCGCAACGCTATGGCGCCGCCAAATGCTAAGAACCAAGCGCAGTTAAACAACAAGTGCATTAGGTCGCCGTGCACAAACATGTGCGTTACAAAAGACGTTATGCTTGCAACATCGCCGCCCGGAAATTGGTTTGCGTAACTTGAGTATCGGGCTGGAATGAAAGACATCGCGAGTAAAAACCAACCGTTGACGTCCTGTGGTAAGAGTTCCCGCCCAATGTGTATGAGCGCAAAGATCGCAATCAAAACCACAACGCTGGTGGGCACATTGAATATCGGTTGAGATTGCTGCACGAAACTCTCCCTTAGACGAGCGGTACGGACTTGCAAGACGGTTAACGGCCCTTTCCGCCCGCAGCAAGTGGTCGGTCCCGGAAATTCTACTATTTCGGCTTTTTGACGCAGGGTTTTTCTGACTTTTGGTCAATTGGCACGTTTGCTGCTCCTACGACGTGTGGCGAGGCATGTGCACGACGAGGTGTCTCAGAATAACGCAGATCAATCGTTGAGACAGGAATCGTCCGGCTTGGGAAGAAGCCCGTTCCTGTTCCCTCGTTATTGAGATGTCTCGATCGTGTCGGAGCAGAAAATGCGGGAAAAACCAAGTCAACAACTCTATCGCTACTGGCGAGAAATTCGGGGCGATCGTATTGCGCCACGTCGCGTTGACGTTGAACCTTCACGCATTTCAGGTTTATTGGGCACAACCTTTGTGCTCGAGTGTCTTCCGGCGCGGCCTATTCGGTATCGCATTGCTGGAAGCGAAATGTGCGATACGTTTGGGATTGAATTTCACGGTCTAGATTTTCTAGCGCACTTCACACTTAATGATCGGTTGGCACTGCGTCAGCAACTGTCGTTGGTTCTGGAGTATGGGGCGGTGCTGATTATTGAAATTGAAGCAAGTCCAGAAGATAGACGTGCGCCGCACCACTTGTTTGAGTTTGTTATGCTACCATTGCAGCAATCCGAACATACCATTGATCAGATCCTTGGCATCGCAACATGTGTGATGAGTTTGGATGCAACCAACCAATCGGGTGGTGTTGGTGTTTCTCTGACGCGTTGGCGGATTAAGGATCGGCGTGTGATTTGGAATGAACAGCATCGGCCGGTTGACTTGGACGAGGCGTTGTTTGACGCCTGCGAAACGCCGAATCAAACCGCCGCATGCGAGGTGCGCCAGGCACGGATCGTGCGCAAAGATCAGCGTCGTTTTCGCGTTTATGATGGTGGTACAAAGCGATCCCCAAACGATAACCAGAAATAATTGATCAATTTCTGCAGCTAATTGGATCAAATGGCCCCCGATGATTAGGGCTTCGTTAATGCCGATTTTCGATAGTAATCAGGCCTTGATCCAACCTCATGTGAGTTCTTCCGGGTCTGGCTCGTCTCTGAAAGCGGGAACGTTCAGAGAAGATTGGAATTCGTGCGCCAACTTTCAACGAGCACTTATTGATGTCAATTCGTTCTGCCGCAGTTGAGACCGCACCTGAAAAACACGCGACCGACGCGGCACAGGACCGCCGTCGCTATCGTCGCGTTGCATTGCCCTTGCTTGGGCGCTTTATGCGCGAAGACAAGAATGAGTATCCCTGCCGGCTGAGAGATATCTCGGTTGGCGGTCTTTCGGTTATAACGTCTGAAGACGTTGAACCTGGCGAAAAAATAATTGCGTACTTTGACAATATTGGTGGCTTCCAAGGGCACGTCGTTCGTATTTTTGATGACGGCTTCGCCATCGAAATTCATGCAACAAAACATAAGCGCGAAAAACTCGCAGCAACACTCACATGGACTCTTAATCGTTTCGATGTGACGGAAGTGGAAGAGCGTCGCCACCAGCGGATCTCATTGCCTACTCCAATCTCGACCCTCAAGTTGCCAGACGGAACGGTTTTAGATTGTTCCATCTCCGACATTTCTTTGACTGGAGCGTTCATTGTCACGGTCGCGAGACCGCGCCTCGGTTCAATCGTGGTGCTGGGCAAACATCCAGCTCGGGTGATGCGCCACCACGAAAACGGAATTGGTGTCGAGTTCGTTCAACCGAACCGGGCCGGCATATCAGACGAAAATACGAACTGACCCGGAACAAATGGAAACCAGAGCAATTTTGGCCTTGATGCCGCCACGTCTTAATGTTGGAATTTATAGGTGAAGTATGCGGATAAACCGATCCCTGACATGTCTAGAGTTTGTACGATTGGATCCGGTTGAGGGTATGGGGTGCATCGTAATGCGCGTTTTATGTGCGTTTGTTTGTTGCTTTGTTGCCTTTGTGCATCCGTCAACTGCTGTGGCCCAAACGGCAATTTCTAGTTTCCCGCAAACTACATTTTCCATTTTCATGAAAATCCATGGGCCAGCGCAACCGCCATATGGATTTGTCCGCTTTTGCGAAAAGAATCCCAGTCATTGCGCGGCAACGGATCAAAGGCAAGATCGGTTTAACGCGACCCCTGAAATGCTGAGCGAGCTGGATGAAGTAAATCGCAAAGTCAACGAGACGGTTGCACCATTTACTGATCAAGAGATTTACGGTGTAACGGAGTTGTGGACCCTGCCGCTCAATAAGGGTGACTGCGAAGACTACGCCTTGCTGAAAAGACACATCTTAATTCAGCGTGGCTGGCCGCCAAGCGCCTTGCTGCTTACGGTGGTCCGCGATGAAGAAGGCAGTGGTCATGCCATTCTGACGGCACGCACGCGCCAGGGTGACTTCGTTCTAGACAATAAAATTCCAGATGTTCGAATTTGGAATGCGACGCCCTATGATTTTGTGATGCGCCAATCGTTCGTAAATCCGAAGGTTTGGGTCTCGCTTGATCCAAGTTATTCGGGCACGATCAGCATATTGGCGGGCGCCTCTACGAAGGAATAAACGCGTTTTTGTTTCTGAACGTGTGTGGCTTAGTAGGTCTAAGTTGTATGTCTGGTTGAGCACTTCGAAACGCTTTTAATCGGTTTGCTGTTTTAGCTGCTCACAATAACGCTTCCAGTTTTTGACATAGCGCCCGGCAGCCCCGGTAAACCGCTCGACATCTGCATCAGCAAGTTCGCGCACAACACGTCCCGGTGATCCCATCACCAGCGACCGGGGCGGAATTTCTTTGCCCTCCGGTATCAATGTGTTTGCGCCAATGAGGCATTCGGGGCCAATTTTTGCGCCATTTAGAACGATGCAGCCAATTCCAATGAGACTACGTTCGCCAATTGTGCAGCCATGGAGCATCACCATGTGCCCAACGGTGCAGTCCGGCCCGATGGTGAGTGGAAATCCTGGGTCCGTGTGCAAGACGCAGGCATCTTGAACATTTGAACGTTTGCCGATTTTGATTTGTTCGTTATCGCCCCGGACAACTGAGGCGAACCAAACACTGGCATCTTCTTCAAGAACAACGTCACCTATGACAATAGCATTGTCTGCAATCCAGAAGCGTCCGGGCGCTGGTGTCGATACTTTTGTTTCAAGGGAATAAATCGCCATGTGCGGTCCTGTTTATGCGAAATGTTTTATGTTTTTTTTGTGGTGTTTACGACCGCGCTGGTTGCCTTGTTAGGGGCTGTCTAGGTCAATGTCGAGGATTGCCATTTGAAATTGGTAGGACAATTCGCCGTCTTCATTCTCACGGTAAAGTGTGGCGATGAATTCGTTGCCCAAGAATACTTCGGCCATATCGGTCTTTTTGGGCTGAGGCCTCACGTTCAGCGCTTTGGAACCGAAAGTGCGCTGTAAGTAATTCTCCAGCCGTTCAATTTCATTTTTGTCCACCAGTTCGCCTCCTACAATTTCTGTATCTTGCCGCAATGACGCTAACCGTTGTCACGCATGTACGCGCTCCGACGCTACGCCGCTATAACCGCATTATTATAAGTGTTTTAGATGCCCTGGTCCATCATTCGTGCTGGTTCCGGGCAGCCAGAAGGACCAATGACTTTGGCAGGAACCCCTGCGACTGTTGTCATTTCTTTGACATCTTCAAGCACGACCGAGCATGCGGCAACGCGTGAGCAATTGCCAATTTTGATGTTGCCCAAGACCTTTGCACCGGCACCAATAAGTACGCAATCACCAATTTTTGGATGTCGGTCACCTTGTTCTTTGCCGCTGCCGCCGAGTGTAACACCGTGCAAGAATGAGCAGTTGTCACCAACAACGGCCGTTTCACCAACGACAAAACCGGTGGCGTGGTCGAGCATGATGCCCTTACCGAATTGGGCTGCGGGGTGGATATCGACGCCAAAGAGTTTGGAACAATGACTCTGCAAATAGAGTGCAAAATCCGTCCGACCGCTTTGCCAAAGTTCGTGTGCAAACCGATAGGTGGCTAAGGCGTGAAAGCCTTTGAAATAAAGCATCGGTTCAATAAAACGGTTGCATGCCGGATCGCGATCACGTACGGCCGTCAGATCGGCGCGAAACACCACACCCAATTCTGGTTTCTGGTCAAGAATGGATTCAAACGTTTTGGCGATATGGCCGGCGTCAGCGTCACAATGATCTAAACGTTGGGCTAGTCTGTGTACGACTGCCTCTTCGAGCCGCTCATGGCTGAGAATAGTTGCATAAACGAAACTGCCTAAAGCGGGTTCGGCATGCAAAACATGCTCAGCTTCCTGGCGGATCGCTGACCAAACAGGGTCGTGGGTTTTAATGGCGCCGCCTTTGGCGGGCTGCTGTGTCACAGCCATTTGACACCTCCAAAGCGGAATGGGCGATCCGCTCAAATTTCTCGATGTGACCGGTAACCACGCGCGGTGCTTTAGTCAATGTAATCGTTGGGGTCATATTTACAAAACACCAAGAGCCAACATTATGTGATATTTGGCGAAACAATGGTCTATAAGGTGGGTGAACATGCGGCTTTGGTCGCATAGCATAGGCTCGTGTGAAATATAGCGTTTGGCGCTGCATCTGTCCGCGCCGTGTTTGTGATTGTTTGGGGTTTTGTAAACAGGATTGTATACGCCTCGCTTGCGCTTGCCATTTTGTGGAATTGACGAGAGCGAACGGCTGGAATTTGCGTCTAGGGCCCAGGCAGGAATGGTGGTCTGATGACAAAAAAAGATGCGACGTCGAAAAGGGGCAAAACGCCATCAGAACAACAACTCGGGCCTCGTGTGAGCCTGGCTCATGAGGGCCCGGTCGCCTGGATAACGATTGAGAATCCGACAAGGCGAAATGCCATGACGGCAGCAATGTGGGAGGCGCTGCCTGGTTTAATTAAAAAGGCGAGTGAAACCCAAGGTGCACGCGTGGTTGTATTGCGTGGATCCGGCGAAGCGGCGTTTTGTGCTGGCGCAGACATTTCTGAGTTTGAAAGTCAGCTCACAGGCAAGTCTGTTGAGCACTACAACACACTTAATCACAATGCATTTCTGGCTTTGCAGAACTGCTCTTTGCCCACACTTGCGATGATACATGGATTTTGCATGGGCGGTGGTTTGAGCCTTGCCTTGTCCTGCGATCTTCGCCTTGCTTCTGACGATGCGCAATTTTCAATTCCTGCAGCCAAGTTGGGAATTTCCTATCACCCACGTTGGGTGGGCGACGTTTTAAAAGCGGTTTCGCCGGCGCGCGCAAAAGAGCTTTTTCTTACGGCACAACGGTTTGATGCGGCATGGGCCCGTGACAGTGGGTTGATCAATCGGTTGGTAAAGAAATCAGAGCTTGACTCTCAGACCCGCGAACTTGCCAAAGGTATTGCTGAGAACGCGCCATTATCATTGAAAGCTGCAAAACGTATCGTTGATGCCCTAAGCCCTGCCTACATTAAAGCTGATCAAGATCATTTAGAGAAACTGGTTGCGGCCTGTTTTGACAGTGAAGACTATGTCGAGGGGCGCAATGCCTTCAATGAAAAGCGTAAGCCTCAGTTTACGGGCCGCTAAGATTGTTTTGTGGTTGAAAACGTTTTTGAGAGCGAATGATTGCGCTATTTTATTGCGACGCAATGGGTTCGCAATGGAAAACGTAAATCCTATGATCTTCCAGCACCGAGTAGATCATTTTTTGCTTTTTCAAGGTGATTGGAAATGTTGTCAGCGGCCGATTGACCATCTCTTTTTTCGATGCACTTAAAAATTTGTCGATGCTGCTCATTGTAAAGGCGCATGTTGTCTGTTGTCAGAATTTCATTTTGCATTGCGCCCCATTGTGCATGCCTGCGCACCTCATCGATTTGCTGATAAAGATGAAGTATCAGTGGATTGCCAGAACACTGAGCCACGAGAAGGTGAAACTCGCTGTCAAATTTGGTGTAGGCAGCGATGTCTTCCTCGCTCTGTTCGAGGCGAATTATAACTTCTCTTAGGTTTTCAATGTCCCGCCCCGTTGCGTGCACACACGCTAGTCTAGCCAGATAGGGTTCAAGGGCTAACCGGGTTTCAATGAGTTGAATGGGACTTGTAAGCTCGGCGACGTCGTCTGCAGATTGCTGATATTGTCCGGAGTATTGAACAAACGTTCCGCTACCGACGCGGCGGGCAACGTATCCCAAGGCCTCAAGTTCATCGAGCGCCTTTCTGATCGTTCCACGGGCGGCGTTGAACGCGTCAGCAAGTTCGCGTTCTGGCGGCAAACGCTCGTTGTATGCGTAAATCCCCCCTTCGATCGCCTTTTTGAGGCTGGCTGTTATCGCTTCTGAGCCTCGAGTCGGATAAAGCTTAAGCCGCTCAATTTCCTTTGGAATTGTGGTCACCTGCATTCCTGTTTGGCATACCTGTCAAACTTGGTGTTGTCGTGCCCGCGGAGGCGACAACAGATGGAGTCGATGGGCAGACCTATACCAATTGCACCGGTACGTCGATATCTAAGAGATGAGAATTCGTGGCATATTTTGTTGTTTTGAGCGAGAAAATTTCTGAACCAATCTGTATTCCTTGCGGTTGAATGGCTATTTATCTCGAGAAATCAATTTGTTATAGATCCGCTGGAAACCGCTGGGAAACCTTGGGCGACTTAATGGGTCGTATGGTGGGCAAATGCGCGCATCAGCACTGACTGCACCAATTGTGATAAATAAGGTGGGCAACCTTGTCAAATTCCGACTGGTGGACTTGGCATTTGCTATCGAGGTGTTTTGAACCATTTGGTCCAAGGGCTTTCTCAAGGGCTGCAGCGTACTCTGGAATGCCGGCCCAATTTGTCACTGTATCGGGCTCCACTTCGACATGAAATTGAATGGTAAGTGCACGATCGCCATAGCCCATTGCGTTGATTGCGCAGGCTGGTGATGAAGCAAGGATGGAACAATTGGGCGGTAGGGTCTGAACTTCGGCGCTGTGCCATTGGAGGCTTTTGATCGTGTGAGGCACACCGTTAAAGAACGGACTTTGTTGGCCCTCTGATGTGACATCAACGTCAAGTACGCCAATTTCCGGAATTTTTGATGGGCCGACGGTTCCGCCTAAAGCGTCTGCCAAAAGCTGATGGCCGAGACACACGCCAAGGAATGGCATCTCATTGTCGACAACGGCAGATTTTATTGCGGCCTTCTCCCCAACAAGCCAGGGATGACTTTCTTCTTGCCATACATCCATCGGTCCGCCCATCACCCAAAGGGCATCGTAATTGTCAAACGGCGGAATTGAATGGCCTTTATCCAGTTCGACGGTATCAAGTGTATGGCCGTCGGCTTTGAGGAGATGTCTAAAGCTTCCCGGATGTTCTTCCGTTGCGTGCTGGAACAACAGTATTCGCATGACTATTCACCACGGCCCACACTGACTGGTGGAAATTTAAGCGTCTGACTTTAAGTGTCGAAGAACTTGCACGCCGATGGGTTTGCCGTCGAATTCTGCCATAGCATCAAAAAGCGAATCCCACAGAAATTCTGCTGAGGCGCTGTCAGCAAGGACATGGTAGGCTGGTGTCACTCCAATATCATCGCGAATGATCACACTGTTGACGCGCGCGAGCGACGTCTGCGCGATTGCGTAGTTTGCGAACGATTTGGGCCTGAGATCAACAGCGCAGACTTTGGCGAACATCTGGGGCGCTTGCACGCCCGTGATTAAGAACCAGAAAAATCCGTCGCGACGCGGCATCGGCCAGCATTTGGCACCGTCATGTGTCCAGCTCGATTCAAGTGACTGCCAAAGTTCGTCGTCGCCTGCCAAGTTTCCGAGAATGAGGATGTCGCCGTGAGAAAGTCGTGCGGCAAGGGAGCCGTTTCCACAAGGATAGGCGAAATTGGAAGCCTCTCCTAACTCAACACCTTGTTCGGCTAACCAGTCAGCGGCGCCAGGTCCTTTAAATCCCGTACGCGGCAATGGTGAGAGATCGGCGATGGCCAATTCCATGACCATGGGAACTTCGGCACGAGCATCACCATAATGCGCGGCAATGGTCGCGTCGCTACCCTGCTCAACAAAATGAGCGCCGCTCTGCAATAGCTTTCGATATAGAAAACTGCGGCGGCTTTTATCCTGCGGTCGAACGTCCATGTTCTACTTTTCCTGATACGATCCTAAAGTTCCTGACGTTTGTTGTCGGGATCATAAAATGGCAGCGGCACAACCTTGCCCTTGATGATTTTTCCGTCGTTGACTTTGATATCGAATATCGTGCCCGGTTCTGTCTGGTCTGGTGCGACGTACGCAAGGCCGATAATCTTTTTTAGATTTGGTGAGCGTACTGCGGAGGTGACATAGCCTGTGATGTGATCTCCGCGAACTGTCAGGTGACATTCGCTTGGAACCGGTGCTTCTTTGTCTGGAACCGTAAATCCAACGAGCTTGCGGTCTATGCCGTTGTTCATTTGAATTTGCACGGCGCGCGCACCAACAAAAAAGGGTTTCTTTTTTGCGATGGCCCATTCCATATCGGCTTCAAGCGGATTTGTTAGGCCGTCGGTATCTTGGCTTACGATGATGTGTCCCTTTTCAAGGCGCAGCAGTCTTTGCGCCTCAATACCAAAAGGTTTTATACCCTCAGATGCGCCTGCCTCGATAAGGGCATCCCACAGGGCTTCGCCCTGGCTTGAGGGAACATGGATTTCGTAACCCAGTTCACCGACAAATCCGACACGCATGAGACGGGCCGGAATTCCTGCAACGGTCCCCATGCGACAATCGACATAAGGAAAATCTTCTGGTGAAAGATCAATGTCGTCGCAGAGCTTGGATAGTACTTGTCTGGATTTGGGGCCTGCCAAATTCACACCTGCATATGCGGATGTGACATTTGAAATGTCGAGGTCCAGTCGCCATTGTGCGTTCCATCGCAACATATTGCGATAGACATTCTCGACGCCACCGGTTGTGGCAGATAGGTAAAAATGGTCTTTGTTAAACCGACACGCCACACCATCGTCTGTGACAACACCTGTTTCATCGGTCATTAATAGATAACGGGACCGCATCAGGGGCTGCTTGACGTAAGCAAACGTATACATGCGATTGACAAACTCAGCCGCATCGGGCCCGCGGATTTCGATCGCGCCTAAGGTGGACACGTCAACGATGCCGACGTTTTTTCTCACGTTGACGGCCTCGCGGTTAATAGCGGCTTCTCGTTCCGAATCCGGCCCATAAAAAGCGGGGCGCAGCCAGAGCCCGGCTAACAACATGGTTGCGTTTGCTTCGATATGGCGATGGTGCATCGGCGTGTAACGGACTGGCTCAAAACTTCTGCCCGCCAACACACCAAACTTTTCTGCCGTGAAGGGTGGTCGGGACGTCGTTCGACCAATGACGTTTATATCGGCGCCGGTTGTATCGGCTGTGATCCGAACTGAATTGAGCGCGGAGTGGCGACCCTGGGAGGGTCCCATGCCAACAGTGGAGTAGCGCTTTACAAGCTCGATATGGTCGTAGCCCTCGCGGCAGGCATTGACGATGTCTTTGGTTGTCAGGTCCTCGTCAAAGTCGACAAAGTCCTTTCCTTTTGGGTGCGGGAAGATTGGCCAAGGATGACTTTGATTGAGTTGACCGCGGTCATTGGGAACGCGTGGCTCAGGTCCGTCTGCTTGTTTTTTGATTTCGTTCACAGCCTTCCATGCAGCGTGATGACCCTCAGCGATTGCTGCTTCAAGGTTATAGGTTCCGGCCAAGGATCCTGCCACAGTTAACCCCGGGGGAACTTCGCGAACGTCGAACATATGCGTTTCGTCGCTATAACCGAGCGTGCCACCGGCGTGGCTGAGGAGCTGATGGGTTGGCGTATAGCCAATGGACATACACAGCAGATCACAATCAAAGTTTGTGGTTTCGTTACTGCATTTTCCTTGCCGCTCAATCTTTGCGGCGCGTACGCCACGCACATGTTTGTGGGCGGTTTTGGCAATGGCTTCAAAGGCTGTGTGACCTGGCAACAAGGGCACACCGAAATCGCGAATAGCGTTGGCGAGTTTGGAATTGTTGCTTGTGGGCCTGAGATCCAGAACGGCGGCAACCATGCAGCCAATGTTAAGAAGATCGAGTGCGGTCGCGTAACCTTGTTCATTGGCCGTTGCGACCACGGCTTGGCTTCCAGGTTTGATGCCAAATTGGCGGATGAGCCTTTGGGCGGCGCTTCCTTGCATGACGCCTGGCAAGTCATTGTTGCGGAACACAAGTGGTTGCTCAATGGAGCCGGTGGCCAAGACGACTTGCTTTGCACGTATTTTGTAAAGGCGGTTGCCTTGAATGATAGGCAGCCAATTGTCTTCAAACCAACCATTGCAGATGGCGTTGCACTTGACTTCGACGTTGGGCTCGCGCTCAATTTCTGCTTTTAATGCTTCAAGTTGATTGAGGCCTTCCGTGCCGTCGGGGTCAAATCTCCCGTATGCTAGCGATCCGCCGAGGTATGGGTTTTCGTCAACCAAAAGAACGGAGCAGCCACGTCGTGCCGCGGAAGCTGCAGCCGCCATTCCTGACGGGCCGCCGCCCACAACAACCACATCATACCAACCATAGGCCTTGTCAAAATAACCGTGTGCTGTTGCTTGGCTAATTTTGCCTAGGCCGGCGCGCCATCGAATGATTGGCTCCCAATATTTCCAAGCCCCTTTAGGTCTAAAGAATGTTTTGTAATAAAAACCAACGGGCAAAAACTTTGAAAACGCACCCATGGCAGCGCCAACATCGTTTTCAAGCGATAAGTCGAAGTTTTGCCCTTCAACGACAAGGTCGTTGGTAATTGGATGGCGGTCGGCCAACGCATTTGGTTCATCGGGAAGCTGAACGAGCGTGTTTGCATCTTGGCCCGCCATCGTCAAAACCCCGCGGGGACGATGGTATTTGAACGAACGGGACAAAATCCATTGATCGTTTGCAGCCAGTGCACTGGCGATGGTGTCGCCCGCATAGCCCGTGTAAGACTTTTTGTTGAATGTAAAAGAAACCGGATTTTTTCTGTTGATCCATTCGGACTTGGATTCCGGAAGGCGATTGTTATTCATTGTCATTGGGGCTCGCCTTTTTGTTCGGATCGCTTGTATTCAACACGTTGTGTGAAAATTTCTGATGATGGATAGGTGCGCTTAATCTCATTGGTTCGCGTATCGCGCTCGGCAATGAACCAATATGAGGTCGGCACGTGCATCCACCATTCCCGCACGACACCGGCCTTGTTTTCGCGCAAGAACACATAGTCTGCCCATTCAGCGTCGCTGCTGGTGTTTGGGTCCGGAGAAATTGAAACCTCGCCAGCGCAAATAAACTCAGAAGCGTTTCGGGGTCCGTTTAGCGGACAGTTCATGATCTTCATTGCTGTTGACCTCAGTGCCCGACAGAGGCGGCACCCTTTTCACCTACTTGATTGAATTCTGAAAATCGCGACAGACGAAATGGTTCGATAATGTCTGGAACGCGTCCTGTGGCAAGCATCTCAGCATTGCGCTTTCCGCAGACGGGTGTGGCCTTGAACCCCCATGTGCCCCAGCCGGCATCGATGTAATAATTGTCGACAGGTGTTTCTCCCATGATGGGAGAAAAATCAGGCGTCATGTCAGCCAAGCCCGCCCACTGGCGCATTATCTTGATGTTGGCTGTGTAGGGAAAGAGCTCAAGCATGTGCGCCATTAGACCTTCTTTGAATTCTAACGACGAGCGTGTGTTGTAGAGAGGATAAGGATCAACGGAACTTCCCATGACGAGTTCGCCACGCGAACTTTGCGACACGTAGACATGCAAACTTCCGGAAACGACGATTGAATTTAAAAATGGTTTGAGAGGTTGGGACACACAGGCCTGGAGAGGGATCGTGACCAACGGCAGTTTGAACCCCGCCATGTCAGCGAGGAGGGAACTGGTTCCCGCGACGCATTGTATTACTTTTCCGGCGTACACTTTGCCAAGCGTTGTTTCTACGCCAGTCACTCGTCCATTTTTTCTGAGTATGCCGGTGACTTCTGTCTTTTGGTGCAATTCGGTGCCGCGCATCGTTGCACCACGCGCATAGCCCCAGGCCACCGCATCATGGCGCGCGATTGCTCCAGGTGGGTGATAAAGAGCGCCAAGGATTGGATACCGGACATCACGTGAGAGATTTATTTGCGGGCAAATTTTTCCGATTTCGTCAGGTCCAACGAGTTCGGAATTGATACCGAAATGTTTGTTGACTTCGGCGCGCCATCTGGAGGTGCGTATGGCCGCATCGGTGTGGGCCAGTGTGAAATGGCCACGTTCCGAATACATGATGTTCATGTCGAAGTCGTTTGCGAGGTCCTTATATAAATTCAGGGACTCGTCGTAGAATCTGACACCTTCGGCGGTGAGATAATTGGAGCGAATGATTGCTGTGTTACGCGCAGTGTTGCCGCCGCCTAGATAGCCTTTGTCAATGACTGCGACATTTGTAATTCCGTGGTCACGCGCGAGATAATAGGCGGTGGCAGCACCATGACCGCCGGCGCCAATGATGACGATGTCGTAGTGTTTTTTTAATTCCCCCTGTTTGGGGAATTGACGCTCAAACTTTCCTAGTCCAAGGCCATATTTTAAGAGTGCGAAAGCCATGTCATTGATCCGCTTTTCTATGCTCTTCTAGCGCACGTTTCCTGTCGATCAGCGCTGACATAAGTCAGATGATCGAATTTTGCTCCACACTTTCAAATCAAATGTTCGTATGATTGCTTGTCTGGCTAAGTTGAACCGATAAGCGTCTATCTCCGCTAAAAGGGGGCGTTGGCACACTTGGCATAAACTGGAGATGCCTGAACTTTTAGACTTTGAAACCTTAGTTTTGAGGTGAGCCGCTTGGTCGGCGGCTCACCTTATCTTGTGTCATGATCTTCTCTTACATCGAGTGATCACGATCAATGGCTTTTCTGATTGTTTCAGCGTTGCCATACTTTTGAATCTTCTTGGTGTAGTAGGAACTTTCGGCGCCCAACTGAATGATGTGCCAAAGGATCCACAGTCCGACGCCGATCAGGGTCATGATTACCTCGGCTCCCTGAAACGGATACACCGCACTGACGTTAGCCAGGTCAACGGCCCAACTATCTAGTCCTATTGTTGAACTGTTCATTGCTTTCCATCCTATCCTTTGTCAAATCTCGGCATTGAGAGCTTGCTTGAGCTCTACAAGAGTCTCTTGATCAGCTTCGTCGTCGGCAATGTCGAGACCTGCCAACTCCACTTCCCGCGGCACTCTCAGCAGACCCATTCCATTCAGGAAGACTGAAATCAGCCATGCTGGTAGGAAGCCAAGGACGAAGAACATGATGATGGCACCGAGTGTGTTCCCCACCGGTGAAATGGTGGCATAACCTTCAAACGGTGAGCTTGGTGCGCCCCAAAGCATGAAGCCACAAATGACCAAGCCGACGAAACCGGCGTAGCCGTGTACGGCAACAGCTCCAACAGCGTCATCAACCTTGAAGCGGCGTTCTACGAAGTAGTGGAGATAGTAGGCACAGAACGTACCAATACCGCCAACGATCATCGCTTGGATTGGGTGATAGAGGTCATTGCCGGCTGACGCCGTAATGATGCCTGCAAGGCCACCGGAATAGGTCCAGAATGGATCGCCTTTCGATATTAGGTAGGCGACCATGAGACCACCGGACAGCGACATCAAAAAGTTGAAGGTAATGGCACTCAATGTGGTTGGTCCAAGATAGATATTCGTGCCTGTCCAGGTCGTGCCTGTGATTTGGCCACCAATGCCTTCCGGGCTGATGATGGGCACGTTACACGCGGCATAAAAGCCCCAGAAACCGGTGTAGATTAGGAACAGACCGATCGTGATCAGCCATGGGTTCTGTGCTGGAATAACACGTGGCGTCCCATCAGCTCTAAATTTACCGATGCGTGGACCAAGAACCACAAGAACACCAAGTGCGTAACCGCCAGCGATGGCGTGGATCACACCAGATGCATAAGCGTCGTGATAGCCAAGAATTTTGACCATCCAGCCGGCGGAATGCCAGCCCCATGCCGCGTCGATGATCCAGAAAACCGAACCAATGGCCACAGCATGTATCCAGAATGCGCCTGAACGAATGCGTTCAATCACACCACCGGAAACGATCGATGCTGCTGTCCAGGAGAACAATAGAAATGCTGCCCAGAACACACCGGTAATTCGGTCCGCAAGGTTGGTTGACATTGTTGGTGCCCAGGGGGCGTTTGGTGCCGCGGATTCGAATTCAATACCGCCGGTGATGAATGGCCCATTGGGGAATGCCCAGTAGATCCACCAACCAAAGAAGAAGAATGTAATCGTGACAAGCGGAATCAACATTGTGTTCTTCATCAATGTGTGACGATGATTCCGCCAACGACTAGCTCCGACTTCGTACATACAGAAGCCTACGTGAATTAAGAACATGAAGACGACGGTCACCCAATAATAGAATTCAGTGAAGACTGTCGTCAGGGCATCAATGTTTGTACCCATGCTTAGCGTCTCCTTGTTGTGTCTCCTCAGCCAATCGCCGCTTGTTGCTTCTCATCTCACGCTCACATGAGTGCTCGGTGTTCCGCGCGGCTTTTTCGTCTGCTCAATCACCTTTGGTTTTTGTTTGTGCACACCTGGGAGCTTGTTTCCTTGGCGCACAAAGGCGGCCTTAGGGCCGTTGTTTTGGATTTTGACTTGACCTCCCTTCTCATCGCTACGCCTCAGAGTTTCAGCTCGCCACAAAATCGCTCTCTTTTCAAGGCAGGAATAAATTTTTCTCATGAGGACATTTCGTTTGAGCGAGATCAATCGCATGTAAACCAATTGGTTTATCATTTGACTACAAAAAATGCGAAGTTGGTGGCCCCTTATTGGATGTAACGAGCTGATTTGTCTTGCTTTTTTGGTTCGTTGTTTTTTAGTATCGTCGAGGAATTTGATGCCTTGTGTTCAACGGATCACAGCTGAGGACCTTTGCGGGTCCTTTATCGGGTGGCAGTGTCGTATCCGTCAGATAGCTATGCGTAGCGAAGGCGGGCGCCCATCTACCGGTATGCAGCCGTGTGTTACTGACACTCAGGGTACGGATATACTTGCCCGAATGACGGTTCTCATGAACCAAAAGAACCCACGGGAAAGCCTCGACTTTTTTCGCCACCAAGTTCTCAAAACGCATGACCCCAACTTGGTTCGCGAGCGCGGGTTGGCTTACTTGCAGTCGTCCTACTACCAGGGTGCGGATTTGTTCAGCGATAAGTTGACTGCCTTGTTTTACGAGCCCAGTGAGGTGGCAAATTTGTTGTGCACATCGGGTGAATGCGTTCTTGAGTTTGCGCAGTACAGCCAGAGTTATGAATTGGTTTGCAAAATTCGCCCCTTGCCCGAGGACGACTTGAGCTTCCAAAGCACATTATGGCACAATCGGATTTTTAACCCACATATGCCCCCCGAAATTTGCGTCCTAGAGTTCAGCCCTCAATGGCAATTGTCTAAAGCTGAGCCTCCACCATAGCTTGCTGGACTGTCTAACCGGCATGAATTTGCTTTTGCTCTTGACGATTAGAATTTGCGATAAGCCTTGTTCAAGACGACCAGAGGATGGTCCGGCGACATTTGAAATTTCAATAGAAGTTCACGCGCGATCATGTCGCGATCCTGCTGATTGTCGGGAAGATCATAGTCGTCGGGAATGGCGACCCAGCCATTTATGTTGCGATCAAAGACGGCGGCTTTTCCGTCGTCGTAACCCATATGGATGTCTTCCAACCAATTTAAGTCGTCCCAGCCCATGAACTCCATGTAGCCTTTTAGGAAGTCGGTCAAACGATCGTAATCTGGAAGAAGGTTGACGTCGTAACGATAGCCGATGTGCTGACCGATGGTCTTTTCGCGCTCGGAATCAATGCCGTCGCCTTTCAAGAAATGATCAATGTCTTTGACCTCGGTACCTTTGAAGCCTGATCCGGGCATTTTGCCTCTCCTAAATGTGGTGATAGTCGGGAACGCCGACGGTATGGTTTGTACCGGCCAGTGGAACCTGTGCCATTGCAGAGGCTTCCATTGTAAGCGCGGCGAGATCCTCGGGCTCCAGGGAATGAATGTTTGTCTTGCCACAAGCGCGCGCCATCATTTGCGCTTCCATGGTCAGCGTGTGCAGGAAGTTATAGACGCGCTCTGCGGCTTCGTCGGGATCTAGTCTCTTGCGGAGTATTGGATCTTGGGTGGCAACACCGACGGGGCAGCGTCCGGTGTGGCAGTGATAACAAGCGCCTGCTTCAACGCCCATTTCTTCTTCATAGTTTGCTTCGGAATATCTTTGTTGCAGTTGAGGGCCATCATCGCCGCGTGGCCAATGGCAATGGCATCGGCGCCAAGGGCCAACGCTTTTGCAACGTCGCCGCCATTGCGAATTCCGCCCGCATAAACCAATGAGATTTCGCCGCGTCGGCCAATGTCATCGATGGCTTTTCGTGCTTGCCGGATTGCGGCCATGCCTGGAATACCGGTCTCTTCAGTTGCCAAGTGCGGACCAGCACCAGTCGAGCCTTCCATGCCATCGATATAAATGGAATCTGGATTTGTTTTTGCCGCCATGCGCACGTCATCATAAACACGTGACGCACCCAGTTTTAACTGGATTGGAATTTGCCCGTCAGTTGCTTCGCGAATTTCTTCGATTTTGAGGGCTAGATCATCGGGTCCTAACCAATCGGGATGTCTTGCTGGCGATCGCTGATCGATGCCGGCGGGCAGGGAACGCATTTCAGCAACCTGGTCGGTGACCTTTTGGCCCATCAGGTGGCCGCCGAGGCCTACTTTACATCCTTGGCCGATAAAAAATTCGCAACCATCGGCAAGCTGCAAGTGATGCGGGTTAAACCCATAGCGAGACTGAATACATTGGTAGAGCCATTTCGACGAAAAGCGTCGCTCGTCGGGGATCATGCCGCCCTCGCCCGAGCACGTCGCCGTTCCGGCCATTGTCGCGCCACGTGCCAGCGCCACCTTAGCTTCAAACGACAAAGCGCCAAAACTCATGCCTGTGATGTAAATTGGAATATCAAGAACAAGAGGCTTTTTGGCTTTGGGCCCGATAATCGTTTCGGTGTCACACTTTTCGCGATAACCTTCAATAACGAAACGCGTCAGTGTTCCAGGCAAAAACGTCAGCTCATCCCAGTGTGGGATCTTTTTAAAAATTGAAAACCCACGCATACGGTAGCGGCCAAGCTCCGACTTAATATGGATGTCGTTGACAACCTCCGGAGTGAAAATCTGGCTCTTGCCAAGATTGTATCTTTTTTCCACACTGAGTTTGGAATGCCCTGCCTCAGATATTTGTTTTCTGTCAGACACCTGTCGTCTCCACCGATATTAATTGCTTTCTGCTATGCACCAGCTTCAAAGAACGAGTTTCTTCTCTGACGGTTCAAGGTTGTCGTAACTCCACAACTGCTTGCCAGCGACAATCTTTGTAAAATGGTCGACGCCATTTTTGGGCAACATGTCGTAGAGTTTCAGCTTTCGTACCAGCCAGGCTTTGTCGATATCGGCTAGCTCACCAGGCACGGCGTCGACACCAAGGTCTTGAATTTCACCACCGATGTAGATGGTGCCGTCGTACATCGAGTCACCGAGGTTTTTGCCCGCGTTGCCGCACACAACCATGCGGCCGCGTTGCATCATGAAGCCGGAGAACGCACCGGTGTCGCCGCCAACGATGATCGTTCCACCTTTTTGGTCAATGCCGGTACGCGAACCAACTGATCCCTTGCAGACGAGATCTCCACCGCGAAGTGCGGCACCAAATGTTGAACCAGCGTTCTTTTCAACGACGGCTGTGCCTGCCATCATGTTTTCGCCGAACGACCAACCGACGCGTCCTGAGATTCGTACATTAGGCCCATCAAGAAGACCGCAGCCAAAATATCCCAAGCTGCCTTCAACAATGAAGTTCATGCGATTGAGAATTCCGACAATTACGCCGTGCTTGGCTCCGGGATTTTTGATGACGATCGTGCCGTAACCGTCCTTCATGAGATCGCGAATTTTGGAATTGATCTCTGTTGCGGTGAGGTCTTTGGCGTCAATCTCGGAACGTTTGTTGAAGTCGACGTCATGGGCGAAGGGATATGCGTAGCCACCTTCCTTGGTGAGGCTAAACATTGTCTTGATGTCCCGGCCTCTGAGCGGCTGGGTATGCATTCCCATATCATGAGAAATAGATTCTTGCTTCATGTTTGCCACACCCTTACTTCTTCATCGTATGGATCCGTTGTATCAATTTCGTGCGGGATTACAGCGCGAATGGCGACTTCTTCAGAGGCAAGAGCGACAAAATCATCGCTTTCGTAGAGCACCATCGGCTTTGCTGCCATTGTGTCTTTGGCCATCCCAAGCTCATCTTTTGTGGTCACGAGATATGTGAAAACACCGTCAATATCTTCGATCGATTTTTTCAATGACTCTTCGAGTGTCAGTCCCTTCTCAAGATTGGTCGCCGTGTAGACAGCCAACAGTTCTGAGTCACAGTCTGACACAAACCTTTGGCCTTCACGCTCCAGTTGGCGGCGCATCAGCCAGTAGTTTGTAATTTGTCCGTTATGGACAACGGCGATGTCGTTATAGGGGTAGGCCCAATAGGGATGGGCGGAGCGAATATCGACATCTGACTCAGTTGCCATCCGCGTGTGACCGATGCCGTGGGTACCGTGAAAGTCGTCAAGACCATATTCGTCTGACACGTTGTTTGCGTCGCCGAGGTCTTTGATGAGCTCCAAGGCATTGCCAATCGACAATATTTCCACGCCTTCCACGTCTTCGATACGGTCGGCCAGTTTTTTGAGGTCGCCATCAAACTTAATGCGATAACGAAAGGCGTATTCGGTTGCCTTTTCTTCCTCTTTCACTTTCGCGCCAAGTTCTTTTAAGCGACTATCAACTTCACTACGGCGCTCTTTAATTTGGTCATGGATTTGAAATCCGCTGTCCAAATCTTCCCGTTCGGCTGCTTTAAAGCGAAGTACGTACTCGTCTTCGATGGCTTTGCCGTAGATGGCAAAACCAGTTGAGTCGGGCCCGCGATGCCTTAAAGCTTGCAGCATGCCGGTCATTTCAGCACCGACATTGCTGCTTTTTTTGCGATGAATTAGTCCTGCGATACCGCACATTTGTTCACTAGACCTTCTTTCCAAATCCGTTGATGACGCATTTCGGTTTGGGTGCCTACGTCAAAATTACGGTAGGCATTCCAGATAGGTGTCTTGATCCCATTCCGTCACGGTGTGCATGAAGCGCTCCCATTCATCCCACTTATACTCGTGGTAGAGCCGATACATTTCTCCAGGCAAGCCGCGCTGAATGACTTTGTCTTCGGCAAGTGCTTCGAGGGCTTCACCAAGTGACATCGGTAGTTTTTTGACTTGCTTGCCGGCTTTGATGGCTTCGTAAATGTTTCGCTCTTCCGGCTGGCCTGGATCAAGGTTGTTTTCAATTCCGTCGTCGGCCGCAGCAAGAATTGTAGCTCCCATGAGATATGGATTGACCATTGAGTCGACCGAGCGGAACTCGAAACGCCCTGGCGCTGAAACGCGCAATCCAGTGGTGCGGTTTTGGAATCCCCAGTCTGCAAAAACTGGGGCCCAGAACCCGGTGTCCCACAAACGGCGGTAAGAGTTGACGGTTGAGGATCCGATTGCCGTTAGTGCACGCAAATGGTGCACGATGCCACCAATGGCTGCCAAACCGCCTTTGCCCGGCATCTGGGGATCGTCACCGTCAGGCATAAAGGTGTTATCGCCACCGCTCACGTACATGTAGTTTTGAGGCATGCCAGGAAGCTTTGCGGGGTCATTGCCTGTTGGCCTGAGCTTGTCTTCACCACCACGCCATAGCGACATGTTGTGATGGCAGCCTGACGCCGACACGCCCATGAAGGGCTTGGTCATGAAGCATGCGATGATATCGAATTCGCGAGCTACTTGCGCGCAGATCTGACGGTAGGTCGTCAGGCGGTCTGCGTTGCGCAAAACATCATCAAACGTCCAATTAAGTTCAAGCTGCCCCGGTGCGTCCTCGTGATCGCCTTGGATCATGTCGAGGCCCATGGCGCGTGAATACTCCATGACCTTCATATAGACAGGACGTAGGCTTTCGAATTGATCAATGTGATAACAGTAAGGTTTTGAGAAACCACCGGCCGGCCGACCTTCCTCATCCTTTTTGAGCCACATCATTTCTGGCTCTGTGCCCATGCGTAATTGTAGTCCGTTGTGCTTGTTTTGAAATTCTTGATGCAAGCGCCGCAGATTGCCGCGACAATCGGAGGTCAAGAAACCACCTGGATTTTCTCTTTCTTCGCGATTTCGGAACAACGTGCAGTAAAAACGGCCAACCCGTTTGTCCCATGGCAACTGCATAAACGTTTCAGGGTCTGGAATACCGACGAGTTCAGCGGCCTCGGGCCCATAGCCGAGGTAGTCACCGCGGCGGTTCAAAAACAGATTGACGGTTGCGCCGTAAACAAGTTGGAAGCCTTTGTTGGCAACGTTTTCCCAGTGATCGGCAGGAATGCCTTTACCCATAATTTTTCCGGTGACGGAGACGAATTGCAGATAAAGGTATTCAACGCCTAGCTCATTGATTTTGCTGCGGACTTCTTTAATGAGTTCTTCACGACCAGGTTGCTGGACATACCTCTGCAGGTCGGTCTCACCTTGAGTTCGAAAGTCCATTTTTTGCGCCTCCTTGGTGCACTCTTTTTTACGCAAGTAGTTCCACATGGGCCGCTGCCTTTTATTGTTTGAGCTGCTTAACTCCACGGGAACGGGCTATTTGAAACTGGATGTAGTTCTCCTGTCTCATAACGTGACATACGAAATGGACGCAGCAACTCGCTTTGCTCACCTGCGATTTCTTGAGCTACGAGTTTACCCACGCCCAACATTTTATAGCCGTGGTTGGAATCTGCGATCACGTAGACATTTTCCCTGAAGACATCGAAGATCGGGAAACTGTCCGGCGTAAAGCAACCCAAACCACCAGACGGCTCTTTATGTTTGTAGAATTTTATCTTGCCTTCAAATCTTTTTTGGCAATGAGCGAGGGCGGAACACCACATATTGATGAAATTTTCGCCGACGACGAAGTCCGGTGAGTCCGGACCATATGGATCGACAGCAACTTTGTCGGGGTCCTGGTGGACGATATAAGGTGCAGCACCGCCTTGAATGCCGCCGAAGTGAAAGTCAGGCTTATAGTAGATTCCCCACATTTTATCGGTGACCAGCTCGCCGTTTTCATCAGAATACAATGGGGCATCTGAATCAACGTGAATGACGGGTGGGGGTTTGCCGTCATTTGTCTTGTGCATTTCTGGATCTACGCCGAGCGTGCCTTCTTCCAAGCACCAAAACTTCCACATTGGGATGTCATTTGCGACGGATCCGTTGGGTCCTTTGATGTTGATTTTCTTAGGAAGTTCAAGGTAATCCCAGAAATCTCGGACCCAGGGGCCGGCGCCGATGATGACATAATCGCAATTGATATTGCCTTTGTCGGTTACGATGGCCTTTACGGCGTCACTATGGGAGTCAAATTCAAAACCCGTTACAGTTACGCCGGTTAGGATCCTTACACCTTCGTCTTCCGCTTTGTTGGCAAGGCCGTACATAGAGGCCGTGTTGTTTGCAAACCCTCCTTTTTTTTCATGCAGTACGGACGTTATGCCCTTGGCCTGCCAATCGTCAAACAGACCCTTCATATAGTCGGTGGTGTCGGCTTCGCCTTCGATGAACTCAGAGTCATAACCGATCGCCTGCTGCTGCTCGTAAATTGTTGCAACATCTGCATGCATCGACTCTGGGCTGATCTGCATATAGCCAACCGGATGATAGCTATAGGCTTTGGGATCACTTTCCCATACGGAGACGCTGTGAGCCATAAGTTCACGCATAGCCGGTTGGAAGTAGTTGTTGCGCACGACACCGCATGCGATGCCCGAAGCACCGCTCGCAATTCCGTTCTTATCGATGACAAGGATATCGTTGCCGGTGCCGCGTCTGGTCGCGCGAAGCTGGGCGGCGAGATGATACGCCGTGCTCAGCCCGTGAATTCCAGCGCCAATAACGGCAAATTTCACTCCCTCTGGAATCGCCATGACCTGTTTGCCACCAACACTAGTTTACGAGCCTATGAATGTACCTTAGGCTAACCTTTGCTATACCAATGGTCAACCAGTTATTGACAAATCGCATATTTTTTTACACTCTGTTAATGGAATTTGGCCCCTGCCATTCTAACATATTGTTATGTCAGTGGTTGTTTGGGCCTACCTATGTGGTCCGATGGGTGGCTTGGTACAGTGTGGTTGGACAACCCAGTATAATGTTCGGAAATTCATGGACCAATTTCGGCATAGTTCCACGCATTCCGAAAAGGAAATAGAGTTTGAGGTTTCCTCCCAAGAAAGTTTATTTGCTGTTAAGAAACCTTCTCCGCGGGCATGTAAGTCGTGGAAGAAGTCCGTTCAGTTGGGCGCAGGGTGAGGTCAGGATCGGGTGACGCGATCAAGAGATGAAAAGAAGTAGGTGACCATCGCATACTCTGTCGTGGCGCAATCGTTTTCATTGAGAAAACTGGGTTAGGGCCGATCGACGAGGAGAAGAGTATTATGCCTGACTCGCAAGGCATGAAGTTATCGCAGGACGACGTTGCGCCTCGTCATAGCGGTTCTTGCGTATGCGGTAGCGTTTATTTTGAGGTCACCGGAAATCTTAGGGACGTCGTGTGTTGCCACTGCACAGAGTGCAGAAAACATACGGGGCACTTTATGGCAGCCACTGCTGCGAAATTGTCTAACGTCCAACTTCTAAAAACGACGGGGTTAAAATGGTATCGGTCAAGCGACAGAGCGCGGCGGGCGTTTTGTAGCAATTGCGGATCGACGCTGTTTTGGCGTCGGGATGGGGCAGACTATATTGCAATCTCGGCAGGGAGCTTAAACGGTAGAACCGGATTAAACATCGTTGCTCACGTATACTGTATTGAATGTGGCGATTACTATGACATCTCAGAAAATGTGGCAAGGTTTGACTTGAGTAGTGGTAACGCGATCGATGTTCCTTGAGCTTGGAGCTGTGCTCACCACAACATCGATCATGCTTGGGTTTTTTGGGTTTCGCTGTGGCGCCAAATGAGCCGAAGGACGATCCTCGTTTTTGAACATATGCGGGCGCAAAACCCGGGAATTTTTCGGGATTATGCTCCGGATCACGGTATTGAGTTTCACGAAATTGATCTGCACGCTGGCGACAAAATCCCAAATTTAGAAAACTACGATGCGTTGTGGGCCATGGGTGGCTCCATGAACATTTGGGAAGAAGATGAATTTCCTTGGCTGGTTGAAGAAAAGTTGGCGATACGGCGTGCGGTCTTTGATCTCAAAATGCCCTTTTTGGGTATTTGTTTTGGGCATCAGTTATTGGGCGAAGTCGCCGGCGGCGTTGTCGGTCCAACGGAACACTGTGAGATCGGACTGGTTGACGTCTTGGCGACTGCCGCTGGGCAATCGCATCCTATGCTAAACTCGTTATCGGACCCGACTCGGTGGGCAAATGTGCATTTGGCAGAAGTTATGAAACCTCCGCCTGGTGCCGAAATTCTTGCCGCATCTGCTCATTGTCAAAACCACATGATGCAGGTTGGAGACCTGGCATATTCTTGCCAGTTTCATCCTGAAGTTTGTGATCACACGGTGAAAAACTGGCTCAAGATCCCTGGCACCCAAGAAAAACTAGAGAGCAAACTTGGCAAGGCAGGATTGGCGAAGTTCAAATCTGAGATTTCTGAATGCCTAGAAAAACACAATGAAGCGGCTGGGATCCTATTTGCGAATTGGATAAAGCTTGTTTTCAAGTAGCTTTGTTTTGACACCTCGGCACATAGTCGTGAGAATCATTACTAAAGAAAATTCGCAAAGGTCTGCGGGGGTTCTACGGGGGGCAATTGACGATGTCTGATGAAGTAGAGACTCAAGATCAAACGTCCGACGAAATAAGCTCGGTGTTCTCGCGTCGGTCTACCCTTGCTGGTATTGTTGCAGCAGGTGCTGGTCTGTCGGCGATTTTTCATCGTGGGGCCTCGGCTGCGGATGTTGGTGCGCTACAGGCGCATATTAAACGGCATAAAAAATTGAAACGGGAAAGGCGTCGCGAAGAGGACGCCAATCAATCTTGGCTTCAATCCATAGTGCCGGGCATACAACAGCAAACGGCAAAAAATGTTGCGCCAGCAAGGTTGCCGTTGCTCAACGCGGTCACAACTTCGTTGCAGCAAGGCGATGCGTGTCGAAGATATTGTGAGACGGCTCTCAAAAATGGATCCGACAAGGCTCTATCAGAGTGTCTTGTGGCCACTCAACACATGCTGCCCGTCTGTAGCGCATTGGCGAAGTTGACAGAGTTGGACGCCAAACGCCTTAAGTCGATGGCGAACGTCAGTGTCGCGTTTCTCAAAGATTGCGAAGTCGCATGCCGTAAAGCCGGAGACCTTCATCCGCCATGTGTGAATTGCGCTAACGCATGTTTGTCGGCCATACGTGAATGTCAAAATCTGGCATGACCTCATAACGAAGACTAACAACTTGCTGTAATACCGTTGTTAGGCGCGGACCCGTGATTTTGTTGGGTCGTAGTGCGGGAAAGGAACGACGGTGGCGGGAAGGCGTTTTTGGTGTCCATCAACTTTGCCCACTTCAACTTGGGGGCTGATTTTCGTGTGCGCAACATCAAGTCGGGCCAAGGCGATTGTCTTTTTTAAAATTGGTGAGCGTACCGCGCTCGTAATTTCAACTATTTGCGCACGTCCAATGTGGACGCAATCGCCTTTGCACACAGGGTCGTCGGCCTGAACGTCCAAGCCGACAAACTGGCGCATGGGGTTCGCCTTTCGGCAAATAAGGGCCTCGCGTGCCATAAAGTCTTCGTTCTTTGATTTTAATGCGACGGTGAATCCAATACCGGCTTCAAATGGGTCTGTTTGATCGCAAAATTCATTTCCAGCGAAGACCAAGCCCGCTTCAATGGCACCATACCAAGGCCCTCAAGGCCAAGTGGTGTCAGGGCGTTCGGCTCACCCTCCTCCCAAACAGCATCAAAAACTGCCTTAGCATCGTTGGGATGGCAATAGATTTCATAACCGAGTTCGCCCGTATAACCCCTGCGCGAAATAACAACCGGGATGCCTTTGTAACCGCCGATGCGTCCAACAGTGATATGAAACCATTGTAGTTCTTCGAGCGCGGGTTGGGCCGGCACTGGATAGAGCAATCCAAGCAGGGACCGGGTCGTCGTTGCGTCAAATGGGCGTTCGATGCCATTGCCCTTGCGGGCTAATTGGCACAAATTGGATCGCCATTGGAGCTGTTTATTGATCGCTTGGCGAGAGCAGGAAATAAGGCGGCAACTGAAAAATGACAATTGGCAGTGTGCTTCTGGACATTGCGGGCGTTATTCATGACGGCGAACAGCCCATACCCGGATCGCTGGGCGCCATTTCGCGACTACGTGATGCTCACATTCCGCTTCGGTTTATTACTAACACGACCCGTTCAACCAAACGGACGATCTTAACCAAGCTGCGTGACATCGGCCTTGATGTGGCGGACGGAGAGCTATTCACACCCACTCAAGCTGCACTGGATTGGCTGGCCAAGTACAATTGTAGCGCAGTGCCGCTCGTCCATAGCGCCCTAGCGTCAGAATTTGCAGGGTTAGAGGGTCGCCCCCATCGCGCGGTTGTGGTCGGTGATGCGGGAGATGGATTTAACTACACGAACATCAACAGCGCTTTTCGAGAGATCTTAGCCGGGGCGACCCTTATTGCCCTTGCCAAAAACCGTGCCTTTAAGGATAGCGATGGTCATTTGAGCATTGATGCAGGTGCTTTCGTGTCGGCTCTCGAATACGCAAGTGGTCAAAAGGCAATCGTCGTCGGTAAGCCAGCTCCGGAATTTTTTAAATCAGTATTGGCCAGTATTCCCTGCCGGCCCGAAGAGGCAATAATGGTGGGGGATGACGCAGAAGCAGATGTTGCCGGTGCGCTTCGTTGTGGACTGGGCGTTGCGATACTTGTGCGTACTGGCAAATACCGTCCGGGAGACGAAGAGCGTTACACGCCAGCTCCCAGCAAGACGTTTGCCAACTTGGTGGCCGTCGCTGATTGGATTTTAACGCAGCAAGACGGTGATTAGCTCCTAAAATTCTACCTCAAACAAGAAGAACAAACCGGGTGTGGTCTAGGACGACCAACCCGGTTTTTAAGTTCAGGTGCTTGCTTCATGGAGAAGGAATTTAGCACACCTCTTTACGCAGATTGTTTTGGTTAGGAGGACTAGGAGCCGGTCATCCACCGCTGCGTTTTGATTGTTGCCACTAGAATGTCGCTGTCAATGTCGCAACAAAGCGAGAATTACAGTGATCATCTCCGCCACCACCAGCGATCTGCTCACAATTCGTCAGGCCGCCAAATGATGCGTTTGGTGTATTGTCAATGTCTGTATCCCAGTAACGGAGATCCAATGACCAGTTTTCATGGAAACCGATGTACAGGCCAACATGCCAGTACGTGTAATCAGGCAGAGCAAAGCCTGCGCTCGACGTTAGACCCGTATTTAGGACTGCATCGTCCTCAAACGTAACATGGCCGATACCACCACTGATGCCAGGAGAGAAGCGACCAACCTTTGGTAACGTCAAATCGGCTGTACCTTGGAAGTGCCAGCTTTGACCACTCTCAAAGGTGTTGTCTGGAGACCAGTTCACGTCGGCGCCCAGAGTTAGGTTTTTGACCACTTCTTTTTTCACACCAAAGTGGATTTCCCAGTAGTTCGTTTCAGCGGCGCGGTCTTTGGCGCCGGGGAAGGTGTAATAAAGAACTGAGAGGTCAAAGTTATAACCGTTCCACGAGGGCGCGATGCCGGCGTAGTAGTCGATTTCGATCGCCACTGTGTCGGTTACTGTAAAATCGGTTGGATCATCATAGGCAGTAAAGTCGGATCCGATGCCCCAAGCACCGATGTAAAAGATGCCGTAGGTCGCATTGAAATATGCGCCAACTGTTGGGTTTTCGCTGGAGAACGACAAACCACGGAAGATGTAGTCGGAGGCAATGTATGCGCCGCCGGATAATTCAAGTTTGCGGCCTTCTTCGACCGGCGCTTCGTCTTTGATGCTGCCGCCAAAGTCCGCTGCGTTTGCGGCCACCGTCGACAAGGCTAATGCGGCACATGCCCCAATAGTAGGAAGGATCCCCAATTTCCCTCGCCCCATAGCTAGAACTCCTCTGCTTGCGCTTTTTCTGCGTATGTTCGTTGGTTTTTTTTACCGTGTGCCAAACATTTCCGCGCCATTACCCAAGTACGGCCTAACCGACAACACGTCCCAACAAGTTTTCTTTCTCTGTCCTATCAGGAGACCAAACCAGATGAATCGAGAGGCCACAACCATTTTTGGACCATTATGGTATTTGGTGGTCTGCTATGTTGCCTGCGGGCAACAAAAGAGGTTCAGGAATGTTCGTCTGTTTGGGATTTTGGCGCTTTGTACATGAATTTTTGCACAGCCTGCTGCAGTTGTTGTGCTGCAGTGTAAACTTGATAAAAGGGGTGTTAAATGAGGGGCGTTGGTCTACTCTTGGTTGCTTGCTATGTAGCCGGAAACGATTGATTCAGATCACTAATTTTTGCGCTTCTTAAAGTGCGATGCCTCAGCAAAAAAGTTCCTGCGGGTTGAGCCTGTTATGCCGCCAACAAACGTCATGCCTCCCCAAGATCCCCACCAGGTTGATGGTACGAAAGATCACCGATTGGAGGTGGCAATTGGGCGTGAAGTGCGTCTCAACCGGCAAAAATTGGGAATGACGGTCACTGAAATAAGCCGCGATGCAGGCCTCTCGCCCGGTATGCTTTCAAAAATTGAGAATGGACTTACCTCGCCGTCGCTCGAAACGCTACGCAAACTTGCTACGGCTTTAAACGTTCCCGTCACGGCTTTATTTCGAAGCTATGAAGAGGAAAGAGACGCGAGTTTTGTTCCTTCGGGACAAGGTATCGAAATAGAACGGCGCGGCACACGTGCAGGACACCAATATACATTGCTAGGGCATACCGTTGGCACGTCGGTTTCCATTGAACCTTACCTCATTACAATCACCGATAAGAGTGATGTCTTTCCGACGTTTCAACACGGTGGTGCTGAATTTTTGTACATTCTTGAAGGCAAGATTGGCTACCGTCACGGTAACCGTGTTTATGACATGAAGCCTGGGGATTCCCTTCTGTTTGACGCTGACGCGCCCCATGGCCCGGAAAAGTTGACGAAACTACCAATTCGCTTTTTATCGATCATTTGTTACCCAAGGTTAGAAGACGGAACCGATCGTTAGTTGGTTTTGTTGGATTGCAGATTTTTGGCGCATTGACACAAAACACAACGCCGCTACATCGAACAAAGACCAGCGAAATTATGAACGAAGGAGCTCTAACGCGTGAAGGCGGCTCTTTCGGTCTGACACTGGGTCTTTGATTGCTTCTACTGCCTTTAGCTTTGCGATCCAATATGAGGGCAATGCATGTTCTTGGGCACCTGCTAGGACCAAAGCTTTGTACCAGTCAAAGGGCCGCAAGTTGGCACCAAGGTTGGTTGCTACGTATGTTGAGGCTTTGATCATTTTGCCCGTCGCAGCCAACGTCGTGGTCAGTTTGTCATGCCGATCGTAGCCCCTACCTTCCCATTCGGCCTTATCAAGCAACGGTAATTCAGACATCGTGATGTTGTAGAGAACGCCATGTACCGAAGGTTCTGGCGCTTGGGTTTGGAGCAAGCCTGCTTTGCCAGACTGGTCCTCACCCTGTTTTTCAAACGTAAATAAGAAACCATAGATGTAGGCGTGACCGATTACCTTTGCACTCGGGCATCGGGCGAGAATTCGACGTTCCAACATGTTTGAGCCGTAGGCGAAGTAGACAAATGAGTTGGCCATAGTGCTTGCCCGTGGTTTCAAGTGGTTTGGCCCGGATACGGGAATAGCGTTGTAGCAAGTCGTGTTTTAGCAGGATCAAAGTCCTGAACACATAGCTCTATTTTTGCGGTTTTTGCGCAAAAAGCGCGGAGTGTTGATTGTGGTTGGTAACGGTTCTTAGTGCGCCCCTGAAGGGCACAGTACTGGTCCAGCTCTGTTATCGAACAATGGTGGGTTGGGGCAAAATTGGCCCCTAATTGTTATTTGCTGGCTTTTTTCCTATTGTTCAAATAAATTCCCTGTGGTGCACAATTTGAAAGCTTTGGAGGTTTCCCGAGGACTCGAAATATGTGTGGAATTGTAGGCCTTTACCTCAAGAATGCGGCGCTGGAGCCTGAACTCGGGAGCCATGTGTCAGCCATGCTCATTGAGATGACTGAGCGTGGCCCAGATAGTGCCGGCATCGCCATTTATCGGCGGCCCGCGCCAAAGGGCTATGAAAAGATAACGCTTTACCATCCCAACACAGAGTTTGACTGGCAGCAGCTTGCTGGGGAGGCCCAAGCTGACCTTGGTGACATCAATGATCCGGAGGTCATCGACAATCACGCCATTCTAACCGTTTCGGCAAGCCCAACGGCTGTCAAAAACTGGCTGCGTGAGCATGCTCCCGAAATTCAGATTGTTGGCGTCGGCACAACCATTGAAGTTTTCAAAGAAATGGGTCTACCAAAGGACGTCTTAAAGCGATTTGGTATTGGCAAACTCAATGGCACACATGCGCTGGGTCATACACGTATGGCAACGGAAAGTGCTGTAACAACGGGACATTCACATCCCTTTTCGGTTGGTGACGATTTGTGCCTTGTACACAATGGATCCCTATCCAATCACAACCTGTTACGACGACGACTTCGAAAACATGGCATCCAATTTCAAACGGATAATGACTCTGAAGTTGCGGCTGGATACTTCACGCATAAGATTAACCAGGGTGCCACGCTGAAGGAGGCGCTTGAAGCGGGACTGGAAGATCTCGATGGATTTTACACGTTTGCTATTGGAACACGTGACGGTTTTGCAGTTGTGCGCGATCCAATAGCTTGCAAACCGGCGGTGATGGCTGAGACGGACGATTGGGTCGCAATGTCATCTGAGTTCCGCTCGATTGCACAGCTACCAGGTGTCGAAAACGCAAAAATTTGGGAACCAGCACCGGCCACAATCTACACTTGGGGAAAGGGGTAGTACGTGCAAACGTTTGATTTACGCGAATCCAGCGTCCGTGCTCTCAACGAAAAGCTCCACAGTCTTCCACCAGGCACCAACGAAACTTGGCGGGTTGAGAACTCAATGGGAGCTCATGCGTTGGCAGTTGGTCTTGAGGTCCCGGTGACAGTCGAGATTGACGGTCATGCGGGATATTATTGTGGTGGCATGAATAAGGAAGCCTCCATTGTCGTGCAGGGCAATGTTGGTACGGGTTTTGGCGAAAACATTATGTCAGGTGAAGTGCGGTGCGAAGGCAATGCGTCTGCATCTGCTGGTGCCACCGGTCATGGTGGGCTTGTAATCGTGAAAGGCAACGCCAGCTCGCGCTGCGGCATTTCGATGAAGGGTGTCGACATTGTGGTTGGTGGGAATGTCGGCCACATGAGTGCCTTTATGGCGCAAGCGGGTCGGCTTGTTGTATGCGGGGACGCTGGGGCAGACTTGGGCGATTCCATTTATGAAGCGGTGATTTATGTGCGTGGCAACGTGGAGAGCTGCGGGTCAGACTGCGTAGAAAAAGAAATGACCGACGATCATGTGGAGGCCGTGCGAACACTGCTTTCGCGCGCAGGGCTCGATGGGGATCCGAGTAAGTTTCGCCGTTACGGTTCCGCGCGCAAACTTTATAATTTCGACATCGACCACGCCGCAAGCTACTGAGGAAGACGCCGATGTTTGACGAACGAAAGCTAAGAGAGTCGGCGACATTTCCTCCAAACGTGATTGCTGAGATTCAGCGAGCTGCCGATCAGGGCCTTTATTACATTCGTGGTTCCGGCGCTAAGCGACGGGTCCCAAATTTTGATGATCTTGTATTTCTTGGCGCTTCCATGTCGCGCTATCCGCTCGAGGGGTATCGTGAAAGATGCGATACAGACGTCACGATCGGGACGCGCTTTGCCAAGAAACCAATTGAATTGAAAATCCCCGTGACCATAGCTGGCATGAGTTTTGGCGCTCTTGGCGCCAATGCGAAGGAAGCACTTGGGCTGGCGGCATCACAAATGGGAACTTCAACCACGACAGGCGATGGTGGCATGACAGATGAGGAGCGCCGGTCGTCAAAAACGCTTGTCTACCAATATTTGCCGTCGCGTTACGGCATGCAGCCTGACCAACTGCGCAAAGCGGATGCCATTGAGATTGTTGTGGGTCAAGGCGCTAAACCCGGCGGTGGCGGCATGCTGTTGGGACAAAAAATTACGAAGCGCGTTGGAGAAATGCGGACGCTTCCCGAGGGCATTGATCAACGCAGCTCGTGTCGTCATCCAGATTGGACTGGACCCGATGATCTTGAGATCAAGATCCTTGAATTGCGAGAGATCACTGGTTGGGAAAAGCCGATCTACATAAAAGTAGGCGCTACGCGCACGCGTTATGACGTCATGCTTGCGGTTAAAGCGGGTGCCGATGCGGTTGTTGTCGATGGCATGCAAGGTGGCACTGCGGCGACGCAAGACGTTTTTATTGAGGACGTCGGAATTCCAACGTTGCCGGCTGTTCGGCAAGCCGTTGAGGCGCTTCAGGAAATGGGCATGCACCGTAAAGTGCAGCTCATCGTTTCAGGCGGTATTCGAAATGGCGCGGATGCCGCCAAAGCCTTGGCGCTTGGTGCCGACGTTGTTTCTATTGGTATGGCAGCGCTGATGGCACTGAACTGCAATGCGCCCATTTACACGGAAGATTACGAAGCGCTCGGTACGCGACCTGGTTATTGTCATCATTGTCACACGGGCAAATGCCCAGTCGGCGTTGCGACACAGGAACCGGAACTGGAAAAACGGCTAGATCCTGAACATGCGGCTCGGCGGGTCAGAAATTATCTCACGTCCATGACACTTGAAATACAGACGCTCGCGCGTGCATGCGGAAAATCCCATGTCCATAATTTGGAGCCGGAAGATCTCGTTGCCATGACAGTTGAGGCGGCTGCGATGGCAGGTGTGCCGCTTGCTGGAACAAGCTGGATTCCTGGAAGTGAGGGCAAATGAATTTCATTGACCGGCTTGGCCGCTGGTCAAGCCAGCAAAAGTTGACAACATCGGGCGGTAAGAATGACCCGAAATTTGGGGAGCGTAATGCCATGAAGATTAATCTGACGGAACTGGGACAAAAACACGGCGTTAAATATGTACTTGTCAGCTTTGTAGACCTGTTCGGTGTTCTGCGGGCGAAACTTGTTCCGGTGGGCCAAATTGGCGGCATGCAAGAAGAGGGAGCTGGTTTTGCTGGCTTTGCGGCTTGGCTTGATATGACGCCAGCGCATCCTGATATGTTTGGTGTTCCTGAACCCGATACTTTTATTCAGCTTCCCTGGAAGCCGGAAGTGGCTTGGGTTGCGAGCGACCTAGCAATGGAAGGTAAGCCTGTTGAGGCTTCGCCTCGTGTCATGCTGAAACGGCAAATTGAACGTGCTGCGCAGATGGGTTTTCGTATGAAAACTGGTGTGGAGTGTGAGTACCACATTGTCTCACCTGATGGAAAAGACATCGCCGACTCGATGGATATCCAAGATAAACCTTGTTACGACCAAAGCGCCCTCATGCGGCGTTATGATGTGATCTCGGAAATCTGTGACTGCATGATCAATTTTGGGTGGCAGCCTTATCAAAACGATCACGAAGACGGTAACGGCCAATTCGAAATGAATTGGGAGTTTGATGACTGCTTAAAAACAGCCGACCGGCACGTCTTTTTCAAGTTTATGACCAAGGCAATCGCCGAAAAGCATGGATTGCGCGCGACATTTATGCCGAAGCCGTTTTTGCATTTAACGGGTAACGGTTGCCACTCGCACGTCTCGCTGTGGGATACTTCAGGTACGAGAAACCTCTTTGAAGACCCCAATGATCCGCAAGGCATGGGGTTGTCGCAGACGGCTTATCATTTCCTTGGTGGCATTCTTCACAGTGCTGAAGAGCTCTGCGCGATTTTTAATCCGTCGGTTAATAGTTATAAGCGGATAAACGCGCCGCGAACACGTTCGGGTGCAACCTGGGCACCTAACACGGTGACTTATGGTGGCAACAACCGGACACACATGATCCGCATTCCGGGACCGGGGCGATTTGAACTGCGCTTAATGGACGGCTCGACCAACCCATACATGGCGCAAGCGGCCGTCTTGGCTGCGGGCCTTGATGGAATTGAAAATCAGCGCAATCCGGGATCGCGTCTTGATATCGATATGTACGCGGATGGGCACACTGTGCGCGACGCGAAAAAACTACCCTTAAATCTGCTTGATGCCATTCGGCTTACGGAGGGCAGTGAGGTCTTGCGCAAGGCGTTCGGTGGTGAGGTCGTGGATAGCTATGTGAAACTCAAAAAGGATGAGTGGAATTCATACGCGAGTGCACTATCGCAGTGGGAGCGTGACCACACGTTGGATTGCTAGGCAGGATACGTTGGCTCCGTTTTTTTGTTGTGGAAACGTCGCAGTCTTAGTACGGAGATTGCGTCGTCGGGTGTTTCTGTGACTATTCAATGGCACGATATTGTTGGCAACACGGGCGTCTTGCTGATCGTCGGTAGTTATCTGCTCTTGCAGCTTCGAAGGCTTGATAGTGAAAGCCTTGCCTATTCCTTTGCCAATGGGCTTGGCGCCGCCTTAATCATTGTTTCTTTGATGGTGGAGTGGAATCTCGCCGCGTTTATGATTGAATTTTTTTGGCTCCTCATCAGCATCCTCGGGGTCATCCTTTGGATTCGCCGCCGGTAACTGGGCTTGGTGTGGTACGGGCGTTTTTCTTGGTTATTTTCGAACTCAGCAAATACTGATGTGGTATGTTTGGCAGCGTGTACCGGGCGGCGGATCAATGCTAATGAGAGAAATGGGTTGCCGTTCGTCTCAGGTGTCGCAACACTATGCTGAAGACTGGGGAGGGTTATATAAAAAGCGTTTACCCCGGCTCTTTCGTTTGTTTCGGATTTTTTAGCTTTGTATCGCTGTCTGAAAAAGAAAAGTGTTCTCTCAACAAGAGCTAGTCGTTGGCTTGCGCAAGGCGTGTTGTTTGCGTTTTTGGTATGCACTACTCAACCTGTGTTTTCACAAGAGCCTCAAACTTCTTTTGACGATCGCGCGCTTTTCGCTTGTTTTTCCACAGAGCAGCTCGCTGCCAAGAGCTATGAACGGCGACCGAGACGCGGCATTCGCAAATTTGACCGTACGCCAAAACAACAGACACTTGCTGAGGCCACGCGAATTCCGGGCGGGTTGCGGGGTGCTATTCGACGGGTTGAAATCACCGATGGCCGCAAACTCGTGGCTTTGACTTTAGATTTGTGTGAATCGATCGGTGAGGTGTCAGGTTATGACGGGGCCATATTTGATTATCTGCGCAAAGAACGGATTAGGGCTACAATTTTTACTGGCGGAAAGTGGATGCGCTCGCATGAGGAACGTGCACAACAGTTGATCCTTGATCCGTTATTTGAAATCGCAAATCACGCAGAAGCGCACAGAAACTTGCGACTTCTGTCTGGCAAAGCTTTGACGCGGGAAATATTGGGGCCGCAACAAAGCTATGAAACGCTGCGCGCGCGGCTTATTGAAACGCAGTGTGTGAAATCCGTCGTTGGCGCGTTGGGCAACGTACCGCGGCGGATTGGGCTGTTTCGATTTCCGTTTGGTGCCTGTAACGCGGCGACACTTCAGGCGGTCAATGATGCTGGACTTTTAGCAATTCAGTGGGATGTGTCGACGGGAGACCCGTCGCCGGGGCAGTCTGCGCGAAGAATGGTTGCCCATGTTGTGCGCAACGTGAAGTCAGGTTCTATAATTTTGGCCCACGCGAACGGGCGTGGGCATCATACGGCACAGGCGCTTCCCCTATTGATTTCAAAATTGAGAGCTAAGGGTTTTCAGTTCGTCACGATTAGTGAATTGTTGGCGGCCGGGCGGCCGGTCATTGTGCAGACGTGCTATGATCGCCGGCCTGGTGACACAGATAGATATGATCGCCTGTTTTCAACGGCCAAAGGGCGATCAAAGCGCAGGCGTTAGAGATTGATCAAAGAGCCCCAATCAAAAAATACGGAAACGTTAGGTCCTCAGCTGCCCATCCCAGTGGGCAAGGCAAAAGGGTCGCAATTGGATGTTACGTTTGACGCTGTTTCCCAAACACAGGCCCAGGAGTTGGCGACGCAAATTGCGCAAATGGATCCGTGGGCCAAATATCCCTACCCGGCGGACGGCATCGCGAGCTACCTAGAAAAACAAATTCCACGTGAACCGCGCTATGCCATTCACTGTGGAGATGACCTCGTAGGTGCGTGTGGGTTTCAACTCAATTGGTTGCGCGGTCCCTATGTCCAGTTTCTTGCCATCCTCCCAAAATTTCAGGGCAATGGCTTTGGAGGTGTAATCCTCGACTGGGTGTGCCGTGAAGCGCGCTTGAAAGAGTGTCGGAATGTTTGGGTTTTGGCGTCTGATTTTAATTCGCGGGCCCGTGACTTTTATAAGGACAATGGGTTTGCGGAGGTCTGTGAAATACCGGATTTAGTTCGGGATGGGCGCACGGAAATCTTAATGCGAAAAATGATTTTGTGAGTCGGTTTAGGCCCACTGGAAGCAATCTTGGTAGGATTCTAATAAGGTTACATGTGCAAAAAAATGTCGCATTGTTTGCAGAGCACAAAAACCGTTCTCGGTTGACCTAAACGAGAGTGTTAGCCCCAATTTGGGCCAGCCCGCCACAGGCGATGGTGCGTGTTCATCAATCATGGGCAAACGTCAGTTAACTGTTTGCATCCAGGGGATACGGGCCGTTTTTTTAGTCCGTTTTGCCGGTAAACATGGCTTACAAGGCTTATTCGCCACATCAATCGTGACCTATTTGTCAGTGTGCTCGCAACCGAAATTAAACCATGCATTTTGACGATTGCTTCCGCGACGCAAAAACTTTTTTGCTTGTTGGCCTGCCATTTCGTTCTTTAGATGGGCTCCAGAAGCGGCCGAAAAGGTGCGCTTTTTATAAACCGGTGTACCGGTGACAGAGGAGGCAATATGAGTCTTCGAATGCGATTAAATGTGGTGGCGGCAACAATGTCGTTTTTATTTCTCGCCGCAATCGTTTTGGCAACGATGTAAGGAGTTGAGGCGAGAAAAAGGGAGAGGGGACGCTGCACCACTGGTGCATACCTTTTAAAAAAGGGCTCAGAGAACGAACCCAAGAATAGGTTCCGCGCCCACGTGCATAAGAAGAATCTAAAGGCACCGATCCCCCATCGGTGCCTTTGTCATTTTGTCGTCCGTTAACGGCGCGCGAGGTAACCCAAAATTGCACCCGCTATCAGAATAAATTCCGGGTGGACGCCACTTGGTAGCGAGACCTTCGCCATAGGTAATACTAAGAGTATGACTGCGGCCAACACTGCACCTATGAGCGTTGAGGCTAAGGTTGATGAATGTGGTAGCCGGACGTCCTTTAATACGAACGATAACACGAGGCCAATAATCCAAACGATGAGGGCGTAGATCGCGGCCTTGATAAATAACATCGGTGTGGCGCCGATGCCTGAAGGAATGAACTTTAGAATATGAGGGGCGCCGAACCACGCGCCAATGATCTGTAGGATTGTTAGAACCAGATAACCGAGCATGTCGTGTCTCCCCGTTACGACAATTTGGGCCAAAGTTACATTTTTGCCAGGCCTGTTGCGCCCATGGCCCTAGCACACCGGAGACGGACCGCCAACGGCCGCGTCCACAACAATTGGTGCTGACTGGGTTGGGCGCGGCGTTCTTGCCACCCCTTTCGTCTCAAAAGAAATTCATTCTTGGCGCCAGGAACCGCAATCATGCTCTATCGGGCCATCGCCCGCGCGAGGTCTTGGCGTTTCACTACTCGAGGTGATTAAGACCGGTGGCAACTGTTTTAGGTGAAGCTCTGTCCGGGTCCTGGATCCGTGCCGCGTTGGCGGTTGTCAGGCGACCTGTTTGGTGTCTGTCTTTCTGTCATAATTTAAGACAGGCGCGAGCCAACGTTCTGCTTCTTCAATCGTCCAATTCTTACGATTGGCGTAATCGGCCACCTGGTCGCGTTCGATTTTGCCTACACCAAAATAATGACTGTCAGGATGGGAAAAGTAAAGTCCGGAAACGGAGGCCCCCGGCCACATCGCATAGCTTTCGGTGAGTTTGATGCCAATTGAGTTTTTGACATCCAGCAGGCGCCACAGCGTTTCTTTTTCTGTGTGGTCAGGCTGAGCAGGGTAGCCCGGTGCTGGCCTGATGCCTTGATAGGCTTCCGTGATTAGTTGTTCGTTTGTTAGGTGTTCATCGGGCGCATAGGCCCAAAACTCTTTGCGCACACGCTCATGCATGTGTTCGGCGAAGGCTTCGGCTAGTCGGTCTGCAAGAGCTTTGAGCATGATGCGCCCATAATCGTCGGTGTCTTTAATGCGATCAGCAAGGGCTGTGTCTTCGCCGAAGCCCGCAGAAACTGCAAAACCACCGAGGTAATCGTTCAGACCCGTCTCTTTCGGGGCTATGAAATCCGATAACGCTGTGTGGGCGCGATGGCGGGTTGGGTCCCGTGCAATTTGTTGGCGCAGCGTGTGAAATGTATCGAGGTGCGAATGGCGTGGCTCACCTGTGAAAACTTCAATGTCGTCACCGTTGGCATTTGCTGGCCAAAACCCAACGACGGCCTTTGCGGTCAGCCATTTTTCATCAACGATACGTTTCAACATGCCTTGGGCATCAGCAAAAAGCTTTTTGGCTTCTGCGCCGAATTTGTTGTCATCCAAAATGGCTGGGAACCGGCCACGCAGCTCCCAAGTTGAGAAAAATGGCGTCCAGTCAATGTAGTCGATAAGCTTTGCTAGGTCATAATCGTCAAAGACGCGGGGGCCAAAGAATGTGGGCTTGGGCGGCTCGTAACTTACCCAATCGATTTGGAACGCATTCTCGCGGGCTGCATCGATCGAAATGCGTTTTTTCTTAGCCTCTGCTGCAAGGTGTGCGCTGCGTACCTTTTCGTATTCCGATCTGATGTCGGCAATGTAGGGTTCTTTGTCTCGATCTGATAACAGTTTTGAAACCACACCAACGGCGCGGCTTGCGTCAAGCACATAGATGGCCTGGCCGCGTTCATAGTTCGGAGCGATTTTGACCGCTGTGTGCACGCGGCTTGTGGTTGCACCTCCGATCAATAATGGAACTTTGAAGCCTTCACGCTCCATTTCTTCCGCGACAAAGCACATTTCGTCCAGCGACGGCGTGATGAGGCCTGACAGGCCGATCATGTCTGCGTCTTCTTTTTTTGCAGTTTCTAGTATTTTGGCGGCGGGAACCATGACACCAAGGTCGATGACTTCGTAGTTGTTACATTGCAAAACGACACCAACAATGTTTTTGCCGATGTCATGAACATCACCTTTGACCGTGGCCATGATGACTTTGCCGTCAGCGGGCTTATTCTCGAGGCCCAAGTCCTTTTTTTCTTGTTCTAAGTAAGGTTGTAGATAGGCGACGGCTTGTTTCATGACGCGAGCAGATTTTACGACTTGGGGCAAAAACATTTTTCCTGCCCCAAACAAATCGCCAACGACGTTCATACCGGCCATCAATGGGCCTTCGATCACATGGAGTGGTCGTTCAACACTTTGGCGGGCTTCTTCGGTATCTTCTTCAATGTAATCGTTGATGCCATGGACCAAGGCAAAGGTGAGGCGCTCTTGGACGTTTTCCTTGCGCCAAGACAAATCCTTTTCTTGTTTCTTTTTGCCGCCTTCACCTTTGAACCTTTCTGCGGCTTCGAGAAGGCGGTCTGTGGCCTCATCGTTGCGGTTTAGGATGACATCTTCAACGAGGACGCGGAGTTCTTCGGGAATGTCGTCATAGACGATCAGCTGGCCTGCATTGACAATTCCCATGTCCATGCCGGCTCTGATGGCGTGGTACAAGAAAACGGAATGCATCGCCTGGCGCACAGGCTCGTTGCCGCGAAATGAAAACGACAGGTTTGAGACGCCGCCAGAAACATGGACAAGCGGCATTGCTTCCTTGATGGAGCGGGTTGCTTCGATAAAGGCAAGGCCATAACCGTTGTGTTCTTCGATGCCGGTGGCGACGGCAAATATGTTGGGATCAAAAATGATGTCTTGTGGGGGAAACGCCACTTCTTCCGTCAGAAGTTTATAGGCGCGTTTACAAATTTCAACTTTGCGTTCTGCGGTTTCGGCTTGTCCTTCTTCATCAAAAGCCATGACGACAACGGCGGCGCCATAGCGGCGAATGAGTTGGGCTTGGTTTAGGAACGCCTCCTCTCCCTCTTTTAAGGAAATGGAGTTGACGATTGCTTTGCCCTGCACACACTTGAGGCCCGCTTCTATGACCGACCATTTTGAAGAATCAATCATGAGCGGAACGCGGGCAATGTCAGGCTCAGATGCAATCAGGTTTAGAAACGTTGTCATTGCCTGTTCGCTGTCGAGCAGACCTTCATCCATGTTGACGTCGATAATTTGTGCGCCGTTTTCCACCTGTTGGCGCGCGACGGAAAGTGCTGATTCATAGTCGCCAGCTTCGATAAGTTTTCGAAACTTAGCGGAGCCTGTGACGTTGGTGCGTTCTCCGACGTTGACGAATTGGATGGCTGCTGAGGTCATCTTTGTTCAGTTACTCATTTTGATTGTTGATGTGGAGAATGGCAGAAAATTCTTATTGATGCACGTAGGGCTCAAGGCCTGACAGGCGCATGCGCGGCTCGATCGCGGGAATCGTACGGGGCGGATATTGCGATACACTGTTGGCGATGGCCGTAATATGTTCCGGGGTCGAGCCACAGCATCCACCAACGAGATTGACGATCCCGTCTTTTGCCCATGGTTCGATTTGGGCGGCCATGTTGTCTGGTGTTTGATCATATTCGCCCATTGCGTTTGGCAGGCCCGCGTTGGGATAAGCTGAAATGCGCGCATCGGCCAAATGTGCGAGTTCAGCTAAATAGGGTCGCATAAGTTCGGCCCCCAGCGCGCAATTCAGACCAATTGAAAAGGGTCTCAAATGCTGCATTGAATACCAGAAGGCTTCCGGGGTTTGGCCGGAAAGCGTGCGGCCGGAACGGTCGGTGATTGTGCCTGAGACCATTATGGGCAACGATACGCCGAGGTCTTCAAAGACGCTCAACGTTGCAAAGCCTGCTGCCTTCGCATTGAGTGTATCAAAGATAGTTTCGATCATAATGATGTCGACGCCGCCTTTGATGAGGCCGCGGATCTGTTCGCCGTAAGCTTCGGTCAACTCGTCAAACGCGACGTTTCTGAAGCCCGGGTTATTGACGTCAGGTGATATGGACGCGGTCCGATTGGTTGGACCTACGGCGCCGGCGACAAAGCGTGGTTGATTTGGCGTTTTGTCTTTGTAGGCATCGGCGGCTTGCCTGGCCAATTTTGCCGCTTCCAAATTGATCTCATAGCTTAATTCTTCCATGCCGTAGTCGGCCATGGAGATTCTTTGCGCATTAAATGTGTTGGTTTCAATAAGATCAGCGCCCGCGGCAAGATACTGTTCGTGAATGTCTCGAATTGTATCGGGCTGCGTTAGAACTAAGAGATCATTGTTGCCTTTAACATCTTGTGCCCATTCGGCGAAGCGTTTGCCGCGGTAATCTGCTTCACTAAACTTGTGGCGCTGGATCATGGTGCCCATCGCGCCATCAATGATGAGGATTTTGTCCGCGGCCGCCTTTTCGAGGATTGGCCAACTATCTATTTTTTTCATACCCGTGGTTGGCCCTTTCGCAGCCAGTTACAGCTCTTCGTGTTTTGTGCGAGCGACTGTATGAGTTGCCAAATTGTATTCGTCTATGACACGGCACGTTGCTGCTCGATTGGTGCAACGCTTAATGGTCTGAGCCCAAGAAGGTGGCAAATTGCGTAGACGAGATTAGCTCGGTTCAAGGTGTAGAAATGAAATGATCGCACGCCTTCATCGACAAGACCCATGACCTGTTCCGTGGCAACGGCAGCGGCAACCAAGTGACTTGTCGCTTCATCTTCGTCTAGCCCTTCAAATCGGCGCGCAAGCCATGCAGGAACGCTTGCACCGGCCCTCACGGCAAATCCGGCCACCTGGCGAAAGTTGTGTATCGGAACAACGCCAGGTGTAATTGGTACCCAGATTCCGGCAGAGCGTGCTCTTTCCAAAAACCGCAAGAAGTCGGTGTTATCAAATCCGAATTGGGTGATGATCCTGTCGGCGCCCGCGTCAACTTTTGCTTTTAGGTTTTCGATATCCGCTGTCACGCTTTTGCTTTCGGGATGTTTTTCGGGATAGCCGGCCACCGAAACCTCGAAGTTCGCGACGTTTTTTAGTCCTTTTGTAAGTTCAGCGGCGTTCTTGTAGCCAAGTGGGTGCGGCTCATAGGCAGAGCCGACCCCACCGGGCGGGTCTCCGCGCAATGCCACAACGTGACGGACACCGGCGTCCCAATAGGCTTGTGCGACGGCGTCGACATCGTCTTTAGAGGCATCGACGCAGGTCAAATGGGCGGCCGGACGCATGGCCGTGTCTTTGATAATGCGGGACACGGTCGCGTGTGTGCGCTCGCGGGTTGTGCCGCCGGCGCCATAGGTGACGGAAACAAACTCTGGGCACAACGGTGCGAGGCGATTGATGGACGTCCAAAGATTTTTTTCCATTGTTGGGTTTTTAGGTGGAAAGAACTCAAAGGAGACGTTGATGTCGCCGGCGCCAACCAATCTGCTGCGTCTTTCGCGTTCCTCTGTCATTACGGTGCCTCCTCTAAAGTGCCCGCATGTGTCAGCGTCTTTTGTTCCGACACGTGTTTCTTGTGGTCGTGGCGAACAAGCCAAAGCGTTACGGTCAATTTTTTGTCGTCTCCTACGGCAGGCGGATCGAGATCCTTTCGCTGCACAAGACGTAAACCGGCTCGCCTCAGCCATTGGGTCATTAATTTGTCAGAAATGCCCAGCCGCTCATGGGCATGGTCCTCGCGTAAAAACTCCAGCTCATGTGGAGCAAAATCAACAATCAGCAACTTTCCTGCTGGTTTCAAAATCCGTTTGGCTTCTGAAAGGGCGCGCGGTGGGTCAGACAAATAGTGAAGCACTTGGTGCATGATGACGGCATCGGCACTGTTGTTGTGCAAGGTGAGGCTATAAAGGTCTCCATGGCGGATCTGCACGTTATCAAGTGCACTTTTATCCATGTTTGCTCGCGCGTAGGCCAGCATGGCTTGGTTGATGTCGATTCCAATTCCGTATTGATAAACATCATGGAACAACTCAAGCGCTCTTCCTGTGCCCGTACCAAGGTCGACCAATACATCGAAGGGTCCAGGACCAAGGGCGACGCGCATGGCCTTTTCAACTTTCGTTTCTGAAACGTGCAGACCGCGCAATTGTTCCCACTTGCTAGCGTTTGCCTTGAAGTATTGTTGCGCGGTGGCCTCGCGCATGCGCTTTATCTCTTGGGCCCGCGCCAGATCTCTTTTGATTTCTTGCGTGGTTTTATCGGCGAGCTCCAACACCCGATGCACCAATTTTCCACCTTCGGTTTGATTTGAAAGGTGGAAATAGACCCAGCTGCCCTCACGAAACCGTTCAATGAGGCCTGCCTCGGTGAGCAGTTTGAGGTGCCGGCTGAGGCGCGGTTGGCTTTGGCCTAGGATTTGGGTCAGGTCTTTGACGTTCCATTCGTGGCGTCGCAAGAGCAGGAGCAAACGCAAGCGAGTTGGTTCCGCCATCGCCTTCAACGCTGTCACAAGGCTGGCAGGGTCAAAAAGACCTGACTGTGGGCTCTCTGGAGTCATGGCACCAAGGATATAAAGATATCTTTATATGTCAACTGAATTTGGCTGAGGCCGTGGAAAGTGGTCTAGCCTGAGGGCTTTGCCTTGTGCCACCCAAGTGTAATTTTAGCCCTCTGAGGCCCTCACACGGACCCGTAATAGGCATTTTCTCCCCGGTTGCGCGGCGGACAATTATGTCGGGCTTCCAATTGGTGGTCTGGGCGGGATGCGTAGGGAGAAGGCAATTGAATTGGCAGTTAAGCGTTGTAAGTTTTGATCCCCGACTTTTACCCCGGGCTTACACCCGGCCCGGGCCTTTTTGTTTCCGGAATATCTTTTAGGTTGGGTGCTGTCTTAAGAAAAATGTCGTTTTGCCATTTGTCCGCCATGGGCCTTTTTTAATCGGGGGCTGCATCTTTTTTTAGAGGTTGCAGATATGATGTTTCGTGGTGCGTCATGGACTTGGCTTTGACGGGTTATGGATTGTGCTGATATTAGAGATGGCTGATCGTTTCCAGGTTGCGTCCACGGGGTTTAAGGGTTTCCCATTGCGGTCAATCCAATTTGGCATGGAGCCGAAATGACATTGAGTACAACCACGCGCTTTGCACCATCAATTTTGGTCTTGCGGTCTTTGGGATTCGTTGTGGTGTTGGCCGGATTTGTTGCGGCAAATTTTGCGCTTGCGACACCGGTCTCGGCTGAATCGCCTACGCGTTTTATGCAACGCGTTGCAAACAAATTGATCTCAGCGCAGCGTAATGGGTCCCGTGCCGCGTTCGCACAAGTTATTCGGTCACACGCTGATTTGAGTACGATCGGGCTTTATTCTCTTGGCCAGTACCGCAAGCGTTTGCGCCGTGAGGACAGACAACCTTATTTTAGCGGTGTTGTGAATTTTATGGCGCAATATGTGTCGGGCGAAGCGCCGAAATACCCGGTGGTGAAAGCAGTGGTGATTGGACGCACGAAGGAAACGCGCCGCGGACTTCATGTGGACAGCGTCATAAGCTTGAGAGACGGATCAAGTTATGATGTGCGTTGGTGGCTTATTCGGCGCGGTTCGACGTACAAAGTTGGTGATGCAGAAGTCTTGGGCTTTTCAGGGCTGGCACAGCTTAAGCGTTTGTTTGAAGGCTTCCTCCAGCAAAACAACGGAAACCCGAGAAAGCTTGTGGCCCGATTGAACTCATTTTAACCGCCCATCACTTCTTTGTTGCAGCCTAAAGCCCGCTGACGGTTCGGCTTTGCGGCCCTGTTCGTGTTCATCTGAAATTCACCAGTCCGCCACAAATCGTGCACGAATTGTGTGTTCCATGGCCTAAATCTTTACTGCATATGAGCGGCCGTGCTTGGCCCTTGCAAACCAAAAAGGACATGGACCGTGGGTAAAAAACTTTTCTATTCCGTGCTCGCCGTTGCACTCGTTATCGCCGGTGGTTGGCTGACATTCCAAACCGCCTCTGCTGAACACCGTGGGCATGGAGGTTGGCGTGGAGACCATTGGAAAGGTCATCATCGTGGTGGGCGCGGGTACCATCGCCATCGAGGACGCCGGCTAGGGCGCTTGATGAAGCGATTTGACACGGACAAAGACGAAAAGCTTACGCAAGAGGAACTTGATGGGGCGCGCAAAGATCTTTTGGCGCGGCATGATCCTGATTCAGATGGCGATCTGACCATCAAAGAATTTGAAACGCTGTGGCTTGAAGTGCGGCGCCGGCGCATGGTGCGTAGTTTCCAAAGGCTTGATGTGGATGGCGATGGCAGAATCACAACGGAAGAATTTTTGGAGCCCTTCGCGAAGATCGTTAAACGACGTGATGTGAATGGCGACGGTGTGTTAAGCGAAGAAGACCGTTTGATGCCTCGCAAGCGGCGCTGGCGCAAAATGCGCCGTCAGATGCGCAAGGAACGGATGATGCACGATGATCGCGCGCAGAGCGATGAGCGCGAAGACAGGGCTCCCGCGCGATCTGAAGAGCCTCGTGACGACGATGATGATGATCGTGATGATGGGTAATTGGTCATCGTGCGCCAAATTTTTTTTCAAACGTCCAGATTCCTGAAAGTGTGGGATTTGAAATGGCAGGTACGGCCTTGTAACGCTTTAAATGGCGCTGAACATTTTCTATAACTTTGTCGCTGGAAGGTCATCAGGAACGTCGGTTTTTTTTGCGAGCATCTGCAAACAGAGAATTTGAGATCTGCAACCGCTATGCTGTTACATTCGTGGGACATGCTGTTTTTCTTTCTTAGTGCGTTCATCATCAGTCCAACGACGTACGGTGCGGTGGTAGGCAGTGTCCTTGCCATAAAGTGCGCGCGTGTTTGGACTAACGGGCATCATCCCATAGCTGCTGTAGTGATTTTTTTTGTGGTTTCAGTTTTTCTATGTTTTTTAGGCGTAAGAGGTGGCATTGCAGTCGCTGACTACGCAATTGCAAATGGTCTTAAGCAACCGGGATTCTTTGAATACTGGTGGCCTTTTGTTCTAGCCAGTGTGGTGTTTACGACAGGGCCAAATCTCTTGTGGGCTTGGTCGGAATCGAGGCCCTAGGTCATGTTGCCATCGCGATGACGGGCAATGGCATGCGTAGCGATACGTGGCCGCCTAACATGACGGTTGAAATGTTGGGCGGTGCTTGACTTTTCTACATGTCTGCACGTAGTGCGGCCGCTTGGGGAAGGCCGAGGCTTGGCAAACGCAAGACGGGCAGGAGCTGTCTTTACATCAACAAGCTAGAAGATGTTGATTTGGATGTTTTGGAAGAGATTGTTCGCGACGGCATTGCCTACATAAAAAAAATTATGAGACATGGGACAGTTGATCCGCGCTTATTGTGTGACAATCGTTTGAACGGACGCAATTCTGTCCTGCGCGTCGGTCGAGTTGCCCGAATAGTCCATGTAAAATGGCACTTCAACGCCGCGTTTGCAGGCGGGCCTTGCTTCGATGGTGCTCATCCAACGTTGCAAATGGGGAAGATCGTCAATCTTAACGCCTGCCCAACCGTGAACACGTGCCCAGCACCAGTTAGCTATGTCTGCGATTGAAAAATCGCCGGCGAGATATTCATGTTCGGTAAGGCGCTTGTCGAGCACGGTGTACAATCTTTTGGTTTCATTTTGATAGCGCGAAATGGCTTGGGGAATCTTTTCCGGATAGTAGCGAAAAAATATGTTTGCTTGGCCCTGCATGGGCCCAAGACCGCCCATTTGAAACATCAACCACTGTAAAACCAACGATCTGGCCTTGGCCTCTGTTGGCAACAGGCGCCCGGTTTTTTCCGCGAGATAGATCATAATGGCGCCGGACTCAAAGACGACAAAGTCGTCGTTGCCACGATCAATGATCGCTGGTATGCGGCCGTTGGGATTGATGGCTAAAAACTCTGGTTCTTTTTGCACTCCGGTCCCGATGTCGATTTCGTGCACGTTGTAAGGCAGCTCCAGTTCCTCTAGCGTGCAGGATGCTTTCCAGCCATTGGGCGTAATCCAGGTGTATAGATCGATCATTCGGGGGCTCCGGTTTAATAGAAGGTGTCACAGACAATGCACTTGGGCAAAGTAGGAAGGTAACATTCTCTTGCCGATCAAAGATATCGAAACGATGCGAATAATGCCAGGACCTGCGGAACAAATGGCGGCCAGGCCCTTTAGCACCGGGCGCAAATCGTGCACGCAGCTGTTTGTTGCGCTTTCTGTCATAGCTGCTTCGGTTTTCGGTTATATATTGGCCGCTTATGGCGAGCAGCAGGCTGCACCAACTCGGGGAGCTTGAGATGTGGAGCAAGCTGTTATCGTTTCAAAGAAGAGTTTTAATAGCAAAGAGACTTACGACATCATTGGCTCAAATATCTCCTTTGTGAATGCGTTGGGAAAAACGTATTTGCGGGAGGACGAAATTTCTGCCGATGCGCTCAAAAGCTATTACGTCGATTACTATTTGGCGCAAGTGAACAACGGCGGATTTTCACAATTCGTCTACAATACGCGCTGGTCTCCGGTTACGATACGTTACGTCAAGGACGGTCTGAAGGCGATGAAGGCGGAGCGGCATTTGGAGCTCTTCAACAAGAGTGCCGCCATTCTCGATCAAATGGGCCCCGAAAAACTGCAAAAATTTTTTGAGAGCGAATACTTTGGGACCAACGCGGAACGCGATGTTCTTAATGCGCACAGCGACGCTTTCGATGAGCTTTCCGAGTCAGAGGACTTGATAAAACTCAATGCCGCATGGTTGCGTGGTCTGCCTAATCTCATAGTTATGACTGTGCCGGAAATGGAGGCGGAAGTCTCGCGTCGCGCGGCGGCATTGCCCGATCTCGAAGAGCGAAAACGCGAAGCGCTTGCCAATGAGCCACGATACATGAAACTGATGCGTGCTTTAGCGCTTAAGGCTGGTCATGAGTTTTCTCACGCAACGGCGGGGGACCCATCACACAAACACAATGGAAAAGAGGTGCTCGCTTGGCATTTTTTGACCGACAAAGGGCATTTTTATATGGTCGAAGATGGTGGCAAAGCGATCATGTTTCATGGCGACACCAACGCGCGTATCACGGTGATTGATGCACCTTGATGACATGGATGAATGGACGTTTGTTACTCTGCCATCGGTGGCCCAAATCGATTTGGACCTTGAGTTCCGCTGGTGAACATCAGATATCCAAGGAGTGTGGCAAAAACCACTGTCGCAATTAGCATCACCCAAAACCCTGGTTTTGTATAATCCATCAGCAGCATAATCGGTAACACCAGCAAGAGTTTTGGCAGCACAGCCATTGTAAATGCTGGCCAGGTGTAAATCAGTGCCCACCATCCACTGAGATCTAAATCGTGGAGCCGCTTTACGGTGACCATGGCAGCTGCATAAACTGCGAAAAGCCCAATGATTGAAATGGGAATAGTGGCGCCGTCTATCATGTTTTGCGGCGTGCTGCGATAAAAGCGCGCCATTGCGGCTGCGAGAACTAAAAGAGAGAAGACCGAAACAATATACGGCCCGCGACCGATGCGTCCGTAGGGACTAAGTAGCAATCGAGCTAGCGACATACGGTTCTACCAGGTTCAATTAACGGACATGCATTGTGGGCATAGCAATGTGCCAGGTTCAAGTTTGGTGTTGCAATTGTGGCCATGGTTGCGGGCTGGTGCGTCTTGGATTGATACTATGGAACTGTCTGATAGCGCGCGTAAGCGACACCAACCTTGCTAATCAGCTGCTCTGTGTTTGAGGCCGTATATCCATAATCCCGCGCGATGGAAAAAAGCCTTTCACCTTCCTCAGCATTGCCGCGGACATGTTCGACGATTGCCAGATTATAGTAGGGCATCGGGTTTTTCTCATCGAGTTTTATGGCGGCCTTTAAAGTCTTCTCACCTTGATCGAGCTGACCCATCATCAGTTGGCAGGCGCCCATGTTGTTTGTCAGGAGGGCGCGCGCATCCCAGGTATAAAAATTATAAAAGCAATACATGAATCTTTGCCGCCATGGCTCGCGTTTGAGGGTTGCGAGCATCCGATCACTCGCCTCAATGGCCTCTTCAGGTTTTTCGTCGGCTATCAGTTTGCGCGCAAGAAACAGGTCTTTCAAAAAATAGCCGCCGACGCGACCTGGAACGATAAGCACAAGGCCCAGCAGGAAAAGTGTCAAAAGCCAGTGCAAATTTAAGAGATGCACCACCACGGCAATAATGCCGACTGCCGCGACAATAAGAATGGGGTAGGCGATTTTGTATTTTAGGGTGCGGCTCATTTGTTGGCAGGTTTGACCCCTTACTCCAGGTTCTGTCCTAACCATTGGTAGCTGGTACGACCCGACTCATGTGTTCGTTTGCTAATACTCGCAGGTTTGTTGTTGATTGGCGCGCGGCGCGCCCGGGAGACCACTTGGACAGTTTTTCCGTTTTCCAATTCAACGGAGATAACCCGGTAGGTTGACACGTCGTAACTCTGAGGTTGCGACCAATGTGTCACGTGCCCCGCAATGACTTCCTCGTTAATGATGGGATCTGGTTTTGTCCACCACGCGTAAAGAGAAAGGCCAACCAAGCCAATGATGACAATTGCGATGAGTGGGAGCCAATGCGCCAACCATTCCCGCCGAAGCTTTTGCTCTAGTTTCTTGGCTGATTCGGGCTTCATGGTGATTTCTCCCTAGTCGGATAGGATGTTATCAATCCTTCCCTACCGCTCAAACCTTTTATACTTAATCCGATGTGGCTCCACGGCTGCGTCGCCGAGGCGGCGCTTTTTATCTTCTTCGTAGCTTTCAAAATTGCCTTCAAACCATTCAACGTGACTGTCGCCTTCAAAGGCTAAAATGTGTGTCGCCAAGCGGTCTAAGAAAAAGCGATCGTGGCTGATAATCACTGCGCAGCCGGGAAAATCTTCCAAAGCGGCTTCGAGTGCAGACAACGTTTCGGTATCAAGATCGTTGGTGGGTTCGTCCAAAAGCAATAGGTTGCCGCCTTCTTTGAGCAATTTTGCTAAGTGCACACGATTGCGTTCACCGCCAGATAACAGCCCCACCTTTTTTTGTTGGTCGGGGCCCTTAAAGTTGAACCAGCCGCAATAGGCGCGGCTTGGCACTTCGCGTTTGCCAACCATGATCTGATCGTCGCCGCCGGAAATTTCTTCCCACACGGTTTTGTCGTCGTCTAAGTGATCACGTGATTGATCGACGTAAGACAGCGAAACGGTTTCGCCAAGTTTGATTGTGCCGTCATCGGGCTTTTCTTGGTCGGTGAGCATCTTAAACAGCGTCGTCTTGCCAGCACCATTGGGGCCGATAACGCCAACGATGCCGCCGGGTGGCAACTTGAAAGACAGATCATCGATCAAAAGCCGGTCGCCAAATCCTTTTTTTAGGTCGTCGGCTTCGATGACAACGCCACCGAGGCGCGGACCCGGTGCAATTTGGATGCTTGCGCGGCCTGCAGTTGCGCGGCCGGCCTCTTCGGCCAGTTTGTCGTAGGCCTTAATACGTGCTTTGGATTTGGCTTGGCGGGCTTTGGGCGAAGAGCGGATCCATTCCAGTTCGCGCTTTAGGGCGCGCTGTTTTGCTTCTTCCTGTCCCTTTTCGACTTCGAGACGTTTTGCTTTTTGTTCCAACCAACTTGAATAGTTGCCGTGATAGGGCACGCCCTCCCCGCGATCGAGCTCCAACGTCCACTCGGTGATGTTGTCGAGGAAATAACGATCGTGGGTCACGAGAATGACGCAGCCTGGATATTCGCGCAAATAGCGTTCGAGCCATGCTACGGATTCAGCATCAAGATGGTTTGTGGGTTCATCGAGCATAAGGATGTCAGGTTTTGACAACAACAGACGAACAATGGCGACGCGGCGTTTTTCACCGCCTGACAATTTTGTGACATCGGCATCACCAGGCGGGCAGCGCAAAGCGTCAAGCGCTTGTTCCACTTGATTGTCGAGATCCCATAGATCTTGCGCATCGATTTGATCTTGAAGGCTCGCCATTTCATCGGCCGTTTCTTCGGAATAATTTGCGGCCAGTTTGTTATAACGATCGACAAGCGCTTTTTTTTCCGCCACGCCCTGCATCGCATTGCCCAAAACGTCGAGTTCGGGATCAAGCTCTGGTTCCTGTGGCAAGTAACCCACTTTGATGCCGTCCGCGGCCCAGGCTTCGCCCGTGAAGTCTTCAACCTGACCGGCCATGATTTTTAACAGTGTGGATTTGCCTGCGCCATTGAGGCCAACGACGCCAATTTTTGCACCGGGCAAAAACGACAACGAAATGTCTTTTAAGACCTGTTTGCCGCCAGGGTAGGTCTTTGACAGTCCGTGCGTGTGATAAACGTATTGCGGGTTCGCCATGAACAGGCGCTGCCTTTCCAATTTGATTTTGCATTGGGATTTGGAGGAGCCTTCTAGCGCGTTTGTGGCTCCAGCTCAATGGTTTGTGTCCATTGTGGGCATGTTCCCTCAAAATTGAAAATAACGCTCTAATGCGTCCCAATAGCCCTGGAATTTATGCCAGGCCGGCATATTGGAAATGCCTGTAAAGAAAAACTTGTTAAGTCCCGCGGTAAAGACCAGCCAGCCCCACAATGTGTGTTCAATAAAAACCGCCCAAAACGAGCGGGTGGTGGCGTATCGGTAGGCGAGCAACGTACCAATGACAGTTGTCCCGATAATTGCGAGCCAATTGTCAAACACGATATGCGCGAAACCGAACAAAAGACCATTGACTAAAACCATTGCCCAGCGAAGATCGCCAAACAAAGGTCCATAGCGATGGAAGAAAAATGTTCGATAAACGAGTTCTTGGACCGCAACGGAAAAGAGCGGATAAAGGATCATCACGCGTTCGTAGGTCTGATAGCGGTATTTGGGGAACGCTAAGAACCGCTCTGGCATCTCTTGCGCCATAAAGGCTGCAACCATGCCACCGCCGATGATGAAGACGGCGAGGATTGAACCTATGTCCGATAATTTGAAACCGGTAATGAGTTCGCGCCGCAAGAGAAACCATCGGTCCCACAACAAAAAAACGATGAATGCGAACAGCACTGGCTGCAAGACCATAAAGAGTGGCATCTTTTCAATGTGGACCAAGTACTTGAGCGCCAGTGGCAGCCCAACAAACAGCGCAATGAGTTCGAACACCAGCCATATGCGTCGCAACATTCCTGGATTGAGTGGCGCGCGGACGTCGTCAAAAATTGTCCCTCCTGCGCCAAGGAAAGCATCGTTAATAGTTGTTTTGGTTTCTTTCATAAGAGGTCCGGTTCACTCAATGTGTCTGGTCGGTTAATCATCACGTTTTGTTATAGCTTTCAATGTGGCGGCGGTAACGATTTTCAATCTCTTGTGCAATCTCCCGGGCCGCGTCTAGCGGTTCATAGGTCCATGTATCAAGGCTGGTGAATTTTTTTGGCATTGGTCGTGTGGCGCCGTGCGCGCGCATACCTTCGTGAAATGCGTCAAACTTCCGCGATCCGCCTTTGGGCATGAAGACATAGACGGGTTTTCCGGTGGCGGCTGCTTCGGAGCACATGTTGACGCTATCTCCGGTGACGACGAAATAATCTGCGGCGGCCAGGAATTCGGGATAAGGATTTTGTCCTTCGCCGTGCCAGAAAAAGCGCGGAGCGTTTTTTGTTGCTTCCTCAGCAGCCTCAATCAGTCCTTGATGGGAGCGCCGGGAGGCTGTGATAAGAAAACTTACACCGACATCTGCAAGTGATCTGAGCGACTGTGTGAGGCGTTCGTGATCTTCATCGGGGTATTTATAAACGCGGTTTCTGCCCCCGACGATAAGTGTGACGCGGGGTTGGGGAAGATCGGTGATGGCTTTTGGCAGAGAACTGCGAAGATTTGCGATGCGCTTCGGCGAAAAACTATGGGCGGACGTAAGCGTGGTGATGACATTGGATCCGCGCAAACGATCATGTTGAGGCACGCAAATTAAATCGGCAATACTGGTGCTGGTTCGTGGGTCTTGCAGGACGACTGTGAACGTTTCTGCATCTGCACGTTTGTGGAGCGCACGAATGTAGGGGATCGCGGCGCGGCCCACCGCAATTGCAATTTCAGGCCACGGAGGTGCGAATTGAGTCCCTGGTTCGCCCAAGCGTTCAGCTGGGTTCACTGGCCCCCATGGTGCCATGAGGTGCCATATACCTTTGGGAGCCAGATCCTTGCGCAGGCTTTGAAGACCCAACGCATCAGCCACGCCTTGGGCTTGGGCGATGATGCCGGCGCGTCCGTCAGAAATAAGCCAGCCCTGTGCACCCTTTAGAATTCCTCCCATCGTGCTGTCGCTTTTATCCCTTTAGGCGTCAGGCCTGTTCATTCCGTTAGCAAAGACCCTTCAGTGTGGTCGCAGGACGGCGCAACGTCATACATGCATCACGGTACGCAGCGCATGTCGTCATTTGCTATGAGTTCTATAGATTGATGTAATAAACAACAAGAATTTAGGCGAACGACATTTCAAGTGTTGCGTAACTCCGTGTTCTGCGCGATCACTGAGGCATATCTCCCGCGGGCGTAGTGTCGGCGCAAAGGCAGCCTCCTATGACCATTGCCATGGATACCATTGATTGGCGCATCCTTCGTGAGCTGCAAGCTGATGGGCGGATCACCAATGTCGCGTTGGCTGCGCGCGTCGGGTTGTCGCCGCCGCCGTGCTTGCGCCGCGTTCGGGCCCTAGAAGAAGCAGGGCTTATATCAGGCTACACGGTTTTGACGGATGAAGCTGCGCTCGGCTTTTCGTTGACGGCGTTTGTTATGGTGAGTCTGCATAACCAAGCAGAAGCAGACTTGCGCTCATTTGAGAACTCTGTCCTCGGCTGGCCAATAGTGCGTGATGCTTACATGTTGTCGGGTGAACATGATTATATGCTGAAGTGTGTTGCAAAGAATTTGGAAGTTTTTCAGGAGTTCGTTCTTAATGATCTTACGGCGACGATAAATGTTGCGGGCGTAAAAACGTTTTTGACGATCAGGCGCGCAAAGCGCGAACCTGGTGTTCCAATTGTAAGTCTGTAAATTGTGTTTGATGTTTTTTGGGGTTTGAAGAGATGCATAGACGGTCGGGTCAGATTGCAGTTTTTGGTCTCATCGCTGTCTTTGTCTCCAGCCACGTTAATACAGTTTTTGCGGACAATCTTTATGCGAGCCATTTTGCGGGTGTAAATGAAAAGGCCTGTTATGCACGCCTCTACACCAAAGAACATTTGAAAAAGCATCCAAAACAAAAGGTGGAGGAGATCACCATTCGGCAAGTGTCTGAGCCTTGGGCAGATCTAAAACAAGACAAGATCCCTTTCGACATCAAATTAGGCCTAACGACAAAAGACAGCCCTGACTTATTATCGGAAATCGCATCATGCGAAACTGATGGCGACACGGCTACATGTCACCTTTATGGTCCGCCGGGAGTCAACCGAGGCGTATTAAAACTTTCGGCTAAGGACAAGGACACGCTTATTGTGCGATCAAACGCCTTTATTCTTGTCGGGGACGACAAAGAATATGTTTTTGGTGCTGACAGCGACGATAAGGTCTTTCACATCAAGAAGGGTTCCGTGACGGACTGCATCCCCTTCCAATAAAGGCCTGGTTGTTACTTCCACTCAATTTTGACGATCTCGAAAGAGCGCGCACCTTTGGGCGTTGTGACTTCTACGGTGTCACTTTTGGACTTGCCGATCAGCGCACGGGCAATGGGACTTGAAATGGAAATCTTGCCATCGCGCAGATTGGCTTCCATGTCGCCGACGATCTTATACTTGACCTTCTCGTCGGTGTCTTCGTCGATCAAGGACACGGTTGCGCCAAACTTTATCGTCTTGCCAGAAATGGATTTCGGATCGATCACTTCTGCGCGGGACAGCTTGTCCTCCAGTTCGGCGACGCGTGCTTCGTTGAGCCCCTGCGCTTCTTTGGCGGAGTGATATTCAGCATTCTCAGAAAGATCACCGTGGGCGCGCGCTTCCGCAATGGCCTGAATGATGCGCGGACGCTCCTCTGATTTTAGACGTTGAAGTTCGGCTTCAAGTGCATTGAAGCCCTCAACCGTCATTGGCACCCGTTCCATGCTCATCGAAAATCTCCTAGCCGGTCCCGGCTGCTTATAGCCGAAACCCACATTTTCTTACGCTCCGTTTTTGATCTACAGGGGTTGGTTGCCCAGCACACGCTCAGGCCACCATAGGATCACACACATATGGTGTAGCTCTGTAATGGCGCCACTTTAAGAATATCCGCCTTCAAAGCCCGTATGGCACGCGTTACCGCAATCGAGCCAGCAAGCGTTGTATAATATGGAATGTGGTGGAGCAAGGCCGTACGGCGAATGTCCTTAGAATCGGCAAGTGCCTTGGCCCCTTCAGTTGTATTAAAAACAAGCTGAACTTCACCGTTTTTGATGGCGTCAACGATATGGGGGCGGCCCTCTAAGACCTTATTCACACCCCGGCAGGCTAGGCCCTCGGCCTCCAAAAACCGTTTGGTTCCCCGGGTTGCCATGAACTCAAAGCCCATTTCTTCTAGCTCTTTCAGAGCGCTGACGATGCGGGGTTTGTCCGATTCCTTGACGGATACGAACACTGTTCCGTGCATGGGAAGGGCTTGGCCGGCGCCAAGCTGACCCTTGCCGAAGGCCATCGCGAAATCGGTATCGATCCCCATGACCTCGCCTGTGGAGCGCATCTCTGGACCAAGAATGGGATCGACGCCGGGGAATCGTGCGAACGGGAATACGGCCTCTTTGACGGCGACGTGTCCAAGCTTTTTGGTTTTGAGGTCAAAATCTTTGAGGGGCCGGCCGGCCATGATTTCTGCGGCGATAGCGGCCACCGGCGCACCAATGACTTTGGCAACAAAGGGTACGGTGCGCGAAGCACGCGGATTGACCTCGAGAATAAACACCTCTTTGCCTTTGATGGCGAACTGCACATTCATAAGGCCAATGACATTAAGCGCGAGCGCAAGCTCATGGGCTTGGCGTTCCAATTCGGCAACGACGTCGCGGTCAAGGGAGTGCGGTGGGAGCGCGCACGCGCTGTCTCCAGAATGGATGCCCGCTTCTTCGATGTGTTCCATGACGCCTGCAATAAATGTGTCCTTGCCGTCGGACAAACAGTCCACATCGACTTCCACTGCATCGCTAAGGTAACGGTCAATTAAGAGCGGGCGTTTTTCTGAAACGATTAATTCTGAGGGTCGATCGAGTGTGGAAGATAGGCGGCTGATGTAGCGATCAATGTCAGAACCATCGTGAACGATTTCCATGGCCCGGCCGCCCAGCACGTAAGAGGGTCTGATGACGACGGGGTATTCGATTTCGTCCGCTATGGCACGCGCTTCTGTCGGCGCTTTGGCAATGCCCGAGCGCGGTTGCTGCAAACCAAGTTTATCAATCAGCGCCTTAAAGCGATCTCTGTCTTCGGCCAGGTCGATGGCATCGGGGGATGTTCCCAAAATTGGAACGCCAGCCTCTTCAAGCGCAGCAGCTAATTTTAGCGGGGTTTGTCCGCCAAACTGAACGATAACGCCTTTAAGCGTGCCGGATTCTTGTTCAGTGCGAACAATCTCAATGACATCTTCTGCCGTCAACGGCTCAAAATAAAGCCTGTCTGAGGTGTCATAGTCTGTCGACACTGTCTCGGGATTGCAATTGATCATGATAGTTTCATAGCCAGCTGCGGTGAGCGCGAAACAGGCATGACAACAGCAATAATCAAATTCGATCCCTTGTCCGATGCGGTTTGGGCCACCGCCAAGAATGATAATCTTAGTGCGGTCTGAAGGCTTGGCTTCGCAAACGGGTTTATCGGCCAAAGGTGCTTCGTAGGTTGAGTACATGTAAGCTGTGGGTGAAGCAAACTCCGCTGCGCATGTGTCGATCCGCTTGTAAACCGGTGTGACGTTTTGTTTTGTGCGAAGCTTTTTAATTTGGCTTTCTGCTTGGCCGGTCAAAACTGAGAGGCGCGCATCGGAAAAGCCTAAGGCTTTTACTTCGCGAAGTTGGTCAGCGTCTGTTGGTAATCCGTGAGCACGTATGCGTGCTTCGGTGTCGACAATCGCTTGCATGCGCGCGAGAAACCATGGGTCGATATGGCAAAAGGCGTGGACCGTGTCGTGGTCGACACCCAACCTCAGGGCTTGGCCCACTTTCAAAATACGATCCGGCGTTGGTTGGGACAGCGCAGCACGAATGACGTTTTTGTCGTCGCCTTGGCCAAGGCCCTCCAATTCAAAGTCATCAAGACCGGTAAGGCCCGTTTCCATAGACCGCAGCGCCTTTTGCAAGCTTTCTTCAAACGTGCGCCCGATGGCCATGGCTTCGCCGACGGACTTCATGCACGTCGTCAAAGTCGGGTCGGCGCCATCAAATTTTTCAAATGCAAATCGTGGAATTTTGGTGACGACATAATCGATGGTTGGCTCGAATGAGGCAGGGGTTGCACCGCCTGTAATATCATTTTCCAATTCATCGAGCGTGTAGCCCACAGCCAATTTGGCGGCCACTTTTGCAATTGGAAACCCGGTGGCTTTTGAGGCCAGAGCGGAGGAGCGCGACACGCGCGGGTTCATTTCGATGACGACGAGCCGGCCATCTGCAGGGTTGACAGCGAACTGCACATTCGAGCCGCCGGTCTCAACGCCAATTTCGCGCAGCACGGCAATCGAAGCGTCGCGCATGATTTGGTATTCTTTGTCGGTGAGCGTCAAGGCCGGTGCGACGGTTATGGAATCACCCGTGTGCACGCCCATCGGGTCAACATTTTCGATGGAGCATATGATGATGCAGTTGTCCGCCTTGTCGCGAACAACTTCCATCTCAAATTCCTTCCACCCCAAGACGGATTCTTCAACAAGCACTTGCGTTGTGGGTGAGGCGTCAAGTCCGCGCTCAATGATCTCAATGTATTCTTCTTTGTTGTACGCAACGCCGCCGCCTGTGCCGCCCAATGTAAACGAGGGCCTTATGATGGCGGGCAAGCCAACATGGTCTAAGGCATTGATGGCTTCTTCGCGATTGTGGGCGAGCTTGGAGCGTGGCGTCTCAAGGCCAATGCGCGTCATCGCTTCGCGAAACAACTGCCGGTCTTCCGCCTTGTCGATCGCTTCTGCTCGTGCTCCAATCAGCTCGACGCCAAGGTCTTCCAAGAGACCTGTGCTATGCAGTTTAAGCGCGGTATTGAGTGCGGTCTGCCCACCCATTGTCGGAAGCAATGCATCAGGACGCTCTTCGGCAATGATCTTTGCTAAAATTTCTGGCGTGATGGGCTCGACATAAGTTGCGTCTGCCAGTTCCGGATCCGTCATGATGGTGGCCGGATTGGAATTGACCAGAATGATTCGATAGCCTTCGGCTTTGAGTGCTTTGCAGGCTTGCGTGCCGGAATAATCAAATTCGCACGCTTGACCGATCACAATTGGTCCGGCGCCGATGATGAGGATGGACTTAATGTCTGTGCGTTTTGGCATAGGGCGGGCATCTACTCGCGTGCTTTTGAATGAGGATCAGTTTTGCTTTTCTCTCTTAAAGCACGTTCAGATGTGAATCATATAAGTTGGACACATGTCAAAGGAAAGCGCCGGCACCCTAATAGAGTGCGGGCTTTTTGACCATAGGGCTGCAACGTCGCAGATGGGGACGACGTAAAACAGGTTGTGAATTATTTGGCTTATGTCGTTGGAATGCAGGTCGCGCATCCACAGGTGATTTGGAACTTTAGTATTTGAGCGCTGGATACCAATCCGTGCCGCGTCCCTCTGGGGTTAGATCTAGGACGTTCCAAAGGGGCCACATCTGATCCATGTGGCGCGGGTGGCCGCCGGGCTCAACGCCGCTCCAAAAGGCTTCTGACGCCCAAAAATGATGAATTTTGCCATCGCGTCGACAAAAGATGTTCATCATCGGATACTGTTCGCCAGAGCTGCTTTCGCCGTGGTAATCGCGGTTGTAGTTTGTTCCCGCAGATGACAGAAGCTTTAGACCGTTCCAACTGCGCGCTTTTGCATGTTCCTTGAGACGGTCGGCGTCTGTTTTGGCCGCCACGGCCAAATTGATTCGTTGCATGACGTGTTGGGCATTGCCATCAAGGGCATCCAAAAGCGCAGTACACATGGGGCACGGGTTTTTCATGTCATCGGAAAACATGTAACTGTAGATGGCGAGCGTGTCTTTGCCGTCGGCAAATAGTTCGGACAGGCGAACGGGCGAACCGGTGTTGACGTCTATAAATATGTAATCTTCAGGCGGCTCGCCCCCAAGCGGGAGCGATCGTCTTAAATTCGCAACGTCTTCCACGTTTTGGCGTAAGGCCTTCTCTGCCTCGAGCAACTTGTCGCGCGCTGCGCGATAGTCTTGTGGTTCATTGGGGAAGGTATTTTTTTGTTCTGCCATTGAAGACCTCTTTCACCATTGAAAGCGTGTTTAGGACGCCATTGCTTGCATGGCTTCGGCCATTTCTTCTGGTGTCACATCGCGTACGTGTGTTGCAAGCGACCAGTGGTGGCCAAATTTGCATTTTACGCGGCTCATGCGATCACCCCAAAATTGGTCTTCGGGGGCCTTGACCTCGGTCATGCCGGCGGCAATGGCTTTTTTGTGAGCGGAGTCGACATCGTTCACATAGAGGTAAAAATGATGGCCCTCTTTGTCACTTTCGGGCGCGGACATCATAGGACCTGCGTCGGTCAAAAAGATCTTCGAATTTCCGACCTTAAACAGGCATGCATGACCTTATCGCTGCCAGGGGTCATCATGACGCCCTCCGTGGTGGTACCAAAAGCTTTGCCGTAACGTTCTAAGGCCGCAGAACCTCCTTTTACGGTGATGTAAGGCGTGACGGTATGGAGCCCTTCGGGGATTTTTGTAACAGATTTGGACAGGGCAACCTCCAATTGACGGTTGGAACAAAGATAGGACGTCAGAAACTGCGGGTCACCGAAATATGTTCAAGAACATATTTTGAACCCTGATATTCTGGCATCGACAGACCCACAGCCGGCCATTTTGGGGAGTTTGAACAATGCCCTACACAGCTGAACACAAAGACACAACGCGCGTGAAGATTATCGATAGTGCGCGCAGGCTTTTTAATAGCCGTGGCTTTACCGAAGTCTCGATTGACGAAATCATGGCCGGCGCGGGTCTGACGCGCGGTGGTTTTTACAATCACTTTAAGACCAAGGACGAAGTTTACACCGAAGCTATCACGCGGATTTTGAGTTGCAATCCGGTTCGAGATGGCGAAGCCGACGGCAATGTGGTCGATCTGCCTGCGTCGCCGCGGGACTTAGCGCAACACATTATCGGTTCTTATTTGTCCAGACGACATTTGGATGATTTTGAGGCTCATTGTCCCCTAATCGCTCTTCCGTCAGATGTGTCGCGCAGTGGCCCGCAAGTTAAAGAAGCTTACAAGCTGGTGCTTGAGAGGATGATCCAGATTTTTGAATCTGGATTGGCTGAAAAGTCCACGGAAGGCCGGCAGCGCGCTTTATCCATTTCGGCTCTTTGCATTGGTGCAATGGTTTTGGCGCGGGCAATCGATGATGACGCGCTGGCAGACAACATTCGCCAAGCTGCGCATCAAAGTGCTTTGGAATTGGGTCAATTTGAGCCAGCGTACGAGGTATCGAAACAGGCTCGGGCGTCTTAAACAAAAGCATCTGGGAGTCATTGATGGACATCATACTTTATGAAGTTCCGCCCTCTCGTTCAAACCGAGTGCGTTGGGCGTTGCTCGAATTGGGTTTGCCCTATCAGTCGCGAGGCGGAAAGCGAGAGATCATTGGTAGCGATGAACTTAAAAAGGTTCATCCGTTGGGCAAAGTACCGGCCGTATTAGTTGACGGTCGGCCTATGTTTGAATCTGCTGCAATTTGCACTTGGCTTGCCGATGCTGTTCCGGAACGCAATTTGATCGCTAAAACGGGCACCTGGGAACGGGCGATGCACGAGCAATGGAGTTATTTCGCACTTGGCGAACTTGAGGCTTTGGTGTGGTCGATGGCGCGCAATTCTTTTATCTATCCAGAGGAGCGGCGTATTCCGGAAGTCAAAGAACAATGTACGTTTGAGTTCAATCGCACGGTGCGGCCTCTTGAAGACGCGCTTGATGGCAAAAGCTATCTTGTCGGCGAGACGTTTTCCGTAACGGACATTATTGTTGCCTTTACCGCTAATTGGGCGAGAAACAGTGGTTGGGGCTTGACGGATGCATGCCCGAATATCGAGCGATGGCTTGATGGCCTTTATGATCGCGAGCATTCAACGTTACGACGGCCGCAAGAAGCCGTCTAAGTGATACGCGGAAATATGGTTCGTATTGTTTGTATTGTTGACCGAACGGTCCTACCCGCGTCTCGACACGTGCAATTATGTCTTATGCGCGCGCATTAAATCGCAAAACCTATCAAACAAGTAATGGCTGTCTTGCGGGCCCGGTGACGCTTCTGGATGATATTGGACAGAAAAAATCGGCTTGCCGTCGATAGCGATGCCGCAATTGGAGTCATCAAATAAGGACACATGGGTTTCTTTAATATCGTTGGGTAAGGAATCTCGGTCTAGCGCGAACCCATGGTTCATGGAGGTGATTTCCACCTTACCGGTGTCGTGGTCTTTGACCGGATGATTGGCGCCGTGGTGGCCCTGGTGCATTTTTTTTGTTTGGCCGCCCAGCGCAATTCCCAGCATTTGATGGCCCAAGCATATTCCAAAGATCGGTAGGCCCGATTGGATAATCTTTTTGATTTCGGGCACGGCATATTCGCCGGTTGCGGCCGGATCTCCTGGGCCGTTCGACAAAAAGACACCGTCTGGTTTGCGTTCCAAAATTTCTTGAGCAGTTGTTTTCGCCGGCACCACGGTCACCTTGCATCCGGCTGTTGCGAGCAAACGTAGGATGTTTCGCTTTAATCCATAGTCGATGGCAACGACGTGGAGGGTTGGTTTGGTCTGAACACCATAGCCGTCAGGCCAGGTCCAACGTGTCTCGTCCCACGTGTAGCTTTGTCCGCACGTTACTTCTGGCACCAGGTCCATGCCGTTTAGGCCTGGCCATTGTTTCGCTTCGTCATGCAAAGCCGCGATATCAAAGTTGCCATTTGGATCATGGGCAATGACGCCGTTGGGCATACCGTGTGCGCGGATGTGGGCCGTCAACGCGCGGGTATCTATTCCGGCAATGGCGATGATGCTTCGCGACTTTAACCAAGCGTCGAGCGTATCAGTGGCGCGATAATTCGATGGATCGGTGATATTGGCGCGTAAAATGCAGCCGCGGACGCCAGAGGTTGCCGCGCTATTGGACATTTCGGTGTCTTCGACATTTACGCCGACGTTGCCAATGTGTGGAAACGTAAATGTTATGATTTGGCCCGCATAGGAGGGATCGGTGAGGATTTCTTGGTAACCAGTCATTGCGGTGTTAAAACAAATTTCGCCAACGGCAGATCCAACAGCGCCAAGTCCAACACCTTGAATTTCCGTGCCATCGGCCAAAATAAGGCGTCCGGTCCGAACCACCTTTTGCCAGCCCGGCGGTTGGGTGTTGTTCTTCGTAGTGTTCAAAATGGGCTACCTCGGCATTGCCGCTTAATAGGACCAATGCGATGGAAGAGCGGGGTCTTTAAAGATGCCTGCGCGGCGGCGGCGACCCTATGGCAAAGGGGCTATTGGGTCAATTGAGCGCCGCGTATCGGTGCTTTATTTCCCCGCTCTCGTCATATGGGCCCTTGCACCCGTGGTTTCCGGGCACTAAACCGTCGGCGGATTGAAGGAGGTTCGAATGCGGGAATCGATTGCACAGTCTGTCAAAAAAGCCATGAAATCTGGTGATAAGCGCCGCCTTTCGACGTTGCGCCTTATTAACGCGGCCATCAAGGACCGCGACATTGCCGCGCGTGTTGATGAGAAAGGTCAGGCGACGGGCAAAGAGCGAATCGATGACGCGGAAATTCTGGCGCTTTTGCAAAAAATGATCAAACAGCGTCGTGAAGCGGCCGAACTTTACAAAACGGGCGGACGGCTCGAACTTGCGGAGCAAGAAGAGGCGGAAATTACCGTCATCGAAGAATTTATGCCTGCGCAAATGGATGATGAAGAAATTCGCGCGGCCGTGAAAGACGTTGTCGCAGAGGTGGGGTGTTGCAGCCTTAAGGATATGGGGCGCACGATGGCGGTTCTGAAAGAGCGCTACACGGGTCGCATGGACTTTGGCAAAGCGAGCGCCATCGTCAAGGAAACGCTGCAATAAACTGCTGACGTCGATTGGCGCTAGATTGGGAATTATGCGTCGCGAATACTGCCGGCCAGACGGCGAAGTACCAACAGCTTGCCTGTGGATAAGCTTTGCCGGTGCTCATGTTTCCGAATCAAGTGACAAGAGCGGTTTGCGAATCACTTAAGCTTCAAGAAAGATTCGCGTGTCCCCAAACGCGCATTGATTGGCGGTTTGCGGCGGACGGCACGCCGGGGTGTTTCCGATGCGGTTTTCTCCTGACATCTTAGATGAAATACGTTCGCGGTTGCCCGTGAGCCAAGTTGTGGCGCGTAAAGTGGCGCTCAAAAAGCGGGGTCGGGAATTTGTCGGGCTGTCGCCTTTCAAAGCAGAAAAGACGCCATCCTTTACCGTCAATGATCAAAAGGGCTTCTACCATTGTTTTGCGTCGGGTGAACATGGCGACATTTTCACGTTCGTCATGAAGACAGAAGGTCTGTCGTTTCCGGAAGCCGTTGAACGACTTTCTGCAGAAGCCGGCGTTTCGCTACCGAAACCAACCGCCCGAGATCAAAAACGTGAAGATGAGCGGGCGCGATTGCTTAATTTGCTTGAACATTCGCGTGCTTTTTTTTGTTCGTGCTTGCTGGATCATGACAGCGGGGGTGAGGCGCGGCGTTATCTTGAAAAACGCGGGATTCGTGATGCGACGATTGAAAAATTCAACATCGGTTACGCACCAAACGCACGTAGTGACTTAAAAGCCCATTTAACCGACCTTGGCTTTACGCCTGAAGAGCAAGCACGCGCCGGGATGACAATCGCCGGCAGCGATATTCCTGTTCCCTATGATCGTTTTCGCCACCGGATTGTGTTTCCGATTACCGATGCTAAGGGGCGCGTGATCGCATTTGGAGGGCGCGCGCTCGATCCGGAACATCCCGCCAAATATTTAAATTCCCCCGAAACGCCATTGTTTCACAAAGGCCATGTTTTATTTAATGTTGCGCGCGCCAGAAAAGCTGCGTTTGAAAATTCGCGGATCATCGTCGTTGAAGGCTACATGGACGTCCTAGCGCTTGTGCAAGCTGGCTTTGATGAGGCGGTTGCGCCGTTGGGTACGGCGCTGACAACTGAACAGCTGCAACTCCTTTGGCGCATGGCAAATGAACCGGTGTTATGTTTTGACGGCGATGAAGCTGGCAAGAAAGCAGCCTATCGCGCAGTCGGCACAGCGCTGCCGCATCTGAAGCCAGGTGCAAGTTTGCGGTTTGTCTTTCTTCCTGACGGGCTTGACCCAGATGACGTTGTGCAACAAGGCGGCGCTGCAGACTTTAAAGAAATGTTGTCGCAGGCACGTCCGCTGGCGGATGTCTTGTTTGAACGGGAATGGAAGCTTGGCAACTGGGATACGCCAGAACGGCGCGCCGGTCTTGAGCAAAAATTAAAAACGTTGGTGGGTCAGATTGAAGATCGCGGGGTCCGCGCGCATTACGAGCGCGACATTCGTAACCGACTTTTTCAGTCTTGGTCCTCCTATCGACAGCGGCGCGGCGATGGACCTTCCCGTCCACGGACTACATCTGGGTCTCCTGCTTTGGCTGCATCGCGCCAGCGCTCTGCCTCGGACTTCCGATCAACCCCTACAGTTAAGAGCCCTGCAAAATTTGGCCCCGGCAACCAGGCGCGGATGGCACACCCTGTGCACAAAACCGGTTCCGGCAGCCTAGGAGACAGCAAAATTGCGAAAGGGCTACGGGCCTCCATGCCATCCCGAGAAGCGCTTATAATTCGGACACTTATCAACCATCCCTGGCTGATTGATGAGCATGCAGAGGCGATTGCGGCGCTTTCCTTCACGTCTGAGGCGGCCAAGACGTTGCGAAAATGCATACTTTCTGCGCATGCCATTGAAAATTCGCTTGACACAGAGCGTCTTCGTTTCCATCTGGAACAAGCAAATCTTGGGAAGTTGCTGGACCTGGTTAAAGGAGCAATTACGCATCAAAGCGACAGATTTGCAGAACCGGACGCCGAAATTGACGATGTGGAAATGGGCTGGAGGGATCTTTTGAGCCTCCAAAAACACGCGAGTGTTGCGCATCTCCGCTAGTAAGTTGGTGTCAATTGGCACGATGTTGGCAAATGTGATCGCGTCACGGCCTGTGGCAAGGTAATAAATCGACGATCGTTGCAGATTAGATACAATCGAAACTTATCGGAACATCATTGGTCCAATCTGGGACTGCCATTGAGAACGGGGAGTGTAACCAGAGCCTTTAGATCGATAGGTTGTGTTGCTCAACCAGATCGCAAGTGATCGAAGTGCGCGAACTAAATATTTCTTAGGTTTTTAGCGCCGGGGCAGAGCAACTGAACGTTCGTGTCGAGGGAATTTGGGACTCTTAACGGAAACCTTAAAAATGTAACGCTGGGTTTTTCCCGGGTTATCACGTCAAAAGATCAGGATAGTCATAGCATCATGGCAACTGCAAAACGCCAGGTTGAAACTGCTAATACCGAAGCTGATACGGATCGGGATAGTCCGCTTCTTGATTTGTCCGATCAGACCGTCAAAAAATTTCTCAAGGCTGGCAAAGCGCGCGGGTATGTGACTTATGAGGAGTTAAATGCTGTTTTGCCTTCCGATGAGGTGACATCGGACCAGATCGAAGATCTTTATGCGATGCTGTCGGACATGGGCATCAACGTTGTTGAATCAGATGATTCGGACGACGAGCAATCCGAAGACGAAGAGAGCGAAGAAGCGACCAGCAAGAGCCGTGCATTAACAACGCAATCCGCACTTCCAACAACAACCACGACACGATCTGAACCCGCAGAGCGTACGGACGATCCAGTGCGCATGTATTTGCGTGAAATGGGTTCGGTGGAGCTGTTGTCGCGGGAAGGCGAAATAGCAATTGCAAAGCGCATTGAGGCCGGTCGGGAAGCGATGATCGCCGGTTTGTGCGAAAGCCCTCTAACATTTCAAGCCATTATTATTTGGCGTGATGAGCTTAATGATGGGCGGATTTTGTTGCGCGACATTATCGATCTTGAAGCAACTTACGAGGGGCCGGAAGCGAAGGCTGTGCCTCCACCACCGGAACAGCAGAACGGCGCAGGTGAAAAGCCGGTTACTGAAGCAAAACCCGCTGAAAATGGGAGGGGGGGAGCACCTTCCGGCGAAGGCAACTCAGAAGGTTCACCGGATGGTTCCTCTGAGTCAGAAGACGATGACGAATTTGAAAATTCTTTGTCTTTGGCCGCAATGGAAGCGGAGCTTAAACCGAAAGTTCTTGAAACGTTTGATCGTATTGCGGGGACTTACAAAAAACTCAGACGTCAGCAGGACAAGAAACTTGAACAACAGGCGGCTGGCGAGTTGGGATCGCGCCAGCAGCAGCGCGCTTATGATAAATTGCGCGACAGCATCATTTCTGACGTCAAAAGCTTATCTCTCAACAACAATCGTATCGAAAGCCTGGTCGAACAGCTTTATTCCATTAACAAGCGATTGATTGGTCTTGAAGGACGGTTGATGCGTCTTGCAGATAGCTATGGAATTCCGCGCCAAAGCTTCATCGGTGAATACTTTGGTAACGAGCTCGACCAAACATGGCTTGAACGCATGGCCGGAGAGAATAAGAAGTGGTCTCAGTTTATTTCCAAGGAAGACAATCAAATCTCCCGAATTCGCGCTGAGATCCATGATCTTGCAGCGGAAACCGGCTTAGAGATTTTAGAGTTCCGGCGCATTGTTAAGGCCGTTCAAAAAGGGGAACGCGAAGCGCGTATTGCGAAAAAGGAGATGGTTGAAGCAAACCTTCGTCTCGTGATCTCCATTGCTAAGAAATATACAAATCGCGGATTGCAGTTCCTCGACCTCATTCAAGAGGGCAATATCGGCCTTATGAAAGCGGTTGATAAGTTTGAATATCGACGTGGTTATAAGTTTTCGACGTACGCCACTTGGTGGATCCGACAAGCGATCACGCGCTCCATTGCAGATCAGGCGCGGACCATTCGCATTCCCGTGCACATGATCGAAACGATCAACAAAATCGTGCGCACATCGCGGCAGATGTTGCATGAAATTGGTCGTGAGCCGACTCCGGAAGAGTTGTCGGAAAAACTCGCGATGCAGCAGGACAAGGTGCGCAAGGTTCTGAAGATTGCCAAGGAACCGATCAGCCTTGAAACGCCGATTGGTGATGAAGAAGATTCGCATCTTGGCGACTTTATTGAGGACCGTAACGCTGTTCTTCCAATTGATGCGGCCATTCAATCCAATTTGCGTGAAACGACGACCCGCGTTCTTGCCTCGCTAACGCCGCGTGAAGAAAGGGTCTTAAGGATGCGTTTTGGCATTGGCATGAATACCGATCATACGCTTGAAGAAGTGGGTCAGCAGTTTTCAGTGACGCGCGAACGCATTCGTCAAATCGAAGCTAAGGCGTTGCGCAAACTCAAGCACCCCAGTCGGTCGCGGAAACTTCGCAGCTTCTTAGACAACTAGCAGCGCGGGTGTGCCAGGCCCTACAGTTCGCCGGTCAAAAACTGCGCCCGTCCGTGGCCAAAGGACCAATCTTCGTCGGAATTTTCAACCATTGAGATGACGACATCAGACGCCGCTATTTGGCAGCGCGCCTGAAGTTCCTCGACTACAAGCTTGTAAAATTCCTGTTTTGCTTCGCGTCCGCGGGGCCGGGATGTCACTTGTAAGAAGACGACGTTGTTGGTGCGTTCAATCCCCAGGCCTGTGTCCTCGATGAGCATGCGTGTTGGCGCATGTTCATGTACAATTTGATAGCGGTCGCCTTCTGGCACGTTAAACGCCGTAACGACTGCGCGATGCAGCCCATCGAGAAGCGCTTTAAGCTCTTCGTCGCTGCGACCCTCGATCAAATCAACGCGAAGTAATGGCATTCTTGGTCCCCCGTTTTCATAGTATGGGCACTATGCTGTCTGGTTATTTCTACTCTTTGCCTGTGTGTGGCGGCCCGAGGTGCTGTGCGCCACGTGCTTCGGCTAGCTCAATTTGATGCTGGCGGGCCGCGGCGCGTTGTTTTTGTTCTTCCGTAGCCGACGCCCGGCAATTTGAACAGGCTTCATTGGCGTAACCGCCCCCAGCGCCATCCGAACTCAAAATAGGTTCGCGACAAATGGAACATAACTTGTAGGGACCAGGCTCCAGATTCTGTCCGACTGAAACCCGACGATCAAATACAAAACATTGGCCGCGCCACAGACTCTCCTTTTCAGGCACCACCTCAAGGTATTTTAAGATCCCGCCTTTGAGATGATAAACGTCGGTGAGCCCTTGCGCTCGTAACAGGGCCGTGGCCTTTTCACAGCGGATCCCCCCTGTGCAAAACATTGCGATTTTCTTCTGTTCTGCATTTTTCGGATTTACGCCAATCTGCGATCGAACCCAATCGGGAAACTCGCGGAAGGATTGGGTTTTCGGGTTTTGTGCACGTTCAAAGGTTCCGATTTGCACTTCGTAATCGTTGCGCGTGTCGATCACCAAAACGTCGGGATCTTTAATGAGCGCGTTCCAGTCTTCGGGTTCGACGTAAATCCCTTTGGCAACATTTGGGTCGATACCGTCAACACCCATTGTTACAATTTCGCGCTTTAAGCGTACTTTCATACGCAAGAACGGCATGTCTTGGGCGTGGGAGGTTTTGACCTCTAAATCTTCCAGACCGGGTATCTTCCGAATGTAGGTCAACACGTGATGGATTGCGGTGGATGACCCAGCTATGGTCCCGTTGATACCTTCGCTGGCGAGGAGAAGGATGCCCTTCACCTCGTGTTCCGCACAGATGCCGTCCAGGGTCTCTTTTTGGGTTGCTAGGTCTGTCAGCGGCGCAAACTTATAAAGGGCTGCAACCAGGTATGGATCAGAGTTTTTCGTCATTTGCGCAGCATTAGCCGGCTCGCCTCAAGGACGCAAGCCAGGCAGGGATTGACGCTTAGGTATACCAAGTCCACATGGGCGGAGATGGGTCTTGGCCGGTGGCCGCAAGGCTGATAAGACTTGCCGCCCTAAGACCCCAACGGAGCCTGAAATGTCAGACAATTCGGCCCAGTCATCTGATCGGCAGCAAACCGCCGCGCTCATTCGCCAGTATCTCGAGGCCTTCAATCGGAAGGATCAGGCAGCAATCTTGGAATGTATGAGCCAAGATGTCATCCATGACGTTAACCAGGGCGAACGCCGTGCGGGGAAAGAGAAATTTGTCGCCTTTCTTGAACGCATGGCCCATTGCTATGATGAAAAGCTTGAAGATGTCGTGGTGATGGTTTCGCGCGACGGAAAGCGGGCTGCGGCTGAGTTTAATGTTGTAGGGACGTATCTCAAGACCGATGCGGGGTTGCCAGAAGCCAACGGTCAGACTTATCGCTTACCGGCAGGAGTGTTCTTTGCTGTGAGCAATGGAAAAATCGCGCGGGTCACAACATATTACAATCTGACGGATTGGATTGCACAAGTTGCTGGTTGATCCTCAATTGAATATCCCTCGTCATTTCGTGGTTAACGCTGTCCATCGATCGTCTCCGGGTTGGACCATATGATCCTAACTGTTCTGAAATGTAAGCTGCACCGCGCTGTGGTGACGGAATGCGATCTTGATTATGAAGGGTCGGTCAGCATTGATCGGCGCTTGATTGATGCGTGTGGATTGCTCGTCAATGAGCGGGTCGAGATTTATAACATCAATAACGGCGAACGTTTTACGACCTACGTAATCGAGGGTAAAAGAAACTCAGGTACCATTGGGCTTAATGGTGCGGCAGCGCGTAAGGCCTGTGTCGGTGACAAGTTGATTATCTGCGCTTTTGGTCAATTGCCTGAAGAAGAGGCGCGCGAATACGAGCCAAAAATCGTTGTTTGCACGTCAAAGAACAAAATAGCAAAAACATAAGTTATGGCACTTGAAGTTACGTCGCTGGTGGGGGCTGACATTGTATCGGTCTTGCCCGATATCGCGCGGCTACGCATGACCGTGTTTCGTGAGTGGCCGTATCTTTATGATGGCTCACTTGCGTATGAAGAAAAATATTTGAAGAAATTTGCGGCCGCGAAGGGTGCGGTGTGTGTTGTTGTACGTGATGAAGACAAAATCGTAGGTGCATCGACCGGTGGGCCGATGATTGAGACGGACCGTGAATTCGCTGAACCCTTCAAAGCCGCTGGTTACGACATCGGACAGGTTTTTTATTTTGGTGAGTCGGTCCTTCTCCCAGCTTATCGCGGATGCGGGTTGGGCCATAAGTTCTTTGATCACCGCGAGGCGCAAGCTAAACGCCTTGGCGGGTTTGATTATTCGACGTTTTGTCGCGTTGTTAGGCCTGATGATCACCCGTTGAAGCCCAAAGACTACCGTCCCCTTGATGGTTTTTGGCGCAAACGTGGCTATCGTCCCATTGACGGTCTCATGACGACCTATCCTTGGAAGGACTTGGACCAAGACCATGAGACCGATAAGCCAATGCAATTTTGGGTCAAGGATCTGTGATGGTTTTGAAATCCCGTTTGCGTGTGGGCGCTGCGCAGTATCCGTTCGATGAATTTTCGGAGCTTTCGGACTGGGAGGGTAAAATTTCCGAATGGGTTCGCCGAGGTGCTGAAGATGGCGGGGAGCTGCTCGTTTTCCCCGAGTATGGCGCCATCGAGCAAGCTGCAATATTCGGGCGTCAGGTCACGGATGACGTTGAGGCGACGTTGTTGCATGTGGCAGACCTCGCCCAGGAGCGTGTTGCCTTTCATGCAGAGCTGGCTGCAAAATTCAACGTGCATATTTTGGTTGGGAGTGGTCCAGCCAAGGATCAAGATGGCAAAATCTACAATTGCGCTCAGCTTGTTTCGCCGAAAGGTGTGATTGGCGAACAACGTAAAATGGTCCTAACTCCATTTGAGCAGGAAAGTGGTCTTCAGGCCTCCGACGTTCTTAATGTGTTTGATACAAATTTGGGTCGCATCGGAATCGCCATTTGTTATGACAGCGAATTTCCACTTTTAGTGAGGGCGATGGCGGCTGCCGGTGTTGAGTTGCTCCTTGTTCCCGCTTGTACGGAACGCCTGTCAGGACACAATCGCTTGCGCACGGCATCAATGGCGCGGGCATTGGAAAATTCCATTGCTGTTGTGCACGCGGCAACAGTTGGAGACGCAAAATGGTCTCCGGTTGTCGATCACAATGTTGGCGCAGCGGGTGTTTTTGTGCCGGCCGAATTGGGGTTGTCTGACGATGGTGTCCTAGCGTGTGGCGAATTGAATGTGTCCGGTTGGGTAACGTGCGACATAGATATTGCCCGGCTTCGGGCGCTTCGCCACAGCGGTGAAATGCGCAACTTTGAGGACTGGCCCCGACAGCCTGGTGGACAGCTGTCCCTACCAAAACCAAAAGTTGTTTCGCTTAAGTGATCGCGCGCGAAAAACTATTCCAGCGCCCAAGTTGCCGTGACCTGGACTTCTAGAGATTGCGTACCACGTTCAATGGGGACTGCTTCTGCTGCCATTGCGGCGCGGCCTGCCATGCGGGGAACCGGCCCGGCGTGGACAACGCCTTCTATAATTTGCAACACCTTACCCACTTCTGTGCCCGCGGCCCTGGCATAAATATCGGCGCGGCGGCGCGCATTCTCAATGGCTTTGACACGTGCGTCGTCTTTAAACTGATCGGCGTCCGTAACGACAAAATTGAGCCCGTGCATTTGGTTTGCGCCCAAAGAAACGAGCCGATCGAGAATTTCACCGAGGTTATCGAGTTCACGGACGAACACGTTGACCTGATTGGTGACTTGATAGCCGATAACCCTAGGGGCCTGGCCGTCTCGATTGTGCTGATAGCGCGGCTGGACGTTGATCGAGGATGTTTGAATGTCTTTGGCCCTTATACCTGCTGATTTCAGGCCGTCGATGACGTTGGCCATCGTATCGTTATTTTGATCAAGGGCGGCGCGGGCGGTTCGGGCTGTGGTGAGGACACCGCTAGTGATATGCGCGGCGTCAGGTTCAACGTCGATGGAACCAGATGCCGACACAGTAATTGTTCTTTCCATTGACTTTTCCGCTGCCATGGCCGTTGTGGGGACCCAGATTATGATTGCGCTCGCCGCCAGCAAGTACACCAATTGGCTGAGCCTAAAACTCGTTCTTGGGAGTTTCATTCACACCTCCGCGTTTCAAATCCGATTCAATTAGCGATCCTAATCGGGCCAATTGAAGGCTCAATTGTCGCTTTCTTGTTGCTGAACTTGGTGCCGACAATCTGAAAATGATTAGTGCGGCCTTATTGGGACTTGTGTGTTGCGTTGGCTGTGCTACCCACTCTTTGACATGGGGTGGACACCCCACGTCTTAGGAGACATGCGCGATGAAACGGCTTGTTGTACTTGCGTTTTTTTTCGCTGCACCGGCAATGGCGGATTCTTGGCGGGAGCTGCCAGAATATGTGGAGTGGGATTTTAAGTTGGGCGCGGTGTCGGTGGCTTTAGAAAAATGTCCATTCACGCAAGGCCTGCGGTATAGAGAGCTAGCGCTCAACGCTGAAACGGTTAAGCCGGGAAAGCCCATGCGTTCCTTTGCAGATGGCCGGGAGATGATGCTCATACTGGACGGACCTGACAAGTCCGCGCTGTGTGGCACGGCATTTAAGTTCTTTGGACCCTCAGGGTCGGATCTTTCCGGTGTCCTTACGCTTAATGCGGATGAGCAAAGGCCGTGACGTGATCATGGCAGCCCTTCTGAAGGGCGTCGCCTGCGTTTACTTGACCACTTGAAGCCCATCAGCTATCGACAAGGCCCGCGTTCGATGAATGCATCCTTTAGTCTGGCTGCATGCTATTTCATTCACAAGTCTTCATCTTAGGATTTCTGCCGCTGGTCCTGCTCTCTTACTACGGGCTAGCGCGGCATGCGATTTGGCGTCAATGGCTCCTTATTGTTGCGTCGCTAATTTTTTATGCGTGGTGGGATTTTCGTTTTCTGCCGCTGATTGTTGGTCAGTGCCTTTTTAGTTGGTTGTTGTCCGAACTTCACTTTCGATCCGGGGCGCGGTGGCCGCTTTGGTTGGCGATCGTTGGCAATTTGGGAGCATTGGCCACTTTCAAATACCTTGATTTTTTCATTTCCATTGTGGAAGACGCTACGGGATTAGTTTTACCAAAAAGCGATTTGATCCTTCCGATTGGGATTAGTTTTTACACCTTTCAGATCGTTTCTTATCTTATTGATGCTTTGCGCGGAACCGCAGCACGGTATGGCGTTCGCCACTTTTCATTGTTTGTGGTTCTTTTTCCGCAACTCATTGCTGGGCCCATCGTGCGTCATAACGAGATTATCGCCCAATTTGATTACGATCCTTTGCGTGAGGGTTGGGAGGAACGGATTTGTCGTGGACTTGCGTTATTTTTTGTGGCGGCAGGTGCGAAAGTCTTCATTGCGGACCCTTTGGCAGGCGTTGTTGATCCTGTTTATATTTCTGCGGCTTCAAACGTTCCGACTTTTTGGGATGCGCTGCTGGGCGCATTAGGATTTTCGCTTCAAATCTTTTTTGATTTTGCAGCCTATTCGGAAATGGCCATTGGGCTTGCCTTGATGATGGGCCTCAGTTTGCCCCGTAATTTCGATCAGCCTTATCGCTCCACAAGTCTGCAAGAGTTTTGGCGACGTTGGCATATGACGTTGTCGCGTTTCTTGCGTGATTACTTGTACATTCCGTTGGGCGGCAGTCGGGAAGGGGTTGCTCGGTATCTCATGGCAATTATCGTTACTATGGGGCTATGCGGGCTCTGGCATGGCGCAGGATGGAATTTTGTCATCTGGGGCCTTTTGCATGGTGCAGGTTTGATCGTGTGCCGCGCGTGGAAGGAATTGGGCTTAGTCATGCCTAACTTACTAGGTTGGTTGATCACGTTCGTTTTTGTGGTTTTGCTATTTGTTGTTTTTCGCGCTCCGGATCTTGCAACCGTTGAGAACCTCTTTTTGGGTCTTTCAGGGTTTGGTGAAATGGGCGTTGTTTGGGATACGAAAACCGTTATTCTGGTGCTCGTTGGGAGCGCACTTGCGTTTGCGCCATTTACCTTTCAACAACTTGTGGAGCGCTGGCTTCATCCCGATCGCAGAGTTGCAGTGGCGTTGGCGGCACTGGCGGTGTACGTTGTGTTAGAAGTGGGCAAGGGACAACCCAAAAGCTTTATCTATTTTCAATTTTAGGAGACCGCATGCAGTCCTGGCGTCGCTTTCTAAAGACCGCCATTGGTGTGTTCGCAGGACTGCTGTGTTTGGCGGTGGTTTTCGTTGCGACGATGAACCCCTATGGCAATCTCACTCCGCTAATGCCAATCAAGCATGTGATCATGGATACGAACCAGCGCTACCAGTATCCGGCGATCGTGCGCAGTGGAGACTTTGACTCCGCGGTTATTGGAACGTCGAGTTCGCGGCTTTTAAAACCGGAGCGGCTTGAGGCTGCGTTCGGAGGTTCATTTGCAAATCTCGGTATGGATGCGGGTAAGGCGTGGGAACAAGCGCAATTGGCAAAACTGTTTTTGAAACGTGTGCCCGAGCCGCGGACATTATTGTTTGCTCTTGATTGGGTCTGGTGCCGCGCCAATGCAGCGGAGGATCGCATTACAAAGCGTGGATGGCCACATTGGATTTATGATGAAAGCCCTTGGAATGATTGGCTTTACGCCATCAATGGTAAGTCAGTTGAAATTGCCGGACGCCAGCTTGCCTATCGGCTCGGATTTGGCGATGTGCGTTTTCCTTTCAATGGGTATGAGGTTTTTGTGCCGCCTGAAGATCAATACGATTTAAAAAAAGCTCGGAAGCACATCTGGAAAGGTCGTGTGCAGCAAATTCTGCCTTTGAAGGCAAGCTATAGGGCAAGCGCGGATGAAAAACAGAGCTGGCGGTTTCCTGCGCTGGCGTGGCTTGATGCCATCTTATCGGACGCGCCAATGGCAACGCGCAAGTTGGTGGTCTTTATGCCGGGTCATGTGGTGACGCAGCCGGCGCCAGGTAGTCAAGAGGAAGCACGTATTGCCGCTTGCAAGGCGGAGGTTGCCGCGAAGGCAGCCGCGCATAAAGCCCATTTCGTTGATTTTTGGATTCGCTCACCGATCACATTGCGAGATGAAAACTATTGGGATCCTTTGCATTATCGCGTGCCAATTGCTGATCGTATTGTTGGTGGCATCGCGGCAGCGGTCGGCGATCCGACCCGTCCAAGCGATGATTACCATACCCTTGCAACGTCTTTGCCTTACAAGGCCTCGCTCCGCCCCCTGTCTGGAAATTAGTCTACCGTCTTTGGAGGCGACCCCATGACGAAACGCGTTTTGGTGACCGGAGCGGCGGGGTTTATTGGACGGTATTTGGTCGACGAACTTAAAAACCGGAATTTTTTTGTCAAAGGGCTGGTGCGCGGGGAAACGCACCGCGATCTTCATGCTGATGAGATAGTCGAAAGAAATATATCAACGCAGACCAATTGGGATGGTGTTTTTGAAAGCATAGATTGCGTTGTCCATATGGCTGACGGACTGCGCCAATTTGAGGCCTTCGCCAGCGACAAAGAGACGGTTGGAGATGCTGAACTAAGTGCAAACGTGCATCTCGCCGAGCATGCGATTCAAGCTGGTGTCGGAAAACTTATCTATGTGAGTTCGATTAAGGCCATGGCTGGAGAGTGCGAAACGGAGGTTTTGACGGAAGTTCAACAACCTGAACCGACGTCGCTTTACGGTCGGCTCAAGCTTCAAATGGAACAGCGGCTTCAGGCGTTGGCTGCTTCCTCGGGTATGGAGTTGATTGTCCTACGCCCACCTCTTGTTTACGGGCCGGACGCAGGCGGCAACTTTGCGCGCCTTCTTCGGCTCGCAGACTCGCCTTGGCCGTTGCCGTTAGGTGGGTTTGAAAATGCGCGCAGTATCATTTTTGTTGAAACGTTAGCGGATGTAATTGCTACATGTGTTGAACGCGAGGAGACACCTGGTGAGACCTATTTGGTTCATGATGGGCCTGCGTTTTCAACATCGGACCTGATTGTAATGTTGCGGAAGGGGTTTGGCCGACCGACGCGGCTTTTTGGGTTCCCGTTTTTTGAGTCGATTGGACTGGCGCTTGGGCTTAGGGAACAAATAGATCGCCTGTTGGGTTCGCTGCAATTGGATGACACGTTGTTCCGATTGCGATTTGATTGGCGACCGCGGCTTTCAAGCGCAGAGGCTTTGAAAAAAACGGCAGCAGCATTCCGAAAAACGCGCGATAGTGGTCGTTAAGGACCTCTAAGTGTCAGATTAGCTCGCCGCAATCGTGGCCTCACGCCTGCGCACCTCACTGTCAAATGCAATGAGCGAAAATATCCCTAGGCACATAGTTCCAAGATACCACGCCTGCCACATACCCCAGCCTGTCATACCGGACACGATAATTACGGCGGCCATGGCGTAAGCCCAAGGCCTGGTTGACTCGCTCAGAAATCTAATGGCTCGAATGAGTGCGAGACCAAAAGCAAGTAAGAGCGCCGCTCCGATTGCGCCAAGTTCAAGCCAAGTTTGAAGGTAGATGTTGTGGGCATGCCATCCAGCGCGTCTGAATATTTTTTTTTGTTTTTTTTGTTTGTCCGATTTTTGGGTTTTGCGCATTTTTGCATCCACGTAGCGTGTCGATTGCGCTCCGACGCCTGTGATGGGGTGTTTTAAAACCGCTGATGCGGTGTAATCCCAAATCAAAACGCGATCACGAGCGCTTTTGGGTAACCAGGCCGCTTCGTGTAAACCCAGCGCGTAAGGCAATCGACCAAGTGGCACGGCAAATAAAACGGCAATTGTCAGTGCTATTGCGAGGCCGGTTCCTACTTGTTTTGGCATCTGCCGCGCCAATGCAAAAATCAAAAGGGCCGTGATCCAGGATACCTTTGAGGTTTCGCTCGCAGAAAAAAAGACCACTACGGTGATTGCGGCAGCCAGACCAAGGTTTATGTGTAGGCGATATTTGGGCGTCATCCAAAGCCAAGTGGCAAAGAGAAGTGGCACGGCGATCAGGACGAGCGCTGCCACGTTTCGATTGCTGTAAAGCTCTTGCACATCAACGACGACACCATCTTGGAAAACTAATCCCTTGCCCCTAAGACCCGTTAGTTGGGGAAAAATTTGCAGCGCCGTGGTCGTTAAGGCGTCATTGGTCACCAACTCAAACAACAAAAATCCGATGGCCACGAGTCCGCCGACTGGAAGCGCCCTGATGATTCGGCGGCGGCGGGGTTCTGGGAGGTCAGAAAGAATGTTGATGAGGCACAAGGCGGCATAAACCGCTACAGCAATCATAGCCCAAAGCAGCCCCGCTGCTTCAGCTGCAAGGTTCAAGTTTTGTGACCAAATGCCGCTTAAGAGGGCGTAGATGCAAAAGAGCGCACCAATTGCAACGAGTGGCTGGAGAAAGGTCTTATAAGAGGATGGACCATTTTGCGAGACATGGCCGACGACCAGCAATAAAGCGAAGATGACGACGAGATATGGCACCAACCGTGGTGCAATTCCCACCATTGCAGCAATGAAGCCCAGAAAACTGCTCTGGATATCTTCAAGCCACATCTTCCCCGTCATCGCGCCAATTCCTTGCTGAGCTGGTCATAAACAGTTTTTAAGGCTTGGACAACGTGCTCGATCGTAAAGCGGTCGAGAACCCTTTGACGGGCAGCCGTACCAAGTTTGGCCCGCAGTTGTGGATCGATGACAAGCCGCTTTAATGCCGCGGCAAGCGCATCTGGGTCCTCAGGAGGAACGATGAGGCCTTCGACCTCATGGCGAACGAAATGGCGACATCCCGGCACGTCACTCACAACCAAAGGACGGGCGCAGGACGCTGCTTCTAATAAGGCACGGGGCATGCCTTCTCGACTACGGGCAGAGAGCACCGCAATGTCGGCCTTTTGCCAAATGGCTTGCACATTCTCCACATGTCCATGCCAATTCACACATTGGCGTTGTGTCCACTCTTCGATCTGTGATTTGCTCAGACCTTCTGGATTGCCGTCATCAAGCCTCCCGTAAAGGTCAATTGCGATGGGTGTGCCTTGTTGTGATAATATATGGTGGGCTGCAATGAGCACGTCGAGGCCCTTTGATCGGATCATACGCCCCACGCAGGCAGCAATTGGAGGCTCATTCATGGGCTGTGGTGTAGGGCAAAACATGTCGGCGTCGACTCCGGCGCCACCAAGGATTGTTGTGCGCGTATTGGGGCGCACACCGTGTGATTGCATGAAGGAAAGGTCATCAGGATTTTCTGCAAGCAACCACGAAGGCTGGCGTGAAAGTTGGCTGGCAATGATTTTAAATGCGATCAGGCGTGCGGCGCGCGCTTTGAGCGTTTCAGAAATCGCTAAGTGACCTAGTCCGGTCATGTGAATAATAGTGGCAGGTACGCGCGCCAAACGCGCAGCAAGACTCCCGATGACAATTGGCTTCATAGCAATGAGATGGACAATGTCGGGTTGTTCTGTGCGAAGCATGCGGGCCAATCGGCGTGTGCTGGTCAGCTCTTTCGTTGGCGCTAGCGACGCGCGTCCATAATCAAAGTTTATGGTGCGAACACCTAAATGTTGTAGCTCGTTTTCGCGTCCTGAAAATCGCGTGATGACGACGACGTCGTGCACTTCGCTAACCAGTAGTTTGATTACGGGCTTAAAGTGCGACAGCGCAAACCAATCCTCTGTCACGCAGATTGCGATTTTGAGATTATTGCGTGTCCGATTGCTCATATTTGGTTTCACCACACCCTTTACTTGGCGCCAATTAAATTTGGGCCGCGGGTCACACGTATTTCGGTATCGGCTAACCCGTCCGGACGCGTAAGTCTATGAGGACGCAATTTTTGCGGTTAAAGCCCATCAATTTATTTTGGTGCATTGGCTTTATGGCCAAACTAGCCAGGGGTGCTCGCCGCCTCGTAGCGCTTTGGCTCAATCAAGTAAGGATGGTGCAGTGAAAGCCGCCAATATTGTGGATGAAGAATAGTTCTAGGGCAAAAATTCAGCCCCCCATAGGTGAGAGGCTGGGTGTGGTCTGTGTTGGCGCCCGTCGTGTCACAACTTTTGATTAGCGCTTGGACAAGGTTAGCCGCGCGGAACCCTGGTTACTTGACATGTAAATGGTTTGTCTTTTGCCTTTCAGGGAGACGGAGAAACTTCCACGCGCATTGTACTTTTTGTTGTAAAAGCTGCCGCGATATTTGTTCTTGCCAGCCGGATGGACCGTTGCGCTTTGAACAACTTTGCCCGACGTTGAGGCGCAGCGTGCTGTCACGGAATAGGTTGAAGCGCCTTTTTTGGAGTAGTTCACACGACAGCGAGCCCTTTCGCTTTCGCCGGTGACCGCTTGGATTGTACCGCTACCGCTCCAAGATCCTGCAAGGGACCCTGCCATGGCCGGATGGACAGCTCCGAATGTGCCTATCGACCAAACCAAAGCAAATATGAGGAAAATTTTTTTCATAATCGATCTCACACGTTTTTCTTCAAGTTGCCACTGTTTGTCTCGCTCGAGAGACTCATTTTAGCATGGTTGCAGAAATCAATTGTGTTTGCAAAACACGATCGACGCAACTCACAACACGCACCTTCCCGACCCGTGTGATCCTATCAATAGTGAACTTAAGAATTGGGGCATGGATGAGGTGCGTACAAGGCTAAAATGCTTATTTTTTCCAGCCGGCAGGGACCTTACTGACCCGGGTCCACGTGTATTTTGAGGTGCAAAGCATGGTCGGTCCGCTGGGATCGCAGCCAGCGTCAGACAAGCAGGACCATTGCTCCATTTTGTTGGGACCCCTCGGGCGTAGACAAATTTTTCCGTAAGTACCGCGGCAGGGCGAGTAGCCGTCACCAACCAGCAACTTTTTGCTGCCCTGCAATCTTACAAACACGCCAAGACCTAGGATTTTTCTGCGGCGCAACTTTTCGTTTGGATTGTTGCGATCTGTCAGGGTTTCGACTTTGCCGCCGGCGATTTGATCATTTACAGGATTCAAAGCCAAAACAGACCCACACATTCCTTTGCCGTCACTACATGCTTTGACAAGTACGATGGATGTTGGTGCTTTCTTGCAGTCGGCGGGCGTTAAAAATCCAGTTTGTTTGGGAACGTGCCACATGGACCCATCTAGGTTGTTCTCTTGTGCATTAGCAGGTGCAATTGAAAGGCATGAAAGTGCCAGCGCAACAATAATGATATGTTTGTATGACATGAGATCATTCCTGGGCCATTTGCAATTTGTGGACGCCGGATTGGCTCAAATAAGACGGACACAAATATGGCGCCAAGAGCAATTTATTCGCAAATGCTTAGGATCAAACGCCACTTTCGCGGACCAGGACTTGAAGAATCCGACGCCAGGCTGATGCTGCGATGCTTTCGGGTTTACCTGTGACGTGGACGGTGCCGCGGGCGACTTGGTGAGGTGCTTGGCCGTTCAGCGCGACACGAACAAGATAATAGCCTGAACGTGGACGGATCTGACCGTCCTGTTCCTTTTCCGATGCGATGGCCCCACCATAGACAGACGCAAGGTAAGGATATTCAAGCGTTTGGGCGCCAGCTTTAGCAACTTCGATCAATTGACCTTCATGACGATTGAGCAGAAGTTCCTCAGGTATAAAAACAGCATCTTGGCCAACATCAACCCGCCACAGGTCGTCTTCGTCGACATAGCCTGTCGCCTCGAGCGGGTCTGGGGCGATCACACTGGCGATTGGTCGTTGGTTGTTTATCCATTGGCCTGGTGCCAGTTCTGGGTCGACGTCGCGCACCGTTCCGGCGAACGGAGCTTTGATAGTTAATTGTTCGCGTTCTTTTCGCAGTCCAACGAGTTTTTGAGTTTTTGAGTCTATTTCGCTGAGGATGATTTCGCGTTCTGAGCGGTCTTCTCGGTCACCTGCAATGCGTGCAAGTCGAGCGCGAAGTAGCGCAATTTTCCGCTGTGCTTGTTTGTAATCGAATTCAAGTTCAGGCGATTTCAGAATCGCTAAGACTTTGCCTTTCTCGACGACCTCGTCCTCCTTCACATGCACTTCCGCAATTTGTGCGGGCCGCGGAGTATAAAGTGTTGTTTGGCGCTCAGCGATCATGACGGCGGGAAAGCGGACCGTTCCGCTCCATGGAAGAAATGTGAATAACAACAGCAGCCCAACGACAACGGCTGTGAGTTGGGTCCGGCGTGTCTTTACGATTTCGTCGCGCATCTTCCACCACTCCATGACTTCTTTCGCGATAGGTAGGGCTATGAACCAAATGATCTCGACCGCGAATAAGATGACGCCCAGCACTTTGAAGAATAGATGGTAAACAAGAAGTGCAATACCGATGAATAAAATGAGGCGGTAGATCCAAACGCAGAACGCGTAAATGATGAAGCCGCGCCGCGTTGATGGCTTTAGTTTTTCGGGACAAGGGTGGCCAAGGCCAAAAAGAAACTCTCGCAACCACCAACGGGCCATGGCAAAGGCGCGCGATTGCAGGTTTGGCATGCCCCATGCGTCGGCATCAAATAATATCCATCAAAACGCATGAAGGGGTTCAGGTTCACAAACAGGCTCAAGACCCAACTTGTGGTGGCCAGAACGAATGCGATTGAGCGGAATGGTCCGTCGGGCAAAAAGGCCCACCAAAATGTTGCGAAGCCCGCGATCGCGAGTTCCACAACCATTCCGGCGCCGTTGATGGCCAACTTTTGTTTTTTGGATTGTAAGCGCCAGGCGTCGCTGACATCCGTAAAAAAGATGGGCGTCAGCAGAATAAACGCGATGCCCATGGTGTTGACGCGCACGCCATAGCGGGTTGCTGTGTAGGCGTGACCTAGCTCGTGAAACAACTTGATTATGATGAGGCTTAAACCGTAAGCGATGAGCCCTTGCAGGGAAAAAAAGTCGAGAAACGTGATGACAAATTTTTCCCACTGGCGTGACGCAAGATAAAGTCCAGTCACTGTAAAAAAAACGGTGATCCAGAATGCCCACCGCGAGTAAAAGATCTCGACAAAGGGCATCGTCGCCTGCAAAAACCGTTGCGGACGCACCAGCGGGACTTTGAAAAAGAGATACTTGTGAATCGCTTGCTGGAATAACGATTTGCGTGTTCCCAGAACCTGCGCTGCATAATCTTTAACATCGCCGCTCAAGGGTTGCTCGGTGAGATTGTTGGCACTCAAAAACGTGACAATGTCTTGGAGCTCTTCTTCATTGTAAGCGTCGGGGTATTTTTGATTCAGTTGCACCAGTAGATGAGGAAGCGGTATGGCGCGCCAACTTGAGATCACATCCAGTATCTTGTCGCTAATTTGGAAATAGCGGTGACGCACGGGATCATAAATGACCCAGTTTCGTTCGCCAGATTGTGAGCTGGCGGCCTCAAACAGTCTTAGGTCTTGTCGCAATAGAGGTAATGGTGGGGCGCCAAGCATTGTTGACCCTAGATGCCAAGGTATTGACGGACAGCGGAAAATGGCTTGCGCAATAAGAAGAAGATGAGTGGGACTTTCGCACCATAGATTTGGGCGGTTCCGCGGGAGCCGATGCGCGGGACCTCAACTTCCTTGTCGAGCTTTGCGTAAAGTTCATAGACCAGTTGCTGTGAGCTATTGGCTTCGGCGTGATAGGACTCGCTTAACAAGTGTGCTGGCAACGAATTAAGTGGGTCGGCGTCTAAGAAGAGGCGCACGGTTGCGTTGTCGTCAAGCACAATGGCATCAGAAACCGGAAGGTCGATGCGTGCGCGCACATCAGATGGATGGGCAATTGTCATAATCCGCTCGCCTGTGGAGACCGGGCGACCAAGCCATTTGTCTTTGTCTGAATAGATCAAAAATCCTGAGCGTTCGGCCCGGATCGTCGTTTTGTCCAAAAGGGCTTTGGCATATTCGCGCTCTGCACGCTTTAACTCGTACTCGGTTTTTGTAATGGCAAGTTCGTGACGGGCTTTCGGATCGTCAAATGCCGCTTGGTGAACGCGGTCGTAACGCGAGCGCGCCACTTTCATTTCGCGATCTGCCAATTCAAACTTGTTGCGTAGTGTTGTATCTTCGAAGCGTAAAAGTTCTTGGCCGGCTTTGACGGGTTGGTTTGGGTCCACCAAAATCTGGGTGATCACACCATCAATTGGTGCCGTGACGAGATCAGGCTGGTCGGCGACGATTTCTACGGGCGCGAGCGTTGTCATGGAAACCGGAAGCGCTAGAGAGCAAAGGAGTACAATGGCACAGGCTCTGATAAGCCATTTGTGAAACGGCGTGCTGAGCCTGAGTTGCGCGCCCCCGTAAAGTGCGCACCAAGCGTTTGCATAAACACGCATTTGACGGGTTAGAATGTTTTCTTCTTGCTCCGCCCAGGGGCGTTCTCGTGCGAGCAAGAGACCTGCAAAGACGTCACCGTTGCCTAACTTGAGCGGAGCCCAAATCATATGGTGAAAGGGGTAGGATTTGGTTTCGTTTGCCTCTGGGTCGACAAAGGCAGGGAGCTGGAAGGATGTAATCGCGTCTAAACCGTTTTCCTTGGCAAGGTTTGCGACCAACTTTTCGGTCCACCTTACCAGTGGTGTATCTTTGTCTACGAGCGCCAAACTTGAGACCGCGGTGGCGCGAAACTTTCCCGACTTGTTAGAACGGAACATAAAAATTTGTCTTGCGCCAACGATCTTGCGGGTTTCGTTGACGATGAGATGTTGAACTTCGGTTTCGTTTTTGGCCTCCCTAATGCGATCTTCCATTGCAAGGAGGACTTCTAGGCCTGATTGTTTTTTCTTCGCCTGTTCAGCGGGCGCAGGGGTTGGTTTCGCCGTTGCTGCCACCGACGGTGTTGGCGTCTTGTTGGGATCTGTAGGCGGGCCGGGTTTGCGCAACGCGGTCATGATTGGCTCCTAACCATTTGGAACATCAAAAATGGCAGAACCACTCATGCCAGGGCGTACTGCTGGTGCGGGGCCTTCAAGTTTTGCTGAGATCGTTGCTGTGCGGCTGATTGGATCAACGACGGCACCTACGTAAACGACTTTGGCCTTGTGGGTCGTTTGGGTGACGTCAACTTTGAACTGAAACTCTTGTCCGTTCTTTAGCCACAAGAGCCAGCTTGAAGGGACAATAAGGTCGAGCTCCAAGTTACCTTCTTTGACGATACTTATGAGAGGCGCGTTGGCTTCGGGCATTTCGTGTTCTTGGATGAAGCGCTCAACAACGCGCCCATCAAAGGGAGCTTTGATGGTGCATTGGTCTGTGCGGACCTTCATGGCCTCGGCGGCGGCTTTGGCTTGATTGAGTTTGGCTTCAGAGATGGCGAGTTCGTCTGTTCCAACTGCACGCCTCTTTATCAGTTTGGTGTTGGAATCAAACGTGACTTGGGCGGATTCAACTTCGGCTTCAGCGGCGCGCAAGTCCGCCTTATAACGACGGCAATCGAATTCGACGATGATGTCATCGGCATTGAACGATTGGCCGGCTTTGAAGGGGAGACTCTTAATATGTGCGACCAGTTCGCTGGCGATCTTTGCTTCAGCCTCGGCCCGTACAATACCGCGAATTTCACCGCTGGCTGCATCAGCGGACCCATCAAGATCCGCCTGAGCCGCGGCAGCTGCCCAGGTGGGAATTATCGCTGCGACCACAACTACGAACAAACGCATGATACCAAGAACTCTGAAGCCTCACGCCACAACGGCGGGCAATGCTTTTGGCATTCCCGCTCTCGCGCTGCGTTCAATCCTCAGGCGATACTGTTAATTTTTTATATATTGGCTTAAGGCGTTCAGTTGCATGAACAGGTTTATGGGTTTCTGATCAGCGTTTGGTGGCCATGCAAGAGGTTGGCTCAGAACTTGAGGTGCGCCAAGCAGGGCTGCGAGCCTGCTTTTGTGATCGCTCGTGGAGGCATATCGTGGACCATTTTGGGGCTGGGCACCCTGTGCCAGACGATCACCCAGTTCGCGCCAGTTGTAGCGGAGCGCTTCCTCGATCTCCTCAACACTTCCCTCACCGTAGATGTATTCTTCGTAGGGGTCGGTGCCCATGGATGCATAAACGTTTGCAAAGGCCGATTGCAGATCGACATAGGCGAGGTCAACTTTCACGCTGGCGACAAGCGTGTTCATCTCTTCCCTGATGGCGGTTTGTTCGCTCACTTTGCCTTCCGCTAAAGACTCGCGGATTTGGTCACGAATTCTCACTTGGACATCAAAAAAGTCTTGTGCGGTTCGATATTGGCGGCGTGCGTGGATCAGGCGGGCGCGACTGACGTGAACTTGCGTCATGATGGCCATAGTGACAGCTAGAGCGCGCTGATCCAGCAAATCGTCTTGGGCGGTGACGACGGCCGCCCGGGCGCGGTAGTTAAAAACTTTGATAAGGTTCCAACTGGCTTTGGCGCCCCAAGCAACCCAGTGCTGATTGAATAGGAAGGCGTTGGTGTCGTAGTTGGGTGCAACGTTAAGCGAGATGCCGGGCAGCATTTCTAAAATTGCGGCGCGGGCTTCTTTGAAGTTGATCCGCTTCTTGTATGCGACTTCGCGCAACTCTGACCGGTTTTGAAGCGCGTTGTGGATCATGGATTCGGCGCCCATGCCCAAATACCTTGGCTCGGGAAGTGAACTAGGAATAATGATCGAAAAGTCGTCACCGGGATCGACATTGACGAGCGCGGCCAATTGCGCTTTTGCGGTGGCGAGGTCCCCCTGCAGGCGGCGAATTTCGCGCTGAATTTCGTACAGTTCGCGCTCGTATGTCAGTGCCGTCAATGGAGACGTGTCGCCACTTTCTGATAGGGCGCGTGTGTCTGCGAGTGCGGCCTCGACGCGATCGGCCAACACCTCCAAACCACTTTCTAGACGGGTCGCGGTTACGACCTTCCAATAGGCTGCGCGTACGTCTTCAATAATCCGATGAACGACACGACGCTTGGCTTCATTGGCGATGAGGACGTTGTCAGCAGCCTGTTGGGCTCGAATGTATGACAGGCCGAAATCGAGGATGTGCCAGCTGAATGCAAGGTCAAATGTCCCGACGTCACGATCGGATGAGGTCGAAGATTGGAGGGATTCTTCACCGGTTCGGCGTGGTGCAAGAATTTCGACGCTGTTGCCGCCGGAGTAGTTGTCGCGGCCGTTGTAGTTGTTGTTGGCGACCAACTCGGGCAGCAGCGAGTAATGGGCCACTCTAAGCTCGCGGCCGCGCAGCGCGACCTGCATGAGCTCAACGCGTTTATCCAAGTTGTATTTCAGCGCTCTCGCCATGGCCTCAAAAAGGCCTAAAGGGCCGGACAAGGGCTCCTGATCGGCTGTGACACGGTCGCGCTTATCGTAGGCATAGTTGCTCAGTTCGTAGAGCGTGAGAGGTTGGGGCGACAAGGAACATCCTGCCACGGTCACTGCAACGGCAACAACAACCGTTAGTAAAACAAGCCGCATGCTGTCGTGTCCCCTTAGCCCTCGTCTTACTTCTGCACACGCGCCGCTATTTCGCCCCGGTCACACAATCGCAGCATGGGTGTCGCCTTGGTTTGTGTGCTGAGCAACTCGTTGGTGGGACGGTAGGTGATTCGTGGTTGCCCTGTGTAAACATTGTGCGGAAATTGATCTGGTTTTTTGGGTTTGCCATCTCAGTTACCCAATAGCGACATGTACTTAACTGTTCTGTAAGTAGTTTCGCTTGGTGTCAACTAGTTATCAACAGCCTGTGGGTAACTCACGTCTCTGGATACTGGTGATTTGTTGTCGTCTGATAAGTTGAAGGGATGAAATTCTTTCATTGTCCAGCATACATCAGCTAAATTATTTAGTTGCAACGTAACGAATCACACGCACAGGGTAGGAATTCTTTGAGCGAATTCTAATATTGCGTGAATACTTTGGGGCGTTCGCGCTACTTTAGCGTTTGCAAGAAAATTCTAGGTTGTATTTGGTGTGTTGGGGCGGCCACAGACCCCTGTGGGAAATTAAGACTTGGTCGTTGTTGCTTATGACTTTGAGTAAGTCTGTCGTCAGACGGCTTTTGAACGATCTGCTCGTTTTGTCGTGTCCTGCCTGTGTGCCGCTCTTAGTTGTTCGCCAATTGCCTGCAAAGCCTTCACTTGTCCGTTTGTCGCGGAGTCCACCTGGTCTGCAAAGATCAACGCCGTTGGGCTTTGTACTTCCTGGGTTGCGGTTATTTGGCCAGCAGCCATCGCAACGGAGAAGATGTGGCGTTCGTATGTGCCATCAACGTACGTGACTGTCATTTGGAACTTGAGTTCTTCTTCCTGTTGGAGGGCTGATGGAAAATAAGCCCCTGAACTCAAACGCTTGGCCCAGCGGGGTAAGGGGCGACCATCGGCAAGAAGCAGTTTGATTCCCGCAATGAGGGCCGAGCCGGAACCGGGGGCTTTTGTCCAGATTAGTGAGAGCGATTGGTCGGTTAGGAGTGTTTCAAGTTTGATGACTGGTGGGGACGCGCTGGTAGGTCCGGTTGTAGGCCCTATGCCGATTAGGGGCAGGACGTGGCCCACGAGATTTCTGGTGTCACCCAAAGGTGACTCGGTGTCCAATTGCGCGGCAACCCGCTTAGCAAGCCGCGTCAAGTGAGCGGCATCGGTGATGCGTTGTCCTTGTGACGCGTTCCTTTCAGCACGCTGAAAGGTTTCATCAAGCGGTTGTTGCCTCAGATGCATTGTCATTTGGTTGACGCCTTATGTCTTTTAGCCCTGTTGTGCGCGCAGACGTTTCTCGCTGCAGGCACATAAGAAAGGACCGTATTGGATCGTGCTTTTTGCTAACTCTCTTGCCGCTGTGTTTTTAATATTTTTGTCAGCGTAGGGACGCGCTCGGACCTTAGCCTTCGATCAAATGGCTGTGGATCAACCACCTTTTTGAGGTGAGCCTAGAGCAACAGGGTTGGTTCAGTGTTAATTTATCACTCTAATGTATTGAATTACTTGAATAATGTTAAACCAGCAGCTAACGAGAAGATTCAAATTTTAGCAAGTTGGCTAAGGAGTCCGTTGCGTAGGGCGGATTCTGGCCATGTGGCACTAAAACGCTAGTAGCGCTGCCCATGACTTTGAGGGCCGTTTGGCGGCCCTGGTGCACACTGAGGTGATATCGTCAGACTGGCGCTTGGGTGCCCGAATACTCTCTTGCGCCAGTCAATAGCGTGTTCGCGGGTCACAAGGCCGAGTTGCCTGCTATGGCACGGCTTAGTTTAACGTAGGCTTCGCAAGAGGAGCCACAACGATTTTCTATCTCCTGCAACTGATGTAGCGCAGCTTGACGATTGCCGTTGGCTAAGAATGCTTCGCCCATATAGGCCCGCGACATTACGTAATTGGGATCAATGGAAATGGCTCGGCGATAATAGACGAGCGCCTTTTCGATGTTGCCAAGTTTACGCGTTGCAAATCCGATGTAATTCAAAACGCGTGGGTCATTGTCGTCTTTTATTTGCGAAAGGACGTCAATTGCTTCTTGGTAATGACCATTTTTGGCGAGCAAGTATCCGGCCATGAAACGTTCGTCATCATTTGAAATTGTTGTGGGCTTTTCATAAAGGCGGGTTTGCTTTTTGCACCTTTTCCATTTCTTGCTGCCTTTTTTATATTTGCTACAGGGATCGCCGAAGTCTGCCAGAACCGGTGTCGTGGACAGCGGTGTTTGTGTCGGTGAAAATGTTAACGAGACCGTGAGAAACGCAGCAAGAACTATGGCCCGCGGAAGGATAAGAATGGCTTTGATCATAGGATCCTCGTTTTGTCTCAGCAAAGCCGCGCATTGGATCTTATGTTTTCGCTCATGGCGGACCTCGTTATTATGAACGCTATCGTTTGTTTGGTCCGAGTAAGTCAAAAGTGCGGTGCCGAAAACATGTCTTGGCGGCGTCTAAATCTAATAAAATCCCTGCACGCATGGGAGGCGCGCGCGCAGCTTACGCGACGTTCGCAAGGCGTGCGTCAAGTTGTCAAGATATTTGCGTTTTTGGCTATTTGTTACTCCATATTGCCCCTGTGCCTAAACTATGCGCACGCGCAGTCTTCTGAAGGTCTTTTGGGGTTTTGGCGCACATTGTTTTCGCGCCCAGGAGATGTCCGCCCGAATGCAACCGCATTACAAACAAGCTTCGGCTCAAGTCCGCAAAAAGTGGCATTGGGCAAAAGTCTTTTTTTCGAACGGCGCTTGTCTGGCGATGGGACACGTTCCTGCGCCAGCTGTCACAATCCTGATCTTGGATTCACCGATGGCCTAGCAACGGCACGTGGACTTAATGGACGACCATTGGAACGCAACACGCCTACTCTTTTTAATCTCGCGCTCAGTAAGGCGTTAAATTTAGATGGTAGTGCCAATTCATTAGAGAACCAAGCGCAAGGCCCGATCGAAAACGAAAATGAATTAGGTGGCAATTTCGAACTTATTATTTCTCGGTTGCAAACCGACCCCAAGATAAAACAAGGGTTCGTTGCGGCGTTTCCTTCCGATCCTCGCATTTCGAAAAACAATATTTTAAGTGCGCTTGCCGCCTATGAACGGTCGCTCGTTTCGCCTGTGACACGTTTTGACAATTGGATTGATGGAAATAGCGATGCTTTGAGCAAAGAGGAAAAACTTGGGTTTAGGCTCTTTGTTGGTAAGGGGGGCTGCGTGGCGTGCCATATGTCATGGCGTTTTTCTGAACATGATTTTCACGACATTGGATTGCCGACACCGAATACAAAAATCACAAAAGACAATGCAGGCAAACGTGGGGTCGTTGCTTTCAAAACGCCTACTCTTCGCGGTGTGACTCTCACGGCGCCCTACATGCATAACGGATCTTTGAAAACGCTTGAGGACGTTGTTGATCATTATGCTGAAGGGGTTGTAGAACGCAGGGGGCTTTCTGGATTGCTGCAACGACAGGTTTTCTTTACGAAAAAAGAAAAGAAAGCGCTGGTGGCTTTCTTGAAAACCCTTTAGTCGACGATCGTCGTAAACTTTAGTTGATTGGCTGAGTCTAGAATCTAATGATATATATTTGCATATGCAAACTTTTCGGTTCGATAGAAAAGGCTGCTAATCGCATGGCTTTGAAGAACATCAAAAAAGAAATGGGCGAACAGTGTGTCTTTAGCCGTGTTCGCACGTTAAACCGGATTCTGAACAGCGTGTATGATGAAGCGTTTCGGCCGCTGGGACTTAAAGCTAGTCAGTTCAACTTGCTTGTTGTGGTGGGCAAAGAAGGACCCATTCGACGTGTCGATATTGGGAAGCGTCTCGCCATTGGACCTTCCACGCTAACTCGAAATTTAAACATTTTACAGAACAGTGGCTGGGTTGAAGAAAGTCCGGATGGTTTAGATGGGCGGGGGCCTCCCTTGCGTCTGACTGCAAAGGGCCGAAGGCTCGTTTATCTCGCCCTTCCAGCGTGGCGCCGTGCTCAAAAAGAGTCGGTGGAGCTATTGGGGCGTAAGCACGTTTCTTTTTTGCTGCGTATTATTGATGACGTCCAAGGGCGTGCGTCGGAGTAGATTTTTTTATATGCAGATATTGAAATTCTAAAGTATGTCTCATTACTTGGGATTCATTTGTCATGCTTTAGAGCGTGTCGTTTATCCCAAAATCGGTCCTTAATTTTTTGGGCGACATGCGTTAGCCCTACATTGGCCCTTCACGGGCTGGCCTGCGCCGCCTTTTGCGTTTGCGCGTTGATCGGTCGGCCAACACCAACAACGGCGGCAAAAATAAGAGATCTGTAATAAGGGCGGCGGCGAGCGTAATGACCGTTAATTGGCCCAAATGTTGATTGACGAGAAAACCTGAAAACGTCAGCACTGCAAAACCACTGGCAATTGCTAGAGATGTGATCAATACGGCGACGCCCACGGTGCGAAAACTTTCGATTACGGCATCTGGTGGATCGATTTTGAAATTGTTTCGCAAATACTGGTAGCGCGACATGATATGAACTGTGTCGTCGACGACGATGCCAAATGTCATTGCAACGACGACAGTGGCCGCAAATGAAACTTCTTGCAAGACGTGGCCCCAGAATCCATAGGCCAAAATTAACGGCACAAGATTGGGGACAAGGCTAACAAGGCCGCGACGAACACCGCCCAGCGTCAAAACAAGAATGGCTGAGATGGCCGCAAGGGCAACCAGCGTGCCCGTAAACATGGCCTTGGTGTTTCGGCTTGATAAGTGTGCGGCCAGAATTGGTACGCCTGTCGCTGAAGCCGTGCCGGCGCCCCACAACGCGTCCACTTTGTTGTTGGCATCTTTTGCAAATTCCAACAGTTGTGCGGAACTTATTTGACTTAATGACACGCTTACACGTGCAAAGCGTCGGGTGTCGTCCAACAGGGCGACGGGGAAGTTTTGTTTGTCTGAGTCAAGGTAATTGTCGATCAGGCTTTTCGCGATGACATCGTTGGCAGGTAATTTTTCTCGATCAAGCGCACCTGGTATGTTTTTTCCGATGTCTGAAACGATGGTTTCAATACTCAATACTGTTGCGACCTTTGGCTGCTGCTCGAGCCAGGTTGTGAATTCCTTTATGCGTTTGAGAGAAAGGCGATCATCAATTTTATCCTGATCAGGGGCCGGCAAAGAAAAGTCGATGACCGTAATGCCTGACAGTTTTTTTTCATAAAGGTCTGTGGCGAGTCGAAATTCAAATCGGTGATCAAAATAATGGGCGAACGTATCATCAAACTTAATACGGTTTATGCCATAGATTGCCAGTGCGGTTATCAGCACAAAAGTGACGATAAAAATATACCCGTGCTTCAGAACGGCTCCACCCAGGTGAGCCATACGCGATTCGAGTGATTGGCGTGATAGGGCGCGACTTGGTGGAATGACAAGCAATAGAGCGGGAAGCAAAGTGAACGACAAGATGTATGTTAATACCAAACCAAGTGCGACGAGATTGCCGAACTGTTGGAAGGGGGGCGAGTTAGAGAAATTCAAACACAGAAACGACGCGACGGTCGTGGCAATGGCCAACGAAACAGGTTTTTTGTTGACTGCGATAGCATATGCCAAGGCGCTAAGTTTGTCCGGCACTCGTCTTAGTGCGTCTTGCCAGGCCAAGATAATGTGAACGCAGGTCGCAACTGCGAGACCTAGTAAAACGGTGGGGACAGCGCTTGTCACACCGTTGAGGGTCATTCCAAGCCAACCGGCAATGCCAACCGTTCCGATTGTTGCAACGCCAAGAAGTAAAAGTAGGGCGAATGTCGCGGTCAACGAACCCAAGGTAATGAGCAATAACGCGATCAACACCAAGACTTGGGCGGGAACGAGCCACAACAGATCAGACTTCAAGGCATCAATGAACGTTGCGTCAAGCTCGGCGTTTCCCGTCAACAGGACGTCCACGCTTGGGAATTTTTTTCGGACATTGTCGCGGATCTCACGCAGCTTTTTGATTATGTCTGTTTGAGATTTCCGATCAACGTGATCTTTGTCGATGGTCGCGACGACGGCGGCGACCGTTCCGTCGTTAGAAACAATGGATGCTGATTGGCGTGTGTTACGGATCGCGTAGTCGCGCAAATCCTTAAAGTAGAGTTCTGAAATGAACCTCTCATAAAGCGTTGTTGGTGTCTTTCCGGCACGTTCGGAATCGACGGGGAATTCTGTAATTGCACTAAATCGCAAGACTTGAGGCAGCGCGAGAAGTCGATCGACAATTTCATTTATGGCTTTAAGGCTTTCGGGCTCATAGACCGTTCCTTTTTTTGGACGGATCACGAAAACGGCGGCATCAAAGCGGCCATGTCGGGCTTCCAGCGTATCCAGGGCTTGGCGTTCTTCGGTATCAGGCCCGAAATAGACCCGCGTATCGGTATCAAATCCAAGTCTAAGTGTGCCAAATATGCCAAAGATCGCAGCGCAAATGCTGAGCGCGATGATGCAGAACTTCCACTTCGCGAGCCACGCGACCATGCGACAGTCCACTTTCGGTTGTGGCTAGGGACTTTAAGGGACTGAGCGAAGCCATCAGCGAAGCAGCGGCATCCTCTTTGACGTCCACGAGGATTTCTTTATGATGTAGGGTACATGATTTGGGGGGAAAGGGAAAATGTGTCGCGTACCTTTGGTGTTTCGCGCCTGGCGCAGGCTCGGGCTGGCGTTTGTGTGCGTTGTCGCCTCTGTTGCTGCGCCCGTTGCGCACGCTGGCGGTTTTTATGCGCCTTATCAGTCTGGCCAAGCAATCGGTACTGCACTTGCTGGTGCCTCTGCGCGCAGCGATGATGCCAGTTTTTTCTTTTTTAATCCGGCAACCATTGCCGGTTTAGAGAGCGCCAATGTTACCATTGAAGGGCGCATCTTTTTACCCAATATTCGCATCAATACGCAGCGCGCTGTTTCGCCTTTAGGCTTAGACATCACTACGGCGGGTGATTCTGGAGACATGTCGGACGTGGTCGGCGCGCCGGGTGGGTTTGCGGCCATTCCGCTTGCCAAAAACCTTTGGCTTGGTGTTGGTGCTAGTGGTCACTTTGCAGTTGATATTGAAGCTGATCCAAATTGGGCCGGTCGGTTCCAACTGCTTAGAACCGATATGGTCGGTGTTAATTTTTCCAGCGCTCTTGCTTGGCAGGTCACAGATTGGCTTGCGATTGCCGGCGGTGTTCAAGTGCAAAAGTTTCGCGGAGAATTTGAAAAATCTGAGTTGATTCCGGTTGGTCCATTTTTTGTGGCGGAGGCGCGCGGGTTTCTCGAAGGTGAAGATTGGGGTGTCGGTGGCATTGCGGGCATCGTGTTGACGCCCACCGAAACAACGCGCATCGGTGTTGGATATCGATCACAAATCACGCATCGGCTTGAAGGGACGGCTGGGGCTGCCTTGCCGGGTATTCGGATCCCCGACGACGGCGCTTCGTTTGATGTTGATTTGCCGGACATTGTTTCTGTGGGTCTTGAGCAACGTATCGGCTCATCTTTGCGATTGTTTGCGGAAGGCCAGTGGGTCGGCTGGAGCCGTTTTAAAGGCTTTGACATCTCGTTTACATCTGGGCGACCGAATGAACTTCGTGAGCAAGATTGGGATGATACATGGATGGCGGCCATTGGATTTGGCTACATGCTCTATCCTGGCACTGAACTCACGGCTGGCGTCCACTACGACACCGCGGTGACGGATGGCGGCGTCAATACGCTAAGCCCGGATGGCAATAGGACCATGGTTGCCCTTGGTCTTAATCAACGCATTACTGATCGTGGAATGCTGTCGCTTTATTATGCGCATGTCTTTTTCGAAGACGTACCAATTGATATTGCGCAACCGCGCAGCGGTACGTTCGAAGGCACATTCGAAGCAGACCTTGATATATTTGGTCTCAGTTTGCGGATGGATTTGTAACAGGCGCAGGGCGACCCCTGGGTGAAAGCGGGACCCACGGTTTGTGATTGCTCAAACCTGTCCTTGCGCGCGCCACCACGCGAAGGTGTCTGTCAACGTGTCTTTAAGCGGGCGAGATTGATAATCTAACTCGCGGCAGGCTTTGGCGCTCGAGATTTTTCTGCTTGCGTGCTCGATAATATGCAGGCTTTCGTTTGTGAACAATGGCGCGCGACCAAGGACCGTGTCTGACAAGCGTGCAAAAGGAAGGCCGAGCCTGGCAGCCGATATCGGAACGGTCCATCGTCTGACAGTGTTTCCCGTGACGTCATTGCAGAGGTGCGAGAGTTCTTGAAAATCTGTCCAATGGCCTGCGAGAAGATATCGTTCTCCACAACGGCCATGCTCGACGGCTTTTATTGCGGCGGCAGCGACGTCGCGAGCGTCAACCCAATCAAATCCGCCTTTGACAAGGATCGGCATGCCGCCTCGAAATATAGCGCGCAGCATATGGCCCGCGTGCGATGGGCCATAATCATCGGGTCCGAGAATCCCCGTCGGGTTTAGAATTGTTGCATCAAGTCCTTGTTCGACACACGTCAAGACTTCGCGTTCGCCCAGAGCTTTGGACAGATCGTATTTGAAACATGTTGTATCTGCGGGCGGGTGGTGTTCGTCTATTTCACCGTCGGTTTTGTGAATTTTGAAGGCGTGTATGGAACTCAAGTGGATGAGCTTTTGTACGCCGCTCGCTAAGCATGCTGCGGCCACATTGCGTGTTCCAAGAACGTTGGTGCGCATTACGCGGCCATCGTGATCGCCATCGATGCTAATGACGGCGGCCAAATGCATCACCACATCAATGTCCTGAAAGGCGTGCTTTAGTGTTTCGGGCTCGAGCACGTCGATTTTTATTTTTTCCACGTTGAGGTTTTCGAGCGACTTCAGACTTTCTGTTGATCGATAAAGTGCGCGCACGTTGTGGCTCTCATCCGCTAGCACCCGGACAAGATTTGCACCCAAATGACCGCAAGCCCCAGTCACGGCAACGCGCATTTTGTTGGTCTCCCATTACACAAGATAGGGAATGATGGCTTTACGGTTCTCAGGATAGTCCGAAAAACGTTTCTTATACCATTTGTGGTGGCTTATGGCTCTTGGGATGAGGTTTGCGGCGGTCCATATGGCAAAACTCAATGCTGGAAGATTCCAACACATGATTGCGAAACCCACCCACTCGATGATTTCACCAAAATGATTGGGACATGATATTTTTTCAAACAATCCTCCGCGCGGGATCTTATAATTTGCGGCTTGGGGGTCTCTCAGTGCAATGAGGTGATAGTCAGACCAAATGTTGATTGCGGCGCCGATCAAAAAAAGGCCGAGGCCAATGATTAAGCGTGGATCTGTGAGCCAGGTCTCTGGATAGGATGGGCTTAGAAAACCCAGGTACCCGCCATTCAAAGCTCCGTTGATGATGTTAAAGGCGGCGGCGGCCAGCACAATCACCAAGGGAATTGTTTTTGTCGTTGTGCGTGTGTGAAGGGGAAAAACAAAGCTTCTGTGCGTATAGTGTGCGACCCAGGCGAAAAAGAAAATCCACATGGGTGTTGTCTTTTCCGTACCGCCTGCAAGGAAGAGGGCTGCAAAGACAAAAAGCGAAACGCTTTCCATGATGATCCAGCCAAGGCGGCTCGACATTTGAGGGCCTATGCCTGCACGGTTGTGCCGGCCATAAGGTGCAGTGATTTTTAGTTGGATGGGAAAGAGAATGACGGCGAGCGCGATCCAAGCAACGATAACGATCTGAAATGTGGCTTGGTCCATATCAGCGGTGGGCGTGTGTCAGAGTGCAAGACAACGGGCATGAATTGCGTTGCACGAGGGCGCGGCGGCAGTGCATCTGAGAAAAAATTTGGTGGGTGTACAAGGACTCGAACCTTGGACCCGCTGATTAAGAGTCAGCTGCTCTACCAACTGAGCTATACACCCAAGCACTGATACGATTTTGATTTTTCGGTCTTGAACGCCTGTCGCACGACGCCGGAATTTGTCACAAAAGACCTTTTTTGTCACGTAATTTGTCGCGGACTCACAGCAAAACGTTGGTGCTCCGAGTGCGCCGAACGGTATGGGTTGTTTCATTTGCGCGCGCGGCGCGGGCAGGAAGGCAGTAACACTACGCTGAGACCCATCCATGTGGAACTGCGCGTCGTGGAACCAAGATCCTCAAAACTAGTGCAATCAACGGGTAGACAATAAAGACCCAAGGTATCGTCTTGAGAAATGGCCAGACCGCAACTGGTGTATCAGCGAGCAGGGCTGCCAGAATCCAGGCCAGACATGCGACAAATACTAGGTTTAACCCGAATGCGATCCAAGTCAGTGGAAATAGGGCTGGCGTCACGCGCGTCAATAGGGCTGCCGCGAAATGGCCTGCCAAGTACATCAATGCCCAATAACCAAATGGACCGCCAGTTGCAGCGTCGACAAAAAGCCCGCAAATAAATGCAACAACACCGGTCTGCGTACCATCATCGCGCATGGCCCAATAATGAATCGCTGCCAGCGGTATTAACGGCAGGGCGAACAGTGAGATGCCTGCCAAGTTTGGCGCGACGGCCAAGGCACATAACCCGAGTACGCTTAGAAATTGGATTGCGCGCCGGTATATCGACATGTTTTTTTGCCCAAAGTCCTTTGAACGGTTGGACTTTACTCAATACGCGTCAGTTTGCGTCGGTTTTCCGGATCTGAAACGAGAACACTGACGTAACCCAATGCGTTTGGTTTGGCGTAGGGCGTCACTCTCAGCTCACCGGACCCTGACCTATAGACGAGGCCCACGCGAACCCCATCTGGCAACACATCTTTTTGACCATCAATAATCACCTCATCATCGGTGTCGATCTCGCCGTCTTCCGCCAAAGCTACGATGATAAGTTCACCGTCACCCGTGGCTGAGAGCGCAGCCTTAATGTTGTCGGGACCAATGAGAACATGAAGTTTGGTTTTTTGATCGGTGATGAGCCGCACCCTTGCGGTCGCTTTTTGGACTTCGGACACAGTTCCGACGAGTCCTGCGCGATCGACGACGGCGTCTCCCACCTTTATGCCGTTTAGTGTGCCAGCTTTAATGAATGCCGTGGCACCAAAAGGGCCTTGGGACAGCGTTGCAACTCGGGTTGTGACGAAACCCATGTTTGAGTCACGCAAAACGTTTGCCAACTCTGACAACTCTTCGAGTTTTTTTTCTAATTCCTTGGCGCGCCACTTCCAAAGTTTGAGTTTTGCATTCTGATCGCGTAGCCGCTGTAGCTCTGCCTGTGTGTTATCCGTGCTCGTTAGTCGCTCAACAAATGAGCGCAACGGTTCAACGGCTGTGCTAACGGTGGCGACGATGGGCATTGTCACCGACAACAGTGTTGATCGCACAGGCGCCATCATTTGCGGATTTATACGATCAATTGCGATCAGAGCCACGGCCAAAACTGTTAACGCAACCAACGTTGCGTTGAAAGCTCTGTTACCCTTCGAACGGGGCCGGCTTCTTGCCAGTAAGTTTTTGTTTTTACGCAAGGGTCGCATGCGCCTTGAGAGCGGGAATAATTCCCGGACTGTAACTTTTTGCTTTTGATCAATGGCAAAAACGGCGACCAACGAAGTTTGGCTGTTAAGGTGCAATGAGCAAGTGCTCTCGTGCATCTAACTCATCAAGTATTTGGGCCGAACCGCGTACAACACAGTGGGTCGGATTATCGGGCACTGTGAATTGGACGCCAACGCGTTGTTCAAATGCCTGGTCAAGTCCGTGGAGTAATGCTCCGCCTCCCGTTAGATAGATGCCAGTATTACAAATATCCGTTGCAACTTCGGGAGGTAGTTCTTCCAAAGCCCGCTGGATAAATTCAGCCATGTCCTCAATCACTGCGTCGAGTGCTTCGGAAATGTCTGCAGGCTTAAGTATAACGCTTTTTGGTCGACCCTGTCTTAAATCTCGACCGCGAATATGAATCTCAGTCTCTTTATGTTCGGGTTCAAGCTCGGGAGCCACGGTGGCTGCGTCAATCTTAATGCGCTCAGCGCTTGATTCTCCAAGCAAAAGCTGGTGGTAGCGGCGCACAAAACGGATGATGGCTTCGTCCATGGCGTTTCCGGCCCGCTTTAAGGATCGTGCCTGAATTACGCTGCCCAGGGATAGGACTGCAATATCGGTTGTCCCACCGCCGATATCGACCACCATGGACCCTTCTGGTTCATCGATCGGCAACCCACAACCAAGCGCTGCAGCGACGGGTTCTTCGACCAAATAGACCCGACGAGAACCTGCCGAAACGGCGGTTTCGTAAACGGCGCGGCGTTCTACGGGTGTTGCGCCGGCTGGTACGCAAATCAATATGCGCGGCCGTAAAAAGCCAAGTTTGGTTTTTGTTCGCTTGATAAACTGCCGCAGCATTTCTTCTGTTGCCACGAAGTCGGCAATGACACCGTCACGCAATGGCCTGATGGTCTCAATGTTTTCTGGTGTGCGGCCAAGCATAGCTTTTGCTCTTGCACCAACCGCGAGCACTTCGCGGACACCGGCGCGCGACCTTATGGCAACGGCAGACGGTTCATTGATGATGATGCCGCGGCCTTTAACATGGACCAAGGTGTTTGCTGTACCAAGATCGATAGCAATGTCGTCGGAAAAAACGTTAGCCACGCGGGATTGCTCACAAATTCATTCGTATTTGATGTGCCAAGTGTCTCACGCGGTCAGGGGCGAAAGCAACACTTTGGACCGCTCTTCAGGGACCGCCACAAGCCGGCATAGTACTCAAAAAAATATCATGGTCCATCCTGTTTCATGCTGAACCGTTTTTCTGGCTTAGAGGTTGGCGTCAAATGGCGGCCAAATTAATAAGACCGCTCAAGACATGTTGCATAAGCGGTCTTAGGTTTGTTTCTGGTTTAGGTTGTGTTTTTTGTATGGCAACGCTTGAGCAAAATATCAGCTAGACGGCGGCTTGGGCACGCGTGCGCTTTTGTTTTTTGACCGCCAGTTTATTAACCGCAGCCACATAGGCGCGCGCCGAAGCGACAAGTGTATCGGTATCGGTACCGCGGCCGGTGACGGCGTGCTCACCCTCTTCCAAGCGCACTGAGACTTCTGCTTGGGCGTCGGTGCCCTCGGTCACGGCATGGACTTGATACAGCGCAAGCTTCGCGTCATGGGGCATCGCCATTTGGATAGCATTGAATGTTGCATCAACAGGTCCGTTGCCGGTTGACTGCACGGTCTTTTTCTCTCCATCAATGTCGAGGGTCAGTGTGGCCTGTTGTGGTCCCATGGTGCCAGCGACGACGGTTAATTCAACAACCTTTGTTGAATCATGCATGTGTGCGATTTCTTCATCGACCAGGGCTTCGATGTCTTCGTCATAGACATGCTTCTTGCGATCAGCCAAGGCTTTGAACCGGTTGAAGGCATCTTCGAAGGCGTTGTCACCCAAGTCGTAACCAAGCTCAACCAGTTTCGCACGAAAGGCATTTCGCCCGGAATGCTTGCCCATAACCAATGATGTTTTCGCTACGCCAACGGATTCCGGCGTCATGATCTCATAAGTTTGGTTGTGCTTCAGCATACCGTCTTGGTGAACACCGCTCTCGTGAGCAAATGCATTTCGACCAACGATGGCCTTGTTGTATTGAACGGGAAAGTTCGTCACAGCCGAAACAAGGCGCGATGCGCGGGCCAACATCTTTTGTTGTATGCCGGTATGGTAGGGCATTGCATCACCGCGCGTGGCGATGGCCATCACCACTTCTTCAAGTGCGGCGTTGCCGGCACGTTCACCGATGCCATTGACCGTGCATTCGATTTGGCGGGCGCCGGCTTGGACGCCGGCCAATGAATTTGCGACGGCCATGCCGAGATCGTCGTGACAATGGACGGAAAAGACCGCCTTGTCGGAATTGGGAACCCGTTCGCGCAACATGGCCATGAGCTCATAGTATTCTTTAGGGATCGTATAACCGACGGTGTCGGGAATGTTGATTGTGGTGGCACCGGCAGCAATAGCGGCTTCAATGCAGCGACAGAGGAAATCGTGATCCGTGCGTGTGGCGTCTTCGGCGCTCCACTCCACGTCATCAACATGGTTACGTGCGCGCTTCACGGAATCCGTTACCAACTGCAGAACCTCTTCGGGTTCCTTTTGCAGCTTCCATTTCATGTGTACCGGTGACGTTGAAATAAACGTATGAATGCGCGGCTTTTGGGCGTGGCGCACTGCGTCACCAGCCCGGTCGATGTCTTTAAAGCTTGCGCGCGCCAAGCCGGCGACCGTTGACGTCTTGACTCGTTTTGCGATTTCGCTGACGGCTTCGAAGTCACCGTCGGATGCAATGGGGAAGCCGGCTTCAATGATGTCCACGCCCATGGCGTCAAGATAGTCTGCCACCTCCAATTTTTCTTCAAAGGTCATGGTAGCGCCAGGACATTGTTCGCCATCACGCAAAGTCGTATCGAAGATCAAAACGCGGTCGCGCGAATTTTCTTCGGTTTTGTTTTCGGATGTGTCCGTCATCTCAAGTGTGTCTCTTTCAATGTCGTCGCCCGTAAATTTGTGAAATCAATGCGACGCTGTGCCTGCTTTGTTGGGTGATCTTTTTTATCCCCTGAGTGCGGACTTGATGGCCAAGTTGCCTCAAGCCTCATCCTACTCAGGGGCTGATAAGGAGTAGCAGGGTTGCACATGGGTGCAGGCAGCCTTTTTGGTCCGGTCGCGCCTTTAAAGCGCCCGGAATGCTGCGGGTGACTGGGACTAATCTGATGTGCATTCTTACCGCTACACTCCAGAAGAGTTGGTGTCCTAAGCTTGCATGCCACGATCCCACACTGGTCGAACGTTGATTCTGACCGAGGGTTCGGGCTTAAATATGAGATCAGAATAAGCCAAAGGCGTTTACAAATTGCAAGTGTATTTCGACGCGTGCCGGGCCTCGGCGCGGCGTTCCCCGTATCAAACTTAAGGGTCTCACGCTGTTTGTCCTGGCAAGCAACTTATATAGTGCCGTCAAACCCATATTTCGCCGCTTGCCACATGAACCGCATGGCCGCCAATCCGGATGACGTCTAGTCGACCCTCCCGCACGATCGAGGTCACGGTGATGTGGCTTGGCCGGCCCATCACATAACCCTGTTCGATGACGTGCTTGTGGGGGCCATCTTGAAGACCATCGAAATGGTGGATGACGGCCGTGAGGCAGATGGCGGCTGAGCCCGTTGCCGGATCTTCGTCAATGCCTTCACCGGGGGCGAACATGCGTGCATGGAACGCCGATGTGGTGTGAACACATTCGCGCGTGTACAAATAGGCGCCAAGGATGCCCTGGTTTTCAAAAGCGCGTGCCCAATGCTCATGACTAACGCGCGCTTGGGCCATCGCGTCGCGGTTTGTAATGGGAATGAAGGCGAAGGTTGGCCCTGCCGCGAAACATATGGGCTCGTGATTTTCAAAACCAATTTCGTTGGGCAGCAGACCTAGGCCTGCGGCAATCGTATCCTTAGGTGGAAGTGCGCCAGCATTTTTGGGCATTTTCGGTGCATCAAATTCTGCGAATGGTGGTTCGCCTTGGACCGCTTTTACACCAACGCGCACAGTCCCGATTGTTTCCTCCAATGTGATGATAAAATCGTTTTCGCTGTTGTTAGTGGGCGCGCGTTGGCTTGCCAAAAGTATAGCCGTTCCCAGTGTCGGATGACCGGCAAAGGGCAGTTCGTGCCTGGGCGTAAATGTACGCACGCGGGCAGAGTGGGCTGGAATTTGGGGTTTTTGAACAAAGACTGTTTCGGAAAGGTGGAACTCGTGGGCGATGGCGCGCATCTCGTCGGTGGAAAGGTCATCGGCGCCAAGAACGATCGCAAGCGGATTTCCTGCAAACCTCTGGTGGGTGAAAACATCAAGAGTGTGGTAGCTCAATTTCATATTGCGCCAATCGGATTGAGGTCTTTGGTTGTTTTCTTGGTGAGGTGTGTTGGCCGGTGATTGGCCAGGGCCCCGTATCATGTCTTGAGGTTCGTGTCTTTAGAGCGTGTGAGCCCTTCTAACAAGACCCTGGTGAAAGGTGCTAGGTTTGAGACTTCGACGTAGGCGCCCGGATCTATGAATAAGATATCGATGAGTTCTTTTTCTGGATTGGTTGCAACGTGTTGCAGGATTTCTTTGCGGAGTTGTTGCGAGCTTCGCGCTGACTGATACTCGACACCAATTGAGATTTGTTGTCCTATCGACGTAAGGATGTAGCCTGGCGTCCGTTTGAAGTTTGCTGCAACACAACCTGTTTCTTCCGAAAGCTCTCGGGCGATATTCGCATCGATGTCGATGTGATCGGACGACGTGACGTCACGTTCATCTATAAATCCTCCGGGCAAGTAGGCGAGGCCAGCGTTGACGTGACCGGGCGCTTGGCGACCTAAGAGAATTTGCCCATCGGCGGATTTTAGAATTGCAGAGCCAAACCCGTCCCATATGTCTGACGACATGCTGCATTCTCGCCAGTAGAGATAGGACTTAAAATTCGTCTGAAAAAAAGATGCAGAAAAAATTGACTTTGAACTTTTGCAGCTCAGCTCATATTCCCCAATAACGAAAATAGTGCCATTAAATAGGTTCGGGTTTTGTGCGGATTTGTGCTGCCAATAATTGTCTATTTCAGAAACGTATTTTTTTGCAAATTCCCATGGTGCGTTGCTGAGCTTCAGAGCACACTGTTGGATGCGCTGAACAGAAGTCGTATTGTTCATTGATTTTTCGATGTTCGAGGCTTTCAGCAAAGTTTTCCGTTCAAATTTACCGCGACCGCAGCGCGTGTCATTGTTATGTGTACAAACTTGCCTCGCAAACTGCGGTCAGATCTAACCTTTTTGCATCTTTGTGATAAACTCAAATATTATAGCTTTCTGATCGTCTATTTATTGTTTGGAGCAAAACTCTTTCGACCAAAGGTCTTTAGTTTTGTACGTCTAAAGACAGTCAATTTGTAATCGCCACAAAAATAACCTTTTCCGGCCCCTGAAATGCCTTGCCCTGAGGTTGTTATGACACAGGTTTCGCGAAGCTTGCAGAGCTTGTCTGCATGTATTGCGGCAGGGGATCGCGTTTTAGAAGGGGGATTTTGGGGCTCATGATATTGGGGGCGCGGCGGCTTTGGCTGCTAAGCAATCTAAAATTTACAGCACTTTGAAGGCTGAAAAGTCATTGATGACTTATAAGCATGGACGCGCGTTTGGTGCCGCGCACCCGATATTCCGGAAAAATCATGACAGACATGGCGCTCGTTGAGGGCGCTTCATGAATGCCCGGTCATGCTGGGCACGGGTGGGTCTGAAAATGGCCCATCCGCTACGGGCGGCGGAGGTCCCCGCTTCTTCGCCGCCCGACTGCAACGCTCTCTTGTGTCTCAGGCCCGCAGTTTGAGGTGCGAGTTGAGCCGCTACTGGAAGGCTCGTTTCGTCGCAACCGCCACACACCTCCCTCCCCGAAGCGGCGTGCGGGTCTTCTGGTGGCCCTTCATTTATGACGGCCTAAAGCTAGAAGCAGCCCAACATTTCCGTTCCACAAACGGCATATTTGGCGGCATCCCATGCGCAGCATGGGACTTTCTTTGAGCAAACCCAAACCGCTTTTTCTCCATCTGGGAATTTGTGACGGCAAATTTTTTGACCTGGCCTTACACGCCTTTTTGGGGCTGGCCAGCCTTTATAAGATCGCGCGACACCATCGGCAGCAAATGTGGGTGTGACTGTGATCGTGGCGGGAATGGAAAGTGCGACAATAACAAGTGCGATCAAAAATTTCCTACTCATGGGACCTTTCTCCACTTTCAACACATTGGCCGCTGCCCCCACATTATGCGCTAGGTGCTATCCTTTGTGCTAGTGGATGCTTCCTCCCATGGTTCGAGTTCTTGTTGATCAGGACATTGGCGCAACAGTTTAACTCCCGCCGAGCCCAATTTGAGGCTGGCGCTCTGTTGCAATTGTGTTTTCTTTTGAGGGCTCGCCCTAGTTTTTCGTTTTGTCGACGAGCGCTTTTGACTTAATCCACGGCATCATTGTGCGGAGCTTTTCGCCCACTTCTTCAATGTGGTGAGCATCGTTTCGACGCCGGGTGGCCTTAAATTTGGGTTGGCCTGCTTCACATTCGCGAATCCACTCCGACGTAAAGGCTCCGGTTTGGATATCTTCAAGGATGCGTTTCATTTCCGCTTTTGTTTCGGCGGTGATCACACGTGGTCCGGATACATACTCGCCAAACTCAGCCGTGTTAGAAATCGAGTAGTTCATGTTTGCGATGCCGCCTTCATAAATTAGGTCGACAATGAGTTTGACTTCGTGGAGGCACTCGAAATAGGCCATCTCTGGCGCGTACCCCGCCTCGACGAGTGTTTCAAATCCGGCACGGATCAGTTCCACCAATCCACCGCATAAAACGGCTTGCTCACCGAACAGGTCTGTTTCGCATTCCTCTTTGAAAGTTGTTTCGATGATGCCTGAGCGCCCACCGCCAACGCCACTTGCATAGGACAAGGCAAGGTCGTGCGCATTTCCTGAGCCATCTTGGTGGACGGCAATGAGGCAGGGAACGCCACCACCTTTTTCATATTCGCCGCGCACTGTGTGGCCAGGTCCCTTGGGTGCGATCATGATGACGTCTAGGGTGTCTTTTGGCTCAATGAGATTGAAGTGCACGTTGAGGCCATGCGCAAATGCGATAGCCGCGCCATCCTTGATGTTGCTTGCGATGTGATCACGATAGATGGACGCCTGCAGTTCGTCGGGCGCGGCCATCATCATCAAGTCCGCCCATTTCGCGGCTTCACTTACAGAGAATACTCTAAAGCCATCCGCCTCGGCCTTTTTTGCGGAGGCAGAACCCTCGCGCAATGCGATACCTACGTTTTTTGCGCCGGAGTCTTTCAAATTTAGCGCATGGGCGCGACCTTGGGACCCGTAGCCGACGATGGCCACCTTCCTTGAGTTGATCAGATTGATATCAGCATCTCGATCGTAGTAGACGCGCATACGCACCCCCTTGAATTGTGCCGTGGCGGCCCTGGCCGTTGGTTGTTGAGTTGTAACGGCCTGCATGTGAGGCGCCGATGCCTGAAGCCGTCATAGAACGCGCGAGCCTACTCCGTTTGAGGCACCAATTTCAATTCTAAAGGCGATGAGCGGGCGTACGCGGCATTGTGGGGACCAGAACCCAACGGGTCGTTTTACAACAATTAGCTCTTCGGGAAGGTGGTCGCACCGGCAAGGGTTAACCAGGTGGAAACAGTTGGCACCTATATCAATTGTAGGTGGATTTTGGGCCAAACATAGAGATTGTGGTATGCGCGTTTTAGGTCTCCTTATTGTTTTTTCTACGGTCGGTGTGGTTGCAGGGTGCGGCAACAGTTCATCGGACGATGCAAAGGTTGAGGCAGTAAAAAAGGGAATCTATGTGTCGGCGGCCGACTGCGCCGAAAACGGGTTTCTTGAGTACGATGTCTGTGACGAGCTCATCGAGAAGGCAATTCGGGTCCACAAGTCGCAAAGTCCCACATATGAGACCCTGCCCGCGTGTGAAGCCAAGGAGGGGGGTGCCAACAAATGCGAACGGGCGTTGGATTCAAAGTTTCGCGCGCGCTTGTTGGCATTTGAATTGGCAAATGGCCGCCTTCCTTCTTCCAAGCCCCTTTATCCGGCGCTTAAAGGTGAGGCTGGATTTCGCGACTTAGATGGCGCCGTCGTCCTGGAAAGGGACTTTGAAGTTCCTTTTTCACCGCAGGCCGTGGCCGCGTTTGAAGTTTACGCTGACAAGAGAAAACGGCGCTGACTGCGATTGCACGCCTAAGTGAACTTATCTTTCATATACTAGCAGGCAACTAATCGGCATCGTCGATGTGCAGGCTTTCAGGCCCACGCGCGATCGCCGCAATGCCCGTACGCGCGACTTCGACCTGCCCAAGGTCCGTCATGATCGATATGAATTGTTCTATCTTTGATGTACGTCCCGTGATCTCAAACACAAAATGGCTGGTCGATGCGTCGATCACAGAGGCTCTGAAGATTTCGGCCATGCGCAGAGCTTCAATGCGTCCTTCGCCCTTGGCTATGACTTTTACCAACGCCATTTCACGCTCGAGCGGTATTCCTTCCTCTGACAAGTCATCAACGTAATGAACAGGGACAAGGCGTTCGAGCTGGTTCTTGATTTGCTCAATTACCATCGGTGTTCCTTTGGTGATGATGGTGATGCGCGAAATGTGTTTTTTGTGTTCGGTCTCCGTCACGGTGAGGGAGTCGATGTTGTAGCCGCGTCCGGAAAACAGACCAATGACACGGGCAAGCACACCCGGTTCGTTGTCGACGATCACAGCTAGCGTGCGGGAGACAATTTCCTCGCTTTCTGTGAGCGCAGGGTAATGGGATTGTTTTTGTGCCTGAGCCATTTTGGTCACGTCTTTCTGTGTTTCAATTTTCCTGATGGGACTGGACGGCCTTGCGGTAGTCTTCAAGGACGACGTGGTCCACTTCATAATCTGAGATATCCCACCTTTCGTTGAGCGCGTCGGCACGCCAATCTTGGTAGGCTTTGAAACTAAAGAGGGCGTCCATGTATTGCCTGGTCTGGCTTGAGACTTTTATTTGATAGGTCTCCAAACGCGCGGCCACGGGGGCAAACATGGCATCTGCGGCGCTGAAAGCTCCAAATAAAAAGGGTTCGCCCGTTTCGCTCTTGGCGCCAAAACGACTGCGCGCGGTCTGCCAAAGGTCTTCAATGCGTTCGACGTTTTGATTGACGTCGTCGTCGAATGTCTGCGGCGCGATTTTTTTTATCAAATTCATGGGACATGCCTGACGGAGCGCTTGGAAACCGGCATGCATCTCTGAGGCGATGGCAAAGGCGTGAGCGCGCGCCGCATTGTCTGTTGGCCAGATAGGGTGATCCGGAAAACGCTCAGCGAGGTAATACAATATTGCTAACGACTCCCAGACGACGACGTCACCATCGATAAGGATTGGGACTTTCCCAGCCGGCGCGTAGGCTTTGATCTTTTCTGCGGTATCGGCCTGGCGAAGTGGAATAACGACTTCCTCAAAATCAATGCCGCAAGCACGCATGATGAGCCACGGCCTCATGGACCATGACGAATAAGCTTTGTTTGCAATAACGAGCTTCAAACGTGGCTCCAAAACGGTTTGATTGTACAAACGCATTATTGGGGTGTTGGTCCTGTCATTAACGCGTGTCTCATTGGCTGTTTGAGAAAAAAGTGGCCGTTCTGGCCGGCTGGCGCTTGCCAAACGTGCGACTAAACCAGCACTTTTCCTTCTTCATCAATTGCAGACTCGACAATCTCGTCAGGGACATCCGCGCCCAGTAGCATCTCGTTGTGCGCTTTGCCTGATGGAATCATGGGGAAGCAGTTTGCCAGGGCAGCCACACGGCAATCGAACATGACAGGGCCATCCGTTTCGATCATTTCGGTAATGGCATCATCGAGTTTGTTAGGCTTGTCGCAAATGATGCCATGCCAACCGTAGGCTTCCGCCAATTTAACGAAGTCGGGCAGGGCTTCGGTATAGCTTTCCGATAACCTGTTGCCGTGCAAGAGTTGCTGCCATTGGCGGACCATACCCATATATTGATTGTTCAAAATGAACACTTTGACGGGCAGGCGATATTGCACGGCCGTTGAAGCCTCTTGAATGTTCATTAGGATTGACGCATCACCTGCGATGTCAATAACAAGCGACTTTGGATGCGCGCGCTGCGCCCCAATTGCTGCAGGCAATCCGTAACCCATGGTACCAAGCCCGCCGGACGTCATCCAGCGGTGCGGGTCTTCGAAGTGATAAAATTGGGCGGCCCACATTTGGTGCTGACCAACTTCGGTGGTGATGTAGGTGTCGCGATCTTTTGTCAGGTCATAAAGCCGCTCGACGGCGTATTGCGGCATGATGACGGAGCTGTTTGGTTTGTAGGCCAGCGAATTTTTTGCCCGCCAGGCATCGATTTTCTTCCACCAGGCTTTGTGGGCGGACTTGTCGAGTTGGGGTGATTTTGCCTTCCACGCGCTCAGCATCTCTTCCAACGCATAGGTGACGTCGGCAACAATCGGGATGTCGACGCGCACATTTTTGTTGATTGATGATGGATCAATGTCGATGTGGATTTTGATCGAGCCCGGTGAGAATGCATCTAAGCGACCGGTGATGCGATCATCAAAGCGCGCGCCAACGCACAACATGACATCGCAATCATGCATGGCCATGTTGGCTTCGTAGGTGCCATGCATGCCCAGCATCCCGAGCCATTGCTTGTCAGATGCCGGGTAGGCGCCGAGCCCCATCAGCGTCGACGTGATTGGGTAACCTGACAGGCGCACGAATTCGCGCAACAGTTTGCTTGCTTTTTGGCCCGAGTTAATGACGCCGCCACCGGTGTAAAAGATTGGTTTTTTGGCAGAGGCCAGAGCATCGACGGCGCGTTCGATTGCGCTCATGTCTGGCTTCATGCGCGGATGATAGGTTTTGTGTTGGATGTTTGATGGGCCAACGTAATTGCCGGTCGCAAACTGGACGTCCTTTGGAATGTCCACAACGACAGGTCCTGGTCGGCCGCTCTTGGCGATCAAAAATGCTTCGTGAATCGTGCGCGCCAAGTCATTGACGTCTTTGACGAGCCAATTGTGTTTGGTGCACGGTCGCGTAATGCCGACGGTGTCGCACTCCTGAAAAGCGTCGTTGCCAATGAGGTGCGTCGGTACCTGACCGGTCAAACAAACAACGGGGATGGAATCCATCAATGCGTCGGTCAAACCGGTCACAGAATTTGTGGCTCCTGGGCCCGAAGTTACTAAGACGACACCGACTTTACCAGTTGAACGTGCGTAACCTTCTGCCGCGTGAACGGCTCCGCCCTCTTGGCGCACCAAGATGTGCTCAACTTTTTCTTGTTGGAAGAGCTCATCGTAGATCGGTAAGACCGCGCCGCCGGGGTAGCCAAAAATGCATTCCACGCCTTGGTCTACGAGCGCTTTGATTACCATTTCTGAGCCGGTCATTGTTTGTGCCATTGCGTCCCTTGCCCTTTCTCGGGAGACCTCATGTCTTGTGGATCGCTGCGTTGCAGATCCCGCCAATGTTGCGCTGCCGTAGTGCGGCTTGTGCCGCTTGCCTCAGCAGTCATGCCGGTCAATGTGAAAAAAATCAATAAATGCAAATCTGTCGCGTGAAATTCTTTCTAATTCTTTCGTATTAAGCCACTTCCACGAATTATTATAACGTTTTAACCAGGTCTTCTGCCTTTTTATGTACCGTCGAGTGTCGCTTTTTGTTTGTTCAATCGCGGTCTCTCGTGAGATTTCGCCCTCGAGGTGCGCCATCAGGGGTTTGAGGCCCAGCGCCTGTAGGGCAGGGAGGTCGTGAGGGAGCTGCAGTTCTATGATGAGGGATCTGATCTTTTCAGCTTCGTTGAGGGCGCCGGTCTCCATCATGGCATCAAACCTTCGATCTGCAGCCCTCTGAAGCGCGTCCCGCTCAGGATTGATGACGAAGGCCTGGTAGTCATCGCTTGCAAGTAAGGGTTTGCCTGAAATCTGTTGCCATTCGGCGAGGGGCGTTCCCGTCGCTTCGAAGACTTCTAAGGCGCGCACAAGACGTTGGGTATCTGTAGGCTGAAGTTTATTGGCTGTTTGAGGATCACGTCTTGAAAGCTCATCATGAAGCTTTGGTGCAGAGATCTTGTCTGACAGGTCTCTGTAGTGTTGGCGTACGTCGGATGGAATATCTGGTATTGGCGACAGACCTTCTGTTAAGGCCTTAAAATAAAGGCCAGTGCCACCAACTATTATTGTGACGCGATCGCGGTTCTTAGGCGCTTCAAGTACAGCTTGGACGTCGGCAAGCCACTGCGCCACAGAATATGGTTGTTTGATTGGTATGTGGCCGTAAAGGTGATGGGGGTAGGCTTGCTCGTCGGCTTCGTTTGGTCGCGCGCTCAGGATTTTCAGTTCGTTGTAAACTTGAATGGAATCAGCGTTGACAATGATGCCGTCAAAGGTCGTCGCAATGGCCGTTGCGATAGCTGATTTGCCACTGGCGGTAGGGCCTGTAATGAGGATGGCGCGATTGCGTCTCATGGTCGGTCTTTGTTGTAGCTTGGCTCGCGAATGCGGTTTACACTTAGGTTTTAGATGGGTTCTTTACAGCTTTCCCGCGTTATTGTGTTAACCGGTGCGCACAACGGTGGTGCGGTGTCGCAGGCGCTTTGTTCAGACGTTGCCCAACTCTTAGCAAAGACAATCGGCCAATCTCCCACAGAACGGTGGCTCTATCAGGGAGACGCGTGGGAGGCGTCCTTCCGATCAAGTGAAGACCTTGAAGCGCGTCTTGAACATGTCCGTCAAGACCTTGAGGGCGTTGTGGCGGACGCACCAGTTGATCTTAATATTGTGTCACGGCCTGAACAATCGGAGGCAAACACTAAACGGTTGCTCGTGGCTGATATGGAATCGACCATCATCCAGCAAGAGATGCTGGACGAGTTGGCGCGACGCCTGGATATAGGTGACAAGGTTTCGGAAATCACTGTGCGAGCCATGCGTGGTGAGATTGAGTTTGCTGCAGCGCTACGAGAACGCGTTTCATTGCTCAAAGACTTAAAGGTTCAAGCCCTGGTGGATGCTCGGGAGCAAATGACATTGATGCCCGGCGCGCGCACGCTCGTTGCAACAATGAAGTCCATGGGGGCTTATTGTGCGCTTTTATCAGGCGGGTTTACATTTTTTACACGGCCCATTGCGCGCGACGTTGGGTTCCATGAACATCATGCCAATGAACTTGTTGTGAGCGGCGATAAGCTAACGGGTGAGGTTCGTGAGCCTATATTGGGCAAAGAGGCGAAGTTGGACAGGCTACGACTGCTTTCAATGACAACAAATGTTGATATTTCTCAGAGCGTGGCGGTTGGTGACGGCGCAAATGATCTTGCCATGCTTGCTGCGGCAGGGTTAGGTGTAGCCTTTCGTGCGAAATCGGTCGTTGAAGAAACAATTCCGGTTTCGCTGCGATATTCGGATCTTCGGGGCGTCCTCTACTTGCAGGGCATATCACAAGAAAAGTTTGTAATCCCACCAGGTGAGCTTATCTGACATCAGCGGAACTAGCACCGCGCATAAAGCGAGAATGAGATGGTCGACTTTCTAGTAGTCCTGGCGGGCTTTTTGTTGCTTGTCATTGGAGGGGAATTTTTGGTGCGCGGCTCAGTGGCCATCGCGAAGCGCTTGGGATTGTCACAGCTTTTAATCGGACTAACGCTTGTTGGGTTTGGCACGTCCATGCCGGAGCTTGCAACCTGTGTGCAAGCATCCTTGGCAGGCAGTCCAGGCATAGCTGTGGGCAGTTTTGTCGGCTCGAACATCTCAAACGTTTTGTTGATCATTGGCTCAGCAGCGCTTTTGATGCCGCTTGTGGTTCAACCGCGCGCACTTTATCGCGATGGCTTGATTGTTTTGTTAGTCTCTTTGTTGTTTGTCGTACTTGGTCAGTTCTTACCCTTGGGTGTTGTGGTTGGCTTTTGTTTTCTTGCGCTGCTTTTTGCCTACCTTGTGTTTGTCTATTTTCAAGAAACGGCACACACCACGCCTGGCACTTGGCCCGAAGGCGAACGTCGCGTTGCAGCCGATGCTGTTGATCCACCCTTAGAGGGACCTGGCAAGCCCAATATATTTGTAGCCATGGCGATGGCGGTCGGTGGTCTTCTTGTTATCATTTTGGGTGGTCACCTGTTGGTCAGAGGTGCGGTGGGTTTAGCGCTTTGGCTGGGCGTTTCTGAAACCATTGTCGGTTTAACGGTTGTTGCGGTCGGAACATCGATGCCAGAACTCGTTACGTCGATCATCGCGACCATTCGTCGACACACAGATGTGGCCGTGGGCAATGTGTTGGGATCAAATCTTTACAATATTCTTGGTATAGGTGGGGCTGTCGGTGTTATCGCTCCGACGACGATCCCGGAAAGGGTGGTGCACTACGATGGCTACATCATGTTGGCAGCGAGTGCTGCAATGTTATTTTTTGCGCTCATTTCAAATGGCACGATCCGACGTTGGCAAGGTGCGCTGTTACTGATAGCTTATGGCGTTTATCTTTGGTCTTTGTTGCCGCCCTCAGCAACATCTTCATCTTGATGTTTTAACTTTCCGTCTGCAGATAGCGTTCGCGTGGTCGGATGGCGCCCGTTTTTTCCGCTTCCTCTAATGCGTGCGCTAATTCTTCGCGCGCTTTTTCTGCTTCGCGCTGGCGATTCCAAAGACTGGCGTACAACCCGTTTTTGGCGAGAAGCTCGGCGTGGGTACCCTGTTCGACGAGTTTGCCGTTGTCGAGCACAATAATGTTGTCGGCATGGACAATTGTGGATAGCCGATGGGCAATGACAAGGGTGGTGCGGTTTTTTGCGACGCGATCTAGCGCGTCTTGAATTTCTTTTTCCGTGTGGCTGTCAAGGGCGCTTGTCGCTTCATCTAGAACGAGAATGGGTGGGCCTTTGAGGATCGTACGGGCGATGGCCACGCGTTGTTTTTCGCCGCCCGAAAGTTTTAGGCCGCGCTCACCGACCATGGAACGATAACCGTCGGGAACCGTGCGAATAAAGTCGTCGATTTGGGCTAGCTTTGCGGCGTTGATGACTTCGTCATCGGTCGCGTCCGGTCGGCCGTAGCGAATGTTGTAAAGGATGGTGTCGTTAAAGAGGACGGTATCTTGCGGAACGACGCCGATGGCTGCGCGGAGCGAGCTTTGTGTGACGTCGCGAATGTCTTGCCCATCTATGCTTACGTGACCGTTTTGGATGTCATAAAACCGGAACAAGATTCGGCTGATGGTTGATTTGCCGGCACCCGAAGGGCCGACAATGGCGACCATTTTTCCAGCCGGAACGCGAAACGACAGGCCTTTCAAGATCTGTCGACCGGGCTCATAACTAAAGGCGACATTTTCAAATCGGATGTCACCATTTTTAACACGCAGCGGTTTGGCGCCTGGCTTATCCTTGATCTCAGGCGCTTGGGCAAGAATGGCAAACATCGTCTCAATGTCAACGAGCCCCTGTTTGATTTCGCGGTAGACCATGCCCATAAAATTGAGCGGCATATAAAGTTGGATCATCAGCGCGTTTATCATGACAAAATCGCCAATGGTTTGTGTGCCCGCAATCACGCCGGAGGCGGTCATGAGCATGGCGAGTGTCATACCCGTCGTAAAGATTATGGATTGGCCGGAGTTTAGGACGGCTAAGGAATAGTAGGTTTTGATGGCTGCCTGTTCGTAACGCGCCATTGACTTGTCAAACCGATTTGCCTCCAACCCTTCATTGCCAAAGTATTTTACGGTTTCGAAATTTAGAAGGCTGTCGATGGCTTTGGTGTTGGCTTCGGTGTCGCTTTCGTTCATTTCGCGGCGAATGGTGATGCGCCATTCGGATGCTTTGAACGTGAAATACATGTAAATTGCAACGGTCGCGAGAACGATCAACACATAGCGAGCGTCAAAGAAATAAAACAAGATCCCGCACATAAGGATGAGCTCAAGTGCGGTCGGAACCACATTTAAAATGCCCATGCGAATGATGAGTTCAATGGCACGCGTTGCGCGTTCAATTACTCGGGAGAGGCCGCCCGTGCGTCGTTCCAAATGAAAGCGCAAACTTAAAGTGTGCAAATGGCGGAATGTTCGGTTGTTTAATTCGCGCACCGCGTTTTGACCAACTTTGGTGAAAAACACATCGCGGATCTGATTGAAGACCATCATCAGAACGCGGCCGACGCCATAGGCGATGATGAGTCCGGCGACGACGAGGCCGGCCGTGGCTCCCGTGCTTAAATCTTCTGGGCCGGCTGCTTTTGTTAATGCGTCAGTGGCCTCTTTGTAAAAGATCGGAACCGTAACGGTTATGATTTTGGCCAATAATAATACGGCGAAGGCCATGACGACGCGCAATCTCAGGTCGGGGCGCTCTTTGGGCCAAACAAGTGGGAGGAGGCCGCGCAAAACCACCATGTGATCCTCGCGCGCGCCCAAAACAGATGGATCAAAATTTGGCAAATCTGGGTGGACGCTGTTTGAGGATGTCTGTCTTCTCATGAAGTCGTGGGCTCTTGTTGCAGCGTGAAGCGGCTGCTTGGGTTTTGACCCGAATTCTACTTAAAGCTCGGATGCCGAAGGAAATGATCGGGGCGATGTGTTTGCAGCGGGGTCTTTATAATCTGGCCAGCAACGTTAAATTTGCAAGCCTGTCAACCGGACGCCAGGCTACAGCCGGTTATCGGCGGCGGCGGCCACGGCGGGGCATGTATAAACGCTGGCACGGATAGATGCGGTGCGGGCTACGCAACCTGCGGCGGTTTGCGCGATAAATGCGATAATAACGCTTGCCTGATCCATAATATCTACTGGCAATGCTCCAAAGTGTGTCGCCACATTTTATAATGTAGCCACGGCGCGTGAGGCGTCCCGCGTTTTTGCATCTCTCGCGGCACGTGTCATCGTTGTATGAACGACGGCGGTAGGCGCGGACATTGCGCGCTGTCTCATAGGTTGACTTTGTCTTTACGACCGCCACTTGGTCCCGGTAGTCGGTGGCACGCGCATCACCGTAGCGCGATGGGCGTGATCTTTTCGGGCGCTGTCCATATTTTGGTTTGTAGGACGGCGTAACCCAACGTGCCGTTGTTCTTTCACTTGGCGCCCAAGACTCATCTTTGCGGGTGGGGATCGCAATGCGTGATGTTTCTGTGTCCTGCTCGTCCTCACTCACGTCATCGTCTGCAACGTCTTCCCTGACGCTTGTCGATTCAATTGCCAGGGCGGCATCGTGATAGGTGTGTACTTTTTCAGCACGCGCAATCTTTTGACGCCAAATGAGCTTTTGCCTTGCTTTTTGTCGGGCGTTTGTGAACCAATTCCTGATCTTTTGTTCCATGGACAAAAGCGAGCGTTGCTGGTCTTGCTCTTGGACCTCACGTTCTTTTTCGCGCTCTGCTGCTGCCAATCGTTCATTTTCGAGGCGTTCTGCTTCCAAGCGCTCTGCTTCTAAGCGTTCAGATTCGCGTCGTTCTGCTTCCAAACGTTCCTTTTCTCGTTCGGCTTCCAGGCGTGCTTGTTCACGCTCTTCTGCTGCGCGCCTCAAAGCGGCTTGGCGCTCTGCTTCCTTTCGTTCAGCTTCCCGGCGTGCGGCCTCGTCTTCTGCTTCCCTGCGCAACCGTGCCTCGCGTCGCAATCTTGCGCGTTCCTCTTCAAGCTTGCGTTCTAGTCGGACCCTTTGATCCTGTAATCGGCGCAGCCGTTGGCTACGAAGCGATTCAACAGGCCGGGTTGGGATTACTTCGATTTCTGGACCGGCTTCGCTCTCGACGGAAAGCTCACGCACCACGTTATCTTGATAAGTGCGGTTCGCTTGGGAAAACCAATCGCGGAAACCTGCTGAATCGGGGGCGTCCTCAGGTGTTTCGTCCGAGGACACAACGGCATCCGATGATTCCTCTTTGGGCGTGGAGAGTTTGCGGACAATTTCTTCGCGATAAAGGTCTGAGGAGTGGTCAATCCATTGTTCCAAAGGTTGAAACAGACCGCGACCCCGCCTCGTTCCCTCGGATGTTGTGCCGCCTTTTGTGTCTGTGTCCAAATCTGGAACCGGGGATGTTTCCGCGTCGTCTTTGTCTATTTCTTCAGTGATTTGGCTGAAGCGGCGGTTTGCAATTTCAGCTAACTCTTCGGCACGGTCGCGGATTGTCGGTTCGGCATCTTGCGAAGTGTGCGCGTTTTCAAACTCGATCGTTTGTACTTGCCCGTTGATCTCGTAGAACCCGCGCGGGATGGCAATGCGGACATCTTGGCTGTTTGTTTCGCTGCCTGAAGCCAGGTCGCTCGATGTGGCCGTTATGCGATGGTCGCCTGCTGCGAATCTGTGCTGCACATTAAATACCCAACGGCCAGTACGCGAGACGGCTGTGTTGGCGATGATTTGGCCGTTGACCTTGAGATAAAGGACGGTTCCTGGTGTTGCCGTACCGTTCAACCTCATTTGGCTTTGGTTATTGATCTGGACATGAATGAATTTTGGTCTTGTGTCGCCGGCAAGAACTTCGCCACCAGCCATATGCGGCAAGATATTTGACTTTGGTGATTTTGTCGGTGGCGGCGGTGGTTTGAAGGCGATTGGGCGCCTTATGGCGGCAGCGTCTTTGATGGCCGCCCAAAATGATTTGCCGCCGCTGTCCTGAGTCACAACGGCGCCAAAGGCTGCCGCCCCCATGCAAAGCCCTCCAAGGACACCAAATGTTGCGGTGAGGCCCGGGCCTGGCATTATTCTCCCCTTCGTACCGAATGTTATTAACCCTGCAATGACAGGATTTTACATCATATTCTTAATGTGCGCTCTTATAATGCAGACCATAGCGGCTTCATACAGGCTCGCAACCTAAGCTTGAGCCAAGTTTGCCCTTTGTTCGCCCGTTAATCCAGGTATGTGTTTTGAATGCCATGCTAGTTATGCCACGAAATGCCGGGGATTTCTGAAATGCCCAAGGTTTTGGGCAGGTTCGGCCGTCCGAACGTATCGGCCTCTTATGGGCGTGGCCCCTTGTCCGTTAAACTTGCTTCTGATTGTCAGCGTACATGGCAATGCGGCTTTTTTGGTGCCGCATTTGAGCCCTAACGCCGGTACAATTGGGATCGATAATTGGAGATAGACGGTTCTAGTCGCCGTGCTTTGCCTCAAAGTGCGGCTTTGGATTGGACACAGCTAAAGGAGTATCGAACACCGCATGGAGAACAGCTTACAATCGCCCGTCAAAGAACAAACCTCACGACTTGCAAATATCTGCGTCTATTGCGGGTCCGGCCACGGGAAAAAAAGGGCCTATCGAGAGGCCGCGCAAGAACTTGGGCGACTGATGGCTGAAGGCGGGATTGGTCTTGTTTATGGCGGTGGTGGTCTTGGCCTAATGGGAGATGTGGCGCGTGCTACGATCGAGCATGGCGGCCGGGTTACCGGGATTATACCTGAGTTCCTCAGTGAGCATGAACGCATGCTCAAAGACGTTGATGATCTCATCATTACGACAGATATGCACAAACGAAAGCAATTGATGTTTGAGAGGTCAGACGCGTTTGTCGCGTTGCCCGGTGGGATCGGCACGTTGGAAGAATTGGTTGAGCAGCTGACATGGTCGCAGCTAGGGCAGCACAATAAACCTGTCATACTTGCAAATGTTGAAGGCTTTTGGGATCCGTTTCTTGAATTACTTCAACACATGAAAGACCAAGCCTTTATTCGGGATGAGCTTGGTGTTCGCTTTAAAGTGGTTGAAGGCGCCGAACAGATTATTCCTACCATCAAAGAGGAGTTAGGGCGTCCCGGTGCCGGTCGCGTCGACAGCGGGATCACGGCAAAGTTTTAATCGGTTCGTGTGTAAGGCGTTGTTGATAAAAAGTGCCGGCGTAAGATTGCCGCCTTATGTTGACATTACCATATTTAGAAAGCATCAACTGACGCCTGCGTGCCCTATTGAATTGGCACGGATTGACGGCTTTATACAAAATTAGATCTTGCTTGGTTCGTCGTGAGAACATTTCTAGATAACGAGACTTTAGACCAGCACAAACGCCGCAATTTAATGCATTCGGTTTTCTTGCTTGGCGGCATGGCGCTGCTGCTTTCGCTGTCGACTTATCTGCTCTGGGGTGTTGCCGGTATTTTGTTGTCTATTGCCGCCGTTGGATTGATTGCAACGTTGGCACCTACTGTTCCGCCAAACATGATTATGAGGGTCTATCGCGCTGCGCGATTGCCAGAGGATGGCTCACAGCTCAACCGCATCGTTGATGAACTCACGCGGCGGTCTGAATTGCCTGCAAAACCTGCTATTTACGTTGTTCCAAGTGCAACGTTGAATGCTTTTGCCGTTGGTGGGCCGCATCGCTCGGCCATTGCGCTATCGGAAGGCCTCCTCAGATCACTAACATTGCGAGAAATCACGGCGGTCCTCGCGCACGAAATGAGCCACATCCGCAATCAAGATTTACGGGTTATGGGACTTGCAGACATTATGACGCGCCTTGTGCAGCCGTTGGCATACGTTGCGATCTTTCTTGCGATCATGAACCTCATCGGATCGTTTTCGGGAGACCCACCATTGTCGTGGCTCGGCGTTATATTGCTGTACTTCACGCCCGCACTTTTGAGCTTGTTGCAGCTGGCGTTGTCGCGAACGCGAGAGTTTGATGCGGATTTGGAAGCTGCAAAACTCACCGGCGACCCCATGGGGTTGGCCTCGGCGTTACGAAAAGTAGACAACGCGACAGGGCATTTTTGGGAAGACATCATGATGCCGGTGCCTGCGCGACGTGTGCCGGTGCCATCGATCTTGCGGACGCACCCTGAAACCGAGGCGCGCGTGCAACGCTTGTTGTCGCTGGATCGCAGCGGCGAGCTGCCGGCAATTGTTTTGGTAGAGGAGCCAACCGTTTCGGTTGTCAGTTTTGGACCAAGCCAAATTCGACCGCGATACCGATTCCCCGGCCTCTGGTACTGAACGCTCGTAGCCCTACTTATTAACAAATGCTTCGATGCGGCCCTGTCACCCGGTTTTATATGACTTGCGTGTCGGTGCCTTTTGCGCGTATCAGCCTTGAATGTCTCAAAGTTCCAATAATCAAACGACGCAGCCGTCGCGGGCGTCCGATATTTCTGATTTTGAAAAGCATGTGGCGAACATGCGGTCCGGTGATCGGCGTGCTATTTCGACCGCGATTACAGAACTTGAGCGGTTGGCCCCTGGTTCGCGCGATCTTTTGAAAGCCATGCAACCGCACCTCGGGCAGGCCATCGTGATTGGCCTAACCGGTCCACCAGGCGCTGGAAAATCGACATTGGTAAACGCGATTATCGACCATGTTCGCAAACAAGAGCGAACGGTGGGTGTCATCGCTGTGGACCCATCAAGCCCCGTGTCAGGCGGCGCCATTTTGGGCGACCGTATTCGCATGACCGCTGCTTTAAACGACGATGGGGTTTTTGTGCGTTCGCTTGCAAGCCGCGGCTATCTGGGAGGGCTGTCCCCTGCATCTGTTCGCGTCATCGATGCCTTGGATGCCGCTGGGTTTGATATCATCCTTCTTGAAACCGTGGGCACGGGGCAGAGTGAGATCGACGTCGCGGAAGTTTCAGATGTTCGGATTGTAATTTCCGCACCAGGGCTGGGTGATGACATTCAAGCGATGAAGTCGGGCCTGTTAGAAATTGCGGACGTTTTGGTCGTCAATAAAGGCGATCGCAAAGATTCTGAACTCACATATCAGCAATTGGTCAGTGCGTTGTCCATTCGCGCCATGCGAGGTGCACCGCCACCTGTAATCAAGACGACGGCGACGACGGGAGAAGGGGTGGCGGAGCTGGTCACGGCGATTGATGACGTGGGCAAAACGGTTTTGGCTGAAAGTGCTGTTGTTCGCCGTCGCAAGCGGGCCCGCTACTTAATCGCACGCGCAGCTGCGGATCTCTTATCTGAGCGGATCAAGACGAGCGGGGATGCTGTTCTTGACCGGATCGCAGATGATGTGTTGGCGGGTCAATTGTTGCCTGACGATGCGGCCAAGCAGATCTTGGAAAAATAATTGGACTGACGCTGCAGGTGTCGCGTTAGCTGACCCGTGCGCCATCCTTTAAAAGCTTGTAGTTGATGGAATCAAGCAGCGCCTCGAAACTGGCGTCAATGATGTTGGGTGACACGCCGACTGTAAACCATCTGTCTCCAGTTAGGGTGTCGTGACTTTCAACGAGGACGCGGGTGATAGCGCCGGTTCCGCCCGTCAAAATACGCACTTTGTAATCGACGAGTTCCACGCCTGCGATGTGCACTTGATAGCGGCCCAGGTCTTTGCGCAAGGCGCTATCAAGAGCATTCACGGGGCCGTTGCCTTCCGCAACAGACCACAATGGTTCGTTGTCTCCGTTGATGAAGACTTTGACGGTTGCTTCTGAGATGGTGACCAATTTTCCGAGCGCGTTGTGCCGGCGTTCGACAATCACCCGGAAACTGTCGACTGAGAAAAAGTGCGGTACTTCGCCTAGTGCACGGCGGGCTAACAGCTCGAAAGAGGCTTCGGCGGCTTCGTAAGAATATCCGCGCCCCTCCCGGTCTTTTACTTCATCCAACAATGTTGTTACACGACCATCCTCGCGATCTACTTCGACGCCCAGTCGATCAAGTGCGGCGAGGATGTTTGAGCGACCGGCTTGATCGGATACAAAGAGTCTGCGCTGGTTGCCGATATCTTGTGGCGTAACGTGCTCGTAAGTTTCGGGATCTTTGAGAATTGCAGAGGCGTGAATGCCGGCCTTGGTTGCAAAGGCACTTTCACCAACATAGGGGGCATGGCGATAAGGCGCAGCATTCAAGACTTCGTCGAGAACACGGCTCGCGTGCGTGAGCGTCTGCAGCCTTGAAGGTGTGACGCTCGTCTGAAACTTGTCTGCAAATTCGCTCTTGAGCAGCAATGTTGGAATGATCGACGTCATGTTGGCATTGCCGCAACGTTCGCCCAAACCGTTGAGTGTGCCTTGGATTTGTCGGCAACCGGCGCGCACGGCCATCAATGTGTTGGCGACGGCGTTTTCCGTGTCGTTATGGGTATGAATGCCAAGGTTTTTGCCCGGAATGTGTTTTGTGACAGCTTTGACGATGTCTTCGACTTCGTGGGGAAGTGTACCGCCGTTCGTGTCACACAAAACCACCCAGCGCGCACCAGCATCAATTGCGGTCTTGAGCACGTCAAGCGCATAGTCGGGATTGGCTTTGTAGCCATCAAAAAAGTGCTCCGCATCGAGCATCGCTTCTCGGTTTGATGAGACGACTGCGGCAATGGATTCGGAAATGGCCTTTAGGTTGTCTTCGTTGGAAACGCCAAGCGCCACGCGAACGTGATAGTCCCAGGCCTTGGCGACCAAACAAATAGCCTTTGCATCTGATTGCAGGGTGGCCTGAAAGCCCGGATCATTGGCTAAAGATCGCCCAACGCGTTTGGTCATACCGAAAGCAGAAAACGTGGCGTTATCAAGCTTGGGGGCTTTTTTGAATAAAGAGGTATCGACGGTGTTCGCACCGGGATAGCCACCTTCGATGTAATCGACACCGAGGTCATCAAGGACGGAAGCTATGCGGCGCTTGTCTTCAAGCGAGAAATCAACGCCCGTCGTCTGCGCGCCATCGCGCAGCGTCGTGTCATAGAGATAAAGGCGTTCTTTCTTTTCGCTCACGCTTGGTTCCTGTGTGCTCGACAGCTTTTTAGGTTGCAGGGGCCCCTGCAGGCAAGAATGGCACAACAAACTCGACGGACCGTTAAATCGCTGGGCAATACAAAAAGGGCGTCATCGTTTGACCTCCCAGGTGGTCGCTAGTTCGCCGGTCTCTGGGTCTTTGGCATCTTTGAGTTGAATACCCATCTCGGCCAATTCATCACGGATCCTGTCGCTTTCGGCCCAGTCTTTCATTTTTCTGGCCTCAAGGCGGGCTGCGATCTGCTCTTCGATCACTGAAACATCAATGTCATCGGAAATCGATGGGACAACGTAGGCATCGACGGGTAAACCCATGTAAAGCGCGTTAAGCATGAGTTCTTGGGCATCGTCCTTTGACCCCTGCTCGCCGGCCTTCGCCATGGCGTGGAGCTCGGTGATGGCAGCGGGCGTGTTTAAGTCATTGAGCAGGTGTTTTTCAATGCGCGGCGTCAGTTTGGGCTCTTCGTTGACCGTTGTGGTTTGAAACAGCATGCCCCAGCGGGCTAAGGCTTTTTCTGCTTCTTCTATCGATTTCCGAGTCCAATTGATCGGTTGGCGGTAATGCGTCAACAGCATGTTGAGGCGCAATATACCGCCCCACCACTTTGTCTCGTCTGGCCGTTCGGTTAAGAGATCATGGACGGTGATGAAGTTGTCCAACGACTTGGACATCTTTTCACCTTCCACTTCCAAAAAACCGTTGTGCATCCAGACGCGTGCCATAACCTCTGTCTGAAGCGCACAGCGTGATTGGGCGATTTCGTTTTCATGGTGCGGAAAGATGAGATCAAGCCCGCCGCCATGGATATCAAAGACATCGCCCAAATACCGCTGGCTCATGGCCGAACATTCAATATGCCAACCGGGCCGGCCGCGACCCCATGGGCTTTCCCAACCCGGCTCCTCGGGGCTCGACAATTTCCACAACACAAAATCGGCCGCATTTTTTTTGTGCTCTTCGACGGCAACGCGTGCTCCGGCTTGTTGTTCTTCTAGATTGCGTTTTGATAGCGCGCCGTAGTCGGGCATGGAGCTTGTGTCAAACAACACTTCGCCGCCCGCTTCATAGGCATTGCCGTTTGCGACCAACTTGTCGATGAGCGCAATCATTTCTGTGATGTTGTCTGTGGCGCGCGGCTCATGGGTTGGTTTGAGACAACCTAAGGCACCGACGTCTATGTGATATTGTTTGGCCGTCTTTTCGGTGACGATGCGAATGGCGTCATTGAGTGGCATATCCGGAAAATCGCGCAACGCTCGGGCGTTGATCTTGTCATCGACATCGGTGATGTTGCGCACATAAGTGACATGCTCTTCGCCATAAACATAGCGCAGCAGTCGAAACAACAGATCAAATACAATGGCCGGGCGTGCGTTGCCGATATGGGCGAAGTCATAAACGGTCGGCCCGCACACATACATGCGGACGTTTTGTTTATCGAGCGGTTGGAACGGCTCTTTCTTTCTGGTCAGCGTGTTGTAAAGGGTCAATGTCAATTGAGGCACCATTTTTGAGGAGATGGGTCCGATTCGAAAATGAACGCCCGAGACTCACCGCCAGCGCTAGCGTTACTGCTGGTTGTCCAAATTAGTTCGAATTCTTTGAGTTTGGCAGGGTCCTGATCCCCTTTTACTCGGCGCGGTTATCGTCTTTGGCGCTCGGCACGTCAAGGTTTCTAGGCCATTGCGGCCGATGGACGTTTTGGCCCGATCTGCTACGGAGACACAATGATCCACAATCTTTGGGCCTTGGTTGAATGTTTGTGAAATTTACCGATTTGGCCACGTCAAGGGCATCAACTTGGGCCCTTTGTTCGAAGCAGGAGATATACGCCATTATTGCGCTGCATTGACCCCATACCACGCAGGTCGGATAATGCGGGTCTCGGACCATGCTCCGAAAGTTGTGCCGACATGTTTGGCTTCAGAAGATCGATGGCTTTGACCGACCGAAATCTCACATCCCAAGTTGGACGCAAGTTCCTTAGACATGCGCGCACCTTATGGCGCGTCTTAGTCGTGGTTCTCTTGGTTGGGCTTAGCGGTTTGGCTGTTGCTGGTTTGCCGGCGATGGCGCAAGATTTTTCTTGGCCGTGGGAAGAGCCGAAACCTCGTCCTGTGCCTCAGGAGCCGGTCTACGCTGACCCGCCACCGGGGGGACCTCCCAATGGCGCACCTCAACAATATGATGATCAAGCGCGCGGGCCCTGGCGTAATCCGGATGATGGGTGGGGTGCTGACACTCAATACGGTGATGGCGGGTATCGGGACCCATATGCCAACCGTCCGCAGATTTGTTTGCAGCTCGAGCACCGCATGGTGCAAGAGGCGCAACGCGGTGCCGGCGCGCGCCAACGGCTTCCGCAAATTGAATCGGACATTCGTAAGTTCAATCGAGAATATCAATCTAACAAATCGCAGTTGGAACGGCGCGGATGCTATCAATATTTCTTGTTTTCGAAAACGCTGCGCAGGACAAGGAAGTGCATCGCGCTGGCGCGGGCTGGAGAAAAGGCTCGCCGACGTCTGTCAAGTCTGCAAGCACAGCGTGAACGTTTAAGGAGCTCTGGACGTAGCTCTTATCAAGATGAGATCATTCGCGCGTTGTCACGCAACGGCTGTGGTGAGTCTTATACGCGGGAAGCGCGTCGTCGCGAGCGCAATATCTTTTCTGATTTTTGGCAGGATGAAGATGGTGGGCGCGGTTATGGCAACACCTACAACAACCTGCCCTTTGCGACGTACCGGACTATGTGTGTGAGGCTGTGTGACGGATTTTATTTTCCCGTGAGCTTTTCAACACTACCCAGTCATTTTGAGCGTGACGCCAGTGTCTGCCAGTCAAAATGTGCTGCCCCGACGGAACTTTACTTTTATCAAAACCCAGGTTCCAGCGTTGACAAAATGGTGGCCTACCGATCACGTCAACCTTACACGGAACTCAGATCGGCATTCCGATATCGCAAGCAGTATGTGCAGGGATGTTCGTGCAAGCACGTCGAATACGCCCCAAAACAGCAGGACGGCGTACAATCGCAGCCCTCACGTCAGGGCAATGCCGGGCCGATGCCGGCCACAAGCGCTAGTACGGTCCGCCGCGCAGATGGTGGTGATGAGCCGAAGTTCTCGCCAGCGCGATAGGTCTTCCTTATTTTTCGTCATTTTTCGTCGGTAACTTTTAGTCTTTGGGCTGCTCGCTCAGGACCAATCAAGGGCAACAAGACTTTCATTTCAGGGCCTTTTTCACAACCGGTGAGCGCCAATCGTAGTGGATGAAAGAGCGCGCGGCCCTTTGCCCCTGTCTCGGCTTTGAGGGCCTTCGTCCATGTGCCCCATGTCTCTTCGTTCCATGGCGCGTCAGGCAGCAAGCTATGCGCTTTTTTGATGTAGTCGGGATTTTCAATCTCAGGGGCTATGTCGCCGTGGATGATGTCCCACCATAACCTGACATCAGCGAACTTTTTTAGGTTTGGACGGACGCTATTCCAAAACGTTTTGTCTGCATCGATGTTTAACGCCGCAAGCCGGTCCGCGACATCCGCAAAGTCAAGTTGATGGAGAATTTTTTCATTCAAGTTTTCAAGTTCGGCCGGATCAAAACGTGCAGCGGAGGTTGAGATTTTTTTTGTGTCAAACGTCTCAACAAGAGAGTCCATATTGAGATGCGGCTCGATCGCGTTTGAAGTCCCAATAAGCCCAGCATGACTGGCCACCGCCATGGCTTCGAGGCCGTCGTCGCGCAATTGTTTGAGCGACAGGACGCCCAAGCGCTTTGAAAGCGCCTGTCCGTCTGCATCAACCAATAGGCTGTGGTGGCCGAAACTTGGGGGCACTTTTCCAAGAGCCTTAAACAACGCAATTTGGACACCAGTGTTGGTGAGGTGATCGTCCCCCCGAATAATATGGGTGATTTCTAGGTCGGAATCGTCGATGACGCTGGGCAATGTGTAAAGATAAGTACCATCTGCGCGGATGAACACCGGATCAGACAGCGAGCCAATATCAACGGTCTGTTTGCCGCGGATGACATCGTCCCATGTGATGGGCGTTGAAACGATTTCGATCGGTGTGGCGTCCGGGCTGTTGGGTAACTTAAACCGCCAATGCGGTTTCCTGCCTTCTTTTTCAAGTTTGTCGCGATCAGGGCCACTGAGCTTCAGGGCCGATCGATCGTAAATGGGTGGCAGGCCGCGGGCGCGCTGTCGTTTGCGCTTGCGGTCCAATTCATCGGCGGTTTCATAACAGGGGTACAGCAGGCCTTGTTCTTTGAGGTCTAAAACGATTTCATCATAGCGGGCTGTGCGCTCTGACTGACGAACCTCTCGATCCCAATTGAGGCCAAGCCAGCTCAAGTCTTCGCGTATGCCGTCAATATATTCTTCCTTTGAACGTTCCTTATCGGTGTCGTCAAAACGCAGAAGAAAATCGCCGTTGTTTTTTTTGGCCAGCATCCAATTTAGAATTGCTGTGCGCAAGTTTCCAATGTGCAAGCGGCCGGTGGGGCTGGGCGCGAATCGAACGGATGGGGTCATGTTTTATTTTGAACGGTTGACGCGCCTTTTTGTAAGAGCGCAGTGATTTGCGGGAACGTGGCGACACCCTATCGCCTTTGGTGAAGAACGCAAGCGACGCCTTTTCTGCTTCCGGTGTCAAATTTTTTTGCGGGTTTTGAGTTAGTTTTTTTTATCGTTTTGGCAGGCGTCGCGAAATCGATTAACGATCGGATAACGGCGGTCGCGGCCAAAATTCTTGGATGTGATTTTGACACCCGGAGCTGATTGGCGGCGCTTGTATTCGGAGATATAGAGCAGGCGTTCAACCTTGTGCACCGTCTCAATATCGTGCCCGCGATTGACAATATCGCCGACTGGCTCTTCGTTTTCAACGAGCCCGCGCAATATGTCGTCCAAGACATCATAGGGCGGAAGACTGTCTTGATCGGTTTGGCCGGGGCGTAGTTCGGCGGTCGGTGGTTTGGTCAGAATACGCTTCGGAATGACCTCGCCTTTGGGGCCTTTTGCGTTTTTGGGTTGATTGTTATTTCTCCAACGAGCCAGCGTATAAACTTCGGTCTTGTAAAGGTCTTTGATCGGGTTAAAGCCACCGTTCATGTCGCCGTATAGCGTTGCGTAACCCACGGACATTTCAGATTTGTTGCCTGTTGTTACGACCATGGAGCCGAATTTGTTAGAGATCGCCATGAGAATTGTGCCACGCGCGCGGCTTTGGATGTTTTCTTCGCTGACACCCGGATCCGTGCCTGCAAATATGTCTGTCAACGTGTCTGTCAATCCCTCAACGGCTTTGGCAATGGGTATGATGTCATAGCGTACGTCTAAAGCTTTGGCGCACGCTGCTGCGTCTTCTAAACTTTCATTTGCGGTGTACTTATAAGGTAGCATGACGGCATGGACGCGCTCTGGACCCAGCGCGTCGACGCACAGGGCGGCGACCAATGCGGAATCTATTCCGCCAGATAGGCCAAGCACCACACCCGGAAATCCGTTTTTGTTGACGTAATCGCGTAAACCCAACATGCACGCTTGGTAGGTTGCAGCTTCGCCTTCTTCAATCGGCGCAAGGGTGCCTTTATTGCACGACAAATTTTCGGACGTGTTGGTCCATTCTGTTGTTGTGTTTTGTTCCTGCCAAGCCGGCATCTGGAGGGCTAACTCGCGGTTGGAATTAAGAACGAAGGAGGCGCCGTCGAACGCCAATTCATCCTGACCGCCCACCTGATTGAGATAAACGAGCGGCAATTTGGTTTCTGCCACACGCGCTACGGCGTGGTTTAGGCGCACGTCCGGTTTGGTTTGGTCAAAGGGTGAGCCGTTCAAAACAATGAGCATTTCTGCACCGGTTTCGCTCAGACACTCACACACGTCATCGGTCCAAATATCTTCGCAGATGGGTACGCCAACGCGGCGTCCCCTGATGTTGATCGGCCCCGGCATGGGCCCAGCATCAAAGACGCGTTTTTCGTCGAACACCCCGTAATTGGGCAAATGCACTTTGGTCCGGACGGCGGCCACCTTGCCCTCATCGAGAAGGACGGCCGCATTGAAGAGCTTGCCGTCTTCGGGCCAGATGGTCCCGATGAGGATTGCTGGCCCATCGTGCCGCTCGTTGGCAAGCGCTTTGATTGTCTCTCGGGTGGCGGATTGAAAGGCCGGCTTCAAGACCAGATCTTCAGGGGGGTAGCCGGTGATAAACAGTTCGGGGAAGACAATAAGGTCGGCGCCCGCTTGCCTTGCCTCGGCATGCGCCGCCCGTACTTTATCGGCATTGCCGTCAAGATCACCAACGGTTGGGTTGAGTTGGGCGAGAACAATTCTCATTACGCTCGATCAAGCGGCCGCTTCCGGTGCATTGTTTGCAGCGGCGCGCTCTTGCTTCATGCGCTCGGCCACTAAAAATGCAAGCTCCAGCGATTGGTTGGCGTTGAGGCGCGGGTCACAATGGGTGTGGTAGCGATCAGACAATTGGGTTTCTGAAATAGCTGTCGCGCCGCCGGTGCATTCGGTGACGTCTTGACCCGTCATTTCAACGTGGATGCCACCCGCGTGCGTGCCTTCAGCGCGATGAACTTGGAAAAAGCCTTCGGCCTCTTTGAGGATGCGGTCGAAGGGCCGGGTCTTAAAACCTGTTTGCGCGGAGATCGTGTTGCCATGCATAGGATCGCAGGACCACACGACCGCTTTGCCTTCGCGCTCAACCGCGCGAATAAGCTTGGGCAAGTGTTGTTCGACTTTTTCAGCACCAAATCGGCAGATCAAGGTTAGGCGACCTGGTTCATTAGCGGGATTGAGAATATCGATAAGTTGTAGCAGCCCGTCTGGCTCCAGTGTTGGTCCGCACTTAAGGCCAATGGGGTTTTGGATGCCGCGCGCGAATTCTACGTGGGCATGGTCAGGTTGGCGGGTTCTGTCACCGATCCAGATCATGTGACCGGATGTGGCGTACCAATCGCCGCGCGTTGTTGAATCTTGACGCGTCAGGGCCTGCTCGTAGCCCAACAGCAACGCTTCGTGGCTGGTGTAAAAATTCGTTTCGCGCAGCTGGGGTGTGTTTTCAGACGTGATGCCGCACGAGCGCATGAAAGTCATGGTTTCTGCGATGCGGTCGGCCAATTCTTGATAGCGATGGCCTTGCGGAGAATCTTTGACGAAATCCACCATCCATTGGTGGACACGTTCTAGGTCCGCAAAACCACCTTGGGCAAATGACCGCAAGAGATTGAGCGTGGCGGCGGCTTGGCGATAGGCTTCCAGTTGACGCGTTGGATCTGGTGCGCGCGCGTCCTCGCTAAAAACCATGTTATTGATGATGTCGCCGCGGTAGCTCGGCAGTTCTTGATCGCCGCGTTTTTCCACCGGCGAGGAGCGCGGTTTTGCAAACTGGCCGGCGATACGGCCCACTTTTACGACGGGGCTCGCACCGGCATAGGTCAGAACCGCAGCCATCTGCAAAAATACGCGGAAGAAATCGCGGATATTATCGGCGTTATGCTCAAGGAAGCTTTCCGCACAATCGCCACCCTGCAGCAAGAAGCCGCGGCCTTGGGCCACTTCGCCAAGTTTCTTTTTCAGTTCGCGCGCCTCACCGGCAAAGACCAGTGGTGGGAATGTGGCAAGCCGCGATTCAACGTCGGACAAGGCTTTCTTGTCCAGATAATCGGGCACTTGAACGATGGGTTTTGACCGCCAACTTTGGGGCGTCCACTGTGCCGTCATAGCACTCCTTTCACGCATAATCTTATGTCGTCCGCGATCGATGATCGCTATGAGCCCTGCTCATTGTGCTTTTGCTTTTGAATGGCGCCGGGCTGGACCATTTCCTTTGCCGGCGCTTATAGGGCATCTTTTTGTTCAAGGCCAGGATTAGCTCGACCGTGTGGAGTAATTTGGGCCATGTTAATTCTGCAAAATCTTTAATACGAGATGCGTTTGAGAACAATTAACTCTGGCGCTTGCTGTTTCAATATGCCAGCGTCTAGCGCACGGCTTTGCGCGGTCTTGGGTTCTAGAACACCAGGTCATCAATGACGATTACTGAGCCTTCCTTCACATTTGGCATCGAAGAAGAATATCACCTGGTGGATCTTGAAAGCCGGGATTTGGCGTCTGCGCCTCCGGAACTTATGGCCGATTGTGAGGAAGAGCTTGGCAAGCAGGTGGGGCCAGAGTTTTTTCGATCGCAAATTGAAATTGGGACCCGCGTTTTAAAAAACTTTGCAGATGCACGGCATGAATTGTCACGACTAAGGGCAACGATCGCCGACCGTGCGCGGATGCATGGTTTGGCGCCCATTGCGGCCTCAACGCACCCCTTTGCGCGCAAATCCACCCTGCAAACAACACCAAAAGAACGCTATCAGGATTTGGCGCGTGATCTTGCGGGCATTGGTCGGCGGCTTGCGATTTGCGGTATGCACATACATGTGGCCATTGAGGATCACGAACTGCGCATCGATTTGATGAACCAAGTGCGTTACTTCCTGCCGCATTTGTTGATGCTTTCAACGTCCTCGCCATTTTGGGAAGGTGATGACACGGGCTTAAAAAGTTTTCGGCTTGCGATATTTCATGAATTGCCGCGCACGGGACTGCCGCAGCATTTTTCCTCCCATGGCGAATTTATGCGCGCCGTCAATGTGCTCATCAACAATGGCGTTATCGAAGATGCGAGCAAGGTGTGGTGGGACTTGCGCCCGTCCATACGGTTTCCAACTCTTGAAATGCGGGTCACAGACGTCCCGACACGCGTGGAAGATACGCTGGCCATTGCAGCACTTTATGTGTGTTTGGTGCGTATGCTTTATCGCACGCGCCGGCGTAATCAGAGTTGGCGGCATTACCCGGCTTTTTTGATTGAAGAGAACCGTTGGCGCGCACAACGCTATCCTGTTCAGGACAAGTTGTTTGATTTTGGCAAAGGAAAGCTCTTTCCGTTTGCAGACCTAGTTGATGAAATGTTGGAATTGGTAGCTGAAGATTCAGAGGCACTTGGATGCGTTGATGAGATCCACGGCATCCGGCGCATTGCGCGGGAGGGCACCAGCTCAGATCGGCAAATTGCGTTGTTTAAATCGCGACTAGAAGCAGGCGATGACAGGATGGACGCGCTAAAGGCCGTTGTTGATCAATTGATCGCGGAAACTGTGGCCGGGACATCGCCCACTTGATACGCCGAACTTTCCAATTAGTTTTTTCGATGTAATTCAGCTTCAATCAAAATGCGCACTTCGTCTGAGACCAGAGGAATTGTCCGCGTGATTCCCCATTCGGAGCGGCGGATTGTTGTTCGTCCGGAAAAGCCCAATACGTGGATGCCTTGGAATACAGGATTGACTTTTGCCAAGGGATGTTCGCCCTCAAAGTTCCAGGCAACACTAAGGACAGCCGGCTTGGTGATGCCGTTGATCGTCAGAAAGCCCGTCACGTTGGCTGACTTGGCCGTGGTAATCGCGATTTTTGTGTTCTTAAATGTGATATCTGGAAATTCTTCCGCATTAAAAAAGTCCGGTGTGGTGGTGAGCGCTTTATCAAGCTCTTCAACGCCTGTTGTCACACTTGCGACTTTGATCGTTACGTTGAGCTCGCTCAGCTCCGGCCTTTGCGTGTTAAATCGTAATGTTCCGCTGACATCATTAAACCTTGCGGATTGGCGCGAAATTCCCAAGTGATTCCAACTTGCACGAACTTCTGTGTGCTTAGGGTCAAATGTATATTCATGAGTTTGCGCAAAGGCGGTGTTGTTGGCCAGTACGCTGATGAGCACGGCAATGGTGATGCAAATAAGGTGTCGCATTGGGTTCCTCAATTGTTTTGGCACGGGCCTGACTATATGCCCAGACAATTGCAATTATTCGAGGCCCAGAGCTTGGAAAATCGTTACAAGCTGGCCGACATGCCCCCGTCGACGGCAATTTCTGCCCCAGTGACATAGGTCGCGTCATCTGAACCTAAAAAGAGGGCAACCTTGGCCACGTCTTCACCTTGCCCGAACCGGCGCATGGGCGTTTCCTCTAGAAGGGCCTTGTTAATCCCAGGGTTGCGCAAAACGCGTTCGGTTAGGGCGGTTTCGATAAACCCCGGTGCAATTGTATTTACGCGAATGTTGAATGGTGCGTATTCGACGGCTAAGGCGCGGGTTAAGGCGCACACGGCGCCTTTCGTGGCAGAGTAACCGGCCAACTGCCGCAAACCCCGGTGGCCCATGATAGAAGCGACGTTGATTAAGGATCCGGATTTGGATTTGCGCAAAAGCTCAAACCCGTCACGGGCCACACGCACAACACCGTCCAGATTGACTTCGCGTATTTTTTCCCAGTCTGCATCTGACAAATGACGAAAATCAGATCTTACGTTTAGGCCGGCGTTGTTGACCAAGATGTCAATTCTGCCGTGTTCGGAGTCTGTTTGACGCATAAGGGCGGTGACATCCTGCCCGCGAGACACGTCAACCGCTATTGCGGTTGCTTTGTGACCAGCGGAGCTAAGACCGGCGGCCGCCGTTTCTGCACCTTCTGCGTCTTTATCGGCGATGACAACCTCTGCACCCTCGCGGGCAAAAAGTTGGGCCGTGGCAAGTCCGATGCCTGCTGCCGCGCCTGTGATGACAGCGATCTTTCCGTCTAGCCGTTGCATGTGTCCTCAACCCGTTTTGAATGTGCTCTTAGGCTGCCGCACTTTGTGGGTTCCACTTTTCGCGCAAGGTGACAAGTTCCTCCGATGCGCTCGGGTGCAAGGCCATGGTGGCATCGAAGTCTGCTTTTGTAGCGCCCATGCGCATTGAGATCGCGGCCATTTGCACAATCTCGGCTGCATCGTCACCGAGGATGTGGCAGCCAACAACACGATCAGTGGAGCCGGCGACAATCAGCTTCATCATCATTTTTTCTTCGTTGGCCCCCAGGCTTGCCTTCATGGGGCGAAACTCAGATTTATAAATGTCGATAGCGCCAAATTTTTCGCGGGCTTGCTGTTCGGTGAAACCGACGGTCCCGATTTCAGGTGTTGCGAAAACGGCGGTGGGGATCCAATCATGATCTACCGTGCGCGGCGCATTGCCAAATTGGGTGTCGGCAAAAGCATGGCCCTCGCGAATGGCAACTGGTGTTAGGTTCACGCGATCGCACACATCGCCGACGGCAAAAATGTTCGGCATGGACGTGCGATGTTCATTGTCGACGAAAACCTTGCCGTTCTTGCCTGTCTTGACACCGGCTTTGTCGAGGCCCAGGCCCTCAATATTGGGATGGCGACCAATCGCATACATGACCTTGTCCGCTTCGATGATGTCGTGTTGGGTGAGATAAACTTTCAAGCGCCCGTTTGTTTTGTCAATTTTGGCAATGTTGGTTTGAAAAACTAGATTGATGCCCCGTTCGCGATAGGCCTTGGCCAAGCCATGACGTAGATCATCATCAAACCCACGTAAAAATTTCTCGCCACGATAAACGAGCGTGACATTTGAGCCTAGGCCAGAAAAAATGCCGGCAAATTCCACGGCGATGTAACCGCCGCCGACAATTACGATATCGTCGGGCAACGCTGTAAGGTGAAACGCTTCATCGGACGTGATTGTGTGTTCGATGCCGGGTACAGAGGCATCGAAGTTGGGGCGTCCCCCTGTTGCGATTAAAATTTTGTCTCCCGTGAATGTTTCTTGTGTGCTTGGTATTTGAATGGTGTGCGGGTCTAGAAGCCGCGCAAACGCCGAATGAACGGTGACGCCTGCTGTTTCGAGCCCGCGCTTGTAGACGGATTCGAGCCGTGCGATTTCCTTATTTTTTGCTGCAATTAGGGCGCTCCAATCAAACGATGCAGCTCCTGGCGTCCAGCCAAAATCTTTTGACAACTCAAACTCGTCGGCGAAACGGGAGGCATAGACCAAGAGCTTCTTTGGAACACAGCCGCGAATGACACAAGTGCCGCCAAATCTATCCCCTTCGCAAATGGCAACGCGTGCGCCGTGACCAGCCGCAATGCGTGCCGCCCGCGTCCCACCAGACCCGGCCCCGATGACGGCGAGGTCAAATTCGTAGTCAGACATGTTGTACTAATTCTCCCGGCTCTTATGATCGTCTTGTCTTTTTTTAAACGGGGACTTTTTAAACTTCTGTCTCGCTTTCCATAAGGTCTTCTGCAGTGAGTTCGGTGACGCCATCATTACCGGCTATAATTGCCAAGTCGGCGATGCCGATAAACAGTCCGTTTTCGACAACGCCTGGTATCATCTTTAGAGCCTGATCGAGAGCTTCGGGTTCTTCAATCCGATCAAATTTACAATCAAGGATGAAGTTTCCGCTGTCGGTCAAAAACGGCGTTGAGGCTGATGCCATGCGCAGTTCGATCGGTCCTTGGCAATCCGCATCTGCGGCAAGCAATTCAATCATTGCCTTGGTCGTGTGAAGCCCAAACGGCACCACTTCAATTGGCAATGGGAACCGACCCAACGTTCCGACGAGTTTGCTGTCGTCGGCAATCACGACCATTTGTTCTGAAGCGGTTGCAACGATCTTTTCCCGGAGCAGGGCACCTCCGCCACCTTTGATTAAGCGTAACGCTAAATCAATTTCATCGGCGCCATCGATTGTGATGTCCAAGACGGCAACGTCATCGAGCGTTGTCAGGGTTATGCCCTGCTCGGTTGCCTGCTCGTAAGTCTCTTCAGAGGTCGGGACGCAGGTTACGCGAAGCCCTTGTTTAACTTTTTCACCAAGCAAATTTACAAAGTGTGCTGCTGTTGATCCCGTCCCAAGGCCAACCCGCATACCATTTTTTACGAGCGCTAATGCATGTGCTGCCGCTCGCCGTTTTTTATCGTCAGCGTCCATGTTTTGTCCTAGCCACCATCGGTGGCGCTGAAAGAGGGGTGTGCAGAATTATGTTACATCGTCACAGGGTGAGATACCAAATTGGGCAGGAGGACTCAAAGTCCACCAACGAGAATGTATTTCATTTCAACAAATTCTTCGATCCCGTGGTGTGAGCCCTCGACCCCTAAACCGCTTTGTTTGTGACCTCCGAAAGGTGTGACTTCAGAGCCTAGTATGCCCTCATTCACGCCCACCATGCCATACTCTAAGGCCTCCGCGACCCGCCAAACACGGCCCACATCCCGCGCATAAAAGTAAGCGGCAAGGCCATATTCTGTGTCGTTTGCAAGTGCGATCACCTCTTCTTCGGTCGAAAAGCGAATGAAGGGCGCGACAGGTCCAAAGGTCTCTTCGCGCGAAAGTTTCATGTCCGAAGTGACATTTGTGACCACAGTTGGTTCGAAAAAGTTACCACCCAATTTATGGCGCCCACCGCCGGTTAAAATTTTAGCGCCTTTGGTTTTTGCGTCATTGACGTGAGATTGGACTTTTTTCAACGCAGACTCGTTGATGAGAGGGCCCACTTCGACGCCAGATTGTATTCCTTCGCCAACTTTGAGTTTGCTTGCGGTCTCGGCAATGCGTTTTGTCAACTCGTCGTAGATTTCGTCATGCACGTAAATGCGGTTTGCGCATACGCAGGTTTGGCCGGCGTTGCGAAATTTTGATTCCATGATGCCATTTGTGGCGGCGTCCAAATCTGCATCTGCAAAAACGATAAATGGGGCATTGCCGCCCAGCTCTAAGCCAACTTTTTTTACCGTTGATGCAGACTGCGCCATCAGAAGCCTGCCGACTTCAGTTGATCCAGTAAATGTCACAAGTCTAATGGCAGGGTTTGAAGTGAGTTCTTTGCCGACCTCTTCTGGAATTGCGGCGGTTACGATGTTGAATACGCCTGGTGGGATTCCAGCTTGTTCGGCAAGGGCGGCCAGGGCCAAAGCTGACAATGGCGTTTCTTCCGCCGGTTTTACCACCGTCGTACACCCTGCCGCTAATGCCGGTGTAACTTTTCGGGTGATCATGGCATGGGGAAAATTCCAAGGCGTTATGGCTGCAACCACGCCAACGGGCTGTTTAATGACAATTGTGCGTGCGCCAGGTTTGTGGGTTGGTATTGTTTCACCGTAAATTCGCTTGGCCTGCTCGGCATAGAATTCGACAAAGCTTGCACCGTAGATGATTTCGCCTTTGGCCTCTTTCAGGGGTTTGCCCTGCTCCATGGATAAAATGAGCGCCAGATCGTCTGCATGGCCGATGATGAGGTCGTACCAGCGACGCAAGATATTGGACCGCTCTTTGGCGAGGCGCTTTGACCATGACCTAAATGCTTTTTGTGCGGCGTTGATCGCTTCGCGGGTTTCGTTGACGCCGAGATCTGGCACTTGGGCGATCAATTCGCCCGTCGCCTTGTTGAGAACAGGTGTGTCAGCGGTCCCCACCCATTCGCCATCAATATAGGCCTGCGACTTAATTAGGGATTTGATCCGTTTATCCAATCTTCCGTACTCTTTCCTATGGCCACGGGGCGGTTTGGCAAGCTCGATGTGCACTTAGAACATGGGGGCGCTGGACGGGCCATTGATATTTGTGTAAGCGATCGCTCGTTACCGCTTTGTTGGCCGCAATCACAATTGTCTCGGCACTCCTTACATGGCTATGAAAATGCTCATTTCTACCGCGAACCCCCTTCAAAACGTGCATTTTCTCACATGAACGAATCTCTGCGCGGCAAAACGATTGTATTTGACCTTGACGGAACCCTTGTGGACACGGCGCCTGATCTGGCCGCTGCGACCAACTACGTGACGGCACAAGTGGGTGCGGAACCGCTGGAGGCCAGGAGCATTAGGCCATTTATTAGCTTTGGCGCAAGATGGATGATCGTTGAAGCGCTCAAGAAGAACACCATTACCCTTGACGACAACGAGGTGGACCAACTCCTGGAAACGTTTTTGACCTACTACCGCAAGAATATCGCCGTGCACAGCCGCCCCTATCCAGGCGCAGTAGATGCGCTTGATGCGCTTCGTGCGCGCGGGGCCGTTCTTGCTGTCTGCACGAACAAGCGGGAAGCCCTGTCGCTGGCTCTGTTGGGGGCGTTAGGGCTAACGGAAAAATTTCGTGCTGTGATTGGGCGCGACACGCTGGACGTTTTTAAGCCGCATCCGGGACATATTCTCGGCACGGTTGAACGAGCGGGGGGCGACGCTCGCCATGCCGTTATGGTTGGCGACAGCGCCAATGACATCGCGGCGGCGAAGGCAGCGGGGGTTCCCTCGATCGCGGTGGAATTTGGTTATTCATCGGGCCCTGCCGCGGACCTTGGCGCAGACGCGCTGATCCAGTCCTATGATCAGCTGGTGGCAGCGGTTGAGGGATTGTGGTCCCAATAAGTTATTGTATTCATTTTGGAACGACTGTTAGGTCTGGGCGTTGTTGTTGGAAAATTCGCCATGTCCTTTTGCAGCCATATTCCCATAACAAAGACAGTGTTCTATAGCCCTGACTTGCCGGGCCTAAAGAGGAAAAATACGCATGTTGAAACGCCTTATCATCGCACTAGCCATGAGCACTTTTGCCGTGACCACTGCCTTTGCAGGGGATACGCCCGCTAACAAGGAAGAGTGCTTGGATCAAGCCTTCAAGCTCGCTGAAAGCGCGGAAGGCAAGAAACTGTCTGATGACAAGTTGGAAGCACTTGAAAATCAGCTGACCGAGATGGAAACAGCGTGTGATGCTGAGAAATTTGCTGATGCGGCAGAGGTCGCTGGCAAGATTTCTGACCAGCTGGGTAATTGATGCCTGCGCTGTTTTGTTTATAAGCTGGTGATGCAAACTCACCCTACAGCTTACGATTACATGATGGGCGGCATATTGGAGGAGCGGTGATCGAAACAGATCCCAGCGTGCCTTCAACGTGCCGCCCATAGTTTATTGGCTTGCTGAATATTGGGAATTGTTGTCGGTGTTTGGAAACGACCAGTGCACCAACCGGTCCTGCCCATCAAAAAAGATCGTAAACTGATGCCGCGGCTGTTTCCTAAAGTATCGCGCGAGACCGGGTGCAGCGGGCTGCTCAAACAGTAAACATGTCCGCGCATCATGGCACCATCGAAACATGTCACCCGATTCAGTCGCAAACAGGCGGATTTTTTTCTTTCTTAGTTTTTGCTTTGCGCAACACTTGAGGCCAAGCGCACCGCAGAAATCTTCGATTGTCGCGGAATCACAATTCAATTCACCCAAACGGTAGAGTGCTACGTCCAAAATTGGAGTGCTCAACGGAATCTTTTCGGAAACCTCTTCAAGAAGTGCCGCCACAGCGCGGGGCGACGCGCATAGTTTGAGATTTGATTTTAGAACACACAGGGCCTTCAAGTCGTCGACAGGGCCAGACGCACTTTTTGTGTGTGACACAGCGGGGCTGGGCCTATTTTGAAAAACAGAAAGTCGCGCCTCAGTGGTGTTTTGGGTGCCTGAATTAAGAGGCAATGCTCTCTTGGCGCGTGAAAGGGATCTTAAACGTAGCCATGTGCTTTGATGGGTCGCAGGCTCGGATGTGTTGGGTGTCGTGCAACTTGAACCCGGTCTCAACCGACGTTCGCGCGTCAGCAAGCGGTTCTTATCCAGCGGCTTTTGTGGCAACTGGGCCGGCGTGGATTGGCCAATACCGGTTGTGTTTGGATTGCGGCTTTCCAACCGGTGAACGGACAACTCGTCAGGGGATTGGGCAAAGGTTTCGCAGAAATGTGCCACAACGGACCGTCGCCAGCGCCGGAAACGCGCCAGCACCCTGCCAAATTTGTTTCGTTGATCAATTGAACTCAAAACGCACCAACTTCAACCATGCACATTCCTACAATAATGCAAGGATGTGGTTAAGGTGAAGTGGTTTTTTCTTTGCGTTTTGGAATTGATTATCGCTCGAGGCCACACGCGGTTATGACCAACGCCTGCAGATGCGTCATCTTCCGGGAAAAATTAGCGGCCCATTTCGGGTTTGTTGTTCTTTTTTCTTCTGCTTCTTTTTTGAAGCGCGCTTTGTCAACGTAGAAGAAAAAGGCCATTTCTTTGTCTTCGGTGGTCAGTCTATCTTCTTTATTCTTAATCGCTGTTTCATCGCTGAGCAATTTTAGCTCGCAAGAGCAGACGCGTGATGAACGCCCTGACTGGACGCAGCTCGTCAGAGCGGCATCGAGAAACGCCTCTTCGGAGTATACCGCCTGGTTTTTGGTTTCCTCTGCAGCAGCACTTGTCGCAGACGCAGGTAAAAGAAAAAGTGGGAGGGTGATGATCATCGCTAATGTGGCGGCCATATTGGTTGTGGGCTTTGCCATTCGCGCCGTCTCCTATTCATTTCGTAGGGCCGGGGGTTTCGGCCCATGGCTTTGATTGAACGCCTCAGTAGCCCTGGGCGCTCTTATTGATACGTGGGTTGGCTGCAAATAGACGCATATCGCAATGGCTGGCAAGGGCTGAAGACCAGATGAGGTGCCAGAACCGATTAGCTCACGTTTGTGGTCGCAGTTGGTGCAGGATTTTGGTGGGCGGCGGATTTGCGCGGAAAATACCTTCGGAAAAGCGCGATTGTGGCGGGCAGTATGACGAGCTGGCCAATGAGCGAGGAGAATAGGCACACGGCCGTTAACTGGCCAAACAGGCGCAGTGAGGGTAGGTCAGACAGCATGGTCACGCCAAGGCCCATGGCCAAAACAATCGTTGTCAGCACCACGGCGGGCCCGATGTGATGAATGGTTTTAATCAGGGCCGGGCGCTCTGAACCAGGGCCGCCAGGCAATCGGTCTTCTTCCAACCTAAAGCGGTTTAAGAAGTGAATTGTTGAGTCGATGGCGAGGGCAAATGCCACGGTGATGGCGATGATTGACGCAAACTGCATACCTTCTCCGAAAAGGTAAAGCAGGGTTCCGGTTGCAAAGATCGGAAAGAGCGAGGGCATGATGCTTGATACGCTGACCATAATCGAGCGCAGCGCGATCCCAAGAAAGACGAAAATAACAAACATGTCGCCGACAAGGCCCCAATTGAGTTCTGATATCAGTGTTGCGGAGTTCCTGGCGGCGATGGCGGGCAAACCTGTGACCGCTATTTCATAACGCGGATGAGCCTTGCGTACGGGTTCCAGTTCTTCGTCGAGAAGATCGACGATGGGTAATATTTCGCTGGCGTCAATATCTGGTAATCGTGCGGTTACGAGCACGGAATCTTCTTTTTTTGATATGAATCGATGGACGAGGTGGTCAGGCAAAATGGAGATGTAATGTTTCACTTGCTCGATGGTGTCACTACCATGTTCGCGAAGCCAGCGGCGCAAGCTGTCAACGGACCAAACATTGCCAAGCCCAGCACGCTCTTCCACGATCTTGTGCGCCTTGGCAATGACCTGCAGCGTTTCCTCATCGTAAAGACCAATGGGTGGGGCGCCCGCGTCTTCAGACTTTTGGGGCCAGGAAATCATGATGTGGACCGGGTTTGCGCCCGTTAGTTTCTTATCGAGGCTTGTGGTGCCAGCAAGGGCTTGCTCTTTGTCGGGCACTTGATCGGCCAATTTGTAGCGCGGGCTTAATTGCGAATAAGCGTATCCGGTGGCGATCACACATAAGACACCTAGGAGTGTGAAAAATGCCGGGCGCGCGGCAACAACACGAACGATTGCGTCGGTCGTCCTTTGCAAAACGCCGACACCGCCGGTTTCATCTTCCGCGTCTTCTACGGATCGTTCTTCTTTGCGGACAAGAAGAGCCGCGAACGTGGGAACAACCACAGCCACTGCAAAATAAGAAATGCCAACGGCCAAAATGGCGGCACCGCCAAAGGTGCGAATGAGGGCGGATTCGGCAAACGCAAACGATGCAATCGCAATTGCCGCGTTCATGGCTGTCAAAAGACACGCAGGCGCCACTTCAAGGACCGCGCGGCGTGCTGCTTCGATGCGGTCCATTCCTGACACGATGGATCGACGCACAGCAAACACAAGATGCATGGAATCGGAAAATCCTGAAACCAGGATCAGCGGTGTGATGACATTGATGAATAGGTTGAGCCTTACATCGAGCCCGCCCAGGACACCAAGCGTCCACAAAATCGCGATCATGGGGCCCGCGACAGTGATCAACGTTAAAGATAAGCGGCGGAAAAAGAGGTAAGCGATGATAAAGCCGGCAAGAAAACCTAGCCCATTATAGACAAACCGATCGCGTTCGACGGCGTTACGGATTTCAAGTTGCATGACCGGTGCGCCGGTGAACTTGTAACGCAATCCACTGCCAGCGAGCTCACGCTCAACGACGTTTTTCATCTCGCCGATGACGGTACGCGCAGACATCTCTGCGACCATTTCCCGGTCGAGTGAAATGACAAGCAAGGCCAATTGGCCATCATCTGAAAGAAAAGTGCCCTTTACGATTTCATTTTCGCGAAGTTTTTTGACAAGCTCGTCGTAGGCTTTACCTTCAGGCAAGTCGTCAGGAATCAAGGGCGGCGCGTATCCGTTCTCGTCAGGTGTGTCGCGCGCTGACAACATGGACACGAGACCATTGGTACCATCGGTCAGGTTGAGTTCGATCACTGTGTTGGTGATCGCTTTCAGTTGGTCTCGCTCTAAAAGGTTGTCGCCCTCGATGACGACAAGCACATCATATTCGCTCGACGGAAACTGCCGATCGATGGCCTCGTACTGGCGGAATTCCTTGGTGTCTGTTCGGAACAGCTCTGATAGGGAATCGTCGACTTTTAGCCGCATGACGCCGACAACGGCAAGCGCTGACAGCACCGCGATAAGGATCGCCGACAAGACCGGTGCCCTTAATGCGATAAGGCCCAGCTTCTCCAGTCCAAACGAGAACCGGAATGCGCGTGTTGGCACGTCGTCTACGGCCATTGCCATCCCTCATGCCGCAACGGGTCAATATTTAGATGCGGCCCAGCTACCGTTGGGTGTCGCGTTGTTTTTCTATCGGACATTGATCTGTGCAATGTTTGCTTGATGCCCCCCAAGCGCAGAGGTCCCGTCAAAATCGCCTAGGTCAAGAATCGTTCTAATTGATGATATGGTCGCACTTGCAACCAAGGGCTGGCAAGCCCAGGTTTTGCACGAGGTTAGGAACTGCGCTTGCAATTTAGGGAGGAAGTGGTGGCTTGACGCTCGCGGCGGATGCTGAATTGATGTGGTTTTGGTTTGAAGATCTTGAGCCCATGGGGCCTGGAGTTGCATTGCGAAATGGCGGAGTTACGGCTTGATTTGACGGGATTGCGATGTCCGATCCCGATCTTAAAGACAAAGAAGGCCATGCGCGAATTGCAGAAAGGGGACGTGGTTGAAATCATTGCGAATGATCCGGGTTCCCAAGAGGACTTCGTGGCATTTTGCGATGTTTCTGGTCATCAATTGAAAGAGCAAAGCGAGCGGAACGGGATGTTTCGGTTTGTTATTGTCCATATGGGATGATGGCGACCGGGCGCCTCACTTGACAAGTTTATAGACAGATCGCATCAGGCGTCGCGCAACGTGCGGCAGAAATTTTTGGGCGGTTAGCTCAGCGGTAGAGCACACGCTTCACACGCGTGGGGTCACAAGTTCAATCCTTGTACCGCCCACCAATATTTCGCTCGCGCAAAGCTCACTGCGTTCGCTTGCTCTGCGGGGGCGGGCAAAAGCCCGGGCCGCAGTCGCGGCCTTGCCCCGTGTTTGAGGTTTCAATTTTTAAGCCCACCATCTTATGCGCCGATCGCAACGGCTCTGCCTACTGCGACGGCGGGAAGATTACGGTGCATGTCTTAGAGCGTGTTCAGCTGGGTTACACTTCCCTGTTGTCCGCATCGGCAAGTACGTAAGACATCATCTTGTAGGCAAGCTGCGCGGCAAGAAAATCGTATGCGTGTAAACCAGGGATTGGCGCCAGTTCAACAAGATCTGCTCCGACGACATTCCCCGCTGCCGCTACGCTTTTTATATCGACAACGATTGGCCATAGGACAAACCGCCAGGTGTTGGTGTGCCCGTGGCAGGCATGGCAGCGCTATCGAGCGCATCGATGTCGAACGTGATATACGTTGGTCTGTTTGCGATTGGCGCGACGATTTCGTCAATATTCCAATGGTCTTGATTTTTTGCCCAGTGAATTTGAACACGAGACCTGTTGTCTTCATAGAAAGACACTTCGGCTTGGGATATGGCCCGGATGCCAATGGAAATGAGGGAAATGTTGTCATGATCCAGAACACGTCGCATGGCTGAGGCGTGCGAATAATGCTCGCCCAAATAGCCATCGCGCAGATCCGCGTGGGCGTCAAACTGCACGACCACAAGGTCTTCAAATTGCTTCGCAAACGGTCTGATGGCGCCCGCGGTCAATGCATGTTCGCCGCCTAGAACAAGTGGAAATCGATTTTGGTCGATCACGGTCCCCACACGATCTGATAGGTCGGACAACGACTGCTCAAGCGATTTGTGTTCGCCTATTTTGGGCGGTACCAGTGTCGCAATACCAAATTGATCGCAGGGCTGGCGCGCGAACTCGTCATCATAAAGTTCCAATTGGTGAGAAGCGCGCAAAATCGCCTCGGGCCCGGCGGCGGTGCCACGACCATAGCTCACCGTTTTTTCTAATCCAAAGGGGATGACCACGCATCGCGCGTCTTGAGGATGAGCGGCATCTTTACGGTCTGGATCAAGAAAGGCTTTGTCAGGCGGTAGATATTTTAGGGCCACTGCGGGTCCTCGTATTGTCGTGGTGGAGGGCAAACAGGTTTACCTAATGTCGGCCGTGCGCTGTTCGTTCACCTGTTTCGACGTCGTTCGCGTACATCGACATCATCGGTTCATCCAGCAGAATAACCTCATCGTATTTGCCGTATCCATTAAAGTGCCCTGCAATGGCGCGGCCATAGGCACCAATGTTGCCAAGTTCGATGTAGTCGCCTTCGCGTACTGACTTTGGCAGTCTAAAGGGGCCGGGCATGTGATCGATGGAATCACAGGTTGGTCCCCAAAGTTCAAAATCTTCTAGGTTGTCATTTTTGCGATCAACGTCTGGCGTGATGAGCCGGGCCGGAAAGACAAAACCTAAGTGTGCCGCATCAAATAAAATTCCGTAGCTGCCATCATTGATGAAAAGGTTTTGATCGCGGCGTGCGTCCACCCTCACAATCAGACTTTCCGCTTCGGCGACGAGTGCGCGGCCCGGTTCGCACATCAGATGCAGGTCTTCGCGGACAGGCAATTCCTCGATGGCATCGTCAATGACGTTTATGAAGTTTGGTAGGGGCTCCGGCTCGCTATTGGGGTAACGTGCAGGAAAGCCACCACCCACATTGATGACGTCGATGACAACACCGGCTTTGACGATCAAGTCATGCAGAGTTGTGATGGCCATCTGGAAGGATTCTGGCGTGGTCGTCTGCGAGCCCACATGGAACGTTAGCCCAACTTCGCTTGCAAGTTGGCGTGTTTTGACCAGAAGATCTGCGGCGGCGTCTCCACCAATCCCAAATTTGTGTTCCAGCGGAATGAGTGAATTTTTTGCTGGCACGGTGACACGAATGAAGAGTTTTAAGTCACGCGCTGGTCCATCTTTTGTTCGTGTTGCATCGAGAATGCGTTCCAATTCATCCTCGCCGTCGAGGGCAAACGAGCGTACACCAAGATCATAGGCGCGCCGGATCGCCCTGCGCGATTTGACCGGATGCATGAAGTGCATCTCGGTGTCGGGGATCGTGGCGGCATCTTCCAGTTCAGGGATTGATGCCACATCGAAATGACGGATCCCGGCACCATAAAGGGCGCCTAACAAGAACACCGAACTGTTGGCCTTATAGGCATAGGCCACATCGCCATCGAAACGATCCAGGAACCAGCGTGCCGCACGACCGGCCGCGTGCGGACGCAGCCCAATGACGGGACGTTCTGGCTTGCGTAAGCCAATTAATTCTTCTGCGGAAGCTAGCTTTTCCATCTTCAGCTATATTCCTCGATCGCTGGGGCGATTGTTCTTACGAACCCAACGGGTCTTTTTACTGGCGAGCGCGTATATATGGATAATGGATCCAATCGTAAAGTGACTTTACATGGGTTTTCGTTGCCCTTGAACATAGATAGGCGCCTTTAACTAACTCAGGTCATCTTACTCAACATTGATCCATATGGCATTGCGCGCTTGTGGAACAGGATCAGAAATTTTGTTTTTTCTGTTCCGGCGAGATCTGCGTCGGCGTTTCTTGTCTTTTTGCGTTTGCGATGCTTTTGTTGCCGACACATGACCTCCAAAGGCATTCACGATTTCTGAGAGATGGTCCTGCCAACTACCCAAGATCGTGAATTTGTGAACGGCGAACTTATGTTTGATGCCCGGCGGAGTCTTGTGTTCTTCAGGTGTGCATATGGCGATGATGCTTTCCTTGCCAAGTTCGGAGAGCGTTAATCTGTACTTGGCGTCGCGGCCTGGAACTGTGAGGCGCTCGCCAGCTTTCACAAAACTTTCGCTCTCAAAACCGTTCGGGAACAAGACGGTCGCAAAGCCTTTTTGATCTACGTTGACCAATGTCATGTGGCAGTCGCGATGGGCTTGGGCGTGGATTGTAATCGGATCGCCCCTTTTGAACGTCTGTGCTTGGGTCCATACGGACAGCCCGGACCGACTTATGTTTTGTCTTGCTGCGATGAGGATATCTTTTTTCAACATAAATGGATCGACAATGACCGGTGACAACCTTGGCTCGAAGGGTGCTTGGTTTGATAGGTCGGCTGTGAGAAGGTCAAATTCTTGTCGCGACACACTGCTGTGTAACAAGCGACGCGCGATGGCTACGTGTTGCCCGTTATAGGTGGTCAGGCGCTCGCGCAACCTATCGAGCGTCAGGCCAACGTCGGCAGCGGCATGGAATAGATCAAGGTCTGCTTCATAGCGACGGGCCAGCTGAAAAATCGGATCTTCGCTGTTTAATGTTTGTGTCGTGTCGATGCGCGCACGTTTTAAGGCGCGTTCGTAGGAATAGCGATCATCTTCGATGATGGCGCGTATATGCGCTGGGCTTGCGAAGTGTTTCGTCGCTTGCTTGGCTTCGCTGTTTTCTGTTGTTTGTTTTGGCTGAGCATTGCGCTTGTAAGCGCGCAACTCATCAGCAAACCCAATCACTGGCGAGCGGTGGCAACTGAAACATTGAAAGCCCGCGCGTAACGGGTTCTCCAGATGGTTTTCGTTCGGTTCTGACACTTTCGTCTTGGGCGAATCAGGGTTGGTGCTGAGGTAGGTCCCGATAAAACCGTTTGGGAGCTGGAAAAGAATGCGTTCACTGGTAATCGACGTTTCGGCGTCCTGCTGATGCCCATCTTGAGATGCCAAGAGAAATTTGTCAGGTCTTGTAAATACGGCTGCCTTACTTGTTTTGGCTGCAAAGTCGTAAGCCTGCCAGGCGAAGCCGTGGCGACCTTTTCTGCGCGCGATGAAGCGGGGGCCACTTGTTATTTTGCTGGCCGACACCGCTGCTGCGAACTTGATCGACGATGTGTCGTCATGTAAACCGAGCTGGTTTTTAAGTTCGGCGATGGTCGCAGGGCTTTTGAGCAACCGATTGTAAACATCAGGATCGAGTACCGTTGCCGCCAACCAGTCGGCGGCTACGACAGGTATAACGGTTTTTGTTCGTTCTTGAATTTTTGCATAACTTCTGCTGCTGATATTTGCCGCGGGAAGCCCCGTGCGCACGTTCTTGCGTTCACTTAGCCACTTCCAAGTGGCGGCCGACCAACCCAGCTCATTAAGATCCACGGCCAGAATGGACCCGCCATGGTCAACTTGCTGCAGGGTCACGGGTGCTTTTTGCCAACTGAGGCTATTAAAAATTTTTGCGATGGCATAGCGGTGACGTATGAGATCATTGTCGCTTGCGCACGCCGCCTTTAGATGTCCCAGGGCGACAAACCTTAAGTCGCTGGCTTTTTGGTGCTTGTAACGCAGCCAATTGGCGATGATGATTGAATGGATTTTCTGGTGATCCGATTTTTTGTTGGAAGCGCTCGCGTATTGGCAACCTTGCGTAGGTTTTTGTTCTTGGACCCAACGGCGAAGTGCTGCGACCTCTTGTGACGATGGGCCTACAGCCGCCGCGCCCTTTTTTTTACTATTGTTTTTGCCATCTTTTGTTTTAGACGGCATGTGCCCCGACACGATGGCGTTATAGAGAAGGGACGCATCGGCATTCCCTGGCGATATCAGTTCGGGTTCTCGGGCGAGGACATGGAGGTCGGTATCAAGATTTGGTGGGTGCTGTGATGTGCTAACAGTATCGACGTTTTGAAGTGACGTCTCTGAATGACATCTTGCGCAATACTTTTTTAATATCTTGCTGATGGTTGCAGCATCTGGCGGCAACTTAATCTGCAGTTGGCCGCTATTATGTTTGCCGTTTTTTTCGGCGGCTTCGGCCGAAACCAGGGGCACAAGAATCGCGCAGAAAAACAATGTGGGTCTTAAACACGCAATGATAGGGCGCATTCTTGTAATCGTTTGCCCCTGTCCGATCGAGTTAAAACGCTGAGCAACATCACGTGTTGCGTGCGGTGCTGAGTTCTCTTCAACACGTTGATAGCATCGCGGTGTTAATCTCGGTAAAGAAATTCTAAAAATTAACATCTTGTTGTTAGCCATAGTCTACAGTCCAGTTAGACTAACAAGTCGTTATAGGTTACAAATGCCCTAACGCAATAACGATGGAAACGCTCGGTAAGTAAAGCAATGGACCTCGAAGCTTCAAAAGGATCCCGTTCAGCGACATCTAAGTTTGTACGCGTTGCCGTTTGGGTTTGTTTTGCAATTGCAGGTGGATTGTTAATTGTTTCTCTGATGGGATCTAGCCCTTCTGAATCTGGTTTTAGACTCGGACATAGTCCCACTGGTTTTGCTTCCGTAGCGCACGCTGACGATTATTGACCTCTGACTACACTGCTTCATACGACGCCCCATCTCAACTAACCCCTTGCTCCACGGCAAGGGGTTTTCTTCTTTGGCTTGGCGCCCATTGGTGGGAAAAGCAAGCAGCGCGTACATTTCAGCCCATGTTTGAAAGCGCGCGCGCTGCTATTTGGCGAGCACGTCTTTCACTTTGGCGGCTAGCTGCGGCAGGGAGAAGGGCTTCGGCAAGAATTCAAATGTTTCCTCGCCAAGGGCCTGCTGGAAGGCTTCGTTGGGATAACCTGACACAAAAACAATTTTGAGATCGGGATTTGATTTGCGCATTTCTTTGAGCATTGTGGGCCCGTCCATTTCAGGCATCACAACGTCAGAAACAACAAGATCAATTTTGCCGCCGACCTGCGCCATAACATCTAGTGCGTCTCTGCCGTCGGAGGCTTCAAGCACCTCGTAGCCTTGACGCGTAAGCGCACGCACGGCAAACGACCGCACAACATCTTCGTCTTCAACAAGGAGCACTTTGCCTTGGCCGGTCAAATCTGCTGATTGGTCTTTTTTCTTGGCTTCGGCTTTTTCGACTATTGCTGCTTGGTCTTTTTCATCCAAGTGGTAGCGCGGCAAGTAAATCCGGAAGGTCGTGCCATTGCCGTCCGTGCTGCTAGGCAAAATGAAGCCACCGGTTTGCTTGACAATGCCATAGACGGTGGCCAAGCCGAGCCCAGTACCCTTGCCCACTGCTTTGGTCGTGAAGAATGGCTCAAAAATGTTGGCAAGCGTCTCCGGCGGTATGCCCATGCCAGTGTCTTCCACCTCGATCAGAACATATTCGCCAACGCCCATGCCGGGAATTTGCAAGCGCTGGGATTCACGTTCTGTCACGTTGCTGGTGCGGATGGTGAGCTGGCCGCCGTCGGGCATTGCGTCACGGGCGTTGACCGCCAAATTGATGATCGCTTGTTCGAGTTGTAGCTTGTCGGTTTTGACCGACCACAGGTCTCGTCCGGTTACAAGTTTCAGTTCAATTTTCTCGCCGATGGATCTTTTGAGCAGAGGTGCCAGGTCGGTCACGACTTCACTTAATTGGAGGGGTTCCACGACGAGGGTCTGTTGGCGGGCCAACGCCAGAAGCTTTCCTACAAGACCAGCAGCGCGACTGGCGCTGGACTTGATGTTCATGATGTCGGCGTGGGCAGGATCGGTCGGGCGGTGGGTCTGAAGAAGAAAATCAGAAAACCCAATGATCGCCGTCAGCATGTTGTTGAAATCGTGGGCGACGAAACCTGCGAGTTTACCCACCGCATCCATTTTTTGGCTTTGGGTAAACTTAGCTTCAAGGGCCTTTTGCTCGGTGACATCGATCACGTAAATGATGGCCGCTTCGCGGGTCTGCTCGGCTTGAGTCAGCGGGCTTAGAAAGACCCGGCGCGCGAACTCAGATTTGGCGCCTGCAAGAACGTCGACAGGTTGGACGTTGCCACGACCGCCCAAGACTTGGGCTAACGCGTCTTGGATATTTGCGCGCGTGGCATCGTCGGCGGTCCTGCATAGAACATCGGAAATGTGTTCGCCAATGCCGCTCGTCCCATCGACGATCATACGAGAAAAGGCGGCGTTGGTTGAGGTAATTTCGCCGTTCGCGCCGACCGTGGCAATTCCAAAGGGTGCTCTACGGAAAAAGCGCGCGAACCTTAAACCGGCCGTGTCACTGGTTGCACTTTCTTCGTCCTCATGGCGCAAAAATGCCGTGAGAATGAACCCCTCTTCGGGCCTAGAACCTCTGCGCGTGCAAAGGGCATGAACTGGCAAAAAACGTCCGTCTTCTTTTATGAGATCGAGGTCAATGGTGGCAGGTTGGTTTGTCGCTTTGTCCGCTATGCCCAAAACAACTTCGGCAGAATCGCTTGACGCAATTTTTCCCAACGTCAGCTTGCTGGTCTCTCGTTCGTCATAGTGACCAAGCCCCAACCAGTCTTTTAAGGTTTTGTTCGTTTGTAAAATCTGGCCGTCACGGGAAACAAACAGGACGCCGGCCGGCATCGAATCGTAGTGCGCCAACATGGCATGCAACGATTCAATTGTTTGCGCCTCTTGGAAACGTTGTTCGCTAATGTCTGTGACCTGCCACAACCGTAACGGACCGGTCTCTCGTTCTTGTCCAACAATTGCGAACGGGGAAACAGAAATTCTGAGCGTGGTGATTTGGCTTCGGTCGCCTAGGGCATCGTTGGAAAGTTGGACCTTAATGTCTTCAGCGTGCACCACGCCTTCACGCGCCGCGTGATGAAGGCGAAACATGGCCTCGCCAATCCGAGGATCGCGCCCGAGTATTGATTCCAAGGCATCAAGTTCACCGACACCTGAAACGCCGATCAAATCGGCCATTGTTTGATTGCACCAGTAGGCTGATCCATCGGGTCTTGTTAACAGAAGCGCGTCGCTCAGGTCTTCAGTGACAGCCTTGGCGATTTCAGAATCGGTTATGCGTTGTCCGATTTGAACATGGCCTGCAATAAAGGCGAATGCGAAAAAGACACCGAGTACGGCAAACAAAGCTAGCAGCGTTAGTAAGAAGGGCTGGCCGACGGAGTTTGTGAATAAAGCCAACGCAGCGGTGCCCGCAGCCAGCGTCACAACCGCGATCGTGATCAGACCACGAAGGTCGTGAGCGAGGCTAAGGTCTTGATTGAGATTGTTCTCTCCAGACCCGACTTCAAATGAGCTCATGGGATTAGAGGTTATCTGATTCTTAAACAGAAGGGCTGTTACCGAGTGCATCAGATTGGAACGGGTACGCAATATAACGGCTCACTGTTGGGTTGTGTCGTCAGGTTTTTCGCTTCGGATTCTATGGTCGGGAAAACTTGTCCACAATTTCAATAAATGCGACCCGCTGTTCCCGTCGTCGATCCGTTGCTACCCACAGTTCAAACATCAGGGTTAATATGACCCTAAATTTGGGTTATAGATTTTATCGATTCATGGATTCTCAATGATGCGGGCTTGTGGATCGGCCATTTGTCGGCGTGATGTGCTGGGGAAATTTGCACTTTCGGCAAAGAGCTCGCGAGGGGATGCGCAATTTAATGCGTCGGTGACAGGGAGCGCGATCACAGGGTTGCGGCCGAGCGATGTGGGATTTTGTATTTTATTGCCTCATTTTTTTGCTGCTCGCTGCGGCAGGCGTCGTGTGCACGTTGCTCATACGCGGTTATTTTGATGGGACAGGCGTTCTTGCCCGGTTTTTGCCCTCGTCAACGCGCCGTCGTGTCCATGTTGTTGAACGCGCAAGCATCGATAATCGTCGCAAACTGGTTCTAATCCAGCGAGACAATGTGGAACATCTCATAATGACGGGCGGACCGGTTGATGTCGTTATTGAAACTGGGATAGGTGATCACCTACCAGAGCCTGCAAAACTGCGAAAATCGCTGGAGAATGTTGTGACGGCGCCTGTATTTTCCCGTCAATCAAGGAAGTTGAGCCGCTCTGCTGGTGATAGCTGAGCAAGCGGTAGAATTCTTATTGATAAGGCCAGCCTTAGGACTTGCGGTTTGGTTGCCCAAGGCTTAGCGCATATGTGCGTGAGCACTGCGGCTAAAATCATTCTAGACGACTTTAACTAGCTCTAATCGGTTCAAAGAATGTATCGCACACTGTGTCGACAGTTTCTTCAGGTTGCATTTTGCATTTTTGCGGCTTTTTTGCTGCTAGGATTTTCAGGTGTGGCGCATGGCCAGGTCGGAAATTCTGTGGCGCCAATAGATGCGCCAAGTTCCCAGCTCGCACCAAACGTCGACCAAATACGTGTCGATTTGCGCGTGGCTCAATCGACAACAGAAACGCCGGCGCAGCCAGCCGACAAAACGGATGATGCTACGGCACCATCAGAAACTTCGCCCGATGACAAAAAAGATTTAAATTCAAAAGTTGACGTTCCCCCTGCTATTCTTGAACTGATTGCGCCTGTTGAATTTCTCAAGTCCCGACTGGAAGCGCTGGAAGAACAGCACAAGACTTCAGAAAAAGAAGATAGCCTTCTACTTGAGCAGCTTGCGCAAGCCGAACAGATTATCGTGGACGCCAATGCCTTAAAAACAAAAATTCTGCCCAAGCTCGAGGACGTTAAATCAAGCATCGGCAAACTCGGCCCGCCTCCTAAAGAGGACGAAGCGCGCACGGAAGCCCAACAAATCATCGCGGAACGGGCGAAACTGAATGCGCAACTGGCACAGATTGACGGTGCGATTAAGCAGGCAGATCTGATCGGTGATCGCGCGGATCAGTTGATAGAACAAATCCAAGCCACGCGGCAGGAGATTTTCACAAACAATCTGTTTGATCGATCCGAGAATGTCTTCTCGCGATATAGTTGGCAAAATTTTGTGGACCTTATTCCGAGAGCGGCGTCTCGGGTGACTTCAGCACTCAAGGCGTGGTGGTCTAAAGCGATGAGCCAGGGGCCGCTTTTGGCGGTTTTGGTGGGCATCGCCGCTCTTATTTATTTTGGAATGTGGCGCTTCGCGCGAAGACGGATCGGTCGCCATTTGTCAACTTTTGGAGAAGAGGCGCCAAATGCAGCGGCTCGGTATCGCTTTGCAGGTTGGCTTGCACCTTTGAGCGCCATCCCGACAGTCGTGTCCTTTGGATTTTTGTACGCCGGGCTCGGCTGGCTCAAGCTTCTGGATCGGGATGTCCGCAGCGTATTCCTTTATGTTTTGGTTGCAGTAGCTCTTTTTGCGATCATCAGCGCCCTTGCCAGAGCCTATCTTCAGCCGCGCTTGCCAGGTTGGCGCATCGCAGATGTTAGTGATGAAGGTGCTCGGCGCTTACGCCGGTGTGCTCTTGGGGCGGCGGCGATCTACGGACTTGATCTTGTTTTGAGCCAAACAATCGAACAGCTCTATTTGCCGCTTGATGTGAACGTATTGGAGTCAGCGGTAGCAAACCTTGGCTTTAGTTTCATTCTCGGGCTCACGTTCCTGCGCCCCTTGCAGCCAATGGCATTTGCGAGTGGCGCACAGACAGCGCTCTTAAGACCACAAGTCTTGCGATGGCCGGCGTTCATTGTCGCCCTGGCGATCGCGATCATCACCATTTTTGGGTACGTGGCGCTTGGCCGGTTTACTTACTCGCAGGTGGTGATCGTCGGAACAGTCCTCGCTCTTTTGTTCCTTTTGCATCTTTCTGCACGTGGTTTTGCGGCGCTTGCAGGCGATGATCAAAACGACATTGGCGCGGCAATAAGTGCGCGCAGTGGTTTGAGCGGTGAAAGGCAGAAAGACGTGTTAGGCGTCTTCGCGTTCTTGTTTGATTGCCTGTTGTTCCTGTTGGCGTTGCCGGTGCTGTTGCTTGGGTTCGGCTTTTCGCCGGTGGACGTGCTCAATCTTGGTAAGCAGCTGTTGTACGGATTTGAGTTTGGCGGAATTACAATTTCGCCTGCGCGGATCTTAGGCGCAATTGTCGTATTTGTGGCGCTCCTCGCTTTGACCCGCTTCTTTCAGCGTTGGTTATCGCACGGGCCTCTTAAAGAAAGTCGAACGGACCCCGGCTTGGCAAACTCAGTGCGCACGGTGGTTGGTTATGCGGGGTTTGCGCTTGCTGTGTTGTTAGCACTTGCCTATGGCGGGCTTAACATCACAAACCTTGCGATTGTTGCTGGTGCGTTGTCGGTGGGTATTGGCTTTGGCCTGCAGTCGATCGTCAACAATTTCGTTTCCGGATTGATCTTGTTGGTGGAACGGCCGATTCAGGTGGGCGACCGCATCAAGGTTGGTGATCTAGAAGGCTATGTACGCCGGATATCTGTGCGGTCCACCATTGTGGAAACGTTTGAACGGGCTGACGTGATCATTCCAAATTCGGAACTGATCTCAGGCACGGTGACCAATCTCACCCATCGCAATGCACTTGGTCGTGTGAAAATCGAGGTCGGTGTCTCTTACAAATCTGATCCTGTATTGGTGCAGTCCATTTTGCTCGATATCGCGCACGATTGTGACCAGGTACTGAAACATCCTGAGCCGTTTGTGGTATTCCAAAACTTTGGTGACAGCGCACTTGAATTCTCGCTTTGCGCGTATCTCGGCGATATCAACCAATCCCTTGGTGTCCAAACGGCGATGCGGACAGAGATCCATAAGGCATTTGCGAAGCATGGAATTGAGATTCCTTACCCACAAACAGATGTGCATTTGCGCGACCTTGATGGGTTTCGAAAAGTTTTGGCACGTGCGGCTGAAGAAGGTGAGCGACGGTTTGCCGGTTCGGCAGCAGCCGAAGGGCAGAAGCCTGCGTCTGCAAAACCCACTGATAAATTTCAAAACCTCAGTGCTTCTGACCAAGAAGAAGAGTCGGCTGACTAAATGCTAACGGTGTAGCGTTTTGGCCGTGATCTTACTTGATGCAGAGATCACCGCATCCCTATCTATTCGCCTATACGCTGCTAGCGTTTTGCGGGCGTGTCACCTGATGGTCGATCGCCGTAAGCGGACATCGGGAGAGCGCTAAGATCGAGAGCCGTTGTCGTCATTGAAATGACGCGACCGCCCGTATAGCTGGCGGCAAATGGTTTTGTCTCTGATGCCTTCTCGTTGCTTTGACTGAGCGTGGCCTTGGCCGGATTAGTGGTTGGCGCGCCTGCAATGCTTCCTGGCTGCGGCGAAAACGCCGTTGCAACAACCGTCAACGAAATGAGGAGTGGGCCTATACCGCCTAAGTGGCGTTTGATTGTTTTTGAAAATTTGATTGTGTGGCGCGCAAAAATCTTTGGCAACTTACAACCCTCCGGCGCCAACATAAACTGGCAATAAATGCGGTAAATGCGGTAATGCGTGTTCCTCTATCTTTTTAGTCTGCACGCAAATTATTGATGATCCGTAAAAAATTCGCTCGTTTTGAGACAATTTTAGGTGGCCGTGTCGTTGAGTGCACAATTCGGCGCCGGCCGGCCAACTTCAAAAGATCAGTTTCGTGCAGATGCCATGCCGGTCTTGGACGAAAAAGATTAGTCCTCCCGGTAAACGCGTTCCCGGCGCTCATGGCGTTCCTGCGCTTCAACAGAGAGCGTTGCAATTGGCCTTGCATCAAGTCGACGCAAACCAATGGGCTCACCGGTTTCTTCGCAATACCCATAACTGCCATCTTCCAGGCGCGCTAAAGCCGCATCGATTTTGTTGACCAGTTTTCGTTGCCGATCGCGCGCGCGCAATTCCAGTGCGCGATCTGTTTCGGATGTGGCGCGATCAGCGAGGTCAGCGTGTTGTGAAGAGTCTTGCGTTAAACCGGCCAGCGTTTCCTTTGTCTGGCGAATGATTTCTTCCTTCCAGACGATGAGCTTGCGCCGGAAATATTCTCGCTGGCGTTCGTTCATAAATGGTTCGTCGTCGGTTGGCCGATACCCGTCGTCTAACGCAAACTTAGGCGCGTCTAGTTTTGTCGCGCGCTCGTGTTGGGGCGAATCTCTTTGTGTATCTTTTGCCGACTGCCTTTGGCTCATGACGCGTCTCCTGGAGGCTTAAAAAGGTATTCTCCTTGTTGCCGTCACGGGGTCTTTGCGCCTTCTCAATTTTTGGTGCTCCCTATGAAGGGCGTTGGGGGCAGATGTCAAGAATCTGACCTTGTTTGCGCGAAAGTATTCAATGGCTGACTTAACGGACGTACAGCTTCTAAGTTCGTGTTGTGGCGGTACAAAAAGACCCAAGAGCGGCGGATTCAAGACGGGTCACAAGAGTTGCAGAGGCTCCCGTCTAGGCTGTTGTTGTGTTCATCCCGAAATTTAGAAACAGGGCTCAGCCGCCCTATGCGGCAGAACGACACCGGTCTCACGTGAAAAAGCGGCGCCCAGGTCCGGTGATGCTTGGCGATTTGCATGACGTTGCCAGGTCGACGTGCACATGCCAGCGTTATAGTGCTTGTCTGCCTCAACTATAGGCGAAACTCGACGGGCGGCCATTGCACGAGGATCAACGATTCGACCAACGGGCCTGGGCCCCCTGCAAGTTTAGGAATTTGCTAGCCCACTTGGGATGTCAGCGGGCGTCGAGTGGCCTTCTGATGACAGTCGGTTGCAATAGTGCGGGGCGTCGCGAAGTGATTGTTGAATGGGTCAATCGACTCAGCCACCGTGCTCAAACTTTGAGGGGGTTTGTCGGTACGCGTTAACGATATTTCCGGTCGAGTCTCGCGTCCTTTATCGCGCTTCAAGTTCACTTAGCCATGGCCCAACCACGCCCATTCATGGGATTGCTCGTGGTTTTTTTGTTGGTCCAGTCCCCTGTTCCCTGCGTGACTGCATGAGGTGGGTGAGTCAGGTATTACCCATCATACGCGGCGCGCTTCACAGCATTGTGTGCGAACAGAGCGTTCGTTAAGCACTTGTTCAGCTTGTTATTGCGATTTTTACCGCAAAACGATTTGAACACGTATCATCCTTGAAGAAGCTTTTCGTCATTATCTCGGAAGATTGAGATTAAGCAGGTAGAGAGCGATGAATACCATGGTTGGTGAAATCATCCGCAGCGGTACGATCCTGGCGATGGGTGCAACGGTCATCAGTGCCGGCATCTTTGTCGTCTTCTTCGGCTAATCAACCGCATCGATAAGCTGGCGCGACGCTTGCTTAGGCCGTCGTGTGCCGCCTCAAAGTGTCTACCTCTCCACAAAAAATCTCACGCAAAATGGCCACGCTTAGGTGGCCTTATTCGTATAAACGGGTCAATCCGCACCCTTTTGCTCGCGCGCCAACTATTCTCTTGCCATTGTGGTCGTGATTTTTATGAACTACGCAAAAGTTCGCCAATGAGGCCCCCGATTGCGATCGCCCATTCCTATCGACGACATTGCTGCAGCCGTTAGTAACGCTGGTGCCGCACTTGCAGATGCGATGACGCCGACGGTCAAGCTGGGCGTCACTGGCTTATCGCGCGCTGGTAAAACAGTTTTCATCACGTCTTTGGTGCGGTGCCTGACGCAGGCTGGCGCCGATCCTTCGTTTGCACGCGTGCAGGGCATTGAGGGTTTTCGTGCTTACCTTGAACCGCAGCCCAATGATGATGTGCCGCGTTTTGCCTATGAAGACCATCTGGCCAAGCTGACAGATGAGAATGCCCAATGGCCGGAAAGCACGCGCCAAATTAGCCAGCTACGGCTGACGTTGGAGTGGCGCAATACAAGTCCAAGAAATCGCGTCGGCCGTTTCGATCTGATGCAGCGCCTGCACATCGACATTATTGACTACCCCGGCGAATGGTTGGGGGATTTGGCGCTGCTCGATCTATCCTTTAGCGACTGGTCGAGGGACGTGCTGTTTTCCATTAAAGGCAAGGAGGCGGCGACAAATCAGGATGCGGCCTCGCCATTTTTAGAGTTTTTGGACGGGGTTGATGGAAATGGGACCGGCGATGAGCAAGTAGCCATTGCCGGTGCGGAGGCTTTTACCACCTATCTAGGCTCTGTCCGCCAATCACATCCTGGTGGCGTAGTGCCTGGGCCCGGCCGGTTTTTGATGCCAGGAGATTTGGAAGGATCACCACAGCTCACCTTCTTTCCTCTTCCCTGGCCAGAGGGGCAACCTTTTGTTCCGGGGACGCTTGGCGACCTGTTGCAGCGACGATTTGAAAGCTACAAGGCCAATATCGTTGTTCCTTTTTTTAAAACGCACTTCAGCCGCCTTGATCGGCAAATTGTGCTTGTGGATGTCTTAGGGTCGCTCAATGGTGGAGCAGAAGCGCTCAATGACTTGGAGCACGCATTGGCGGGAGCGCTTGATGCCTTTCGACCGGGGCGTAATACTTGGATTTCAAGATTTTTTGCACGCCGTATTGACCGCATTGTTTTTGCGGCAACCAAGGCCGATCATTTGCATCAGACAGGCCGGCAAAATTTGGAAGCGATACTAAAGCGCGTCATCGACCGTGCTTGGGCGCGGGCTGAACGAGAAAAGGCGGGTGTGAAAAGTTTTGCCATTGCTGCATTGCGCGCCACCGAAGATGTGGAACGTTCAAGTAATGACGAACTATTACCATGTATTCGTGGTGTTCCGGTGGCTGGCGAAAAAGTTGGACATCGCCAATTTGACGGTTCGACAGCGGCTGTGGTTTTTCCAGGTGACTTGCCGTCCGATCCGCTTGCTGCTTTTGAGCGTGATCGAACGGGCGCAGAGCAGTACAATTTTGTTCGTTTCAAACCCCCATTGCTAGGGGAACTGAGCGGCGATGGTCTTGTGTCACGCTGGCCGCATATCAATCTTGATAAGGTCTTTGCTTTTCTGATCGGAGATTATTTGCCGTGAGTGACCGACCAGGTGCACGAAAGCCGCGCGCGTTTGACGCCGATGACCCCTCCGTTGTTGCTTCAAAGGAGGCCCCGGACGACATTGAAAATGACATCGATCACATTTTGGCGGAAGACCAAGAAGACTTGGGCGTTGACGGGGATACAGTACCGCCCAAACGCTCACTCTTAAGCTGGGGAAGTCTACTTTTTACGGCGGCGTTCAGCCTTTTCATGCTTGCCGCTGGGCTCTGGTTTTCGCGCTTTGTGTCAGTGGCTGTTGCGCGCGATGATTGGCTTGGTTGGATCGCAAAAGGTCTCGCCCTTGTCGTGGCACTAGCAGCGGTTGTTCTGATATTGCGCGAACTCATCGGTATCATTCGCTTGAGCCGGTTGACAGGATTGCGGCTTAAGGCTGACGAAGCTTTACGCAACGAAGATCTTAAACTTGAGCGCAGTGTTGTTTCACGTTTGAAGGCCCATGCGCGACGCACCCGGGACCAAAAATGGGATTTGAAGCGCTTTCGAGAGCAAGAACGGCACATGCGGACGCCTGGTGCACTTTTGGGGCTCGCCGATCGGGTCCTTTTGTCAAAAGCTGACACGGAAGCAAAAAACATCATCTACCGTACTGCGCGTCGGGTTGGTGTCATCACGGCGGTTGTACCAATTGCGTTTTTGGTTGTGGGATTTGTCCTCTTCGAAAACCTAAAAATGATGCGCAATTTGGCGGGCGTTTATGGTGGCCGGCCTGGTTTTTTCGGCGGTTTACGTTTGTTTGGCTGGGTTATAGCCCATATCGCTGCAACCGGGGCTATAGCGCTTACCGATGACCTTTGGGGCCAGTTTTTTGGCCAGGATATTCTTCGGCGGGTCTCGCGACGGCTGGGCGAAGGGGCCTTCGTAGGTGCGATGACAGCCAGATTGGGCGTAGCGGCCATGGATGTGTGCCGGCCCTTGCCCTACATCGAGACCAAGAAACCCCGTGCCCGGCATGTATTTTATCAAGCGTTTCCAGATATGAAGCCCAGCAAAATCGTCGGCAAAATTGTTGGATCAGGGGGCCGTAAGCGTGCCGAGCCACAAGGTTAGCTGCACTGACCATAAGCGTCGTCATCATTCGGCGTTTGATGTGTGCGAAGGTTGTGGATCAGGCCGACTTTTCACCCTTTAGTTATCCTCGCGTCATGCCATCACAAAAAAATTGCAACACTCGCGGCAGGGGCATTGTACTTAGGTGGGATTTTCTAGATAAACTTCTGCCTTTCAAAGGGTTAAATGGCTTCTGCAGTACAATGTGGCGTCCCTGTGGCAATCCCTCGATCAAGATGTGCGTTGCATTCTTGACACTCCTGTCTTGCATTCCTCCCCTGATTGGCAATTGGGTGTTTCGCCTGGTGTGCACTTTTGTTTATAAATTTTGCCCGACGCGGCGATTCGTTGGGGCCCGCACGCCGCAAGTAGATTTTTTAGGGCATGGTGCGTAGCGCATGCGTTCGCGCTTAAGTGAAAGTAGACGGGAGAAGGTACATGAATAAGTTTAGCCTCAGCGCCCTGTTGGCAGCTGGCCTCTTAGCAGGCGGGTTGACAGTGGGTAGCGCATCGGCAGCCGACCTTGGGGGCGATTGCTGCGCAGATTTAGAGGAACGCGTTGCGGAACTTGAAGCCACGACGGCGCGTAAAGGGAACCGCAAAGTTTCATTGACCATTTCAGGTTGGGTCGGTGAGCAAGTGATGTACTGGGATGATGGTGTTGAAGAGAACTTCTATCAAACCGGTCTCGGGTCCACGTTGTCCTCCAACTTTAAGTTTTCTGGCCAAGCGCAGATCTCACCAGGTTGGAGCGCTGGTTACTTGATCCACGTGGAAGTTGGTACAGCTGACAGCCTCGGTGTTAATGCAGACGATGACGACGTCGCGCTATTGCTTAGCGGCGGTTCGGGTGTCCAAATCCTTCAGTCGTATTGGTTCATGAAATCAGACCACCTAGGTAAAATTTCGGTTGGTCAAGTTTCGCAAGCATCCGATAATACGGCGATCTTGGTTGACGGTTCTGGTTCACTGGTACCCGCCAACTGGGTGGCGTTCGATGTGAACAGCTTCGTCGTCCGTAATCGTTTCAATGCTCAACCCGCAATCACATGGGGCAACACTGGCTCGTGCCGTGGCATGGGCGGTGCCTGGGGTGACTGTAATGGTTTGGTCCTCAACGGTGTACGCTATGATTCGCCTACATTTGGTGGCTTCTCATTGTCTGCCGGCTGGGGTGAAGATGATTTCTGGGATGTTGCAATCCGCTATGCTGGCGAATTTGGTGGGTTCAAGATCGCGGCCGCCGCTGCCTACAATGAAAGCACCGAGCCATTTGCAATCGCCGCTGCGCCAAACACACTTGAGTATTTCCAAGCTGGTGTCTACGTGCAGCATGTTCCAACGGGTCTGTTTGTCTTGTACAACTACGGTTGGCTCGACGAAGATCAGGACCAGCCCTTTGGCCGCGTGCCACCACCAGACACGCAAACGCATTACGTGAAAGCCGGTATCCGTGCCAAGATTTCTTCACTGGGTCACACAGTGTTCTACGGTGAATATCTGAACAACGAAGATGGCAGCATCGACATTCCTGCCTTTGCCACCAGCTCTGAGCTCGAAGTTTACGGTGCTGGCATTGTTCAAGAAATCGACGCTGCTGCAATGTCCTTGTGGATCAAGTATCGCCACTTGGAATATGATGACAATGCGGTCGTCAACGTGAATGGCGTTAATCTGCCGATCGATTACCAAGATTTCGACTATGTCGCGGTTGGTGCTTTGATTGCCTTCTAATTAAACGACAGTCGACAAAACGAAATAATGGAAAGCCGGCTTCTGGGCCGGCTTTCTTTATTGTGCCAACTGCAAGAAGGGCTCCGGGTTAGTCTTGTCTGCTCGCGGCTGTTCGCCCCTTCGGGCCGGCCGCGAGTCTGTTGATCGCGACGGCATTAAATTTGCGCGTCTTCGACACGACGCCTACCGCGACAGCGGGGCCGATATGGCGTGTGTTTTGTTTTGTGCAAATAAAGTTGGCGGCTGCCGTATCCGGCACTTGCCCGGGAGCAACGCGACCCGGGACTTAGTCCCGCGCCCGCGCAGGTGCCGCCACGAAGTCGCGAATAGCCCCGCGAGCGGTAAAAACTTGAGCAAGGGGATCCGCGTGCTTTGTTTGTTTTTGCTCACTGCTGCTCCTCGGCCTAAAGGCCTCGGGCAGTGAGCGCGCCGACGCCAACGGCTCCGCCTACTGGCGCGGCGGGAAGTTTACGGCGTGTGTTTGTTTGTTTTTTCTCGCGGCTGTACGGTGTTTTCTTGCCAACACTTCGAAAAAGTCGTGTTGGGTTGTTCAATCTTGAGCGAATAATGAGAGGCAATGTGGATATTGCCGCGCAACAGCCGGGCGCTCAGCGACTACAAATTCGCGATTACAATGACTTTCCTAACCCACCTCAGTGTTTGCACATGTTGTGTCAAATCACGCAGGAACACCCATCCCGCTTCCCGCATCGGACCTGGCCATAGGCAACGTTTCGCAGGATGGCCGTGCTGGACTGGCTTCAGATCCCAAAAAACAATCTGTGTAAAAACTTTTGTCTCCGGTTATTGGGAAGATGGCGTCAGACCGAGCCTCGGTGCCATTTGGCCAGTGTTTGGCGGGCAAATAGGTGGTTGTGCGCGCTTAATTATTGCCGCTACAGGTCGTATGAGCGTTTCTACAAAGGCGGCTACACAAGTTGAGGTCGCTATTTGTGAGGCGTGCAGTTGGTTACCACTGGGGTCTAGCAATCAAACATTGTTACGAGAAATCAGCTACTTGCGCTTATGGATGCTGCAAACTGTTGCCGGATGTCGTCAACTTTAGTGTCATGTTGGTCACAGTTCGTAACTGGTTGTTCCTCGTTGCATTTGAGGAATTGTATGCACTTAGAGAATCACAGAATCTCCGATGCAAGCGGCATCAGCTACTGAAAGCGCGCGTGTCGCCTCTTTGCAAGTATGCGGCCTAGTTTTGCGTTGAGTCCGGCGTTCCGCACTCTTGAAGCCAACGCTGACTAGGAGACGGTCAATGAAAACATTTAGTCTAAGCGCCCTGGTGGCAGCTGGCCTTTTTGCAGGCGGGTTGATGACCAGTGCGCAAGCGGCAGATCTCGGGGGAGACTGTTGCGCAGACCTTGAGGAGCGGATCGCCGAACTTGAAGCGACCACCGTTCGCAAGGGCAATCGAAAAGTTTCACTCACGATCTCAGGTTGGGTCGGTGAGCAAGTGATGTACTGGGATGATGGTTTTGAAGAGAATTTCTATCAAACCGGTCTCGGCACAACGCTTTCTTCGAACTTTAAGTTCTCAGGTCAGGCTCAGATTACGCCAGGCTGGAGCGCGGGTTATTTGATCCATGTTGAAGTGGGCACTGCTGATAATCTCGGTGTTGACCAGGGCAACAGCCGTGTCTTCGGCACGACAAACAGTACGCCTGTTGGAATGGTCGGTGACGATGCTGCCAATCTCTTGAGCGGTGGCTCAGGCGTTCAGCTTCTCCAATCTTACTGGTTCGTGAAGTCAGACCATTTGGGCAAACTGTCGGTTGGCCAGGTTTCGCAAGCCTCCGATAACACCGCTATCTTAGTGGATGGTTCCGGCTCGCTTGTTCAGGCTAACTGGGTGGCGTTTGACACCAACTCCTTTTTAATTCGTTCAAACGACACTCCATTTACAGATGCCTATGCGCTCGCTAACGGCTTGCGCTGGGGTAATGCAGGATCTTGTCGCGGTATGGGCGGTGCCTGGGGCGATTGTAATGGTCTTGTCCTAAATGGTGTTCGTTATGATACGCCGACGTTTGCAGGCTTCTCGTTGTCTGCTGGTTGGGGTGAGGATGATTTCTGGGATATCGCTATTCGCTATGCTGGCGAATTCCACCAGTTCAAACTTGCTGTTGCAGCCGCTTATAACGAAAGCAACGAACCGTTTGCTCTGCTAGCAGCTGGTGTACATCCAAACTCGCTGCAGTACTTCCAGGCTGGTATCTACGTGCAACATATACCAACAGGGTTGTTCCTCCTTTATAACTACGGCCACCTTGACGAGGATCGTGATGTTGCAGGCGGTGGACGTCTTCCACCTCCAGATACGGAAACGCACTACTTGAAGGGTGGTGTGCGCTCGAAGTTCTCCCACTTGGGTCACACGATCTTCTACGGCGAATGGTTGCACAACGACGATGGCTCAGCTCTTATTGGCACGGGTTTCCAGTTTAACTTCAACCCAGCAAACGGTGCAGCTGCTGCTTACCTCGCACCAACATCGTCAGAGCTGAACGTTTATGGCTTTGGTATCGTCCAAGAAATTGATGCTGCGGCCATGTCGGTGTGGATTAAGTATCGTCATCTTGAGTATGATGACAACGCGCTTTACTCCACCACCGCGGCCCCGGCCGTAAGGCAAATCGGCTGGGAAGATTTCGACTACGTAGCGGTTGGTGCACTGATCAACTTCTAATCGGTATCCAGTCAGCAAACTTGAGGAAAGCCGTTCATTTGAACGGCTTTCTTTTTTTGTTTTGGGTTTGCCTTGGTGTGTGTGGCATGGGAGAGCTTTCACGCGCGTAGCCGTGATAGTCGGTAGGTTTTGGCGCTTCTTTTGGGGTGATGGGGAATTCACGTTATTTTGGCAGGGGAGATTGACGATGTGGTCATGAAAGGGCCATTAAACCGATAGATTTATTGGAGAAAGTTGCAGTCGCATGCTTGACGCTTAGGCGCCATCGCGTAATGCAATAGGGTCCTTATTTTGGTGCTGGGGGGCACAACAATGTCTGCGCAGAGGCTTTTGATCTGTTTGGTCATGTTGGCGTTGGTTGGCTGTTCAAGCACAAGCGACGTGACGACTGGTTCGGTGGCAGGCGGTAACCAGCAGTCTGCATCACCTGTCGTGCGTGATGATCCGTTGACGCGCGCCCTTCATGTGGGTGCCAACTCAGCGCGCGCGGTTAAGTGCGGCTATAACTTTAATTCTACCGCGCTTAAATCTCGATTTATGTCGGCGCAGGCCGCTGCGATCACCGATCCGCAAAAGATGGAACAGGTGAACAAGGCTTATGACACAGGGTTCAATGGGGTTTCCAAAGCCATCACGAACCCCAAGACCTATTGCACGCCTGCTAAGACCAAAGCAATCAAAGTCGCCCTTCAAAAAAACCTTGCTGGCGACTACACCCCACCAGCAAAAAGGCGAGTAGCACAATCTGGTGCTGGTGGTTTTTTTGGCGACTTGTTTGATGCTGATGTCGCTGAGGAAGGTGGACCGAAGTTTGGTTCGGATGATTGGTGGGAGAAACAAAACGAAGCTAGTGGTCGGTAGGCGCATCGTATCTTCGAATTCATCGACACGATGATTGCCTTTGGGCCCGGTTCTTTTTTGCTGTCTTTATAGCTTCATGGTGATTGTTATCTTCTGGTGCGCGTAGCGCGGGCCATCGTTTCTTCACAAAACTTTTTTTGGCCCGGTTGCTCTTGCGGGCTTTTGGGTTCTTCTAACAACGCATAAATTCACTTTTGATTGTTTTTTGAAATCAGCACGTTTGCCCCTTCGTGGAATGAAGTTTGCTTAGCCTACTTCAGTGCAGGTTCTTTAAGGTAGGCTCCCCAACCATATGTTTCAGAACCGGACCACAGTGCCTTTATCTGGCACGAATTATATTATGCCCAGGATCACAGAGATTGACGTGCGCCAGATTGGGACAAATTCTTTCAGGGCCGAAACATTTGAGCCCCCAGACTCCTTAGGTTTTGCTGAAGGCAGTCGATTGGTGAGCAATCAATTTACTTTTGAGTTCGTGCGCGATCTCACTGTCCTGGAAGCGCTTGAAGGGGAATGGAACGCGCTATTTGATCGGTGTGGGCATTGCTTTCATATTTTCCAAACGTTCAATTGGTGTTGGCATTGGTGCGATGTCTTTCTTCCGAGCAAAGAAAGTGGTGATCTTTTTCCCCAGCTGCGTATTCTTACGGTGCGCGAACATGGCCGGCTGGTTTCAATTTGGCCGTTGGTGGTGACGAAAAATTCTGGTCTGCGTTGCCTAACTTGGCTTGGGGCGCCGGTATCTCAGTATGGTGACGTCTTGGCTGAAGATCGTGTTGGTCGCGACGACATGCTTTCCGCAAGTTTGCAGTACCTGCGTAACAACAGCGACGTTGATCTTTTTCAATTTTGGAAAGTGCGTAAGGACGCGCTGATCTTTCCAGTTTTAAACGAGAAGGGAGCTGTAGTCACACAGGTCCAAGACGCGCCTTACGTTAACCTGGCGGCCTTTTCGACCATGGAAGACTATGAGAAAACGCTGTCAAAAAAGCGCATAAAAAATCGAAGGCGTGTGCGACGTAAGCTAGATGAGTTGGGTAGCCTTGGCTTTCACACGCTGAATGAAGGTCCCGATGCCTCAAAAATGATTGACGTGTTGTTGGAATTTAAGCGGAACTGGATGCGTGAGTCTGGTCTTGTGTCCAGCGCCCTTGACGATCATCGCACGGATACATTTTTCAAAAATTTGGCAAAGGATGAAAAGCGCAAAACTGGACTTGAACTTCGATCCTTGAGCTGCGGGGACGATGTTGCGGCGATGGAGCTCGGGTTTCGTTGTTACGGGCGGTATGTTGTGCATGTCATTACTTACAACAAGGCCTACCAAAAATATGGGGCTGGGACGATCCTCTCAGAACATACCATCGCTGAACTCAACGACGGTGGGATGGAGATCGTAGATTTCATGGCACCTGGTGATGGCTTTAAATACGAATGGTGTAGCCAGTCTGTTGAAGTTCGCGATTTTGCAATGCCACTTTCGGTGCGTGGCAGGATTTGGACTCGAGTTTATCTTGGTTTCTTACGCGAACGGATGAAAAAATTGCTCGCCGCTATGCCTGCAGGGTTTCGCAAAACGATAACCTCAATGCGGCGGCAGTTGTTTTTGTAGAACGCTATCTCAGTTTATTTTGCTCGACGGCCTGTTGTTTTCAGCAAACATGCTCACTGAGACTTCACCACTCGCGTGAAACATTCTTACAACTAACGGACGCCGAGTTTCTTCTGCAGGCTTGAGGACGAGGTGGTATATTGGAACAAAAGTTTTTTGTCTGGATAAATGTAGTGATGGGCCTGTTGCGCCATTAATGCCGCCTCATGGAAACCAGAGAGTATCAATTTTAGCTTACCAGGATAGGCGTTAATGTCACCGATAGCGAAGATGCCTTTTTCGCTGGTTTCAAACTTTTCTGTATCAACGGGCACGAGATTTTCGTGTAGATTTAGCCCCCAGTTCGCAATTGGTCCGAGCTTCATGGTCAGACCAAAAAACGGGAGCATGGTGTTGACGTTTATTTTTTCTTCGCCCTCTTTTGTCTTGATGGTCACTTGCTCCAGTTGGCCATCATCGCCGATCAGTTCTGTGACTTGACCAATCAACAATCGCATCTTGTTTGAAGCCACCAAAGCACGCATTTGTTCGACGGAATGGGGGGCGGCGCGAAAATCATCGCGCCGGTGAAGCAACGCGAGGCTGCGTGCTACGGGCTCCAAATTGAGCGTCCAATCAAGTGCTGAATCACCGCCGCCGACGATCAAAATGTCTTTGTCGCGGAAGTCCTCAATACGGCGGACGGAATAGGCCACAGATTTGCCTTCAAACGCTTCGATGCCCGTTAGTGGTGGGCGCTTTGGGGTAAAAGAGCCACCGCCGGCTGCGATCACAACGACCTTGGTTTGAAATTCCGTGCCTGCGTCCGTCTTTAGAAGGAAGCTGCCATCTTCGTTGCGAATAAGTTCGTCGACGCGTTCACTGAAATGAAAAGTGGCACCGAAAGGCTCAATCTGCTCCATGAGCCGATCAGTCAGGCCCTGTCCGGTAACAATGGGAAGACCTGGAATGTCATAAATTGGCTTTTCTGGATAAAGCTCTGCGCATTGCCCACCTGGACGGTCAAGAATGTCGATGACATGTGCGCGGATGTCGAGCAGGCCTAATTCGAAAACAGCGAACAACCCGACAGGACCGGCGCCAATGATCACAACGTCCGTTGTGATTTGTTTTTCGCCTACGTTTGCGCCGGTTATGGCTTCGCTTGTGTGCATTTCGCTAACCTTTGTCTTGCTCGCACTGTGGTTGGCGCCAACAGCAGCAATTGTTGCTGGGCAGTCTTAAACCTGCTCTAGAATTGTTTTTCTGGAACACGTAGGACTAAGCCATCCAGTTCCTCGGTTACTTTGATTTGACAACTGAGGCGGCTTTCCTCGCGAACATCAAACGCGAAGTCGAGCATGTCTTCTTCAGTCTCGGCTGGTTTGCCAACTTTATCGCGCCATTCCGCATCGACGTAAACGTGGCATGTTGCACACGCGCATGCGCCGCCGCACTCGGCCTCAATGCCGGGGACATCATCCATCTTAGCGGCCTCCATAACCGTCATGCCAACTTTGGCATCAACATCTTGGCTTTGGCCGTCAGGCTGAATGAACGTGATCTTTGCCATGACGCGGCGTGTGCTCCCCTATTGCCTTTTCGGATGTCATGTGTCGGTGGGTCAAATGGCGTGGTGGGCTTGCCTGCAGATGATGGCCGCATCTTTGCAGCACGTGGTCGGAACTTAGAAATCTGATCAGACTTAGCCGCCCGTTTCACCCAATTCAAGCAAAACGGTGTTTTTGGTCCATGGTTGGCGAAGGACTTTTGGACGCATTTCAATCGTGTTCAAACGCATTTCTGGTGAGCGCGTTTGATCGATTCGTCAGGCATTTGGAATTTCACGTCTGAGGGCGTCCGTCAGTTGGCCGCATCTGTGTATTGGGCAATATAAGATTGGACCTCGGCAGAGGCGTCCCCCAGTTCAGCCAACAACCGAGCTTCTTCTTCAGCGCTTACTCGTGTGTCTGCAGCTTGCTCCGCCTCAAGGGCTAAGTCAGCGATACGCCCCGCGCCAACCGACCGGGCTGAGCCCTTTAGGGTATGTGCTGCCATCTTCCATTCGCCTGGCGTTCTGGCAGCTTTTAGGGCACCGAGCGACTTTGAGAGCTGATCGCAAAAGAGGCCTAGGATTTCAGCTTCAAGCTGGCGGTCTGCAAGGGTGTAGCGTGAAAGATGTTCATGGTCGATAGGCGTCGCGCGGCTGGAGTTGGCTTCCACCTGTGGTTGGGTTGAATTTTCCCGTTCGGGTTCGACCTTGTTGGCTAGAACCCCACTGCTTAATGCCATGGCTGAAGATCCTGGGTAAAACCTTTGCAATTGAATTTAAAAGCCAGCCTAGACTTGGCACAACCTTAGTAAAAATTGCTGAATTCTACGCGGCCACTTGGAGCAAAACTATTAAGACGTCCTTTAGAGTTGCTTGGACATGCCTGATATTTGGACCTTGCTTTTGCCCCAAAGCAGCCATAGCGTCTTTGCGGGGCGCCTTTGGGTGGGTTGCTTCCGGCCGCATTCATGGTTAATGGGGGTCGATACTCCGTAAGCTTCGTTTGCATCCTCCTTCCAAGCCTCTAAAGGGGCGGGCAGGGAATTTTGGGTGTGAACAACAAGCTTCCGTTTGGACGGGCGAATGGCAGAAACAAAGCAATTTATACTGCCGAAGGGGACGAAATCTTCTGGGGATAATACCCAAGGGGAAAAGTCGCGAAGCGGCTTGCAAAAGCGCTTGTCTGCCCTGTCTGAAGCCAAGGACCGTGCCCCACCCCCGCTGCCCAATGCACCACCTGAGTTGCCTGGGAATAAGGGCGCTAAATCGAAGTCCAGCAAAAGATCTAAGCAGGGCGACGGAAAAACTTCAGAACCTCTCTCTGCCAAGAAACCCGATACGCCTCCGGCCCACCCAAAACAATCGACGAACTCGGACACGTTTCAGATCCTTGGCAGCGCCTTAAGCGAAGACGACGCATTGGCTGATGGTGATGAAGGGGCCGCAGAGCGGCGTACGGCACGGCGCCGGCCCGCCGGTCCTGTCAGGGAGCGCGTGGCAGCTAACGATGACGCCCCCTCCATCGGTGGGCTGATATTCGCTTTACAAGAAAAACCGTCGTTACTTCCGTTTCGCTATGCGGCCATCGCGAGCATCATTTGGGCGGTGATCGGGCTAGCGCTAGGTGGTTTTACTCTGTGGTCAAAGCTCTCTGAGGGTGCGGGCTTTGGCGAGGTCCTGTCACGTCCTGAGTTCTTTTTGACGCTCGCAGCGATTATCGTTCCTATCGCCGTGATGTGGTTTTTGGCGTTGCTTGCTTGGCGCGCTGAGGAACTGCGGTTGCGCTCATCGACGATGACAGAGGTTGCGGTTCGTTTGGCGGAGCCTGACAGGCTCGCGGAACAATCGGTTGCTTCTTTGGGGCAGGCGGTTCGACGACAAGTCTCGTTCATGAATGATGCGGTCAGCCGGGCATTGGGCCGGGCTGGTGAGCTTGAGGCGCTCGTTCATAACGAAGTGGCCGCGTTGGAGCGGTCCTATGAAGAAAACGAGCGCAAGATCCGCGAATTGATCGGCGAATTGTGTGGTGAGCGTGAAGCGCTCGCAAGTACGGGAACCCAGGTCACCGAAACTTTGCGCACGCTTGGCACAGAAGTGCCGACCTTGATTGAAAAGCTCTCAAGCCAGCAATCAAAGCTGGCGCACATCATACAAGGTGCCGGAGACAATCTGACGGCGCTTGAGACGTCACTTTCGAATAGTGTTGGGCAGCTTGAGGGATCCTTAGGGTCACGGACAGACCAACTGCAGGCGGTGTTGAGCGAATATACGGGGGCGCTTGATTCAGCACTTGGTGATCGCACTGATGAAATGCGCGGCCTGCTTGATAACTACACGACAGCGCTGGCAGATGCGCTTGAGAACCGTAGCGATACGATCAGCAAAGCGTTTGATCAACACATGCGCTCGCTCGATTCGTCTATAGGCGAACGTACGGACACACTTCAGGCTGTATTTGAAGAATATGCGCGTGCGCTTGATGCGACATTGGCGAACCGCGCTGAGGCGCTCGATACAAGGCTGGTGGAGCGTACGCGGGCGCTTGATGATGCCTTCTCTGAGCGGCTACGTTTGTTTGATGAGTCAGTTATGCGGTCAACCGCGGCAATTGACCAGGCTGTGGGTGAGCGTGCAAACGCGCTGACAAGTGCTCTTGATTCACATGCAAAAACGTTCAACGAAACAATAACCCAACAAGCCAACGACCTCGATGAATCGCTTGTTCATGGTATCAACTCGGTCCGTCGCTCAAGCGAAAACATTACTCGGCAATCCTTAAAGGCAATTGAGGGCTTGGCCGGTCAGTCGGATCTTCTAAAGAATGTTTCTGAAAATCTATTGTCACAAATTCACTCTGTGACAAATCGCTTTGACTCACAAAGTCAATCAATCATGAAATCTGCAAACGCTTTGGAGACCGCAAACTATAAAATTGATGCAACCCTTCAGCATCGGCACGCGCAGTTGTCGCAGACGCTTGACCGGATGACAGGCAAGGCCGATGAATTTGGACGCTTTATTGAAGGGTACTCATCGACGATTGAAGGCTCGCTCTCCGAAGCCGAAGTCAAAGCGCGTGCCGCGGCGGAGCAACTGCGGCTTGGGACGGAATCTCAAAAGAAGCAAACGTTAGCTGAAATTGAGCGTATCCGCGCTGAGGCCGATGCACATTCTACGCGCGCGCTGGAAGATTTGCGCCACCGTTTCAATTCTGTCTCCGACGAAGTCACAACACAACTGGGATCCTTATCGGGTCGCGTTGAAGAGACCACAGAGGAAATGCGCCGGCGTACGGAAAACGCGGCGGTCTCCTTTGCGGAAGAACATGAGCGTTTGAAAGCTCAGTTTGATTCCCTGCCTACGGCGACACAGGAAAGTACCGAAGCCATGCGCCGGGCCTTACAAGACCAGTTGCGTGCGCTTGGGCAGCTTTCTGCAATGACAACCCACACCGCACACACACGTGATGTGACCACGCCGAGGAGTGGCGCCAATAGATCGCTGACCCAATCCTATGCCGAACAACAATCGCCGCCGCATCATGGACCAGCCGTTGACGAACGCGCACTGTCGAGCCTTTCATCGAGCCTCGCGCGTGAGTTGGGTGCGCGGACGTCCGGAGCTCCAGCCGGCCATCATCCTGGCGGGCAGCAATCGCCGCATGCACCTGCGGCGCACAGAACGACCGGTCCTCATCCAGCGCCCGGGCGGCCTGCACCTGGTCAGCCGCAACAAAATCATCCGGCGGGAGCCGCCGCACAGCCACAACAAAAGCGCGCGCCGGGAGGACCACCTCGCGGACCGCGCCAGCCGGCGGGACCTGGCGCACCACCTCAAGGTGGCGGGGAAGAATGGTCGTTGGGCGATCTTCTAAAACGCGCGTCTGTACAGGAGGAGCATCCAGGTGCTCCGCGGCCTGGGCAACCCCCACCCGCAGGTCAACCCGGGGCCGCCCCGCATCCAGCACCCGATGTGGCGCTTGATGTCCAAACGATCGCTCGGGCGATGGATCCGCAGACGGCTGCTGGATTGTGGTCGCGTTTACGGGCAGGTCATCGGGGCATTTTGGTGCGCAACATCTATACGCCAGATGGGCAAAACGCTTTTGACGAATTTAGTCGTCGCTACGAGCGTGATGCAGGCCTTCAGAAAACGGTCGCGCGGTACATGGTTGACTACGAACAAACGTTGCGCGAACTGGAACAAAATGATCCTACGGGTCGCACGGTTCAGGACCGGCTTATTTCTGAAATGGGACGCGTCTATTTGTTCCTTGCTCATGTCAGCGGACGGTTGAGCTGATCGCCAAAACGCTTTCCAGAACTTGCGTTTCAAGTCAAATTTGTTCGACGTTTCAATGCGTGTGGCCACCTGGCTGAGAGACGCGCGATGGCAAATGTTCCAAATGTCAATCTAATAGATGTTCGGCATGAACGCTGGGCGTTGGCGAAGCCGTTTGTGATTTCGCGGGGATCCAAAACCTGCGCTGATGTGGTGGTTGCGACGGTCTCGGATGGTGACTTTATGGGTCGCGGCGAGGCGGTGCCCTACAAGCGCTATGGCGAGAGCGTTGAGAGCGTACTGAATCAGGTGCGTTCTTATACGGGGACCTTGGACGTTAGTGAACTTAACCGCAAGATGGCTGCGGGCGCTGCGCGAAATGTACTTGATTGTGCGCTTTGGGATTTGTTGCAAAAGCGTGCGCGTCTGGCGGGCGTGAACGTGCTCTTTGACGGGTTTAGCGAGGTTGAAACGGCTATTACAATTAGCCTTGGGTCACCGCATGATATGGCTGAGGCTGCAGCGGCGGCGAAATCGTTTCATCTTCTCAAACTCAAGCTTGATGGTCCTGGTGACGAAGAGCGTATGCTCATGGTTCGGCAAGCCCGACCAGATGCACGGTTGATTGGGGATGCGAATGAGGCGTGGCGCCCGGACACTCTCGAGACGCTTCTTGGAATTGCTGCAGCAAAAGGATTTGAACTCATCGAACAGCCATTACCTGCTGCAGATGACCACTTGCTTGAACGTATTGCGCGACCAATTGTTGTTTGTGCTGACGAAAGTGTTCATACGAGCGCGGACATCGGTGATCTCAAAAATCGCTATGACGCTGTAAACATTAAACTCGACAAGGCCGGCGGCTTAACGGAAGCGTTCAAGTTGCGAGATGCTGCGCGCGATGCTGGATTGCGCGTTATGGTAGGCTCAATGGTCGCAACATCGTTAGGTGTGGCGCCCGCGTTGTCGTTGTGTGATGGCGCGGATTGGGTTGACCTGGATGGGCCATTGCTATTGGCCGAGGACCGTGCACATGGCCTTCACATTAAGGATGGCGTGATTGGTGCGCCGACGCCGGCGTTGTGGGGCTAATATACGACAGGAAAAAACAAAGGACCTGACTTTTTAGGGTCGGTCCTTTGCCTTTAAACTTCGTTCGGGACATCTAGCGTCAGGCGTAGTGGCCAAAACTGTTTAGACCGCAAGCCACAACCCGCAAGACTACCATTTCATTTTTACGCTGGCCCCGATAATGCTCGTGTGGGCCTCAATCTCACCTTGGAGATTTACACCAGTGCCAAGGCTGTCGCGATCAAACGGACCATCCTCAATGAGGATGTGCGTAAACGCCAAGTCCATTTCGGTTGACTGATTGATTTTCACCGTGGCGCCAGCACTTAACCAGACACGGTCATTATCTGGAATGGTCGTGAAACGCTTTTCGGCTGAATCAATTGGTGAGATTTCATAGGCGGCACCAGCGCGTAGCGTCATGTAGTTGTTCATGTCGTATTCGCCACCAAGCGAGAAGAACCAGCCGTCTTCCCAATTGGCGGGCAAGGAGGCGATTTGTGTGCCTGCCGGTGAAAGACCAGTCAAGATGTTCGCGCCCGTTGCCGTTGAACGAACGGTCAAGTCTTGGAACCGGCTCCAGTGTGACCACTCAACCGTCCCCATAATACGCGTTCGAGATGAGACAGCATGGCGGAACGAGAAGGTCACAATATCGGGAAGCTTAATTTCGGCCTCTGCCGCAACGTTTAGGCCAGCGCTTCCCAGTGTGAAGAAATTACCTTCAAGTTCTTGGTTCATCTGCGAGCGCCATCCAAGACCGATAGATGTGCCCGGTGCAGGCTTTATGAGGATTCCGGCCGTGGCACCAAAAGCCCAGCCATCGCCCTCAAAACCGGTTGTTGCGCCACTTCCGGGAACGCCAGGTAAGAACGGCGGGAAACCAGGAAGGGGTCCGGGTGCTACAGTTGCGAATTTGAATTTGCCATCGCCGTATTGGATCTGTGCACCGGCGCCGATGATAAGGCCTGGCATCACTTCATAGGCCACTGTTGGGTTGCCATTAAAAGTCAGCAAGCGCGTTGTGCGGCCCAGCACAGAACCTTGATAGGTTGGGTCGGTGGGTTTCGTCGTCAGGCCGAACGGCGAATTGAGCCCAAAGCCAAAGTATAATTTGTCTGTCAGTTGGTAGTTAACGTAGCTGGCAGCCACAACGGCAGGCGATACTAAGTCCCCGCTCTGATTGCTCGCGGCGCCAAAGCCTGGCCCAACCACCAAACCAGTGAGCGGATCTGGAAACGCGACCTGGTTAACTTGCACGTTCGCGTAGCCCAGAATTGCAAACATGTGACTTTCGCTGTTCATACCGTCTTTTGCTGCGGCTGCGGCAGAGTTCCAATACATGGAACTCAGATCTCCGCCCGCTGCGTTGCCAGCGAATGCGGCGCCCAAGCTGGAGACAGATTGCTCGCGAATTGAAAAGCCGCCTGCGAAACTTGCTGTGGTGCTCAGCGCTAAGATTGCGGCTGTGGCTACTGGAACAACGAGACGCATCCCGAATTTGAAACGCGTTGCCATTGGTGGCCCCCCTCATTGACCTAGAATAGGTGCTGCCCATACTTAGATATGGTCGAGAAGACGAATTACGTAACTCAGTCGTTTCCGCTTGTTCTCGCCTTCAAAATCGCTTGCTAAACGTACTGATTTCGTGGCGCGCGTGCCATCTTCATCTGTGCAATAAATGGCCTAATACGTACTATTGTCACAAGCTGTGTGGTTCGCGCCACGCTCGACCTTAATGACCTGGATAAAAATACGTATGGAAGATTCTGTGTGGGCATGAAAAAGGCTGATCTGGCGTCGCCAAATCAGCCTTTTTAGCCATGCCGTCGCGCTTTCGCGCGCTCGTTCGGCTTTTCACCCCCCGTGTGCATCGTAGCGGCACCCCCCAGCGCCGCAATGCATGTCCCACTGTGCATAACTCTTGTTTCGGCTCAAGCTCGAATATTGCCAAATTGTGTTGTTGTTTGCCGGGCGATGCCAATGTGCAACATTTTTCAGGCTCCGATTGGTTTGGGACGCCAGTTGTAAGGTCATGTCTTTGTTAGGTTTTTTTGTTGGCGTCAGAGAAATCAATGGCAATCGCGGCATGATCGATGGGGCCATGACCTGATCCGAGCTCCTGATCAGCAGCCGATGCGATGGCTTGGGTGATCGCGTCTTTAGCCTTTGCAATTGCTGTGGATAAGGCCGTCCCCCGTGCCAGGTGGGCGGTAATGGCAGCGGAAAGCGTACAGCCGGTGCCGTGGGTATTTTGTGTTGAGATGCGCGGCGCCGTGAAGGTTGCTGCACCATCCGATGTGACGAGCGTATCCACTGAATCCGAAGTGCTGGCATGGCCCCCCTTAATCAGGACTGCTGAACAACCGGACTCTAAAAGCTTTTTTGCTTGTCGTTCGACTTCAGCTTGGTCTTCAGCCATTGGTCTTCCGGTCAAGAGTGCTGCTTCGTGGAGATTAGGTGTTATCAGATCAGCCACGGGGAAAAGATCGCGTATCAGAATGTTCTGGGCATCCGATTCTAGCAAAGCATCCCCGCTGGTGGCAGCAATGACTGGGTCGACAACGATGATGCCCAGGTCGTGATCACGTAGCGCAGAGGCGACCGTTGCTGCGATGTCTTTGTTTGCGAGCATGCCGACTTTAGTGGCGGCGACATTCATGTCATCTGCGATCGCATCGATTTGTGCGCGCACGAAAGAACCCGGCGGTGTGTGAATAGCGGTGACACCCTTGGTGTTTTGAGCAGTGAGCGCCGTTACGACAGATGCCCCAAAAACACCGAGCGCCATAAATGTTTTGAGGTCGGCCTGAATTCCGGCCCCGCCGGAACTATCTGAACCGGCGATGGTGAGAGCAATGGGCGGTGTCGTTACTTTTAAAGTTGTATCAGTCATGTGAGGACGCTAACGCGGCGACGCCAGGCAGTGTGCGACCTTCAAGCCATTCCAAAAAAGCGCCACCTGCCGTGGAAACATAACTAAACTGATCTGTCACTCCGGCGACGTTCAGTGCGGCCACCGTGTCACCGCCGCCTGCGATCGACGTAAGTTGCCCGGCGGAGGTTTGTGCGGCCGCAGCCTGGGCTAGCGCGACAGTGCCTTGTGCGAAGGGCGCAAATTCAAAAGCACCCAACGGACCGTTCCACAATAAAGTCTTACATTGCGCAAGAACAGATTTTAGTTTGGTGACTGTTTCCGGCCCCACGTCCAAAACCATCATGTCCGCCGGTACAGCATTGATTGATGTTGTCTCTGTGTTCGCCTCATTGGACAGTGTTTGGGCAATGATAGCATCGGTGGGCAAATGGATGGCGCAATTGCTTTGCTCTGCGGCGGTCATGATCGTGCGCGCGGTTTCTGCAAAATCTGGTTCAGAGAGCGACTTGCCAACGTTTACGCCCATGGCTTGCAAAAACGTGTTGGCCATCCCGCCGCCAATGATGAGGTTGTCGACCTTGGCGACAAGGTTTTTCAAAACGGCAATTTTTGTTGATACTTTGGCCCCACCAACAACGGCGACCGTAGGCCGCTCTGGATTATCAAGTGCCCGTCTAAGTGCGTTGATTTCTTCCATCATTAGGGGCCCGGCATAGGCAGGCAAGTAATGCGTGACAGCTTCTGTTGAGGCGTGGGCACGGTGCGCACAAGAAAATGCTTCGCCAACGTAGATTTCACCAGATTCCGCAAGGGCCCGCGCAAACAAGGGATCGTTTTTTTCTTCGCCCGGATAAAAGCGCACGTTCTCTAAAACGATAACGTCGCCATTTTCTGATTTATCGACCACCGCGTGGGCTTCTTCGCCAATGCAATCTGGGGCAAATGTTGCTGGTTTTTGCAGTTGGCGGGCAAGCTCTTCGGCAACAGGCCTTAATGTGAATTCTTCGTTTCTTTGGCCTTTGGGTCGGCCGAAATGCGAGAGCACAATGACGCGTGCACCACGGCTTGAAAGATCGCGAATGCCTGGTACGACTCTTGCGATTCTTGTGGCGTCGCTCACCTTACCCTCGCGCAGCGGCACGTTTAGGTCCGCGCGCAAAAGAACACGCTTACCTTGAACATCAAGATTGTCGGTTGTTTTTATCCGTGCAAAATCCATGCACTGGTTCTCTTCGGTTTGTGGGTAGACGTTTATTTGGTGGACTTAGCTTTTGGTCGCCAAGCGGGTTGCTTCCGTAACGATGCGATCTGAGGTAAGCCCATAATATTCAAAAAGGGCGCCGCCTGGCGCGGAAGCACCAAAATCGTCAAGTCCAACAAATACATCATCGGGTCGAAGCCATTCGTACCAACATTGCTTGAGGCCCGCTTCAATGGCGACACGGGGGCTTTCTCCTAAAACCTCGCTTCGATAGCTTTCCGGTTGTTCGCGGAAGAGTTCGAAGCTTGGGAGGGAGACAATCGCGACGTTGAGTTTTTGTTGCGCCAACGTGTCTGCTGCTTCAACGGCGAGGCCCACTTCAGAGCCGGTGGCGATTAGCGTAACATCGCGTGCACCTTGCGCGTCCCTAATCACGTAGCCGCCCTTACGGCATTTGTTGTCATCGTCCGGAGCACGCAAGGTTGGTACGCCCTGACGCGTTAAGGCAAGGATTGATGGTGTTTCTTCTGATTCAATGGCGATTTGCCAGCACTCGGCCGTTTCAATAGCATCGCATGGGCGCATGACGTTGAGATTGGGAATGGCGCGCATGGCTGTAAAGTGTTCGACCGGTTGGTGGGTTGGGCCGTCTTCGCCAAGGCCAATGGAATCGTGCGTCATGATGTAAATGACGCGTTGGCGCATAAGCGCTGATAAGCGAATGGAAGGACGGCAATAGTCGGTAAAGACGAAAAATGTTCCGCCATAGGGAATAATGCTGCCTGATAACGCGAGGCCGTTCATAACCGCGGCCATGGCATGTTCGCGTACACCGTAGTGGATGTAGTTGGCAGCAAAGTCGTCCGCAGAAATTGACGTGTGGTGATTTGTGCGCGTGCCGTTGGAGCCGGTGAGGTCGGCAGATCCGCCAATGAGCTGTGGCAAAACTGGAACCAAATGTTCCAGCGTCTTTTGCGACCAAACGCGGGTGGCGCGCTTCGTTTCGTCGGCAGCAAACGCTTGTTTGGCTTCTTTGATAACTTTGTCGACGTCTTTTTTGATGACATCAAGGTCGTTTGCGATGAGTTGACGTTGGGTGTTGTTGGCCCCTTCAAAATGCGATGCCCACTTTTCGAACTCCGCAGCGCCGCGTTTGCCGGCCGTCTGCCAAGCTTCCCGCACGTGCGATGGAATTTCAAAGGGCTCATGTGGCCAATTGAGATTTTCACGAGCACCTGCAATTTCGTCTGGGCCTAGTGGTTCGCCATGGGCTTTCGCTGTGCCAGCGCGGGTTGGGGCGCCGTGGCCAATTGTGGATTTGCAGGCAATCAACCAGGGCGCTGACGGATCGCTTTTTGCTTTTTCGATCGCGTTTGCAATTTCGCTGGGATTGTGACCATCAATAGCGATGGTGTTCCAACCGCTGGCCTTAAATCGAGCCTGTTGGTCATCGCTCACCGCAAGGTCTGTCTCGCCATCTATAGAAATAGAATTGTCGTCGAAGAGGACGATCAGCTTGCCCAGTTTGAGATGACCAGCCATGGATATTGCTTCATGGCTGATGCCTTCCATTAGGCACCCGTCACCGGCCAAACAATAAACATGGTGGTCAATAAGGTCGCTGCCGACGCGCGCATTTAACAGCCGTTCTGACAATGCCATACCGACAGCATTTGCAAGTCCTTGGCCTAGAGGTCCTGTTGTTGTTTCGATGCCAGTGGCGTGTCCATATTCAGGATGCCCGGCAGTTTTGCTGCCCAACTGGCGGAAGTTTTTTATTTCCTCCAGGGTCATGTCCGGATAACCGGTCAAATGAAGGAGGGAATAAAGCAACATGGACCCATGGCCGGCTGACAAGACAAACCGATCGCGGTTTAGCCAGTTGGGGTGGTTTGGGTCAAAGCGTAAAAAATCGCGAAAGAGAACGGTTGCGACGTCGGCCATGCCCATGGGCATACCGGGATGGCCTGACTTTGCTTTTTGAACCGCATCCATCGCAAGGGCGCGAATGGCGTTTGCCATTTCAGCGTGCCCGGCGGGCGCATCTGCCGTCTTTATGGCTTGGCCTTCACCCATGATCTCTCCATTCATTCCAAGGGCTTGTTGGGGGCACATTTAACGTCCGCGTGCCTTATCGTCCATGGTTCCGCGATGTTATTCCGGCAGTATTGTGGGGGGTAGCATTCTCAAGGTGCTTCTTGTGTGGCGCGAAGAGCGCATTTGCTGGGCCTTGCACAAGGTTTGGCCCACCAAGTCAGGACTTGTTCTTAACGATGGCATCAATCTCCTTGAGCTCAATCAAAAGAGGCTCAAGCGCTTTTAAGGGCATCATGTTTGGCCCATCGGACGGCGCATTGTCGGGATCCTGATGGGTTTCGATAAAAAGGCCTGCGACACCCACCGCCACTGCTGCGCGGGCGAGGACTGGTACAAACCTGCGGTCTCCACCAGAAGATGTCCCTTGGCCGCCAGGTTGTTGCACGGAATGGGTGGCATCAAAAATGACGGGTGCACCGGTTTCGGCAAGTATCGGCAGTGACCTCATATCGGTAACAAGAGTGTTGTAGCCAAACGAGGCACCTCGCTCTGTAACCATGACATTAGGATTGCCAGAGTGCACGACTTTGTTGACGACGTTTGTCATGTCCCATGGCGCGAGGAATTGTCCTTTTTTGATTTTAACGACGCGCCCCGTCTTGGCTGCCGCAACGAGAAGATCTGTCTGCCGACATAAGAAAGCGGGAATTTGAATGACATCGACCACGCTCGCCACAGCCGCACATTGTTCCGGCTCGTGAACATCCGTCACAATGGGCAAACCGTAGGTCTCTTTGATTTCAGAAAAAATTGGGAGCGCTTCTTTGAGGCCGATCCCGCGTTTGCTTCTCAAAGAGGTGCGATTGGCTTTGTCGAAGGATGACTTGTAGACAACACCAATGTTCGTGCGTTCGGCGATCTTTTTCAGCGCCTCGGCCATCTCAAGCGCGTGGGCGCGGCTTTCCATCTGACATGGACCTGCCAATATGGCGATCGGTGCATCGTTTGCGAAAGTTATGCCCGCGACGTGGACGCGCGCGTTGGTCTGTAGGGGGTGCTCAGTCATGCTCCTTGCTTAACTGTTTGGCCGGCCCGGAACAAGGCACTAGGGGTTGGCTCCCACGACAATCGCCCGATTGACCGCTACGTGGTCGGTTGCGCCTTTTGAAACCATGGCCTGGCATTCCCTGTGAAAACGAAAAACAACGCCGCCGCCTGCATTAGGGCTTGTGTGATGTTTAACAGGCCTGCCGCTAGATTTGCACTAATCGTTTCTAAGAGCTGCGGTACGAACCCAAACATCCCCAGCACAAAGAAAATGGCGATAACCCAGCGCGCCCAGTTCATTCGGCGACGGGCGGTCAACCAAACAAGAAGCGCCATAATTGCTAGAACGAATAATCCGACGGTGAATATGAATGGCAATCCACCCATCTGCTGCACTTCCGGTTTTGCGACAACTCGCGCGCCATCAAGCAACATTACGGCCAGGCCCAGAGCGAGCGACCCATACATTAGCTTTTCAAACCATGAGACATTACTCGGCATCGTCCCCCTCCTAATGAAAACTTGATGATTTCGTTTTGCGTCCCCATTGTCAATGGAGCGGTGCGTAGGACGACAAATATCAGGTATGGAACTTATAATGGGTGTGGTCGGAACAATTCTTCAGGTGCTCGCATTTGTACTGCTGTTGCCTTTGGTTGTCGTCATCATGTTTCCTGAGTGGTTACTTTATTGGTGGATTGAAAAAAAGAGCAAGAACAAGCGATCAAAATAAAAACATCAATACTAGGTCTTATCAGTCTACTGCTCGAACAAATCTCCCAGTTTCAAAGTCCTTGATAAACTTCGAACCTACCGGTGCATCGAGCAACTTAATCCAACTGTCATCAATGTTAAGGACGACACCAAGTGCGATGTATTGTGCTTCACGCGCATCAATTTCTTCGTCTGACAGACCACGGTAATCGCCGCGAATACGCCAACCACTGTCTGGAAATTTGTCACCTTCTTCAGAAAGGTCGGGCTCTTCGCGATAAAGATAGTGTATTGGAACACCCTCATCGACCACGCAGGCGTCAACCATGCATCGATCCCAAATCTGTTTTTCCTCTTTTTGGAATCGGTCCGCTTTTTGCGGGTCGTTCCAGTCTATGTCGATGATGTGGTAGGGCTGAAACGAAACGATATCGCCAAATTGGAGTTCGGGCATGTCGACGGGATCGTTATCGAGCGTACCTTTTAATCCACTTGGCTTTATTTCAGTAATGGTGACCCACATGCGCTCGGCGCCGAATTCTTTGTTTCTGGCAAAGCTGCGAAAAATGAGTTTGACTAAGTCGCCGGTTTCTAACGCGGTAATCTCTTCGACCGGCGGCAAATAGAATGTGTAGGGCGCCGCCTTGGCAGTCGGGCGTGGATCGTCAAGTTCGTACCGGCCAAAGTAACGCCGCCAAAGATAATTAAGTTTTTCGCTCAGTGTGCCCAAAATTTTGATCCGCCGCTGTTGTTGCCCGGTTGCGCCTGTCTGGACGCCTGTCAGGTTCCTTTGGCAAACGCAACGATCAGCTCTTCCAATACTTGCGGTTGGTCGAGGGATAGAAAGTGCCCGCCGTCTTTGACAGTTTCCATTTTTACCTGGGGGATGAGGTCGCGCGTTTTTTTGCGATCTTCTTCAGAGGCCCAGTCTTGATCACCAAAAATTAAAAGGACAGGCACTTTGATTTTGGGATAATTTTTGCGCGCGTCTTGCCAGTGGTGGCGTTCGCGCAGCAGTGCGATAAAGGCGCGGTAATGGCCGGGCCGATTGCCGACGCTTGAGAGTTCTTCAAAGAGCTCGTCACTCATAGAATTTGAATTGGCGACCCCACCGTCAAAGAGTAACCGTTCCACAATCGGATTGCGAAGACGCATAAATGTTTCGCCGATGAAGTGGAAGTCGGTGGCCGTAAACATGACCTGTGCGGGCAGTGAACTTCCTTTGAGACCAGCCGTGTAGCTTGGTTCATAATCGTAAGGATTTATTGAGATGACTTTGGCAACGCGGGGGTTTTGTCGCGCGGCAAGTTCTAAAACAATGGTGCCCCCGATGGAAATTCCAGCAAGCGTTGCGTTGTCAATATTCGCGCGTTCAAGGAATTTTTCTGCCCAGCCGTAAAAGTCGTCCGGATGATATCTGGCATTGGGAATGTCAGACCAACCGTGTCCGGGATAGTCGACTGCATAAACCGTGAACTGTTTTTGCAAATTTGGAATCATTTTGTGAAAGAGATCGAGTTGGGTGCGCAAGGTGTGAAACAGAACCAAATTGGGGCCAGAGCCGCCCGTCACATAACGTGCCTTAATTCCATCTAGGTCGACTTCTTGGATAGTCAGGTCAGACCCCCAAGATAGTTTTTCGGGCTTTGACGGGGTGCTGCGCATCGCCTCAACGGCGTGGGAAATTAGCCAAAGCGCGACGGCGACAACTGCAAAAATGACGAGTACGCGGATTAACTTACGCATAGGCCCCTCCTGATTTTTCCAAAAACACGCGCAACTTACATCGGTTGCGCACCCTTGGATCGGTCGGAATTTTTCTAATCTTTGATCATTGCACGAATTTGCTTGTCATTATGGGTATATGCCCCTAATATTACATAGGTCTGTTTCGGGCGCAAGAGCGTTGTTGTTAAAACGATTGTGAGCATGCGCGTTCTGGACAAGGTACGTGTCCTGTTTAAACATTGCTGCAGGTGACATTTGTGTGAATTTTATAGATGCAGGGCACTGTCCGCGGGCGCGACTTCGGCAACAAACCAAAAGGATTGAATTTGTTGAGCGTGAAACTGGAAGAGACGCGAGGGTGTTGGAATTTTTTGTTACGGCGCACGTCGCGCATACTTGCGCGCCATTATGACGATGCGCTGAGACCACTTGGGCTTCGCGTTACGCAGTTTAATGTCTTGGCGGTTTTGGCGCAAAAAGGTCCAACGACGTTGACGGACCTTTCTCAGGTTTTAGCGATGGAGCGAAGTGCTGTGGCGCGCAATCTTAAACCGCTTGAACGACTCGGATTTGTAATGGTCAAACCGGGAGACGACAAGCGGACGCGGGTTGCCGATGTTACCGGGCGCGGACGAAAAAAATTGATGCAGGCGCTGCCCGCTTGGGCGGAGGCTCAAGGTGAGGTTTCCGATTCATTGGGGATCAATGAAGCGTCCCATTTTGTCAAATTAGCGCGCAAAGTGAGCGAGCGACTGGGAGAGGGGCGGTAGCAATGTTTTTACTTGTATGTTCAGCGCGTGAACCGTTCAGTGAGATTATTGGGTGTTGCGCAGAAAAGGGAGGGCTTTCTTTGTCGCATAAAGGTGAAGCTCATAGGGACTGAGCGTTGCAAATTTCAAGGCGGCCCCCGCATTTAATGCTCGTTTTGAGAAGCCGGAAATGTTCGCCAGCACATCCGTATGCTTTGGATTTAGATAGGCAATAATCATTGGCCGCTGCGCGCGCTCATAGGAGCGTCCGATCTGATCTGCCACCCTGTTGATCACAGGCGGATCGAAGGGATTGAACATAAAAACAATCACCGGGCTTTGCGGCAATTCATATATTGCAGCGTCAGCGTGCACGACTTCTGGCACCGTCACCCCCGAGGGAATTGCGGCTTCAATATTCATCCGCGCAATTCTGGCAAGCTCTTCATCATAGTCAACACCGACAATTTGTTTGTAGTTGTGTTTTGCAGCTGCAAGAACGGCTCTTCCTTCGCCGGCGCCCAGGTCCACGAACGCCCAGTTTGATTTGTCAGCCGGCAGCGCCTCGTTAATCCATTTGAGGACGAGCCATGGGCTTGCGACATATGGACAGCCGGTTTCATCGCTGGTTCTTTCGTCAAGGGTCTCTGTGGCACCTACTGAACCATTCTTCTTGTGTGCCTCGGTAGTGTCCCATCGCGCGATCTTTTCGATGGCCGTATGCGCGCGGTGTGTGAGTGCGATACGCGTGTGTCGCAGCGTACGGGTAAAACCTGCTTTGCGGTATTTCTCAACCGCACGTTCTAAAAGTGATTTTTGTGAAGGCAGGGTGCGCATTTGATTTTGGTATGTCATTTATTGGTCCATGAAACATCATGCGCCTTGGCATGTCTTTAGCAAGATCCCCCACCGCTGGTCGTTCGGTGAAAACTGCAGCAATTTCTAAAGGTTGTAGGGCAACCGTGGCCAGAACTCGTCCTTGGGCGTCAGATAAAACATTGATTGGACGGGTGCGGAAGTCTGAACTTTGCAAATCGTTAGCGGCGGTCTTTCGTAGGCCGCGCGTTTATCAACGTTAATGGCATGCGCTATGGCTAAAGCGGATCCTGGTGCGCGGACCATAAAAGCGTTGTCTTTTTCGATAAATGATCGGGGCTGGCCGAAAAATAAATACGATTTTTCAATGTTATCTCACGTAATTGTTAGGCCAAACACCTGGTAAGGCTAACAATAAGGGCTTGACCATTTAAACATTGAAAGCAGATGATAGGGTCATCCTGTGCAAGGTTAGAGAAAGTCCATCGTGATCCGGCAGATTCGCAACATTTTTGTTTATGTCCTCGCAATTGCGCTCATTTCCATGAGCATGGTGCAGGCTGTCGTTGCGGCTCATGTTGACTCAATTGAACCCAAAACGCACGCTGCCCACGACGGGGCTCACCACCACCATGATCAGGCGTTGATTGATCAAAAATCAAAGCGCGGGTGTTTGGATTTTTGTTCTGAAACTATTAGCAATGGCTATCTTTTCAATACGGCGCTTGAAGTTCCCAGCCCCCACTACGTTGTGAGTTATCCATTTTCAAGTGTTCTCACAGCAACCACGGTTTCTCAAAGCTGCTTTGTTGCACTAGAAAGCATGGCGCGTGGTCCGCCGGAATTTTGCAAACATCCTACCGTTGCCGGTTTGCGCGGCCTGTTAATGCGAAACGCGCGCATCCGTAATTAAACGCTCCTCCTGACATCTATCAGGCTTTGGTGTTGGCGCTTTTTTGTTTTTGTAGCGTCAGTTCATCGATCGTGGCTCGAGGTACGTCAAAAGATGACGTCCCGTGGCTTGACCTAGTCAGGAAACTGAGAGCGAATAAAGATGTGTTTGAAACACGCACTTAGAAAAACAACACTTTGGCTTGCCGTCTCGCCCCTTCTGGTTGGCGGGTTGACGTTGGTGGCAGAAAAAATTGGCAATTTGGCGGGTATGTCCGCTGGGTTCAGCGATCCTGTTTGGGCCGCTGATGCTGCCAAAACAAAAGCGGCCAAATGGACCTGCCCGATGCATCCCCATTACATTGCGGATGCGTTTGGTAGCTGCCCCATTTGCGGTATGGACCTTGTGAAATTGGAAACGCCTGGTGAAGCGCAGGGCCAAACTTCGGCGGCGCGGCGCAGCGCCATCACGATTGCTCCCGAGACAATGCAAAATATCGGCGTCAGGCTCGGCAAAGCTGAAACGTCGAGCTTTGGCAAGATTATTCGCAGCTATGGGCGAGTTGCTGAAAACGAACGCTTACAAAGCGAATTAACGGCGCGGCTTGAAGGATGGATTGAGGATCTCAAAATCCGGGCCGTGGGCGACCAAGTTAAAAAAGGCGACCTGTTGTTCACGATTTACGCGCCAGAGTACATTGTCTCCCAACGCGATTACTTGTCGGCACTTAAGGGCCGAAACCGGGCGCGGATAAATTCCGTAAAACGACGATTGCGCGCGTTCGGTATGCAAGATCAAGCCATCAACGAAATGTCCAAAAAGGGAAACGTCTTAGAATTTGTTCCCTTCTACGCCGAATTGGATGGCACGGTTGCGATGATTGATTTGCGGCCGGGGAGTTATGTCAAACGCGGAAGCATGCTGACGCGGATCCAAGATTACTCCCAGGTTTGGCTGATGGTCAGCGTGCCTGAAAAGGACCTAAGCTTTATTGAAGCAGGTACACCTGCGGTCGTTACGTTTCCGAATATTCCAGGTCGCGAGGTATTTGCGCGCGTTGAATACGTCTACCCGACGGTCGATGCCCAAACGCGCACGGGCCAAGTGCGCTTGGTGATGGACAACAAAGATGGACAGCTGCGTCCTGGAGCCTATGCTGACGTTGCTTTTCAGGTTGGAACCAAAAAGAGATTAGCGGTGCCTACGGAAGCGATCCTGAAGAGCGGGAGTGGGCGTTATGTTTTGGTTTCGCTTGGTCAAGGCCGTTTTGAGCCGCGTGCTGTCAAACTTGGGCTTACGTCTGAACGTTGGACGGAAATTAGCGGTGAGATCGAAGAGGGGGACGATATCGTTGTCTCCGGTCAGTTCCTCATCGATTCTGAAAGCGCGTTGGGCGAAAGTTTCCAGAAGCTCGAACGCTTAAAGCTGCCGCTGGCGCTTTTAAAACTTGATAAAACGCAATTCGCGATGATCGATCACATGGTTGATGCTGCGCTTTATATTCACGAAGCGCTCAGCGATGGCTACGACGTCGATCCCAAACACCTTGAACCGGCCATGGAGATAAAAACGCTGCTTTGGCCCGCCTTCCAACATACGCAGCTGGCCTATGTCATGACCGAGGCTGTGACAGCATTGGAAAAAGCGCGCGCAGCGCAAACAGAAAGTGAAACGCAAACCGTTTTGGCGGAACTCGTTTCGGCCCTGGAGCCGTGGCTCTTAAATGGTGCCCCGCAGCACTACAAAGACAAAAAAGTTGCACTGTTCAAGGACGAAAAAAGCGGCCGAATGTGGGTGCAGTTTGCTGGTAAGCCCGTCAATCCTTACGGCAGCGAACCAGGTGTGATGATCCCTTGGCCAGACCCCAAAGAAGACACGCATGCAGGGGTCATGGATGATACCACCAAGCCCAAGGCGGAAAGTGAAATGAAATCATCGCCTGTGCCAAGGGGAAGCAGTCACTCTGGTCATTCCATGGGAGGCGGACATGGCGGTCACTGAAACTGACATTGCCGGGCCAGACCCTACCAAATCAGGCGTCGCCAAAATTATCGATTGGTCTGTAAAAAACCAATTGATTGTCCTTGTCGGTGCATTGGCACTTGTCATTGCCGGATTCATTGCCATCAAGCGCATGCCGCTTGATGCGATACCGGATCTTACCGACACACAAGTGATTATTCGCACCGATTTTCCGGGTCAATCTCCGCAGATCATCGAAGATCTTGTCACATATCCTTTATCGACGACGCTTTTGGGTTTGCCAAAAACCAAGGCTGTGCGTGGCTTTTCGATGTTTGGGACAAGTTTCGTTTATGTGATTTTTGAAGATGGCATTGATCAATATTGGGCCCGCTCTCGCGTGATCGAAGCGCTTTCAAAGGTTTCAGGAACGCTACCTGAAAATGCCACACCGCAAATTGGCCCGGACGCCACAGGCGTTGGATGGGTTTACCAGTATGTGGTAACCGACCGAAGTGGGCGGCATGACCTTGCGCAACTTCGTTCGCTGCAAGATTGGTTTTTGAAGTTTGAACTGGCCACAGTGCCTGGTGTATCAGAAGTGGCGTCAGTGGGTGGCTTTGTCAAAGAGTACCAGGTTCTTATCGACCCCAATCGACTGCGCGCTTACAACGTGCCGCTCAGCCGTATTACGCAGGCTGTGAAAGCGGCTTCGAGCGAGGTTGGCGGTCGCGTGATCGAACAATCCGAGACGGAGCTGATGATTCGCTCTGCGGGGTACATCAAAAACCTGCAACAATTGCAAAACGTCGTTGTCTATTCGAGTGGCGGCACGCCGGTATTGCTGTCCGACATTGCCAATATTGTCGAAGGACCTGAACTTCGGCGTGGGGTCGTTGAGTTAAATGGCGAAGGCGAGGTTGTCGGCGGCATTGTCGTGATGCGTTCGGGCGAAAACGCCTTGAATGTCATAAAGGCCGTGAAGAAAAAATTGGGAGAGTTGAAGCCGAGCCTGCCAGACGGAGTTGAAGTTGTTCCCGTTTATGATCGTGCGCCATTAATTGAAGGTGCTGTTCGATACCTTAATCGCAAACTGATCGAAGAGGGTCTGGTTGTCGCCCTTGTGTGTTTTGTTTTTTTGCTGCACGTCCGCTCGGCATTTGTCGCAATCATTACATTGCCGTTGGGCGTGCTTGCCGCGTTTGTTGTGATGCAGCAGCAAGGGCTCACAGCCAATATTATGTCGCTCGGCGGTATCGCTATTGCCATCGGTGCGATGGTGGATGCGTCAATCGTGATGGTGGAAAACGCCCACCGCAAACTTTCTCACATGCCTAGGGATGCCAAACCTGCAGAGCGGCGAGATGCTGTGTTGTTGGCGGCAAAAGAAGTGGGGCCAGGTTTGTTCTTTTCCCTGTTGATCATTACCGTGTCGTTTTTGCCGGTGTTTGCGCTCACTGGGCAAAGCTATCGCTTATTTGCACCCTTGGCATTCACGAAGACCTACGCCATGGCTTTTGCCGCCATTCTTTCTGTTACGCTTGTGCCCGTTTTGATGGTGTGGTTGGTGCGCGGACGCGTGTTGCGCGAAATGCAAAACCCAATAAATCGATTGTTTGTGGCCGCCTATAGACCCCTGTTGCGGATGTCACTTAAAGCGCGTTGGCTTGTGTTGGCGCTTGCGATTGGGGCAGTTGCTTCGCTGCTTTACCCACTTTCAAAAATTGGCAATGAGTTTATGCCGGCCCTTTATGAGGGCGAGCTCTTATACATGCCGACGACCCTGCCAGGCGTATCCATTACCAAAGCGAAGGAAGTTTTAGCGCAAACCAATCGCTTGATCGGTACAGTGCCCGAAGTGGAACGGGTGTTTGGAAAGGTTGGACGGGCGGATACGGCAACGGACCCGGCGCCCATCTCCATGATTGAAACGTGGATCAAATTGAAACCCAAGACCGATTGGCGTACCGGACTGACGACCGAAACACTTGTTTCTGAATTAAATGAAAGAACCAAGCTGCCCGGGCTCGTGAACTCTTGGGGTTACCCCATTAAAATTCGCATGGACATGATTTCAACGGGGATCCGCACGCCCGTGGGTATCAAAATTTCCGGTGACGATCTTTCGACCATTGAACGTGTTGCGTTGAGCATCGAGGCGGCAGTCAAAGACATTCCTGGTACGCGGTCCGTGTTTGCAGATCGCGTGCAAGGTGGCAAGTATCTTGAAATCAGGCCTGACCGGCGCGAACTTGCTCGCCGGAATATTGATATGGCGACGTTTCAATCGGTTATACAAACCGCGTTGGGCGGCATGAAATTATCTGAAAGTGTGCAAGGTCGTGAGCGCTACAACATTATGTTGCGCTATGACCGACCGTTTCGCGAATCCACGGACCAACTTGAGGACATTCTTATTCCAACCCCGATGGGACAACACATTCCGCTGGCTGAAGTGGCGAAGATTGTGTTGACGGATGGCCCACCGCTTATACGTTCTGAAAACGCGCGTCTGACGGGATGGGTGTTTGTCGACATTGCTGATCGCGATATCGGCGGTTACGTTTCAGAAGCGCAAAACGTGATCCGAGAAAGTGTTGATCTGCCGCCTGGCTATGCTGTCGCTTGGTCTGGGCAATTTGAGCAATTGCTTGAAGCGCGCGAACGGTTGTTGATTGCTATTCCGACGGTCGTTCTCATCATCTTTGTTTTATTGATGGTGCATTTTGGAAAACTTGACCGAACGCTCTTGATCATGTTGTCGTTGCCGTTCGGCCTTGTTGGTGGCCTGTGGGCGGTTTATCTTGCGGGCTACAACATGTCGGTCGCTGTTGCGGTTGGATTCATTGCACTCGGTGGCATCGCTGTTGAGACAGCCGTTGTCATGTTGCTTTATATTGATGCACAAGTGCGTGAACATCCACCAAAGTCACAACAAGAACTGTTTGATGCCATTATGGCCGGCGCGGTTTTGCGCGTCCGGCCCAAGTTGATGACCGTGCTTGTAATTGTCGCGGGCCTGTTGCCGATCTTTTTAACGGAAGGGCTCGGGTCCGATGTGATGCGCCGGATTGCGCTGCCCATGGTGGGTGGCATGGCGTCAACCAGTTTACTGACTTTAATTGTCATCCCAGTGGTCTATCTCATTTGGGAAGGTCGACGGTTTCATGCCTCTACAGTGGGCGATCAACCACAAAAGGCTCAAGATGTGCTGCAACCTGTCGGATGAACATGAACACCAGAGCGGGACACGGGACGAATTAAGAAAGGAGCGCACTATGCGGAAGGCAAGCGTTTTATGTGCAGCGATGTTGATCCTGGGATCGACCATGACCGTGTTGGCGGAAGATGCTGACACGACACCGTCTCAGACGGACAAGCCCGCAGCCACAGACATGGATCATTCCCAAATGGATCACTCAAAAATGGAGATGATGGGCAAGAAGGAGGCAACAGGTACGGGTGTTGTCAATGCGGTCGATATTGATAAGAGCTCCATCAACATCACGCATGAACCGATGCCTGATTTTGGCTGGCCTAAAATGACCATGGATTTGCCAGCCACGCGGAAAGTTGATCTTTCGAAAGTAAAGGCGGGTGACAAAGTGACGTTTACGCTCAAACTTGGCATGGACAAAAAGTATCGTGTGATTGACGTCAAGCCTGCACCGTAAAACCTGGGAACGTCGTTACGAAACGGATGGCGTTCGCCTACCCCATTACAACGTGTTGCATTTTGCCTTAATCCTGGCGCAACATTTCGGATTACTACTCCACGATGTTGGGAGGACGGGTTATGGGCGGACGTAATTTTGTCATTTATCGATGCGTCAAGGGACCTAGCTTCACACAAGCGGTTTATCAGTGTTCGGCGCTTTCATGGAGGAGAGCGTGAGCGCTGATGCGCGAGGGCTTAAGTGGATTGGCAGCCTGGGTTCGATCCCCCTTCGTTTTCCTCTGCCCTTGTTTTTTTCTATTGCATTTACGGCTTACCTTCTTTTGCAGCACCCCACCTCTTTTAACCAATTCGTGGAGCTTGGACTGGCCTCAGTGCTGCCTGCTGGGTTTTTATGGACACTTGCTGCAGCGCTGCTCGCTGAGGCACAGGGTCGATCACGCGTTTGGGGATACATGGTGGCCGCAGCAGGTGTTGCCATCATTGTGCTTCTCAAAGTTTTTTCGAAAGCTCTCTACCTGCACCTCCCGTTGTTGTTTGGTGCGCTGGCCCTTCTTGTGGCGCTAGTTGCTTTTATCGGTTCGGGACGCTCCGAAAACCAGTTTTGGCTTTTTTGTTATCGATTGGCTTTAGGGTTAGTGGTGGCTGCGCTCGCCGCAATAGTCTTCATTGTTGGTGTTAACTTAACCATAGATGCGTTCGGATATTTATTCCGGGTGAATGTCGAACACGAAGTGTCGCTATGGATTTGGACAATCGGCTATGGTTTTCTGATCCCGGTCGTTTGGTTGGGCTTCTTGCCCGATCGGTTCGATGAAGCACTTGAAGATGGTGGACCAACAGACTTGTTAGGCCGCGCTTTGATCGCGGTTGGCACGTTTATTCTCATGCCATTGGCGCTTATCTATGCCGTCATATTGCATTCATACGCCGCGATGATCCTGATTAACTTTGAATTGCCAAGGGGCCATCTCGGATGGTTGGTGATTTTCTTAGGTGTCTTGCTTGCCGCTACGATTTTTGCGGTTTTTCCAGCGCGACATAGTGGCGGAATGCTTGTTCGGTTCTTTTGGCGCATCTGGCCGTGGCTTTTACCAATACCTGTTGGGTTATTGTTTCTCGCTCTTGGCGCACGGCTGCAACAATATGGTTGGACAGAGTATCGCTACTTACTAGGTTTGGCAGGCTTGTGGCTATTGGCACTTTTTGTCACGCAAATACTCCCCAAGAAATGGAGAGATTTGCGCGTGTCGGTGGCGCTTCTCGTTGGCCTTTTGTTGTTTGCCGCCGTTGGGCCCTGGAGCATGATTGGATTTCCGACACACATGTTACTGGCTGAACTCGATACACGGCTTGTTACAACAGGCATTGTTAAAGATGGCCGTCTGGTTGACGCACATGACGACAGCGAAAAGCTATCTGAGGAGGACTATTACCGTATTATCGAAATTATCAATTATCTTGACAGCCGTCATCGTCTCAACTTGCTCCGACCGATATTTGAGGGCGCCAAAAAAGACCCCTTTATTCCTGGCGAATTTGTGTACGTTCCGAAGAAGTCGTTGTTAGACCGTTTGTGGGATGACGAACAGGAAACTGTTCCTGGTAAAACGGACCGTTCGCTCAGGGTCGACATTTTGGTCGGGTTAGGAATTGCCGGTCCCAGGGCCCCACCCGTCTACTTTGTGGTTCGTTTCATAGCTGAAAGCCCGACTTTGTTGGCGTCAGAACAGCACCGGACGTTTATTGGTCCATTCTATTCTCCTAGGATCAACCATTCAAAAGAAAAAAAGGCAGACTATCGTGGGTACGAGATTTCCTTCTTAGATAACGTCGCGCAAGTGTTAGAGACAAAAACTGGGCGATTTTCGCGCTTCGAGGTTGAAAAGTCGCGTGAACTTATGACCCGGCTACGGCAGGCTACGAAGGAAGGCCGGACAAGACTTGCGGGCGAGGGTCACTCTGTGTCTCATAAACCCGTTGTCATGAAACAGGATACCGGGGAACTTGGGGCTGTACTTCATGTCATTGATGCGACGGGACAGCAAATGGCCAATGATCAGATCCGTGTCGATAAAATTTCGTTTTGGATTGCTGTGGCTCCGTAGGGAACGCGTCGGACCTCACGGGTGAACGGGTGGCTTATGACAGGAAATATTTTTGTCACTTATCGGCGCGGGGAAGATTCAGGTTTGCGCAATTGCTTTGTCAGTGTTCGGTGTTCTTGGGGTGTGGAACATGAATGCTGATACGAGGAGGCGCAACGGGATTGGGCGTCTCAGTGCGGTTCCTTTCCGTTTTCCTTTGCCGACGTTGGTCGCAATTGCGTTCACGGCCTATGCTCTTTCGCTATCTCCTAACACTTCCCAACTGTCTTACTTGCTGCCCGTTGTGTTTTTGTGGACGATCGCTGCAGCGTCGCTCGCTGAAGCGCACAACCGATCACGCATCTGGGGTTTTCTGGTGGCGGTTTTTGGCGTCGCAATTATTTTCCTCCTCAATTTTTTTTCCAAAACTCTCTACTTGCACCTGCCGTCACTGTTTGCGGCACTCGCCCTTGTTGTAGCGCTGGTTGCTTTTGTGGGGACGGGTCGTTCTGAGGATCAATTTTGGCATTTTAATTATCGGTTGACCGTTGGGTCCGGGGTAACGGTGCTCGCGGCGCTGGTCTTTTTGGTTGGTGTCATCCTGATCTTAGACAATTTTCGACACGTGTTCCCTTTCAATGTCAAAACACAAGTCGGCAATTGGGTTTTGCTAGTCGGGTTTGGTTTGTTGATCCCCGTTATGTGGCTGAGCTTCATACCAGATCGATTCGATGAAACAATGGAAGATGCTGGACCAACGGACTTGTTAGGCCGCGTCGTGTCCGTGGTCGGAAAGTTTATCCTCATTCCGTTGGTGCTGATCTATGCCGTCATCCCGCATGCTCATGCGGTGATGATTTTGAGCGACCTTGACTTGCCCAAGGGCCGTCTGGCCTGGTCGGTGATTTCATTTGGCGTCTTGTTGGTTGTTGCGGTCATTGCCGTGTTTCCAAAACGGAATGGCGGTGGACCGCTCATTCGATTCTTTTGGCGGATCTGGCCATGGCTCCTGCCGGTCCCGGTCGCCTTGTTGTTTCTCGCACTTGGCGCGCGGGTGCAGCAGTATGGTTGGACCGAGCAACGCTACTTTTTGGCTCTTGTAGGGGTGTGGTTGGCGGCACTCTTTGTCACGCAAATACTCCCCAATAGATGGCGCGATTTGCGCGTGTCGGTGGCGCTTCTCATAGGCCTCTTGTTGTTTGCCGCCGTTGGGCCTTGGAGCATGACTGGCTTTCCGACACGGATGTTCGCGGCGGAACTCGATTTGCTGCTTGCCAAAACGGGCATTGTTAAAGATGGTCGCTTGGTTGACGGGCATAACGAAAGCGAAAAGTTGTCTGAGGATGACTACCGCATTTTCGAAATAACCGATTATCTCGCGGATCGTCGGCAACTCAACTTACTGCGACCGATATTTGAGGGGGCCAAAAATAATCCCTTTATTCCCGACGAACGTGTCAACGGTCCAAAAAAAACGTTGTTGGACCGTTTTTGGAATGGCGAACGGGAAACTGTTCCGGGAAAGACCGAGAACGAGCTTAGTCATGATATCTTGGTCAGATTGGGATATACGGGTTACAGGGCCCGGCCCGTATACCGTGACCTGGAGTTTTCCACCAACCACCTGATCTTCCTGACATCAGAACAGCACCGGATATTCGTTGGTTCTTATAACTTGAGAATTGTCCACACTTCAAAAGAAGAAAAAGAAGACTCCGGTGGGTACGAGATCTCTATTTTGGAGAGCGTCGTGCAGGTGTTAGAGACAAAAACTGGGCGTGTTTCGCGCTTCGAGGTCGGAAAATCGCGTGAGCTCGTCATGCTGCTTCTTAAATCTAAGGAAGATGGTCCGACAACATCTGTAGTCGAGGAGGTCTCCGTGTCCCACAAACCCGTCGTAATTAAACCGGTTGCCGGGGACCTTAACGCCGAACTTCATGTTACGGATGCGGCCGGTTGGCAAATTGCCGAAGACGAGGTTGACATTCACGAACTAAGTTTCTGGATCGCGGTGGCGCGGTAAAGGACGCAGTGATTGTTGTCAATCACGATGCCTGCATGTTTTTGGGGAGTAATTTTGTTGTTTCGCGTTTCGATTGGAAAGTGGTCTGTGTCGGTGCTCGTCGGCGGCCTTCCTGACATTTATGGGTCCTATAAAAAAAACGCACGTCTCGTCGAAGAGTTTGATCTCGGAAACTCGGAAGGTCAGTTTTGTTTTACGGCGGTCGGTAGTCACGAACGCACAGGCTCGGACGCGGGAGATTGGCCGGAACTCGTCATTGCGCAACGCTACTATCCGTTTGATTTCGGATTTGATCCTGGCGCGTTGATTGTGCCCGAAACCGATGTTCTATTCGTTGGCGCAGGCGAACGTCTCTTGGCCTATGATTTGTCGCGCCCTAAACGTCTTTGGGTAGACGATACGTCATGTGGGTTTTGGCGTTGGCGTCAGCATCAAAACATTGTGCTTATGAGTGCCGAACTGGAACTCGCTGCTTGGTCGGTGAACGGCAAAAAACTCTGGACGGCCTTTGTTGAACCGCCGTGGGACTACACGGTGCGTGGCAAATGTATTGAGCTTGATGTCATGGGAAAAAAGACAATCTTTGATCTTGCTGCCGGGCCACAGTATGGCGGAAGGGAACAGATTTATTGACCTCCTCCACTTCCGGCCAGACGTCCTCTAAACGGCGCCACTCAACCCGTCACGCAGCCAATAGGTCCTCGATCGATGTTTTGGCTGCATCTTCGACCGGGCGGGACAAGTAAAATTCTGCAAGAAGGCAACCGTCTGCTTCTTTGCCCTGCGGATCAATGTTCTGATCGCGCAGCTGTTCCAACACATGTTCTTTTTCATCGGGAGACGCAAATCGGCGTTGAATGAAGGTCTCATTTTCTAGCTTCTCAGTGACGTAACCCCAATCATTGAGGGTGTCCTCGATTGTTTTGAATGGGAACATTCGAAGGACGAAGTTGGCAATCCAAGGTGAGCGCCCCTGCGTTACTGCCGGCAACAAACGGTCAAACGTTTTTTCGGTTACATAACCAACGCATCCGGTGGATGTTACCAAATCAATTGGGGCTAGCTCCTGCTTCATGGGCGCGGGCAACGGTTCGGTTTCGAGGTTGATCGCAAGTCCTTCGTCCAATAACCCCACCTCTTCGGCAAATGCTACGGCATTTTGGGCGGTATCTAGTCCGATGACTTCGATGTCGTTGGGCTCATCCAGATTGGCAAAAAACTCACGATCGCTCTCGACCACGTCTTCGTGTGCAACGTCCTGCAGCTTTTCCTGTCCCCAGTGCTTGTATAGTTCGGACATCGATAAGTCATGCTTGAGGAGTGCTGCGTTAACGCCGTAAGACGCGCCTAAATCGAGGACATGAACTGGGTCGCGCCGATCCCGCTGAATATGATCGATGAGTTTTTGAAAGACGGGCTTGGCGCCGCCCGGGATCTCATAGTCAAGTTTGTTGAGTTCGTTGAAGTAGGCTCTCGGATCGGGTTGATTGTAAATATGGTTCATGTTGACTTTGGCTTCATTGAGTTCACTAAATTCGGCCTCAGGTCCCATCGACTTACTCCACATCTTACTGTTCGAATTTCTTGATTGTTGTGTACATGGTCGCCGCATTCTTCTCATCGCAGCAACCAACGCGTGACACATAGTGCGCCATCGCGATATGGCGCGTGTCAGATGAACGTGTTGTCGGCTTATGGGGCGTTGGTAACATGATCACTGGTCTGGCTTCAAGTTTTAGAGCCAAATTTTACGAGAGCCGCCGGAGCTAACATTGAAGCATTTTTTTATACTTCTTGTTGCCAGAGATAAGCTTACTTGGTCTTACTTGTCGTTTGTTTAGATTACACGCCCAGGTTTGCTTGGTGACACGGTATTGTGCGTAAACTTCTTTGAATTTGACGCAAAGTGTCGCGCTCAACCATCAAGTGCACATTTTGGCCCAGGTCTATGGCAAAACACACGATTGCCTGCGCAACGCAAAAAAATACCGCGGGCGCGTAACGGATTTATCCGGGGGATATCATGACAATTAAGATGATCTGGCGGGCCGCGCTTGCGGCCCTGGTCGTTTGTGCGATCAACGTTGCAACGACTCAAACGTCCTATGCAGCAAGTACATCGTGCCTTCCTGCCTCGTTGAAGTCGAAGCTTTCGCAAATTCGCTCTAAGTTCGGTCCAATACGTATCGCTTCGGCGCATCGACCGGGCGCGCGCATCTCTGGAACAGGAAAACGTAGTTACCATGCCTCCTGTCGCGCCGTTGATTTTTATCCGCCGCGCGGGAAATACAAACAAGTTGTGGCGTGGTTAAAGGCGAACCACTCGGGCGGTGTCGGCACCTATAGCTGCGGCATGCACCACATTCACATCGACAATGGGCCTCGTGTTCGTTTTCATAAGTGCTCGAATAGTCGTGGCGCACGCATTTCAAAGAAGCGTCGGCGGAATTACGCGTCTTACAAAGGTAAGAAGAGACGTTATGCATCAAAGCGTAATCGTCGTTCGGGAAAACGGTATACGTCACGTCGCAGCAAAAAGTATTACGCGAAGCGAACTTATCGGTCACGGACTCGTCGTGTTACACGACGCAAACCATGGTCCCACAAAGTTGGGCGTTGGCAAATGAGTTCGTACGCACGATAGAGAACAAAATGGAAGCGGAGATTACTATCTCCGCTTCCAGTGTACGTTTTCGTTTTGTGAATTTTGTTTGCTTATTTTTTCCAGTATTGATGCTTAAAGTATGATTTCTGGTTGTAGTTCCGATCGCGGTGCTGCTTTGCCTATTGTTGTTGATTTATCTTTTGTGCGGTTGTTGTCTCAATCCAGTCCAAGTAATTGCGCACGCGGGTGTACACGCCTGGCTTTTGGGCTTGTCCGCAGCCTTCGCCAAAGGACACGATGCCGACGAGAACCGGGGCATCTGACTTTCGCCAGACGAGCGGGCCGCCGCTGTCGCCAGCGCAAGCATCACTGCCACCGCCGGGATGCCCGGCGCATAGCATTGTGTCTGCGATCGCACCATTGTATGCGCGTGGCGTGTTGCATTCAGGGATAGGCACATGAGGCACCCAGGCTTCTTGCAATTCGTCGGCCATTTGACCTGAAGATGTGAGGCCCCAACCGGTGACTATGACCATTTCGTAGGGTGGCAAGGTTTCGTTTTTGTTGGGAAGCCTGATGGATGTGCGCTTTATGCCTGCAACGCGCAGCAACGCGACATCGTTTGCGTTCGTCGTTGCGTTGTAGTTGGGATGCAAGATGATTTGATGTGCGTCTACTTCGACGCCCGGGGTCATCAATCGTGTAGCACCCGTCTTGACCCGTGTTTTTGGATTGGCGCCGGCGTCGGTGAAACAATGGGCGGCTGTTAGCACCCAGCCGTCTTTGATGATCGTTCCGCCGCACAATCTACGGCCTTGCTTGTTTTTCACATATAGCGCCACCAGCCAGGGATGTTCTTTTATTGTTGTTGGCATGCCGCCGACCACTTGGGCGTTGGCTGGTGTTGCTAAGAATGCTGTGACAAGCAGCAGAAGAACAATCTTGCAGCGGTGTTTCATCATTTGCATACTGTAACTCAATTGCCTTAACCCAGGATCTGCATGTGGATGTGATCGTCGTGGCGGGCGGCATTGCATCCTTGGAAGCGGAGGACGGAACCGTGGATCTTTAGTGTCCGTGCCAAATGCGGTTCTAGAAAAATTTTTGTGACACCCAACCGCGGCCCTGCTGTGGTCAACCACCTGAGTGCGGCGCGTGTGCGAATCTCATCAAGCCTGTAATTGTATAGCAACGGACGGAACCACGGTACGTCCCACCGCAATGACATCACGCCGGTTTGTTTTGCACAAATGACGCGACTCGGACCGCGTCGCTGTTCAAAGGCCCAATATCCGATAGGGGATTTCGTTTGTCCTCTGACGTAGTTTCCTTGGTCGTCGCGATAGTAAAATGCGAGATCAAGTTTTCGGCCATCATCATGTGAGCGATGCGGGAGTAATGGGAAACCATCGAGAAAAGGAAAGTTGGCGTCTAGGGCGAGGGTCACCGTGCCGGGGAACTCTTTGTCCATGTAATTTGCAAGGTTTTGTGCGACCCGTTTTAATTTGGGGGTCACATAATGCCGATTAAGGACACAATAGAAGGGTGACTGCATTGCAAGTTTTGCTGTGTCCGTGATGAGGCATGGGAGTGCCGTTCGACCGAACAATGGTGCAATTACATAAGTCAGTGCGGACACACCGATGTATGCCACGATAAAAAAGGCTGATGATAAAAAAACGGTGCGGCGGGATGTGTTGACGAAGCCTCGCGCGATGCGTGCGAGTACATACGCAAGTCCACCCACCTGCGTAATCACGGTGAGGGCGGTGAAGACGAAGAGATGTCCCGCTAATCTCATCATCACAATTGATCAATCGCTTTAATGGCCGAAGCCTTATTATAATCTTTATGCGAAACGGGTGTCCCTGTTAAGGGGAAGTTATCCCCTTGATGCTGGCTCCTTTAGACGTTACATGCAAAGTCCAAGTCTCAGCCTTTTAATAAACTGACGCAGGAGAAACAGTCTTGAGATTTTTTTGTTTGCTCACCCTCTCGTGGTTTGCTGCAGCCCTTATCATGAGTGGTCACGTTCAAAGTGCGGAAGTGTGCCAAAAGTATGGACCGCAAACACCGCGTGATATTTCCAGCAAAAGTGGAATGAACGAGCAAACGTTTTCGCTTGCGCGCGCGTCAACGGAGCTCAACCTTTGCAATATTCATTTTCATACCAATGCGGAACACAAGGGACCAGGGTTTAGCGTTTTTGCCGGCAAGGGCAAACATGGTGGGTATCAATGTAACGAAACGTCTAAGCTTTCCATGGCCGAGCTGAAGGCGCCAAATGCGGGTGGTTGTAAGGACCTCAAACCCGGCGAAACGATTGAAGTGCATTGGGTGCACACATCTTGTGATGTGACTCCTGGCAAAGGGTTGGGCTCCTGTTTGTCAGATCAATGCGCCAATCCTGAACTTCGCGTAGAAACACAGGTGTTTCTTTTAGTGAATGATACGGCGGCTATGAATTTTGCGGATTTTGCTTATGGCGGCAACGTTGTGAATGGGTTGCATCAACCGAAGGCGTTGCCTGGTGGTACGGGTGACCCGGTGGTGTTTCGTGGCTCCACGACGGGACCAAAATATACCGAACAGAAATGTTCTCCGCTGCAAGTCACGTGGAGTGTCAGGCCGCAGTGCGTCAAGATTGACATCAATTCCGTTCATGCATGGTGCAAAGGCAATGTGTTTGAAGAAGACCATGCCCATGGGGTCCGCCAGTTGGTGACTGCACCGGAGCTGCTGGCTCCGATTGAATAGGTGGTGGAAGTTGCGTCCTGCGCTGGTGGTTTTTTCTACCGATAATACGCTGTTGTGCGGTGCTGCCTGTCAACCTCAACCTCTCCCCATATGCTTGTTGCTCTGGGGAGAGGAGACCCGAGGTGTCTCTTAGCTCTTGTTGTTAGCCCTCTAATTTACAAGGCACTTTTCAAACACTATCGTGTTGATGGCAAAGATTTTTGGGTGGAAGCCGTTGTGCGTGTCGGCAGTCGTGGCAATATCGCTGTCTGGTAGCCAAATAAGACTGAGAGCGCATGCTTCGAAATATCGAAACATTTATTAACGACCTATTGGGAGATGACCCTCCGCAATCTATTGACGAGGAGGAGACGCAGGTTGCCTGTGCTGCGCTGCTTGTGCATTGCGCGCGGGCCGACGGGCACCAATCCGTTGAGGAAGAGCGCAGCATGCGCGAAATTTTGACCAAGCGCTTTCAATTGTCCTCGGAGGAGACCGAAGAGCTGATCAAGATCGCCTCGCAGCAAGAAAAAGATGCCGTTGATTTGCATCGTTTTACGCGCGTTCTTCACGAAAACCTGGATCGGGAGGGGCGCCTGGAAATAATTCGGTTGTTGTGGGCGTTAACGCACGCTGATGGCAAAATTGATCATGATGAGCGTTCGGTGGTGACCCTTGTTGCGCAGCTGTTGCATGTTGAGGTTCACGATGCGGTTGCGCTTCGGCGGGAGGTTTTGAAGGGGAGAGGGTCGGGGTGAGGGGCAGATGGTTGGCACAACGCCCTAAACCAACCTGCTCTGTTCAACAGCCGCCGCAATAAAACTTGCAAACAGCGGATGCGGGTCGAAGGGGCGGGACTTTAATTCGGGGTGGAATTGCACACCGATAAACCAGGGATGGTTTGGGTCTTCGACAATTTCTGGCAACAGGCCATCGGGGGAGACGCCGGAAAACACAAGGCCTGCGGCTTCTAATTGTTCGCGATAGCGCATGTTGACTTCGTAACGATGGCGATGGCGTTCTGAAATTTCCGTCTCGCCATAAATCTTTGCGACATGACTGCCGTCTTTAAGCGTTGCGGGATAAGCGCCCAAACGCATGGTGCCGCCGAGATTGCCGCCCTGCTCGCGTGATTCTAATTCATCACCACGCATCCATTCGGTCATCAGGCCGACGACGGCATCTTTGGGACTGCCAAATTCGGTTGACCCCGCGCCCGCAATTCCAGCCGTGCGCGCGGCGGCAATACATGCCATTTGCATACCAAAACAAATACCGAAATAGGGGACTCGTCGGCTGCGCGCGAATTGGGCGGCTAAGATTTTGCCCTCTGCGCCGCGTTCGCCGAACCCACCCGGGACCAGAATGCCGTCAACGCCTTCCAAATACGGCGAGGGGTCTTCGCTTTCGAACACCTCCGCTTCAATCCAATTCAATTTGACGCGCACTTTGTTGGCGATACCGCCGTGAACCAGCGCCTCGATGAGGGATTTGTAAGCGTCTTTAAGGCCTGTGTACTTGCCAACGATGGCGATCGTCACTTCGCCTTCCGGCGTTGCAACATTCTCGGATATGCCTTGCCAACGCGACAGCTCGGGGGGCCTTGCATCTTTGATGTTGAACGCCGCCAGAACTTGTTCGTCGAGACCTTGTTTGTGATAGGCGAGCGGCACGTCGTAAATCGACTTAACATCCAACGCCTGGATGACCGCTTCATTTCGCACGTTACAAAACAAAGCGATCTTAGCGCGTTCGGATTTTGGGATTTCGCGATCAGAACGGCACATTAAGATGTTGGGTTGAATACCAATGCCGCGCAGTTCTTTTACCGAGTGCTGTGTCGGTTTGGTTTTAAGTTCGCCGGCAGACGGAATGTAGGGCACGAGTGTTAAGTGCGTGTAGATGGATGCGCCGCGTGGCAATTCGTTGCCCAACTGGCGGATTGCTTCGAAAAATGGCAAGGCTTCGATGTCGCCCACTGTGCCGCCGATTTCGACGAGCACGAAGTCGATGCCATCGTTACCCGACACGACAAAGTCTTTGATAGCGTCGGTGACGTGCGGGATCACTTGCACGGTGCCGCCCAAATAATCACCGCGGCGTTCTTTGGATAAAATTTCCTGGTAGATGCGGCCCGACGTAACGTTGTCGGTCTTGCGTGCCGGGACACCAGTAAACCGCTCGTAATGGCCGAGATCGAGATCGGTCTCTGCGCCATCGTCGGTCACAAACACCTCGCCGTGCTGATACGGGCTCATAGTGCCGGGATCGACGTTCAGATAGGGATCGAGTTTGCGAAGGCGGACGGAAAAGCCACGCGCTTGCAATAGCGCGCCCAGTGCCGCTGATGCGAGGCCCTTGCCAAGTGAGGAAACCACGCCGCCGGTGATAAAGATGTACCGCTGCATGGGCTTTGGTTTTGACACGGATCTGAAAAGATTCGAAGCGTCTTTATGGCAACAGCTGGGAGCTGTTCACAATCAAATAGTTGCGGAGCCCAGCTCTAACGGCGTGAAAACGCTGATGATTGTGGTTTGATGTGCCCAAAAACGGCCGGTAGGGGCTACTGGGACTGCGGAATCGTCGGCAATGGAGCGCGGCCTTCGCCTTGTTGCAATTTGTCCAAAAGACCACCCCCGCTGGCCGGGGTCTTGGAAGCATCTTTGTCAGCCGATGCATCTTTGGTTGCATCGCTCGCCGGGGTCGTTGACGATGATGCCGGCGTATCAAAGGCCGACGGTGTGGCAAGGTCGCGCTGCGCCACAATGGTCAACAGGATTGATGTCATGAAAAAACACGCGGCCAAGACAGCCGTTGTGCGAGTCAGCAGATTTGCCGTGCCCCGCCCTGTGAGGAAACCGCCGCCGGCACCGCCGCCGCCGCCCATGCCGAGCGCACCACCTTCTGAGCGTTGCATCAAGACGACGCCGACCATTGCGGCCGCGATCAGGAGGTGAATGACGAGCAGGACATTTGCCATGGCTTATAACCGTTCGAGGTATTTCGATTTCAATATCTAGCAGGCGCTTTTACACCATGACCGGGGCGAAGGCCAGTCCTTGGGATATGCGGTATAGTGTCGGTGGTGTCCTGATTACAGAAAAGGCCGGAGCCAGCAAAGACGCTCAAGGTTGCTGGGGAACCGCTGAGTCTTCCAACCGGCGTTCGGGCAACGGTGGCACAAGTATGTAGCGTTTTGAGTTGGGGAGTTTTGCAAACTGCGGACGCTGGATGGGTGGCGGGGGAATGTTCGCCAAAGCTTTTGCGTGGGCCTCAGCTTCCGCGCGGCGTTCCATTTCTACCAATTCGGCTTCTGCAAAAACGTCTTCGCATCGAAACCGCAATTGCTCTTCGAGATACAAAAAACGCAAGACCTGCTGCACGCGGTTAGCCGGTAGGTTGGACTTGGCCCATTCAGGTCCGCGCTCCATATCCGCACGTATGCCGGTGGCCACATATTTTTTGTGCTCACGTTCAAAGGCTTTGCAGTCCTTAATTCCGACTGCGAACGCGCTACTCGTTGTAAAGGCTAATGCCGATAGCAGAACGAAATTCGCAAGGGCTGCAGCTTTTAACATTTGACCTCATTATATGATTGGGCGTTTAAACTCGAGAATGCGTGCCCACTATCAACTATTTTCATTTAACAACGCGACCACCTTATGGCCTAGGTCAATTGTAGACCGCCAAAATCTTAAGAAAATCTGACGCCTTTAAACTGGCGCCGCCCACGAGCGCACCATTAACATTGCTAACCGACAGTAGCTCGTTGGCATTATCTGGCTTAACCGACCCACCATAAAGAATGCGTATGTCGTGCCCTGATTGGCCGAGCAGGTTTGCCAATTTGTTTCGTATGGCGCCGTGAACTTTACCAACATCATCAAGTGTTGGCGTTTTGCCGGTACCAATGGCCCAAACGGGCTCATAGGCAATAATGGTGTTTTCGGAATTGGCCGTCTCGGGAAGTGAACCTTTCAATTGGCGGGTGATCACATCAAGTGTTAATCCAACTTGGCGTTGTCCGTCTGTTTCACCGATACAAATGATGGCTTTTAGGCCGGCCCGATGGGCGGCTTGGGCCTTCGTGCGCACGACCCTGTCCGTCTCATGGTGGTCTTCGCGACGCTCGGAGTGACCGACGATCACAGCCTTAGCGCCCGCATCAGCTAACATTTCAGCGGATATGTCTCCGGTGTGGGCGCCGGCCTCATTTGAATGGCAGTCCTGGCCGCCAAGGAGAAGTCCTGAATCGGTGACCAGCTGGTTCATGATCATTAGCAAGGTAACCGGGGGGCAAATCATGGCCTCTGCCGAAGGCGGGTCTTCAAGGTCAGACAAAAAATCGCGTACGGCAATGGCCTCCTGGAACCCCATTTTTAGGCCGTTCATCTTCCAGTTGCCCGCAACCAAGGGGCGTATTCCATGGGTCTGGGTTGCATCGGCAGTATTTGCCATATCATCTGTCCCTTGCATATTTCCTGCCTGCCAGGCCTTGTTTGGGCGAAGGTTTACCGAGATCCGTCGCCTGCCGCGGCTTGCTTTCAGCGACGTGGGGCTTCATATCATGCTGTGGGCGCCTTGGTCGTCTGAGTAAATAGAATATTCCTATATCGCCAATCTCTTTTATTGCCATGTTGGGCGAAGCCGACACGCGTGGTAGGGAGTGGTGCTTAAGCCTAGGGATCAAAAACTCGATGCTCGAACAATTGAAGGGTTGGGCCACGACGTGGGTGGCCTCAATATTGATTGGTCTTTTAATTCTGAGTTTTGCCATTTGGGGTGTGGCTGACGTTTTTCGCGGCTATGGTCAGGGGTCCTTGGCCAAAGTCGGCTCGCAGCCAATTTCCGCTGAGGATTTCCGGCAAACCTTTCAGAATGAAGTTCAATCCATATCGCAGCGATCTGGTCAACGGATTACGTTTGAGCAGGCGCGCGCTGTTGGGTTGGATCGAACGGTGTTGTCGCGCATGATCAATACGGCGGCTGTTGAAGCACATGCTGAAGCGCTTGGGCTCAAGCTTTCCGATGCTACGCTTGCCGATCAACTGAAAACGGATCCTGCGTTTCAGGGTGCTGATGGCAAATTTTCAAAGGAGCGGTTTGATGGTGTTTTGCGGCAGATCGGCTTGAGTGAACAGAGTTTGTTGGAGTTGCGCCGGCGCGATCAATTGCGCGAACAAATCGTTTCTGCGATGACACGTGCGACGGCCGTGCCGGAACCTATCACGAAAATGCTGCACGATTTTCGCAAGGAAGCGCGCGTTGTAGAGTACGCGACGATTGATGCTGAGGAAAAAATCAAGATCGGCGAACCTGACGAAGCGGCGCTGAAGAAAAAGTATGAAGAAAACAAGACATTATATATGACGCGCCCAACGCGCCATCTAGCAGCACTCGTTTTATCGGTCGATGCCCTTAAGAAAAAGGCAAAGATCCCCGAAGAGCAAATTAAAGAAGCCTACGAGCAAACAAAAGAGTCCTATGACAAGGATGAAACCCGGCGCATTTTGCAAATTTCCTTTAAAGACAAAGCTGCGGCTGAAAAAGCAAAAAAGGAAATTGAGGATGGCAAGAGTTTCATCGAGGTTGCAAAAGCAAATGGCGCATTAGAGCCCGACATTGACCTAGGTTACATCGCCAAAAAGGATATGATCGATCCGAAAATTGCAGAAGCTGCCTTTAAGCTTGAAAAAAACAAAGTTTCGGATGTGGTCGAGGGTGTGTTCACGAATGTCCTTCTTGAGGTCACCGACATAAAGGAAGGCCAGAAAAGCACCTATGAAACTGCAAAAGACAAAGTCCGCGATTTGCTAGCGGCCGAAATCGCGCAAAGTGAACTGCAAAAATATTACGCCGAAATTGATGACGGGCGTGCTAGCGGCAAACCACTGAAGGACATCGCTGAGGGTTTGCAGATTCCTTTTTATGACATCCCGTCGGTGGACAGTCTGAACAGGACGGCTGATGGAAAAAAAGCACTTGATATCCCAGCAGCTATTCAAATTGTCGGGGCAGGGTTTAAAGGTGAAATCGGGATCGAACAGGCGCCTGTCGAACTTGAAGATGGTGGTTATGCGTGGGTTGATGTCTTGGGAACGACGGATCCTAAACAAAAGTTGTTTGAAGATGTCAAAGAAACAATAAAGACTGCATGGATTGAAGGCGAACGCAGTAAGGCGTTGGCCAAACTTGCGGGTGAGCTCGTTGATCGTCTCAACGGCGGAGAAGATTTTGAGAAACTGGCTAAAGAAATGGGCGGAAAACTCGAAAAGACGCTTTCCGTCACGCGCGCGACCATCCCTGAAGGTCTCACACAATCTGTTATGAGCCAAGCCTTTGTCATGGATAAGGGGCAAGGCGGCTCAGCTGAAACCAATGACGGGAAATCTCGGACGATCTTTCGCGTGGTTGAAGTCACTCCCGCCACCAAACCAACAGAAGCCGAAACAGGCGCAATCGAACGTGAGCTCAAACAACAATTGGAGTTGGAGCAATCCGAAGAATATGTGTCTGCATTGCGAAAACGGTTTGGCGTCAGTATCAATGAGCCAGAATTCAAACGCGTGACGGGCGCTGACCAGTAAGACTTGCGTGCGTTTTTTGGTTACGCGGGCGAAATAGACGCTATTCTTTCTTGAGTTTAACACCACATGGAATTGTCGCCACCCCGCGCAGAATTTCTGAAGGCCTTTTCGCGCGGGCAGGACCAGATTGTTTACACACGGCTTGTGGCCGACCTTGAAACACCTGTCTCTGCATATTTGAAGTTGGCCGCCTCGGGCCAAATGAGTTTTTTGTTGGAATCGGTTGAGGGTGGCGCCCAGCGCGGGCGTTATTCCATGATCGGGCTCGAGCCTGATCTTGTCTGGCGCGCATTTGGCGCACGTGCAGAAATCAACCGTTCGCCTGCGAAAAGACCCGACAAGTTTCGACCGATCAAATCTCCAACGCTCACGGCCTTGCGCGAACTTTTGCAGGAAAGCGAACTTTCAGTGCCGGACGACTTGCCGCCCATGGCAGCCGGTGTATTCGGCTACATCGGTTACGACGCGGTCCGCTTAATCGAACATTTGCCCGATGAGCCGCCAGATGACTTGGGCGTTCCTGACGCGGTGCTCATGCGTCCAACCGTGATCCTGATCTTCGATGCGGTCAAAGATGAGATCTGTGTTGTATCGCCGGTTCGCCAAGGTGATCATAAAACTGCCGAGGGCGCCTATCGCGCAGCAAAGAAGCGGGTGAAAAACGTTGTTGATGCGTTAGACGCTCCGGTTGATCACTCGACTTCAGATCGGACCAAAAAAGTTTCACATCCCGCGCCCGTTTCGAATACCTCCGAATCGCAATATCTCGACATGGTCAAGCGTGCGAAGGACTACATTGTTGCGGGTGACATTTTTCAAGTCGTGTTGTCGCAGCGCTTTTCAACGCCGTTTGATTTGCCCTCTTTTGCACTTTACCGGGCTCTGCGCCGTCTAAACCCGTCACCATTTTTGTTTCATCTGGATTTTAAAGATTTTTCGCTGGTTGGCTCGTCACCTGAAATTCTTGTTCGCGTGCGTGATGGCGAGGTCACAATCAGACCTATCGCGGGCACTGCACGGCGGGGTGTTACGGAAGCTGAAGACGCTCAGTTGGCGGAAGCGCTCCTTGCAGATCCGAAAGAGCGCGCTGAACATTTAATGCTGTTGGATCTTGGTCGCAACGATATCGGGCGCGTTGCCTCGCCAGGCAGCGTCGAGGTCACACATCAGTTCATTATCGAGCGCTATAGCCACGTCATGCACATCGTCTCCAATGTGATTGGGAAGTTAAAGCCTGACAATGACACGGTTGATGCGCTGATGGCTGGATTTCCTGCTGGTACGGTGTCGGGTGCCCCAAAGGTGCGCGCTATGGAGATCATCGACGAATTGGAAAAATCAAAACGCGGCCCTTATGCGGGCTGCGTTGGATATTTTAGTGCCGATGGCAATCTGGATACCTGTATTGTATTAAGGACCGCGCTTGTTAAAGATGGCGTTTTGCATGTTCAGGCCGGCGCAGGGATCGTGCATGACTCGATCCCGGAAAACGAACAACAAGAGTGTATCAACAAAGCCAAGGCCATTGTGCGTGCCGCAGAAGAGGCAATCAGATTTGAAATGGGCGGAAAGAAGCTTAAATCTAAAAGTAAAGTCGTTAATAATGGCGGGATCTTCGATTAGGCCGAGGACGCAATAGGACATGCAGAAACCTGACACCTGTTCGCACGAAAAACATGCAAACGATGCGTCGCAAGACGCTGTCAGCCCGCTCGTCACGTCAGCGCGCGCGACATTGCATTGCCTAATCGGTTGTACGATCGGTGAGGTTATTGGCCTGATGATCGGCGTGTCGATGGGTCTGGGTGTGTTCTGGACGATAGCGTTGGCTGTGTTCTTGGCCTTTGTGGTCGGCCTGTCGTTGGCTGTGATACCCGTGATGCGCGATCAAGGGCTATCGTTGCGTGAGGCGCTCAGTGTGGTTTGGCTTGGCGAAGTGGCGTCCATAACTGTAATGGAAATTGTGATGAATTCGGTTGATTATGCGATTGGGGGCGTTCAGGCCATGAGCGTTTTCTCGCCAATCTTCTGGATCGGGTTGGCGTTTGCCATTCCGGCTGGTTTTCTTGCAGCTTGGCCGGTCAATCACTGGCTCATTTCACGGCATCTAAAAGCCTGCGCACATTAGTTTGTGCGTTCAATTACCCGTGCACGCCTTACCAAACGCCCTTTGTGAGGCCAGTCCAAAGATAACTCCACAAGGTTGGGTGAAACCACTGCTTGGATGGCAATGTCACCTGAATGGGTTTTATTTTTCCGTCAAGCACCTGTGTGATCGCTTGAGCAAGCGCATCGCGGCCTGCAACTGCCAAGACAAGTGGATAGGTTGTGAAGTTGTCCGAACGTGACGGCGTTGTTTTGGTTTGCACCAAAATCTCTCCAGTATCGACCCCTTCGTCGACCAAATGCACGGTCAGGCCAAACTTGTCAGGCTCCCCATTTGCCATTGCGAAGTAACCGCCGTTCATACCGCGGTAAGTGGGGTTAATACCGGCGTGGTAATTGATGACTTTTGCTTTTGTGGCACGCAATGTTTTCGACTTAATCATGCGCGTACCAATCACGACGATGAGATCTGGGTTGAGTTCCTTTAGCTTCGCGCGGCACGCGTCGGAGTTTACGGATGGCACCGAATAGTGTTCGCTGGTAGCAGGGAGTTCTGCAACGAGGCCCGCGTCCGAAAAGATTTCTTGCTTGCGGCGGGCACTCAGCTTGTGCAGCAGTTTGAGCCACAGACCGAATGCCACTTGTCCCAGCGCCTCAATCCAACCCAACATGCGCGCACGGCGCTTAACCATTGTTGAGGTTGGTTCTTTTTCTTCTTCTATGACCGTCGCAGGGCCAAACTGTTTGACCATGGCGTCAACCATAATGCGCGGAATTTGATCGGGACCAATTAGGAAAACGACGCGCTCGGCAAATGTCCGGTCAGATTTTTCAAATGACTGGGGCTTTGAGTTCGCTGCGGCAGCCAGAAAGTTACACGAGTTGTGCTTGCCATTGAGCTTTGGGGTTTGTGGTGTTTCCATAATTAAAAGTCCATTGTTATCGTTAATCGTCTCGCGGCCCCCGGTGTCTTTCACCACAAAAGGGAGTGTTAAATGGTTAACCCCTTCTTTGGCTCCCGGAGGCACTAAACCAAGACTTAATTTGCAACCTGCTTAAAACTAAAGCGCTGCAATGAGAGCTCCGCCTGCGGCACACAAAACAACGACGAGCCACGGTGGTGCCTTCCACATGAAAAGCAAAATGAATGCCAAGAGCGCCAATGCGAAGTCAGCAGTTGATGTGACGCCACTTAACCATACCGGATTATAAAGGGCGGCGATCAGCAAACCGACAACAGCAGCATTGACACCACTAAGCGCTGACTGGGCGCCTGGGTGACCCGCCAACCGCTGCCAATAGGGCATGACGGCAATAATGAGCAGCACCGACGGCAAATAAATCATTACCAAACACAGCAAGGCGCCGAGCCACCCGTTTGGCTGTTGGTCCATTACGGCGCCGAGGTAGGCGGAGAACGTAAACAACGGGCCAGGCACGGCCTGAGTTGCGCCGTATCCGGCAAGGAATTCGTCTTGTGTGACCCAGCCGCTTGGAACAACTTCGGCCTGAAGTAGAGGCAAAACAACATGACCGCCGCCAAACACCATGGCACCGGAACGGTAAAAGGCATCAATGACACTTAACGTGTGGTTGGGAAATGCCGCGACGGCAATGGGTAGTCCCAAGAGCAAGAGCCAAAATAGAATAGATGCGGCCGCGCTCACGAATGGACCAACTGAAACAGGAAGCGGGTCGTGGGGTGCTCGTCCAGCACCGTGAAGGATGAACCCTCCAACAAGGGCACCCATCAGAATCGCGCCCACCTGTCCTACGACCGTAGGGATCGCTATTGCCAAAACAGCGGCCGCAGCGGCGAGTGTTGCACGTTGGCGATCCGGCGTTAAAGAGCGTGCCATGTTTAGAACCGCTAGCGCGACAATCGCAACGGCAGCGGTCTTCAGACCGTGTAACCATCCCGCATCCAGTGCGTTCTGAAATGTCATCACGCTGTAAGCAAACAATATGAGCGCAATGGCCGAGGGCAATGTGAAACCGGTCCACGCTGCCAGCGCGCCAAGATAACCGCCGCGTAGTAGACCAATGGAAAGGCCAAGCTGGCTACTCACTGGTCCGGGCAAGAACTGACAAAGGGCCATCAAATCGGCGAAGGTCCGATCATCTAACCATCGACGCCGTACGACAAAGTCTTCACGAAAGTAGCCGATATGGGCCACCGGACCGCCAAATGACGTCAGGCCTAACTTGAGAAACGCAGCAAATATTTCGTGTGGCGACCCGGACGTTTTGTGCTCGTTTTTATTGTTTGTGACACTTGTCATCGGCACTTGCCCCCGCGTTATGATCACTGAGCGACAGGTTAAGCTTGCATCAACTTATTGAATGAGCATGACAATCAATCATTTTGCAGTGACTTCAGTAAAGCCTTTACGGGATACACTCCGATTACTGATCGTTTCAAGCTCTGCTTTGCTGTTGTTAATTGATTGCTCAAGCTCGTGTTGCGTTAAGGTAGTGGTGCCTGCACAGTGCCACCGGCCGGACATATTTTGGCCCGATAGTTTATAATTTGCAGGCGCTGCAATGGCGGCTTTTGGGGCGGGCATATGCGTAATTTGTTGGGAAAGGCGCAAGCTTTTTTAGAGGCTGGTGGATATCGGTTGCGCCGATCCGATCCTGGCTATGTTGATATGGAACGGGAAGATGCGGCCGATTTACCCTCCGGTCGACGACGTGTTTTAGTTTGGGACGAAGGCGCGTTGCGATCAACGGACGAGAGTTCACCGGACAAGGAAACAAAAATTTTAGAGACCATAAAACAGCGCATGGGCGAGGCACCCGGTGCTGAAGGATTTTTGCTTATTGAAAAAAAATCTGGCTTGTCTCAGCGATTCGTCTCGGATGCAAAGCAGCACCTTGGAGCTGAGGGTGGCATTCGCGCTCCGATCGAATTCTTTGATGCGTGTTACAAGGTTGATGATGCGGAGGCACGAAGGGCCCGAACGGCCATTGGCGACCTCCTTGTTAAGGGGGACACCCAAGACCGAATTGCGCAACCCTTTTCACTCAGAGACACTGTTGATCCGAAGGATGCGCGGCCCGTCAAAGGTGATTTGGTTGAATATCTTGAAACGGCTCTCATCGAGCCGGAGCAGGGACCGAAACTTCGCATTATTGAAGGGCATGCTGGTAGCGGAAAGACCGTCGCACTAACGGCGCTCTTTCGTTCGGCCTATCGGGAATTTATTGAAGCAAAAAAATCGCGTCATGAGAGGCGGCGGCCGATCGTTTTTCTTCCTGAGCATTTGCGCGGAGGTAAAATTGGGTATGTGGACGATGTCATCGAGGCAGTAACGGGATCTGAGGTCGCTGGCGTTGTTTCTCCTGAACAATTCAAATGGCTTTTGACCAACGGTTATTCGATCTGGATGTTTGATGGGTTGGATGAATTTTATTCTGGCTCACAAGAATTTTTTACGTTTATTGAGGACGCGCTAACGACGCCCGGAAGCAAAGCTCAGTTTGTTATCTCGACACGGGATTCATTATTCCAATCCAGTGAAGGGCTTCGCAACTGCGTTGAGCGCTTGGCGGCAAAAGGACAATCTGCCGAGATCTATCAGTTACAGCCATGGGATAAAAACTCTTGGCGTTCCTTGGCGTGGCTGGAACTTGAGCATGGCAGAGACGGTGGTGAAAACTCTGAACGCGTACTTGCGTTTGTATCTGCGTTAGAAAAGAGCAAAGAATTGGCTCAGTTGGCCTCGTTGCCATTTTACTGCAGCCTGTTGTTACAGCGGTACAAGTCCGACAGCACATTGCCAGAAGACGAATTTGATGCACTGGAATCGATGGTCAATAAGATCATCGACCGCGAACAGGGCAAAGATATTTTCCGTTGGCAAGACTATTTGGATATCGATGTTTTGTCGAAGGCGATCGAAGATGAGGCGAAAAAGCTGGGTCTTCCAAACACAGCAAGTTCTGATGCACGTGCCGTTGTGGCGCATCTTTTGGACGTTGAGGGACGGGAAATCCTCATTGATATAATCGGTTCCATTGCGCACTCACACCGAAGAACGTCGGCTACAGGAGGGCTGGGTGAAGGCCTGCCGGTGGATGACGTGCGTGGTCTAAAATATTTTGGTGAAATGCCGGTCAATCTTGATCCGGATGTTCTCAAACGGCTCCGCATGGCCGTTGTCCAGTTTGCGTTTTTCACGCGCGGGCGCGAGCCTGGGACCATCGACTTTACCCACGAAATCGTCGCTGATTTTTTGGCTGCGCGTTATGCCATTTCGCTTTTAAAACGTGACCTCATTGAAACAAACAACGATGGTGATGCGGCGGCAGAAAAACGCAACGAATCCTTTAAGCATGCTGTCCTGAACGCTCTTGGTACCGCCGACTTACAACCTGATTCATTGTATTTCCGATATCTCGCGCGGGAGATTGAACGCGAACCCAAGATCGCAGAACTCGTGCAAGCTATGCATCAGACGCGGGCGTCGGAGGAGATCGACGATATGATGCAATCTAATCGGGCAACGGGATAATTTGCCGCTTGTGTTTGCTTTTGATGCTGCCTCTCACACGGTTTTTGCGTGAAGCTTCTCCTCACAAGTTATTGCGCGAAGTTGCCCCTCACCCCGACCCTCTCCTCATTCGCTATCGCCATGGGGAGAGGGGACTAACGACTGTTTTTTTAGTGTTGCTGTGTTCAGCCTAAACCAACCGGCTCTACTCAACGGCGGCGGCGATGAAGCCTTCCCCGAAATTTTAGTTGCTTGTGATCAGATAGAGGGCTTGACACGGCGCCCGTCGTGACCAACTTGCACTGCATGCTCCGATTATTGTTATTGCGCCATGCGAAATCCAGTTGGGATGATGTGGATCTTTCTGACCACGAGCGTCCACTGTCAAAACGCGGCGTCAATGCCGCTTCTGCGATGGGCGCGTATATGAAATCGCATAAACTTAAACCGGGCCTTGTGTTGTGTTCTGATTCGGTTCGGACCAGGGCAACACTGGCGCTGGTGTTGCGCGAGTTAAAGGGTGAGCCGCCATACGTCCAATACTCAAACGATCTATACCTCGCCAACCCTGCAGAACTGTTGCGCCGCGTTTGCGCGATCCAAAATGATACAAGCACGGTCATGCTAGTGGGCCACAATCCCGGGATGCAGGCGCTCGCGTTGAAATTGGTTGGCGGTGGCAACCGCAAGGCGCTGCGTGCCTTAGCCATGAAATACCCGACGGCCGGGCTGGCAGTCATTGATTTTGGCGAAAGTGCTTGGGATGAGATCAAACTGGCAGGCGGCGAATTAATTGATTTCGTAACGCCCCGTAAGCTTGCTTGACTGGCAGGCAAGAGGTTCTTACACCTCTTGGGTTCCAAGTATAAGTCAGGCCCCCGATGCTCTTATTGATCGATAACTACGACAGCTTCACCTATAATTTGGTGCATTTCCTTGGCGAACTTGATGCACCTTCGGTGGTCCATCGCAATGACCACATTGGTGTGGATGAGGCGCTTGCGCTGAAGCCAGACGCGATTGTGCTTTCGCCAGGCCCGTGCACGCCCAATGAAGCGGGTATCTGCCTGGAGCTGATTGAGAAAGCCGGGGGGCGCATTCCGATTTTGGGCGTTTGTTTGGGGCACCAATCCATTGGCCAAGTGTATGGCGGTAAAGTTGTGCGCGCACCTGTACCCATGCATGGCAAACTCTCAAAGATTTCGCATACGGGTGAGGGTGTGTTTCAGGGCCTGCCGGAACAGTTTGACGTGACGCGTTACCACTCGCTCGTTGTCGAACGCGAAAGTTTGCCGTCCTGTTTTAAGATTACTGCCGAAACAGATGACGGCATCATCATGGGTTTGCAACACACAAGTCATCCCGTTCACGGCGTACAATTTCACCCTGAAAGTATTGCTTCGCAATACGGACATGCGCTGCTTGCGAATTTTCTAGAGCTTGCAGGCATTCCACCCAATCGGCGTAACATTCCTGACGCACCTAAAGCCGCATGAGCGATACCGATGTCTGATAAATCTGAGGGGCGCGACCTTAAAGAGTTGATGAATCGCATCGCGACGGGACCCAGTCTTGGCGAAGCGGAAATTCAATCCGCACTTAATCTTTTGATGTCGGATGCTGCGACGCCTGCGCAAATGGCCGCATTCCTGATGGGACTGCGGGTGCGCGGGGCGACGATCGCGGAGTTGACCGGAGCTGCGCAAGCGCTGAGGGCTCGCATGGTGCGGGTCAAGGCGCCAGACGGAGCAGTCGATATTGTTGGTACCGGAGGTGATGACCACGGCACTTACAATATTTCCACATGTGCGGCAATCGTTGCGGCGGGTGCAGGCCTAAAAATTGCCAAGCACGGCAACCGTTCCGTTTCGTCAAAATCCGGCGCCTCGGACGTCCTGCAAGCGTTGGGAGTTAAAGTTGACGTTGGCGGGGATGTTGTAGAGCGGGCGATCAAAGAAGCTGGCGTTGGGTTTATGTGGGCGCCCATGCATCACCCAGCAATGAAAGCCTGGGCACCTGTAAGGGCGGAACTTGGCATTCGGACCTTGTTTAATTTGCTCGGGCCCATTTGCAATCCGGCGGGCGTTACGCGGCAGGTACTTGGCGTTTATGACCGCAGATGGTTGGAACCGTTGGCGCACGTGGTGCACAATCTTGGGGCGGATCATGTCTGGATTGTGCACGGGTCGGATGGCATGGATGAATTGACGACAACAGGGCTTACCCACGTGGCGGAAGTGGCCGACGGCTCAATTGCTGTTTTTGAAATTAGACCTGAAGATGCGGACCTTCCCCGGGCGACGCTGCAGGATCTTAAGGGCGGTGATGCCAAAGCCAATGCAAAAGCAATTCATGGCGTGCTTGATGGTAAGGCGAGCCCGTTTCGTGACATTGTCCTATTGAATGCTGCGGCCGCGTTGATCGTTGGTGAAAAAGCTGCCAACCTTGGTGATGGCGTGGAGCGCTGCGCCAAGGCCATTGACGATGGTGCGGCAAAGGCGGCTTTGGATAAGCTCATTGCTGTGACCAATGAGGCAGTGTGAACGATGGCGACACGCGAAAGTTTGCAGACGTTTTCAAAAAGTCTGAAAGCACACTTTGATGGCCGACATTCTCGATAAAATAACAGCCTATAAGCAAGAAGAGGTTGCGGAGGCCAAACGCCAACTTCCGTTGCAAGTCCTTGCGGAATATGCGCGCAGTGCTGGACCCGTGCGGCCGTTTGAAGACGCGTTACGGGAAAAAATTTCGTCCGGGCAACCTGCGTTGATTGCTGAAATTAAGCGCGCAAGCCCATCGAAAGGGCTTATACGGGAAAATTTTGATCCTCCAAGTCTTGCAAAGGACTATGAGGCTGGTGGTGCGACATGCCTATCGGTCTTGACCGATGGTCCATCGTTTCAGGGTGCGCCGGAATATCTAAAAGATGCGCGCGGAGCGGTAAAACTTCCCGTCTTGCGCAAAGATTTTATGATCGATCCCTACCAAGTTGTCGAAGCACGCGCTTGGGGTGCTGATTGCATTCTTATCATTTTGGCGCAAGTGGATGACGTGCTTGCGGCTGAGCTTGTTGCCGCGTCGCGTGATTGGGGGATGGACGCGCTTATTGAAGTTCATGACGAGCTTGAACTGAAACGCGCGCTGCAGTTGCCGTCCTTACTGATCGGAGTCAATAATCGGAACTTGCGGACGTTTGAGACCACTTTAGAAACCAGTGAGCGCTTGAGCGCGCTTATTGAGTCCGATCATGTTGTGGTTGGGGAAAGCGGAATATTTACACATGCGGACATTGCGCGGTTAAAAAGTTCTGGCATCAACGCTTATCTGGTGGGTGAGAGCTTGATGCGGCAATCAAACGTCGCGGACGCTACGCATTCCCTTTTGTTTGGCGGAGCTTGAGCATTGGGCAAACTGTCACATCTTAATGAGCAAGGCGAAGCCAATATGGTCGACGTTTCGCAGAAAGAAAAAAGCGAGCGTACTGCGGCAGCCGAGGGCATAGTTGTGATGTCGGCGGAGACCTTTTCATTGTTGCAATCAGGCGAAGCTAAAAAAGGTGACGTTTTGGCAACCGCGCGTATTGCTGGGATCATGGCGGCGAAGCGGACGCACGACCTCATTCCGCTTTGTCATCCGCTGGCACTTGATAATGTTGCGGTTGATTTTGAACCGATCGATGACGCATCAGGTCTTCGTGTCACAGCCAACGTTAAAACAACCGGGGCAACTGGCGTTGAGATGGAAGCGCTGACGGCGGTGTGTGTTGCGTGCCTTACGATTTATGACATGCTGAAAGCGGTGGACAAAGCGATGCGCTTTGAAGGGATTCGACTCCTCAAAAAGTCTGGCGGGCGGTCGGGTGATTTTGTTGCGCCCTCAGTTAGTGAGGTTAAGTGATCCGGTCATGGCACTTTTATCGGTTGAAGACGCGACATCAAGAATCTTAAAGGATGTTGCGCGGCTTAATGCAGAAGACATCGTAATTGCCCAAGCGCAGGGCCGCGTCCTTGCTAGGCCCATTTCAGCACGTCATACGCAGCCACCTTTTGATTCCTCTGCAATGGATGGTTATGCGGTGCGCGGCGAGGACGTCAGCGATCTGCCTGCGCGGTTGCGCGTTATCGGCGAAAGTGCCGCCGGGCGTGGATTTGTTGGCACTGTTCAGTCGGGAAAAGCGGTTCGCATTTTTACAGGTGCGCCTGTTCCAACCGGGGCTGATGCCGTCGTCATTCAGGAAAATGTCACGCGTGATGGTGATCAAGTGGTCGTAACAGAAGGCCAACCAGATCCAGCACACATTCGCAAAAAAGGTTTTGATTTTGGCCAAGGCGATACCTTGATTTCTGAGGGCACCAAGATGGCGCCGCGCCTTTTAACACTTGCGGCGGCCGCCGGGCACGGCAAGCTTTCCGTCGTTCGCCAACCGAAGGTGGCCATATTGGCGACGGGAAGTGAACTTGTTGAGCCTGGTGAAGCACTGGGACCAGATCAAATTGTTTCGTCAAATCCGATCGGTGTAGCTGGCATTGTCGAAAATGCTGGCGCGCATGCAATGGTTCTTGGCATTGCGAAAGATTCCCAAGCCGATTTGGAGGCAAAACTTAAAGGCGCGCAAGGGGCGGATATTCTGGTGACAATCGGTGGTGTGTCGGTTGGCGAACATGATCTTGTGGGCCCGGTGCTCAAAAAAATGGGTATGGTGCCTGACTTTTGGAAAATTGCTATGCGTCCGGGCAAGCCTTTGCTTTTTGGGCGACTTGGTGAAACGCGTGTCATCGGCGTACCTGGAAATCCGGTGTCATCTCTTATCTGCACACGTGTGTTTGTTGTGCCGCTTATTCGTAAGCTATTGGGCCTGCCTGGTGACGACATGGGTGCGCGCCCTGGCGTCGTGCAACATGATATGGACGCCAATGGACCCAGAGCGCACTACATGCGGGCGGTTTTCGCCGAGACATCCACGGGTGCGTTGCATGTGTCCGCGGTTCCTTCCCAAGACAGTTCGTTGCTGATGCCACTTTCGCAGGCCAACGGCTTTATTGTCCGGCCTCCCAACGCGCCAAAAGCGGCAAAGGGCGAAAATGTCACAGTGCTGCCGCTGGATTTTTGACTTGGCTTGCATGGCCCCTTGTAGAACGCGTAGAGAACAGCTAGTGTACGTTCATGGTTTGTCCAGGGGTGCGGCTGGTGGCGGCGATTTTCGCTGCGAATGCTCTGGGCCCTTTAACGAGTTTGAGCGTGCTCGTCCTTTGAATAGATCACGCCTTGCTCGAAGGAAATCCGCCTAAGTGCGTGGGCGGCATGTCGTCGAACGACGTCACATGGGAGCTATGGAAAAACATCATGCTCACTCAGAAACAAAAAGACCTTTTGTTGTTCATCCACGAACGCATGCAGGACTCTGGTGTTCCCCCATCGTTCGATGAGATGAAAGAGGCGCTGCATTTAAAATCAAAAAGCGGAATTCATCGTCTTATTACAGCACTTGTCGAGCGTGGTTTTATTCGGCGTTTGCCGCACCGCGCGCGCGCAATTGAAGTTATCAAACTTCCTGAGAGTAGCGATGCAACCGCTCTTAAGAAGGGCGGGTTCCGGCCTAGCGTTATTGAAGGAAGCCGTGGACGTGAGCCTCACCGCGAGCTGCCCACACCGCAAGTCAATGTCGTTGGCTCTGGAAACGTCAACGTACCCGTGATGGGTCGTATTGCGGCCGGCACGCCCATCAGTGCCATTCAAACGCACAGCCATGACATTTCCTGTCCGCCAGACTTGCTGGGCCGAGGCGAACATTTCGCACTGGAAGTCAAAGGCGATTCGATGATCGAAGCGGGAATTCACGAGGGCGACCAAGTTATTATTCGGCGTGGTGAGACGGCGGACAGCGGTGACATTGTTGTGGCACTTGTGAATAAAGAAGAAGCGACACTGAAGCGTTTACGCAAAAAGGGATCCACGATCGCGTTAGAGGCAGCTAATCCAGAATATAAAACGCGCATTTTTGGGCCTGACCAAGTTGATATTCAGGGCACACTTGTTGGTCTTATTCGGCGCTACTAGCGCAACTTTGATTTCGCGAATTTGTTTATTGCAACCCATGGCCTGTCGCCGCGTTGCGCTAAGGTTGTTTTCAGGGTGACCTTGCCGTTCTCGCCTATAAAAATTGTATGGGTTCCTAAGTCTCGCACGTCCCATTTGCCAATTGTCAGCTTTGTGCCTGCGCAATCATTGGTGTTCCGGCGATTTACAATCAGGATGTCTGCTTGCACGCACTGATTAGATGCGTGGCGACCGAATGCCATCACAATCGTTACGCCCTTGCGTTTGATTTGACATTTGGACTTGTCACAAAACCATGGCTTTCGCTGCAGCAGTTTTTGCGCGTCACGCGAGTCACCATCGGCCTGTAGCCATTGTGAAAGCAAGAATTCTTCGCGCGCTGCATTGGCTGAAACGGGTGTTAGTTTTCCGTTGGAGCCTCGGATTGCAACAAGGCGCGCGTCTGCACCGACGAGAAGGTCTGGTTTTGTTGTGGCTTGCGCCAGCAGCACACCAATGGCGACGAGAGCAAGTCCTAAGAGCCGCAATTTGTGCCGCAACATCATCAACCAGAGTCCGCCGATAACAATGGCGATGAAGCTTGATAGTGGGATCATTGGCACAAAGCTGATCGCGCCTGGAAGGCTTGCCACCCATTGGGCGCAGGCTGTCATTTGATCGATGCCAAAGGCCATGACAGCGAGTGGAATTCGCTCTAACCCAAATGGCATGGCAACAAAGGTGGCAAAGGCCGAAGGCATGACGATCAGGTTGCAGATCGGAACCGCTATAAGGTTTGCCAGCAGCGCGAAGTGTTGTGTCTTGTGAAAGTGATAAATTGCAAATGGTGCGACGGCGGTGCTGGCAACGATTGTTGAAACACACAGGGCGGCCAGGGCCAGGCCAATTTTTGTGAAAATTCCTCTATCGGTCCAAAGACGCACACGCACTTTGCGTTGGTTTAGGAACTCGAAGGTTGTTGTTAACGCGGCAACGGCGGCAAAGGACATTTGAAAACCTGGATCCAGCAGCGCTTCTGGAGCTAAGACCAGAATTATTAGCGCCGCGATCGCAACGTTTCGCAACGTGATCGCCGGACGGTCCAAGATGATGGCGGCAAACATAATTATAATCATGATGAAAGACCGCACGGTCGCAAATGCCATCCCAGAGATCATCAAATAGCCCAGAGCTGCCAGGCCCGCGCCCACTGCAGCCCATTTTTTGATTGGAAAGCGCAATGCGATCGCAGGAAAAAGTGCCAACAAAAAACGCAATGCGAAAAATACTGTGCCGCCCATGATGGCCATGTGCAGGCCAGAAATCGAAAGGATATGAAAAAGCCCTGAATCTCGGTAGGTATCGTTTGTTTGTTCGGAAATTCCGCCGCGCTCACCGGTCAGCAATGCGTTGGCAATGGCACCTGTTTGTCCAGGTATTGCAGTGGTTACGCGTGCACCTATGGCGGAACGCAATTTCTCCCAATAGGTTGCAAATTGAAGATCTAAGGGCGGTGTTTCGTGTGTGTTTGTGTGTTGTGGATCGGAAACGGAATAACCCACCGCACCTAATTGTTGGTACCAAGCATGACGTGCAAAGTCATAATCTCCTGGTAGCGCAGGGCCCGCGGGCGGAAAGAGTTTGACGCGTACACCAATAAAACCTCCAGGTTTTAGTGTTGGCGTTTGGATGTCCGTTGTGATGCGAATGCGTTGAGGCAAATTGCGTGGGTTTATTCGTCCGATTGAAGACACGCGTAAGGTAAGCCGAACGCGGTTATTTGCGCGTGGTTCGCGTTTTTCAATGAAACCTTGTGCCCGCACCGGGCCAATTGGCTTTGTTAAAACTGGTGCGCGGACCCATTCCGTTCTGAATTTGGCACAAGCAGTTCCGGAAATTACGGCTAGGCTCAGCCCAGCCACGGCAAGAACCGGGACATTTTTGGGTGCAACGACGTAAAGGATTGCGGTGGCGAGCAAGAGGGCTGCAGCGCTGATGAGAGGCGGCTCGAAGGGAAGGGAAAAATAGATCCCAATACCGATGGCAAAACTAATAATGATCCAATGCAGCCATCGATCTCGCTCCAATTCGGCAATGTTAGACAGGCCTGCCCTGATACGGCCGAAGATCGGTGGATTTTTCGCGTGCTGCGGCTTTTCAGCATCGACATCGAACGTGTGAATGGACACGCTTTAAACCTCGCCGCTTAACTCATCGGTTCCAGTATGCTACATCCCCTTCAACAACTCCACTGGTTCTCATTGGATTGAACTCTCGAATATGCCGTCAAGAACACTGAAATCGGGCAAACCGCCGGTCGTGCGCTTTGCACCCTCGCCCACGGGATTCCTCCACATCGGAGGAGCGCGTACGGCATTGTTCAATTGGCTTTTCGCGAAGACCAACAATGGAAAATTCTTATTGCGTATTGAGGATACGGACAGGGCGCGCCATTCACCCGAAGCCGTGGCGGCCATTCTTGATGGACTTACGTGGCTAGAACTTGATTGGGACGGCGATGTCGTCTCGCAATTTGAGCGATCAGTTCGCCATCGCGAGGTTGCCCGTTCACTGCTTGAAGCAGGTCATGCCTATCGTTGTTTTCTGTCAGCAGATGAGTTGCGGGCTATGCGGGCGAAGGCGGAAGCCGAGCGGCGTCCGTTTATTGTGCACTCGCCTTGGCGCGACCGGGATCCCAGTGAAGCGCCTGAGGATGCACCATATGTGATTCGCCTAAAGGCACCGCGCGAAGGCGAAACGGTGGTCGACGATCATGTGCAGGGCAAAGTCACGTTTGCCAACAAGGAACTTGATGACCTCATCATTTTGCGCTCGGATTCGACGCCGACTTACAATCTCGCCGTTGTTGTTGATGATCATGATATGGGCGTGACGCATGTCATTCGAGGCGTTGACCACCTGACCAATGCGGCACGTCAAACGCTTTTGTATTCCGCTTTGGGTTGGTTGGTGCCCAAGTGGGCACATGTTCCTTTGATCCATGGGCCGGACGGCGCGAAACTTTCAAAACGTCATGGTGCGCTTGGTATTGAAGCTTATCGCTCGATGGGTTACTTGCCGGAGGCTCTGCGCAATTATCTCGTGCGCCTCGGTTGGAGCCATGGTGATGATGAAATTATTTCCACGCCCCAGCTGATTAAGTGGTTTGACCTCACCGGCATCGGCAAAAGTCCTGCACGTTTTGATTTTGCAAAACTGGAGGCGCTCAACGGCCATTACATTCGCAGCGGAGATGATGCTGCATTGGTGGCAGCTGTTGAGGCGATCTTGGATGATGTTGATGGAGGCGATGATATCAAGGTCAAATTAGGTGAGGGTGCGCGCGAAAAACTGCTATTGGCCATGCCCGGACTCAAAGCACGCGCTAAATCGCTTCAAGACCTGATTACCACCGCACGCTACCTCTTTGTAGAGCGCCCGCTCGAACTCGACGCCAAAGCGAAAAAACTTTTTGATGCAAACACAAAACAGCATTTGTCGATTTTGGCTGGTCGATTAAACGAGACCGACACGTGGGATGCGGCGACACTGGAAGATGTGGTTCGCGCGATGGCTGAAAAAGAGGGGTTAAAACTTGGAAAAATAGCGCAACCCTTAAGAGCGGCACTGACGGGAACAACAGTGTCTCCACCTGTGTTTGATGTGATGGCCGTTCTTGGAAGAGAAGAAAGCATTGCGCGGATTAAGGATCAGCTCTAACGCCCAATTTTTACATGAATCGCATTGGTTTTTCATCGTCAACACCGCCACACTACAAATAAAGTTCATATTTCATATTGTCTTAGTGATTCCTATGCCCCTGTGCTTGCCGGTCGCGCAAATGTGGGCTAGGCAGTTGGTAACTTTCGCTGATTGCTGTGCGGTTCGTGCACGCATGTACGCAAACCGCCACTTGACCCGAGCCGCAACTGTTGACTCGAGGACTGATGCTTATGACAAAGCACAATACTGCTACAGACGTGGAAACAGACGCTTTTATCACCGTTGATGGTAGCGAGTTACAGCTACCGGTTCGCGAAGGCACGATTGGGCCACGCGTCGTCGATGTGACTTCGCTTTTTAGATCGACGGCGCATTTCACTTATGATCCCGGATTCACATCCACTGCCAGCTGCACATCTGAGATAACCTATATCGATGGCAAGGCAGGCAAGCTGCTTCACCGCGGATATCCCATCGACCAGTTGGCAGAAAATTCGACGTTCCTTGAAACGTGTTTCTTGCTACTCAACGGCGAGCTGCCGACCCGCGAGGAATACGAAGAGTTTCAGGAGAAGATCACCAAGCACACGATGCTGCATGAGCAAATGACTCGTTTTTACACCGGGTTTCGTCGCGACGCGCATCCCATGGCGGTCATGTGTGGCGTTGTTGGCGCGCTTTCGTCATTCTATCATGACTCAACGGACATTGCTGATCCCGAGCAAAGATCAATTGCAGCCAATCGCATGATCGCAAAAATGCCGACCATTGCGGCGATGGCCTACAAGTATGCCAATGGTCAGCCGTTTATTTACCCTCGTAATGATCTCGATTACGCGGCCAACTTTTTACAGATGTGTTTTGCGGTTCCCTGTGAACCTTATGTGGTCAAACCGATCGTGGCGCGCGCCTTGGAGCGCATCTTTATTCTTCATGCGGACCACGAACAAAATGCATCGACGGCAACCGTGCGCTTAGCAGGGTCTTCGGGAGCAAACCCGTTTGCGTGCATTGCTGCAGGTATTGCTTGCCTGTGGGGGCCGGCGCATGGTGGTGCAAATGAAGCGGCACTGAATATGCTCTCTGAGATTGGACGGGTGGATCGAATTCCGGAATATATCGCCAAGGCGAAGGACAAGACATCGGGATTCCGACTGATGGGTTTTGGCCACCGCGTTTACAAAAATTATGACCCACGCGCGAAAGTGATGCAGAAGACCTGTCATGAGGTTTTGGATTCGCTTGGCGCGCGCGATGAGCTTTTGGATGTGGCCATGGAATTGGAGCGGATTGCCCTTCAGGATGAGTATTTCATCGAGAAAAAGCTTTATCCTAATATTGATTTTTACTCTGGCATCACGCTTCGGGCGATGGGTTTTCCCGTCTCGATGTTCACCGCACTGTTTGCGGTCGCGCGCACCGTGGGCTGGATTGCGCAGTGGAAAGAGATGATTGAGGATCCTGAACAAAGGATCGGCAGGCCGCGCCAACTTTATGTCGGAGCCCCACAACGCGATTATGTTTCGATTGATCAGCGTGGTTAGAGCGTGTTCAGCTGAAATGGATATTGGCGGTGGTTCTTAAGTCGTCGGTGCGGTGCGACCGTGCTGGAGATACTGCATAACAATGTCGGCTGCGGCTTCGCTGGGCGTCGTGTTGACGATTGCCATGGCTTCGGGAACGCGCGCTAAGGCTTTCAGCTGATTTTTTCGCTCCGGCGTATCTTTCAGTAACAACTCCAGGGCATCGGCCAAATTTTGAGGCGTGCAATCGTCTTGGATATATTCAGGAATGGCCTTCTCACCAATGATGAGGTTGGGCAACACGATTGATGGAACGCGAATAAGAAACGTGAGCATCATTGCTACCGGATCAATCTTGTAGGCCACTGCCATCGGTGTTCCAGACAACGCCAACTCAAGAGTTACGGTGCCAGATGCCGCAAGTGCCACGTCAGCGAGGCGAAAAGCACGGAACTTATCCTCATCGCCGGAAATGATGTGTGGCTTTCTGGGCCAGTCTGACAGCGTGTCAGCGATCTCATTTTGTACACTTGGGACCGCAGGAATAATCACTTCGGGTTTGAGACCGCGTTCGGCCAGAACTTTAAATGTTTCCGCAAATGGCTTTATCAAGCGTTGAACTTCTGATGCCCTGCTGCCAGGCAGGACAACAGCAACTTGTCGATCAGGGTCCAAGTCTAGATCGTTTGAAAGCTCAGTTGGGTCAATGGCGTTGATCCAATCCAATCGCTCAATCATCGGGTGACCGACGTATGTGCATTTTGGGCCGCCGAGGTCTGCGTGCTCTTTTGGCTCAAAAGGCAAAAGTGCGAGCACGTGATCTACGTAGCGCCGCATCTTGCGCGCGCGGCCTGGTCGCCAAGCCCATACGGTAGGGCTGACATAATCAATGATGGGGATCGACGGTCTTCTCCGTCGAATACGCTTTGCGATCGGATGGGTAAACTCGGGGCTGTCAATGATGATGACCAAATCGGGTTCGGCGACGACGGCGGAATCAACTGTGCGAAAAATCCGCCGCGCAATGCGAGGTAGCCGCGGCAGGATTGATAAGGGGCCCATCACCGCTACTTCATGCATTGGAAACTGAGAAAGGAGGCCTTGATGTTCCATATCCGGGCCACCGACGCCAAGATAGCGCAGCCGACCTCGTAATCTTTTATTTAGGGCAGACATCAACTTGCCACCAAGCACATCTCCAGAGTGCTCTCCTGCAATGATGAAAATGCAATAGGATCGGTTGTCGGACGGATTTAGGATGTTTTCGCCCGCGGCTTTGCGTTCCTTCACGTGATCAGGCACGCGTTCGGCCTCCTCATTTTTTGACTGGCTGATCTATCACTCCTGGCGTTCCAACTTCAGCAATGAATAGTCCTTTCCTGTTTGCAAGTTTTATTATGTCTTTTCGTAATGGTGCGCTGAACCGGCGCGGGCAGACCGCAATACCTGATAACCCAGCATTGGCAGCGTCACATACTGTACTCTGATCGGCGAGATGCGGCGCGGAGAGAACCGCGACACCTGACCGCCGCCTCCAGTGCCAATCACCCCATTGGCGCAATTTGGATGCCCGCCGGAATAACCCGTCAAGACTGTCGTTGGTTTCGACAGCGAGAACGTGACCACGGGAAATAATGAGACGCCGACCCGTATTAAATTGATTGAGAATTGCTATGACCTGCGCACCTTTACATGCGTCGTTGCGCTCCAGGCGCGTGGCGTTGCGTCCGCCAATTGTTTTAAAGTTTATCTCTTTGGTCTCATAGCTCAATATCGGGTCGCTCGTAGGTGTTCGTTCGTTGTCTGCGAGCCCCACGATAAAAAGGTCGTGCATTTCGGCGGTTGCGTAGAGTTCTTGTTGTGAAACAGCAAGAACGCTGTTGGCTTCAACGGCAATCCCCTCCAGTCCGGCTTCAACGCAGCCAAACACCGTTCGCGGTCCGATGACCGGTAAATCCACCCGCAGCTCTTGTCCGGGCTTTGGTCGCTTAACAAGAACGCCTTTGCGTTTGCCTGGATTAGATGTGGGGCGTTGCCGGCGTATGTTATAGACCTGCTCCAACATCGCGTCGGTGCCCTCAACTGCTTCAAGGGCCTCCACTTGACCATCCGTCACGACGACACTTTGACCAACATCGAACGGCGCCAACGCGCCGATCACGCGAAAACCTAACTCGATATCTGTTGCGATGTGTTGGGGTGGGTCTTTGTGCGTGAATGTCCCGTTCGAAATAAGTAGCTCGGGCGCAACTTTTCCCGGACCGACGATCTTAACGCCTTTTGCTTCAAAGTATTCCACGACGCCACGCAGAACTGCGTCATCGCCACCAGCGTAAATGAGGCGCAAGACCGTGGGTAGCGCACGAAAGAATCCGATGTCGGGATGCACGAAGCGCATGTCTGGTCGGGTCACAGTGCCGGCAATGACCAACTCTGCTGATCCGTTTGCCTTAAGGCTCTTTAGTATTTTGCCAACTTCACCCCATTTGACATAGGTCGGGTTAAAGTCAGCGAGCGCCGGATCGTGATGACCTGGCAAGGCAATCATATGAACCTGACATCCCCGCCTGATAAGACTGTGTGCCAGCTCGACGGGGAGCCGGCCGCCACCCGCTAGGATCCCAATTGAGCGCGGCGACGTGTTTGACATAGGCTTCGTTCGGTCTGTTTTTTTGTGACAGCGCCCCCTGAATGGAGCGATGCGGTGTCAATTTTCAGCGGTCCAAGGCACGCCATCATAGCTGCTTTGATGGAGCAAATCTCCGTTACGATTTGCAGTTAAGGATTGTCTTTTGGCATGCATAACGCGCGTTTGCCGCCTTCGCGTATGAACTCGATTATCTCGACGACGATAGGGTGTCGACCAAATTCTTCTTCTACGTCCGCCATGCGCTCTTGCAGCGTGCCCTCCGCCGCAAACAAGAGCCTGTAAGCGCGACGCAGATCATGGATGTCCTCTCGAGAAAAGCCCCGACGTTGAAGTCCAATAATGTTGAGGCCAGAAAGATAGGCGCGATTTCCCAGCGCCATGCCGTAGGGTATCAAATCATTTTCAAGTCCCGACATACCGCCGACGAACGCGTGTGGCCCTATGCGGGCAAACTGAATTATGGCTGCGCCACCTCCCAAAATGGCAAAGTTTCCGACGTGGCAGTGTCCGGCTAGCATAACGTTGTTGGAGAAAATGACGTCGTCCCCGACATGGCAGTCGTGGCCAACATGGGAGTTCGCCAGGAACGCACATCTGTCTCCGATGACGGTTTCCATTCCGCCACCCTTGGTGCCGGGATTGATTGTCACGCCTTCGCGAATTTTACACTCTGCGCCGATCGTAAGCTGTGATGGCTCGCCGGCGTACTTCAAGTCTTGAGGTTGATGGCCCACCGACGCGAAGGGAAAAATGCGCGTTTGTTCGCCGACCTTCGTGCGCCCGGTCACAACAGCGTGGCTTAAGAGCTCGACGCCATCAGATAGCTCCACATCTTCCCCGACCAGCGAAAACGGTCCAATGACAACGTCGTTGCCTAGTTTGGCACCGGGTTCAACAACAGCGCTTGGGTGGATTTTTGGTTCAGCCATTCTGGCTCGCAAAAGCACGGGCTTCAGCTGTATCGGCGAGCATCGCGCTGATCTCAGCTTCTGCTACCAATTGTTCGTTGACTTTTGCTTCTCCGGCAAAGCGCCAAACGCGCCCGCGGTTGCGGATCTTGCGGACATGGTAATGGAGCTGATCGCCGGGCAACACGGGCTTTCTGAATTTAGCTTTGTCAATGCCCATGAAGTAAACGAGCTCGGCCTGATAGTCCTCGCCTATAGAATGTACGCATAACGCGCCCGCCGTCTGCGCCAAGCCTTCGATGATGAGGACGCCTGGCATGACGGGGTATTGAGGAAAGTGACCTTGAAAGTAGGGTTCGTTGTAAGTGACGTTCTTTAGGCCGACCGCGCTTTCATCACCGTTCATGTCGTAAATGCGATCGACGAGCAAAAATGGATAGCGGTGCGGGAGAAGGTTGAGCACGCGCCCGATATCGGCTGTGCCTAGCTCAGATTTTGCTGTCATCTGATCCATATCCTTCATGCTCCAAGTTGTTGTTCTTTTAGATATTCGTGCCCTTTAGTGCGAGCAAAAAGTGTCAAATAATTTCTCATGATAGCGATATGGGTACTCCGGCAGAATATCGTTTTTAATCATCTTTTTCGTCGCGCCCACGTTTAGCGGGGTTTGCTAATCGCGCAAGAGCAGCTAGCTCACGGCCCCATTGGCGCAACGGGCGGGCCGGTGTTCCGCCAACGCGTGCACCCGGTGGCACATCCTCTTTGGGGTGAGACGCGCCGGCAACCTGAGCGCCCGTGCCGATCTTGATGTGCCCAACGGTTCCGGACTGGCCACCCATCACAACAAAATCTCCAAGTTCCGTCGAGCCAGAGATCCCAGTGTGGGCGACAATGACACAATGGCGCCCCACGACCACGTTGTGACCAATTTGTACCAAATTATCAATCTTTGTTCCTTCGCCGATCATGGTGTCCTTAAGAGCGCCTCGGTCAATGGTTGAGTTGGCGCCGATCTCGACGGCGTCTTGGATCACCACACGACCGATCTGCGGCACTTTGAGATGGCCATTGGGGCCCATCGCGTAACCAAAGCCATCCTGACCAATTCTGACACCTGCATGGATAATGACGCGGTCGCCGATGAGGGCGTGGACGAGTGTCGATTGCGCACCGATGTAGCAATCGCGGCCGATGTAAACGCGGCTCCCGATTACAGCGCCGGCGGCAACGCGGGTTCCTTTGCCAATCGCTGCTTCGGGACCAACAATCGCGCCCGGTTCAATGATCACGCCCTCTTCGATCATGGCCGTTGGGTGGATTGGTGTTTGGATGTCGGTTGGAGCGGCCACAGACGGGCGAAGTGCAGTTGGATAAAACAAACGTAATGCCTGAGCGAAACCGTGATAGGGCTGCTTGGTCTGCAACGTCGGTGTCGACTTCGGCGCCCGGTCTGCGAACGCTGGCGAAACGAGACATGCGCCAGCACTGGTGCTTGCCAGCTGCGATAAGTATTTGCGATTGTCTAAGAACGAAAGATCGCTGGGTCCAGCATCGGACAAGGTTTTGACGTCGCAAATTTCCGTGTCTGCTGGAACGTTGGTGGGCAATTCAGCGCTGGTCGCCTTAGCGATATCGGCAAGGCTGAAAGGTCCGGCGCGCTCAAAGAAACCGGGATGTTGCATCGCCTTGACCAGATCTGTTGGTTTTCCGTTGTTGCACTTTTAAGCCCATGCCGGTCGCCTTAGCAAGCCGCGTTGTTGTTCACGACGAGGCTTCCTCGCCATTTACGCTCGGAAAGCCAGCGAGTGACACGACTTAAGACTTAATTGACTAGATTTGACTCGTAAGCCGCCCGCTTAGAAGTTGGTTGACGCACCAAAGCGAAGCGTTTGTTTGTCGTCATAGGATTCGTCGCTTAGGACGTGGGCGTAGTCGACGCGCAATGGCCCGACCGGCGAATTCCAGAGCAAGCTCACACCGACGGATGACCGTATGGTTTCGTCGTCTGCCAAATTGATGAGACCTTGATCGCCGAGCCTCTTGGCTGATTCGCCTGCGCCAAACAACGAACCTGCGTCCGCGAAGACAGCGCCGGAAATGCCGAGATCTTCTGGAATAAGTGGAATTGGGAAACGCACTTCAGCTGTTGCGGACCAGAAGGTCCTGCCGCCCAGGGCGTCAAGGGTTCCTAAGTCGCGTGGTCCGTAGCCTGCCCGATCAAAGCCGCGGATTGTCTCGCCACCTCTGAAGAACAAATCAAGCAGACGCACATCTTCGCCGCCCCAACCTTCGATGTGTCCGCCAAGAACACGGCCGACAAGTGTAATCTCGTCGGTAATGGGGTAGTAACCACGGCCCTCACCCAGCAATCTCACGTACTGTACATCTCCGCCAAGGCCGGCAAAATCTGCTGCTGCGCTGAAGAACAGTCCGCGCGTTGGATTACGCGGGTGGTTGCGCGTGTCATAGGTCAACGACGTGCCCAACGAAGAGGTCCAGGTAATTCCGTCTTCGCCTGTGCCAGCAAATCGGCCGACACCGGCGACCTCTTGGATCGCAAGCGAGGAGACTGCGTTGACGTTATAGATCTCATCACGCGACAGCGAGTAGCGTGTCTGCATCCAAAGGTTTTCTGACAACGGGAAACCAAGACGCACGGCACCGCCTGTACGCCTGCTGCTAAAGCCTGATGTGTCAGAGTAATCGACCTCCTTGTGGAACAGATCAAAGCCGGCGGCCAAGTTGCGGTCTAAGAAGCGCGGTTCTGTGAAGCTAAGATCAACCTGGAAGCGCTCTAGTGAACCGCCGACCTTCAGACGCAAGAATTGGCCATTGCCGAACAGGTTTCGTTCGGTGATCGAAACATCGCCGATGACACCTTCACTTGTTGAGTAGCCAGCACCGAAGGACAGCTCACCTGTCGACTGCTCTACCAGGACAACATCAAGATTAACGCGATCCTGCGCAGAACCGGGCGAACGTTTCACTTCGACCGTCTTAAAGAAGCCCAATCCCTTCAAACGTTTCTTGGCCCGGTCGACAAGGAGTGGATTATATGCGTCGCCTTCAGCCAATCGGAATTCCCGACGGATTACGTGATCCTTCGTGCGCTCATTGCCGACGATGTTGATGCGTTCGATGTAAATGCGGGGGCCTTCATCGATCACATATTTGATCGCGATGGTTCGAGAATAAACGTCGGGGACGGCACGCGGACGCACGCGCGCAAACGCATAGCCTTGCTGGGCAACGGCGAGCGTTAGCGCCTCAACGGTCTTATCGATGCGTGAGCCGTCATAAATGGCGCCTTTGTAGGTAAGAATTTCAGAATAAAGGGCCTGCGCATTGAGTTCAGGTAAGGCGCTTTCGATGACCACGTCGCCGAAATAGTAAAGTTCGCCTTCCTCGATGGAATAGGTGAGGTAGAAACCAGACCCATCGCGATCAAGCTCGGCGTTGGCAGCCAACACACGCGCGTCAGCGTAACCATTTTTTAGATAGTACTGGCGCAACAACGCACGGTCCAAGCTGACGCGATCAGGATCGTAGATCGCGGTGCCCTTCAAGAAATCGAACCAGCCGGATTCGGTGGTTGAGATCACATCGCGGAGCTGTGAATCTGAGAACGCGTGGTTGCCAACAAAATTGATGCCCTTAACTTTGGTGGCCACGCCTTCGGTGATTTCGAAAACAAGATTTACGCGATCTTGTTCAAGTTCAATGATTTTCGGTTCGACGTTTGCTGCGTATAGGCCTTGCCGCTGGTAAACATCGAGGATGCGTTGCACATCTGCTTGGACTTTGGCGCGCGTGTAGATCGAGCGCGGCCTTAAGCGCACTTCATTGCGCAACGTATCGGAATCCACCTCGTAATTGCCTTCGAAGGCAACCTGATTAATGACCGGGTTCTCGACAACGTAAACGACGACCAACCCGCCATTGTTATCAATCCGCACATCTTGGAACAGACCCGTCGAAAACAGCGCTCGCAAAGAGCTGTCGACTTTGGAGTCGTAATAAGCGTCACCAACGGTGAAGTGTAAGTACGATCTTACGGTCTCTGGTTCGACTCTGCGATTGCCCTCGACGCGTATCTCACGCACAACGCTTTGCGCGCTCGCAGGAGACGTCACAACGGCAAGACTTGCTGTAAGAATAGTTGGCGCCGCTATAGCCAGCCACGAAATAGCGCACCAGCTTACAATCGACTTGATCCGTTGTAGAAGCATACGCGGATCTGACCTCGCGTTTGCCGACCCCCCTTAAAGATGCAACACGCGTCGGCAGCGTCGTGCAGCATCTGCTTTTTCGTCAGTGTGCCCACTAATAAGTGGCCCGTGCCCCGAATCACTTTGCGGCGCAGGCCTCAGTGAAACCTTTTATTAACGATTCAGCAAGCCTTGGGGAAGTGGCAAGATTACGTCATTTCTTGGCAAACTAGGTCAGCCACGAGAGCCACCGGGCCAAAATTCCTCGGTCGTTGTAAAAAGTAAACATCATCAGCATGATAATGATGGCAAATCCCAGCCGAAAACTGTGCTCCTGAACGGCCTCGCTGAGGGGTTTGCCACGTATCCCTTCGATTGCATAGAACATCAAATGACCGCCATCGAGGATGGGGATCGGGAACAAATTTATGAGGCCAATACTAACCGATATGAACGCTGTAAACGAGATGAGCTGCAGAACGTCATCGGCGGCAACCTTGCCTGCAACATCAGCAATACGGACGATTCCGCCAATTTGATCGGCGCTTTGTTTGCCAAGAATGATGTCGCTAAGGTAGCTCAATACACCCGTGATGATCTCCCAGGTCCGCTCGACCCCAAGTTGTAGCGCCTGAATTGGCCCCACGCTGATCATTTTCAAAGATTCTTCCGTAGCTTTCGCCTGGATGCCGATCACAGGTCGGGTGTGCTTGCCAGCAATTTTGTCATCTAATTGTTTTAGTCTTGGTGTGGCTTTTAGGTTCAGGAGCTCCCCGCCACGGTCAACTGTGAAATTTAGTTCTTGTTCTACGTGGGTTGAGACGATGCGCAGCAGGTCTTCAAAGTCTGCAATCTCTTCATTATCGATGCGAACCACCAAGTCGCCGGGTTGAAAACCTGCCTGAGCGGCAGGGCTATTGGGCATGACTTCGGATACACGCGGTTCTAACGAAGGGACGCCGATGGTCCAAAACATGGCCGCAAAAATTACGATTGCGAGTAGAAAATTGGCGATAGGGCCGGCTGCAACGACGGCAGCGCGTTGCCATAACGGTTTTAATTGGAACGCCCGTTGGCGCTCTTCTTCCGTCATGTCTTCAGGTGTAATTTTTCCGGGCGCGCTGGCAGCATTGGCATCGTCTTCAAACAGCACGTATCCGCCTAAAGGAATGCCAGCAATGATCCATCGTGTACCATGTTTGTCGTCCCAACCAGCGAGCTCTGGACCAAACCCAATGGAAAATGTTTTTACGCCGACGCCGCACCAACGCGCGACGATAAAATGTCCGAGTTCGTGAATAAAGACCACGACCGTTAAGGCGAACAAAAAAGCAAGTGCGATGGTTAGTCCACCAGCAAGATTGCTTCCCAATTGCGTCATCAATTCCATATTTCAGGGGATCCCTTAATCATTGTAATTGGCGTTTATCCTGTCGGCCCTATGGGTGCTCAGTTCTTGCGACGGCCGATTTGTCAATGAAAGTTATAAATATCTCATTGACCTTATGCCAAGTTCACGTGTCTCGATGGCGTGGTCGCTTGACTTTAGTGTTGTGCGCCACCATTCATCCGCCCACAGTCTTCTTCTTGATCCTTAAAAGAAGGGCGTTTTTTGGATCTGCTGCGAATAAGACTCAGCGGATCATTTTATGTGGGTCATTGCGATATGACGTGCTTCGTGATCAATCTCAAGGGCTTCGGTGATATTTGTTAACGGCATTATGAGCCCACAGGCCTCTGCCTCGTCCAAAACCACCTCTACCGTCTTGCAAATTTCCAGAAAATTGATCTCGCCCCCTAAAAAGGCCTGCACAGCTATTTCATTGGCGGCGTTTAGAATGGCTGGTGCGGCATCACCGCGCGTCAATGCCTGGCGCGCCAAGGCCAGGGCTGGAAAACGCTGCTCGTCGGGCGCCTCAAAGGTCAGCTTTCCAAGCTCAACAAGGTCTAGCCGTTTTGTGGGCGCGGACATGCGTTGTGGCCATGAAAGTGCAAGCGCTATGGGTGTGCGCATGTCCGGTTCGGAAAGTTGCGCAATGACAGAGCCATCAATAAATGAAACGAGACAATGGATGATTGATTGAGGATGTACGACTACGTTTAGCTTGTCTGACGTGACGGGAAACAAATGGTAAGCCTCAATTAGTTCGAGACCTTTGTTCATCATGGTCGCGGAATCAATTGTCACTTTATCGCCCATGGACCAGTTGGGATGGTTTAAGGCTTGGCTGGGCGTCGCGCGTGCGATTTTTTGAATTGGCCAATCGCGGAACGGGCCGCCTGACGCCGTCAACGTTATGTTTTCAATTGCATTGTGATCCGCGTTTGCGAGGGATTGAAAGGCTGCAGAGTGTTCGCTGTCGACCGGCAAAAGCTCTGTGCCATGCAAAGAAGCCTCACGCATGAAGATGTCACCAGCGCACACCAGACATTCTTTGTTGGCCAGTGCAAGACGATTGCCCTGCGAAAGAGCAGCGAATGCAGGTTTCAATCCTGCTGCGCCAACAATGGCGGCAACAACGCAATCAACGGGTTCGCAAGCTGCTTCGATGATCGCCGCTTCGCCCGCTGCCACTTTAATGCCTGTGCCGGCAAGCAACTCTCTTAAAGCCTGAAAGTGCGACTCGTCTGCGATGATTGCGCGTTCGGCATTGTGATGGCGCGCCAAGCTTGCAAGCGCTTCACTGTTGGAGTGCGCGGTCAGGCAGGCAACGTCATAGTTTTCTGGGTCTCTAGATATTAGATCGAGCGTGTTCTTGCCGATTGAACCTGTGGCACCGAGGACCGATAATCTGAGGGGGCCCTTGGCTAAGGGCATTTTCTTGGTTGTGCCTGGGCTCGCCACGATTTTGGTCGGGGCTGTCTTTGTTGGTTTTTGCTGTGTCAGCCCCAAAGCGAACCTCGTTGTTTTAGTGACCGAAAAGTATCGCGCGCGCCGGCGCCTGAGCGTTGATTGCGAGCGCAAATCCTCCGGCTGCCAATGCTACCGCAACAACGCCATCCATACGATCCATAAATCCCCCATGGCCTGGGATTAGGTCACTCGTGTCCTTGACGCCAAACCCTCGTTTCAGGGCCGATTCAGCCAAATCTCCCAGTTGCGCAACGAGGGCCAAGACAAGCGCGATGACCGTTAGATAAATTACGGATGAGCCCTCAATGAAAAGTGAATAGATGAGGCCAACGATTGTTCCAGCAAGCGTTGCACTGATAAGGCCGGCCCATGTTTTGTTGGGTGAGATTGAAGGCCACAGTTTGAAGCCGCCTACCAATTTGCCAGCAGCAAAAGCTGCAATGTCGGATGCGGAGACGATTGCAAGTAAGAATAAAACCGCTGCAAAACCATCTGGCGTACTGGCGCGCAACCAAATGAGACTGACGGCTGGCAATCCAACGTAGAAGACGCCGGCGGCGGACGCGCGTCCGCTGTCACCAATATTCAAACTCATGACCAGTATGGTGCCAATGGCAAGTGCGATAAGTGCAAGGACGGGCTGACCGACCGCTGTTAAAACGGTCGCCGTACAAACGGCAATGGCGTGGACCATAAATGAGGAGTCCAATGTCCGTCCGCGAACAACACGTCCCCATTCCCATGCCATCACAAGCACGATTATGAGGACCCAAACAGAAAATGGTTTGGGGCCGACATAAAGGCATAGGAGCGTTATCAGTGCGAGGACACCACCGGAAACAATGCGTGGCCACAAAGCCTGTAGCGTTCGGACGCGCTCAGGGGCCCCGGCCGTGTCGCCGGTTGTATCGTTATGCATAAACCGGCCTCATGCTGTAGAGCGTCGTGAGAGGCAACCATAACGCCGTTCGCGCGCCTTGTATTCGGCAATGGCCGCTTCGAGGTTTTTTTTCCCGAAATCAGGCCAGTTGACATCAAGAAAAATGAACTCCGTATAAGCTGATTGCCACAATAGGAAATTGGACAATCTGAGTTCTCCGCTTGTTCGGATCAACAAATCCGGATCGGGTATGCCTGATGTTTCCAATGCCGCAGAAAGGCTTTGCTCGTTAATGTCATCAGGGCTAAGGCGTCCTTCGGCGACTTCGGCTGCCAATGCGCGGGCTGCTTTTGCGATCTCGGCGCGCGAACCATAATTGAAGGCTATTACCAGCTTTAGGCCGGTGTTGTTTTTTGTTAATTCGCGGCTTTCATCGATCAACGCCATCAATTCGGGGTCGACGCGATCACGCTCGCCGATTACGCGAATGCAAATGTTATTTTGATGCAGTTCGGCAAGATCACGGCGAATGAAACGTGCCAACAATCCCATGAGATCATTGATTTCTTCAGCTGGACGGCCCCAGTTTTCAGAAGAAAAGCTGTAAAGCGTCAAATAGGGGATTTTTATTTCGGCGGCCGCACGCACGGTGCGACGAACGGCTTCAACACCCGCACGATGGCCCACGGAACGCGGCAATCCCCTGGACATCGCCCAACGGCCATTGCCATCCATAATAATTGCAACATGACGCACACTTTGCTTGTCGCAATCAGTCTGCTCGTGGTTGTGTATGGTCTCTGCCACTTGCAACAAACCTTACGCCATCACGTGTTTCAACTTGTACCAGACTTGGGATCGATTGATCTTATTCCAGCATCGCGAGCTTTAATCTGCATTTACACGTACTTTGCTTTATACGGTTTGAATTTCAGTCTCTTTGGTTGAGAGAAGGTTGTCGATCTCTTTAATGAACTTATCAGTCAACTCTTGCACCTCAACGGTGTGGTCGCGGTGTTCGTCTTTACCCATGCCGCCTTTTTCTAACTTTTTTAAGGTGTCCATACCTTCGCGTCGAACATTTCGTACTGAAACGCGGGATTGCTCGGCATACTTGTGGGCCACTTTTACCAACTCTTGGCGACGTTCTGCTGTCAAGGCAGGAATGGGCAGACGAACCAAGTTTCCGTCTGTCACAGGGTTTAGGCCCAGATTTGATTCACGGATCGCCTTTTCTACGGCTTGGATATTGCTGCGGTCCCACACTTGCACAGAAATGGTTCTGGGTTCGGGGACGGAGATTGTTGCCACTTGATTGAGCGGCATTTTGGAACCGTAGACAGAAACCTGAATCGGGTCGAGCAAGTGCACATTGGCCCGCCCTGTCCTTAGACCTGCAAACTCTCTTTTTAAAGCCTCGATGGCCGCTTTCATGCCAGCTTCAAGCCGCTTGAGGTCAAATGTGTCAGACGTCATTGTTCCTCCTCACCAGCGCTGATGCCGTCTTATCGTGTTGCAGGCTCGCGTGCGCTCCGTTGGGTGTCACCCATTGCCGTTTTGCAATCTTGCCTTGAAAACTTTTTTGCAAACTCTTTGCCGGCCCCATATGTCCTGGCTATGGTACTCCATCGTAAAAGAGTCAAAGTCAAATGAGTTAGGCAACTGCAACGGTCGTCGCATGCGCCTCGCCGCGCAGAAGTTTGAGTATATTTCCAGGCTCCTTGATCGAGAACACAATTACCGGAAGTTCGTTATCTCGGGCAAGGGCGATGGCCGTGGCATCCATAACCTTTAAGTCCTTTGCCAGCACTTCATTGTAGCTTAGACGATCATATCGCTTCGCTGAGGCATCTTTTAGGGGGTCAGCGGTATAAACACCGTCAACCTGGGTGGCTTTGGCGACCGCGTCGCAGCCCATTTCAATTGCCCGCAACGTGGCGGCCGTATCGGTCGTGAAGAACGGGTTTCCGGTGCCGGCTGCAAAAATGACGACGTGCCCTTTCTGCAGATGATGCAAGGCCTTCGGGCGGACATAGGATTCGCAAACCGTCGTCATGGGAATTGCGGAAAGCACTCTAGCGGATGTTCCGTGCTGTTCAAGAGCGCTTTCAAATGCCAACGCGTTCATGACGGTCGCTAGCATGCCGACATAGTCCGCCGTTGCGCGGTCCATGCCGTTGGTTGCGCCGGTCATGCCACGAAAGATGTTTCCACCGCCGATGACGATTGCGATTTGGCAGCCCGTTTTTGATGCATCGGAGACGTCACGTGCCAAGCTGGCAACAACATCGGCGTCGATACCGTAGCCCTTGCTGCCCATGAGCGCTTCGCCTGACAGCTTGAGGAGCAACCGCTTGAATTTGGCACCGCTCGCTTTGTTGGTCATTTGGTCCCCCCGCAATTGGGTTCGGCAGTGACAGGTTTTTTGGTGCTAGGCGATTGGCAGATTGTGACGGCGGCGCCATACAAAGGCGCATGGGCTTGGATTGGTCTTGTTACTATGTACCGGCCGCGGCGGCCACCTCGGCGGCAAAGTCATCATCTTTTTTTTCGATTCCTTCGCCTAACGCAAACCGCTTGAAGCCGACAATTTTTACGGGCGCGCCAATTTCTTTCTCAGCTGTTTTGAGCGCTTTTTCGACGCTCGCTTTGCCATCTAGTACATAGACCTGTTGGAGAAGGACCACTTGTTGGAAAAACTCTTTGCGCAGTCGTCCCTCAACCATTTTGGCGATGATGTCATCGGGCTTGCCGGATTCTTTGGCTTGTTCGGTATAGATCGCACGCTCTTTTTCGATGGCCTCAGCATCAAGATCTTCTGGGGTCAACGCAAGTGGATTTGCAGCAGCCACGTGCATGGCCAAGTTGTGGCCCAACTCGCCAAGCTTTTTGGCATCGCCTTTGCTCTCCAATGCGACAAGGACGCCGATTTTACCTAGTCCTTCAGCTGCTTTGTTGTGCGTATAACCAGCAACAACTCCGTTATCGACTTCAAGGGATGCGGAACGGCGGACATTCATATTTTCGCCAATGGTGGCGATGCTCTCATTGAGGTAGGCCTCAACGGTCATATCCTTATCAGGATAATCGGCAGCCAAGAGTTTTTCCGTGTCTTGGCCGCTTTCAAGCGCAAGTTTCGTAATATTGGTGACCAAATCTTGGAATTGGTCGTTGCGGGCGACAAAATCTGTTTCTGAGTTCACTTCTGCCAGCGCACCGCGATTGCCATCGGAGACGACGCCGATGAGGCCTTCGGCTGCAACGCGACCAGCCTTTTTGGCGGCTTTTGATAGACCTTTTTTGCGCAACCAATCGATCGCGGCTTCCATGTCGCCGTCCGTTTCGGTTAGCGCCTTTTTGCAATCCATCATGCCTGCGCCTGTCGCATCGCGCAGCTCTTTTACTTTTGCAGCCGTAATTGTCATGCTTTGCTCATTTGTTTTGCGGGCCCAGAGAGCATCAACTTGCTCTCATGTTTGTGCCTGCTGATGTTAGGTACTCACGTGTCTATCGGTGCTAAGCGGCAGCAAACAAATCGCTGCCGACCGTTGCTACGCTGCCGATGCGGCAACAAGTTTTTTCGCTTGTTCCACCCACTCATCGTTTTGGATGCTACCTTCAAGTGACAACTGTTTATCAAGCGCTTTGATGTCGTCTTCCGTCAGGTCGGCAATCTGCCAATAATGGTAAAGCCCGACATCGTTTAGTCTTTGTGAAATCTTTAGGTCGATGCCTTTGATGTTTTGCAATTCGTCGGGATCACCACGGGGCGCTTCGATACCCTTGAATTCCGCGATCTCTTTTGCTTTTCCGACTGCATCTGGAAGCTCTTCGGCAGCAGGTGTTTCAGAAGCACCGATGTCGACACCTGCGTCAACCTGGGCGCGCTCTAAGCCATCCAGTGCTGCTTGCGCAATGAGATCGCAATACAAGGTGATGGCACGGCCTGCGTCGTCGTTTCCTGGAACCGGAAATTCAATTCCATCGGGATCAGAATTCGTATCAACGATGGCAACAACAGGAATGCCTAGCTTTTTGGCTTCTTTGATGGCAATCTGCTCTTTGTTCGTGTCGATGACAAACAACAGATCGGGCACGCCGCCCATGTCCTTGATGCCGCCTAAGAATTGATCGAGCTTGTCGCGTTCGCGTTGAATATTCAGAATTTCTTTTTTGGTCCGCCCCTGTGGGTCAGCCAAAACTTCATCAAGCTTGCGCAGGCGGCGGATGGACTGAGATACCGTTTTCCAATTGGTTAGCGTTCCGCCGAGCCAGCGATGGTTCATGAAATACTGGGCGGATTTTTGTGCGGCATCGGCGATAGCTTCCGTGGCTTGGCGTTTGGTGGCCACGAACAATATGCGGCCGCCGCCTGCCACGGTGTCAGACACCTTGACCAAGGCCTGATGCAGCAACGGAATCGATTGTGTAAGATCGATAATGTGGATGTTATTGCGGGCACCAAAAATAAATGGTGCCATTTTCGGATTCCAGCGGTGAGCTTGATGGCCGAAGTGCACGCCAGCTTCCAACAGCTGGCGCATGTTAAACGCGGGAAGCGCCATGCGACGTTGTCCTTCTTTTCCGGTTGTTCCGCCGTGGAGCTTTTAAGAAGGCGCGCCATGCGCCCACCGGAGCGACCTATCGGGGCTTTTAATCCGATGGGCCGATGAGATCCACGTGAGAGATGGCCGCCTTATAGGGGGGATTAGAGCCTGTGACAAGGTGAGGTCGTGAGCAGCCCTCCATGGGCTCTGTTCGATGAGTCACGAAGCCCTTGGGTGGTGTCACTGCTTACAGCTCTTCAACCCGTAACACATTGGAAATCGTAGATAAATTTCCCGCCAGGGTGGGCGTCACGTTGTAGCTGCCAGGCAGTTGTACCTCGATTTCTTTGCCCTGTTCTGGGACAGGAATCACGATGCGCACGTTGCAGGACTTGCCGCTTGTTTTTCGGGCTTGGGCGAGGTGCTCGCTAAGCTCAGTAAATAGGGTCTTGCGTGCCCTTTCGTTGGCAATAGCGCTGGCTACAAAAACGCGCAGGCCGCGATCCAGTCGGCCGGCGGCATTTTCCAAACTGTCGATTGACTGAACACGCAGCTTAAGGGCGTCGTCCTCGCGCTCACCTTCGACGGCCAAAAGTACGGGTGTACCGGCTTCGAGGAGATCACGGCATTGTGCCAACGTGTCGGAAAAGATGACGGCTTCAAATTGGCCGGATGCATCAGAAAACATTGCAAAAGCAAATTTGTTGCCTTTGGCTGAGCGACGTTCGCGCGCTGAAACGACGATGGCGGCCAGTTTGCCGGCGACGACCCCGTGGTCGGATTGGGCTTCGAAGTCTGCGTAGCGTTTCACGCCCAGTTTGGCGAGCACAGCTTGGTATTCATCAAGTGGGTGTCCGGACAGGTAAAATCCAATCGCTTTAAATTCGTTGTCCAGACTTTCCAGTGGGTTCCACGGTTTGGTACGACGCAACGTCAATGTCGGTGTACCATCCTGCTCACCAAATAGATCGTTAATTCCGGCAGCGGCGTTGGACTCGACACGTTGGGCGAGTGCAACGATTTGATCCGCGTTTTTAAAAATGGCTGCGCGGTTTTTTTCGATGCAATCGAAGGCTCCTGCTTGTGCCAACGCTTCAATTGCACGCTTGTTGGCTGCTTTCGGATTCAAACGGTGGGCGAAGTCTGCAAGCGAACCAAATGAACCTTTTTCCTTACGCGCTTCAACGATCGACTCGACAGCACTTGTGCCAATGTTTTTGAGCGCGGACAGCGCATAGCGAATGGACCCGCGCGATGCAGCCTTGTCGTTTTTATTCGCAGCGGAGTTTGGTTTGGCAAGAAATTCAGACTCAGATTCGTTGACGCATGGCGGCAGGATCGCGATACCGCTTTTGCGAGCCTCATCAGCAAACATGGCAAGTTTGTCGGTATTGCCCATATCGAGCGTCATGGAAGCGGCCAAAAACTCTTCGCGGAAATTCGCTTTCATGTAGGCGGTATGGTAACTCACCAACGCATAGGCTGCCGCGTGCGATTTGTTAAAACCGTAGCCAGCAAACTTATTGACCAAGTCAAAAATGTATGTGGCATCATGCTTTGAGACGTTGCGCTCCGTTGCACCGGCGACGAAGCGCGAGCGTTGACGGGCCATTTCGGCCTTGTCCTTTTTGCCCATCGCGCGGCGTAACATGTCGGCTTGGCCGAGTGTATAGCCACCCATCACCTGCGCGATTTGGATGACCTGCTCCTGATAGATAATGACGCCGTAGGTTTCCTCTAAGATCGATTCCAGCATTGGGTGCAGATAATCGATGGGCTCTTCTTTGTGTTTGCGATTGATGTAGGTTGGAATGTTGTCCATGGGGCCCGGCCGATAAAGGGCGACCATAGCGATGATGTCTTCAAAGCGGTCGGGCCGGAGGCGTTTTAAGCTGTCGCGCATGCCGGTTGATTCCAACTGGAACACGCCAACAGTGTCAGCAAGTGCAAGGAGCTTGAATGTTTCTTCGTCATCGAGCGGGACTGACGTTAAATCGACATCGATACCGCGCCCACGTTTAACAAGGTCAACGGCTTTTTGCAGAACGGTGAGCGTTTTTAGGCCTAAAAAATCAAATTTTACGAGACCGGCCGCCTCGACCATCTTCCAATTAAATTGTGTGATGGGCGCGCCAGACTTGGGATCGCGGTAAAGCGGCACCAACTCCTCTAACGGGCGATCACCGATTACGATGCCGGCGGCATGTGTGGATGCGTGGCGGTACAGGCCTTCGAGTTTTTGTCCAATCTCAAGCAGGCGTTCGACGACGGGTTCTGCTTTGCGTGCTTCTTGTAATTTTGGTTCGCTGGAGATCGCTTCGGCAAGTGTCACCGGATTGGCCGGGTTGTTGGGAACCAATTTACAAAGCTTGTCCACCTGGCCGTAGGGCATTTGCAAAACGCGGCCAACGTCGCGCAAGACGGCGCGTGCTTGTAGTTTTCCATGTGTGATGATTTGGGCGACGCGGTCGGCGCCATATTTATTCTGCACATAGCGGATCACTTCATCGCGCCGGTCTTGACAAAAATCGATGTCAAAGTCCGGCATGGAAATTCGCTCTGGATTTAAGAACCGCTCGAAGAGAAGACCAAAGCGCAGCGGGTCGAGATCGGTGATTGTCAGCGCAAAAGCCACGAGGGAGCCCGCGCCCGACCCGCGACCGGGCCCCACCGGAATGTCACGCGCCTTGGCCCACTTGATAAAATCAGCAACGATCAAAAAATAGCCCGGAAATTTCATGCTTGTGATGACATCAAGCTCGTAGGCCAAGCGCTTTTCATAGTCTTCGCGCGTCGTGTCTGGAGCAAGGGGATGGGTTTTAAAACGTTCAACCAGACCTTCTTCCGCCTGACGTTTTAGTTCTGTTGCTTCTGCGGCCAGCATTTCATCTTCGCTGGCGCCAGCTTTGGTCTTAACAAAGCGCGGCAGGATAGGGTTTCGACCTTTGGGTCGATAGGCGCACCGTTTCGCGATTTCGACGGTGTTGGACAAAGCTTCGGGCAAATCGGCAAAAAGCTTCGCCATGTCTTTTTGTGATTTGAAGCTATGCTCTGGTGTCAGCCGACGCCGGTTCTCATCAGTGACATACGTGCCTTCAGCGACGCAAATTAACGCATCATGGGCTTCGTGATCATCGGGCTTTGCGAAGAATGCTTCATTGGTGGCGACGATGGGAAGTTCTTGGTCGTAAGCCAATTTGAGAAGTTTTGGTTCAACGCGTTTTTCGGCTGGCTCACCGTGGCGCTGGAGTTCAACATAAAGCCGATCGCCAAAGACGTTGTGAAGGTTTTTCAATCTGGATTTTGCTAAACCCGTTTGACCGTCTTGGAGGGCGCGATCAATGGGACCTGATGGGCCGCCTGTGAGCGCTATGATCCCATCGGCGAAATCTTGGCATTGCGGGATCGTGATGTGTGGGGTTTCATTTTCTGCGATTGCAACATGAGCCGCACTTACAAGCTTCAATAGGTTGGCATAGCCAGCCTCGTTCGCCGCGAGCAATGCAATGAGACCATCGTGATGTGGATCAATAGGGGGTGCCGGTTGATGGCCATTGTTATGGTCGTTTGAGGCCGTCGGCTCTTGAAAAGAAATGGCTATCGTTGCGCCGATGATCGGTTGCACGCCGGCCTGGGCCATCGCTTCGGAGAATTCGAGCGCGCCAAACAAATTGTTGGTGTCGGTCAGCCCCACGGCTGGATATTTGTGCGCCGTTGAAAGTTTGGCGATTGCTGGAATGGGCAATGCGCCTTCAAGAAGCGAGTAGGCGGAGTGTACGCGTAAATGCACAAACTCTAGCGCCTCTTTGGCTGCGCTTTTTGTCTCAATTGGTTTTTTAGAGCGAATCATTCCCGCCATGGCGAGAGCATAAGCATCTCTCGTGAGCTTCGTTCAGGGTAATGCAGGTTCTCAACAAGTGGCTGGCGCGATCTTAGCACATATTCGCACACCGGTTCGTATCTCCAGGATCGCGGATCTCGTCTGGCCAAAGTACACTAACGGATCTGGTCGTAGGTCACTTCGACGAGTATTCCGTCGGCGAGCCGCAAAATACGGTCCATACGGCTAGCCAATTCCCGATCGTGGGTTGCGATGAGGGCTGAAACACCTGTGTGGCGGATGAGATCAAGAATGGAGGCAAAAACGCGATCCGACGTCTTGGGATCAAGGTTTCCAGTTGGCTCGTCGGCAAGCAAGAGGCGTGGCGCGTTGGCAAGTGCACGACAGACAGCAGTGCGTTGTTGTTCACCACCTGATAATTCCGCAGGTCGATGTTTTAGACGGTCACCCAGACCCATCGTGGTGAGAAGCGCGCGGGCCCGATTTTTTGCAAGCTGTTTGGGTGTGCCTGCGATCAACTGCGGCATCATTACGTTTTCTAATGCTGAGAACTCGGGCAAGAGTTGGTGGAACTGGTATACGAAACCGATTTGCGTGCGCCTGATATGAGTGCGCTCCCAATCGCTCAGGCCAACACAATTTGATCCATTGATGTTTACACTCCCTGCACTTGGCGTTTCTAGAAGACCGGCGATATGCAAAAGTGTTGATTTGCCTGCACCTGATGGGCCAATAAGTGCGACGGCTTCGCCAGACATGATTGTCGCTGATGCACCGTCCAAAACGCGCAATTCGCGTTGGCCCTGATAAAAATAGCGACAAACGCCTTCGAGTCGTAAGACCTCCGATTGAGCAATTTGCTCGTGCATATTAGGCCTCACTCATAACGCAACGCTTCGACCGGATCGAGTGTTGCCGCTCGCCATGACGGATAAAGGGTTGCAAGGATCGAAAGTGCAAATGCCATGATTATGATTGATGCTGTTTCGGTCGCATCAATTTTTGCTGGCAACCGGGTCAAGTAGTAGACGTCTGGGTCAAAAATTTTGGTTCCAGTTAGCAAGGCTACCACTTGGCGGATCGTCTCAATGTTCCAACAAAAGACGATCCCGGAAATTGCCCCGGCAATCGTTCCAAGGATACCAATTGATGCACCGGCTATAAGAAACACACGCATCATGGAGCTTCGCGTTGCTCCCATGGTGCGAAGTATTGCAATATCACGCGACTTATCTTTTACCAACATAATCATGCCGGAAATAATATTGAGAGCAGCGACGAGGATGATGAGCGACAGGATGGTGAACATCACGTTGCGTTCGACGTCAAGAACATTGACAAATGTCTCGTTGCGCTGACGCCAGTCAGACAATTGAATCGTGTTGCCCGCTGCTTTTTGAATTTCTAATTTTACTCCGTCAATGTTTTCAGGATCGTTTGTCACGACTTCAACAACATCCACTTCGCCTCGGCGCGAGAAATACTTTTGCGCTTCTGTTAGTGGCATGAAGACCATGGTGCGATCGTATTCGGACATGCCCAATTCAAATATTGCAATGATGGGATAAGCGCGGGTGCGCGGAGCGGTGCCGAAAGGTGTTGAAGCCCCTCGCGGTGAGACCAGCGTGATATTATCATTAAGGCCCACGCCAAGTGATTGCGCCAATCGTGTGCCGATGGCGATCCCGCGTTGATTGTCGAAGTTGTCAAATGTCCCAGTCAGAACGCTGTTGGCAACCAAAGGAAGCGACTTGACCGACCTCTCACTTAGGCCGCGGACAAGTGCGCCTGTTGCCTGACGATGGGACGACACCATGACCTGACCTTCAACGAGGGGCAGCGCTGCGGATACGCCCTCAACATTACGAATACGCGCGGCCAAGTCCTCATAGTCTGTGAACGGGTGACCAATCTTGTGGGCAATGACATGTCCATTAAGACCCAATATTTTGGCAAAGAGGTCCTCTCGAAAACCATTCATCACGGACATGACAACAATCAGCGTGGCGACTCCAAGCAAGATGCCAATAAACGAAAATGCGGCGATTACAGATATGAAAAATCCCTCGAGACGGGGAACCAAATAACGGCCAGCAAGCAGCCACTCAAATGGAGCAAATGGTCGTGTGGTCCCGCGGGCGTTCGCTCGTGCCATCTAATTTGCTTCCTTTTTCTCGCTTACCGCATTCGCAATGTTTGTTGAGTGCAATCAACAAATCCGCAAACGGATCGGCCGTCGCTTAAACCAAAACACGTTGCGAATTGATTATGTTAACGGCGTGCGCGAGCCCGTCCTCAAGAGATATCGTTTTTCGAACGCCGCTTTTGCGATCCTTTACTTCAATTTCGCCATTTTTTAGGTTCTTTGGGCCCACGATCAGTTGCAAGGGTAAACCAATTAAGTCCATTGTCGCGAATTTGGCGCCCGCGCGTTCGTCTGTGTCATCATAAAGCACGTCTATGCCCGCGTTTGTAAGCTTTTCATAGAGCGCGTTGCATGCCTCGTTGGTCGCTTTGTCGCCCTGGCGCAAGTTGATTAACGCAATCTCGAATGGTGCGACTGGCACGGGCCAAATGATTCCGGCGTCATCGTGGCTCGCCTCAATGATTGCGCCAACGAGTCGCGAAACGCCGATGCCATAGGAGCCCATTTCCAATGTAATCATTTGACCATCGGAGCCTTGCACACGTGCGTCCATGGGTTCGGAATATTTTTTGCCAAAATAGAAGATGTGTCCGACTTCGATCCCGCGGGCACTGACGCGTTTATTTTTGCTCACCTCTTTTTCAAATCGTTTTTTGTCGTGCATCTCATCGGTTGCGGCATAAAGGGATGTCCAAGCTTCGATGATTGGTGTGAGATCACCGTCGTAATCGGTGTCTGCAGATGGTACTTCGCCTTCGATCAGATCTTTGTGGCAATAAACTTGGCTTTCGCCTGTGTCGGCAAGCACAATGAACTCGTGTGAGAGGTTGCCACCTATGGGGCCCGTGTCGGCGGCCATGGGAATCGACTTTAGGCCCATGCGGGCAAACGTGCGCAGGTAAGATACAAACATTCTGTGATAGGCGCGTTGGGAGTCATCGGCCGTTAGGTCGAAGGAATAGGCGTCTTTCATAAGGAACTCGCGGCCGCGCATGACCCCAAAACGCGGGCGGATTTCATCGCGAAATTTCCATTGAATGTTGTAGAGGTTTTTTGGCAGATCCTTGTAACTTTTGATGCCGTCGCGGACGATCGCGGTGATGACCTCTTCGGCCGTGGGTCCATAAAGTAGATCGCGTTCATGACGGTCTGTAATGCGCAGCATCTCTTTACCATAAGCATCATAACGTTCGCTTTCGCGCCACAGGTCAGCGGATTGAATGGTTGGCATCAAAACTTCAATTGCGCCGGCGCGGTTTTGTTCTTCACGAATGATGTCTGCAATTTTTTGAAGTACGCGATGGCCAAGTGGAAGCCAGGAATAAATTCCAGCTGCGGATTGTTTCACCATCCCGGCGCGCAACATCAATTGATGTGAGATAATCTCCGCCTCTTTCGGCGTATCGCGCATAAGGGGCAGGAAAAAACGGGTTAGCAGCATGCCGCAGGGTTTCCTTGGCAATTTGTGGACACTCTAGGGGCTCTTAGCTGGGAAAACGGTTGGAAGCAAACGCAGTGTGGACGACAGCAGTGCAGGAGGTGCTTGTGGTGCATATCGACGCAGCGGTTTGCAAGAGGGAATGCAAAATTTTTAGTCCCACCAAAAATACCAATAGGCAGATCCCATAAGCGAGCTTGCGAGCGCCTCAAGTGTGTCTGTGCCCTGATCGACGATGTCGTTGCAATAAAGGTACTGTTCGCGAGCGCGCCTCATGGCGACATCGCGTGTCTCGATTGGGCGAGCGATATGAAATTCAATAATTTCGTATGTATTGCTGATTTGAACCGCACCATTGGAGGAGGCCCAGTGACGCGCGATTGCCATATGGACTTCAGGGGACGGACACGCGTTCCAATCGCCAAACTTTAAGTATGCTGCCGTGGTTGTAACGTCGTCTGTTGGCAGAAGCGCGATAATCACCGTCTGCTTTGGCTTGCCGGGGCTTAGAATTTCGTATGGCACTGTTGAGGCGTTCATGGGCCGGTGTTCTGCTGGCCATTCTCCAGATGGCGGCCATGTCTCGCCATACTCGCTCGCAACTTTTTTGTTTTCCGCCTCTCGTTCATCTAGCCATTTGACGATGTCGAAATTGGCTGCCTTTTTGATCAATGTGTCGGGTGGATCGTCCTGAAGCTCGAAACTTTCGAAAAGGATCCCGGCTTCGTGCGGCGAGCCTAACAGCATCGGCGTCTCAGCAGGCCGCTCAGATCTTAGTTGATCAAGTGCGGCTATGGCATTTTGGCCGGCCATTTCGGCAAATGGAAATGGGCAGGAGACGTGGTCGTCCGGGCCTTGCCCATTCCAAGACCCTTCCCGTCCGTGTGGCCTCAGGAAGCTTGAACCGGCAGACTTAATCTCAAGCTCCATTGTTGCACCTTACTTGCTTGCCCAAGGCCTTTTGGGACAGATCGGAGGGAGGAATGGTGGGCGGTGAGAGGGTCGAACTCCCGACATCCTCGGTGTAAACGAGGCGCTCTACCACTGAGCTAACCGCCCTAAAGGAAGCACTGCTAGACGAGCGCTTGGTCAGACTGATCTAACGGGTGATGGCCTTTAGAGCAATGGGTCTTCAGGGCCCAGTGCACACAAGGGCTCCCGGAAAGTGGCCAATCCGCTTTATTGGGTGTTTCTGACCAAGGCGTGGTGGCCGCGCGGGGATACTTCGTGTTCGCACCGCGCGACCAACATTTGTAGACATAAGAAAAGTTGCCGGATCGCAACTTCGCCACGGTTTATCTGCGTGACGTTTTTCTGGCCGGCTTTTTCTTGGCTGTTGTTTTCTTGGTGGTTTTTTTGGCTGTTTTCTTTGCCGCCTTTTTTGCGGTCTTCTTTTTGGTTGCGGATTTGTCTGGTGCTTGTGTCAGGGCTGACGCTGCAAGCTTTTTGATTTCCGAATTGGTCAACTTGTCAGGTGTACGCAGCGCCTTGCTTGCCAATGATGCAACTGCCTTAGACGTCCTCTCATTTCTAGCCATTTTTTAAAGTCCACAATTGTTGACACAGCTCCGCATCAGATCGGTATAGCGTCTTTGAATGCGGCGTAGAATTGGAACAGGGCCAGATAGATTTTCGTCAATAGAAAATTGGCGTTTCCCACAACTCTACGTCACTATGCGGTGGAAAATCATCTGCTTTCAAGTGAGGCGCAACAAAAAAAGGGGGTGCTCTAGCGCACCCCTGGACCTTGATTTGCACAGCGTGCCCAATTGGGCTGCAGCGCAACTATGATTTCAGAGCCTCTTTTAGCCCTTTGGCGGGAGAAAACTTTGGAACTTTCGAGGCCGGGATTTTAATGGTGGCGCCGGTCAATGGATTGCGGCCATCACGTGCCTTTCGGTGCGAAACCTTAAACGTGCCAAAGTCAGGAATGCGTACTTCGGCGTCATTCTGCAGAACACTCCTGATATGACCCAACATTGCGTCCACGGCCGCCGCAGCCTTTTCTTTGGTTAGATCACACTCAGAAGCCACCGCTTCGATCAGATCCTTTTTGCTCATTTCACGATATCCTTTGCGTCTTTGGAAACAGGCACCAGCCGAAATTTGGGGGTGAGATGTGCAGATTCCACGGTTGGTGCGCGTTTATTGGGCGGCTGAAACCGCACACAAGCCCTGATTGATGGGCGTCGTCAAGGGTTATTGCGGCTTGTTAAGCCTGAAAACACTGGAGAAACGACCGAATTTGCCTTCTCAGCAAGGTAAACGATCGCACACGCCTAAAACGTGTTGCAGCGAGGATGTGCACGCATAGGTTGATCGAAGTCAGAATTCAGTGTGCCATGGGGCGTGGGTCGGACGGATCTGAGTCCTCTGAGACACCGGCAGCAGCCTCCTGGGCCGCCTCATCCCAAGTGATGGGCTCCAGCGGTTTGACCAAGCCCGATTGTAGCACTTCATCGAGGCGTGAAACCGGCACGATATCGAGCTTGGACTTTACCTCGTCAGGGATGTCCGCCAGATCCTTCACGTTTTCCTCAGGGATAATGATGGTCTTGATGCCTCCGCGGAGGGCAGCCAACATTTTCTCCTTGAGACCGCCGATCGGCAAAACACGGCCGCGAAGCGTGATTTCACCAGTCATGGCGACATCCTTGCGGACCGGAATCTGGGTCAGGACCGAAACGATTGCAGTCACCATGGCGATGCCCGCTGACGGCCCGTCCTTGGGTGTCGCACCTTCGGGCACATGGACGTGGATGTCATGCTTTTCAAACATCGTGGGCGGAATGCCAAAATCGAGTGAGCGCGAGCGCACGTAAGCGTTGGCGGCCTGAATTGATTCCTTCATGACATCGCGCAAGTTGCCGGTGACCGACATCTTGCCTTTGCCGGGCATGCGGATGCCTTCGATTGTTAAAAGCTCGCCACCGACTTCCGTCCAGGCAAGTCCTGTCACGATGCCGATTTGATCTTCTTGTTCGGCTTCACCATAGCGATACTTCGGCACACCCAGATAATCTTCCAGGTTGTCGACAGTAATCGTGACCGACGTGTTTGATGTGGTCAGGAGTTCCTTGACGATCTTGCGCGCGATCTTTGCCAATTCGCGTTCAAGGCTTCTGACGCCGGCTTCGCGCGTATAGCGGCGGATGATTGTTAAGAGCACATCATCACTGATGGACCACTCGCTGTCCTCCAAACCGTGAGACTGCGTTTGGTCTGGAATGAGGTGGCGCTTTGCGATCTCCAGCTTCTCATCTTCGGTGTAACCGGCGATGCGAATGATTTCCATCCGGTCCATGAGGGCAGGTGGAATGTTGAGCGTGTTCGCGGTGGTCACGAACATGACGCTTGAGAGATCGTAATCAACCTCAAGGTAGTGATCGTTGAAGGTTGAGTTTTGTTCTGGATCAAGGACCTCGAGCAACGCGGCAGCAGGATCGCCTCTAAAATCCGAACCCATCTTGTCGATCTCGTCGAGCAAGAATAACGGATTGACGCGCTTTGCTTTGCGCATGGACTGGATCACTTTGCCAGGCATCGAGCCAATGTAGGTGCGACGATGGCCTCTGATCTCCGCTTCATCGCGCACACCGCCTAAGCTCATGCGAACGAACTCGCGTCCCGTGGCGTTGGCCATGGACTTGCCAAGCGACGTTTTGCCGACACCAGGTGGGCCAACGAGGCACAGGATTGGGCCTTTCAGTTTGTTGGTACGATTTTGGACAGCCAAATATTCAACGATGCGTTCTTTGACTTTGTCCAATCCGTAGTGCTCGGTATCGAGAATCGTCTGCGCCTCAGCCAAATCCTTTTTGATTTTGCCTTTGACGCCCCAGGGTATGGACAACAACCAATCTAAGTAATTGCGGACAACCGTCGCTTCCGCCGACATGGGGCTCATTTGCTTGAGTTTTTTAAGTTCCGCCAAAGCCTTGTCGCGCGCTTCTTTTGAGAGCTTGGTTGATTCAATTTTTTCTTCAAACTCGGCGATATCATCGCGCTCATCTGAATCGCCAAGCTCCTTCTGAATGGCCTTCATTTGCTCATTCAAATAATACTCGCGTTGTGTCTTCTCCATTTGACGCTTGACGCGTGAGCGGATCTTCTTTTCGACGTGCAGAACGGAAATCTCGCTTTCCATCAACGTGCAAACGCGCTCGAGGCGTTCGGAAATCGTTGTGGTTTCGAGAACTTCCTGCTTGTCTAAGATTTTGATCGCCAGATGCGAGGCTATAGTATCGGCCAGTTTTGAATAGTCCTCGATCTGGGCGATGTTGGCCAGGACTTCAGGCGAGATCTTTTTGTTGAGTTTCACGTAGGTTTCGAATTGGCTCACGGCCGACCGCGCGAGCGCCTCGATTTCCTCGTGGGCTCCCAGATCTTCTTCTACGTGAAGCACAGCGGCTTCGAAATAATTTGGGTTTTCGGTGTAGCGATCGACGGCGGCACGGGAGATGCCCTCAACCAAAACCTTGACTGTGCCATCGGGCAACTTCAACAGTTGCAGGACGGAAGCCAGCGTTCCCATTTGGTAGATGCCATCAGGCGCAGGGTCATCGTCACCAGCATTTTTTTGTGCCGCCAGCAAAATGTGCTTGTCGGACTGCATCACTTCTTCAAGCGCATTGATGGATTTTTCGCGACCGACGAAGAGCGGCACGATCATATGGGGAAAGACCACAATGTCGCGGAGTGGCAAGACCGGAAAGAGCTCCTGGCCAGTCCCGTGCGTTTGCGTCTTGTCGAGGTCGCTCATCGTTCAATCCATCTCATCAGGGGGTCACGGACAGCGGCGCAATCGAACCCCGGGGTTATTTTGGTCAAGACCACACTTAACTTGCGCGGGTGATCTTAATATAGCTTTTTTATTTTGCACCGGCGCAACTCACACGCTCAGGCGGCAAAAAGGTCACTAATCACAAACTCCCTCAAAGGTGGGATGAGGAGTTCTTTGATACCAGAAAACCATCCCATAAGATGGGGACTCGGTTGTTTTGGTCAACCTTTACTCATTAAGTTGTTAACTTCCCTGCGATCTCTTGTGCCACAGCTAGACAGTCACACAGTGGGGCCTGAGCGATCTTGTCCACACCGGTTTTAGGAGGCTGTTGTCCCAGCCTCTTCTGCGAGATCAGTGTAAATTCGCAGCGGCCGTGCGCCACCTTCAACAACTTCCGGCCCGATGACGACTTCTTCGACGCCTTTGAGGGTCGGTAGATCGAACATGGTGTCGAGTAGAATGCCTTCCATGATTGAGCGAAGGCCGCGTGCACCCGTTTTTCTTTCAATGGCTTTGCGTGCGATTGCTTTTAGCGCATCTATTGTAATGGTGAGTTTGACATCCTCCATCTCAAACAGGCGCTGGTATTGTTTCACTAATGCGTTTTTCGGCTCGGCCAAGATTTGCACCAGGGCATCTTCGTCCAAGTCTTCGAGTGTCGCGATTACGGGCATACGGCCGATAAATTCGGGGATGAGCCCAAACTTCATCAGATCCTCAGGTTCCACATCGCGCAGTACGACGCCGGTCCGACGCTCGTCTGGGCTGCGGACTTCGGCTGCAAAGCCGATCGAAGAACCCTTGCCACGGTTGGAGATGATTTTTTCCAGGCCGGCAAACGCACCACCGCAAATAAAGAGAATATTTGTGGTGTCCACTTGCAGGAACTCTTGTTGGGGATGCTTGCGGCCACCTTGTGGGGGCACGGATGCAATCGTGCCTTCCATGATTTTTAACAGCGCCTGCTGCACACCTTCGCCGGACACGTCACGGGTGATCGAAGGGTTGTCAGACTTACGAGAAATCTTATCGACCTCATCGATGTAGACGATGCCGCGTTGGGCACGCTCAACGTTATAGTCCGCGTTTTGCAGAAGTTTGAGAATGATGTTTTCAACATCTTCGCCAACGTAACCTGCTTCGGTGAGCGTCGTTGCGTCGGCCATTGTGAAGGGCACATCAAGAATGCGCGCTAGCGTTTGGGCGAGCAGCGTCTTGCCGCAACCTGTCGGACCGATCAAAAGAATGTTCGATTTGGCAAGTTCGACATCATTGTTCTTGCCAGCATGATTTAAGCGCTTGTAGTGGTTGTGGACTGCCACTGACAATACGCGCTTGGCGTGGCTTTGGCCGATGACATAAGAATCGAGAACTTGGCAGATTTCCTGTGGCGGCGGCACGCCGTCGCGAGACTTAACAAGTGTGTTCTTGTTTTCCTCACGAATAATGTCCATGCACAACTCAACGCATTCATCGCAAATGAATACGGTGGGTCCTGCAATTAGTTTGCGAACCTCATGTTGGCTCTTCCCGCAAAAGGAGCAATAAAGCGTATTTTTCTCGTTTGCCATTTCTTATGTCTCACACCGACCTTTATGTCGGTTCAATGCTCGCAATCCGTTCGCGTTAACTCGGAACGCACCTGCCTTTATGGCGTCCTGCGCCCGAATTCGGTGCGCGGCCTTCAAACACTGAGTCCCTTACCTCATCAGAACACGCTAGCGTCACCTAGATCAAGATTGGATTAACAGCAGTTTCCGTGCCATTTGGGGCAAAGGGTCGATCTAGCCACATAGGTGTGGCAGTTAAGTTCTTGGTGCACTTGTGCTGTTGTTGCGGTGCACACAGAGCCCAAACGTGGTTCAACAACCTGGGTCGGCTGCCAAAATAGGTTCCCACTGAGTACGCTGTACCAGAATTTTGCTGATGCTGGCTTCAGCCCTGGCCGACACATCCTTACCAACACTGCAGGGCCAGTTGAGGCCTTTTCTGCGTCTCAACCTCGTTAGGATCCAATCAATAATTAGGACTTCTGGAACCGTGGTTCCTAGTGGCCTTAACTTCGTTCGTTGTCTGAATTTGAAGTTGATGCGTCGGGCAGCATGCCTTCGACCTCAGACCGACTGGTTAGAACCTTGTCGATGATGCCAAATTCTTTGGCCTCCTCAGCAGTCATGAAGAAATCACGGTCCAGGGTCTTCTCAATTATTTCGTAGTTCTGGCCGGTATGTTTTACGTAAGTCTCGTTGAGGCGGCGCTTCATCTTGAGAATATCTTCGGCGTGACGCTCAATATCTGAGGCCTGGCCAGAAAATCCTCCGGAAGGTTGATGAACCATAACGCGCGCATTGGGCAGCGCAAAACGCATTCCCGGGGCACCTGCCGACAAAAGAAGCGATCCCATCGAGGCCGCCTGACCTATGCACAATGTCGCAACATCCGGTTTGATGAATTGCATGGTGTCATAGATGGCCATACCGGCAGTGACAATGCCGCCCGGTGAATTGATGTACATGGAAATTTCTTTTTTTGGATTTTCTGATTCTGAGAATAAGAGCTGGGCGGCCACCACTGAGGCCATGTTGTCTTCGATCGGGCCAGTGACAAAAATAATGCGTTCCTTGAGCAATCGGGAATAGATATCGAATTGGCGTTCCCCTCGATTGGTCTGCTCAACAACGAAAGGAATAAGCTGACTGTAGTAGAAGTCGACAGGGTCGCGCATCGTTTTTTCTTTCCTTGCTTTCTCGCCCATCTGATCGCGTTTTAAATGTTGATGGGGAGCTGATTGGCACTCTTTGGCAGGCCGGGGGGTCGTTTGTGTTTGTTGTTGGCGAGGGAATTGAGAAGGTGGTGCCTCGGGCTTATGACTCATCCATGGCAGCAATCTGTTTAAACAATTCTTCTTTGGTGACGGTTTTCTCCGAGGGTTTGGCAAGCTCCAAGACAAAATCAACAACTTTGTCTTCTAGGATGGGCGCGCGGAGCTCTTCCAGGGCGCCTGGGTTCTTTTCATAAAATTCATATACTTGCTTTTCCTGTCCGGGAAAGTTTCTGGCGCGCTCGATGAGTGCTCTGCGCATTTCATCTTGGTTCACTTCTATTTTGTTCTGTTCACCAATTTCACCAAGGATCAAGCCTAAACGCACACGGCGTTTTGCAATCTTTTTGTAGTCTTCCTTGGCCTCATCTTCTGTTTTGTCGAGCGATTCAAATGTCTCACCGGACTGGGCCATGCTCGCCTTAAATTGTTGCCAAACGGCATCGAACTCGCGATCAACCAAGGACGCGGGCAGCTCGAAATCGTGGGCGCTTTCCAGTGCGTCCATCAGTTCGCGTTTGAGTTTGGAGCGTGCAGCCTCGGTATAGTCCTGTCCGATGCGCTCGCGCAGCATCTCTTTGAGCTTGCCTAAATTCTCAACGCCCAGGCCGGCGGCAAAGGCATCATCGATTTCGGGTTTAAGTGGCTTGGCTACCTCTTTGACCTCAACCTCAAAGGATGCTGGTTTGCCAGCCAAATCCTGGACCCGATAATCCTCGGGAAAGGTTACATCGATGGTCCGATTTTCGCTGCCCTTGGCGCCGATGAGGGCTTCCTCAAAACCGGGAATGAATGAGCCTTGGCCCAAAACCAAGTGAACGTCTTGCCCTGCCCCGCCGTCGAAAGCCTCACCGTCAATCTTGCCGGTAAAATCAATGGTCACCCGATCGCCGTCTGACGCTTTTCGATCGGCTTCAACTTCATAGGAAATGTTACGCTCGGCAAGTTCACCCAGGGCTTTGGAAATATCTTCGTCTTCTACTTTGGCGGTGAGCCGTTCCAGTTTTAAGTCCTTAAAATCGGAAAGTTTAATCTCGGGCATCACCTCAAATGACATGGAATAGGAAAGATCCGCCTCTCCCGTAATGACGCGCTCGATTTCAGATTCATTTTCGGGAAGTGCGATTTCGGGCTGCAATGCCGGGCGCTCTTTGCGATCTTCAAGGGCCTTGACGCTGGTCTCTCGCACAGCCTGTTGTACGATCTCTGCCATCAGCGCTTTGCCATAAAGCTTTTTGAGGTGTGCGAGTGGGACCTTGCCTTTGCGAAACCCTTTTAGTTGGACTGTGTCCTTCATCTTTTCTAAGCGGTTCGAAAAACGATCGCTTAGCTCACTTGCGCCTACCACAACCTGCAATGTGCGTTTCAGCCCATCTTCTTTCGCGTCGGTGATCTGCATCAAACTGAACCTACTTTTTCCTTCAGACACGTCAATTGTTCGGCTTTAATCTAGACGCCAGGTTGTTCGTGCGGTCTAGGGCACATGGGAGTGGTGCCCAGGTTTTGAGACAAAAGACAGGGCGCCTTTTTTGCCCTCGTGCGTGGTGCGGGCGGAGGGACTTGAACCCCCACGGCCAAGGCCACCAGAACCTAAATCTGGCGTGTCTACCAATTCCACCACGCCCGCTGAACGGCCGCTCCACGGACCAGGTATGCACCAGATTACCCAAGCCCAAGGGCAGGGCTGGTCTGATAGCACGACTTTTTGAGGATGTGCATCCTGAATGCTGTCTACCCGCTTGTCTTCTAAGCGCCGACTGCGTGGGTAGGGTAAGCATTCACCTGGTTTTTAGAGCAACAATGAATTTATTACTATTTGGTCGCCAATCAAGCGTCAATCGCCCGGGGTTGCAGATGCGCCAAAGCCGGAGCCCAATTTGGGTCCGGCTTTGACGTATTCGGCATTCTTGCAATCGGCAGAGATCTATTTGAATGGCTCGTAGGTGCAGCAATTGCCACTGGACCCAAAGTGATAGCGAAGTCCGACTTTAATTTCGTGTGCTGCGATATCATCAAACACGACGCGTGGATTGACAAATCCTGCTGAGTCAACACGGCCCGATTTTGCTTTGCCCATATCGATGTAGCGATAGCCGACATCGATAATGGCACGCTGGGAAAGTTGATAGGCCATACCGCCCATGACCGACCATGCAAATGCCAGATCGCGGTCGCCTTCGATTTGGTTCACCAGAAACGGATTGCCAGTGAAGTAGACATCGTCAACGATATGGTAGGCCGCACCAACGCCGGCACCAACATACGGGACAATTGGTCCCCACCGCCCAAAATCATAATAGGCGTTGAACATCAACGTGTAGCTTCGGATGGACGTGTTTAATGGGTCGTCGAAGTCCTGAGGTGTGCCGGGTGTGCGGGTAATAATGCCGGTTGGTACGTCGAAGTTCTCGGTTACAGTGTCGGCTCTAAACAGTCTGGGTACACCGCGAAAATCGCGATTGCCGCGGAACCCGAATGTGACGTCACCGCGGAACCCGCGCGAGCCGCTGCCGCAACCAAGACCAACTTCAGCGAGCCATGTGTTGCCAAAATCGATGCCAACAACGTCGTCGCCAATGAATCTCTGTTCAAAGTTTTCGCCCGTCACAACGGGTGCGCCGCCGTTCGTTTCTGTAAAAATTGTTGTGAGCGTGTTGTAGACAGGCCAGGTTGTATCTGGATCGCGCGAAATGGATGCACCGACGTCTGCGCGAAAATAGCATGGTCCCGGGCCTCCGCCGCCATGCACGACCGGCATGCGGGGTACATACCCATCCTTGACCGATCCGCCAAAGTCTGCCGCACTGACTGGAACTGCTGCAGCGATCACGCCAACAAGGATAGTCGAAGCCAGGCCGGCCCTGGTTGTAACTTTCATTTTTGTGCCCTCTTCCAATAGGCGCGCGCGTGGCTTGCCCGAGACAATTCATTCACAGCCTGACGTTAGGGCGATTGTATTAATTGGCCGTTAATCGACGTTTCATTTTGGACACCCCCTTCTGGGCGTCCCTGGCTTGGATGAATTGCCCTAATATCAAGCAGTTGCCGGCGCGCTTGTGCGTCTGGGGAAGGTTCGCGTCCGCTATTGCGGCTTAGGTTTTGGGCCGTTAGGGTGCGCACCCGTCATATTGATTACTGACGGCGTTGCGGACAGGGCACAGCAGGGGATCAAGTCCTGTGAAATTTCGAACAAGTGTTGCAGATGCAGTGGGTCAGACCCCACTCATTCTTCTCCGGCAGGCTTCCGATGAGACGGGCTGTCAAATTCTGGGAAAAGCCGAATTCATGAACCCTGGCCAGTCGGTCAAGGATCGTGCAGCCTTGTATATCATCAATGATGCGGTCGTTCGTGGTGCGCTTCGCCCCGGCGGGACAATTGTCGAAGGCACTGCAGGCAACACTGGGATTGGACTGACTGTGATTGCCAATGCCATGGGCTATCGTACGGTCATCGTTATTCCTGAAACGCAATCACAGGAAAAAAAAGACGCGTTGCGTTTGTTGGGTGCGCAGCTTGTCGAAGTTCCGGCGGTTCCCTACAAAAATCCCAACAACTACGTGAAATATTCCGCGCGGCTTGCAGAAACCCTTAATGAGCGTGAGGCGGCTGGTGCTGTTTGGGCAAATCAATTCGACAACGTTGCAAACCGTCAGGCGCATGTGAAAACGACGGCTGAAGAAATCTGGGCAGATACAGACGGCAAAGTTGACGGATTTGTTGCTGCTGTTGGTTCAGGCGGAACGTTGGCGGGCGTATCGCTTGGATTGAAGGCTAAGCGATCGGATATTCAGATCGGTCTTGCTGATCCGCCAGGTGCTGCCCTTTTTAGCTATTACACAACTGGTGAGCTCAAAGCCGAAGGATCTTCGATCACCGAGGGCATTGGTCAGGGGCGCATCACCAAAAACTTAGAAGATATAATTGTCGACAAAGCGTACCGCATTGAAGATGCGGTCGCCGTCGCTGAAGTCTTCGCACTTAACAAACATGAAGGCTTGTGCCTCGGGCCATCTTCAGGGGTGAACGTGGCTGGCGCGAAGCGTCTCGCCCGCGATTTGGGACCAGGCCACACCATCGTGACGGTGTTGTGTGACTATGGGACACGTTATCAATCGAAATTGTTCAACCCGGAGTTCTTGCGCAGCAAGGGACTGCCGACGCCATCTTGGTTGGACGAGGATCAACCGAATATTCCGGCCGTTTTTTTGGAGACAGATGGCGCGTAAGGGATTTATGGGTGCGACAGGTTTGTTGTGATCGGCCCACTCATCTTGATTTTGCGCATGGTCGTTCCGAGATGCGTGGCACTGAAACCGGTTGACTTGCGCGCGCAACGCGCAGTGCTCAAATATTCGCGTATTGATGGAGGCAAATTTTGGTGACCTCGGAAAAAAGTCCGCTTGTTGGGACCGAATGGCTGGCAAATCACCTTGAAGCGCCTGATCTGGTTTTGTTTGACGCCTCTTGGTATCTGCCGACATCAGATCGCAACGCCAAGGCTGAATATGCAAACGAACATATTCCTGGTGCCATGTTTTTCGACATTGATGACATTAGCGATGAGACTTCGCCGCTGCCGCACATGCTGCCCTCCACCATTAAATTCGCAAGTCACGTAAAGCAAATGGGCGTCGGCGATGGTACGCGCGTTGTTATTTATGATGTTGATGGCATTTTTTCTGCTGCGCGCGTTTGGTGGATGTTTCGCGTCATGGGTCATGACGACGTTGCAGTACTCGATGGCGGGTTACGCAAATGGAAGCTCGAGAATAGGCCTGTAGAAGATGGGCCGGCGCGCCGACGAACGCCGCGTCACTTCTCGCCACGTTTGAATTCGGGCCTCATTAAAGATCGTGACGACATGATCCGGCATGTGAAATTGGCCGATGCACATATTGCAGATGCGCGACCCGCCGGGCGCTTTCGTGGTGAAGAGCCTGAGCCCCGTGCAGGCCTGCGTAGCGGGCACATTCCCGGATCGTGCAACATCCCATTTACGAGTGTGCTGAACTCAGACGGCACCATGAAGCCTGCCGATCAGTTGCGTCAGGTGTTTCAAAATGCAGGCCTCAGTGACAACCGTCCCATCGTGGCAACATGCGGCTCAGGTGTTACGGCTGCCATTTTGGCGCTGGCGTTGGCGCAATTGGGCAAGCCTCACACGGCCATTTATGATGGGAGCTGGGCGGAATGGGGTGCTGAAGACGATCTACCCATTGCCACTGGCGCTTGATCCATGGCGCGAGACGTTTGTCCTGACACGCCTCAAACACATTATCTTTGGGCTACCACGGATAGCTGGGACGATCTTCCAACGGCGTTGGCAATAAATCTTCTGTGCTTAATGTTTGAGCGTGGGGCGCCAGCTGTTGGACCATGACATAAAGCTCATCAATCAACGCTTTTCGGTCGCTTTGATTCTTTAACGCCGAGAATGGGGTGATTTCGCCAACATGAACCGTCATGGTGTGATTTGGAAAATGGCGGAACTCTGAAACGAGAAGTGAGAGACGCAGCGTTAGGCTCAAGCGGCTGACCACGTGAAACAGTACACTATTCTGGCCTTCGAAAAATAACGGCAAAACCGACGCGCGGGCCTGTTGGATCAAGCTGGCAGCAAAGGTCTTCCAAGGTAGTTCTTCAGCACGCCCGAAGGGATTTGCTGCAGTCGCCACGCCACCTGCAGGAAATACGACAATGGTGACGCCCTCTTTTAGCAAGCGCCGTGCTTCCGAGCGTGATCTCAAGTTTCCCTTCATGGCCGACGGAGAGTCGCTGAAATCGATCGGCAGCGAAATGGGTTCGATTTCAGGAACTTTGAGCAAGTCCTTGTTGATGAGGACGCGAAAGGGTCGTCCCAATTGTTCGGCCATTGCAAGTGAGGAAATGCCATCGCCAATGCCGTAGGGATGGTTTGCAATCATTACCAAGGGTTCGCCGGGTGCGACGGGGGGTGGCCAGATGCGTGCGCGGATGTCGAGACGCACATTGATTAAGTCCAGCATGTCCGTCATCATTTGAGGTGAATGACCGACAATTTCATTTTTCCAACGTTCATAAAGCGGCAAATATTTATGTCGTCCTGAAAGGTCTTCAATGGCGGCAACCGTCCATCGCTTCCATGCAGGATCGGAAGGGGAAACATAACTTAGTTCGCGCATGTGTCAGAACAGCTTCTTTGGTGACCCGCAACGCCTAAAATTCGCGGCATGAACGGCTGAAATTTTGGTCTTTGTACACCAGGGTTATGGGCAAATACTAGGCCGCACGGCAGCAATTGCCGTGGCACTTTGCTAATTTGTTCCTCATTTCCATTAACATGGGCCCTGAGATAAAAGGTTTTGGCAGCGGAAAGGTTCGTTAAATTGAAAGTCTCGGTACAAACTGTCATCGACGCGCCAATTGAGGATGTTTTTGCGCGGATGGTGGATCTTGAAAACTGGCCCCAATATATTTCTGACGTTACAGAGGTGGAAGTTTTTACGCCTGGGCCGGTCGGAGTTGGTACGCGTTTTCGCGAAACGCGAATCATGTTCGGACGCGAGGCGTCGGAGGACATGACGTTCTCAGAGTTCGATCCGCCGCGGCGTTTTTTATTGACGGCCGAAAACCATGGCACACGATACCGGGCTGATCATGTCCTCTCACAAAGTGCTGATGGCACTAAGGTTCAAGTTGATTTTGGTGGTGAACCTGTGAGCCTAACGGCAAAAATCTTTTCTGTGCTCGCATGGTTTATGGCATCGAGCGTCAAAAAGGCGCTAGAGAAAGATCTCATAGATTTAAAGGTGGCATGCGAAGGTGGGCGCACAACAACTTAAGTAGCGTCTGCCTGGCCCGGAACTATTCGTTTAATGGATGACACGGCTCACGCCTTGTGGCGTGCGCTTTGCCAATCAGAAGAAAATGCAGCTGGTAGACGGGGAGGGGATCGAACCCTCGACCATTCGATTAAAAGTCGAATGCTCTACCACTGAGCTACCCGTCCATGACCTGCGAATCAGCCAATTTCTGGCGAACAGTCTGATCGCGGAACCAAATTAGGGCAGAAAGCTCCTAATCTGCCCTCTTAATCAACAAGGCACGCGAGGGATGGGTTTTAGGCTCCGAGATCAGCGTGTCAAGCCAAACGCGGCGAAAAGCGCATCATCTTTTTTCCAAATGTCTGTTACATACGCTTCTTTCGCTCTCTGGATCGCTTTTTTGACTATTTCCCGCGCCGCTCATGCCATGGCCGTCGCGTCGTCCATCGTGATCCTTAAGTTCTATCTCGCTAGACGTGGTTGCCATGGGGTTTTTCCGTTCGAATGCCGTGTCTCAGCCGGATCCTGATGCGCCGCGCGGGATTTTGTTCGTGCTGCTGTCGACTATTCTTTTTTCTTTGCTTGACACGACAGCGAAATATTTAGCGACCTATACAAACCTTCCCATCTACGAAATTGTGTGGTTGCGGTTTTTTATTCAGTTTTTGCTGATGGTTATACTGATCCCTGCGTTTGGGCTCATGGATTTGCGGGTTCTGTTTGCCACGCAGCGGCCATGGTTGCAGATAGCGCGTTCTGTTTTTATGGCGCTCACCACGTTGTTTAATTTCTTAGCATTACAATATCTGCCGCTGGCGGAGACGGTCACAATTTTGTTTTTGGCGCCTTTGGTGGTTGCATTGCTTGCGGGGCCCTTACTCGGCGAATGGGTCGGCTGGCGGCGGCTCATCGCCATCATCGTTGGCTTTGTCGGCATATTGATTGTCGTGCGCCCTGGGTTTAGTGCGGTTCATCCAGCGATTGGGTTTTCGTTCGCGGCCATGATCGCGTTTGCGTTTTTTATTTTGATCACGCGACCGGTTGCAGGTCGGGATCCGCCGTTGGTGACGTTGTTTTACTCCCTACTGGTTGGTGTTTTTTTGGGTGCACCTGTCGTTGCCGTGGACTGGGTGTGGCCGGAAACGTCGTTTGTTTGGCTGCTTTGCGTGGCGTTAGGTGTCTTTGGCGCGTTAGGACACTATGTGTTCGTTCTCGCCTACCGGTTTGCGTCCGCGCCGACGCTGGCACCATTTCAGTACATGCAGATCATCGGAATGGTTGCGCTTGGGTACATGGTGTTTGGGGATGTTCCAAGCGTTTACACGTTCATTGGTTCAGCGATCGTGATTGCTTCTGGTCTTTATCTGTTTCATCGCGAGAATTTGGTGCGCGCCAAAACGCAGAGTTCGTAATGATCATGCGACAGGTTGCGTCTCGTTCTCGGTCAATCGCGCTTTTGTCTCCTCTGCCCAACTTTGAAATTGACCTGCTGAAATGGCGTCGCGCATGGCGCGCATGAGATCTTGATAGAACGCGATGTTGGCCCAGGAGACAAGCATTGCGCCGAGCATCTCGCCTGATTTGATCAGGTGATGCAAGTAGGCTTTCGAGTAGTCGCGCGAAGCCGGACACGTGCTCAGCGGGTCAATTGGTGCTGTGTCTTCGGCATAGCAGGCATTTTTCAAATTGATTTTTCCGTTCCAGGTGTACGCCAATCCGTGGCGGCCGTTACGCGTGGGCAAAACGCAGTCGAACATATCAATGCCGCGGGCGACAGCCTCAATGATGTCCACTGGTGTGCCGACGCCCATTAGGTATCGCGCTTGGGTCTCGGGAAGGTGCGGCACAGTAACGTCCAGCGTACGCAACATTGCGTCGCGGCCTTCGCCGACTGCAAGGCCACCGATGGCATAACCGCCAAAACCTGTGGCCACCAGTGCTTTCGCAGACGCTTCGCGCAACTTTGGATCCACTCCGCCTTGAACGATTGCAAACAGAGATTGTCCGTGGGTGCCCCAGTCGATATAACTGCGTTTCGATCTTTCTGCCCAGCGCAAGGAAAGTTCCATGGCGCGCTTTACTTCGTCTTGTTTTGCTGGAAGTTCGATGCACTCATCAAATTGCATCAGGATGTCGGCGCCAAGCAAACATTGTATTTCTATCGACCGCTCGGGAGTCAGATGATGCGTTGAGCCATCGATATGTGATTGGAACGTCGCGCCATCTTCCGTGATCTCGCGCAGTTTTGAGAGGCTCATCACTTGGAACCCACCGGAGTCTGTCAGGATCGGGTGCGGCCAACCCATGAATTGGTGGAGGCCGCCCATAGCGGCGACGCGCTCGGCGCCTGGGCGCAACATCAAATGATATGTGTTGGCAAGAATGACGTCGCTGCCGGCTGACTTGACCTGTTGGTTGTAAAGGCCTTTGACTGTTCCCGCGGTGCCGACTGGCATAAAGGCTGGTGTTCGAATGCGGCCGCGTATCGTGTTGAAACTGCCAAAACGCGCTTTGCCGTCTTTGTGATGACATAGATACGCATCAGGTCGCACGGAGTTTGTCATTGGCGACTTTCACGATGCGGAGGGTCAGCAGGAAACAGCAGCGTCGCGTCGCCGTAGGAATAAAATCTATAATCCTTCTCGATGGCGTGTGCGTAGGCCTTCTTGATTGTGTCTAATCCCGAAAACGCTGCCGCCAACATGATCAAGGTTGAGCGCGGCAAGTGAAAGTTGGTCATCAAAACGTCAACGGCTTTGAATCGATATCCGGGCGTGATGAAGATATCCGTTTCGCCTTTGAAAGGTTTAATGGTGCCGTCCTCATCCGCCGCTGATTCAAGAAGCCGCAACGACGTTGTGCCAACGGCAATGATGCGGCCGCCTCTGGCGCGCGCTTCATTGATAGCTGCTGCGGCCTGCTCGGTAATTTCGCCCCACTCCGCGTGCATGGCGTGCGCATCTGTGTCTTCGGCCTTCACTGGGAGGAAAGTTCCCGCACCCACATGCAGGGTGACGTTTTGATGGGTTAGTCCTTTTTGTTTCAGTTCTGCCAATAGCGCATCTGTAAAATGTAGCCCTGCCGTTGGTGCGGCGACAGCGCCGTCGCACGTCGCGTAGATCGTCTGGTAGTTTGTGCGGTCGTTTGCGCAAGGGTCGCGCTTTCCTGCGATGTAGGGCGGCAAAGGCATCATGCCCATTTTGTTGATGGCTGATTTGACGTATTGCGCCTCTAAAATAAATTCGAGTTCCACTTCGCCTCTGTCACAGCACGAGGTTACCCGCGCATCAAAGGGACGCATGGCGGCATTGAAGTTTACTTCGCCAAATCGGATGACGTCGCCTGGTTGCAGGCGCTTTGCCGGTTTGGCCAGCGCACTCCAATGCTTGGGTCCATGTTCTTTGATGAGGTTTAGGTTGATGCGCGCGCGTGCGTCGTTGCGGACGCGCACACCTTCTAATGCGGCCGGAATGACTCGCGTGTTGTTGAGAACCAAACAATCGCCTGGGTTGAGGTAATCGGCAAGATCGCGAAGTTGGGAGTCGATAAACGTTTCGGGTTGGCCGGGTTTTACAACGAGCAAGCGCGCGGCATCCCGGGGCGCAATGGGTTCTAAGGCGATGCGCTCCTCAGGAAGGTGGTAGTCGAATAGATCTGTTCTCATTTTGCCAGTCTTAGCGTGACCGGTCCTTTGTGTCGATTGTGAAGGCGTTCTTCTCTTAGTCGCGGGTCACGACTGGTCGGCGGCAACCTTCATTGAGATCATTTTGTCAGGGTTTGGAACTGGTTCGCCACGCTTGATATTGTCGACGTTTTCCATGCCATCAATGACGCTGCCCCAAACGGTATATTTACGATCTAAGAATCCTGCATCATCAAAGCAGATAAAAAACTGACTGTTTGCAGAGTTCGGCGCATTGGAACGGGCCATGGAACAGGTGCCGCGGACGTGCGGTTCGGCGTTGAACTCCGCTTGCAAGTCGGGATATTTCGAGCCGCCAGTTCCGGTCCCCTGCGGGCATCCTGTTTGGGCCATGAATCCATCAATAACGCGGTGAAACACGATGCCATCGTAAAAGCCTTCGCGGGCAAGCTGCTTTATGCGGTCGACATGCTTGGGGGCCAGGTCTGGTCGCATCTCAATGACAATTTGGCCTTGCGTCGTTTCAATGATCAACGTGTTTTCAGGATCTTTAATGTCCGTCATCTTTGCGGTCCTCTCCCTTGGCGCTCATGATTTTTTGATAATGTTATTTCTTGGCGTCTGCCAATACGTACATCTTGATGATTTTATCTGGCTTTGACACGGCGCCTGATCCGGGTGCGCCTTTTTTGATGGCATCGACGTGTGTCATCCCATCGATGACTTTGCCAAAGACCGTGTATTGGCCGTTCAAGTGCGGCGTTCGCGTGAACGTAATGAAGAACTGGCTGTTAAACGAATTTGGATCGTTGGAGCGGGCGGCGCCCAACGTGCCACGTTCAAACGGCGTCAGTGTAAATTCTGCTTTGACGTCAGGATACTTGGATCCGCCCGCCCCTGTGCCCGTTGGATCGCCGGTCTGCGCCATAAATCCATTGATGACCCGGTGCCATACGATGCCGTTATAAAAACCTTCGCGGGCCAGTTTTTTGATACGGGCAACATGCAAGGGCGCGATGTCTGGGCGTAAGGCGATTGTCACCTTTCCCGATTTGAGTTCAATCACAATTGTATTTTCGGGATCAGATGCTTTTTGAGCATTTGCCGGGGCGATCAATGTCGTGATTGCGAACGCGAATGCGCAAAGTGTGGAAAGAACAAGATTTCGCATGGGACTCTTTCTTTGGGTTTGCAGCGACAAATAGGTCGGTGTGGATGGCGGGTTCTTGAAGCACCAGGCCAGCGGCTTATGGCGGGAATTGGACAATGCTGCAAGAATTACAAGACAAAAATGTTCCTGCGCCGCCGTGTTAGTGGGCAAGTTTAACTTGCGGTCTTTTTGCGCAAGCGTTTTTCGATGTCGCCGGAGACAAAGCTTGAGACATCGCCACCCAGAGCGACGATCTGGCGCACCAGGTTTGCTGCGATGTGGCGCACGGCCGGGGAGGCGGCAACGAAAACGGTCTGGATGTCCGGCGCCATGGCACCGTTCATGCCCGCCATCTGCATCTCGTAATCGAAGTCCGTGCCATCACGTAGGCCGCGGAAAATTACCGTTGCCCCTTCTGCGCGTGCGGCTTCCACGGCGAGGTTGTCAAAGGTCATGATGTCGATTTGACATCCGGATTTGTCTGCGATGACGGCCGTCTCCGTGCGTAACATGGCCATGCGTTCCTCGGGCGTGAACATTGGTGTTTTTGCCGGATGGACGCCGATGCCGATGACGAGGCGGTCGACGAGCTCGGCGGCGCGCGCGATGACGTCCGTGTGGCCTAGGGTCACAGGATCAAATGAGCCAGAATAAAATCCAATGCGTGTCATGGGTGAAAGTGTTTAGGGGGAAAGTGGCAAAGGGGCAAGGGCTGACGCGGTTTGCTATCTATCCAGATCTGACTGCTTAAGAGTTTGTGGAAAATGCTAAATGGTCTCTGGAAGGTTTCCGATCTCACCTCGTGAGATCCACCTGTTTGCGCAAAATTGGTTTTGAGGTCCAGTGCGCCTCTTTTAGGTCTCCTTCGTATTCATCCAAAACCTCATACATCCTAAGAGCAATGGCGAGGCGGGTTGGTCTTTCTTGAAGACTGGAGGGAAGCCTCACTCGTAATACACGCCTTTCGCCGCTTTGGAGCTGCGTGTTCTCTGTCAGCAAGTAAGGGATAGTGCCTATAAAAGGAAGAAGCGAAAAACGCTTTGCAAATGTTTGGCGCGCAGCATAGATCTCCGTGCCGGCGCTGTTCTGAAACGAGAGTTCAAGCGCCAATACACGTGTCGGGCCACCAGCGGGCACGGAGTGGCCTTTGATACTATTCTTGACCATTAATCGTAATTCGGGGTGGTTGTAGGTTATCCGTTCGACGGCCAAGTGGCCTTTATAGATAGTCACGTCGCGTCTTGCTGTGTCGAAGCCGTGATAGGCCCGCGCGTTGTTTTCTCGCTTGGCCATGTGGCAGCCTTGGCATGTCACACCTTTGGCGGCGGCTGGGCTCTTCTGCCAATCTGTGTATGTGGACGAGAGTGCGTCGCCGGAAACTGGCGTCGTTGACTGATGACATTTGGCACAGAAGTTTTTCTTTCGAAGTTTTACGAGTCGTGGTGTGAACTTGTCTGCATGAGTTTTTTCGATCGGAACTCCGGGTAGAACCCTACCATGACACGTTTCGCAGTTTACACCCTCGTTGACGTCCTTTTTTCCGTGGCACGCATAACACATGGACTCATCCATGAATTGGCCGACGAAAAGATTTTCAGAATATGCTTTTTTGGCGTTACGAAATGAAGGCGAGGTCGTTGCCAACGCGTGGCGGGAGCGTTTTGACCACTGGTTATAAATGTCTTCGTGACACGAGGCGCAAAACTTGGCGCCATTTTGGTGGCCGGCTTCGTAACGAGGTATTTTGAGGGCATCCAGATCATCTATCGACATGCAAGAGGCCGCAAGGGTCACGGCAAGAAGACCCGCGGGAATGCAAAGACCGCTTTTTATGATGCGTGTCTTGCTCATAGGTGTCGGTCTCGGATTGATCTAAGTTGTCATAATCTGATTTGCGCCGAGTTGTCGGTGTGGCCTAGGGTCACGGCGTTAAAAGATCCAGAACAAGATCCGAGACCGAGGTTATGGGAAAGGGCATCGGTACTGACCTGCCCTCGAACATTCATCCGGCCGGAGTTGGAATCCGCAGGTTGATCTTACCGTCCAATTTGCATTGAGCAACAGGCCGGGCAGCGGAGACCTCTCGTATCGCAGCTGAACGGCCTGTTGCGGCGGTTCTGAGTTGGTTGGAAGGCTCGGCCGGTGTCCGATAGCCAAGCGCCGAATGCGGTCGGCATTCGTTATAGTCAGCGACCCATGCTGCGTTCCTCCTACGAGCGTCCTCAATCCCCCGGAACAATGTCTCGTTCAAGAGTTCATCACGCATGCGCCCGTTGAAGCTCTCCATGAAGCCGTTCTGCATTGGCTTACCGAGTGCAATGAAGTGCCAGGGAACCCGCATCTCCTCGCTCCATTTGAGCATGTCATTTGAGGTGAATTCGGTGCCGCGGTCAGAAACGATCATCTCCGGCTTTGCTTTTCGTCTCGCGATCACTTCGGTCAACTCACGTGCTACGCGCGCGCCTGAAATCGACGTGATAACTGCGGGGTTTTGCACCAGCGAGCACGTTGGGCGCGTTGGCGGTCATTGTGATAGCGAAAAGCAACGCCAAAAAATCGTGCGAGGAAACCCAGTCACTCTAAAACTCCGCATGAAAGGCGCGTGTTCCTTAGTCATAATGCAAAGACTTTTTGGTCTCTGATTGTGCTTTTCTGCACCCAACGTTCTCAATCTAATTCTTATCAAGGTATACACACATCAAAGCGTAAATTAGATAGCCTTGAAGATAGATTTGGTTGCTGGCTGCGTCTTCTGAGACAACGAACGCCCTACCAAACTAATGGTGAGAGCGTACGGTATTGCCGTTACCGGATCCCGTACCATTCTAACCCGCGGGGCAGATGATCCACCGAATAGTCAACATGCAACACGCGCCGATGCTTGGGTTTTTCTGCTGCGTCAGATGCATGGATAATTGATGAGGCAATAATCCAAATGTCGCCCTCGTCCGCAAGGCAAACGAATTTACTGCCCTGTTGGGCGACCGATGGGATTTTGGTTATCGGCAACCTTCCTAATCGATGTGAACCTGCAATGATCAGCAGCGGTCCATTGTCGTTGCTGCATCGATCCAAATGAGCACGCAAAGTAATCATTCGGGAGATATATCTAAAGGGCGGCTCCACGTGATTTATCCCATGTTTTTTTGTCCACGGGCCAAAACCAAAAACATTTATTTTGTGGCGCACTGCTATGGTACGGTCTTGATGCCATCCGAGCGCCCAGTTGGATTTAGGGTGCTTGTCAAACAAGATTGCGCGGACGGGCCTCACGTCGGATCCAAGTATGGATTTTGCGATTTTGTCCATCGCGCTGCCATTCGAGAGAAACTTGCTAAGTAAGCGGTCGCGCGCTATTCGCTGACCAGCGCCCATGTCATTGTATTTGAGCGCCAGCTCTCGAAGTATGGAAAGTTCTGGTTTAGAAAGCGCTTTGCGAACCCGCTGTGCGCCGTCGCGATCAAACCTCATCTTGGAACCCAACCTAGTTGCGCTGTGTGTCAATTATTTTTTTTGGTTTCTGAACATCATTGACATCTCTTTTATGCGAACTCAATTTGTTGGAAACAAGAACGTCCATTGCGTGCGCAAGGTCCAGCCGGGTCCGCCGCCTAAGAAAAGCGGTCTGGCGGACGCGGAGTGTTATGCTTGGTTATAGGTTCGCCGAGGCGCGTTTTATTAATCCATTTTTGCTGGTTCGGTCGCGGACTTTCTGAGTGCGCCCAAAATTTTTCTTAGGTTTTTTCCAGGGCAGTGCGTTGAGACGTGATCGTTGTGTCCCGTAATCCTGTCGCCTGGAATCAAATATTGCGTCGTGAGCCATGTGGTCAATTTGCGCAGTGAAGCCAATTGTTTTTCGTTTGGGTGCTCTTTGTCAAAATGGCCTTCAACGACAATTTGGATGCGGTTCATGACATCGTAACGCGTGTTTGTGTCACCGGCATATTGAACGGCGCGGGCTTCGCCGATACGGCCGGAGGCGCCGATATAAAAGTGATAGGGGGAGTCTCCCCATTTCTTTTTGCGTTGTGAGAAACTTTGCAAGCCGCGCAGCTTTTTTTCTAAGGACACGTGCGGCTGTTGTCTGACGCCTGTATGATGTACGACAATTTCATTTGGCTCTTGTTTTTTCATGCGTGACACAATGGGTGCTTTTGCTTTCCATTGCGCGCGCGTGACCATGTTGGGCATTTCGGCCGCATGGGCAAACCCCACCAGTGGTACAAGGGCAAATGTCACAGCACCGCAATGGGCGTATGCATAATTACGTGCCTTCATCGTTACGACTCACAAGTTGCGGCTGCCCTTGCGGCGCGCGGTTCAAACCTCACATGTTGGACCGTCACTGGTTTTTCATATTTTCCGGCATGTCTGGCGCTGACGGCATGTCGGTGAAGTGTGGCAATCCTTGACCGGTTTTGTCCCAAGTCGCTTCGCGCTTGGTGTAGACAACCAGTTCTGGTGTGAAATCGTCGGGATCATCAAGGCTGGAAGCGCGTACAAAAACGAGACCGGTCATGCCGGAGTTTTTTGAATAAACCGGTGAGCCGCACTCGGGACAAAAGCCGCGGCTGATGATGTTGCCGCTGTCGGCCGGTTTGTCAAAAAATTTGACTTCGCCTGTAATTTTAAATGCCGGTTCCGGCACGATCATGTGAGACGCGTGTCCGGTTCCGCTCGTCTTACGGCAATCTATGCAATGACAATGTCCACCGCCTGCTTGCTCGCTCGCTTCGTAGCGTACCTTTTCGCATAAGCATCCTCCCTTCATTGTCATGTCGTGTTCCTTTCATTGTTCAATCTGTTCCCTAGGGAGCAGATTAGGCTTTTTTTTGTTCGCTGCAACGGCCACGTTTGAATAAGCGTTGCATTCCTTCATTCCTTTTTGTCGTTTCGTTCGGACTGTTCAGGTTCGGTTTATATTCTGAATGCATTAAGCACAGCCATTGCATAACCTTTTTATTTTCGTTGCCATAAACACTTACAACGAGGTTTTGATATGAAGCTCTTTTCATTATTGTTCCCCGTTATTGTGTCTGCCGTTCTTTGTACTGCGGTGTTTGTTGGACAAGATCAGTTTTAGAACGTAGGATATGCCGTGATGAAACGTTTTATGATTTTGACGGCCGCGGATGCAGGTCTTGGTGTTAGTGGTGCTGCGATGACAAGCGACAGCGCGGAAGCAGGACGCAGGCATACCTATTACATGTCAGCGACCGGGACGAGTTTGGCCGATGCTTCTAAGAAGCTCTTGCTAAAGTTCAACGCGGCGGATCGTTACGCCAAAGAAACCGGCGGCCGCGGGTGCAACTCAATGACCGGCAGCAACGCACGTGGCGGTGGCACAAGCTGGAAAATTGGGTTTTACGTGAATTGCAATCACGGACATTAATTGCGGGCACGCAACAACCCAAGAAATTGGCGGCGAGCAAATTTATGTTCGCCGCCTTTGTATTTTATGGTGGGCTTTTACTCCGGTAAGAACGCACGCTCTGCAAAGGTTCCGACCTGCGACGCCTACCTAATCCGCCGCCAGGTATCGGACTTGCAAACGAGGCCGCCCAAAACACATCCTTGTAACTTTAGGGACCGGGGGCCAGTGAGTGTCAGAAATCCGGAGTACCGTTTGCCGTCATCCAGATTTAAAAGGCTGCCTTTCCACTTGTTCTTGGCGGTTTTTTTGGCGCCGCACATAATAACTTTGCCAACCTTCTTTTTTGTTTTTGATTTGACGACTTTCATGCCCAAGCCGCCGCCGCAATTAAAAACTTTGATGTGACCGCCGGTGCTTGGACGCAGCCACGTGCCATTGGCTGATCCGGCGAAGGCCTGTTTGCCTGTTACGAGGGAAAGCGTGATCGCCACTGCGACCAACGAAACATATTTTAGGATCGGGTTTGCCATCTTGTCCGCCCCACTTTGGTTTCTTTTGTTCTCACGCGTACTTTTTTTGTGCCCCGATATCATTCTCCAAATTGCCCCGCATTTCAACAATGCTTTTTACTCGTTTAATAAACCTGCGATTGAGGTAGAGGTCTGAGAGGGCGCTCGGCACGGCGATGGCGGCAAGCAAACTTATTTGCCAGTAGAGGCGGTTTTCAGAGCCCAACATGTTCCAGACGCCGCTATAGTGTTCCCACAATTCGTTGAAGCCAAACACCTGGTTTGGTTTGATGGTTTCATAGCAAACGCCCAGCGCGATCCATGTGAGCGCAATCGACACCCACAGGATAAAGTGTTCAAGGATGCGCAGTGGCAATCGAATTATGGACTGCAAACCGCCGCGAACTTCGTGAAGTTCCGCAGCGCTGGTATACCACTGCAACAACATGCCTTTGATGATGAAAATAACGGTGCTGGCGAAAAGTGCGTAGATGAAGATCGCAACTAGGACGACGGCAAGGGATTGGTTCTCGAACGTAGCCATGTAACTCAAAAGGTCGCTCCAAAGCTCGCCATCGTTGTGGCCGTCGAAGGACGGGTCAAAAAGATCGTGGGCCCAAATGAGCGGCGGCCATCCAAAAATGATAATTGCGCCCAACAAAAAATTCAAAAGTATGCGCCAGGGTGTGCGTTCCACTTGTTGCCACAAAAATGTTGTCCAGTTGGGTTTGCAGCCCTCGCGTTATCGCTTGTCATGAAATCACCTGTCCTTGGTCTTTGATGCTCTGGGAGCGGAAAAAATTGTCTGGAGCGAAACTTGTCGTTTGTTCTATCAAGGGGTTTTTTGGGTCTTTCCCGCAAGTGAAAAAATATTTGGTCAGGGTCCTCTAAGAGGATCGTCGCGTTGGGACGCAAAAAGGTTCAATGCTGCGCAAGCAATTGATGCGAGTGATCCCATTTTTGTCGTGATGGGGCGCCAATAAGGGCGCGCAGGCTGCGGAATTCGTCCTAACGCAAATATCTAAAGGTGGTACTTTGCAGAATGACTAATAAGGTGGTGTCCTGCCAATTATCGGACGTGGCAGGTTTAATTGGCGGTGAGCACGCAGTTGAACTCTAAAACAACCAGATGTAGGTGGCTGTTGCAAGGCCGATGCTGGTGACAAGAATTGCAAATCCAATGGCACAGTCATTCATCGGGTCGGAACAGGGCCTTAAGCCGAGAAATTTCTTGAGCGTTATCGAAATCCAAAGACAAACGACTTCAATGAATCCTCTTAAAGCCGTTTCAAATATTTCGGCTAACAATGCCTCCAGCATGGCTCCACCCGACGATGTTTGCGCACCCATTCGGTTTTTGTTCTGAACACCACAAAACATGTGGATTTTAATTTTGGGAGCGCAAGACTAGGTGGCATACCTTAGGTGCGGCTTTTGTCTGTTTGGCAGGTTGTAGTTAACGTGAGTACGGGTCAGGCAGACATCTTTTCATTGTCAAATTGTGCTGGCATTTGACGCCGATTAGACTTGAGCTTTCGTGACGTGGAATTCCATTAAAAGACGTTCTGAAGATTTGTGCCTAGGCCGTGCACGGAGACCCGCTCTATTGTGGGCGAATCTAAGCGGTCGCGTCTGGTTCACCGTTTGTGTTGGCGGGCGAGTTTCCGGATTCGGTGCTTTCCGACGACGCTTCACCGTTCTCCTCGCCACCCTCTTCCTCATCGTCGGACACGTCTTTGATACGTTCGACAGACACGACGTGTTCGTCGTCATCGGTTCGAAAGATGCGCACGCCTTGGGTGTTGCGGCCGGCGACGCGGACTTCGTCGACCGGACAGCGGATCAGCTGGCCCTTGTTGGTGACCAACATGATTTGGTCTGAGTCCTCGATCGGGAACGAGGCTGCTAGTTTGCCATTACGCTCGTTGACAACCATGGCGACGATGCCTTTGCCGCCTCGGCCGGACACGCGGTATTCGCAAGACGAAGAGCGCTTGCCGAAACCGCGATCGGAAATGGTCAAGACAAACTGTTCCTTTTCGGACATTTCTTCAAAGCGCTCGGCGGTCAGTTCTGCGCCTTCTTCACCGCCGTTTTCGATTTCGATGTCTTCGGCTTCCGCTTCGCCCTCACCGTCTGCCTCCGTGGCTCGGCGCAATACGGTTGCTTGTTTCATGTAGGCAGCGCGTTCGGCCGCGCTCGCATCGGTGTTTGCGAGGATTGCCATTGAGATGACGTGATCATCCGCGCCAAGTTTTATGCCGCGCACACCCACAGAGCCGCGACCCTTAAATACGCGCACGTCTTCGACATTAAAGCGGATGCACTGGCCTTTGGCTGTCGTGAGCAAGACTGTGTCGTCGGGCGAACAGATGTCGACCTTGATGATGGAATCGCCGTCTTCAAGTTTCATGGCGATCTTGCCGTTGCGATTGATGTTTTCGAAATCTGTCAGCTCGTTGCGACGCACGTTGCCTGAGCGTGTTGCAAACATGAGTTGCAGATCGCCCCAGGTCTCAGAATCTTCCGGCAGAGGCAAAATGGATGTGATGGCTTCGCCTTGCTGCAGCGGGAGCAGATTGATCAAAGCCTTACCAACGGACTGCGGTTTAGCGGCTGGCAAACGCCAAACTTTCATGCGGTAACACATGCCACGGGAGGAAAAGAACAACACGGGTGTGTGTGTGGACGCGATAAAGATCTGCGTCATGAAGTCTTCATCGCGCGTTGTGGCGCCCGAGCGACCCTTTCCGCCGCGGCGTTGCGCGCGGTAGGTGGCGAGCGGCACACGCTTGATGTAGCCTTTGTGGGTGACGGTTACGACAACGTCTTCGCGCTGGATGAGGTCTTCGTCATCCACTTCGCCTTCGATGTCGACAATTTCTGTACGACGGGGAATGGCGAATTCGTCTTTGATGGCCGCCAGTTCACTTTTGACGATTTCAACAATGCGCAAACGCGACGACAAGATTTCCAAGTATTCTTTGATCTGTTCGCCGATTTTTTTGAGTTCATCGCCGATCTCGTCGCGGCCCAGCGCCGTTAGACGCGCCAAACGCAACTCTAAGATGGCTTTGGCCTGTTCTTCGGACAGTCGGTATGTTCCGTCTTCGGCAACGCGGTGACGGGGATCGGCAATCAATTCAACGAGCGGAGCGACGTCGCGCGCGGGCCAATTGCGGGCCATCAGTTCTTCTTTTGCCACTGCAGGAGACGCGGCACTGCGAATGAGCCCGATCACATCGTCAATGTTTGCAACAGCGATGGCCAAGCCCACCAGGACATGGGCGCGATCGCGTGCCTTGTTTAAGAGGTGCTTTGTGCGGCGTGTCACCACTTCTTCGCGGAAGGCGGTGAAGGCAGACACCATGTCCTTGAGGTTCAGCTGCTCTGGCCGCCCGCCATTGATGGCGAGCATGTTGGCACCAAACGACGTCTGCAGATCTGAAAAACGCCACAACTGATTGAGGATCACGTCGGCGACGGCATCGCGCTTTAATTCGATCACAATGCGCATGCCGTCTCGGTTTGATTCATCCCAAATGTCTGCGATACCTTCGATGCGTTTTTCGCGTACGAGGTCGGCCATTTTCTCAATGAGAACGCGTTTGTTGACCTGATAGGGTATGGCGGTGACGATGAGCGCCTGCCTGTCTTTGCGAATTTCCTCCACGTCGACATTGGCGCGCATGATGATGGAGCCGCGACCTTTGTGGTAGGCGGACATGATGCCTGCGCGACCTAAAATTCTTCCGCCTGTCGGGAAGTCCGGGCCTGGAACGTGTTCCATCAATTCTTCGACGGTGATGTCGGGATTATCTAAGTGCGCCAGACATGCGTCGATTACTTCGCCCAAATTGTGCGGCGGTATGTTTGTTGCCATGCCGACGGCGATGCCGCCTGCGCCGTTAACGAGCAGATTGGGAAACTTTGCCGGAAGGGCGACGGGCTCTTGCTTGCGGCCGTCGTAGTTATCTTGGAAGTCAACGGTTTCTTTATCGAGGTCGTCGAGGAGATATTGGCTGACTTTCTTAAGACGGCATTCGGTGTAACGCATTGCCGCAGGTGGATCGCCGTCAATGGATCCAAAGTTGCCCTGCCCATCGATGAGTGGCAGGCTCATTGAGAAGTCTTGTGCCAGGCGCACCAGGGCGTCGTAAATGGCGCTATCACCGTGAGGGTGATAATTGCCCATCACTTCACCAACGACACCGGCAGATTTGCGGTAGCTTTTGTTCCACTCCAGACCCATCTCGTGCATCGCGTAAAGGATTCTACGGTGCACAGGTTTCAGCCCGTCACGCACATCGGGAAGCGCACGTGAGACGATGACGCTCATGGCATACTCAAGGTAAGAGCGCTTCATCTCGTCAGTGATCAAGATCGGCCTGATGTCGCTGGGACCGCCGTGGCCGGAGGCGTTGGAGTCGGAATTATCTGACACGGATGTGGGACCGAATGGTTAGATTGGATCTGTTCGTGAGGTGCTAAACTGCCGCTTGGATTGATCGCTCAAGTTCGCTTCCAACGCATCAGAGTGACCTTTTCGGAGGCGGTTTTAAACACTCAAAATTTTGACGTGTGTCAAGACAACAAAAATGCGTTTGAGGCGTCGTTTAAGTTGCGTGACAAATTACCTCATATCGCCTGTTTGAGGCAAATATTGCGATTTGGCGCGTACTTCTTCTCCCCAGAAAACGATGAATTTGGTTCGATTTTCGTAAAACGGGGCAGGTGTCCCTTCGATTTATGTGGGTAGCGACTTGCTCCGGACATAGAGTCTCGCTACCTGGCATTAGAGGCGGTTTAGAAGGATCCCGTAACGGATCGAATTTTGACCACAGATTGGACGTTATAACTTTAGATCCTTGTGAACCTAACGTTCTCACTTGCGCATTCATCAGACATCTTCGGAGGAAAGATTAAATGAATTTGGTTCGACTGGCTCTTATGGTGCTCGCATCGTGCGCACTCGTTCCCTCCGTTTGGGCCCAAGAGGAAAAAATGGCCGATGTAGCGATTCCGCCAAATGTTTTTTTGGATGTCCAAACGACGGATCAATACCTTGCCAAAGACCTGCTGGTTGGCGCCAAAGTCCAAAATGACGAAGGCAAAATCATTGGCGATATTGAAGACCTCATCCTCAATGATTGGAATCGCGTTGTGGGTGTCATCATGGGCACCGGCGGGTTTTTTGGTATTGCTGAAAAGCGTGTGGCTGTAGCCCTTAGTGCGTTGGACTTTTCGGAAAAGGATGGCAAAACCGTTGTCACCTTGCCTGGTGTCAGCAACGATGTTTTGAAAGCTGTTCCAGCATACGAGCGTAAAGCGCCGAAAAAGTCGCTGCTTGAGCGGGCGATGGAAAAAGCGAAAGAGCTCACAGACAAAAGCGCTGAGACAGCGAAAGACGCTTACGAAAAATCTAAAGACAAGGCGGCGCCGGCGTTGGAGCGGGCGCGTGAAGCAGCTGGCGATGCCTATGAAAAGGCGAAGGAGGCTGCCGGCAAGGCTTATGAAAAAGCCAAAGAAGCGACGAGCCCTGAAGAGGCGCCAAGCGAATAAGACAATTGGCTTTTGGGTCGTTAACCCCTGCGACCGGAAACTTTATTATTCATCATCCCGCCCGCTCATAATGGCGCGGCGGGATTTTTTGCATCGAATCTGTGTGTATTGGACGAAGAACGTCAACGCTGTGCGTTCAATGGGGATGATCTGTTCGCGATGATGTTTTCGTGAGGAGAAGGGTTGATCCTTCTGTTCGGTTTAGGGCATCTAGCGGTTGTTTCGGTCTCGTTATGGGCAATTTGGAGGTAAGGCATTGGCTGCGGGTGGTTCGAAGACGGTCGTTTTGATTGCTATGGGCGCGAACTTAGGCATTGCGTGTTCTAAATTTGCGGCCGCGGCTTGGACAGGGTCGTCGGCAATGTTTTCTGAAGCGATCCACTCGCTCGTTGACTCATCCAATCAGGTCTTGCTTTTGATCGGAATTAATCGATCAAAACGTCCCGCTGACACAACGCATCCCTTTGGCTATTCAAAAGAGCTCTATTTTTGGAGTTTTGTTGTTGCCATTGTTTTGTTTTCTTTGGGCGCCGGTGTTTCGATTTACGAGGGTGTCCACAAATTCCTCCACCCACATCCCATCAAAAATGTCTACATAATCTACATTGTTCTTGGATTGGCCTTCCTAATGGAGGGTTTTGCAACATTCAAAGCGTTCAAAGAATTCCGGACGCGACACCGCAGAACGGGTTTAATTCCCGGACTGCGACAATCTAAAGACCCAGCGTTGTTTGCGATCATCCTTGAAGACATGGCGGCGATGACTGGTATTGTTGTGGCCACCGTTGGTGTTTTTATTGCGCACCAATTTTCGATCCCACAAGCGGACGGCCTTGCGTCAATTGTTATTGGGCTCGTGCTTGCGTTGGTCGCGATCTTTATGGCGATAGAAATCAAGGCACTGATTATTGGCGAAGCGGCGGACCCTGCTGTCCAGCATGGCCTTCACCGGGCTATCACCGCCCATATGCGGGATGGCGGGCCCATTAAGTCCATCAACGAAGTGCGCACCATGCACTTAGGGCCTGAGGATATTCTTGTGGCGGCAAGTGTCGATTTTCACGACGGTATAACATCTCAAGTTGTCGAGGCGACAAACTCACATTTGGAAGCGCAAATCAAAGCGAAGTATCCGCAAGTGCGCCGCCTGTTTTTAGAAGTTCAGTCCCAGAAAGGCCACTTGGCGGCCGTAGCGGCGACACGGGCGCGCGATGGTGAGAAAAAGGATCGCGCGCGCAACAAACGGGCTTCGGCGGAAGACATTGCGGCGGGCGGCAAAGAAAAAGCGGGTCGTAAAAGTAAGGCGAGCTCTGCGCGCGCCAAAAGTCGCAAAGGACGTCAAAAACCTAGCCGCAAGCGCAAGTCGTAACGGTCACATGCGCATTTCAGCGGTTGTGTCCCGCTAGTTTTGTGGCACGTTGATAATGACAACTTCTGATTTCTTTTGCAGCGGGTGGAGTATAGCTGTGTTTTCTTCAAGCATTTCTTCAATTTCGTGCGCAACCAATTCATTGGCGTGTTCATTCCAGTGCCAATCGTAGGGAAATTCGAAACGCATTTTGTTGGTTGCGAAGTCTTGTGCAAAGGCTTGCTGAAGGTCCTTAAAGGGCAGGCCAAGTTCATTGGTCAGATTCGCCATGATTTCATTTAACTTGCCAACCTCATAGTCAGAAGGCTTCTTGCCGTCGTAGATCGCATCACGGACAGCGTCCATGACAAAGAATAGTTTAAAGTCTTGCTCTTCGGACAGGCGCTTCATCTCGCCCAAGATGTAGCGCGCAAAATAGCGATTCTTTTCGTGGTCTTTGATCTTGCGGATATCAACTGCTGAAGAAATGAATTCAGGCTTATACTCTTCATCGCCACCCCAGAAATAGCGACTGACAAAGCTTTTGAGTTTTAGGTAGAGCCCGGTCTCATAATACATGTAGCGGAAGGTCGCGGAATGACGAAGAAGATCTGCGGTGCCTGGCCTAAAATCGGCGGGGGTGATTTCCATTGGATTGCCGTTTTCACCCTTCTTCACTTTCATGAAGCTCGAGGCATAACGTGTTTTTAAGAAGCGGTAGCTTTCATCAAGGTCGTTGTGAATGATTGGGATGACAACGATGTCCGGCTTATAAAGCGCGACTTCGCGTCTCAGCATATGCAGGTATTGGCTCAGAGGAGCACCGTCCATACCGAACCGATAAACTTCAACGTCGTGCCCGTCGGCTTTTAGGTCTTGTTCAAGCTTATAAGGGAAACCCTCTTTGACGTTCACAAATGCACCATGAACGTAGCTGTCACCCACAACAGCGATGCGCGTTCTTCCGGGCTTCTTTTTAAACTCGTAGTGATCTTTGGATGAGTTCCAGCCTTCGGAATTTATGGTCACAAGAGTCGCGCGGCCATCTGGGTGGCGGAAGGTCGCGTCGGTATCGGGCGTATAGCGTACGACTTGGTTGACACTCACGTTTTGTAAGACGTCGTCCGGCTTGATCATTAGGCCAAAAACAAAAAACTCTAAGAATACGAAGGTGGCCAAGACCGACCCGCCGGCGATTGCTAATTTACCAGTCCATGGCGCAATTTTCTCGAACGCATTCGAAAGCAACGGATATTTCATTTCAGGAACCCAGGTTTACAAGGGACACAACGGGAGCGTGTTTCGTCGTTAAGGTGTTTCTGCGTTAATGTTTTTCTGCGTTAATGTTTTTCTGCATTTACAAGTGCAAACTGTATGCCAGCCGCTTCGCTTTGAGTGCCCAACAAGTTGAGGCATTTTGTGGGGTGTTTGCGGTCCAGAATTCAACATTGGCACAAAGTGTTTCACGTTTTGGCAAATGAAATTCGTGTCGGGTTAACGGTCCGCGCGGCGTAAACGCTCCGCCCGCTGATTAACCTTCCGCATCATGGGTTAGTTTTTGGCAATGTGGTGGTGGTCCCAGCTAGAGCGTGTTCAGCTGAGAGGGAGAAGCGGCCGGACAACTTGTGGGCCCGGCGCGCTAACATCAATTTTAGAACGGTATTTCGTCATCCAGTGCTTTGTCGAAGCCGCCAGATGATCCATTGCTGCTGGATGCCCCATTGCCATAGTCAGCTTGGCTGGGCTCATTCAGTCCTGTTCCCGAAGACGTACCATTGCGGCCATCTAGCATGGTCAAGGAGCCATTGAAGCCCTGCACGACAACTTCTGTTGAATAGCGGTCTTGGCCCTGATTGTCTTGCCATTTGCGCGTTTGCAATTGACCTTCGATGTAAACCTTTGAACCTTTCCGCAGGTACTGCTCGACGACTTTACAGAGGCCTTCGTTGAAGATCACAACCGTGTGCCATTCGGTTTTTTCGCGGCGCTCGCCACTGTTCTTGTCACGCCAAGATTCGCTGGTTGCGACACGTAAATTGGCAATCGGGCGCCCGTCTTGTGTGCGTCTGATTTCGGGGTCACGACCGAGGTTGCCGACCAAGATCACTTTGTTTACGGAACCTGCCATCACGAACTCCTTTGTCCAATATGAGCTTGGGGCAACGCCCTTTATTGATTCGCTTACGCAAGCCTAGCCGAGCACCCGGAGCGATCACGCGCATAACTTGGTCTGTCCACGGGAATCTGTTGGCAGCAGGCCCTTAGGGACATCAATAATTCCAACGCCGGTGCACGTGACCTCAGCCGATGAGGCCTGGTCTGACCGACTATAATGTTCTTTTTATGTTCTCATTTCGGATTTGTCAAACTTGGGCGACGGGGCTGCATGTCGCGTTGCGCAACCCCCATCTGCCAGCTGGCGCTTTAGTTTGCAAATAATCCCCAGCGTTATTGCGTCAGACGACCAACGGCCGTTGAGAGTTCTTGGATCAACTCCGGTGAGACCGACTTGGACGCGGGGCAGCTTTCTGAGAGCAACTTGTGATAGATGGCGACAAGGTCACCTTGGAACTTTTGCCCCTGCGCTCGGCGCGCAACGCCCGTTGCAATGGCACCATCGGCCCACTGTGGGCGACACATGAGCGTGGTAAGATAACCGGTCAACTTAATTTTGTAGCTTTGTGTGGTTGCGCCAGTGGTCTCGATAGGTAATGCGTCAGCCTCCCTATCTGCAATTGGATTTGCCACAGGCACAGGTGTTGGTGCGGAAGAAACCGCTATCCTGCCCAGCATGGATTGCCATTGGATGGCGTCATCTGACCCTATCCAGGCGCGCTTTGTGCCCTTCGTCATTAAGGGCTTTAAGGCTTCAGCGATCCGTTTGCCCAGCGGGCCGTCGCCCAACGCCTTCAGCAACGCTTTCAAATCAGTCAGATCTTCTTTTGTCATCTGCTTGAGGACAGCCCCTTCAAGGTCGACAAGACCTGTTGGATCGGATGCAGGAGGTCCGGTCATCCAAATTTTTGCATGACGGAAATCTGCTGCTGACACATCACTTTGGCCAAGGTCTGCACCTTGTAGATTTGCTTTTTGCAGAGTTGCGCCTGCCAATTCGGCATCTTGCATGACGGCACCGCGTAGATCCGCGTAATTTAGTCCCACCGCTTGCATGGCGGCACTGCGAAAGTCGGCACCTTGAAGTTTGGCGCCTGTCAAATCTGCGCCTTGCAATCGGGCGATCAAAAAGTTCGCGCCTTGGGCTTGGATGCCACCTGTCAGATTGGCTTTGTCTAGGTTGGCACTGGAAAAGTTTGTACCTGAAACAAGTGCATAGGGCAGTTGCGCGTTTTCCATTCGCGCATATTCAAACTTTGCGCCGCGCGCATCGATGCCGGTTAAGTCTGCCGAAGTCAGTTGTGCTTCGGAAAGATCTGCGCCGCGTGCTGATGTACACTGTGCGCCTTCGCGATTTTCGCTGAGCAACAGCTCGGTGACATCGGCACATTGAAGCTGCGCGTTTCTTAGATCTGTGCCGCGCAAGCTTGCGCGGTCCAAATTTGCGCCGGTGAGATCGGCTTGGTGCATATCTGAACGGTCTAGGCGCGCATAACGTAAGTCGCGGCCTCGCAGAGATAACGATGGTTCGCCTTTTGACACGTCGCGGTCGACCACCAGGTCCTTGTCGATCACGAGCAGGTTGCGGTGAAAAATCCCAAACAGCGCACCGTCTTTGTCTACTGCTAAGAACGGGACAACGAATCCGCTGTAATATTCACTATCCGGTCTTTTTTCCGCCGACGTAAAGGGGAGCATGAGCCCGCGGGAAATGCGATCCAATGTTTCGCCTGGGACGGTGGCGATAAAAAACGAGAAGATCGTCACAACGCCCAACACAATGGATGTCACCAACACACTGACGGGATTGTTTATTGCGGTTTGCCAGAGCGCTTGGAAAAATGACGACTCAGCACGCATCAGAAAAACGCCGATGAGGGCCAGCAACGCAATGTCAAATACAAGAGCGATGCGATGCGTCCATGTGATCCAGCCACTGTGATAGGGCAGGAACACGACTTGGATGTAAAGAATGAGAACGACAGGCAGGATGACCAAAGTCAACCAACCCATCATGTGCAAGAACAGTCCCATCACCGCTGACCTTTTGGGGCCGGCGAGCGCTTGGACGAAAAAGAAGTTGTGTAGTTCTAGTCGTAGCGGGTGTCGGCGGGTGTCTGAGGATTCAAGCAGCCTGATTGCGCGATCAAGCTCGAGTGTTTTGCGTGCCAACAACACAAGTTGGGAGATAACGCCAAGGTGAAATAGAACGAGGACAATTGGCGCAAATTGGAAAAATTGCGCGAGCGGTATGTCGACGCCCATAATTGGAAGTTTCACGGGCGTCTCGAGCAACAAGTCTCGGTGTGTGACGCCTGCAACCGCAATCATAAGGTAGGCCATGATGCCTAAAAAAATCAGCCACGCCATATGTGCGGTGTCGCTGGATCGATTTACGGCTTCTAACAACGAATAGGGATTAACAGGTGTTTCCCCCTCGGACGCGGCGGTGGCTATATCTGTCATGCGAAGCGCCTCACTACACCTCTACTAAATTTGTCCTGACTTACACGCGAAGATTTGGGCCAAAGCTTAGCGTAGAACCTAGGAAAACGATATCTCCTTGGGATATGCTTTTGGCATAGGCTGTTCAGAAGTGTTGCATTCAAGCCGCAGCCCGATTTTATCTTTGCGGCCTGGATTTAGTGTACAAGACGGCTAAGCCCTTGACCACACCATTTGGTCGGCCCATCGATGTTGTCTGATTAATCATGAGCGTGCACGCGTTTGAACCAACGGAAGGTAAGCCTCGTGTATGACTGCACTAAATGTCCAGGCTATTGCTGCTCTTATCCACTTATTGCACTTGATAAACGTGACGTTGAACGACTTGCAAAACACCACAATATGACTTTTGAGGAGGCCAGATCGGCATTCACCAAAGAGGCGCACGGCCGAAAATATGCGATGCGCCGCAAGCGTGATGAAAATTTTGGCAAGATATGCAGGTTCTTTGACGCGAAAAACCGGTGCTGCACAGTGTATAAGGCGCGACCTTCGATTTGCCGGAGTTTTCCGGGGGATGGCCGCTGTGGCTACTATGACTTCTTGATGTTTGAACGACGCGCGCAAGATGATCCTGACTTTGTCGCACTGACCGATCATGGGTAGATGGTCTCCTGCCTTGCAGTTTGGGCAAAGAGTGGCGTTGGCGTCGTGACCGGGGGGCTTGATGCTTACACTTTATACGTTTGGTCCGGCATTTGGTCAGCCAGATCCCAGTCCGTTTTGCATTAAGGCGCTCGTTTTATTGAAAATGAGCGGACAGGACTTTGAAACCAAGCGTGCAAGCCTCAGAAAAGCGCCCAAAGGCAAAGGACCTTATTTGCGCGATGGCGACGAGCTTATCCCGGATTCGTCATTTATCAGGTTTCATCTGGAAGACCGGTATGGCGTTGATTTTGATCCGGGATTGAGTGCTGCGGACAAAGGCATTGCTTGGGCGTTTGAAAAAATGTGCGATGAACACGTTTACTTTCAGATGCTGCATGCGCGTTGGGTCGTTGATGAGAACTTTGACAAAGGACCGCGAAGTTTTTTTGAGATCGTGCCCACACTGATGCGGCCCTTTGTTATCTCGAAGGTGCGCGGCGCCATGAAACGCAGCATCTATTTGCAAGGGACGGGCCGCCACTCGACACCTGAAATCGAAAGATTGGGCGCCAAGGCCCTGACGGCGATTTCGGATTTTTTGGGACAAAAAAAGTTTTTGATGGGTGAGAACCCATGCGGCGCGGATGCCAGTATTTTTGGTTGCATCAATTGCATTTTATGTCCCGTTTTTGATACCGGGCTGCGGGCCCAGGCTGAAAGCTTAGATAACCTTGTCGCCTATAATGCGCGTGGCCTGGCCTTATGGTTTCCAGATCGCAAAGCTGGTGCGAAATAGACTTTGAATGGGCGGATCTGAGCGGTGGTCTTTTCCGTGTTAGCCTCAGCGATTGAATGAAAATAGCGCTGATTGTTGTGAGATCGCGCTTTGCAAATTCTTTAAGTTTTGGGAAAATTAGGAAGCAAATCCTTAGCCTGTTGATGGCGACAATGGGCGGGTTTGCCGGAACGGCAGCATTCAGCTAATCATCTCAATCATGGGCAAAACTCCTCCAAGCCGGCGCAACCAGTCTGAAAGTACAAAGTCAATTTTTGTACGTGGCGCGCGCGAGCACAATTTAAAAAACATCGACCTTGAAATTCCGCGCGATGCGCTGGTGGTTTTTACAGGCCTTTCGGGCTCGGGAAAATCGTCGCTCGCCTTTGATACGATTTATGCAGAAGGCCAGCGGCGGTATGTGGAAAGCCTTTCGGCTTATGCGCGCCAGTTTTTGCAAATGATGCAAAAACCGGATGTGGATCATATTGACGGTTTGTCGCCTGCGATTTCCATTGAACAAAAAACAACATCAAAAAACCCGCGCTCCACGGTGGGCACGGTGACCGAGATTTACGACTATCTGCGTTTGTTGTTTGCGCGCGTGGGTGTACCCCATTCACCGGCCACGGGATTACCCATTGAAAGTCAATCGGTCAGTCAGATGGTTGATCGCGTGTTAGAGCTTCCCAAGGATACGCGTGTTTATTTGTTGGCCCCAATTGCACGCGGGCGCAAAGGTGAGTTTCGCAAAGAGCTGGCGGAGTTACAAAAATCTGGATTTCAGCGGGTCAAGATTGATGGTGAGTTTTACGAAATTCCAGACGCACCCAAGCTTGATAAGAAGTACAAGCATGACATTGACGTCGTGATTGATCGCGTCGTCGTGCGCGCGGATGCAGCAGGGCGGTTGGCGGATTCATTTGAAACGGCGCTTGGCGTTTCCGATGGGCTCGCGTTCGCTGAGTTGGCAGACAAACCTCTCCCAAAACAAAAACGTGCCGGCGCCAACAAGTCAAAAAATGAAACGCATGAGCGAATCGTTTTTTCCGCTCGGTTCGCCTGCCCAGTGTCAGGTTTTACGATTGATGAAATCGAACCGCGATTGTTTTCGTTTAACGCGCCAGCGGGCGCATGCCCGGCCTGCGACGGACTTGGCACCGAACTTCAATTTGAGCCTGACTTGGTCGTCCCTGATTCAACTTTGAGTCTCAATGATGGCGCAATTTATCCCTGGGCAAAGACCGGAGCTACGTCTCCTTACTATGAACAAACGCTCAAAGCCCTTGCCAAACATTATAAAGTTTCGATGACGACGCCATGGGAAGAGCTACCGAAATATGTGCAGCTTGCAATCCTTTATGGGTCAGATGATGAGGAAATTTCATTTATCTATGATGATGGTGTGCGGCGGTATAAAACGGCCAAACCCTTTGAAGGGATTATTGGCAATATTGAGCGGCGTTGGCGAGAGACTGATAGCGATTGGGTGCGGGAAGAACTCTCACGCTACCAAGGTTCTCATCCGTGCGAAGAATGCGATGGCTATCGTTTAAAGCCACAGGCACTGGCCGTAAAGATCGCAGACCTACATATTGGCGAAGTTTGCGATATGTCGATCAAGGCGGCGGATGCATGGTTTCAGGAGTTGCCCAAACACCTCAACAAAAAGCAAAAGGCTATCGGTGTTCGTGTTTTAAAAGAGATCACGGACCGGTTGCGGTTCTTAAATGATGTAGGGCTTGATTATCTGACGCTGTCGCGCAGTTCTGGAACGCTGTCGGGTGGTGAATCGCAGCGTATTCGTCTTGCGTCGCAAATCGGTTCGGGCTTAACGGGTGTTCTTTATGTTTTAGACGAGCCGTCGATTGGTCTTCATCAACGTGACAATGACCGTTTGCTCGGTACGCTGAAACATTTGCGCGACTTAGGCAATACCGTGCTCGTGGTTGAACACGACGAAGATGCCATTATGGCAGCAGATCATATTGTTGACATTGGCCCGGGGGCCGGCGTCCACGGCGGAGAGATTGTTGCGCAAGGCACGCCAGAAGACGTTAAGTCCAATTCCCAAAGCCTGACGGGTCAATACTTGACCGGTGAACGCGCGATCCCTGTCCCTAAGGAACGTCGAACACCGCAAAAGACCCGCAAACTCACCGTCAAAGGCGCATGCTCCAATAACCTCAAAGACGTGACGGCGGAAATTCCACTTGGGCTCCTCACATGCATCACGGGTGTCTCGGGAAGTGGCAAATCCACGTTGTTGATTGACACGCTTTATCGCGCTGTGGCTCGGCGCCTGAACAATGCACGACTGAACCCGGGCGAACATGATCGTATTTTAGGACTACAACACCTTGATAAGGTCATCGACATTGACCAATCGCCCATTGGACGGACGCCGCGCTCTAACCCGGCGACGTACACTGGCGCATTTACACCCATTCGTGAGTGGTTTGCAGGCCTTCCCGAATCGAAAGCGCGCGGATATGCGCCTGGCCGGTTTTCGTTCAATGTGAAGGGTGGGCGATGTGAAGCGTGCCAAGGCGATGGAGTCATCAAGATTGAGATGCACTTTTTGCCCGACGTTTATGTGACGTGCGATCAATGCAAGGGGCAACGCTACAATCGTGAAACACTCGAAGTGCGGTTCCGCGAAAAATCCATTGCTGATGTTCTCGATATGACGGTGGAAGAGGGTGCGCAATTTTTCCAAGCCGTGCCGTCGATCCGCGATAAGTTAGAAACGCTGGCGCGGGTTGGCTTAAGTTATATCAAAATTGGCCAGCAGGCGACGACGCTATCGGGCGGTGAAGCGCAACGCATCAAGTTGTCGAAAGAACTTTCAAAACGGGCAACGGGCCGCACGCTTTATATTCTCGATGAGCCGACGACCGGCCTTCATTTTCATGACGTCGCGAAGTTGCTCGACGTTCTGCACGAGCTTGTTGCCGCTGGAAACACGGTTGTTGTCATTGAGCACAACTTGGAAGTGATCAAAACCGCTGACTGGATCATTGATCTGGGTCCGGGCGGTGGAGATGGTGGTGGTGAAATTGTGGCTTACGGACCACCAGAAGAAGTGGCTGGCAACGGACGCAGTTTCACGGGGCAATATCTGAAGAAAGTTCTGCGTCGACGCGGTTCAGCACAGCGGGCGCAGACCGCAACGCGAGCGCCTGCCAAGCGTCGGGTTGGAAAATCGTCGACACGCCGTCGGGTTCGCCCAGAAGCCGCGGAGTAGACGGACCAATGTTTCCTTGGATAGGGATGTTGGTCCAAAAGACCACGCTTTTTTCAAGCTTGAGCATAAAAGGAGGCCCCGGAACTAAGTCCAGGGCCTTGAGTTCACCGGGGGGAAAGTGTGGTCTTAGGGAGGAAGCTTAGAAAGCTAGCTGGGGCCCGGTGTGACCCCGTTGTCATCATCAAACTATGCGACCGCCGAGATGGACGCTGTTTCGCAGGGAACAGGAACAAATTTTTTCGTGAAACGGGGCTTATCGCCTCGCTCGCTACCTCGAAATTAGTAAGCAGTTGATGCGGGGCTGGGCACGCCAACTGAACTGGTTGCGCCCCGAATTAGTTGCTCTTTGATTGCCACGGTGCCGACACGCCCTCATCGTTTATCGATATGGGTCGCACTGGGGAACTGGATGCTGTAAGCTTGCCAGCCAAGTGTTTCTTTTGGGCGCCTGGCCCATAAAAAATCAATTTTTTGGAGAAACCCATGTGCCGTGTGAAACGTTCTCGCTTTTTTGTTGTTGCTGTTGTCGCCCTTTGTCTTGGAACACATTGGAGCGTAACCCCAGCTGATGCTGCCGCATGCCCTGGAAACCCAGATGCGCTTGGCGTGTCGCGAACGGTTGAAATTGACACGCAAGGCGGCCCCGCCTTTGGTCTTGCCCAATATAAGGCACATGATTTCTTGGGGCAGGGCGAGGTGATTTTGACGTTTGATGATGGTCCTTGGCCAAAAACAACTGCCGCAGTTCTTGACGCTTTAGCAAAGCATTGCGCAAAGGCTACATTTTTCGTCATCGGCAAGCATGCGATCTGGCATCCTGATATTTTGAAAAAGGTCGCAGCGGCCGGACATACGATTGGCTCACATACATGGTCCCATGCCAATCTTGCGCGCGGCAAATTTAAGAAGGGTGATGCGGGCGAGGCTGAAATTGAAAAAGGGCTCAGTGCCGTCAAGGTTGCGCTTGGCGCAAACCCGTCACCTTTTTTCCGTTTTCCGTTTTTGCAGGATCCGAAAGAGATGTTGAGTTATCTGGGCTCGCGCAACATGGCCATATTCTCAATGAATGTGGACTCGTTTGATTTTAAAATACGAAACCAAAAAAAGCTCATTCGCTCGGTCATGAAAAAGCTCAAAAACAAGGGCAAAGGGATTTTGTTGATGCATGACTTTCAAAAAGTCACGGCCAACGCCTTGCCGGAGCTTTTGCGTGAACTGAAGGCTGGTGGTTTTAAAATTGTTCACATGGTTCCGAAGGCACGAGCGGTGACGCTTGCTGACTTCGACAAGAAAGTTGCCGAAGAACTTGACCCAACCATGAAAGGCGCCCGGCCAACAAAAAGTGTGGTGCGCACAATTACCGGCGATGAAGTGACGACAACCGATCAGTAGGGTACGCAAAGCGAAACCACATGCGCGCTAATGACATGAACTGGACTTGTTTTTTTCTGTCGGCGTGCGGGTGCGCTGCGGCTTTGTTGATCCTTGCCGGTGCTGCGCATGCAGAGATTGCTGATGCGCGGAGAGCCCGTTGCACGACTGGGGAGCTGGCGGCGGCTGTCGATGAAGCTGGCTCTAAGCTTCGATCTTTTAACAACGATGCCGCGCCGGAACTGCGAAACAAGGTGCACCTGCTTGGAAAGAAAAAGGGATGGCCTGAAAAAAAGGTCAACGAAATGGCCGTGGACTATCTGCAAGATCGGGAGATCGCCGCGTTTGATTCTAAGGCCAACAAACTCCTTGGAACTGTTGATCGTCTTGGGCGCGTGCCGGAGGAGGGCGAAGTTGATTGCGCGCGGATCAATGACGTGCGGGCTGCGGGCCAAGACTTACTTGCCGTGATGAAGGCCAAAACCACCTACACCTTGGCAAAAATTGATCGGGTCTTGGATCAGGGGGATCAGTCCGGAAACGAGACGAAATCGGTCGGTGTGGCTGTGAACCCTAACTCGCAAGATCGGGCAGACACGCCTGGCGATTTAGCTGAACGTTCTCATACGAAGCAGCGTGATCAAGCGACGCAATGGCGCACCGAAACGCAACTAAGTCCTCCACGCGAAGAACGAGCAGCGAATACAGGCAATGGCCAGGTTGCAAACCTTGATTCTGGCCTTGCCGATCAATCGCCAAACGCAGGCGAACGGCGCGGGTACACCATTGAGGAAATTCGTGATGCCACGCGTGGGTTTTTTGGTACGATTTCGACCAACCTTGCGACTGTTCTAGAACACGCCTTTCGGAAATGGGGTGAACCCACGGCCTACGTGCTCGGCAAAGAAGGTGGTGGGGCGTTTCTTGCCGGACTTCGCTACGGAAAGGGTACAATGTTTTTGCGCGATGGCCGACGGCGACGCGTTTACTGGCATGGGCCATCGGTCGGTACTGACATCGGGGCTTCCGGATCGCGCACCATGTTCCTCATTTATGGGGTTAAAAAACCAAAAGAGATCTATCGCAGTTTCACAGGTGTTGATGGATCTGCCTATTTTGTGGGTGGCGTTGGCCTAACGCTGCTAAAAGGTGGCGACGTTGTGATGGCGCCCATTCGAACAGGGCTTGGACTGCGCCTTGGTGCGAACATTGGCTATGTCCGGTTTACGCCAGACGCTACATGGAATCCCTTTTAGGTAGTGCCTTAGAGTTCTCAATTAAAAATGCCCGGCGCTAAGGCCGGGCAGTTTTGTATTCGCAATCTTTATATGTTCTGACGTGATTGTGCTGGTCATTAATCGCCAGGCCACCTGTAGGCTGGTTGCTTATAATAGGTGACCTTTGGCTTTGATTTCTTTTTCTTATAGACCGGCTTTTTTTTGTAACTTGTCGGTGCGAACCAAGATTGGAATGGCGAGAATTGTGTCGTGGTGCGGGCCTTGCGGTAGCGTCGACCATTTGATTTTTTTGCGATCCAACGGCGCGTGTCGCGTGCGACGCCGTGAATGGCAATGCGCGTTTGTGCTTTGCTGTGCTTATTTACGAGCCTAAAGAGTTTTTTTGCATTGGATGGCGCCAACCGGATGCAGCCATGGGAGGCCGTGGACCCCAGCCGTCGGGTGGCGTAGGTGCCATGAATGGCATAGCCTTTGTGAAAGAAGACCGAGTATGGCATCGGAGCATTGTCGTACTTTTTTGAGTAATGCATCCGCGACAACCATTGAGGGCGATAGGACCCTGTCGGTGTTCGGTAGCCAGCACGGCCTGATGATATTGACCAGACGTGCGCGACATTGCCGTTTTCGCTGACGGTCATTTTTTGCTTTGTTAGGTTTATCGATATTCGCAGCGTCGTAGGCGGAGGTGCCGGTTTTGCCTGCTCGATCTTTGGTTGAAGTTCTTCAGCACTGCCCTCGCTGGGGGCTTCATCGTTAACGCCTTGCACCGTTTGCGAGCTCTGGGCGTCGACCTCTATTTCTTTTGCAATGGCTTTTTCGTGTACCAAGTTGGCACAAATTACACTTGCAGCAAGCCAAACTAACGTCACCTGATAGCGCATCCCCACACTCCTACGCATTACACCAAGGGTTCGAGGCAGACACTATCCAGTTCGCGCTGCTGTTTGCTTAACAATACGCAAATTTTTTGATTTGTAATTGACCTATTTCGACAAGCGTGTTCACGAACCGTCAACGGATCACGATACGTGTGTTTGCGCGGCCGTGGCGGCGAACAAGACTAAACAGTCGTCGTGCATTTGAAGGTCGCAACCGAATGCAACCATGGGAGGCACGGCGGCCCAGCCTGCGAGTCTCGGTGGTTCCGTGAATGGCGTAACCGCCACTATAAAAGATCGACCATGGCATTGGTGAGCCGTGGTATTTGGTGGAATACCACCGACGCGCCAGCCGTTTTGGTCGATAGGTTCCGCGTGGCGTTGCGTAACCTCGACGACCCGTTGAGACAGCCCAACTGTAGTGAAGGGCACCATTGACATAAACGTGCATTGTTTGGGAACCGCGATTAACGAGAACGGTCACGCGTGCGTCTGCGGAGTCTATCCATGCAAATTGTCCAACGAGAATTGTTGCAGCTGCGACAACAATGGAGAGGAGATTTTTACGCATTACTTTGTTCCCAACGCACGTCAAATTCAAAATATTTGCGACTGTCGCGCAAGCGACTTAAATGTCTGCCTGTCGACGCCGCGGTCCAGCTTTAAGTTTCAGATAAGTTGTCGCCTATGGCAAGGGTCTGTCATGGAAATTGAGTTTGGTTGAACATGCAGCTTGTGGCAATTTTGTCATGACAGTGAATTTTCATTGAGATGTGCGTCGCATAGCAGGACGTTTTTTTCGCGACCGCAAAATGCATACAAACTATTGTTTTATCGTGTTGTAAGCTTGCAATGCCCTATCACGTGCTAAGCGATGATCAACGATTGGTCTTGGGTATGTGGACCCAAGAACGACGCCAGCTTTTTGCAGGGTTTCAGCATCGGCGTCCCACGGTGCATGCAAATACTTTGCGGGTAGCTTTGAAAGTTCGGGAACCCAATGGCGTACATAACGGCCTTCGGGATCGAACTTGTTGCCCTGCATTACAGGATTGAAGATGCGAAAAAATGGTGCCGCGTCGGCACCGGATCCGGCAACCCACTGCCAACTTGCTGAATTGCTCGCCAGATCTGCATCAACAAGTGTGTCCCAAAACCAGGCTTCGCCCTCTTGCCAAGGAATGAGCAGATCTTTGATTAAAAATGACGCGACAATCATGCGTACGCGATTGTGCATCCATCCTGTCGCCCATAACTCGCGCATGCCGGCGTCGACGATCGGATAGCCTGTTTTTCCCTTTTGCCATAATCGTAAGAGTTCGCGGTCTTCGCACCACGGGAACTTTGCAAATTTTGGTTGAAATGGTTGTTCGGGCAATTTTGGATTGTGATAAAGGAGGTGGGCGGCAAACTCGCGCCAGACGAGTTCTTGTTGAAACTTCACAATGGATTTGTCACTTGCATTAGATCTTTGGGCTGAGGCGCTAACGGCGTGCCACACGGTGTGGGGACTAATTTCACCAAAATGCAGATGCGGTGACAGCTTTGACGTTACCGGTGTTCCTGGCTTGTCGCGGCCTTCTGCATAATCGTAGACGGCGTTGGCGATAAAGTCTTCAAGTCGCTTTTGCGCACCTCGTTCGCCTGGTTGCCAGTTTTCACGAAAGCCTTCGGCCCAATCCGGATGGGTCGGCAGTAATTTCCAATCATCTAAATTGTCACTGAGATTTTTTGTGTTTTCTTGGAAGGAAAGCTTTTCGGGATGGTCAATTGTTGACGGTGACGCAAGGTTTGCCATATAGGCGCGCAAAAATGGGGTGTAGACTCTAAAGGGTGTGCCATTGTGCGTTTTTAATGACTCTGGGTCGTGTAGCAATGCTCCCGGTGAAAGATAAAATTCTATTCCGCGACCATTTAATTCAACCGCCAAATTAGATTCCAGTGTTCCAGCCCAGGGCTCGTAGACGCGCGATGCATGGACGGCTGTAGCTTTCAGGGCCTTGGCAACCTCTAAAACTTCAGTTCGCGCGCACCCCCGTCGCAACACAAGGCCACCACCGTGGTTCTCCAAATCCTTGTTTAGTGATTTCAAACTTTGATGCAGCCACCATTGCGAAGCCGCACCGGGCGACCATGGGCGGGCGCTTTCTTCATCCAACACAAATAGCGCAACAAGAGGTCGGTTTGTATTGGCAGCGCTGATCAACGCATGGTTGTCATGTAACCGCAGATCTTGCCGGAACCAGACTATAATTGGGGCATCACTCGTGTCGTGGGCCATAGAACCGGCGCTGCCATGCTTTTATCAACGATTGAACGAAAATTGCAGATATCTACCACCCGACGGACAATGGTCTTGGGGCTAGGCTCTAATACGCAGATAATACGTTTTTGGTTTTGTGGTATGATACGTTATCGCAGCGGCGGTGAATATTTTGTTGCGATCAGTTGCTAAAGAGCAGCTCGAAGAGGGACTTCGGTTTCCGCCGGCGTTTTGCGCGTGGGCGGGCGCGACGGGCGGTCGAAAATCGAGGGCGCGGTTTGTAGGCATCGCGCAAAGCGAATTCGTCTGTAACACCATCTATACTTGCGATTGTAACGCTGCCGTTCGAATTCCATGTCCAGACAGACTTTTTGTCACCCATTCTGTCGGGTTCAATGGCGACGATCTTTGCTTCTCGTAGATCAATGATGGCTGCTTGGTCGAAGCGCTTGCGAACTCCGTTTTCCTTTATGCTTCCAGCATAGAATTTTAGGACGCCGATTTTGCGAAATGGCGGACGTTGCATTTGCCATGAGATCAGACGTGGTTTGCCCGTTCCCATCATTTCGAGTGGCACGCGGATGCGGTTATACCTTTCGTAAACTGCGTAGTAACGCCCGGCCCGCCTGACCACACGCCAGTCGTTGATCCCTGCGCCTTCGACCAGTGTGTCGGTTTGAAATGTATCGGTGACGCCAAGTCTCTTCAACGCTTCAACGGCGCGTTTAAAACCAGGTCTTAGCTCAACGGCTTTGCGAAAATGTTCAATGGCTTCGTCGCTCTTGCCCATAGCGTCGAGCAATTCCGCTTTCGCCCAGTGAGCTTCGGCATTGTCCTTATCGAGTTTTTCTGCCGTGGAAATATCGCGTGCGGCAATGTCGAGTTGTTGATTGAGCGTGTAGGCATAGGCTCGGTACGCAAACGCCGTGGATGAACGCGGATTGCGATCAACAGCATTGTTTAGATCTGCAAAGGCCTCTTCGATGGCACCGAGCAGGGCATAGGCGAGGCCGCGCGCTTCGTAGCCGAGCGCACTGTTTGGCGAGAGCTCAATCACACGAGTAAAATCACGAATTGCTGCTTCGCCATCGTTCGTTGCGAGGTAGCCGTGACCGCGCAACAAATAGACTTCTGGATTTGCAACATCGAAGGCAATGGCGCGAGACAGGTCCTCGATCGCTTCCGCGTAATGCTCAACTTCTAATTTGGCTTCGGCTCGGTTGCGATAACCGGCGGCAAAGCGCGCATCGGCACCAACGGCCCGTGAAAAATCTCGGATCGCCGCATGGGGGCGTCCCAACATGAGTTGCGCTCGGCCGCGCCCTGACAACGGTGCTGGGCTTGACGGCATGAGTTTGATGGCGTGGGTGTAGTCGCGGATGGCGGTCACAGTGTTGCCGAGGCGCATGGATGCGCCTGCGCGATTATTATAGGCGGCCGCATATCCTGGCGCCAAAGCAATTGCGCGATTAAAGTCCTTGAAAGCTTCCTCATAAAGTCCCAGCGCCAGCAAAAGATTGCCGCGATTGTTGTAGACGACCGCATATTCTGGAAAGAGCTCGACGGCGTGATTAAAATCGCGGATCGCCTTTGTTGTTTTGCCCAGCCGCACGTAGGCGACTGCGCGATCGTTTAGAATCGTTGCACGGCGATCCTTGGCGAGCGTTTTGTCTCGCAACGCATTTGTGTAATGTGCTATCGCCTGGCCGGTTCGCCCTCGCAACAGCGCGGTGGCCGCTTCACGCACGCCTGAGCGCGTGCTCTCGTTTGCAGCCTGGGCCACGCCAGCGAAGAGGATCAGCGACAGCACTGATGTTACAAGAAGACGAGGCATTCGGTCTGGCCCATCCTAGGGTGGTTCGTATAAGTCTGCTTTCCATACAATTTTGGCGCTCGGAAGGAAAGCGTAGGCTGGGTTGGATTTCGAAACACTGACCGTTTTGCTGCGTTTTTTAGACTTACTATTACGCATGGGTATCAGGTTAGACGCGATTTTGGGCGCATTGACGACATCCTCAAGCCTGCTACCCAGTGGGGGTTCTTAGACGTGGTGTGATTCGCAATATATGCGCGGGACCGGAACGCAACTACATGAGGGGGCTTAGAAGAAATGAACCTATGGTTTCGTCTTCTTTGTTATCTGGCCGGACTGCCGTGGCGCCCAAAACTCATCCTGCCGGGCGATGTCTCTGTGCTTCACTTTCGCGTTTGGCCGCTCGACCTAGACACCTCTCTTCATATGAACAACGGTCGCTATCTTACGTTGATGGACCTTGGTCGTTTTGACGTCATGTCGTCCAGCGGTTTGCTGCAAGCCGTGATGCGCCACAAATGGACTCCCATTGCGAGTACCATTCAAATTAGATTTCGCCGCGAATTGCGGTTGTTTGTTAAATTTCGGCTGGAAACAACGATAGAGTCTTGGGCAGAGACGCACGTGGTCATGAGGCAAACTTTTTTTATTGAAAGTGGTCCTTTTTCGGGACACGTGGCGGCTGTCGCATTGTTTAAAGGTGGGCTTTATGACCGCGCGGAACGGGCGTTCGTTCCCACAAAACGTCTTATGCATGAAATTGGTGTTGATGAAGCGAGCCCGGATCCTGAAGCAGACATTGTGGCTTTTTTGGAATCCGACGATGTCATGCGGCAAGCGCTGCGCGCCAAAGATACCGATTAGCTCTACATACTCTCATCTAAGGCCGACAAGGCTTGTGGCAAACGTTCGCTGAGGTCTTCGGCGATTAAGCCTCTCCCAAAACGTTGCGCGCAATCGCCGTGCAACCAAACCGCGGCACACGCGGCATGGAATGGGTCCATTCTCTGTGCAAGTAGCCCAGTGATGAAGCCTGCCAACACATCACCAGAGCCTGCGGTTGCCAGCCATGGTGGCGCATTTTCGTTGATGGCGGCACGTGCATCGGGCGCCGCGATAACCGTGTCTGGGCCTTTGCGCACGACGATTGTGTTGGATCGGGCTGCAGCTTTACGGGCACTCATGAGTTTGTCGGACTTGAGATCAGGAAATAGGCGTGCAAACTCACCGTCGTGTGGTGTCATGACGACGGGCTGGCCCGTTCTTTTTTGGCAAGCTTGAAAGAGTGCTGAAGGATCATCTGCAAACGATGTTAGGGCGTCGGCATCGAGAACGATTGCAGCTTCTGACTGTAAGAGATCTTGGACCATGTGGCGCGTGCGGGCACCAACGCCACAGCCCGGCCCGATGAGTGCTGCATTTTTGCGGGCATCATTCAGAATTGTTTGAAATCCCTCCGGGACGTCGAACGGCTCCAACATTATTGTTGTCAGGTGGGCGGCGTTGATGGCGACAGCGTCTGTTGGACTTGCAACAGTCACAAGGCCTGCGCCTATGCGAAGCGCGCCACGCGCTGCTAATCGCGCTGCACCGGTCTTATGTGCAGGACCAGACACGATGAGAGCGTGTCCACGGTCATATTTATGTCCGGCGCGTTTTAAAGTGGGCAGTTTGTTCTGCCACAGCGCCGGCGCATTGGCCCATGTCAACTTGTGGGTTTTTGACTGGGAATTTGATTCAAGCACGTCATCGGGAATGCCAATGTCGACAAACTTGGTTTCGCCGCACAGTTGCCGACCCGGGTAAAGCAGGTGTCCGGGCTTGCGACGAAAAAACGTGGTTGTGCGCGTGGCATGGACAACGGCCCCATCAGCCTGGCCACTGGACCCGTTTAAACCTGAAGGGACATCGACAGCCAACACTGGTGCCGGATGCAAGTTGGTGGCATGGATGAGTGCGCCCCACACACTTTTTTCGTCTATGGATCGCTTTAGCCCCGCACCAAAAATGGTGTCAATGATCAGAGCGCATCCTTCAAGGAACGCCGGGTCTGGGGCCAGACAGGAGCCCTGCCAGCGCTTGGCCATTGCCAGTGCGTCGCCTTTCAACGTCCCGATGTCGCCATTGAAACCGAGACGCACATCGTGTCCGCGCTCTTTGAGATAGCGGGCTGCAACAAACCCATCGCCGCCATTGTTGCCGGGGCCGCAAAGGATTGCGATTGGAGCTCCTTTTTTTCCTGCAGCAGTTAGCAATGTCTCGGCTTCATCGGCGACGGCGCGGCCTGCGTTTTCCATCAGGGTCAATGACGGAACGCCGGCTTCGACTGCTGCCGCATCGGCGGCTGCCATCTCTTCGTTGGTCAACAGTTCGAGCCTGTGGCGCATCAAAACTCCCTTGGTCTCTGGCATTGGCGCTGTTGGTTTTCGGTGGTCTGCCCGCCGCATTGTGCGGACCTGCCTTGCAAATCTGCCTAATTATTAATCATAGTGCGTATTCGATAAGCGATTATGGTGCCCTTTGCGAGCCCTCTGCTTGTTATACAGGATCTATCTGACTGTTACCCTTAGTGTTTTTTGTTTGGCATGCGCTTGGCACGGGGTGTGCTAACCAAGGCAGGTCCGGCGTAACTGTGATTGGTGAGTTGGCCGTGACAAGGAGGTCTTCGAGGAAATGAAGAAAATAGAAGCCATCATCAAGCCGTTCAAACTTGATGAGGTCAAAGAAGCTTTGCAAGAGGTTGGGCTTCAGGGCATCACAGTCATTGAAGCAAAGGGGTTCGGGCGCCAAAAGGGGCACACAGAACTTTACCGAGGGGCCGAATATGTTGTGGATTTTCTGCCCAAGGTCAAGATTGAGCTGATCATTGCGGATGACATGCTCAATAAGGCCGTCGAAGCGATTCAAGGTGCGGCAAAGACGGGGCGCATCGGCGACGGCAAGATTTTTGTGTCAAATGTCGAAGAAGCGATCCGGATTCGAACAGGGGAATCTGGAACCGAAGCGATCTGAACCATTGGTCCAACTTGCAAACACCGAGTTCGTAAAATCTAGCTGCCGCATTAAGTGGATTGCCTCAAAGGCGATCCAAATGCGTACAACAGGGGAGCCCTCATGAAAACACTCAAAGACGTCGTCGCCCTTATCAAAGACCGGGACGCTAAGTTCGTTGATTTCCGGTTTTCAGATACGCGCGGGAAAATGCAACACGTCACGGCTGATGCGTCCTGCGTAGACGAAGAATTGCTCTCCGAAGGCTACGCGTTTGACGGATCGTCAATTGCGGGTTGGAAGGGTATCGAAGCTTCCGACATGTTGTTGGTGGCCGATCCGTCATCTGCACACATCGACCCGTTTTTTGCGCAGACGACGCTCGCATTGTTTTGCGACGTGCGCGAACCCTCCACAGGACAATCCTATGAACGTGATCCGCGCAGCATAGCTGGCAAGGCTGAGGCTTACCTCAACAGCACCGGCATTGGGGACACGTGTTATTTTGGCCCTGAGGCTGAGTTTTTTGTATTCGATGATGTACGCTTTACGGCTGAACCCTACAGCACGGGCTTCCGTCTCGACAGCTCGGAGCTGCCATCTAACTCGGGCACCGACTATGAAATGGGCAACCTCGGGCATCGCCCACGGACCAAAGGTGGCTACTTCCCTGTGCCTCCCGTTGATAGCGCTCAGGACATACGTTCTGAAATGTTGTCTGTCATGGCCGAAATGGGTGTTACCACCGAAAAACATCACCACGAGGTGGGTTCATCACAGCACGAGCTTGGCATTAAGTTTCAAACGCTGGTGACGATGGCGGATCACCTACAGATCTATAAATATGCAATTCACAACGTGGCGCAGGCCTACGGCAAGAGCGCGACGTTCATGCCGAAGCCGGTGTTTGGTGACAATGGATCTGGCATGCACTGCCACCAGTCGATTTGGAAAGGTGGCCAACCTTCATTTGCTGGCAACCAATATGCTGACCTTTCGGAAAGCTGCCTCCACTACATCGGAGGTATTTTGAAACATGCAAAGGCTATTAATGCGTTCGCCAATGCATCCACAAACTCATATAAGCGGTTGGTTCCGGGCTACGAAGCACCAGTGCTCTTGGCCTATTCAGCGCGCAACCGTTCCGCGTCGTGCCGCATTCCTTATACGACGTCACCAAAGGCCAAGCGGGTTGAGGTGCGCTTCCCTGATCCAACGGCAAATCCCTATCTCGCGTTCGCTTCGATGTTGATGGCAGGCCTTGATGGCATCCAAAATAAGATCGATCCAGGTCCAGCGATGGACAAAAACCTCTATGATCTTCCGCCTGAGGAACTGGCTGGGATTCCAACGGTCGCCGGTTCTCTGCGTGAAGCCCTCGAGCATCTGGACAAGGATCGCGCATTCTTGAAGATGGGCGGTGTCTTCGGTGACGACATGATCGATGCTTACATCGAACTTAAGATGGAAGAAGTCGAACGTTTTGAGCAGACGCCACATCCGGTGGAGTTCGATCTTTATTATTCTGTCTAAGACGAAGATCGGCGGTTGGCGAAACGCTTGCTGACCTGCACGCAAAAAATTGAAACACGGTAAAGGCCTGGTTCTCAGGCCTTTATCTTTTGTCTCAATGCACTTTGATTTTTCGGTTCTAAATGGATTTGATTTGACAGAGGATCGTGAAAAGCGCACGCTTGCCACACACTTCGGAATAGGAGGTCTAAAAAAATGTCTCCGCCTGACCGATTGAAACGGCATAACTGAGTGTGTTTGCGTCAATACCTGATGTGTGTTGTGCGCGGCGCATTTAGAGGCCGCAACTGAACAATCTGAAAATTTGCACCAGATGAAACGTCGGTGAGCATTTTATGTTGCTCATGGCGCTTGCAGGTGGGCTTGGTTGAGACCGAGACCACCCAGAAAGTGGAACTGAAAGCGTAAGTGTGAACCGGCAAAACGCATCTGGAAAAACCTGATGTACTTTGGGTTGGGTAAAAGAGGAGTAGCGAAACACAAGATTGTCTCAACGCGTTGATTGGCCGACAACTGCCACCTCAAGCGTGACGAACCTTTAGAAGCTGAGCCACGCCGCATGTCGGCGCCTGAAGGTGCATGTTTCACAAGGCACTCGTCCAATGTCCCACAATCGGTACGCTATGATTGAGCTGTGCTACGTTGTTGTGGGACTTGCGCAACGAAAAGGATGTTCATCCCTGAGATCGTTGGCGCGACTTTGATGGCTCACGTTAAAAGGCGTCCGACCCGTCGTGGTGGGCCTAAAAAGTCACTGATGAGTTTGGGAACATGTCTGCGTCCGCTTCGATCGCGTAAACCGGACGGTGAAATGACGGATTGAGTTCCAAGTCCATTTCGCCAGGCTTAAAGAGCCAACGGTTTGATCGCAGAAAAAGGTGGCACGTCTGTTCTGATGGGACAGATGGAAGGCTTGGGAAGAGAACTTCTGGGCAGGTTCTCGTCTTCCACAATGCTTTGTTTGGCTAAAGCGCAATGGGCAATGCTTGGACGTACTCAGAAACAGCTACCCACACTCCATTCGTCCGGCAAGCCCGGAGGATCTCGTTGGTCCTTCCGGGCTTTGTCGTTGTTAGACTAATCGCTAAGTTGATGATCTCGTCGATGCACATAAGAATTTGCGGTTGCCGCAATTTTGGCCCGTGCAAGTCACCGTTCTGTCCCTAAAGCCTCATAGGAACGGCAGCAAATACTTCGCCACCACATGATCAGTTAAAGGATTGAACAAAGATGCGCGGCGCCGCGGACCCGCCAATGACCCATGCGCAAGTTTCTGCCAGAACGCGTGGTCGTTGGATCATTGCGGTTTCGGCGATTACGATATTACTGTTGGTCTGCTGGAGCATGCCCTCTTTCGCTGGCCCAAACTACGCCTGGCCGCGGATCACCCGGACAAATCAAACTTTGCAGCAACAGTTTCCGCCTCCGGCCGGGTTTGTGCGCAAGTCCGTCCCGAAAGGGAGCTTTGCCGAATGGCTGCGCGGTCTTCCGATGAAAGAGCCGGGTGCCAAGGTTATGCTTCATACGGGCGCACCGAAATGGCGTCAGGATGTGCACCTTGGCGTCGTTGATATTGATGTGGGAAAACGCGACTTGCAGCAATGCGCAGATGCCATCATGCGGCTTCGGGCCGAGTGGCTTTGGAGTCTCAACCGCAAGTCTGACATTGCATTTAATTATACGGGTGGTGGTCGTGTCTCCTTTTCGCGATGGGCGCGCGGGGATCGACCGTCACAATCTGGCAAGTCTTGGCGGCGGCGCGCCAACCGCGATGCCAGTTATTCTTCCTTCCGCAAATATATGGTGCAGATTTTTGCTTACGCTGGAACTTATTCGCTGTCGAAGGAGCTAAAAACGATTAAGCCCAGCGAGATTGCAGTTGGTGATGTTTTTATCAAAGGTGGCTTTCCCGGACATGCCGTGCTGGTCGCGGACATGGTGGAGAATGAGCAAACTGGCGAGAAGCGTTTTTTGCTTTTGCAGAGCTTTATGCCGGCTCAAGACATTCATGTCTTAAAGAACCCAGCGTCATGGGGCAGCACACCATGGTATGATGCAAAGTTTTCCTGGCCATTGGAAACACCAGAATGGACCTTTCCAAAAGGCAGCCTGAAGCGATGGCCTTGACCCGTGTGTTATAAGCGCTTTGGGCGGTTCGAGATCAATTGGAATTTAAGACTGTGCAGCGGAAAGCGCTTCGGGAAGAACTTCTGCAAAGATATCTAGATCGGCCTTAGGGCCCGTTGTCACACGGATGCATCGGTCGAGCCCCGGGGCGAGCGGCTTGCGGATAAAGACATCACGCTTGAGTACTTCGTTCATGACGCGGGACGCGAACTGACCATCCTGCCCGCAATCGATGGCCACAAAATTCGTCGCGGATGGTATGGCTTTTAAACCGTTGTCTTTTGCAATTTGCGAAATGGTGTCGCGCGCACTAGCGATTTTTTTGGCTGTTTCAATTACGTAAGGTTGGTCTTGAAATGCGGCCAAGGCTCCAACCTGACCAACGCGATTGATGCCATAGTGGTTGCGGGTCTTGTTGAAGGCTGTAATCCAGCTTTTGTGGCCGATGACGAAGCCAATGCGTGCGCCGGCCAGGCCGTAGGCTTTGGAGAAGGTTCGAAAGCGCAAGACTTGTGGGTTTGAGGTGTCGAAGTTAGGCACAGCGTCGGCTGGTGCGGTATCGCAATAGGCTTCATCGAGGCAAAGCAACGTACCCTCCGGCAAGTTGGCGATGAGTTCGTTTAATTGGCTGCCGGTCCACCATGTCCCCATGGGGTTGTTGGGATTGGATACGTAAAGTATGCGCGCTTTTTTTGCGTGCGCGTGCTCTGCTAGCGCGGTGAGATCTTCGCGGTCGGCATTGAACAGGACTTTGATGATGTCGCAACCACGATTTGCGACGTGGTAATTAAAGGTTGGGTAAGCGCCGTCGGAGGTGACGGCGTACATGCCGGGTTCCATGGCAATTTGCGTAGTGAGCCCAAGTAATCCATCAATGCCCTCACCAACAACGATCTCGTCGGTTTCAATGGCAAAGTGATCGGCGATCGCGGCCCGCAGCTCGTAGCTCTCAGGATCCGCATACATCCAGTTTTCTGCCGCCGCGGCGCGCATGGCGTCAATGGCTTTGGGCGAGGGACCAAAGAGACTTTCGTTGGCGCCCAACCTCGCGCGAAAAGGACGGCGACGTTCGCGGGTCATTTGTTCAGGACCTACAAACGGTACGGTCTCGGGAAGGGCTCTTACGAGCTCGGTCATCAATTGTTCGGGCATGTTTGACATCTTGTTTTTGTTTGAGGTTACACGCATAAGACTTGTATCCACCATATCGGTGCATGTCATTACGCATGTGTATGGGGATGGTTTTGGTCAGCGGCGGAATTGTAGCGGTGCGATGGCCAAGTTCAATGTCATTTCGGCAAACACGTCGTGCCAAAGTTTCTGCGCGTAGACCGACAACACTATGAGAAAACGACGGGCTTGGCGTGCTAACGGGTCTGCGCGATCAGTTCAATGCCTTCAAAGGGCTTGCCGCGGCGTGTTGGCGTATTTGGATATTTTTCCATCAGTTTGAGATGGCGTGCCTTCATGGAGTCGAATGGTTCCCATGCCCACAAAAACTGCGCCATCATGCCATTTTCTTCTCGCGGGTCTTTGTAAAGGTCGAAGAAGGCCTTGCCTGCAAGGCCTGGCCGTTCACCAATCCAGTGTCGCTTAAATTGTTGTTTGACGGTCGCTGCCAAAACTGGACCGGTATAAATATGGACATAATCGCGTCGGCCACGCGTGTCTCCGTTTAAGAACAGAGCTGTCTGATCAATGCCGTCGATGACGCGGTCTTTCGGAACAAACTCTAACCCGCCGCCAATGTGCGCAAAGGTCGTATATAGATCTGTGACGTGAACGATGTCGCCGGCGACGGTGCCCGGTTTGATCGTGCCAGGCCACCATGCAAATGCGGGTACGCGCACGGCACCCTCGGTGAATGCCCCTTTGCCACCGCGGTAAATACCGAACCAAGAAAAATGCGGAAAGAATTCCAGCATAGGGCCGTTATCGGCCATGACCACGACCAGCGTGTTGTCCGCAATGCCTTCATCTTTGAGCGTTTTAAAAAGTTCGCCTAAACGCTCATCCATTTTTTGCAACCCATCGCCGTCTGTGTTGGCAATGCTTGAATCGCTGTCTCGCCCCAATCGGTGGACACCGGCTGCGTTGGGACCATGGTACCAATAGGCCATGTAAAACGGTTTGTCGGATTTCGAGTACTTGCGCACAAACGCTAGCGAGCGTTTGTGGACGTCGTCGACATAACGCAGTTGTTCTTCATAGGAAAAATCTTTGTTGAATTGACGCGCTTGTTCGCCAACTTTGGCTTCTGCCGCCCAGGGGATCGTGTCGGCGTGGCGAAAGGTTTTATCAAGGGTGTAAAGTTTGTCTTGTTGGGCTTTTGTAAAACCAATGGTCGCTAATATATCTTCGCCGTCTTTGTTGAAGAACTGAGACCCGAATTGGTTGTAGATTGTAAAGAGGCTTTCATCAAAGCCGTTCTCGTGGGGATAGCTGCCCGCAATATCGCCAACGTGATACTTGCCAAAAAATCCTGTTTTATATCCTGCTTCTTTTAGAACTTCGGCGATAGTCACTTCTTCATTTGGCATGCCAATGGCGTGGACGGGGAAAACAACCTGGGTCAGTCCGCTGCGAATGGGATGCCGGCCGGTGAGTGTTGCCACGCGGGTCGGTGTGCAGCTTGGTTCGGTATACATACGCGTTAGGGTCATGCCCTCGCGAGCCATCTGATCAATGACCGGTGTGCTGATCCCTGAAACTTTGGAGAGCATGGGATGGCCAACGCGCCCGTAAGCCGCATCATCCCAAAGAAAGTGAATGATGTTGGGTTTTTTGCCGAATTTCTTTTCCAACTCGGCAAGGCGGGAATTCAGAAACTCATCTTCGCTGGCCCAGGCCTCACCATATTGCTTTAAAAGGATTTGGTGTTCTGCGTCATGGATGATTTCGGAGGCAAAGGCTTTGGTGCCAAACAACGCCGCAAACATGATCAAAAGGAGTAACCAAACGCGCGCACCAAATGACTTAAAGAATTTTTGCATGACGAACTGCCCTAACCAGTATTCGCGACGGTTTTAGTGTTAGGGCGTTAAAGTGCGCTTTAACTGAAGCTGACGATTAATGCGAAATCACACTCGAATTCGTGAAACCTTTGAGCGGCACGTATCGACCGCCGCATGACGCGCGCTAGGCCGAACCCCACCTGCTCAAATCAAAGCCAGTTCTGCCAACTCACGGCGCATCTTGGGGGGCATCGCGGCAAGATCTGCTTGGGCCGTGCCACTTAAATCTGGCGGCGCATCGGCGGCGGAAAGATATCGCCAGCCTTGAAACGCGCGTCGTCGGGTCGGGCGAACGGGAACCAACTTTTTATCGAGGATGATAAAACAACAGCGCGAGCCATCGCTTTTTGTACCATCTTCAAAATCAAGAATTCTTTGGCGGACTGATATGACGCCTTTGATCACCCAATATATGGAACCGCCATCAAGCAGTTCCGTTTGGCGTTTTGGCGCTTGATAGGTGGGATGAAACAAGCGCCGTGTTTTCTTTTCGGCACGTAACGCTTTCAGCCGATTTTTTTGTCGGGCGGCCAATTCGTCGATCGTTTGCACTCCGACGCAGAGCTTGATGAGGTTTAATGACACGCAAATGACCCCCGAAACGAAGAGCAGCGCATGCTATCACTTCGCTTTTTTGACGCAACGAAGTGTCCACAGATTTCGGTCGCCTGCTATTTTTTTTCACAGCTACCATTATATTGCGCGAAAACCGGCTGTCCCAACAATCCAAAGTGCCGCGAATGTACGGCAGGGTGTTTTCCGGTGGCTGGATCAACATCGTAAATCGTTGTTAGGTTCATAAAACCTTCGTTCACGACTTCGATGAAATGGTTGGCGTTTATGGCGCGCACGACGCGCAATTTACCTTCAGCCGTTTTTCCGCCAGCCTGCAGGTCTGCGGACTGTTGTTCGAGCGATATGTTTAATACGTCAAAGGTCAGAGGCTTTGACGTTTGGGAATTAAAGGCACCGCGTTCGTAGCCCCAAGTGGTGCCAACAGAAAATGTGCATGCAAGATTTTTTGACCACTCTTTTGCTACCATTGGTGTCGGGGCGCCGGAAAAGATGATTAAAAGTGCGAGAATCGCGATACTTCGTGGTCTTTGCATCTTGGTCTCCAACGCTCATCGTTTTGGCACGGTTTTCGCCAGATTTGCTGCCATGGTCAGTTGGGCTGAATAGAACACCATTTTGTGCCCGCAATTTCCATTATGATTTGCCATCGCAACTTGCAAACTCGATTATACGAGCGATTTCGCAAAGGATTCAATATGACCTCTCAGACTGTGGCCCAAGGTCGCTGTTTTGTTGGCCTCCGGTCATTCATCTTGAGGCGTTTTTTTGCTTTATTCTTCGTTGGCTTCGGCTTTTTTGCTGCTGGTTGCACATCGACGCCTTCCAAGCTTTCCCCGGATGGCACCTATACTTTGACGGCTGATGACAACAAACTCAACTGCAGCCAAATTCGTGGACGCATGAAATTGCGCTTGATGCAAATTCGCGCCACGCGAAACTCACAAAAATCAACGGCGCTGTCGCGCAATATGCACGGGGCTTCATCGAGCATTTTTGGCGGCACGAATCATGGGGTTAATCCAGACCAGCAATACGCACAGGACGTTGCAATTCTGCGGGCCTATAACAGCCAACTGGCGGCAAAGAAATGTGAGACATTCGATCTCGACAAGGAACTTGCGTCGAAACAGAAGAGTAGCATGTTACCTGCTCCTTTGCATTGGCAAACAGTATAAGCGAACGACGGATTGGTGGTTAGATCACCGTTCGTTTTGAGGCGCAGGCAAGAGCGCAGATGTGCGCCCCATAAGCCAATAAGCTAACAATCCAATCCATTCGCGAACGGCAAGATCGGTACGTTCGAGGCCCGCAGACACGCGTTCAAAGAGACGATAGACATCGCGATGATCTCTTGTGCGGAAATCAACAGGTGCCGCTGTTATGTTAAACCCGGCTTTTCTGTAAACACCAATGGATCTCGGCATGTGATAGGCAGATGTCACGAGTACCCAAACTTCTCCTGGTGCGGGTTTGAGTAGTTCTTTGGTGAGCGTGGCATTTTGATATGTGTTGCGTGCGTGCTTTTCTAAAATGATCCGGCCCGGCTCGATTCCGGCGTTGGCCAGATACATTCCAATGGGCTTGGCCGCATCGAGCCCTCTCGCCAATATTCCGCCGACACCTCCGGTAAAAACGACCTTGGCGTTAGGCCATCGCATTGCAATACGGACGCCTTCTGTCAGTCGCTCGGCGGCCTCATTAAGAGCGAGCCCAGGGCGGCCCGCTGTGACCCAGCCATCTTCAAAGCCGCCTAAAATAATGACGCCTTTTACGTCCTCACCTGCCTTTGGAAGAGGCACGTTTGCAAATCTGTTTTCGAGCGGCATGATCAGCCAGTTTCCGATGGGTAAAAAACCGGCTGCGCCCAGCGCGACAAAGCTAGTGATCGCCAACCGCAATCCCCATCGGCGCCATCTGTCGTGCATCAGGCAGATGATACTGAGGCCCAAGGCGAGCAGAATCAGCGTCGAGGGATGGAGCAACAAGCCCCCGACTTTGGATACGATGTAAGAAATGGTCATTTCGTCGTGGGCTTGTTGGCTAGTGAGTAAGAGAAATTCGCTGGGTGTTTTCTGCGCTACTGGGACAACCGCGCGGGGCAGGGAACTTTATTGATGTAGCTCTTGTCTGCGTAGCCCCTTAGTCCTCCTTCTGTTGTGACCGCACACCAGAACCCGCGTGGCGTGCACCAGCGTTTTCTTTTAATAAGAATATCGCCGCGCGAGGCTGTGCCAATCACTTTCGAGAAACTGTAGGGACGCTTGCGAATATTGAGACCTTTGGCGGTGACCTTAAAACATCCCCACTTGGGGCGGGACGTAGTGGCGGAATATGCCGGTGTGGCAGCAAACGTAACGAACAAAATTACGGCCATTAGTTTACGCATCACAATCTCCGAAATTGCAATTAGAACGGTAACGAACTGTGAGGTCTTTTCGTTGCACGAGTTAAGGCGCTCACAAAAAGATAGATGTTCTAGTGTTGCGGAATGGCGGCAAAAGGATGTCAACGAGTCTGTATAATGGTTTGGGGCCTGCTTACATTGTGTGCATGTGGGATAAGGTTTTGAAAGGATGACTGATTCGATTGAAAAACCTGGGATCTTCCCTTGGCCACCTGTCTTATTGGTGGGGTGCATCGTCGTGCCGTGGATGTTGGGTTCATACGTCCCGCTTCCGTGGCCAGGCATGGACGACGTCATCGCACGTGGTTCAGGGTTTCTTCTAATCGCGCTTGGACTAGCGCTCGTAGTTTGGTCCATATCGACACTGATCAAGCATGGCACGACGACGATGCCCCATAAAGGTGCTGACAAACTGGTAACGGATGGTCCGTTCGCGTGGCGGCGCAATCCAATTTATCTTGGGGACGCGTTTATTTTGTTGGGCCTTGGGATTGTCCTGACCAATTTGTGGTTTGTTATTTCTACGATATTGTTTGTTTTGCTCGTCACATGGCTTGCGGTATTGCCCGAAGAGCGGCATCTCGAAGCAACGTTTGGAGACGACTATTTGCGTTACAAGGAGACCGTGAGACGGTGGATCTAGGCGGGTGCACGACGTTATGACTGTCAATTACGCTGAAAAAGAACGCGAATTCTTAGAAGGTCTTGAGGACGACACCGGCCGTGACCTTGCAGCATGGATGGCGGCTATTGATGCTCAGGGCTTTAGTCACCGCAACGATATCATAGATTGGTTGCGTGAGCAGGGTTTCATTTTTTCATGGGCGTCTTGGTTGGAGCGCATTCATCATAATGCTGGACAACCCATTTATTTAGATGACTTCCCAGGTGCGTCGTCGCGTGCGCGCACGGAACAGGCTGCGCCTGATTGCATCGATGAAACGCCGTGTGAAGCTGTGGCGGGTCCGGCCCGTAAGCAAGGCAAACCTTTTTTGCGGCTGGTTTCATCGCGGCCTGAAACAGAGCCGCAAACAGAAACCGATGCAACCCGTCCCAAGATTGTGGCTACAGAAGATGGTGGCGGAAAATTAAAGAGCGATACGGATTGCTCGGACGCCGCCTCGGAACTTGATCGCGTGTTTCAAAAAGCCAAGGCATATGCTCCGCTGGCGCGACATTTGGTTGCGAAATTGCAATCTCAAATGGAGGGTCTCGCGTTTGAACCTGCGCGACAGCACATCGTGCTGAAAAAGCCAGATGCGTTTGCTGTTTTGGCCCTTTTTTCAAGTGGGCTAAGGTTAGGATTGTTGCTAGGCGACAAACCGCTAGAGTCTCCGCTTATGCCGGCCCAGTTTCCGCCACCACTCCAACACCTTTCCCGCGCATTTACACATATGATTTTGCTCAATGATGCACGGCAGGTGGATGACGCTCTTTTTGCGCTCATTATGGCAGCCAATGCATCCGTTAACGGATCAGAATGACCTTTTGGGTCATAGAGATCTAGAATAATAATTGGACGCCGTACGAGATTGCCAATTGCACCCTTCTTTTCATGTGTGATTTGCCGTTCGGGCCGCGAAACACCATTTATTCGCCAGAATTGGGGCGCTTGTCTCGAATGAGGTTGGAGGTGGTTGCAATGACAATCATAAAAGCCGGGCTTTTGGCAACATTGGTCGCGGCCATAATTGCGGTTTCGTTCGGCGGTCAAGTGGTGTCTGCACAAACGGCACACCGTGACAGCATTGCAGATCTCATTCGCGAATCGGAAAAAGAGGGTGGCGCGGAGAACGCTGGCAAAAAACCATCTGGTGAAGAAAAATTCGCAAGCGATCCGCGTGCCAAGGATCCACACTATGAGCAAGCGCGCCAGTTGATGCTCGCAATTGATGCTGTGTTGAAAGACACAGCGCAGCAGCGGGCGGAAGCAAAAAAGCTGCCACCGCGTGATGATTTTTTTGTTCCGCCACTTTTTACAGAGACACGCGAAGATCGCGAAAACCATATTCGCAATTTGCTTGATTCTGCCTTGGGCATTGTGACCGACGCCCCCATCGTAGACATTCAAAACAGAATTGAAACGCACCATAAAAACATCGGTGAGTTGGAAGACCAAATTGTTGCTATGAAGGAAAAGCAACTGACAGCGCCAAAAGATGCGATGCTGCCGGGCGTTCTTACCGATACTGTTGACAGCCTTGCCGCAGAAATATCGGATGCGGAAAAACGTATTGAAGCCAATCGTGCAGCGATCGTTACGGCCAAAGCTGAGATTCGTGGCGCACTCACAAAGGCCGGTGTGAAGCTGGAGAAAGATCAGGTTGATCTTTTGTTGGACAGTGTCCTTTCAGATGACCTTATTCGTCTCGTTGCCGTGTTTAACTCCGCCAAACTCATTGATGGACAGTTGGCTCAGCGCATGAATGCGGCCGGCGAAAACATGAACGCTGCCCGCAAGTATTTTGCGATGCATGCGGCGCTCTTTGCAATGCTGGTCCATGCGCAAACGTCCACAATCGAGAAGATCGATACGCGCTATATGCCCAAGCTAGAAGCCATCTTGAAAGACATAAAATCTGCAAGGGTGAAGACCAAAAGGTTGTTAAAAGGGGCCAATCGGCCAGATCAACGGCGCGCGTTGGAGGCCAATCTTAAGAGCCAAGACGTGGCACAAGAGGCTGCCGTTGGCTATCGCAAATATTTACGCCAACAGCGGGAGCAAATAGCGCGGGCGCGTTCGCGGGCTACGCATGACTTGCGCATTGCTGACAACACGTTTGAAACTGTTGAGGCAAGCTTTCAACTTCGTGTTCTAATGAAAGAGAGTGCGGCATCCTTCGAGGCTATTCAAAAGCTTGAAGCGCCGACATTTGATCAGATCTTTCGCAACGAAGAACTCCGCCGGGAATTTGAAAACCTGACGCGGCGGCTTGATGCGCCCACCAGCTAACGCTCTCGCGGTGTTGCACCGGCTTGCTAGAGTAGCCAGAGCGCGGCAAGACCCAAAAATGCGAAAAATCCGATGACGTCGGTGACGGTCGTGACAAACACGCCGGACGCCGGCGCTGGATCTAAATCAAACCAATCAAGGGCGAGCGGGATTAAAATTCCTGCTAAGGCTGCGCAAATGAGGTTGATGATCATCGCGACAGCAATGACCCAGCCAAGCTGACCAGAGCCGAACCAAACAAAGACTACCGCTGCCATTATCAATGACAGAATGAGGCCGTTGACGAGGCCGACGACTGCTTCGCGCATAATCACGCGCGGTGCATTGACGGCACCCAGTTTGTTGGTTGCAAGTGCCCGTACGGTAATGGTCATTGTTTGTGTGCCTGCATTGCCGCCCATGGAGGCAACGATTGGCATCAAGACAGCGAGAGCGACCATTTGTTCAATGGTCGCGTCAAAGAGTTGGATCACGAGGGAAGCCAAAATGGCGGTGGCTAAGTTTACGATCAGCCAGGGCACACGCGAGCGGGCCGTCCAATAAACGGTGTCTGCAAGAGTTTCATCACCGACACCAGCCAAAGCTTTCATGTCTTCTTCGGCTTCGTCCTGGATCACGTCCACGACGTCGTCAATGGTGACAACACCCACAAGGCGGCCATTTTCATCAACGACGGGAGCTGACATCAAGTCATACCGCTCAAACTGCGTTGCGACTTCTTCCTGGTCTTCTGTGGCCAAAATCGTATGGAGTTCGGACTCCATAATCTCCTTGATGTTGATATGGCGCTTGGTGCGCAACAGACGCGAAAGCTCGACCGTGCCTAAGACTTTATAGGCTGGGTCAACGACAAAAATTTCCGAAAACGTATCAGGCAGGTCATCTGTTTCACGCATGTGGTCGATCACCTGACCGATATTCCAAAACGGTGGAACGGCCACATAGCCCGACTGCATGATGCGGCCGGCGGTTTCTTCTGGGTATTCAAAATTTCGTTCAAGTGCGGCGCGATCCGTAGATGGTAGCCGTTCGAAGATCTCCTGGCGTTCGCTTTCCTCAAGATTCTCGAGCAGATAGGCTGCGTCATCGCTGTCGAGCTCGGTCACCGCTTTGGCCAAGAATTCGTTGGGCAATGCGGCCGAGAGTTGGTCGCGGACGGTTTCGTCTAATTCAGAAAAAGTATCAAAGTCGAAATCAGGACCCAGCGCCTCAATTAGCGCGATGCGTTTTTCGTCGTCTAGGAGTTCGATGACTTCGGCCAGATCAGGTGGGCGCAGATCTGCGGTTAAGGTCTTGGCGCGCTGTGGGGCGCCCTCCTCGAGCGCCGATGCAACTGCGCGCACAAGGTCGGCATTGGGCTGGCCGCCGGTTTCCATTATTTGCGGGTCCTGCGTCTTTTCTGCCATGCGGGATCCTTCTTAATGCGTCACACCTGGTGGAGTTGAATAAATTTGGGCGTTTGCTGGGGACAGATTCCTCACCGCGCCATAGCACGGCTTTGATCAAGAACGCACTATGGTGCTCTAGGGCCACATGTGCATCGTACTGAGCATTCACAATTCACAACCGAAGCTGTATTATGTGGGTTGAATGGTAATTTGCGGCTTAGTTGCGATTCAGACGGCGAACTGGACATTAATCCTCCCGCCAGTCGAGTGTTGTGGAGGAAACCCTTGTGCTGCCAGGCTGGCTTTAGGAGGTTTGCTGGAATGAGATTCCATCGTTGCGCGCTCGTATTTGGTGCAGTCGTGATGGCTGTTGTCGTCAGCGCACCGCGTGATGGCTGGACGGCTCCAGAGCGCAAGTCCATTACAAAACGGCCGGCAACAGTCAAATGTGCACACCGGCGAAACGTCTTGGGTGTTTCACGGGTTGTTAAAATTGATACAAGCAACGGTCCTCAATTTGGGCTGATGCAATACAAGATGATTGACTTTTTGAAGGACGGCGAAGTGGTGCTGACCTTTGATGATGGTCCGTTGCGCCGCAAATCGTTGGCCGTGCTTAATGCATTAGAGGCCGAATGCACGAAAGCCACCTTTTTTATGGTTGGGCGCATGGCTGTCACCGACCCGCTGATGGTTCAAGAAATTGCAAAGCGCGGACACACGGTGGGTACGCACACCTGGTCCCACAAGAACGTCGGACGGTTAAGCCGCTCTCGTGCAAAGCTGGAGATTGAGCTGGGGATTAGTGCCATCTCTGCCGCATTGGGTCGGCCCGTGACGCCCTTTTTCCGATTTCCTTATCTTGGCGATTCACGTGCGTCGATTGCTTATTTGAAAAGTCGAAATATTGGAATTTTTTCGATCGACGTGGATTCGCTTGACTTTCGCACCCGAAGTGGAGGGCGAATGGTTGACCGCGTGATGTCGACGCTGAAACGCAAGGGCAAGGGCATCTTATTGTTCCACGACATTCAAAAATCAACTGCGCGCGGCATTGTGGATCTGTTACGGCGGCTTCGGCGCGGCGGATATAAGGTTGTGCATCTGGTCTCTGACACAAAGGTTGGGACGCTCAAAAAGTATGATGCCCTGGCGCAAAGGGAAGTCGCCAGGCGCGCCAAAGCCGTGGCACGACGGCCGCTGGCAGCGCGCTCGGTTGTTTGGCCCATTACAAGTGGTGGTTTGCCCACTCCTGAAGACCTAACTTACAGTGCGCCCCGCCCAGAAACGGATCGTTATCGTGACTTTGAAGACGCCGATGATGATTCAGCCGTACTCGACCAGGGAATCTATAAGCAACCGCGGCGCACGCAACGGCGGCGGCGGGCCCGCACGGCGCGCAAACGGCAACCCGGTTATACCCCAGCAAAAAAACAGCCGTCGGTTCCAAACTCCTTGAATGAGTTGATGTGGGGGAAATTTTAAAAACGTTGTTGCCGGCATCTATATAAATGTTCAAAGAGTTGGCGGGATTTGGGGCCGAGGCCCTCGTGCATGTTGTCACGCGCAATCGGCTCACCTACTGCTGAAAACATGGTCGTTGACGTAGACGTTTGGGTGTTTTCTTTGGATGTCGCCGACGATGCGTTGGCGCAGCTCGGTTCTTTTCTGGACAAGGACGAGCAGGTGCGCATCTCGAAACGACACTTACGTCAGGATCGTCAGCGCTTGGTTGCGGCCCGCGGCAAGATGCGGGAAGTGCTTTCGGGGTACATGGCAATTGCACCGCGTGACTTACGGTTTGGCACTTCGGGGAATGGAAAACCGTTCCTCGTTAGTGACAAGGACCATGTTCCCTTTTTCAATCTAAGTCACAGTGGGTCCTGTGGGGCGTTAGCTATCTGCATGGATCTGGACGTTGGCATAGATATCGAGCAGATCAGGGATATTCCGGAAGGTCTTGCTGACCGATATTTTTCAGAGCAAGAACGCCTTAAGTTGCACGCACTTTCCGACCCGACGGCGCGTGAGCGCGCGTTCTTTTGTTGTTGGACCCGCAAAGAAGCGGTCTTGAAAGCGTCTGGTGAGGGTATTGCGCGCGGGCTTGATACATTTACGGTTTCTATTGATGAAGAGACCTGGCCGTGCGTTTTAGACGTTGATGGAGATGTGGCGCTTGGCGCTGAATGGCGGCTCAGACATTTCGCGCCGGCAAATGATGTACTTGGTGCGGTCGCTGTGCGCTGCGGCGATCACGATATGAGCGTAAATTTCCGGTCCTTTTCCTAAGGTTGCGTAGGCTTCATCAACCCATTCAGGGGAAGCTGCTTGGCGCTGCAATATTTCGTCGGTTATCTTGTCCTTACCGTTGTATTTGGGCCTAGCGCGTCAGCTTGAATGGGCCTCGCGAAATCCTATCTTTTTGGCCAGACTATAACAACATACGGAAACGTCCCGGTGTCATTGCGCCTCAACCTAATCCGCACGATTACAATTGTACTCTTTTGCACGCTGGTGTTGGGCGGCGTGCTCATCTATTGGCATGCGGTGCGCAAAATCGAGATCGAAATGCAGGCTGCGATTGCAGTGGGCGGGCGGATTGCGCACAATGCAATTGACGATGTCGAAGAAGTGAAAGCTCCGCTGAAGCGCCTTCAATTGATGGTGGCTGACTTTGATGGTGACCGGCATTTAAGGGCGCGGTTTGTAAATTCTGGAAATCGGACGGTTTGGACATCGAAATGGCAGCCGCCAGAGAGTTCGGCACCGGAGTGGCTCTTCCGTCTTTTGACAAAAAAGCCGCATACAATTGCTGTGACGTTGCCACCTTCTATGCGCCACTTGGGTCATTTTATCCTTGAAACGGATGCGCACAATGAGGTGGCGGAAGTTTGGGCTGATGCCAAACTTTACTTGGCACTTTTATCCTTGTTCTGCCTCTCTACGCTCGTTGTGCTTTACTACGCGTTGGGGCGTGCGCTGAAACCATTACAAGAGCTTTTGGACGGGTTTGCAGAGATTGGGAGTGGCGATTATCGTGCGCAACTTAGCATTGACAAGCCGGCGGAACTTGCCAAGCTCTCAACAGGATTTAATCATATGGCATTGCGTCTTGTTGAAATGCAGGAACGCAACAACCGTCTCCGCGAGCAACTTGAGACCTTGCAAGAAGAAGAACGCGCTGAACTTGCCCGAAACCTGCACGACGAGGTGAGCCCGCTTCTGTTTTCGACGGACGTGGATGCCACGACCATTACGCAAATGGCGGATTCTGGAGAGGCAACCAAAATTCGCGAACGGGCGCAATCCATAAAATCTGCCGTTGCTTTGATGAAGCGGAACGTGAAATCAATTCTAATGCAATTGCGTCCCGGCGGTTTGCATGCCTTAAGCTTAAAGAGCACAATTGAAGACCTAACGGCATTTTGGACAGCGCGCCATCCAGAGCTCACAATCGCCGTTGACGTGCCAGCCAAAAGTTGGGGGGTCAAGATCGATAGTGCCGTCCAGAGCATTATTCGCGAAAGTCTCAGCAACGCCATGAAACATGCCCGCCCGACTCGGGTTGAGGTTGAAGTTTTAGAAACCGAAGATGGCTATCTCGATATTTCGGTGAGCGATAACGGTGGAGGGATGAGAGAACCTACATCCAACGATGGCCTTGGGCTTATTGGTATGCGCGAGCGGGCCTCGCTGCTGGGCGGGTCATTGACTGTCCGCAACAGCGCAAACCCTAAGGGTGTTGTTGTTAAGGCACGAGTTCCATTGGTGGTCGACTCGCAAAGAGCTAGCCAAGACCGCAAAGAGGAGGTGATCCCGGCATGAAAGTTCTGATTGTTGACGATCATGAGGTTGTAAGAGAGGGGGTTGGTCGCCTGATCTCTAATATGAAGGGCGCGCAGATTTTGGAGGCTGCCACGTCGTCTGAGGCGGTTAATGTTTTGCGCAAGGAAGCGCCTGACGTCGTTGTACTCGATATTAATTTGAGTGGCAGCAGCGGCCTTGAGTTGTTGCAACGCCTTAAGAACGAGCAAAAGTCAATCAAGGTCGTTATGTTCACCATGTATTCGGACGCGAACTACGCCAATAGGGCGTTGCGTGCGGGCGCTTTGGGTTATGTGAGCAAGAGTGCACCGGCTGAAGAACTCATTACAGCAATTGAACGTGCGATGCGCGGGGAATGTTATGTGGAGCATGAGCTAGCAAATGAGATTGCTGCTGTGAGAACGACGGCCGCGGATCCGTTGCAAACGCTGACGAATAGAGAAACGGAGATTTTGCGTCTGCTTGGTGAAGGCAAAAGCTTTTCACAAATCGCCGACACGTTCGGCATTGCTTACAAGACCGTTGCCAACTCGTGCTCACGGCTAAAAGAAAAACTCGGGTTAGAGCGCACGGCCGACCTCATCAGGCTTTCTGTCGAACGCAGTCTGAAACGGGACGGAGGGCTCGATTCCTAGCAACTCGCCTGACAGAACATTGCAACAAGCTCCGCAAATTTTTAGTCTAGTGCTTTTTCTTCGGCTTTTTCGATTGTCGGCGCGTGTCGAGAGTTAAACCTAAAACGTTCCAAGCATGCGACCGCGTCGCCGGGCCCAGTGCTCCGAATCGCCCCGCGTACTATTGAGCGGGCCGTGAAACGGCCGCACAACCAAATGGCTAGCCCCGTCAGAGCGCCTTTAGCGCGTGAGACAAAATGTGGTGCGGTCGAGAGGACTCGAACCTCCACGGGATTTCTCCCACAACGACCTCAACGTTGCGCGTCTACCAGTTCCGCCACGACCGCAATTGAACCCACGATAGCTTGCTCGCGCCCAGTTTTGGGCCCTTCGCCAGCGTTGCCTCGAGGCTGAAGCTGGTAACAGAGGCTTACAAATTGCGCAAGTCTCGGGCCCTATGGGCGCGGCCTTGGGCGCCATAGGTGGTATAGACCTGCGCGGGTGCATAAATTTTTCGTGGTAGGCCCCTACGCGGCTCAATGTTGGGGCTTTATATGTCCCGTAATTCTATGACGATTGAAGGCTTAGAAAGTAATGCAACTCGGCGCAAAGCTTGAGAGAACAGGGATAAGAGCTACGCCCGTCGAGTGGGTCGTAGAGCAAAATCCTGTCCCCTTCGAACCAGCTGTTGCTTTTATGAAAATGAGGGCGCGTGCGATCTCGGACGCGCAGGCTCCAGAGCTCATTTGGCTCATCGAACACCCACCGCTTTACACCGCCGGCACAAGTGCGGGCGCGCAAGACCTCATCTGGCCAGACCGATTTCCCGTCCACGAAACAGGTCGAGGCGGCCAATATACGTATCATGGGCCGGGGCAACGGGTCGTCTACATCATGTTGAATGTGCGCGAGCGTGGCGGTGACATTCGCGAATTTGTGCGGACGCTTGAGGCTTGGATTATATCGACCTTGGCCGAATTTGACGTCCATGGTGTGGTGAGGCCCGGTCGTGTTGGTGTTTGGGTTATGCGACCCGATAAGGGCCCTGAAGTCGAGGAAAAGATCGCGGCTATTGGCTTAAGAGTGCAACGGGGGGTGAGCCTACATGGCTTGAGTATCAATGTGGCGCCGGACCTTGGGCATTTCGCAGGCATTGTGCCATGTGGTTTGCCCGACCATGGCGTGACGAGCTTTAAAGATCTGGGTGTTGCGGCGCGTATGTCTGACGTAGATGCGGCGTTGCTTCGCACATTTGAAGCCCAGTTTGGTGCTGGCACGCAGCAGCCGGGCGTTCAAAGCATGTTGGAGGATTGTTTGCGCAAAGCCTGATGGTCGATGATCGCCTTAGAGCGTGTTCAGCTGAACGCGCTCTAGGGCCCTTTTTGTATTTCTTTCTTGGGTGCGGTCTCTGCCTTATCGTGAGGTCCCTGGTCCGAAATTGGGTTGCCCAGCTCGTTTTCAAAGTACATGAGGCCATCTTCGACAGAAACCAGTTCGTTTCCTTCTAATATGTAGTCTGCTGCAACGTCGTCGTTTAAACGAATGATGCACCCTTCGGCGCAAACGTCTGAGACTTGTCCACCAGGTGCGAGGGTAAAGGATTTGCGCGTACTTCCGCGAATGGTCGTTAGTTTGTGTTCTTTGCTGTCGCGGTTGACGATGGTTGATGCCAAGGCTGGTGCGATATAACTAGCGCCTTCAACACCCAAAAACATACATGTAAGCGCGAGAGCACAAATATAGGAAGGGATGTGGCAGCCGCCTCTGCGCCCGACACCGCCTTTTTGCCTGCTGCTACTTTGGGTGACGTCTTTTGACATCATTCCGTTTATTCCACCGAGGTGTAACTTAGCGCGATGCGCGTGCTCGGCTGGGGGTTCGTCTTGCCGCGGAGGCCCGACGGGTTGCCGAGGTACGCCGGGCCGCCGACGCGCGCCGCTGAGCGGGTTTCCGTGCCGTTGTTGATCGCCGCGCCGTTGTTGCCGCTTTTTTTGTCACGGCGACCTTTGCAGAGCTTTTTGCTCTGCGTTTTTGGGCTGTTTTTCTTGTTGTGGTGACCTTTTTGCGTGCGGCAGCTTTACGTGTCGTGCCTTTTCTTGCCGGTTTCTTAGTGCTTGCCCTCGTCTTTGTGGACTTGCGAGCCGTTGTTGATTTGGCGAGTGTGCGTCGCGTGGAGGATTTTTTTGCGGTTTTCTTCCTGGCCCCGGATTTCGTCGTCGCAGCCTTTTTTGCGGTCTTCGCCTTCATTTTGCTACCTCACTTTAAACTCGGTACCGAGATCGTTGCAACGTTGCGTATAGCCATCGGTGCGTATCAATCGCGCACATGCATAGCAAGCCATGATAGAAAAGAACAAATCACTTTCCAATACGCGATTTGGCAACGATCAATACCATTACAATGCTCACGTGCATGTCTGTCATATTTTGAATACTAACACGTAGATGGAAAAATTACTAATGCGCGTTTCAGAACAGGCTGTGCACATGTCAGTTGTTCCATGTTCACACGCGTTTTGTGACGCAAGCCACGATGGTTCACTTGGAAAGTCAAAAAGTATGAGCTTGAGGTATCCAGGGGAGTGATGACCGCATTCTTCGTACTTTGCTGGCACACGCGTTGCGAACACAATAAATGCATTTCACTCAATTTTGCTTGCGGCTTTGTTATTGTCTGCGTTGTGCTGTTGAAAATTTGGTTTGGCGCGCGCTGCGGCGTGAAACGGGCGAAAATTTTTGCCCTATGCAAGCCGGACGCTGGGTTTTCGGCAAATATAGCTCAAAGCGAGATTTGTTCGGAAAATCAATTGCATGGGCGACTGAACGCACGGGATTAGCTATGGTCTTCGAGCGTGCAAATCCGGCATATCTATGGAAGGAAATATGATCCTAAAACCCGCCGTGCCGTGTTAGCTGATAATCACTTTGGCTGTTTTTTTACATCATGGCGACGGTGAGGCACCCAAACATGACTTACCCTGGATGCAAAAGACGTGCTGTTTGGCGCCGAGAACTTATACAAATTCGATGATGACTTCGTCTACTGCGAGGCTATCGCCAGGTTTGGCTACAATTTTCTTAACTTTGCCATCACGGTCGGCACGCAAAATATTTTCCATTTTCATGGCTTCAACGACGGCCAGGGCATCGCCGGCTTTGACGTCGTTGCCTTCGTCCACGCTAATTGACTTTACCAATCCTGGCATCGGGCAAAGTAGATACTTGGAGGTATCCGCAGCCTCCTTTTCGGGCATAAGGGCCGCCAGTTCGGATTCGCGCGGTGTAAAGACGCGGGCGGGTGTGGAAATCCCGCGATAGGCCAGGTTGTAGCCGTTCAGGATTGGGCGAACTTGTACCGCAACGGTTTGGGTGCCGACGCGTCCATGCCAAACCAGATCTCCTGGCCACCAGTTGGAGCGCAACTCGAGAACATCTATCGTGTTTCCCTGATCGTCCTTGATTGTCACACTGATGGGGCTACCCATTGCCCCTTTAACGTGCACACACTGCTTGAGCTTGCCCAGCTCAACTTCCCGATCTGACGAGAAAACAACCGGGCGGCCGTCCATTTGGTGGGTAATCTCACGACGGCGCGCATTATTGACGTGGTCAATGGCGGCAGCCACCGACGCGATGACCTTGAGGTCGTCACCCTCGGGAATGCGAGCACCAAAGCCGTCCGGATACTCTTCAGCTATGAAACCTGTTGAAAGTTCGCCTGAACGCCAGCGGGGATGCTGCATCAAAGCCGTCAAAAACGGGATATTGTGTTGGATGCCGTCAATGTAAAACGCGTCTAGCGAGTCTGCCTGGAGATCAATTGCTGCTTCGCGCGTTGGCCCGTGGCTGACCAATTTTGCGATCATGGGGTCATAAAACATGGATATGTCACCGCCCTCGAACACGCCCGTGTCATTGCGCACGGTCATTTCGCCTTTGGTGTATTCTTCAGGTGGGCGATAGCGCACGAGCCTGCCGATTGAAGGTAGGAAGTTGCGGTAAGGGTCTTCGGCGTAGATGCGGCTCTCCACGGCCCAGCCGTTTATTTTCACATCGGATTGGCGGATACTGAGCTTTTCGCCGTTTGCTACACGAATCATGTGTTCGACGAGGTCATAACCTGTGATTAACTCGGTTACAGGATGTTCGACCTGTAGTCGGGTATTCATTTCCAGGAAATAGAAACTTTTGTCTTGGCCGGCGACAAACTCCACAGTGCCAGCCGAGTCATATCCAACGGCTTTGGCAAGGGCGACGGCTTGTTCGCCCATGGCCTTGCGCGTCTTATCGTCGAGAAGCGGAGAGGGTGCTTCCTCGATCACCTTCTGATTGCGGCGCTGAATGGAACACTCGCGTTCGCACAGGTGGATAACATTGCCGTGCTTGTCTCCCAGCACCTGGATTTCAATGTGTCTTGGGTTTTCGATGAATTTTTCGATGAAGACGCGATCGTCACCGAAGGAAGATTTGGCTTCAGAACGTGCAAGTTCAAATCCTTCCTCGCAGTCCTTGTCATCCCAAACAATGCGCATGCCCTTGCCGCCGCCACCGGCTGAGGCTTTGATCATGACGGGATAGCCAATCTTTTTTGCAATCTTGACGGCTTCTTTTGGATTTGTGATCTCGCCCAACACACCGGGCACGGTGGAAACTTTGGCGTTGGCAGCAACTTTTTTGGATTCAATTTTGTCGCCCATGGCCGCAATGGCCTTTGAGTTGGGTCCGATAAAGGCGATGTTGTTTTCGGCTAACGCGGCAGGAAATTCGGCGCGCTCGGATAAAAATCCGTATCCAGGGTGCACAGCGTCGGCACCGGTTTTTTTGCAGGCATCGATTATTTTTTCGACTACGAGGTAGGATTCAGCGGCAGCAGGCGGCCCGATGTGTACGGCTTCGTCTGCCATGTCAACGTGGAGCGCATCTCGGTCCGCGTCTGAAAAGACCGCTACAGTCTTAATGCCCATCTTTTTTGCAGTCTTAATCACCCGACATGCGATTTCGCCGCGATTTGCGATCAGGATCTTCTTGAACATTGCCACCGTTCGTTTTGTTATGATGATTGTCAGTTTTGAGTTGCTTGGCGAACGTGATAGTCGGTCACCGCGTGTCGGCGCAATAAAAACCCGCCCCGTCTACGATTTGTCTAGGTTTCCTTCCGGTTTTGTTATACCGGCGCCAGCGCCACACTCAAGCAGAACCGCGGGCTAAAATGCGTTGGCGGACCAAATCGACGGCTGCACGCAATTCGTAGAGCCGGTCTGAGAAATGCAGGGGCACGGGAATAGAGGCGACGGCATCCTCGATCCGGTGGATCTCTTGGACGAGCTCGCCCTGCTGATCTTGGTTGGTGTCTTCCCTTAACGCTTTTTCGAGTTTTTTGAGGTGGGCGTACCAATAGTTGATCCGGCTCTTTATTCGCCACTCATAGGCCATGGGCACAATCTTAAACATGGGGATGAGGATGGTGGCGATCGGAACGATCATGACCAGCATACGCTCAACGAAGGTCGCTAACCAAAATGGGAGATATCGCCGGAAGAAGGGCGAACCAGATTTGTAGATTCGTTCCGCATCCTGAGACATGGGAAATTCTGGATCGTAGGCTTGGGGAAACTCATTGATTTTTTGAAACATGCCTCCGTCTTTGTGTGTGGCAATTGCCGCTTGCACCATCAGATCGACAATGGCCGGGTGGACATCTTCACGTGCGGCGAGCGCAGCTTTGGCGGCCACCAGTGTCACGTTCTCTGACGGGATGTTGTTGACGAGGTCGATGACGCCGGCGGGCAATGTGATGACGGTTAGGTAGGGATATCTCCTGGCGTAAGCGTCGGCGTGTTTTAAGCTCATTAAACGAATTTCAGGTGTGGTCAAAAGTTGCGAGACAAGTTCGGCCTCTGGCGCCATCGTCAAGAAGATTGCATCGGCTTCTCCCGAGATGAGTGCTTCGGCAGCTTTTTTGAACCCCAGCGGTAATATGTTCGGGCCATCGGGATCGATTTTGTTTGCTTGGAGTAATTCACGCGCAAGGATTTGTGTTCCGCTGCCTTCACCGCCGGTTGCGATCCGCATACCTTTGAGATCCGCAATACGGCTGAAGGGTTCGTCAGACCGGTAGAAAATCCATGCAGGCTCGATAAAAACGCGGCCCAACGATACAACGCCTGGCAGAACGTGGTCATTTGCTGTGCCACCTTGGAGCAGCGCTAAGTCTGCACGCGGTTTGGGTGTTCGAAGGCGCGTGATGTTGTCAACAGCACCGCCCGTTTCCAGGACTTCAAGCTTAATGTCTGATTTTGCAAGTTGTTCGGCGTATCGTTTGGCGAAAGCGTAATAAGCGCCGGTTTTTCCACCAGCGGCAATTGCAATTTTTTTGGGTGGTGCTGGTTCTACGAACTGGAATGCAAGCCAAAATGCGCCCACGATTAGAAGGATCGCGGGAGCCAAAATTAGTATGATCTCGTGGGCTTGTCGCTGTGACAGTGGCGTGAACATCTACGCTCGCCCCCATTTAATTTCAAAGCACGGTCCGCAACGGTCATGTGCGGCCTAATTTTGCTGAGGTCCTGGCAGAAGTCCAGCGGAAGCCGACGGATGCTGTTTGGTGTTTGTTTGATGATCCACTTATTATCGGCGCATGTGTGAGGCGAGTGGTGTTAGACGTTTCAAAAAAACAATAGGCCATTGCCTTTCGGCAACAGCCCAAATGTGCTTGCGCTTAGACGTTTTACCTGCCTTACGCGGCAGTCCCGAGACGCTCCACCACCTCATTTAGAGCCGGGTGAACACGTTGAGAATGTTCGCGAAGGTAGCTGAGGAGCGCTAATTCTGCCGGTGTCAATTTTCCATCACGGGACATGCGTTCGGCAAGCCACGTTGCCTCGTCTTCCGTGATCTCTTCGTTGGTCACGATTTCAAGGCGCTGGCGCTCCAGCCGGGCAATGGCTCTTTCTTCCGGCGTTTGTTCCGTATAGGCGCCAAAAACACCATCAAGACCAGCGTTGGCAATAGCTTTGGCCATCGATAAGGGACTTAAGTCATTGCGGGACTCGAGCCACGCCTCGGATCGTAGAGCTTCTTCGCGCGAAGGAACCTGGTAGCCTGACGAAGACATGACAACGTTTGCAATGGCCTTGACGAAGAGTTCTGTCCAAGCTCCATTGATCTCGCCGTCACTGAGGGCGTCATTGATTTCAAAGAGAACTTCAGCCTCGCGCAACGTTACGGCTATGCTTCCATCGCCGCCAAAAGCGTAAATCATGCGCCTTATGAGCTCGACCTCAGCCTCCGATATTGTGGCAGGCGTGGTGTCTGTCTCCCTGCGGGTCGGGCCTACGCCGTCAATTACAGCGTGCTTGATCTGCGCAAGACAAAACTCAATGAGGCTGGGAGGCGACCAGCGGGCTTTATCAAGGGCATTTATGAGGAGCTCGAGTTCTGCTCTGTTGGCAACCCGGCCTTCAGGCGTCTTTAGACTCTGCATCAGCCAGGCAGCATTTTCAGCCGTGATGTATCCGGTTGGAGCGGTTTGTTTGACGACAAAGTCGGTCAGTGCTTCAACGAAAAAATCATTGAATTCCTGGGGCTTTTCGCGACACGCGCGGTTGGCTTTTATAAGGGTTTCGGCTTCATCACTGTCAATAATGCCATCGGCATAAAAAAGACCGCGCAGACGGGTGACGTCTAATTCACTGATGGAGCCATTTTCAATGAGGTCCTGGCTCAACTCGGCAATTGAATTTCCCATACTCATCCCAATTGATGATTTGTACATGCTTGGCGCCAGCTTGCCGCGGGATGCTTACTAATCTCCTAACGATTGCTTCAATTTTCCCGGGTGTTGTTGTCGTTGCCGCACAAGGAGACGGGCCTGTTTCTGACGGGGTCCGCATCCTTCTCAAACGGGCATGACCGCACAGGGATTTGTGCGGTCATGCATTCAGTACCTATTAATTTTTTGCGTTCTAGCGCCAAGTTCCATATTTGCGGTAATAGCGGCTCAATGTTCCTGGACGCTTTGCCTTTGTGGCACGCGTTCGGTAGCCATAGCCGGCAGAACCGTTGGACTTGAGTTTTTTGATCTTTCGGTCTTGCCTTTGTTGAAGTGCGCGAATGCGATTAGCCTCGGCCCGGGTCAAAATACCATCCTGCAATGCGCGCCGCTCTATACGATTGACCCTACGTTGGCCTTTGCGAAGCCGACGGGCCTCAAACCATGACAGCGCACCAGAGCGGATTCCCTTGCGAATTTTTTTCTTTTGCAGGGCCTGGGTTTGGTTAATTGCTATTACCGCACCTGGAAGATGGGCAGGGGCTCGCCTGACGGTTCGTCTGTTAGACCCCGTGCGAGGTCCGCTTCCTCGATCGGCCGTGTTGCGTCGTCCGGTACGGGTGCCGGTGGTGCCGGTACGCCGTTGGCGCCGCGCGCTACGATCTCCATCCGACTGATTGGTCATTCCGTCGCCGCGCTTGCCACGTTTTGCAGCTTGGGCGTCGGAACTAATACCAACGATACCCATGGCGGCCATAAGGGCGATTGCTGTGATCATTGATTTTGCAAACGTCATTTTGATTCTCCCGGTTGGATTGAGGGCTAGTTCTTTGCCAACACTCGGAGCATCATGACTTGGCTGGGCTGAATTGAACTTGAACCTTGTTTTCATCTCGGGTTCACGTGGAAGTGGTGCCGCAAATGATTAATGCGTCAAAGTCATTGACCTCCACCAGAGGTGGAGGTTTAATGCTGCACAGAAAACGGGCCAGGCAATGTGCCTGGCCCGCTACCTCCCTCTTACTTTAGAAAGTGTCACGAACTCGTTGCTATCGACCGATGCGGGGAAGACCCGATAACCGCTTCCAACCGTCTTCCTTTTCGTAGGCAATGTTTTCTGCGGCATCGCGCTGCATCGCACGGATATCGCGATACTCAGGCCCCGTAAACTTGCCGTCGGCCAGGTAACGATTGAAAACACGCTTGATGTGTCGTTGTTCGGCGCGCAACTTTAGACCTTCGCGCCAGGTGATTTCGCCTGTTTGGCGACCATCTTCAATTTCATATGCTTGATGAGCAAATCTGTCCTCGATTCCGCTCGTTGGATGGGCGGACGCGATGGAAGCTGAGAAAACTAAAATACCTGCCGTTACAAATACAACTTTCGAAAATTTCATCGTTTGAGCTCCATGTTCAAGCGGCGGCCACAATGACCGCCTCGTTAGCGAAAACAGTTTTGGCAGAATCGGATTGAATACAGTCTGAACTGGAGATTCAGTTTGTGTTCATGCAGCCAAAACGCCTCTGGAGGCGGGCGAAAGGCTACAAATTCCGGCGTTTTTCACACCTACAATGGAATATTATCGTGTTTTTTCCATGGGTTTTCGAGGGTCTTTTTTCGCAGCATGTTGAGGGCACGGCAAAGGCGGACCCTTGTATTTCGCGGCAAAATCACCTCATCGATGTAGCCCCGCTCGGCAGCAACGAAGGGGTTGGCGAAACGTTCTTCGTAATCTTTGATGCGGGCGTCGATCTTTTTCTGATCGCCAAGCTCAGATCGATAAAGGATTTCGACAGCGCCTTTTGCGCCCATCACAGCGATTTCGGCGGACGGCCAAGCGTAATTAACGTCACCGCGAATGTGTTTGGAGCTCATGACGTCGTAGGCGCCACCGTAAGCTTTGCGGGTAATTACTGTGACTTTTGGCACCGTCGCCTCGGTGTATGCAAATAAGAGCTTGGCGCCATGTTTGATGAGGCCACCATATTCCTGTGCGGTTCCTGGCAAAAACCCTGGAACGTCAACAAAGGTCACAATCGGGATCTCAAAACAATCGCAATAACGGACAAATCGCGCGGCCTTGCGAGAGGCATCGCTATCGAGAACGCCAGCAAGGACCATCGGCTGATTGGCGACGACGCCGACCGTGCGACCTTCCATGCGTGCAAACCCAATGACGATATTGCGCGCGAAGGCTTCTTGGAGTTCGAAGAAATCGCCTTCATCGACAACCTTAGTGATCAACTCCTTCATGTCGTAAGGCTTGTTGGGGTTGTCGGGGATGATGGTGTCCAAAGAAGGTTCGACACGCTGGGCGTCGTCCATGGTCGGCAGTGTCGGCACGCCGTCTAAGTTGTTTGAGGGCAAGAAATCCATCAAGCGGCGCATTTGCAAAAGCGCTTCGACGTCGTTGTCATAGGCATTATCCGCAATGGACGACTTGGAGGTGTGGACTTTGGCGCCGCCTAACTCTTCGGCTGTCACCGTTTCATTGGTGACGGTTTTGACAACGTCAGGGCCCGTGACAAACATGTAGCTTGTGTCTCTAACCATAAAGATGAAATCGGTCATGGCGGGGGAGTAAACGTCACCGCCCGCACACGGACCCATGATGACCGAAATTTGCGGAATGACGCCGGAAGCCAACACATTGCGCGTAAAAACTTCGCCATAACCGCCCAGCGCGTCGACGCCTTCTTGAATGCGCGCGCCGCCGGCATCAAACAAACCAATAATGGGTGCGCGGTTTTTTAGGGCCAGGTCTTGCACCTTGGTCATTTTTTTTGCGTGGGCTTCGGAGAGCGAACCGCCAAAGACCGTGAAGTCCTTTGCGATCACATAGGTGACGCGGCCGTTGATGGTGCCCCAACCTGTGACCACGCCGTCGCCGGGGATCTTGGTCTCTTGCATTCCGAATTCGGTGCAGCGGTGCTCCACGTACATGTCGAATTCTTCGAAGGACCCATCATCGAGCAACAGATCGATGCGTTCGCGGGCGGTAAGCTTGCCGCGTTTGTGTTGTGCATCAATCCGTCTTTGGCCGCCGCCGAGGCGGGCATTGGCGCGGCGCTTTTCGAGTTCTTCGATGATGTCTTTCATTTGTTTTTTGCTTTCCACCTTGGTCGGCGTTTAAGTTCCCCTGACGGGGTGAGATAGCACGAGTAGGGTTTTAGGCAAACGGATGAGCTGGTTAATTTCCGGCGGTTGCACAAATGTTCGATCGTGGACAGGTAGTCCTTCGCCTAGCCCAAGAGTGTGAGCATTTGGCTTGCGGCCTGCATTTCGCGCCAGTGCAGCGCGCGGCGCGCCAAGGCTTCGGCGTCTTCGCCCCATTGGCTAATTTGCCAGTCCTCATCGACATGGGCAGCGTGCCAGGCCTCTTCTGGTGCGATGTGACCCTGGGCGGTGGCAAGGGCCAAAAGCACTGACCCGGTCAACGTGGTGATGACGTGGAGGGCAGCGAGACGGTAAGCGTCGCTTGGTAGTGACACGCACAGTTTGTCGATCGCACTTTCTGGTTGGACGACGGGCATTAATCCTGTGGCTACGTTCAAGGAGACGCTCAACTTGTTTTGTGCCCAGTCCAGAATGCGATCCCATGCTGCCTGTTGTCTTTTGATGAGTTCTTTGGGATGTTCGGCGCGATAACAGACCAAATCGTTTTCCGCATATTTTGCGATTTGTGTCGCGACGGCTGCCTCGTTGCCAATAACACCGTCAAGGATCGAGTTCACAAGGCGGGTTAAGGGCATGGTTGTTGGATCAATGACGTCGTCTTGGCTGGACCATTCGGCAGCGAGTGCTTCGGCGAGCTCTTTGGTGGGAACGGAAACCGCATTGCGTTTGGGTGTTTTGATGGGGCGATCATCTAGCACGGGTGCGAATTGGGCCCCGTCCGCAACCACAGCAACATTTTTGTAAAACCGCTTTGGGTATTTGACGCTCGCGCGGGCGCTGCCTGGTTCATTGCCTGAGCTTGCGTTTTGATTGTGTTCGCTCACGCTGCCGTCTCCCGATCGCGCATGATCGTGTCGATCAGCTTGCCAAGGCTCGCGTAATCCTGGGCCAGCGCGTGGGCGCCACTTTGTTCAAGGTGCTCTGGTGCGTGACAGCCCCAAGCCACACCGATTGCGCCGACGCCAGCGCTTGACGCCATGTCCATATCAAATGTCGTATCGCCGATCATGACGGTGCGCTCGGGCTCTACACCAACTTCGTTCATGGCTGTTATAAGCATTGATGGATGGGGCTTTGACGGGTGGTTATCGGCGGTCTGAATGGTCGAAAAGGTGTCTAAGAGCCCTTCGGTCCTCAACAAGCGCTCCACACCGCGCAAGGACTTGCCGGTGGCGATGCCGAGGAGAACATCGTCGCGTGCGTGGAGTGTCGTGATTAACTCGGCGGCGCCAGGAAACAAGGGTTCGCGATGCTCTGGCTCAGTGCGCAATTGGGCAAAGGCTTGTTTATAACGCTCGGCAAGCTCCGGCGCTTTGTGACGGTCAGGTTCGGTGAGCAAACACGCGATGGCTTCAACAAGCGACAAACCAACGACGGTGCGCACCTCTTCGCGTGGCGGTGCTGAAAGTCCCATAGTGTCGAAGGCCTTTTGCATGGCCAAGTGAATGGCATGCTGGCTATCGGCGATGGTGCCGTCGCAATCAAAAATGACGAGCTTCAAAAGTTTTCTCCGTCATAGCGATTTGGATCGAGGCCCAGCAAATCCCAAGTGCGCAGCATGTGTTCAGGCAGTGGTGCTGTGACATCCAGGTCTTTTTTTTCGAACGGATGCGGCAGAACAATCCGGCGTGCGTGCAAATGCAGCTTGTGATCCATGTTTTCGGCGGGCATCGCTTTGTCGCCCTCATACTTGTTGTCGCCGACGATGGGGTGTCCGATCAGCGCCATGTGTGCACGCAATTGGTGTTGGCGGCCGGTGACAGGTTTCAGTGACGCCCAAGCTGCTTTATGGGCAACGCGATCAATCACCGCGTAATGGGTGGTGGCGTGCATGGCTTCGCGTTGTTCGCCTGGTTTGGCTTTGCGCACACGATCGCCCTCCGGGCCCGACGCTTTAACGAGAGGCGCTGTCACTTTGCCTTGTGGTGGCTTGGGCACACCTTTGAGCAAGGCCCAGTAGGTTTTGGCTGCAGAACGTGTTTGAAAGACGCGTCCTAACTTGGCAGCTGCGTTACGGTGCTTGGCGACCAGCAGAACACCTGTTGTGTCGCGGTCAAGTCGATGGACGAGGCGGGGGCGATCGCCAAACCTGTCAACCATGCCCGCAAGAAGCCCATCAATATGACGCTTTGTTCCCGAACCCCCTTGCACGGCGAGACCAAAGGGTTTGTTGAGAACTAGCACATGATCGTCTTCATAGAGGATCATGTCTTCGATGATTTTTCGATCGGCTTTAGAGACGCCCAGTGGCGCCTTAACGGATGGCGCTGGTTTTATCGGCTGACGCGCAACTTGGGGGACGCGAATTTTGGCGCCTTCCTTTAGGCGTGCGTTGGCCACTACCCGTTTTGAATCGACGCGCACTTGGCCGGAACGCAACAATTTTTGGAGATAGCCATACGTAACATCCGGAAAGTGAATTTTAAACCAGCGGTCCAGACGAATGCCTTCTTCGTCTGATGTGACCGTGATGGTTTCAACGGGCGTGTTCATGCCCACACCTGACGCGCTAACATGAGACCTAAATAGAAAGCAAGGATCGACAATCCAACGGAACCAATGATGTAAACCATAGCCAACATTTGCTCTTTGCGCGAAACGAGTGTGGCAACGTCGAGGGAAAATGCTGAAAACGTCGTGAAGCCACCTAAAATACCGGTTGCTAAAAATGTCCGGAGCTCCAGTGAGCCTGTGAAGCGCAACGCCAATGCTTCAATAATCACACCCATAAGAAAGCATCCGATGATGTTGACGGTTAGCGTTTCCCACGGAAACACGGCGCCGCGCCCGACAAGCCGATGGATGCCGACGCTCATCAAATAACGTGCGCCAGCGCCTATCGCGCCACCTGCGGAGGCCAACAGTAACAATTTCATTTAGCGCCTCGATAAACCATCTCTGTCTTGATTGGAAACGTTGCGTACCACGGGCCCGTCGAGACCCAGCAGTTTTGTATGTAAGGGGCCTGATATCTATCGCGCGGCGAATATAGAGATTTTGTTAAGATCGCACTCTAAGTACCCGATGCTCTGCGGTTCTTATTTCCGGGTAGCGCGCCGCCAATGGCCCAACCGATGCTCCATCCTAGGATGATCCCAAGCACAGCCATGCCAAGAAACACAGCGTCATGGAGATTTGAGACTTGATCGGGGCTTTCAAATGCAAATTGGTCGACGACCATATTTGCGAGGGGTGAACTCACCCACAAGATGACAATGAGTGCGGTGGCAAGGGCGAAGATCATGGCGATGAGATAGCGCATCACGGTTCCTTTGTGGCGTTTGTTTCCCGTTCCAAGCTGGGAGAACGTTCATTCAAAGTCGCGTTTAATTTATCAATCAACTTCCCAAAACCAAATTTCTCCAGCGCCCGCATAATTGGAATAATAGCCAAGCCACGAAAACCATTCCATCAACCACTTGGCGCTTGATCGATAACCGTTCCAAACATCAATGTGATCGCCTGTTGGATGGCCCTTGCTGTCGCTTGAGCGGTGCCAATAATCCTTGATGAATATGATTCCGGTTTTGCCAAAGATCTCAGGGTAGAATTCGGCTGCCTTTTCGCCACTGATGACGCGGCGCTCTTTGACGCCGGGAAGATTGCCGCTCCTTATGGCGTTTGCGACCTGCGTGGCGTTGATGAAGTGCATGTCGCTGCGTGGGTGCGCGCCGCAAGCTGCACATCCCGACATTTGTTCGGGCCGCACGCCGGCCCGGCGCAGAGCCACGCTCATCCGAATGGCGCATTGATTTGGGTAGACAGGATAGCCCGGCTGAATTGTCTTGCCCTCAAGATTGACGAGTTCTTTTCCGGCAATACAGGGCGTTGCGATGCTTTCGTTGATGGGATGGCCCAGCCAAAGGTCCTTGAATTGCACCATCTTAAACTCTCCAGGCTCATAAAAGCTCGACGCGCTCCTCATGAGGAGCCGGTTGGGCGCCCATTATAGGCTGGGCCACCGGATTGCGCTACTGATTGGAGGGGCCTTAGCTTGCCAATGTATGCGCTAAGCTGCGCGTCTTCGGCCAATTTTGGGGACTGAAGCTGTCATTTTTCCGTTGCGCGCTTTTTTCGCAACTTCTCCCAATGGGCGAGCCGTTTTGCAAGGTCACGTTCAAAGCCACGCTCTGGGGGATCGTAAAATTTTGGGCGTTCGTCAAAAGCGTCCGGGAAATAGTTCTGACCGGAGAAGGCGTCAGGCTGGTCGTGGTCATAAGCGTATCCTTCGCCGTAGCCTTCCTCTTCCATTAGTTTTGTAGGCGCGTTGAGAATTATTTTTGGTGGCGCGGGCGAGCCCTCTTCTCTCGCTGTTCGCATGGCGGACTTATAAGCGACGTAGGCTGCATTTGATTTTGGTGCCGTGGCCAAATAAATGGTTGCCTGGGCCAGTGCGAGTTCACCTTCTGGGCTTCCCAGAAAATCAAATGTGTCTTTGGCGGCAAGCGACTGAACAAGCGCTTGCGGATCGGCCAAGCCAATGTCTTCAACAGCCATGCGCACAAGCCGGCGGGCGATAAACAGCCGATCCTCGCCACCTTCCAACATACGCGCCAACCAATAGAGTGCTGCGTCTGGGTCAGAACCGCGAACAGATTTGTGAAGCGCACTGATCAGGTTGTAATGGCCGTCACGGCCTTTGTCGTAGATTGGAGCCCGGCGTTGCACAAGTTCCACCAGTGCGTCTCGGCCAAGGTTTTTGGAGGCAGTTTCTTGTGATGCAAAAACCTCTTCAGCCAAATTTATGACCGCGCGGCCATCACCATCTGCCATAGCGATCAATGCCTGGCGTGCATCCGCATCAAGGGGAAGTTTTTTTCCTTCTTCTTTTTCTGCACGGGACAAAAGGTCTTCGAGGGACTCATCATTGAGACGCTCAAAAACCAAAACAACGGCGCGGGACAACAGGGCGGCGTTTAATTCGAACGATGGGTTTTCCGTTGTGGCACCGACGAGCGTGATGGTGCCGTCTTCCATGTGTGGCAGGAACGAATCTTGTTGCGCACGGTTGAACCGATGGATCTCATCAATGAACAAAAGTGTACCGGTACCTGCTTGGCGGCGCGCTTTGGCGCGGTCAAACGCTTTGCGCAAATCTTGAACGCCGGAAAAGATTGCCGAAAGCTGTTCAAACTCCATCTTTGTTTGGTCGGCCAACAGCCGTGCGACCGTGGTCTTGCCGCAGCCGGGCGGGCCCCACAAAATCATGCTGCTTAGACGACCGGCGCGCAGCATGCGGGTCAATGAGCCATTTTTGCCGACCAACTGATCTTGCCCGGCGACCTCGTCCAAGGTCTTAGGGCGCAATCGATCCGCAAGCGGGCGCGGCGCGTCCGCCTCTAGTCCTGCTGCCTCAAACAGATTGGTCATGTTGGACCCATCTAACCCCGAATGCGGACGTTATTGATGCGGCCATTGCGTTGAAAGGATATGCGCCAAATGCGTTGCGGCTCTCTGACGGCCCGTTCTAGATCGCCAACGTTGCGAATATCTTGGCCAGCAACGTTTAAGATGACATCGCCAGCGCGGAAGCCCAGTTGACGTGCGATACCGCCGCGTTGCACGGAAAGAATCACAACGCCATCTGTGTGGTCGAGATCGAGTTCCTCTGCTGTGGGCGGCAAAACGTTTTGCACACGTGCACCGTCAAAGGGATGCTCGCCCGATAAGTTTCGCACATCACTTCTGTCGGGCTTGGGCGGCGGGCTTAATTTGACGCGGACTTCAACTGGTCGGCCCTTGCGCATGACACTGAAGTTTGCGGTTTTGCCGACACCGCTGGTGGTCAGACGGTAGGTGACCGAACGCGCGTCGGCGACTTCGACGCCATCGACACGGGTGATGACATCGCCGGGTTCAAGGCCAGCGCGGTCGGCGGGCGCGTCATTATAAATGCGTGTCACAACGGCACCAGCGCGGCGCGACAGGCCCAAGGCTTCGGCCATGTCCCGCGTGATATCTTCGAGGCGCGCGCCGAGCCACGGCCGCACCACCTCTTTGCCCGATCTGGCGCTGTCCACAAACAAACGTACGAGATTTGATGGTATGGCAAAGCCAATCCCGTTTGAGCCGCCGGAGCGCGAAAAGATCGCGGTGTTGATGCCCACAAGCCGGCCTGACATGTCGACAAGTGCACCGCCGGAATTGCCGGGATTGATGGCGGCATCGGTTTGAATGAAGACCGCTTCAGATTTGATTTGGGATCGCGCCAGGGCGGAAACGATACCGCTTGTCACGGTTTGGCCGACAGCGAAGGGATTGCCGATGGCGAGCACAAGATCGCCGACTTCGAGGTTATCTGAATCCTCAAACTGCATAAACGGAAAGTCTTCGCCTTTGGCGTCGATCTTGAGGACAGCGATGTCGGTCTTTTCGTCTTGGGTCAGGACGCGGGCGTCAAATTCGCGCTGATCGGAGAGGGCGACGCGGATTTCGGTTTTGCCGCGGGCCTTAATCACATGTGTGTTGGTCACGACAATGCCATCGGAACTGACGATTACGCCTGAACCTAGAGCGTTTTGCATACGCTCGCGCCGACGGCCAAATTTGTCGCCAAAGAAATGGCGGAAGAATGGATCGCGCGCAAAGGGCGACACGAATGTATTCACGCGGGACCGTACGTAAACGTTGACGACTGCTGGGGCGGTTTTGCGCACGATCGGTGCGTACGTGTATTGAATCGCCTCACGGGACGGGGGGACTTCGCGACGTTGCGCTTGTGCGTCGTTGGTTTGGAACGCGGCGACAGCGGACAAAATCATAAGTCCAACTGCAACCGCACCTACGGCGACACCCTGCCCAAAGTTTCTGCGTATTTTTTTTGACATCGATCTACCCGCGTTTCTTGCAGCCGCGTTGCGCCGGTCGGTGCCACGCTGAACCGCTCTTTGCAGACATCTGCGATCTTATCAATAAAAAGGGCAAGACGTGAGCCGCCGTCAACACACCCAAACAACAACCCATTGGATGAATGGGCTTTTTTTGTTCGCTTCTATTAAACTTTTGTCATGCTGCCTAATTGGTGCGGCACGTGTCGTCCGGGCACACTAAACGGATGAGGCTTCTAAGGTGCTGGTGCGTCCGGTTCGGCGGCAGCCCGCTCGGCCATCAATTCGGCGTGGCGCTCACGGTCCTCCGCGCCTTTGACGTCAGGATCGCGATCAACAAGTTCAATCACTGCGCGTGGCGCGCTGTCGCCATAACGAAAGCCTGCCTTTAAGACCCGCGTATAGCCGCCGTTTCGATCTTTGTAACGATCCGACAAAACGTCAAAAAGCTTTTTGACCATCTTATCGTCGCGCAAACGTGCCGCTGCAAGGCGCCGCGAATTTAAATCGCCGCGCTTTGCAAGCGTGATGTATTTATCCATCACACGTTTTAGTTCTTTTGCTTTGGGAAGCGTGGTGATGATTTGCTCATGTTTGATGAGTGCTGCGGCCATGTTTGAAAGCATGGCTTGGCGATGGCCGCTATGACGACTCAAACGTCGCCCTTTTTTTCGGTGTCTCATTTTCCTACTCGTTCTCGTACGTTTGTTTGTGGGGAGGTTCTTTGGCCTCTCCCTTTTTCAATGTTGTGGCTAACGCGGAAGACTAATACTGGTCCTCGTAGCGCTTGGCCAAATCTTCAATGTTGTCCGGCGGCCAGTTCGGCACTTCCATGCCGAGATGCAAACCCATACCGGCCAAGACCTCTTTGATCTCATTCAAGGACTTGCGGCCGAAGTTCGGCGTGCGCAGCATTTCCGATTCCGTTTTCTGGATGAGATCGCCGATGTAAACGATATTGTCGTTCTTCAAGCAATTTGCAGAACGAACAGACAACTCCAATTCGTCGACCTTTTTAAGAAGTGCCGCATTGAAGGTAAGTTCTGGGTGGAGCGGTTCTTCTTGCGCTTTTTGGGGCTCTTCAAAGTTGATGAAGACGGACAATTGATCTTGGAGAATGCGGGCTGCTAAGGCCAGCGAATCTTCGGCTGTCACGGAACCATCGGTTTCCACGGTCAGGGTCAGCTTGTCATAATCCAAGATTTGGCCTTCGCGCGTGTGCTCAACTTTGTAAGACACCTTTTTTACCGGGCTATACAGGCAGTCCACAGGGATGAGCCCAATGGGGGCGTCCTCCGGTCGGTTGCGTTCGGCCTGCACATAGCCTTTGCCGAGGTCGGCAGTGAATTCCATGCGGACAGTGGTGCCTTCGTCGAGGTGGCACACGACGTGTTCAGGATTGAGGATTTCAACTTCTGAACTGGTCTCAATTTCGCCTGCCAAGACAGGGCCTGGTCCCTCTTTCCTCAGGACCATGCGTTTTGGTCCTTCGGAGTGAATGCGAAGGGCGATTTCTTTGATGTTGAGAATGATGTTGGTGACGTCTTCGCGGACGCCGGGGATCGAAGAAAATTCGTGAAGCACACCGTCGATCTGAACGGTTTTAATGGCGGCTCCTTGGAGCGAGGACAGCAGGACCCGGCGCAGCGCATTACCAAGCGTCATGCCAAATCCACGTTCGAGCGGCTCTGCAACAACGGTTGCGACCCGCATGCGGTCACGACCAGGACTAATTTCAAGCTTTGTCGGCTTGATGAGATCCTGCCAGTTCTTTTGCAGCACGTTATCCACGTTGGGCCTCATCTCTATTAAGTGTTCAATGCAAGGCGGTCGGCTTCTGCCGTTATTTTTTGGGTACTTACCAAGCGGCATAAGTTGGCCGCATGGCATCAAGTCTTTTAGACTCTGCGGCGCTTGCGCGGCCGGCATCCGTTATGGGGGATTGGTGTTACGTCGCGAATTGAGGTGATTTGAAATCCTGTCGACTGAAGCGCGCGCAATGCTGATTCCCGTCCGGAACCCGGTCCGCACACCTCTACTTCTAAGGTCTTCATGCCGTGTTCTTGAGCTTTTTTACCGGCATCTTCGGCGGCCATCTGGGCAGCAAAGGGTGTCGATTTGCGTGAGCCCTTAAATCCCATCATGCCGGCTGATGACCACGAGATCGTATTGCCTTGAGCATCAGTGATTGTGATCATCGTATTGTTGAACGTCGCGTTGACGTGGGCCACACCGGAAGAGATATTCTTTTTCTCGCGGCGGCGCACCCGTGTACGCTGCTGTTCTTTTGCCATGTCGTCTATCAGCTCCTTGTTGCCGTCTTTGTTTGTAACGGCGTACCGGCTTGCGTGCCGGACAGTTGACCGACACGAACAATTCTTCCAGTTTATTTCTTCTTACCCGCGATGGGTTTGGCAGGGCCCTTACGTGTACGTGCGTTGGTATGCGTGCGTTGGCCTCGAACGGGCAAACCACGACGATGACGTAGGCCGCGGTAGCAACCAAGGTCCATCAGGCGTTTGATATTCATGGCAGTCTCGCGCCGCAGGTCGCCTTCGACCGCATAGTCTTGGTCGATCGCTTCGCGGATCTGCAGAACTTCCGCATCGGTTAATTCGTTGACGCGGCGCTCCAGGGGAATGCCAACTTTGGTGCAAATGTCGTTTGCGTACTTTGATCCAATCCCGTGGATATATTGGAGCGCGATGACAACGCGCTTCTGGGTTGGAATATTCACGCCTGCTATGCGAGCCACTCTGATCTCCTCGTGTGCTTGGTCACGCTCAAGCTAAGATGCGCGAAAAGCCCAATCGACCCGCATCTGGGGGCTCAATACCGCCAAATGTGGGCTTGGGTGTTCACGCTATGTCTGTTCGTGCGCCGCATTCGGCTGCCGCAACGCGATTTTTTCGCATTGGAAAACGCGTCGTTGTATCCCGGCAACGCCTGCCCGTCAATATTTACACTTGACAAATGCTAAGCGGCGCGCGTTTCGCCTAAAATCTCCTCAATTTGACTGGTCACTGCGTCGATGCTGGCCATCCCGTCAACGGACTTAAGTTGCCCTTTGGCAAAGTAAAATCCGATTAGGGGGGCTGTTTCGCGGTAGTAGGCCATCAATCTGTTACGGACCGTCTCCGCGTTGTCGTCGGAACGCCTGGAAAACTCCGTCCCACCACAGTTGTCGCACTTGCCTGCCGTCTTGGGTTGCTTATGGCGATCATGATAGCCGGTGCCACAGTTGGCGCACGAGAAGCGGCCAGAGATCCGATCGACCAAGATGTCGTCGTCGACCTTTATTTCGATCACGGCGGTGAGCGCTTTGCCTTTTTCGGCCAACAAATCTTCGAGTGCTGCGGCCTGCGCGAGAGTGCGTGGGAAGCCATCAAGAATAAAGCCATTGGTGCAATCAGGCTGATCAATGCGTTCTGAGATGATGCCGATCACAATGTCATCTGAGACAAGTTCGCCGGCTTCCATCACGGCCTTCGCTTTTTGGCCAATCTCCGTGCCGGCCTTCACGGCGGCGCGCAACATTTCACCTGTTGAGAGCTGAACCAGCCCGTGATTTTTTTCCAATAGCTCGGCTTGCGTTCCTTTGCCGGCCCCCGGCGGTCCCAATACGATCAGATTCATCGCTTGCGAATGGCTCCCCCGGTTCTAGATCCGCCGCGCAACTTCGCTTTCTTAATCAGACCCTCATACTGATGCGCAAGCAGATGGCTTTGGATTTGTGCCACGGTGTCCATGGTGACACTGACGGCGATGAGCAATGATGTGCCGCCAAAGTAGAATGGAACCGCAGCGTATGAAATGAGGAATTCAGGTAACACGCAAACCGCTGCAAGGTAGATCGCGCCGACAACTGTGATGCGCGTTAAAACATAGTCGATGTATTCGGCGGTTTTTGCGCCTGGGCGAATGCCCGGAATAAAGCCACCATATTTACGCAAGTTGTCCGCTGTTTCCTGCGGGTTGAACACGACGGCCGTATAGAAAAACGCAAAAAATACGATCAGCGAGACAAACACAAGCAAGTAGAGCGGTTGCCCGCGTCCCAGAGCTGCAATAATGGTGTTCAGCCATTCTGGGCCTTGGCCAGCAGAAAACTGTGCTGCGGTGATGGGCAGCAACAACAATGACGATGCGAAGATCGGTGGAATGACGCCTGCTGAGTTTAGTTTGAGCGGCAAGTGCGAGCTATCGCCTTGGAACATGCGATTGCCCACTTGTCGTTTGGGGTACTGAATGAGGAGACGTCGTTGGGCGCGTTCGATGAAAACGATGGCCATAACGACGAACAACATCAGGGCAAGAAGCGCCAACATCAAAAATGTATTGAGTGACCCGGTGCGCACCATTTCAAAGAGGGAAACGACGGCGCCCGGCAGTCCGGCGATGATGCCTGCAAAGATGATCAACGAAATGCCGTTGCCAACGCCGCGTTGGGTGATTTGTTCGCCCAACCACATCAAGAACATCGTGCCGCCAACCAAGGTGATCACCGTTGTAATGCGGAAGAACCAACCAGGGTTGGTGACGACGTTGCCTGATCCTTCAAGACCGATGGCGATGCCATAGGCTTGGAAGGCGGCCAATACGACGGTCAAGTAACGCGTGTATTGGTTGATCTGCTTGCGGCCCTGTTCGCCTTCTTTTTTTAGGGCCTCCAGCTTTGGTGATGTGCTCGACAAGAGCTGCATGATGATCGATGCCGAAATGTATGGCATGATGTTTAGTGCAAAGATCGCCATGCGCTCGACGGCTCCGCCGGAAAATACGTTGACAAGACCGAGAATACCGCCCTGCGCGCCGTTGAAGACTTTGGCGAACTCAACAGGATTGATTCCCGGCATTGGGATAAAGGTGCCGAGCCGATAGACCAGAAGTGCGCCCAGGGTGAACCAGAGACGCTTTTTTAAGTCCTCGGCCTTTGCAAAAGCAGAGAAGTTTATATTCGCGGCAAGCTGCTCGGCAGCGGAGACCATTTTCTTCTTACTCCCGACAAGAGCGCGGCCTTGTCTCATGAGTGCTGCTGACGGTCCGTCGACAGCTAATGTTCGATTTCACTGCCTGGCGCTGGCAGTGTCTTCAATCAAGTATGCGACCCACAAATCTGAGCGATCGCTTCCCATTCACGACCAAATTGACTAGGTAAAATGGGGGTTCACCCTTTAGAGCTCAAATTTTGTCCGCATATTCCTCATTGTGTAGTTGCTGATTTGCATCTCTCGCGCGTGTTTAAGCCATTCACTGAGCCTGCATCACGCATTTTATTTCTTGTCTGCCTTTTTGGCGGCAGATTTCTTGCGCTTTTCCTCATCTGCCGCGAGGATCTTCTTTTCAAGAATTGTGATTGAGCCGCCTGCTTTTTCGACCGCAGCGCGTGCTGAGGCAGTCGCATGGGCAAGTGTCAGATTTACTTTTGCTTTGAGATCGCCGCCGCCGATGAGACGAACCCCATCTTTTGGGCGTCTTAGGATACCGCTTTCGACAAGGCTGTTCACATTGTGGTCCTTTGACGGATCAAGTTTGCCGTTATCGACGGCAGCTTGAAGCGTGCGCAGCGTGAGTTCGTTGAATACTTTGCGGCGCCATTTCGTAAAGCCGCGTTTTGGCAGACGCCGATAAAGCGGCATCTGGCCACCTTCAAAGCCGGCCAGCGCGACACCGGAGCGAGAGGTTTGGCCCTTCACACCGCGGCCGCTCGTCTTGCCAATGCCTGAACCGATGCCACGACCAACGCGCACGCGTTTTTTTATGGCACCTGATTTTTCTTTTATTTCATTGAGCCGCATGGGACCGGATGCTCCTTTAAACGTCAATGGTCGGTCAGCTTTGTTCGTCGACAATGCGAACAAGGTGTCCGACTTTGTTAATCATGCCTCGAACGGCAGGCGTGTCTTCTAATGTTCTGCGACGTCTGATCTTGTTGAGCCCAAGACCAATTAACGTCTGGGTTTGATCCTCAGGACGGCGGATGGCACTGCGCACCTGTTCAACCGTGATTGTGTTTTTTTTGGCCATCTTCGTTTTTACCTTGCGTTAGAAGCGCGTTTGTTTGTTGGTTTTACTTTCTCACGTTTCACAGGTGGTCGACAAAGTCCTTTGGTTAGGCGTCCGCGGAAGCATCAATTTGTGTCGATGCGTCGCGGCGACGCGCAACAATCTCGCTCACTTTGAGGCCACGCCGGGCGGCAACGGTGCGCGGGTTTTCTTGAGCTTGCAAGGCCTTAAACGTTGCGCGTACGACGTTATAGGGGTTGGTGCTGCCCAAAGACTTTGCAACAACGTCTTGAACGCCCAGCATTTCAAAAACAGCGCGCATGGCACCGCCAGCAATGATCCCCGTTCCAGGAGGGGCGGCGCGCAAAACGACTTTACCCGCACCGTGTCGGCCTTCACTATCATGATGGAGCGTGCGCGCATCGCGCAATGGCACGCGGACCAGCGTTCGTTTTGCCGACTCCGTTGCTTTGCGGATCGCTTCAGGAACTTCACGGGCTTTGCCGTGGCCAAAACCAACCCGGCCTTTAAGGTCGCCCACGACAACCAGAGCCGCAAAGCCAAAGCGCTTGCCGCCTTTCACAACCTTTGCCACGCGATTGATGTGAACGAGCTTATCTGAATACTCGCTATCGCGCTCTTCGCGATCGCGTCCGCGCCGGCCTTCCGGGGAGCGTGCCACTGTGCTTGTCCTTTCTACCAACCATTGCCTGCAAAAAGCAGACGCCTTTTTTGTTACCTAAAAACTTAGACCACCTTCTCGCGCCGCATCGGCCAGAGCTTTGACGCGGCCATGGAACAGGTATTCTCCACGATCAAAGACAACCTCGTTGACGCCTGCCTTTTTTGCGCGTTCGGCAATGAGTTTGCCCACTGCTGCTGCGGCTTCTTTATCGCCACCGTTTTTGAGGTTTCCGCGCAAGTCCTTGTCGATGCTAGAGGCGGCAGCAACTGTGCGCCCAGCCGCATCGTCGATGATTTGCGCGTAGATATGTTTGGACGAGCGAAACACCGACAGGCGCACGCGTCCGTGCGCATTCTTCTTAAGTGCGCGACGGACTCGAGCCTTGCGACGGTCACTGGACTTTTTCAGTACGGCCATAACACTTCGCCTATTTCTTTTTACCCTCTTTGCGGAAGATATACTCGCCCGCGTAACGAATGCCTTTTCCTTGATAGGGTTCGGGCGGACGATAATTGCGAATTTCAGCAGCCACTTGGCCAACTAGTTGTTTGTTTATGCCGGACACCTTGATGACTTCCTGCTTGGCGCCGGACACTTCGATGTCGATCCCCTTAGGAATGGGATGAACCACTTCGTGGCTATAACCCACGTTGAGTTGCAGATCCTTGCCCTTCTTTGCCGCGCGATAACCGACACCACTGATCTCGAGCGTGCGTGAATAACCCTCAGTCACGCCTGATATGAGATTGGCGACTTGGGTGCGCGCCATGCCCCACATGGACCGAGCTTCTTTTGTTTCATTCGCGGGCGTGAACGTGATCCCGTCGTCGGTTTTTTCAACCTTGACGTTTTCTGGCACGCTAAAATCCAGCTCACCCTTAGGGCCTTTTACTTTGACCCTTTGGCCCTCTACCGTTGCGGTCACGTTTGAGGGCACTGAGACGGGCTTTTTGCCAATTCGAGACATTGCTCTTTGCCTTAATTTTCCTTGTTGCGCTTTCTTAGCTTGCGCTCGCCGTTAAAAGACATTGCATAGGATCTCGCCGCCAACGTTTTCTTCGCGCGCCCGTGAATCTGACATCACGCCTTTGGACGTTGAAAGAATTGCGACGCCGAGTCCGTTTGCCACATTGGGTAATTCGCGGACATTTGAGTAAACGCGTCGGCCTGGCTTTGAGACACGCTTAAGATCGCGGATTGCCGGTTGCCCGTTGAAGTACTTAAGTTCGATTTCAAACTCTGGCAGCCCTTCTTTTGGATCGATCCGGGCATACCCTCGGATAAATCCTTCCGACGCCAAGACATCAAGTACGCGCCCACGCAAATTCGACGCCGGTGTTGAGACCATTGGACGTCGACGCATTTGGGCATTGCGAATACGTGTCAGCATATCACCGAGTGGATCGTTCATCGCCATGTGTTTAGCGCCCTCCTTACCAGCTCGACTTGACCATTCCAGGGATCAAGCCCTGACTGGCGAGATCACGTAACTTAATTCTGCACATGCGCAGCTTCCGATAATAACCACGCGGGCGACCTGTCAGTTCGCATCGATTGCGAATGCGCACGTTGGATCCGTTGCGCGGCATTTCAGCTAGCTTCATGCGCGCTGCGAAGCGCTCTTCGGCTGGCAGCGACTTGTCCTTCGCCATGGCCTTTAGCTTTTTGCGCTTTTCAGCGTATTGCGCCACAAGGCGGCGACGTTTGGTATTCTGGTTTATCTTTCCAGTCTTGGCCATCTATATCCTCCAAAGGCCTTTCGGGTTGTGTTCCGCAAGTCCCTCAGTTCCGAAACGGAAAATTAAAGGCGCGCAATAGTTCGCGGGCTTCGTCGTCGGAGCGCGCCGATGTGCAAACGACAATGTCCATGCCCCAGATCTCGTCGACTTTGTCGTATTCGATCTCGGGAAACACGATGTGTTCTTTGAGACCGACAGCATAGTTGCCGCGGCCATCAAAACTTTTCGGGTTGAGCCCGCGGAAGTCCTTCACGCGCGGCAGGGCGATTGTGATAAAACGATCCATGAATTCATACATGCGATCGCCACGCAGCGTGACTTTTGTTCCGATGGCCATGCCGTCACGAACCTTAAAGGTTGCAACCGATTTCCTGGCCTTGGTCACAACAGGTTTTTGTCCGGCAATTGCTGCAAGGTCCGCCGTGGCGCTGTCGATCTTTTTGCGATCTGCGACTGCTTCGCCAACACCCATATTTAATACGATCTTTTCAACGCGCGGGACTTGCATTGGATTTTTGTAATCAAACTTTTCACGCAAGGTGTCGCAGATCTTTTTCTCATAAAGCGACTTTAGGCGTGGCTTATAGTCAGCGGGGCGCGGCTTGGGCGCAGCAGCCTTGGCCTTGGCGCCTTTGGCTCCCTTGTCTTTCGCGCCCTTGGCACTCTTTGCTGGTTTGTCAGGCTTTGATTTTTGTTTCTCGGCCATGGTTTAATTTTTCTCCGGAATAAGTTCGCCAGAGCGTTTTGCGATGCGAACTTTTGACCCGTCCTCTAAGAATTTAAAGCCAACGCGTGTTGGTTTGCCGTCGCGTGGATCTTCAAGTGCAAGGTTCGACAAGGCGATCGGCGCTTCTTTGGAAATGATGCCGCCTTCTTCGCTGGCTGTTTGGCGCTGATGCCGCCGCACCATGTTGACGCCGCGCACGAGAGCCCGTCGCTCTTTGGGACGAATTTCTATAACTTCGCCATGCTTGCCCTTGTCCCGACCGGTGAGCACAATGACATGATCGCCCTTTTTGATTTTGGCCATTGGCATTTTACAAGACCTCCGGTGCAAGCGAGACAATCTTCATGTGGTTCTTGCCACGCAACTCACGCGTCACAGGTCCGAAAATACGCGTGCCGATGGGTTCGCCTTGGGCATTGATCAAGACGGCGGCGTTGCGATCAAAACGAATGACGGAACCATCGGGTCTGCGCACACCTTTTGCCGTACGCACAACGACGGCTTTCATAACTTGTCCCTTTTTCACGCGGCCTTTCGGAATGGCTTCTTTTACGGACACGATGATGATATCGCCCACGGTCGCATACTTGCGCTTAGACCCGCCCAGTACTTTGATGCACTGGATGCGTCGTGCGCCCGAATTATCGGCGACGTCGAGATTTGTCTCCATCTGGATCATCGCATTGTCCTTCTTCTCACCGCCACAAAGGCCTTAGATGTTGCCCGCGTTCGCGGCGAATTTCTTTTTACTTTGTCCTTGGCTTGCTACGAACAGCCTTCTCATAAACTGCCAGACTCACCTTAAGTTTGTTCGGTCAACAACGACCATCGCTTGTGTTTTGATATTGGAGCGCATTCAATGATACGCACGCGATCGCCAACCTTGCATTCATTTCCTTCATCGTGCGCCTTATATTTTTTTGAGCGTCGTACGGTTTTTTTGAACAATGGGTGCGTGTAACGGCGCTCGACTTCGACGACAATGGTCTTGTCGCTTTTGTCTGAAATCACCACACCACTTAATATGCGCCTTGGCATTCGTTTCTAGCTCCAGTTCGCAACGCTTAGCTGCTCTTTGTTTCGCTCAACCTCTTTTCGCGGGCGATTGTTTTGACACGCGCGATGTCTCGTCTCACTTCTCGAATGCGCGCTGTGTTTTCCAACTGGCCCGAAGCTTGTTGAAAGCGCAAATTGAACTGCTCTTTCTTCAACTTCACGAGCTGGTCGTCGAGTTGGTCAAGCGACATATCTCGAAACTCGGCGGCGTTCATTCGTCTGATCCTTCAACCATCTCTTGTTCGCAAAGTTTGCGTTTTGCGATTAGGTGATCCTTGCTACAATTCGCGTTTTAATCGGCAACTTTGCTGCGCCCAACAACAGCGCTTCGCGCGCGACATCGTCAGAAACACCATCAAGTTCAAACATGATGCGGCCTGGCGCAACGCGTGCTGCCCAATATTCGGGGGAGCCTTTGCCAGAACCCATACGTACTTCGGCCGGCTTTGATGTCACTGGCAGGTCAGGGAAGATCCTGATCCAAACGCGACCGGCACGTTTCATATGACGCGTGATGGCGCGGCGTGCAGCTTCGATTTGGCGTGCTGTGACGCGCTCGGGCTCAAGGGCTTTTAAGCCATGGGAACCAAAGTTAAGCGTCGTCCCGGCCTTGGACTTGCCCTTGATGCGCCCCTTGTGGGCCTTACGGTATTTTGTGCGTTTGGGTTGTAACATCGTCCCAGTTCCTCAAGTGACCGTTAGGCCTGTGCTCCGCGCGGCTCGTTTCCGCCTCTGTCGCGATCGCGTCGTTGGCGCATTCCGCCTTCTTGTGAATCGAGAGTGCGGCGTTCTGCGGCCATCGGATCGTGTTCAATGATCTCGCCCTTGAAGATCCAGACTTTAATGCCAATGATGCCATAGGCCGTCTTGGCTTCGGCGTAGCCAAAATCGATATCAGCGCGCAATGTATGAAGCGGCACACGACCTTCGCGGTACCATTCTGTGCGGGCGATTTCCGCGCCGCCTAAGCGGCCGGCGACATTAATCCGAATACCGAGTGCGCCGAGGCGCAAGGCACTTTGCACCGCGCGTTTCATGGCCCGGCGAAACGCAACGCGGCGTTCTAGTTGTTGGGCAATGGTTTCAGCAACGAGCTTGGCATCGATTTCAGGTTTGCGGACTTCAACGACGTTTAGATGCACTTCGCTGTCGGTCAACTGTGCCAACTGGTTGCGCATTTTGTCGATATCAGCGCCCTTTTTGCCGATCAGCACACCGGGACGTGCGGTATGGACGGTAACCCGGCACTTCTTATGTGGGCGCTCAATGACAACCTTGGAAATACCTGCCTGGCGCTGCTGCTTCATGATGTGCTGGCGAATGCCATCGTCTTCGTGCAACAAGCGGCCGTACTCGGACCGGTCGGCGAACCAGCGGCTGTCCCATGTTCGGTTGATGCCGACGCGAAGGCCGACGGGATTGACCTTCTGACCCATTACTCGGTCTCCTTCTTGGCCGGTTTGGCCGATTTTGTTGCTGACTTTTCGGGAGTTGCCTTCTTAGCTGCGGCTTTTTTGGGCGCTGCCTTCTTGGTGGCCGTTTTCTTTGCCGCTGGCTTATCTTCTGCTTTTTCAGACTTTGCAGTTTTCTTGTCGCCCTGCCCTGTTTCTTTTGTTGCAGCTTTTTTCTTTGCTGGCGTCTTTTTGGCCGCTGCTTTTTTAGCGACTTTTTTCTTGGTCTTCGGTTTGGCTTCGGTTTCGTCTTCGTCTACTTCGCGAACAATCACTGTGATTTGCGAAAAGGGCTTCATGATCATGCTGGCGCGGCCACGGGCGCGGGCTTTAAAACGCTTCATGACCAGGTTCTTGCCAACATAAGCTTCAGCCACGACCAACTGGTTGGCGTCGAGTTGGTGATTGTTCTCAGCGTTGGCTACAGCGCTCATGACACACTTGCGGACGTCCTGTGCGATCCGCTTGCGCGAGAATTCAAGGTCGTACAAAGCCTGTTCGACTTTTTTGCCGCGGATCATTCCTGCAACGAGGTTGAGCTTTTGAGGCGACACGCGCAGGCTGCGCGAGACCGCTTTGGCCTCGTTGCTTGGGAGTGTGCGCTCTCTTGATTGTTTGCCCATTACCGCTTTGCCTTCTTGTCGCTGCCATGGCCCGGGTATGTGCGGGTTGGTGCGAATTCTCCGAATTTGTGGCCAATCATGTCTTCGGTCACGCTCACGGGGATGTGCTTCTTGCCGTTGTGGACACCAAACGTAAGGCCGACGAACTGAGGCAAGATCGTTGAGCGCCGGCTCCAAATCTTGATCACTTCGTTGCGCCCGGAAGCGCGCACCTTGTCCGCTTTCTTGAGAAGGTAGCCGTCAACAAACGGTCCTTTCCAAACTGAGCGTGCCACTTCGTCTCTCCTCGTTCTGCGCCGACTTTAAGGGCGCGGTTATTTCTTTTTCTTCTTGCTACGCGACCTGACGACGTACTTGTCGGTCTGCTTGTTCTTGCGTGTCTTGGCGCCTTTGGTGGGCTTGCCCCAAGGTGTCGACCAATGCTTACCGCCGTTGGTCCGACCGCCATTGGGGTGATCAATGGGGTTCATGGCGATGCCGCGCACCGTAGGACGAACGCCACGCCAACGATTGCGACCAGCCTTACCAATGACAGTGTTGCCATGGTCTGGATTTGAGACGGCACCTATGCTTGCCATGCAAGCGGCACGGACTTTTCGCGTCTCGCCGGAATTCAATTTCAAAATCGCCCAACCTGAGTCGCGGCCGACGAGCTGGGCAAAAGCGCCAGCTGAGCGTGCGAGCTGCCCACCGCGGCCCGGCTTCATCTCTACGTTATGGATGATGGTGCCGATGGGCATGGATGATAACGGCATCGCGTTGCCCGGTTTTACGTCAACCTTTTCGCCGGAGATGACTTTGTCACCAGGCTTGAGCCGCTGTGGCGCCAAGATGTAGCTCAGCTTACCATCATCATACTTAATCAGCGCAATAAAGGCGGTGCGGTTTGGATCGTATTCGATGCGTTCGACAGTGGCTTCGACATCGAACTTGCGACGGCGGAAATCGACCAATCTATAAGTTTGTTTATGACCACCACCGATATGGCGCGTTGTGATGCGGCCAGCATTGTTGCGGCCACCACTTTTTGATTTTCCTTCGGTCAGCGCTTTTACCGGTGCGCCCTTCCAAAGATCGCGACGGTCAACAATGACCAACTGGCGCAGGCCAGGAGATGTGGGTCGGAAGGTCTTTAATGCCATTTCTCCGGTTCTCCCTTAAAGGCCTGTGGTCACATCAATGGTGTGACCTTCTTCTAGTGTTACAATTGCTTTTTTAACGTCACTTTGGCGCCCACCGCGTCCGCGGAACTGCTTGTTCTTGCCTTTGCGCACGAGCGTGTTGACGGCTTTGACCTTCACGCTGAAAAGGCTTTCAACTGCATTTTTGATTTCCGGCTTTGTTGCTTCCTTAGCCACGTTAAAAATGATTTGGTTCGCCTCAGAAACGAGTGTCGATTTTTCAGTAATCACTGGCGAGCGAATGATGTCATAGGCTGTATGTTTGATCATTTGCTCGCTCCACGGTTTTCTTTGGTGGGCGTCTTGGCATTTGCGAAGCGTTCATCAAGTGCGCTTACCGCCGCCTTGGTCAAAACCAGTTTGTGTCGACGCAAAATGTCATAGACGTTGAGACCCTGAACTGGCAGCACATCGATGTTCGGGATATTGCGCGCGGCCAGGGCAAAGCTCTTGTCCACCTCGGCGCCATCGATAAACAGCGCATTTGAAAGTTCTAAGTTGGCAAGCTTGCTGCGTAGCGCGTTGGTTTTTGCTTCGCCAAGTGCGGCGTTATCGATAACAACGATGTCGCCGGTTTTTGCCTTTGCTGATAATGCGTGGCGCAAAGCAAGTGCGCGCACCTTCTTGGGCATTTCAATGGCGTGGCTGCGCGGCTTTGGACCAAAGGATTTGCCGCCGCCGCGGAACTGGGTCACGGCTTTGTTGCCGTGACGCGCACCACCGGTTCCTTTTTGGCGGTACATCTTTTTGCCGGTTACTCTAATTTCGGAACGGTCTTTGACGTTGCGCGTGCCGGCGCGGCGTTTTGCCGTCTGGTAGCGCACCATGCGATGGATGAGATCACCGCGGGGCTCTAGGCCATAGATCGCATCGGCAAGCTCAACGGAGCCTGCCTTTTTAGCGTCAAGCGTGGTGACGTTTGCTTTCATCACTCTTGCTCCGTCTTGGCCTCAGCGGCCGCTTGTTCGGCAGGTTCGCCGCCGTTGTCGCGTGCTTTAAACGCACCTGGCTTGGGCGCATCTTTTGGCAATTGCCTTTTGACCGCGTCGCGCACAAGAACCCAGCCGCCCTTTGATCCAGGTACAGAACCACGGACCATCACGAGACCGCGCGCTGGATCTACTTTTGCAACAACAAGGTTTTGGGTTGTTACGCGCTCATCGCCCAAGTGGCCGGCCATCTTTTTGCCTTTGAAGACTTTGCCGGGCTCTTGGCGCTGACCCGTTGAGCCGTGGCTGCGATGAGAAATCGAGACGCCGTGGCTGGCACGAAGACCACCAAAATTCCAACGCTTCATGGCGCCTTGGAAACCCTTGCCTTGGCTTGTGCCAGTGACATCGACGAGCTGACCAGGCACAAAGTGATCGGCGGTGATTTCCGCGCCCACTTCGATCAAGTTATCGGGGCTTACGCGAAACTCAGCAAGCTTGCGCTTTGGCTCCACCTTTTGGATGGCAAAGTTTTGCCGCTCGGCTTTGGTGAGGCGCGAGGGCTTGCGGATCCCCGCGCCAAGTTGCAACGCGGTGTAGCCGTTCTTGTCTTCTGTTCGGTGGGCGAGCACCTGGCAATTTTCCAAGCGAAGCACGGTCACGGGAACATGTTCCCCTGCTTCGTTGAAAATGCGGGTCATGCCCACCTTCTGTGCTATTACTCCGGAACGCATCAGCGCATTCCTTCCTTGTTTCTTTTTGATCGCGTCATCGGCCGTAGAAAGAGCAGCCAACAGTCGATCTGCGTTATTCAATCCCTTAAAGCTTGATTTCGACGTCAACACCTGCGGCAAGATCAAGCTTCATCAATGCATCAACGGTCTGTGGTGTCGGATCGACGATATCCAACAGACGTTTGTGCGTGCGCATTTCGAACTGCTCACGGCTCTTTTTGTCGATGTGCGGCGACCGGTTTACCGTAAAGCGTTCGATGCGCGTGGGAAGTGGAATGGGCCCACGCACTTCTGCGCCGGTCCGCTTTGCCGTATTTACGATTTCGCGCGTCGAGGCATCGAGTATGCGGTGGTCGAAGGCCTTCAACCGAATGCGTATGTTTTGGCCGTGCATGGCTTTTCCAAACTTACCCAAATTAAAGAAGCGCCCGGTTTTTGCGGGCGCTTTTTGATTTCAACCTCTGTTAATCGGTAATCGAGGAGACGACACCGGCACCAACGGTGCGGCCGCCTTCCCGAATGGCGAAGCGAAGTTTTTCTTCCATCGCAATTGGCGTGATGAGCTCTACGTCCATTGCACAGTTATCGCCTGGCATCACCATTTCGGTGCCTTCCGGCAACTTGACGACGCCGGTCACGTCGGTGGTGCGGAAATAAAACTGCGGGCGATAGTTGGAGAAGAACGGTGTGTGGCGGCCGCCTTCTTCTTTTGTCAGAATGTAGGCTTCAGCCTTGAACTTCTTGTGTGGCGTGATTGAGCCTGGCTTACAAAGTACTTGGCCACGTTCCACATCTTCACGGCCAACACCGCGCAAGAGAGCCCCAACGTTGTCGCCTGCTTCGCCCTGGTCGAGAAGCTTGCGGAACATTTCAACACCGGTCACGGTCGTCTTTTGGGTGTCGCGAATGCCAACAATTTCGATTTCTTCGCCAACCTTGACGACGCCACGCTCGATGCGGCCGGTGACAACGGTACCGCGACCGGAGATCGAGAACACGTCTTCGATCGGCATCAAGAACGGCTGATCCTTCGGACGGTCAGGGGTCGGGATGTAATCATCGACGGCGTCCATCAATTTCAGGATTGCTTCTTTGCCGATTTCCGGATCGCGGTCCTCCAACGCTGCGAGCGCTGAACCCTTTGTGATCGGAATATCATCGCCTGGGAATTGGTAAGACGACAGAAGCTCGCGCACTTCCATTTCGACGAGTTCAAGGAGTTCCTCGTCGTCGACCATGTCGACTTTATTCAAGAACACGACTAGGGCCGGCACACCAACCTGACGCGCAAGCAAGATGTGCTCACGTGTTTGCGGCATGGGGCCATCGGCTGCAGAGACCACAAGGATTGCACCGTCCATCTGCGCTGCGCCGGTGATCATGTTCTTCACATAGTCGGCGTGACCCGGGCAGTCGACGTGAGCGTAGTGACGCTTTTCGGTTTCATATTCGACGTGGGCCGTTGAAATCGTAATACCGCGCTCGCGCTCTTCCGGAGCCTTGTCAATGTCTTCGAACGCCGTGGCTTCGGCGTTGCCCTTTTCGGCCAGCACCTTTGTAATCGCGGCCGTAAGCGAAGTCTTGCCGTGATCAACGTGGCCAATGGTGCCGATGTTGCAGTGCGGTTTGTTCCGCTCAAATTTTGCCTTCGCCATGGTCCGGCTCTCCTTACTTCCTTGCCTTCTTTTCCGGGGTCTATTTCTGCCCCAGTCTTCTAGTCCTTATAATGATGCGCGCCGCACGCCCTTTTTTGGGACTGCGACGCGGATCGTTACGCGTACTTTGCCTTTACCTCGTCTGCCACACTGCGCGGAACCTCGGAATAATGCGCAAACTGCATAGAGTATTGTGCACGTCCCGTTGACATGGACCGTAGTGTATTGATGTAGCCAAACATATTCGCAAGCGGCACGTAACACTTCACAACGATGGCATTGCCGCGCTGATCTTGCGTTCTGATTTGCCCGCGACGGGAATTGATGTCGCCGATGACATTGCCCAGGAACTCTTCGGGCGTCACGATTTCAACATCCATGATCGGTTCAAGAAGTTTGACTCCTGATTTCTCGCAGCCTTCTCTAAAGGCAGCACGAGAGGCTAACTCAAAGGCGATCGCGGATGAATCGACCTCATGGTAGGCGCCGTCAAACAACGTCGCTTTAATGTCGACCATTGGGAAGCCGATCAAGACACCAGTGCTCCAAACGGACTTAATGCCTTTTTCCACGCCAGGGATGTATTCTTTGGGAACCGCACCACCGACGATTTTGGCTTCAAACTCGTTGCCAGCGCCGGTCTCGTTGGGTTCAAGCTTAAGCTTGACACGCGCAAATTGACCGCTGCCGCCGGATTGCTTTTTGTGCGTGTAGTCGACCTCGGAGGGCCGGGCGATGGTTTCGCGATAGGCAACTTGGGGCGCGCCGGTGTCAGCTTCAACCTTGTGCTCCCGCTTTAAGACGTCAACTTTCACTTCCAGATGAAGTTCGCCCATGCCTTTGAGAATCGTTTCACCGGATTCATGGTTGACCGAAACACGGAATGAAGGATCTTCCAGCGACATCTCGTTGAGCGCCAACGCCATCTTTTCTTGGTCGGCCTTTGTCTTTGGCTCGATTTTCATTTCGATCACCGGATCGGGGAATTCCATTTTTTCCAAAACGACCGGTTTGTTTGGATCGCTTAACGTTTCGCCCGTACGCGTATCTTTGAGACCTTGTAGCGCGATAATGTCACCGGCAAAGGCTTCCTTGATCTCCTCGCGATCGTCGGCGTGCATCAAATACATGCGGCCAGCACGTTCCTTTTTGGCGCGCGATGTGTTGAGCAGGCTCATGCCTTGCTCGATGCGACCGGAATAAATGCGACAGAAGGTGATTGAGCCAACATGTTCGAAGTTCATGATCTTGAACGCGAGCATAGATAGCGGTTCGTCGTCCGATGGCTTGCGCAGGATCTCTTTTTCGGTCTTGGGATCCAAGCCGTGGTAGGCTTCGCGATCGACCGGTGACGGCAGGAAGTCGACCACTGCATCAAGAAGTGGCTGGACGCCTTTGTTTTTAAAAGCGGACCCACACATCATAGGGTAGAACGTCGCCGTTACCGTGGCTTGCCTGATTAGCTTGCGCAGCGTGTCCTCGTCTGGCTCGTTGCCGTCGAGGTAAGCTGCCATGGCATCATCGTCCATTTCGACCGCAGCTTCGATCATTGCTGAGCGATATTCGGCAGCCTTGTCTGCAAGGTCATCGGGAATATCAATGGTGTCAAATGTTGCACCCTTATCGTCACCGCGCCAAACGAGCGCCTTCATTGTTATGAGATCGACGACACCTTCGAACGCGCTTTCCGCACCAATGGGAATTTGGATGGGAACTGGACGCGCGCCAAGCTTATCTTTGATGTCTTGTTCGCACATATAAAAGTCGGCGCCGGTCTTATCCATTTTGTTGGCGAAGATGATGCGCGGGACATTATATTTGTCGCCTTGGCGCCAGACCGTTTCGGTTTGTGGTTCGACACCTTGGTTGGAATCAAGCACGCAGACCGCGCCATCGAGAACGCGCAGTGAGCGCTCGACTTCGATCGTAAAGTCCACGTGGCCTGGTGTGTCGATGATGTTTAGGCGGCGCTTTTTGCCATCGCGACCCGGCCAAAAACACGTTGTGGCGGCCGACGTGATCGTGATCCCGCGCTCGGCTTCCTGATCCATGAAGTCCATTGTTGCGGCGCCGTCGTGAACCTCGCCGATCTTATAGGACCTGCCGCTGTAATAAAGGATCCGCTCGGTGGTCGTCGTCTTTCCGGCATCAATGTGAGCCATGATGCCAAAATTGCGGTAGTCCTGAATGTCGTATTCACGGGCCATGACAATGCCTTCGAAGAGGAGCCGTTATCGGGGCTCAAAATTGATCACCATCGGTAGTGCGAAAATGCACGGTTTGCTTCTGCCATCTTGTGCGTGTCTTCCCGTTTTTTAACTGCGGCACCGCGGTTGTTTGCGGCATCCAACAGCTCGCCGCTGAGGCGCTCGACCATTGTGTTTTCGTTGCGGGCGCGTGCGGCTGTGATAAGCCATCTTATTGCGAGGGCTTGACGGCGCTCGTTGCGGACTTCGACTGGCACCTGATAGGTGGCGCCGCCAACTCTGCGAGAGCGCACTTCAATGGTTGGCATCACATTTTCTAATGCCTGGTGGAACATCTGAACTGGATCTGACTTTGCTTTGTCTTCGATCTGATCCAGCGCTCCATAAACGATCGATTCTGCGACCGACTTTTTTCCTTGGCGCATGACCGCATTCATGAACTTGCTGATGACAAGATCACGGTATTTAGGGTCCGGATTGATCTCACGCTTTTCAGCGCGGTGACGTCGGGACATGGCCTTGCTCTTTGCTCTTCACTTTCAATTCAAATTCTAAAACTTTTTGTTCGTGGCCTATTGCACTGACACAAGTTATTTCGGTCGCTTGGCGCCGTACTTAGAACGGCGTTGTTTGCGATCGGAGACGCCTTGCGTATCAAGCACGCCACGAACGATGTGATAGCGAACACCGGGCAGATCTTTCACGCGACCACCGCGAATGAGAACCACAGAGTGCTCTTGTAAGTTATGACCTTCGCCGGGGATGTAACCGATGACTTCGTAGCCATTGGTCAAGCGGATCTTTGCCACCTTGCGAAGGGCCGAGTTCGGTTTCTTTGGTGTTGTTGTATAAACGCGCGTGCACACGCCGCGCTTTTGAGGACAGGCCTCCATGTGGCGTGACTTCTCGCGGTAAGTTTTTTGACGCCGGGGTTTCCGGATCAATTGTTGTATCGTCGGCATTCGCCTGGTCCAATTTTAACGCATGCAGGTACCGGCATGCGACAAGCCAAAAATGTCGAGACCCGAGCCGGCGGCCCTCGACAAATGGATAAATTCAGAGGACCTTCGACCGTAGTCCCTGGTCGGAGATCTTGGTCTTTAACTGTTCTCTGCTTCTTTACGGCACCGTCTAGGTCTTAAGGCGCGTGCGCATGGCATCGCTAAAATGACCTACCGCCTACCGAGAGAGTGGCGAAGCTATACACAGGGGTGTGGGCCTTGGTCAACACTTGGACGTATTGAATTTTGATTATTTTGTCGCAATCGGCTGATGTGGTTCGGCAAACACCAAATTCAAGTGGCGATCGCACCAATAGTAATTCTGTGGACGGTTCTGGCAGAAGGACTCCGGTGTGGGCTGTGGCGGTTGCGGTCGCGTGGTTGGCCAGCAAGACGCCATGGCACTTTGCTGGCTTAGCGTCTTACTGACAACTTTGGCACGCAGGCCTTATTCGGCTGCTGGCTCGGTCTGCGTTGGCGGTTCCGGGTCGGGCGTAGGCTCAGGCACAACCGGTGCCTCTAAAACCTGACTTTCGGCGGCTGCCGCCTTTGCATTTTCCTTAGCGATCAGCTCATCGCGCTTGCCAGCCACCTTACGCAAGCGACGCAACATACCGCCTGTGCCCGCAGGGATGAGACGACCAACAATGACGTTTTCCTTGAGCCCCTCAAGGGTGTCCGCCTTCCCGTTAACGGCCGCATCGGTCAAGACACGGGTGGTCTCCTGGAAGGATGCAGCAGAGATAAAGGAGCGGGTCTGCAAGGAGGCCTTGGTGATACCCAATAAGACCGGCACTGCGCTGGCCGGACGGCGGCCTTCTTTTTCTGCATGCAGGTTTGTTTCCTCAAACTCGATCCGATCGATCTGCTCGCCCTTAATAAGGTCTGTCTCTCCGGTATCTGTGATTTCGACCTTTTGCAGCATCTGGCGGACAATCACTTCGATGTGCTTGTCGTTAATGGTCACGCCTTGCAGCCTATAGACGTCTTGGATCTCGTTGATGAGATAAACGGCCAATTCCTCGACGCCCTTAATGGCAAGGATATCATGGGGCGCGGGGTGACCGTCGTAGATGTAATCCCCACGCTCAATACGGTCGCCGTGTTGCACGGCCAAGTTCTTACCGCGCGGGATCAAGTACTCGGCGGGATCCTCATTCTCGTCGTCCGGCTTGATCGCAATGCGTTGCTTGTTCTTATAGTCTTTGCCGAACTCCACCTTGCCTGAAATTTCAGCAATGATGGCATGGTCTTTTGGTCGGCGGGCCTCAAAGAGTTCAGCAACGCGTGGCAGACCGCCGGTGATGTCGCCGGATTTTGCAGAGGCCATTGGAATACGCGCCAGTACGTCACCGGCTTTGACCGATGCGCCTGGATCAACAGACAAGACGGCGTCCACTGGCAAGAGATAGCGTGCGTCGCCGCCGCGAGCCACCTTGATGGGATTGCCCTTCTTGTCGTTAATGACGACTGCAGGTTTTAGATCTGCACCACGTGGTGTGGCGCGCCAGTCTACGATGACACGATTTGTGGTCCCTTTGACCTCGTCAGTTTGCTCACGCACCGAGGCGCCTTCAATGAGATCTTCAAACGTGACCGTGCCATCTGTCTCAGTGAGAATTGGTCGGGTGTAGGGATCCCACTGGGCCAGCCTGGTCCCTCGCTTAACCGTGTCACCCTCGTCGACGTGCAAGCGCGCACCGTAGGGGATTTTTTGAGACGCCAATTCTTTGCCCGACTGATCCGAAATCACGATCGACATGGAGCGACCCATGGCGATGTTTCGACCTTCGCTGTCTTTGACAAGCGCGCGATTTCTAAAGGTCACGCTGCCATTGAAGTTTGATTCAATGAAGGATGTGTCGACGACGTTAGCGGTGCCACCAATGTGGAAGGTGCGCATAGTGAGCTGCGTACCTGGCTCACCGATGGATTGAGCGGCGATGACGCCGACGGCTTCGCCGATATTGACCGGCGTACCGCGCGCCAGATCGCGGCCATAGCAAGCGCCGCAAACACCGGTTACGGTTTCGCAGGTCAACACTGACCGGATACGTGCCTCTTGGACTTCCGCATTGGCGATTGCTTCGGCTTGGCGTTCTTCAATCAGCTCGCCCGACTTTAAGATGACCTCGCCAGATTCTGGATCCAAGATGTCTTCTGCAGCCGTACGGCCAAGAATGCGGTCCGCCAGCGAGACAATGACTTGGCCCGCATCAACAACCGCTTGCACCTTAATTCCGCCATCTGTTCCGCAGTCAGGTTCGGTGATGATCGAATCCTGGGCAACGTCAACAAGGCGACGCGTCAGGTAGCCGGAGTTTGCTGTTTTTAGCGCCGTATCCGCCAGGCCTTTACGTGCACCGTGGGTCGAGTTGAAGTACTCCAGAACGGACAGGCCCTCTTTAAAGTTTGAAATGATGGGCGTTTCGATGATCTCGCCAGACGGTTTGGTCATGAGACCGCGCATGGCGGCGAGCTGGCGCATTTGGGTCGGCGAGCCGCGCGCACCTGAATGGCTCATCATGTAAACGGAATTGACCGGCCTGTTGCGGCCAGATGTCTTGTCTTTGGACACCGCAGAAATGCGTTCCATCATTTCCTTGGCGATCTTATCGGTGCACTTCGACCATGCATCGACCACCTTGTTATACTTTTCGAGCTGTGTGATCAGGCCGTCGTTATACTGCTGCTCAAACTCACGCACCATGTCGTTTGTTTGCTCAACGATTTTCGACTTGTTGTCTGGGATCAACATGTCGTCTTTGCCAAATGAGATGCCAGCCTTAAAGGCATGCATGAAGCCAAGCGACATGATGCGATCGCAGAAGATCACTGTCTCTTTTTGTCCGCAGTTGCGGTAGACAGCATCGATCATGGTTGAAATGGCCTTCTTCGTCAGAAGTTGATTGACCAATTCGATTCCGATGTTGGGGCGACGCGGCAATAGCTCTGCGAGCAGCATGCGACCTGGTGTCGTGTCGACGATCTCGGTTTTTTCGTTGCCGTTTTCGTCGACGCCCTTGAAGCGGCCTTTGACCTTGGCGTGCAATGTCACGACGTCCGTTTCAAGAGCATGGCGCACTTCGTCAACTGAGCCGAAGATCATGCCTTCGCCAGGTTCATTTTCGGCAACCAGTGAGAGGTAGTAGAGCCCAAGCACGATGTCTTGAGAAGGCACTATGATCGGTGTGCCGTTCGCTGGATGAAGGATGTTGTTGGTGGACATCATCAACACACGCGCTTCAAGTTGTGCTTCCAAAGATAAAGGCACGTGGACGGCCATTTGGTCGCCATCGAAGTCGGCGTTAAAGGCGGCGCACACAAGTGGGTGCAACTGGATTGCCTTACCTTCGATGAGAACGGGTTCAAACGCTTGGATGCCGAGCCTGTGCAGCGTCGGTGCACGGTTCAAAAGCACAGGGTGCTCGCGAATAACCTCGTCGAGCACGTCCCAAACTTCGGGGCGTTCTTTTTCGACAAGCTTTTTGGCCTGTTTAACGGTTGCTGCCTGGGCCAGCGCTTGCAAGCGGGCGTAGATAAATGGCTTGAAGAGCTCGAGCGCCATCTTTTTTGGCAGACCGCATTGGTGCAGCTTGAGTTCCGGGCCGACCACGATCACGGAACGACCTGAATAGTCGACACGCTTGCCAAGGAGGTTTTGGCGGAAGCGGCCCTGCTTACCTTTCAGCATGTCGGCCAGGGATTTTAAGGGGCGCTTGTTGGCGCCCGTAATGACGCGTCCGCGGCGGCCATTGTCAAACAGTGCGTCGACGGCTTCCTGCAACATCCGTTTTTCGTTGCGGATGATGATGTCGGGCGCGCGCAATTCCATCAGCCGCTTGAGGCGGTTGTTGCGGTTAATCACGCGCCGGTAAAGGTCGTTGAGATCGGACGTTGCAAAACGACCGCCATCGAGCGGCACAAGTGGCCGCAACTCGGGTGGGATCACCGGTACATGCGTCAGGATCATCCACTCAGGGCGATTGCCTGATTCAATGAAGGCCTCGATGACCTTTAGGCGCTTACCTAATTTTTTAGGTTTGAGGTCTGTGGTTGCTTCGGCGATTTCCTGGCGAAGGTCTTCGCGAATTTGGTGCAAGTCCATTGAGATCAAGATTTCGCGAATGGCCTCGGCGCCGATGCCTGCCGTAAAGCTATCTTGACCAAACTCATCGATGGCTTGTTCGTATTGCTCTTCGCTTAAGAGCTGGCGTTCTGCGAACGGCGTGATGCCTGGTTCGATGACGATGTAGTTTTCGAAATATAGGACGCGCTCTAGCTCTTTGAGCGTCATGTCAAGGATGAGGCCGATGCGCGAGGGCAACGACTTCATGAACCAGATGTGCGCGACAGGTGCTGCTAATTCGATGTGGCCCATGCGTTCGCGGCGCACCTTGGCTAACGTCACTTCAACGCCGCACTTTTCGCAAATCAGCCCTTTGTATTTCATGCGCTTATATTTGCCGCACAAGCATTCGTAGTCTTTGATTGGGCCAAAGATGCGCGCGCAGAACAGGCCGTCGCGTTCAGGTTTGAAAGTGCGGTAGTTGATCGTCTCTGGCTTTTTAATTTCACCAAATGACCATGACAAAATGTCTTCGGGGCTCGCAATCGAGATCCTAATCTGATCGAACGTGGGCAGCGGTTGCTGACTCTTAAAGATATTGGTGATCTCGTTCATCGGTGTTCTCCTGGAGTGAGGCGGTCGTCTGGCCTTCACACGTATGTTCGATTCAATATGTCCCTGGTCTTATGGCTGCGTGGCCAATGGGCAATTTACTCAGCTGCTGGTGGCAGCTGGGGAGTCTTTTCTTCCTCAGGTTCGGACTCGCCTTTATCAGAGTTACGAAGTTCAACGTTGAGCCCAAGGGCGCGCATTTCCTTGACCAACACATTGAAGCTTTCCGGCACGCCGGCTTCAAAGGCATCATCGCCGCGCACAATGGCCTCGTAGACTTTTGTGCGCCCGGCAACGTCATCGGATTTTACCGTGAGCATTTCCTGCAAAGTGTAAGCGGCGCCATAGGCTTCCAAAGCCCAGACTTCCATTTCACCAAACCGCTGACCGCCAAATTGCGCCTTACCGCCCAAGGGTTGTTGGGTCACAAGGCTATATGGACCGATGGAGCGGGCGTGGATCTTGTCATCGACAAGGTGATGCAGTTTGAGCATGTACTTGTAGCCAACGGTCACTTTGCGATCGAATTCTTCGCCCGTGCGACCATCGTGAAGTGTCACCTGGCCACTGTCGTCAAACCCTGCTGCTTTTAGGAGTTCGACGATGTCGCTTTCGTGTGCGCCATCGAAAACGGGAGACGCAATGGGTACACCGTTGCTCAGTTGTTCGGCCAACAGAGCACGTTCATCGTTGGATTTTGCGACAGACTCCAGTTCTTCGCGGCCATAGACCTGTTCAAGTTGTTGCTCCAGGGCACGCACCTCTCCGCTCGCGCGGTAGTCATCAAGGGCCTGTTGAATGAGTCGACCAAGGCCACGGCATGCCCAACCCATATGCGTTTCTAAGATTTGCCCGACGTTCATGCGACTTGGCACGCCCAATGGGTTGAGGACCACATCGACGGGTGTTCCATCGTCAAGGAACGGCATGTCCTCTTGCGGCACGATCATGGAAACAACGCCTTTGTTGCCATGGCGGCCGGCCATCTTATCGCCCGGCTGAATTTTGCGCTTCACGGCGACAAAGACTTTGACCATTTTCATGACGCCAGGGGGAAGCTCGTCGCCGCGTTGGAGTTTGTCGACTTTGTCTACGAACCTACGCTCCAAGCTCTTCTTGGCATCTTCGTATTGCTTGTTGATCGCCTCGACTTCGCCTTGAGCCTTTTCATCGGCAAGGCCGATCTCCCACCACTGACTGCGCGGGATCTCCTCTAAGATCGTTTCATCAATGTTTGTGCCTTTGCGCGCGCCTTTGGGGCCTTTGGCGACTTCTTTGCCAAGCAAGGCCACCTTCAGTCGCGCGTAAACGTTGCGATCAAGGATTTGCAATTCGTCATCGCGGTCTTTGGCTAAACGCTCGATTTCTTCGCGCTCAATGGCCATGGCACGTTCGTCTTTTTCGACGCCGTGGCGGTTAAAGACGCGTACTTCAACGATGGTGCCGGCGACGCCCGGCGGAAGCCTGAGCGAGGTGTCGCGGACGTCGGACGCCTTTTCTCCAAAAATGGCGCGAAGAAGTTTTTCTTCAGGCGTCATGGGGCTTTCGCCCTTAGGCGTAATCTTGCCCACCAGAATGTCGCCAGGATGCACTTCCGCACCGATGTAAACGATGCCTGCTTCGTCTAGATTTTTGAGCGCTTCTTCGGAGACGTTTGGAATATCGCGCGTGATTTCTTCAGGGCCCAACTTTGTGTCGCGGGCCATGATTTCAAATTCTTCGATGTGAATGGATGTGAAGACGTCATCAGAAACGACGCGTTCTGACATCAGAATAGAGTCTTCAAAGTTGTAACCCATCCACGGCATGAAGGCGACGAGCACGTTTTTGCCCAACGCCAAATCACCGAGATCCGTCGACGGGCCGTCGGCGACGATCTCCCCTTCGCGCACAAAATCGCCGACATTCACCAGCGGGCGCTGATTGATGCACGTGTTCTGGTTTGAGCGCTGGAATTTGCGCAAGCGATAAATGTCGACGCCAGGCTTTGAGGGGTCGGGTTCTTCCGTTGCGCGGATGACGATACGCGTTGCATCGACTTGATCGACGATGCCAGTGCGGCGCGCGACAATAGCGGCACCGGAATCGCGGGCGACGACCTCTTCCATGCCCGTACCCACAAGCGGGGCTTCTGCTTTAATGAGCGGCACCGCTTGGCGTTGCATGTTGGAGCCCATCAAGGCGCGGTTGGCGTCATCGTTTTCAAGAAACGGAATGAGAGCTGCAGCAACAGACACGAGCTGCTTTGGGGAGACGTCGATGTAGTCCACTTCATCGCGCGGCACGAGCATCGCGTCGCCTTGATAGCGGCAGTTGATTAGATCTCCTGTCAACTGAGCCTTTTCATCAATGTCGGCGTTCGCCTGTGCCACATGGTGGCGCATTTCTTCCATGGCTGAGAGGTAGACGACATCGTCGGTCACCTTGCCGCTGTTCACTTTGCGGTACGGGCTTTCGATAAAGCCATATTTGTTGACGCGCGCGAACGTGGCCAGCGAGTTGATCAAACCAATGTTGGGACCTTCTGGCGTTTCGATGGGGCAGATGCGTCCATAGTGCGTTGGATGAACGTCGCGGACTTCAAAGCCTGCGCGCTCGCGTGTGAGGCCACCTGGCCCAAGGGCAGACAGACGTCTCTTGTGTGTGATTTCAGAAAGCGGATTGGTTTGATCCATGAACTGGCTCAACTGCGATGAGCCAAAAAATTCGCGCACAGCGGCGGCGGCCGGTTTGGCGTTGATCAAATCCTGCGGCATGACGGTATCGATATCGACAGACGACATGCGTTCTTTGATGGCACGTTCCATGCGCAAGAGGCCAACGCGATATTGATTTTCCATCAATTCGCCGACGGAACGCACACGACGGTTGCCTAAGTGGTCGATGTCATCGATGTCGCCGCGGCCATCGCGCAAGTTCACAAGTGTCTTGATGACACCGAGGATGTCTTCAGAGCGCAATACACGAACCGTGTCTTCGGCGGGTTCGAACCCTTCCACTTCGAGAAGGCGCATATTCATCTTCACACGGCCAACGGCTGACAGGTCATAGCGCTCGGCATCAAAGAACAGGCCTTCAAACAAGCTTGAGGCAGCCTCGATCGTTGGTGGTTCGCCTGGACGCATCACCCGATAGATGTCCATCAACGCCTCTTCTGTGTTGGCGTTTTTGTCGATGTTCAATGTGTTGCGAATGAAGGCGCCGATGTTGACGTGGTCGATATCAAGGATCGGGAATTGCTTGACCTTTTGGTCTTTTAACTCTGCCAGCAAATTGGCATCGAGCTCTTGGCCCGCTTCCGCAAAGATGCGGCCTGAATCCATATCAACAATGTCTTCAGCTAAATAACGGCCGGACAGATCGTCTGCTGTGACCAAGACTTCCTTCAAGCCAGCCTCAGCCAATTCCCGGGCTTTGCGTGCGGTGATCTTTTCGCCAGGTTGCGCAAAAACTTCACCTGTCTTTGCATCGGCTAGTTCGCCCACGGGCGTCACACCGCGCAATTTCTTTTGCACGAACGGCATCTTCCAGCCGCGACGGCTGTCTTTGATCGCAATGTGATCGTAAAACATCGCCAGGATTTCTTCGTCGTTGAGTCCCAGCGCGTAGAGCAGGGTGGTGACGGGAATCTTGCGGCGACGGTCGATGCGGACATAGACGATGTCTTTGGCATCGAATTCAAAGTCGAGCCATGAGCCACGGTAAGGAATTATGCGTGCGGCGAACAAAAGTTTGCCTGAGGCGTGCGTGCGGCCGCGGTCGTGATCAAAGAACACGCCGGGCGAGCGATGCATTTGGGAAACGATCACACGTTCCGTGCCATTGATGATAAACGTCCCGTTGGGGGTCATCAGCGGCATTTCGCCCATGTAGACATCTTGTTCTTTGACGTCTTTGATCGACTTTGAGCCCGTTTCTTCGTTGATGTCGAAGACGATGAGACGCAATTTCACGCGCAACGGCGCGGAGTAGGTCATGTCGCGTTGCATGCATTCGTCGACATCATATTTGGGCGCGTCGAACTCATAGGACACGAATTCCAAGGTCGACTTGCCGGAAAAATCTGAAATCGGGAACACCGATTTAAAGACGGCCTGCAAGCCAAAATCATCCGGACGGCCGCCCGGGGGCTCCTTGACCATAAGGAAATCATCGTAGGAACTTTTCTGGACTTCGATCAGATTGGGTAATTGAGCGACCTCTCTGATCGTGCCAAACTTCCGCCTGATGCGCTTGCGACCATTAAACGTCTCAGCCATGTGATCCTAATCCTTGCCACTTACGGGCCAGATGCCCGCGCCGTCGTCAATTGAGCTGGGGCCGCCTACCCCGTGCTCGTGTTCAACGTGTCTTTTTTTGGGTTCTTAAATTGGCGCTGCTCTTTCAAAAGCACCTCGTTCCCAACAGTCTCCACGTCTAAATCCGGTTGAACTCAATTTTCTGTTTGTTGTTGTGTTGGCCTTTTCCAGGTCCATAGATTTTGACGTTCCGCTTTGCTCGGAACGGCACTTCGCACTTCCGTACGGCCCGCTTCTCATAACTTCCCGCCCATCAACACTCGTGTTGCCGCAATCTGCGGAAGCCCGCCGACTGCCGGGCTCCCGCTTTTCATATTCAGATCTTGCTATTTGACTTCAACCTGAGCGCCTTGATCCTCTAGTTGCTTCTTCAGCTTCTCTGCTTCTTCCTTGTCGACGCCCTCTTTAACTGCCTTGCCGCCGGCTTCGACGAGTTCCTTAGCTTCTTTGAGACCGAGGCCCGTGATTGCGCGAACTTCTTTAATCACGTTGATCTTCTTGTCGCCCGCAGCTTTCAGAATAACGTCAAACTCAGTTTGCTCTTCGGCTGCTTCTGCTGCACCGCCTGCCGCACCTGGCATGGCGCCGGCAACTGCAACGGCGGCTGCAGCTGAAACGCCCCATTTGTCTTCAAGCATGGTTGCCAGTTCTGCAGCCTCAAGGACCGTGAGGCCTGAGAGTTCGTCAGCAATTTTTGCAATATCTGCCATTTTCTTAACTTCCTATCGATTTGAACCTTCTTGTTTCGTGTTGGACGTCCAAGACGCCCTGGTTTGTCGTGTTTGGCTGCGCGCTATGCCGCCTCATCTTTTTTGGCTTTGGCCTGAAGGACTCGTGCGAGTTTTGCGCTCGGCTCCTTGATCGTGCGAACGATCTTGGTGGCCGGTGCGTTCAACAGACCGATGAGTTTTGCTCGTAATTCATCCAACGATGGCAGGGCAGCGAGGGCCTTGACCTCATTGGCGTCCAAGACATTTTCGCCCATCGTGCCGCCGAGAATGACAAGACTGTCGTTCTCTTTGGCGTAGGTGACAGCAACTTTTGCCGCAGTGATCGGATCGTCCGCGTAGGCAATGCACGTTGGCCCCGTGAACAAATCCGTAATTCCTGCAGCAGCCGTGTCTTTGAGTGCGAGCTTAACCAGACGATTTTTGGCCACCTTGACCTTGCCACCCGCCTCTTTCATGCGTTGGCGGTAGTCGGTCATTTGGGCAACCGTCATGCCAGCGTAGTGGGCGACAACAACCGCGCTCGTGTCCTTAAACACGCCGTGGAGGTTGGCCACGAGCTCTTCCTTGGCAGCTCTGTCCACTTTCGCTCACTCCATCCAAATGCAAACGCGCTCCTTTGCGAGCTTGTTTGCGGGTTGCACCTTATCGCTTGGTCTCGTCATGACCGGCCAAGCGACGCTCCTACCTGTCCTCCGCGCGGCCAGATGCAGCACGGGTGCGACCCTAAAAGGTTCAAACCGAATATCGTGCGATCGGCACACCAATCCGGATTGTCTTTTGTCTCATGCAGGCCCTGAAGGCTTAAGTCGGTTTTGGATTTCTCCATCGCCGTCACCTGCAATCTCGGACAGGTTCCCACAACGACAACATGTTCTCGGTGTGGGTTCTTCCAGGCATCACGCGCGTGGCACCTGAAAACTTTTTCGGGATGTTTGCAAACTGCGATCCCGTCTCAACTTCTACTCCCTATGACACTGGCGCCGACGTGACGTTTGACGTGTCGAGTTTGACGCCAGGACCCATTGTCGAAGACAGGGTCACCTTCTTTAAATACGTACCTTTGGCACCGGAGGGCCTCGCCTTCATCACCGCATCGATGAACGCTTTGACATTTTCAACCAACGCGTCCTCGGCAAAACTTGCTTTGCCGACGCCTGCGTGAACGATGCCTGCCTTTTCAGCACGGAATTCGACGGCACCACCTTTGGCGCCGCGCACAGCTTCACCAACGTCCATGGTGACGGTCCCAACGCGAGGGTTGGGCATTAGACCGCGTGGGCCTAAGACTTTTCCCAACCTTCCGACGAGCGCCATCATGTCTGGCGTCGCGATACAGCGGTCGAAATTGAGGTTGCCCTTTTGGACGTCTTCCACCAGGTCCTCGGCACCAACAACGTCGGCACCTGCGGCCTTTGCTTCTTCGGCCTTGTCGCCCCGTGCGAACACGGCCACGCGGGCCGAACGGCCGGAGCCGTTCGGCAACATGCAAACGCCGCGGACCATTTGATCCGCATGCTTGGGATCGACGCCTAAATTCATCGAAATTTCGATCGTTTCATCAAATTTCGCTTTGGCACAGGATTTGATGAGTTTGACGGCCTCATCTACTGCGTAAGGCTTGTTGCGATCTACCTTCTGGCTGATGGCCATCATCCGCTTGCCGCCAGCGGCACGCGTCGCCCTGATATCTTCTGACGAAATGTTTGCCATCGTCTTACTCCACAACCTTTATGCCCATGGAACGGGCTGAACCAGCGATTATGCGCGCACCTTGATCGATATCGTCTGTGTTCAAGTCGGCGAGCTTGGCTTTTGCGATTTCGCGGAGTTGATCCATTGTCACTTGGGCTACGGTTTCGCGACCCGGCTCGTTGGCGCCAGTTCCCGGTTTACCGGTAGCTTTCAGTCCCGCAGCTTTCTTTAAATAGTACGAAGCTGGGGCCGTTTTCATTTCGAAGCTGAAGGAGCGGTCGGCATAAACCGTAATTTTTACCGGCACCGGTGTGTCGGGCTCCATGTCCTTCGATTTTGCGTTAAATGCCTTACAGAACTCCATAATGTTGACCCCGTGCTGGGAAAGCGCGGGACCGATGGGCGGTGATGGGTTTGCCTTGCCGGCTGGCACATGAAGGCTCACGTAACCCTCAATTTTCTTTGCCATAGTATCCCCTTTGGTTGTTCTTGCCTGGAACAGATGGAGCGGTTCGTTTGCACGATCCCTCCAAGGGTTAGCGGTCAACGGGCCTAACTTTCGTTTTTTGTAAGCCCTCCCGCACTCCAGAACGCCAAACGCATATCTGCTGCGCTTATTGCTCTACTTGTTCGTTGTTGATGTGCTTTTTTTTATTGTTGGCGTTGCGTACCTCTTGCTACTTCGTTGCTGTCCTAAATTTCACGTGCCGTGATGACCCAAAATTGGGGTCAGGCTAATTTGCGACCTTTTCAACTTGGCCAAACTCCAACTCGACAGGTGTGCGGCGTCCAAAAATTGACACTTCGACTTTGAGGCGTGTGCGTTCTTCATCCACTTCTTCCACCTCACCTTGGAAAGAGGCAAACGGACCATCGACCACTTTTACGGACTCGCCGATCTCGAACGTGATCGTTGGTTTTGGCTGCTCAACACCCTCACGTACCTGATTGAGGATGCGCATGGCCTCGTCTTCGCTAATAGCGACGGGCTTGTTGTCTGAACCTAAGAAGCCTGTCACTTTTGGCGTGTTCTTAATCAACAGGAACGCGGCGTCCGACATTTCCATTTTTACAAGGACATAGCCGGGCAAGAACTTGCGCTCGGTTTGGACTTTGCGGCCACGTTTGACTTCAATGACCTCTTCTGTGGGTACGAGGACTTCTTCAAAGTAATCGGCAAGGCCTGCTGCCTTTGCTCGCTCTTTGATGGCGTCTGCCACCTTGCGCTCGAAATTTGTGTAGGCGTGTACAATGTACCAGCGCTTGGCCATGTCTCGATCTCTAATAAAAATCGTTCGTGTCAGTTGGACTTATTGTTGACCCGGTCTTAATTGTGATGACCGGTTTTGTCATCGGCCAATGTTAAGTATCTGGTTCACAAACCAACCAAGGAGCTGGTCGGCAAAAAAGAAAAAGATTGCCGCCAACGTCACCATGATCAAGACCATGATTGTTGTGATCCAAACTTCCTTCCAAGTTGGCCAAGTGACCTTGGCCACCTCCTGGCGCACTTCTTGAATGAACGTAAACGGATTTACCACTGCCACCTTTTCCAAGTACTCGTTTCGCCACGGGTCATGAGGGCAGATTGGGTGCAGCGTTTTTCAACAAGTCCTGGTTCGCACCTGACTAGCTAGCTGCCCTCGCTTGCTAACAAGTCTCATTTCATAATGTCAGATGGCAGGGGCGGAGGGTCTCGAACCCCCAACCTTCGGTTTTGGAGACCGACGCTCTACCAATTGAGCTACACCCCTAACGCTGCAGTCGAGCGAACGTGCCTCACACCATTGTCTCATCTGGGGAGCGGCATCTGTAACCGAGTTTACTTGGCTTGTCACTTGCAAAGCTATGTTTTTGCTTGATTGTGTTATATTTGCCACATACTGGCCCGCCCGGAGCTAGGATTGAACCTCCTCGACGACGACCGCCGTGCCGTAGGCCAAGACCTCCGTTACGGCCGCGGCCATTTCATTGGCGTCATAGCGCATGGCCAAAATGGCGTTCGCGCCCCGTGCCTCGGCTTGTTCAATGAGGAGGTCGAAGGCTTCCTGGCGGGCCCGCTCGGCCAGGGCTGTATACGTGGTTATATTGCCGCCGAATATAATCTGGATTGACGCAAAAAGGTTGCCGACGACGCTGCGTGAGCGGACCGAAAGCCCGCGGGCCACGCCCAGCGTTTTCACAACGCGGTAACCTGGTATCTCATTTGTTGTGACGACCATCATTGGCGTTTCCCCTCGGTAGTTTGGCATGTCCGATTTAGCGTCGGACTCACATCACCGGCCCGCGCGCCTTTTTTTGGTCCACACTCGGCAAGCCGGTGTGGAGCTCCCGACCACCCAGTGGCATGGCATTTGGGAAATCGGGCCGGGCGTGGGTGGTTTGACTTGGGCCAGACACCGCCTGGCGCATTTAGGTGTTACGCAGGATGGCCTGGCCCGGCAAGACAGAAATTCGTGTTGGCTAAAGGGCTTGGAGCTCTTAAGACCACTTTTCTCTCTTGCGCAAAAATGTTCTCATTTCTATGGTGCGCGGCTTCGTGCGCACCTAGAGAGGTGCTGTTGCTAAGCTAAGAATAGTGGTCGTTGCACTTTGACGGGACGAAGCGTCATATTTGGATTTAGACTTGAAGTGGGGCCTGTAGCTCAATTGGTTAGAGCCGGCGGCTCATAACCGCCTGGTTGTAGGTTCGAGTCCTACCGGGCCCACCAATTTACCGTGCCGACGCCAACGGCTCCGCCTACTGTGGCAGCGGGAAGGATACGGCGTGGGTTTGTTTGTTTTTGCTCACTGCTATTCCTGGGCCTAAAGGCCTCGGGCAGTGAGCGCGCCGATGGGTACGCCTTCGGCTACACCCACGGCGGGAGAGATACGGTGTGCGTATTGTTTTGTGCAAACAAAATTGATGGCAACCGTATCACACCTGTCCGGGAGCAAAGCGACCCGGCGCGTTGCGCCGCCCTCGCGGAGGGCCCGAGCGAAGCGAGGATTAGCCCGTGAGCGAAAACAAGATTGTGGGCTCTAGGGCACTTGTAGGCCGTGGTGGTTCGGTCGCCGAATGATTGCTATCACGGTTAACAACGAAGCTTTTGGCGTCAGCGTTCAACACTTGATTACATCTGAGATGGCTCAAGAGACTTATCCCATTCAGACTTCTGAAGAAGAGTTCAACCGGCTTCGCATCCAAGCTGATCTCTTCCTCGATGATGCGCGCGCCATGCTGGCGCGGATTGGCTATGGATCGGGTTGGAACGTTCTTGATCTTTGTTGCGGGCTTGGCGGCATTACAGATGCGTTAAGCGCCTGGGTTGGGTCTGAAGGTCGCGTCGTCGGTGCTGATCTTGATGTCGCTAAACTTGACGAAGCGCGCCGGTGGGCTGCGTGCCAAGGGCTTTCCAATGTCACGTTTGTTGAAGCCAACGCGTTTGACAGCGGACTGCCGCAGCACTCCTTCGACCTTGTCCATTGCCGGTTTGCCTTAAGCGTGATTGAGAACGGGATCGGCATTCTTGATCATATGCTGAGGCTTGTTCGGCCGGGCGGAGTCGTCTTTGTCGAAGAGGTCACCACGCACACGATGCACTGTGTGCCGTCGACCGAAGATTGGGACACGGCACTCGCGTTGTTGCGCAAGACGTTTCAGGCTGTCGGGGCGGACATTGACTTGGGGCTTTTGTTGCGTGGCATTTTATTGGACCGCGGTTTGGATCATGTGGTGATCAAACCGTGCATGCACGCGCTAACGGCAAAAGATCCTATGACCATGCATCTGCCGCTGACATTGGCGAGCATGTCGGAGACGATCGTCTCGCAAGGCTTGATGGAAAAAGATGTGCTTGACGGTCTCGTCTCACGCGTCACCGATCACCTCTCTCGCCCCGACACCATGACGATTTCATATGCCATGATGCAGGGTGTTGGGAGAGTGAGGGGGTGATTAGTGTGCCAGAAATGACTGCTTGTGACAGGAGCAGACGTTGATCGGTCGCGCGGGCGCGACGCGATGGGGCCAGGAACGGAAGTGTGTGCTTTGTGAGGCTGATGCTGGTAACACGTCGGCTTTTGGCAGGATAACAGTTCGAGTTCGGAAACCAGAAAAAACCTCACCCAATGCGATTATGGAATCGAATGAGCTAGGGCTAATATACGGCAAACCTCGTGTTCCAATTGCCAGTTTAACTCAGTGTCGAAGTCATTTAGCCGCAATCCATAAGCAACGAGTAGAACCATCCATCGACAGAAGAGATATCGGACGTGCACTAACGACACCCATTCGCCTTCAAGATTGCGATGGTTCGTTGAATATCGCTTCGCAGCCCCTCAATTCGTTGTCTGGCGCCATTACGTTTTTCGGTTTGAAGGCCCAATTTATTCCTCAACCGCCTGATTTTTTCCTCATGGGCCGCTTGTTCGCGGGATAAACGAATTGCGAAGCTCACACAGTCACTCGGGTCTCTTCGCCGCCTAAGTCCTTCAACGCAACCCACAGCAGTTGAACCTAGTTCTCGAACATGCGCCAGGACGCGTTGCAGCGCATTCTCGGCATAGTTAATTTCACCTTGAATAACGCGTATACTCTCTTCGAGCTTGCCTAGTCTATTTTCTTCCCTGATGAGGTTGTCTCGATGTCGCTGAAGTGCTGCACGCTCACTCGCACAGATCGCAAAGTTGGTCTTTCCTGCCATTACTCGTCCTCGTCACTACGTCTCAGGCTATGGTAATGTGAGTGGATCGACAGAGGATAAGTTCATGATTGCTCGTAAGAATGCCTGCGCAGCGTTGGCTCTTGTGATGGTTGCGGCCACCGCTCTTGCAGCAGACAATGAACGATCACGCAGCGACGTGTTGTTCATGTCCGACGGAACTTACGCTCCGTTTAAAACCAAGCCTGCAAAGGACCTGATGACACGAGAGGAATACCGGGATTATTTGGACGCCCTAAACAAATTGGACTGCAAGCAGGCCGAAGAACAATTGCGGGGAGCATTCGTTAGAAGCTATCCGCAGTTTTCAACAACAATAAAAAGAGCGCCGGAAACCAATGCTGAAGCCGCAGACGTGAAGAGTTATCGATGGGGTATCTATGCCGGGGTTCAATTCGTAGGCTACGGATTTTGCGGGTCCTACACAAGATTTCTCGAATTGGAAAATCAGATCAGTCAATCCAAAATTCCGGCGCGAAAGTACATAGCAAGAACCATTGACCAGGATAACTACTACGACAAATCGCTCCTCAGTCTTCGAGACAACTCACTTGCGGCAATGATCGTCTCGGCGGATAAAGGCTATGTACCAGCCTTGATCACGATCGCCCAACTCCTACGCCGAGGCGACTTGTTTGATATTGGCTCAGAGACCGAAGTGGAATTTTACTTGTTACAAAGGGTTTGTTATCTGGGACGCGAGTGTTCGTTGGTAGATGCGCGAGTACAGGAACTCGGTACCCGCATTTCCTCGACTAGGCGCGCGGAAATCACTAAGAAAGCGCAAAAGGAGAGAGCCTTTGTCTATGATGTTTTTGACAGAGCCGCCAGACTTTAGTTGGACAGCAAACTTGGGAGACATTTATATTCCGATAAACATCGCTGCGATATTTTTTTAGAGAAGTGCCAACCATATCCTTCGGACGGTCATCTGCATCGATGGCCGGCATGCAGGTCACGCTTGCCGAATGACCTCAAACGGCAGGAAATTGTATTAGATTGGACATGCCGCCGCAAAAATGATCCACCGCCAGCATGTTCCCCTCAGGGTCAATTGCTTCCTTCACACGTGATCTGCCAATTTCCGCTATTGGATGAAGCTGAAATCTAAAGGCGAACCGGCAGCGATCCAATTTCGCAGCCTCTACTGCCTGGCATACACCATTCACCTCGCCTCTATTTTCCTCCGCCTTTGGCCCGCGCTTTGTTGTATGAGGGGTGGTCTCGTAAAAACGAACGCTGACGCCGCCTTAGGGGCAAACACCGCGCATGCCAGAAACCGAACCTCGCACACCGCTCAACGCGCTCCTGATCGCTGATGACCGGCCGGGGCACTACACGCTGTCAGAAGGCATTTTGGCAGCGATTGCGCGCAAGCGGCCGGTCGAGATCACGCGCCTTGAAGTCAAGCGGCCGTTTTGGATGCCGGCCCGCGCGCTTTCGTTTGCTGTCAACGCCGGCTTGGCGCCAGAAAAGATTCTGCAGCGCGTTTACCGCGTTGACCCCGACGTGCCGCCGACGGATCTCGTTGTGTCGGCCGGTGGCAACACGTTGGCGGCCAACATCGCTGCGGCACGGCTTACGGGTGCACCCAACATTTTTTATGGCTCGTTGCGGCGCTACCGTGCGGAAGATTTTTCGTTGGTGATGACGTCTTACCCAAACCGCGCGCGACTGCCCCGACATTTGATGACACTCAAACCCTCGGCCATGGATCCTGACGTGATGTCGGGCGCCCAGATCGAAGCAAACAATAGTTTGCAATTGCCGCCCACCCTTGGGCTGATTGTCGGCGGCGATAGCGGGACAGTGTCTTACGCGCCCGAGGACTGGGAGCAGCTCTTTAGTTTTATGGAGCAAATCAATCGCACGCACGGCACGCGCTTTGTTGTTTCCAATGCACCGCGCACGCCCGACAGTGTATCGGATTGTTTTGCGGGTTTGGTTGCGCGCACGGAAGGTCCCGTTAAACAATTTCTTGATTTTCGCAACACGGGGCCGGGATCCTTGCCGGAACTTTTGGAACAAGTGAACGTTGTGCTTGTCACGGCGGATTCAAGTACGATGCTTTCTGAATCTGTGTGGGCGCGCCGGAAAACAATTGCGATTACGCCAGGTCACTTTTCGCTCCCCGACGAGGAGCTTGGCTATCGCGCGTGGCTTGAAGAAAATGCGTGGGTGTCCGGTGTGGAAATTTCGCAGTTGTCGGAATACGTGCTCGAAGACGCGATCAGCATGATCACGTCGTTGCAGCACAACCCGCTCAATCAATTAGCGGACCAGATCGCGGAGCGTCTGCCGCAACTTTTTGAAACCTGACTAGAATGAAATTTTTGACGTCTCAGTCTTTAGTATCCGGGATGATTTCAATGGGCTCGCCGGCGTGAACGCACTTAAGTTGGCGCACATCATCAATGGCTTTTGCCCAAATGTTGCACGGGCTCACGAGCCTGATTTCTCCGTTTTGTGAAATGGGCGTCGGTCCAAATCCGATCGCAATGGCGGCACCTTCCGGCCAATAAACAATTTCGCCCGCTTCCACGACGGCGCGTGCGTCTGGCTCTGAACTGCAACTGATGGGTGCGTCGAAGTATACTTCCTCGCCCCACGTTTTTGCTTCTGAACTTATCGGAAGGGCCTTCCAAATGTTTTCCGCCGTCGGCGTTTCCAACACTTGCGCGCGGATCGCCACACCCCCAGCGCGAATTACGACCTGACGCATTTACACTTCCCCTGACCTGTCAGCGATTATTTTAGGGCGGTGACAGATACTTTCTCACCTGGCGACGCATTCTTCAAGATGCGAACATCATCAAGTGCTTTGGCTAGTACATTGCAGGGCCGTGGTAAGCGAATTTCGCCGGGGCGCGAAATAGGTGTAGGGCCATAGGCAATAATGACGCGATCATCTTCGGCCCAGTAATAGATTTCGCCCAATATACCATTGACGCGTGCGCCGCGTTCGCGCCCGCTTTCGACATGGGTTTCGAAGTGGATCGAGTCCCCCCAGGGTTCGGCTGCCGAATAGATGGGCAGCGCAAACCAAAACCGCTCGGCGGTCATGGTTTGTGCGAGTTCCGCGCGAATGCGCACTTTGCCGATTTCGATGACGACTTGGCGCTTTTTTTGCCCTGGATCGGCCGCGTGCGGCCCGCCAGCTTTTTTCTTGGCTTGCTTATCAATTGGCAACGGTTTGATGAGGTTGGTTGGCATGGCGGATCAATCCACGTCGCGCCCAACCCTGTTGCCGGGCGAAGAGATCTTATGCTGGCGCGGGACCAAAGACCAACACTGCGTTAAGACCGCCAAAGGCAAACGAGTTTGACATGGTGTAATTTACTTCCATGTCGCGGCCTTTGTTTGGCACATAGTCAAGATCACATTTTGGATCAGGGTCATCCAATCCAATTGTTGGTGGAACCCAGTTTTCTTCCATGGCCTTAATACATGCCACTGCCTCGATGCCACCGCCTGCGCCGAGCGGGTGGCCGTGCATGGACTTGGTCGAGGAAATTGCCAGTTTCATTGCATAATCGCCATAGACTTCTTTGATGGCGTTGGTTTCATTCTCGTCGTTAATGGCGGTCGCGGTACCGTGTGCGTTGAGGTATTCGATCTTTTCCGGTTCGAGCTGCGCATCATTGAGCGCTGCGCGCATGGCTTCACGGGGACCTTCGACACCGGGGTTGACCATGTCGCGCGCGTCTGATGTCATGCCGTAACCGACGACTTCTGCGAGAATCTTTGCACCGCGATTGCGCGCGTGTTCAAGTTCTTCCAAAACCAATATGCCGGCGCCCTCGCCAAGAACGGTTCCGTTGCGTTTTTTGGCAAATGGGAAGCAACCTTCTGGCGACAACACGTGCAAGGCCTGCCAGGCTTTCATGGTCCCATAATTGATGACGGATTCTGATGCGCCAGCGACGGCGACATCGACCATTCCGCGGCGGATATAATCGAGCCCGACGCCGATGGCATGGGTTGCTGTTGAACAGGCGGAACAGGTGGCAAACGTTGGCCCCTTAATGCCAAGCTCAATGCCCACATGTGCTGAAGCGGACGATCCGATGATGCGCAGTAGTGTTAGCGGATGGGTTGCCCGCTTGTTTTCAATAAAGAGTGCGCGATAGGATTCTTCGTATGTGACAAGGCCGCCGGCGCCAGAACCGATAATGCATGCCGCGCGGTAAGGATTTGCAACGGGCACTTCGAGGCCAGACTGTTTCATGGCTTCGTCGGCAGCTGCTGCTGCGAACCAGGAATACCGATCGGCATGAATGACGATCTTGTCTCGTGAAAAATGCTTCAAACGGGCTTTGTGATCGAAGTCTTTTATTTGGGCCGCGATCAAAATTTTGAGGTCATCCAACGGAAAGCCGCCCAAGGCCGTGACACCACATTTGGCTTCACGCATGCCTTGCCAAAATTCGCCAACGTCAAAACCAATGGGTGTCACAACACCCATTCCGGTCACAACGACGCGCCGCCGATCATTCTGGTTCGCCATTGGTCTACTCAATCCTCATCGTTCAGTGCCAGATAGATATCAAGCACAGTTGCATCGGCCTCGTCCACGCGCTCTCGCGCGCGACAACCAGACCAGTCCTAAAAATGTTACCCGGTGGATGGCTTAAGCCTTTGCCGCAGCCGCGTCGCCAGAACCGGCGATCAATTCTTTTACTTTCTCAACAACTGAACCGACGGTCTTGAATGACTCGACTTCTTCGTTTGCGTTGTATGGAATTTCGATCCCGAATGTATCTTCGATGTCAAAAACAATCATGGCCAAGTCTAAGGACTCAATGGAAAGGTCCGTCAACTCGGTGGACAGCGAGATGTCGTCCCGCGGTTCCTTCATGTGTTTTTTGAGGATTTCAATAATTTTGGTTGCAACTTCGTCCATCTTATTCTCCTCCCCTTGCAGTGGCAAAGCAAAGGGTCTTCAAGGCTTGTGGCACTCAAGATCAGCCGCATGATGGCCGCCAGACCTTTTCCATTCTGACGCGTCACATATCCCTAAACGTCAGCCAAGTCCAGCGGCAGCATCAGACGTCTGCATGATATGCTAGACAATACCGCAATAAGTGTGCCGAAAGTGTTTCCTAAGGTACAGTGGAGCTACAACAGGACCTCAGCAATGCTACAGTCTATACTTAGAGACAAAAGAAAAAGTCGATCGAATGCTTAAGGATTGGAGACGGATTAACCGAAGTTGAGCTAAAGAAAATATCCCTAAATGGGCCGATTTGCTGTGGCAATCAGAATAAATTGGGCAATAATCTTAGGCGTGGAGAGGGAGTAGACGTGATGACGACACCAGCTGCCGGCCCTCAATCGTTGGATCAAAATCAGCAGGAACCACTTTGGGCCAAGTCATATCCTGATGGAATCCGATGGGACCAAGAAATCCCAACTGGTCCTGTCTACGCGCTTTTGGACGACGCCACCCGGGCGCATCCGGACAACATCTGTACGAATTTTCTTGGACGGACCCTGACCTATTCAGAGATTGCGAGCAAGGTTGAGCAAGTCGCCGCAGCGCTGCAATCAATTGGCGTCAAACCCAATACAAAGGTTGGACTATTCCTGCCAAACTGCCCCACGTTCATTGTCTACTATTACGCCGTCATGCGGGTTGGTGGCATCGTGGTGAATTACAACCCGCTTTATACGGTTGAAGAGTTGTCGTTCCAAGTACAGGACAGCGAGACCGAAGTAATGGTGACGCTGGATCTTAAGGTATTGTTCGATAAGGTCGAGGATCTGATCAAAAAGGGTGTTCTCAAACAAGCAATTGTCGCGTCGTTTCCGTCGCTGCTGCCTGGCGCGAAATCTGTTCTATTTAAGCTTTTTAAGTCCAAAGAGTTGGTCAAGCCGAAGCAGTCTCCGGTTGCAGACAGTATCATTCTTGAAGCAGATCTTTTGGCTCGGGACGCGGATCCGGTCACGCCAGTTGCCATTGATCCGGAAGAATCGGTCGCCGTGCTGCAATATACCGGCGGTACGACTGGCACGCCAAAAGCCGCCATGCTGACGCACGCCAATCTTTATGCCAATGCGCAGCAAATCGCCGCATGGGCGCCTGAGCTCGAAGCAGGTTCGGAGCGTGTGATGGGGGTCTTACCGTTCTTCCATGTGTTCGCGATGACTGTGGTGATGAATTACTCGATCGCGAATGCGGCCCAGATTATTATTATGCCGCGATTTGTGTTGGATGATGCGCTAAAGCTTATCAATAGCACCAAGCCCACGGTGATGCCCGGTGTTCCAACGCTATTTAATGCGATCATGAATCATGAGAAGCTTAAGAGCTATGATCTGTCCTCGCTCAAGTTCTGTTTGTCCGGCGGGGCTGCACTTCCAATCGAAGTAAAGCAACAGTTTGAAAGCCTCACAGGCTGCAAACTTGTTGAAGGCTATGGCCTTTCGGAATCGTCTCCTGTGGTGACATGTAATCCGCTTGAAGGGCCGGTTCACGAGGGTTCCATCGGGCTGCCGCTACCCCAAACTTATGTCACGCTCAGAGACCTGGCCGATCCAGAGAAAGAAGTTCCGCATGGCGAAAAGGGTGAGCTTTGCGTGGCGGGCCCGCAAGTTATGAAGGGGTATTGGCAGAAGCCGGAGGAAACAAAAAACGTCTTTGTCGGCAAATATCTGCGCACCGGCGATGTGGCGCGTATGGATAATGAGGGTTTTTTACGCATTGAGGATCGGATAAAGGACCTTATCATTTGCTCCGGTTACAACGTATATCCGCGCCAAATCGAAGAAGCCATTTACACCCATGCTGCGGTGGAAGAAGTCACCGTTATTGGGATTCCAGATGACTACCGGGGTGAGGCCCCCAAGGCCTTTGTGAAGCTTCACGCAGGTCAAAAGTTAACCAGCGACGAATTATTGGCACACTTAGGCTCAAAACTGTCAAAAATTGAGATGCCTGCCGAAATTGAATTTCGCGATGAATTGCCCAAGACTATGATTGGAAAGCTCTCGAAGAAAGAGCTCAAAGCCGAGGAAGCACAGCGTAGATCCTAAACATGACAAATCCACCACATGTTCAGTTCGTTGACGGGTCACAACCGGCCCCGTCCGCAGAGACAGCGAAACCTCGCTACACCATTGGCGAACTCGCCGAAGAGTTTGGCATTACGACGCGCGCCATTCGTTTTTATGAAGCGCGCGGTCTTATTTCTCCAGAGCGGATTGGAGCCAACCGGTCCTATTCGCATCGGGACCGTGCGCGATTGATTTTGATCTTGCGGGGAAAGAACCTCGGGTTTTCTTTAGAAGATATCGGAGAATATTTAGCCCTTTACGATGCGGACCCCGATCACATTGCGCAGACAAAATTGTTGTTGGAAAAAACGGAAGTGGCGATCAAAGATTTGCAAGAAAAACGCGCTGACCTTGATCGCACGTTGCGCGACCTTAAAGACATTCGCACGAAATGTGTGTCGCAGTTAGCGGCGTTGAAGGCGGGGAGTTAGAAAGGTTTGCACCGCGGACGCTGTGGGAGGCAGGCCTGCATTTGGTTGGCCCGTAAAGAGGCCCGAGCGATTTTTGTGCCGCGGGGGTCGAAAAACGACGGGGCTGTTGCGGTGCATGCCAAACAATTTTGATGTTATCAAGCAGGGGGAGTGGGGGAAATTGGCCCATCGGTGACATCAGCCGAACGGCTGTGCGGTATCTGTTACCATGCTCAACCGAACTATTATAGCGGCAAAGTGTGCTTGTTGGGAAAGGCTATAACGCTGGCGATCTGTGACATCTAACGCTGACCTCAAACAAAGGCCGCTTAATTGCGGAGCTCTCGGTCGGATAACGAGGGATACTAACTGCTTGCGGCTTTGATGGAACAGCCTTTTTTGGTCATGCAGTCGTTGTGGACCGGAATGTTGGCTTTGTCCGTCCGGGGGTCTTTGTCCTCATTGACCATCCAGACTAATGCGGCGACGTCCCACCGATGAAGCGAGTGGCTCGTATTATATCAGCTTGGCTTGCCCCCTGTGTGGACAACACATACCGCCAACACGCTTCAACGTCGGGTTGGCGCTGCGCGTCCGTGATTCCCGGTTTAACAAAGTGCCGGCGGGTATCAAATGCACGTGCCGAGAGCAGAACTGCAGCGACCAGCGCGCTGCCAACACCAGCAAAAAAGCCAAATGTCAAGTCGCTCATTCCGCCCAAGAATACTCGAGGTTGGGCAATCGCTGTTTGTTCAACCGCACCACAACAGCCGCAGGTTTGCCAAACAAGAAAGAGCAAGTCGACGGGCCTTTAAGAAAAACGGTGGATCGCACGATTTCCTGGCACATTGCGGCAATCCAATCCCTGCACTACAGGCCATCCAAACGCTGGAAGTTATTGCTCCCCGCAGGGCCGACCGTGACATTCAATATTAATTGCGTGGCCGCTGATCTTTGATCAGCGGTGCGTGACTTCTCGCGCACGTGGGCACTTGCCCACACCACGCTCGTGTTGGGATGGGCTGGCTTAACGTAACCAACAACAGCCATGGGCAAGACTAAATGGATGCGAAAATTCTACCACTCGGGAAGATCCCAGCGCTGCGTCTGCCTCCTGCCGGATCACGCACGCCGCGATCCAAACAGAATTGATTCCATTTCAGCTGAACATGCTCTAGGTGCCAGCAATCCGCTCGATCCGGGCCGCCGTACGCTTGTAGGCTGGCGTTTGCGATGCTTTGTCGAAGGTTCCTGCGATCAGCTTGTTGCAGGGGGCTTCGGTGAAGTGGAACGGATAAAAGATCGCGCCTTCAGGTGTCTTGTCCGTCACACAGATCTTCACTTCGATTTCGCCGCGCTTCGTTACAATGCGGCCCATGCAGCCGTCCTCTAAGTTATAACGGCGGGCGTCTTCTGGGTGGACCTCGACTTCGCCTTCGGGGCGCATGTGATCGAGCCCCTTAGAGCGCCGCGACATGGTGCCGGTGTGATAATGCTCTAACAGGCGGCCGGAGTTGAGGTTTAAGGGATACTCATCATCGGTGGCGTCTTCGCCCGCATTACTATCCTGCTCGACGACATGGAAGATTCCTTTGCCGCTGGGCGTTGGGAAACTTTCTTCATAGAGGAATCGTGTCCCGGGATGCTGGGTATCGAAACAGGGCCACTGCAAACCGCTGCCGCTCAACCGTTCGTGGCGAATGCCTGCGTATGAGGGAACAAGTGAGGCAATTTCCTCCATAATCGATGCGGCGTTCGGATAGCTCATGGAATAGCCCATGGCTGTTGCGACATCGCAAACGATCTCCCAATCGGCGCGTGCTTCACCGGGCGGCTCGACGGCCTTGCGCACAAGTTGTACGCGCCGTTCGGTGTTGGTGAAGGTGCCTTCTTTTTCGGCAAAGCTCGCGGCTGGGAAAACAACGTCAGCCAGGGCCGCGGTCTCGGACAAGAATAGATCGTTGACAGCGAGGAATTCGAGATTTTTCAAACCGTGCTCGACTTCGGTGATGTCCGGGCTTGAGCCCATGGGGTTTTCGCCCATTATGAACATGCCTTTGATGTTGCCTTCGACGGCGCCTGTTTCCATTTCAACGACGGTGAGGAATTGATCCTCCGGCATGGTCACGCCCCAAGCGTCTTTGAACTTTTCCCGATCCTTAGGATCTTTGATGTCGTGGTAGCCCGGCAGGTTGTTGTGCTGGCCTTGCATATCCGAGCACCCTTGCACGTTGGATTGCCCGCGCAACGGGATAAATCCTGTGCCTGGTTTGCCGACATGACCTGTAATGAGCGATAGGTTGGCCATGGCCAACGCGCCGTCGACGCCGGTCAAGTGCTGGGTGATGCCCATGCCCCACAACAACATGCCGCGTTCGGCTTTGCCGTACATAAGCGCGGCCTCTCTTAACCGGCTGGCTGGAACGCCAGAGACGTCCTCGACATATTCAGGTGTATATTTTTCGAGGCTCTTAATGTAGGTGTCCCAATTCTCGGTACGCGCGTTGATGAAGTCCTCGTTTGCAAGGCCTTCCTTCAATATGATACGCGCAAGACCATTGAGGACGGCCACATTGGTTCCGCTCTTGGGTCGCAACCAAACGTCGGCGTGGTCAACCATTTCGATACGGCGCGGGTCAATAACAACGACCTTAGCGCCGCTTTCATACTTGGCCTTGAAGACCTGGCTCGAAATCACTGGGTGGGTGACGGTGGTATTGGACCCGCAAACGATGAAGGCGGTTGCCATGCGTACATCAGGGCTCGAGGCTGATGGCGCACTGGAGCCGACGGCTTTCTTGAGGGCAACGGCTGACGCCATGTGACACAGACGCGCGCAATGATCGATATTGTTGGTGCCAAAGGCGCAACGGACCATTTTCTGGAAAACATAATTGTCTTCGTTTGTTGCGCGTGCGGATGTCAGGCCTGCGAGTGCGCTGGCGCCATGTTTTTCTTTGACTTCGTTGAGGCGCTTGGCGGCAAAATTAATGGCTTCATGCCAGCTTGCGGGTTCCAGCGGGCTATCTTTGCCGTTGCGGCGGATTAATGGTGTGGTCAAGCGATCCGGATGATGGATGAAGTCCATGCCGAAGCGGCCTTTAACGCACAAGTTGCCAATGTTGGCATCGGAAACACTTGTTGGATTGATGGCCACGACGCGGCCCATCTCTGTTTCCAATTCGATGGCGCAGCCAACGCCGCAATACCCGCACGTGGTCGTTGTCCTTTGGCGCAAGTTTTTGGGTAATACACCAACGTCCGATAAATCCTTTAGGGCTCCGGTCGGGCAAACGCCGACACATTGGCCGCAGTTGTTGCATTGGGTGTCGCGGAAATCATTGGTGCCGCTGACGAGCATCGGATAGCCCGACTCGCTGACGGTGTAGACTTCGCGATGTTGGACTTCTTCGCAAATGCGCACGCACTGCATGCACTTGATGCACTTTTCAAACTCAAGCTGGAAGAATGGCCAGGATACTAGCGGCGGGGCGATACCGGCGTCCGCATTTTCGGCTTCTTTGACCTTGGTTATGACATTCATTTCCATGCATCCTTGCCTAAATAGGTCTTGGTTCCGGCGTCATATTCAATGGATAAAGTCTGTAATACGCAAACACCTGCGGCCTGACAGCGGCACAAGAGACAGCGGCCAGCTTCGCGTAAGGCTTCTTCTTCGCTAAAACCGACCTCGACTTCTGCGAAGGCTTCTTCGTTGAGGGTATCGCCATCTTTCGACTGTTCGAATGTTGCAAGTCGGCCATCGCCGTCAAGAACGGGCATTTCCGTCAATGGTGCATTGGACTTTGCCTTCGCGCCAATGTCGAAAAACTTGGGCTTATGTTGGAAGATCGCAGCGGCTATGCCGCGCTCATCTGCGCCATGCAGGTATGCGTTGATGGCGTAGGCCGCCTGTCGGCCTGCGCCGACGCCCTCAACAACAGTGGCGGCGCCCGTCACGCAATCGCCACCTGCAAAGACACCTTTGAGGTTGGTCATCATTGTTGCTTCGTCGATCTCGATGGTGTTCCACCTGTTGAGACCCAGATCACCCTCGTTCAGTGAAGCCACATCAACGTCCTGGCCGATGGCCAACAAAATCGTATCGGCTGGCGTGAAATATTCTGAACCTTCGATGGGCACGGGCCGGCGCCGGCCGCTGTCATCTGGTTCGCCAAGCTCCATGCGCTGAGAGACGAGGCCGACCATGCGGCCGTTTTCGACTTTCACCGCAACCGGGGCGGTCAACAGTTCGAGCTTGACGCCTTCGACATCGCATTCATGGATTTCGTGGGCGGCCGCCGACATTTCCTTGCGTGTGCGCCGGTACATCATGGTGACATCTGAAGCGCCGACGCGGCGGGCCGTGCGAACGGCATCGGCTGCGGTAAACCCACCGCCTATGACGATCACCCGATCCCCAAGCTCCACGCGCTCGCCCCAGTTGACCCGCGCCAGAAAATCGATGGCCGGCATGACGCCTTCGGCATCTTGGTCGGGGATATTGGGAGGCTTTGCGAGCATGGCGCCGATCGACAGGAACACCGCGTCATAACCCTCATCGTTGAGGAGGGTGTCGATTTGATAATCCTTGCCCATCGTTTGGTTTGTTTTGAGGTCAATGCCAAGCGACAGGATGTCATCGATTTCTTTATCCAGAACATCGTCTGGCAGGCGATAGGTGGGAATGCCAAAGCGCAGCATGCCACCGGCTTTTTTGGCCGATTCCAACAGCGTCACCTTGTGACCTTCAAGGGCAAGGTAGTAAGCGGCGGATAAACCGGCAGGGCCCGCCCCGACAACGGCCACGCGTTTTTCTGTTGATGGTTTGGGATCAGGTTGGGTCGGACGGCTCGTTTCGGCGGCTTTATCTGCGGCAAAGCGCTTGAGCGCGCAGATGGCGACGGGCTTGCCGTCAATTTGAATGCGCCGGCAGGGGTCTTCACAGGGGCGCGGGCAAACACGTCCGAGAACGCCCGGCAGAGGCAGCATCACCTTGATGAGGGCCGTTGCCTCGACATACTCCTGGCGGGTGATGTGATCGATGTATCCAGCGATATCGATGCCCGCTGGACATGCTGCAGTGCAAGGCGGCTGACAATAGGCATTGTGGTCAGACAAGTACCGGTTGAGTTGGTCCTTGCGCAACTCATGCAATTCTGGCGTTTGGGTCTGAATTTTCTGGCCTTCGGCGACCATCTCCAGGCAGGCTTTGACCGGGTTGGCTTGGTCCGCGATCACGACCGAGCAGAGTTCGCATTCGCCTGTGGGTTTTATGCGCGGGTCCCAGCACATTGCGGGGATTTCTATGCCGGCCTTATTTGCCGCTTGAAGGATGGTTTCGCCCGCTTGCGCGTTAATTTGCTGGCCATCGATTGAAATGCGGCAGGTGCCCTGAGGTTTCACCGACGACGTGGCAGACCCGTTGGCGCTCGCGGCCGTACTGTTTCGGGGCTCACTCGTATCCTCCTGGCCGTTCCCATTGGTTGGCCCAGACTTTTTCCCCGCATGGTCGTCGGTCATCGTTTGTTCTCCCTCGCTCAAATTGAGGTGCAACCGCCGCAGCGCCTGAGCAGGATGCACCGAGAGATCGTTTTTCGCAAGCCAGCGCGCCTTTCTTGTTCGCAATCTGACTGAGATTCAAGTGTGCGTCCAGTTGTACCGCGTCCATTTGTTTCACGCTTTTTTTAACTGCTTAATGGTGTGTACCTACGATTGGAGTCCACCAATCGCCCGCCGATTGCTGCGCTATCGAATTTGTCCAGTAACGAACAAGTTGGGCCACTTACCAAACCGGCCAATCCATGTCCTGCACTCCGTTGCTCAACCGCCAAGTAGCTTTGTACGCGGGCACGTTATTCTGAGATAGGAAAAAGGCGGTTTTTTTCCGGTTTCAGGTGTGGACCCAGGACCAGCTTCCTTGCCGTTGGCTGGGTCTTTTTTTGTTTCAGATCCGAGAAACACTCTCCGTTGTGGCGTGTGATTAAATCTTTAGCTGGGGGATACTTTTGTTGGCGCAACACGTTTGCGTTGCATTTCGATTCAACGGAGCCGTCGCGCCCTAGATTTCAGTCTGCATAGCCCCGTTGTCCTACCCAGATCAGGTTTTTCCAATCCATGGTTCCACAAGGTGTTTGAGGATCGAACGGTATTTCGCGAAGCTCGAAAATATCCGCCTCCGGGCAACGCGTGACCGCGCAGTTGGGCGCATCACCTTTGGAACTGCTTCACGTTGCACGGCGATAAGAAGTCCACTGAAAAGCTGGAACGCTGATTCACATCAATTCGCAAAGTGCTCCATTGGATCTAGATTTTGAGGCCATATCCAAATACTATTTAAACCTGGGCACCCGATGAGGGCGCATCAATGATAGGTCAGCGGGCTGTGTGTTGATCATCGTGATATCCAAATGCAAGCGATGCTTCAGAACATTGCGCTACAGCCTGGAACAGAAATTTGGTGTCACCCATGAAGAACGCGCTGAAATATGGAGAGAATCCCCACCAGGAAGGATTTCTGGTCATTGACCAAGAATCCAGCGATCCGCTTGCGATCCAAGGATTTAGGACGGTAACGGGTGAGCCCTTGTCCGACCATGTCGACTCCATGGGGTGGATTCATCTGACGGATCTGTTTCGGGGTCTTGAAGTCCTAACGAGGGTTGCTGCTGCCTATGAGAAGAATATTGGAACCGTTCCTAGGATTTGCATTCTGGTGCAGCACGGAAACACCTGCGGAGCTGCGTCCGGTCCGGTTGAGTGTGTCCTGCGCCAGGCCATAGATACCAACTACCGGGCGTCGTTTGACGCACTTTTGTTGACAAATGTACCGTTGACTAAGGAAGTCGCATATAGCCTGCGTCAGTGGATGCCCGCACACAGGCCATTTTCAGGTATTGTGGCGCCGCTCGTCCAGGAAAGTGGAGCAGCGTTTTTTGCGCGCAAGGATGGAATGTGTCACGTGCTGGTTAACCCAGCTCTCGCAGAACTTGGCGTTGGCTCACTAAAGCCATTCGAGCAGATCCGCGGCTTACGTGGAGCAACGTTAACGCAGACAGCAAACGTTTTCGTTCCGCAATTTCCGAAAGACTGGCCACAGGACCTTATCGAGGACATGTGTTTGGCTTGGGGTATTTGTGCTTCCAGTGACAGCCATTGCATTACGGCTGTCAAGGACCGCAAGCTCATCACAAATGCCGTGGGTCAGCCGTGTACGATGGGAGCGTGCGAATTGGCCGTGCTGCAGGCTGAGCAACCGGGTCGCGGACGGGCCTCACTGCTCAAAGAAGCAGCCGTTGTTAGCGACTCATTTTTTGCTTTTGCGGATGGGATTGATATTCTCGCTCGCAAGAAAGTCCGGGCGATTTTTGCGACAAGCGGCTCAAGGAACGATAAAGCCGTTGCCGAACACGCAAGCCAATTTGACCTCATCCTGCATACGGTGCCTGATGCGGAAGGGCGCAGCTTTGCAGGGCATTGATCGTTGTGAGCGCATGGTTGACGTTCGAGGGTGAGGGGCTCAGTCCATCTTGTGACACGGAGCGCGGGGCCTGGATCTATACGGTCGGGATCATCGGCGAAGCGCAGGAATGTGTGTCGCAGTTGGCGGCGTTGAAGGCGGGGAGTTAGAAAGGGTTGCGTCGGGGCGTTTTCGGCAGGCAAACTTTAGTTATTGCGGAGAAGAAATTTTTTTAAGGGGAAACGCGGATGGAGTCGCGTTCGCCGCAGGACGGCGCCAAGCTCAAAGTTTTTGTGTCTTACTCGCGCCAGGACATGGCGTTTGCGAAAGAGATTGTCGCCGGGCTTGAACTCTAAAAGGATGGCGATGATCTGCTCTTCTGAAAACCTTGACTTGCGCATCTTCCGTTCTCCTTGTGACGCGAACACAAAATGAACGGATTCTCGTTTCATGTGGCCCGGAATTCGGGGGGCAGGACATCGACAAGTCATTGAAAATATTGAAAAGTAATATTGGCGGAGATTTGGGAGTTGTGTCTTTATTCGATGTAGGGCCTGCAAAAACCCTTGGAGCGGGTAGCGGGAATCGAACCCGCGTATTCAGCTTGGAAGGCTGCTGCACTACCACTGTGCTATACCCGCACTAAAAAAGGCCACTTAAAACTCAGTTCCCAATATTTGTCGCGCACCTCTTTCACAAAGGCAACAAAACTGGTGGAGGGGGTTGGATTCGAACCAACGTAGCTTACGCAGCGGATTTACAGTCCGCCCCCTTTAACCACTCGGGCACCCCTCCAGGAAAGTCCCGTCGCGCCGCCTTTATCGCCAAGACCAAAGCGCCACAGGCAAACAAAATCGCCCCGGATCGGCCGAGCCGCGGGGCATCACGTTATGGGGATCCTGGCGACCTGTGTCAATTGCTATCTGGATCCAGGCCCTGTGGCTGTCAACCGGGGTTTTGGTGGCTTTGGAATTCCTGCGCCTCAAATTGGGCGGCCATGGTAGTTTGGTCTGAATTTTTCTGTTTCCTCAGGTCCTTAAATGACAAAAAAAGTGAAGGCGGGGCGGCGGTCGGACGCACCTTTAAAGCGAAAACGGCGTGGTGCCGGTGCGCGCAAACCAGACGCGCGTGGGGATCGCGAGGTGCGCATCTTTGGGCTTCACGCGGTGGAGGCGGCGCTTAATAATCCGCAACGTAACGTTCTCAAATTGTTGTTGACGGAAAATGCCGAGCGGCGCATTGCCGAAGCGGTTCGCGAACGCGATGTGACGCCGGAGCATGTCTTGCCGCGTGCACTCGACAAACTCTTGGGTGCTGACACAGTGCATCAGGGCGCCGTGCTCGTTACCGAGGATCTTCCTAATGCCGAACTCGGCGACCTTGTTGCTGCTGCCCGAGGCGGGCGGCCTATTGTTGTGCTTGATCAGGTGACCGACCCGCACAATGTGGGCGCGGTGTTGCGCTCGGCGGCCGTGTTTGGTGCTGGAGGTCTGATTATGACCTGGCGCCACAGCCCGCCGTTGTCTGGTGCGCTCGCGAAATCAGCCTCGGGCGCACTCGACATGGTTCCCATCTGTTTGGTGCAAAATTTATCGCGCGCACTTGAATCGCTCAAAAACGAAGGTGTGGAAGTGATTGGGCTCGACGGCGAAGCGGATGACGCGTTTGAAACGCACACAACGGGAAATGCGACAGCCTTTGTCTTAGGCGCAGAGGGTAAGGGTTTGCGTCAGCTTACAGCACAAACCTGCGACCAGCTTTATCGCATCACGACGGCCGGTGAGATTTCCAGTCTCAATGTGTCAAACGCAGCGGCTATTATTCTGCATCACCACGCGGTGCAGCGCCAAAACCAGTCATGACGCAGCACGTGCGGGTTCGCGATGTTGCGTCCAGCAAATTTCAGACGGCTCTAAAGCATGTCTCATTCATTGGGATTCATCTGCCATGCTTTAGCGCTTTGTTTTCGCGTGTCGTTTGCCCCAAAACCGGCACCCACTTTTGGGCGACACGCGTTAGCGCCGCCAGCGATACCGATAATGATAAAAGCGATATAGCCGCGGTTGGCTGTAGGTGCGATGTGAGGGATACCCCCAAGCTTCGTAGTAGGGCGGATAATAAAGCTTCCTGCGGCGGACGCGGATGTCGTCGGGGTGGCGCCAATAACGCGAGTTGTAGTGGGGATAATAGCGCGGGCTCTTATAATGATAGGCGTAGGGATCGACGCGGTAGCCGCGATCATAGCGATAGCCAAAGGCGCTCGCGATCGAAGAGGTTGTGAAGAAGACCATGAGGGTCATAAGGGCGGTTGCCCAGACTTTGTTAAGACGCATTACTAAACTCCAACTGACGGTTGGCGGTGCGTATGATCGCCATCTTGCGCTAGAATAGTGGTCTAACCATAATTAAACCCTAATAGATCGTGTACCCCCTCTTGGCTTTGTTGGCTGTCATGGCGTGCGTTTGGCTGATTAATCGTTTTATGGCGGCGGCTGGCGCAGCGTTGGTTGGGTTTGAGCTGTGGTTGGTGGCGTACCGCTCGCTAGCGCATTTCCTTTCGAATTGCTATAATGTTGCTGTGACATGCGTTTTTGGTGCTGCGCGCTTGGGCCGGGTGACGTCCTTATGGCAGGGCGTTAGTGACCGGCGTCGTGCGGTTCTTTAAGAATGCGTTTTGTGTTAGGCAAGCACCCCACATTGCCTGCGCGATTTAAAATGCCCTTGTAGCTCAGTTGGTAGAGCACCTGATTTGTAATCAGGGGGTCGGCGGTTCGAGTCCGTCCGGGGGCACCACTATTGCGCTCACGACAAGTTCACTTTGTTCACTGTCTCCGCGGGGGCGGCCTTTCGGCCGGGCGCGCTTGCACGCCTTGGCGCGCCACATTCGAAGTTTTTCCTTCGAGGCGCGCCATTATTTCTCGGGTCCGACCGGGAGACATGGGTGACAGTTTGTACCTAAGTCAAAAGGTGACACCCTCATGCCGGATGGGGTGCCGATGGTTTGCGGTGTTCTTTGCTCCAAGTCGACATAGCCTAAATCTGAATAGCATAAAGCTGACGAGCCAAATGCCATCATTGACCTCCTTGATACCGAGCCGTTGACCGGCCAAGACGGTTGAGATGTTGATTTCCTTTCGATGCACGCAGATGCGCCCGCAACTGGTGACGAGAATGTCGCGATCGTGCAATGGGTATTCGACGTTGGGCAGGCCGCGATAGGGCCTGGCCGAGGTGCGATAAACGTCCGCTGGCGTCTTCATTGCGAGTGTTGTCATGTTGGTTCTCGGATTTAAGGAGAGGTGGATGATGAGCGCTGCGGGTGGTGGGGTAGAACATGTTTTGGTAATGGTAGCTTTTGCAAAGACGGCTGGCTTTGCAGCGGCAATGGCGACATTATTGCCCATGTTGGCGTTTGATAGGTTTAAACTTAAATGTAGTTGCAAACACTGCTTGAGCAAAGTGATTATGGACTATAAGCGCAATCGCCAGGCTAACTGCTCAACCTGTAGCACCGCGATTAAGTCCAGCAACGACGCGACCAACCAGAAAACGAATCTGACGCTCGCATTTAGCTGGATCAAACGGGCCGAGTTTTGCATCGAGTGACAATAAAACAATGCCATGAACTGCTGAAAAGAGTGCGTGGGCAGCATCTGAGCGTGCAGCAGGGTCGGTGATCGCGTTTTTTAATTGATCTTCAATCAAAGCGAGAAGCCGGCGTCGATCATTGCGATAGCTTTCGGGCATTGGTTTGGAAATGGGTAATCTGTGCTCGAAGACCGCACGCCAGCGATTTTGATTTGCCGTTGCAAAATCGAGATACGTGATCGCAAGGGCGTTTAAGTGTGAATTTATATCGCCGCGGGCGCAGCGTTGCGCAGTAGCCTTCAAAAGGCGTCCCAATTCTGAAAGTGTGCGCGTATTCGTCTCTAACACCAATCCGTCTAAATCGCCGAAGATATTGTAGAGCGTACCGACAGAACATCCTGAATCCTGCGCCACACGCCGGGCTTGAAGTCCTTCGAGTCCCTCGCGTTTCACGGTTGCTTCTGCTGATGCGAGCAGACGCTCCCGCAAACGTTCCCTGTAGCCGTCTTCTTTGGTCTCTGTTTTGGTCTCAGTCATCGGCTTTTGTCTCCGCCTCTTGTTCTTATCGTCATGACCCGTCGTAATGGGTTTGTTTACCAAGAGCCGCAAAATTATGAACCTAGTTCATATCTTTTGTTGCAATGCCCTTTTTTTCGTCGTATTTTGTCTTAAATGAATATGGTTCACAAGATCTTTTCCGTATTAATTCTCTTATTGATGGCGTTTAAGGGAGGTTATCTGGAAAATTCTTGGATTATTTGAACGTAGTTCATAAAGTGCTGCGAGGAGTATATCGATGATTAAGCTGATGACAACATTAATCCGCGGTGCGGTTGCTGATGCAGAGGAAGCCGCATTCGACCAAAACGCAACACGTGTGCTGGCTCAACAGCTGCGCGATGCGGCGACCGCACTTGAGCTCAGCAAAAAAGAGTTGGCCTGCGCGATGGCACACCGAGCTTCCGAAGCACGCGCTGTTGCGATGTTGGAAGATCGCATAGCTGGGTTGGAGCAGAGTGCGGTAGAGGCCTTAAACGGAGACTGTGCAGATCTTGCAGAGGAGGCGGCAACGGTCATCGCAACCGCTGAGGACGAGCGCAAAGACCGTCAGGCAGCAATTGATCGGTTCGATGTGGAAATTGCCAGGATTCAGGAATTGACGGACGACGGTGAGCGCCGTTTGCGTGAGCTCAGTCGCGGCCTGGAAATGGCACGCGCGCAGGAGGCCCTGAACCGAGCCGGTTCCAATGGACGACGAGCACTCGTCACCAGAACTGGAGCCCTGCAAGAGGCGGAGGCAACACTTGCACGCATTCGAACCAATCATAAGCATATCGAGGACACACGGGCTGCACTTGAAGAGCTCAATCGGAGAACGAGCGGTGCTGCATTGGATGATCGTATCACGGAAGCGGGTTTTGGACCGAATGTTAAAACAAAGCCCAGCGATATTTTGGCCCGCTTGAAAACAAAGGCAGCTGCAGTAACGCCTAATGATAGCAACGATGCCGCCTGATGACTTCATACACTGGTTTGCTGGAAGTGCGAGAAAGCATCAGCAGGCCTCACTTAGACTTCTCAACAACCAAACTAGCTAGAAGGAATAGCCCTATGTCATCCCCATTAAATCTTCATATGCCGACCGCACATGCCAATACTGCAGGTTGGATCACATTCACCTATGCCTCGTTTGCCATTGCTTGCGGAATGACTGCTCTTGGCATCTGGGCTTTGCCCGCTGATTTGTGGGTCAAAGGTTACATGATGATGGCAGCAGTATTTTTGTGCGGCGCGACGTTTACGCTTGCTAAGACTGTTCGCGATGAGCATGAGGCTAAAAGATTTGCCAATCGTCTCGAGGATGCCAAAACAGAGAAACTCCTGATGGAAGTGAACAAGAATTAAACATTCGGTCATTCTTGCCCTTTCGTGATTGGCCGTGGGTCTTGTTCAAATCAATTGGCCCAATGAAAATCCGAAAGGGCAGGATGCCCTTCCTCGCTTTCACATTCAGTGTTGATCCTATTTACCGCTGAAGCACCTGCCGAGAGAATGAGCCTCCAACGCACCTGACTTGGACCTTGATCTTGATTTCGTATCCGCTTTTCTTTTTTTAACTAAGTTTTGCAAACTTTGCGCAGAACATTGAAATGAGATCTGGCCGAGAAAAGACGACATCATTGCACGGACATTTTCCCCATGATTAAAGAACTGCTGACCACGCGTCGTTTTGCACCATTGTTTTGGTGCCAATTCTTGTCCGCGTTAAATGACAACTTCATCAAGAATGCTCTGGTCATACTCATTCTATACAAGATCGGTAGCGACGCTGGAGCTTCCCAAGTCACTTTGGCCGGAGCTGCATTGATTGCGCCGTTCTTTTTCTTTTCCGCATTGGGCGGCGAATTGGCCGACAAATATGACAAAGCGCGCTTGGCCCAATACATAAAGCTTGCGGAAATCCCCATTGCAATGCTCGCTGCAATTGGCTTTTTACTCAGCGGCGCCAGCGACCCTAGTACTGCCCAGTGGAGCATACCTGTGCTGTTTGCTTCACTGTTCGGTTTCGGAACGATGGCCGCCTTGTTTGGTCCGATGAAATTCGGGATCCTACCCGATCACCTTGAAGTTCGTGAACTTCCCGCAGCCAACGCGCTCATTGAAGGGGCGACATTTCTTGCCATTCTAGGCGGAACCATTGCAGGCGGAATTGCAATGACGACGCAAGATGGCGCATACCTAATTCCGTCATGGTTGGTTGCACTTCTTGTTATCGTGTTTGCAGCTCTCGGTTTGATTTCAGCACGCTTGATCAAACCCACTGGTGCTGCACAACCAGATCTTAGAATAACATTAAACCCTTTAACATCTGCGTTCCGTCTCATTAAGGAGCTGCGTGCTGATCGCCGGCTGTGGGTCGGTGGTCTGATCACCTCTTGGTTCTGGTTGGCCGGCGTTATTGCACTTTCGTTGCTACCCATTGTCGTTAAAGATCACGTTGGTGGAACTGAGAACGTTGTTACGTTTAGTCTCGTCGTATTCACCCTCGGTATTGCCATAGGGTCGGCGCTGGCCGTCCGCGCGAGCAAGCATAGGCCTAACATGGCACTTGTTCCCATCGGCGCTTTGCTCATGGGTGTGTTCTCACTCGACATCGCATGGTGTATTTCGCAAATGCAAGCGCCTCAGCAAGCTGTCACGCCATGGTCGTTATTGTTTTCTGTAAACGGCGTGCGTTTGATGTTTGATCTGTGTGTGCTGGCGGCGTCAGGAGGCTTGTTTATTGTCCCGTCGTTTGCTGCTGTGCAGTCTTGGGCAAAACCTGATCACAGAGCGCGTGTTATTGCTGGTGTCAACATCCTAAACGCAGCTTTTATGTCGGTTGCGACGTTAGGTGTCGCTCTTCTTCTTTATGGGGGCGTTAGCGCTCCGACGCTTTTTGTGCTCCTCGGCATCGGAAGTATTGTCACGACGTTTCTTGTCATTAGAGCTTGGGGCCGTGAAGGTGTCCAAGATCTTGGGCGGTTTTTATTTCGCACCTTTCTTGATTTAAGGGTTGAAGGTCTTGAGAACATTCCCAAGGAAGGTGAGCGCGTCATTATCGCGCCCAACCACGTGAGTTTGCTTGATGCGCCGATCTTGTATTCGGTGTTGCCATCCCATGCTGGGTTCGCAATCGATACCCAAATGGCGCAAAAGTGGTGGATCATACCGTTTCTCAAATTAGTCAAGGCCTGGTCTATCGACCCAACCAAACCACTAGGCACACGCAGTCTTATAAATCACGTCAAAGAAGGCCAAACGCTTGTCATCTTTCCCGAAGGTCGTTTGACGGTTACTGGCGGTCTGATGAAGGTTTATGACGGAACTGCCATGATAGCCGACAAAGCTGACGCTGTGATTGTGCCCGTGCGCATTGACGGGCCAGAGCGTTCGCCTTTTGGATACATGAACAAACTGCAAACCAAAAAGGTTTGGTTGCCAATATCCAAGGTGACAATTCTTCCACCTGTCAAACTTGATCTCGACGCCAACTTAAAAGGGCGTGCGCGCCGTCAGAAGGCTGGCGCTAAACTCCAAGATATCATGGTTGAAGCAGCGGTAAAAACGGCGAACACAAATCAAACATTGTTTGATGCGCTTGTCGAAGCCCATGATATCCGTGATACAGGCAAGCCAGCCGTTGAAGATCCACTCGGCACGAAACTCTCAAGCAAGAAGCTCATTACGGCCTCCCAAATACTTGGGACTAAGCTGGCTCCGCTTGCTCGTGAAGGCGCTCACGTTGGTGTACTCTTGCCAAATGCTGCCGGTGTTGCTGTGACGTTTTTCGCGCTTCAAACCATCGGCCGTGTACCAGCGATGCTAAACTTTACGGCCGGTGCAAAATCGTTGCTGGCCGCCATTCACGCCGCCGACATCGAAGTGATTTTAACGTCACGTACGTTCATTGAAAAAGCCAAACTTGAAGATGTCGCCAGCCAACTGGAAAATCAGGCAAAGATTGTCTACTTAGAGGACATAAAAGCTTCCATCAGCATAGCCGACAAAATCGGTGGCATGTTCCTGGCGAGAAAAGCGCAGGTGCCTCGCAAAGCCGATGATCCGGCTGCAATCTTGTTTACATCAGGAAGCGAAGGCACACCCAAAGGTGTTGTTTTGTCCCATCGCAATATCTTGTCTAATGCGATGCAGTCTTTAACCCGAGTTGCGGTTAACGGCCATGACAAAGTTTTCAACGTCTTGCCCGTGTTCCATTCGTTCGGATTGACGGCCGGGCTCGTCATGCCGCTTGTTGCTGGTGTGCCGGTGTTTCTTTACCCAACACCATTGCACTACCGGATTGTTCCAGAACTTGTTTATCAAACGAACGCAACAATTCTTTTTGGAACGGATACATTCCTCAACGGTTATGCGCGAACGGCCCATCCTTATGATTTTGCACGCCTGCGGCTTATTTTGGCTGGCGCCGAAGCCGTCAAGGACCGCACTCGGCAGATATATATGGAAAAATTCGGCGTTCGAATTTTGGAAGGCTACGGTGTAACCGAAACCGCGCCGGTTCTAGCAATCAATACGCCACTTGCAAATAAATCGGGAACCGTTGGGCGCTTGTCACCATTGATGGAGGCGCGCCTTGAAGCCGTGCCAGGAATTGATGAAGGTGGGCGTTTGTATGTACGCGGTCCCAATGTGATGCTCGGCTATCTTCGCGTTGAAAACCCTGGCGTCATCGAACCTCCACAAGACGGCTGGCACGACACTGGTGATATTGTCACGATTGACGATGAAGGCTTCATTACGATCAAAGGTCGTGCGAAGCGGTTTGCTAAGATCGCAGGTGAAATGGTTTCTCTATCTGCTGTTGAAGCCATGGCCGCATCACTTTGGCCAACTGTTATGTCAGTCGTGGTTTCAGTACCAGACCCACGAAAAGGTGAACGCTTGATTTTGATGACCACGGACGACACGTGCAACCGCTCTGAATTTCTTTCACATGCAAAATCCCATGGTAGCAGTGAACTCTCGGTTCCGTCTGATATCATGGTTGTTGACCAACTCCCCGTACTAGGATCTGGAAAACCTGATTATGTCACTGCAAATGCCATGGTAAAGGAAAAATTTGAGACCACTTCATTAGCTCGAAAAAGTGTCTTAGTGCGCGCGTGATCCAGCTAGATGAGAACGTACCTTGTTGATATGATTCCAGTACTTATAATCTAGCGAGACCCATGTGAGATCATGACAGCGGGCAGAATCAGAACTGTAATCAGGGGGTCGGGGGTTCGTGCCGGCACATGCGTATGCGCGCAACAATCCGTTGATGTTTGTGGATGAAGATGGGCGCGATGTAGCATTAAGGAGATTTCCTGGCCTCGGGAGACTCGGCGTAGGCGCGGTGTGCACGCTTGGCCTCGTCGAGCCCACGCCACTGGGTGAAATTGCTTGCGCCTGCCTCATTGGTGCCGGCATTTCAATGATGGCCGGTGAGCGTCCTCCTGGATTTTGGGACGCTGTTGATGGTGCTGAAGAGTGGGGAAGGCGAAATAAAATAGGCAAAGACGCTGGAAGAAGGCGGTTTCATGAAAAAAAGGGTAAGGACCCCTTGAGCCGCCCCGATGATGATTATTCTGTAAATCCTGACACCGGTGATATTGCTGGTCCGGACGGCGAGATTGTCGACAACCTTGGGGACTAGAACGCTCAATGACAAAAACGCCATACATGGTTGCCATTTATTTGCATGGTGATGATTTGGTGCCGGATGAGGTTTCACAATGTCTTGGTGTTTCTCCTACCGAGTCTTGGCGTAAAGGACAGAAAAGAGATATCAAGACGCGTATTGTCACAACGAAATCCGGGCTTTGGCGTTTAAGTGTAACAACATCTTCGATGACTCTTGAGGATCATTTCGAAGAACTGGTGCATAAATTTCGGGCAAGAACTGTAAACAGCATATGGGACATTCCAGGCATCGAGCGTGCGGTGCTTGATGTCTATATGTTGGTTAGCCGAGATGTTGCAAGGGGAAAGAAGGATTGCGGATTTTGCATCAGTTCGAAGCACATGAGGTTTTTTTCCCAGCTTGGCTTAGAGCTTTCTGTCACGTTCGGAACTTTTTCAGAGGACGATGACGCGTAGAGTTGCCATCGATTGCCACATGTCAATCAATTGAGCTCCCTTTACACTTATAACAACGCGGCGCGGCTTCAGAGCTTGACCTATGAAGGCAACACGCGTGGCAGTTACGTTTACAACGGCTTGAGCCAGCTTATTACGCGCACGGTTTCCAACATGGGCTCGGGTGTTGATGGCACGGTGCATTATGTGCATGACGCGGCCGGCAACATTATTGCGGAGACGGATGGCACGGGCGCGACGGTTCGCGAATACATCTGGATCCCGGGTGTGGGGTATGCGGGTGTGGCGCTGCCGATTGCGGTTGTTGACGGTGTGAACACGGCGACGCCGGCGACGTATTATGTGCACACCGATCATGTGTCGCGGCCGATTAAGATGACGGATGCCAATAAGGCCAGTGTGTGGGATGCCACATGGCTGCCGTTTGGCGGAGCGCATTCCATTACCGGATCGGCGGCCAGCGAGCAACGTTTTCCCGGGCAATGGTTTCAAATCGAAGCGGGCTTGCATTACAACTGGCACCGGCATTACGATGCGAGCCTGGGCCGGTACACGCAGCCCGATCCGTTGGGCTTTGTTGATGGGCCAAGTGTTTATGCGTATGCGCGCAACAATCCGCAGATGTATGTGGATCCGAGAGGTTTGGATGCGGTATTAAGTAGATTTCCTGGTATTGGGGCTTTGTGTACATTAGGCCTCGTTGAACCGACGCCGCTAGGCGAAGTTGCTTGCGTCTGCGCCATAGGTCTCGGTCTATCAATGATGAGCAAGGCGGACGGGTGCAGCGGCAATAACAGTTGCGGCATGGGCCCAAGCGGAAAGCCAAAAATCCACAAAAAACGGCATCCAACTCGGAAAAGGGCTAAAGATGCGGCGCGACAAGAAGGCGACGGCAAACCAGTCTCACATCCTAGCCCTACGAAAGGTCGACGTCATTTCCATCCAACGAGGAAGGGTAGAAAGAAAAAAGGTAGCACGCATCATGAGTACTAAATGGCTGTCTTGCTGACTGCTCTCGTGCACATTCGCACGCAAAAATCCGATGGCGCGCCAGATTCGTTATCATTGTTTGATGAAAGTGAATGTGGTGGATATATCCGGGTACGTGGCGTGTTTAAGAACTTTGAAGTGTTCGAAAAGGCTATACACGACTTTTTCAAGTTTCGAAACGCAGCGGTCATTGAAATATCGGACAAGAAAAGTATGGACCTACCCGACGATAGTAATTTTGAATTGGGCCACCTCGAAGTAGGAACGTTGCATACATATGAAAAAGATGATTCCTAAGCCACAATGCGTGCGTGCGAATGCAGGACTTTCGTAGTAGAACAGCAACGCTTATCGCAGCAACAAGTATCGCTCACCCGGATCCTCGAATTCGAAATACCCTAACTTGCCAGGAATCGAGGATATAAACGTTCCAGCATCGGCGCCAACGCATGTCCGCAACGCCTGAAGCAGGTCAAGTGTTTGCCCATCAATCTCATCAATTTCGGACATAACAAAGCAAGAGCGGCGTGCTCCATTTTTTTGCATCAAGGATAGTATGTCTTCTGCTGTACTTTGGTCGCTTGCAACAGTCCGCGAATATTTTGGATCCAATTTGATGTCGTGTGCCAACATATCACGAAGTTTCGGGCGAGCTCGAGATCCCGCTTCAAGTAGAGCGGATAATCTGCGCGATTGAAGGGGTTCCACAAACTGCAGAAAGCCTTTTTCGTGCTCATTAAGTGACAAAATATTGTTTACCGTCTAGCTCATTTCTGCGTGGATTTTCGGCAGCAGGTCGATTTCTTAGGATTGTGAATATACCAGAATCTTGTTTCAAAACCAACTTATCGACGCGTGGCACGCAAACGGTGCGGTCGTTCTCCTATGACGCGGCCGGCAACATGATTTCCGACAGCCGGTCGGGGTCGACCTATGCGTATACCTACAACAACGCGGCGCGGCTTTCGAGTTTGACATACGAAGGCAACACGCGTGGCAGTTACGTTTACAATGGCCTGAGCCAACTTATTACGCGCACCGTTTCCAACATGGGCTCGGGTGTTGATGGCACGGTGCATTATGTGCATGACGCGGCGGGCAACATTATTGCGGAGACGGATGGTACGGGCGCGACGGTACGTGAATACATCTGGATCCCGGGTGTGGGTTATGCGGGTGTGGCGCTGCCGATCGCAGTTGTTGATGGGGTGAATACGGCGACGCCGGCCGTTTATTACGTGCAATACTATTTTCACTCACAGGCTGTTCTTCGCTGCGCGAAGGCCCATGAGTCCGCCGACTGGTACGCCTTCGGCTACACCAGCGGCGGGAGATATACGGCTAGCGTGGAACTTCCCGCCGTCGCAGTAGCCGGAGGCGTTGCGATCGGCGCAAATAAGTGTGGCTGCCGTTTGGCGGGGCGCATGCGATTACCGGCTCGGCGGCCAGCGAGCAACGTTTCCCCGGGCAATGGTTTCAAATTGAAGCGGGCTTGCATTACAACTGGCACCGGCATTACGATGCGAGCCTCGGCCGCTACACGCAGCCTGATCCGTTGGGCTTTGTTGATGGGCCGAGTGTGTACGCCTACGCGCGCAACAATCCGCAGATGTATGTGGATCCAAGGGGCTTGGATGTGGCCATTTGCACTAAACCGATCGATTACTTGGGGCCCCTCGGACCTGCCCTTTCAAAATACGGTGTCGAACATGCATGGGTGAAAACAGATACTAAGGAAGCCGGCATGTGGGGAGCTGGAACTGCTTATGACTCTTATGCGTATACATATAACAAAGTACAAGTTGATGAAACTGCGCATCAAGGACTGTCACAACGGGGCGATGCCACGTGCACAAAAGTGGAAGACGTGGATGAAGACTGTGTAAATCGACTACTGCAACACGGAAGATCGCTCGGTCGATGGTCTTTTTCCAATGAATGCCGCGGCTTTGCCAAAAGAGTGATTGAGGCCTGTAAGAAAAAGAAATGAGCGTCTTTGGTTCGAGATTACGAAAACTATTGAGCATTGTTGGATTGTTCATCATTTCAATCCTTGCGTACCTTGCTCTTATTTACACAGCCTGGTTTTGCATGGTCGCAACGGAAGGGTCCAACCCGCAAATCCAATACCGTTGGCATTGTCCCGCAAGCTTGGTTGCACTCGGCACATTGGCGACAAGCCTCATTCTGGCGGTAATAATGATAGTTCACCTTTTATGGTCGTATTTCAGGTCGCGACAGCGATCTAAATGAACACGCGGCGGGCAACATTATTGCGGAGACGGACGGTGCGGGCGCGACGGTGCGCGAATACATCTGGATCCCCGGTGTGGGGTATGCCGGTGTGGCGCTGCCGGTTACGGTTGTTGATGGCGTCAACACCGCGTCACCGGCCGTCTATTACGTGCAATACTATTTTCACTCACAGGCTGTTCTTCGCTGCGCGAAGGCCCATGAGTCCGCCGACTGGTACGCCTTCGGCTACACCAGCGGCGGGAGATATACGGCTAGCGTGGAACTTCCCGCCGTCGCAGTAGCCGGAGGCGTTGCGATCGGCGCAAATAAGTGTGGCTGCCGTTTGGCGGGGCGCATGCCATTACCGGGTCGGCGGCCAGCACGCAGCGGTTCCCCGGCCAGTGGTTCCAGATCGAAGCGGGCTTGCATTACAATTGGCACCGGCATTACGATGCGTCATTGGGCCGCTACACGCAGCCTGATCCGTTAGGCTTTGTTGATGGGCCAAGTGTTTATGCGTATGCGCGCAACAATCCGCAGATGTATGTGGATCCTGATGGGCGTATCTCAAGCGCTATTTTTGGCCCAGGACGGAGCCTATCTGATTTGGGTGTTGAGAAATGTGCTGCTACTCACTGTATGCTTTTCCCTAACAATATGTTGTGTCCGCTTGGCCCGGAGATGGGCGGTGCTGGTGGTGGGGGCGGCCGGGTGGTCCGTCCGAAGCCTAGAAGCAGTAAACCTAAGGAGACTCCGAATTTCCGTCCACCGACAAATCCGCCGCAGCCTCCGCCAGCACCGTCGAGTCTTCCTGCAGGGCACAAAGTGATTGTCATGCCACCAACGAAGCAATATCCAAGAGGGTATTGGAAGCAGTTAAATGCGCAAGGTCAACCTGTGAATCCAAGCACGGGCAAGCCGCCAGTTGCCCCCAAAGGCAAACAACTTACCAGGCCCGAAGCCAGGGCGCAGACGCATGTTGAATTGCCATAAATGAGAGTTGCCAAATGTATGGCCTTAAGACCGATGTCGATTTGAGCCCACTGAAACACAAACGGCTCATTCAAATCTGTTTCGGTGCTCATGATTTGATTTTAAATTTCGAGGATGAATACTCTATATTGGTGACATCAACAATTCGGTTGCGATTTGATAAAATAGAAACCTATTTGGAAGCCAATGACTTTTCGAGCATGGCAACGGCATTGATGTCAATAGTCAATTGCCAAATCACTGATGTGTGCGTGGTCGACAGTCAAACATTGAAATTGGTCTTTTCCGGTGCATCGATCTCCCTTGAGCTTGTCGATGACTGCGCAAATTATGAATCGTTCACGATATCCGGTCCCGACTTAAGAGTAGTTGTATGAGTGGATTCGCAACGTAGACGCAAACGGTGCGGTCGTTCTCCTATGACGCGGCCGGCAACATGATTTCCGACAGCCGGTCGGGGTCGACCTATGCGTATACCTACAACAACGCGGCGCGGTGCTGCTTTTCGTGCTGCCGATTCACGCGCCGCTTTCAGCGGCACGATCGGAGCACAGGCGCGGGTCGCGTTGCTCAAGTTTGTTTTCGCTCACGCGCCGTTTCGGTCACTTGCGTGACCTGGCGCTCCGCGGGGGCGCGCCAATGGCGCGGGTCGCGTTGCTCATGATTGTTTTCGCTCACGCGCCGTTTCGGTCACTTGCGTGACCTGGCGCTCCGCGAGGGCGCACCAAAGGTGCGGGTCGCGTTGCTCCCGGACAGGTGTGATACGGATAGCGTGGAACTTCCCGCCGTCGCAGTAGCCGCAGGCGTTGCGATCGGCGCGTTCATGGCCCTCGCGCAGCGAGGAATAGCCATGAGCAAAAAAAACACGCGGGTCGCCTTGCTCCCGGACAGGTGTGGTACGGATAGCGCGGAACTTCCCGCCGTCGCAGTAGCCGGAGGCGTTGCGATCGGCGCAAATAAGTGTGGCTACCGTTTGGCGGGGCTTGGCCCATCTTTGGCCAACACTTCCTAAAGTCGTGTTGGGCTGCGATTACTGGCTCGGCGTCTAGCGAGCAACGTTTCCCAGGACAGTGGTTCCAAATCGAAGCGGGCTTGCATTACAACTGGCACCGGCATTACGATGCGAGCCTGGGCCGTTACACGCAGCCCGATCCGTTGGGCTTTGTTGATGGGCCGAGCGTTTATGCGTATGCCTTGGGCAGTCCACTCAGGTTTGTTGATCCGGATGGGCGGTTTGTTCGACCTGTTCCCCCGTTGCCTCAGCCCTGGACACGACCCCGACCGCCAATACCCCCTCAATTGCCACGCCCAGATCGTAGCCGGCCCAAGATCAAATGCTATCTATTTGATGACACTGGGGCTGCGTGTTACTACAATTGCGATGATGGGTTTATTATTGTTCAACCGAAGGCAAATCCATTCGATACATGTTCCGATTCAATTGAGGTCGATGACCCACGTTTTTTGACTTGCCCTGCGCAAGACCCGAACAAGAAAATTGTAATACGGGTACATTAGATGGTGTTTTACGTTGTCTAACTATCATGGACCAGAGATCTTAGATGAACTTATGGAGAAGGAGCCATGTCTCCGCATCTCTTCAATTGATACTACACGTCCTGAAGATATTCTCGTTACCCTAGTTGCGTCCAACAGTCCTGATTGGAGAGAAAACACAATACTGATTTACTTTATAAATGGCCGGATTAAGCATGCTAGCTTTTCCTGCTCGCCATATTTTCCAAGCATTGACTCGTTCGCCTTTGAGCGCGCGACTAATTCGCGTACAGGTAATATGGGACAAGTGCTGTGCATGCAATTGTCTGCCGGAAACCTAGTCGTAGAATCTGACAATATTCTAGTTTGCGACCAGCCTACAACTACTTATAGATCTAGGATAGGCGACCAATGACAATGGAAGCCGATATTGCAGGGTATAGTTTGAGCAACTTTACAGCTCGACCACGAGTGTATTTCTTTGCTCAGTTTGTCGATTTTCGGACTTCCACATCCGATCATAGCGACGGGGCACTTATCCGTAAATTATGGTGCAAAAAACCTGAACGCATCGAGATCGAAAACTACGCGCAAGGTTCTAAGGTTAAGGGAATTCGAATTGTGAAAAACGATGAGTATTTCGCTGTTGAGATCGAATTGGAAGATGATGGCCATGTTCGCGTCCAGTGCGAAAGTGTCGAGGAAAAGGACTTTGATTGGACGGTGGTAGTTTAGTCTTTCCGTGATCGAACGCGCAGACCATCCGCTCGTTCAGCTATGATGCGGCGGGCAATATGATTTCCGACAGCCGGTCGGGGTCGACGTATGCTTATACCTATAACAACGCGGCGCGGCTTTCGAGTTTGACATACGAAGGCAACACGCGTGGCAGTTACGTTTACAATGGCCTGAGCCAGCTTATTACGCGCACCGTTTCCAATATGGGGTCTGGCGTTGATGGCACGGTGCATTATGTGCATGACGCAGCCGGCAACATCATTGCGGAGACCGATGGCACGGGCGCGACGGTTCGTGAATACATCTGGATCCCCGGTGTGGGGTATGCCGGTGTGGCGCTGCCGATTACGGTTGTTGATGGGGTCAACACGGCGACGCCGGCTGTCTATTATGTGCAATACTATTTTCACTCACAGGCTGTTCTTCGCTGCGCGAAGGCCCATGAGTCCGCCGACTGGTACGCCTTCGGCTACACCAGCGGCGGGAGATATACGGCTAGCGTGGAACTTCCCGCCGTCGCAGTAGCCGGAGGCGTTGCGATCGGCGCAAATAAGTGTGGCTGCCGTTTGGCGGGGCGCATGCCATTACCGGGTCGGCGGCCAGCACGCAGCGGTTCCCCGGCCAGTGGTTCCAGATCGAAGCGGGCTTGCATTACAATTGGCACCGGCATTACGATGCGTCATTGGGCCGGTACACACAGCCTGATCCGTTGGGCTTTGTTGATGGGCCAAGTGTTTATGCCTACGCCCGCAACAATCCGCAGATGTTTGTGGATGAAGATGGGAGATGGTCAGTTAGTATCGGCGGATATTTTCCAGCAACAGGCACGGTCATTGGGGTGGGGGGAAAAATCACGTTTGGGGTTAACCCTTCGACAGGAAATGCTTTTCTTGTCACACATGGTGGTATCGGCGCCGGTGTGCTATTTTCGTTTGACCCGGATGGCGGTTTGCCAGATAGCATACCCGACGAAATTCTTTGTGCCGAATATGGCGGTTTTGGAATTGGTAGTTCTGCGGATGCGGGCATCGGTTATCGAGGGTATGGTCGAAGTATTAGTGCTGGAGGCGGACTTACTTTGGGCATTTCAGGAAGGTCGCCGCGTGTGAGAGTGGGAAGTTTCGCGGGACTGGGATCAAGCGGAAGTTTTTCGAGCGGTGGGCGATCCGTGTTTAGAGCAAGCGCTAGTTTAGGACTCGATCTTTTTGCATTTAGCGGCCCAGGCGAAAACGCGAAGCAGTGCGGATGCCAATAGGCAAAAAAGTGGCATGAAATGACCGGGAGAGTGGTCCTCAAGTATATTTTACACTTTTTCATATTTGCTTTTTGTATAGGAGGCGTTCTCCTAGTTGTGGGCAATTTATTTCTACATGGCTCAGGTGCCATCAAAGCGGCGCGCGGAGCCGTTGCATATGAACTGCAAAAAGCACCTGTATCGCGGGACAAAGATCTCTATTTCAATTGGTGGCAAGCATATGAAATTGGTGGGAATAACGATCTCTGGAGAGCGACCGTCGTGATCTGTGTAGCGAATGAAAGTACTGCGGATGACTGCTACAACGTTCGACTGGAAAGGAAAAAGGAATTAAAAAATTGGACTGTGACATCATTGACGAAAATGTAAATTCGCCATGGACGAAGCAAGTCCTTCGAGCTGCCGAACAATCAAAGTGTAAGATTGTACCCGTGGGACACCGTGTGGGCGTTATCAAGATTGCAACACCCTGCACGACGCGGCCGGCAACATGACCTCCGACGGCCGGTCGGGGTTGTTAGCTCGCTCGCGGCTATTCCTCGCTTCGCTCGGGCCTCCGCAGGCGTGCACCAACGGTGCGTGTCGCCTTGCTCCCGGACAGGTGTGATACGGCAGTCGTTATCTTTGTGGCACTTCCGGGCCGGCTTTTAACCCGCAGCTATCCGGCGGCGACGACGGAAAATGTCACCTACAGTTATGATTCCACGGCCGGCGGCAACTATGGCATCGGCCGGGTAACGACCATCACCCACGAAGGCGGCTCGATTGCTCTGACGTATGATGCGCGCGGCAACATTTTAAGCGAAGCGCGCACCATCGGCACGACCACGCACACGGTGTCTTATGAGTATGATGCGGCCAATCAGCTGACCGGGATGACCTATCCGTCGGGGCGTGAGGTTTTATATACGCGTGACAGCCAGGGCCGCATTACGACTGTGGGCACACGCAAAGTGTCGACGGATCCGTTCTTAGATGTGGCCTCGAACATCGCCTATCAGCCGTTTTCAAACCTGGTGCAGGCGTTGGATTACGGCAATGGTCTTAACATCTGGAACACTTATACGCTTGATTATGAGCTTGATGTGTTGGGTCATTATGATGGGCAGACGGATGTGATTAGTCGTGCGCACACGCGGACGGACGATGTCAACCTCACCAACATTTGGGACAACGTGACGCCGGCGAACAACCAATCGTTTTGGTACACGGCGTCGAACAAATTACAAAACGCCGATGGGCCGTGGGGGGCGAAGACGTTTTATTATGACGCTGTGGGCAACCGGACGCATGAGCTTTTCACACCGCCGGGGGGTGCGCAGACGACGGATGTTTATGGGTATTCGGCCACCGACAACCGTGTGACCGACATTACGCGTGGCACGCAAACGGTGCGGTCGTTCTCCTATGACGCGGCCGGCAACATGATTTCCGACAGCCGGTCGGGGTCGACGTATGCTTATGCCTATAACAATGCGGCGCGGCTTTCGAGTTTGACATACGAAGGCAACACGCGTGGCAGTTACGTTTACAATGGCCTGAGCCAGCTTATTACGCGCACCGTTTCCAATATGGGGTCTGGCGTTGATGGCACGGTGCATTATGTGCATGACGCAGCCGGCAACATCATTGCGGAGACCGATGGCACGGGCGCGACGGTTCGTGAATACATCTGGATCCCCGGTGTGGGGTATGCCGGTGTGGCGCTGCCGATTACGGTTGTTGATGGGGTCAACACGGCGACGCCGGCTGTCTATTATGTGCACACCGATCACCTGTCGCGGCCCATTAAGATGACCGATGCCAATAAGGCCAGTGTGTGGGATGCCACATGGCTGCCGTTTGGCGGGGCGCATGCCATTACCGGCTCGGCGTCTAGCGAGCAACGTTTCCCAGGACAGTGGTTTCAAATTGAAGCGGGCTTGCATTACAACTGGCACCGGCATTACGATGCGAGCCTCGGCCGCTACACGCAGCCTGATCCGTTGGGCTTTGTTGATGGGCCGAGTGTTTATGGGTATGCCCTAAACAATTCACAAATGTATGTGGATGAAGATGGGCAGATCATCCTCAGGACAATCCCAAGTGTTGCCTTTGGTGTAGCCCTGGCGTGTGCTAGGAACCCGGCTTGCCGGAAGAAGGTTGTCGATCAATGTAGGAAGTTCTTGAAGGATAAGCAGGGGTCAACACCCCGGAAAACAGCGAAACGAGAAGATCCTCTAAAGGGTACAAAAAAGGAAACTCGGGATACCAAGCAAGCTGATCGGGAGTTCTATAATCAGCATGAAGGCAAGCTGACAGGCAAACCGGGCCCTAGAACAACGAGCCAAAAAATTATTGAAACATTGAGGGCCATAGTCCAGGCGATTACTGGACCATTCAAAAAATGATGAGAGCAGAGAAATTAAAAAATGGCGCGACATGATGCTGAAAATCATTGTCTCAATACCAAGGATCATAAGAGCAGCACTTTTATGGAACAGGGGGCTTAGTTTACTAGAAAAGGGAGAATTTGTGGAGTCACTTAAATACCTGGAAATGTCAGAGTCAAAATATATTCTTGCTGTAGAAGAGAGGGCCGTCAAAGCGTATGTGCTGTTTCGCCTAAAGCGCTATGAAGAAGCCCTCAATTATCTGAGAAAATGCATAAATGAAACAATGGAACACAAGCGACTGGGGAGCGACGACAAACGATATTTGTTGTATTATTTGGAATGTTTAGAACAAGATATTCTTTGTGGGAAAAACGTTGATTATCGACCACAAGCCCAGAAAACAGGAAAAGATTTTGATATGGAATTAGTGAGCCCTTGGATGAAAAGAAGATATCCAATTCGTGCACTTATACAAGAGCGGTAATCACCTGACAACGCGGCGCGGCTTCAGAGCTTGACCTATGAAGGCAACACGCGGGGCAGTTACGTTTACAACGGCTTGAGCCAGCTTATTACGCGCACGGTTTCGAACATGGGCTCGGGTGTTGATGGCACGGTGCATTATGTGCATGACGCAGCCGGCAACATTATTGCGGAAACCGATGGCACGGGCGCCGTTTTTTTCTTGCTCGCCTTCGGCAAGACGCGCGAATACATCTGGATCCCGCCGCGCTCCGATCGTTTCGCATCCTTCCATGCGAAACGTGAATCGGCAGCGCAAAGAAAGTGGGGTATGCGGGTGTGGCGCTGCCGGTTACGGTTGTTGATGGGGTGAATACGGCGACGCCGGTCGTTTATTACGTGCAATACTATTTTCACTCACAGGCTGTTCTTCGCTGCGCGAAGGCCCATGAGTCCGCCGACTGGTACGCCTTCGGCTACACCAGCGGCGGGAGATATACGGCTAGCGTGGAACTTCCCGCCGTCGCAGTAGCCGGAGGCGTTGCGATCGGCGCAAATAAGTGTGGCTGCCGTTTGGCGGGGCTTGGCCCATCTTTGGCCAACACTTCCTAAAGTCGTGTTGGGCTGCGATCACCGGCTCGGCGTCTAGCGAGCAACGTTTTCCCGGGCAGTGGTTTCAAATTGAAGCCGGCTTGCATTACAACTGGCACCGGCACTTTGGATTCGCTCGCCTTCGGCAAGACACGATGCGTCATTGGGCCGGTACACGCAGCCCGATCCGTTGGGCTTTGTTGATGGGCCAAGTGTTTATGCGTATGCGCGCAACAATCCGCAGATGTATGTGGATCCGGATGGAAGGAATCCAATACCGCTGATAATTACGTTCTGTTCTCGGTATCCTGGCGTCTGTACACAGATCGCGAAGTGCGCCAGAAACCCACGGAATTGCCAGAAACGAGCATGCAACGCGGTAAGGGCGGCTAAGAACTTTGCGTGTAAAATACCAGGTTGCAGTAAATCGAAACTCAGTCCTAAAGATGCAGAATTTCGACTTAGAGCTGCCGAAGCCTGCTTGGCATTACGTGATCTGCATCAAGTTGGTTGTCCGAAAACTGGTGATAGAGGCGGACATCGAAAGCAAAGAAGAGATGTAAAGAATAAAATTCGCAGTTGTCTAAGTCAGTGCCAATCGGGCACTTCGCGAATATATCCATTTGGGGATTGAGAATTGCCCAAGGTGATCAAACTAATCAAGCTGGCACAGGAGGAAGGTAAGCACGGAGAGGTCCTCGAGCTAATAAGAAGCATCGAAGGCTGGTCTGATGCCGAATTATCGAATTTGCTCTTTGGGCTTATCGAGCATTTTAAGCCAGCGTGGTTGGAAACCGTGGTCAAAATAGGTGCGGATCCAAACTCAAAGGACGACGAAAATAATACTCCGCTGGGCTTTTGTTTAGACCTCGCCGTAGAAAGTTGTTCTGCTAATGAAGATGTCGGTACGTATTGCAACCAGCGAAGGTCTGCGTACTTGGCATTTATTGAGCTCTTGGCTGCGGGCGCCGATCCAAATCTCGATTGCCAAATTGACAACACGCCTCTGACGCTCGCCGTCAGACGGGATCTGCCTGAGTTTGTTGCGGCCCTACTCGTGTTCGGAGCCGACCCAAACCATGGGCCCGAACTTGAAAACAAGAGTGCGTTTGAGGATGCACGTGGATTCGCGAAGCCGAGGTGGCCGCTTCAACTGATGCGCGGGGCGATCGGGCAAAGGCGACCACCAAAGGTATAGGCACGACGAAGTAATTCCGGTCATTTTTTGTTGCGAGTTCGCATCTTGGCATCGGCGCTACGTTGCGAAAAGTTTTCTGCACTGCCGATTCACGTGCCGCTTTCAGCGGCACGATCGGTGCACAGGCGCCGGGTCGCCTTGCTCCCGGACAGGTGTGATACGGCGGCCATCAACTTTGTTGGCGCAAATTAAAACACACGCCGTAACGCTCCCGCTGTCGCGGTAGGCGTCGTGTCGAAGACGCGCAAACAAAAAACCCGTCGCGATCAGCGGACTCGCGGGCCGTTGCAGACACGAAGTGTCAAGCAACGAATAGCCCGTGAGCACATCACGCCGGCTTGCATTACAACTGGCACCGGCATTACGATGCAAGTATAGGACGGTACACCCAGCCCGATCCGTTGGGCTTTGTTGATGGTCCGAGTGTGTACGCCTACGCGCGCAACAATCCGCAAATGTTTGTGGATGAAGATGGGCGGTTTGTATTTTTCTTTAACTTAGAAGGGACGGTGATAGCTGGAGGTGGGCAGAGCGATGGCAAGGGTGGAGTTATCAACAGTGGCGGAACAGCGGGAGCGGGCCTTGCGACCGATTTTGATACCTCTGCAGCCTTTGCAAGCTATGGACCCGGTTTTGGATTGGAACTTTCCGCAGGTGCAACGGCCGGAATTTTGTTTGGTGATCTATGCGACTTTGCGGGAGAATCGAGAACTATTGTCCTCGGCCCAATAACATTCATTTATACTGCCGGGGGTAAATTCGGAATCTCGCTCACAGCAAGCCTTGGTACAGGTGTTTCATACCAAAATCCGAAAACAGAAACCACCGGACCTTTCCTTGACAAATGCAAATGCAGAAAGGCTCCCGATCCGCCCTATCCTACAATTACGATACCGTAGCAAACGCAATCCCATGTGAATGTTGGCACTCCTAATGACGAACCAAAAAGTTTCACTGCGAGGACAATTGCAGCGGAACATTGCGTTGCAGTATCTCTATATGATTTTGTGGATACTTGGCGCAGCCGCGTTCGCAAGTTTTACGGTGACCATGGTCATTTGGATTGGGGCTTTAGGTGCGCTCTACCATTTCTTTAGGGTCTTCTCGGTGAGCTGCCCGAATTGCGGTAACGCCATCGTTCTACGCAAATGGACAGTTTACAATCCGGTTGTGCCAAGTCGCTGTCCCAACTGCAGTTATGACTTTGAAGTCGAGTCCGACAACGTGTCGAATGATGCCCATAGCAGTTGATTAAGCGATGACCTGAGAAGGCGGCACAACTGTCACCGACATTACGCATCATGCTGGAAGCATGTCTTCGACATGACGCACGCAAACGGTGCGGGTCGCGTTGCTCAAGTTTATTTTCGCTCACGGTGCTATTCGGCACTTCGTGCCGGCACCTGCGCGGGCGCGCACTTTATTTTTGCGCTTGGCCGCCCTGCGCCAACCCCAAGCGTGCGGGTCGCCTTGCTCCCGGACAGGTGTGGTACGGATAGCGCGGAACTTCCCGCCGTCGCAGTAGCCGCAGGCGTTGCGATCGGCGCGTTCATGGCCCTCGCGCAGCGAGGAATAGCCATGAGCAAAAAAAACACGCGGGTCGCCTTGCTCCCGGACAGGTGTGGTACGGATAGCGTGGAACTTCCCGCCGTCGCAGTAGCCGCAGGCGTTGCGATCGGCGCGTTCATGGCCCTCGCGCAGCGAGGAATAGCCATGAGCAAAAAAAACACGCGGGTCGCCTTGCTCCCGGACAGGTGTGATACGGCTAGCGTGGAACTTCCCGCCGTCGCAGTAGCCGCAGGCGTTGCGATCGGCGCGTTCATGGCCCTCGCGCAGCGAGGAATAGCCATGAGCAAAAAAAACACGCGGGTCGCCTTGCTCCCGGACAGGTGTGGTACGGATAGCGTGGAACTTCCCGCCGTCGCAGTAGCCGCAGGCGTTGCGATCGGCGCGTTCATGGCCCTCGCGCAGCGAGGAATAGCCATGAGCAAAAAAAACACGCGGGTCGCCTTGCTCCCGGACAGGTGTGATACGGATAGCGTGGAACTTCCCGCCGTCGCAGTAGCCGCAGGCGTTGCGATCGGCGCGTTCATGGCCCTCGCGCAGCGAGGAATAGCCATGAGCAAAAAAAACACGCGGGTCGCCTTGCTCCCGGACAGGTGTGGTACGGATAGCGTGGAACTTCCCGCCGTCGCAGTAGCCGCAGGCGTTGCGATCGGCGCGTTCATGGCCCTCGCGCAGCGAGGAATAGCCATGAGCAAAAAAAACACGCGGGTCGCCTTGCTCCCGGACAGGTGTGATACGGATAGCGTGGAACTTCCCGCCGTCGCAGTAGCCGCAGGCGTTGCGATCGGCGCGTTCATGGCCCTCGCGCAGCGAGGAATAGCCATGAGCAAAAAAAACACGCGGGTCGCGTTGCTCCCGGACAGGTGTGATACGGCGACCGTCCTCTTCAACAGCACAACATGAAACGTGCGCCGTAAACTTGCCGCCGCGCGTGTAGCCGGAGCCGTCGCGATCAGCGCAAATAAATCTGGCTGTCGTTTGGCAGGATTGATTGGAAACGCGATGTGAGTGGGGCGGTGCTAAACCGAAACACGACACTACATCCCTCTCGCGACCCAGGTGCTCAGACTTCGTTTTTGAAAACTCCTAACTGCTAAAATTTCAAGTCTGGGCGGTGTTGAGTCTCATCGCGCCGTCCGATCGCCTTAAAAAACTTTGGCGGTCGGAATAGCTTTCTGTGCTCACCTCCTTTCTTCAGAACTTTTCAGATGGAGAAACCGATGATTGACTGAGTCAGCTTGCCCGTTGCGGGCCGATATTGGGTGGTTGATTTTTGTTTAGGGCGACAACAGAACGGAGAAAAAATAACCCACTTGTAGAGCGAGGCCCTGCATGACGATTTTGCGCCAAGGTTGTTTTTGCTGAGCGTGTCTCATGCTGATCTCCGTCTTACGCAAATGAAACTCTGTTGCTTATTTTGGTAGTCGCGACGGGGCGGAAAAAGGTTCACGGGCCAAGGAAAGAAAAAGTTGCGGCACACCGGAGGGTTTGAAAAGCTTGCAAAAAGAAACGGCCCCCTCGGGGGCCGTTTCGTTTAAACCGCGTGGTTTGTTGCACTGGGCATTTACGCCTTTGTTAAAGCCCTGCCCTGCGGCCGCGACCACGACGTCGGTTTCCGTTGCGGCGGCCGTTGGACCTGTTTTGCCCAGCCCTAAGGGCGTTGCTGTTTTTATTATTATTGTTGTTGTTCGCGGCAGGTTTGTTTCGGCAATTTGGCCATTTGCCGACTTTGCCGATGTCCTTACACCTCTTCTTCGGCTTGTCTTTGCAGTTGGGCCACTTACCGACTTTGCCGATGTCCTTACACCTCTTCTTCGGCTTGTTTTTGCAGTTTGGCCACTTACCGACTTTGCCAATCTGCTTACACGTTTTCTTCGGCTTGTTTTTGCAGTTCGGCCACTTACCGACTTTGCCGATGTCCTTACACCTCTTCTTCGGCTTGTCTTTGCAGTTGGGCCATTTGCCGACTTTGCCGATGTCCTTACACCTCTTCTTCGGCTTGTCTTTGCAGTTGGGCCACTTACCGACTTTGCCGATGTCCTTACACCTCTTCTTCGGCTTGTCTTTGCAGTTGGGCCATTTGCCGACTTTGCCGATGTCTTTACACCTCTTCTTCGGCTTGTCTTTGCAGTTGGGCCACTTACCGACTTTGCCGATGTCTTTACACCTCTTCTTCGGCTTGTCTTTGCAGTTGGGCCATTTGCCGACCTTACCAATCTGCTTACAGGTTTTGTCGCCTTTCGGCACGCAGGTGCTGCCCGTCCAACGCTTGTTCCGGCCGCAGGTGCAATGACCAGCCTTGTTTTTGAAGCGTGGCGGTAGGCAGTTGCCAATATCGTCAACGCTGCCATTGCCACCGGAAGAAACACAGCGGTAATGGTTGGCACCCGCCTTCACCGGTCTCTTGCCACTGGGGCATTTGCATGCCCACAGACCGGTGGGTGCATGGTAGACCGGCGTGCCACCACCTGAACAGGTCACTCTCGTAGATGGTGGTTGCGCATCGTCGCCACGCGGCGGGACGTAAGGTGTGCAGAACTCATCGCCTGGGCGACATGCGCACAAACCGTTGGGTTGTCGGACCTGACGTCCTGGGCAGGGCTGAGGGTCGCCGGTCCCACCGGGAACTAGGCTGTCACTTGGACCCGGCGGAGGATCAACGACGACACGCACACACACATCATAATTGTTGCGGTGATAACCAGTGCGGCAGACGCACTCGCCGTCGTCTAAGACTTCGTTGGGACCGCGGCAAATAGGTGTTTCGGGTACAACGGGCGTTCCAGTCGGTGGCACGTCATCGATTGGAGGATCGAATATCTTCTGCGCGCACCAAACGGTTTTGCCATGCTTGCTGCGAGGTTTGACGTTGTAACCTCTACCGCGGTAGATCGGGATCTGGGAGACGCTGATGGTTTCCCAGCGGCGCCAGCAGTAAAGAGGTACGTCGGTCTTTTTCGCACACCAAACGGTCTTGCCGTGCTTGCTACGCGATGTCACCCGATAGCCCTTATCTTTGTAGGACTGCTGTTGGCTGTATTTGATCGTGATCCAATCTTCCCAGCAATAAGGTCCTTTGGTCGGTACGTCGGTCTTTTTCGCGCACCAGACGGTCTTGCCGTTCTTGCTGCGCGAAGTGACCTTGTAACCGTTCCGCTTGTAAGAGGACCTTTCGCGGTAACTGATCGTTTCCCACGTGCTCCAGCATTCTGGGCCAGGGCCCGGGGGCGGAGGCGTATCATCGTCCGGCCGTGCGCAATAGAATTTATACTTGCTGTTCGGACGACCAATTTTTTTGCGATCCCAACCTTGTGGAATCTCATCGGCGTCGCGGAAGATTTCCCAGCCGTTGTCACAGGTTGGCTCGCCGCAGATCAAGCGTTCGCCGTGAGAGGTGACGTACCGCAATTCATAGCCCAATGGTTTGCCCTTAAACTCACGGAACTGGTCCATGCCGTCAGGACACGTCGGCTCTTCTGGATCTGTTGGCGCATCATCACCGACACAGGCGCGGCCGCTCCAGGTTGTACCCTCTGGGCACCCGCACTCGCCTTTGTTGGGACCGTAGTCAATGAGCACCATTCCGCGTTTGCACAAGTCATCTTGCGGCGGAGTAGTCGTGAAGGTGTGACATGCGGTGCGCTGCCCGGCAGGTGTAGTGGGCTGTGCGGTCGACATGTTGGGTACCATTTCATCGACGTCGGCATCTAACACGCCAGGTTCATTGACCATGACACAGTTGGTCATCGATGTACCTTTTTCACCTTGCGTGCCTTCTGGAATCTTGACGACCACTTTGTGCGTTTGGCTTTGGCCAGGCGCCAAATTAAGGTTGGTCGTGCAGCCGAAGGGTAAGTGGCCGGGTTCGGTGGCGCAACCCAATGGAGGCGTAATCGAGACGATTTGCGCACCATTGACAACGGCGTTGCCGTCACCGGTGATCCCATCAACAATCGCAGATTGACCATTGATTGGCCCGTTGCCGACGTTTGTGAATGTAAACGTGAATTCACACGACACGCCGCCGACACACTCAGCCGGACCGGTCTTTTCGACCTTTAGCTCACCAGTTTCGTCTTGTGGCGTTTCTGTCGTTTTGCCGATTTCGACGCAGACATTGTCAAATGTGTGTACGCCGGCCGTGCCAGAGCTGTTGCCCTCGACACAGTTTTTGAAGGCTTGGTCATCAGAGTCTAGTGTCACGGACACGTCGATGTGGCGTGACTGTCCGGGACCAACTTTGGAACCGTCGATCCAACAGGAAACGCTGTCGGCTGGTGTTGCACCACAATTCCAATCTGATGCCGTATCCGCGTTTACATGCGTAATGCGGATTGGTGCGTTGGAGGACAGGTCGGTGGTCTCATCGTTGAGCGTGATGCGACCATTGTATGAGCCCGTTCCGTTGTTGCGGACCGTCAGGCGGCAGCGATAGTTGCTGAGATCGCCATCGGGCTTACAGCTTTTTTCAAGTTTTAGCTCGGCTGTTGTGTCTGTCTCGGGTACGTCGGGGACACATTTGCCATCGTTGTCGCGGGTGTAATTCCGCTTACAGGCGCAGGCGCCACTTGTTGTGCGGAATTCACCGTCCTTTGGCGTACATTGCGGTTTCTTATCGCATTCTGGCCGCGGGATCTTGGACGTTGCTTCGCCTGTGTCGTCGTTCGGATTATCATTGTGCCGCTTAAGGACCGGGAAGGACATCGTCGCAGTATTGGTCAGCGAACAATACTCGCCATCAGGAATTTCAACCGTCAGATTGAGCTTGGCGCTCTGATCTTTTTCCAGGGTTGTTCCGTCGGCAAGCGTCCATGGAATTTCGAACTTGAAGTTGCTGCCGGTACCTGACTTGACCCAGCGCGGATCACTGCCTCCAGCAATGGAGACGTTTGTAGCGGCAATGCTCAAAACGTCGTCAAGGATGATCTTGCCCTTGTAGGGATCAGGGCCAGTATTCAACACATTGACTTCGTATTCGCAGCGCCACTTATCGCCGGATTTCACACACGGTCCCTTGGAGATCTTGGTGGTCTGCAAATTCGTCGGATCGCAAAGGATGACGGCCGCACCGTTTTCGTCAAATTCAAGTAGAGATGCATTGCCGTTGGCGAAGTCCTGATCGTCGTTTGAGTTGAAATTGGAAAGAGAAGGAGGCCACACGGGAGACAAAATCGTTGCCGTGTTCTTCACGTCGCAGAAATTGCCTGGTGCCTCAACATCGGTTTTCGGTGTGAACACAGACACTGGGATCGTAATCGTATCACTTGCTGCAATGTTCACGACCGGGTTGGTTACCGGGTCATTGTTGAGTGCAAATGTTCCTGGGGGGGCTGGTCCAGAGACAACCCAGGCAGGATCATTGGAGACAACTGTGGACGACCCAAAACCGGCCTGCTCCTCGATGTTAATTGAACCGCTAAATGGGCTCGGGCCGGTGTTTGTGATTGCGATTGTAAAATCGCATTGCACGTTGGTTTCGTCGGCAGGATCCTTGGTACATTTTCCGTCTGAAGTTTTTTGGATCTTGAGATTGCTAGCAGGCGGCGGCGCACCTACTGCGACCCAGGCACAGCTCATGGCAGCGCCAGTCCCGAGTGTGCCACCCATTGCTCCACCTTCTACCATTTGCTGCATGGTTGTCGCGTTAGGAATGGTCCCTGGGGCGGTGATCGCCATACAATTGCGGATCCAATAATTATTGGGTGGTGCTGGCGGCAGCGTTACTGTGACAGTGTGAGACTGCGTGGCACCAGCGGCGAGGGACATGGGGGCTTGGCAGGTAAAGGGGACATTTGCAGGGTCACCACCATTACATCCCAACGGGGGTGCGAAGGTGACACTTGAGGGTGGTAGAATGCCAACACCGGCCGTCATGAAGGGCAGGTCTGTTAATTGAACGTTACCATTGAAGTCCGTATCAGAATTGTTTGCGAACTCGATTGTAAATGTACAGGGGAGGCCTGCTGTGCAGTTCGGGTTCTGGGCGGTCTTTTTGACGGTAATGGCTGCGCCACCATTGTCACAAGCCTGCCCTGTGTAAGGCGCGCCCAGCGAAGCACAGTTCATAAACCCAACATTGCCGTTCGCCAGCATCGCGCTGGTGTCTATATCTACGACGAAGCTACGCGAGGTACCTGGTGGCAGATGCTCAGGCGGCAAACCGCACGTTAGGTCAGGAGTTGCTGGTGGTGGCGCACAGGTCCACTCGGGCCCGTCTGGTGTGACGGCTACAATTTGTAGGGAACCGCCTGCGGCAGGACCTGCCGCGATAATGGAGTTATCGGTGACGATGATGGGATCTGTCAGTGGAAGCGTACCGGTGTTCGTCACTGTAATTGTACATTGCATGACTCCGCCGACGGCTGCAGGCGCACATTCCTTGGTAATTTCAAGACCTGGTGTGCCAATTGGACCTGGCGGCGGCGGCGGTATCCAGCCGGTTGGTCCAAATTCTGGATCAGGTTCCGGCCAAACGTAACCTGGGTCGGCGTCCGCGACGACGTCTGGACGATCGTCAGCCTTACCGTCGTTTTCACAGTCCGGTGTGTAAATGGCGAGCGAACCGATGTGGCCAAACTCGTCATCGCCGAAGTTCTTGCTGTCATAATCAACAAGCCAACCTTCTGACGGTGACTCGAGTGGTGGCAAATCTTCTGGCGGCAAGCCTTCTGCGGCTGCTGCAGCGTCAGATTGAGCCGCTTCGCGGGCCTGTCCAAGCGATTTCGACATGCCTTGGACGCCGTTGATGGCCTGATCCACCACTTCTGGATTGTTGAGATTGTCTCCTGTCGTCCAAAGCGTGGCGTTACACTTGCCGGTTTTGATTTTGCCTCTTTTGTTATAGCCGTAACCTAAACCGATGCCGCCGTTTGTCGCGCGGTGCGGTGTTTTAAAGCTGATGGGAAATTCTTCGGTCTTGTCCGTCCAAGTTTGGTTGTCCTCATCCCACGAAAAATGCAACACCGACGATGTTGAAGGAAATGCGAGCGTTCCGAAATCGTAGCTGGCTGCGATGGGGCCGCGCTGCGTCAGATAAATGTCGTTCGGGCCATCGAACGTGATGCCCGTAATCGTGTTACCAGTTGCCGTTCCTGCAAGACTAAATTCCGGTCGGGCGTCATCGATAAAGCCGCCGTTCTCGTCAAGGCCTACGGACCAGATCTCAGGTCCTTCCGCCACAGAATAATAAAGGCGGTTGTTTTCAACGGCCACGGCGACGATAAGGCGGTCATTGCTGGTGAAGCCCCATGTGGATGGGTCTTCGACGCTAAAGCTTGGGTGATCGATCGACATACGCTTGGAATGGTCATAGGCAACCGCTTCAAGCTCGGCCTTTATGCGCCCTTGCGTGCCGTGATCATAGATGGCGACTGACTCACCGTCTTTGTTGACTTGGTGAATGTATCCTGTCTCGAGGTTTGGAACATAAAGGCTTTGTGACACCATGTCGTAGGCCAGCGCACCAAGACCTGGACCGGCATTTTCGTTGGGTCCGCTTGAAATGTTTGTAAACAGCGAGGCTTCGCCGGTGCGTCCATCAATTTTCCAAATGGAGCCTGGCCCACCGCCATTGCCAAACTGGCCTGACATCCACTGCGCACCTGGCTCACCGTTGACGAGACGCATAGGTTTTCCATCTCGGTCGGTAGAAATTTGCAAACCATATAGTGACGTTGCGCCCACGTAGATGTTTGGTGCCATGCCCTCGTCGGGCTTGTCCAAAGTGACGCCGAAGACTTGACCGATTTCGTTGGCTTTTTTCTGTAAGACCGTGGAAACGTCTGCGCCTTTTCCATTTTTGGGCTTGCCAAGATTTGAAAGGTCGATGACGCGCAGCGCAGTTCCCTCAGGATCAATGAAGGTTGCATCTATGGGATCCACGCCAGGTTTCAATCCACCCTCTGGGAGTACGGTTCCAGAGAAACCGGTGACGGCCAAATCGCCTTTTTTTACTAATGGTTCACCGGTAGATTCGGCCTCTTCGTTCTGCTCTGCGGCTTGTTCAACGTCAGTTACATCTTGTGCAAAGGTGGGGGTGAGTGAAAAAACTTGTATTAAGAACAACAGCGCAATGAGGCTCATGCTACATTGTATTACTCTGTCCAGGGAACTTGGAATCGCAAGAGCCTTTGTCTTTGTTTTTGCGCTTAAAAACTTCATAGTCATACCTTCCAATTGAAATGCTTTCGTTTGCTGCCCTGTTGCAGGCGCTTCAAAATATTCTTTGCTTGCGTATGCTTTGTTCCGTAAACCGACAATGGCGCAGGTCAGAGCGCGTCGCTCTGCTGCGGTGCAAGCTATGGCATCCTTTAGTGTCTGTATCTTTCCGTTAAACGTCATCAGTTGGCAATGGGGTTGGTTGGCGAACTTACACGCACGGTTGCGCTCGATCGGGGGGTGCTCTCCCTGGGCGAGGCCACCGGATTGGTTTTTGGGGCTCAATCCGGATCGTGGGAACATTGTAATCTCCTTTGCGACTGTTAACGTTTGGCGGTCTGATGTCTCTGTTTGTTCAGTCGCGGGATGCGTGAGAATGGTTCAAAAAAAATTTCCTAAGCGCTTACGGCGGGTTATGAGGTAATATCAGGCCCCTGAATGTGTGGAACTCACATCAATTTATAGGGGTCCAAAAAATTAAGCTTAACCGATTGAACCTTCTGCGGGCTTGCCGCGACTAACCAGGTGTCGAGGGTCGGCACTCTTGGTTAAACCAGGGTTTTTGCTGGATGGATGACAAATTGCTCATCGAGCGGATTGCCGACGGCGAGAAGGCCGCGATTCAGTCGCTGTTCGCGCGCCATCATACGCGACTTTATCGCTCCATCGCGCGGCAAGTGGGAAACCCGTCTATGGCTGAAGAAATAACAAATGAAGTGTTCTTAGAGGTTTGGAAAAATGCGGCGCGCTATGAAGGCCGCTCCAGTGTCTCAACTTGGATAATGGCCATTGCTCACAACAAGGCCGTTTCCGCGATGCGCAAACGTCAGGAGGTTTTGATTGACGATGACGAAATCAGCCTTGTTGGCGATACCGCTGACAATCCGGAGGTCGTCGCGCAGAAATCAAACAAGGCGGACGCCATACGCGCAGCAATCGAGAAACTGTCGCCTGATCATAAGAAAATTATAGATCTTTCATATTATCACGAGATGTCTATCCGTGAAGTTGCCGAAGTGCTGGACATTCCCGAAAATACAGTCAAAACGAGAATGTTTCATGCCCGAAAAAACCTGGCAAATCTGCTAGAAAAAGCAGGCGTTGACCGAGGGTGGCCATGATGAAAAAGGAAAATGAAATCACTTTGAGCCACGACGATGAGATGGCGGCACTGCTTCCTTATTATGTCACCGGTGGACTGGATGATAAGGATATGGGGCAGGTTGCGCGCTGGATAGAGAGCTCTGAGCGTGGCCGTGACGCCTTGCAAAATGCTTTGGATGAGCAAGCCGAAGTCATTAGTGCAAATGAAGCCATTGCACCGCCGGCAAACGCACTTAATCGTTTGATGGATGAGATTGAGAAAATGCCGCAACCCAAGCGCATTGCGGTCTTTCGGCAGAGCTTTTGGCGGCGGCAGCTTGATTGGTTCAATGCGACCCCGCCGGTGCTGGCATGGGGAACGGTTGCAGCCCTGTTGCTTGTCGCCGTTATTCAAACCAGCATGATCCTGCAACCACGCGGAAATGAACCATTTGTTGTGGCTGCGGGAAGTGAAGATCAACTAACGGGTAAAATTGCGCTTGTCAGATTTACAAGCGATGCCACAATGGCGCAAATTAGCGAAGCGTTGGCTGACGTTGATGCCAGCGTAATTTCTGGACCTCGCGGGCAAGATACGTTTTTGGTCCGCTTTCCAGAAAGCGACGCGTTGGCACCAGCCAGTGAACGCATGAAAAAGCTTAAGGCCCGGAGCAGCCTGATCCGGTTGTTGGTGGAGAAAAAAACGGGTAACTGATCATGTTGCGCCCGATACCGCAGCGAAACTTTATTGTTATGCGTCTTTCGGTTTTACTTTTTGTAGCCGTCTTGGCCTTCCCATGGGGTTCGACGGCGATTGCGCAGAACTGTCAAACGCAATCGAGTTCATCTTCTCAAACAAGAACTGATCTTACTGATGTGCCGCCGGAAATGATTTCGGTGTTGCGTTCATTGTGGGCGCAAAAACAAATCTATTGCCAATGGCCCGGTCCAGGCTCGCTGGTTGAAAAAGTTCCCCCTGTTGACGCCCGCGTTGATTTAACTGGTGGACCCATCCCGCCAAACGTCAGCGGGCGTCACGTTGGCGAAGAAGTGCTCGCGACGGTGACGGGGGATGGTGCAAACATTGATGAGATCGCGGCTGAGAATAACTTGACTGTCTTAAGTCGTCGCGATTCTGCACTCCTGGATGCTGTCTTTGTGCGGTTTGGCATCACAGATGGTCGCAGCGTACCGGAAGTTCTTGCAGCACTTGAAGCAGATGGTCGTGTGCAGTCGGCGGCTCCGCAACACATTTACAATTTGCAAAGCGACGAAATAGAAGAAGCGCGATTTGCATTTACAAAGATTGCACTTAACAGCGACGACGTTGGGGTGAGCGGACAAAACATCAAAATCGCTGTGATTGACACGGCTGTGGATGACAAGCACCCGAGTCTCAAGGGTGCGGTTGCTAAACAGTTTGACGCAATTGCTGACGAACCGGTTGTGACAATGCGACATGGCACGGCGGTTGCCGGGTTGATCGCTGGTCGCAAGATGATCCGCGGCGTCGCGCCCAAGGCTCAGCTTTTTATTGCGCGTGCGTTTGACACTGGGAAAGAAAAAGGGGCGACCGCCATTGCGTCGGCCATAATTGACTCGCTTGATTGGGCGAAGGACCAAAATGTGCACGTTATCAGCATGAGCTTTTCAGGGCCGCAAAATGCGCTGCTCTCGCAAGCGGTCGCAGCAGCAAGTGCCAACGGCATATTGTTGATCGCTGCGGCGGGGAACAATGGCCGCGACGCGCCAGCCTCCTACCCAGCTGCGGAACCTTGGGTGCTGGCCGTGACGGCAACGGACTCGCGCGACCACATCTATCAAAAGGCCAACCACGGGAATTACGTTTTTTTATCGGCGCCGGGCGTCGACATCCTGGCGCCTGCGCCAGATCAAGGCATCGACATGGTGCGAGGTACGTCCTTTGCGGCAGCGATTGTTACGGGTGTTGCTGCGCTTATGTTGGAAAACAGTCCGGATCTCAAGCCGCAAGACATTGCTGAGCGTTTAGAAGAATCCGCCCATGACTTAGGTGACCCTGGCCGCGACCCCACTTATGGCTATGGGCTTGTCAATGTGGCGAAGACACTTGGGCAGTGAGCATGAACCTCGTCTTCTGAAATTTTGGTTGCGTGTCCGTGAGAACGCAAAAAGCGAGTGTCACACGAAATCATAAACGACAGTATTGATGCCGTTCTGGATCAGGTGGGCTTCAAGCATGGGTTCAATTTTTTCCCATTTTCCGCCAGCAAGACCGCAGCCTATTCGAGGCATATGGACAGACGCATTCAGCGCCCGTGCTTTAGCAGCGAGTTTTTGTAAGCATTCGTCTAACGACTCATAACGCAAGGGAACAGGATTAGATTGGTTCGTAAAACCGTGTTGGGCGATCATGTTTGCGACGTAAAGCGTGTCGTCTACCTGCACCAACTGTATGGCACCCAGCGCAAACCCATCATCTGCTCCCTTCTTGTGCCATTGCCGATAGTTTTTCTCCGGCTCCTGCCATCTGTTTGAAATTGCAACCACAAAGCCTTTGCCCCAGCCGCCACGATTGTTGCAGACATGAGCAATGATTTTGATGCCAGCGCATTGCGGCTTAGTGGCATCGCCTTTGAGATATGCGATTTGAAGTGGTTGCTGGCTGGCAGATTCGTTTGGCATAATGTGTTCTCAAATTTAATGGGCAGAAGACGAATGCGGACGAATACGTGAGTTGATGATCACTTCTCGTTCCCTTGAGTCAACAGAAGACCTTTGCAACAACCCACTGCGATCCCATACAGTGAGCATCATAATCGAAAGCCGGCGCAGAAAGTTGGCGAACGTTGAAAAGGATTGGCCCAAGGCGGTTATCCTTGATGTGACGTCTAGAGGCCCCGAACCTTGGGTGCGGTTTAGTCCATTTTATCCGCATGGAGGTATACCGATCCCCAATTCGCCAGGCATGACCGCACAATCAGTCGAAGGGCTTTGGCAGGGTCTGAAAGTTTTCGAACGGGAAGATATTGATCCTCGGAAGTTCGACATCACGTCTCTTAAAGGCATCAAACGTTCGATGAGAAGTCATGGTGCCGTTCTTGGTCACAGATTTGGCGTTGGCAGCGACAAACTGCTGAATTACAGGGACGCGCGTTACAAGATCTACCTTCCGGCGTTTTTGTGGGTGCTTGAAAACCCGCTTTCTGATTACGTGGAAGATTTACGGTCACGAGCCCGCGATGGCCACGTTGTGCTGCTCGACTATGAGACCAATGGCGATATTGAGGATTTGTCCCGACCGTTGTCCCATGCGGCGTTGGTAAAATGCCACCTAGAGGGAGCGTGGCCATCTAAGTCGACCTGAGATTGTCTTTCGACCACTGTTCAACACGATCCCAATCGTTTTCCATTTAATCAAATGTGAGATCAAAGGCGTGTGCTTCGGCTTTGGATTGAAGAATTATCAAGGCCTCAGGACTTTTAGGGAGATTTGTCGTCGTTGTTTCTAGCCAGTCTAAAAATTCGTCAATATGAAATTCATCACGAGGTTGAACGATAGCCTTAAGTTCACGCAGGTGAGACAAAACCTCGTGAAAAACTTCTGCAAATAGGCCTAAATCAGTGGCGGCGTGATTTTTTACCGCTTCATCTTCCGCGCAGGCCGCTTGGCTCTGAAATGCGAGTATGACGCGCGATTGCCTTCGGACATACTCCAATCTTGGAAGCTCGGTGAGCACACTGTGAAATACCTCGAACTCGCTTTGTAATGATTTATGCGGACATATGCCGTGCCGGCTAGCGAAAAATATACTTATGTCGACCTCCTTCATGCCGCGGCCGAAATCCGGGCATTGCATGGTCAGAACTTTGCCGACCAACGCGTTAGTAGGCTGCGCGCCTGAGGAGTTGTAGGTTCGCGTTGTCACACAAAAATGGATATGCGGGTCTGGCACCATGGTGGTCACTCGAAACAACAGAATTGGACGGTTCGCACGCTGGCTTCAATACTGCAAGTTCACAACATCATCGCCATACATAAGTTGATGGTGTTCGCTTGCTTCGGTCCAATGTTGTGGCATTTGAAAATCGCCAAGAACGATGTCGTCCAAGGCCGCGCGCACCTGCTTTGCACACCATCTGCGGCCAATCTTTCCTACACCCGTACCAAGGCCTGGCATTGCGACGGTTGTGACATACTTGGAGATTGGTTCTCCGGCATAGGATCCTGAGGTGAACGTGCCATGGCGCACCAGCTTGAAGACAGCGCGGGCGGCGAGATAGGCGTTCACCGAGTTCGTCAGCACCATGGGCACGCGCATTGTCGGGGCGGCGATCAGGAAAGGGATACGTAGATCATCGGTTTCGACGATGTCCGCAGCACCGACCAGGAGTTCGCCGTGGTGATGGTCGTAGATCTGACGGCGTACGCGCATTTGAATATCGCAATCGAAGTAGTGCATGTAACGGGCATCGAGGCCGCCGTCCATGAAGCCAAAGCTGTTTGCCGGGCTGACCACCGCGTCGCAATTAACATCGAGAATTGAACCTTCGTGAATTTCGACAAAGTCGAGATCGCCACAATGTTCGTGCCAGGCGCTGGCTAGCAATGGTTCGACGGCAGCTAGAACCAGTTTCATCTCGGCACTCCAAGCAGTTTGAATAATGGATTACGCAATTACATGAAGCATCGCTGATCCATTTATAAATCGACGGTAAATATCACTGCGCGGTGGTTTTGTGATGCCTTTTGAAAGAGCCGCAGCAACCCCTCAAACCAGCTCCACGTATATTGATAGTCATCTTCTCCAAACGGTCCATCGTAGTCCGACTTGTCCAGATTGAAATAGTTCTGGCGCATCATGTCTTTAGTCACGGCGCTCAAGGCGCTGGTGATCGGCGGTACTTTTTCTGGCTTTACCAGCGATATGATATAGTCATCACCCTGATGGAGTTGTTGGCCGCCTAGCACGCATGCGTTGAGGGGAAATGCGCCGTTTTGCCATTCCAACTTACCATCTGTCAGACATCGGTGAATTGCATCCCAAGCCTTGTCTGTTTGACATAGCCAATCTTTATCCCACGCGCTTTCGATTTCTTCGATGATCGCCCTTCGCTGTTCGTCGGTGCCCGCCTCCAACAGACGGTTCATCGTTTCATGTGTTATCGCAAAATGAACGCCTCGGCAGGCCATTTCATGTGCTCCCCGAAATCCCTCATCGAGATCATTTCTTTACCAAACTTTTGGCCATACTTAAGACATGCCAAAACGAAAAAGACTAACACCGCAAGAGAAAAAAGCGATTTCGCTGGAACGCGATCGACGCAATGCATACGGATTAAACCGAGGCGCTGTGCGGCGGATTATTGCTTTGCGAAAAGCGCAAGCCAATCGGGTCGTTAGGCGCACAGCTCGCGCAGCCTTGCGCGTGTTCGGCCAGGACGACAGTGGCGCGATCTATGGGCTTAGGCTGCGCAGCCGTTGGAAAAAATGGCCAGATGCGTCTCTGCGCGATCACATTGATGCCAGCCGCGAAAAAAGAAAGACGCTCCACGGTCGTAAAAAACGCAATGCTGCAAGGCGTCATTTGGATATGTAGAACGAACGAGAGTTCTTCGGACTCGCGGCGGTGAATGCGTATCGGCTGTCTTGCTGGCTCTGTACATTTGAATGTGTCCACATTTTTTGAGCCGAGTTACTCTATTGCTTCTGATGCCTGGATCTGCTCTTGGGATTGGGTCGCGTATAAGTATCGATTGTAGTATCCAAACAGATGTTCAATGATTTCTTCTTGGTGGCCGATGTAGCTTCCGATCTTCAAGAGGCAATGTGATTTTTTTCCGGGCAACAGATTAATTTTGGAATAGGGCTCTGCTTTTTTTGTAAACTTGATCCTCACAGTATAGATGCCGTAGTTTTCCTGCGTTTCCATACCGTCGATTTCAGAGAACAATACTTTTCGCGTCCAATCGCTCGACTTAAAACCTTCGTGGTCGAGCGTGAATTGCGAATTTTCCCCGTGCCTTTGGATATAGAAAATTAGTCCTGCCGCCAATATCCAGATGGGCACGACAAAGTAGAAGGGTGAATACGTGAGATCCATGAGGAAGAAGGGAGCAGAGCCCATCGCCGCAAAAAACGTGACAATGACAACGACAAGGATCAGTGACGTTTTCGTTGCTTGCCATGTCTTGGTTGGGAACATGCCTTCTATGAGCGCGGATTCGTGTTCTGTTTCCCCTTGCATACTGTAAATGGTGTGGAGCTCGTCAAACTCCTTAGCGGCATGAAAGAACTCATCGAACATTTGATTGATTTTTGGGTTGTCCGCACCAAAGAACCAATCCTTTGCCGAGTGATAGGGGTTGAATTGGTTGAGTTCACTTAAGTTGGAGGGCCGTACGGATAAATTTTGCAGGCGGTCGTGAAGGGATGGATGGCTATCAAAAGGATGCGCCATCGTTTGACGGCCAATGACATGCCAAAACTCATCAACCTGGGAAAGCTTGTTTTCGTTTTCGACGACTTGCTCCATAAATGGCCTGTCCAAGTCCCAACTTTGTTCGGTATGTGAGATCACCTCATCGACTAAGTGAATTCGCACAAGCGCGGCGGCCATGTCCTCTGGGCTGGTGACGCTTGCAGCCGATGCGTCCGCCCTCAACTCGCGCACGCGTCTATGTTCAGCTTCTTTTGAAAAGAGGTGTTGGGCAAAGAATGCAAGAATGTATTTTGCTGGCAAAGAGACCCATCCGCCATCTTCAACGGACTCGTAAATCTTTCCGAACCGGTTGAACTGCGGATAGAGCTCTCTTGATAGATGCGTGTCCATGCCTTTGAAGTGGCTGAGCTCATGAGCAATGATGGCTCTTGCGTGAAATGTATTTAGTCTTGCCAGTGCTGGCACCGATAAGAACAAAGACCTTCCGGTGCATGCTTTTTCGCCGACAAGAATTGGGTTTTCCGTGACAAAAAAGCTTGTTCCCATCCCGACGATGATATTGTCGGGTGGTTCGGTTTCTAAACTTTGTGCAAGGCCGTTAACGTCACTCCATAAATCTGGTGCGTCTTGGGGCTCAAGCACCAATGCAACGTCTTGCGTCACGCTTAAGTCAGGTCTACTGACAAGAATAACTGTTACGAAAGCTACCAAACCAAGGACGCCAAGCAGCACCAAGAAACCGAGTTTTGCAAATCCGTTTCCGCCATACTCGTTGGTAAATATCAACATCAATGAGCCGAATATCAATGCTTGGGCTAGCAGCGAACAAATGGTGTAGCCCATGGTCAGCCACCAAGAATACCGCATCGAATTAATCAGCCCTTGGTGCGACTTGAGCGGTGTGAAAGATAAGACGCAGATGATTGCTAAATAAATCAACGCGGCAATGATCAAGGCAACGGAGAGAACATATATGAAGGATAGAGTTTTTGGCGCAGCAAAGCCTAGTTGTTCGGAATTATAGAACACCACCAACCCGATGACTGGAACCAGAAATTGGGTAAGAATTGAAAAGGAATAAAGTCTTAGTTTGGATGCGTCCACGAGTCCGTTTCTCAACCGCCACTTTAAAACTTTTGCGTTCGATAATTGAAGGCATTCAACGACGCAGGCTAATTCGCGTCAACCGTTTCATGGGGTCGCTCGTGTTTTTGTTCGCTGGCCCTTCTAAAGCAGTGTGGCGCTGGTGCCAGTTCTTCTTTGGGCGGATGATTGACAACCTTGATCGTCGACTATTTCTGAAACGGCTTGCTCCGCGCAGATCGAAAGAATGTGCGACCGTTAAGACAGACAGTTGTGGCGTGCATTTTTACGGTTAACCAAGTGGTTTTTTCATCGGACGGCAGGGCAACGTGCTTGACTCGTTTGTTTGCGTGTCGATGTCCACATAACCGGCCGATTGGTAGAACCGGTGCGCTGTTGCTGTGCTTTGAAGCTTTGCCACCTGGATGCCAAGCTCAACGAGCCTTGCCTCAAGGGCTGCGAGAAGCGCCTTGCTGATTCCGCGAAACCGAAAGTCTGGTGACACATAATTGAGTGTCACCTCACCAGTATCCAAAATTGCACCGATGGCGGCGATGTTTGACCCATCGCATGCAACGAGGACCTGGCTCCCTTGCCCACTGATCCACGTGCGGATGTTTTCTGGTGTTTTGTTTGCAAGCCAGGCTTCCAGCAGGGCAGGCTCGTTTTGGTGATCTCGTTGGCATAATTATGTAATTGAACGGCGCAACACCTCGCAGATCACTTCGGCATCTTCCGGATAGGCGGGTCTAATTTTCATTGCAATAGCACCCATCGTTTAGACGGCAATACCGACAGATTTTCCCCGTTGCCCACGCGAATCTGTCTGTGCGTCGCTGATCTTGGATAGTTTGCAGCACATCGAGGCTGGCTTCCACAAACATTACCGGTCTAGGATGGGCTAACATTACGCGACAAAAGCATGATTGGGAGGGGAAGCGGACATGGAAGCCGTCACAGAAGCTGTCAAATGGGTCAATGGCGTCGTGTGGGGCGTTCCGATGCTGGTTTTGATTCTGGGTGTTGGGTTTTATCTCACACTTGGTTTGCAGCTGCTGACCATCCTCAAAATTCCGTTTGGTTTTAAACTTCTTGCGCGTGGGCGGGAAGCGCGCGGCAGTGGCGAAATCAGCCCGTTTAATGCGTTGATGACGTCACTTTCCGCGACCATCGGTACGGGGAATATCGCTGGTGTTGCGACAGCCATTTATCTTGGTGGACCTGGTGCTGTTTTTTGGATGTGGATGACGGCGCTGGTCGGTATGGCGACCAAGTATGCAGAGGCTGTTTGCGCAGTGCGTTATCGTGAACAAGATGAGCGCGGCAAGTTTGTTGGCGGACCGATGTATTACATCAAGAACGGGCTTGGTGCGCGGTGGACGTGGCTTGCGGTTTTGTTTGCTTTGTTTGCGGGTCTTGCCGGGTTTGGCATTGGCAACATGGTGCAAGCCAATTCTGTGGCCGATGCCATGCATACGTCATTTGCTATTCCGAAATGGGCGACGGGTGCGGTTTTGGTCTTGTTGGTTGGAGCTGTCTTACTTGGTGGGCTGCAACGTATTGCAAATGTTGCGAGCAAACTCGTGCCCTTAATGGCAATCGCGTTTGTCGCGGCAAGTCTTCTGGTCATGATCATTAACGCTCATGCCATTCCTGAAGCCTTTGGACTTATCTTTACCCATGCCTTCACACCTGTGGCCGCGACAGGTGGTTTTGCGGGCGCCGCCGTTTGGGCGGCTATTCGGTTTGGTGTGGCACGTGGCGTGTTTTCAAATGAAGCGGGGCTTGGCTCGGCGCCGATCGCCCACGCGGCGGCGCAAACCAAAGGACCGGTCAGTCAAGGTCTTGTTGCGATGCTTGGTACGTTCATCGACACAATTGTTGTGTGCACATTTACGGCTTTAGCGATTTTGACGACGGGGGCTTGGACTAGTGGGGAAACCGGCGCCGCACTGACGTCCTTGGCTTTTGAAACGACATTGCCTGGTGTTGGCGCCTATGTCATTGCCATTGCGCTTTCGATTTTTGCGTTCACGACGATGCTCGGCTGGAGTTATTATTGTGAGCGGGCTCTACAATATCTATTTGGCGTCGAAATCATTACGCCATTCCGGGTCGTTTGGTCGTTGGCTGCCCTTGCGGGCGCGACCTTGCAACTCAATTTTGTCTGGCTGTTGGCCGATACCCTTAATGCGCTGATGGCCATTCCCAACTTGATTGCGTTGGCGCTTTTAAGCCCCATTGTGTTCCAACTCACAAAGGAGTTTTTTGCAACGCGGGGGGCTTCAGAAGACAATCCGTTTTGACGAGGTGAATTCTCATTTTGCAGGACTGACCCGTTTGCCTATTGCGTATCATGTAACGCAATCAGCGCAGGAGACAGCGGGCACATTGCAAACAGACTGTCGATGTTTTGCACAATCGTGCGGCCTCGACTGAGTTGCGTAAATATGCCCTTTGCTTTCATGCCCGACATAATTCGCGACATCGTATCGGGATTAAGCGCGAGATAGTCGGCCATCTGCGAACGCGACAGGGGGATGTCAAAAGCAGTTCCGCTGTGGGTCTTGTCTCCAAGCCGCAACGCAAATTCAATGAGGAGCGAGGCAACCCGTTCTTCTCCCGTTAGCGCACCGAAGCCACTGACGTGAAGAATTGAACGCATTTCCTGATCTGCATTCTGCTTAAAGAAATACTCTGCGACTGCATGTTCGGTCCGCAAAATTTCATTGAACCTGTGCCAGCGCAACCGGAGAAGTCGCGTCGGCCGCGCCGCGATCAGTGCAATCCCTTCAAGTTTTGGCACACTGGATGGTCGAATGACGTTGCCAGGGTAATAAAGCCTCAGGATTCTCCGGCGATTGGGGATTGGTGCACAGGCTAGAATGAGGAGCCCATCAAGGACAATTTTGACGTTTTCGTTTGCTCCGGCAGAAATCGGTAGTTTTTGTTTCGGCTGAAGTTGGACCGTGGTGCTGTCGTCATTTGATGGGTCAAGCGCCATGAGAATGGGCAAAATACTGTCAGCATTTTTGCGGTTGGGAGTTGTTGTTACCTCCCCCTTTGGTCGCTGCGGCGAGCGATCATCTATCATTCTGTGCCCTGGTTTTAGCATGGCGTTTGTGTTTGGATCTTGGCTTACTTCGCAACACTCTACCTGCGCACAAGAGGCCACTTTGATTTGAATCAATGTCAGGTGCTGCGCGACAAAAAAACGCGTGGACGGATCCCTGCAAAAACGCACTTCCAACTTGCGCGCGGCGATGGTTGATTTTGATCAAGAAATACGTGGCACTGTCGCCACAGGCCCCTCCAATAGACAGCTGGCCTGATGCTTATCAGCGTTATGGCCAACTCTATCCTTGGCGAACGCGGCACACTGACTAAGCATTGTGGCTATGGACGCGAGTCGCAGCTGATGACGGCTGCGTCGGGACGCAAGTAGAAATTGGGGGAGAAGGTATGACTTTGGTTACGCGCATGCTTGCTTTGGTAAGTGCTGCGGTTCTCACAACTGCCGTCGCGCAGGGCCCGGCAAAGGCTGGCGACTACAATGGAAATTTCATGGCTCGTGTCGGTGCGACAGTTGTGCATCCCGACGCGGATGCTCGGGTTTTTGCTGGTGGCGTGCCGCTGGTTGGCGCCAATGCCGACGTCAGCACGGAAGTGATTCCGAGTTTGACCCTCACCTATTTCCTCAACAAAAATTTGGCGGTCGAACTTTTCTGTTGTTTTGCGAAACACGAAGTTGACGGCAAGGGGATCTTGGCTGGCGCCGATTTGGGTGACACATGGATCTTCCCGCCATCACTCAATATTCAATACCATTTCGATGGTATGGGCGGGATCAAACCCTATGTGGGCGCAGGCGTTCAATACATCAATTTCTTCAGTGAAGGCTCCTCCCCGGCGTTGGGTGGTGCGAAGCTCAACATTGACGATGCCTTTGGATTTTCGCTGCAAGCGGGTGTTGATGTGCCGCTGGGTGATGGCTGGTATCTCAATGCGGATGTGAGAAAAACGTGGCTCGATACGGATGCGACATGGACGGGTACCGGCATCCGGGCTGATGTGGATGTTGATCCTTGGATCTTTACCGTGGGTGCCGGGTATCGGTTCAACCTGTTTTAAGTATAGACGTCACGTGAATTTTGTTCTGCTGTGAAAAAGAAGTTGGCTTCCCCTTTCAAGCGCGGCGGAGCGATTAATTCGCTCTGCCGCAATTTTTTTGAGAGGGGTGCATTGCCTTAAAATAAGGCGATGCGTTTTCTGACTTTTATTGGGGGCTTAGAGCGTGTTCAGCTGAACGCGCTCTTAGTTGGTCGGTAAGTTAAGGTGTTGTGGGCGTGCATCCCAGCGATAGCCGGCGCCGATATTGATCTGGTGTGCTCCGAGCGTCGTAGCGAACCTCCCACGTTTTGGTTCTTCGTCACGCCACCAGCGCTTGAATTGCCGCCAAAGGTCTCCTGGCATATCCCAATTTTTCCAGGACTGTTCGGATGTTAACGCTCCCCAAATCCAAGCGTAGCTAAATTTGTACTCGATGAAATAAGAAACGTGCTTTACCTGAATTTCCACCCCCAATAGCATTTGCACTGCCGGTCCTGCGAATTGATACTCATTGGTCCGGTCCTTTCTGCGCTCTCCGGCAAACCAAACCTCTGTATGTGGAAGGGCAAACCCGCTGCCAAGGCCGACGTAGGGCCGAACTTTTTGCTTTGGGCTATCCAATCTCATCATGCCCGTAAAAAACAACATGTTGTGGCCATGCGTAAATTCGAGGCGATCGAAGATGTCGGTCAGCCGGATGCGATCTGGAACCGGTTTTCCCTTAAAGGTACCACGTGCCTCGACCTCTTCGACCACTGGATACTTGAGCTTTCGCCCATGTGCTCCTTTACCCAGTCGGGCAATGGCCTTGTTGTGCAGAAAGTCAACCATGAACCCGAATCTGTCGCGCCAATGCACGACGCGGACGCCGCCATCGATTGGAAAGTGTAGTGCGTCTCCGTCCCAGCCCAGGCCCCTTAGCTCTAAATCTGTCCCATCCGGGCGCTTTAAGCTGATGTTGCTGCGATAATAGATGGGATTGCCGACATATCCGGCAACGAGCGTGTAGTCATGACTCGTTGCACTGAGTTGGTGATCCGTCTTGCTGGCCACCTGCTCCTTTGCTGAATCTGGCATGGCCATAGCGGTCCATAGTGGCAGCGGGGTATGTAACGGTATGATGTGCCAAGATATCAGCAGGACTGCCATCGCTGTAAGCGCAGCTCCGCAGTCCAGATTTTTGATGGTTTGCGCGTCCATTGTTCCCCCGAACTGACCACGTTGCGGCGGTTGTATGGTACAAGCGTTGATTTGGATCAATGTATAGAAAATCAAAATGTTGAGGTGCCGCGGCGGCCGAAATTCTGAGTTTGGCGATTGGTGACCGTAAAAGCTTGTAACCTCAGCATGTTGAAGGACCTAGATTTTGCGTGAAAAAGCTCGTCCGATTATACAGTGCAATGTACTTTGTCACGGAACCGCGCTTCACATAGAAGCGCGGTCTTTTTTTGCGGGCGTTAGGCCTTGTTCCTACCACCAGCCTTTGCAGATGAAGTACTTCTTCTTCCAATATAAATGGCCGGTTTTGTGCCACTTCCACTTATAAAATCCGCACCCATCGTGGTGGCGAAGATGCAAGTGATGGAAGTTGTGCTTGAAGTGGCGTTTAAAACCACCCGCGTCTGCGTCACTGGCGCCACCAGCCATGGCGGCAATTGCAATTGCCGCGCTCAATGCGGCGGTACGTGCCATGCTCATAATCATCGTAATCTCCATCTAGGTTATGAAAAAATATGAGGCCACGCCGCGTTGGGCGGACCTCGTTGGGCGCCAGAACATGACAGTTTTGTTTCAGGTGTGCGGTTCCTTTCGGGACAGAAAAAAAGGACTGGCTGCCGGGCTTTTTGCGCTTAGGTGCTAAATTCGTGGATTACACCCAGCATTTTGAGCGTTGCCATCACGCCTTTTTGATTTTCATGTAACTCTCGAGGTGGGAATTCGAACCCGTAGCGCGCATATATCTGCGCGCCGTCATCGAGCTGATGGACAATGCCCAAACGAAACGCCTCGTTCCAGTGGCGGCACATGTAAACTTTCCAAGCCTTGCGTTGTGCAGAATTGAAAGTGGGCGGGCATCCCGACAAGTCCATTTTTTGAAACTCCTGGCTCTCGTTACTTATTATTGGTCAGGTAGTTTTTAATCGCTTACGAAACCAACCCCGTCGCCTCTTCTTTGCCGAGCTGCCGTTGACATGTTGTGGTGACACGTTTGCTTCTACGATATGTGGTGGCGTTTGTGCCGGGTCGCTTTTTTGTGGCTGAGGAATTGGGGCCTGAACCGGGGGAAGCTCTGGCGGCGCCAATGTCCAACTGGACGTCACTTCTTGCTCAGCTTTGATACGACGCAAAATCATGGCCTCTGACATTGGGACAGTGAATGCGTAGCGGCCGTGCCTGGTTCGATAAAGCAGCCCACGTTCGCACAAAGCAAGCATCATTTGGTTTGCTTGACTGTTGTCGAAGCCTTCAGCGTCCTCATTTGATTCCAAAATTTCTTGTGCCGAAAAATCGCTAAACTGCGCCCGATTTCGCCGGGCAATGAGTTTAAGCCAGCGGCGCTGTTTGTCGGTTGTCTTGTTCCATCGAGCGGCAAATAGGCCGGAATCCAACCGATCCATCACATCGGCTGATGGGAATTGGTTGACGTCAAGGAATCCGCCGTTCCTCAGCATAGAGTCCACGAGTTCACGGCCGAAGAATTGAATGAGATAAGGGTAGCCGCCGGTAAGATCCACCGTTTTTGCCAGCAACTGCTCAGAACAATGCAAGGGTGGCATCAAGTCCTGGAGCGGTGTGGCGAGTGCGGTGGCCGTGTCTAGCCTGTTTAATCTTTCAAGCTGCATCACGTGGAACATGCGCTCGGTATACGTTCGGGTTGATGTCAGCGCGTCAAAGAGTTGGGGTAGTCCGCTCAAAACCAATAGGCATGGTGTCACACCTTCATTTTTTTGAAGCGTGCTGATGGTCTCAACGAGCATCGACATAGGAAATTCGTCGCGCTCGGCATGGTCGCTAAGGCATTGCGCTTCATCATATGCAATCACGATTCCGCGCGTATCAGCCTTCGCTAGAATTGAACCTAGCCTTCCAAGTACCGTCTTGAGTTTGTCTGAGGGTAAACCGGGTGAGGACTCGTATTTTGCTTTTAGGGCTTGAAAGGTATCGGGGTCTGCATCTTGGGTTGGAATGCCGCCAGGCGTTGCACGACCGTTTTTGGACTCTGGTGAGGATTGGAGGACACGAGAAAGTGCGCTCGCCAAATCTGTGAGTATTCTTAGGGCGAGACGCTCTTCGCTTAGCGCAGATGATTCTGAAAGATCGTTACCGACCCACAGCCAACCTTCTTCTTCTGCCATAACACGCAGATCATCGAGCAAGACGGTCTTGCCGAAGCCGCGGAGCCCGGTGATCAAGATATTTTCGGTACAAAAGTCTTGCCTTAAGAGGCGACGGAAATGGTCTTGTTCGCGCGCTCGACCAGCGAGTACGGGAGGCCGATGACCAGCGCCAGGCCGATAAGGATTGTCAATAAACTTGTGTCGATCCATGTGAAGATTCCTGCTGGCGGTGCCCCCCTCAAGGCCTAAGCCGCATTAGGGTCCGCGATTAGCAATCTCCCCGCGCTAGGTTTTGGTCTCCTCTTTTTTCCGCATCCATATTTCTGATCGCCACTTGCAGCGATCACCTGAGGCTCTCTCTTAGCTGTCAACCGTACTCCTATATTCTGGCGGCCAATTGCGGCATTGTTCGTGCGTTGGCTCTATTTTGATTATTTGTTGTTGGCTTGTCTATATTTTAGGACCATCGGGATTTTAGACCCGATGGTCCTCCCCGCTTCCACTTTAAACACGCCAGTTACGTGCGTGCCAAAGTCATTCACCCTCTATTGGAAAAGCAATTTTTCCTGATTGGGATAGATGGTGGACTCTGAGGCTCCACGATTTCAATTTGTCTTACGTGATGCCCTCATGACATAACCCGTGACCGCAACATGGCTTGGCCCACATCACAGGTCAACGTCTAAACGCACTGCGGAGGGAGCAACAACGATGAAGGGGATGTGGAGCGATGTCATTCGGCTTCATCGTCTTCGGCATGGGCTTACCCAAGAAGAAATGGGGGCTTTGTTGGGCGTGTCTCAGCGTACCGTCTCACGGTGGGAAAGTGGACATGACAATCCAAGTATTAGTCGCCAACGTCTTTTGCGCGATATCACTGTTGCCCCGCAATCTCAGCTCCTGACGCGTCTTATACTTTCGGTCCAACATTGTCCGGCGCCGCGCGCGTTATCAATTTTTCCAAGTCTTCGTTTGCTTGCCGTATCACCAGCGGCTGTTGCGAAACGGCCGTCTATCAAAAATTGGCTAAGGCGAGATTTGCGGCGTTTGGCCACGGGGGTGTTGGATGAAATGTTGTGTGACCAGGACTTGATGCGAGGGATTGCAAGTCGCGATGTTGCATGCGTTGTGGCAACAACGGATAGCGTGCTGAAAACGGTCGAGCATGGACAGATCGGCAAGTATCATACGACGATTACCTACTTTGAACATGATGGCGCAATCTACAGCGATGCGATCGCGCAACCTGCGCCTGATGACGCAACGCTCGGCTATCAAATTATTCCCGTGACTGAGTTAAGCTAACTGACGTTTCGGCGCGCCTGGTTCTGTTTGACCAAAAGCACTAAGAAAGGTGCGGCCACAGACCCTCATGGATCCCGAATGAATTGGGGCTCGTTTGACGCAGATTGATCTCGATCAAGGCGCCTTTGTTGCCTGCACGTCCAAAGTTGGGTCGCCGACGTGTGATCAATCAAATGGGACGGGGAAGCCGAGATGCCTGAAACGCGTGCTCGATCCGGGGCTTTTGTCGATGTTCTTACGATCCTGACCGCAGTTGCGTTCGCTGTACTTGGGCTAATGTACTTTTTTGGCTCGCCCAGCCCCGCCATGTCGTTTCATGGGATGGTTTTTGCCATCGCGGCGGGTATTGCGGCGATGTATGTCGCCTCAAAGTTGATGGCGCCACCAACGCCGGATCAGGTCGACCTGACCAGGGGCGATGTTGGGGTTGATTACAACGATGGACCGGTGAAATTCGCGACAATTGCGTCCGTTTTTTGGGGCCTGGCCGGTTTCATTGTTGGTTTGGTGATTGCTTGGCAACTTGCCTTTCCTGATCTTAACCTTGAATACCCCTGGACGAGTTTTGGGCGGCTGCGTCCACTACATACGTCGGCCGTCATCTTTGCATTTGGCGGCAACGTGTTGCTGGCCACATCGTTTTACGCAGTACAGCGAACGTGTCATGCACGTTTGGCAGGACGTTGGGCGCCTTGGTTTGTTGTCTATGGATACAACATTTTTATTGTTCTTGCGGGGACTGGTTATCTCTTAGGTATTACGGGCGGCAAAGAATATGCGGAGCCTGAATGGTATGCGGACCTTTGGCTAACAATTGTATGGGTCGTCTACCTTTTGGTTTTCCTTGGCACGCTTATGAAACGGCGCGAGCCCCACATATATGTGGCGAATTGGTTTTTTCTCGCGTTCATTGTCACTGTTGCGATGCTGCATGTCGTCAACAACCTTGCCGTTCCGGTTTCGATCTGGGAACCGAAAAGCTACATGCTTTTTTCCGGTGTGCAGGATGCAATGACCCAATGGTGGTATGCGCATAACGCCGTCGGCTTTTTCCTGACCGCCGGATTTCTTGGGATCATGTATTACTTTATCCCGAAGCGCGTTGAACGGCCGATCTATTCTTATCGCCTGTCCATTGTGCACTTTTGGACGCTGATCTTTCTTTATATTTGGGCAGGGCCCCACCACTTGCATTACACTGCGCTGCCGGATTGGGCGCAAACGCTCGGCATGACGTTTTCCGTGATGTTATGGATGCCGTCGTGGGGCGGAATGATCAACGGCCTGATGACGCTTTCGGGTGCATGGGACAAGTTACGCACAGACCCGGTTGTGCGTTTGCTCGTCGTCTCGGTGGCTTTTTATGGGATGTCAACCTTTGAGGGCCCGTTGATGAGCGTGAAGGCTGTGAATTCCTTGTCGCATTACACCGATTGGACCGTCGGACACGTGCATTCTGGTGCGCTTGGCTGGGTGGCGATGGTGTCGTTTGGTGCCATTTATTGTCTGGTGCCGTGGCTTTGGAAACGGCGCGGGCTTTATTCCATTCGGCTCGTGGAATGGCATTTTTGGACCGCCACGCTCGGTATCCTTCTTTACATCACAGCGATGTGGGTCTCAGGCATCATGCAAGGCCTTATGTGGCGCGCTTACGACCAGCTCGGCTTCTTGAAATATTCGTTCGTCGAAACAGTAGAGGCGATGCACCCCTACTATATCATTCGCGCGACGGGCGGCACGTTGTTCGTCTTGGGCGCAATCATCATGGTCTACAACATCTGGCGGACCATAAGAGGGGATGAATCGGTTGACGCGGAGGCTCAGCCGCATGTTGCGGCAGCTCCCGAGTTGCGCGCGGCTGCGAGCCAGTAGGGGGAAACGATGAACCATCAAGTCTTAGAAAAAAACTCAATCCTCCTCTTAGTGTGTGCTTTGGTTGTCGTCGCGATTGGGGGAATTGTGCAAATCGCGCCGCTGTTCTGGATCGATTCCACAATCGAAAAAGTCAAAGGCATGCGACCCTACACGCCTTTGGAACTTGCCGGCCGGGACATTTACATCCGGGAAGGCTGTTATGGTTGTCACAGCCAGATGATCCGCACGTTGCGCGACGAAGTTGAGCGCTATGGGCACTACAGTCTGGCTGCTGAGAGTATGTATGATCACCCGTTTCAGTGGGGCTCTAAGCGCACCGGCCCTGACCTTGCACGCGTCGGCGGCAAATACTCAGATCAATGGCATGTGGAACATATGATCGAGCCGCGCTCGGTTGTGCCGGAGAGCATTATGCCAAGCTATCCGTGGCTTGCGACCAACAAGTTGGATTACGAACGCATCGAAGAGAACCTAAAAACGTTGCGCGCATTGGGTGTGCCCTACACCGATGAGATGATCAAAAACGCAAAAGCGGATATCAGTGCGCAAGTTGAGCCCGATAGCGATGGAACGGATGCGCTTCTTGAACGCTATCCGAAAGCAAAGGTTGCCAACTTCGACGGCAATCCGGAGGAGATCACGGAGCTTGATGCGATGATCGCGTACTTGCAAATGCTGGGACAACTCGTTGATTTCACAAGCTTTGATGCGGCGGGCCCAAATCTGAGGTAAGGAGCGCACGTTTATGACCTACGACACTGTCGCCACCTTCAGCCAAGTCGCTTCGCTACTGTTGTTTATTGCGTTGTTCTTTGTCGTGCTTGGGTATGCGTTGTGGCCGAAAAATCGTGAGCGCTTTGAAAAGGCGCAACGTGCAGCATTAGATCTCAATCAAAAAGACGTGCCAAATGGGGGTGGCCGATGAGCGAGAACAAAGAGGTTGATCCGGTCACAGGCATTGAAACCACCGGTCATGTTTGGGATGGCAACCTAAGAGAACTTAACAAGCCGTTGCCTAAGTGGTGGCTTTACACATTTTACGCGACCATTTTGTGGTCCATTGGCTATTGGATCGTTTATCCCGCTTGGCCACTTATGAATGACTATACGAAAGGTGTGTTGGGTTACACAGAACGCAAAGCGGTTGCAGAAAGTGTGGCCGCGGCGAAAGCGGCCCAATCGCAATACAGAGATAAGTTGCTTAATACGGCGCTTGACGAGGTCAAAAACGATCCAGACCTGATGCGGTTTGCAATTGAGGGTGGGCGTGCTGCTTTTGGACGCAAATGTGCGCCTTGCCATGGTCGCGGTGCGCAGGGATTTGTGGGATACCCCAACCTAAACGATGATGCTTGGATTTGGGGCAATAGCTTGGAAGACATCGAGCGCACCATACTTTATGGCATTCGCTCAGATCATGATGAGACGCGCGTTTCGGATATGCCGCGGTTTGGATTGGACGGCATGCTGGAGCCCGACAAAATAAATGATGTTGCTGAGTATGTGTTGGCTTTTTCCGGACAAAGCAAGGACGCAGAAGCGGCAGGCCGGGGTGCACCGATATATGCAGAGCAATGTTCTGTCTGCCACGGCGAAAATGGCAAAGGCAATCGTGAGCTTGGTGCGCCCAACCTATCAGATGCCATTTGGCTTTTTGGGTCAGATAAAAGTGATGTCGTAAAATCGATTGAGACCGGAAGAGGAGGTAAAATGCCTGCCTGGGTCGACCGGCTCGACAACGCGACAATCAAGTCCTTAACGCTTTACGTGCAAAGTCTTGGCGGTGCTCAACAAGGATCATAAAGAGAGAGCGCGGGACATGGCTGAGACGCCTGCCGGTGGCGGGTCCTACGGCATTGAGACCATTGACGTTAAAGCGGTCAATCGGCGCGAGGACCGCTCACTTTATGCCAGCCGCCAAAAGATCTACGCTAAGCTAGCCCACGGCACATTTCGTAAACTGAAATGGGTGCTTATGGCGATAACGCTTGGCATCTATTATCTCATTCCTTGGCTGCGTTGGGATCGCGGTCCTGATCTGCCAAACCAAGCTGTCCTTCTTGATCTCAACAACCAACGCTTCTTCGTGTTCGGATTAGAAATCTGGCCGCAAGAATTTTACTTTGTTACGGGCCTGTTGGTTCTTGCCGCACTGGTGTTGTTTCTTTCAACAGCGTTGGCGGGGCGGATTTGGTGCGGTTATTTTTGCCCGCAAACTGTCTGGACCGATTTGATGATTGCGGTGGAGCGCTTTTGGCAAGGCGACCGCAATGCGCGCATTCGGTTGGATAAATCGCCGTGGACCACTGAGAAAATTTATAAGAAGGGTATGACGCATCTCACATGGCTGTTCATTGCCATGACGACAGGTGGTGCATTTATCTATTATTTTGCGGACACGCCAACTTTGGTGGTTCAGTTTTTTACCGGAACGGCACCTTTTGAGGCCTACCTATTCTTTTGGATTTTCACATTTACGACCTATTTGCTGGGCGGGATCGTGCGCGAGCAGTTGTGTATTTACATGTGTCCGTGGCCTCGCATTCAAGGGGCTATGGTCGATAAAGACTCGTTGCTCGTCACATATCATGATCACAGGGGCGAGCCGCGAGGTGCCCATCGCAAAGGTACGACGTGGGACGGTCGGGGTGATTGCGTCGATTGCATGGCATGCATTGCTGTTTGTCCCATGGGCATCGACATTCGCGATGGTGCTCAGCTTGAATGCATTCAATGTGCGCTCTGTATTGATGCGTGCAATGAGATCATGGAGCGCGTTGGTCGACCGGCAAACTTAATCGCCTATGACACGATTGCCGGGCAAGCGGCGGCGCGGGAAAATAGGCCGGCGCGCATTCCCTATTTTCGTTCTCGAACGCTGCTTTATTTTGGTTTGATTGCTCTTGTTGGCACAATCATGCTGATTGCGCTTAACAATCGAACAATCCTTGAAACGTCTGTGCTCGCTGATCGAAATCCGCTTTTCGTGCAATTGGCCAATGGCGACATTCGCAATGGTTACACGCTCAAAATTCTCAACAAACGGCATGAGCCGCGGGAATTTGACATCTCAATTGATGGGTTGCCTGACGCCACTTTTGTCATTCAAGGACAAAACAACTCTGCCAAACCCGTCGTGTCCGTGCCTACAGATGTGCTAAAAGATTTTCGGATCTTTGTTATCGTGCCGGCGGCCGCAGTAAAGAGCCTCAATAAGAAGGGTGCACCGTTTGCATTTCTTGTTCGCGACACGAAATCTGGTGAAATCGTGCGCCGTGAAACCGCATTTCGGAGGCCTTGAGTCATGTCGCAGAATTTTGAGCCCAAGAACGGGCGCGAGCTCACTGGTTTTCACGTGCTCATTTGTTTTTTGCTCTTGTTTGGACTGTTTGCAGCGGCAAACGCCTATTTCATCACGGCTGCGCTTTCCACCTATAGCGGTGTCGTCGCGAAAGATTCCTATCGCAAGGGACTGGAATACAATGAGCGCATTGCTGCCAGTGACGCTCAAAGCGCTCGTGGTTGGAGCCATGACATTGGGCTAAGTCAAGATCAAAAACGTCTTAAGTTCGTGCTCCAATCTGAAAACAGCACGCTGACTTCGGGTTTGATTATTACCGCGCAACTTTATCGGCCGGCGACTGATCGCGAAGATAAGACACTCACGATGACTGACATGGGTGGCGGGCACTATTCGGTCGAATTGCCATCGGGTACAGCGGGCAATTACATCGTCGATATTGAAGCGCGCGATCCTACGAAACAGGATGGGAACATCGTCTATCGCTCCAGGAAACGGCTATGGGTGAAACCGTAACATTACCGCTCGCACCGGCCGAAACAAATGCTCGTGCTAGTGAGACCACGGGGACCACGTTTACCCTGGCGGTTGAAAACATGCACTGTGGCGGATGCATCCGTTCGGTGGAAAAGGCGCTCCTCGCGCTGCCAGGCGTTCTATCGGCGCGCGTGAATTTGTCAGCACGCCGCGTTGTTGTGGACACAAGCGGCCAATTCGTTGAACCAGATGATCTTATTGACGCGCTCAGTAGCTCTGGCTTTAAAGCGGCGGAACTCAATCCTGATATTTTGCCTGCACGTTCGGATTATACCCAGGAGCTTTTTCGCGCGCTTGGCGTGGCGGGATTTGCGGCGCTTAACATCATGTTGTTGTCGGTTTCGGTGTGGTCGGGCGGTGAAGGGGACATGGCGCCGTCGACACGGTCGCTTTTTCACTGGCTCTCTGCACTTATTGCACTACCCGCCGTGGCTTACGCGGGCCAGCCGTTCTTTCGTTCCGCGTGGCAGGCCTTGCGTGCCTACAAGCTCAACATGGATGTACCCATTTCGTTGGGCGTGCTGCTTGCGACGTTGATGAGTTTGTTTCAGACAATTCGTGGCACAGAACAGGTTTATTTTGATGCTGCCGTGACACTATTGGCTTTTTTGCTCGCTGGGCGGCTGCTTGATCAGCTCATGCGTGCGCGGGCTTCGGGCGCTGCGGCAAACTTATTAGGGTTGCGTGCCAATGCGGTTAATGTGGTGCGTTCGGACGGCACGGTGGAGCGTGTCCCTCTTAAAGATCTGCCCATGGGCGCACGTGTTCTCGCAGCGGCTGGCGAACAAATTCTTGCCGATGGTTTGATTAGACGAGGGCAAAGCGAGGTCGAAGAAGGTTTGATCACAGGGGAGACCCTCCCCCGCGCGGTAAAAGTTGGCGATCGGGTCTTCGCAGGCACGGTCAATTTGGCCGGTCCGCTGGTTGTGGAAACCACAACGCGGTCTGACGCAACGCTCATTTCTGAGATTGCGCGGATGATGGCTGCTGCTGAGCAGGCCCGAGGAGTTTATGTCAATTTGGCCGACCGTGCGGCACAGCTTTACGCGCCTGCCGTTCATCTCTTGGCGGCTGGTACGTTTGCCGGTTGGATGATTATGGGTGCCGGTTGGGAAGCCGCGCTGACAACGGCCATCGCGGTGCTGATCATTACGTGCCCGTGTGCGCTAGCGCTTGCCGTTCCTGTCGTCCAAGTGGCGGCGGCAAGTAGGCTTTTTGCAAAGCGGATCTTGCTCAAAGAATCCGATGGGCTTGAGCGCATGGCGGATGTGGATACGGTTGTCTTTGACAAAACAGGCACATTGACGACAGGGGAGCTTTACTTGCGCGGGTCGGAGACAATCTCTGACGCAAACCTGTTAGAGGCAGCTAATGCGGGGGCAAACAGTCGACACCCTTTGTCGCGAGCGTTGGTGCGCGCGGCCCAAGAGCGGGGCTTGCCGGTTCACCCGCGCGAAAATGTCGAAGAAGTTCCTGGCCAAGGACTGAGATGGGTGACTGCGGAGGGCGACGCGCGACTTGGGTCTGCCCAATGGTGTGATGAGAAACCGAGCGAGGGTTCGTTTGCCACGTTATGTTTTCGCCCAGCACGTGGCAAAGCTATTTGGTTTCGCTTTGAAGATCGGTTGCGCGATGATGCAAGCGAGGTCATTGCACGGCTGAAAACAAACGGTTTTGATGTTGAACTCCTTTCTGGAGACCGAGAAGAAACTGTCGCGCTCGCCGCTCGATCAGCTGGCATTGGGGCTTTTCGCGGTGAATGCCGGCCCGATCAGAAAATTGCGCACCTCAAACAACTCAAAGACGCGGGCCGTAAAGTTTTGATGGTGGGTGATGGTCTTAACGATGCGCCTTCGCTGGCTGCAGCCCATGCCTCGCTCTCGCCGGCGGGCGCCGCCGACATCACGCAAACGGCGGCTGATGCCGTTTTCCAAGATCGTGACCTTCATCCGATCTTGGAAACCTTAGCGGTTTCAAAGGCGGCGCGCCGCATGATGTTACAGAACTTTGGGTTGGCCATTGGTTATAACTCTATTTTTGTCCCGCTCGCGGTGCTTGGGTATGTGACGCCTCTCATCGCCGCTGTTGCGATGTCGTTATCTTCCATTACGGTGATCGCCAACGCAGTGCGGTTGCGCACCAGAAACTTGGAGCTTTCACGATGACGGCGCTTGCTTGGCTCATACCGGCAGCCTTGGTGCTTGGCGGGCTTGGTCTTGCAGCCTTCCTGTGGACGCTCAAATCAAATCAATATGAAGATCTTGAAGGGGCAGCTTGGCGCGCGCTTGATGATGACGTTCCTCAACGTTCCGCAAATACGGGCGACGTGAACGGCAGCGATCGCACGCCAGAGCCACGTGCACGAGATGACGTTGCTGTGACGGGGGCCAAACGTGATTGAGAGCTTTGTGATCGCTCTTTCCGGTGGCTTTTTTCTTGGACTCGCAAGCTCGCTTCACTGTGCGTGTATGTGCGGCGGGATTGCTTCTGGTTTCACGTTTATGACGCGTTCTGATTCGACGGCGGAACGGTTGCGGACGTTACTTTCATTGCAAGTGGGGCGCGTTGGCACGTATGCAGCTATCGGCGGTCTTTCAGCGGCAACGGCGGCTGTTCTATTAGATCCATTTGCATCGGCAACGTCCTTTCGTCTTTTGCAATGGCTTGGTGCGGCCGTATTAATGTGGGTTGGCCTTACGATGGCCGGCGTTCTGCCGCGTGTGGCGTTGGCCGGTGAGGGCGTTGGCGCTGTTCTGTCTTTTTCGCAAAAGGCGATAGACGCGATGCGGGGACGCCCGGTGTTGTTGCCTGTCGCCATGGGCGTGTCGTGGGCGCTCACACCTTGCCCGATGGTCTATGCAGCATTGTTTACGGCAACGCTTACAGGTTCGTTTGCTTTGGGGGCTGCTTTTATGCTGGCGTTTGGTGCTGGCACCGTTCCTGCGGTGCTTGGTTCTGCCTTTGGCATAACGACATTGGCGCGTTACGGCCGCTCCCCGCACCTGCATCTCTTTGCCGGCATAGGCATTGCCGGGCTTGGGTTAGCCAGCATTCTTTTTGACTGGTCGAGCGTTGGACTTATGTGCGTCAAACCTTAAACGTTGCGCTCGGCTCTGTTGCCCCCTAAGTTTCACCTCCAATTCCTCAAGTACGGCTTAGAGCGTGTTCTCATTAAAGTCTCATAGAGGTAAAAGCTGCATTGAAGAATACGTCTTCGCCAGGCGACCACGCGCTGCAAATCGTTTCTGCTGCTGGCCCGATCTTATCTCAGTACTCAGCGATCTTTTGCGACGTGTGGGGTGTCGCCCATGATGGACATCGCGCTTATGCTGGGGCAAACGTAGCGCTCAAAAAATTTCGCGAGCACGGTGGCGTGGTGATTATGGTGTCAAATGCGCCGGTGCCGAAAGCCCGTGTTCAAGCCATGCTGGACCGGGTTGGGTTTTGGCGTGAGGCGTGGGATGACATTGTGTCATCGGGCGACATTGCTTTGCGGCATGTGGCAGATAAAGGCTACCAGCGTCTTTATTGCATTGGGCCGGCGGATCGCGATGAAACTTTTTTTCAAGCCTTGCCTCAACCCGCCGCAAAATACCTTCGCGAAGCGGACGCCATCGTTTGTACAGGGCTCAACGACGATATAAACGAAACACCTGACGACTATCGTGCTTTGTTAAGTGAGGCGTTGGAGCTCGATTTGCCTTTTGTTTGTGCCAATCCAGATCTCGTTGTTGATGTTGGGGGTAAGCTTTATCTTTGTGCGGGTGCCATCGCAGAAGTTTATGAAAAGCTCGGCGGTTATGTCTTTTGGGCTGGTAAACCGCACCGCGCGGCCTTTGCAACTGCGTTGCGTCAGGCTGAAGTGGCGAAAGGTGAAATAATCCCGCGTGACCGCATAATTGCAATTGGAGATGGATTGCGAACGGACATAAAAGCTGCGCAGGGCATGGGCATTGATGCAATCTTTGTTGCGGGTGGTATTCACCGTGACGAGACAATGGTTGATGGGCGGATCGATCCAGACAAGCTTGCGGCTTTATGTTCTGATGATGTGCCACGCGATATGGCGGTCATGGCTGAACTTTCTTGGTAAAACTTGTATCAGCCGTCTTAGGCAGGATCTTGCGCCCTGGTCCAGACGCCCCTTGTGTCCGTCAGAGTATTAAATCGGACCTGAATGTTCGGAAATTTCTTTACCGCAACTCACCAGCTAGCTGACAAGTCCAAAAATTCCTGCCAGAAGTGATATCGATCAGTCTGTGTGCTCCTGCACACCGTTTCGGTCCACCTGTTTGTATGGGTGTTGAAGGTGGATGGACTTAAAGGAATGCCACGTTGAGCGAAGTCATTTTCATCACGCCTGGTGACATCGAAACAGCCACTGGTGGGTATGGTTATGACCGCCGGCTTATCGAATTGATGCCATCAATGGGTGTTGAAGCGACCCACATTCAGCTTTCCGGACAATTTCCGACGCCCTCGCGTGAGGACGTTAAAACAGCAATTCAGCATCTCGATCGCGCGCCCAGCGGTGCAAAATTTATCATCGACTGGCCTGCACTTGGAGTATTGCCAGCAGAACAAATGCACGTTTTTGCCGATAGAACCATTGCCCTCATACATCATCCGCTGGCACGGGATTCTGGATTTGAGCAAGAGCAGCGTCAGACATTTTTTGAAGGTGAGCAGGCTTCGTTATCGCTCGTGCATCATGTGATTGTTACGAGTCCGTCGACGGCGGCTTTGTTGATGAACGAGTATGACATACCGGATAACAAAATCACGGTTGCGGAACCTGGCACGGATCCCGCCCAGCGCGCCACTGGAACAGGCACACCTTTGCAATTGCTGGCCGTTGGGTCTTTGGTTGAGCGCAGGGGATATGATGTCCTGATAGATGCATTAAAAACAAATGCGGATCGGGATTGGCGCATGGCCATTGTCGGTGCTCTTGATCGGGAACCGGAAACGACTGAGCGGTTGCGCCGCAAGATTATCGCGGCGGGTTTTGAAGACCGCATTCACCTTACTGGTGTTGTTGTTCCGGCGACTTTAAATCGGCACTATGCGAGTGCCGACATATTCGTATTGCCGTCTCTTTATGAAGGATATGGGATGGCGCTCGGTGATGCGATGGCGCGGGGCCTGCCGATTATTTGCACGACGGGAGGAGCTGCGGCGGCAAGTGTGCCTGCCTCTGCCGCAATCAAAGTGAAGCCCGGCAATCGTGATGACCTTGCCGAAGCGCTTGAATCCTTGTTGGTGGACCGCAAATTGCGGGAGAGACTTTCGGATGCCAGTTGGGAAGCAGGACGAAAATTGCCAACTTGGAATGAAACCGCGCGCCGAGTCGCCGCTGTTATTCTCGATATTGCCGTTTGACACTGTGTTTGTTCAAGGGTTCAAAGCTAGCTTGTTGCCGAATGGCGGTCTGATCCAGGCAACATGCGTGCGGCAACTTGATCGCGTCTCACAAATCGATGATAGGCGACGGCTAAAAGATGCAAGACGAGCAGCGCGAGAAGGCCGTAGGCGGCCCAGATGTGAACTTCAAAAACCGCACGTCCAAACTCTTTGTCTTCAATGACTAGAGACGGCACATGGAAAACACCGAACAAGGTCGTTGCGCCCAAATAGGCGGCACCCGCGTAACCTAGAAATGGGACCGCGACCAGAGCCGCATAAATGAGTCCATGGGTGGCTTTGCTTAACGCGGTCTGCCAGGGTGCTAGCGATTGATCGGGGGGCGGCACACCGTTGGACCAACGGTAATAAAGGCGCGCGAGAACGAGTGCCAGCAAGATCAGCCCCAAGAGCTTATGGCTGTCATAAAGAAGGCGGGTGGTTGTATCAAATAGCCCCGTTTTGAGTTCGCCCTCAGAGTTGGTCCATTCCAAATCGTGCGCCCGGTAATGCATATAAACGCCAATGGGAAACTGAACGAGAATAAAAAATACGGTGAGCCAATGATAGAACCGCGCTGTTGGACTGTAGACATTGTTGTCGGCATAGGATTGCAAGTTTTGGGTCGACGCGTTGCTTGATGTCATGTCCGGACCGCATTTTTAATTTGGATTTTGAAATGGCGCTAGAGTGTGCCCGTTGGTTCTGATTATAAGATCATTATGAGGTCACGCTGTCCAATACCCTCATTGTCGCAGAACAACGGTAATAGCATTTTTTCTTAGAGCTTGTGCGACAACCGATCGCGCTTTGTACGAAGATATTTTTGGTTGTGCGTTCCGGGTTTGGCAATGAGCGGCACTTGTTCCTTGATCGAAATACCTTGTTCGTAGAGCGCCTCGATTTTGGCAGGGTTGTTGGTCAATAACCTAATCTCTGAAATGTCCAAATCTTTGAGGATCGCCGCGGCAAGGGTGTAGTCACGGGCGTCAATGGGTTCCCCCAGTTCAACATTGGCGTCGACGGTGTCGCGGCCCTGGTCTTGGAGTGCGTAAGCGCGAATCTTATTGACCAGGCCTATTCCGCGACCCTCGTGATAAGGCAAGTAGATAAGCAGCCCGATTGGTTCCGCGGCAATTCTCTTTAAGGCGCGTTGGAGTTGATGAAAGCAATCGCAACGTAGAGAATGGAAAATGTCGCCGGTCACACATCCGCTATGGATGCGAACGAGGGGCGCGGTCTCTTGGTCTGAGTGTTTTAGGCGGTTGATCAAAACCAGAGCTTGCGAGGCAGGATCTTTGCCTTCGTATGCGCGTGCGTCAAACGTCATTTCCTGGCCATCCAACTCAACCGGCAGTTTCGTTTGCGCGGAACAGCCTATTTTCACCGATTTGGGGTCTAGGGTGGATGACGTCATGGTGTTCTCCTGAGCGATCGCTCAAGGCATTTACGAATGACGCAGGACGAATGCACAGTCATCTTCTTACTATGACATGGTTTTGTACGCCAAACCCGGCAAGCTTTGGCTTAACGCTCGAGATTCGACCGGAATTGACGCCGGCCCAGCCGATTTCGCCAGACAATCGTCCATACTCGATCTTAGGACAGCGGTTCATGACAACTGACAAGCCGGCGGCTTCGGCTTCGCGCGCGGCGTCTTCATTTTTGATGCCAAGCTGCATCCAGATGACTTTGATGCCAAGTTTGTCTTTCAGTGCAATGGCATCTCGGACAACTGGCAGGACGGCATCGGAGCTACGGAAGATGTCAACGATTTCCACTGGCGGAGGAACGTCGGACAGGGATTCATAAACCGTCTGGCCCAAGAGTTTGGTGCCTGCACGTCCCGGGTTGACGGGATGAACAGTAAATCCCTTGGCGAGCAGATACTTCATAGCAAAATAGCTGGGTCGCGACGTATTCGCACTAGCGCCAATAAACGCAAATGTTCGATGGGCGTTTAGAATTTCTGCGATGTAGTCGTCGGAATAGTCAGCGTGGTTCATTAATTTGACGATGACCGATTAGGCGTTTTTCCAGTTGGGTTCCCGCTTTTCTAAGAAGGCTTCGATGCCTTCTTCAGCGTCGGCGGTCAGCATGTTTTGTACCATAATTTCTGAAGCGTAGTCATAGGCTGCAGAAAGCGGCAATTCAACTTGGTGATAGAACGCTTCTTTGCCAATGGCGACGGTTTTGGTGGACTTCGCAGCGATTGTTCGCGCAAATCGCAACGCGTGTTCCATGACCTCATTATCGGGTGTGCAGCGATTGACGAGACCATAATCCTGGGCTTGTTCGGCGCTCAACATTTCGCCCAACAACAACATTTCCATGGCATGTTTTCGCGTAAGATTGCGCGACAAGGCGACCATAGGTGTGGAACAGAACAAACCAATATGGACGCCGGGCGTAGAAAACTTGGCGCTTTTGCCGGCCACTGCGAGATCGCAGGTGGCGACAAGTTGGCATCCGGCCGCGGTTGCTGTGGCGTGTACGGCGGCAACAACGGGTTTGGGACACTTTACGATGGCTTGCATCATGTTGGCGCAGGCGCGCATCGTGTCTATGAAAAATGCCTTGCCGTCATCGGGATCGCTACGGTGTGCGGTCATTTCTTTGAGGTCGTGGCCTGCGCAATAGGCGGGACCCGTCGCAGCCAAAACAATCGCTTTTGTCTTTGAGCACTCGCCCAAAGCCACGATGTTTTTATGGAGCGCCGCAATCATGTCGAGTGACAGTGCGTTGCGCGCATTGGGGCGATTGAGTGTTAGAACCGCAATGCCTGGCTCCGGTGTTTCAACCGTTACGATATCGCTTGCGGCGGTGTCATGTTTCGCCCGGTCTTGTAACATTTGCTCGGCCATGTCCGGCTTCGATCCGATTACAGTTATCTCGCCTAAGCCTCCTTAGGCCATTGACGCGTCAACTGCAAACGGTCTTTCCCAGAAATTCGACGTAAATGAGCGATTGAAGCCTTAGGTATTGCGACCTCAGGGCTTACTCAATTGCTTCATCCAGATCTTTTCTGTGCTTTTTTACAAGATCGATATTTTCCGGGTATTTGAGTTTGGGCGCCACTTCCATAGCGCGGTCAATCTCTTCGATGAGCTTTTTGCGTTCGTTGGCTGAGAGCTTTTTGTCAGTTTTAATGTCTTCTTTGTCCTGCTTCATCATTACGCGCGGGTCCACATACTCGCCGGTCTCTGGATCAATGCCTGACATCACAAGAATGATGTTTGCGCCCACAAGATCAAATTCATGGAGGTCCTTAAAGCCATGCTTGGCGACCACTTGGTCAAGTGCTGCACGCAGTTTGTCTTCCTCTTTTTCGCTTGTCACATCGGTGTCGCCGCCACGGGCTTCAACATCCGGCAATGCGGCAAGGAATGATGTTATGTGGCCTTCATTGAGTTTGATCTGTTCGATTTCTTCCTCAGGCGGTTCTAAGGCCGCTGGTTCTTGTGCATTTGCCAATGGCATGTTGTGGCCGGCCATCAGTGCTGAAGCCATCAAGACAGGGAAAAACCAGTTACGTGCCCTCAACATTGTTTGATCCTTTCATTCTTTGTGGGGCTCAGTGCCCAGCCCACATTACTACTGGCTACGTTTTGATCTTGAACGTTCCGCTACGCGGTTCCTTTGCAACGCATAAGGCCCTGACAAAGACGACCGGAACACAGATGATGGACCGCTGCATCTAGAATTTCCAAACACCTCAAGGTGTCGAGAGCATGTACGTTCTGTGTTCGTCGTGGGTCGAACTTTTGTTAGGGGGCTAAGTGCACTTATTCCGGCTAATCGCTGCATTGAACTCGGTTGATTGGGAAACCCGGCCTCGCGTGGGGTAATCTTTTACCGTGTTTGTGGTATTATTATACCTATATGATAACTACCTGTAACGGCAGGGTTTTTTGAGGTTGTTGGTATTTTTTGTTGACATGGGGCCAACGGTTTTGTAGCTCAGCACAGCACCGCGCGCCCGGTTGGCTCACTTATTCGCTTCAACCGGGGTGTAAAAAACATCACTCCAATATTACTGGCGGGAGCCTGTCTTATGACCACCTTTGTGGCCAAGCCGGCCGAGGTTGAAAAAAAGTGGGTCCTGATTGATGCCCAAGGGCTGGTGGTTGGCCGCCTTGCGGCTTTGATCGCCACGCGCCTCAAAGGCAAGCATTTGCCGACCTACACACCGCACGTGGACTGCGGCGACCATATCATTGTGATCAACGCCGATAAGGTGGTGTTCACCGGCAAAAAATATGAGGACAAGAAATATCACCGGCATACGGGCTATCCCGGTGGTATCAAAACCCGCAATCCTCGCCAGATCTTGGAAGGCAAATTTCCAGAGCGCGTGCTCATTAAAGCGGTGGAACGCATGCTGCGGCGCGGGCCATTGCAGCGCAAGCTGATGACCAATTTAAAAGTCTACAGTGGTCCTGATCATCCCCACGAGGCGCAAAAACCTGACGTGCTCGATGTTGCAAAACTCAACCGTAAGAATGCGAGGGTCTAATTTGATGGCAGATGAGACGAAGACCCTGGAAGATTTGGGTGAGCTTAAAGACGGCGATAAGGGTGCGGCGGACGAAGTGCCAAAGCATGAGCAGAAACTTGATGCCCATGGCCGGGCCTATGCGACGGGCAAGCGCAAGGACGCCGTGGCGCGTGTGTGGCTTAAACCCGGCAACGGCCGGATCAAGGTCAACGACAAAGACTATGAGCAATACTTTGCGCGGCCGGTTTTGCAGATGTTATTGCAGCAGCCTTTGACTGCTGTGGAGCGCAAAGATCAATACGATATTTTGGCGACGGTCAAAGGTGGTGGGCTTTCAGGCCAAGCGGGTGCTGTGCGTCATGGTATCTCAAAAGCGCTCACCTATTATGAGCCTGAGCTGCGCGACGTTTTAAAGAAGGGCGGGTTCTTAACGCGCGACGCGCGTGTTGTTGAACGCAAAAAATATGGTCGCCGCAAGGCCCGTCGCAGCTTCCAGTTCTCCAAGCGGTAAGCACCGAGATTTCCTTCTCAGATTTTCGGTCGTTACGGGCAGCGGATCTAAAAAAGATTCGCTGCGCTTTCGTTGTGACGTCGATTTATCCCCCTCCAACGGCAGGGCCTTATCTTTGAATGAGGTTTTGTTTGGTTTGGAGGGTGTGTGGATATGGTTGCGCAAGTTGAGACGATACGCCGTGACTGTATAAATTTGAGAAGGATGATTGTGGAGCAAAGGCAGGCTCTAAAAAGAAAAGTCGAGGGAGAACTTGAGCCGGCACAAAACATTCTAGGGCTTGCAGAACAACGGCTAGAGGAGGTTCGCCATAACCCTGCCAGCGGCAGAAATGACTTGACCATTGCGCAACAAAGGGTGCGTAACGCGAAAACGACAGTGCGTGGGATTGAGGCTGTTGTCCAAAGATTGAGGGCCCATCTCGAAGACCTGGAACGCCACTTCAACATATCAGGGTGTCGACGCATTCTTGAATGATATCAGTCCAACGAGGACCGCTGTGCGCTGTTTATGGTAGGCCAAGTAGTTCTTGCCACGACAACAGTGGAGTACTGCAATGAAGAATTAAGTCAATGCCTCCCAAATGAGCTTTGTTCTTCCTGATGTAGTTATCGATATAGAACTGTGTCTGCGCATCAAGAACATACTGCAAGTGGACAGCATTGTCGGTGAACTCGGATGGCAAGTTACCAACGAGTTTTGCGCGGCGATGAAGGTAGAAGAGTTGGGCGTCAGAAAATTTCACAATGTCTGGGCGCGATGCTAGCCGCAATAGCGCCCATAGCCGTTCTTTTTTGCTTCGAAGTTTTGTGCTGCGAGAAAGTTGGAGTATTTCTGCACATAAGGAGTTCGCGGCCCGCACTTTTAATGTAACCTTCTTGGGTTCGCCAGATGTTGCGTTTCTGCCTTGGGAGATCGACGTGGAACCGAACCTGGGCAACTCTTGTGTGGCCTCATGTCTGTGGGACGATGGTGGAGTCCAATCGTCTCGGCGGATATTTGAGTAGTCTACGGGTAAAAGATCAAGGCCATTTGCCTCTATAAAGCGGATAATCTGTTTGAGCTGGTGCGAGACACTACAAAACTTGTAGTCGGGCAAATTTTTACCGACTGTCAGTCTGAACGCGCTTTCTACGTCTGTTTGTTTATGGGCGGCTTTGAGGAATGGATATTTGCGTAAAAAACCCTTAGACTGGAGGCTGAGGATAGGTCTGCAATTCTCTTCGAAAAGGGTTTTTTCAAAGCGAATCTTTTCGTTTTTATCAAGTTGTTCTGTGTATGTGTCGGCAAGATAATCTGCCCAAGGTCCCTTTTCAGGTTTCCAATCGGCATGATCAAAGGGCTTATCTCTTAAACGCTTCACATGGTCGATGACTTTTTGAGCTTCGGCGTTGATGGTCGGGATAAGCGACGGTGAGTTCGCATCGCCATTTGTGCTGGGCTCTTGGGCACGCGTTAAACCAACAAAAATAAAGACCAACGCACCTAAAAAAGTGGTCCACCGTGTAATCAATTGAAACATGACCGACCTATTTCAAAATCCAGTTCGTTCTCACATCATGCCACGGAGCTGGTTGGGGCGGCAAGAGCAGGTCATAGTTCCGAAAATCGCGGTACCTTCATTTTCCGACCGCTGATCACGGCAGATATTTTCACTTTCTTTAAACTCTTATCGCAGACTACGGTTATGGCTATTTCTATCAAGAACAATCGTCTTCATCTGCAATGTCGCTACGCCATTGTAAACTGGCTCATTTATGCAGTGATGGCGTCGTTTTTCGCGTTTGCGGCCACTCAGTTTTGGGCAACACCTGCTGGAACATCCCCGAATGAGTTCGTTCTTTTGTTCGTCGTTCTCGTACTGGTCGTGGTCTTTTACAAACTTTGGCATTCTGCCATGAAGGAAAGACTTGTTGAACTTGCCATCGATCGCAACACGGGCGCGTTGAATTTTTCGCGCACGGGGCTCTTGTTTTCCGATACCCGACAGCTCAACATCAGTGATATTGAACGTATCGAGTTTCGCACTCATAAAGATTCAAATGGGGGCATATTTTACCGCGCGTCGATGGTCTTTTCAGATGGTGATGAAGTTGCATTTGCCAATGGTGGTGTCCGGGATTGGGTCGTGGCGCCTGCTGAAAAAGTTGTGAAGTTTTTACGCGTGCGTCGCGGGGACCTACGTCTCGATGAAGTACAAGTTTAGCCTAAATGCGGCTGGTGATTGCGCAGACACATTCAAAAGATTGCGTCGAAATGATCTGCGTTTGTGATAAACGATCGCTTGTTGTCAATTCAGAGGGCTCGCTTCGCCCTTACTATTTTATACGGGCGCGCAAACGAAAATGACTGAAACGGCCATCTCTGCCTTCACGACACTGATTGTCATTCTCGACCCCATCGGTCTCGTTCCGATTTTTTTGTCGCTCACCACAGGCATGTCGAAAGCGGAGCGACGGCAGACGGCTGCTTGGGCTGTGGGATTGGCCGCGTTCATCATGATCGGATTTGCACTTGGCGGGCGCGTGCTTTTAGAACAACTTGGCATATCATTGCCGGCGTTTCGCATCGCCGGTGGGTTGATGCTCTTTTACACGGCCTTTGAAATGGTGTTTGGCGGGCAGCACGCCCGTCGCCAATCGGTGGCAGAAGATGTAACGCCGGCTTTGCGAACGCGCAGTGTGGCAGCATTTCCGCTCGCAATACCTTTGCTTGCTGGTCCTGGCGCGATCACTGCAATCATCTTGTTATCAGGAACCGGAGGGCATGTGACGCCCGGCCTGCTTCCGCTCATTGCCGTTATCCTTTTGGCTTGCGCAGTTGTTTTTAGTGTCTTTCTTATTGCTGAGCCCGTCGACAAGTTGTTGGGAGAGACGGGCAAGGTCGTTTTAACGCGCTTGCTTGGTGTTTTGTTGGCCGCTCTTGCTGTGCAGTTTATTGTCGATGGCGTGGTCGAGGTGTTGCGCGAAACCTCGTAACCCACACGATATTGAATGTTGAGAATCGATTTTCTTTTCTGTTACGCAATGTTTCTTGTTGCAAATTTTGCATGTTGCTTTGATGGCTAAAATATTTCCAACCATGAAATAGAAACACGATTGTCATTTTTGTGTTCGTATACACGTTTGAAGAATCAAATACTTTACGCCTGTCGCACACCTATTCATGCCAAAGCCCATTTTCGCTTGCGAGCATTTTGGGAGAGCCAAATGATTGGTTTATATTGTTCACGTCAGGGATTTCGGGACGGCATGCTGGTCACAGACATAGTGGCAGAAACTTTTTTGAGTAACTGGCTATCTAGGTCCGCCCTTATTCGCAAAATCGCATTGGTTTGCACAATTCTTCTTGCTTCGACAATGCTGTTGGCGCCGAGTGCGCTTGCGCAAGGGATCACCGTTGATCCTCCGCCGGGGCCGGGCAAACACAACGTGTGTCTCACAACAACTGGTGAACTTGCTTACGACAACAACAGTGGCAACAATTGTAATGGTCCCGATACGGTGATCACGCGGTTTAATTTCGCCGGAGCGGCGGCCACAGAAACCGTGGCCATTGATGGGGCGGCGGTGACGCTTGGAGCGGGCACGACGTTGACGGTGGGTGGTACGGCTGACTTCCAGGGCATGATTGTCGATTCTGGGGGAAACCTTACGTTTGGTGATGATGTCGACATCACCGGAACGACGAACACTGCAGGGATTGCCAACACGGGGAATGTTGGTACTGACACACTCAGCACAACAGGTAACGCGATTATCGGCGGGTCGACGTCGACTACTGGTTTCACCAACACAGGAACGTCGGACCTTCAGGGTGCGATTTCGAATAGCACGGGCGATGTTACAGTTAGCGATAACTTCCAGGTGTCGGGGCTCAGCACAACAAACGGCATTGCAAATTCTGGCAACATTGCAACAGACTCCGTTGGAGCGACGACGGGCATTATCACGACGGTCAATTCTACAACGGTTAACTCCAATGACGTTAACGCGACCGGTACGGTTACCGGTGCTACACTCAGTGATGGTGCGGGGACGACCGTGACGGGCGGAACAGTCGCGACCAACACGGTAGGCGCGACGACGGGCAACATTGCGACGGTGAATTCGGTCACCGTTAATGCGACGCAAGCAAACGTGTCGGGCCTTGCCGTAACGCCAGCTGCAACGGTCAACATGGGCGGCAATCGCGTTCAGGGCGTTGGGGCGCCGCTAGTCGGTACGGATGCTGCCAACAAAAACTACGTGGATCAGAACATCGCCGCCACAAACAGGCGCATCAACGTGACCAATGCGAACGTCAACAGAGCATTTCGCAGGATTAACGAAAACACGGAGGGTATTGCCATAGCCATCGCGATGGGAGGTCTTGCCTTGCCACTTGATAAGACGTTTGCCATTGCTGGCAACATTGGATTTTACGACGGCGAGCAAGCCTTTGGTGCCCAAACAGCTATTCGGTTGAACGACACCTTCACGCTTAATGGCGGTGTTGGTGTGGGATTTGGCGAAGGCAAAACAGGTGGCCGGGTCGGTATGATGGCTGCTTGGTAGGCCTTAGCAGCAAAGGGCGGCATTTATTCCATCGGTTCGCGCCGACAGGGGCGCGGGCCGATTTTTTGGGTGGTGTCCCGAGATTTATTTGTGATGGCGCGCAATTCGCAACACCCCACGACGGGCCTGCCGGTGGCCGTTGTGACCGCTTGCCAATTCGCCGCTAACCGCGCACACTGCCTGCTTGAGGCATCAAAGTAGGGCGGCGGGGCAAATGGAGTCTCTTGGTTATCTGGCACTGATTTGGGTGACAGTGTTTGTCGCCAATTTGTTGGCTGGGAAAACGCGGCTAACCCCGGTCTTGTGGTTTTTGGGCCTGGGATCGATATTGGCCAACATCGGGGTACTGCCCTCAACAAGTGATGAATTTATTTCGGGCCTCGCCTCACTTGGCATCATCCTCATAATGTTTGCTTTGGGGTTTGAAGAGAGCACTGACAACTTTCTTGACGGGATAAAGAAAAGTTGGGGCATTGCCTTTTTTGGTGCGGTTGCTCCGTTTCTTGCTGCTTATTTTGTTGCTGACTACCTTTGGAATGATGTCAACATCGCGTTGATGTCCGGCCTGACCATGACCGCCACGGCGGTTTCTCTGACAATGGTCTCGCTTAAAAGCGTCGGCTTACACAAAACACCTGTGGCGACACTCATCATGACGTCGGCTGTCATTGACGCGATCGCCTCAATTGCCCTTGTTGCCGTACTTGTGCCGGTGGCTACAGGTCAAGGCCCGGTAACCGTAAACGATATAGCTTTGATCGTTGGAAAAGCAATTTTGTTTTTTCTGGTCGTTTCTGTTCTGGGTGGCTTGCTGCTCCCGCACAAAGCGCGCGGATGGATAAAAGATATTCCATTTGTGGGACGCTATGGCCTGCAACACCTTCTTGCCTTCCGCCAACATGCGACATTGATTGTACTCTTGTTGGCCTTGCTGGTGTCATTATTGGCGCATGCATTTGACTTTCATCCTGCGGTTGGCGCTTACATTGCTGGGCTCATCCTCAAAGAGGAATACTTTGGGCAAGAAACAGACGTGGGCTCTTATGCCGACACCAAACGCATTGTCGACAACGTAGCATTTTCTTGGATCGGGCCTGTGTTCTTTGTCGATCTGGGTGCGAAGCTTATTTTTGATTGGCAAATTTTGGTGTCTGTTATCCCGCATATTGCGCTGATGCTTTGTTGTGTCGCCGTTGCGCAGGTTGTGTCAGCAGCTTTGGCAGCGCGATTTACAGCAGGCATGAATTGGCCCGGCAGTGTTCTTATCGGCTTTGGTATGTTGGGGCGCGCGGAACTTGCTTTTGTCGTTTTGAACATTGCCTACGTCCAACACAAGATTTTGAATATCGAAGCGTTTTACACGCTCATGGCAACAGCGTTCTTTTTGAACATTCTTGTTCCCCTAACCATCACGTTTTGGAAGCCCTACTATGTCAATGCGCTCGCCAAAGACGCGAAGGCCACGAATGAAACACGTTAGGTCATGAGGGATGTGCGCGACCCAGCATGTGTGATTGTTTCAGTGGCGATGGATCGCCCGATACCATCATTGTACGGACAGCCAGTTTTTACGATCTAGGGGCTTGTTTCTCATTCAAAAACCCCGCACATGCTTTGGTCATAATTCGGCCTCGGTCAGCCGTAACTCGGGCGCTATAAAACATTTGCCATTGGGTTGGCTCAGCATCGGACAAGAAGGGGAAAGTAATGATTGAGTTTCTGGCCATCGAACCTGGCGCCTATGTGCAGGCCTTTACGGTGGCATTTGAAAACCTCTTCAATCCCTCTTGGTACGTTGAGAACTACGCGGCGCTGTTACAGATCATTATGATCGACGTGGTGCTTGCAGGTGACAACGCGATTGTTGTCGGGCTAGCGGCGTCGCGCGTTGCACCTGAGATGCGCAGCAAAGTGATCTTTTGGGGTATCGCCGGTGCTGTCATTTTGCGCATCTTGTTTGCCTCGGTCACAACACAGCTATTGCAGATTGTTGGGCTGTTGGTTGCTGGTGGGCTCTTGTTGCTCTGGGTGTGTTGGAAAATGTATCGAGATCTCTCTAGCGATACAACGGCGCAACTAAACGAAGCCGAAAAGGGTCTGACGTCGACGGCAAAGGTTGCGGCACCGGTCAGTTTCGGCGCGGCCGTCATGCAGATTATCATTGCTGATGTGTCGATGTCGCTCGATAACATTTTGGCAGTTGCCGGCGCTGCCAAAGGTGAACCGCTGGTGCTGGTTGTCGGTCTTGCGATTGCGATCATCTTGATGGCCATCGCCGCTCACGCCATTGCGCGCCTGCTTGTTCGTTTTCCTTGGATTGCCTGGATTGGCCTGTTGATCATCCTATATGTGGCCTTAGATATGATCGTCAGAGGCTCCATAGAGGTCTACTGCAACACGGCCGCCGTTGACGCTGCGGCGTGTTTGGAATTAAGTGTCCCCGACTTCATTAAGATGCTCTTGACTAAGATTTAACAACACGATGAGCAATGCTGAGGCCCAATCAATCAGTCCCTCACAACCAGTGATCTTTATTGATGGTGAAGCTGGGACGACGGGCCTGCAGATTTCCGACCGACTGGGCGATGTCGGAGGTCTTGACGTCATCAGTATTGACCCAAACTTGCGCAAGGACAGTGCGGCGCGGCAAGACATGATGCGGCAAGCCGACGTGATTGTCTTGTGTTTGCCTGACGCTGCGGCGCGGGAAGCCGTTAAGCTTGCAAGTGACTTGGGTACGGATGCGCCACGGATCTTAGATGCCTCAACCGCGCACCGTGTCTCGGATGACTGGGTTTATGGCTTTGCGGAACTTAATGCGCACCAAGCCTCGGCCATTGCCAAAGCGCAGTTTGTTGCAAACCCGGGGTGTTATCCCACGGGCGCAATCGCGCTTCTTCGTCCCTTAGTCGATGCGAAACTCATCCCCGAGGATCTGCCCGTTACGATCAACGCGGTGTCCGGGTATTCCGGCGGTGGCCGACAAATGATTGAGGCCTATGAGGCAAACAAGGCGCCGTCTTTTGAACTTTACGGACTTGGGCTTCAGCACAAACATTTGCCTGAGATCCAACGTTATTCGGGTCTCACGCGCCTGCCAATCTTCGTGCCGTCTGTTGGCAACTTTCGACAGGGTATGGTGGTAAGCGTCCCGCTGCATCTTGGGATTTTGCCGGAGCAGCCGTCGGCTAATGACTTTCTGCAGACTTTGTCGGCGCGTTACGCGGGCAGCGAATTGATCCATGTATTAAGCGAAGACGAGCGCGACGCACTTGGCGGTCGGCTTACTGCCGACATGCGCAATTCAGACAAACTTGAGCTGTGCGTTTTTGCCAATGCGCTTGGTGATCAAGCTGTTCTTGTGGCGCGTTTGGACAATCTCGGCAAAGGTGCGGCCGGTGCGGCGGTACAGAACATCCGACTGATGCTAGGGCTGTAAGCGAGAACCGTTCTGATTAAGCGAGGTGCTCCAATTGGTGGCTGCGGCTGCTCAGTGTGTGCACGTGCCACACCAAAATCGCTAAAACGATGGCTGCTCCGCCTTGGTGCATGAGGCCAGTGCCAATTGGAATTTGCCCTGCTTCGGGCGCGGCCAAGAGCACCCAAATTCCGATGACGGCTTGTAACAGTAGTGCCGCCAGCAAAAAAATGACTTGGGTTCGTTGGGGCGCGCCTGGTTGCGATGCATACCACAGTCTCCAAGCGTGAATGGCCGCAAGTGTTATCAAGAGGTAGGCCAGTGCGCGGTGAATGAACTGCACGGTGGTTGGGTTTTCAACCATATTCAAATACCACGGCGACAAAGACCACAGATCGCTAGGAATGATGGCGCCATTCATAAGCGGCCAAGTGTTATTGCTTAACCCCGATTTCAGCCCTGCAACAAATGCCCCGAATACAATTTGAGCAAACAGAATAACGAGCAGGATGCGCGCAAAGTTTTGTGCCCCTGAGTCTACGCTTGCAGATTGTATTGTGGGAGGAACCACTGACAAATCGCGAATGAGCCAGACGAGGCATGCAAAGATGACAAATGCCGTTGTTAAGTGGAGCGCCAAACGATAATGGCTAACATCGACGCGATCGACGAGGCCTGATTGAACCATATACCAGCCGATCAACCCTTGAAGGCCGCCGAGGGCCAAAAGACCAGCAAGTTTCCATTTGAGATCAGAGGTGAGTTTGCCCTGAAGCCAAAATACAAAAAGTGGCAGAGCAAAAACGAGCCCTATGAGCCGGCCCAAAAAACGATGCGCCCATTCCCACCAATATATGGTTTTAAATTCATAAATCGTCATGTCCTTGTTTACAAATTCGTATTCAGGAATTTGTTTGTACTTCTCAAACGCGATGGCCCAGTCAACGTCGGACAACGGTGGGATGATGCCAAGGATGGGAAGCCACTCGGTAATGGAAAGGCCTGAGTCTGTCAGACGGGTTGCGCCGCCTACGATGATCATGGAAAAGACCAACAGCGCAATGCACACAAGCCAAGTGACGATAGCAGTGTTTGGCCTGGTGGTATTTTCAGGCAGTGCATTCGTGTTTATGGCGTGGGAGGGATTGTGTTCTGTCATTTCGTGATCTTTCGCAAAGGAAACGGAACCGTTAGTATTGTTCACCTTCCATGGGCTTTTGGCTTTGCGGTACCGCTTTTTTTAAAGCAGACGTTACGCGCCTGGGCCCAGCGAAATCATGTTGCAATTTAAAAAGGCCAAGCCTTTGACTCTTTAAGTCGCTTGAAATAGCCCTTCTGGCAAGAGTTAAACAGGGACACATGACCGCACCATGCGGAAATTGATTGGAACGATTGCGATTGTCGGTTTTCTGGCGCTTTATGTGCTGATCGCGTTTGTCGCTGCGATCAAGTTGGAACTTTATAGTGCGGGAAAATTTGTGGCGTTCGCCTATTACGTAGTTGCGGGCTTGGCCTGGGTGGCACCGGTCGCCTACATCATTTGGTGGATGGAACAGAGCCCGCCCGACAGTTGATTCCTCGATTCTGTGCTGAGACATTCAGAACCTTGGAATTTGCGACGCTTTCGAATTTGGTGTTTAGGCACATGCGGGGCGGCCAGTTGCACGCTTTGCAGCATTCAGCAAGGCGAATGGCGCACCTGACAGCAATGTTCGTACAAATCTCTTGTCTTGAAACTCACCGTTCAACGAGAGGCGTGGGAGTGCTGTAAGGGCCTCAGCATGACGTGCCCGGATAAGACCTTTTTGTGTTGTGACCGCAGTTTTCATCCCGAGTTTTTTTGCAAATTCGAACTCGCGCGGCCCAGCGCTCTTTGCATCGCCATAAGGATAGGAGAAATGACGGCACGGTTTTCCAAGTTCCTGCTCAAGGCGCGTGATGCCATCTTTCATCTCTGCAAACGCGCGTTCTGCGTCAAGTTTTGCGAGCGCATAATGGCCCTTAGTATGGGCGGCAATGGTCACCAATGGCTCGTTTGCAAATTCTTTGAGCTCTTCCCAGGACATCAGCAGTGTTCGGCACAAGTTTGAGGTGTCAATACCAGCGACCTCCGCCAAATGGGAAACTGCAGCGCGGGCTTCATCTTCATCAATGCGCCGCAGCCACCAGTAGATCTCGTTAAAAGTGGCATTTTTTTCTTTGGCGGTCTCGGCTTTGAAATGACGCTTCATTCCATCCATTTCAACGTGAACTTCATCAAGACCGGCGATTGCGCGCTCAAGGATTAGCCACCACAAATCTCCCTTGCCATCAATGAAGTCTGTTGGAACGTAGAGTGTAAACGGTGCATTGTGCCGCTGGAAAACAGGTAGGGCATTTTCAAAGTTGTCTTTGTAACCGTCATCAAAGGTAAAACACGCGAAGGGTCTATCGCTGTTACCTTCTGAGATCCGCTGCGGCACGTCATCAATTGAAATGATGTCGAAGCCAGCTTCTTTAATGTCGCAGATCACCTCTTCAAGGAATTCTGGCGTAACTCGGAGAATGCGGTTTGGATCAAATGCGCGCCCCGTGTTCGGGCCCACATGATGAAGCATAAAAATAGCACCGATCCGGTTGGTGAGATGTGGCCCAAGACTATCGGCACCAACGTATCGGAGCGCCGTAAGCCCGGCGCGCAAGATGCTAGCCTTGTTCATTCTTAAAGACCCTGTCCGAACTCAATGCTGGCGAAACTCTGCACGTCACCTTGGCCGGGCCGCATTGTCAAATTTGTATACGCCATGTGTGCTTGTGTTGGTATACTCTCAGGCCCCAAACTGCGCTCTTTCATAGAGGCAACTGTACTAAATATTTGTTTAGTCGGCCGCTGATTGAGATCAAAATCTGTTAGGTCTTAAATGCTTAACGGACACGGGTGGGTGCCATCACGCGACCTGGCTGGGCTGAAGTTGGACGGCTTGAGGGGGGCACCGCTTGCCATTGGAAGAGTTCAATATCCTTAACCTCGAAACCAAGAAATCGGTTCGATCTGAGATCGGCGATGTCCCTATCGCTGAAACTTGCTCCCTGCATGACGCCAACGTCAACACGGCCGCCGATGGCTGCAAACAATGCTTTTGCGTCTTGTGGGTTTGCGACAATAACGATGTGATCGTAGGCCTCGTCCAAAGCATCGAGAACCAGGTTCACTTGTTCACCGTTGAGGTTATCTGGGTCGAGGGTGCCTTCTGCACCGCTTGGAATGAGATGCGCACCAGAACCCCTTAGGTTCGTTACGACGTCGGCAAAGGTTATGGAGTCGTAATTGATAAGCTCGCCAATGCCTGGGCTTGTCTTGAGATGGAGCGCTTTTGCAATGCCCGCGTTGTCATGATTCCAATCAATCAGCAGAATGCTGCTGGACGACCGCGAGAGAGCTTGTGATAACTCGATTACATCTGTTGCGGTTTCGGTAACGTCAATATCGCTGACAAGGAGTGTTCTAAAGCCGCGCTCTGCGCCCGCTGAGATTTGCACCAAGTGATCGGCAACACTGGAAGCCGAAATAAAGGTCTCATCATTCTTTTGGCCAGGGGGGGCAATGCTACTTGAGCGCGCGCTTTCGTTCTGTCGTTCAGCGCCAGGCTGGGCTTGCTGCGTTGGATGGTTTTGGTTGCTTGTGACAACAGAATCATTGGGCAAGGACGCGTTTTGGACGACACGGCGACGATTGGGAGCAAACTCCACACGATTAGCTGGTTGTCGCGCACCTTCAAGCAACCCCTTAGTGACAATCCAAGCCAATCCGAACAAGAATGTTGCAACTGTCGCTAGCGCTGTTGACATACCTTTGCGCGGGCTCGCGGGAATGCTGGATGCGCGGGCGCGTGTTACAATTTGAGCTTCGACAGGCACGGCACCGCTGTCTGCGCGGGCCCGGTTTGATTCATACTGAGCGCGGAGGCGTTCTAGTTCCGCCCGCTTTGATTTCGCTAAGGCCTCCAGGCTGCTCAACTTCACTTGGTCATCGCTTTCACTGGCGACATTTTTCTTAATGGCATCCAGGCTTTTCTTGATCGATGCCTCTCTTTGCGCAGCCACCGTCACTTCTTTTTCTAGGCCTGCAACGACATTTGATACTTCTTTGGCGATTTGACGGTTTGCAGCCCTTAAATCCCCATTGAGCTGGCGGATGACGGGGTGGGCGTCCAACATTGTTGCGGAAAATTTGAGTAGATCGCGCTGCACTTGAACGCGTTGTTGAATTAGCTGCGTGATCAATTGGGAGCGTTGGACTTCTGGAATCACTTCAGGTGTGCCGCGACGCATGAGCTCGGCGGCGTTTTTTGCTTTTGCCTCGGCAGCCGCGCGGGCAGCTTTTGCTTTCGTCAACTCGGTGGTGAGGTCGCCCAGTTGTTGGTCACTCAAAGGTGTTTTCTGCGCGCCGCCTCGCAACAGCCCGGCCTTGACACGGAAGCGTACTACTTCAGCTTCGGCGTTTGCCACTTCATCGGTCAATTTTTCAATTTTGGGGGCAAGCGCTTTTTGAACGTCGTCAGTTTCGACAACGGCCGCTGTGGCCAATCGCTTGCGGTAAACTTCTGCTATTCTGTTAGCGATCTTTGCGGCAAGGTCTGGATCTGATGATTGGAACGAAATGCTAATGATGCGGCTTTCGCGCGGCGAAGAGACGACCAGGCGTTTGAAGAATTGCTTCATGACGCGATCGGTCTCACTCAAACGGGCACCACCTGGACCTAACCCGATGGTGCGCATGATTGCGTCAACGCGATCTTCGGGTCCGAGGATGGGATTGAATTCTTTAAGCCGATTAAGATGAAGCTCGTTGGAGACCCTTAAAGCAATATCAGGTGACTGAATCGCGCGTACGTGCGTGTTGATAGCTTCTTTGTCGACTGGGTTTGAAAGAATCTCGCCTGTCGCATTTGCCGTGCCGGGCGATGTAAAGGGATTGGTCGCACCCTTTGAGACGATCGCGATCTCGGCCTCTGAGGCATATTTTGGCGTCATCAGGGACAGGATCAAATAGGTCAATCCGCCAATGATTAGCGAGAGCAGTAGCACCCGTGGCAGGCCGCGGCGCAACGTTCGCCAGAGCGTCGTAATGTCGATGTTGTCGGGATTTGCCTGAGTCATCTTTGTTGTCTATGGCCTATGACATGGTGTCTCACATTAAGACGCGCTCAGTTAAGGATCTATTGAATTGTACCAATTCAGTTCAAATGATCAGTTTTTCTTAACCAACGTCATATAGCCTCAATGCAGACGATTTCTCCTTCTGGGGCACAAGTAAATGTTAGTTCGTATCCTGTTGGCCGTATTTGCCATGCCGGTCTTGTTGTCCGGTTGCTCAGTACATGGGTCACGATTCATCACAGAAAACGCCTTTTTTCGGGACTTTTCCAGGGTGAGTTCGGTATACACCGACGACTCGGTCGTGGCGGATCAGACCTCAACGAAAGATGACTCCTGGCAAGTTGCGGACCAAATTGAATGGGGCGAAGCGGAAGTCATTGATGTCCGCGCTGATTGGCCCAAGGCTGTTGCGGACTCTGACGGGCGTTACCTGCTTGATTCTGGCGATCGGTTGCGGATCTTTGTTTACGGGCAGCCAAACCTGTCACGCATCTATGTTGTGGGATACGACGGCAATATCGTTGTACCGCTCATTGGTAAGGTTCGCGCGCGTGGTTTAACGCCAGGCGGGCTTCAAAATGTCATTCGCCGCCGTCTCGGTGCTGATTTCGTAAGAGATCCGCAGGTCACTGTGGATGTTCGACAAACGCGCCCATTTTTTATACTTGGTGAGGTCAAGAACGCGGGCCAATATCCCTTCGTTCCGGGGATGACGGTGCAAACTGCGATTGCCATTGCCGGAGGCTATACTGAGCGGGCCAGCATGCGAGGCTACCAGGTCACGCGGCGGGTTAACGGCGAGATTGACCGGCTTACGGTGGATCAAGACTACGCCATTAAGCCTGGTGACACGATTTTCGTGTTCGAACGATTTCTCTAACGATTCGTAAACGAATTACGCTGCATTTGCTTCGAAACTTAAAGGCGCTAAAGGTTTTTTGTTCGGAGCTGCGTTGTGCATCGGCCCATGAGGATTCTTCATATATTGCGGGCGCCCGTAGGCGGCTTGTTTCGGCACGTTCAGGATCTTGCCATGGAACAGGCGCGGCGCGGACATGCTGTCGGTGTGCTCGCTGACGCCAGCACTGGCAATGCGCTTACCGATCGTCAACTTCGTTTACTTGAGCCGCACCTTCAGCTTGGTCTTCACCGGACAAAAATGAGCCGGCTACCGAGCGTGAGCGATTTGGCGACTGTTCGTGAGACGCAAAAGCTTGTGCAGAAACTTCGTGTTGATGTGGCTCATGGACATGGTGCAAAGGGCGGCCTTTATGCGCGCCTTGGCGCGAAATCAGTAAATGCAGGTGCTCGCACTGATGCTTCTCGGGCAATTGGTCACGTGGAAAATGTTTGCACGGATGGTGATACGAACTCAGTCAAAACGCGCGACCAAGTAAAGAGCAAACCTGTGCCGGGTGCAGCGTTGCGGATCTATACGCCACATGGTGGTAGCTTGCATTATGCCAATCATGCAGTGTTGGGACCTTTGTTCTTAGGCATGGAAGCGATACTGCAGCGTTTTACCGACGGTTTGATTTTTGAAAGCGTCTACGCTCGAAACACGTACTTTGATCACATTGGAGAGGGTAATGCAGGCGTATGTGTGGTTCCAAATGGGCTGCGCAGAGAAGAGTTTGTGGACGTTCCACTCCACAAAGATGCGGCAGACTTCGTGTTTATCGGCGAACTGCGCAAACTTAAAGGCATTGACGTGCTCCTTAGAGCTTTGGCCATGTTGAAAGATCGTGAGAACGTTCGGCTTGCGATCGTTGGGGATGGCCCCGATCGCGACGAGTTTGAGACACTCGCTGAAGAACTCAGTCTTCAAACCTGCGTTTCATTCTTAGGTGTCATGCCGGCACAAAAAGCTTTTGCACACGGCCACATTGTTGTTGTGCCTTCGCGCGCAGAAAGCTTTCCTTATGTTGTGCTTGAGGCGGCTGCAGCCGGTAAACCGCTCATCGCAACGCATGTGGGTGGCGTACCAGAAATCGTTTGGGGTACGAAAATGAAATTGGTCCGGCCAGATGACGTTGACGGCTTGTCGCAGGCGATGCAGCGCGCCCTTGTTAATCCGCGGTTCGGACAAGACCAGGCCATTGACCTACGTCAGAAAGTGGCAAAGAAATTTACCGTCGAAGGTATGGCAGGGTCGGTCGTGAAGTTTTATTCAGACCTTTTGAATTCCTGAAGCAAATCGCAGATTGCCGGCAAACCTAGAATATCTTTTCTGATTCACCGAGCTCAACCTCTTCGCACGTATAGATAGGCAAGGCGTCGTTGGCCTGTGCTGACGGTTTTTCCCTCACGGTACGAGCGGGTTAGGGGGAGAAGGCTTCAAATTATTCCACTTTGTCCCACAATTGGACACCGCCAAACGATGCCGGTCCCTCCATTCGTTAAGCATTCAGCCAATTGCGGCGGATTTTTTCCAACTAGACAAATTAGATTTTACCCCAACGAATACCAGTTGCTTCGTAACAGGCACTGTGATTATAGCCCAAGTACAATGCGTTATCGTGGCCTACTGGGGAGAGAATCAGGACCTTATAAGCGTGTGCTCGATTTACTGCACGCCCTCGGGCGGGCCATGTCGCAAGACTTTGTTAAGGTTATCTCCAGGGCACAATCATTAATTCCTGTCGACCAGCTGCCAGTGGCACGAACGGTGCTGCAAGCCCGACACATGCAGAATTTTAGCAGTGTAACTGAGTAAGTTTACGATGAGCGAGACCACAAGTGTATTTGGGCAGTCCGACGCGGTGATGTCGCTGCATGTTCCTAATCATGGGGATCTTGCGGCTTTTAACAAAGCGCCGCGGATTTCGCCGCGCATATTGCTCGGTACAATTAGGGCCGTCGACTTCGCTATCGCAGGACTCGTTGGGCTCTTTATCGCGTCCATCTATGTCTCAGACGTCAATGTCATCAGAAGCCCCATCTACTTCTTGGCCATAACGGGAACGGCAGCGCTGAGTGTCCTACTGTTTGAGGCCCTGGGTCTTTACAAAGTTCCATCGTACTCCTCGGTCATCAAGTCCATGCCCCTCGTTTTTGTTGGGTGGTTTGGTGCTTTCGCAGGGCTAATCGCCTTGATGTTCTTTTTCAAGGCAGGTCAAGAGTTTTCGCGCGTTTGGATTGCCAGTTGGTTTGTTGCAGGTGGTGTGTTGTTGATCACAGCACGTTTTGTCTTCGCTAGCTTGGCGACAAGTTGGCGCAAGAAGGGCCGTCTTTTCAGTCGGGCAGTGGTTTACGGGACAGGGTCCATTGCAAAGACGATTCTATCGCAACTTGAGGCGGACCCGGACACGGACATTGCAATCTCAGGGCTCTTTGATGATCGCGCTGATGATCGTGTGCCGGGCCTTACCGAGGGTTACCCGCTCTTGGGCAAGACCGATGACTTGGTCCAGTTTGCACGTAATACGCGGCTCGATACGATTATTCTCGCCATCCCCGTTTCTGCGGAAGATCGTATCAGTTCCGTTCTCAATCAGATTTCAGAGTTGCCGGTGGAGATTAAACTTCCCGCATGCGCAACTTCAGTTCGGCTTAGCCCGAAGGCTTACTCCCACATTGGCAATGTTCCCATGATCAACCTCATGGAAAAACCGATTTCCGAGTGGGGCCAGGTTTGCAAATGGGTCTTTGATAAGGTCGTTAGTCTCGTTGCGCTTATTCTGCTGGCGCCGGTTTTGGCTGCGGTAGCGGTTGCTATTCGCTGGAACAGCAAAGGGCCGATCCTGTTTCGGCAAAAGCGCTACGGGTTTAATAACGAACTCGTCGAAGTGTTTAAGTTCCGCTCGATGTATGTGGATCAGTGCGACGCGAACGCAGCACGTCTCGTGACAAAGGGAGACTCACGGGTCACACCGGTTGGTCAATTTATCCGCAAGACGAGCCTCGATGAACTACCGCAATTGTTCAATGTGTTGCGCGGCGAACTTTCTCTCGTTGGCCCGCGCCCGCACGCTCTACAGGCAAAGGCTGCAGACCGGCTCTATGATGACCTGGTTGACGGATACTTTAAGCGCCACAAAGTGAAGCCTGGCATCACGGGCTGGGCTCAGATCAATGGCTGGCGCGGTGAGACAGACACGTCTGAGAAGATTGAAAAGCGTGTCGAGCACGACCTTTATTACATCGAGAATTGGTCACTTTTCCTCGACCTTTACATTCTCGTTATGACGCCGTTTGCGCTTCTCAAAACAGAAAACGCCTATTAATCGAGGATCTGAGGACGGGCCGCGGACACGAATTTTGTCATGACTCACGCAGCGGCAATCTCATATCGCAGACCAAATCGCATTTTAGGCAACGCGCAGTTTCCCAAAATTGCAAAAACTGTCGTGGCACGGCAATGCCGCAGTTTTACGCACTGGGCTGCTCTGGCACTCGTGTGGCTCACCTTGGCCGCCAGTGGCATCGTTTTTAGTGAGCCTGCGCCTGTCGATGCGCTCTCGATAATCCTTGTGGGCCTCTTGCCACTCGTAGGGCTTACGCGAATTACACCCATGCTCTTGTTGTATCTTTCGCTCTGGCTGATTGTTGGCGCGGGACATTTTGTATCGACGCATTTTGCAATGGATGAGAATGTCTCGCTGCGGTTTTCCGCGGTGTCGCTTTATCTTTATCTCGCGTCCTTCACCTTTGCAGCCTTTGTCGCACAACGCCCCAAGGAACACTTGACGCTTGTTCTGAACGGTTGGGTTTTTGCCGCGGTGGTTGCGGCGGCTGCAGGGTTTGTCGGATATTTTAGCTTGATTCCTGGTGCCTTCGAGATCTTTACGAAATACGGACGATTGGCAGGCACATTCAAGGACCCAAACGTGTTTGGACCATTCGTGGTGGCGCCGATCTTGTATCTGTTTCATCTGGCGCTTAATCGGGGTGTGGGAAAGGCTGTCATTGCTCTTGGCGTTTGTAGCGTTCTTGCGCTAGCGCTCTTGCTCAGTTTTTCGCGCGGTGCGTGGCTAAATCTTGCAATTTCTGTTGTCGTCTTTGTCTATCTTTCCTTCCTAACAATTAGAACTTTTCAGCAGCGTCGCCGACTGTTGAGCATCTTGCTTTTGGGGCTTGTTGCTTGCACGTGCGTTCTTGCTGTGGCCGTGCAGTTTGATGCTGTTGCGAAGTTGCTTGCCGAACGTGCATCCCTAGAACAAAGCTATGATCTTGGACCTGAAGGCCGGTTTGGCGGACAGACGGCGGCGGGTGCTATTATTGCAGAAAACCCGCTTGGCATTGGCGCCATGACCTTTGGCAGCCGGCACCATGGTGAGGACGTTCACAACGTTTATCTTAGCATCTTTCTCAACGCAGGCTGGGTCGGCGGCAGCATATATTGCGTGCTTGTTTTGCTCACACTCGGCTTGGGTTTTCGACATTTGCTAACCGCGAACGGGAGCCGGCCGCTCTTTTTAGTGATTTACGCCGCGTTTGTTGGTACGGCGATTGAGGGGCTCATCGTCGATACTGATCACTGGCGCAGCTTTTATATATTGATGGGATTGTGTTGGGGACTAATGACAAGCCCTCATATTGAGACCGTTAAGGACTCTGTTCAGCAGTTCGCGCGACGTGCCCGGATCGTCGGAGTGGGTTAGTGCTCTAGCAATCGGACGGTGCTCAATCTTAAATTCTATCAGTTTTTAAAAAGTCGTATGTTTGAGCGCGAAGACAAAAAAACATAAAAATTGGTCGGAGCGGTGAGATTTGAACTCACGACCCCCAGTCCCCCAGACTGGTGCGCTAACCAGGCTGCGCCACGCTCCGATAAGCCCCCTTAATGCCTTGCCCTATGCGCAGCGTCAACGCTTTGCACCGCGCGACCTATATTTTCGCACGGCTCGGCTACGAAGTCCAAAGGCGGCCATTCGTTAAGACCGTATTTGCGAATTTTTTTGCCGCAACCAAACTTTAGCGTGCCGCGCCGGCGCTCGGTCTTCGGCGGCGTGAACTTGCCGAAGACAATTCACGCTGTGGGAGTAGCAAAGAACGGCAATCTTTGAGCTCGCGGATCGCATTGAGGATGGCGTCTTCAACGTCTCGAGGCACGCCGTTGGGTTTGTTGGAAATAACTTCTAGCGGGTTTGCACGGCCTGATGCATTGGCGGCTGGTGCTGGACCTGCTTCGCCGCGCGCGGCCCTTGGTCCTGACCGACGTTTGCGCGAAGACGTGTTGTCGTTTTGCGCCTGCGCATTCGATGTCATCGGCGTCGCGTTTTTTACTGTCTCGACACCTTGCTCTCGCAGAATTTTTTGCACGCCTTTGATCGTGTAGCCTTCTGCATGCAATAGATGTCTGATGCCACGTAGCAAACCAATATCTTCTGGGCGGTAGTAACGTCTGCCGCCGCCGCGCTTCATGGGTTTCACCTGTGGGAACTTGCTCTCCCAGAAGCGTAATACGTGTTTTGGAACTTTTAGATCGTCTGAAACTTCACTTATTGTACGAAAAGCTGCCGCAGCTTTATTCATTTGTCGCCCCACTAGAATTTAATGACAGCGCGCCTCTCATTCCCGCCATCATGGCCGCATTTAGAAATCTCGAATCATTTTTTGGTCCTGCGCATCAGCATGCCAGAATTGATCCGATCTTTCATAATATTGCTTGGGCGAAACACCAAAACTCTGCGTGGAGTTATTGGCACTTCTTGTCCGGTCTTTGGATTGCGTCCGATCCGCTGGCCTTTCTGGCGGATACCAAACGACCCGAAGGATGATAGTTTGACCGGTTCACCGCTGGCCAAGCACCCAGATATTTCCCGCAACACAAGTTCTACCAATTCTTGCGACTCATTGCGTGGCAAACCAACATTGCGAACGACCGCGTCGGCCAGGTCAGCTCGGGTTAGGGTTTTGCCTGTCATAGCGTCCCAGCTCCCCATTTCATATTTAAGTTGACGGATGCTACTTGCGCTTGTCCTGCGGGTCAATGTGATGTTGTTTCAAGCTGCTGAAAAATCGAGGAGAAATTGCAATTGTGAGGGTGGTAAGGTCTAGAAATCGTTATGCACGTTGTGGAGTAAACTACCAGCGTGCCAAAACGGCACCCCAGGTGAACCCACCGCCCATCGCCTCCATCAATACCAGTTTTCCCTCCGCAAGCCTATGACTTTCGAATGCAGCATCCAAAGCTAAAGGAATGGATGCTGCGGACGTGTTGCCATGGTGTTCTAATGTCATGATGATGCGCTCAAGTGGTACGCCAAGTTTTTTTGCAACGCCGTCGAGAATTCGCTTGTTGGCTTGGTGCGGCACAAAAAGATCGATTTCGTCGGCGGCATAGCCTGCTGAGACCAATGTCTCTTCAATGACGCCCGTGATTTTTTGGACGGCGTGGCGAAAAACTTCCCGCCCATTCATGCGCAAACATCCCGTGGTCTTGGTCGTGCCGGGACCGCCATCGACATACAAAAGATCTTCAAATCTTCCGTCGGAGCGGATGCGGGTTGCTAAAATTCCGCGATCATCGCGGGTTCCGTGTGTGGGCTGAGCTTCCAAAACGACTGCACCTGCACCATCGCCAAACAGGACGCACGTTGTGCGATCCTCCCAATCTAGAATGCGTGAAAATGTTTCCGCCCCAATGACCAAAGCGCGCTTTGATTGGCCGCCGCGCAAAAAATTGTCAGCGACGGTTAAAGCGTAAACAAAGCCAGAGCACACTGCTTGGATGTCGAAAGCCACCCCACGCGTGATGCCCATACGGTGTTGGACGCTGACGGCAGTTGCGGGAAACGTGCGATCTGGTGTTGCCGTGGCGCAAATGACAAGATCGATTTCGGTTTTGTCTATGCCGGAACGAACGAGAGCTTGTTTGGCCGCCGCTACAGCTAGATCAGATGTCTTCTCATTGTCACCTGCGATGTGACGTTTGCGAATGCCCGTGCGCTCGACGATCCAATCGTCAGTGGTTTCGACAATCTTGGACAAGTCCTCATTGGTCATTACCTTCAACGGAAGGCTTGCGCCAACGCCGCGAAAAACTGAACGAATAACTGCCACAAATTTCCTCTTGGTTATCCTGTTGCGGTCATGATTACTGCGATAGTGCCAGTGTTTCGTTGGGGCAGTTTGGCTGCCGATTACATGTTTTGAAAATTTGTCGCGCTATCGATTTTGTGTCTCATTGGGGGATGGTTTGATTAATCTTATGATGAAACGTGTCGAGGTCGTTTGCCAAGCGTTCGATTAGTCCGCTTTGTGCCATTTCGTAACCGAGGTCGACAGCACTTGCAAAGCCTATTGCATCGGTTCCTCCATGGCTCTTTATGACGATGCCGTTTAGGCCGAGAAAGGTTCCTCCGTTGACACGGCGCGGGTCCATCTTGTGTTGCAGGACTTTGAAGCCGCCACGCGCCAACAACGCACCCAGTCGCGAAACAACTGTTCGGCGCATTGCGTCGCGAATGTATTGGCCAATTTGGCGCGCAGTGCCTTCGGCGGTTTTAAGTGCAATATTACCTGCAAAGCCTTCAACGACGACGACGTCTACCACACCTTGGCCGATCTGGTCACCTTCAACAAAGCCGTGGTAATCAAGCGGTAAGCCGTCGATATCTTTCAACCATGCGTGGGCCTGTTTGACTTGTTCGACGCCTTTTATTTCCTCGACACCCACATTCAATAACCCGACAGAGGGTTGTTCCAAGTGAAATAGTGCACGGGCCATGGCTGCGCCCATTAATGCGAAATCCGCAAGTTGGCGGGCATCGGCCCCAACATTGGCGCCGACGTCAAGGACAATGCACTCAGCTTTGACGGTGGGCCAAAGGGCGGCAATGGCTGGGCGCTCAATAGCAGCCATGGGCCTTAAGATCAGTTTGGACATGGCCATTAAGGCACCAGTGTTGCCAGCGGAGACAGCGACACGGGCAGCACCTTTTTTAACTTGCTCTATGGCCAACCACATACTGGAGCCCTTGCCGCGACGTAGCGCTTGGCTGGGCTTGTCGCTCATGGCGATCACTTCGTCGGTGTGAACAATTCGCGAACGATCTTTTAGCGCGTCATAACGATCAAGCTCTTGGCTGATCTGTGCCTCAGAGCCCACCATTACAAAGGACAATTCTGGATGGCGTTCGAGCGCCAGCGCCGCTCCTGGGATTACGACACTCGGTCCATGATCGCCCCCCATAACATCGAGGGCTATCGTCCTGTGGACTGACATGCAGGTTTGTTTGCCTCGCCGCCAAGTACTGACCCATTACTCACAATTCATGGCCACCGGCTTGGCTTCCTTGACTATCGAAATACGGGTCGGAAGATAACCAATTGGGCCAGGCAGACAACTGATTTTATCTGTATGTTGCCCATTTTATGCCGGTTTGGGCAGTCGTTGGGGTGCGCCATCAATCGCTTTGGCCGGTCTTGTTAAGCGCGGAAAGTGCGGCGAAGGGGCCTGAATTTCGGTCGCTTGCGGTGGCCTCGTCGTTATAGCCATCAAACGTCGCGCCGGGTTTGCGCGGATAGGAGTCGAGGGCTGATGAAATAAGCTCAAAGGCCAGCCTTCCAATGTCGAGGACCCCATCTTCTATGGGCTCCACGGTTTCGGCGTCCAACACCGGTAGCTCATCATTTTTTGAGGATCTTTCGGTCTTTGTGGGACCGAAAATGAAATGCAGGTCCTCAGAAATATGTGCGATGACAGGTTCCAGCGTAGCAACACAGGATTGGGTCACATCGGCTTCAAGTGTGCCGGTCACTTTAAACTCGTGTACTGAGACGGGTTGCAACTCATACGTGATCGTGACCTCCTCGCACGACACCAGGTCGAGGGCCTTTGTCAAAGCATCTTTGTCGGCTGGTGTTGCCTGCCGTGAAATTTTGAGTCCGGACTTTGAGATCTCGGTTTCGTGATGCCGCCAGTCTTCAAAAATCTGGTGCTGATGTGGCATTTCGACCTCCTGACGGGTACAGACAATTTGGTGTCCAGCACATCCCAATAATATGGGACTTTTTGGCAAGCAACGTCCGAATTGTGCCGGCCAATGGCAACCGTGGGACTTTAGAGAGCCCATATTTCAGGACGTTATCTATCAAACCAATTCACAGGGCCTCCCCAACAGATCTGGCGTGATCGCGTTGCTTTCGCCATTTTTGGTCGTTATTCGGGATCTAGCGGATCTGGCTCGCGATTCGGTTGAAAAGGGGTGGCGTGGGAAGGCTCACGGGACGATGGTGGATTTTGTGGAATTTGTGCAACGGGTGAAAGCCACTTGCGGTGTAGGTGTACTCCGGGCCTTGTGTGTGGGTTTGGCGGTCGTCCTAAGTGCTGGTTGTAGCGAACAAGTGCTCAAACACGGTCAGTATTTTTCGCAAAGCGACTTGCAGCAAATCCAACCGGGCATGAGCAAAGAGCAAGTGCGTTTGACACTTGGTTCGCCATCGACGACGGCCACGGCCTCCAGCACAGGCGGCGACACCTACTATTACATTTCAAGCACGGCGACGCAGGCAGCGTTTTTCAAGCCGACGGAAAAAGACCGGCAAGTTGTTGCGATCTATTTTAATCCGTTGGGCTCTGTGGATCGGGTTGCGAACTACGGTTTGAAAGATGGTAAAGTGTTTGACTTTATTTCGCGCACGACGCCGGCGCCTGGTGGCAAAGAAGATGGTATCTTAAAATCTTTATTCCGCAATCTCGGCCAAAAGCAGATCTTTGGGGAATAGCGCTAAGGGTTGGCCAAGAAAAAGGTCGCAATACGACTTTATAGTTTATGTCCTTTGTCAAAAACGTCGAGGACGAACGCTCTATCCATTTGTGCCTTGTTGGCAATCTCTTTGCGGCGGGCAGCAGGTCAGGTCGCAGTCGCTCCCGAACAGGTATGATACGGCTACCGTCAACTTTGTTGGCGCAAAGCGAAACGTATGCCGTAAACTTCCCGCCGTGGGTGTAGCCGAAGGCGTACCCATCGGCGGACTCACTGCCCCGGCCTTTAAGCCGAGGAGCAGCAGTGAGCAAAAATGAAAATCACGCCGTAAACTTCCCGCCGTCGCAGTAGCCGGAGGCGTTGCGATCGGCGCGTTCATGGCCCTCGCGAAGCGAGGAATAGCCATGAGCAAAGTAATAAGCGCCGGGTCGCCTTGCTCAAGTTTTTTACCGCTCGCGCTGCTATTGCTCGACCTAACGGTCTCGCGCAGCTGCGCGGGCGCGCGCACTTTATTTTGCGATTGGCGGCGGTCAGCTCAGTATGACCGTTGCAACCGGTGGCCGGGTTGTTCTTCAAAAAGGCGATGAAATTCTGGGCGTCATTGACGATGCCCTTGGCAAACTTTCGCGTGTTGATGCGCCGGACGTTGGTGGTTTTGTCTTTAAGGCAACTGATGGTCAGTTGTACAAACTGGAAAATGGTGACCTTATTCCAACGGATCTGGCGACCGGCCTGCCGCCGTCGTTGCTGGGGGCTAACTTACCCATACCGCCAACTCGGCAAATACCCAATTGGTCCGGATCGGCCCCAAATCCATCCGGTTCAAGAAATAATGAATCCCAAAATGTTGGGATGAAAACAATCGGTATAGAGGGCGGCAGTCTAGTGTGTGAATTAGGTTCCGCACCAGATGTTTTAGCTTTTTTCGCCTGCATAAATGAATACGTCACTCCTTCGATTCGTGATAAGAATCAGGATCTGATTTTGGATCGGCTTTACCGTCGTTATCTGAAAAGAGATGAATTGGACGCCGCAGCCGTGTTTTTGAAGACCACCAAATCTATCTTCAATGAGGTGCGGACCTCTAGCATCTCGTGGACAGAATGGGGCGTTGGCAAAGATACGACCAGGTTAAAACTAGATGCAAGGACTCTAGCTGAAACCTTTGATCATTTCTTTGAAAGCTTTGTGCTTTGCAAAGAATCGGCGGAAGTCTTTTTTGAGAGCTGGAACGAATACCAACCTATTCGAATCCTGATCTCAGATACTGCCTGGCTAATGGTAGAACACCAGCGTCCCCTTTCCGAATATGACGAATTGGACGGTCCGCCGTTTTGGCTGGAATTTCGCGAACCGAACATTGACAAACACACTTAGCCCCCCTTCGCCCGCGTACAAAGCAAAGCGGAGTAGGGCCGATCGACGGGCCGCGGGGCAAGCTTGTTTGCCGAAGCGGTTTGATGAAGTTATCTCTCAACTCAGCAACTAAGCCATATCACTTGTGACGCCTGCGATAAGGGTGATTGGGGGCGCGCTAAAGGAGACGGTTGGTTTAAGGGTTTGTCTGCTATCGTTGGAAGGTGGTTCGAAATGGAACCGCCTCGTTTGGCGACAAATGTATTCTCGTGAAGTTTGATGTTTCTCAGCAAGCTGCCAATTCCGTAAACGGCCTTTTTCTTGACTCGGCGCCTTAGGGCGATAATCCCAATGGTCATCATGGTCGGCCGGCGAGCAAATGTTGGTCTTGGAGGTTTTCCGTCATAAAAACTTGAAATCGTCCGGCCTCGAGCACTAATCTTCCTAGAAAACTCTATGTCTGTTGTTGGTCAGAAAGTGCCTTTACGAATGGGCTGAATCTTGAGCGACGTTGCTGTCTAAGAGTACTGCGGAATGTCGTGCTCAACTTTGTGTCCGTCTTCTGAGTAGGTCAGTATTTGTTAAATTGGCTTTGCACTTGAGATGCGTCGCGCATACCACTTCAAACGCGTAAGACCACGATCATACCGGATGATAAACAAACCAAGGTGCGATGACACTTAGCGATTCGGATTTTAAACACCTTCAGACCGCACGTTTATTTTCTTCTTTCAAGAAAGAGGATGTGCAGCTCATAGCGGGAGCGGCCCGAGTTTGCACGTTTGAGCCCGGTCAACTGTTGTTTAACGAAGGCGAGCCGGCAGTTGCCTTTTTTGTGGTGCTCAGTGGATGGGTCATCCTATGCCGCAACAACAACAAAGGTGAGCGGACCGTTATTCATTTAACTGGTCCAGGTGAGTCGTTTGGAGAGGCGCTTATTTTGCCGGAGTCTCAATATCCTGTCAGTGCCGAGGCTGCGTCTTCCTTACGGGTTGCAAAATTGGCAACATCACGATTCAGATCCCTCATCCTCCAAAACCCTGAATTGGCCTTGTCACTTATCTCTGGCACGTTTGTGCAGCTTAAAACTCTGGTCGACAGAATTGAACGAGATAGCGGCTGGTCCGCACAGCGTCGCGTCGCGAGTTTTCTTGTCTCGCTGTGCGGCAAGGACAAAGGCCAATGCAGCTTCGTGCTGCCTGTTGAACAACAGCTCATCGCTGCCCGGCTTTCTATGTCACCAGCGACGCTTTCGAGAACCCTTGCCGCGCTCGCTGCCGTGGGAGTTCATGCCAGCCGCGGCCGAATTGTGATTAACGACGTCGCTGAACTCCGACGGCTGGCAACGCGAGACTAGTGTTTTAGTTTTCATGGGTTGCATTATGCTATTCGATTTGGCCCAAACTGAGCCTAAGGTGTTGCCACTATGCACCGGCATCGCGCTGCGTCCGCCTCCTGCCGGGTCGCGCACGCCGCGATCCAAACAGAATTGACTCCATTTCAGCCTCAAGGGCAGCCAGCCCCTTTGGCATGGCGTAAAACTGAGCCATTAACTGGAATATGCGCACCAGAATGATGTGGGTGATAATCCCTACCGACTTTGCGACGAACTATTATCACAATGCACCCTCGCTCTCAGCTTTTGGTTTCACGCTCACGGCCGGATATGAGGTCTTGGGAAGTGATGACGGGCGCGTCGGGTTCTCCACGCCTCTTGCTACGCTGCATATCTATAATGGAGTTGCTGATGTATTCCTCAAAACGCCGGCAACTGGAATTGAGGACAAGTATCTCGACATTACCTATAAAACCAAAGGCCTTGACGGCCCTCTGTCGGTTCTCAACGGGTTGATCCTCAACGCACAGTACCATGACTTTGAGTCTGATGTTGGCGGAATTTACTACGGCACGGAATTTGATGCTTACGCAAAATTGCCGTTTGGGCACGGTTTTACGTTGAAACCAAATACGCGAACTACAAAGCCGATCAGTTTGCGTCTGATGTGGAGAAGCTAATTTTTGGTGTGGGTTTCAAGACGACTTTCTCTTTTGCTGACGTCTTGAACAGCAGGCACGAGCGTTGATGATTTAATTCTGTTCGGCCTCACCGTGATTGAGAACCCTACGCTTCGTCGCACATGTTCTTGTCGCCCTTTTGGCCGGCACCACGCGCATGAACTTGAGAGCGCTGCGCTGCAGTTATTGACTTTATTGAAACGGCTTTGGGCGAAACGATACAGGCCTCGCGGCAAAGCCCGCAACCCGTGCAGTAGCTTGGATCGATCCGGGGCCTCGTGCCATCCCAGACCAACGCACCTAAGACCGGGCAACTGTCAGCGCAAGCACCGCATTCCGGGCCCAGGTAGGGCAAACACGCGTTGGTCTCAATAGCTGCCGCAGCGAGCACGGGTGGGGCCGGTTCGCACGCGTCCTTCTCTAAGTTTGCGTTCTCTGCTTTTGGAGTTGGCAACACCAACGCGTCTGGTTCGCAGGTATTGACGCAGGGCCAATCGGAGCACATGTGACAACCGCGATTCAACAAATCCATTGCCGGTGTTCCGGCTGCCTGTAGTCCATACTTCGCAGGAAGAGAAAATAAGACATCGTGTGGGCACGCTTCGATGCAGGCATCACAGCGCGTGCATTTGATGAGAAAATCGAACTCGGATATGGAATACGGTGGCCTGATCCATTGGCTGGCGGCCAGCTCTGCCTTCTCCTGAGCCTCTTTGAAGGCGGCGCCTGCTACTTTTCCAAGGCCCCATTTGAAAAAGTCTCTACGTTCCATAGCAAGTGTATCCGTACTAAGACTTGAGTCTGTTTTTAGAAACGCATCACCATGGGCTGCATGAGCAGACCAAGATGATATCCGGTTATCACGACGACAAAGATCGTGATCGGGAGCGAGGCCAGAAGTTGCGGGCGCGCTTGTTGTGGATCGAGAACGCGCGAGCGCGCATGAACGATGTGCAGGGCGATTGCGAAACCGAATGCCATGATTGCTGCTTGTAGCCCATTGAGCACATCCTGTGACAGGAATAGGTTTGTGCCACGCATGAGTTTCTCAGCCTGACTCAATGGAAGAGTACCCTCGCCAAGCGGATTTGTGATGATCTGATTGAAGCCCCATCCTTCCAGCAAAAGGTGATTGAGATTATGCGCTATGTGGTAAGCGAAGGCGAGCGGCAGCACGGCAAAAGAAAAATGCGCAAACACCTTTTGATAGCCCAACCTTGAACGACCGAAGTAGTGGGCCAGCCACACGGCACCCGCAAATAAGCTAACTGGAACGGCAAGACAAAGGGCAAAACCGATCGTAAAGCTGATGAGCATCTGACCCGACTCGCCCATCGCAAGGCCTAGGTCTCTGTGCCAATTTTCCCAAGTGCCGGTCATGATAAGGCCATGCAGGCCGGCAAGTGCCAAAAGGCCGAGCATAAAACCGGCTTCGTCCCATTGCGGACGCGCATCCTGGATGGCTTCCGAACTTGGGCTTCTTAACCGCCACGTTATCGTGTTGCGCGGGCAGGACTGGGTACAATTTCCGCATGACGTGCAGTAGGTGTTTTGCTTAAGACGTCCCATCACAAGGTGGGTCGGGCAGGGCTCCACGGTCTCGGTACCGTGGTAACACTCAAGCGTTGTGCAGGTGGCGCATATATCGGAATTGACAGGGCGCAATTCGACGGGTGCCAGTTGGGAATAGGCACCCACCGTGCGCCCAACCGGGCAGAAATAGCGGCAAAATGCCTTCCTTTCAAACAATGCCAGAGATAGCGTGGCGAGGACGACCATGGCGAGCGCGAGAACAGCCGTCGCATAGGGGCTGGCCGTGATACCAAACCCGAGTTCCAACCACGTCAAACCAACAAGAAGTACTACGGCAGGCCAAACAGATCGTAACACTTTTGGAACACGAAAACTGAGACTGCTGCCTTGACGAACAGACCCCCACAAACGCTGACGAACCACCAGTGTGGACAGTGTATCCCAGGGGCAGACCGCACACCACGCAGAACCCACAAAGAAAATGGCGATGACCAATCCCGTCCACCACAGGTTCCAAGTCAGAACAGTCGCAATGTTTCGCTCAGGAATGGGGGTTCCAAACAGACCGGCATAAATTATGAGAAGAAAAAGTCCGGCGACAAGTAGCTTGGCTAAATGCAACAACCAGGTTTGAGATACTAGGAACCGGCTGATATCGCCGATGATTGGTCTGTGCGCGATGGTGGTGTTGCGCACGGGAGCAACTGCGAGGCTCGGGGCAAATACAGTCTTTGCAATGATAACACCCATCAAAAGGAGTGTTGCGATCGCCCAAAAGTTTGGAAGCCCAGGGTGGACCAACCGACCGGATGCATCGACAGTGCAAATACTGTTGGCCAGGACTGCTTTTAGTTCAGCTTCCGTCATGGCTACGTTTCTCCGAAGCCATTCCCCGGCCAGCACGGATGATGCCTGTCATGGCTCGACGCCTCTGGATGAGGTTGACAGTTATGAGGATTGCCAAAATGACGACTACCGTAATACCAAGCGGTCCAACGGGTGCTGGCGCTCCAATACGCAAAGGAAAGTCGATTATGTAGGGCGCACCGCCCGCATGAAATTTTGCGGTTACGATGTAGTCACCATCCTTGGAAAACACAAAACCCTGGCGGAAAACTTTGTCGTCTGGACGCTGCGTACCCAGCACTTCCTCGTTTGCATTTAATCCTAGCCACGCGACCCAAGAATTGTCGCGCACGGTAAAAGTGACTTTTTCTTCCAATGCTTCCTGGTCTTTGATCCGCTTGGCATAGAGGTGAATACGTCCCGGTTCGTTGGTCTTAGGAAAAGCAGGAAAGACCATATAGTTGACGAAATACTCACCAATCATCGTTTCCATCTGCATGCTTGGTGGCGTGTTTGAATTTTCGTTGAGGCTATAGGACGGACGCCCCAAAACATGATGCGCCTCGGCCTGGGAAGCGAATGCGGTCCACCCCGCCAAAAAAGAAATGCCGACAACAAGAGCTGAAAGTAGAGTACGCAATTTTCAACCTCTTATGTTTGAGATCTTTTCAATGGATCGATCCATTATCCATATTGGTTTGCTTGGATGTGGGCACACTTCCACACATAGTCCGCAGCCAACACAGCCGTCCCTAACTTCGGGCCGATACTGGTTCCACAATGTAAACCCAATTGCGTCCTTCCCAATAGGACAAACGCTGACACAGGCACCGCAAATTCCACGGTCGACCCACGGATAACACGCAGCTTGGTCAATCATCGCGATTCCCATATCGACTGACTTTATTGGAGTCGGTGTGAGCGCGGACGTCGGGCAGATTTCACTGCATTTACCACACAGAATACATGCTTTGATTGCCGCATCGACATAAGGTGTGTTGACGCCGCTGCCGCCGGACCTGGCATGAAACTGTATGCAACGCGGCGGACAAACCTCGCCGCAAAGCCCGCAACCTATGCAGGCCTCCACAAATTTTGCATCGTCCTTCAACGCTCCGGGAGGTCGCTGATAATTACGCACGGGCCGTTTTGCGCTGGGAGACATCATCCGGGCGATGCCATAGGGGACATAAAGAACACCTAAGGTGGCGACCCCAACAATCAGTTGCTTTAGAAAACTGCGGCGCTTCATTGGCGGGCCTCCGCAGGATCACGCCGTGCAGCGCTCTGCGGCAGATCTTTTGGTTTTCCGTCATCACTCTGTTTTCGTCGATATTTCCGTCCCAAGTGGCCCGGCCCCTGAAACGGTTGGTCGGTCAACCTGATCGAAAAGTCTAGAGCATTCGTTGGACACACTGCAATGCAGGCCGTGCAGTTGTTGCACTCCTGGCCAAAGTCATCACGAAGAGGATCAAGACCAAACTCGCAAACGGCGTTGCACTTCGCACAGTCATTGCAGTTCTCAACAACCCGTTGAATCCGCACAGGCCGGTAACGACCGATTATCGAGTAGAGTGCACCACCGGGGCATACGTATCGACAGAAACCACGCCGCGCCACGAGTAGATCGAACAGAAGTGTTCCAATAAAAAAGATGATGCCCGAGCCAAATCCGCCAAGCGCAATCGCGTAATAGAGCTCACGACCAATTATCGCTGGCGGATAAACGGCAGCCACCGCAATTGACCCTGTCACAACAGAGATCAAAAGCCCGGCCGCCAGTGCGCCATATTTCAAGCGCTTGTCAAAGCGCATGTTTCCCGTCTTAAAACCAGCCCAGCGGAGCCACGCCCCGAGATTTGTGTTGAGTTCATAGAGAAATGTTGCCGGGCAAATCCAGCCACAAAAAACCCGACCAAAAAGAAGTGTTACGGCAATGGGAACAACGGCGGTCAGGACAAAGGGCCAATAGACGTTTTGGGATGCCGCAATCTGCGCAACAACGGCCAACGGATCTGAGATTTTATATCCCCAAAAGTTGCCCGACCACGTGTTACCCTTAATTGCGTCGAGATCTGTCTCAGGGTCAGTTACAAATGGAGAGGTCATCACCTCCATCGTATCGTAGAGCTGCTTTTCCGACGGCGCCAAAAGGTCATAGGCGTGTGCAGCAACATAGGTTTGGTAGACGTGCAGGAAGGGCAATAGGACGAGCATCAAGAAGACGACCGACAGCACAAACCACCGCAACTTATTGAGGTGGCGCCACAAGAAGAACGGCTCTTGACGTCGCTTCATTTAGGACACCCGATCGGGGATCACACGAATGGCTTGCGGGAATTGAATGCATGAGCGTTCACAAAGACCACAGCCGACGCATTTATCTGTGACGTGCGGTTGCTCCAGTCTGCCCACGGAAATCGCCACGTCCGGCAGCGGACACGCGCGATAACAAACACCGCATGTTTTGCCTTGGTATGAAAGGCACAACTGCTTATCGACCACCGCCCGCCCCATGCTGACGTTTTCGACGATATCTTCGGCAGTGCGTTCAAATTTTTGGATCGCGCCGCTCGGACAAACTTCACCGCACTTCATGCATAAGATGCAAGCTTTCTCGCGCGGAACAATGTATGGCGTGTCGATTGAATCAAGACCGTTTTCGAAGCCAAAATAGTTAATGCATCGATTGGGGCACACCTCACCGCACTGGCCGCAATGGATACAGGCGCTGACAAATTCATGTTCGGGAAGAGCGCCGGGCGGGCGCAGGAACCTCAGGCTTGGCTGATTGATTGCCGCACACGCCTCGCCGGGCGCCAGTGCGACGGCCATACTCGCCGCACCAACACCTTTTAAAAAGCTTCTACGTTCCATGCTGTTTCGTCGTCGGATTTAAAAAATGTGGATAGGGGATCTGTTGCTATCCGATCTTTTCGATCCGACACACGCTCTTTTTAAAGTCGACTTGTCCAGACACAGGATCCCACACCCGACTTGTTGTGCCGTTGGCCAGCCATTTGTTTTTCTTGGGATCGGCGCTGTCTGCAACCGACAGGTTCCAAGGCCCGAACATATAACCGCGCGGAACGTTGTTACGCGCAGGTTTGACAAGCGAATTGGTGCCAACCTGAGCACGGGCTTCAAGTGACCCACGACGTGTCACGACACGCAGTTTGTCTCCGTCTTTGATGCCAAGGTCTTTGGCATCATCGGGGTGAATCTCCACATACATCTCCGGAACCAGCCTGCGCGTTGTGGGGCTACGGTTCGACTTTGCTGTGTGGAAATGCTCATAGACCACGCCGAGCCCAAACCAATAGGGATACTTATCTTCGGGAATTTCCTGCCACGGCTTACCGCGAAAGTCCTCATCCGGCAGATCGGGCGTCAAACCCTTGTCTCGGGCCTCCTTGATTAGATCTTGATTGTCGATGGTATAGAAATCTTTCTCGACACCAAACTTCATCAGTTGTTCGGTCAGTTCTTTCCGGTTTGAGTAGTCCTGATGCACAAGCTTTATGTGCACCTTGCCGTCGCCTGTCCTGAAGTATCCGTAGGGTCGATTTTGCCAATCTCCTTCTTGGGCCATGTAGCGACGTTTGGCACCACCATCTTGTGCAATGTCATAGGTTGGTGCCGGCCATTGAATTCCGCGGAGTTCTTTGAGCTGCTCATAGGGTGTTGTTTCATCGATTTTCTCGACTTCGAGAATTCCGGTGAGGTCCGTATCAGTCCCCTTTGTCGCTGCGAGAATATCGCGGAACACTTCTTGGGCGTCATAGAAGCCATCTTCTTTGCGCTCGTAGGGCAAGATTTTTTTGCCATCCAGGCCAAGCAGGTCAGCAACCTCTTTCGCCTTGTCAATCACCATGTCCAGGTCCGGCCGACAGCCCGGAGGAGGTTCTGCTGCTTTCTCACATAAATTGAGACGCCGTTCCGATGAAATGTAAACGCCCTCGACTTCGCCCCATGTGGCCGCTGGAAATATCACATCAGCATAAAGGTTGTTTGGCGCATGACGATAGATCTCCTGCACGACATTAAACGTCTTAGTGAGTGCCGGACGAACCAGATTGTACTGATCTGGAAGATCGATGTGCGTGGCGTAGACCAGGAACATGGCCTTGACTTCGTCTTTTAGCGCACGCTCCATCATACCAACCGCATAACCTGGATTTTGCGATTGCATGGCATTGGCGAGATTCTTCTCAGGAACACGCCAGTGCTTTGCCATGTGAATCCTGTGAGCATCATTGGTCAAGGGTTGATTGAACGGTAGGCGACCCGTCAAGCCGCCTGTAAACCGTTCGCCCATCGCGTTCGGCTGTCCGGTCATGGAAAATGGACCGCACCCGCGCCTTGCAAGATTTCCGGTCAACGTCAAAAGATTGATAATAGAAATAACGTTGTGCTGTCCGTGGATGTGCTGGTTGTAGCCGATGCCCCACATAATGATGACGCCGCCATAACCTTTGTCGGAGTGCTTGCCACCCGACCGCGCCATACGTTTGCGCGTGGCATCTGCAAACATGCCGGCCACACGGCGGATCAATTCAGGGGAGACATCATGGTTTGGGCCGCCCATGCGGTCTTGCACTTGTTCAGGGCTGTAATTGGCGAGGACGCCATCGACGTATTCCTGCCAACCGGTCGTATGTGCTTTTACGAAGTCCCAATCAATAACGTCTTTGTGGTCTTTAAGTAATACGTGAGCTATGGCGTTCAGAAAGCTTATGTCACCATTTAAAATCGGTACATGGACCGTGTTCTCAGGATTGATATCTTCATAGCCCATGACCGTGCCCGTACGTCTGGGATCAACGATAACCGCCGGAATGTCTTTCTTTTTCTTGTGGTCCGCTGCCCGCCAAAAAATTATCGGATGCGACTCGCGCGCATTGTGCCCAAAGTGCATGATCATGTCGCAGAGCTCAATATCATCATACGCCAGCGGGGGCGTATCGGAGCCAAGCGTTGCAAAGTAACCGGTAACCGCAGAGGTCATGCACATGCGTGCATTGGCCTCAATAGTGTTCGAACCAAGAACGCCCTTCATGAAAAGGTTTTCCAGGTACTGCCCTTCCATGGTGAGCTGTCCCGATCCATAAAGAGCAATCGAGTTACCGCCGAACTTCTTTGCTAAATGGGCGATCTTATGCGCCACCATATTCGAAGCTTCTTCGTAGGGCACGCGAACAAAATGTTCTTCGTCAAACGAGCCTTTTGTTTTGGAAACAAACTCCAGGTCGCCATGGTCAGGCTTATTCCATTCCTCCCAAACATCCTTACGGACGTAGGAATCACCTTCCATACGGTCAACGTACATCGGTTCGGCAGCAGTTAAGCCCTTTATGCATTGCAGACCGTAATTGGTAGGGTGGTCTTTGTCCGGGCGCATTGAGACGATTTTACCGTTCTCGACCTGGATGATCGTGCCGCAACCGACACCGCAGTAGGGACATTGTGCAATAGCTGTTGTTACTTCGGCTTCTGCTGTTTCGGCCGATGCAGGTGCTGCATGAAGTTCGGGGTTGTCACCGACCATCAGCCCGGCGCCCGCGGCCGTACCGGTAATAAACGTACTGGACTTCATAAAATCGCGACGTGACCAGGCGTTCTTTTGCCTTTTCATTGTTCGGTTGCCTCCGGTCGATTTTGTGATAGCGTGCGCAGATAAACGATGATGTCATCGATTTCCTGATCGGAAAGGTTTGCAAGGCCTGTTGGACCGTTGAAGCCTCGCATTCGCGTATTAGTACGACCAACTTTTATTGTCGTGCGAATGAATCCATCCGTGGCCTTATCTAGAAAGCCAGGTTTGCCAATTGCTGTGCCAGTACCTTCAGATTCATACCCTTCCCCTTTGGCGCCGTGACAGGTCGCACAAATATAACGGAACCATTGTTCCCCCAACCTCGGGTCGCCATGAGCTTCTGGCTGCGCATCTACTTCCGCCGCTCGGCTTGGCCGGTCGGAATGATCGCGAAGGAAGGCAACAATAGCTTTGATCTTCGCTTCGCCCAGGTGTTCGAAAGGTGGCATCCCGGTGCCGTCACGCCCTTCGCGAATAGTCTCCACAAAGAACTTGTCGGATGCAATTTCCAACAGTTCTGGATTGGTCAGAGAAGGCGCGATGCCTGGCTTACCGATGGCATCCTCTTGATGGCACGCGACGCAATTGGTCTCATAAATGGATTTGCCAAGCTTTACAGCCGCTGCGTCGGGTTTTTTATTTGAACCAGCGTGCGCCTCTGAGACTTTTATGGCCGCCATGGTCTTGGCCGCGGTTCCAGACGAGCGGTCGGTGCTTGAAAGCGCAGTCTTATCTTCAGTGCTTTTTTCTGTGCGGTCTTTATTGGTTGCTTTATTTTCGCCGCTGTCGCAAGAGGCAACGAACAGTGCTAGTACTCCGATTGCGACTAACTTTTTTGTGCCCACATTGCCCTCCCCGAGTTCGAAACCGAAGCGCTCAACTTCGCTCTTCAGTCTGTGGACTTTGTCATTTTTATTGGTTCTGGATGCCCAAAACTGAAAAACACCCTATCGCATTCCCGTTCATGTGCACTTGACGTGGGACAAGTTACAGAGCGCTTGCGGGCAGTAACCAAGTTTAAACTTTGGCAAAATTTGCATAAATTATTGGCGTTGGTGATCGGTTGCCGCAGAGACCGGGTGGATCGTCTGATCAAGACGTTTTCCCAGCGCTTCTGCGGTATCGACCGGCAGGTCACAAAGTCGCTTGCGACATACGTAGGCCGTTGGTCTGCTGTCGAGCAAAGGGCGACCAGAAAGCAACGGCCATTTCGTATTTTCGTCCGGTGCATTCGGTGGGACAACACCTAACACTGTGCTGCGAACAGGACGTTTGTAGACCTCACGCAACAATTGTTTCGTTGGTGCCCCGTCCCGTCTCCCAACGATGACGATTTCGTGCGCTTCATCCGATCCAAATGCCAGCGACGTTAACAGAGTAGGCGACTCCCAAGGCGATCGTTCTAAGTGAAGTCCGATACTTGGCAAAAATTCTTTGATTCGATCTTTGAATTCAAGATCATCACCAAACTGCAACAAACGATAGAGCGCCCGCAACGCTACCGCATTTCCAGATGGTTCGCCCTTTTCCTTCAACGCGGCATACCTTGGGAAAGTCGTCCTAAGGGACTCTGAAGAGATAAAAAAGAGACCAGTGTTCGGACCTCGAAATTTCAAGATGAGCTTGCGCATCATCTTGCGCGCAAGATCGAGATACTCTGGATCAAATTCGAGCTCATAAAGGTCGATTAGGGCATCGGCCAAGAACGCGTAGTCGTCGAGAAACACATGATTTGAGGCGTTTCCCTGGTGGTAGCTGTGACGAAGCCCATTTGGTGATTGTGCCAACTGCAAAATGTGCTTAACCGTCTCTCGCGCGATCTCTCTGTGCTGCGCATTGTCAAAGACCTTAGCACCCAATGCAAATGTGCTGGCTGCCATAGCGTTCCAGGACACCAACATTTTGTCATCACGTTTGGGCGGTGCACGGGCTGCACGTGCCGCGCGCAAGAGTCTGAGGCTAGTCGCATGACGAACCTGGATTTCGTTTAACAAGTGCGGATCGTCCCGCATCCGAAGAAGACTTCGACCGTCGACAAGGCCGTGCTTAACGTCAACAAAAGATTTGGCGAACTTTGAAGCTTCTTCGTGACCTAGGATGGCGATCAGCTCATCTAGCGTCCAAGTGTAATAGTCTCGCCCTTGTCGGCCGGTCCCAGAGCCAAGCGACGAGGCGAACCCGCCATCGGGAAGGCGAAATCGCAACCGCAGATCGTTCAAAATTTGGCGTGCAACCACGCCAAAGCGATCGAACTTCGAGGCTTGAAATGCGCGCAGGTAGAGACGTGCAAGTAGAGCGTTATCGTTGAGCATGATTTCAAAATGCGGAACTTGCCAAAATCGGTCGACGGCATAGCGATGAAAACCGCCGCCGAGTTGGTCGCGCACGCCACCTGCAGCCATGAAGTCCAAAGTTTTGTAGACGTTGGCAAGAAACCCGTTGTTTCCTGTGCGCAGCCCGTGATCGAGTAGGAACAACAACACGTCGGGCCGAGGAAACTTCGCGTTGCGCCCAAATCCTCCAAATTTTTCGTCGAACTGCAGCGCCCAATGTCGTGCCGCGGCGTTTTGCGCTTTTGCTAAACTGCGCGCAACTTTCCTTGGTGGTGGTTGAAAGCGCTTTTTGATTTGCTCACGCGTGATAGAAACGTCCTTCATAATGGCTGCCCGATTGTTCCCCCATTGGGCCGCAAGTTCACTCAGAACGGGAAGGAGTCCAGGATCACCGGGAGACGGATCCGGCGTGGTGTAGCCTGTCACAAATAAAGGAACACCGTCATGTGTCAGAACAAAATTAGCTGGCCACCCCTGGCGGCCAATCATGGATTGCATAATTTCCATGTAGTAGCTGTCAAGATCAGGTCGGGTTTCACGGTCGACAAGTATTGGGATGAAGTGACGATTTATAAGTTTGCTCACTCGGGGGTCTGAAAATGTGTCGCGCGCCAAACGGTGGCACCAGTGACACGACAGAAATCCAATTGAGACAAAAATCAGCTTGTCTTCGCGAGACGCCCGTTCAAGCGTTGCTCGTGTCCATGTATGCCAACGGATCGCATCATTCGCGTGGGCAAGCAAATAAGGGCTTGTCGTACTTGCCAATTCGTTCCTAGCACCTGCGGCTGGTGACATCAGCGACATGTAAATGCCAACTGCAACAGCGAACAACCACCAAAATGGCAGCTTGATCATGGTCTGACTTCCATAAACTTTCTCAAGCTGAAACGTCCTTAGCTCAAAAACAGTATGCGGGCACATGTTCGAGCATGCAATATTGTTAAGGTGATAAGCGATGAGGAAGATGCTTTGCGGCCGGACTTCGCTCGCTTCGGGGCGATTTTGTCTAACCTGTTCAACCCAGACTTTCCTGTTCAACCCAGACTTTCTGCACGTTACCGATGGTTTACCAAAGCGTTCGGCGTGCTCACTATGTCTGCATAGGGTGTCGGCGCAATTGTCAAATGCAGCTAATCTTGGAACGTTACATTTGTGACTTTATATATTTGGCCGCTCAATTCTGTTTGTTGCTCGCCGGGTTGAACCACATTTGCAGCCGGTAGCTCGACACGGCGGTTCCCATGGTGCGCTTCGACCACCCATTGCCCCAACTCTGTCTTGCGAACGCTGCCTATCGATTGAAAGCCGCCCGATTCACGTGAGATGTCGTCGCCGTTTGCCGTTTGAACAGGCGGTGATTCTACGGCCTCGTATTGCGGGCCATATTTCCGGCGGCAATTAATATGAACCGGTATATTACGTTCGAACTTCGGGCGTTTTTCTTGGGCCATAGCTGGCGGGCAAATTCCCGAAGATAAAATGAAACAAGCTGTGCACATGCGCGGTCATTTCCGCGCAGAGTAACATGCGCCTCCATCAATAGGTATCAATTTGATTGCGCCAGGGCGCTAGGTCTCCCTGCATTTCCACAAAAACGTCATGCTGTTCGTGTGCCCGCAAACCGTTGGTGCTCTTCATTGATGATATGGAGTCAATCCAAAATGTTGCTGACGGCTACGCAGCCGCGCACTCAGAGGGCGGGCGCAAATTGATGCAGGACCATAATTCAATCAAATTACAGAACGCGCATTTGTTGGTGCACCTAAACCTATCGCGTGCGGATGACCTCATCGGACGGATTGTTCGGTTCCTGCTGACTTGAAGAAGCGGAAAGTGGGAATAGAAAGCGCGACGTCTGGCCGTTCCCGATGCCCTATTCAGCGGGCGGTGACTTTATGACACCAAATTCTTGTTTGACTGACGCAGAGGACAGGACTGTGAGTAATAGAACCAAACCCGCTATAAGTAGGCCGTAAAATATCACTACGTAAGCAATGAAATAGTACATTGAATCTACACCCGGCATCATGACCTCAGCCGGAAAGTATACAAAGAATGAGATAGTCAATGCGACCGCGATGACAAGGAAGAAAATGGCAACATATGTGAGCACCAAAAGTGCCTGCCGGGCAAGGTTTGATCGGCGCAAAAATCCGATGGCTGCGATAAGTGTTGCAGCCCAAAACCCCAATGCTGCGTGCATTATCAGTTCGAAATTCCGGATGACAACTTTGATAAAATCAGGACCCTGCGAGTCTTGGAGGGTGTCGTCGCCAATTAGTGTTGGTATGCCGGCTGCTGGCATTATGACAAATAACATTATGTGCTGCATAACAGACATAAGAGTGAACAGTCCGCTCACACATATGATGACCCAAGCAATCGACGTGATCCATGCATTGGACTGAGCTTTGATGTCTGCGTCGCTTGGCATTCTACTACCTTCCTGCCTTGGTCCAATGTTTTCATCGCCTCAATGGGTGTTTAGACCATAGGCGGAAGCAATTTAGCGAACAAAGTCAGCCTAACCCTATTTGCCTCTTCCTGTCGAGCTTACACCCCCTCCTTCGATGTCAAATTTCCCTCCTTCGCTTTGGCTGCCATCGCACGCTCATCATCTGAGTGAACTCGGCGCATACGCGCCGCAAAACCACCCCGCTGGTCAGGGGTGTCTGCCTGTTGTAAAAGATCCTTCGTGGCCGTGTGTTGTCTGCTTTGAAAGCCACGGCTCCTTATAAACGGGGATGGTTGTTTGACCGGAAATCAAGACCTTATAGACCAGTACAAGCGGGTTCACGAAACCGAATCTTACGGTGACACGTCGGTAAAGAACTTAAGGTTTTTGCGGCCTGAGATTAAGCTTTTGCGACCTGCATCGATTATTGATTATGGGTGCGGGCAATCTCAACTCTTGGACGTTCTTGATCTTGGTTATCCGGTCAAGCTGGTGCGGTATGATCCGGCGATCCCTCAATATCAATCGAAGCCCGACAGTGTGTTTGATCTTCTTATCAATATCGACGTCCTAGAACATATCGAGGAAACTGATCTCGACGATGTGATTTCTGAAATGCGCTCTTTGTGTCGTGATGCAATTCTTATTGTGGACACCAAACCGGCGAAGAAATTTTTGCCCGATGGGCGCAATGCCCATGTGACCGTGCGACCGCATGCTTGGTGGCGGGAAAGGCTCTCTAAACATTTTGGCGAGTTAGATACGATCGGTACGGCACGGCGCACGCGAGCTGGATTTAAGACTTGGCGGCGCGCGCCAGACCAAACGTTTGACTTTGCAAAAATGCGCATGGCGGAAACAGCGAAGTTCTACGCAAAGCGCATGACCAGGAAAAAAGTGTAGTTCACCGATACATTGAGGCCGTGCCGCTGCAGTGCTCCACACCCCAGTTACATTTTACAGAGACAAGTTGTATTGCTTATTGACGCGGAGCACTTCCGCAAAGGCCAAAAAGACATGGTAAAGCGTTGAAGCAGGAATGCGTTCGGCAACGGGCTTTCCATCGCCGTCAAAAGCGTCAATCCAAGTGCCACGGGGTATGGTGATACCTGGCGAAGAGCTCAAATAGGTGTCCAACAACAGCGAGGCCGATGAACGGATCATCGGCACAGCAGGGTCAGGTTTATTGAGATCGCACAGGGCGACGGCTGCCTTGAGCCGTTCGGTGTTTGGCCACGTCCGCGAGCCCATATCAATGGGTGTGCCATCGTCGCGCACGACATTCATGACGGCGCCGGTTTTTTGGTTGATCCCGTGCTTTTCGGCGAAACCAATCAGCGCTTCAATTTCGTCATGAAACTTTAGACCCAACAAACGCTGGCAATTCTGCAAAATCCAGGCCCACTCCAATTGATGACCAGGTTCGGCAATGCGGCCTTTCTCGCCGTCAGCCCTTGACCAATCATCTTTAAAGTATTCGGCCAATGTGCCGTTGTGACGATTGAAAAAATACTCCTTAAAGAGGTGTGCCAACTTGAGTGCGTAGTCTTTTAATCGGTCTTCTTCTGTCGCCTCGTAAGCTACGAGGCTAGCCTCCAATAAATGCATGTGCGGGTTTTGCAAGCGATCGCCTTTTGGTGGGACCTCGTGCCAAAAACCAAAACCGCTTGGATGGCGTAACTGTGTTTCGATCGCATCAAGAGTTTTGTGTATCCAGTCCCGGTAAGTTGTGTCTGGCACCGCGCGATAAGCCCACGCGAATGCAAAGAGCACAAAGGCATAATCATAAAGGTCAGGCGTTGGATCTATTACCTCGCCCTGACGTGAAACGCGCCGTGCGAATCCTTTCTGGTCGTTCTGCCATGCTTTGCTGACAAGAAAGTCTGTCCCTTGGGTGATGATGTCTTTATAATCGGCGAATTTGAGCACATGAGCGTGGGCAAACACATAGATGTTGCGACACGTCACGCGCGTGCGCTTATACGGTAATTCAGAATCTTGGCCGGAAAACTCAAACGCTTCAATAAAGCCGCCGTATGTGCGGTCTAGCCCTTGCTCAGACCAAAATGGCAACCCTTTATTTGCAATCCAATCGTGAAGTCTTTGAGCTTTAAACTCAACGGGGCTCACTTTTTGAATAGGTCCACTCCGAATACGTTTTGTCAGGCTCGTGAAAGCAATAGTCTGATATTGGGTAAATCCCTTCCTGTGTACGAGATTTCAGTGGCGTTCTGCAAGGCCTCAGAATATCTCTAAGCCATGTGGCAACGACTCATGGATTCGAAATGATTATTCCAGTCATCATGTGCGGCGGCGCTGGCACCAGATTATGGCCGGCCTCTCGCGAGAGCTTACCAAAACAGTTCATACCGCTTTTTGGAACGTTGTCGACGTTCCAAGAAACGCTTTCGCGCGTCAATGAGCCGGCAATGTTTGCACCACCAATCGTTATTACCAATTCTGATTTTCGTTCGGTCGTTCTAGAGCAGGCGCGCGCGCTCAACATGAGTATCGATGTCGTGTTGGAGCCCGTTCGTCGCGATTCTGGTCCGGCCGTCACAGCAGCCGCAAAGCTTGCGATGCGTCAAGATCCAAAAGCAACTGTACTTGTGCTTGCGGCAGATCACTTCATACCTGAGGTGAAAAAATTCCGCGCCGATTGTCAGGCCGCGCAAGCTGCCGTTTCATCCGGATACGTTGTTACGTTTGGCATTAAACCGTCCGAGCCGTCGACGAGTTATGGGTATGTGGAGCCCGGGGATGATCTCGGATTAGGTGGTGTCTGCAAACTGAATGCCTTTGTTGAGAAGCCCGATTTAGAAAAAGCGATGATGTATTGTCAGCGTGGGTATTTGTGGAATAGCGGCAACTTCTTCTTTCCTGCTCATGTGATGTGCAGCGAGATTGAGCGCTTGCTCCCGCCGATGTCTGAGGCAGTGGAAGCCGCTATTGCGGAAGGGCGACGTGAGGAAGGCGTGTTGGAACTCAATGCCGCGTCATTTAGGAAGGCGCCAAAAATCTCGATTGATTATGCGGTGATGGAAAAGACGGACAAGGCCGCGGTTTTACCGGCCACGTTTGTTTGGTCGGATATTGGGAGCTGGGATGCGGTTTGGAAGCTCTCTGACAAGGACACGGAAGGCAACGTTGTTTCTGGGAACGCGTTTGTTGAAAGCTCCAAAAATGTCCTGATCCGTAGCGATGACAATGTCCTCACAGCTGTTATTGGCCTTGAAAACATTGTCGTCGTGGCGACAAAGGATGCCGTGATGGTCACCTCGCATGATAAGGCGCAGCACGTCAAAGGCGTTGTTGATGCGTTGAAAAAGAAGGGCCACGAAGAGGTAACACGCTAATGGGGCGTCGTAAGCGCATCATCAATGATTGAGACTTACTGCAAGAGCTGCGCCATCATGTGATCGTTGCTCGTCATTGGCTTTTGCTTTGCGTGCGAATGGGCATTAGGCTTGGAGTTGGAGGGCAATGATGCTTGCTCGCCGTTTCGAGATGGCGGCGCGTCAACTGTTGAGTGTTTTACGGGCGTATTAACATAACGACCATCGGAAGGTGATGTCCGGATTGGTGAGTGCTCGGTGCTCGCCGTCAATTCGCTAGGGGAATCTCTGTGGGCAACGGCTTCGGCCGCCGTGCGTCCAACCGGCCATTGAAGGACAGCTTGGGGAAACGGTGCCAATGGCCTTGCAATGTTGGGCCAAATCCTCTCAGCGGTTGCGACGAGACCGCGATCGTCGCGCAGCTCGAGTTGGCCTGCATGATTGATGAGAAAATAAACTTCGGTTTTTGGCCTAAAATCAAATCGGCGGCCGCTCCACGTGTGGGTTTCGATGACCTCATTGACGTTTTTGAAGCCATTGCGCAGCGTCCATTCGGCAAACTTGCGATCGTCATCGCGGTAGATTGTTACTTTGCCGAGCGTCGCGGGCGAAGCGGTCAACCATGCACCGATGACGTCGCGCTCGTCCTTTTTGGCTTGATCGAGGAAGTTGCGCGCTTCGGCTAGGCGCAAGCCGTTGATGGTCAGGTCGAGTTTTGGCGAAAACACCGCTGTGGCCCAGCTGCCTGCACCGAGCATCATGCGGGGAAGGTAGAAATTAATAATCGTACGTTCGTAAGAATTGCGGTCGCGTGTCTTGATAGCGTTGGCGATGCGCGCCAATTCAATTTCGCTTACCCGGCGCGGTATCTCAATCGAAACCACGCGTCTTAAGGCAAAGCGATCTTCGCTTAAAATTCGCGGACCATCGGACTCATCTGCTTGTGCTGGTGTTGCTCCATAAGCAAAAACCGAGACTAACCAACCAACAAAAATTACGACGCGCATTTTTTTCGGGCTCCCGACTTACAACAGGTGCTTCGGGGGCAATTACCCTTTTCCCCCACACACGTTCTCATAACGGGTTATGGTTAGCTTTCGGTTAAGGGGAGGTCTGTTGAAGAGCGTTCAGCACAAAAGCGAAGCGTTATGTTGTTGTTTTAGTGATGTTTTTTCACGCCGACGGACATTTCAAATTGGGTCAATGGGTCGGCTAAGTGAAGCGCGGTTTTAATACAGTCGCCGATGCTACGATCGTTGCTTCAACATTGCTAATTTTGCGCACTGGTTTTTTTCGCGTGCCGCCTGTCGGCTCCGCATCACGTTTTTCAAATTGCCAGAAGAAAGTTGTGGCTACGGCGCAAGTGTTTGCCAGGGCAGCGGCTCTTGCTGATCTTGGCCACTTGCATAGGCGGGTGCACCGTCGCGTTGGTATATGTCGTGGCGAAATTGCACGAGGCCGTTTGGTTCGCCCCAAGCTGTGATGTAGGTAAAATAGACCGGCACAGGTCTGGTCAATTCAACATCAAGGGGTTGGCCTAACGCCAAGATCTGTTCGGTCCGTCCTGGCTGATCCCAGCCTGGTTCATAGCGCGCAATCCATTCCACGAGTTGCATGACGTCTTGTACGCGCACGCAGCCAGCGCTGTATGCGCGGCTTGCAGAGTTAAACAGGTTCTTCATCGGGGTGTCGTGCATGTAGACGACATGCTCGTTTGGCATATCGATACGCACAAGGCCAAGCGCATTCCAAGGGCCGGGATCCTGGCGGAACCTGACTTTTGTCGTATCAACTTGGAACCAGTCAATTGCAAGTGGATCGATCTCTTCGCCATCATATCGATCTTTGACGACGCGGATGTGCTCCTTTTCGAGATAGCTTTGGTCCTTTTGCAGCCGTGGTATGAGATCAGATATCGCAACGCTTTCAGGCACACGCCAATAGGGGAAAAAATTAAGCCCCTTAATAATAGCCTTCACTGTTGGTGTGTCGCGCCCTGTTCGGCCAACAATGACGCGATGACGCAAGTCGACCTGGTGACGATCCACGGCTTCCAACTGAAACGCAGGTACATTGACCAAGATATAGCGATCCTCGACGCGGTCCTGCATCAGTGTTCGAAGACGTGCGAGGTTGAGGCGAAGTTGCTGCAAACGCATAGATGCGGAAACGTTAAGTGCGGCTAGAGTTGAACGATCAACGCGTCCGGACACGCGTAGGCCATGTCGGGTCTGAAACGCACGTACTGCCTTTGCAAGTTCCTCATCAAAGTCGTAATCGTAAAAACCAGAACTGCTCGTGCGCCTGAGATCTCCGGTCGCAATCAAACGTCGACGAAGGGCACCGACACGTTCATCGCTGTCACCAGGGCGCAAAAGTCGAGACCCTGGTATTTGCGGCCAACCACCTTTGTTTACAATTTTTTGGTAGCGCTCGATGGCGAATTGCATGGCGTCCAGCATGCGCGGACTGCGCAATGGTGTCGGGTTTTTGCGAAGGTCCTTGAGAACTGCCTTGCGGCGTGAACGGGGCCGCTTAGTATCGCGCCGATCCAACTGGTTACCATGCCCAACAATGGATTCCCACCATTCGCCTGCTTGGGCCGGCGTCGCAGCATTGCTCGACACGATGAGTGTTGCGACAAAGATTGATGCCAACAAACGACAAAGGCTGTTTTGGGAAGGGATCATGATCTGTAGGCGTCGCTCGATCATCGTGCACACCTTTCCACAACAGATCTGATTGCGCCCCACTTGGCCAGCACTTGGTCGTTGCACACCCGTATTCGCCTTCTTTACCGTTGCCCCCGCCGCCTCAAGGTAACACTGAGGGATATGGCCAAACCAAGACGCTGATTCAGAGCGTCGGGCAACCCCTGCCATCGCAGAACACAATGTGGCGAATGCATGGAATTGGACCTCTCACACCCAGATATGCGGGTAAACTGTCGCATAGCCAAGACATTTAGGACCAATTAACGCGGGATTGAATGAATTTGAACTGAAACACATGCGGATTTGTGTTGGTGCGTCGGCCGGATTGGACGGATTCCACAGGATTAACTGCAGCGTGTGGCAGGCTTAACTGCACTTATTTTCCAAATGGTCCCATCCAGACTGTTTGAACTTTAGGGCCTTGTTGTCCGTGGTCAAAAAGTGAACATCGTTAGCCGCGGTAATGCGGCCGATCGCATGCACATCACATCCATCGGCGCGTGCCTTCCTTTGAAATGGCTCTGCGTTGTCCTCGGCGACGGTCGCGAGAATTTCGTAGTCATCGCCGCCCGTCAATACCGTTTCTATATCGAAGTCGGTTGACTTAAGGCACGCCACGACGGGGTCTGAAATCGGGATTTGATCGATATTGATTTCGCCACCAACCTTACTTGCAGCGCAAAGCCGATTTAAATCGCGCACCAACCCATCGGATACATCGATGGTTGCGCTCGCATAGTCTCGAAGCGCATCAATGAGTTCAATACGTGGGTTAGGACGCTGGGTGCGAGCGATCAGTAAGTCTTTCGCTTTGTCGTCCAGTGTTTCAGTTGCCGCAATGATCTCTTTTTCGTTGCGCATGAGGCCAAGTCCCAAACGTGCGTCACCAATTGTTCCACTCACAAAGATGAGTTCACCTGGTTTTGCGCCACTTCGGGTGAGACATAATTGTTTGGGCAAAGTGCCGATGGCGGTGATCGTGATCATCAACGGACCATCGTGGCGCGTCGTGTCACCTCCGATGAGATTTAGCCCCCATTTTTTTTGCGCATTTGCAAGCGCTGTTGCGAATTCAGCAATCCAACCAAAAAAATCAGTTCCGGGCAGCGTCAATGAGAGTGTGTACGCCATTGGCTTTGCGCCTTTTGCGGCGAGATCCGATACATTGCATGCGAGCGCCTTATGGGCAACGGAGGCCGCCGATGATTTGCTCCCGTCAAACACAAAATGAACACCTTCAATGAGCGTGTCGGTCGTTAGGACAAATCTTTGTCCTGTTTGCGGTGTCAAGTAGGCTGCATCATCGCCCAAGTTGCAGGCGCCTGGTTCTCCACCAGTGAGCGGTTCGAAATAACGACCGACGAATTCGTCCTCATTCATAGATTTGTGCTCGCGTTTCATTCGCGCGACTCGTTTTTAAAATTTGGTTTCGGCAAACTTATGCCTTTGCAGGGTCTCGAACAGATGAATCTTTGAGTTCATCCGCGCGCGCATTGTGCGCGATCTTGTCAAGAACGCCGTTCACGACGCGCGGCTCATCGGATTCAAAAAATGCGTGGGCTATGTCCACGTATTCATTAATAATAACACGGGGCGGAATATCTTTGCGTTCCATAAGCTCAAATGTGCCTGCACGCAAAATGGCCCGTAATGTGGAATCGAGGCGCGATAATCGCCATCCTGATGCTAAGTGTTGGTCAATCATCGGGTCCAGATCGCGTTGTCGGTCGAGGACGCCTTTGAGGACCTCGGCGAAAAAAATTGCATCTGCGTTGGCAATCAAATCACTGTCTGTCGCATTAGGAAATCGAACTGTTTGAAATTGGTTGATGACGTCGGACACATCTGTGCCGGCAATTTCCATTTGGTAAAGTGCTTGAACCGCGCCAGTTCGTGCCGCCGAACGCGCTGCGTTTCGTTGCGTTGGCGCGGCCGAGGTTTGGTCTTCTTCATGTTTTTTCTTGGCGGACTGGCCTTGCTCCGCCGAAGACTCGTTGGTCTCTTGATCGCTCATGCCCGCAGCCCTTTGCTTCCGCATTCTTCAAAATTGCGTGCAACTTCAATGAGGCGGAGGCAGGCACGTGCCGCATCGGCGCCCTTGCTTTGGCGACCGCCTTCAGCGCGCGCTAAGGCTTGTTCACGCGTTTCAACTGTCAGCACACCATTTCCTACGGGAATACTTTGACGCGTAGCGATCTCCATTAGCCAGTGATTTGCATTGTTGCAAACGATCTCAAAATGAAACGTCTCGCCACGAACGACGCAGCCCAGAGCAACGACACCGTCATATTCTTTCAAACCGTTCGATTTTTTGTTCGCAGAGTTGGCAAAACGTCCTGCGGTAACGGCCTGGGCGAACGCCTGAGGGATTTCTAACGCGCCTGGCAGATGCACAATATCATGCGTTGCGCCCGACGCATTAAGTTCGGAAATAGCGCCAGCTTCCAGAGCGTCTGAGATGTCGTCATAAAACCGGGCTGACAATATGAGGATGTGCGGCGTCGCGCCCGGTGAAGGCACTCTGTCATTTGTCGATTGGAGTGATTTTTCTTGCTTATTCATTGATGATCATCGACGTCAAGTCATTGCCCTCGTGCCAACAATACGCAATCCAAATGCGTCTAATCCAACATAGACGTCGGAGGGTGCGTTGGTCAGCAATATCATTTCTGAAATGCCGAGGTCGCGTAAAATTTGCGAGCCGATACCGATGTCCACTTGGCGTCGGCCACGCGTGGTCACTGCTTTTTGATCGTCTGAGCTTTGTTGGCGCGCAATCCATTCTGACACACCGCGTGGACGCACGTCGCGAATAAGAACGATGACGCCACGACCTTCTTTTTCAATTTCGCGCACGGCATGTTCCACTTGGAGCCCAAATTCGTCGGCAAGCCCAACACCTAAAAGGTCAACAAGCGGGTTTACGGCGTGAACCCTAACAAGGGCAGCGCCCGGTGCAGACAAGTCGCCTTTCACTAGCGCGACATGTTCAACGGGCTCAACGCTGGTGGCATAGACGTGCAACTTAAAAGGTCCACCAAAAGCCGTATCGATTTCGGTGACTGATACCTGGCGCACGATTGAATCATTTTCCAACCGGTACGCGATGAGATCTTCTATGGTTCCAATCTTAAGGTCATGGGTTTTTGCAAAATCAATGAGGTCGGGAAGCCGCGCCATGGTCCCATCATCATTCATGATCTCGCAGATGACGGCAGCGGGAAGCAGGCCTGCAAGGCGTGCCAAGTCAACGGAGGCTTCTGTGTGCCCGGCGCGAATAAGAACGCCACCTTCGCGCGCAACTAACGGAAAGACATGGCCTGGCGAAATGATATCATCATGGGTTTTTGTGGGATCGATGGCGGTGGCTATGGTGTGCGCCCGATCATGGGCGGAAATGCCCGTTGAAATGCCGTCACGCGCTTCGATGGATTGGGTAAAGGCCGTGCGATGGGCAGAATCGTTTTTGCGAACCATTTGTTCAAGGTGCAATTGGGATGCGCGATCCTGCGTGAGCGTCAGGCAGACAAGCCCGCGTCCATGCTTGACCATAAAATTTACAGCGTCTGGGGTGGCCATCTGAGCCGGGATGACAAGATCGCCTTCGTTCTCGCGGTCTTCGGCATCGACCAAAATGACCATACGGCCATTGCGCATCTCGGCGATGATCTCGTCAGTGCGTGCTAACGGATGCTCGCGGCCGGCAGCTGTTAACATGCTCGTAGGGTCCTGGGCCTGAAGCTTTGCATGCTCCGTCACTGACGATACTCCAATAGGCGCGCGACGTAGCGCGCAAACAGGTCGACTTCAATATTAACGTGGTCACCTTGGGCTTTCTCGCCCCATGTTGTCGCCGTCAACGTATGAGGAATTATGTTCACACCAAAACGTGTGCCTGAGACCTCATTCACGGTCAACGACGCGCCGTCAAGGGCCACAGAGCCTTTTGGTGCAATATACATGGCTAGATGCTCTGGTGCTTCAAATACAAACCGTCGAGATTCTCCGTCTTTTATGATGTCACGGACTTCGGCAAGCCCATCGACATGGCCGGAAACGACGTGACCGCCCATTTCTTCACCGGCTTGGATGGCACGTTCAAGATTAACACGCCGGCCCTTCTCCCAATTGCCTAATGTTGTTTTTGACCGAGTCTCGTTTGAGACATCAACACTTACATGGGCGTCGCCATTGGCCGCTTCAATGTTTGTCAGCGTTAAGCAAACGCCGTCGCAGCAGAGTGATGCTCCGACCGTGAGGGACTCTGAGGGGTAGTGTGTTTTTATCGTAAAACTGTCGCCTTCGCGGCCCGTCACGACGCCAATGTCGGTAATAATCCCAGTAAACATGCCTCGACCTCACTTATGAGCAAATGTGTACATGGCATCGCTGCCGAGATCCCAGGACCCAACCAGTTCAAGATGACTGTTTGGGATGAACTTTGCGAGTGCGTTTCTCAGTTCTGGTGGTGAACCTGATTTCTGCGCGTTTGGTATACGAGCCATGAACACAACCACTTCATCAACCAGGCCTGCGTTGGAAAATGCTTGCCACGTGGTTGGGCCGCCTTCGACCAATAACCGCGTTATCCCGCGTGCGACAAGCGTTTCGGCTAGTGCTGGTAGCCAAACACGGTCGCCAAGTTTTGTTACGTGTAAAAAAAAGCAACCCTGTGATTTGAGCGCGCGCCGCGTTGCAGCATCGGTGGTGCCTTCAGGCGTTGGGCCGGGCACGATCCAAATGGGCGTTTGGGTGGCAGTCTGGATCAATTTTGAGCTGGCACTTGGTAATGTCTTGCCGGCCAGAACCACACGCACTGGAGAACGTTCTTCAAGTCCTGGCAGGCGGCAGTTAAGTTGTGGATCATCGTCGTTAATAGTCTTTGAACCAACCAAGATCGCATCTGCTTGGGCACGCAGGAGGTGACCGCGCGCGCGCGCTGGCGGCCCTGTGACCCAAGTGGGTTGTTGGCCAGTTCCGCGCAAAACGGATCCCTCAGCATCAAGAGCCAGCTTGAGCTGAATGAAAGGGCGGCGTTCGCTCACGCGCAGGATGTGACCAAGCGTCATTGCGTGCGCTTCATCGGCCTTAAGACCACGCTCGGTCGCAATGCCGGCATCGCGTAATTTCTTTAGGCCGCGTCCTGAAACACGCGGATCCGGATCTGTTTGTGCGACCACAACGCGCATGAGGCCCGCGTTTATGATGTCGTCGCAACAAGGTGGTGTTTGACCGTGATGCGAACAGGGTTCAAGTGTTACATACATTGTCTTGCCCTGGGCGCGGTCGCCTGCGCGCTCCAAACAAATAGGTTCAGCATGGGGGCGTCCTGTCACGGCTGTCCACGCCCGTGCGATGATGGTGCGCTCTTTTTCGTCGGCTATGACTGCGCCTACGGACGGGTTGGGCCAAGTGGTGCCTAAGCCCCGTCGCGCCATGGCGATGGCAATGTCCATCATATGACAATCAAAGTCGGTTTGGCCTTGGCCCATCGCGTCAAATCAATGCGTCTTGCGTGAGGACGAAGCTGACGCGATTTTTTCAATTTGGTGCCTCTTCTTGTCGCCAGCGCGTGTCTTGGTCGCGTCAGTTGATGTCAAGGATGGGTCTTTGGGCCCTTCGCTTACGTCATGCTCGTGCGCGCCGTCAGAGGCAATTTCCCCTAACACACCTTCAAAGTCTGCGGCTTCGCGGAAATTTCGATAAACCGACGCAAAGCGGACATAGGCGACAGGATCAAGCCCGCGCAAGGCCTCCATAACCAGTTCGCCAACTTCCATGGATGGGATTTCCGTTTCACCGGAATTTTCAAGTTGGCGGACGATGCCTGACACCATGCGCTCGATGCGATCTTGATCGATTGGTCGTTTACGCAGAGCCACGTTAATGGAATTTAGGAGCTTGTCGCGATTGAACGCAACTTTGCGACCTGAACGTTTGACGACGGTCAGCTCACGCAATTGAATGCGTTCAAATGTTGTGAAGCGCCCACCACAATCGGGACAAATGCGACGACGGCGGATCGCGGCGTGTTCTTCTGTGGGGCGGCTATCTTTCACCGCCGTATCCAAACATGCGCAATAAGGGCAGCGCATCTATTTATCTCCGCCAAATGATGACGCGAAACAACGAATGAAGCGCCGGCGTAAAACTTCGCTAGCGCTTCTCTTATGACTTTAGACTATTGCACGACTTGACCGGGGCCATAAATCTTTTGCCCGGTCAATGTCTGTGGATCGTTAGGAATAAATCGGGAAGCGTTGGCACAGGGCGATGGCTTCCGCTTTTACTTTTTCTTCCACAGCGCCATTGCCTTCTTCACCATTGCTTGCCAAGCCATCCAAGACTTCCGCGATCATGCGTCCGATTTCTTGGAATTCGGCAACACCAAATCCGCGCGTTGTGCCCGCTGGTGCGCCGAGGCGAATGCCTGACGTCACCATTGGTTTTTCCGGATCAAACGGCACGCCGTTCTTGTTGCAGGTGATATGGGCGCGTCCTAACGATTTTTCGGAGATATTGCCCGTCAGCTTTTTTGGTCTCAGGTCGACCAAAATGAGGTGCGTATCGGTGCCGCCTGAGACAAGGGCAAAGCCGGCATTGACCAGCACTTCGCCTAGGGCTCGGGCGTTATCCATGACGCCCTGGATATAGAGTTTGTATTCGGGACGCAGCGCTTCGCCGAAGGCAACAGCTTTACCCGCAATCACATGCATCAACGGGCCGCCCTGAATGCCAGGGAAGATCGCTGAGTTGACCTTTTTGGCAATGTCGGGGTCGTTGGTCAGGATCATGCCACCGCGGGGTCCGCGCAATGTTTTATGGGTGGTTGTCGTGCTGACATGGGCATGCGGGAATGGGCTCGGATGAAGGCCTGCCGCAACGAGGCCAGCAAAGTGCGCCATATCGACCATGAAGTGAGCGCCCACTTCATCTGCGATGGTGCGGAAAGCGGCAAAATCAATCTGGCGCGGATAAGCCGAACCGCCGGCAATGATAATGCGCGGGCGGTGCTGGTGGGCCATGGTGCGCACTTCGTCCATGTCGATGCGGTGTGTTTCTTTATCGACGCCGTAGTGCACGGCGTTGAACCATTTGCCGGACTGGTTGACCGGCGCGCCATGGGTCAAGTGACCACCGGCCGCGAGGCTTAATCCGAGAATCGTATCGCCCGGCTTGGCCAGTGCTTGGAAGACACCTTGGTTGGCCTGGCTGCCTGAGTTGGGCTGAACATTTGCAAATTCGCAATTGAAGAGCTGCTTTGCGCGATCCCTTGCAAGATCTTCAGCAATGTCAACAAATTGACAGCCACCGTAATAGCGCCGTCCGGGATAGCCTTCCGCATATTTGTTGGTGAGAACACTGCCGGCGGCATCAAGAACGGCGCGGGAGACGATGTTTTCTGACGCGATCAGCTCGATCTCGTTTTGTTGACGATCGAGTTCTTTGTTGATGGCGTCGTTGACCTCAGGATCCGTTTGAGAAAGCGGAGCTGTGAAGAAGATCGAAGTTTGTGCGCTGTGACCTGCCGCAGCTGTGGACATGGGCAATCCTCATTGTTTTGAATTGGGCGTTTCTTGGCTTGCTCGTTAAACAGGATGAGACCGTGGCCACAGAACCTGCGCCCTCCGGTCTTTATACTTTTGGCCTAACACAGAGCGGGCCCATAGAACAAGGAACCAGCGATCCCGTAGACCGCGTTCAAATGGTCGCGCGGCAATGGTGGGTCCAAGTGGGCTGGAGCCAAACCTGGTTGTTTAGGGGCTCCCCCGCAGGCCTGGCTGAGAGGCGCTTGGATCTTATTCTGCGGCCAGGCGGATATATTCGCCCTTTGCGACCGGGCATGCGCTCCACAGCTCCCTCAACGCGTCCACGAGCTCCGACAGGTGCTCATCAGAATGGACGGGTGATGGCGTTAACCGAATGCGTTCGGTGCCTTTGGGCACGGTGGGATAATTTATTGGCTGCGCATAGATCCCATAATGCTGGAGAAGGGCGTCCGTTACAGCCTTACAGTGGACGGGGTCTCCAACCATGACAGGCACAATGTGGCTGGGGTTCTCAATGACGGGCAAGCCTACGTTCCTGAGTTCGCGCTTTAATGTGGCCGCCCGTTCTTGATGGCGTTGGCGCTCTGCATTGCTCGTTTTGAGGTGCCGCATGCTGGCGAGTGCGCCGGCAACGATGGCGGGAGCCAATGACGTTGTGAAGATAAAGCCAGGGGCATAGGACCGGATCGCATCACAGATGGTGCGATTGGCTGTGATGTAGCCGCCCATGACGCCAAAGCCTTTGGCCAATGTGCCATTGATAATGTCGATGCGATCCATGACGCCGTCGCGTTCTGCAATGCCGCCGCCGCGTGGGCCATATAGGCCAACGGCGTGGACCTCATCGAGATATGTCATTGCACCATACTTGTCGGCGAGGTCGCAGACCTCTTTGATCGGCGCAATGTGGCCATCCATGGAGTAAACGGACTCGAAGGCAATGACCTTTGGCGTATCAGATGGCACGTTCTTTAGTTTGTCTTCGAGGTCGGCCAAGTCATTGTGGCGCCAAATGTGTTTTGGTCCGCCGCCATGGCGAATGCCCTCGATCATCGAGGCGTGATTTTTTTCGTCGGAAAAGATCACAAGCCCCGGGATTAATTTGACCAGTGTCGACAACGCAGCTTCGTTGGCAACGTAAGCCGATGTAAAAAGCAGAGCACTTTCTTTTTGGTGTAGATCTGCAATCTCGTGTTCGAGTTCAACGTGGTAGTGCGTTGTGCCGGAAATGTTGCGCGTTCCGCCTGACCCAGCGCCTGCTGCATCAATGGCTTCATGCATGGCCGCCAACACAACCGGATGCTGGCTCATGCCCAAATAGTCGTTTGAACACCACACAGTTATTGGGTGCGGATCGCCTTCACCGAAAAACTCAGCATTTGGGTATGACCCGCAACGCCGCTTTAAATCAGCGAAAATGCGATACCTGCCTTCATGCCGTACGCGGTTCAATGCTTCGCTTAACTTTGCGTGGTAATCCATAAACTGCCCTAGGTCTTTTTTACGCTTCCATATCCCGATACCGGGCCTCAAATCCGAAGTTTTGATTGGTGGCGCTTTTCACTCCCAATTTGCCGCAAAATTCGCCCAAAATGCAATGCGGCTTTTTGGATAAATTGGGCGATTGGTATGAAGCATTGATCCTGATCACATGGGCTCGCCCAGCCCTGTTGGCTGACTACTTTGATATGGAATGGTTGACGATCAGGTAAATGGGCCAACCTGCCTTTACCTCAGCTGCTTACACGCTTGACGTGTTAGAGGTCAAAATGGGCCCTGTCACGGAGATTAGTAGGCGGAAGCAAGGTCGCCTGCATTGTCGCGCTTATAAAGATCTGGCCTAAAATGGATGGTTCCATCCTTGGTTGCCCAGGCCGTGATGTAAGCGAAATAGAGGCGCACAGGGCGTTTAACCCTGACATCCATGCGCTTGCCTGAGGCTTTTAAGGATTGGACCGCGCTTAGAGACCACCCCTTTTGTCCCCTGAGGATCCAGGCTGCCAGTTGCTCAATATTAAGGACCCTTACGCAGCCAGAGCTGGCGGCGCGGAATGAGCGGCCAAAAATGAATTCCTTTGGCGTGTCGTGCATATAGACGGAATGCCCATTGTGGAAATTGATTTTCAAGAACCCAAGAGGGTTATCTTTGCCTGGCTGCTGGCGATAGGAAAGCGAGTGCGGCCGGCTTGAATTCCAATTGATCGATTTAGGATCGACCTTCTTGCCCGCTCCGTTATAGGCGTCGATGCCGTACTTAACGAGGACGCTCTTGCCGCTTTTTTGCATTTGGCGCCCTTTAGGTATCAAGTCCTTGGCGATGACCGTTGGAGGCAGCCGCCAGACGGGATTGAAGTTTAACGCGTGAATTTTCGAAGTGAGAATGGGCGTCTTGCGATCAATCTTGCCAACGACGCCGGCATGACGGGTAACAATGCGATCGGACTGTACGGCTTCGATTTGTGCTGCTGGAACATTGACGACAACATATCGACCAGACTTTGTGCGTTTTGTGTATTGCCGAATACGTTTTAGGCCGAGTTTAAGTTGTTTGAGGCGTGATTTTGCTGGAACGTTGAGGGCGGTTAGTGTGCGTTTATCGACAATGCCTGATGGCGCCAATCCATTTGATTCTTGGAATTTCTGCACGGCTTGTTCCAAGTAGGTGTCAAACTGTTTGGGCATCCATGATCCAGGCTGTGCCTCGCCGGTCATTTCGAGACGCTTACGTAAACGAAGAATGACGTCGCCATTCATACCTGCAGAAAGTTTTTTGTTTGGGAGCGGTCGCCAGCCGCCGGCTTTGGCAATCTTCTCGTACCGTGCAATGGCGCGCTTGGTGGCATTGATATTTGCCGGGGAAAGCGTCGGATAGCCCTTGGCTGGGTTTGACTGCCACCAACGTGCATAATTGCGCTCGGAAGGATCGCGATGACCTGGCGCCGTTCCAAAGTTGAAGTACCCGTTTGGGTCAAACGCTAATACTGGGGAATTTGCGGAAAGAACAACGGACGCCGCCAATGCCACAAAGACGACCCATCCTTGCGCTGTGCTGAGCGCAACCCTCCGAGTCCTCTTGCCAAGTTTTGCAGTCATGCCCCAACCGCGTACCATTGTTTGTTGGACTGGCCCACCCATATCTGCCGATCCACTACGGACCCTTTATACTCGCAAGCTCGAAAAGTCGCCAAGCACACCAGAACTCGAAAAATGCGATATTTGCGTGTCATTGAAAAGATGCACGGCGCGGTTGTTTCAATGGCGGCGCCTAATGTGATGCAGTGTGGCCACAAACCGTGCCCCGCAAAACACCTGTTCTTGCGATTGTGAGGCACGCAGCGGACGTAGAAAAAGGGCCACGGACACAACCCGCAGCCCTTTGTACCCACCGCTAGAGTGTCGCCCTTGCCGCCGAGAAGGGAGGCCTCGCATCGCGGCCCGCCTGTTTAATGGCTAGAGGGGCCACAACACACCTTGTTGTTTCGGAGCTAGAGCCGATAACGGATTTGGTCGGTCCAGAAACGTTCAATCCGTACCAAAGCTGAATTTAAATGCTTGAGGTCATCGCACGAAATCTCACCGACCGTCTCGAGCGAGCCGAGCTGACGCCGGTATAATTTCTTGACGATTTCGCACGCATCCAGACCCTTTTGGGTCAAACTTACGCGAACTGAACGACGATCCGTTTCGGACCGCTTGTAATGGATGTAACCCATGTCGACGAGCTTCTTCAGGTTGTAGGACACGTTTGAGCCTAAGTAATAGCCGCGTGTCTTGAGCTCGCCAGCTGTCAGTTCGCTGTCTCCAATGTTGTACAATAATAGAGCCTGCACGGAATTGAGATTGGATCCGCCTTCGCGATCGAATTCATCTTTGATTACGTCGAGAAGCAATCTGTGAAGACGCTCAATCAATCGCAAAGCTTGAAGATATTCAGATTCGACGCCGCCTTCGGCTTCAGGCGCACTTGGGTGCGCTACGTCTAACGCTAAACTCATCGACTACCTCTTGCCTGTCGTGGTCAAACAAATTTGACCGTTATGTTGTCCTGGATTTGTTCCGGACTTGAGGCAAAGGGTAAGCGAGACAGCTAAATGTTACCTAAATAGATATAGTAAAAGAATGGTTCCCCCCCTTTTTTGGAGGTATTTGTTAATCACCCCGCCAGCGACAGGCCTCAAACAACACGGAATTACTGCACCAAAATTTGGGTGTGCACTGAGTTTATTGCGCCCTTCTGGTGAGAACTCGAACAATTTTTGGCATAAATAAACCTCGAAAATTTACTTTTACAGGTCGAATATGGGCCGAATCCGACACCAATTGTGGTTCATTTTTAGACAGTGTGCTGATTATCGTGGTTAGCAAATGGTTGCGGTCTGTTTTTTTCGTTTTTTTGGCTGCGCCCAGGTGCTTTTCGTGAGTTTAGACTCTTGCTGCTTGCATTTCCGCGCGCGATGGCAAGATGAGTTCTCCTTCTGCCAAAGGTTGGAAGTACGATTTGACCTTTGCGTCAGTGACGTCCGACAGGTTTTGGGGTTGCCATTTGGGATTTGCATCTTTGTCGATGAGAGCTGCCCTGACGCCTTCATAAAAGTCATGATCATCAAGGAATCGACACGCCAGTCGATAATCAACTTGTAATGTCTCGCGCAAATCCATGTGGCGGGCAGCGCGCAGGTGTTTGAGTGTCACTTTGAGTGACAGCGGAGATCGCGTTTGAAGGTCGTCAATCACAGACTTGGCCCATTCGGTATCGCTTCCCGTTACACTTTTTAAACGTTCAATAATGTCCTCAACACGCTCGCCGCCAAAACATTCCGCGATGACACCCGCACGTTTCTGAAGGTCTCCGGGCTCCGGGTCGCGATGGCGGTCATCGAGCAAGGGATCGACAGGTTGGGCGTCTGAGAGGCCCTCAATTATTTCGCCAAACTGTGCGCTTGGGATGCAATGGGTGACCAGGCCCAGGTGGTAGGCGTCCGCACGGCCTACACGTGCGCCGGTTAGACCAATTAACGTTCCCATATCACCTGGTAGGCGCGACAACACATAGGCGACACCAACGTCAGGAAACAATCCAATGGCAGTCTCTGGCATGGCGAAACGATAACGTTCGCCAGCAACTCGGTGTGTCCCAAAGGCGGATATGCCCACGCCCGACCCAATGACCATACCGTTCATCAATGAAACGGTGGGCTTTGAGAAACACTCCAATAGCCAATTCAGGCTGTATTCGTCCTTAAAGCCCTTGCGCGCTTGTGCGATGTCTTTTTTCGCTGTCGCGATAATTTCGCGTACATCGGCGCCAGCACTAAACGCTTTGTCTGAGTTTGATTGGATAGCAACTGCATAGGTTTCAGAATCTCTCGCGAAGGTCGGGAAAACCTCGCTCATTCTTTCGCGCATCTTATAGTTGAGCGCGTTTAACGCTTTTGCCCGGTTGAGTGTGATCAGCGCGAGCGCCCCACGTCGCTCAACGGATAACTCGTGTTCGGCGACCACGTTTTGTCCTGACCCCATGTGTTCTGACCTTTCTTCCTATCCGTCGTTTTTTGTGTCTTCACGTTTTTTGGGAAAAAACGAGCTTGTGTCGCCCCAATTCGGCAATATACGTCTGTAACGAGTCGCAGCTCCAGTGGACGGCATTGCGTCCTTCATAATGGATAAACGCCCACAGGGCACGATTTTTGGGACGGGGGATATGGCGCCGATGGCAGATCAGGCGAGGATCAGCGGACTAATTTCGGTTTGCCGAATGTCCACTGCCAGGTCTTTTATGTTTTTGGTGCTCGTTGCGTCTGGTCTTACGTGCGCATCGACGGCTCATGGGCAATCCATTGAAAGTTTTATCAACAAAGCAGGGCGGGCGATCGGCTCGACGGTGAAATCAGCAGGTTCAGCGCTGTCGGACGCCGCATCAAACCTTAACTCAAAGGGTAAATCTAAAAAACGAAATCGCCGTGCTGCAGAAAGTGCACACGACAAGACTGTCGTTGTGCCGCCGTTGCCGGTGCGTCGTCCGCGCAGGAGCGTGGCGAATAAAAAACCAAAGATCGATGGCGCAAAATACTCAAAGGACGTCGCGCGATCGTCAGTGAAACAGAAAAAGAAAAAGACAGGTGCTAAACCGGCGCAGCAAAGTCCTGAACTTTTGAAGCGATCCGTGGCCAAAGGAACCGTGCCGGTTCCGGAAAGAAAATCTAGCGAAAAGGAGAAAGAACCTGAGCCAGACGTATTTTCGGAAGAAGAAATTAAGGCTGCGCAGGCACGCTGTCGCAAACTTTTAAAGTCGGTGGTCGCAGAAACGGTCGCACAACCGCCGATCAAAAAAGGTCCCTGCGGTGATCCTGCTCCGGTTAAACTGATGAGCCTTGGGGCCAATCCAAAGGTGGTCATGTCCCCACCGGCGACGCTTAATTGTCAAATGGTGAAGGCCCTCCACACGTGGCTCAATAAAGATTTGCAGCCGCTGTCAAAAGCTTACTTTAAGTCGCCGATCACAAAAATTGAAAATATGAGTTCTTATTCCTGTCGCAACGCTTATGGGCGCACCACAACAAAACTGTCGGAACATGGTAAGGCGAATGCGCTTGATATTCGTGGTTTTGAAATTAAGGCCGTCAAGGTTGCGCGTTTGCTCAATCATTGGGGGCCAACAAATCGTGACATTGAAGCGGCGCGCAAGCTGGTTGCAGAACGCGAAGCCAAGCGAAAGGCTGCAGAAGCGGAGGCGGCTGCCAAGGCGAAAGCTGCTCAATCAATCCGTGGTGAGGAAACTGCGCCAACGAAAGTGTCCGTTAAGGCTGCAAAACAAACGGCTGATGATGCAACTCCTCCCCATCCGGTGCGTAAGAAAAAAGCCCAATCTCAATCTCGCGTCCAAAAACTTGGCGGTCCGAAATCAAAGGACAAACCCAGCAAAAAAACCCCCTCAAACAGCGATGAGTCAAAACTACCCATTGACTTGGCTGCCGCGCGGACACCAAAGGCGCGCTTTTTGCGTGACGTTCACAAGCGCGCCTGCAAGATATTTGGCACTGTGCTTGGCCCCGAAGCCAACAACGCCCATCGCAACCACTTCCATGTGGATCTTGCTCCGCGCAAATATCGAAATTATTGCCGCTAAACCGTTTCGAGTTGCATTGACCCGGACAGTCGTTGTCTGAACCTTTACAACGCACCTCTTCACCGCTTGCATTTGGTGTGTTGGGCGGCGATGGTGGAGTCCGTATGAGGTCCCGTTTAGAGCTGATTGTTTGGTCAAGGCCCTATGGCAGATCGATTGGGAAATAAAAACAAACGAACGCAATTGCGTTCTGATCCGCATGAAAGTCATCGAAGTGTGGCTGATGGCGGCTATCCGCTGACGCGGATGCGGCGCAACCGGAAAGCGGCCTGGAGCAGGCGCCTTGTTCGCGAACACCGCTTGAGCACGGATGATCTTATTTGGCCGCTGTTTGTGCTTGACGGTCAAAACGTGCGTGAGCCTGTGCCATCAATGCCTGGTGTGGACCGCATGTCCGTCGATCTTATTGTCGAGGCGGCAAAGCACGCTGTTGACCTTGGCATTCCGGCAATCGCAATTTTTCCCAACACGCCTAGAGAGAAGCGCGATGCAAGAGCGGGCGAAGCGATAAACCCTGACAACCTTGTGTGTCGCGCCACGAGGGCAGTTCGTGATGCGAATTTGGATCTCGGGGTCATTTTGGATGTGGCGCTCGACCCTTACACGGATCATGGTCACGACGGGATCCTTATTGATGGCGATGTAGTCAATGATGAAACCCTTGAAGTGTTGATCGCGCAATCGCTTGTTCAAGCGCAGGCTGGCGCAGATATTCTTGCGCCCTCAGATATGATGGATGGACGTGTTGGCGCCATTCGGTGTGCGCTTGAAGGTGCGCAATTCAAAGATACGCAAATATTGGCTTATGCGGCGAAATATGCATCGGCGTTTTATGGTCCGTTTCGCGATGCTGTTGGATCGTCGTCCCAGTTGAAAGGCGACAAACGCAGCTATCAAATGGATTCGGCAAATTCAGATGAAGCAATTCGCGAAGTGGGGCTTGATATTGAGGAAGGCGCCGACATGGTGATGGTCAAACCGGGGCTGGCTTATCTCGACATAGTTCGGCGAATTTCGGAAACGTATCGTGTGCCGACGTTTGCTTATCAAGTCTCTGGCGAATATGCGATGGCGATGGCCGCTGCGGAACGCCAATGGCTCGATGGAGATGCGATAGTCATGGAAAGTTTGTTGGCGTTTAAGCGGGCCGGTGCGGCTGGTATATTGACGTACTTTGCGCCGCGCGCGGCTGAGCTCCTTCGCGGTAAAGCCTAATTAGCGGCGGATACGACGCCGGCGTAATTGTAGCGGCCGTTCGTCGGGAACTTCGGTACGCCAACCATCCGGTTCTTCGGTGCTGTTTACGCGTTGTTGTTGTGTGGGCGCTTTTTGCGGCCCCTTGCATGCCGTCAACCACACATCAAAGACAGGATGTTCGAGTGCATTAAGGCCTGGGCTTTCCGCAAACATCCATCCGGAGAAGAGCCTTTTGGTTTTGCCGGCAAGGTCTTGCTCATCGATCTCGACAAAGGTGGTTGTCTTTGGTCGCTCTGTTGGAGGACGCGAATAACATACGCGTGGCGTCAGCGTCAGCGCGCCAAATTGGATTGCTTCGTTGATTGGGATTTCGAGTTTTTTGATTTTGGCGGTGACTTTGTCGAGGGCAGCAAAAACCGCAACGTTGTTTTCTATGCGCTGCGCATGGGCAAGAGACGGCACTAAGATGAGGAACGCTAGAGCAGCGGCAGATCTGCTAACGACCCGCGCAAAATATGCGTGGGGGGCACACTTACCGTTGTTTTGCGTCCCGCTCATGGGGCTGACAAAGCCTCGTACGTCACATTCTTTCGTGTCTCATAGGCGACTGAGACGATTCCTGCCACGGGAACAAGGCAACAATTGCATGTTTGCCTAATCTGGTTTCCAGGCCTGGTAATCGCCGGTGGCTTTGGGCCGATGTTGTGGCGACAGAATGGAGCCCTTGGGCCGATAGGCTTGCTCGGTGCCGGTCGCATTCTTCTTGTGCCGTTTTTGCCAGAGGCGAGGCACGTAGTCCTCAGAAATGGCTGGTTCTTCAGCTGTGTAATGCAACCAGCCATGCCAACCGGGCGGCACCTGGCTCGGATCGGAACGGTCCTTGTAGGTCACAAATCGGCGTGGCATGCCAAGCGGGCCCACACCTTTGCGTTGCTCATAATACCGATTGCCAAATTCGTCTTTGCCAACAAACCGGGCTTGGTTCCATATGGTCAACCTGGTGCCCCATGTGTTGCCGCCCCACCAACTGAAGATCTCGCTAAAAATTCCCATGCCGCTCCTTACAGGCCGTATCTGGTGCACTTTTGGTCGACGCGATGTTACCTGGTTAGCTTATGGTGCCGACCGTGCGTGATGGCAAGCTCTACAACATACCGCTGAATCCGTGAGCCGCGTCTTTGGCGCAACACACATCTGGGACGGAATCGCATTAGCTTGCGTCCTAGGTCGGAAACATAATCCAGTGCCAATCGCTGTGCCAGCGATGCAGATCTTTCGGCCATCTGCCATTGATTAGGTTCTTTTTTATGCCCGCGCGCTCCACCGGGCCTGCACATCTTTTCCCCAAATCATCTACATCTAGTATGCGTGCGACAGGCAACATACAAAACCTTTGAGGCAACACACCGAATCGGCCACTTTACGGACGGTGATCTGTTGTGTTTCGGGTTGTTGGATCAACGTTCAAGTTCGCGTTTTTGTGGGGGCGTCGGCGTGAAGTGGTCATATAGTTCATGTCGATGCGTGTGGCCTCATTTCACCAGCTAGCGTCTTTGATCGAATGTTGGTTTTGGGCGTCTTTGAGGGGTGTTGGCGTCGGTCAAGTTAGGCGTTTGGTCCTCAAGTCTCGCTTTCGTGTTCATCAAGTTCATCCAGTGCGTAACGCGGCAGGGTGGCAAATTTGCCTGTTGTCGTGCGGGGGAAATTTGCGCGCTTTTCGGGCAAGGGCGTCGCACACGGTCCAGACGGGGAATAACAACTCATGAAAATTACGCGGCGCTTCACGACAGCAGGCCAAACACCATACGACATCATTCCATTTCGCAGCGCCACGTCTGAGATAAAAAACCCGGATGGTTCGGTTGTCTTTCGGTTAGAGGATTTTAGTGTTCCGGAACATTGGAGCCAGGTTGCTGCAGATATTTTGGCGCAAAAATATTTTCGTAAGGCCGGTGTTCCGAAATTTTTGAAAAAGGCAGAAGAAACGCAAGTGCCGTCTTGGTTGTGGCGTTCCTTGCCTGACCAAGAACGCTTGTTGGAATTGCCGGAGGAAGAACGTTACGGCTCAGAGACCGATGCGCGGCAGGTGTTTGATCGGCTGGCTGGCACGTGGACCTACTGGGGATGGAAAGGCGGTTACTTTTCATCGGATGAGGATGCGCAGGCGTTTTTTGATGAGCTTCGTTACATGCTCGCGATGCAAATGGCGGCACCCAACTCACCGCAGTGGTTTAATACAGGCTTGAATTGGGCCTACGGCATCGATGGCCCCGGGCAAGGCCACTATTATGTGGACTTTGAAACGGGAGAACTCACTTTATCGCAATCTGCTTACGAGCATCCCCAACCACACGCCTGTTTCATCCAATCGGTCGATGATGATCTCGTCAATGAAAACGGGATTATGGATCTTTGGGTGCGTGAAGCGCGCTTGTTCAAGTATGGCTCGGGAACGGGCACAAACTTTTCAAGCTTGCGTGGCGCGAACGAACCGCTTTCTGGTGGCGGGCGGTCGTCCGGGTTGATGAGTTTTTTGCGGATTGGCGATCGCGCGGCTGGCGCCATCAAATCTGGCGGAACCACACGCCGGGCCGCAAAGATGGTTGTTGTCGATGTCGATCACCCGGACATCGAAGAATACATCAATTGGAAAGTGAAAGAGGAACAGAAAGTCGCGGCGCTGGTGGCGGGTTCAAAGATCTGCCAAAAGCGGTTGCGCACCGTGATGAAGGCGTGCGTCAACTGTGAAGCCGACGGCGATGATTGCTTTGATCCGGCAAAAAACCCAAAACTCAAAGATGCTATCAAGCTCGCGCGTCGTGATCAGGTTCCGGACAACTTCCTCAGGCGCGTCATTCAATTTGCGCGGCAAGGCTATACGGACATTAATTTCGCGACATATGACACGGATTGGGATTCAGAAGCATACCTGACCGTATCCGGGCAGAATTCCAACAACTCCGTACGCGTGACCGATGCGTTTCTCCATGCGGTGGAAGCAGACGAACCATGGGGCTTGCGGGAGCGCACCACAAACAATGAGGTGTGCAAGACGGTTCAAGCAAAAGACTTGTGGGAGCAAATTGGTTACGCGGCATGGGCGTCGGCGGATCCAGGGATCCAGTTTCATACGACGATCAACGATTGGCACACCTGCCCTAAGGATGGTGATATCCGCGCATCTAATCCGTGTTCCGAATACATGTTCCTCGATGACACGGCGTGCAATCTGGCATCGCTCAATTTGATGATGTTCCGGCGCAGGGAAGATAAAAGCTTCGACACGGATGCCTTTGAGCATGCGTGCCGCCTATGGACGATCGTGCTTGAAGTATCTGTTTTGATGGCGCAGTTCCCGTCTCGTCGCATTGCAGAACTCAGTTATCAATTCCGCACGTTGGGCTTGGGCTTTGCCAATATTGGCGGGCTGTTGATGGCTGCGGGAACGCCTTATGACTCCGACGAAGGACGTGCCATTTGTGGGGCCATATCAGCGATCATGACCGGCACGGCCTATGCCACAAGCGCTGAAATGGCTGCAGAGCAGGGACCGTTTCCTGGCTTTGACAGGAATGCTTCGGCCATGCTGCGTGTGATGCGCAATCACCGCAGAGCGGCTTATGGCGAGGGGAGCGGATATGAAGAGCTTTCCACGCTTCCGGTGCCGCTTGATCACAGGTCTTGCAAAGATCAGAGGCTTATTGAGGCGGCGCGGCGTATCTGGGATCAGGCCTTGGACCTTGGCCAACGTCATGGCTATCGCAACGCGCAGGCGACAGTCATCGCGCCTACGGGAACGATTGGTCTCGTTATGGACTGCGATACGACCGGCATCGAGCCTGACTTTGCGCTGGTAAAATTCAAAAAACTGGCCGGCGGTGGTTATTTCAAAATCATCAACCGCGCGGTGCCTGAAGCCTTGCGTGCCCTTGGCTACAATGACGGGCAGGTTACCGATATCGAAGCTTACGCGGTCGGTCACGGGTCACTTGCTGACGCACCAAAAATCAATCACCGCACGTTGAAAGAAAAAGGGTTTGACGATGCGGCCTTGGAAAAAATTGAGAGCGGGCTTCAAAGCGCCTTTGACATCAAGTTTGTCTTTAACCGCTGGACACTTGGTGACGCCTTCATGACTGAGGTTTTGGAGGTCAGCGAAGAGGCACTTGAAGATCCAAACCTTGATCTCTTGGCGCATCTTGGGTTTTCAAAAAGCGACATTGAAGAAGCAAACGTTTATGTCTGCGGCGCGATGACCCTTGAAGGGGCGCCGCACTTGCGCGGCGAGGATCTGGCCGTCTTTGATTGCGCTAATCCTTGCGGTCGGACGGGCACGCGTTATCTGTCGGTCAACAGCCACATCGATATGATGGCGGCGTCACAGCCGTTTATTTCCGGTGCGATTTCAAAAACGATCAACATGGCCAACGATGCCAGCGTTGAAGATTGTAAGTCCGCCTATTTGCGCTCGTGGCGACGCGGACTAAAAGCAAATGCGCTTTATCGTGATGGGTCAAAACTGTCACAGCCGCTAAACGTTCAATTGCTTGGGGAGACGGAAGACGAGCGAGAAGAAACGGCGGCACAGTTGGCTTCAAGTGCACCGTCGGTTGCTCGAGCGGAAGTGGCAGCCGAAAGGATCGTTGAACGTATTGTTGAACGCGTGCGTGATCGCGAAAAATTGCCCGGGCGACGCAAGGGATACACGCAAAAAGCGATCGTTGGCGGGCATAAGGTCTATTTGACGACCGGCGAATATGAAGATGGCCGCATCGGCGAAATCTTTATCGACATGCACAAAGAAGGAGCGGCATTCCGATCGCTCATGAATAACTTCGCGATCGCCATATCCCTCGGCCTCCAATACGGCGTGCCGCTTGAAGAATACGTTGATGCCTTCACGTTTACGCGCTTTGAACCCGCGGGCCTGGTTCAGGGCAACGAAACAATCAAGAACGCGACCAGTGTTCTTGACTATATCTTCCGCGAGTTGGCTGTTTCGTATCTGGGTCGGTCTGATCTTGCCCACGTGGATCCTGGTGAAATGTCATCCACGGCCATCGGCGAGGGCGAAGACGCCGGAGCAGAACCGCACGCACCTGCGGCTAAAGTTGTGTCACATGGGTTTACGCGTGGTGCAATCATCAAACAATTGGCTGCTGCCCCATCTGTCACAACTGAAGTTGCAAACGTCGCAACCGCCGTTGCTGAAATGCATGGCGAATTGGTGACGGCGTTCGTACATGGCGATGTGGAGTCAAGTGTACAGGTTCGGCATAGCGTTGAAACACAAGTGGCAAATGACAGCGTCGCCGTGGCGAGTCCCAACACTGACGCCGTTCACGATCGCATCGCTGAGGCACGTATTCGCGGATATGAGGGCGAAGCGTGTCACGAATGTCAAAACTTTACGCTCGTTCGAAATGGCACGTGTTTGAAATGCGATACATGTGGGTCCACGAGCGGGTGTTCCTGATCAACACTTGAGTTGTGTGCGTGGCGTTTTTTGTTTGATGCGGAATTGGGATTAGACGCCGACAAGGAGCATTGGCGATGGGACGCGTCATTCGGTTAGATCGGCAGCCGACAGAGATGCCGGACAACGATGTCAGCGAAGCTTTAAGCGACATTGCAAGCTTGCGGCAACCGGCACTTGAGGAGCCGGACCATGATGGCGTGGGTCCAGATGTTTTGCACTTAGCAGAGCTTGTTCCGGTCTTACGTTCAAAACTCGCCATTGGTCTTGATTTTCCCGACGACGCTATTCTCGCGAGTTTAAAAATTATCGCAGCCCGATCGACGCATCGCGAACGCTGGCACGCCGCGTTTTTGTCCAACCTTGCCCTTTGGTTCAGCTCGCAAGGCCGCGAGCTTAGCCATGCGCTTACAACCGTTCTGGAGGCGCTACCGCCGCCACGCAATTAGGCTTGGTGTTGAGGACCTACGCAACGAATCAGTTCAGTGTAGAGCGTGCGAACTCTGAGGCTGCCCTGGTCTGAGACCAGAGAAAGAGTTCCTGAAGGAGCGCAAAGTCAATGAATTACGATCGTGACACCGTTCCAGCGTGCGTCTACGTTTTGGCGGACAATCTTGACGCAGCACTGGCTGCCGGAGAAGATCTGCGCGCTGTAACGAAGCATTGGCCAACTGGTGGCGCAAGTGATCCCGGTGTTGTTGGGATGCGTCGCTGGGTATTAGGCCGTGTCAAAGCGCACGAGATGATGCTTATTTCGCGCATTCTGCAGGCACGGACCAATGCCGAAGAACTGGCGCAACAGCAAACAAAGTTTAAGCTCTTGGCACACTTGTTTGTGTCAAGCCTGAGCGAGCTTGAATCTATTGCACAAGAAGAAGGACAGCAAACCCAACCTGACTTTGAATCGGGCGGCGACATGGTTGAGTTTTTAAGGTCACGCGGTGTCGTTGCAAAAGATGCGCCTGGTGAACTTCCCTATGACGAACTCACTATAACTGATGAATTTCTGGTTTCGGGTCGGCTACCTTTGGGTATTACACTTGATTTGGTTGCCGAAGTGATTGAGGTCTTGGAAACGCAATTTGATCTTTATCCCGACGAACCAGAATCGGAACAACCGACGTCAGAAATTGAATTGCAGATCAGCCAGGTGAAAGCGGATGCGTCGACAGGCGTGCGCGGCCGGAGTGGTCCGCAGACGAGCCGTTAGGCTTAAGGGCTCTATTCCTACCTTTTGGAACGTCCGCCAGCCATCATAAGATGGCTGGCGAGGTGCTTGTTTTTAAAACTCCCAAATGACCCAATGTTAAAACACGCGGAGGCGTCGGCCGTGCGCGTTTGGGTGTTGGCCAGGGATTGGCGCTGATAAAAGCCTGTCGCAGATTGGACCTTCGGATTTGATGGGCCTTGCCGTGACTAACAAAAAGATTGTTCGCACCGACATCAAGATTGAATCTCGCGATGTTTTTTGAAGCGACCATGTGCAGCGTCGCTTTTGCCTTTTGCAATTCGGTGGTCTGAACGATGGCAGTTTTGGGCTCAACGTTCTTTTTGGGTGCCCGCAAAATAGGAGGCACGCGATTGGTGGGCGCGTTGCTTACGTATCTTCCGCTTCCGACACTGTCTCGGCTGCGGTTTTTTCGCCCTTTATTTTTGACGTAACCGGCTATACGTACCGGATGGAGTTCGTAATCGGGCTTTTTAACGGGCTTTAGTCTTTGTGCTGGCAACGTCTCCGCATTCTTGATCGTGTTCTGGATCCTACGGGTCTTGGCCTGCATTTTTGCCCGAAGGGTTTCAGCGCTGTCCGGTTCATGATTGGCTGCTGCGACAATTGAGGCGGCGGCAGGCGCATGCATGCTGCCTGCAAGGGCTTCCACGGCCATAATTGCGGTGGAGGTCTCAAACGCGCTCCGCAAACTTATGTGTTTTCCAATATAACCAGCGACGCGTTTGTACCTGCGGTTTCGACGGTATTTGGCGTCGCGTTTGCTTGGCGCAGCCAATATTTTTGTCTCCAGCTTTGCGACCCCGCGGCGTGCAAAGCCCAATCTGCGTGCTGTTGCAATTGACACGTCGAGTTTGCGATTGCCCCAGTAGGGGCCGGCGTTGTTAATGCGAATGATGGCGGAATCCCGCGTCACAGGGTTGCGAACAAGGAGAATGGTGCCATCAGGATAGATGGGACTTGCTGCATTGTCGGGCTTATTTGGGCGGAAAGCTTCGCCTGAGGACGTCAGGCCACAAGGGTTGTAGCGGTCTTTGCGGCAATCGTTGTAGTGGGATGCGTTGAGTTTGATTGATTTGCCGATAAGGGCGCGGGTCTCATTAATGGTCTTCACGCGATGGCAGGTCTTGTAAAAACAGTATGTGGAGCCTGGCGTTTTGGCGGACGCCGTCATTGGCACGAGGCATAGCGCGGCCAGCACGTTGAGCAGAAAGAATAGGTTTCGGCGACCTTTCGCAAGTCTTGGCGCGGCCGGGCGATCGTGCCCGGCGCGATTACTGGTCTCGCGCATGATTGCGTGCCCCTGTCACTATTGACGAAATTTCGAAGAATTGCCGGCAACCGTTCTGGCGCGGTCGCTACGTTTCGAGGGCGCTTCCGAGCAAAGGTTTTATCAGCAATCTAGGTCTGGCAAACTGTTAAGGTTAATTTTTGGCTTCGCGCCGAACCTTTACAAAACGGGAGCCACTTGTCTTAGTTTTTTGGCAAATACCTATAGAACCCCAACTTTTTCCAATTTTTTGCGCAGAGCGAGCGTTGCTTCAGACAATCTTTGTGCGTCGATAGAGCGCAGCACCAGCTCGCAAAAAATATGCCCGTCTTTGAATTTTGGATAGCTGCCCATCAGCACATCTTTGAACTCGTTTTGGTGCTCGGCAAATAGGTCGGCGACTTCGCCTTCGGGTTTGTTAATTTGCAAACTTTCTGCAAGCATCTTGCGGCCGGTCTTGAGGTGTTGGGTGGCGTCATCGAGCATAACCTGCATGATTTCGGGAACGCCGGCCATGACGATCACGTTCTTGATCATAAAACCCGGCGCAATGGACACCCGGTTTTTAATGAGCGTTGCACCCTCAGGAATGCGTGCCATGCGCAAGCGGGACGGCGTGAGTTCGAGACCGCGTTTTTCGTAATACGGCCGCATCAGTGACAGTGCGCGTTCGTCAACATCGATTGCAACTTTGAGGGCCTTAGCGATGGCGCTTGCAGTAATGTCGTCGTGCGTTGGTCCGATGCCTCCGGTTGTAAATAGATAATCATACCGGTTTCGCAGGGCATTGGCGGCTGAAACAATTTCAGTTTCATCGTCACCAACGATGCGCACTTCGGAAAGCCCTATCCCGATACCGCTCAGAAAGCTTGCGATGTATGAAATGTTGCGATCGGCCGTGCGACCCGAAAGTATTTCGTCTCCAATGACCAAAAGGCCGGCTGTCACGATATCAGGCACATTGTTCTCCAAGACGCTTTTCTTGATACTTTGTCACGGTGATCCTCCGTTTCAACTTGAGAACTGTTTCAGCAAACCTTAGCTTTACCCGCATGCGATTCCCAACTCCTCTGATACGCGGCCGACTCATAAAGCGCTACAAGCGTTTTTTGGCAGACGTCGAGCTTGATACCGGCAAGACCATTACAGCCACATGTCCAAATACGGGCTCGATGAAAGGGCTATGCGATCCGGGGATGATGGTGTGGCTTTCTGAAAGTGATAACCCCAAACGCAAGTATCGCCACACGTGGGAGCTTGTCGAGACCGATTTGGGGATTGGTGCGTCATTGGTCGGAATAAATACAAACCATCCTAACCGCCTCGTTCACGAGGCCATTGAGGCAAGTCGGATTGCGCCGCTCAAAGGCTATGGGGAGATGAAGCGTGAACAAAAGTATGGCAAGAACAGCCGCATTGACATCTTGCTCGATGATCCGCGCAAAGGACGCGCCTATGTCGAAATCAAGAATGTGCACCTGATGCGAAAAGCCGGTCGCGCGGAATTTCCAGATTCTGTAACGGAGCGCGGGGCAAAACACCTCTTTGAACTGGCAGACATGGTTGATGAGGGCCACCGGGCGGTGATGGTCTATCTCGTACAGCGTGAAGACGCCACGCGGTTTTCGCTCGCAGACGATATCGATCCTAACTATCGCGCCGCCTTTGATCAGGCCAAAGAGCGTGGTGTTGAGGCGCACGCCTATCGATGCCAGGTCACGCCTGAAGAAATCTTGATTGCCAAGAAGATCCCGATTTCCCTCTAACCGACCTACTTTATTGGCCCTATTCGGACACATCTGCCCACGAATATGTGAAGCGTGTTGAGATGACACTGCCCGATTCTCTCGCCATTTTACGGCGGAGTTATTCAGCACTCTAAGGGGCGCACGGAATTTCCTGGTCTCATAACGGTCGGTTTGTGTCTGTTCGCCAAGATCGTTTGGAGGATATAATACAATGCTCAACCGGCGGCAGTTTGCTCTTCTCGGTCTCGGAATGACGAGTGCGTCCGTTTTGGGGACGTGGTTTGCAAATTCAGCAGCAGCCGGATCAAAGGAGGCTTTCAAAATTAAAAAGTCACCGGCAGAGTGGAAAAAGCTTCTGACACCCATGCAATATCACGTGCTGCGCGAACATGGCACTGAGCGCGCCTTTTCAAGTCCGCTTGATAAGACTTATGCGGAGGGCACGTACCATTGCGCCGGGTGCGGTCAGGCGCTTTACACGTCAGATACAAAGTATAACAGCCGGACGGGTTGGCCGAGTTTTTATAAGCCAATCGATAATGCTGTTGGCTCTTCGACGGATTACAAACTGATCTACCCTCGCACGGAAATTCATTGTAGCCGCTGTGGCGGACACCTGGGTCATGTCTTTAAGGATGGGCCTCAGCCCACGGGTTTGCGCTATTGCATGAATGGCGTGGCATTAAAGTTTGTGCCGAAGGACAAAGAATAGCGCGAACACTCTTTAGGAAATGCGGAGATTGCTTCGGTGACGATGAATAAAACTCTTTTGATCTCGTGTGTGAGTGCTGCGGCGATTGTGAGTACTGCTTTTTTGGTGGCCTTGCCAATGGGCACATCACATGAAGCTGAGGCTGCGGGTCGGTCGGCAGGTTCTGGCGCCACGGCTGTCGCAACATTTGGAGCGGGATGTTTTTGGTGCACCGAATCTGACTTTGACAAAGTTGATGGGGTTTTAAAAACGATATCCGGGTACATGGGCGGCAAGACGAAGTCTCCCACCTATAAACAGGTGTCTACAGGTCGCACTGGCCATGCGGAAGTCGTGCAAATAACCTATGACCCAAAGCGGGTGAGCTACAAAAAGCTGCTTGATCATTATTGGCGAACGACGGATGTGCTTGATGGTGGTGGGCAATTTTGCGATCGCGGCAGTCAATATCGGCCGGTGATTTTTACCCACACGGCTGAGCAAAAGAAGCTTGCTGAGGCGGGTAAAGCGGCCCTTAAGAAGAGTGGGCGCTTTAAGCGACCGATTGCCGTTGAAATCGTTGACGCGTCAATGTTTACGGCTGCGGAACGCTACCATCAAAATTACTACAAGAAGCAACCGCTCAAATATAAGTATTACCGTTGGGGCTGCGGCCGCGACCAGAAACTTGAGAAGCTCTGGGGCAAGGTCGCGACTCACTAGTTCCTGTTTTTTTGGTTTGCTCGTCCCCGGCCCTGGTCAAGTCTTAGGCTGTTGGAGCCAAAGACTTGCATCTGAGCGAATAGATCGGAATGCTGTCCACGTTTTCTATTCGCTAGTTCAATATGCTGAACCGGCACGGTGTTGCTTTTGCCGTGCAGACTTCGGCTCCGTCGCCTGCGTCTTTGCAATCGACTTTGCGATTGTTGGCCAGCAACCAGGTATCAAATTTATCGCCGACGATCATACGTGTGCGCTGGGACCACTTTGCGCGCGCGTTGTGCTTGGCCCATTCCTTGATCTGCGCAGGCTCTCCTGTGCCGTTAACCTTATAAAAGGCACAAATTTTTCTGGGGCCTTGCACGACGACCGTTGACCGGCAGGGTATGGCTGTCGCTTTACAGCGGTCTTTGCCGTCTTCCTTGAAACAATTGTAGTCGTGGTCTTTTGCCAGATACCAGGCGGACCATTTTTTCCCAAGTTTCTCTTCCGCTTTTTGACGCCATGCGTCGCGTGCACGCTTTCGGGCCCAGAATTCTGTGTTCGCCGTGCCGCCGGTTCGGTCAATCGTTGAACTCTTGCATTCACGACCTTCATCTGCCTGCACAGCAGTTTGTGCTGCCACACCAAAGCCAATGAACAAAGCAATTGCTAAAACAAATCTAAATCTCAATTTCATGCCTTCACCCTCCAACTGTGGCCGAACCCAAACCGAGTATGATCGGAATGACTGGCCCTCCACTTTTTCGACGCCCATTCGGTAGGCTCGTCTCCTCTCGAAATGGTCACGTCATGAGCCATACTAGCCGCTGCGCGAGACCAAAATAGGATCGGTCGGTAATGTAACAGGAGATTGCATATTGGCGCGGCATTTGGTGGTAAAAATTTTTACGTTGTCACCCGTTCTACAAGGTCCGAAAACGCTCCAATGTGACGGTCGTGTGCTCTCAGCACACGTTCTTTCGCGAACACGCACGTGGACTCAAATTGGCTGGACGTCATGACATATGTCGTATTTTTTTGTTGTGGCCGCAAAAAAAGCGCAAATAAGCCGCGTTCGCGACCTCGCGTTGGAGGCGCAAATTTTTACACGACTTTTCTTTTGTGACGCGCTATCAGCTGCCCGAATTGAGTTTGGGCGGCTCCACACTGCCGTGGGTGTATGAATTTGGATCAAGGTTTGGCGCAAGCTCGCCAGGGTTTTCTGCCCGACGCACGCGTCCTTCGAAATAAGCACCTTCGGCAATAATGAGATTTTGGTGGTAGATTTCAGCTTCCACCTGGGCGCTTGAATTCAGCAACACAGATGTCGCTTTGACCGCGCCACGGACGCCGCCATTTACTTCTACCGTTTCAGCCGAAATTGTTCCTGTGACAGAACCCTCTCGACCGACAGTCACCTGTTTGCCGGTAACATCTGAGCGGATATCGCCATCAATCTGAAGAGATTCTTGGGAAATGATCGCAATCTTGTCCCCCAAGATTGTGAGGTCAGATCCTATGACTGAGCCAGTCATTTTAGCTGCGGGCTGAAACGGTGATGACCCGGTGTTATTATCGAACTGACTTGGTCGTGTAGGTACCTGGTGGTTTTGCGAGTTATTTTGATTGGAATTTCGGACAGGTTCTTTGCCAAACATAATTAGGTTACCCCCAACGCAATACAAAAGCTGGTTGAAGGGGTCATGTCACCAAACATGTGTGTTTAGAACATGACCTGAAAGTGATGTTTTCTGTTTGAGTTTTTCTAACTCGGGGACTGCGACAGGATGGTAGCTAAAGACTCGAGCAGACATGGTTAATGCCCAAAAGTGTAGAGTTTTAACTGGTCGGACCTTTAGTGTAGGGCGGCAACTTTTTACCTTTTTGAAAAGGCGATTCCGGCTCGCTACGCTTTGTATGTTTTGAGGATAACGATGGAGCTGTTACGACATCGATCAGGAAAGCCATTCCGTCAAATTCGGTGTGCTTGGGGTATTTTTGCGTGCGTGCTGCGCAGTTTTGCCAATCGCAATGGCCCATTTAGGCAGAAGCCTAAAAAACAACTGCCCGCAGAGGCGCGCAGCTGTTTGCTCGTTAGGCCCGCGCAATTAACTAACCTTATTCCGCGGCTTCTTGTTGGGCCGCCAAGACCTGGTCGGCAAGCCGCCCCGTCAATTCGGCCAGGTGATCGAACTTAGCCGTATAGGTGCCCACACCTGAGGTGACCGAGCGCAGCTCAACAATCAGATCTTTGATCTCAGAAGCAGGAATATGGGCGACCGAAAGGTCCCAGCCATTCCAGCCCGGGCGCGCGTCGTAGCCTAAGATCTGACCGCGTCGTTGAGAGATGATGGAATTAATTTTTGGTGTCGCGTCAGATGGCGCAGCGATCTCGACGGCTAACACCGGTTCAAGCAACACCGGATTGCATTTCGGCAAACCTTCCGACATCGCAATGCGGCCTGCCTGACGAAACGCCATGTCGGAGGAATCGACAGAATGGAACGACCCATCTTTGAGCGTTACGGCGACGTCAACTACGGGAAAGCCCAGAGGACCCTGCTGCAAATAGTCTTTAATGCCTAACTCAACGGACGGAATGTACTGTTTTGGTATGGCGCCGCCGGTAATCGTGTCGTCGAACTTGAACCCGGAACCTCGTGGCATCGGCTTGATGTCAACGACAACGTCGCCGAATTGGCCATGACCGCCTGATTGTTTTTTGTGGCGGCCTCGAATTTCTATGGGTTTGCGGATCGTTTCTTTATAAGGAACCTGGCGCTCCTTGCGGTCCACATCGACTCCATACTGGCGCAGCAAACGTTCTTGGGCGACGCGTAAATGCATCTCGCCTTGGCCCAACAGCACGATCTGATTGGTGTCCTTGTTGTGTTCGACACGCAGCGATGGATCTTCCTCAATGATTTTGTTGAGGGCACCTGTCAATTTCACTTCATCTTTGCGGTCTTTAAGGCCGAGGGCGGTGGCAAAAACGGGTTCGGGTGTCTTAGTGACTTGTACTTGAACCACCCCATCCTTTGATGTTGTGATGGTTTCACCGGCTGCAACGCCATCAAGCCGGCCCAGCGCGACGGTATCGCCTGCAACAGCGGTGCCGCGCTTTGTGACCTCCTCGCCTTTCATTGAAAATATGCCGGAGATGCGTTCGTCTTGGCCTTTGGCGCCATAGACAGTTGCGCTATCGGGAAACTCTCCGGTCAACACGCGTGCCAAGGAGAGCTGCCCGCCATGCGCCGATTGCACTGTCTTGAATACGAACGCTGAGGCGCTAGTGTTTTCAAGCTTATGTCTTTTTGCGACTTCTTCGACGAAGGGAACTTCGTGGCGAAGTGCCTTTAAGAGCCGGAAGACGCCGTGACCATGTTCGGCGCTACCAAGAAGGACGGGGCAGATCACACCTTTCTTTAGGTCTTCGGTTAGGTCATCAAAGACTTTGTCAGCTGGAGGAATCATATCGGAGAGGAGCTGTTCCATCAGCTCATCATCGTAATCGGCAAGCTGTTCCAACATATGAAAACGCGCTTCGGCTTCGCGGTCTTTCATATCGGCTGGAAGGTCGATGATCTCGGATGGTGCATGTTCGCGATAAACAAACGCGCGTTCTGAAGCGAGATCGACAAATCCCGTGGCGATGCCGTTTTCCCATATGGGGATTTGGCGCAAGACGAGCGGCTTTGAGCTGGCGGGTTCCAGCATTGGAATGATTTCACGGACGGGGGTGGAGGAGCTGTCAATTTTGTTCAGAAACAGGAAGTGGGGAATGCCGTTGTCTTCCAACTGCTTCATGATCAGCTGAAGGGCCGGAACGCGTTTGGGGTCGGGCTCTGATACAATTACAGCGGCATCACAAATGGCGAGCGCTGACGTACCGTCGTGCTGAAATTCAATAGAACCTGGGCAATCAATGAATGTGAAGTGATCATCAAGGAAGGTGGCGTCTGCGACGTTGAGTGTAACACTCATTCCATGTTGGCGCGCCTCGGGCGATGGGTCTCCTACGGTCGTACCTTCTGTCACTTTGCCTTGGCGTGTGGTGACACCTGTGCGTGTCAGAATTGCTTCAAGTAGTGTTGTTTTTCCTGAAAGATAAGGGCCGATCAGCGCGATTGTTCGCGAGCTGCGGCCGACGGTGTCGCCGGTTTCCCGGCCGCCGGATTGCCCCATTGCTTCCTCCCTTTTTTGACGCAGATGCAAGAACTGACACGTGGGCTCATTTTTGTGGGGCGCACGTTGCGCGCCGTTTGTCTTGCCGTGCCATGACGCTTCGGTGACATGTTCGCGCCGAGCGGGCCTGAGCGCAAGGGGCAGCCCAGGCAATCTTTTAAAAAGATTTTTAAGGGGGCAACCGCTCTCCTTTTGGGTGGTCGTCAATTAGATAAAATTGAATATTGATGCGTGTTGCAGTGCAACTTGAGGCACCGTTAACGGTGTGCAGATGCGAAGAGTGAAACCTTGAATCAGTTTTGAGCGGCAAAGGGTTGACGTCAGCGCCATTCGCGTCATCATGCTTTTAGGTGCGTGCGTTATTTTCTTGTGTTGTTGCGCCTGAGTCACGCGTATCCTCAAGGCCCCTGGGCTTTGAGGGTGGAGTAGTCGAGATGGGCATGAAAGGCCTATTATCAGCGTCTTATGCGGCTGGGTTCGCAATGGCTAGCTCAGAGGATCCGGCATATTACGGGTGCCCACCAGGCTGTGGTGCGCGGCCGGGAACAGACGTGGTTATGCCGATGTTGCCCGCAGCATTTGTCGCGGCCAACGCAGATCGGCGCCCTTATCAAGAAAAAACAACGGCTCGCGATGTCACCGACAGTGTAAAATCGATGACCTGGTCAGAATGGCAACGACTAAAACAGGGCATTGGCTGGGGCGGCGGAGTCGCCGCCTAGCGATCGTTCCTTGCCAGGCTTACATCTGAGCACGAAACCAAGCCAACACCTCGGCTTCATTTTGCAAGATCCAAAAATGACCTGCGTCAGTGAGTGACACTAGTTCGCAGTTGGGGACTTGGGTGGCCAAAGTGCGCGCAGCGGTTTTTGGAATGTTGCGATCTGCGTCGCCTAACCAGAGCCTTGCCGGTGCCTTGATGTGATCTAGGTCGATTTCCCATTTGTTTCCAAACAACACCATATCTATAGCGGTGCCCTGGGTTCCGTCTGCCAAACCGACGCGAAATGCCCTTGCAAGGTTGGCCCTTAACTGTTGGTCAGACAGGATGCGCCGGTCGGCCGGGGGTGTTCGCAGGGCTGCGAGGCTGACGGCAAGACTTGGCGCTACGTTGAGCCCAGCGCGGTAGGCCCCAAATATTGTGCGGACCACCTTCGGCCACTGCGGCAGCGTGCAAAAACAAAACCTGTGGAAGGCATCGGGCGGTATTGCCGGTTCTTGGTGCGAATTGCTTCCAGCGATCGGGCCGACAGGGGCAAAGAGGCCCAAACTGGTGACCCTATCGGACGCTTCGGCCGCGATGGCAACAGCATAAGGACCCCCACCTGAAACCCCCAACACGGCGAAGCGATCGATTGCGAGCTGATCGGCAAGTTCTTGGGCATCACTGGCATAAGCGCACAGCGTAGGCGTTTTTGGCGCCTCCGTATCGCCGTAGGCCCATCGATCCGGGCATATGAGTCTTAGCCCCAGGTCGCGGGCAATTGGATCAGCGCTTGCGAATTTCAGGCGTGAACCGGGCGTCCCATGGAGCGCAACGAGTGGACGGCCTTGCGGATCACCGAAGCTACAAAAGCTCAAACGACGCCCGTCTGATAGTGTCAGCGTTTCAGATGGCGCGTCGTACGACATCGGACTGGCAAATTGGTCCCTAGGTTAGGGACGCACAAAAACGCTGAATGCGGTTGCACGCCTCGGTGAGCGCCTCAGTTGACGTGGCGTAGGAAATTCGAAACGCCGGCGACCCAGCAAATGCTGCGCCATGAACGCATGCCACACCCTCTTCTTCTAAGAGTGCTGTTACGAAGTCCTCATCATTTTCGATCTTTACTCCCTTTGGGGTCGTCTTACCGATGGCCCCGGCGCAAGACGGGTAAACATAAAATGCGCCTTCCGGTTTGGGGCATTCAAGACCTGTTGCTTGGTTGAGCATCGACACCACAAGATCGCGACGTTCGACAAACACGGCATTGTTTTTGGCGATAAAGTCTTGAGGTCCGTTCAAAGCTTCAATGGCCGCCCATTGTGTGATGGAATTGGGGTTTGAGGTTGATTGAGACTGTAGCTTGCGCATCGCACCGATGAGTTTTTCGGGACCACCTGCGTAACCCATACGCCAACCGGTCATGGCATAGGCCTTTGACACGCCATTCATGGTCAATGTGCGATCATAAATGTTGGGTTCGACTTCAGCAGGTGTCGCGAAGACATGACCGTCGTAGATCAAGTGCTCGTACATATCATCGGTGAGCACCCAGACATGTTCATGGCGCAAAAGCACGTCGGTGAGCACTTTGATGTCATCCTTGGAGTAGGCCGCGCCAGTTGGGTTTGATGGCGAATTAAAAATGAGCCATTTCGTCTTCGGTGTAATGGCTTTGTCCAACGCTTCGGGCTTGAGGCGAAACGCGTCTTCCATTGTGGTTGGAACGAAGATGGGTTTGCCGCCCCCTAAAAGGACAATGTCCGCATAAGACACCCAGCAGGGCGCAGGAATGATGACTTCGTCACCGGGGTTCAACGTTGCGAGCAATGCGTTGTACAAAACTTGCTTGCCACCCGTGCCGACAGATATCTGCGTGCGTTTGTAGTCTAGGCCATTGTCGCGCTTAAACTTGGCAATGACCGCATCTTTCAGCTCAGGGATTCCGTCGACGTCGGTGTACTTAGTCTTGCCGGCTTTCATGGCCGCGATAGCAGCCTCTTTGACATTTTCGGGTGTATCAAAATCCGGTTCGCCAGCAGACAGGGAAATGATGTCACGGCCTTCGGCCTTTAAGGCACGCGCCTTCATGGAAACGGCGATCGTCGCGGAAGGTTGAATGCGGTTTAGGCTTTCGGCTAAGAAGCCCATAGTTTGTCCCTTTCATCGATGTTGAAGGTGGTGGCCTGGTCGGGTCAGTACCAGACAAATGGGCAGGTGATAGCCGGCAAGCTAAAGGCCCGGTCTTGCTATCGCAACATGCCCTATCACACACGCTGTGGAACGTGAAACGGCGATGGGTTTGATCGCTCAAATTATAAAGCGTGGCAGGGTTGCCACGGGTCCGTGAGGACTTTGGTTTACCGCTAAGATTGCACGCCAGCGCCACAATGCTGGCCCGTCGGCGCCACAGAGCGCGGCCATGATCGGCGTCGTGTGGACGCTGGCCGGGGCTAGCTCGTGGAGAGGGATTTTCTGTGAACGTCAATAGATGGGAGTGGTCTCCGATTCGTCGGATCGCCGCTGACGTGGTTATCGGCATTTTCTTGTTCGGTGCTCTAAGTTTTGCGGTCACTTACGATGGTGCCTGGGTGGGTAGTTCAAAGCCCTTGGACGTGGCAATGGTGATGCTGGGGATCGTCTTTTCGGCTCTTTTTGCCTTTAGCCGCGGCTTTTGCCGGCACTTGATGCATCTCCACAAGTAATTGTGATGCGTTTATCTTTAGCGTGGATTGTATGTGCGATGCCCTGGATTGACCCTGAAAGAGCCCTATATGATGTAGGTGGACTGCACCCAAAGCTCGGTGTTGGAAATTGGATTTAGCGATATGGAGCGGATTTGATGTCAAAACTCCATGGCACAGCCGAACGTCCCGCAATCTTATCTTTGTCACTTGCCGGAGCAGCTTTTTTGCTTTTTGCGGCGAGCTGCTGGTTTAACGACGCTATTTTTAAAGCCAACCTGGAAACAGCTGTGGTGCAACTTGATACGGACAATGTGATTCAGTCGGGAAGCACTCGCGTTGCTGCCGAAGATTCTGTCGTGGGAACTGAAGAGTTTTGGCTCGGTCATGCGAAAAATACCGATCACGTGAAAGTCTCTTGGTCGCAGGACATAGATAAGGGTGACCGAATCGCAATTGTGACGGGCGGCCAGCAAAGGATGCTTGAGGTTGAGACCGTCGACCCGGTTCGTCTCTCGCAAGTCACGCACATCGATTCTGGTCGAGTACGCTCGCTGTTCATGGTTACCGCACGCGAAGTTGGTGAACGTGACGGCATGGTCATGCGCTTTGTCATTGAGGCTCAAGATATCCAGCCAGCACCCACGTGGCGTGTAAAAGCCAAGGATGGGGCGGAACTTTCTGCTCTTTAAGCGCCGTTTTTTTGCAACTCTCCGAGCTAAAACCAACGAAACTGCAATTGGCAGCATTCGTAGGATTGTCTAGTCTTTGCCGTCATAGCGCGAAATTATGCTCGCTTCGGGGGCGGTCTGTTTTCGCGTCGGGCTTTTTGGTCATAGCGTGCGCGGAGACGGTTTCATGCGATTGAACTCACCGACCATTGTCATATTTCTGATTTCATTCATTTTGGCGGCCTTAGCCCTGCTGACAAAGTTGGGGTTTGTGGGTATTCCGCGCTACTTGCCACATCAAGAATTTTGGCTCGCGATTACAGCGTATCTTACATTGATGGTTGGCTGTTTGGTGCGCGGCCTTTGATGCGTCACAAATAGGCGCGGCTCATTGATACTGCATGCTCACGTCGTGAGCTCTTTCTCGAATGGCGTCATTCGATCGAAAGTTAGCTAACCCAAAACTTTGAAATTCATCATCGGTGTCTGTGGCCTCGATACCCAGCGCTCGCAGTGCTGCGTTAATCGGCCAGAGTTTTTGAGGGCGCTTGCGCGCTTCATATGCCGTCATGACCGCTGGCCCCAGACGGAGGGCGCCGTGTTCCCACAACACTGCGGCCTGTGAACCCATGCCGCCAAAATATTCCGTCTCAATATAGGCTAAGGCCGTCCCGGCTGATGCGCGGGCCGCAAACGCAATATCACCGGAGGAAAGTTGGAGTCCGTCATCAAGCCACTCACCGGTACCGTAGCTCTCATGTAAGTGGTCGTGCAAATCATCATCCAGTGGAAGAACATAAATGCTGGCCATTGGACGCAACGAAAAAATGCGTGCGTGAGTGGCAATTGCCAGATAGGGGGACAACGCTTGGCGCGCACCAACAAACAATCTCAAATGATGACCCATTCATTTCACCATTGTCGCGTGCGTCGGGGCAGTGCAGTGCCCGCACATGCAATCACCATGCGATCGGTTTTTTGTCGCGGAAAAAACCACCTGTTGGTCCATCATCATCGAGTGTTGCCAGCCAAACGGCAGTTTCTGCACCTTTTTCGACAGGGCGCGTGGCATTAGGCCCGCCCATGTCGGTTTGCACCCAGCCAGGACACATGGTGTTGACCTTGATGTTTGTTTGTCCAAGTTCAGCGGCTGTTGTTCGCGTTAACGCGTTTAGGGCCGACTTTGACAATCGATAGGCCGGTGCACCTTTGCCCATCTCGTGAAATTGTCCCATGCCTGAGGACATGTTGACGATGCGCCCATAGCCTTGTTCGCGCATGATGGGGAGGGCTGCTTGAATCAAAAGCAATGGGCCGATCACATTGGTCTGATAGGTCTGCAAAACAGTTTCTGGAGGGACATCAGCGACACCGGTCACGTCCGTGCTGGCGCCGTCATGAAGAATGCCGGCGTTGTTGATGAGGATGTCCACGCGGCTAAATAGGTCCATCGTTTCAGCAACAGCGTTTTGGACACTTTGCTGATCCGTGACATCTAGCTCAACAACAGCCGGTTCCAACCCTTCTGCACGCAAAACATCAGCGGCTTGCTTGCCTTTACTAAGGTCGCGGGATCCCATGGCAACCATGATGCCCTGTCGCGCCAGTTGGCGCGCAATCTCTGTCCCGATCCCGCGGTTGGCACCACTGACTATCGCGGCTCTTAATTCATTCATCTGCACTTCCCTCGGTGGTCCGGTGTCGGCACGAGCCCAGGTCATGTGATCATGCCGATAACCGTTTGGCGAAATTTCGGGCAAATCTAAACTGACCGTCTTTGGATTTCACGCAGAAATCCCACTGTTTCAACCTTTTGTTGCCACTTCTTCTGGAGCTTCGGTTGAAGCCACGCTATGAGAACGGGCTTGATCAGTGCACCTTAATTGCCTCAATGGAAGTTGATCCCTTATGCCAGACCCTGACAGCCCAAAACTCAACGCGGCCATCATCCCGGTTACACCCTTTCAGCAGAACTGTTCGCTTATCTGGAACACCGATGACATGAAGGGCGCCGTGATCGATCCTGGCGGTGACTTGGAACACGTTAAACGGGCCATTGCCGAAACAAAGATGACGCCAGAAAAAATCATTCTTACCCATGGGCACATTGATCATGCTGGTGGCGCACATGAGCTGAAAGAAGACTTGGGTGTTTTGATCGAAGGGCCGCACGAAGCGGATAAGTTCTTGCTTGATGGACTAGAAGACCAAGGCCGCGAGTATGGCGTTCATGCGAAAAACGCGACGCCGGATCGATGGCTTGATGAAGGTGATGACGTGAGCATTGGCGGGCACACATTTGATATTTTGCATTGCCCCGGCCACTCGCCTGGGTCTGTCGTTCTGGTCAACCACGCACACAAGTTTGCCATTGTGGGAGATGTCTTGTTTCAGGGTTCAATTGGTCGAACCGATTTTCCCTACGGCGACCACGAGGCCTTGATCACGGCCATCAAAACCAAACTTTTTCCGCTTGGTGATGACTATGCGTTTATTTGCGGACATGGGCCAGGCAGCACAATTGGTCGGGAGCGTGCGTCCAATCCTTTTGTGCGTGGCTAGAGCGTATTCAGCTGAACACGCTCTAGAAACCAAAGCCAAAATCAATGGAGCCGAACACACCGCATTCTTGGGCGAGGCCCGCACGTAGATCCTGGCGACCTTCCCAAAAATCGATCGTCTCAACGCGCAATGTTTCGGAACAACTGCGTCGGCAATAGATCCAATTTCCGCGAGGTGTTTGCACTTGATAGCCGTGGCGGGCTGGCCGCACAGCCCCGCGTACGACGCCATTTCCGTGGCGCGATTGGGCAACGACGTAGCCCTTACTAAGGTCTCCATCGCCGCAGCGATGGTAGCCGCGAATGCCTGCCTGTGCCGTTTGCACAACAAAGCTCGTAGCCATCACGCCAGCGAGCAGTGCTGAAACGGCAAATGACCTTATCATGATCAGATCTCCTTTGGCCCGCGGATCGAGACATGGCCAAACGGAAGGCCCAGGTCTTCGCAGACTTTGATTTGGCGAAAGCTTACCATGGTTTGTGGGATGCGCGCATCTCAACCGCAAACACGATTGTTGGAGGAAGAGGGATCTGGCCACGATTGTGGCTCTAAGGCATCGGCCATTTAGGGCCCAGCAAGCCCCGTTTGCCTGCCAACGACCGCATGAGCCCGCATAAGATCTTATGACGGCGTGTGCCCTAGCTGCTTTTGCGAAGGCTGATGCTGGCGTTTGACAGTCCGCCGCCAGACGTCGAAATGGATACACGCTGCGAAGACCCTGAAATTGTAATTGAGATTGAGCCTTGCAGAGCACCTGTTATTCTCATGGAGAGTTTTGAGGAGGACGCGGAGCCTGACACCGTGCCTTCCGCATTATATGTGCGTTCTTCCCACGTGCCCGAAACGCCACCGCCCGAATAACTCAACCTAGCCCGCATTTCGATTTTTCCCGATTGAGTTGCACAGCGAATGGCGAGACCCAATTGGTCTGAGGCTTTGTTGGTGTAATAGGCGCGGCACCTGATCTTTTCTTTTTTTCCATCGGCAAGGCGCACGCTGCCGCCGCCGCTCCACGTGCCGGCAAGCTTATTAAATGGGCTGGCCGCTTGGGCGGATTGGCTAAAAAGGGCGATCGCAACGAGTGGTGCGAGCGCAAAACTTATGATGAAACTGGCAAAATGGCTTTGACGGGCAAACATAAGGTATCCTCATATGGTCTTTGCGTGGTGTGGTGGTCGAGCATATCCCTCGTCACGTGGTTGCCCCAATATAAACATAGAATCTCCATGGTTGGCGATGGCCAGATGGACACACCATTTGGTCACATGTTTGGTCGCTGCCTGTTTTGCCAGGTGCCATATGGCGGGTGCTGAGGATTGCGGTGACCGGCCGGTGCGCCGCGGCCAAGGCCAGCCAATTTCCTGGAATTGCAATGGCTAAGATTGACACAAAGGCTTATCGCGCGCTGTTGCTGCAGAAGCAGGCGGAGATTGCTGAGCTGCAAAACATGTCGGCGGACGCGCGGGCCACTGTGACACTAGATCAAAGTAGTGTGGGGCGGGTATCGCGGATCGACGCGTTGCAGCGCCAGGCCATGGCTCAGGCGACCGAGCAAGCTCGGGAAGCGGAACTTGCGCGCATTGCCGCTGCTTTGGCGCGGATTGATGATGGCAGTTATGGGTATTGCCTGTCGTGCGGCGAAGAGATTGCGGAAAAACGTTTGCAGTTTGATCCGGCCGTGCCAACATGCGTGGGGTGTGCGAAGTGAGGGTTGTGTTGCGAAGGGCCGGGCGTGCAAAATTATGTTGCATTAGATTTTATTGACGTCAGATACTTGAGCAAGCACGATGTCCGTTACATTTTAGAAGCACAACCTGGTGACGTGGAGCCAATTTTGCCTCTCGAACGCCAACTCATGGTAGAGCGTGACCTCAATCGATCAGTTTCTATTATTGCGGCCAAAGAAATTATTAAGTGTATCTGATGCGCGAGTTTTGCTAGCGATCTCCTAGCAATGGCAGGATGTGGTCCTGGCCGACGCCGATTTTGGTGTTCAGATGAGGTCATGGGACAAAAGCCCTACGAGGCTGTGCGCCTTGCTTGTGCCCCTGAGCAATCTTTGATCAGATTATCGCAAACATGACTTACACACTTTTGGAGGTGATATGGCCAGTGCAGTTGCAGCGATTTCGAACGGATGTCCAGCTTCGGGCGCCGAGCCAAAGCACGCGGCCGGTAGCGGCACGTCCAACCGTGACTGGTGGCCCAACCAATTAAATCTCGACATTCTTCATCAGCACTCGGCCCTGTCAAATCCTATGGGCGAGAGTTTTGATTACGCAAAAGCGTTTCTATCTTTAGACCTCGACAGCATTAAGCAGGACATCTACGCGCTGATGAAAACATCGCAGGATTGGTGGCCGGCCGATTATGGGCATTACGGGCCGCTTTTCATCCGCATGGCTTGGCACAGTGCAGGCACGTACCGGACCGCTGACGGTCGCGGTGGCGGATCGACGGGGACACAGCGCTTTGCGCCGCTCAATAGCTGGCCCGACAATGCTAACCTCGATAAAGCGCGTATGCTGCTGTGGCCAATTAAACAAAAGTATGGCCGGAAGATTTCGTGGGCTGATCTTATGATCCTTGCTGGCAACTGCGCTTTGGAAGATATGGGGCTTAAGACTTTTGGCTTTTCAGGTGGCCGCGAAGATGTGTGGGAGCCGGAAAAAGACATCTATTGGGGCGCCGAAGCGGAATGGCTGGGCGACAAACGTTACAGCGGTGATCGGGAACTTGAGCAACCGTTGGCCGCGGTGCAAATGGGTCTGATTTACGTGAACCCGCAAGGCCCCAACGGCAAACCGGATCCGATCGCGTCGGGCCGTGACATTCGCGAAACATTTTCGCGCATGGCCATGAATGATGAGGAAACCGTTGCGTTGACGGCGGGTGGGCACACGTTTGGCAAGGGCCACGGTGCAGCACCCGACACCCATTGCGGGCGTGAGCCAGAAGGTGCTGGCATTGAATTGCAAAGCCTTGGGTGGATAAGCGACTATAAGAGTGGCAAAGGTGCCGATGCGATTACCAGCGGCATTGAAGGACCATGGACGCCTAACCCCACCACGTGGGACATGGGCTATTTCGATGTTCTGTTTGGTTATGAGTGGGAGTGCGTGAAAGGTCCGGGCGGTGCTTGGCAATGGGCGCCCAAAGAGCTGGCAGACAAGGACCACGCGCCGCAAGTTGACGGCAACGGAAAAGTCTCACTCATGATGACAACGGCCGATATGGCCATGCGCATGGACCCAGATTACGAAAAAATCTCGCGGCGCTTTCACAAAAACCCAGAAGAGTTTGCCGATGCGTTTGCGCGCGCTTGGTTCAAGCTCACCCATCGCGACATGGGCCCGAAGACACGTTATCTCGGCAGAGAGGTCCCCACAGAAGAGTTGATCTGGATGGACCCGATCCCTGAGGTCGATCACAAATTGATCGATGACAAGGACATTGCGGCACTTAAAGAGAAGTTGCTGGCTTCAGGTCTTTCCGTTTCAGAACTTGTGTCGACGGCATGGGCGTCCGCGGCCACGTTCCGCAATTCTGACAAACGTGGCGGCGCCAACGGCGCGCGTATCCGCCTTGCGCCGCAAAGAGACTGGGAGGTGAACGATCCGCCGGCGCTGGCCAAAGTTTTGGAAACACTTGAGGGCGTCCAAAAATCGTTTAACGATGCGCAGTCCGGTGGCAAGAAAGTCTCGCTCGCCGACGTCATTGTTCTTGGTGGCTGTGCGGCGGTTGAAAAAGCTGCCAAAGATGCAGGCCACAAATTGGATGTTCCGTTTGCGCCTGGCCGGATGGATGCCATGCAAGAACAAACTGATGTTGACTCGTTTGCCGTGATGGAACCGGAGGCTGACGGATTCCGCAACTATCAAAAGGGCGCTTACACAGTTTCCGCGGAAGAAATGCTGGTTGATCGTGCGCAACTTCTTGGACTGACGGCGCCGGAAATGACGGTTCTTGTCGGTGGGCTGCGGGTTTTGGGCGCAAACCATGCTGGATCCAAGCATGGCGTCTTTACGAACACGCCTGGCAAACTCACCAACGACTTTTTCATCAACTTGCTCGACATGGGCACCACATGGAAAGCCGTTTCAGATGATGACGAGGAGTTTGAGGGCAGCAACCGGGCAACCGGAAAGTCGAAGTGGACGGGTACGCGCGTCGATTTGATTTTCGGCTCCAACTCGCAACTGCGCGCCCTTGCGGAAGTCTATGCTTGTGAAGACTCAAGCGAGACGTTTGCAAACGACTTCGTGAAGGCGTGGACAAAGGTTATGAACCTTGATCGTTTTGATCTCGCTCATAAGTAACTTGGAGCATCGCCCGTGCAAAGGTCGTACATGGATGACACATGCGATGACACATCTGTAGGTATAATGTTGGGGCTATTTGACGTCCTTACTCATTTATTGGACCAGCCTAGCACGTCCTGCCGTCGTCAGCCCATGGACGGGCGGTAAACCGGCGGAAACGTAGTCTGAACCCATAGTGATGTTCAGCTCGCCGTTGCCCTCCATCGACACCATATCCGCGATTATTGCAAGCTGGGGGGAATTCTGGCTGATTTGTCCGTTACCCGTGATGCGGATGACATCCATTGGCATGTATATTGTGCCAGTTAGCTCAAGTACACCGCCACCGATTAGCGTGCTTTCTTGCCAGATAGAGAGTGAGTCTGGGTCTTGCACAAACAATAGACCAGCAAATGATCCGGTCTTTGATGCCGTAAGATTGACGTCGCTGCCTGATTCGAATGAGAAGCTTCCCATAGTTCCCCCGAAAAAAACGATGGTTACATCGTCTCCAGTTAGAGTGCTATTGGATCCCACTATAAGGTCAGAGTCAAAAAGGTAATATACGCCTGGCGACATAGTAACATTTGCACCTGACGATAATTGTATGGTTCCGCAATGAAGACCTGGACTAAGTGTGACGGTTTTCTTAAGCGAATTGTTGTAGGTGTAGTCACAGGGATTATTTTTGATCGGCGCAATCGCATTAATCATCGAAACTCTTAGCGGATCATCTACAGTGGGGCACGCGGTTTTGGGCGTGGTTGAAATTGTCCCAGAATAATCTCCGGCCGTGCAGATGCCAGCCATGATGGCATCAGCGTTACCATTTTGTGTGACAGATAATCCATTGTTGGAATTCACCTGGGCTCCACAATCTGGAGCATTGACAAAGGACGTGCCCGATAGGTCGAACCCGCTCGCCACGGTTGGATTAAGTGCTAGAATGCAGATTGGCCCACCGGACACTGTTGCGGCCTTGGCTAAGACGCCAACGTCAACTTCGTCTTGCACTAATTGCATCAACATCGTTTTAACGCCTGCGTTTGCGGAGAGCGTAACCACACCGTCTTTAGCAGTGACGACTGGTGTTGGGGGGGTCGTAAGTTTGGCTGAGACCGATGACTCAACGCTCTGTTGAAATCTAGTGGTGGCGATTTCGATTTTTTCGCTGTCCGTTAGATCCGATACCGCTGCCGCGACAACTGCGGCGTCAGCGGCCAATTGCATAGCCGTCCTTGTGTGAACGGCGCGACCAAAATCGATCGCGATGCCGATCGCTAGGATCAATGGAATTGCTACCAGAGCAAAACCGGTAATGACGCTTCCGGACTTGTCCGAAATCAACCCTGGAATTAGTCTGCGTGAATTTTTAATCGCATTTGATTCGCGCACACGAGCTATATTTTTCACCGTCATTACTCCGCCACAAATTTTCCGGTCCTTATTGAAGTTTTGGAAAGACTAGATAAAGAGCTAATAAATAAAGAGCTAATAAGATAACTAAAAGAAATTCATTCAAACATTGGAAAATTTTTGATTATCTTTTAAATGATCTATTTACTATGACGGCGCGAAGCGGGATTGGATCTTAGTAATTACAGAACTCGACAAATGTTGGCTGCAATTGCGATTAGTGGCCGGATCGGGTGTAAAACACAAACAAATATAGGGGCAAAACTGCAAGGGGTTGACTACCAATGCATGCCCAATAGTGTGTGGTTCATGCTGACCAGGTTGCAATTCATTGCGATCTATATCGAAATCAATTTTAATTTGTGCCTAATTTGTTTGCGGGTTTTTTACGCCACTTTCGTGTGAGTATCGGCGGCCCCCTCAAGCCCCAGGCTGTCCCGTTTTGCGTTTGCGGCCGTGGCGTTTTTTTGTTGTGACGGGATCTGACACCGGGACCTTTGCACTGACGCAGTGTGCATTCGTGCCTGTTAGCGCCAAAAGTCCCCTTCGCGACATTTGATGGTCCTTTGGGCCAAACAAGCAACCAGACTGTTGTGAAATGCGCGTACGCGCATTTGCAAATGGCGCGACGGGGGGATGTGCTTATTGAACCGTAAGTGGATCACATGGCTGCTTTGGTACCGATCTAACTTACAATGTCCGCTTTGCTTGAGACTGAAAACTTGCCGATGCTGGTGGACGGTGGTATTTGATTCGGAGGCGACCAAGCTGATGCCAAGCATATTGCTCAGTGCGTTTCGGGTTTTGGGTTGATGGCAGACACAATGGTTGGGGAATATCGTAACGCCAGCTGCTGATACCAGATCTATTGGAATATTGCGGCGTATCACAGACAGAATGAGATCAACCTGAGCCGGGCCTCATCACTACTTTGATGTAATAAGATCCGGACGCCGGGGTCTGCGGATACCGCTAATCTCAATCACAAACTTTTGCCGAAAGGCACGGCCGAAGTCTTTATAACCCTTTGCTATGCGCATGAATGCACCTGGCCCGCCGATGACGTAGCGCCCATACCATTCGTCAAGCGTCGTCGTGTCCGTATCGGGGCCGCGCGGCAATGGCCTAAGGCCATAACCCGGTGCGCGGTATGCACCCGACCCGACAATGTTATTCTCGCCTTCAACCAAAATGGGTAATCCGTTAATTGTAATGCCCGACGACAATAGTTCATTTCTTGTCTGATCGGCTTTCGCGGGGTCAGTGCAATTGTCAATGCCATCTCCAGAAACATCGAGCACTGTTCTAATTGCTCTTACGGGAATATTGGGAACAATGTGGGTCTTCACATGGCGCATCATGCGGGCCATGCACGTAAACTCGCCCCCAATGTGCGGGAGCATTCGCACAATATCTGCAACACGGGCTGCATCAGACTTGCTGGCGATATGCTGCCAATCAATTACGAGTTTGGGGCTGTCTGCCCACGAAATCATAGCGAAGAGAATTCCGCCTTGCGGACCGCTGAGAATGACGTCGAGCACTTGTGAGTCCTCGAGTGCTTGCGCGATGCCCTCCATTTGTAACCGATAGCGATCCAAATCAACGGACTGCGAAACATCAACGGCGACAATGAGGGCCGTGTCGGCTCCAAATTGCGATTGGCCTGGCGGATTGGCAAAAAGAGATCCTGGCATGACCAGGCATAGGACGAGCAGAACGAGCGCCAAAGTTTCCTTCTGAAATCGATAACCGAAGACCGTGCGTTTTGAATGGCTCATGAGAAGTACTCTTGGGGAAGGCCTGGCCAATCCTATAAGTCAACAATCGTCAATCCGCAAAAAAAGGCGGCTAAGCACTTGCTTAACCGCCTTCGCCCCCATCAGCAAATTAGTCGGAAGCTTAGTTTGCTGCCATTTTCTTTGGCAACTTAAAGGTCCAGACCATGCCACCCTGATTGAGGTTGGCCACCGTCTTAGCGACTTCGCCGCCCCACAGTGGCACCGCGCCACCCCAGCCGGAAACCACTGAGATGAACTGTTCGCCATCTTGTTCCCATGTAATTGGGGAACCTACGATGCCGGAACCTGTATTGAACGCCCACAGCTCTTCGCCGGAGGACGCATCAAGAGCTTTTAGATCACCTTCCGGCGTGCCGAAGAACACCAGACCTGATTTGGTCGTCAATACGCCGCCCCATAGGGGAGCTTTGTTTTTGTAGGACCAAACGATTTTGCCAGACGCGGGATCGATCGCTTTCAAAGCACCGATGTGATCATCAAAGATTGGCTTAATGGTAAAGCCGGCGCCAAGGTACGCTGCACCTTTCTTGTACGTCACCGGCTCATTCCACAGATCCATGCCCCATTCATTAGAAGGCACGTAGAACAGTTTGGTTTCCTGGTTGTACGCCATTGGCATCCAGTTTTTGCCGCCAAGGAAGCTAGGTACTGCAAAGACAGCTTTACCCTTTTTTCCGTCCTTGGCATCCTTCGGATTACCCGGATAATTATCCTTATTGTATTTCGGACGGCCATTTTCATCTAAACCCGATGCCCACGAAATCTTTTCGACAAATGGGAAACCGCGGATGAACTTGCCGTTTGTACGATCCAAGACGTAGAAGAAACCATTGCGGTCTGCTGTCGCCGCAGCCTTTGTTCCGTTGAGGTCAAAGGAAACAACTTCATTCACACCGTCATAATCCCAGCCATCGTGTGGCGTCGTTTGGAAGCCCCACTTGATGTCACCGGTTTCAGGGTCAATAGCAATGCGCGCGCACGACCATCTATTGTCGCCAGGACGCATATGGCTATTCCAAGGTGCCGGATTACCCGTACCAACAAAAATCAACTTGGTGTCGGGATCATATGTACCGCCAAGCCACGTTGCGCCACCGCCAGTCTTCCAAAGATCACCTTTCCAGGTTTCGTTCTTCTTACCGGTCATGGTGGACTTTTTGCCATTCAAAGTGCCCACGTGCCCTTCAATGGTGGGACGTGTCCAAACCAAGTCACCTGTATCGACTTTGCGCGCTTCAACACGGCCAACAATACCAAATTCACCGCCTGACACACCGGTAACAATAATCGGCCCGTGTGCGTCTGAAGGCACGATAAGGGGTGCTGCTGTATATGAAAAACCAGCTTTAAAGTCGTCGATTTTTTTCGTCCAAACGACCTTGCCGGTCTTCGCACTAAGGGCAACCAGTTTTGCATCAAGCGTACCAAAGAAGACCTTATCGCCGTGTATAGATGCACCCCGGTTGACAACATCGCAGCACGGCAAAATGCCTTCCGGCAACCGGTGATCATATTGCCAGATTTCGCGACCGGTGTTGACATCGATTGCCCACATACGACTGTAGGAACCGGTGATGTACATCACCCCGTCTTTGACCAGCGGCTGCGTTTCCTGACCGCGCATCTTTTCGCCGCCCAGAGACATCGCCCAGGCTGGCACCAATGCGCCGACATTTTCTTTGTTGATCTTTTCAAGCGGACTGTAGCGCTGGCCCTTCGGACCAAGACCGGGACTAACAACGTCACCGGTGGTCGCAGCATCATTCATAATGTCATCAATACCGACGTCGGCGTGCGCCGGAATCACAAACGCGACCGACAGCGCAACAGCGCTCGCGGACGCAAACCGTTTCCAGGTCGTCATGCTTTTCCCCTTTGGGTTTGTTTCCTGGCTTCTTCTTCTTCACCGAATACTTTCGTTCGATGAGAGCATTGCCTCGGGAAACTTATCGCAGGGGCGAAGCTCGTATACCTGCCAATTGGTCTATGGGACGAAAGTCGATTGGACAAAAGTAGAAGACTACGTGCCGACTAGTTTTGAGCTTCATCCACGCGGGGCAAAAGTTCCGCCTCTAATTTTGGATAAAGGTGCATGACCGACCGCTCATATTCATAGCGTGCAAGTGCAATTTTGTCCGTCCACTCTGGCAGCGGTTCCGCTATGGCTTCGGTAATTGAAAGACCTTTGTCGAAGGCTCTGCGTATAATGTCGTTGATAGCAGTTAGCCAATCTCGGGTTTGGTTGATGCCGCGCGCGCCAGGTTCAGCGGGCCCATGCCCTGGAATCAAACGGTTATGCGGGATTGCTCCCAACGTTGCTAGGCTAATGCGCCAAACTTCGATATCGGCATTTGGGGTCGTTGGCGCGCGATCCAAAAAGACGAGATCGCCGGCAAATAGAAACCCAGACGTTTCCTCAAACAGCGCAAGGTCGGAGTCCGTATGGCCGCGCATCCTGAGCGGTCGTAGCCGCCTGTCGCCAAAGTCTTCAATACCACCTTCGACCACCTTTTTTGGCAATACCAGTTCCGTGCCGCGCATCCAGTCTCCTGTGGTGTGATACATGGCATCGGCAAAAGCGTCCCCCATCGTTTTCAACCCATCAATCACCCCTTGAGGCGCAGCAATGGATTTCGGCGTAAATGCCTGATTTCCGAACACGTGGTCGGGGTGAAAGTGAGTGAGATAAACGCGCGTAATGTTTTTCCCAGTCAACTCGTGTGCAAGTTCGGCAAGTGCCAATCCATAGCGCTTTGAGGGTCCCGTATCGATGATGATCGCGCCAGCTGAAGAATCGATAATGATGACGTTGGCGATGGCTCCACCGTTTTGTTTTGTGATGGCTTCCTGAGCGCCAGGAACCATCCAGATGCCGTCATCAAGCCGGATGGGCTTCAGGTCATAGGTCAGAGGTGCTGCGTTAGCGCAAAAAGCTGGCACAAACTGCGCGGCCGCCGTCGCGGACATGAACACCAAAGCTTTGCGTCGAGTCAGGGCCGTTATACCTGTATCGGGCATCGACTTCAGGGCCTTGTCGAATTTTGGCTCTGTCGCCAAGTGGCGGGAATTTTTGAGCGGTAAACCGCACCGTTATTGTCACGCCCCTCAAGATCCACAGCCGTATCTGATTGTGGGAGGCCAAGCAGCAAGGTCAGGGTGGGATCCTCGCTGACGGGCTCAAACAACTCAAGATCTGCAAGGGCAGATCCAGAGCTGCCACGTAGTTGAAGCTGTTCCACGTAATAAGCCGGCGTGTTGTCTGTCGCCAAACCCGTGTCCATCGGATGACGCAGTCTCAGACGAACGCGCGTCGTGCCATCCAGCTGGCGCCAAAGCTTAGCTTGTGTTTGCCCCACAGTATTCGACCAGTCAGCTATTTGACGTGCCGTTGCCGGTGCCGAACAACCGCCGCCTGCTGCGTCCAAAAACACACCGCCCACGTGCCAGGTGCCATCTGCCGTTAGGGCGGCAGCGCGCACTGGCGTTCCCTGTTCAACCTTCATCCGAAACGAAATGTAGGGCTGACTGTTGATCGGCCTCAACGTGAGGACGTGAACAATCGGATTGAGGTCTGCAAAGACCACAAGTTTCTGCACATTCTGAAGCGCTCGGGCATCTGCGGTCACCGGAACCTGCGCCTGGTTTTCAACGATGGAGGGCACCAGAACTTTCACGTTGTCGTCGAACACGACCTTGGCATCAGCAAAAAATCGCTTGGACATATCCTCCCACATGACCGATCCGAGCGGATCTGCGGGCGCTTCAGCGGTTGCGGGTGCTGCAGGTCCGAAGAAACAAATAACCGCGGCGGCAACCCCCCCTAAAATGCGGATTGGAAAAATGTTCAACAGCACCATTGCCTCCTAAACATCTTAAGCCTGGTTCTCATCCTGATCGAACCGACTTGTGTTTTGCAGTCTATCTCGCGATACTTTCCGCAGCCTGAACAACTTCCACAAAAAGCCCAAACACCGTTAATGACCTTTGACCTTCATCAGCCCCGCCTCTGGCGAAACATAACGGATTCCGTGCCGCGCGAAAATCTCTTCCATTTCTCCCGAGGATCTCAATTTCGTGATCGCGTCGCCAACCGCATACCCCAGATCTCGGCTATTTTCATGCACTGCCATTCCTATGATCCAACTTTTGCGAACAATGCCTGGCATTTCGGGTTCAATAAATCTCGCTTTGGCTCCGATAGCGTGAAGCTCCGCCTCAATATGGGATGAAACACCCATGAGGGCTGCGACCTCCCTCTTGGCAAACTCCTTTGCGCCGATATGCGGCTTGGTGTGGTGCGCAATGTTATCGATGAGCGCACCATCATCAAACGTCATCAAGAAATAGTCCGCGACCGTCGCAAGCTGCACGCCCACTTTGCGTTCTTTTTTGAAAATGTCGAAAGTGAACGGTTTGTCCAAATCGATGAGATCAGGATGAACAGCCAAGGTGATGCGTTCTTCAAAATAGGGGTTTACAATGACAGCCTCGGTGTTTCTTTTACGAAATTCGCGATCATAAGGCACATGCAGGACGATATCACCAACGCCCCCGCCCGTGCGCGGTCCTTGCCAAACATTGACCCGAACATCGTCATCAGCTGTTTCACCTGGCATTCGTAAAATGATGTCTGCCTTTACACCAAGCTCACGCGCAATTGCCTGACCGATTTCAACGTCGATGCCAATCGGCTTGCCCTTGTCATCTTCGTAGGAAAACGGTTTGTTGTCTCGATAAGCGACAACCCGAAGGGTCTTGGCAGACTGCACTTCATCCAGGGGCCGGGCCGAGGCACACCGAACGTTGGCAATGAAAATAAAGGCAAGGGCTGCCGCACAAGTTAAGGGCATAACCTTAAGTCGCGCGTAGCCGCCCTGCAACTTGTTAAGTACGCCGAAGGGTCTCTGGTGAAGTGCCATTACTCTCCATCATCATATTGTGATTCCACATATGTGCGGATCGCCCACATGGCCTCCTGACTGATGAGACCTTCAAATTTGGGCATGGTCGTCGTGCCATCCTGCTTTCGTGCACCGTTGCGAATGCGCTCCATGAACCACTCATCACCTACTGCGCCCTTTTCCAAATAGCGCAAATCTGGTGACAGACCACCCGATATGACCTGCAAACCATGACAGCGTGCGCAGTTCTGATTGTAGCCAGAGGCGCCAATCTCTTCGGCAAGTTTATTTCCGCGGTAGGGATTTTCTTCCAGCCATTCTTCGCCTAACGGCTCAAGTCCCGTCGTATCGATTGGTTGGGGTGTGACATCGCCATGGGCCAAAACAGGTCCTGCCGTTGCTACTGATGTAACAAGAACCAGCAGAAGAATAGGCAGCCAATTTTTTTTTTGCATGTAGTGCTCCGATGTTTCCGTCCCGGCATTGTTATTGATCTTTAGTCGTAGAATAAGCGTCAGCATGCGGACTGCGAAATTGGCATTTAGTGCATAGTCCGCGGGGAGTTGTGCTCCTGGCTCGCTTTCACAGAGCATCCAGCATTATACCTTCGTCTAATTCCTCCCCTGAACCCGCAGCCATACGATGGGTCGGCTTATCGTGGGCGTAAATTGACGCGACGCAAAACTTTCACGCGAAGCGAAAGATCGAGACCGAAATTGGAGGAGGCACGGTGCGCTTGGCTGTAGCATTATTTCTTGCCGGCCTCGCATGTGATTTGAGCTTCATTGTGCCAGCCGCGGCCGCACACGAAGTCTATATTTCAAATGAAAAAGACAACACAGTCTCAGTTATAGACACCGAGAAGCTGGAAGTTGTGCGCACATTTCCGGTTGGAAACCGGCCTCGCGGTATTATCTTTTCGCGCGACTATTCAAAACTATTTATTTGCGCCAGCGACAATGATGCCGTCGAGGTTTATGACGCCAACAGCAACAAGCACCTTTATGATCTGCCCTCAGGTGCTGACCCTGAACAGTTTGCGGTCTCTCCCGATGGGCTCAGAATGTATATCGCCAATGAAGACGATGCCGTAACCACAATCGTCGATCTGAAAACGCGCAAAGTCGTCAAGCAGATAGCCGTTGGCGTCGAACCAGAGGGAATGGCCGTATCCCCTGACAATAACGTTGCTGTCGCCACGTCTGAAACAACGAACATGGCACACTTCATAGATACAAAAACATTCGATGTTTCCGCAAATGTGCTTGTCGATACCCGGCCCCGCCATGTCGAATTCACGCCCGATGGAAAGAAAGTCTGGGTATCATCTGAAATCGGCGGCACCGTAACGATTATTGATGTGGAGGCAAAAAAGCCAGAACATACTTTGCGATTTGAAATTCAAGGCGTCATGTCAGATCTTGTTCAGCCGGTCGGCATCAAGATTACGCGCGATGGCAAGACAGCTTTCGTTGCCCTTGGGCCATCAAATCGTGTCGCCGTCGTCGATGTGGCAACCTTGAAAGTCAAAAAGTATCTGCTCGTTGGCCGCCGCGTCTGGCATTTAGCGCTGACGCCGGAAGAAGATCTGTTGTTTACGACAAACGGTATCTCCAACGATGTCACCGTTGTTGATGTCAAAACCCTACAACCCGTCAAGTCAATAACAGTCGGGCGATACCCTTGGGGTGCTGCCGTGCGCCCCTCTTCAACTTACGAACAGAATTTAAAGCGTTTGAACTAGCGCACAATGCTTGACGTCATCAAAGCCATGTACGCAGTTTCCCGTGACCTGGGAAGTGCCACAGTGCGAGTCATTTTTGTCCTAGCGTGTCTCCTGCTATCGTCCACCCTTGCAATATCTTCAAATCTCTTTGATCCAGAAACCGGTTACCGCATCGCGCGCTATCGTACGCCGACACCGCAAGACGTGCCGGGCGGCACGCGTATTGGAATCGATGAGTTCGACAAACTAGTCTCAAAACAAAAGGCGGTTGTCATCGATGTCATGTTGGCCGAGGGGGCGGGTTACGATAAGAAAACTGGCGAATGGCGGCTGTCAAAGCCTCGTGAAAATATCCCAGGCTCTGTCTGGTTGCCAGATGTTGGCGCCGGCAAGCTGGACAATACGCTCGATCTTTATTTCCGACAAAACCTCCAGGAACTGACACAAAAAGACAAAACGCGCGCTATAATTTTTTATTGTATGGCGGACTGCTGGATGTCTTGGAATGCAGTTAAGCGCGCCGCGTCTTACGGGTACAAAAACGTTTATTGGTATCCGGAGGGCACCGACGGCTGGCGGGACTGGGATCGAAAATTTGTGTCAGCGACACCTCAGCCAGTAAAGGTGGCCGCCAGTAACGGTACAACGAAATCTGCGGCTGAAAACCAACCGAAGGCAAGCCTCCCGCAAGGCAAGAAGACCGTGACACTCATCAGCGCCGACGGGGCGCGTCTCGATATAGCGGACATAGCATTTGAACAGGGCACTGCACCCGACTCGGCGAAATTTTCAGTCACACTCAGAGCGTCCGAATTCAAAGACGAGTTCTTGTCCATGCGTCCCTTTCAGTGTCTACCTGATACAAAAGAGATGTGGTGTCACCTGGCCTATCCCTATGAAACCAAGAGCCAGATTTCAGCCTCAGACCTTCAGGACCTGGAGTATGCATTGTTATTCTTATTCAAACCTCCATCGGCATACGGCATTGATGCTTGGAACGGGCTATATTTCAAAATGCGCGTGGAGCCCGGCAGCAATATTGTTGGCACACTTCATGAAACAGATTTGAATGTATTGGCCGTGCCGCCTGAGAAAGATAATCGGCGGCCAATTGCGCATGATGTCTTAAGCGAAGTGCAGCCTGATGCACATCGGTTTGCGCGCATTGAAATTCATTAGATCACCGCGAATCAAATGTGGTGACATCAAGGGATCGGCATTAAGCCCGACTCTCGCCTTGGCTCACGGACTGGTGCGTACAGCACAGTTTTTGATTTTCCCTTCAAGCCCCCGGCCGGCCGGTTTTGCGTTTGCGGCCGTGGCGTTTTTTTGTTGTGGCGGGGTCGGCGAAGTTGCCGCGTTTGACAGGTTTTTTTGTCTTCGCCTTTTTGCCTTTGACGGGCTGCATGGCGTGCGGGCCCATTTCATCAAGCGTTGGTTGGTGTGGACCACGCACGCCTTCGCCGAACGCACCCGCTTTCGTCCGCGGATCGGCATCAACAGGACGGCGCGCAGGGACGGCCAGGTCCGTACCGGGTCCCATTTCGCCTAACCGCGGTTTGTGTACGCGTGACGTCTTCTTAGACGGTGCTTTGGTTTTTTTGCCGTGCTTGGCTTTGCCTGCGTATGCGCCGGCTTTTGTTTCCACATCCGATTGACGGGCCAAGGGATCATCGGTGACGGCCAATTCTGTTTCGCGCAGACGTTTGACTTCGTCGCGCAAGCGAGCGGCTTCTTCGAATTCGAGGTCGGCTGCTGCGGCCCGCATGCGTGCTTCCATGTCCTCTAAGACTTTTTCGAGGTTGTGGCCGATGACGACGCCGTCTTCCGCAAACCCCTTATCGACGGTGACATGATCTTGCTCGTAAACGGATTCCAAAATGTCGGAGATGTTCTTTTTCACGCTTTCCGGCGTGATGTTGTTTTCTTTATTGAAGGCCAACTGTTTGTCGCGGCGGCGGTCGGTTTCGGCAATGGCGCGTTCCATGGAGCCGGTCATGTGATCGGCATAGAGGATGACGCGGCCATCGACGTTGCGGGCGGCGCGGCCGATAGTTTGGACGAGAGACGTTTCGGAGCGCAAGAAGCCTTCCTTGTCTGCATCGAGAATGGCGACAAGCGCGCACTCCGGAATGTCGAGGCCTTCCCGCAAGAGATTGATGCCGATCAAAACATCAAATGCGCCCAAGCGTAGATCGCGGATGATCTCGATGCGCTCCAGAGTATCAATGTCGGAATGCATGTAGCGCACGCGGATGCCGGCTTCGTGCATGTATTCGGTTAAGTCTTCGGCCATGCGTTTGGTCAACGTCGTCACAAGCGTGCGGTAACCCTTTTTGGCCACTTGGCGCACTTCATCAAGCAGGTCATCGACTTGGGTTTTGGCGGGCCGGACATCGACGTCGGGGTCTGTGAGGCCTGTGGGCCTAATCACCTGCTCGGCAAAAACGCCACCTGTTTGTTCCAGCTCCCATCCGCCCGGCGTTGCGGAAACGCAAACGGTTTGCGGGCGCATGGCGTTCCATTCTTCAAACCGCAAAGGCCGGTTGTCCATGCAGGAGGGTAAGCGGAAGCCATATTCGGCGAGCGTCGCTTTGCGACGGAAGTCACCGCGGAACATGCCGCCCACTTGCGGGATCGTGACATGGCTTTCATCGACGAAGACGATCGTGTTGTCGGGGAGATATTCAAACAGTGTTGGGGGTGGGTCGCCCGGTGCACGTCCGGTGAGATAGCGCGAGTAATTCTCGATCCCAGCGCAACTGCCGGTGGCCTCCATCATTTCTAAATCAAACAACGTGCGCTGTTCGAGGCGTTGTGCTTCCAGAAGTTTGCCGGTGTTGTAGAGTTCGTCTAAGCGCTGCTTGAGTTCACTTTGGATCGCTTTGATGGCCTGTTGCAATGTTGGTCGTGGCGTGACGTAGTGTGAGTTGGCGTAAATTTTTACAAGCGACAGCTCATCGCTTTTTTGGCCCGTCAGCGGGTCAAACTCGGTAATCGTTTCAATTTCATCGCCAAACAGGCAAATGCGCCACGCGCGATCTTCCAAGTGGGCCGGGAAGACTTCCACGGTGTCACCGCGCACGCGAAAACTTCCGCGGACGAAGCTTTGGTCGTTACGCTTGTATTGGAGGGCAACGAGGTCGGCCAAGAGCTGATCGCGCGCGAGGCGTTCGCCTTGTTGGATGGCAAACGTCATGGCCGTATAGGTTTCGACCGACCCGATACCATAAATGCATGACACGGATGCCACGATCACGACATCATCGCGCTCCAACAGCGCGCGTGTCGCCGCGTGGCGCATGCGATCAATCTGTTCGTTTATGGAACTTTCTTTTTCGATGTAGGTATCGGTGCGCGGGACGTAGGCCTCGGGCTGGTAATAATCGTAATAGGAAACGAAATACTCGACGGCGTTGTCAGGAAAAAAACTTTTGAACTCGCCGTAAAGCTGGGCGGCCAATGTTTTGTTGGGTGCGAGAATTAGGGCGGGCCGCTGTGTTTGTTCGATGACCTTGGCCATCGTGAAGGTCTTGCCTGATCCCGTCACGCCAAGAAGAACGTGATCGTGTTCTGCGGCATTGATGCCATCAACTAGCTCTTTAATGGCCTGGGGCTGATCGCCTTTTGGCTCGAATTCGGATTTGAATTCCAGCTTGACGCCGCCTTCGCTTTTTTCCGGACGTGCGGGTCGGTGCGGTGTGAAGCTCACCTCATCGCCGGCGACGATTGGGTGCGCGGCCAACATCGGTTGTTGTTGCAGAAGCGCTTTGGCTTTGTCTGAGCGCTGTTCGGGTTTTGCGAGCAACGCATCAAGGTATGCCGTTAGTCCAACGGAGCCTATCGTTGGTTGGAGCCTTTGATTTCTGAGTGCGGGGAGTTCGGTGGCGTTCGCGATCTCAAACTGTGCTTGTGGTCCTTCGGCCAGCCCCGGGGTTTGTGCGGCCGTTTCTCTTGGCGGCGCGGGTGGTTTGCCAGACTTGCCACGAGAGGGGCGGGGCTTCTTTGCCGTTTTGCGCGCTGGTTTTTTTGAAGTGGAGGCCATGCGGGCGAATATGGCGCGGGCAGAGCTCTTCGGCAAGGCACGCGAGGGAGCCCAAAAAGCAAAGGCGCCGTCCGGGAAGGCAATAGAGTGTG
>CBDCUV010000001.1:0-36227 GCA_965222775.1 Hyphomicrobiaceae bacterium
TTCTGGGATTTTTGCAGTCGGTTCAGACATACGCAGGATATATTAGGGGTTTTTACGGAAAGTTCTATATTATTTGTCAAAATCTCAAGCAACTCATGACGGTCTACCCGGATTCTTGGGAAACATTTATTGGGAACAACAACGTCCATACCTTTGCCAACTGCGATGCGACCACGCTCGGCTATTTCTCGGACCGTTGCGGTCAAACCGCGGTCACGACCCTCAGCACCGTGAGTTCGAGCCAACGCGCCTCTCAGAATGAAACCCAGTCGTTTCAAATGTTTCCCTTGATCACCCCACCGGAATTGTCGCGGATCACCGCCGCCAAAGACCCGCAGCAAAGAAAACTGATTATCTGGGCCGGGCATCGCCCCATCATCTTACAACGCGTGCGCTATTGGGACCGGGACGCACCCTATGCCCATGCGTTCGACCGCTATTGGAGGTTTATCAATGGCCGGTAATCCACGCTGGCAGGGGTTTCCGCCAACGGTGCAGCGAGGGGAGAGCGTCGGCATATTTTTGCGGTTTCGTGACCCTACATGGATGCACAAAAAAATGGCCCTGTGGCATGGCGGCAACTCGGTAGTGGGCCTGTATTTGGCCTATGAATACTGGTTCCATGGGTTGCGCGGCTGGCAATTGATCGGTGGCGTGCTGGCGGCATGGTGCGTCCTGTGGTGGCTCGCCGTAAGCCGTTTAACATGGTGCCGCCGTGAAATTTGGTTCACGCCACGCGAAATCCTCTACCGGCGTGGCAACCGGCTCAAATGGCACCGCTTCAATCGGTACTTGCCCCATGGCTTTCGCATGGAACGCTTTCATTTACCACAAAAGCCGGGGGAAGCGCCGTTACGCGAAGAAGCGTATCACTTATTCTTTGATCATCTCCAAGGAGCAATTTGGATAGGTGATTTATGGATAAACGGCAAGGAGAACTTCTATTAAGTCGTCTTATAAATGTGTCTGAATGGTACCGGCATCGCTACCGGTCGGAACAACCCTTGGGAAAGCCGTATGAACAGGCCCCATCATCCACCTTTGCCATGAGGTAAGTAACGATGTTGAAAGCGAGCAATTCAGCCCAGCAGCGGGCATTGGACAAGGAATTTCAGCAGTTTCAAAAAACCTTCGCCATGCTCGATACCGGCAACGAGCATGAAGCTTTAGTGGCGTTTCATAAAGCTCAGGATAGTATTGTGCGCATTCGGGAGTTTCATGGCCAAGAAGACGGGCCGAACGCCTTTGGCTTTGCCCAATATGTGCGCTTGTCGGTGAAGCATGGCGATGAAGGACAAAAGATCGAGCGGCTGCGCCAAGAGAATACTCGCCTGCAAGAAAAAGCGAGCACTCTCACCAAAGAGCGTGATCAAGCCAAGGCTGAACTTCGGCAGGTGAAAACAGGTGAATGGCTCAAAAATGTGCGGACGCTCATCGGGGAATGGGTCCAAGCCCAACCCATTGGATGGGATCGGGTACTCATTGGTTCCGCGTTGTTAAGTTTGCCCATTTTAGGTTTGATGATGTGGACCCGGCCTGCATGGACTCAAGAGAATTTGGCGTTGGTCGCTACAAGCTGCTACGCCGGGCTGGCCATCGGCCCGTATAGCTTGAAACTCTTGGGGTTGGGTTTTACGGCCATGGCCAATGGCCTCGAGCATGTTCTGCATTACTGGTCGCTCTGTATGGGCGAATTGTTCAAATTTGCCGTCTTTGCCGTGACCCTGACCGGCAGCGCCGCAGCGCTGGCACAAAACACTGGCGTCAAGAATGTCTTGGGCCTGCCTGTGCCTCCAGCGTCGGCAGAATTCAGTCTTTGGTTTGACGTGTTCGGCAATCATCAAATTACGTTTTTCTACGGCGCGGCGATTATCGCGCTGTATTTCGTGGCCAAATGGCTGTGGCGCCTGCGCCACGCCGAATTTTTAATGCGGTAACTCTCTTGCGACATGCATGCAAGCATGAAAGGAGGCCATCATGTTTTTTCGGTTGTTCAGTATTTTTAACAAACAAGCCGAGCAAGGCTTGGATCGCGGCTTTATACCTGCCGATCACCGCAAGCGCCTAGGCAAAGCAAGGCTCCGGCACAAAAGGTTCAAGCTGGCGACTTAAAGCAAGCCTTTCAAACGGCTCGCCAAGAATACCGCGCGTCGCAACCCTTTAACCGCGCCATGCCGCCGCGCACACAGAGTCTATCGCATAGCCGGTAAGGAAAGGCGCAAGAAGGAGGAGGCTTATGATGAATTGGAGAGGCGGTGTTGCCACACAGAACGGCACGGAAATCCCGGATCGTGTAACACAAGAAATTCTGGAACAAGGCAATGGTGATGCCTATTTAGAGGCCAAGCGCGGCCATATCGTCCAAAAAGTGCTGGCGAAAAAGATTGAGTTGCAACGGTCCATGGTGAATGTACAGGCCATGGTGAAGCCTTCGGGACTGGAAAATTTCAAGCAACAGGTGGCGGGCCATTGCGAGAAGATGAATGCCACAAGCAGCACGCTCGACGGCTCATTAAAGGCGCATGGCAGTGAATCGCAACATTGGGCCCGGCATTTTCGAGCCCGGCAATCGTCCAAGAAGACACCCAACGGCATGGAAGAGGTCCACCCGATGTGGGCCGCGATGGTGTTAATGATTGTGGGGACGATGGAAGCCGCCATTAATTCCGTGGCGTTTTATGGCTTGGGATTTTTTCAAAGCTGGCCAGAGGCCATTGGGATCGGACTGGCCATTACCGTCGTGAATTTATTGCTCTCGGCGTATTGTCTCGGCTTTTTGGTCATGCGCTATTGGGGCCACTCAAAGCGCCGAATGCGGCGCTATAGCTATATCGGACTGGTGTGTACCGTGATCGGGCTTGGCATTGTTCATAGCATTGCGGTGTCGCTCCGGCTCACGGACGAGATGGATGTGCTGCACTGGTCCTTTGCCGGTGCTGAAACGATGGATATCAACTCGTCCCTGCTCATTCTTCTCTTTGGGCTGTTAACGAGTGTCATCGCGACGAGGGAAGGCTACCGCAATTTTGCCGGAAGGAACGGCGAAATGGCCTGATTTACGTCATGGTTTGGTCGAGGCGCCGCGCCATTATGCGGAAGACATCATTGAAGAGGGGCGGGAGATCATTGATGCCGAAAGTGACAAGGCACAGGCGGTGGTGGAGGAATTTTTGACGGGGCTCGTGACCAATGGCGGAGTCCGTGACCACCGCCAAACAGCAGCATGAGAAGGCGACCGCGTTACTCCAGAAGATCGTACGGGATGCGGAAAGTCATTTCCGCAAAGAGGCGGAGCGGGTCAAAACCCGGTTCCGTGAAATTAACGGCTATCAGCGAGATTGGCCGGTGGAACCCCTGCGATTTGAACCGACCATGATCACGCTGCCATGGGATGAGGACGGCAAAGAACTGGCGCAGGCATTCGAAGCGCGGGCCAGAGAGGAATGCCACGCGCTGCAACAGCAAATTACACAGACCGCGCAGGCGGCGCGTGAGCAACTGACAGCCACACTTACCAGCTTTTACCGGAAACAAGGCTATGATGCCGACCAACAGGAGGAGGACCATCATGCGACGACGTAAACAACAGGGCTGGCAACACAAGCAACACAATCTGGTGCCCATCATTGGGATGGGGCTGTGCGGGATTATCTTGATTGGGGCAGTGAGCTTGGCCATGCTGGCGGACGAACCCGAGGTGACCATGGCGAAGAATTATTGTCTGGGTGAGGGCTCACCGGGAAGGGCGGTGCTGGTCGATTATTCCGCTGGGATGTGGAATGCCATGCAGCAACGCGGCGTCGAAGAGTATTTTCGTGCCTCGTATGAGCAGATGAACGGCAATGAGCGCTTTGCCATTTACGGCACCAACGGCCATACGCTCAGCCAAATTCCACGCCCGGTCGTGGAGATGTGCCGCCCGGTGCGCACGGGCGCTGAAAGTCTCATGATGGGAGGCCCGGATTTACCCACGCCGTTTTTGCACAACAAAAACCGGCAAGCCTTTCGCAAAGTCTACTGGCCGCACATCCAACACATGCTGCGGACCGATCTCAAGGAAGACGAAAAGGTCTGGGATAGTCCGTTATTGGAAATGACACAAAGTCTCTCCCGGTTGCCGACCATGACCGGCAAGCCCTTCCGCAAACTTGTCTTGGTGTCAGATCTCATGCACAACTCAGATGGAGTGCGCTTTTGCTATGAGCGCGGGCACTTGCCGAGCTATCAAAAATTCACCACCACGCGGCATTGGGCACGGCTGCAACCCAAGCCCTTTACCGGCGTGAGCGTGGACATTCTGATGCTGGAGCGCAATTTGGAGGGCACGTATTGCACGGAGACAGAGTTGATCGCGTTCTGGACGGAGTATTTCGAAGGCAATGGCGCTACGGTAGAAATCACCCGGCTGCGGATGGGGATTTAGCCGGGCGTCATTTCTGGTTCGGCAGTCTGCTGAAGGCGTGGCAGTATTGCGATGGTAGCCTTGTGTAAATCATAAAATTTTTGAATATCCATGAGTTGATCAGCCGTAAAATCTGGGAAATACCATGCTAGTTTAGTTGCCATTTCTGCCGATAAATCCGCTTTGCCAAGAAGTAGTGATGACAGAGTGTTTAAATGTATATGTATTGCGTCCGCAACATGCTGACGCGCTACCGTAGTATTGTCAAAGTATGTCTCTCTGATGAATATACCAGCATGCTTGTGTGCTTTGATGGCGTGCTGAATAGGCTTGGGGAGGTGCCTGATGCTGCCTTCTGAAATAGAAGTGTTCGTCGCATGGCCATTCGTAGGCATTGTCGGTGTTCCGTTTTCATAGTTGTTGCTGCCGTGAGTTATGGCATCTTTTGACGCGCGGTGCAAGGATTTTTGAAGCGCCAACGCTTGCCGTAGGCCTGTGTTCGCTTCGTTGTTGTTTTTGCTGATCGCCAAGACCTTTTTGAAGTCTCGATACGCATTAAAGGCATTTTCTGGCCCTTGTGCCAAATACACTTGTCCACGTAACAGAAAAAACGCTTTCACGTATTCTCGATCCTTGAGCAGGGTGCGGCGTGTAATTTTCGCCAATAAAATTTTATGGTGGCGTTCTTCGATCATCTTTAAGAAGGCCCGGGCTCCATCGGTATTCCCTGTACGGAACAAACAACGCGCATATTGAAATAAAAGCATCGGATCAAGGGGCGCAATGTCAAACGCCCTATCGAAATTCTTTTTCATGCGGGCGATGTCGCCACGTAATCGGCCTTGTTCGGCACCTGTTAAATAGGCACTTAATCCGGCCAGTTCACTCCTTCGTGCAGCCCTCTTTTCACGAAAACGTGGCGAGGCCGTAAACTTTTCGGAGGGCGCTAATGAAGCGCCAATAGAATAGAGAAAATTGCCCTCTATGTGATCAGGATTCTCTTTTAGCACATCGGAAAGAAGAGAGACGGCTCGTGAATGTTGATGGGTACGAATTTGCTCGCATGCTTGAGAGCATAGTTGTTCAATGTTTGAGCTTTGCTCAGACGATGCTCTCATCGTCAAAACTTTTGTTGACTTGCCCGGCTTCACAGAACTTTTCGTAGATCTGATAGGCGTGGCGCGTCCTGTGTCTCCTGTAGTGGAGCGGGATGAGGTAGGTTGCGGTGGTGTTTTTCGTGCGATGTGACGGCGCTTGCTAGAATGTCCGAGTGACTGTGCCTGCATAATACCTCGTTTCTGATGAACTTGTGCTACATCATGTGTCGATTCATCACAGTAACGCTATGCGAAAAATCACAAGGAGATTGTGATCGGCATATCTCTCGATGAACAAAATTCTTTTTTTCGTTGATACTATGTCACATAAACAACACATGTGACCCATTTTTGTTATGACACGGTAAGGGGTATCACTGTGTCACTGGGAGGGACTGTGGATAATGAAATGTAAGCAGAAAATGAGTACAAAGTAAATGGTTTTATTGATACGTAAAAATACTAGTTTACAATAAAATCAATGACTTATGAAGTGTTTTTTCACTATACGAATGTTTGGTACGTCTTTACAATAAAAAGTTTTGCAGGCGCTGAACTTGCCTGAAACAAGATATTGTCTGCAAAATGGACGAAAATCTTTGTCATGCTGTGGATAAGTATTCATCATCAGTTTGCGAAATAGTCCTTTCTCCCCTGCCCGTTCTGCGTTACCGTTTATCGTGAACGACAGAAAAGGAGCAGGTTCATGTCCAAGCCTAAAGATCGTATCCGCATTGGTGCTGTCAGCGCCGCCATCTTTCAAAATGAGAGCAGCAAGGGGCCGTTTCATACCGCCAAAATCGAACGGCGCTACAAAGACGACAATGACGAATGGCAGAGTACTTCAAGCTATGACCTCAAGAGCGCCGCGCAGTTATCGGCGGTGGCGCAATTAGCCCTGTCCAAACTGGCAGAGTATGACGGCAACAACCTCCCGGAGCTTGAAGCAGAAGCCCCCCTGCCGGATGATGATGAAATCCCCTATTAACCGTGACCCTCTGGTGTCCTCAGGACAAACGGTGGGGTAGCTGGGTGGTGTCGGGGTTCGGGGCCGCGCCCCGAGACTTGGCCCTGCCAAGTCTTTGCTGAGGGGAACATGGTGTGGCGCTCGCCCGAGTCGGGCCGAACGCTCCCCCGGAGCCTTCAGGCAGAACCCGCTCAGGCCGGACCGCATTCGCTCGTTACGAGCGAATTATTCCCCACAGACCACATGGGAGACGGGTTTCCAGAAGACATGCGTGCATAATGGGCCAAATTTGCCCGCTGAGGGCCATGAATTTTTTGGATGATGGATGAGACCTCAAACAAAAAAGAACGCACAGAAACCACCAAATTTTTGAAAATAGCCTATCTTGCGTATCGCCCCTGTCCATCATCTCAGTTTCCCAGATTTGAATAAAAGAAAAGGATCATTCAACGAATGATCTGATCTTCTGATCTGTATTCTTTCTGTTCTGCTTTCCTTGGTCAGCATGATGTTCTTCAAGACACGCTCTGTGGTCTGAGTGTTGCTCTTTTTTTCTTTTTTTTTACTGTTTCAAGCTCTTGTTCTTGCAGTTATCCACTCTCCTACTCTTAATCTTTTTAAAATATCTTCAATCTTTTTAGTCTGCCACACAGTCAGGTATTTTTGTCATTTTCGGGCCGGACACCTGCCACACAGTCAGCTATCTTTTGGCTATCCCCCGGTTTTTCGGGGGGATACCCACAGCGCCCTTGCCGAACACAGGGTCAGGTCTGGCCTTTCATGCGATGTGAGGCGGGTGCATTGTGCTGCACCCCCTGCCCGCCTTGCGTGTTCACCTGCATATTGACGTTGAGATGTTCGATAAAGATCACCCCGCCATCAGGGATTTGACCCTTCAACAACACGTTTTTCAGGTCGTGGACGGTCGCTTGGATGGTCTCGGGTAAATAGTCCCAGGTGGCCAAAGCTTGGGTGTCGCCGTGTTGATTTTTCAATGGAATTTTCTCCCGTAAGGTATAGAGATTATGCCGCCCGCGTTTGGTGCGATGCAGGTAGCCGTGCTGGACAAGAGTGGTCAGCGCCCGGCTGACCTGCCGCTCGCTGATTCCGGCTTGTTGGGCCATGGTATGGACAGAGGGAAAGGACTGGCCGGTGGTAAAATTCACATGGGATTTGATCACTAAATAGACGGCACCCGCACTAGGCCCCATCTTGGCCAAATCACCGTTGAAGACCATTTCCTGAAAGACATGAAACCAATTGGTATTGGCGCTCAATCTCTCTGCGGCGGGTTGCTCAGGAGATGGTCGGCGCGGGGTTCCGTTTTTAGCTGGCATTGGTGGGTCCCCTCCCCTGTAGGCAATCTCCGGTCTGTGCTTCTTGTCCGTTTCTTCGTTCTTTTTCATAAATAAAAAAAGAGTTGTCGCCGTGCTGTGGAGCTTGTGCGGCAACGCGTAGCGTTGTCCACAAATCCATCAGCCAATCTATAGGATAATTATTGGTTTATAGGGTATATAGGGGGTTCAGAATTCACCTTTTCCTTCAAAGAGTTACGCATATTCCTGCATCGAAACCATCGTGGAATTGCATCGAAACCATCGTGGAATTGCATCGAAACCATCGTAGAACGTGCATCGAAACCATCGTGGATAATTTAATCAATCCCCAGACTTATCCTTAAATGGAAGGACGAGAGCGGTTTTCGGAATAGGCGGTTTGGAATGCTTGAATATCCAGCCTTCTTTGTTCGGATGTTCCTCAAAGACGGCATCTGGGTAACACGGGCGTGTCGCCAGTAAGCCCTGTTCAAAGGGTTTCTTAAACGAGCGTAATTCCCCCTGCCCGCCGCCGAATTGATCAAATAACATTTGCCAGGTCATGAACAGCGGTTTATCACGATCAATGCGGCACAAGCGTTGAGTCAGCCACAAATAAATATCTAAGGCGCGGGCATTGTTTTTAATCGGGATGGCGGCTTCAATTTCAAACGGCACCGCATGCTCTTTCAGGCTTTCATAAAAATCCGTGTTCAGAATAATTTCTGTCGGCCACAAGGTTTCCTGTTGCGGATCGTCCGGAAACCAGACATCGAACACCTTAAACGGTTCGGCATTGATATGGGTATGAACGTTGGTTTCTCCTCTCAGCTTGGGGCCTGCAATGCGAAAGTGGCAGGCCGCATACCGCATGATCTGTTCCTTGAACGGTTTAATGTATCCGTTAGGCCCGCCTCCTACCGATATTCGTAGTTTTTTCATCATGGCGGTCATGGACCGTTCAACCGGAATCACCGGACTTTGATGCTGGATCGCCATGGTGCAGTAATAACTTTGGAAGAGTCGGGGTTTGGAGCCAAAAGGCAGACCCAGTACCTTCCCCGGTATGGGCATGGACGGATGATCCAAGGCAATAGCTGTCAGGATGATCGAATACTTGCCGTTGCGTTTAATCCATTGCGTGTCCTTGGGATCTCGATAGGGCAAAAAGCATTGGGTAAAAATGGAATGGGTAAACCAGATTTCACGCTCTTGGTTCTTTTGTTCTTGTCGTTCAACCAAACTCGCTATGCGTTGTTTGTCGATAGGACGCAAGGTATCAGGCAGGGTATCGTCAGACATGGCGGACCTCAATTATGAATAAAATGGCAACATCATGGATGACGGTAGCAGAGGTTCACAGGACGTGGGGACACTCCCCTCCCCTCTTGAAAAGATTTTATGGGGATAAAAGCATAATAGCATGCAAGCATGCATTCATGAAAACATCTTATGAGGCATGGTGGTCTTTCCAAAACTGCCAGACTTCCACGAATAAATCGTTGTAGTCCATATCCCGATTGACGGCATAGCTCTTAAATTCCCGCCGGATTTCAGCAGGAATGCGAACCTGAAAGGGCATTTTGGTGCCGCGGGGTTCCGTCCGGAGATTACCCGTTAACGGCCTTTTTTCTGGTGGCGGCGGACTTTTTCGGTTTTTGGTTGGCTTTTGCAGTGCGGCTGTGCTCATGTGTTGTGCTCCCGTTAATAGCTGTGGCAATCGCGAGGTCCATATTTTTCGCCAAGTGTTTGGCTGTGACATTGACGGAGACGAACGGTGTTTCCGTCAAATCCTTTCCCTTTGATAAGGCTTGATGATAAGAATCTTTCTGTGCGGTAAGGCCCTGAAGGCAGGTAAAGCCCGCTTCGTCAATATAGCCGCGGGCTTCAACTTCTTCGGTTTCACTGGGGCCGGTTCGGCTTAAGACAAACGCCAGTCGCGTTTTGGGCACGCCCTGTTTGGTTAATTCCCGGGCCAAAATCACGGCGGGCTCCAAATCTTCCTCCATGGTGCTGGTGGGAATAAAGAGAAAATCCGATACTGTGGCAATTTGCAGGGTTTGCCGGGAAGAAAACGGGGCACCATCCATGATCAGCACATCACATTTATCCGCTTCGCGTTTGGCAATCGCGACATCATTGAGTGGCTGAACCTTGATATGCGGGGTCAGATTGGCATGGGCACGTTTGGACGCCCATTTGGTCGCCGTGGATTGAAGCGTATCAAAATCAGCTATTGTGACATCCCAATCATTTTTGGCGTAATGGCAGGCTAGGAGGCGGGAAATCGTGCTTTTGCCGACACCACCTTTTTGAGAAACAACACCGATGAGATAGCCCATGAAGACAACTCCGTCCTAGAGTGTGTGGTAGGGAAATCCTAGCATGGAAGCATGTCTGCATGCAACTATGCATTCATGGAAGCAGTCTTTTATGCACAACTACCGGAACACAGATTTCTGTCTTGGTGGATGAGCGTGAAAGGACAAAAGCGGGGAGGGGAGATCGTATGTGTGGCCGGTATACCCGAACAGATCGCTTTGCACAGCTGGCGCATGACATGACGCTGACCACCCCGGCGCACTGGGCCCCGCGGTTTAATATCGCGCCCTCGCAAAATGTGGCCTGTATTCGCGCCAATCCTGAGAGCCACAGGCTGGAATGTTGTGATTTGCAATGGGGCTTGGTGCCGTCATGGGCCAAGGACCCCAGTATCGGCCACAAATTGATCAATGCCCGCGGCGAAACGGTCGCGGACAAGCCGTCCTTTCGCAAAGCGTTTCGACGGCAACGCTGTCTAGTGCTGGCGGATGGATTCTTTGAATGGACGCGAGAAGGGAAGACCAAACAGCCATACTACATTCATTTACAGGATCATCGTCCGTTTGCCTTTGCCGGGCTGTGGGAGCGATGGCAGCACAAAGAACAGGTCATTGAATCGTGCAGCCTTCTCACCATTCAGGCCAATACGTTTATGGCGCGGCTGCATCATCGCATGCCGGTGATCCTTCCCGAAGCGGCCTATCAGGGATGGCTGGATTCCGCCGTTCATGAGCCGGATACGCTCAGGAGGTGGGTGGTGCCCTATGCCGAGCATGACATGGAGGCCTATCCCGTAAGTACGCTGGTGAATAATCCGCGGCATGATCATCCCGATTGCCTCAAGGCCATACGTGACGTGTAGGCCACGACGGGGTCTCAACACACCGCGGCCCCTGAGGGAACACGTCCCCCAGAGGCCGGGTGATTATTAAGCAACCTGCAACTATCTTTGCATTCTGCCAGAGGCGGCGCGGCATCGCGACCCCTCAAAATAGGGGAGACAGCCTTAGGCAAGAGAGAAGCTAGCGGGTCCGCCCAGTGCCGCGCTCACGAGAACGGCTGCGAAGCCGGGACCCCATGGCCGCCTGAATGACTTGTTCCATGGGCTCATAGTTACCGGCAAAGCCTTTAATGGAGGCGTCATTCCATTTCTTGGGTGTAATACGGTCCAAATGCACGTCATGGCCTGCTTGCTTGGCCAAGACCTTCAAAAACAAGCGCTGGGTGCGGCCATTGCCTTCGCGAAAGGGATGAATGGCGTTAATTTCATTGAGATGTTCTGCGGCCCGCTTAGCAAAATGTTTTTGGGAAAGGCCTTGCAGGTGGTGTTCCTTGGCCAGCAGGTCAAACCGCCGCGCCATTTCCCGGTCCACATAATCGGGTGGCCCAAAATAGTCTTGGCCCTTGGCTAAGTGCACCGTGCGCGATTGTCCAGCCCAGTCATAGACATCCTGAAAGAGATGGTGATGGAGGGCTTTATAGCCTTCATAGGTCATCTCCACTGCCGGAAGGAATTTTTGACCCATTTGTGTCCGGGTCATGAGACGTTCAAAGCGGTCCAGTTCGTCTTGGGTCCGAAGATCAGCTTTGTTTTTCAGGATGGTGGTGCCGGGATAAACGTAAGGGTCGCTCATTCAGCGGCGAGGGCAGGGGAGGTCTTCGCAAAATAGGCTTTTATAAACTTAATACGGGCTTCATCGTCCAACCCTTGCTTGATCATGTCGGCAAAGACCGCTTCTTCTTCTTCGGTGAAGTGGATGCCTTCACAGGCCAGCGAGGCCTTGGCTTCGAGGTCCCGCTTGATCATATCGCGCAGGGCTTGGTCTGTTAACGGTGTGTTGCGCTGTGTTGTCATCATTCTATTATATCGGTTTTCGGGCAGGGGAGCCATAAATTCTTTCCGAAAACTCCCGACCGGGAACCCAGCCGGGAGCTTCGAGAGGCACCGCGCTAGGCGGCTGTGATCTTGGACCGACGCCATTTGCGAATAAAATCTTTGGCATCGAGTGCAACATCAACCAGCGCTTCGAGCTCATGGGCTTGATAGGAATGCCCGGTTTTCCACTCCTCGCCTTTTTTGTACGAGCGCGAAAAACTGACGGTGAGAAACTCGCCACTCTCGGCGGCTTGTGCCCAGATATCGGCTTGAACGGCCCCGATACGGAGTTTCTTGATGGGTTTTTGGTTTGAAGTCGTCATGGTGTGTGTGCCTTTCTGTTGAGGTTAGTGAAGCATGGCTTCTCGCAAGACCCCGAAGCCATGTTCATCTAACCCGAAGGCACACCCCGGCAGACGACGGTCGCCGCGCCTGGACGCCAGCGGGCATGACAGGAATGACGGCAGGAATGGATGGCGTGGCCGGTGCAAGGCGCAAGAGCAACGCACCAACCACCCAGCCTCAAGAACCCGTAAGGGCCTGAGAGACAAGTCCAACACGGCGTCCGAGGCGGGCAGGGACCCCTCAAATTTTCATAATTCGCAAAAATCCTTTATAGTGGAAAAAGGAACGCAGAGGAGGAGACTGAGTGATGAGTGAAGAACGCGGCCCGTTGCCGGATCATTTAATGTATTCGCGCGATGGGTATTTAATGTACAAACCGACGGAAAACAGCTTGATGGAACAACGCGCCAATCAAGCCGCAGCCTCCCAAAAAGCCGCGACCTTGCGCGGTCAACGGCCCAGTGAACAAGCCATCCGCGATAACCAAGCCCGTGCGCGCGCGGCCCAAACCAAAGATCACCAAAACCGCAATCCCAGCCCCAGTCGGTAAGGCACGACGATGAGCGACGAGGTTCACCCGCCGAAAGGCTTTTACTTCAATGACGGCACGCTCGTCCATATCCCGCCGGAGGGCTATTACTATAATAGCGGCGGCACCCTGATCAAAATTCCCCCCGAGGGGTTTTATTACGACGATCTGGGCTATTTACAAGCCATTCCCACGGACAGCGCGTTAAAGATGGCCGATGGCCGACGGCAGGCCCAACAGGACAAAGCGGCCACCTTGCGCGGAGAACGTCCCTGTGAGCAAACACGATGCAATCGACGCGTCCAACGCCACGCCGCCCGCGACAAAGACGGTCGGGGCCGGTAAACGAGACCACCAGCATCAACCCCAGACAACACCATGCCGCCGCCACACACAGAAATGATCACTCTGTCCGCTGAAGATATTCGGCATGTCTGCCGGATCACCACATTCAACAGTTTTGAGTATGACGTGCCGATGGCGGCAGTCATTGAACGAATCTTGGACTCTTCCATTCGCCGGATTGAGGCATGGGAATTAGTCGATATCGCCTTACGGCCCTCCTCAGCAGAACGGTATGGCCAAGCCCTCTATGCCGCCCACGCGAATGTTGGCGATCTTGCTCTGATCGTCACGTATTGCAATCACGAACGCGACAGCCGCGACAGCTTAACCGTTGATCTTCTTCAAGTCATTCAAGGCTATCTCAACGACAAAGGCGAGAACCTTGCTCTGTGCAGTACAGAACTACAAAAAGGCGCGGAACCCCTCGTGGCCGAGGGCAAGACCTTATCGTTGACCAATGATGTGCTCCGCGTGTCGCTGACTACCGAGAACCCGCATCATCCAACAGAATAATCCCGCAACGAACACCCGGAATCTTTCTACCAGCAAGGAGCACAGTATGAGTCTTCGTGAAGAAGCATCTCAGGACAATCTCAATGAACGGCTTAAGCGTTATTTACAAGAATGCCTCGATCCGGCGATTAAAAAAGGGGAGGCCTATGACCTGAGTGTCGAGGAAACCATTTTTGGCCTCTTGCAAACCACCTTTATGATGTGCGTTGTGAGTGAAGACTATGATGTCAAGAAAGCCGAAGCATACTTCGAGTTAATGGGAGGGGTCGCCATAAAAGCGTATAAACAGCTGCATCAAATAGATGAAGACGACGCGATGGAGTGATGGGCACGACTGCGCAGTAGCAAGGGTACTACGCGTATTGGTGTAAATTTGTACGCTAAGACCGCTCCAGACCCAAAGCGGATGTTGGACCGGCAATTGTTCTAGGTGGTATATAGCCTTCGTCTATTCAATAAAGTCGCTAGCAGGGCCAGAGAGGAGGACATTTTGAAGATAAGAGGTTCTACAGAATCTGACCGCATGGCAATTCACGGTATCCACACGAATGCTTTTGGGCCAGAGCAAGGCCATGAAATTGCTGAACTCGCCAACGCTCTGCTGGACGATGAGACGGCAAAGCCTTTGCTATCACTGGTGGCCGAAACAAAGGGTAGAGTGGTAGGCCATGTCCTTTTCACCATGGCAAGACTTCAGCCTAAGGGACAAGAAGTCTCAGTTCGGATTCTCGCCCCTGTAGGAGTTTTAAGTGACTTTCAAGGCCAAGGCCTCGGAGGTGTATTAATTACACAAGGTTTAAAACAGTTGGCAGAATCAGGCGTGGACTTGGTTTTTGTGCTTGGTTACCCTGATTACTATCCGAAGTTTGGATTTAAACCCGCAGGAGGACTTGGGTTTCAAGCTCCTTATTCAACTCCTTCGGAGGACACAGATGCCTGGATGGTACAGGATTTGAAGTCTGGTATTATCGGAAGTGTCGAAGGAAGAGTTCAGTGCTCAAAGGTTTTCTCCCAGCCCAAGTATTGGCGGAAATAATACGTGCTAACAACACCTTGCCGGTGACGCTTCGCCTGCGTCGCAGCACATCTGAACGCAGGAGTTAGTGGCAGGTCCGCGCTTGGCCGAGAGCCGACTGTCAGGGATGATGATTTAGTTGCACAAAGGAACCTTTCTGCAACTGGTTACCATTTTCAATGAAAACAACGTGTTATGTGTTGCAGAATACCGTTGCAAAAGGATCGACGAAAAATTCAGCTTGCTTACCGTACATTTTTACATCAATACGCGCAGTACCCTTAGCACAGGGTATAGACTGCACTCAGGGTATCGGATCTGAATGCCCATTCGTCGGATCGTCTGCGCGGCGTTCAAGAGTGTTGAACACGGATTGCGCCCAGTCGGGCAGGGGCGCGTGATAGACGCGCTTTACCAAGCCATGGGTGGTGCGTAATAAGAGGGCAGGGTTGCGGTCATCCACGGAGTTGTCAAACACATAGCCCCGGTCAACGAGCCGCAAGGCAGGCAACAAATTCTTCATGGATCGCTGATAGCGCGCCAGAATTTTTTCTTCCGGCACATCATGGCCTCCCACCTGTACGCGGCGCTGCACGCGGGCCAGATTGATCTCCGGGTTTTGCGTGGAGACAAAAAAGAAGCGGATAAAAAAACCCTGCGTTCTTGCGTGTTCGAGGTCTTGTAACCGGCGCGGCGTGGAAAATACGGTTTCATAGGTAAAATTCTTTCCCTCTTCCAGACATTGCGCCCGCAAGCGGTCGGCATAGTCGGCGGCTTGCAGAACCGCCTCTGGCGCATTCCAGTCCCCAAAGGTCTCTTGGGCAATGTTATCGGGATTGATATAGATCGAGTCTGCCGTCCACTCATGGGCGAGCAGTTGGAGGGTGAGCGTGGTTTTGCCCGACCCATTGGGCCCGGCAATCACGGTCAGGACGGGTTTTCGAGAACCCACTTACGGGGAATCGAAGCTCACACCGCTCTGGTTCGGAGCAGGCTTGCCTTCGTCTTGCTGGCCGTTTTGCTTTGCCAACAGGGCACTTTCGGCCCGCACATGATCCCCGGCCGCTTGGCAGAGCCGTTCAAAATCTTGCAAACTCGGCTCTACGGTCGGATCAGTCAAATTCACAGGTGTATCGGTCATCGTGGGTACTCCTCTCCTTCATCATAGCACTGAATCGTCCGGATTGAAAAAAATGTGTCACGCTCACCCTAATACTTCACCCGAAACGTCGGACTATCTTCGGGCCGTGATTTCCGCCGGTCATAGAGCCGCGTCGTGGCAATATTGGCATGGCCCAGCCATTTCTGCACTTCCGCAATATCAGACTGATGATCCAGCGCATTGGTCGCCGCCGTGGCGCGTAACGAATGCACGCCGACTCCGGCGTAAGGCTTCACAATCGCATGATAGATACTATCGGGATGGAGCGGCTTGGCCAGCTTGCCGGTCACGTTATTGATCACCGGCCTGAATAGCGGCCCTTTCAGCTCCTCGCCATGACCGGCCTCTATTAGATACTCATCAATCAAGCGTCCGGCCTGCGGATGTAACGGGAGATGCCGGATTTTATTGCCCTTCCCAAAGATGCGTAAATGCGGCACGCCTTTACGCCATTCCACATCTTTCACCCGTAAATTCGCCACTTCTTCCCGCCGAATGCCGTGATAGAGCAGGGTCGCAAGGATCGCCCGGTCCCGTTTCCCTTTAAGCGTCGTCTCATCCGGTCCGTCCAAGACCGCCCGGGCCTGCGCATCACTGATTACCGGGGTCTGGCCTTCATGCGTGCCCAGCTTGGGACGCTCTACCCCGGAGACGGGGTTGTGCGTCACCGCATTGCTTTCACACAAATGGTCAAACAAGGAGGCGAGAGCGCTGAGCTTTCGCCGGATCGTCGAGGGTGCCAGTTCACGCGCTTCCAACTCTTTCCGCCACGCAATCACATGGGCGCGGGTGATACTGCGCATATCGTCCGGCTTTTCCAGCCCGACAAACTGCGAAAATTCTTGAATGTCATTTTTATAAGCCCGGCGGGTTTTGGGATTGGTGATATTGGCAAACCATTCCAGCTCCGGCGAGACCTCGGCCAGCGCATGAAATTCCTTCTTCGTCAATTGGCGTTCAGTTGTGGCGGGCAGGGTGGTGGTCATGCGGCTTTTGTGAGGGTTCGATAGCCGAGTTCGGCCATGGGAAAGGTTTCAATCATTTCGTGTTGGTCTTGATACAGGTCAACCAAATAGGCGGCGTGTTCAAAGGGCACTTCAAAACGGGCCTTGGCTTGATAAAACGCAAGCCTGGTTTCGGCGTCGGTGTCCCAAGCATAGCCCTCATAAAAGGTATCTTCTGAACGATCAGAGTGAAGTTTATTAATTTCGATATAGGCCGTGGGTCTGGTCATGCGGCGTCAGGAAGCTCCTGTTGAATGCGGTCGAGGATTTTATGGGCGGTTCGAATCCGTTCGAACGGGCCGAGGCTGATTTCCGCGCTGCCAAATTCCTTGATTTGATCAATCGTGCCTTCATAATCGCTCAGAATTCCCTTGAGCACCTCAAGGAGGGCGAGCACCGCATGATCATTCTTAGTGTCGGGATCGGTCATAATCGAAACGTTCTCTGAGAGGCATTTCATATCTGATAATGTACTTTATCAGATATGCAAGGTCAGGCCAATAGATTTTGACAAAAGGCTTGATAGGGGGTACAATTGTAGGTACAGTTAGGCATGAGCTTTGAATGGTTTGAAAAAAAACGGGAAAGCAATCTCAAGGATCATGGTATCGATTTTGTGCGCGCCGCCAAGATTTTTGACAATCCGATACTTGAACGCCTCGATGATCGGAAAGACTATGGCGAAGAGCGCTATATTGCCATTGGCCATTGGGAAGAACAGTTTTTAGTGGTGGTCTATACATGGCGAGGACATAACCGCCGGATTATTTCGGCACGGAAAGCAGGACGACATGACAAAAGAACGTATTACGACAGTCTCACGAAGTGAGTTAAATAACATGAAGGATCGGACGCGCAAGGATGCGCCAGAAGGTCCGGCCTTACCAAAAGACTTTTGGAAAACGGCGAAGGTGGTGTACCCAGAAGGCCCAAAGGAAGCGGTGAAGGTTCGCTATGATGCAGACATGCTCGAATGGTTCAAGGCACAAGGCCGTGGCTATCAAACCCGCATGAATGCCGTGCTCCGCTCCTATTACGAAGCCCACAAAGACGAACCAAGTGTAAAACGGTAACGGTTCCACTCGATTACAAAGGGGGACAAATGCCCACACAAGCAGAACGAGACAAAGCCGACGAAGCGTTCGACCGAGTATTTGTAAACTGTGATGATCCCACCTTGTTGGAAGGTGAGGACCTGAGGCAGACGCAACGAGATTTTTTTGTTGAGGCCAAACGGTTAATGAAGTTGTTAGCCACCCCACGGCTCAAGAAGACAGTGCGGGATGACATTGAAAACATGGCGCTGTTCTGGGGTGTGATGTCGCAACAAGACGTGATTGAAACAGGAGAGTGTTGTGTGCTGTACCCGTTGTTAAGACGAACACTCAAGCAATTTCAGGAAAAAAAAGTTTGGCCAATCGGTGGAGAAAAGGAACTGGACTACGGTTTACAGCGAGCGGTGCGGCGAAAACGACGGCGGGGCTTGGCATAGCGCGGTTTGAATTTAGGACTGGAAAACTTTGCGCCATAGCGGCGGGGCTTAATCGTAGCGGGTTTGAATTTCTGCGTTAAAAACATTCCCATAATATGACGGAAATCCCGTAGCCTGCCAAGCAAAAAATATTCTCGGCATTATTTCAAAGAGTTAAGCGAACAAAGATCGGTCGTATGGCCCCGTGTTCCCGAGGGAACACGGGGCACCCCAATCCTTGATGCAACGCATGAGGCGCTAGATTCAAGCCTGCCCCGAGACGGAATCATACAGCTCGGACTGAGAAAAAAGAATAATGTCCGCATGGATCAACTTCAAACATTGCAATAATTCATACACCATGGTGTCAGAGACTTTTTCTTGTTCGTCTAGTTGCTGAAGCAGTGCGGTGCAACGGTCTTTTGGTTCGCCTGTTATCCCATGATCATCACAAAAGGCGGCACAATTGAGCAGAAGAGAGCCGATATACCACCCTACATGCGGGTCTAAAGTATATTCCGGCAATGTGTCGGTGATATACAAAAGCTTGTTGGTATCGTTCGTAAGTTTTTTTACCTGTTCTTCGGGGTCAGTCCTGTGCTGTTCTCTGTAGGACGCTACAATACTGCCATTCGTGGGACGAATATCCCATGTGACTGGATGGCGTGTTTGGGCATGAAGACGAACCTGTTTAAGAAAGCCGCCAAAATAGGTCATGAGTAAACCCTCCTAAAAAAATGTGAATGTTCCTGCCTCGACATCAGCATGTCGGTGCAGCTTACGGGCTGGGGTCATCCGGGCCGGATGAGCCCTGACGCCCGCGTCCGCCCTTGTTGGGACGATTGCGGTCTTTGTGTTCCTGCCGTTTGTCATCGCGTTCCTGTATATGCTCTTTCGTGATGCCTCGCATGGACGAGGTATCGAGCGAAAACAAAAAGCCCATCTTGGTGCGGAATTGTTGCCGTTCCAGTGTATGTTGCTGCTTCATACGGTCGATATCTTTCTGAACGGCCCGGCGTTCCTGTAAATGCCGGGTAATCAAGCTGTCTTGCTCCGCGCGGTCGCGGCGCTCACAGTGGTCCAGTTCCTTTTTATTCCGATCAACCGTACGGCCTCGATGTCCGGTAAAGCGGTCCCACCAGCCCATCAGGCCATTTCGTAAGCGAGTGGCCCGGACCAGAGTTTCTTTGTTGTGCCGTGTCTCTTGCTTACGCTGTAACAATGTCCGTTCGCTGCGTTGACGAGTTTTGAGGGCCTGAACGGCTTTCTTAAACGGTTGCCAATCCTGTTTGTGTTTGTCCTGTAATTCCCGCTGCATCTTCTGCAAGGCCGTGGTCATGCGCTCCTTGCGGATGGATTGGGCTTGCTCCACAGTCGGCAGGGTGGCGGGATCGCCCAGCCGTTCCCGTAATTCTTTGGCCTTCATCCCCGAATAGCGGGTGAGGGCCAGAATTTCTCCGGTGTGATGAATGAGGACAAAGCCGCGTTTATCGCCACGAGCCAAGAACAGCCCTTGTTCTTCCAATCCCTGCATAAAGGCTTTGGTGGTATCGGATTGCCGCAAGGTCGAGGAAATGAGGGCTTTCAAGTCGCGGGGGTCTTCTTTTAACCGGGTGCATTGTTGCCATGTCTGACGGTCATAATTGAGTTCGTCAGCTTTCCCGCCTTTTTGATAGCCCTTGGGCATCTCCAAGCCGAATTTGAGATACAGGTCCCGGCTAACTTCCTTCAATTTCTTCTTGTACAGCCCCAGCTTGATGGCGGCGAGTTTCTCCACTTCCGTTTTATCGTTATATCGTTGATCCGTCTTTTTAACTGACTGGATCAGACTCCAACAGCAATGGGCGTGCCTGCGCCCATTTTTTTCATGAAAAATCACCACCCGCTGTTGGTCTTCCAAACCCATCTTCTTTTCCACGGCGGCAAAGGCCGTTTCAAACTGGTCAATACTGATAGTGCTATCAGGAGGAGGGTTAAAACTGACGCTAAAGAAGGGTTTGGTGGAAGCGGTGCCATAAGACACGGCTTCCATTTCCTGAAAGGCTCCATGGGCGTTGGTGGCTGCGACTCCGCGCAAATCATGGACCTGCACATGTTCATTGTCCTTGGTGTTGAGCACGTGCATGGCCAATGATCGGGCTCCGGCGCGTTGGGAAGCTTGCAAGTTCATGGCTCGGGCTGGTCCTTGGGTTGATCGGCAGGGGTCATGCCAAGGGCCACCATCAGGGTGTGGCGCATCCATTGGATGTCGTCACAGGCGGCATTAAGCCGTTCTTCGGAAGGCCATGAACCCATGTTCGCCAACAAGGCGCAGCGGTTCGTATTTGCCCCTACGGAACCCAATGCCCGCAGGATGCGGCTGAGTTCTTCGGCATTGGGTGGAGGGCGATGCGAGCGACGGGGAGGAGGCGTGTTGAAAATCACCGACTTGATATAGCCGCCAAGGGACAGCCTCGCGTCCTTGGCCCGGCGATCAAGTTCGGCGCGTTCTTCGGGTGTCAATCTGACACCGAAGGGCGCGGGACGTTTGGATGGTAAAACGTCCTTGTTCAACACAGTCTCCTTTCCGTTGGCCTGTCCAGAGCGGCGAGCTTTGGTTGGGGTTTTAAGGGGCAACGCGCCCTTAACGCAGGAGGTTCCACAGGAGGACGCGAAGTCCTCCTTGGCAAGCTGAAGGCGTGAGTACGGTAGTACCACGCCCAGCTTGCGTTTATCGTACGCGAGCGGGGTTTCCAAAAGATTAACGTGGTGGGGAGTGCTTCTTTCATTGACTGAAGGTGTGAACAGCGCCGCGATAAACAGGGTCCGGGGTATCCCCGGTTGCGAAGCAAAGGTTCATAAGGATTGACAGAGTCGGCGCTTTCTTTGTATAAATATTTACACAGTTGCACTGTGTATTAGTGTATCAATCGACTAGGAGGTTTTTCAATGCCCGATCTACTCGACGATGATGTACCAAGAGGCAATCGGAAAAAGCCCGGAGGCAATGTTCCAGGAGAGGTCTTCGAAGACCACAATGAATTAGCGGCAGCCTATCCCCATGATGGCGAAAATCTGATCGCCGGAGCGGTGGGCGAGGAATTGATTGGAGAGAAAACGGAACAAGGGAGGCTCGTAATTGCCGGAGCCGGTGGTGGAAAAACTGTGGAACTCACGGTCGAAGCCATCACCTATGAAGGTTCTATGGTCATTCTTGATCCAAAAGGATCTGTTTTAAGGGCCACAGGAAAATACCGCGCAGAAGAGCTTGGGCACGAATGCTATGCCTTCACCCCCGGTTTGGCGGTTGAGCCTGAACTGGAGCCCTATTGCTGCCAGTGGAATCCGCTCAGTCACCGTCACTGCGATCCCGCTCAGGATGATTTCTTGGAACGGATCGGCTTAATCACGGATGCGTTCATTATTCACTCTCCGAAAGCAGAGCCCCACTGGACGGATTCGGCAAAAACTTTATTTGAAGGGTTACTAATTTTGACAAAGATTTGTCCTTTGTTTGAGGGGAAGCGGCATTTGATTACCAGCTATCGTTTGCTGACGAGAGGCCTAGGCCTCGAAGAACGAATAGAGAACAAAGAGGAGGAGGAGCATCAAGAGGCAGAGCCAGAAAATATTATGGCTGGAGTCATAGAGCTGATGCTCCATACGTCAAAATTTCAACGCGAATGCTATCCGGTGGCAGCCGCTGCGCTTGAAGCGGCTGCTCATGATTTCTGGGATCGGCCTGAGAATGAGCGCGGGAGCGTGCTTTCGACCGCTAGAACGCAGTTAAAAATCTTATCCTACTCCGCCATGCAAGAAATTTTTGGCGTGGATGGCGAAGGGCAGGAATGAAAGTTCTTCATGATTTGCGCGATCTCAAGCGCAAAAAGATGACCATTTACATCAGCATCCCGGCAGGGAAACTACCCGTCTATAGGGGATTTGTTCGCGTGTTGCTCAATTTCGCACTGCTGGCCCTCGAAGAAGAGCCCACCGTGCCGGACAAAGCCGTGATTCTGGCCATAGATGAGCTGCCTGTTCTGGGATTTTTGCAGTCGGTTCAGACATACGCAGGATATATTAGGGGTTTTTACGGAAAGTTCTATATTATTTGTCAAAATCTCAAGCAACTCATGACGGTCTACCCGGATTCTTGGGAAACATTTATTGGGAACAACAACGTCCATACCTTTGCCAACTGCGATGCGACCACGCTCGGCTATTTCTCGGACCGTTGCGGTCAAACCGCGGTCACGACCCTCAGCACCGTGAGTTCGAGCCAACGCGCCTCTCAGAATGAAACCCAGTCGTTTCAAATGTTTCCCTTGATCACCCCACCGGAATTGTCGCGGATCACCGCCGCCAAAGACCCGCAGCAAAGAAAACTGATTATCTGGGCCGGGCATCGCCCCATCATCTTACAACGCGTGCGCTATTGGGACCGGGACGCACCCTATGCCCATGCGTTCGACCGCTATTGGAGGTTTATCAATGGCCGGTAATCCACGCTGGCAGGGGTTTCCGCCAACGGTGCAGCGAGGGGAGAGCGTCGGCATATTTTTGCGGTTTCGTGACCCTACATGGATGCACAAAAAAATGGCCCTGTGGCATGGCGGCAACTCGGTAGTGGGCCTGTATTTGGCCTATGAATACTGGTTCCATGGGTTGCGCGGCTGGCAATTGATCGGTGGCGTGCTGGCGGCATGGTGCGTCCTGTGGTGGCTCGCCGTAAGCCGTTTAACATGGTGCCGCCGTGAAATTTGGTTCACGCCACGCGAAATCCTCTACCGGCGTGGCAACCGGCTCAAATGGCACCGCTTCAATCGGTACTTGCCCCATGGCTTTCGCATGGAACGCTTTCATTTACCACAAAAGCCGGGGGAAGCGCCGTTACGCGAAGAAGCGTATCACTTATTCTTTGATCATCTCCAAGGAGCAATTTGGATAGGTGATTTATGGGATAAACGGCAAGGAGAACTTCTATTAAGTCGTCTTATAAATGTGTCTGAATGGTACCGGCATCGCTACCGGTCGGAACAACCCTTGGGAAAGCCGTATGAACAGGCCCCATCATCCACCTTTGCCATGAGGTAAGTAACGATGTTGAAAGCGAGCAATTCAGCCCAGCAGCGGGCATTGGACAAGGAATTTCAGCAGTTTCAAAAAACCTTCGCCATGCTCGATACCGGCAACGAGCATGAAGCTTTAGTGGCGTTTCATAAAGCTCAGGATAGTATTGTGCGCATTCGGGAGTTTCATGGCCAAGAAGACGGGCCGAACGCCTTTGGCTTTGCCCAATATGTGCGCTTGTCGGTGAAGCATGGCGATGAAGGACAAAAGATCGAGCGGCTGCGCCAAGAGAATACTCGCCTGCAAGAAAAAGCGAGCACTCTCACCAAAGAGCGTGATCAAGCCAAGGCTGAACTTCGGCAGGTGAAAACAGGTGAATGGCTCAAAAATGTGCGGACGCTCATCGGGGAATGGGTCCAAGCCCAACCCATTGGATGGGATCGGGTACTCATTGGTTCCGCGTTGTTAAGTTTGCCCATTTTAGGTTTGATGATGTGGACCCGGCCTGCATGGACTCAAGAGAATTTGGCGTTGGTCGCTACAAGCTGCTACGCCGGGCTGGCCATCGGCCCGTATAGCTTGAAACTCTTGGGGTTGGGTTTTACGGCCATGGCCAATGGCCTCGAGCATGTTCTGCATTACTGGTCGCTCTGTATGGGCGAATTGTTCAAATTTGCCGTCTTTGCCGTGACCCTGACCGGCAGCGCCGCAGCGCTGGCACAAAACACTGGCGTCAAGAATGTCTTGGGCCTGCCTGTGCCTCCAGCGTCGGCAGAATTCAGTCTTTGGTTTGACGTGTTCGGCAATCATCAAATTACGTTTTTCTACGGCGCGGCGATTATCGCGCTGTATTTCGTGGCCAAATGGCTGTGGCGCCTGCGCCACGCCGAATTTTTAATGCGGTAACTCTCTTGCGACATGCATGCAAGCATGAAAGGAGGCCATCATGTTTTTTCGGTTGTTCAGTATTTTTAACAAACAAGCCGAGCAAGGCTTGGATCGCGGCTTTATACCTGCCGATCACCGGCAAGCGCCTAGGCAAAGCAAGGCTCCGGCACAAAAGGTTCAAGCTGGCGACTTAAAGCAAGCCTTTCAAACGGCTCGCCAAGAATACCGCGCGTCGCAACCCTTTAACCGCGCCATGCCGCCGCGCACACAGAGTCTATCGCATAGCCGGTAAGGAAAGGCGCAAGAAGGAGGAGGCTTATGATGAATTGGAGAGGCGGTGTTGCCACACAGAACGGCACGGAAATCCCGGATCGTGTAACACAAGAAATTCTGGAACAAGGCAATGGTGATGCCTATTTAGAGGCCAAGCGCGGCCATATCGTCCAAAAAGTGCTGGCGAAAAAGATTGAGTTGCAACGGTCCATGGTGAATGTACAGGCCATGGTGAAGCCTTCGGGACTGGAAAATTTCAAGCAACAGGTGGCGGGCCATTGCGAGAAGATGAATGCCACAAGCAGCACGCTCGACGGCTCATTAAAGGCGCATGGCAGTGAATCGCAACATTGGGCCCGGCATTTTCGAGCCCGGCAATCGTCCAAGAAGACACCCAACGGCATGGAAGAGGTCCACCCGATGTGGGCCGCGATGGTGTTAATGATTGTGGGGACGATGGAAGCCGCCATTAATTCCGTGGCGTTTTATGGCTTGGGATTTTTTCAAAGCTGGCCAGAGGCCATTGGGATCGGACTGGCCATTACCGTCGTGAATTTATTGCTCTCGGCGTATTGTCTCGGCTTTTTGGTCATGCGCTATTGGGGCCACTCAAAGCGCCGAATGCGGCGCTATAGCTATATCGGACTGGTGTGTACCGTGATCGGGCTTGGCATTGTTCATAGCATTGCGGTGTCGCTCCGGCTCACGGACGAGATGGATGTGCTGCACTGGTCCTTTGCCGGTGCTGAAACGATGGATATCAACTCGTCCCTGCTCATTCTTCTCTTTGGGCTGTTAACGAGTGTCATCGCGACGAGGGAAGGCTACCGCAATTTTGCCGGAAGGAACGGCGAAATGGCTGATTTACGTCATGGTTTGGTCGAGGCGCCGCGCCATTATGCGGAAGACCTCATTGAAGAGGGGCGGGAGATCATTGATGCCGAAAGTGACAAGGCACAGGCGGTGGTGGAGGAATTTTTGACGGGGCTCGTGACCAATGGCGGAGCCGTGACCACCGCCAAACAGCAGCATGAGAAGGCGACCGCGTTACTCCAGAAGATCGTACGGGATGCGGAAAGTCATTTCCGCAAAGAGGCGGAGCGGGTCAAAACCCGGTTCCGTGAAATTAACGGCTATCAGCGAGATTGGCCGGTGGAACCCCTGCGATTTGAACCGACCATGATCACGCTGCCATGGGATGAGGACGGCAAAGAACTGGCGCAGGCATTCGAAGCGCGGGCCAGAGAGGAATGCCACGCGCTGCAACAGCAAATTACACAGACCGCGCAGGCGGCGCGTGAGCAACTGACAGCCACACTTACCAGCTTTTACCGGAAACAAGGCTATGATGCCGACCAACAGGAGGAGGACCATCATGCGACGACGTAAACAACAGGGCTGGCAACACAAGCAACACAATCTGGTGCCCATCATTGGGATGGGGCTGTGCGGGATTATCTTGATTGGGGCAGTGAGCTTGGCCATGCTGGCGGACGAACCCGAGGTGACCATGGCGAAGAATTATTGTCTGGGTGAGGGCTCACCGGGAAGGGCGGTGCTGGTCGATTATTCCGCTGGGATGTGGAATGCCATGCAGCAACGCGGCGTCGAAGAGTATTTTCGTGCCTCGTATGAGCAGATGAACGGCAATGAGCGCTTTGCCATTTACGGCACCAACGGCCATACGCTCAGCCAAATTCCACGCCCGGTCGTGGAGATGTGCCGCCCGGTGCGCACGGGCGCTGAAAGTCTCATGATGGGAGGCCCGGATTTACCCACGCCGTTTTTGCACAACAAAAACCGGCAAGCCTTTCGCAAAGTCTACTGGCCGCACATCCAACACATGCTGCGGACCGATCTCAAGGAAGACGAAAAGGTCTGGGATAGTCCGTTATTGGAAATGACACAAAGTCTCTCCCGGTTGCCGACCATGACCGGCAAGCCCTTCCGCAAACTTGTCTTGGTGTCAGATCTCATGCACAACTCAGATGGAGTGCGCTTTTGCTATGAGCGCGGGCACTTGCCGAGCTATCAAAAATTCACCACCACGCGGCATTGGGCACGGCTGCAACCCAAGCCCTTTACCGGCGTGAGCGTGGACATTCTGATGCTGGAGCGCAATTTGGAGGGCACGTATTGCACGGAGACAGAGTTGATCGCGTTCTGGACGGAGTATTTCGAAGGCAATGGCGCTACGGTAGAAATCACCCGGCTGCGGATGGGGATTTAGCCGGGCGTCATTTCTGGTTCGGCAGTCTGCTGAAGGCGTGGCAGTATTGCGATGGTAGCCTTGTGTAAATCATAAAATTTTTGAATATCCATGAGTTGATCAGCCGTAAAATCTGGGAAATACCATGCTAGTTTAGTTGCCATTTCTGCCGATAAATCCGCTTTGCCAAGAAGTAGTGATGACAGAGTGTTTAAATGTATATGTATTGCGTCCGCAACATGCTGACGCGCTACCGTAGTATTGTCAAAGTATGTCTCTCTGATGAATATACCAGCATGCTTGTGTGCTTTGATGGCGTGCTGAATAGGCTTGGGGAGGTGCCTGATGCTGCCTTCTGAAATAGAAGTGTTCGTCGCATGGCCATTCGTAGGCATTGTCGGTGTTCCGTTTTCATAGTTGTTGCTGCCGTGAGTTATGGCATCTTTTGACGCGCGGTGCAAGGATTTTTGAAGCGCCAACGCTTGCCGTAGGCCTGTGTTCGCTTCGTTGTTGTTTTTGCTGATCGCCAAGACCTTTTTGAAGTCTCGATACGCATTAAAGGCATTTTCTGGCCCTTGTGCCAAATACACTTGTCCACGTAACAGAAAAAACGCTTTCACGTATTCTCGATCCTTGAGCAGGGTGCGGCGTGTAATTTTCGCCAATAAAATTTTATGGTGGCGTTCTTCGATCATCTTTAAGAAGGCCCGGGCTCCATCGGTATTCCCTGTACGGAACAAACAACGCGCATATTGAAATAAAAGCATCGGATCAAGGGGCGCAATGTCAAACGCCCTATCGAAATTCTTTTTCATGCGGGCGATGTCGCCACGTAATCGGCCTTGTTCGGCACCTGTTAAATAGGCACTTAATCCGGCCAGTTCACTCCTTCGTGCAGCCCTCTTTTCACGAAAACGTGGCGAGGCCGTAAACTTTTCGGAGGGCGCTAATGAAGCGCCAATAGAATAGAGAAAATTGCCCTCTATGTGATCAGGATTCTCTTTTAGCACATCGGAAAGAAGAGAGACGGCTCGTGAATGTTGATGGGTACGAATTTGCTCGCATGCTTGAGAGCATAGTTGTTCAATGTTTGAGCTTTGCTCAGACGATGCTCTCATCGTCAAAACTTTTGTTGACTTGCCCGGCTTCACAGAACTTTTCGTAGATCTGATAGGCGTGGCGCGTCCTGTGTCTCCTGTAGTGGAGCGGGATGAGGTAGGTTGCGGTGGTGTTTTTCGTGCGATGTGACGGCGCTTGCTAGAATGTCCGAGTGACTGTGCCTGCATAATACCTCGTTTCTGATGAACTTGTGCTACATCATGTGTCGATTCATCACAGTAACGCTATGCGAAAAATCACAAGGAGATTGTGATCGGCATATCTCTCGATGAACAAAATTCTTTTTTTCGTTGATACTATGTCACATAAACAACACATGTGACCCATTTTTGTTATGACACGGTAAGGGGTATCACTGTGTCACTGGGAGGGACTGTGGATAATGAAATGTAAGCAGAAAATGAGTACAAAGTAAATGGTTTTATTGATACGTAAAAATACTAGTTTACAATAAAATCAATGACTTATGAAGTGTTTTTTCACTATACGAATGTTTGGTACGTCTTTACAATAAAAAGTTTTGCAGGCGCTGAACTTGCCTGAAACAAGATATTGTCTGCAAAATGGACGAAAATCTTTGTCATGCTGTGGATAAGTATTCATCATCAGTTTGCGAAATAGTCCTTTCTCCCCTGCCCGTTCTGCGTTACCGTTTATCGTGAACGACAGAAAAGGAGCAGGTTCATGTCCAAGCCTAAAGATCGTATCCGCATTGGTGCTGTCAGCGCCGCCATCTTTCAAAATGAGAGCAGCAAGGGGCCGTTTCATACCGCCAAAATCGAACGGCGCTACAAAGACGACAATGACGAATGGCAGAGTACTTCAAGCTATGACCTCAAGAGCGCCGCGCAGTTATCGGCGGTGGCGCAATTAGCCCTGTCCAAACTGGCAGAGTATGACGGCAACAACCTCCCGGAGCTTGAAGCAGAAGCCCCCCTGCCGGATGATGATGAAATCCCCTATTAACCGTGACCCTCTGGTGTCCTCAGGACAAACGGTGGGGTAGCTGGGTGGTGTCGGGGTTCGGGGCCGCGCCCCGAGACTTGGCCCTGCCAAGTCTTTGCTGAGGGGAACATGGTGTGGCGCTCGCCCGAGTCGGGCCGAACGCTCCCCCGGAGCCTTCAGGCAGAACCCGCTCAGGCCGGACCGCATTCGCTCGTTACGAGCGAATTATTCCCCACAGACCACATGGGAGACGGGTTTCCAGAAGACATGCGTGCATAATGGGCCAAATTTGCCCGCTGAGGGCCATGAATTTTTTGGATGATGGATGAGACCTCAAACAAAAAAGAACGCACAGAAACCACCAAATTTTTGAAAATAGCCTATCTTGCGTATCGCCCCTGTCCATCATCTCAGTTTCCCAGATTTGAATAAAAGAAAAGGATCATTCAACGAATGATCTGATCTTCTGATCTGTATTCTTTCTGTTCTGCTTTCCTTGGTCAGCATGATGTTCTTCAAGACACGCTCTGTGGTCTGAGTGTTGCTCTTTTTTTCTTTTTTTTTACTGTTTCAAGCTCTTGTTCTTGCAGTTATCCACTCTCCTACTCTTAATCTTTTTAAAATATCTTCAATCTTTTTAGTCTGCCACACAGTCAGGTATTTTTGTCATTTTCGGGCCGGACACCTGCCACACAGTCAGCTATCTTTTGGCTATCCCCCGGTTTTTCGGGGGGATACCCACAGCGCCCTTGCCGAACACAGGGTCAGGTCTGGCCTTTCATGCGATGTGAGGCGGGTGCATTGTGCTGCACCCCCTGCCCGCCTTGCGTGTTCACCTGCATATTGACGTTGAGATGTTCGATAAAGATCACCCCGCCATCAGGGATTTGACCCTTCAACAACACGTTTTTCAGGTCGTGGACGGTCGCTTGGATGGTCTCGGGTAAATAGTCCCAGGTGGCCAAAGCTTGGGTGTCGCCGTGTTGATTTTTCAATGGAATTTTCTCCCGTAAGGTATAGAGATTATGCCGCCCGCGTTTGGTGCGATGCAGGTAGCCGTGCTGGACAAGAGTGGTCAGCGCCCGGCTGACCTGCCGCTCGCTGATTCCGGCTTGTTGGGCCATGGTATGGACAGAGGGAAAGGACTGGCCGGTGGTAAAATTCACATGGGATTTGATCACTAAATAGACGGCACCCGCACTAGGCCCCATCTTGGCCAAATCACCGTTGAAGACCATTTCCTGAAAGACATGAAACCAATTGGTATTGGCGCTCAATCTCTCTGCGGCGGGTTGCTCAGGAGATGGTCGGCGCGGGGTTCCGTTTTTAGCTGGCATTGGTGGGTCCCCTCCCCTGTAGGCAATCTCCGGTCTGTGCTTCTTGTCCGTTTCTTCGTTCTTTTTCATAAATAAAAAAAGAGTTGTCGCCGTGCTGTGGAGCTTGTGCGGCAACGCGTAGCGTTGTCCACAAATCCATCAGCCAATCTATAGGATAATTATTGGTTTATAGGGTATATAGGGGGTTCAGAATTCACCTTTTCCTTCAAAGAGTTACGCATATTCCTGCATCGAAACCATCGTGGAATTGCATCGAAACCATCGTGGAATTGCATCGAAACCATCGTAGAACGTGCATCGAAACCATCGTGGATAATTTAATCAATCCCCAGACTTATCCTTAAATGGAAGGACGAGAGCGGTTTTCGGAATAGGCGGTTTGGAATGCTTGAATATCCAGCCTTCTTTGTTCGGATGTTCCTCAAAGACGGCATCTGGGTAACACGGGCGTGTCGCCAGTAAGCCCTGTTCAAAGGGTTTCTTAAACGAGCGTAATTCCCCCTGCCCGCCGCCGAATTGATCAAATAACATTTGCCAGGTCATGAACAGCGGTTTATCACGATCAATGCGGCACAAGCGTTGAGTCAGCCACAAATAAATATCTAAGGCGCGGGCATTGTTTTTAATCGGGATGGCGGCTTCAATTTCAAACGGCACCGCATGCTCTTTCAGGCTTTCATAAAAATCCGTGTTCAGAATAATTTCTGTCGGCCACAAGGTTTCCTGTTGCGGATCGTCCGGAAACCAGACATCGAACACCTTAAACGGTTCGGCATTGATATGGGTATGAACGTTGGTTTCTCCTCTCAGCTTGGGGCCTGCAATGCGAAAGTGGCAGGCCGCATACCGCATGATCTGTTCCTTGAACGGTTTAATGTATCCGTTAGGCCCGCCTCCTACCGATATTCGTAGTTTTTTCATCATGGCGGTCATGGACCGTTCAACCGGAATCACCGGACTTTGATGCTGGATCGCCATGGTGCAGTAATAACTTTGGAAGAGTCGGGGTTTGGAGCCAAAAGGCAGACCCAGTACCTTCCCCGGTATGGGCATGGACGGATGATCCAAGGCAATAGCTGTCAGGATGATCGAATACTTGCCGTTGCGTTTAATCCATTGCGTGTCCTTGGGATCTCGATAGGGCAAAAAGCATTGGGTAAAAATGGAATGGGTAAACCAGATTTCACGCTCTTGGTTCTTTTGTTCTTGTCGTTCAACCAAACTCGCTATGCGTTGTTTGTCGATAGGACGCAAGGTATCAGGCAGGGTATCGTCAGACATGGCGGACCTCAATTATGAATAAAATGGCAACATCATGGATGACGGTAGCAGAGGTTCACAGGACGTGGGGACACTCCCCTCCCCTCTTGAAAAGATTTTATGGGGATAAAAGCATAATAGCATGCAAGCATGCATTCATGAAAACATCTTATGAGGCATGGTGGTCTTTCCAAAACTGCCAGACTTCCACGAATAAATCGTTGTAGTCCATATCCCGATTGACGGCATAGCTCTTAAATTCCCGCCGGATTTCAGCAGGAATGCGAACCTGAAAGGGCATTTTGGTGCCGCGGGGTTCCGTCCGGAGATTACCCGTTAACGGCCTTTTTTCTGGTGGCGGCGGACTTTTTCGGTTTTTGGTTGGCTTTTGCAGTGCGGCTGTGCTCATGTGTTGTGCTCCCGTTAATAGCTGTGGCAATCGCGAGGTCCATATTTTTCGCCAAGTGTTTGGCTGTGACATTGACGGAGACGAACGGTGTTTCCGTCAAATCCTTTCCCTTTGATAAGGCTTGATGATAAGAATCTTTCTGTGCGGTAAGGCCCTGAAGGCAGGTAAAGCCCGCTTCGTCAATATAGCCGCGGGCTTCAACTTCTTCGGTTTCACTGGGGCCGGTTCGGCTTAAGACAAACGCCAGTCGCGTTTTGGGCACGCCCTGTTTGGTTAATTCCCGGGCCAAAATCACGGCGGGCTCCAAATCTTCCTCCATGGTGCTGGTGGGAATAAAGAGAAAATCCGATACTGTGGCAATTTGCAGGGTTTGCCGGGAAGAAAACGGGGCACCATCCATGATCAGCACATCACATTTATCCGCTTCGCGTTTGGCAATCGCGACATCATTGAGTGGCTGAACCTTGATATGCGGGGTCAGATTGGCATGGGCACGTTTGGACGCCCATTTGGTCGCCGTGGATTGAAGCGTATCAAAATCAGCTATTGTGACATCCCAATCATTTTTGGCGTAATGGCAGGCTAGGAGGCGGGAAATCGTGCTTTTGCCGACACCACCTTTTTGAGAAACAACACCGATGAGATAGCCCATGAAGACAACTCCGTCCTAGAGTGTGTGGTAGGGAAATCCTAGCATGGAAGCATGTCTGCATGCAACTATGCATTCATGGAAGCAGTCTTTTATGCACAACTACCGGAACACAGATTTCTGTCTTGGTGGATGAGCGTGAAAGGACAAAAGCGGGGAGGGGAGATCGTATGTGTGGCCGGTATACCCGAACAGATCGCTTTGCACAGCTGGCGCATGACATGACGCTGACCACCCCGGCGCACTGGGCCCCGCGGTTTAATATCGCGCCCTCGCAAAATGTGGCCTGTATTCGCGCCAATCCTGAGAGCCACAGGCTGGAATGTTGTGATTTGCAATGGGGCTTGGTGCCGTCATGGGCCAAGGACCCCAGTATCGGCCACAAATTGATCAATGCCCGCGGCGAAACGGTCGCGGACAAGCCGTCCTTTCGCAAAGCGTTTCGACGGCAACGCTGTCTAGTGCTGGCGGATGGATTCTTTGAATGGACGCGAGAAGGGAAGACCAAACAGCCATACTACATTCATTTACAGGATCATCGTCCGTTTGCCTTTGCCGGGCTGTGGGAGCGATGGCAGCACAAAGAACAGGTCATTGAATCGTGCAGCCTTCTCACCATTCAGGCCAATACGTTTATGGCGCGGCTGCATCATCGCATGCCGGTGATCCTTCCCGAAGCGGCCTATCAGGGATGGCTGGATTCCGCCGTTCATGAGCCGGATACGCTCAGGAGGTGGGTGGTGCCCTATGCCGAGCATGACATGGAGGCCTATCCCGTAAGTACGCTGGTGAATAATCCGCGGCATGATCATCCCGATTGCCTCAAGGCCATACGTGACGTGTAGGCCACGACGGGGTCTCAACACACCGCGGCCCCTGAGGGAACACGTCCCCCAGAGGCCGGGTGATTATTAAGCAACCTGCAACTATCTTTGCATTCTGCCAGAGGCGGCGCGGCATCGCGACCCCTCAAAATAGGGGAGACAGCCTTAGGCAAGAGAGAAGCTAGCGGGTCCGCCCAGTGCCGCGCTCACGAGAACGGCTGCGAAGCCGGGACCCCATGGCCGCCTGAATGACTTGTTCCATGGGCTCATAGTTACCGGCAAAGCCTTTAATGGAGGCGTCATTCCATTTCTTGGGTGTAATACGGTCCAAATGCACGTCATGGCCTGCTTGCTTGGCCAAGACCTTCAAAAACAAGCGCTGGGTGCGGCCATTGCCTTCGCGAAAGGGATGAATGGCGTTAATTTCATTGAGATGTTCTGCGGCCCGCTTAGCAAAATGTTTTTGGGAAAGGCCTTGCAGGTGGTGTTCCTTGGCCAGCAGGTCAAACCGCCGCGCCATTTCCCGGTCCACATAATCGGGTGGCCCAAAATAGTCTTGGCCCTTGGCTAAGTGCACCGTGCGCGATTGTCCAGCCCAGTCATAGACATCCTGAAAGAGATGGTGATGGAGGGCTTTATAGCCTTCATAGGTCATCTCCACTGCCGGAAGGAATTTTTGACCCATTTGTGTCCGGGTCATGAGACGTTCAAAGCGGTCCAGTTCGTCTTGGGTCCGAAGATCAGCTTTGTTTTTCAGGATGGTGGTGCCGGGATAAACGTAAGGGTCGCTCATTCAGCGGCGAGGGCAGGGGAGGTCTTCGCAAAATAGGCTTTTATAAACTTAATACGGGCTTCATCGTCCAACCCTTGCTTGATCATGTCGGCAAAGACCGCTTCTTCTTCTTCGGTGAAGTGGATGCCTTCACAGGCCAGCGAGGCCTTGGCTTCGAGGTCCCGCTTGATCATATCGCGCAGGGCTTGGTCTGTTAACGGTGTGTTGCGCTGTGTTGTCATCATTCTATTATATCGGTTTTCGGGCAGGGGAGCCATAAATTCTTTCCGAAAACTCCCGACCGGGAACCCAGCCGGGAGCTTCGAGAGGCACCGCGCTAGGCGGCTGTGATCTTGGACCGACGCCATTTGCGAATAAAATCTTTGGCATCGAGTGCAACATCAACCAGCGCTTCGAGCTCATGGGCTTGATAGGAATGCCCGGTTTTCCACTCCTCGCCTTTTTTGTACGAGCGCGAAAAACTGACGGTGAGAAACTCGCCACTCTCGGCGGCTTGTGCCCAGATATCGGCTTGAACGGCCCCGATACGGAGTTTCTTGATGGGTTTTTGGTTTGAAGTCGTCATGGTGTGTGTGCCTTTCTGTTGAGGTTAGTGAAGCATGGCTTCTCGCAAGACCCCGAAGCCATGTTCATCTAACCCGAAGGCACACCCCGGCAGACGACGGTCGCCGCGCCTGGACGCCAGCGGGCATGACAGGAATGACGGCAGGAATGGATGGCGTGGCCGGTGCAAGGCGCAAGAGCAACGCACCAACCACCCAGCCTCAAGAACCCGTAAGGGCCTGAGAGACAAGTCCAACACGGCGTCCGAGGCGGGCAGGGACCCCTCAAATTTTCATAATTCGCAAAAATCCTTTATAGTGGAAAAAGGAACGCAGAGGAGGAGACTGAGTGATGAGTGAAGAACGCGGCCCGTTGCCGGATCATTTAATGTATTCGCGCGATGGGTATTTAATGTACAAACCGACGGAAAACAGCTTGATGGAACAACGCGCCAATCAAGCCGCAGCCTCCCAAAAAGCCGCGACCTTGCGCGGTCAACGGCCCAGTGAACAAGCCATCCGCGATAACCAAGCCCGTGCGCGCGCGGCCCAAACCAAAGATCACCAAAACCGCAATCCCAGCCCCAGTCGGTAAGGCACGACGATGAGCGACGAGGTTCACCCGCCGAAAGGCTTTTACTTCAATGACGGCACGCTCGTCCATATCCCGCCGGAGGGCTATTACTATAATAGCGGCGGCACCCTGATCAAAATTCCCCCCGAGGGGTTTTATTACGACGATCTGGGCTATTTACAAGCCATTCCCACGGACAGCGCGTTAAAGATGGCCGATGGCCGACGGCAGGCCCAACAGGACAAAGCGGCCACCTTGCGCGGAGAACGTCCCTGTGAGCAAACACGATGCAATCGACGCGTCCAACGCCACGCCGCCCGCGACAAAGACGGTCGGGGCCGGTAAACGAGACCACCAGCATCAACCCCAGACAACACCATGCCGCCGCCACACACAGAAATGATCACTCTGTCCGCTGAAGATATTCGGCATGTCTGCCGGATCACCACATTCAACAGTTTTGAGTATGACGTGCCGATGGCGGCAGTCATTGAACGAATCTTGGACTCTTCCATTCGCCGGATTGAGGCATGGGAATTAGTCGATATCGCCTTACGGCCCTCCTCAGCAGAACGGTATGGCCAAGCCCTCTATGCCGCCCACGCGAATGTTGGCGATCTTGCTCTGATCGTCACGTATTGCAATCACGAACGCGACAGCCGCGACAGCTTAACCGTTGATCTTCTTCAAGTCATTCAAGGCTATCTCAACGACAAAGGCGAGAACCTTGCTCTGTGCAGTACAGAACTACAAAAAGGCGCGGAACCCCTCGTGGCCGAGGGCAAGACCTTATCGTTGACCAATGATGTGCTCCGCGTGTCGCTGACTACCGAGAACCCGCATCATCCAACAGAATAATCCCGCAACGAACACCCGGAATCTTTCTACCAGCAAGGAGCACAGTATGAGTCTTCGTGAAGAAGCATCTCAGGACAATCTCAATGAACGGCTTAAGCGTTATTTACAAGAATGCCTCGATCCGGCGATTAAAA